>CAWINF010000003.1:0-1340252 GCA_963837495.1 uncultured Acidobacteriota bacterium | reverse complement strand
TCGCGATCACGACCCCGGGACCTCCCGAACCTCCCAGGATCAATCCGGCTCGGACGGCTCGCGGGATGATCAGGACGGCACGCGCTCCTCTTTCGTGCTCGCGGAATCCCGTCATGTCCAGGTCGTCCCGGAAATGAACGAACGTCGCCCGAGCGGCGTCGACGAGGGCCTGCTCTTCCGAGGGGGAGGGGGCCCTTCTCGAGGCCGCGAGGGCGTTCGTCGAAAGGAGAGCCGCGACGAGCGCTGCTCCCGCAACCCATTTGAGCTTTAGCGATGACATGTCGCCTCCTTTCTAGAAGATTGGTCGTGCAAACCGGGAGCCAGCCCCTCGCAATCGCGCATCCAGCCTGGAATCCAAACCGGGAGCCAGCCCCTCGCAATCGCGCATCCAGCCTGGAATCAGGGAGTTCGGAGCGGGAGGCGGACGGGTTAAGCTCCAGCCTGTGAATGAGGCGACGCCGCCCCGGCGCGCCGGACGCAGGACCCGGACCGTGCTCCTGATCTTCGCGGCGTCCGTCGCATTTCTCGCGTATGCGTGGCTCCTGTTTTTCCACGCTTCGTTTTCCGTCGGCGGCGCGGACAGCTCCGGATACGCCAACGCGGCTCGCCTGATCCTGGCCGGCCGCGTCTCCGAGCCGGTCGAGGCACTGAAGCACCTCGAGCTGCCGCCCGACTTCGCGCGGACCTTCATTCCGCTCGCTTTCGAGCCGGGACCGCGGCCGGGCACGATGGCGCCCTTTTATCCGCCCGGGTTCTCTCTTCACGTCGCGCTTGCCGCCCTGGTCGCCGGCTGGAACTACGGGCCCTTCGTCGTGAGCCCGCTCGCGGCGCTCGCGAGCGTTTTTCTGATTTATCTGGTCGGCCGCGAGCTGGGCCTCTCGCGCCTGTTTTCGACCGCGGGGGCGGCGGTCCTCGCGCTCTGCCCGGTCCTTGTCTTCATGGCGGAGCAGCCGATGAGCGACGTCGTCGCCACGATGTGGTCGCTCGCGGCCATCCTGTTCGCGCTCCGCTCCCGCCGGCGCGAGACCTGGGCGGCCGCGGCGGGCGCCGCCTTCGGGTTCGCGGTGCTCGTTCGCCCGGCGGACGCTCTCCTGCTCGTTCCCCTCGCCTTCGCGATTCGCCTGCGTCCTCGTGCGCTCCTCTGGTTTGTGCTCGGAGGCGCGCCGTCGGCCGCCGCCCTCCTCGCCTGGAATCAGCTGGCCTCCGGCAACCCGTTTCGAACCGCATACGGCGGACTGGCCCAGGGACTCGCCTCCGTCTATTTCCCGGAACGATTCCGGCACTATGGACTGTGGCTGACCCGGCTTCTCTCGCCTCTCGTCCCGGCGGGCTGGCTTCTCATCGGCCTGAATCGCCGCGTGGCCGGGCGGGACCGCGCCCTCCTGTTCTTCTGGTTCGCGGTTTTCCTCGTGTTCTATTGCTTCTGGGGCGTGGACGGGGCGTGGTGGTATACGCGATACCTCCTGCCGGGCATCCCGGCGATGATCCTTGCGAGCCTGCTCATCGTCCGCGACGGAATGCATCTGGCGAAGGCGGACCGGGGCGTCCTCCTCCGTCGGGTCGTCGCAGTCCTGGCTCTCGCGCTCGTTCTCGCCATCGAGCACCGCCAGATCCGGACTCTGGACATCCTCCATTTCGGCGAGGGGGAGAAGATCTACCCGGAGGCGAGCCGATGGGCGGAGTCGAGAGTCCCTCCGCGCTCGCTCGTTCTCTCGAGGCAGATGAGCGGGGCCTTGAAGTTCTACACCGGCCTGACGCCCGTACGCTGGGATTGGATTCAACCCTCGCAGATCCCACGGCTTCGGGAGCGAGCCGAGGCCGAGGGCTACCAGTGGTTCGCCCTGCTGGCTCCTGTCGAGAACGAAGAGTTCCAGAAGCGTCTGCCGTGGGGCTGGAGCAAGATGGGCAACCTGCGCGACATCACGCTCTGGCGGCTCGATTCGAGCCGCTGACGGGCCGAGCGGCCTACGAGGGGCGCGTGGGGAGCCGCAGCGTGTTCGGCGCGGGTGCCGTGCCACGCAGCCGGTAGAGCGCCGTCCGTCTCTCGCCGCAGCTGGCGCACGTGCCGACCGGCCGGCCGCCGCGGAGTCCTTCGCGGATTCGGGCGAGCGCCGCGCCTCGCGAGATCGACTCGAGGTCGTCGGCGGGGAAAATGCCGATGGGGTCGCCGTCCCAGTAGATGCATTGCGCGACGGCGCCGTTGGGCCGGATGACGTAGGAACGGTCCGGATGGGCGCAGCCGTAGAGCCGCTGGGCGAAGGCGTGGCGGCGATACTCCCAGCGGTCGATCCCCGAGGAGAGATACCAGAGCCGCCGCCGGATGCGGGCGATCAGGTTCCTCGGACGGTCGGCCGGCTTCTCGAACTCGGGATAAGAAGAGAGCCGCAGTCCCCGCCGCACGGCGTCCCTCGCGGCGCTCGCCAGCTCCGCGTTCAATTCGCGCGGGTCCTCGTCGGAGAGAAGCTCTCCGCTCACGTCCACGCCGACCGTCGGGGAGACGTAGCGCACGTCGAGCTCTTCCGCTCCCCACTGGCGGGCGAAGGCCGGCAGGTCGGCGAGCTCCTGGCGGTTCGACTTCATCCAGGTGAAGATGATGCGCAGTCGCGGCGCCTTTCGCCGCGACGCGCGTTTGACCTCGCGCAGCAGCTCCAGGCGCGAAAGGAGCCTCTCCCACCTGGCCGGCACGCGGATCTTCTCGTAGGTCTCCTTCGTCGTTCCGTCAATGGAGGCCCCGATCGTCCGCACGCCCGCGTCCAGGATCGCCCGGGCGCTCGTCTCGGTCAGCGCGAGCAGGTTGGTCGGGAACCAGAGGTCCGGCACGCCGTAGCGCCCCGCGATGGAGAGGATCTCCGGAAAATCCGGATGGATCATCGGCTCGGCCGCGCAACCCAGCGCCACGCGCCAGGCCCGCGGAAACAACTCTCCCGCGATCTTTTCGAAGAGGGAGAGGGGCATGTTCCCGTCGGGCGGCCCCGTGCCGAAGGGAGCAAAGTTCAGCCTGTCGGTGCCGGAGAAGTAGCACATCACGCACTTCAGATTGCAGCGTGACGTGACGTCGAGGAGGACGTTCAGGGGTCGTGACACGTGTCCAATTATCCCAGAGTCCACCCTCTTCGAGGGGGTTACGCGAGAGCCGTGGCGAAGAACTCCGTGAGCGCGGCGGCGACCGCGCCGGGCCTCTCCATGGGCGTCAAGTGGCCCGCGGCGGCGATTGACACGAAACGGGCGCCTGGAATCGCCGCGGCCATGGCTTGAGACTCGGCGGGCGGCGAGATGACGTCCTGATCGCCGGCGAGAACAATTGCGGGAACGGCGATCCGGGCAAGAAAGTCGGTCGAGTCGGGCCGGTCCCGCATGGCCGCGAGGTCGGACTCGAGCGTCTCCGGCTTCTGCCGCAGGATGATCCGCTGGAGCCTCTCGACGAGGCTTGCGTTCTGCGCGGAGGCCGGCGCGAGCAGCTTCGCGATCATTCCCTCCGCGATCGCGGCGGCGCCGCCGGATCGGACGGCGGCGATCGCCGCCTCCCGTCCCGCCTTGCCTGCCTCGTCGTCCGCCCCGGCGCGCGTATCCACGAGGGCGAGGGCCCGCACGCTCGCCGGCCCCCTCTTCAACAGCGCCAGGGAAACGTACCCGCCCATCGAGAACCCGGCGAGCCCGGCCGGCGGCGGAAGCTGTCCGAAGATGGCCTCGAGGAAATCCGCGTATCCCTCAATCCTTCCGTCGGGAGCCGTCGGATTCTCGCCCCGCCCGGGCAAGTCGGGCTTGAGCACTCGAAAATGCGCCGACAACGTCCGCGCGGCCCCTGACCACATCGCTCCGTCGAGCGGATACCCGTGAACCAGGACTACGGCCGGTCCCTGGCCGAACTCCCGCACCTGAACCTGCTGACCCTTCCAATCGAGGCGCATTCCTCTCCTCCGGCGCCCATGATATTGCCAGGCGGGGCTGCGGGCGGGGGGACCGTTTCCCGGGGGGTATAGTCTTGCGAGACCCGCTGCCGACTTGCCCGGGACCCCGGAATGCTTCAGGATTGGCGGGGTGCCCGGGTTCTGTCCGCGCGGCGGCGAAGACCAACTGAGGGAGTTCTATGGCGCGTGTGGCCCTTATCGAAAACGAGAGTGAACTGCGAGCCTCCCTGACAGGCATGCTTTCGCGCGCGGGCTATCCGCCCGAGGTCTACGAAAGCGCCGAGGACTTCCTGGGATCGGAGTCCGTTTCGACCTTCGAGCTGATCGTGACCGAGTTTCCGATGGAGGGGACCGAGGGAGCGGACGTTCTGAAGGCGTGCCGGACCGCGCCGGATCCGCCCGCCGTGCTGATCGTGACGGCGCCGTCTTCCGCCGCCGCGGCGCTCGAAACGGCGCGCCTGGGGACGTTCGATTACGTCACGAAGCCGGTGGACCCGAGACAGCTGGCCCACCGCATCGGCAACCTGCTGGAGTTGAGGCGCGTCAAGCGCGAGTGCCGGGCCCTGGCGGGAGAGGTGCGGCGCCGCCACGGGCTCGCCCCGCCCATTGGCGACAGTCCGATCATGCAGGACTTCCTGGCGCGCGCGCGCAAAGCCGCGGCCTCTTCTTCGACGGTCCTCATCCTGGGCGAAACCGGCATCGGAAAGGACGTCATCGCGCGGTACATCCAGTCCGCCGGGCCGCGGGCGGACAAGATCTACCTGACGATGAACTGCGCCGGCATCACCGAGAACCAGGTCGAGAGCGAGCTGTTCGGCCACTCCCGCGGAGCGTTTCCGGGCGCCCACGCCTCAAAGGCGGGCCTCTTCGAGGACGCCCACGGCGGCACGCTTTTCCTGGATGAGGTCGGCTCCCTGGCGTTGCCGGCCCAGACGAACCTCCTCAAGGTTCTCGACGAGGGCGCCGTCCGCCGGCTCGGGGAAAAGCGGTCAACCAGAGTGGATGTCCGGTTGATCGTGGCCACCAACCGGGACCTGGACAGCCTGATCGCCTCCGGGGAGTTTCGGGAGGACCTGTATTACCGGCTGTCGGTCGTGACCCTGGTCGTGCCTCCGCTGCGCAAGCGGCCGGAGGACATTGAGCCGCTGGCGCGCCTTTTCCTCGCGGAGTCCGTGCGCCGGCACCGAAAGATCCGGGTCTTCGCTCCCGGGACCCTGGAGCTGCTGCGCGGCTACTCTTACCCGGGCAACATCCGCGAGCTGCGATACGCCATCGAGCACGCTGGGATCCTCTCGGAGGACGGTTTCCTGCGTCCGGAAGACTTCCCCTTTGCGCGGGTGCGCACGCCCGGCTCGGGTGCCGCCGGAGCGGGCCGCCGGCTCCGCACGCGCCCGATCGCGCAGGAAATAACCCCGGAACGGCTCGCGCAGGTCCTCAAGGAGCAGGGAGGAAACCGGGTGCGCGCCGCGCGCGCTCTTCAGATCAGCCGGGCGACCCTCTACCGCCTGCTCGACCGATCCGAGTCGAAGGATTCGGGAAGCTCGGGATCGGGCGTCGCTTCTCCCTGATCTTCCGGCCTTCTCCGACAAATCCTGCGGCACGAGCGACCTTCCAGGTCAGTGTCGGGATTGCAGCGCGATTGAGAGCGCGCCGGGTGAACCATCGGGCGTCGGGGAATTGTGAATTGTGATTTGTGAATTGTGAGCTCGGGGACGCCGGGAAGACCCGGATCGTGAGACGGCGGTTGACGATGGCATGGCGCGTCTCTCCGAGGGGCGGCCCGTCGAGCTCGAGACCGAGAGACCGGAGCTTCCCGGCCAGCGCGCGGCGTGCGGCGGCCGGCGATGTCCCCTCGGCGCAGGGGAATTCCCAGAGCCCGTCGAGAAAACTCGACCGCCGCCGTACGAGCAGGGCGCGGCCGTCTCTTCGGACAGACGCCGCGGCGAGGAAGACCTCGACAGACCTCGGCTTCCTGGCCCGGCCCGGATAACTCTCGGGAGAGCCTCCGCGGCGGCCCGCGCAGTTCCGCGCCAGAGGGCAGACGCCGCAGAGCGGGCCTCTGGGGAGACAGACGAGTTGCCCCAGGTCCATCAGCGCCGCCGTCAGCTGTTCCGGCGGTCCCCCGGAGAGGAGGGCCCGGACCTTCCGCTCGACTGCGGAGCGATGCTCCTGACCGCCGGCCGTTCCCGGGATCGCGAAGAGGCGCGAGAGGACCCGTGTGACGTTCGCGTCGGCGGCGGGCTCGCGCGATCCGAACGCAAGGCAGGCCACCGCGGCCGCGGTGTAACCCCCGAACCCGGGAAGCCTGCGCAGGAGGAGGGGATCGCGGGGAATCCGGCCGTTGTGCTCCCGCAGGATCCGTCGTGCGGCGCGATGGAGGTTACGGGCGCGTGCGTAGTAGCCCAGACCCGACCAGGCGGCGAGCACGCTGTTCTCCCGGGCGCGGGCGAGGGCGGTCAGGTTCGGAAACCTCGCGAGGAACCGCTCGTATCGTCGGCGGACGGCGGCGACGGTCGTCTGCTGGAGCATGACCTCCGAGACCCAGATGCGGTAAGGATCGCGGGCCCCGCGCCAGGGAAGGGATCGCTTCTGTCTGTTCGCCCAGGCCAGCAGCTTGTAACGGATGAGCTGTATTCGCACGCTTCGAGGGGAAAGCTATCAGCTGTCAGCTATCAGTTTGTCATTCTGAGGTCGCCGACGCGCCAAAGCCGCTATGGCGACGGCGCGAGCGTAGCGACGAAGAATCTGCTTCCGTGAGGGGCGGAGCAGATCCTTCGCTGCGCTCAGGATGACAGAGTGAGTGCTAGGACGCGACGGCGTCGCGTCCTGCGATCCAGCCGGGCTCGCGCATCAGGCCGGCGATGAACTTCTTCTCTTCCTCGTTGGGGAGGACCTCCGAAGCGTGTCGGGCGTACTCCTCGGCCGTCAAACGCTCTCCCGTCACCGAGTAAGTCTGGCCGGCGAACTCGCCGATCTCGCGGTGAAACTTCATGTCGGGCGCGGAGAAGGGGGGAGTCCCGGCGGGCAGGTGCCTGCTGATGGACTGGAGCAGCTTTTCGACCTCCTGCCGGTACATCTGCCGCGACAGCTCGTTCAAGTGCGCCTTGTCCGGGTTCTCCGGCTGCTTCGCCTCGTCGTAGCGTCCCTTGAGGCCCCAGACGTAGAACCATTCGGCCGAAGACGAAGAGTCCTTGCCGAAGAGGTCGTAGGCCGTCGACAGCCACTTGTTGATGTACTTCTGCATCAGGGCCGGAGGGACCCTTCCGGCCTTCGCGATCCGCTGGAGGCCCATGTGCCCCGTGCCGAGATGGAATCCCTCTTCCTTCAGCATGGGTCCCATCGAGCGCGCCAGCGGCGCGAACCCGGAAGTCGAGAGCATGTTCAACTGGAACTTGCCGTCCCGGTCCACGAACTCGGTATAGGTGAAGAAGTCCACCCAGTTGTCCACGTCCACGTTGAAGGAGCCGAGCAGGCGCGTGTTCTGCCAGGAGCGCCGCTCCAGGAGCTTGCGGGCCTCGACCTTTCCGGTCTCGCCGAAGTGGTTGACCAGCAGGTGGCACATCTGCCATCCGTGCCGCATCTCCTCGACCATGATTCGCGAGACGCTTTCGGTGTCGTAGTCGGAGGGGGACGTCTCCATGAGGTGTCGCTGCTGCTCGACGGAGGCGAACTCGGTGTCCCCCTGGTACACGATGAGGTTGGTGAGCGCGTCGCGGACCGGCTGGTGCGGGATCTGGGTCACGCGCTCCCACTTGCGCTGCCCGCGGAAGTCCCCGTACTCGATCTCCTCGGTCTTCAGGTCCCCGTATTTCGCGTCGAACTGGAAGTTGGCGAAGCTGGGCGGAAGGCGCAGACCGATGTCCCCCTGCCAGGCCCGGAACGCGTCGATCCAGTCGTCGAATGTCGCGATCTTCTTCATGACTTTACCAACGCCGTTATCATACCGGTTATGCCCGTCCCCGCTCCCTCTGCCCGCGGGAGAGGGTTGGGGTGAGGGCGCCGGAAAAGGCACCGTGCTGAACATCGACTGGGAAGGCCTGATTGTCGGCTTCGAGAGCCGGTCGCAGCAGATCACGCACTTCTTCGACCGGCAGTCGGGAGACGTCGAGCAGGTTCTCGTCCGCGATGCGGAACGCCATTCGCGAGTCTCCGGCGATCCCCGTTACGTCGCGCTGCCGCGCGACCAGGGGGAGCGCAGCATCGGAGACCTCGAGGAGTTCCTGGCCCTCTGCGAGGACGAGGCGTGCCGCCGGGATCTCGCCGGGGCGATGGCCCGCGCCGGCTCGGCCGCGGAATATCGAGAGACCCTGATGCGCTACCCGAAGGAGGAAGCGAGGTTCTTCCAGTTCAAGGAGCATCAGGCGCTGAAGAGGGCCCAGGCCTGGCTGGCGGAAATCGGGATCCCGTTCTCGAAGCCGGAGCGGGAATCGTGAGCGCGGCCTCTCCGCCGTCGCTCGTCGTCCCCCGGATAGGACCGACCGAGCGACTGGTCAGCCTCAAGGCCGTTTCTCTCCTGCGGACTCAGGACGGAGCGCCGCCGGCGCTCCCGACCGCCGTGCGCGTCGCGCTCCGAGACGGCGCCCTCCTCGCGCGTTTCGACGGCCGCGACCGCGGCGTGGTCGCGACCCTGACGCAACGGGACGGCCCTCTCTGGAAAGAAGACGTCTTCGAGGTGTTTCTGTCGCCCGCCGGTTCGCCGGGCGTCTACTACGAGTTCGAGGTCAACCCGCTCGGCGCTCTCTTCGACGCGCGCATCGAGTCTCCCGAAGGCCGGCGGGAGACGATGCGCGCCGACGTCTCCTGGACCTGCCCCGGATTCGCCGCCCGCGCCGGCTGCCGGGAACATCATTGGTGGGCGCTATTCCGGATCCCTCTGGCTCCGCTCTCGCCGGAGGCCGTCCAGTGGCGCGCCAACTTCTATCGGATCGATCGAGGGCAACCGGACGAGTACTCGGCCTGGAGTCCCACGTTCGTGGAGCCTCCCGATTTTCACCGGCCGGAGCGATTCGGCTGGCTGCGGCCGCAATGACTCCGTAAGGTCATTTCAATTTCCACTGCCGCGTGAGGTTGAAACCGAGGAAGTAGTCGTTGGGCTTGAAGGCCGGGACGGCGGACGCGCTGCGGAACTCCGAGGCCACGTACTGGTCCACGGTCGTCGCCCGAAGATTGCCGACCGTGAAGGCGAAACGGTGCCGCAGGACTGTCTTCTCGAGCGAAGCGATCCAGCCCAGCCCCCGGGCGCCCGCGTGGCCGTTTTGCGGCACGACCTCTCCGTGAACGTTGACGGATCTGGTCACGCCGACCGAGATTCCGAGCGGCACGTTGAAGACGTCGCTGTGGGGCCTTGGGACCTCGCCGATGAGCGAGTGGGAAGTCCTGGAGACATAGGTCGGAACCGCGGTGATCCGAACCCGCGATCCGGCCGCGAAGGCCAGGACCGCTTGCGCGAAAAAGCCGCTGCGGTCCTCCAGTCCCTCCGCGGTACGCCAGTCCTCGCCCAGACGCAGGGCGAGCCGGGCCGGGCCCCGGGAAAGGAAATGGTACTTCGCCGAGAGCTCGTAGATCTCGAGGCCCCGTTGGGTCTTCGCGGAGGTGGAGCCGCTGGAGCCGCAGAAACAGCGCGTCGGATCCCGCTCGAACTGGAATTCCAGATTCGGCAGCGGAGCGTATGCCAGCGCGATCTTGATGTCCGCGGCGGAATCAAAGGAGAAGAGGGTGTGAATGTCGCTGTCCCGGACGGGCTGAGAAAAGCGGTGCGTGAAGAGCAGCGTCAGCGTTCCCGCTCTTGGCACGTCGGCGGACGGGAGGTTGATGATGACGCTCCCCTCCGGCGGGGGGGCCGGTTCGGTGGAGGGCTTTTCCTGCGCGGCGAGCGGAACGGCGGCGGCGAGGATGAGCGGCGCTAGCCCGGATAATTCACGGACACCCAGCCGAAACATGCGCATCACTCTGGGAGATGAACGGGTTGCTGCCGAAACTTTGCGCGTTGCTGAGGTACACCTTGTTCCCGCGAGAGATTTTTCGTCGGGACGAGGAAGACCGACGACGGCGATGCCGGCGGCATCGCAGAGGAGGTCTGACGAAGTATCCGGCGGAAAAGATCCGCGGGACGGCTGGAGTCGTTCGTGGATTATGCGGGCTGAGCTCCAGGCTGCTCTCATGGCTCGCGGAGTATAGCGACGCCCATCCGGCGTCTCCGGTTTTTACGGATTCTTGAGGTCGGGAGGAACGGTGTCGAGCACCTCACGGACTTTTCGAGCGAGGGCATTGGGAGTGAACGGCTTCTGGAGAAACGCCGTGCCGGGATCGAGGACTCCCTGGTGGCCGAACGCGTCGTTGGTGTAGCCGGACATGAAGAGCACCCGCATGTCCCGCCGCGTCGGCGCGAGCCGCTCCGCCAGCTGCAGGCCGCTCATCCCCGGCATCACGACGTCGGTGACCATGAGCTGGATCGGCCCCTTGAATTCGCGGGCGACCGCCAGGGCCTCGTCGGGGTTGGCGGCCGTGACGACCGTGTATCCCTGGGTCTTCAGGATGCGCTGCACGAGAGAGCGCACTTCCGGCTCGTCTTCGACCAGCAGGACGGTCTCGTCGCCGGGGTGAATCGGCGGGGGAGCCTTCCGCTCCACGACTTCCGCCTCGGGCTCCTCTACCCGCGGAAGCAGGACCTGGAACGTCGTTCCGCGGCCGACCTCGCTGTCGCACCAGAGGTAACCGCCGCTCTGCTTGACGATCCCGTAGGTCGTCGAGAGTCCGAGGCCCGTCCCCTTCCCGCGCTCCTTGGTCGTGAAGAAGGGCTCGAAGAGGCGCGCCTTGACCTCCTTGCTGATCCCGACACCCGTGTCGGTGACGGAGACCCTCACGTAGGAGCCCGGCTGGGTCGGAACATGGCTGCGCGTGAAGGTCTCGTCCAGCTCCGCGTTCGAGGTCTCGATCGCCAGGGTGCCTCCCCGGGGCATCGCGTCGCGCGCGTTCAGGACCAGGTTCAGGATCGCCTGCTCGATCTGTCCCGGGTCTGCCCTGACCTTCCAGAGGTCCGGGGTCTTCCGGGTCTTCAGCTCGATGTGCTCTCCGATCAGCCGGCGCAGCATCCGCTCGATGTCCGACACGATGGTGTTGACGTCGAGGACCTTGGGCTCGAGGACTTGCCGGCGGGAGAACGCCAGCAGCTGCTGCGTCAGGGAGGCGGCCCGTTCTCCCGCCTTGCGGATCTCGTCCGCGTGGCTCCGGCGCAGGTCCTCGGCCGGGAGCTCTCCCAGGAGCAGCTCGCTGTAACCGGTGATCGCGGTCAGCAGGTTGTTGAAGTCGTGGGCGATGCCTCCCGCCAGCTGGCCGACCGCCTCCATCTTCTGGGCCTGGACGAGCTGCTCCTGGAGTCGCTTCTTCTCCTCCTCGCTTCTCTTGCGCTCCGAGACGTCGTGGACGAACCCTTCGAAGTAGCGCGTTTTGCCGTCGGGACCGCACACGGCGCGGGCATCCAGCTCCAGCCAGATCGGCGTTCCGTCCTTCCTCTTCCAGAGAATCTCTTGCCGGTGCGACTTTCCCGCCGGCTCGAACCGCGCGATGAGCTCGCCCCGCTCCGCCGGGCTCACGTAGATCTCGTCCATGTTGAGACGCAGGAGGTCTTCCGGATTGTCGTAGCCGAGAATCTCCGCCAGCGGCCCGTTGGCGGTAATCAAGGACCCGTCCCGGCGGGACTGGTAGATGCCGACGGTGGCGAAATCGAAGATGTCCCGGTACTTCTGCTCGGACTGCCGCAGCGCCTCTTCGGCCCGAATCCGCTCCGTGACGTCGGTGGCCAGAATCAGCTGCGCCGCGCGCCCGGCAAAGAGCAGCGGGTGAGAGGAAATCTCCACCGCGATCTCGGTTCCGTCCTTCTTGCGATGGCGCCAGACCCCCGCCTTCTGGAACTCGTCGGATTCCGAGGCGACGCGCTGCAGGAGCGCGGGGATGTCCTCGGAGGGACGGATGTCGCGAATCGTCATCGCCAGGAATTCCGCGCGGGTGTAGCCGTAGTGCCGGCAGGCGGCCTCGTTGACGGCCAGAAAGGCCAGCGTCTCGTTGTCGAAGACCCACATGGGCTGAGGATTGTTTTCAAAGAGCAGGCGGTAACGCTCCTCGGACTCGCGCAGGGCCTGCTCGGCCCGGCGGCGATCGGTGATGTCGCGCAGGATGGCCTGCGTGGCGGGCTTCCCCTGGAACGTCATGCGGGCAGGGGTGACTTCCATTTCGAATCGTGACCCGTCCGCCTTCAATCCCACGATCTCGTGCCGCTCCGGAGGTCCGGTCGCGGCGGAGGCGGCGAGCAGCGCGGCCAGCTCCTCGCGGGACTCCGGCGCGGCCAGGTCGAGGAAGCTCTTTCCGGTCCATTCCTCCTCCCCGGTCCAGAGGAAGATCTTCATCGCGGCCGGATTGGCGAACACGATCGCGCCTTCGCTTTCGGCGACGACTCCTTCGCGAGCCTGCTCGAGAAGGTGCCGGTAGCGTGCATCCCGCTCGGCGATGTCCCGGTAATGCCGGACGTTGATTTCCAGCAGCGCCTTGTAACTGGCGTCGCGGTCCGCGAGGTCCCGGCGGTAGCGGTTGCGCAGCCGCCACCAGGCCGCGAGAGAAAGAGCACCGGCCAGCGCCAGCAGCGCGAGCACGAAGACTCCCATCGAAGCCGTCACGCGCGCAGGAGTCCAGCTCCCCAGTGAAGTCCCGCGCCCAGGGCCGTGAAACACACGAGGTCTCCCGGCCGGATTCTTCCTTCCCGCTTCGCCTCGTGAAAGACGAGCGGGAGCGTGGCCGCGGTCGTATTGCCGTACTTCTGGATGTTGTTGAAAACCTTCTCGTCGGGCAGGCCGAGACTCTTCTGCACCGCCTCGTTGATGCGCAGATTCGCCTGATGCATCAGGAGAAGGGAGAGGCCCGACAGCGCGAGCCCGTTTTTCGCGAGGGTCTCCTCGACGATCTTCGGCATGGCGGTCGCCGCGAGGCGGAAGACCTGGCGTCCCTCGACGATCGGGATGGTCTCGTTCTTCTCGAACATCTCCGGCGAGAAGTAGGGGAAGCTCGCCGAGCCCCCTCCCGGCACGTAGAGCTTGTCCCAGTGCGCGCCGTCGGTCCGCATCTCGAAGCCGAGAAAGCCCCGCTCTCCCGAATCGTCGGCTTCCAGGACGAAGGCGCCGCCGCCGTCGCCGAAGATGACCGCACGGTCGCGGTGCGCGGTCCCCCAGGCATGGGCCTCGGGGCGGGCGGGAGCATCCGAATCGCCGAACAGGATCGCCCACTCGGCGTCGGTCCAGGGAAAGAGCGACGCATGGCACTCCGCGCCCACCACGAGCACGCGGCGGTAGGTCCGCGAGCGGATGAAGGAATCCGCGACGTGCAGGCCGGAGAGAAACCCGGCGCATTGCATCCGGATGTCGAGCGCATGCGTCTTCGAGAGGCCGAGGCCGGCTGCGAGAAGGCCGCCGTTTCCGGGGAAATAGTGGGCGGGGGTCATCGTCGCGAACACGATCAAGTCCAGATCTCCGGGCTCGATCGCGGCGTCGGCGAGAGCGCGCTTTGCCGCCTCGAGCCCGAGCTCCACCGAGGAAACGCCCCTGCGGGCCAGACGGCGCTCTTCGATGCCGGTGCGCTGGCGGATCCATTCGTCGGTGGTGTCCATGAGGCGCGACATCCGCGCGTTGGTGACGACGCCTTCGGGCACAAACATGCCGGAGCCGCGGATGATTGTCCGGGGAAGGGTCACCCCGAAATTATAGCTTTCAGCCGCCGCCTCTCCGGCCGGCCGTCCATGGCCCCGGGCCGATGGCTACTGGAGGAGTCCCGAGATCTCGACGTCTCGGGTCCCGGCGTCGACCTGCGCGGTTTGCGCGTAGACCCGCATTCCGGTCGCCGCGGTCACGGTGATCCGGCCCACGCTCTGATCCGGAGCGCCCAGCTGCTCCATGACGGAGTTGATCCGCACGGCTTCCCCCTCGCCGATGTCGACGGAGAGCTGGCCCACGACGTTGCCGCTGCCGTCGTACCCGACGACCGCCACGGTCCCCGCGGAGCCGTTGTTGAAGAGGAGAAGGTGGGTCCGCCGCGCCGCCGTTTGCGGCACGCCGAACGCGGTCCGCGTCCCCCCGTCGGCGATCACCTCGCCGCCGTCGAGAGCCGCCGAGAATGTCGCGTAATCCCCCTGGCTCTGCCGCGCCGCGATCCGGGAGGAGACCGCCACGGGCACGTCGGAAGAAACGATCAGGGCGCCCTGGCCCGCCGTGACGGAGAAGAGGGTCCCGAGCGCGTCTTCGATCACCCGGCTCCCTCCCGGCGCCAGGATCAGGGTCGAGACGAGGGGGGCGCCGGCCTCGTCCAACGGGAAGTAGGAGACCGTGACACTGGCGGGATTCGCGAGGTCGGAGTTGGCCAGGAGCAGGTCGGAGACGAAGCTCACGTCTCCAGGTCCCGCGAGCGTCCCGAGGTTGGGAATCACGGCGCCGCGCGTCGGCAGGACCGGAAGGGACGTGGCGACGTCGCCGCTGCCGGTGTCCAGGACGTTGACGTAGGGCTGCAGGGATCCCGAGGCGACGGAGACGACGATCACGTCTCCGGGCTCGGTCGGCACCCCGAAGGCGGAGGAAGCGGGATTGAACTCCTGGGCGATGTTGGAAGCGAGGGAGAACTCCCGTGTTCCGCGCAGGCTTCCGTCCGGCGCGAGCAGGCTGGCCGTGGCCTGTGCCCCGGAGGGACTGAAGAGACCGAAGACCGAGACCTCGGAGGGGCGGGCGCCGGTGAAGAGGACCCGAGTGGAGCCCTGTGTCAGCGAGCCGGCCGCTGAGAGGGCCGGAATCGAGAAACCGAAGGAAGAGCCGTCGTCGAGGACGCGGGAAGAGCGCACCGTCGCGGCCAGGTCGCCGGCGTTCCCGCCCGTGATGTTCAGCCGGACCGGTCCGAAGAGCGCCACCAGGTCGGAGCTGGCTCCCTGCAGGGCGTCGGAGATGAACTGCGTCTCGCCCGGGGCCACCGTGAAGCTCTTGCTCGCCGCGAAGTTCGCGGGGGAGAACAGGTACAGAATGTTGCCGGACACGGGCGCGCTCCCCCGGTTGAAGAGAGTGATGTCGGTCTTGATTCGAGGTCCCAGGATTCCCAGCTCGACCGCGACAGGGGTCGTCAGGTCCGAGGTGTTGCCGATGGTCTGGAGCACGAGGCGCTGGAGACCGCCGTCCGCGCCGACCCAGATCACGCCGCCGTCGACCCGGATCCCGTAGCCATTGGTCAGCCCGTACTGGGTCCGCAGGATGCCGGGAACGTCGGCGGTGATCGTCAGATCCGAAGCCGTGAGATTCTGCGGTTTGGCGGTGAAGACCGTCGGCGTGATGACCGAGTCTCGGATGAGCCCCTTCAACTTGTTCGGCGACGCTCCGACCTCCAGCGTCTGCGACGTGAGCGTGGTCTGGGTGTGCGCGGCGAGCAGCGGATCGAGGACGACGACCCTGCCCTTGTCCGCCGGCGCCTCCGAAACATAGAGACGCCCGGCGAAGATATCGAAGTGAATCGGGTCCGCGAACCCCGTGTATTGCGTGACCTCGCCGGTCGCCGTGTTGAAGCTCTCCATCGTTCCAGCGCTCAACAGGGAGAACCAGAGGTTGCCCTGCTCGTCGAACTTTATCTGCGACGGGTTCAACCTCCCCACGTTGGGATCGAAGAACGTCCAGGACGTCTCGGTCGCCTCTCCCGGGGCGTAATGGACGATTCGGTTGTCGCCGAAGTCGGTCATCCAGAACGTCCCGTCCGGGGCGACCGCCAGACCGCTGTAGGCGAAGGTCTGCGCCGAGCGGTAGTCCACGACGTCGAGCGTCGTCAGGTCCATGGACTGGAGCCGGCCGTTGGTCTGGGGCAGCCAGACCTTGCCGTCGGGGGCCAGGTAGAAGCCCGCCGGAACGGATCCCGGCGCGATCCATTCGCGCAGCTGCCCTGTCGTCGTGTCCAGGCGCGCGAAGACGGAGCGCCCCGCGTCGATCAGGCTCTCGCCGTTCTCGATGAACCAGACGATGTTGCCGTCGATCTTGAAGTCCACCGGATTGGCGCCGATGTCCTTGTCTGCCCGGATCTGCCACTGTTTCATCGTCACGCCGTCGCTCTGGAGCTGGACGATCCGGTCGTTGGAGGGGACGAGGAACCAGACTGTCCCGTCGGGCTGGGTGTCGATCCGGACTCCGCTGACGGACTTGGAGTTCTCCACGGCGAGCAGTGTCCCGGCCGGTATGGTCGTCGCGGTTTGAGCCTCGAGCCCCGGGGCCGCGAGCAGGCAGAGAAGAACCAGAGCCTGGAGCCGTTTGGACATCGAGCGATCATAACGCACCGGCCCGCGGAGGCATTTCCAGACAGCCGGCGGCGTTATCCTGTTGAAGGAAAATGAAATGACCTCCGCGTCAGCGATCGCCCCCGTTCTCGCCCGCCGGACCGAGCCGGCCGCGCCCGAGCTCGTGGAAGCTCTCCCCGACGGGCGGCTGCGCTGCTATTCCTGCGGGCACCGATGCCCGATCCCGGAGGGCCGCGAGGGCGTCTGCCGGGTGCGCTACAACGAGGGGGGGGTGCTGCGTGTTCCGTGGGGTTACGTCGGAGCGCTGCAGTGCGACCCGATCGAGAAGAAGCCCTTCTTCCACGCCCTGCCCGGTTCCGACGCTCTTTCTTTCGGGATGCTCGGCTGCGACCTGCACTGCGCCTACTGCCAGAACTGGTTCACTTCGCAGTCCATCCGGGATCCCGAGGCGGTCGCGACGCCGCGGGACGTCTCTCCCGAGACGCTCGCCCGGCTGGCCGGGGAAAGCGGCGCGCCGACCGTCGTCTCGACGTACAACGAGCCCCTCATCACCTCCGAGTGGGCGGTCGCCGTTTTCCGGGAGGCGAAGAGCCGGGGTCTCTACACCGCCTACGTCTCCAACGGGAACGGCACGCCGCAAGTGCTCGATTACATCGGCCCCTGGGTGGACTTCTACAAGGTGGACTTGAAGTCCATGGACGACAAGCACTACCGCCAGCTCGGCGGCGTCCTCCAGAACGTCCTCGACACCATCGCCGGAATCCACGAGCGCGGCATCTGGCTCGAAGTCCTGACCCTCGTCATCCCCGGTTTCAACGATTCGGAGGAGGAGCTGCGCCGCGCGGCGCGCTTCGTCGCTTCGGTCTCGCGGGACATTCCCTGGCACGTGACCGCGTTCCATCCCGACTACAAGATGACGGATCGGGGGACCACGCCCGCGGAGACCCTCGTCGGGGCCGCGAAGATCGGCGCCGCGGAAGGATTGCGCTACGTCTACGCGGGCAACCTCCCCGGCGGAGTGGGAGAGTGGGAAAACACGCGCTGCCCCGAATGCGGGCTGGCGGTCATCGAGCGTTTCGGCTTCCGCGTGAAGGAGAACCGTCTGTCCGGAGGCGCATGCCCGCGCTGCTCGACGCCGATCCCCGGCCGCTGGGACGCGGCCGCAGAGGGAACGACCCGCACGCACGGCATTCCCCTTCCCGTCTTGTGACCCGCAGGCCGGCTGCGCCGGCGTTTGATACCCTGACTTCGTGATTCCCGGACGGGCCACGGGCGAGGGAACCGCGCGCTTCGCCGGGCGGTCGCCTGCGGCCCCGCGGCACTTCCGCCGCGCTCACTCGATTCTCCTCTCTTCGATCGGCCTCGGGACATATCTGGGCAACGAGGACTCCGAGACCGACCGGGGCTATGAAGCCGCGATCGCCGTCGCGCTCGGGCTCGGGATCAACGTCTTCGATTCCGCCGTCAATTACAGGGGACAGAGAAGCGAGCGGTCGGTCGGGCGAGCGCTCTCTCTCGCCATCCGGAAGGGCGATGCCGCCCGCGACGAGGTCTTCGTCTCGACCAAGGGAGGCTACCTTCCTCACGACTCCGAGGACCCGCGGGACGCGCGCCGTTACATTCTGGAGACCTTCGTGGACTCCGGTCTCGCGCCCCGGAGCGAGATCGCCCAGGGGGGAAATTGCATTGCGCCGGGCTATCTGCGCGACCAGATCGAACGCAGCCGCGCGAACCTGGGACTCGAGACGATCGACCTCTACTACCTTCACAACATCGAAGCGCATCGGGCCTCGGTCGATCCCGCGACCTTCCGGCGGCGCCTGGGGCTCGCCGCCCGGGCTCTGGAAGAAGCGGCGTCGGAGGGAAGGATCGGCGCCTGGGGGCTCGCCACCTGGGACGGCCTGCGCGTCCCGCCCGAGCACCCGGAGCATCTTTCCATCGTGGAGACGCTGGAGGTCGCTCGGGAGGTCGGCGGCGACAGGCACCATTTCGCGGCGGTTCAGATGCCGGTCAACCTGGCCATGGCGCAGGCCATCGCGTATTCGTCTCAGCAAGTGCAAGGGGGGAGGGTTTCGGCCCTCGCGGCCGCGGCGAGCTTCGACCTCGCGGTCTTCGGCTCGGCGTCTCTCCTGCAGGGCCGGCTTTCCGGGGAGCTGCCCGAAGAGATTGGCGAGGCCTTTCCCGAGGCGCTCTCGGGCAGCCAGAAAGCGCTTCAGTTCTCGCGCTCCGCCCCCGGGATGACCACGAGCCTCGTCGGGGTTTCCGACCCTGCTCACGCGCGTGACGATTTTGCGCTGTCGGCCGTCGATCCGGCCGATCCGGCCCGAGTCCTGGCGCTTTTCGCCTGAGGAGCCGGGCCTCGGCCAGGGGCGGCGGCCGCTCTCCCGACGATTTTCCTTCCATTTGCCCTGATCTCGGATAGAATGGCACTTTCCCGCCCGGACATCTTGTCAGCGCGGCGGGCGTTTGGGAGTTCATGTCCGAAGACCCCTTGTCATCGCAGGGTTCCCGGTCCGTATTCGCACAGACCGAAACTCCGTCCCCGGGCGAAGGGCCCGCGCGGCCGCATCGGCGCCGGCGCCGGCGCCGGCGGCGCGGAGGCGGACGTCCCCCCTTTTCAAACGGGGCTTCCGAGCGGCTGGAGGATCTGCCGGTCACCGGCCCGGAACGGCCGGTCGAAGGGGTGCTGTTCCTTCCTCCCCGCGAAAACGCTCCGGGTGTTCTCGTTTCGGCCAAGACCAACTTCCTCCCGACTCCGAGTGATCCGCTGGCGCCGCGCGACCTGATCACCCGTGAAGGCCTGGAGGCCGGAGCGATGATCACGGGAATCGCCGTGGAGGGAGGCCGGCCGGTCTTGAGACGAGTCGAGAAGGTCGAGGGCCTGGAGCCGGCGGCCTTCCGCCAGCGTCCGGCTTTCAACGAGCTGGTCTCGATCGATCCGCACGACCACCTGCAACTCGAGACCGAGCCGGACGAAATGTGCGGCCGCGTCGTGGATCTGCTCGCTCCCATCGGGCGCGGACAGCGCTGCCTGATCGTAGCCCCTCCGAAGGCGGGCAAGACGACGTTGTTGAAGCGCATGGCGCATGCCGTCTCGGTCAACGATCCGGACGTCTACGTGATCGTGCTGCTGATCGACGAGCGTCCGGAGGAGATCACCGACTTCCGGCGCAGCGTTCGAGGCGAAGTCATCGCCTCCTCGGCCGACCTCTCCGCCGAAAATCACATCGCGGTGGCCGAGATCGTCGCCGAGAGGGCGCGGCGCGTGGTCGAATGCGGCAAGCACGCCATCATCTTCCTCGACTCGATCACGCGGATGGCCCGCGCCTACAACCACATGCAGAAGGGGGGCGGCAAGATCATGTCGGGCGGCATCGACGCCCGCACGATGGAGAAGCCGCGCCGGTTCTTCGGCGCCGCGCGGAACGCGGAGGGAGGCGGGTCCCTGACGATCATCGCGACGGCCCTCATTGACACCGGGTCGCGGATGGACGAAATCATCTTCCAGGAGTTCAAAGGGACCGGCAACACGGAGATCGTGCTGGACCGGGACCTCTTCAACCGCCGGATCTTCCCCTGCATCAACATCCCCCAGTCGGGAACGCGCAAGGAAGAGAAGCTCTACGCTCCGGAGGAGCTGCCCAAGATCGTCAAACTGCGGCGTGCCCTGGCGGCGGTGGACAAGATCCAGGCCATGGAGCTGGTTCTCGGCCGGCTCTCCAAGTTCCGGACGAACGGCGATTTCCTCCGGAGCTTCTAGCCAGGATCGCTTTCGGCGCGAATCCTGGGTTACCCTAGAGTCACGAGATCAATGGTTCCCGACGCGTCGAGTCCCGAGGTTCGCGAGTCACTCGAAGAGCTGCAGCTCTATCTTTCCGACATCCTTCCCCCTCTGGTCGTGGCGGGCTCTTTCAAGGTCCTCCTGAGAGTCCCGCCGGCGGTCACTTCTTCGAGCATTCAGAGCTGGACCGCTTCCCAGTTCCGTCCCGGTTCATCCATCAAGCTGTCGGACTACATCTTCTACGCTGTCAAGAAGATCTTCCTGGTCGGCGAATTCCGTCTCGTGCCGATCGAGCCGTTCGAACGCTTCCTGGAGGAGTTGAAGAAGCTCGTGCTCCTCTTCTGCCCAGAGCCGGAACGGGAGGGCCTTCGAAAGAACCTGGCCCGGATCGCCGAGAGCAGTGGCGCGCTGACCGCTTCCGTGGATGCGCTGATCCGCCAGAAGTCCGGCGCGCCGGAGATGGCGCCGGCGACGCCACTCTCTCCCGAGGACCTGCGGGGCCTGAGACGCTTTTCGCTCCTTCTCGAGAGGCTCGAGGGCACAGTCCCGGGCGGCAGCGACGCTCAATCCGGACCGTCGCCCGACACTCTGGCCGTCGCCCTGGCCGCCGCCATCCGCGCTTCGCGGGACCCCGAGGAGCTGGAAGGAAATCTGGAGAGGCTGCGCGAGATCGGCCTGGAGTTGGAAATGGAGGACGTCTTCCGCGCGCTTGCCGGAAGCCTGCCCGGCTGGGTCGCGCCGCCGCCTGTCGAGCCGGCAGCGGAGGGCGGCGCGGAGGGCGCGACCGCGACCCCTGCCGAGCCGGCGCCTGAAAGCGGCGCCGTGGAAGCCATGCATCGGATCGTGACCCGGGCCGAGGACCCGGGCCATGCCGCGCTGCGCTTCCAGGAGATGGTCAAGGCAGCGGTCGAACGGTTCAACGAGGGGGCGCTTCCGCAGTCCGTCACGATGATCGATCTCGCCGATCGGATCGTCGCGGCGAAGCAGGTGGACGCCGGAACGGTCGAGGGCGTTCGGTTGAAGGGGGACGAAGCGCTGGACCTCGAGCGCCTGCGCAAGTACTCCGAAGTCCAGCGAGACCACTCCCTGTTGCGGCGCGTTCTCAATTTCTTCGCGGCGACGAGCCCCAAGGGGCTGCTCGACGAGTTGTTGAGGGAGATGAAGCGGGAGCGGCGAAAGCTGATCCTGCAACTGCTCGAGGTCCACGGCCCTTCCGCGCGCCAGGAGGCCCTCGACCGGCTGCAGTCCGCCTTCGGCCAGGCGGAAGGGGACGAGAAGTGGTACTACCGGCGCAACCTCCTCTACCTCCTGCGGCGGATCCCTCCGGCCCGCGGCGGCGAGCCTTCCACCGAGGACGTGGATACAGCGGTCCGGCACGCGGTCCTTCGTTTCCCGGCCCCGCTCGTCAAGGAGGCCGTCGCGAACCTGGGGCAGTTGAAGCATGAGAGGGCCGAAAGTACCCTGCTGAGCATGCTCGATGAGCTGGAAAGATTGCTGATCAAGCCCGGAAAGTCCGCTTACGACCCTCGCGAGATCCGCCTGCTCCTGGACAGGGTGGTGGCGGCCCTCGCGCGATTCGGCACGGCGAAGGCGCGACGCGCGGTCGTGGAGCACGGGATGAAGAAGAAGGGAGAACTGGGGGACACGATGGCGCGCCTCTCGGAGCTCGCCGGGCAGGATCTCTCCGGCGATACGGAAACCGTCGAGCGCCTCCTTGCCGCGCTCAGGGCCAACTCGCCTCACAAGGTCTTCGGCATCACCCTCCACCCCAATGACCAGCACGCCCTGCGCCTCATCGAAGCTCTCTCGACGACGCCCTCTTCCGCAGTCCGGCAGGAGTTCGAGACCCTGGCCGGGCGTTTTCCGAACCTGGAAGTGGGAACCGCGGCCGGCCGCGCCCTGGCGGGCCTGGACGCGGGCGCGCAGATACCCGAGGCACCCTACGACACGAGGTCCGGCGAGCTGGACCTTTTCGGCTTGCCGGGCCTGGTCCAGGACCTGGCGGAGTCGGGCCTGTCCGGTTCGCTCACGTTGAAGGATGGGAGGGGAGAGATCACCGGGGAGATCGTTCTGGCAGCCGGCAGGGTCAAGAGCTGCGAGGCCCGGGGCTTGACCGGAGCGGAGGCTTTCTACCAACTGCTCGAAAAGCCGGTTGCGGCCTCCTTCGTGTTCGAACGCTTGACTCCGGGATTGTCCGAGCCGACGTCGCCGGATTCGCTCCTCGAGGTCCTGCCCCTCTGTCTGGAAGGCATGCGCCGCTACGACGAGCTCCAGCAGGCGACCGCTCTCGTTCCCGACGATCAGAAGCTCGAGGCGACGGACGTCCGAGCCGAGCCCCATCCCGACGAGCTCGACGGCATGTTCGTCAACCAGCTCTGGAAACTCGCTTCCGGCGGCACGACGCCGGGGGAGTGCGACCGGGCGCTGGCGGCCGACAGTTATCGCACACGCCGGCAGCTCGCTTTCTGGGTGGAATCCGGCGCCCTCGCGCCCGCCTGAAACTTATCTTCTCCGGCTCTTCCTCTTGGTCCGGCCGTACTGGTCAGACTCGTCGGGTGCCGGCGCGGCCAGGGGAATGCGCATTCGCGCGGTCTCGCCGCGGCGGGCGGGTGCACGCGGAGGCCGCCGCGGCGGGTGAGCTCGCGGAGCGGAGGCGGAGTCGCTCTTGCGGAAGAGTCCCTCGGAGGGCCACTCGACGGGGATGTCGCGGCCGATCAGCTTCTGGATGGAGTCCAGAGAGAAGACATAGTCGTCGCACGCCAGCGAAACGGCGGTTCCTTCCGCGCCGGCCCGTCCCGTCCGGCCGATGCGGTGCACGTAGTCCTCGGCATCCTGGGGCAGGTCGTAGTTGATGACGTGAGAAACGCCTTCGATATGGAGCCCTCGGGAAGCGACGTCCGTCGCGACGAGCACGGCGAGACGCCCGTCCTTGAACTCATTCAATATCTTCAGGCGCCGCTCTTGAGGGACGTTGCCGGCAAGCGCCCGTGTGGGATAGCCATTGGCCGACAGGCCTCGAACGAGCTCCACGGCGGTCGAGCGGCGGTTGACGAAGATCAGGACCCGCTTGCCTCCTTCGCGTTGCAGCAGCCCGAGCAGCAGCGGGAACTTCTCCCGGGAAGAGACGTGATAAAGCACTTCGGTGATTCCGTGCGCGCCGACCCTTTCGGGCTCGACCTCCACTTTTTCCGCGTTGTTGGTGTGCTCGTAGGCGAGCTCCATCACGCGCACGGACAGGGTCGCCGAGAAGAGCATCGTCTGGCGGCGGTGGTAAGGAGGGCAGCGGCGGAGGATCCTGCGCAGATCCCGGATGAAGCCCATGTCGAACATCCGGTCGGCCTCGTCGATCACGAGGATCTCGATGTCGCCGAAGGTCGTGACTCGCTGATGCTCGTAGTCGATGAGGCGCCCCGGCGTCCCGACGAGCAGGTCCGGCGCCTCGCGCAAGGCTTCACGCTGGCGGCGATAGTCCATCCCGCCGAAGACCGCCAGCGTCTTCAGGCCGGTGTGGCGGCCGAGTCTTTCCGCCTCATCGCGAATCTGCACGACCAGCTCCCGGGTTGGCGCCACGACGAGCGCCCGGGGGCCTCGGCCGGGCTTCTCGCGAGGCCGTCGCAGGAGCCGGGTGAAGATCGTCATGAGGAATGCAGCGGTCTTTCCGGTTCCCGTCTGGGCCTGTCCAGCCACGTCGCGTCCCGCCAGGCTGATCGGCAGCGTCCTGGCCTGGATGGGAGTCGCGAAAACGAAGCCGGCCTCTGAGAGGCCATGCTGCACCTGCTCCGGAAGGTCGTAACCGGCCAGAGGAATCGTGGTGAGGTGATGTCCCGGTTGGGCGGAAGTCGTAGACACAAAAAGAGTTTATCAGATCGGGATCCTGCGCCCCCAGTCGTCGACGAGAGGCTTCCCGGTAGCCCGCGCGAGCGCTATCCCTATGAGTCTTTTCTCTTTGGGGCCCGCAGCTCCCGCCAGGGGCTGGAAACTGCCCCCGACCCGCGCCGCCAGCCGCTTGACCGCCCAGGTCCACCAGGGGGGCAGCGGCAGGTACGTCTCCCGCCAGGATTCCAGTTCGCGCAAGTGGATTCGACTCACGCGCGTTTTCTCGAAGGCAGAGGTCTCGATCGTGACGGTATCCGGTCCCACCGCGATGGTCTCCTCCGAAAAGGCCAGGGCCGAGAGTCCGATGAGGGCGAGCGGGGTGGAGACCGCGATGGCCCCGGTCAGAGCAACGAGGATTCCCAGCGGCAAATCGGTGAACTCTCCTCTTCTCAGCCCGGACTCCCAGGCCTCTCCCAGATGGGCCGCCCCGTAGAGGGTGGCGGCCAGCACGATTCCGGAAATTGCCGCCAGCCTGCCCCGGCCGGCTCGAGTGCGGGCGAGCGGCAGGATCTCGATCCGGAGGCCGCCGGGCCAGGCGAAGATCCGAACGCGCCCTTCATCTCGATTCGACACGGAGGCAATTGTATGATCGGGCCTCCGGCACGCCCGGCGAGAGGAGGAACCAAGAGTGGCGAAGAAGAAGAAGAAACCGGCGAAGAAGGCCACGCGCGGTAGAGCGCGCAAGAGCGCGAAGGCGGCGACCAGGAAGACTCCGAAGAAGGCGGCGGGGCGCGCCAGGAAGACCTCGAGGAAGGCGGCGCGTGCCGGCGCGGCCAGAAAGACTGCCACGCGGAAGGCGCCGAAGGCGGCCGTGAAAGCAGCGGGGAAGAAGCCGGCGAGAAAGTCCGCGACCGGCAAGGCCAGGGCAAAACCCGCAATCGCCCCGGCCGCGGTGGAGCCGGGCGGCGAGGCCGGCTGGAAGACGGGTGAGACGGCCGAGACGGCGCTCGAGGTTTCCGAAGAACGCGAGGCCGAGAGGCTCGCGAGAGAAGCCGCGGAAGAGGCGGAAGAAGGAGATGTTCCGGAAACGGCGGTTCCCGAGGAAGACGCCGAGTGGTAGACTCAGCAGGAACGCATTGCCGGACTCTTGTCCGGCTGTCCGGAGAGAAGGTCCCGAGTGAATCGGGACCTTCTGATTTTGAGCGGAGACGTTACCGGGGGATGGGAATCGGCCGGCGATCCTCATCGAGATTGACGAACGTCACCTCGGCCCCCGTCACCTTGACGCGGTCCCGGCCGCCTTCGCCGCGTTGCGCGAAGACTTCGACGCCGATCGTGATCGAGGTGTTGCCGATCCTGACGAGCCGCGTGTAATAAGAGACGAGGTCTCCGACGTACACCGGCTCGTGGAAGACGACCTCCCGCATCGCGACGGTCACGATGAAGGACGCGCCCTGCCGCTTGGCCTCCACCGCGGCCGCCTGGTCGATGTAGGAGAGGATCACGCCCCCGAAGATCGTCCCATGAGCGTTGGTGTCCTTGGGCATCATGATCACGCGAATCGAGGGCTCGATCGGATTCTGAGACGACGACTTGCTCAAGTCCTCTCCTTTCTCGAAGAGAAGAAACCTAACCGGGTCGGGTGGAGGTGGGGATCTTCGGAGGGCCGTAGGAAATCGAGATGCGGGCGACGATGCCATCCGTCAGATTCACCGTCATCGTGCCGTCGGCGTAGTAGTAGGTCCAGATCTCGTGCGCCGAGCTGCCCTGGATCCCCACCGAAAAAGAGGGGCGGCCGATCGCTTCCTTGACGCGGCGTCCGGAATCGCCCGGGCTGATCCTCCCGCGCGACTCCGTCACGCTGCCCGGCATCACGCGGGAGCCGACGCCCGTCATGGCTTCCGCCTGCCGGAAGAGCCTCCTCTCCCACCAGCTCGGGAACCAGAGAGCCGCGCCGACCAGCACGACGATCAGGAACAGGGCGATGAAGAGAGCCGGACGCGGGCCTCTTTCCCCGTTCATCGGCCGGAACCGCCCGCGTCAAACTCGGACATGAAAGGTCGAGAGTCGAAAGTCAGGAGCCGTTGACAAGGCAGAACGAGCTTAACAGAGCGGCTCCAAATGATGAACTCGCACCCCTTGACACGCGCCTTGTTCGGGTAATATCGCGCTCAAATGAAACAAAAAGTTACGGTCGTTGGAGCCGGGAATGTGGGCGCCACCGTCGCCCAGAGGATCGTCGAAAAGGAGATCGCCGACGTCGTCCTGATCGACATCATTCCGGGTCTGCCGCAGGGCAAGTCCCTGGACATGCTGGAATCCGCTCCCGTCGAGGGGTTCGACGCGAGGATGGTCGGATCAAATTCCTACGAGGAGGCGGCGGGGTCGGACCTCGTCGTCATCACGGCCGGCGTGCCTCGCAAGCCCGGCATGAGCCGGGACGACCTCGTCGCCACCAACGAGGGGATCGTCGGGGACGTCGTTCGCAAGCTCCTGCCGGGGTGCCCGGACGCCATCCTGATCGTGGTCTCGAACCCTCTGGACGCGATGTGCGAGGTCGCGCGCCGCGTCTCCGGATTCCCGCGGGAACGGGTCTTCGGCATGGCCGGCATCCTCGACTCCGCGCGGATGCGCTGGTTCCTGGCCGAAGCCCTGGGCGTCTCCGTCGAGAGCACTCAGGCCTTCGTGCTCGGCGGACACGGCGACACGATGGTGCCCCTGACGCGCTACTCGACGGTCGGCGGCGTGCCGGTCACGGAGCTGCTGCCCAAGGAGAAGCTCGATGCGATCGTCAAGCGGACTCGCGATGGCGGCATCGAGATCGTCAACTTCCTGAAGACCTCCGCCTGGTACGCTCCGGCGTCGGCCGCGGTCGAGATGGTGGACGCGGTCATCCGTGACAAGAAGAAGATCCTCCCCTGCGCCGCGTACCTGCAGGGGGAATACGGCATGAAGGACATCTATCTGGGCGTGCCGGTCAAGCTCGGGGCGGGCGGCGTCGAGAAAGTCATCGAGGTTGCCCTGACTGCGGACGAGAAGGCGGCGCTCGAGAAATCCGCCGGCGCCGTTCGCGAGCTCTTCAAGATCCTGAAGGTCTGACGGCCCCGGTCCCCCGGTGACGGTTGAACGACACTTCTGGCTGAAGTGCCTCCGCGGATAGTCTTGAAAGCTGATAACTTCCCTAGTCCATGAAAGTTCACGAGTATCAGTCGAAGTCGATCCTGGCGCGCTACGGGGTCGCGGTGCCGCGGGGCGAGGTGACCGACAGCCCGGCCGAGGCGCGGGAGATCGCTCATCGGCTGGGCGGCCGGTGCGTCGTCAAGGCGCAGATCCACGCCGGGGGCCGAGGCAAAGGCGGAGGAGTCAAGCTCGCGAAAGACCCGGACGAGGCCTACGCGCTGGCGAAGGCGATCGTCGGCATGACCCTCGTGACGCCGCAGACCGGGCCGGCCGGCCGACTCGTCCGGAAGGTCCTGATCGAAGAGGCTCTCGACATCGATCGGGAGCTCTACCTGGGAATCACTCTCGACCGGAGCAAGGGACTGCCCTCGATGATGGTCTCGAAGTCCGGCGGGATGGAGATCGAGGAAGTCGCGGCGAGGGACCCGAAGGCCATCGTGCGCGAGGTGATCGATCCCGGGCTGGGGATGTTCCCTTTTCAGGCGCGCAAGCTCGCCTTCGCGCTCGGGCTTTCGGGCGAGAGCTTCAAGAAGGGGGTCGGATTCATGCAGGCGCTCTTCCGCGCCTACGTGGAGACGGACGCCTCGCTGGCCGAGATCAACCCTCTCCTCGTGACGAAACAGGGGGACGTCCTGGCGCTCGACGCCAAGATGAACTTCGACGACAACGCGCTCTTCCGCCATCCCGACATCAAGGAGATGCGCGACCTCGCGGAGGAGGACCCGCTCGAGGTCGAGGCCTCCAAGTTCGGGTTGAACTACATCAAGCTCGACGGCAACGTGGGATGCATGGTCAACGGCGCGGGGCTCGCGATGGCGACGATGGACCTGGTCAAGCTCGCCGGCGGCGAGCCGGCCAACTTCCTGGACGTGGGCGGAGGCGCGACCGAGGAGCAGGTCAAGAACGCCTTCCGGATCATCCTCTCGGACAAGAACGTGAAGGCGATCCTGATCAACATCTTCGGCGGCATCATGCGCTGCGACATCATCGCGAAGGGCGTCGTCGCGGCCGTCACGGAGATGGGCCTTTCGACGCCCGTCGTCGTCCGCCTCGAGGGCACAAACGTGGATGAAGGCAAGAGAATCCTTCGCGATTCGGGCTTGAAGATCACTCCGGCCGACGGTCTCGCCGACGGCGCGAAGAAGGCCGTCGAGGCCGCCCGATGAGCGCGATCGTCCGCCTCACGCCTCACGCCTTCCGCCTATCGGCCCCGGTGGTCCCATGAGCATCTGGGTCGGCAAGGAGACGCGCCTCCTCGTCCAGGGGCTGACGGGCCGCGAGGGGACGTTCCACGCGCTCGCGAGCCGCGAGTACGGCACGCGGGTCGTCGCGGGCGTCACCCCCGGAAAGGGAGGGACGACCCACGAAGGGATCCCCGTCTTCAATACCGTCGCCGAGGCGGTCTCTTCGACGGGAGCCAACGCCTCGATGATCTTCGTTCCTCCTCCCTTCGCGGCCGACGCGATCGTCGAGGCGGCGGACGCGCGCGTTTCGATCATCGCCTGCATCACGGAAGGAGTCCCCACCAACGACATGGTCCGGGTCAAGGCCTTCCTGACGGAAGTCAATGCGACCGGCGACATGGTCCGCTTGATCGGCCCGAACTGCCCCGGGATCATCACGCCGGGAGAGTGCAAGATCGGGATCATGCCCGGCCGCATCCACAGCCCCGGCACGATCGGCGTCGTCTCGCGCTCGGGGACCCTGACCTACGAGGCGGTGGACCAGTTGACGCGCCTGGGCCTGGGACAATCCACGGTGATCGGCATCGGCGGGGACCCGGTCAACGGCACGAGTTTCATCGACTGCCTCCGGGCGTTCCGGGAGGACCCCGGCACGGAGGCCGTGGTCCTGATCGGAGAGATCGGGGGCATGGCGGAGGAGGAAGCCGCCTGCTACATCACCGGGAATCTCCAGAAACCCGTCGTCGCGTTCATCGCCGGGCAGACCGCTCCCCCCGGTCGGCGGATGGGCCACGCGGGAGCCATCATCGCGGGCGGCAAAGGCACGGCCGCCGACAAGATCAGCGCCCTGGAAGCCGCGAAGATCGCCGTGGTTCGATCGCCGGCCGACATCGGGTCCAGGATGAAGGAAGTGCTCGGGAAGTAGCGGCCGTTCGAGGCGAGACGCTTGGAAAGAACACTGACCATCCTCAAACCCGACGCTGTCTCTGCGGGGCGCGGTGGAGCGATCCTGGCGCACCTGGAACGGGAAGGGTTCCGTTTTGCAGGGATCAGGAGACTCCGGCTTTCGGGAGAGCAGGCCCGCGCCTTCTACGCCGTCCACCGGGAGCGCCCTTTCTACGAAGGTCTCGTGCGGTTCATGACCGAAGGCCCGGTCTTTGTGGCGGCCCTCGAGCGCGAGAACGCGGTCGCGCATCTGCGCCAGACGATGGGCGCCACCGACTCCCGCAAGGCCGAGCCCGGCACCATCCGCAACCTCCATGGGACCGACATCGAACGCAACGCGATCCACGGCAGCGACTCCCCGGAGAACGCGGCGAAGGAGATCGCCTTCTTCTTCAGCGAGGCGGAGCTGATCTAAAGCGGAAAACGGGAAACGGGAAACGATCCCGAGTCGGATCTCTCGTTTTACGTTTTACGTTTTCCGTTTTCCGTTTCCCGGCTCCTTCCCGCGGCGCAGCGAAACCAGGATCCGGTTTGCCACGCCGCGCAGGATCTTGACGTCGCGCTCGGAGAGGGGGCGGCCGGCGACGATGCGGCGCCAGTCCCGCAGCGTCCGATCCCGGTGTCCGGTGTCGTAGAAACCGATCGCCTCGAGGGCGCGATCCCAGTGCCCCATCGCGCCTTCGATCTCGCCGGCCTCCGCCAACGGTTCCTTCAGGTCTTCTCCAGAGCCGCCCCCGGCCAGCCGGGTCGCCGCCAGGGCGACCGCGACGGCGTGGGACACGTTCAGAGTCGGAAAGTCCGGCTCGCTCGGCAGGCGAAGGAAGACCGACGCGTGCGACATCTCTTCCTCGGTCAGACCGCTCTTCTCCGGCCCGAAGACGAGGGCGACGCGTGCCTGGCCGAGCCCTTGCAAGAAACCGCCTAGCTCGGAAAGGCCGAGAGCGCGATGCGTGCCGCGGCCCCGCAGCGAGGACGTGGCCACGACGGCTTGAAAGTCCGCGACGGCCGTAGGAAGGGAATGAAAGCGGCGCATCGCCTCGAGCACGTCGTCGGCCCCGGAAGCCAGGCGATGAGAATCTTCATCCGCCGCCACGGCGGGCTCGATCAGCCGTACGTCGCGGACACCAAAGTTCTTGGAGGCGCGGGCAACCGATCCGAGGTTGGCGGAGAGCATGGGACGCACCACGACAACGGCGAGACGGCGGGGATCCACGCCTCGGAATTATCAGGCCGGAGGGTCCTTTATAGGAGACAGATGAAACGGCCGACGGCGCTCACGGCTCTCCTGCTCCTCGTCGCCGCCGGCGCGAGCGCCCGACAGGAGACCCAGCAGAAGCTTCCCGCGTATACGGAAAGCGCCGGCTCGGAGTACGTCCTGGTGCCCGTCGTCGTCCTGGACAAGAAGGGGCGCTTCGTGGAGGGGCTGGAGAAGAAGAACTTCCAGCTTCGCGTCCAGGGCGTCCGCGTCGATCTCGACACCTTCGAGAAAGACGACAGGGCGCCCGCCTCCTTCGCTTTCCTCATCGACACCTCCGGCAGCATGAAACTCGCGAAAAAACTCGACTTTGCCAAGGAGGCTGTCCGGCGCATCGTCAGCCAGCGCAGGCCCGGGGACGACTTCGCCCTGTTCGCCTTTGCCGAGGAGGAGGTGCGCCTGGTGTCCGACTTCACGCACGACCCGGCCCGGCTCCTCGCTTCCATGGACGAGCTCGAAGCGGGAGGCAGGACGGCACTCTTCGACGCGGTCGCGGCCACCCCCTCCAGGATGCTCGCCGGCAAGAACGGGAAGCGCGCGATCATCCTCTTTACCGACGGGGTGGACAACGCCAGCAAGCTCACTCCGGCCGAAATGGCAGGGATCCTGCAACAGGTGTCGATACCGGTGTATGCGATCGGCATGAAGAACTCTTCCTTCGACCGCCTGACCGACAAGGAGCGAAGCGAGCTGTCGGTGGACAACCTGAGAATGCTGGCGGCGTCGAGCGGCGGCAAGATGTTCCTGCCGGGTGGAGAGGAAGACCTGTCGCCGGTCGCCGAGAAGATCACCGCGGAGGTCCGGAAGCAGTATTTGCTCGGATTCACGCCGTCGGGCCAGGGCGCGTTAGAATACCGTGTCCTGGTGGTCACGGTCGTCAAGCCAGGAAGTTGGGACGTGCGGGCCCGCCGAGGTTACCGGGGCACGGCTCCGGTCGCAGCGGCGGCACATTAACAACCTTAGAGAGGAGGTTTTCATGGTCCATCGAACCAGGTACCAAACGGGTCTCGTCGGCGCGGCGCTTCTTCTAGGCATCTTCGGGCTCACCGGTTGCGCTTCCAAGCGCTACGTGAGCGAGGAGGTCTCTAAAAGCAGCGCCACCGCCGAGAAGCGGATCAACGAAGTCGAGTCGCAGGTCGAGGCGACGCAGACCAAGGTTCGCGATCACGATACGAAGATCGCGGAGCTCGACAAGACGACGCGGGAGGCCCTCGAGCGCGCGGAGGCGGCGGGCAAGCTTGCCGAGGGGAAATTCGTCTATTCCCTGGTTCTCTCCGACGACGCGGTGAAGTTCCCGGTCAACCGGCACGAGCTCTCCAAGGACGCCGAAAACAAGTTGAAGGACTTCGCCGAGCGGCTCAAGGGAGAGAACAAGAACGTCTATCTGGAGATCCAGGGCCACACCGACGCCACCGGGCCCAACGAGTACAACTACAAGCTCGGCGAGGCGCGGGCGGAGGCGGTTCGCCGCTACCTCTCCAAGCAGGGGATCGCCCTGAACCGCATGTCCACGATCTCCTACGGGAAAGACGAGCCGGTGGATTCGAACAAGACCAGGAGCGGCCGGGCCAAGAACCGCCGGGTCGTCGTGATCGTTCTCGCGTAGCGAGCCTAAAGTCGAGGTTTGTTCGAGCGCTCCGGGGCGACCCGGGGCGCTTTTTTCTTGTCCCGGAGCCGCGACCGTCTTCTCAGAGACTCGAGCACGGCCGCGAAGTCCGCGGGAAGCGGAGACTCGGCGCGCACCGGATCGCCCGTCCGCGGATGAGCGAATCCCAGGCGCCGCGCGTGCAGGAGCTGGCGGGGAACCGGGACCTTCGACTCTCGACTTCTCTCGCCGTAAACCCGGTCGCCCAGCACCGGGTGGCCCGCCGCGGCGAAGTGGACACGGATCTGGTGCGTGCGCCCGGTCTCCGGCTCGACGGAGACCAGAGTCGCGCCCTCGAACCGCTCGATCGCGCGGTAGCGCGTGACCGCTCTCTTTCCCTCCTGGCCGGGCCGGGCGACGCCTCGCCGCAGTCCGCCGCCGTCCCGCACGAGGTCGGAGGTGTAGCTGCCCGAATCCGGCGGGAGGCCCTCGACGATCGCCAGATACTCGCGCTCGATCGCGTGTCGGCGGAAGAGCTCCTGGAGGAAGTGGAGCGCCGGGCGGTTGCGCGCGAAGACGACGGCGCCGGAAGTGTCTTTGTCCAGGCGGTGCACCACGAACGCCGTCGGGCGCCGGCCGAAACGGTGGTGCAGGTAGTCGAGGACCCGCGCGAGCAGGGTGTCCTTCTCGCGCTCGGCCGTGGGAACGGAGAGAAGGCCTGCCGGCTTGTCCACGATCAGGAAGTCGGGATCCTCCTCCAGGACCGGGAGATGCGAACGGACCCGGTACCGCGCCGGGCGGCCGGGATGAAAAGCGAGCTTCTCGCTGCCGTCCACCTCGCGCCCCGGTTCGTCCGACACCCCTCCGTCCAGGTCCACCCGCCCCGCGCGCACCGCCTCGCGCGCCGCCCGGCGCGAGAGTCCGAAGGCGCGGGACACGGCCAGGTCGAGCCTCACGAAGGGTCCTTCATCGGGACACCGGGACTCGAATCTCGATGAAGAAATCGGGATCGCCGACGCGGGCGTCCGGCTTCGCGCCCGGCCCGAAGACCGCGGCGAGAGAGAAGTCCCGGCGCAGCGCCTGGTCCAGCCGCGGCAGGTAGTCCTTCCCGAAGTCTCTTGCGCCCTCTCCCACGGCGACGACGTTGATCAGGACGACCGCGTCGGGCGGGTTCTCTTCGAGAAGATGGATGATCCGGGACTCGCCCGCCGCGTCGAGACGCCCCGGAAAGAACTGCTCGAGCGGAAGAGGATTCTCGAGGCCCAGGACATAGTTGAAGAACCCGCCCTCGGGAAAACCCGCGAGGGTCCTGCGAGGCAAAGACCTCTTGCTCAGGTCTTCGAGAGCGAGGCGGCTCGTTTGAGCGACGGGCTCCGGAAGCATCACGCTTCCCGCGGGAGTGGTGACCCGCGTCCAGGGCCTGTTCCGATAGGCATCCGCCAGGACGAGCGCGCGAAAGGCGAGGAAGATCGCCAGAGAGCCGGTGACCAGACCCGGCAGGCCCGCGCCGACCTTCCCGGTCCACATCTGCGCCGTCCGCCAGAGGCCCGCGCACGCGACGACGACGGCAAGCGGCTGGAAGAAAGCGTTGTAAGGGCCGGCGTACCCCGCGGCCAGGAAGAGCCGCACGCCGAAAAGGGCTGCGAGGAAGAGCACGGAGTCGGGCACCCGCGCGAACGCGCCCTGATCCGGCCGGCCGCGCGCCAGGGCAACCAGTCTCGCAAGCGCGGCCACGAGGAGGACCACGGGCACGACGCGAATGAGAGGGGGAAGGAGAGCCAGGGTCTGCGCGAGGCCGGCCGGAGGGCGCAGCGCAAGAAACGCCGAGGCCGCGATCCCCGACAGCGCGAGCGCCGGGAGGGCTCGCGCCAGGCGGGGTCTCGCGCCGGCGGCCCGCGCCGCCGCGGCCGCCAGCGCGAGGAGAGCTGCAATCAGAATCAGGGCGATCGCGGCAAGCGCCAGCTCGGCGAGGCGGAGCGCCGGGCGGTCGAGACCGGCGTAGACGCGATAGACGTTGCGGAAGGCTGCCGGAGGCCGCAGGAGGGCCAGCCAGCCACCCGAGACAAGCCTCGCGATCGGAGTGCCGAAGGAGAGAGCGGCGTAGATCGAGCCCGAAAGGGCCAGCGGCGCGAGCGCGATGATCCGCAATCTGCGGGGGCGCGAGCGCGCCTCGAAGGCGATCGCGGCGATTGCCGCCGCGCCCAGCTCCGGCCGGGAGAGCAGCGCGGCGAGAAGGCAGAGGGCCGCCGGAAGATCCCTGGTGGCTCCCCCGGACGCGAAGACCAGCGCCCAGCTGACGGCCGCCACGGCAATGGCGGTGTCGAAGCTGAAGGGAAAGAGCCAGCCTCCCGGCCGCAGGAAGAAGGCGAGAGCGACGGCGAGGGCCGCCGCGAGACCGGCGCGTCCGGCCGGGAGCGCGCGCCCCGTGATCCTGCGCAACGCCTCGAGGTGCAGAAGAGAGAGCAGCGCCGCGAAACCGATCCGCGCGGCGAGACTCCGGCCGGCAACCCGGTCGATGCCCGCCGCGGCATAGGGAGCGAGCGGCCCATGGAAGAACTGGATCTCCCGGTAGAGCGCCTGCCCCCGGGAGACGCGCCAGGGGACCATCAGCTCCCGGCCCGAATCCACGAAGGGCTCGATCCAGCGGTTCCACGAAACGAAGGCGAGGAGGAGGAAGACCGCGTAGGGGAGGAGGGCCGAGGTCCGCTTCAAGAGTTTCCGTTCCGGACGCGGAAGGGCGACACGGCGCGCGCTGCCGGACCGAACACCCTTCGCACGGAGGAATGGTAGCCCACGAGCCCGGAGCGGCGGGTCTCTTGCATTTCCATCTCGCGTGGAGAAGGGCTGATGACGCTCGTGGAGCGCCTGCAGGCGACCGGAATCCGAAGGCTCGGCGACAAGAAACACGGATTCCGCTATGAATCTGACGGCGGGCACGCGCCCGCGGCGGCCGACCGGGTCCGCATCGAGAGCCTGAAGATCCCGCCGGCCTGGAGAGACGTCGCGATCCATCCCTCGCCGCGCGGCTCCGTGCAGGCGATCGGCAGGGACGCGGCCGGGCGCTGGCAGTACCTCTACCATGAGGCCCACTCGGCGCGCCGGGAGAAACGCAAGTACGAGCGTCTGCTGCGCTTCGCGCAGAAACTCCCGGCGATGCGGGCGAGGATGAAGAGCGACCTCGGTCTGCGGGGTCTGCCGCGCGAGAAGGTGCTCGCCTGCGCTCTCAAGATCCTCTCCTTCTGCTTCCTGAGGCCCGGCAGCCGCGTGTACACCGAGGAGAACGGGAGTTACGGCCTGGCGACTCTGCGCTCCCGGCACGTGTCGGTGAAGGGAGACCTCGTTTCCTTCGATTTTCCCGGCAAGTCCGGAAAACGCCAGCGGCGGGAGATTCGAGACCGGCGCGTCGCGCGGATCGTGCGGGAGCTTCTCCAGGCGCCCGGAGCCGTCTTCAAGTACCGGGACGAGTCCGGGACCCGGGTGAACATCCGCCGTCGCCACATCAACCAGTACATCAAGGAAACCATGGGCGAGGGATTCTCCTCCAAGGACTTTCGGACCTGGGCCGGGACGCTTCTCTGCGCGTCGTCGCTGGCGCGGGCCGGCGCGGATCCTTCGGAGGTCTTCGCCGCGCGCAAGAAGAAGATCGTTCGAGCGATCCGGGAGACGGCCGACAAGCTCGGCAACACGCCCGCGATCTGCCGCGCCTCGTACATCTCCCCTCCGGTGCTCCGCGGCTTCGAGAAGGGAAGAGTGATCGATCGGTCCTTCGACACCGTGGAGGAGCTCGTCGCTCGTCGCTCTCCGGGACTGCACCGTTCCGAAAAAGCTCTCCTGCGGCTGCTCCGCCGCGATTCGTGAGACTACGATAGCCGCGTGCAGGAGAAGATGGCCAGCCGCAGCCGCTTCGTGCGGGCCGTGGCCTCGGCCACCTCGCATGTCTGGTTCCCGGCTTCCCTGCTGGTGGCCCGCGCCCTTCCGCGCCGGGTTACCACCCCGCTTGCCCGCGGAGTGGGAGGCGCGTATTTCCGCTTCCGGCCGAAGTACCGGAAGGCCATCCAGGCGAACCTCTCGGTCATCCTCGGCGAGGCGCCCGATTCGGAAGCGGTGCGGCGGACCGCCGGCGAGATGGTGCGCGGCCACTCCTCGGTCTGGTTGGATTTCCTCGCCTTCGCTTCGCGCCCGCCGCGGGAGTCCGCCCTGCTCGTCGAGAGCGTGGTCGGGTTCTCCCGACTCGTCGAGGCGCGCCGGAAGGGAAAAGGCGTGCTGCTGCTGACGGCCCATCTGGGCAACTGGGAGATCGGCGGCCTCATGCTTGCCGAGGTCAAGCAGCCGATCCACGTCGTCCTCGTGCCGGACATGTTCTCGGGGGTCGAGAGCGTGCGGCGGCGGCTGCATGCCCGGGCCGGGGTCACCGAGATCCCGGTGGACCGGAGTTTCGTCCCGACGCTCTCGGTTCTGCGCGCTCTGGACGGCAACGCGGTCGTCGCGATGCAGGGCGACCGGGATTTCGACAACACGGGCGTCGCGGTTCCCTTCTTCGGACGTCCCGCCTACTTCCCGCGCGGCCCTCTGCGCGTCGCCATGGCGACCGGGGCCGCGGTCCTTCCGGCCTTCATCGCGCGCGTCCCCGACGGCCGCTACCGCGCCATCATCGAGGAACCTCTCGAGATCGATCGTTCGGCGGATCGCGGCGCGGCGCTCGCGCGCAACCTCTCCCGTTACGTCGCCGTCCTCGAGCGCTATGTCAGCGCCTACCCCGAGCAGTGGTACTGCTTCTACCCCTTCTGGGACGACCCCAGCCGGCGCGTGCGCGCCGGCTAGCAAGGGCGCAGGGGGACCGGGCGACTCGCACGCTCTCCTCGTTTCAGATACTAGGAGGACGCGCGTCCGCGGGGCCTCCTCGCGGTGACGGCGGCGACGAAGAAGGCGTCGTAGTGCCTGGCCAGCTCTTCGACGTCGGGGAGGATCACCGGCTCTTCGAAGCCGGCCTTCTCGAAGGCCCTTCGCCAGTTGCCGGGGGTCAGGAATCCGTGGTTGGGGCGCGTCGCGGCGTCCGTCACGACACCGGTGAAGTTCTCGAGGAAGTTGAAGACGAATTCGACGTAAATCGGCTGTCCCTCGAAGGGGCGGACGCATTCGGAGAACACGGCCGCTCCTCCGGGCTTCAGGGTCTCGCGGATTCGCGCCAGCGTGGCGTTCAGGTCTTTCGCGACGTGGACCGTGTTGACGGCGTAGACGACGTCGGCGATTCCCCTCGCGACGCCCTGCTCCTCGAAATCGCGGTTCATGTCGAGCCGGAGGTACTCGACCGGCAGGCCCGGGTAACGGGACTTCAGGTTCCGCTCCGCCCGCCGGAGGAACGTCGGGACGATCTCCGAGAAGACGTATCGCCCGATGCGCGAGAGGCGGGCGTCGCGCGAGAGCCGCTCGGCGACCGCCAGCGCGGCCGATCCGGAGCCGCCTCCGATCTCCACGACCGTCGCGGCCGCGCCTCGCGGGAGGGCCCGCGCGACCGCCTCGGCTCCCAGCCGGTTGTTGATCTGATAGAGCAGGTTCTCGTTGGAGAAGTAGTCGAACCAGAGCGGCAGCCTGGCCGGGGAGAAGAGGATCTCCTCGCCCGTTTTCTCTCCGCGCAGGAATTCGGGAACGTGCTCGACCATGGCGCGCACGACCGCGAAGGGCGGCAGGGAGCGGGCGTCGACGGCGCGCGAAGCCGCCTCCGCACGGTCGGGGTCGCCGGCAGGAAGCGACGCTCCGGCGCGGTAGACGGGAGCCTGCGGCGGCCCCTCCGCCGAGAGATACCCCTCGGCGGCGAGCTTGCGGAAGAACCAGGAGAGCGGGATCCCGGCGCGCGGCGCATACCCTCTCTTCGAGAGCACGCCGGCCACGCTCGTCCCGCGCGCGAGGATTTCCTCCAGCTCCAGCTGATGAACGAGCCGCAGGACCATGTCGGTCGTGAAGCGGTCGAAGTGCTCGCAGCACAGGATGAACTCCGGGGTGAAGAGCGACCGGACCTCGGGGTCCGGGATGCGGGAGAGCAGAGTCGGCAGGTCCTCGGTGCGCGCCGCCACGCGAGGATTCTACCGGGGGCGGTTAAACTGATGGGCGTCCATGAAAAGTCTTCTCGCGGGGCTCGCCGTCGCGCTCGCCGCGGCGGGAGCGCTGGCCTCTCCTCCCCATCCGCGGGTCGTCGTGCTTGGCTTCGACGGGGTGGACTCCCAGATCGTCGAACAGATGCTCGCGGCCGGGCGCCTGCCGAACCTGGCGGCCCTGAAGGCTCGCGGCGGTTACTCGCCGCTCCTCCCCACCGTGCCCGCGCAGACGCCCGTGTCCTGGGCCACCTTCTCGACGGGTCTCGATCCGGGAGGGCACGAGATCTTCGACTTCCTCAAGCGCGACCCGTCCGATCTGGTCCCCACCTTCGCCGTCGCGGAGGAGATTTCCGCGCCGCTCCTGTTCGGCCGGGCCAACGCCTGGGTGTTCGCGGCCGCCGCCGCGCTCGTTTTCCTCGGCGCGGGAGCGGCTGTTTTCTTCCTGGGAAAGCGCCGTGTCGCTCTGCTCGCGGTCTTCGTTTTCCTGGGAGTGGCGGCGGCAGGCGCCGCGTTCGCCGCGGTCAGGGCCTGGGTCCCCTCGGTGCGTCCGGTGGTGAAGAACAATCGTCTTGGCAAGACGTTCTGGAGCGAGGACGGCGGCCGCCCGGCGACCGTCATTCGGATGCCGGTGACTTTTCCTCCGGAATCCTTTCCCGAGGGGAGGCTCCTTTCGGGACTGGGCGTGCCCGACCTCTCCGGCCGCATCGGGAGGCCCTCCTACTACACGTCCGACCCCTTCTTCACCGCGAGGGAAGGGAACGACTTCTCGATCGACCTCGTCCGGCTCGAAAACAACACCGGCCGCCAGGTCACGAGAATCTCGGGTCCGCCGGGCAAACCCTTCGGCCGCGAGGGAACGATCGACCTGCCGATGGTCCTGACGGTCGCGCCGGCACGCGATCGCCTGGCGATCGAGGCCGGCGGCCAGAAACGGGAACTGACGGCCGGACAATGGAGCGACTGGGTTTCGCTGGATTTCCGCGTCAATCCCCTGATCGCCGTGCACGGCTACGCGCGCTTTCGGGTTCAGTCGGTCTCTCCCGAGATCGCTCTGTATCTCTCGCCGATCCAGTTCGATCCCGAGAAGCTTCCGCCCGGCTTCGCCCTCTCCTCGCCCGCCGGCTACGCGCGCGAGCTCGTCGCGCGTTTCGGCCGCTACAAGACGATGGGCTGGGCGATCGATACCTGGTCCATCCAGTCCGGCACGCTCCGCGAAGACGCTTTTCTGGAAGACGTCGCCGCGACCGCGGCGCAGGAGCGGCGGATGCTCGCCGCGGAAATCAAGGAGAAGCGGCGGCTGACCGTGCACTACTTCGAGTTCCCCGACCGCGTGGCGCACGTCTTCTGGAGGTTCCGCGATCCGCAGCATCCCGCCTATGACGCCGCGCTCGCGCCGCGGTATGGAGACGCCGTCGAGAAGTCCTACGAAACGATGGACGCGATCGTCGGCGAGACCATGGGCGCCCTCGCGCCGGAGGACGTCTTGATCGTCCTGTCCGACCATGGATTCGCGACCTGGCGGCGTTCCGTCAACTACGACACCTGGCTCGTCGAGAACGGCTACCTGGTCCTGACCGGCGGCGCCCGCCGGAAGAACCTGGAGGCGCTCTTCTCCCGGGGAAAGTTCTGGGAGTCGGTGGACTGGAGCAAATCCCGCGCGTACGCGATGGGTCTGGGCGACATTTACGTGAATCTGAAAGGGCGCGAGAAGAACGGGATCGTCGAACCGGGCGCGGCCTACGAAGCCCTGCGGGACGAGCTCATCCGGCGGCTGACCGGCCTGAGGGACCCGAAGAACGGCGAGCGGGCGGTCTCCAGAGTGTTCAAACGCGAGGAGGTCTACCGCCGTTTCAATCCGCGCCTGATTCCGGATCTGATCGCGACCAATCTCCCCGGATACCGGGTGTCCTGGCAGGCGTCCCTGGGCGTCCCTACCGAAAACGTCTTCGAAGACAACCGCGACGTGTGGAGCGGCGACCACTGCTCGCTCGACCCGGAGCTGGTGAAGGGGGTCTTCTTCGCTTCGAGGCGCTTCCGGGCGGCGCCGGTTCCCGGCATTGCCGATGTCACGGCTTCGATTCGCGCGCTGCTCGGCGCTTCCGAGCCGCCCGACGCCGCGGGAAAGTCGCTCTGGTAATGCGATTGCTCGTGGCGGCCGGTCTGCTCCTCTGTGCCGTCCTCGCTGCTCAGACAGGGCCAAACCCCGACTTGCAGAAGCTGCGCTCGCGGATCTCGGCGCTCCAGGGCAAGCTGGCGGAGAGCGAGAAGAAGGTGGCGACGCTCTCGGAAGAGGTCCAGCGGCTCGACCTGAAGCTGGAGATCGCCCAGAGGGAGGCGGAGCTCGTCGCGGCCACGCGCGAGGACTTCGCGCGGCAGCTGTCCGTGACCCGGTCAGAGCGCGCGGCCTCCGCGGAATCTTCGCAGAGACTGTCGCGCGCGCTCGTGGCTCGCGCCAGGGTGCTTCACCGTTTCGGCCGTTTCGGTTATTTCCGGGTGCTGCTCGAGTCCAACGACGTTCGCGACTTCCTGGCCGGCCTGGAGCGTCTGGACGCGCTCGCCCGGCGCGACGGAATGCTCCTCGCGCGCTACCGGGAGGTGCAGGTCCGCAAGGAGGCCGACATCGCGCGGGAGGTTGCCTTGAAGGCGGAGCTCGACCGGCTCTACGAGCAGGGGAAACGAGAGGTCGCCCGGATGGCGGCGCTGCGGCGCGAGCGCGAGAGTCTCCTCGCGAGGGAGAAAAGCGCTACGACCTCGCGCCGCGACGAGGTGATGGCCCTCTCCGACAAGGCGGCGCGTCTGGAGCGGCTGCTCCAGAGGCTGGCCCAGACGTCGGCGGCCCAGGCTCCCGATCCCTCCGGGGGCATTCGTCCCTGGAAAGGAGTTCTCGACTGGCCGGCCCGCGGGACGCTGATCGAGACCTTCGGGCGGCACCGCCATCCCAAATTCGACGCCTGGACCTTTTCCAACGGCATCGCGCTCGGGTTGCCCGCCGGCACGCCGGTCCGGGCCGTCTACAGCGGCAGGACGATCTACGCCCAGTGGCTCGCGGAGTATGGAAACCTCGTGATCCTGGACCACGGCGACGGCGTCTTCTCGCTCTATGCGTGGCTGCAGTCGATCGCGGTCGCTCCGGGGGCCTCCGTGGCCGCGGGAGCGCCGGTGGGCAATGCGGGCTGGGGACCGGGCCGCGAAGATCCCGGCCTCTACTTCGAGGTCCGCGACCACCAGAAGGCCAACGATCCGGTGGCGTGGCTGAGGTAGGCAGCTATCAGCTTTCAGCTCTCGGCTCTCAGCCGGGCCGGGTAAACCCCCGTAGCTGAAAGCTGACAGCTGATAGCTGAAAGCTTTGGCGCGGACGCGGTGTTACCATGATCCTGATGAAATCCAACCGCTCCCGCATCCTCTTCGTCGTGGCGTCGCTGGCCGCTCTCTTTTCTCTGCGGGCGGTCTCCAATTCCGGGGGCTCCGGCAAGGACCCGGCCACGCGGGCTCTCTCGATCTTCTCGGACGTTTTCTCGCTCACGCGGCAGAATTACGTCGAGCCGACCGACCCGAAGACGCTTCTCAAGGGGGCCTATGACGGGATGTCCGACGCGCTCGATCCCTTCTCCTATTACGTCACGGCCTCAGAGCGGGCTTCCTACAGGGCTCAGGAGGCTTCCGGCGCCGTCGGTCCTGGCATCGTGCTCGCTCGCCGAGGCGGCTTTCCCTACGTCGTCGCCCCCCTGCCGGGCTCGCCCGCCCAGAAAGCCGGCGTGCACCCCGGCGACTTGCTTGACATCGTGGACGGCAAGCCGGTTCGCAATTCGTCCCTCTGGAGGGTCAAGGCGGCGCTGGAGGGGCCGGAAGGCTCCCATGTCGAGATCATCCTGTTCCGCGGGGGCGACGAGAAGAGACTCACTCTCTCGATCCCCCGGGCGCGATTCGAAGCCCCGCCTGTGTCCACGCGCTGGGAGCGCGACGTCGCCGTCGTGACCATTCCCTCGTTCGCGCGCGCGACGGAGGAAGGGTTGCGCAAAGCCGTCGAAGAGGCCAATCGGCGAGGAATTCAGCGAATGGTCCTGGACCTGCGGGGAGCGATCGGGGGAGACATCGCGGACGCCGCTCCCGCTGTCTCTCTGTTTACGGGGAAGGGCCTCGTCGCGAAAGTGGTCTCCCGCAAGGTCACGCTCGCGCCCCTGGAGTCCGATGGCGAGCGCCTCTGGAAGGGGCGGACGGTCGTCCTCACGGATGACTCGACCGGCGGCCCCGCCGAGGTCTTCGCGGCGGCCGTCCGAGACCGCGCGGAAGCCACCACCGTCGGAGAGACAACCGTGGGAATGGCGATCGTTCAGCGTCCGGTGCCGACTCAGTCGGGCGGCACCCTCTTCATGACGGTGGGGCGGTACGTCTCGCCTTCGGGCACCGCGCTTGCGGGCAAGGGGCTCGCTCCGGACGAGAGGGTTCTCGTCTTCCCGGGTGAGACCGGAGGCAAGGACGCGATTCTCGAGCGCGGCCTGGAAGTCGCCCGCGGTTCCGGTCCCGCTCGCCGGGCGGCTTGAAGAAGTCGCGTTCCCGGGTCTCTCCGGTCACTCTCTTCTTCGTCCTCCTCTCCCTCGCGTTGGGTATCGCTCTCTATTTCAGGACTCGTCCCTCGCCTCCTCTTCCTTCCCCCGCTGTTCCGTCTCCTGCTCCGTCTCCGCTCCGTCGCCCTCGCCCGTCTCCTTCACCCGGTCGCGCCCTCTCCCCGCCGGCCACCGCGGTTCCCTCCGGAGGGCCCCTGGCCCGCGTCGCCATCGTCATCGACGACCTTGGAAACGACGGCCCGGCACTGGAGCGCATCGCGCGCTGGCCGTACAAGGTCTGCGGCGCCGTTCTTCCCATTCTCCCGGGCAGCGGCTGGACGGCGCGGCAACTCGAGGAGTCCGGAAAGCAGGTCCTTCTTCATCTGCCGATGGAGCCCCGCAATCCGCGGATGCGACCCGGGCCGGGGGTGATCCTGCGCTCGCAGAGCGAGGAAGAGATCTCGCAGATTGTCGAGAGCGACCTGGATTCGGTTCCGGGCGCGGCGGGCGTCAGCAATCACATGGGCTCGGCCGCCACGGCCGACAAACGCGTGATGCGCGCCGTGGCGCGCGTGCTCGCGCGCCGGGGTCTCTTCTTCGTGGACAGCCGCACGACCGGCGCGACGGTCGGCCGGGAAGTGGCGAGGGAGGAGAAAGTGCCGGCCGTGTCGCGGCGGGTCTTCCTGGATGACGTGGCGACGGAAGAGGCTGTCGCGAAGGCACTGGACGAGTTGGTCACGCACGCCCGAGCCGAGGGATCGGCCGTCGGCCTCGGACATCCCTATCCGGCTACCCTCGCGGTCCTGGAGAAGGAGCTCCCCGGGTTGGGAGAGCGAGGCGTAAAGCTCGTCCCCGTCGGAGAGTTGGCCAGATAGGTCACCTCATCTCTCCTCTTTCTTGGCCTCTTCCCAGTAGGCGTCGAGCTCATCAAGTGGGATCTCCGAGATCGGCCGTCCCGAGGCAGCGGCCCGCCGGGCGACGCCGGCAAAGCGGGAGCGGAATCTCGCGTTGGTCCTTCTGAGGGCCGCTTCAGGGTCTACGGAGCGCCGGCGGGCGAGGTTGACGGCCGAGAGGAGAAGATCCCCGATCTCCTTCTCCTCCGCCTGCCGGTCCCCCTGCGAGGCCGCTTCGCGCCATTCCTCGATTTCCTCCTCGATCTTCTTCGCCACGTCGGAATCCCGCTCCCAGTCGAAGCCGAGATCGGCCGCGCGGGAGGTCATCCGGTAGGCCGCGGCAACCGCGGGGAGCGAAGCCGGGATGCTCCCCAGAGGATCGGTGCCGGGCCCGGCTTCGCTGCGCTTTCGCGTCTCCCATCCCTTCTTGACCTCGGCGGCGCTGGCGGCTTTCGTCTCCCCGAAGACATGCGGATGGCGGTCGATCATCTTGCGCGCCACCGCGCCCGCGACCTCTTCGAGATCGAACCAGCCGCGTTCCCGCGCCAGCGTGGACAGGAAGAAGACCTGGAAGAGAAGATCGCCCAGCTCGTCCCGCAGCGCGGCGGGATCTCCCGAGTCGAGCGCCTCCAGGGTCTCGTAGCATTCCTCGAGGAGATAGGTCTTGATCGTTTCCGGCGTCTGCTCCCGATCCCAGGGACATTCCTGTCTCAGTTTCTCTACGAGCGGCAGCAGCTCGGCCAGCGCCTGGGACATGTCCCGATCATATGCGCCGGCGCGCGGGTCCGCGCGCGCTGGGTTAAACTTTTGAGGACCCGCGGTGGCGTTCAGACTCAAGAGAGAGACAGAAATGGCCAAGGACGAAGAGAAACCAATCCGCGTCGTGGACCGGCGCATGTTCACGCCGGAAGGGGAGCTGCGTCCCGATTTCCAGGCCGAGGATTCCGCCGAGCCCGCTGCTGCCGCGCGTCCGCTCTCACCGCCGCCACCGGCCGGTCCCGCAGAGCCAGCCGGCCCTCCTGCCGCCGAGGCCCGCGCCGGGGACGAGGAGCCGCCTCCCGAATTGAAGGAGCCCGGGAGCGATTTCGCGTCCCTGGTCCGGTCGCTCGCGACGACCGCCTACTCGGCCCTGGGCCTGCTTCCGGATCCCTCCGGAAGCCAGCGGCGCGACGTCGGCATCGCCCGGCAGATGATCGACTGGCTGGCCATGCTCGAGCAGAAGACCCGCGGGAACGTGTCCTTCGAGGAATCCGACTTCCTCGCGAAGATCCTTTACGAGCTGCGGCTGGCCTACGTCGAGATGACACGCCCTCCCGCCAAATGAGAACCGAAGCCGGAAATCGGAAATCGGAAAACGGAAAACGAAGCACGGTGCCAATGTCGCCAGCGGGCGCGTTCTGATGCCTCGTCGTTTCCCGTTTCTCGTTTCCCGTTTCCCGATTCTTCTCTTTCTCGGCGGGTGCGTCGTGCTGGAGCCGGCCGCATTGGCGCAGAAGGCCGTCTCGCCGCTTCCTCCTCCCGTCACGCGCGGCCTCTACCGCTCGCGCTGGTTCGAGTTCTTGAACGCTCATCTGGAAGACGACTCCCGGGCCGCGGCCGTCGCTCTCGCGGAGCTGCGGAGGGCGGCGCAGATGGTGGGGATCCGCTCCCTGTCGGATTTCGCCCGCACGGCCGACTACGAGGGGCGCCGCGCGGAGGGGCAGGGGAAATTCGAACGGGCGGCCCGCGCCTACGATGCCGCTCTCGTTCTGGACGACGGCAACTGCGACGCCCAATTCTCGCGCGTCGGGTTCCTGATACGGCGGCGCTCGTTCTCCAAGGCGGTCGCGGCGATTCCGGGCGCGGTGGGCTCCCTGCTGGCAACGCGCGAGTCTCGACTCTCTGTCCTTTCGATTCTGCTGCTCTGGGCCGCGGGGGGTCTGGCGGCGGCGGCGATCGGGATGATCGTCATCCTCATCGCGCGGCACGCGAGGCTCTGGATCCACGATCTGCACGAGGTCTCGGAGCGCTTCTTCGGGGCGAAGGCGGCCCTCCCTCTCGGCCTGGTCGTCATGGCCCTGCCGCTGGCTTTCGGCCTGGGCCCGATCTGGCTCGTTCTCTACTGGGGCGCTCTCGTCTATCCGTCCTGCCAGCGAAGGGAACGCGCCGTCCTCGCGGCGGCGCTCGTCGCCTTCGGCCTGATCCCCGTGATGACGGCGGCGCTCTCCCGCGAGAACATCCTCGAGAGGTCGCCCCTTTACGTCGCGGCGGTGGACCTGGAAGAAAAGCGGGAAGACGCCAGCGCGGAAGACGGCCTACGGCAGGCCTCGACGGTGTTCGGCGACGACCCGGACGTCTGGTTGCTCCTGGGGACCTATGCCGAGCGGTCGGCGGATCCCGAACGCGCCCTGGCCGCCTACGACCGGGCGGCGCAAGCGGCGCCCGACGACTATCGCGGATTCTTGAGCCGAGGAAACATCCACTTTCAGCAAGGAGACTTCGCGCTGGCAATCCGCGACTACGAGTCGGCGGCGAGAAAAGCGCCCGGCGCGGCCGAGGCCTACTACAACCTCGCCCTCGCGCGCGCCGAGGTCCTGAACGTGGAGGGGCAGGCGGCGGCAATGCGGGAGGCTCGCCGCATCTCGGAGCGCGACGTCGCCGGCTGGTCGGAGCACCCGACTCTCGCGCGTGTCGTCTCCCCCGCGTATCCGCTCTCTCGCGCCCGGCTCAAGCTGGAGGAATGGAACAGCCAACCGAGAGGGCGCCGCCTCCCGGGCTATGCGCCGTCCTCCGGCGTGGTCCGGGCGTTCCTTTCTCCTTTCGGCGCCGGCCCCTGGGCGGCGCTCCTTCTGGCCCTGGCCCTGAGGCCCTTGCGCACCTGGCGGGGCATGGCGAGGGAGTGCGCCCAGTGCGGCCAGCCCAGCTGCAAGTACTGCAGGCGCTACGGTGATCCGCTCGGGCTTTGCAGCGCCTGCGCGCGTCAGCGCAAGGAATCGTGGCGCATCGACATCCAGGTCAAACGATCCGAGCAGGCGCGGCGTGTGGCGCAGCGGCGAGCCTGGCTCTGCCGGCTTCTCTCCGTTTTTTTCCCGGGCGCGCACGCTTTTTTCTCGAAGCGGCCCGTCTCGGGCTTCCTGACGCTTCTGGTCTTCTTCTTCTTTCTGGCGTCCGCGGTCATCAACAGCCGGCTCTTCAGTCCGCGGCAAGTCGCTCCGGCCAGCGCCTGGACGGGCCTCTCGCTCGTGGCTCTGTCGGCCGCGGCACTCGTCTGGGCGTCGTCGCTCCGGTCTTCCTGGAGGCAGCCTCATGGGGCTTGAGGGAAGTCTCGCGGCTTTCTCCGTGACCGACATCTTTCAGCTCCTGAGCCTGCAGAAGAAGACGGGGATTCTGACCATCGAGAGCAGGTCCGACACGATCACGATCTCCTTCATGGGCGGCCAGGTGGTTTCGGCGGAGTCCGCCTCGCGCAGTCTCGAAGAGAGGGTCGGAGCTCTTCTCGTGGGCAGCGGGCGTCTGGCTCCGGAGGAACTCCTGAGCGTTCGTGAGACCCAGAGGGGAACTCCGCAGCGTCTGGATCTCCTGCTCGAGGGGCGGAATTTGGTTTCTTCCGATCTCCTGCGCGAGGCGATGCGCCTGCAGATCGGCCGGATCGTCTTTGCCGCTTTCCGCTGCACGGAGGGACGCTTCCACTTCCGGCAGGAGAGCCTCACCGGCCCGGAGGCTCTGTCTCTCGCGATCCCGGGCGAGTCTCTCCTCGAGCAAGCCGTCCAATTCGTCGACGAGTGGCCGAAGATCGAGAAGAAAGTCCCTTCCGCGGGCATGGTTTTCAGCCGCGTGCCGGGGCTTGAACACCTGAGACTGGTGCTCTCGGGGAACGAGGCCGCCGAAGGTGCCCTGCTCGTGTCTCGGGGACAGGCGGAAGTCTGGAGTTGGGTGGACGGCGTGCGGAGCGTCGAAGAGATCCTGGAAAAGGCTTTCCTGTCGGACCTCGACGCCTACCGGGCGCTCGTGGAACTGCAGGACCGAAATCTCATCGTGCAATCGCGGCTGCAGGCCCTGCCCGGAACGCCGGCACGGGGAAACTATTGGATCTCGGCGCGGGCGATCGGGCTCTGGGCTCTGTTCCTGCTGATAGCCGCACTGGCCATTCGGGAGGTCCCCGGCCATCCCTGGAACCTCTTCCTGCACTCGCCCGGGGAGAGGCGGGAGGTCGCCGATCTCCTCAAATCGGCTTCGCTGGGCCGCCTGGCTTCGATCGAGCGCGCGCTGAGGGTTTACTACGATTTCTCCGGGCAGTATCCCAAGAAGATCGAGAACCTTCTGGACACCGGAGTTCTGAACCGGGAGGGGGTCACCGATCCCTACGGCCGAACCTACCGCTATATTCTTCGCTCCGAAGACGGGAAGTTCAGCCTGTACGGACGAAACGCCCGCGGAGACATAGACCTCGATCTCTCCTTTGAAAGGTCACTGGCTCCAGTTTCGCCCTCGCGACCGGCGGAAAGGAGCAGTCCGGAAGACCAGCGACGGGGAGTTCAAGTGGTTCAGTGATCATTAGTTGAGTCAATCATGCTTAGGTCTCACCAGGTCGTACTTGACAATGTATGACTAAGATTTTAGTATATCCGCTTCCGGACGAGGCACGGACTTCGCGCGAAGTCAGAAAGAAGTCAGAAAAAGTAAGAGGAGAGGCATGAGCAAGATAATCGGTATCGACCTCGGCACCACCAACTCGTGTGTGGCCGTCATGGAGGGGGGCGACCCGGTCGTCATCCCCAACGCGGAAGGGAACCGCACGACTCCCTCCGTTGTCGCGTTTTCCAAGACCGGCGAGCGGCTGGTCGGCCAGGTCGCCAAGAGACAGGCGATCACCAACCCCGCCAATACCGTCTTCTCGATCAAGCGTTTCATGGGGCGCAAGTACTCGGAGGTCACCGAGGAGATGAAGATGGTGCCCTTCTCCGTCATCCAGGCCTCCAACGGCGATGCCCGCGTGAAGGCGGGAGCCAGGGAGTATTCGCCGCCGGAAATCTCCGCGATGATCCTGGGCAAACTGAAGGAGGCGGCCGAGGCTTACCTGGGCGAGAAGGTCACGCGGGCCGTCATCACCGTGCCGGCGTACTTCAACGATTCCCAGCGGCAGGCCACAAAAGACGCGGGGCAGATCGCGGGGCTGACGGTGGAGCGGCTGGTCAACGAGCCGACAGCGGCCGCCCTGGCCTACGGGCTGGACAAGAAGAAGGACGAGACGATCGCCGTCTATGACTTCGGCGGCGGCACGTTCGACATCTCGATCCTGGAAGTGGGCGAGGGGGTCGTCGAGGTCAAGTCCACCAACGGCGACACGCACCTGGGAGGCGACAACATCGACCAGCGGGTCATCGACTGGATCCTGGCCGAGTTCAAGAAGGACCAGGGAGTGGACCTCTCCAAGGACCCCATGGCCATGCAGAGGCTGAAGGAAGCCGCCGAGAAGGCGAAGATCGAGCTCTCCAACGTCGTCGAGACGGAGGTCAATCTTCCCTTCATCACGGCGGACGCGTCCGGGCCCAAGCACCTCCAGTTGAAGCTGACGCGCTCGAAGCTCGAGCAACTGGTCGAGGACATCATCAACCGATCGAGCGGCCCCTGCAAACAGGCATTGAAGGACGCTGGCCTGGAGGCCAAGGACATCGATGAGGTCGTGCTCGTGGGCGGCCAGACGCGCATGCCGCGCATCCAGCAGCTCGTCAAGGAACTCTTCGGCAAGGACCCGCACCAGGGCGTCAACCCCGACGAAGTCGTGGCGGTCGGGGCCGCGATCCAGGGAGGCGTGCTCGCGGGAGACGTCAAGGACCTGCTGCTTCTCGACGTCACGCCCCTTTCCCTCGGCATCGAGACGCTCGGAGGCGTGACCACCCGGTTGATCGAGCGGAACACGACGATCCCGACGAAGAAGAGCGAGGTCTTCTCGACCGCATCCGATAACCAGACCTCCGTCGAGATCCGAGTCCTGCAGGGCGAGCGCGAAATGGCGCGCGACAACAAGCCCATCGGGGTCTTCCATCTCGTGGGCATTCCGCCCGCTCCCCGCGGCGTGCCGCAGATCGAGGTCACCTTCGACATCGACGCCAACGGCATCCTGAACGTCTCCGCCAAGGACCTGGGCACCGGCAAGGAGCAGAAGATCACGATCACGGCTTCCTCCGGCTTGAACAAGGACGAGATCGACCGCATGGTCAAGGACGCCTCCGCGCACGCGGACGAAGACCGCAAGCGGCGCGAGGAGATCGAAGCGAAGAACCGCCTGGACAGCCTCGTCTATTCGACCGAGAAGTCCTTCTCCGAGAACAAGTCGAAGCTCGATCCCGGCGAGATCTCCAACTTCGAATCGGCGCTCGCCGACGCGAAGAAGGCCCTCGAAACGGGAGGGACCGAGAACATGAATCAGGCGGCCGAACGTCTCCAGCAGACCTCCCACAAGCTCGCCGAGGCCATGTACCGCGGCGCCGCTTCGCAGGGTCCGTCGGCCGGACCCCCGCCCGGCGCCGGGGAACCGGGCGGCAAGGAGAAAGAGGACGAAGTCATCGACACGGAGTACGTGGATACCGAGAAGAAGTGAGGATGTCGGCCGTGAGCCGAGATGACGCCTCGGCTTACGGCTTACACTAGACCTCCATGAGCGCCTTTCAGTGGAATTCGCTCCAGGACCTCGTTGCGATCCAGGAGAAGATGAATCGCCTGTTCGAGGAGACGATCCACCGTACCGAGTTTCCCGATGAGGGGGTCGAAACGGCGCTCTGGTCTCCTGCGGCGGATGTCTTCGAGACTTCGGAAGAGATCATCCTGCAGGTGGAATTGCCCGGCGTGCGCCTGAACGACGTTCACCTCGAGGCGCTCGACGGCAAGGTTCGGGTCTCCGGCCACCGCCGGGCGAACCCGGACGTCGAACCCAAGCACTTCGTTCGCATGGAGCGCATCTACGGCAATTTCTCCCGCGAGTTCGTCATCCCCGCCTCCATCGATCCCTCGCGGATCAAGGCGAGCCTGAGAGCCGGGGTCTTGCGGATCGTGGCGGCCAAGTCCGACCGGAGTCAGGCCGCGGCCGCCGGGAAGAAGCGGTGATGGGCGGCCGCCGGCCGGGGGTCTTTCGGATCGGCGCCATCGCCGAGCGCTTCGGGATCCATCCTCAGACCCTGCGGCTCTACGAGCGCGAAGGGCTGCTGCGTCCGGTCCGCACCGAAGGCAACACCCGGCTCTACGACTCCGACACGATCGAGAGGCTCGAGATCATCCTCACCCTGACTCGGGACCTGGGCGTCAACCTTGCCGGCGTCGAGGTCATCCTCCACATGAAGGAGAAGATCGAGCGAATGCAGGGGGACGTCCATCATCTGCTCTCCGTCCTGCGGGAGGAGGTCGAGATCCGCCGCGAGGAGCCGGACCGCCGCTACGCTCTCACGAGGGTCTCGAAGAGCCTCGCTCTCGCCAAGCTCGACAAACGGTAGACGCGTCCTAAGGCTTCCCCCCAACCGTTGTCATCCTGAGGAGCGGAGCGACGAAGGATCTAACTAACCCATCCCTGTCGAATCGCGGGAGATCCTTCGCGGCGCTCAGAATGAGGCCGCCTTTCGGCGGCGCCGGTTTTCCCTATAGAATCGGGCCGAGGAGGAGCCGTGAAGAAAGCAGTCATGATCCTCGCCGGCATCGCGATGACCTCGCTGGCGCTGGCGCAGTTATCCAAGTACAAGGACTGGGCCAAGTCCCCCGAGGCGTACTTCCTGACGCCTTCCGAGCGCGAGGAGTGGTCCCGAGCCACCAGCGACGCGGACGCCGAGAAGTTCATCGCGACGTACTGGGCCAGGCGGGACCCGACTCCCGCGACGCCGCAGAACGAGTTCAAGGACGGCGTCATGCGCCGTATCGCCGCGGCCGACGAGCAGTTCAAGCTGCGGCGCTACAAGAGAGGGGCCGAATCCTTCCGAGGCCGTGTCTTCGTGACGCTCGGCGCGCCCAACCGGGCTTCGCAGACGCGCGCGCAGGATCGCGCCGGCGGGGCCCTGGGCGATTCCGGCCTTCCCACCCGTGTGGAAGGCGGCAGCGGGATCGGCGACAGCTCGACCAGCGCCGTCACCGTCAGCTGGACCTACGACAAGAACCACTTCGATCCTTCGTGGGGTATCCCGGAGATGCAAATTCGCTTTGCCGTCGATCCTCTGCGCGGAACCGACGACATGGCCAGAGACGCCATCGTCGAGCGCGCGATCACCACGGTGGCGGAGAAGAGCATCGTCAATCCGGGAGGCGCCGCCGCGAGCCCGCCCGCCGCCGCCCCTCAACCGGCCGCAAGCGCACAACCGGCCGTTCCCCCGGCAGCCACCGGTCCCGCGGCCGCCGCACCGCCTCCCGCCCCCGCCGCCGCCGCGCTTCCCGCGGCTTCGCGGTCGGTGCTGGAAACGCTGATGAAGGAGAAGAAGGACCGCGCCAACCCGACGTTCTGGGGCGGCAGTTTCAACAGTATTCCGGGAGAGGGTTTCTTCGCGCTGCAACTCTATGTGGCAGGCGACAAGGCGCCCGCGGGCGTCGTGAAGTTCGGAGGGCTCGTCACGAGCGACTCGGGGCAGGAGGCCGCAACGTATTGGGAAGACGCGACGCTCGCCGACATGAAAACCGGTTCCCGTTCCGACAAGGTTTATGAGCGCTCCGTCGTTCTGCCCCCCGGGAGTTATCGCGGGGCGTTCGGCCTCTTCTCGGCGGATGGCGGGACGGCCCTCGCTTCCGCTTCCGCGACATTCCAGATCCAGGCGAAGCCGGCCGGGTTCACCGTTTCCCCGCTCATCCTCGCCAACACCCTGACGCCCCTGACCAAACGCCCGAGCCCGACGGATCCCTTCGTATTCGGCGTGGAAAAACCGATCCGCGTGGAGCCGAAGGGCAACACTTTCTTCGCCAAGGAAGACAGCCTCTGGTACTTCTACACGGTCTGGAATCCGAAGGTCCCCGAGCAGGCGGCTTCGCCCGCGCCCGCAACGACGCCCGCGGCGGGAGCTCCGGCCGCGCCGGCGCCGGCGGAGCCCAAGCCGCGTATCCAGGCGCGAATCGGGGTCCTGAAGGACGGACGGCCCGCTTTCGCTCCGTTGACGACACCGGCAGAGATGCAGATCCTGGCCCCCGGTTACTACGCCACGGGCAGCGAGATCCCCCTGCAGACCTTCGATCCGGGCTACTACACCTTCACGCTGACCGTGCGCGACCTGAACGCTCCGAAAGACTCCGAGGCCTTCAAGGGAATCGAACGCAAGGAGGACTTCGTCGTCCTGAAGCCCGAGGGCACGATGCCCGAGAAGACCGCCCCTAAACCCGCCGCCAAACCCAAGACTCCCGCCAAGAAAGGCTGAGTCCCGGCGGCAAACCTGAACCGGCGCGTGGCTCCTTCGGGGAGCCACGCGCCTCGCTTCCCGTCGCTCCACTCCACTCCCCGCCATTCCCGGCGCAAGTCTTCCGGGCGGAGCCGGGCGTGGGCCCACCAGGGAAGTGCCGCTGAAGGGGCGGCGGGTGGCGCCGGCCAAAGCTCTTGCGGCCGCGGCGAAGGGCCGGCGAAGGAACCTGACTGAAGCGCCCGGCAAACCCCGGCCCGAAGTCGCGCCCGCGAGATGGCCGGCGACAGGACCCGCCGCCCCGTGTAACAAGGGAGGATCGGCGGTGTGCCTCCTCCGGCTATTCGACCCGGACGTCCGCCTTGGCGGTTCCCATACGCCCCGAAGTCCTGTCCTGCACGTTGACGACGATCCGCTGGTTTCCTTTGCGGGTCTGGAGCGTCACGATGGTGTTCAACGGTGTGTCCGCGGGAGCGTTCCGGGGCAGATGAAAGGTCGCTTCCTCGCGCCCGACGTCGCTCATGTTGCCCCGGTCGTCAATGACGCCGATGTAGACGTCGGCTCTGGCTTCGGAGGCGTCGCCCTGAGGAACGAGAGTCAGGGAGGACGCCGGCACCGTCAGGGAGATCGGCAGGGAGTAGTACTTCTTTTCCTTCCGAGCGGGCGCCAGGCGCAGCGTCACCGGGATGCCCCGGTACTCGACGTTCGTGCGCAGTGCGGCCTGGGTCACGTCCCTCGCCCTCTCTTCTCCGGTGCGCGCGGCGAAGCCGCGGCGGGCCCGGACCGTCAGACCCGGCCGTGAGACCTGCACCTGCACGTCCCGATAGCCGGTGGACGGGAGCTTCGAGAGATTGACTCCGATCGAGTAATAGGTCGACGTGTCCTGGTAGACGCGGCCGAGCCCTCTGTTGAGGTCATTGGTGTTGATCAGGGCGAGGCCGCCCGTTTCCTTGGCAAGAAGCTGCATTCCCGCCTGGCTGTCCGTCCGAGCGGAAAACGCCACGCCCGGACGGTTCGCGAGCGGGTCGTCGTTGGACGCGGATGTCCCCTCGGGCACGAGGCCCCGCGCGTCCACGGCGTAGAAGGTCACGTCCGACGCGTTCGCTCTCTTGACCAGTGCGTCGATCTCCTTCGCCAGATTCCGGGTGTCGAAGGCCTGGAGGGACATGTTGAACCGGCCGGCGGCATATTGCGTCATGGCGAAGCCGGGCTGTGTCTCGAAGCCTCCGGAGACGAACAGGAACACCTTCTTTCCCGGGAGCGCCGTCAGCGTCGTGACCTCCGAGCCCATGTCGCTCAGCATCTGCCGCACCTCGGCGCGCTCCTGCTGCGCGTAATTGCGTGCCGCGGTCAGACGGCTCTGCAGCGAACGGGTGGAATCGATATCGCGCAGCGTCTGCTGTTCGGTCAGGAGCCGCGACATCCCCACGCCCGACTCCATTCTCGACAGCGCCGCGAGGAGCGCCTCCTTGCTCGCCGTCCACGTCGTCAGATCTTTGGCGCGCCGGTCGAAGAGCACGATCCGGCCCGAGTCGCTCGGGCCCAGGCGCGTGACCAGGTCGCGGAGCGCCTCGAGCGCCCTGCCGCGGTAGCCCGGCGAGAGATGTCCCGTGTCGACATAGATCAGGAAGCGCCTCGGAACGTAGGCCTCCTCGCCCTTGCGATATTCCGCGAGCACTCGCTCGGGGGACGCGGAGGCGAGATCCGGGGCATGGATCGTCCCCTCCTCGACCCGGGCGAAGTAATCGAGCGGCACGGGCTTTCCGTCCACCTTGACGCTGAACTCGTCCCGAGCAAGGTCCGGAACAGGGCGGCCGTGGGAGTCCGTGACGACAACGTCGAGGTCCATGACCCGCACCTCGACGGCTTCGCGGAACGTCGGAATGTGCTGTTCCTGCGCCGCCGCCGCGAATGCCGCGAGAGAAGCCAGGATGATCGCTGCTACAGACTTTTTCATGTCCTCAGAAACGCTGTGGCTCTTGCGGTGATTCCGGCATTAAGAAAGGTGTTAGTTAGGTGCCAGGTTCTCGGTGTTCGGGACGAGAGCGAGGCTCCGGTCCCCGGAACCTCGCACTCAACACCTGGCACCTGCTACCCCGTGCGGGCTTCGACGGGGCCCAGGCCCAGGAACTCGAACACGAGCTGGACTTCGGCCAGGATCTCCTCGGCGAGAAGAGGGTCGCCGGTCTCCCGCCCGAGCTGTCCCAAGGCGCAGGCGGGCACGACGGCCCGGGCCGTTCGTACGAGCGTCGTCGCGACGCCAGGATCGCTTCCGTCGTCCGAGACGACAGCCTGGAAGTCCAGCGGCAGCCCCCAGGCCTCGGCCCGCCGCGCGCTCAGGATCGGCCGGTAGGCTTCCAGGGCCGCGACGCGGAAGGGGCCCGCGGCGAAATCCGTCGTTCCGAGGACTTCGAGCAGCTCGCCGTAGCAGATGCCATGAAGCAACCCGAGCGTGTAGCCGCGCTCGCGCCCGATGCCGAAGCGTTCCGCGTAAAGGCCCGCGGCGATCGCCGCGGCGACACTCGCCCTCCGCAGAGCCCGGGCGACCCGGTCGCTCTCCGAGATGCGCGCGAACTCGGGATCGCAGAGACGTTCGGCGAGCACGCGCACCGGCCCGGGGCCGAGCCGCTCGAGGGCGTCCGGAACCGTGCCGACGGCATGCTCGCGATCGCCGGCGAGAGCGTTGGCGAGGATCAGCAGATCCAGCGTCAGGTCCGGGTCGAGAGCGGCGACAGGCGCCAGAACGGACACGTCGAAGGAGGATTGTCGGGCGATCTCTGCCAGCATCGCGGCCGTGTCGCCGTACACGGGGCGCATGATCACTCGATCCGCGGCGAGTCCCCGGACCCTCCGCGCGAATTCCTGGAAGGCTCGGAAGAGCCGTCGTCCCTCCTCGGGTGAAATCGGCGCTCCGATCTCTTCCAGCAGGTCCCAGTAACGCTCCGAGACGTCGCGCCGCGCGAAGGGAAATGCGCGGCGGTCGGGCTCCTCCGGCCGCCTCCGGTCCCGGAGGTGAAGCTTCTTGTCGTCCGCGTCCTTGGCGCCTTGCAGGGCCAGCGCCTGTCCTCGCATGGAAAGGCCGATCCGAAGAATCCGCTCGACGGTGTAGTCCGGGTCGTACTCGAAACGGGCTTCGCGCCAGTCGAACATCTCGAAGAGGAGGCGTCGCGCCAACTCCTCGACGCGCAAGGAGAGGCTGTCGTGCGTGTCGTATCCTCCGTCCAGGATCAGACGGGAAAGGTTGCCGCCCCCGGTGAAGCTTCGCGCAAGAAGCTCGTAGAGGACCGGGGCCGGCAGGGCTCCGCTGCGGAGAAGATGGATGCCCAGGCGGTGGCGCGGCAGAGAGCCCGAGACGTAGACGATTTCCCCGTCCCGCCAGTCGAGAGCGCGCCGATCGGTTCCGCGGGAAAGAGTCAGGCGGCCGGAGCGGCGGCTCAACTCCATCCACTGCAGGAGATCCGCGAACCCGAAAACCTCCAGGCGTCCGCTCAACTGCTCCGTCATGTCCCGGGCATTGTAGCGGCATGCCGGCCCTCTCGAGCAATTCCAGATTCCAAATTCCAGATTCCAAGGAGCCTTTCACGGCGGAACCTGGAATCTGGAACCTGGAATCTGGCATCCTTGCGTAGAATCGCCTCTATGGCGAAGAAGGAAAGCCGGCCGGCTCCTCCCGCGACGACAAGCTCCGGCATTCCCGTCCTCGGCTCTTACGGCGAGCCCGAGCCCGGGGAATTTCCTTTTACGCGGGGCATCTCTCGGGAGATGTATCGGGAGCGCTACTGGACGATGCGTCAATACGCGGGCTTCGGTTCGGCCCGCGATTCGAACCGCCGCTACCGGTATCTGCTCGAACAGGGGCAGACGGGTCTTTCGATCGCATTCGATCTTCCGACGCAGATGGGTTACGACTCGGACGATCCGATGGCCCGCGGGGAAGTCGGGAAAGTGGGAGTCGCGATCTCGACGATCGAGGACATGCGGATCCTGACGGAAGGCCTGCCGCTGGATTCGGTCTCCATCTCGATGACGATCAACTCGACCGCTGCGATCCTGCTCGCGCTGCTGCTCGCCGTCGCCCGGGAGCGCGGCATCGGCTGGGAAAAGCTCTCCGGCACGGTCCAGAACGATCTCCTGAAGGAGTACGTCGCCCGCGGCACGTACATCTTTCCGCCCCGTCCCTCGCTCAAGCTCACGACGGACATCTTCGAGTTCTGCGGGAGGGAAGTGCCCCGCTGGAACACGATCTCCATCTCCGGCTATCACATCCGGGAGGCGGGCTCGACCGCCGTGCAGGAAGTCGCCTTCACGCTGTCCAACGCGATTGCCTACGTCGAGGCCGCGCTCGCGCGCGGCCTGGAGATCGACGCGTTCGCCCCGCGGATTTCCTTCTTCTTCAATGCCCATGCGAACTTCTTCGAGGAGATCGCGAAGTTCCGCGCGGCGCGGCGGCTCTGGGCCGAGATCGCGCGCGAGCGCTTCGGCGCGAAGGATCCCCGCTCCTGGCGGCTGCGCTTCCACACGCAGACGGCGGGCTCGACCCTCACCGCGCAGCAGACGGACGTCAACGCCGTGCGCGTCGCGCTTCAGGCGCTCTCCGCGGTCCTGGGAGGGACGCAGTCGCTTCACACCAATGCCGCCGACGAGGCGCTGGCGCTTCCGACCGAATCCTCCGCGAGGCTGGCGCTGCGCACGCAGCAGGTGATCGCCTGCGAGACGGGCGCCGCCGACGTCGCCGACCCCCTGGGAGGCTCCTTCCTCGTCGAGGCCTGGACGGAAGAGATCGCGAGCCGCGCCCGCGCGCTCGTGGCCCGGGTCGATGCGCTCGGCGGAGCGGTCGCGGCCATCGAAACCGGGTTCTTCGCACGCGAGATCGAAGAGGCCTCTTATGCCGCTCAGCGGGAACTCGAGGAGGGCCGCCGTTTCGTCGTCGGCGTCAACGCCTTCCGCGAACAGGAGGATACGAGCCCGCCCCTCCTGACGGTCGATCCCGGGATCGAGGAGGAACAGGTCCAGAGGCTCCGCAACTTCCGGGCCGCTCGCGACCGCCGGGCATGCGAAGAATCGCTCAAGCGGCTGGAGTGCGCCGCCCGCGAGGATGCGAACCTGATTCCTCCCATCCTCTCGGCCGTCCAATCCTCGGCGACCCTGGGAGAGATCATCGGCACCCTGAGGACGGTTTGGGGAGATTACCGCCCGTCCGCGTGAACGGACCTACGGCCGGAGAGCCCCTCCAAAAAGCCGCTAAGTTCAATCTGTCAAGGCGGTTGGCCGTGTGGAAAAAGATTGGAACGATTTTCGCCGCAGCGGAGAGTCTGAGGTCGATTTGGAGGTATTTCTCTAAACTCCTGATGGGTTTCGGTTTGTCCTTTCGCACAGGAGTCGGTGCAAAGCGGACGAGGGCCGCTCGATTTCGTAGTTTTTCGTCCCTTTCCACAGGCATTTCGACAGGGTTTTCCGCCGGATCTTCGGAAAACCTGTTTCGCATCGGTAGCTATTGAAGAATCGGAGGGAGTTCCCAGTTCTCGGTCATCAGTTTTCAGCCGGCGAGAACTGAGAACCGAGGGTCGAAAACCGAAAGCTACCTGCTTCCCGGCGGCTCGAAACAGCGGCGGCAGCGGGCTTCGTAGATTCCCTGAGCGCCCACGACGACGAGCTCGTTGCTTTCGACCAGGCGCTGCGTGTTGTTGGCGGGAGAGCCGCAGCGCATGCAGATCGCCAGCGTCTTGGTGACGTCCTCCGCGACGGCCATCAGGGTCGGGACCGGTCCGAACGGCGCTCCTCGATAATCCTTGTCGAGGCCGGCCACGATCACGCGCTTGCCCTGATCCGCCATCCGCTGACACACGGCGACGATCTCATCGTCGAAGAACTGCGCCTCGTCCACGCCGACGACCTCGGTGCGGTGGTCGAGCTTCTCCATCAGTTCCATGCTCGAGGCGACGGAGATGGACGGGAGTCTCATGTCGCTGTGCGAGACGATTTCCGCTTCCGAGCGCGAGTCGATCACCGGCTTGAAAATCTGCACCCGTTGCTTGGCGATGATGGCGCGGCGCAGACGGCGGATGAGTTCCTCGCTCTTGCCCGAGAACATGCTGCCGCAGATGACCTCGATCCATCCCAGCTGCGTCTTGATCAGAGACATGGCGGCGGGATGTTACCCGAAGCCGTAAGGTGTAAGGCGTAAGGCGTTAGACGAAGCCGGCGAGGCCTTCCGTGCCTCGCCTCACGCCTCACGCCTCTCGCCTCACGAGGAATTCCTTCAAGGCGTCGAAGTCCTCGAAGACCTCGTCGGCCGCGGCGAGGACCCAGCCGGAGGCCGATTCCCGGGGCATTCCCAGCACCAGATAGACCGGCTTGCCGAGCCGGTGGGCGAGCGTGACCTCCGCCGCCGTACCGCCGCCGCGCGCCGCGGAATCGTCCCAGAAGGCCAGCACGTAGTCACTCCGCGTCTGGATCCACATCAGATCCCAGGCGATGATCTTGCGGACCACGGCGCGGAACCTTTCGGGCGCGTCTCCCTTCCACCGGCGGAAATGCACTCTCTCCTCCTCGGTCAGGTCCTTTTTCTCGTCCGCGGCCGGATCGTAAACGTCTTCGTGGAGCTCCTGGGAGAGGAACCGGGCGATCTCTCTCCTCCACCCCTTGCCGCCGTCGCTCGCATGCTCGATGGCGCCGGAAAGATAGACGCGCCGCCCTTTCATTCGACTCCGACCCGGGGGCAAAGAGAAAGCACCGGGCAGACCTCGCAGCGGGGCTTGCGCGCGAGGCAGATCTGCCGGCCGTGAAAGATCAGCCGGTGGGCGGCGAGCGTCCTGGCCCCCTTCGGGACGATCCCGTTCAAATCCTCTTCGACCCTGACGGGGTCTGTCTGGCGGGTAAAACCCAGGCGCCGCGCCACGCGGCCCACGTGCGTGTCCACCACGAACCCCTCGTCCTTGCCGAAGGCGTTGCCGAGGATGACGTTGGCGGTCTTGCGCCCGACGCCGGGAAGCGCCACGAGGCCTTCCATCGTGTCGGGGACCTTCCCGCCGTGCCCGGCCGCGATCGCGGCGCCGGCCGCGCGCAGGCTCTTCGCCTTGGAGTTGAAGAAGCCGGTCTGGCGGATGGCGTCTTCGAGCTCTCCGGACGGCGCGCGCGCGTAATCCGCCGCCGTTTTATATTTGCGGAACAGCGCCGGCGTGACCATGTTGACCCGCACGTCCGTGCACTGAGCGGAGAGGATCGTGGCGACGAGCAGCTCCAGCGGGCTCGAGTAATCCAGCGAGCAGCGCGCGTCCGGATAGGCCCGGCCGAGCCGGCGGAACACGTTCACCGCGCGCTTCCTCTTCTCCTCGAGGGTCTCCCGGGGCGCCTTCCTCTGGCGCTGCCGCGGCCGTGGAATCGCCTGACTCGTCTCGCGTTTCAATCGCCGAGATTCTAGTGCACCGCTGCGAACCGGAGGCGCTCGTGCTGCACAGTTTCCGTTGCATTGACCGCTGCGCGGCTCGGTGATATCAACGCCGACTTCGGAGGACAAGCCATTCGCCTTTTGCCGCGCGCGACCTCGGTGTTCCTGCTCGTTCTCGCCGCCGCTCTCGCCCGCGCGGCGCCCGCGACGCTGACCGTTCTCCACACCTCCGATCTCCACGGCCACGTGGATCCCCGGGACAACGCCCGGACTCATGATTTCGGCGAAGGCCTGGCCCGCGTCGCGACGGCGGTCCGCGCGGTCCGGGCCGGGAGGCGCTCGGTGCTCCTGCTGGACTCGGGCGACACCATCGAGGGCTCGCCGGTCGAGGCGCTCGTGTTCTCGGGGGCGATTCCCGACCGGGGAGACCCGATCGTGCGGGCCATGAACCTCCTTCACTACGACGCGATGGCGATCGGAAACCACGAATTCAACTTCGGCCTCGAGAGGCTGGAGAAATCTCGGCGGGAGGCGAGATTCCCGTGGCTCTCGGCGAACATCGTCGGGGAGGACGGGAAGCCGGCGTTCGCGCCCTACCTCGTCAAGGTCGTCGCGGGGGTGCGCGTCGGCATACTCGGGCTGACGACGAAGAACATCCCCTACTGGGAGCCTCCCGCTCACGTCGGCGAGCTCCGGTTCCTCGACACGGTCGAGACCGCGAAGCGCTACGTCCCGATCCTGCGGGGCAGGGAGAAGTGCGACGCCGTCATCGTCCTCACGCACCAGGGCTTCGAGAGGGATCTGGCGAACGGCCAGGAAAACGGCTCGTCCGAAGAGAACCAGGCCTATGCCATCGCGATGGAAGTGCCGGGCATCGACCTGCTGCTGACGGGGCACACCCACAGGGCCATCGAGCCGCGGCGGTTCGGACGGACCTGGATCTCGCAGCCGGGACGCTTCGGCAACACGGTCACTCGTTTCGACCTGACGTTGGAGAAGTCCGGGCGCCGCTGGAAGGTGGCCTCGACGCAAGGGAAGAACCTTTCGATGAAGGACGTGACACCGGATCCCGAGATCGTCGCGGCGGTGGCTCCGGAACACGACGCCGCTTCGAAGATCCTGGCCACGGCCGTGGCGGCGCTTGCGAAGCCGGTGTCGGCCCGCGGTGCGAGGACCGGGGATTCCGCTCTCCTCGACTGGCTGCACGCCGTCCAGAGGGAGCAGGGGAAAGCCGATCTCTCCTTCGCCTCGCTCCTGCCCGGCTCTCTGCCCGACTGGCCGGCGGGCCCGCTGACGGTCGCGCAGATCTGGGAGTTCTACCCTTACGAGAACACTCTCGTGACGGTGCGCGCGACCGGCAAGCAGGTCCGGGAGGCGCTCGAAGCTGCCGGCCGGTGCGTGTCGGGCGTCTCGGTCCTCGAGGGAAAGCCCGTCTGGCAGCGAAACCCCGCCGTCTGGGGCTACAACTGCGACACACTGGAAGGGGCGGAATACGCTCTGGACCCGACGCGCCCGGAGGGGAGCCGCCTGCTTTTCCTGAAGCGCGGAGGGCGGGCTGTCCGCGACGAAGATTCGTTGACCGTTGCTCTGAATTCCTACCGCGCCGCCGGCTCGAGCGGGTACGGCGTGTGGAGGAGCTGCCCCCGCGTGGCCGATTCCTCCAAAGCCCTGCGCGATCTCCTGATCGAGGACGCGAGGCGCCGCGGGACCCTCGCCCTCGAGTCGGACCAGAACTGGTTTCTCGCGCCCGGACTTCCCGAGGGGCGCCTTTCGTCCATTCCCTGAGGGCTTCTCTTGATGAACGAAACAGTTTTGTGGTGATTGCTCGGAAGGAACAACCAAGAAAGAGAGAGGTGTTGAATGTCTGGAAGGACGTTCTCCGCGCGCTTCCTGTGTGTCGTAGCCCTTCTTTTCGCGGCGCCCTCGGGCCGGCTCTTCGCCCAGAGCCCGACCGGATCGATCACCGGAAACGTCGTGGACTCCTCGGGAGGAGGAATCCCCGCTGCCTTGATTACCGCGACGCAGTCCGACACCGGCGCGGTGCGGACGGTGACGTCGAGCGCCAATGGCACGTTCCGCATTCTCCTGCTCCCGGTCGGCAACTACTCGGTGGCGGCCGAACTCAGCGGCTTCGCTCCGGCGAAGGTCGCCAACGTTGTCGTGAACGTCGGCGGAGAAGCGACCGTCAAGCTCACTCTCGAGCTCGCGACCGTCAAAGCGGCGGTCGCCGTCTCCAGTGAGGCTCCGCTGATCGAAGCGACAAAGACGCAGCTGGACTCGGTCGTCAACGAGAGGATGATCCAGAGCCTGCCAACCAATGGCCGCAACTTCGAGGACTTCGTGCTGACGACACCTGGGGTGGTGACCGATGTCCGGCAAGGGGACATCAGCTTCGCTGGCCAGCGTGGCACTTTGAACAGCCTGGTCGTCGACGGCGCCGACAATAACAACACGTTCTTTGGTCAAGCGCTCGGCCGCACCGGCTCCGGCCGCGCGCCATACCAGTTCTCCCAGGACGCCGTCAAGGAGTTCCAGGTCAACTCCAACGCCTACACGGCTGAGTACGGCCGGGCCGGAGGCGCGGTGATCAACGTCGTGACCAAGTCGGGTACGAACGAGTTTCACGGCGCCGGTTTCTACTTCTATCGGGACAAGAGCCTGAACGCCAAGGACTACATCGATTCGATCAACCACCGCGCGAAGGCGGAGTATCACTTCGACCAGTTCGGGGCGAGTCTGGGAGGCCCTCTCGTGCGGGACAAGGTCTTCTTTTTCGCCAACTACGACGGGCAGCGCAACACGATTCCAAATACGGTGGCGCTGGGTTTGCCGAGCAGCCTCCCGACGGACTCGGACACCCAGGCCGGGGTCGCCAAGCTGACGCCGCTCGCCACTCCCTGGAACCGCAAGCAGGACCAGGACGTGTACCTCGTCAAGCTCGACGCGGAAGCAGGCGCTGCCAGCCATGTTTCGCTGCGCTACAACCGGCAGGACTTCGCCGGCAAGGGCTTCGAGAACGGCGGCATCCGCAACTCCTTCCAGCACACGGGAGACTCGCTGGTCAAGACGGACACCGTGACCGGGTCGCTCGCGAGCTCTTTCACGGCGACGCTCTATAACGAGTTGCGGGGCCAGTACGCCAAGGACAGCGAGCCGGGCACGGCCAACAGCTCCGACCCCGAGGCAACGATTCTGCAGAGCGGTACGGTTCTCGTCATCGGTCGCAATTTCTTCTCTCCCCGCGAGACGACGATCAAGCGCTACCAGGGGGCCGACACGGTGACCTGGCTCTCCGGCAACCACACGGTCAAGGGGGGCTTCGACTACAACCAGGACAACATCCTGAATTTCTTCCCGGGCAACTTCTCGGGCTCCTACACCTTCAATTCGATCGCGGACTTCAACAAGGGGGTCGCGTCCCGCTACGTACAGGCCTTCCCAGGCCCGGGGACGTCCGGACCGACAACGCGTCCCGACCTCACCGACTACGCCGCGTTTGTTCAGGACGAGTGGCGCGTTACTCCGGAGCTCACGTTCGACGTGGGTATCCGCTATGACCTGCAGACCGTGAAACAACCGGGCGTGGAGAATCCCGATGTGCAGTTGGTCGCGGCGGGCTATTTGACCAACAAGATCCATGAGGACAAGAACAACATCGGGCCGCGGTTCGGGTTCGCATGGGCGCCGGGCGGCAACGCCAGGACCGTCGTCCGGGGAGGCTACGGCATCTTCTACGGGCGCACTCCCGCGATCGTCTATGGCACGGCGACATCCAACAACGGAATCAGTGTTCAAACGATCACGTTCACGGGGAATCTGATTCCCGCCTATCCCTCGATCTATCCGGCGATCCCGGCGGGCGCCACGCTTCCGAAGCCGACCATTTTCGTCGTCGACCCGGACTACCAGAATCCGAAGGTGCAGCAGGCGAGCCTCGGCGTCGAGCACGCGGTCACCAGCGATCTTGCCGTCTCGCTCAATTTCCTCCACGTACACGGCAACGATCTGACGCGCTCGATCGACCGCAACGTCGACGGCGAAAGCGACGTCACAGCGAACATCTCGGGCGATGGAACGGTCACGTACAAGAAGTTCAGCAGCACACGACCCTTTACCAATTTTGCGCGAGTCGTCGCCTTCGAGAGCACCGCCAAGTCCGACTACAACGGGGTCACTCTCGAGGTCATCAAGCGCTTCTCCCACAACTGGCAAGCGCGTATTGCTTACACGTATGGGCATGTGCTCGACGACCGACCCGACCAGACGGCCGTCGTCCCCGGCTCCTTCGATGATGCCAAGTTTGCGCAGGATCCGCTGGACCTGGCCGGCGACTATGCCTCGGGCGACAACGACGTGCGCCATCGGATCGTCTTATCCGGCGTGTGGAACCTGGACTACGCCGGCGGGATCTCGAATCCGTTCGTGCGTGCGCTCGCCTCGGGCTGGACACTTTCGGGCATCGTCTTCTTCCAGACCGGGCAGCCCTACTCGGCGCTCATGGGGTTTACCGACCTCAACAACGATCTGAACACGCGCAACGATCGGGCGCCGGGATTCGGGCGCAACACCTTTCGACTTCCGTCGCAGTTTTCGGTCAACCCGCGTATCACGCGCCACATCTCGCTGGGTCCGGTGGACGTGGAGCTCATCGCCGAGGCCTTCAACGTCTTTAACAACAAGAATGTCAATTTCGTGTCGAATACCTACTACAGCTATAGCGCGGCGACGAACACGCTGACCCTGATTCCGCTCACGGTCAACAGCGCCGGTATTCCGACCGGTTTTGGAGCTGCCACGGGTGACTCAGGCTCGCGGATCCTCCAGGTCGCCGCCAGGGTCAGTTTCTAGGAAGAGTCGGGAGTCGAGAGTCGAAGTTGGAGAAACCCCTGACTCTCCAACGTCAGCGGGCGACCGGCGTGATAGCCGCGTAGGGGCCGCGGCCGAAGACGAGGCATTCGTACGACCGGCGCTTGCGGAAGCGGCCGATCTGGCGGAAGCCGAGCCTCTCGAATTCCCGGCGGCCGGCGTCGTCGAAGTACAGCGCATACACCGCCGCGATGTCGGCCTCTGCGGCCGCGGCGGCGATCGCCTTGGTCCGGATCGGGCGGAAGAGCTCGATCTCGCGGATCTCCACGTCGTTGCCCAGGTACAGGTGCTCGCCGAATGCCCACTCCTGGACGAAGGCGAGCGCGCGCGGACGGGGACGCAGAGTGTTGATGAAGCGGGAGGCCTCGATCGCCGCGGAGGATTTGTTGGACAGGCGCGTGACGGACCTCTCGATCCCGTAGGGGACCGCGAGGAAGAGCGCCGCCGCGGCGAGGGCCCGCCGCCATCCCGCCGCGGCCCACAGGCGCTCCCATCCCGCGGCGGAGGCGATGGCGAGAAAGGGGATCGCGACCTGGAGATATCGCCACTCCTTGTGGCTGAAGAGAGACATCAGTAGGACGATCGACGCGAAGATGGCGAAGGCGGGGCGCGCGCGCCGCTCCTTCCAGGCCGGGACCAGGAGAAGCCAGAGGATCGGTCCGCCCCACTTCAAGGCGTCGTAGAGGTAGCGCCAGACAGGCTGGTTGTCCACGTCCGGCCTCTCGAGGTACATGATGCGGAAGTATTCGTAAAGGCTCTTCAGGGGCGCGCCCCACGTCAGCCAGTCGGTGACGCCGGCGAAGAGGAGGGTGCCGAGCACGAACCCTCCGGCGACCGCCGCGGCCCTGCGGAGCCCGAACTTTCGGGCGGTCCAGACGCAAAGCGGAACCATGACGACCCCTTCGCTCCAGCGGACGGCGAAGGCGGCGCCGGCGAAGACTCCCGCGACAAACGCGGGCCAGACCTTCGGACTCCTGGACCACGCGAGAAGAAAGGCGGCGAGGAGCATCGCCGTCGAGATCGCACGCGGGAACGGGCTCGACCCGTAAGTCAGCGGCAGCCACGCGAACGCGGTGAAGAAGGCCGCCGCCGACGCGACGCGCCGGGAGAGTCCCAACCGCAGGGCGAGCGCGGCGGTGAGGATGACCGAAGCCGTCGAGAAGAGCGCGGTTGGAACCGTGGCAAGCCACGTGATCACCCGCGGGTCCCGCGCGCCCAGCCACCAGCCGACCTTCAGGACGGGGGCCACGATTGCGATCGGATGGAAGAGGCATCGCAGGACCCACGGGTCGTATCGCACGCCGAGCGCGTATTTCGCGGCCGACTGCACGATCTCGAGGTCGTCCCCCGTCAAGAATCCCTCGAAGTGCCAGGCGAATCCGAGCTTCGCGAGGAGGGTCGCCCCCGCGAGCACGGAGACGAGCCCGGGAAGCGGTCCGCCACTGCCGGTCGTCCCCGGCTCGGCCCCGCTCCGAGGATCGCCCGCGGCGGCGAGTTCCTTCAGGCGCTGCGCTCGAGAAACGGAAATACTCGGGCGAAGCGGCCGGCGACGGCGAGGGCCTCACGGCGAGCCCCCGCGACCGTCCCTTCGAGCGCGGCGATCAGGTGATCGAGCTCCAGAACGAGACCGACCGAGCCCCTCTCTTCCGATTCTTCCCGGGTCTTCTTCAAGCGTTCGCGGAAGAGATGGATGTCGTTCCAGCGGCCGAACGCGTCCTGAAGCTCCTTCTCGCGCGCGATCCGGCTTTCGAGCCCCGGGACACCGCACGCGGCGAGGTCCTCGGCGAGGTAGCGCGCGCGCTTGACCGCGATGCGATAGCGGTGAAGTCGCCTGTCGGTCGCGTCCTCAGGCGGAGGGGAGAGCCGCCCCTCGAGGCGCCGCCGCGCGATCTCCAGACGGAACGGGATGTCGTCCTGCGAGCGGCGCGCCACGCGCCGCAGCCGGCGCTCGAGAAGGCGCCTCTTCCCGCTCCGCGCCGCGCGGGCCGCCTTCTCGACGCGCTCCGCGTATTCCGCGCCCCACCGCGCTTCGAGACCCGCCGCGACGTTCTCCGTCAGGTGACCCATCTCGCGCAGGCGGGAGAGCAGCTGCCGGTCCACCTCGAGTTGACGCAGGGGGGAGAGCGATCGCACGAGCGACCGGGATTTCCGCTCGATCTTCTTCTTGCCGAGCGCCGCCGCTGTCGCTTCCACGCGCCGCAGCGCCACGCGCAGGTCGTGAAGTCCTTCGGGCTCCGATTTCAGGAAGGCCTTCCTCGCCTTCGAGAGCGAGCGAGCGCGAAGAGACCAGAGAATTTCCGACACGGGGGCGCTATTATAGAGAGAGAAAGAGGTGACCGACTTCACGCCGTCTTCACGCGGAGTTCAGGCAGTTCCCGGCGGTCCCGCCGAGAATGAGTCCCCCATGAGGAAGCTCGCGGCAATCGACATCGGCACGAACTCCATCAAGCTGCTCGTGGCCGTGGCGGACGAGGCGGGCGTGCTGGAGGTCGTCTCGCGCGAGAAGTCCCAGGTGCGGCTGGGGAGCCAAACTCTCGCCTCCGGCCGCCTGTCGCCGGAAGCCGTCGAGGCGGGAGTTTCCGCCATCGAGCAGTTTCAGCGATCGCTGGCGGCTCAGGAGGCCGAGCTCGTGCGCGCCGTCGCCACCTGCGCTGTGCGCGAGGCGGAGAACTCGCAGGAGTTCCTTGAAGCCGTGCGCCGGCGGACGGGCATCGAGGTGGACGTCATCTCGGGCGAGGAGGAGGCGCGGCTGATCCACCTGGCGGCCCGCAGCGAGTTCTCCTCCCGTCTGGATCCCCTCTTCCTGGTGGACATCGGCGGGGGCTCCACGGAGTTCGTCGTCTCCAACGGATCGCGGGTTCTCCTGACCGAGAGCCTGCCGCTTGGCGCGGTGCGGCTGGCGGACCTCGTTCACGACGACCCGCCGAGCGACAGCGACCGGAAGTCCGTCAAGAAGGCGATCCGCGCCGTCGCCCGAAGGGCCGCGGACGCCGTGCGCAAGACGGGATTCAAGACCTGCGTCGGCTCGGCCGGCACGATCCAGTCCCTCTCGCTCGTCCACGAGGCGGCGATCCTGGGTCGCGAGCCGATCCCGTCGGGGCACCGGACCCTGACGCGGGCCGGCCTGAAGAGGGTCAATCGGATTCTGCGGAAGACGACGCAGAAGGAGAAGCTGCGCATGCCCGGGCTCGACCCGCGCCGCCGTGACATCGCCGTCCCGGGCGGCATCCTTCTCGCCTGGATCCTGAAGAGGACCGGGGCCGACGGCATCGTCGTCGGCGAGCGGGGGCTGCGCGAGGGGATCATCCTCGACTACGCCTCGCGGCACGGGGAGAAGCGCGCCGGCGACCGGGACGTCCGGGCGCGCAGCGTGGACCGGCTCCTGCGCCGCGCCAACGCGGAGGTCCTCCATGCCACGCACGTCGCGCGGCTGGCGCCTGGAGCTGTTCGATCAGACGCACGCCCTCCACCAGCTGACCGCGGCCGAACGGGAGTGGCTCCAGTACGGGGCTCTCCTCCACGACGTGGGCTGCTCCATCGGGTTCTCCCGCCACCAGCAGCATTCCTACTACCTGATCACCCACGGCGACCTGACCGGCTTCTCCGCCGAAGAGATCGAGGTCATCGCGTCGATCGCGCGTTATCACAAGGGGAAGGGCCCGAAGGGGTCGCACGAGAACTGGAAGCGCCTGGACCCGTACCTGCGGCCGGTGGTCGAGAAGCTGGCGGCGCTCCTGCGGATCGCCGACGGCCTCGATCGCAGCCACCGCCAGCTCGTGACCGACGTCGCCTGCCGCGTCCGGCCGCGGCGGCTCGAGCTCGACGCCGTCGCGCGCGGCGACTGCGAGGCGGAGCTCGAGGCCGCGCGGCGCAAGGCGAACCTCTTCGAGCGGATCTTCGACCGCGAGCCCGTCTTCCGAGCGGTGCCCGCGGGGCGCGACGAGACGGTCCTTCAGCGAGACCTCGAGATGATCTCGGCCGAGGCTCTCTTTAGCTAACCGATCGAGAAGGGAGACCAGTTCGTGAAAGAGCATTTCTCCGTGCAGCTCGAGGATCTGCGGCGCAACCTCATCCTGATGGGAGGCGAAGTCGAGCGCCAGATCCAGCACGCGATCGAGGCGCTGACCGAGGTCGATGAGAAGAAGGCGGCGGACGTCATCGCCGCCGATGCCGAAATCGACCGGATGGAGATGGTCATCGAGGAGCAGGCGGTCCAGCTGCTCGCGCTGCAGCAGCCGGTCGCCGTGGACCTGCGGTTCCTCGTCGCCGCCCTGAAGATCAACAACGACCTCGAGCGCATCGGCGACCACGCGGTCAACATCGCCGAGGGGGCGGAGCGGCTGGCGGCGCAGAAGCCCTTCAAGCCCTTCATCGACATCAACTACATGGCCGAGGTCGCGATGTCCATGCTCAAGCAGTCGCTCGACGCGTTTGTCAACCGGGACGCGAACCTCGCCAAACAGGTCATCAAGAAGGACGACATCCTCGACGACAAGAACGTCTCGCTCATCCGGGAGCTCCTGACCTACATGGCCGAGTACCCCAACCTCATCACCTACTGCCTCGAGCTCATCTCGATCTCGAAGAACCTCGAGCGGGTGGGAGACCTCGCGTCCAACATCTGCGAGGACACCATCTACATGGCGGAGGCCCGGTGGGTGAAGCACCACGCCACCGAGCTCACTTGAGCGTGAGCCGTAAGCCGTCAGCCGCAAGCCGAGATAGCTCCCGCTCACGGCTCACGGCTCACAGCTGACGTTCCGTGTTCCTTTGGGGCGTGGCGACCTCGGCGTATCAGGTCGAGGGCGCTCCCCACAACGACTGGACAGAGTGGGAGCGGCTCGGGAAACTGAAGGAGCGCGAGGTCCGCTGCGGGGCGGCCTCGGGCCACCGGGAGCGCTGGCGCCAGGACCTTGCCCTCCTCCCGACCATCGGCGCCAACGCCTACCGCTACTCGGTCGAGTGGAGCCGGCTGGAGCCGCGTCCCGGCGAGTTCGATGCCGCGGCGCTGGAGCGCGAGACGGAGAGGGCGGCGTTTCTGCGTGCGCTCGGAATCGAGCCGGTGGTCACGCTTCTCCACTACACGCATCCCGCGTGGTTCTGGAACGCGGGAGGGTGGGAGAACCGGGAGAGCGTCGGCTGGTTCCGCCGTCTCGCGGAGAGGGTCGGCGCCGCGCTGCCCGATGTTCGGCTGTGGGTGACGGTCAACGAGCCGATCACGTTCATCCTGGGCGGCTACCTGGGCGGTCTCATCCCCCCCGGGAAGAAGAGTTTCGTTGCGGCGTCGAAAGCCCTGGAGCACCTCCTGCGAGCGCAAACCGAGGCGGCGCTGGCGCTCTCCGAGCGCCGCTCCGGCGCGCGCTGCGGGATGGCTCACAACATGCTCGACTTCGCCCCGGACCGGCCGGACAGCGCGCTCGACCGCAGGCTCGCGTACGCCGGAGAAGCCCTCTACAACTCCGCCCTGATCGAGGCGATCGCGACGGGGAAGATGTGGTGGTCCTTTCCCGGGGAAGGGCGCGTCGAGTTCGCGATTCCCGAACTGCCCGCGGCCTCGCGATACCTCGGTGTCAACTACTACAGCCGCGTTCACCTTCGGTTTCGCGGCTTGCCGAGAGCGGCGGGGGAGTTCTACTACAGGGATCGCGCGGGACGGGGCCTGACCGACACCGGCTGGGAGATCCATCCGCAAGGCTTCGACCGGGTCCTGCGCTCGGCCGCCCGCGCCGGCCTGCCGATCCTCGTCACGGAGAACGGGATCGCGACCGGCGACGACGGGCTGCGCCGCTCGTTCCTCCATGAGCACACGCTGATCCTGGCGCACCACCTCGCGGCCGGGACTCCGATCGAGGGATACTTCTACTGGTCGCTGATCGACAACTTCGAGTGGCTCGAGGGCTTCCGGCCGCGCTTCGGCCTCTTCGGTGTGGATTACGCGACGTTCGCTCGCCGACGCCGGCCGTCGGCCGATCTCTTCGCCGCTCTCGGCCGCAAGTTCCTGGGCGCGGGGATATCCTCGGGGAACGCCACCTGGTCGGGCGTCGCCGGCCGGTGAGGAAGCGGAGGTCGAATCATGGAAGTCTGGATCCTGCGCCACGCCAAAGCAGAAGAGGGCGGCGCGGCAACGCCCGATGAGGAACGAGCCCTCACCCCCGCCGCGCGCAAGAGGATGCGCGCCGCCGCTCGCGCGATCGCTCGCCTCGATCCCAAGTTCGACTCGATCCTGACGAGCCCCTTGCGGCGAGCCCGCCAGACCGCTGAGCCGGTGGCGCGGGCCCTGGACCAGTGGGACGATTTGATCGAGACCGAGGCGCTCTCCCCCGGCGCCGACCCGAAAGAGATCCTGCGGGAGATCGAGAAGCGGCGACTCGGCCGCGTTCTCCTCGTCGGGCACATGCCTCACCTGGGAAGGCTGCTCGGCTATCTGCTCACAGGCCGATCGAACGCGGTCATCGAGATCAAGAAGGGAGCCCTCGCTCGGACCGAGCTCGACGGCGAGGCCGCGAAGCCTCCCGGTACCCTGACGCTCCTGCTTTCCTCGAAAGCCCTCGCCCGCCGCGGGTGAACGGGGTCGCCCGTCACCGGCCCCGGCACTGATCCGACGGCACCCAGGGAACCTCCGTTGGAATGTCCCGGTAGATGTCTACGACAACGCCGCGATCGTCCAGGAGAACCGCCAGATAGCGCAAGGCCGAGTCCCAGCGCGCGATCCAGCTCATCACGCCGGCGCCGTGGAGAAGGCCGTCGCGCGTGGGTTCGCGGAGCTGGCGGCGCAAGTCATCCTCGGTGGTCTCGCAGAAGACGACCGAGCGGGTGACGGTACGGAAAACGGCCGTGGGATCCGCTGCTCGCGCCGGAGCCGCCGCGTTGGAGTGCGCGCATCCGGCCACGAGCAGGACAACGAGAACCGACGCCGCGAAGCCGGCGAGTCGGCGGTACTCGCTCACCGAACGGATCTTATCGTCTGCGAAGCGGCGGGTCGCGGCGCCGCGGCGAAGATCACTTCCGCCCGGGACTCCGTCATGGCGGTCGCCTCCGCATGTAATGAAAGGGGAGAGACCTGAAGACCGGAATGATCCGATGTAAAGAGTCGGAGAATGTCCGGCACACGGTTTGCGGAGGCTTTCCGGGATGAACGCCGAACCAGGGGGCCTCGAGGCGATCGATTCGAAAAGCGGTGAGCTTTTCGTCGTTGTGGATACGCCGCGGGGCAGCGCGATCAAGTTCAAGTACGACGAGGAGCGCCGCGTCTTCACGATCGCGCGGTTTCTTCCGAGCGGCCTGGTCTTCCCGTTCGACTTCGGTTTCGTCCCCGGCACGCGCGCCGGGGACGGCGACGCCCTGGACGTCGTCCTCCTGATGGAGGGCGCGGCGTTTCCCGGCTGCCTGGTCCGGGCGAGGCTCCTCGGCGTCCTCGAAGCCAGGCAGAGGAAGAAGGGCCGGATGGTTCGCGACGACCGGCTGATCGCGGTGGCATCGAATTCGACCGCATACCGCCGTGTCCGCCGCCTCCGGGACCTCGGGCGCGAGGCCCTCGACGGAATCGAGCGCTTCTTCGCGGCGTCGAACCAGGTCGAAGGGCGCCGGTTCCAGGTGCTCGGGCGATTCGGAACCGCGCGCGCCCGGGCGATCCTCCGGCGGTCGCTCCGGAATTCCGGCGCCCGCCGCCCGAAGCGTCACTCGCGGAGCTGACCGCTTTGTCCGGGTCGCTGCGCGTTGGATGTTCCGGCTGGCAGTACCGGCATTGGCGGGGGAGCTTCTACCCGCGGATTTCACGGGACCGTCGCGCGCTACGGAGGCAGATATCCGCTGGGGCTTCTTCGGGAGACCGCCGGTTGGATTCGCGACCGCCTGGATGCGAATCGCGACGTCTATGCCTATTTCAACAACGACCAGGGCGGCCATGCTCCCCGGGACGCCGTCCGGCTGAGGGCCCTCGTCGGTTCTTAGTTCTCTACGGCCTGCGGCCCGGATCGTCTTCATAACCTGTTTACATAAGCTTTGGCCTGATTTTTCCCGAATGTCGAATGGGATTTCTTGTCGACAGCCAACAATTCTTCGGGAAACAACATGCTGCTTTGCGACTTTCACGTGCATACGAACTACTCGGACGGCGATTTGCCGCTGCCGGAGGTCGTGGACCTCTTCGGCCGGAGCGGCCATGACGTCATCGCGATCACAGACCACATCGTCAACCGGGACAATGGCTTGGGCAGGATCGCGCACGCGATCCGCCACTCGCTGAATCCCGAGACCTGGAAACGGTACCTCGAAGAGATCCGCCGTGAGGCCGAGCGCGCCTGGACGACGTACGGGATGCTCCTCCTCCCCGGCGCCGAAATGACCCGCAACACGATCAACCGCGACACCTCCGTCCACATCCTCGCCCTCGGCTTGAGCGAATACCTGACCGCCGACGGGGATCCGGTCGAGATGCTCAAAGAGATCCGCGCGCGCGGAGCGGTCTCGGTCGCCTGCCACCCGCATGAGATGAGCGAGTTCTACGCCAACACCTTCTACCTGTGGAATCGGCGCAAGCTCGTCGCGCCCCTCGTGGATCTCTGGGAGGTGGGCTGCCGCTGGGATCTCTTCCCGGTCGTCTCGCGCGAGAAGCTCCCGCATATCGCCAACAGCGACTTCCACCGGCTGGAGCATCTCTACGCCTGGAAGACGCTGCTCAAGGCGGAGAAGAGCGTCGCGGCCGTCCTGAACGCGTTGAAGACCAGAGCGGCGGGCATCGGCGTCCTGCGTCTGACCCCGCAGTGGGCGGAGGCGACCGCGTGACGCCGGCGATTGTCTGTCTCCTGTTGCTTCTGCTCTCGGTGACCGTCTACGCGGCCGGAGCGGCGTCGCTTGCGGCATCACGCCGCCGCCGGCGGGGCGCGAGGCTCCCGGGATTCTTCCCGCCGGTGTCGATCGTGAAACCCCTCGCGGGGCTGGACGACGAGCTCGAGCGAAATCTCGAGTCCTTCTATGGGATCGATTATCCGGTGTACGAAGTCATCTACTCCTTCGCCCGGCGCACCGATCCGGCGTTTTCCGTGGCAAGGAGGGTCGCCGACCGCCACCCGGACGTCCCGAGCGTCTTCGTCGTGGACGCCCGGGAGCCGGGCGGCAACTCGAAGGTCAGCCGGCTGTCCGCGGCCCTGCGGCACGCGCGGTACCGGCACATCCTGATGGCCGACGGCAACGTGCGAGTCCATGCGGAGGTTCTCGCGCGCGCGATCTCCTTCTTCGCGGACCCCTCCGTGGGCCTCGTATCGCATCTCTTTCAGGCTCGCGGCGCCCGAACCCTCGGGTCGCGTCTCGAGTCCCTGCACCTGAACGGCACCCTGCGAGCGGGCACGGCGGCGATGGCCCGGGTCCTCGCAATGCCCTGCGTTGTCGGGAAGTCCATCCTCGTCTCGCGCGAGGCGTTGAACGCGATCGGAGGCATCGAGGCGCTGCGCGACCACCTGGCCGAGGACTACCTGCTCGGCAGGATGATCGCGAGGGCGGGCTACCGCGTCGTCCTGTCCGGCGACGAGATCGAAACCGCCGAGGTCTCCCGCTCGCTGGCGGCCGCGTGGAGCCGGCAGCGCCGCTGGGCGATCCTGCGCAAGCGGCTCGGAGGGCCCTCCTACGCCGCGGAGCTGCTGGCGAGCCCGCTCCCGTGGTTCGCCGGAGTCCTTCTCGCGGCCCACAACGAGCCCGGTCTCATCGCGTCCGCCGCGGCGCTCTACCTGCTGCGAGTCCTCCTCGAAGTCTCCACCGCGGCGCGGTCGGAAGGCTTTTCCGCGGCGGACTGGGCGCTCGCCCCGCTTCGAGACCTCGCCGTCGCGGCGCTCTTCTGGGCTGGACTCTTCGGGCAGCGGACTTCCTGGCGAGGCAGGGCCCTCCGGGTCGGCCGCGACACGTTGATCGAGTCGCCTCCGGCGCAGGCCGGCCGCCTCGCGGGCGTGGCCCGCCAGGCCGCCGAGCGGGGCTAGACTCGATCCGAAGCCTCTTTGCGCGGGTCGTCCGGGACCACGTGGAGCCCGCGGCGGGCCAGGCGGTCGAGGAGAGTCTGCTGCGAGTCGAAGGCGGGCTCCCCGGCGGGCGGCACGCGCCGCAGGTAGGTCCCGTCGCTCTGGAGGTCGCGGGCCCGGCAGTTGTCGTTTACGATGGGGTCGAGGACCTCCTGGCGGATCTTCTCCTTCGCCTTCTCGTCCAGGATTGGCACCATCAGCTCGACGCGGCGGAAGAAGTTTCGCGGCATCCAGTCGGCGCTGGAGATGTAGATCTCCTCCTCGTCTCCGGCGCCGAAGGAGAAGCAGCGGCTGTGCTCCAGGAATCTCCCGACGACCGAGGAGACCGAGATGTGGTCGGAGATGCCGGCGACTCCGGGCCGCAGGCAGCAGATCCCCCGCACGGAGAGGGTGATCGGGACGCCCGCGCCGGAGGCCCGGTAGAGGGCCCGAATCAGCTTCGCGTCCACGAGCGCGTTCATCTTGGCGACGATCCGGGAGGGCCGCCCCTGCCGCGCCTTCTCGGCCTCACGGTCGATCAGCGAGAGGACCTTCTCGTGGAGCAGGAACGGGGCGACCGTGAGCCGCTTGTAGCGCGTCCGCCTCGAAAAGCCAGTCAGGTAGTTGAAGAGCTCCGAGGCGTCGTGGCCGAACTCCGGGCGGGCCGTGAAGAGGCCCAGGTCCGTGTAGACCTTGGACGTGACGCGGTTGTAGTTGCCCGTCCCGAAGTGGACATAGCGGCGCATGGAGCTCCCCTCGCGCCGGACGACGAGCGCGATCTTGGCGTGCGTCTTCAATCCCTCGACACCGTAGGCGACGTGGACTCCTGCCCGCTCGAGCGATTGCGCCCACTGGATGTTCTTCTCCTCGTCGAAGCGGGCCTGCAGCTCGACCAGGACGGCGACCTGCTTGCCGTTCTCGGCCGCCCGGGCGAGCGCCGCGACGATCGGCGAGTCGGTTCCCGTCCGGTAGAGCGTCATCTTGATCGCGACGACGTCCGGGTCGGCCGCGGCGTCCTCCAGGAAGCGCATGACGGGACCGAAGGAGTCGTAGGGGTGGTGGAAGAGGACGTCGGCCTTGCGGATCGCCTCGAATGCCGAGCCGGGCTTGGAAAAGAGCACCCCCGACGCCGGCAGGAACGCGGCGTCCTTCAAGTCGGGGCGATCGATCCTGCCGAGGGCGAGAAGGTCGGCCCTTCCCAGCGGCCCGTCCACCTCGTAGACGTCTTCGAGATCGAGCTCCAGATGGTGGCGGACCAGTTCCCTTATGGCGGCGGGACAGCGGCGGTCCACTTCGAGGCGGATGGCCGCGCCGAAGCGCCTCCGGAGGACGTTCTCCGCGACGGAACGCAGCAGGTCGGCGGCTTCATCCTCGCGGATCTCCATGTCGGCGTCGCGCGTCACCCGGAAGGAGGACGCTCCGCGGATCTTCATGCCCGGGAAAAGCTGCGGCAGGTGGGCCTCGACGAGGTCCTCGAGGAAGAGGAAGTCCGACGCGTCGCTCCCCTCCGCCGGCACCGGCACCAGCCGCGGCAGCGATGGGGGCACCTTGACGCGCGCGAAGCGCGTTCGGCCGTCCTCCTTCTCGGAGAGCTCCACGGCGAGCGAAAGCGAGAGGTTCGAGACGAACGGGAAGGGGTGGGCCGGGTCGAACGCCAGAGGGGTCAACACCGGAAAGACCGTGCTCTCGAAGTAGGCCGTCAGCTCCTTGCGCCGATCGGTCTCGATCGCGTCCCAGGCCAGGATGCGCACGCCCTTCTCGGCGAGCTTCGGGAGGATGTCCTCGGTCAGGGTCTTCGTGGCGAGGTCGAGGTCGCGGCGCACGATCTCGCCGATCGCGCGGAGTTGCTCGATGGGGGAGAGGCCGTCGGCGCTCCTCTCGGTCACCGAAGCCTCGAGCTGGTCGTGGAGGCCCGAGACGCGGATCATGAAGAACTCGTCCAGGTTCGAATGGAAGATGCAGAGGAACTTCAACCTCTCGAGCAGCGGCCAGGCCGGGTCGAGCGCTTCCTCGAGCACGCGCCGGTTGAAGGCGAGCCAGGAGATTTCCCGGTTGAAGTAGAGGGCACGGTCCTGGAACCGATCCTCCGGCGCGGGCGAATCGACGAGGCGGACTTCCGTCATGGCGAGGAGTGCCGAGGCTATCACCTCGAGTCGAAGACAGTGTGAAGCTCCGCGATCAAGGGTAAGTTCTTGCTTCAAAGGAGATTACGCGTCCTTCCAGAATCACTCACACCTGGTGGAATGTACCTTTGCGAGAGCCGATCGTGAATTGGTTGCGACATGTTCATCCGCGCACGGACCCGCGCACCGTTTCGCCTACAATGCCCGCCGCTGGAGGAGTCGAGAAGCGGATGCCGCGATTCCCGCTCGTTTTTCTGGCCGCGTGGGCCCTCGCGTGCGCAAGCGCGCGGAAGGCCGGCCCCTCCATCGCCGTCTACGAGGCGGATAGCACGGCGTCGCCGGCGGCCAGGCGTCTGCCCGAAGGGTGCCGCCTTCTGGCGAGATCGGGACCGGTGGAACAGATGGAGAGCGAGCGTGCGATGGACGACCCCTACAGAACGCAGCGCCTCGAGACCGCGCGGTCGGGCGGCAACGTCCTGCTCGTCCTCTCGGAGCGGACGGTGACGCGTCCCAATCTCGACTGCCCCTCGGGGGACACGTCTTTCGACTGCGTGCGCCGCGGCCAGAGCTGGTACCGCGTGAGCTTCGAGGAGTACGCGTGCAGCGCCGAGTCGGCCCGCGAGCTGGCGGATCTGCGCTCCGAGACGGCGCGGGGCGGCATCACGATTCCGCTGTCTTCGCCGAAGGCGGCAGCGAGTCCGGCGCTCGCGCCGGCGGAGCTGAAGGCGAAGCTCCTCGAGATGAAGCGAGCGGGCGTGGCGCCCGACGTCCTCCTCGCGTATGTCAAGGCGCAGCGGCTCACCCGGAAAATGAGCGCCGAGGACATCATCGACTGGACGAAGGCGGGAATCCCGGACGCCGTGATCGAGGCGGCCGCCTCCCGCTAACCGTCGCTCCGCGCGCTCCGCGGGGATTTCGCCCTTCGGGCTCATCCCGCTCCGACGCTCCGCTCCCGCGGCGCGAGGTTCCTCCCCTCTGGGAGACTCCTCGCGCCGCGACCGGGGCCAATACGAGGATTACGAGGACATCCACCGAGCGTCCCTCGGCCGGGTATTTTCGGGCAGCGTGTCCGATTTATCCGGGTTGGTTGAAGAGCTTTCGCAGGTCCCGGCCGCTCATACCGGTGTTGTATGGCTTTGTGCCCGGCTCGAACTCTTTTCCACGCTCGAGACCTCCGACGATCACCGGGTCGAAACCCGCGTCGCGTACCAGGCGGGCCGCGGTCTCCACGGCCTCGCGATCGTCGCCGGCGAGCGGGATGCCGAGCCGGTCTCCGTCCCGATGCGCCTCGCTCTCGAGCGTCTTGAAGTACACGGTGTTGAACGCTTTGACCCAGCGGGCGCCCGGAAACATCGCCGATGCGCATGGCGGCCCTCCTCAGTCATCGGGGTTCCCGGGCGTCGTCGTTGGAAGAAGAATCCGAAGCTCACTGGAGCTCATGGCCGCCTCCTGCTCCGGTCGACGCTTCGCCGGGGGTTCATCTCATTCACACAGCCTGCGCCACGTCGGACAGCCCGGTCTCCTCTTCCCGTTCCTGCTCGGAAGCCACCGCCTTGTGGGTTCGCGCGACGAGCACGTAGATCGACGGCACGACGAACAGGGTGAAGGCCGTCCCGATGATCATTCCGGTCACGAGCATCATGCCGATCGAGTTGCGCGCCCCGGCTCCCGGGCCGGTGGCGAAGACGAGCGGGAGGTGTCCCATGACCGTCGCGGCCGTCGTCATGAGTATCGGACGCAATCGCGTGGCGGCCGCTTCGATGACGGCTTGGAGCTTGTCTTTTCCCTGCTCCTGGAGGTTGTTGGCGAACTCGACGATCAGGATCCCGTTCTTCGACACGAGGCCGACGAGCGTGATCAGTCCGACCTGGCTGTAGATGTTCAGCGTCGTCAGGCCCAAGAACGAGAAGAGAAGCGCGCCCGAGAGAGCGAGCGGGACCGAGCCCGCCAGGATGATGAAGGGATCCCGGAAACTCTCGAACTGGGCGGCGAGCACGAGGTAGATCAGGATTCCCGAGAGAAGAAACGTGCCGAGGAACTTGCCCCCCTCGACCCGCAGCTGGCGCGATTCGCCGGCGTAGTCCACGGTGAAGCCCTTCGGCAGGGAGCGAGAGGCTTCGCCCTCGAGGAACTTGAGCGCCCGGTCGAGCGAGACGCCCGGCGGGATGACGCCCTGGATGCGCACGGCGTTCAACTGCTGAAAGCGCTTCAACTCCCGCGGCTCGGTCGTCGTCTTGAGCGTCGCGAAGGTCGAGAGCGGCACGAGCTTGTTGCCGGCGCCGGTGACGTAGATCTGCTCGAGCTGGTCCGTCGTCAGGCGCTCCGCGCGCTTGATCTGGGGGATGACCTTATAGCTGCGCCCCTGGATGCTGAAGCGGTTGACGTAGTCCCCGCTGAGCATCGTCGAGAGGTCGCGTCCCGCCTGGCCGAGGTCCACACCCTGGGATCGGACCTTGTCGCGGTCGAACACGACCTCGGCCTGCGGCTGGTCGAACTTCAGGTCCGAGTCGGCGAACATGAAGAGGCCGCTCGCGAACGCCTTCCCGACGAGCTGGTTGGCGAACTCGGTCAGCCGCTCCGGCTCCGCCGTGGAGGCGATGACGAAGTCCACCGGGTAGTCTCCGCCTCCCGGCAGCGCCGGCGGAATCAAGGAGATCACGCGCACGCCCGGGATCGTCGAGAGCTTTCCGGCCGCCTCGACCTGGAGCTGCTCCGTGGTCTTCTTGCGCTGGCTCCAGGGCTTGGTGACCATGCCTCCGAAGCCTCCGTTGGGGGCCGTGATCTGGAAGATGCTCTCGGCCTCGGGGAACGACCGGTAGACGTCGTGCACCTGCGAGGCGAAGAGCTTGGTCTGGTCGATGGTCGCGTTGGGCGCCGCCTGGATGAGCCCGAACACGACGCTCTGGTCCTCCTTGGGAGCGAGCTCCCGCTGCGAGAACATGTAGAAGGGGACGATCAGCAGGGCGACGATCGCCCACAGGGCGAAGACGACCGGCCGGTAGTTCAAGGTGCCCGTCAGCAGGCGGGCGTACGTTTTCCGGACGACCTCGAAGTGCCGGTTGATCATCCCGGCGAAGCCACGGTCGGAGCCGCCGGCGCGCAGGAGCTTGGAGCTCATCATCGGGGAGAGCGTGAGCGCCACGATCCCGGAGATGATTACGGCGCCGGCGAGCGTGAAGGCGAACTCCCGGAAGAGCGCGCCGGTCAGGCCGCCCTGGATGCCGATGGGCGCGTACACCGCCGCCAGCGTGATCGTCATGGCGATGATCGGGCCGGCGAGCTCCCGCGCGGCCTTGATCGCGGCGTCAAACGGCTGTTCTCCCAGGTGGAGATGCCGCTCCACGTTCTCGACGATGATGATCGCGTCGTCCACGACGAGGCCGACGGAGAGCACGATGCCCAGAAGCGTCAGCAGGTTGATCGTGAACCCGGCCACCAGCATCAGGAACACGGCGCCGACGAGGGAAACGGGAATCGCGACGATCGGGATGAGCACCGACCGGAAGGAGCCGAGGAAGAGGAAGATGACGAAGATCACGATCAGGAGCGTGACCGTCAGGGTCTTCAGGACCTCGCGGATCGCGTCCTGGATGTAGGCCGTCGAGTCGTACGGGATCCCGACCTTCATGCCGACGGGAAGCTGCGCCCGGATGTCGGGGATGGCGTCGCGCACGTTCTTGATCACGGAGAGCGTGTTGGCGGTCGGCAGGACCCAGACCCCCATGAACGTGGCGGCCTGTCCGTTGAACCGGACGTCGGACTCGTAGTTCTCGGCGCCCAGCACCACGTCGGCGATCTCGCCCAGCCGGACGATGACGCCCTTGTCCTCCTTGACCACGAGGTTGCGGAACTCCTCGGCGGTCTGGAGATTGGTGTTGGCGACGAGGTTGACCGACACCATGGACCCCTTCGTCTTGCCGAGCGCCGAGAGGGAGTTGTTGTTGGCGAGCGCCGCGCGCACCTGCGACGGCGAGATCCCGAGGGCGGCCATCCGGTCGGGCTTCAACCAGACCCTCATCGCGAAAGTCCGGCTGCCCAGGATGTCGGCGCGCTGCACGCCGGAGATCGCCGAAAGCTTTGGCTGGACGACGCGCGTCAGGTAATCGGTGATCTGGTTCTGGTCGAGGTCCTTGGAGGAGAACCCGATGTAGATCGACGCGAACTGAGTGTCGGCGGTCTCCAGATTGATGACCGGCGCCTCGGCCTCCGGAGGCAGGTCGTTGCGGACCTGCGCGACTTTCGACTGGACCTGCGTGAGGGCCGCGTTGGTGTCGTAGTTCAATTTCAGGTGCACGGTGATCGTGGAGAGCCCCTGCGCGCTCGAAGATTCCATGTAGTCGATCCCGTCCGCGCTGGCGATGACCCGCTCCAGCGGCGTGGTGATGAAGCCTCGCACGAGGTCGGCGTTGGCGCCGACGTATGCTGTCGTCACCTTCACGACCGCGATATCCGTGCGCGGGAACTGCCGCACCGACAGGGACCGGATCGCCTGCAGCCCGGCGATCAGTATCACCAGGCTGACGACGACGGCCAGAACGGGACGCCGGACGAAGAGGTCCGTGAATTTCATGTTCGCTGTCCTCTTAGCTGTCTTCGGGTTTCGGAGCCGGGTTGTTGCCGGGTTGAGTCTTGTTGTTGACCTGCACGTGGGCGCCGTTGCGGAGCTTGAAGACGCCCGAGGTCACGACCACCTGCCCGGCCTGGAGGCCGGAGACGACCGCGATCTGGTCTCCGCGCCCGGCGCCGAGCTTGACGATCTGCTGGCGCACGCCGCGGTAAGTCCTGCCGTCGGGCCCCTTCAGGTCCGCGACGATGAAGACCGAATCGCCGTACGGCGCGTAGTTGACCGCGGAGGCCGGAAGCGCGATGACCGTCTGGCTCGCCGGGAAGAGGACCAGCGTGTCCACGAACATGCCGGGCTTCAACTTGCCCCCCGGGTTCGCGAGTGTGGCCTGGAGCTGGACGTTGCGGGTCGCCTCGTTCACGACCGAGTCGAGGGCGGTGATCCTGCCCTCGAACTGCGCCGGCGCCGAGCCGCCAGAGCCCCCGGCCGCGACGCGCACCCGGTCTCCCACTTTGACGCGGGAGATCTCCTGTTGGGGCACGGAGAAGTTCACGTAGATCGGATCGAGGGACTGGAGCGGGACGACCGGCGCTCCTCCGGCCAGGTACTGGCCGAGGTTGACCTGCCGAATCCCCAGGATCCCCGAGAACGGCGCGCGGATCGTCTTGCGATCGATCGTGGCACGGATCTCGCCGACCTTGGCCCGGCCCTGCGTGTTCTCTGCCGCGGCCTTGTCGTAATCCGCCTGGGAGATGACTCCCTTCCGGAGCAGGCCGCTCACCCGGTCGAAGTTGACGCGGGAGAGTTTCTGCTGCGCCTCCGCGGCGGCCAGTTGCGCGCGCTCCTCGCGCGTGTCCAGCTGCACGAGGACGGCGCCTTCCCGGACCGCCTTCCCGGAATCGAAGTGGATCCGATCCACGATCCCGGGCAGGTCCGCGCTGACCGTGACCCCGTGCACCGCGGCCACGGTCCCGATGGCGGCGAGGTTCGCCGGCCACTGTTCCTGCCGGGCCACGATCGTCGTCACGGCCTCGGGGGGCGGCTGGAAGGAGGAGTGCTGCGCGATCGCCTTCTTCACCTGACCATACTTGACCGCGCCGATGGCCGAGATGAAGACGGCCATGGCGAGCACCATCAATGTCATCCGCTTTTTCATGAGAGCCTGACCTCCAGTCTCAACGCGTCAGTCCGTTCTCCGGGGCGCTCTTGCCCGCCGGTTCTTCGATTTCGATGTGCCGCTCTTCGAGCAGGGCGCCCGTGGCGCGGGCGAGCTCGGTCTCCGCCTTGCGGTAGTCCGTCAGAGCCGCCGTCTCGGTAACCCGGGCGTTGGTCAGGTCGTTCTGCCGCGTCAGGACGAGGAAGTTGGTGGACATTCCGGCCTTGAAGCGCTCCTCCTCGGCCATGAGCTGCGTCTCTGCGGCGGCCCGGGAAGCCTGCGCCGCTTCGATCCGCTGCCTGGCCGTCTCGAGCGCGAAGACCGCGTTGCGGACCTCGGCGCCGACCGTCTGCTCGGCGGCCGTGATCCCGACGGCGGCCTGCGAGAGCCGCGATTGCGCGATCGCGAGGTTCGCCTTGGCGGTGCGGTTGCCGATGGGGACCGAGAACGCGATGCCGACCGAAGCGTCGGGGAACTGGTTCTCGCGGATCGTGCCGAGGGAACGGCCGGTCCCTCCGGAGAGGGGCACCGGAACTTCGACCGGCCCCCCGTTGAAGTTCGTCGCGTCCGGGTTCATCCCTCCCGCGAGCCCGCGGCGCTGGTAGGAGCCGACGAGGTCGAGCCTCGGCAGGACGTCGCTCTTGCGGCCCGCGACCTGGACCTCGGCGCGCTCGCGCTGGGCCCGCGCCTCGGCGATCTCAGCGCGCTTGCCGGCCCCGGTCGCCAGGGACTCGGCGAGGACCGGATGCCTCAGCGCGGTCTCGGGGGCGTCCACCGGCACGATGTCCGAGGCCCAGTCCGGATCGCTCGGGTCTCCGAGAACGAGGACCTTCAACGTGTTCTCGGCCTCCTCGACGCGCTGGCGCGCCTGCGCGAGGTTCCCCTTGCGCCGCTCGAGCTCCGCGGTGGGCTCGGCGACGTCGGTCTTGGCGAGCGCGCCCGACTCGACGCGCACCTTCGTGTCGGAGAGCTGCTTGTCGGCCAGCTCGACCGAGCTCTCGATCGAGATGACGTCGCGACGGACCGCGACGAGGTTCCAGTACGCCTGGTCCACCCGCGTCATCGTGTCGGAGACGGTCCGCTCCAGGCGCGCCTTCGAAGCGCTGCGGTCCGCCGCGGCCACCCGGATCGCCTCTCGCGCCGGGTCGAGCGACAGGCTCCTCAGCAGCGGCTGGCGTAGAGAGACGCCGACTCCGGTGTCGTACGCCGGCGAGAGGATCGTGAAGACGCCGTTGGTCGTGGCGCGCCCCCAGTTGCTGAAGAGAGAGACCGATCCGCCTGTCGGCAGGAGGCGCGAGAAGCTCGTCGAGGCCTCCACGCCTTCGTTCTCCGGGGACAGGAGCCCCGGCGGCGCTCCCGAGAAGATGGAGTTGATCGGGTCGGTGTTCTTCCTCCAGGAGAGATCGGCGGACCAGAGGATGTCGTAGGCGCCCTCGGCGCCCCGGACCGCTTCGTTGGCCTGTTCGGCGTTTCTCCGCTCGACCGCGAGGGTCGTGTTGCGCTCGAGCGCGCGCCGAGTCGCCTCCTGGAGCGTCATCTTCAACGGAGCCTGGTCCGCGGCCCGAAGGGTCCCCGCCGCCAGCCAGAGGGCCAGAATCGCGAGATCTCTCGGGCGAGCTCTCATGAGAAGCCCCAGGTGCCGTTTCCCGTGCCGGGGTCTCCCCGGCGCGTTCCCTTCGGGCCCGAGATCCTCGAGCGCGAGATGCGCGGGTCGAGGGTCTGCGCGATGAAAGCGAAGCGCCGCAGCTTCAGATTGGACAGCGCGCTCCTCTCGACCGGCGTCAGCTCCAGGCCGTGGGCCGCCGCCATCTCGAAGCTCGAGGGTTGAACGGGGAAAAAAGCCCTCCGGAAATCCTCGTCGGTCAGGATTTTTCCCAGGAGCATTTCGACGCATCGTTGTGACATCGGTTCCTTTACTTCCGACCGATGGAATTACACGCTCCGTGCCACGCTCGATTCTTCGGGAAGCGATCCGATCGAAACCCTTTTTTATGAGTCATGTGCGCGGAGAGAGCGCGGTCTTCCAATCCTGCCCGCGGGGAGTTCTGTCCGCGGGTTTTTGCGCAGAGTGACGAGAAATCGGCATTCATGAAGGCCGGGATCGAAACGGCGAGAACGCCCAGGACGAGCATGCAGCTTCTCTCGCCCCCTCGTTCACGGCGACGAGGCCGCGTCATGGAGGATCATCATGCGACTCGCGGGCCCCTCTGACGTTCGGGCCCGCCCCTTTCGGTGTCATCGCCTTACAGCCAAGATCGCAGCGCCGGGCGGCTTGCGGCGCTCAGTGCAAGGTCCCGGCTTCGACCGGACGGCCTTTCGCGGCCTGGGTGCGGGGGACAGGCTGGTAGGTCCCGGCCGGCGAACGAAACGCGATGTTCAGGCGATTCCAGGCGTTGATGGCGACGATGCCGAGGGTCAGATCGACCAGCTCGGCCTCGGAGAAGAAGCGGCGGGCCTCGTCGAATGCCGCGCCGGGCACGTGTTCCTCGGCCACCCGCGTCACCGCCTCTGTCCATGCCAGCGCGGCGCGCTCGCGGTCGGTGTAGTAGGGGGACTCGGCCCACGCGTCGAGGCCGTAGAGCCGCTGCTCGCTCTCTCCTTTCGCGCGAAGGTCCTTCCAGTGCATGTCGATGCAGTAGGCGCAGCCGTTGATCTGCGACGCGCGCAAAGAGACCAGGTCGAGCAACGCCGGCTCCAGCGCGCTCTGGCTCAGGTACTTGCTCAGGCCGAGCATCGCGTGCAACGCCCCGGGCGCAACTCTGGTGTAGTCGACTCTTGGTTCCATGAAGCACCTCCTCGGTTCTCAGTTCCACCGATTCGTGCGGATCGGCGATGACGAGATCTCGGGAGTGCCTGCCACCGGGGCATGCCGGAGCCGGCCACACTCTTCTCACATGTCGGGCACGAGCCTCAAAATTCCCGCTCTACGCCGTCGGCGCAAACCATTGATCGCTAGGAGGCGATTCCGACCGCCTGGTGAATGGTCTCGGGTTGTTCGAGCGCGCAGAGCATGAAGTGGGCGACGTCGGCTCGCGAGATGGAGAATCCGCCCCGGATGTTTCGGCCGTTCGCCGTCCGGTATTTGCCGGTCAGGGACTTGTTATTCAGGCTCGGCGGCCGGACGATCGTCCAGTCCAGGCCGCTGTCCCGGAGGATGTCTTCCATCAGCGCGAGGTCGGCATAGCGGCCGCGCAGCGCGGTCTTCGTCAGCGGGCTGAAGAGGTGCCGCATGAAAAACCCGTCGCCGGGATCGTACCGGGGCGGGTTGGGACGGCCGGGCGAAGGCACTGTGGAGATCGGCGAGGCGCTGATGACGACGATGCGCCGCACTCCGGTCGCCTTCATCGCGCCGACGATGGCCCGCGTTCCCCGCGCGGCAATTCCCGCGTCTCTCAGCGGCCGCGGACCGAGGCAGGAAATCACCGCGTCCGCTCCCCGTACGGCCGACTCGAGCGCGGCCGGATCCGCGGCCTCCAGGTCCGCCGTCGTGTAGCGGACGCTGGCGGGCAGCGCCTTCGGATTTCGCACGACCGCCGTGATGTCGTGCCCCGCCGCGATGGCCTGCTCGACGACCAGCCGGCCGATACGGCCGGTCGCGGCGAAGATCGCGAGCTTCAGCTTTCGCTCTCGGGAACGCGGAGCGGGCGCCCCTCCCGGGCTGGAACGCGTCGGCTCGAGTCCGGACGGCTCGATTCCCGATGAGCGTTCGACTTCGACTCTGAGTATCGGATTGCTCTTGGTCATAACTTGCTCCGCAGGACAGGGTTACAAGTCGCGTGCCGCCGCGTCGGGGAGATCGCGGAAACCGCTTGCGCTGAGTGACCTGCGGCGAAAGGGCGGTGTGCTTCCCCGGTTCCGCGAGAGAAGACGATTCAACGGTTTTTCGGCAGAGTGTCGAGAAATCGACGCTCAGCTGATGTCGTACTTCTGGATGCGGGAGTAGAGCTGCGAGCGGGTGATCCCGAGCAGGCGGGCCGCGAGTGCCTTGTTGTTGCGTGCTTCCTTGAGAGCGTTCTCGACGAGGTTGCGTTCGACGTCGCTCAAGTTCTGGCCGGGTGTCAACGACGGCGAGGCCGCTCCCTTGCCGTTGCCCGGGCGGGGCTCGGGCAGGTGCTCGGCGGTGATCAGACCGCCGTCGCAGAGGATGATCGCGCGTTCGATCGCGTTGCGCAGCTCGCGGACGTTGCCCGGCCAGGAGTAGGTGAGCAGGACGTCGCGGGCCTGCTTCGAGATCCCCGCGCACGGCCGGCCCACGGTCTTCCCGATCTCTTCGACGAAGGTTTCCGCGAGCGGAAGGATGTCTTCCCGTCTCTCGCGCAGCGGGGGGAGCGCGATCTCGAAAACCCTCAGGCGGTAATAGAGGTCCTCGCGAAACTCTCCGCGGGCGAGCGCGGCCGAGAGATCCCGGTTGGTGGCCGCGATGATGCGGATGTCGGCCTTCTGGACGCGCGAGCCTCCGAGCCGCTGGAACTCCTTCTCCTGGAGAACGCGCAGGAACTTCGCCTGGACGGAGGGGGACATCTCGGCGACTTCGTCCAAGAAGAGCACTCCCTCGGCGGCCTGCTCGATCTTTCCCGCCCGCGACTGCATGGCTCCGGTGAAGGCGCCGCGCTCGTATCCGAAGAGCTCGGACTCCAGAAGCTGCTCGGGGAGCGCCGCGCAGTTGATCGCGAGAAACGGCTTATTCGAACGCGGCGAGGCGGCATGGATGGCGAGAGCGACGACTTCCTTTCCGGTTCCGGATTCCCCCGTCAGGAGCACCGTCGTCTCCGTCGGCGCGACCTTCGAGACGAGGTCGAGCGCTCCGCGCCAGCTCTCCGAGTTCCCGATGATCTGGCGCGGTCCGCCCAGATAGGACGCGAACGCCTCCATGACGGAGGCCAGGCGCCCCTCCAGCCGCTCTTTCTCCTCGCGCGCTTCCGCGGCGAGCCGGGCCTCCTCCGCGAGTTTCTCGTGCGAGAGCACCAGAGCGACCTGGTCGGCTATCCGGCGGGCGATGTCGGCGTCCTCCTCGCGATATTCACCGACCGTGTGCGAGAGGAAATTCAGTCCGCCGACGACCTCTCCCTCCAGCCGCACGGGCACGCGCAGGAGAGATCTCATTCCCTCCTCCTTCATGCCTTCGTACTTCTCGCCGCAGCACCGGGACTCCTTCCGCAGGTCTCGAACGAGGAAGAAACTCCAATCGCTGTCGGTCTGCGGGTCGCAATCGATCGAGACCGTCTCCGGCATGTCCGGGACCCGGTCTCCCGAATAGGCGTGGATCCGGATCATCCTGCGATCCTTCGAGAAGAGACCCAGCGCCATCCGGTCGTGCGGCAGGATCCCGCCGACGGCCGTGGAGAGCTGGTCGAAGACCTCTCGGATGTCGAGCGCCTTCGACAACATCGGCAGGAGCGCCTCGAGCGCCTCGCTCCGGCGCCGGCGCTCCCTCTCCTCCCGGAAGAGCCGATCGTGCTGGAGCGCCACGGCGACCAGGTCGGCGATCGCCAGCACCGTGGCATCGTCCTCCGAGCCAAAGGCGCCGACCCGGGAGGAGGAGAACCAGATGCTCCCGAGCGGGCGCGCCGCCGGCAGCAGGCAGGACGTCAGCGACCGGCAGTCCAGGCCCAGGATCCGGCGGTCGAGGAGGTAGGCAGGGTCGAGGACCGTCCGGACGTCGGAATGCCGGAAAACCTCGCCGATCTCGCTCAAACGCAGACCGGGAGAAACATCGGACCGGAGGTACTGGCCGATATCCTCGGTTCGCAGTTCCCCGGCGACGGCGTAGGCCGAGAAGATGACGTTCTCCAGGTCCTCCCAGGGAACATCGGGGTCCTCCACGACGCTGACGCCCATGATCTCGAACGGCAATACCTGCCGCGCCGCCTCGGCGACGCGCGGGAAGACGTCCGTCAACTTCAGGCTCTCGGCCACGGTCCGCGCGATCGCCGACAGGACGAGGCCGAGCCTCTCCTGGCGGGAGGCCGGCGGGCTGGCGACAGCGGAGCTCATGACCTCCACAAGTCCTATTCTAAAGAAGGAATTCCGGTGCCCGGCGGAAAACGAGAGCCCCTTCCCGGGATGCGCCGGAAGGACTGGAACCCGGCGGCGCCCGGCGCGTTCGGGCCGTTCGTCCTGAACCATGGAGCTTCAGGTCGAATTTACGGGAACTTCCTTCGCTGTTGACGGCCGGCCTTTACAAGTCGGCAGCCAAAACAGAGGAGGAGCAAACGTCATGAAGGATCGCCTTGTCCGGTTCACGACCGCATGCGCCGCGGCCGCGGGCCTGATGGTCGCCCTGGAAGCGCGCGCGCAGGTCACCGTCGCCGCCGGCTACACGCCGCCCGACGACACCCCGAAGATCAACGTCGGGATCACGCTCTTCGCCGATTACTCCTACCAGGACACGCCGGCCGTGGTGGACGGGGACAAGAACACGATTCACAGGAACGCCTTCAACCTGTCGCGCGCCTACATCAACGTGACGGGGAACCTCTCCCACTGGTTCTCCTTCCGCGTCACTCCCGACATCCGCGCCGAGACGGGAAGCGGCAGCACGCTCGCGGGGAGCCAGACCTTCCGGATCAAGTACGGGTACGGCCAGCTCAATTTCGACGACTTCGCTCCGAAGGGCTCGTGGCTGCGTTTCGGCCTGCAGCAGACGCCGTGGATCGACTACGCGGAGGGGATCTACCGCTACCGCTTCCAGGGGTCCATCTTCGCGGACACGGAGGGCTTCCTCACCTCGTCGGACTACGGCGTGAGCACGCGTTTCGCCTTTCCCGCCAACTACGGCGACGTGCACGTCGGCGTCTACAACGGGGACGGTTACTCGAGCCTGAACGACCAGAACGGCGTCAACAACGAGAAGTCCGTCCAGATCCGAGCCTCGCTTCGCCCCGCGCCGATGGTGCCGGTGGTCAAGGGCCTCCGGATCGCCGGTTACTACGACAGCGACCACTACTTCTCCGACGCCAGGCGCGAGAGGTTCATCGGCAACCTCACGTTCGAGCACCCCTACGTGAACGCCGGCTTCGAATACCTCGACGCCAGGGACCAGACGAGCGTGACGAAGGCGGAGTTGAACCGCGACGGCTGGTCCGCCTGGGTGACCCCGCGGACCTCCATCGGAATCGAGGGCCTCTTCCGCTACGACGAGCTCGTCCAGAACAGGGACGTCTCCCCGAAGCCGAAGAAGAAGAGGTTCGTCGCCGGCATCGCGTACTGGCCGGCGCTCCACGGAGGCAAGACGGTCGCCTTCCTGGCGGACTACTCCGAGGTCCGGTTCAGCAACGTGACCCCCGATCCTGGAAAGACCAAGATCTACGCGCTCCACACGCTCTTCAACTTCTAGCGAGTTAACGCGAAGTTCACATGGACTTAACGCGCGGACTTCATCTTCTCTTCGAGGTGAATATGTTGAAAATCCTCCGACTCGTGGCCCTCCTTCTGGCGGCCGTGTTCCTCGCCGCGGCGCCGGCGACGGCCCAGAAGGTCCAGATCAACGGCGCGGGAGCGACCTTTCCCTATCCGATCTATTCGAAGTGGTTCTCCGAGTACAACAAGCTCCACCCGGACATCGAGATCAACTACCAGTCGATCGGCTCGGGCGGCGGCATCCGGCAGGTGACGAACCAGACCGTCTTCTTCGGCGCGTCGGACGGCCCGATGACCGACGAGCAGCTCCAGGCCGCGCCCGGCAAGATCTTCCATTTCCCGTCGGTGCTCGGCGGAGACGTTCCGGTGTACAACATCCCGGGCGTCGAGGCGGAGCTGAAGTTCACGGGCCCGGTCCTGGCGGACATCTTCCTCGGCAAGATCGCGAAGTGGAACGACCCGGCCCTCGTGAAGCTGAATCCTGGCGTGAAGCTGCCGGGCACCGACATCACCGTCTGCCACCGTTCCGACGGCTCCGGGACGACGTACATCTGGGTGGATTACCTCTCCAAGGTCTCGCCGGAATGGAAGAAGAAGGTCGGCGTCGCCACTTCCGTCAACTGGCCGGTGGGGATCGGCGGGAAGGGGAATGAAGGGGTCGCCGGCCTGGTCAAGCAGACTCCGGGCTCGATCGGATACGTCGAGCTGATCTACGCTCTCCAGAACAAGATCGACTACGGTTCGGTGCAGAACATGGCCGGCGAATTCGTCAGGGCGACCACACAGTCCGTGTCAGCGGCGGCGGCCGCTGCCGCCACGCACATGCCCGCCGATTTCCGGGTCTCGATCACGAACGCTCCGGGCAAAGGCGTTTACCCGATCTCCTCCTTCACGTGGCTCCTCTTCTTTGAGAACCCGAAGGACAAGAAGAAAGCGCGGGTCATGGTGGACTTCATGAACTGGGCGCTGGCGGACGGACAGAGATTCGCCCCGGAGCTGGGGTACGCTCCGCTGCCGAAAGAGGTCGTCGCTCTGGAAACGAGCGCTCTCAAGAAGATCAAGCTCTGAACTGGATCGCGGGGTAACGACGTGCCGAATGCCCCGTTCTCGGGAAAGAGGTCTGACGACCGCTTCTTCCGCCTGGGAACGGGATTCTTCGCGCTTCTCGTCGTGGTCCTGGTTGCCGGGATCGCCTACGAGCTCTACCGGAACTCGAGCCTCTCGATCGCGAAGTTCGGGTTCAATTTCTGGCGAACGACTGTGTGGGACCCGGTGGCGGGGACTTTCGGCGCCCTGCCGTTCATCTGGGGCACGCTCTATTCGGCGCTCGCGGCGATGGTCCTCTCGACGCCGATCGCCCTGGGAATCGCGATCTTCCTTTCGGAGATCTCTCCCGGGCCCCTCCGGACGCCTCTGACCTTTCTGACCGAGCTCCTGGCCGCCATCCCGTCCATCGTCTACGGGCTCTGGGGGATCTTCGTGCTGGTTCCCATCGTTCGCCAGCTTGAGGTCCACACGCCCGTCTGGATGAAGAAGATCCCCCTCTTTTCCGGGCCGCCCCTGGGCGTCGGAATGCTCGCGGCCAGTCTCATCCTGGCGGTCATGGTGATTCCGTTCACGTCCTCCGTCGCGAGGGAAGTGCTGAAGGCGGTCCCCGCGACGCAGCGCGAGGCAGCCTACGCGCTGGGGGCCACGCGCTGGGAGGCCATCCGGGCCGCGATCCGGTACGGCCGAACCGGCATCATCGGCGCGATCATGCTCGGCTTCGGACGCGCGATCGGGGAGACGATGGCCGTCACGATGGTCATCGGAAACAGCCCGAGGATCAGCGCGTCCCTCTACGCGGCGCAGCACACGATGGCCGCGGTCATCGCCAACGAGTTCACGGAAGCCGACACGGACATCTACCTGAACGCCCTGATCGAGATCGCGCTCGTGCTCTTCGTGATCACTCTGGTCATCAACGCCCTCTCGCGGCTGCTCATCTGGAGCGTCACCCGGGAGGCGAAGGTCCGGGAGCGGAAGACGGTTCTTCCCGCCGCTCCGGAGCCGGCCACGTGAACTCCGCGGCGCGCCGCCGCATCGTGTCCAGGACAGTCGTCGGCCTCTGCGGCCTATCCGTGGTCAGCGCCCTCGTTCCGCTGGCGCTGGTCTTCTTCTACGTCGTCAAGCAGGGATTCACGTCCTTGAACTGGGCGTTTTTTACCAGGATGCCCAAGCCCGTCGGCGAGGCCGGCGGCGGCATGGCCAACGCGATCCTCGGGACGCTGTTCCTGATCGTCATCGCCTCGACCGTGGCGATCCCCATCGGCGTGATCGCCGGGGTGTACCTCTCCGAGTACGGCAAGGCCCGCTTCGCGTCGCTCGTGCGTTTCACCGCAGACGTTCTGAACGGCGTCCCGTCGATCGTGATCGGCATATTCGCTTACGGCCTCGCCGTTCTTCCTGTCCACCGGTTCAGCGCCCTCGCCGGGGGACTGGCTCTCGGATTCATGATGATCCCGATCATCACGCGCACGACCGAGGAGCTCTTGAATCTCGTCCCCGCGACATTGCGGGAAGGAGCGCTGGCGCTCGGCGCGACGCGGGCGCGGGCGGCGTTCGGGGTCATGGTGCCGGCGGCACTTCCCGGCATCCTGACGGGGATCCTGCTGGCTCTCGCCCGCATCGCCGGGGAGACGGCGCCGCTGCTCTTCACCTCGTTCAACAACCGTTACTTCTCGACGCGTCTCGACCAGCCGATCGCCTCGCTCACCGTCCAGGTCTTCACCTACGCGATCTCTCCCTACGACGACTGGCACCGGCAGGCCTGGGCCGGGGCTCTCGTCCTCGTCGCCCTGGTCTTCGTCTTCTCGGTCCTGGCGAGGACGGTGACGCGGCGTCTCGAAAGGATGCATCGGGCATGAGCGAAGGGGCAGCGACCGTGATAGAACCAGGCCCTCCTTCGATGGTTACGGCCCCGGAGGTCTCCGCTCCCGCCCCGCCGCGGCCAGCCGGCCCCTTTCCGCCGGACGCGAGGGCCCGCATGGAAACGGTCGGACTCTCGTTCTTCTACGGGACGAATCAGGCGCTTCACGACATCTCCCTCAAGATTCCCGAAAAGTCCGTGACGGCCTTCATCGGCCCCTCCGGCTGCGGCAAGTCCACGTTCCTGCGCTGCCTGAACCGCATGAACGACATCATCCCGGACACGCGGATCGAGGGGCAGGTGCTTCTCGACGGCAAGGACATCTACGGTCCCGGAACCGACGTCGTGGACCTGCGGCGGCGCGTCGGCATGGTGTTCCAAAAGTCGAATCCTTTTCCCAGGTCCGTCTTCGAGAATGTCGCGTACGGCCTGAAGATCAACGGGCTCTGCCGGCGCTCGGAGCTGCCCGAGCGCGTCGAGAAGGCCCTGCGCGCCTCGGCCCTCTGGGACGAGGTCAAGGAACGGCTGAACGCGTCCGCCCTCGGGCTCTCGGGCGGGCAGCAGCAGCGCCTCTGCATCGCACGCGCTCTCGCCGTGGAGCCGGAGGTCCTCCTGATGGACGAGCCGGCCTCGGCGCTCGACCCGATCGCGACGCAGAAGATCGAGGAGCTCATCTACGACCTGAAGCGCGACTACACGATCGCGATCGTCACGCACAACATGCAGCAGGCGGCCCGGGTCTCCGAGTACACGGCGTTCTTCATGCTCGGCCGCCTGGTGGAGCACGACCGCACCGACAAGATCTTCACGAACCCGGGCCAGAAGATCACCGAGGACTACATCACGGGGCGGTTCGGATGAGGGGGCTGCGATGAAGACTTCCCCCGCGCGCGGGCGAGGCGAGATCCCCGCGTCCTCGAAGGAGGGGGGCGCGGTCAAGCGCATCGCCCTGATCGAGGACGACGCGGACATCGCCTACACGATCCGCCTGAACCTGCGCAAGGAGAAGCGCTACCAGGTGGAGCACTACGTGTCGGGGCTGGCGGCCCTCGCGGCGCTCCAGGAGAAGCCGTTCGATCTCGTGATCCTGGACCTGAACCTCCCGGACATCGACGGGCTCGCCCTCTGCCGGGAGCTGCGCCGCGCGGACGAGACGCGCCGCGTGCCGATCATCATGCTGACCGCGCGGGTCGAGGAGCGGGACAAGCTGCTCGGGTTCGAGATCGGCGCGGACGACTACATCACCAAGCCCTTCTCCATGCGGGAGCTGCTCGCGCGCGTCCACGCGCACCTTCGCCGCGTGGCGTCCTTCGAGGCTTCCGACGAGGAGGTCTTCGAGGACGGTCCGCTTCGCGTGGACCGGGCGCGTTTCGAGGCGCGTCTGGACGGGGAGCGCGTGCACCTGACGAAGAAGGAGTTCGACCTGCTGTGGCTGCTCATCCGCAACCGCGGCCGGGTCGTCACCCGCGACGCGATCCTCGCCCGCCTCTGGGATTACGACGCGGACGTGGAGACGCGCACCGTGGACGTTCACATCCGGTCTCTGCGCCGCAAGCTCGGCGACGAGCGCATCGAGACCGTCGTCGGCCTGGGCTACCGCTACCGCGACACGACCACCCCGTGAGCCGTCAGCCGTAAACTGTGAGCCGAAGCCCGGAATGAAAACCACGGCTCACGGCTTACGGCTCACGTTTCACGAGTCATGAGACTCCGCTCCCTCTTCACGGTGGTCTTCGGCGTCCTCGCGGCTGCTGCGGCGTTCTCGCTCGTCCTGGTCCTGGATGCGACGCTGCGGCGGGCCGTCGAAGACCGCGTCACGGAGCGGATCGAGCGGGAGATCGATCACGTGGCGCAGGACATGGCGGGCGTGGCGCCCGAAGGCCTGGATGCATTCTTCCGGAGGTCGGCGCGCGAGCTCGCTTGCCGGATCACCCTGATCCTCCCCGAAGGGCGCGTCTCCAACGACACGGACCTGCGGCCGTCCGAGGTTCCGCAGATGGAGAACCACGCCCGGCGGCCCGAGGTCCTCGAGGCGCGCCGCGCCGGGCGCGGAGACTCGCGCCGGTTTTCGGCGACCGAGCAGGAGAACCGCTTCTACTTCGCCCGGCTGCTCCCCGGCGGGAACGTCCTGCGCCTCTCGGTCGCGGCGGCCGACGTCCGTGAGCTGGAGAGCGGCTATCTCTGGTCGGCGCGCGCCGCGGTGGTCCTCGCGTGCCTCCTCCTCTTCGTCCTCGGCACGGCCGCTTCGCGGCGATTCTCGGAGCCGATCGCGCGTCTGACCGAGGCGGCCTCCGCGATTGCCTCGGGCCTGCCCCGCGACCTGCCGCGGGAAGGGGGGCAAGAGGTCCAGCTGCTCTCGGCGGCCCTCCAGAGGATGAAGGACTCGCTCGCCCGCGCGGCCGAGCGGGCCGAGGCCGAGAGGCGCCTGACGGCCCTTGTGTTCGAGAAGCTTCCCGACGGTCTCGTCGTCCTCGACTCCCGTCTCCATGTCCTCGAGGCCAACGAGCGGTTCTCGCGGATGATCGGCGTCGCGACCCCTGCGGGACGCGCTCTCTACGACGTGGTCCGGCTCCGAGCGCTATACGAAATATTCGAGACCTCGATGAAGTCCGGCGAGGGGTCGGAGAGGACCGTCCGGCTCGCGGAGGATCTGGTCTGGCAGGTGCTGGTCGTTCCGCTGCCGGCCGGATCGCGCGCCGCCGCCGTCGGCGTGCTGAGGGACGTGACCCGGCTCGAACGCACGGAATCGATGCGGCGCACGTTCGTCGCCGACGTCTCGCACGAGCTGCGCACCCCGATCGCCTCGATCGCCGCGGCGGCCGAGACGCTCGAGGAAGCGGGGCCGGACGAGTCGGAGCGCCGAGAGCTGGTCCAGGTCATCCAGCGTCAGTCCGCCCACATGAAGGAGTTGATCGACGACCTGATGGATCTCGCGCAGATCGAAAGCGGCGCCGTCGAGCTGGCGCGGGAGTCCTTGCCGGTGGCGGAGCTCCTTCGCGAGGCCGCGCAGGACCTGGCCCCCGATGCCACCCGGCGCCGCGTGCGGATCGAAGTCATGGAAGACGCGGGCGCCTCGATGCTCGCCGACAGGCGCCGGCTTCTCCAGGTCGCCCGCAATCTCCTGGACAACGCGATCAAGTTCTCTCCGGAAGGCGAATCGGTCCGGCTCGTGGCCGAGAGCGGTCCGGGTTGGGCGGGATTTTCCGTCACCGACAGAGGGCCGGGGATCCCGCGCGCGGAAAGGGAGAAGATCTTCCAGCGTTTCTACCAGATCGACCGCTCGCGGTCCAAGACGCGGCCCGGCACGGGACTGGGCCTGGCGATCGTGAAGCACATCGTTCAGCTGCACCAGGGAAGCCTGGAAGTCGAGAGCGAGATCGGGCAGGGGAGCGTTTTCCGGGTCCGGCTGCCGGCGGGGGGCTCCGAAAAGAGCAACCCCCGGCCGGGTCGCGCCGGATAGAATAGGTGGGCCGAAACGGAGGCCTCGCCGGGATCTGGCATACGGCTGCCGAGGAGCGTCTCCGAGAGGAGGCTTGGAATGCGTGGAAACGTCCTCGTCGTCGAAGACGATCCCGAGTTGCTTCTTTCCCTGTCGGAGGTCCTGGAGTCTGAGGGGTATTGCGTCACCTGCGCCCGCCACGGCCTGGAGGCCCTCGGCCGATTGAGAGGAGGGACCCGGCCGTCCGTGATCCTCCTCGACCTGATGATGCCGATCATGAACGGGTGGCAGTTTCGCTACGAGCAGCGGCAGGATTCGGACCTGGCGAAGATCCCGGTCGTCGTGGTCTCCGCGAAGTCCGACAGCCAGCAGCATGCTCTGTGGCTCGAGGCCGACGGCTACATCTCCAAGCCGATCGACCTGAACGTGCTCCTGAATACCCTGAGCCACTACTGCGACGGCGACCATTCCGACGCCTAGACCGTCGCTCCGCGCGCTCCACGGGATCTACGCCTGACGGCGTGATCCCGCTCCGGCGCTCCGCTCCCGCGGCGCGAGGCTCCTCCCCCCCTGGGAGACTCCTCGCGCCGCGAGCGACGGCCACATGCCGGATGTTTATTGGATGTTTCTCTGGGGGATGTGTCGAGGGAACCTTTACCTCCCGTCATCCTGAGCGAAGCGAAGGATCTGCCCTCGTCGCTTCACGCCTCGGAGATTCCTCGCGCGGCGGTCAGGCACAGGTGAGATAGCATCGGAACCATGCTCAACCTGTTACCGCGCGACGAGAAATACTTCGACCGCTTCAGCGACATGGCGCGGCGAATCCACGAGAGCGCGCGCATCCTGAACAGCTTCTTCAGCGGAGAGGCGCCGACCGCGACGGTCGCCGACCAGATCAAGCGCCTCGAGCACGAGTGCGACGAGATCTCGCATGAGATCCTGCGCGGCATCGACCGGACGTTCATCACGCCGATCGACCGGGAGGACATTCACCAGCTCGCCGTGAGGCTGGACGATGTCATCGACCTGATCGACGGAACCGTGCGCCGCCTGGCCCTCTTCAAGATCTCCGAGCCGACACCGCTTTCGCGCAGGCTCTCCGAGACCATCGTGGAGATCACCCGGGAGATGGTCGAGGCCGTTTCCGCGTTGCGGGGCCAGAAAGGGGTCGTCGCCCATTGCATCCGGATGAAACAGCTGGAGAACCAGGGGGACGTCGCCTATCACGAAGCGGTCGCGTCGCTCTTCTCGGAACAGATCGCCCCCATCGAAGTCATCAAGTGGAAAGACGTGTACGACAACATGGAGCGAAGCATCGACCAGGCCGAGGCCGTCGCCCACGTTCTCGAGAGCGTCGTGCTCAAGCACTCCTAGGACGGAAGGCGGAAGGCGGAAGGCGTGAGGCGAAGTCCCGTGCTTCCGTTCGTGCCTCGCCTGACGCCTGACGCCTGACGCCTCACGACTCATGACTTACGTCCTCGTCATCATCGGGATCGCCCTGACCTTCGATTTCATCAACGGGATGCACGATTCCGCCAATTCGATCGCGACGGTCGTCTCCACGCGCGTGCTCACGCCCCTGATGGCGGTCTTCTGGGCCGCCTTCTTCAACTTCGTCGCGGCCTTCACGTTCGGGACCGCGGTGGCCAAGACGATCGGCAGCGGCCTGATCGATGTCCGGGTGGTCAACTCCGACATCGTGCTGGGCGGGTTGATCGGAGCGATCGCCTGGAACGTGCTGACCTGGTATTTCGGGATTCCCTCCTCCTCCTCGCACGCGCTGATCGGAGGCTATGCGGGGGCGGCCGTGGCGCACGTGGGCGTGCGGGCCATCGTGCCGGGCATGGCCTGGGTCAAGACGCTCTCCTTCATCGTCCTCTCGCCGCTCATCGGCATGGTATTCGGCTTCGTCATGATGACGGCGGTCTCCTGGATCTTCCGGAAGGTGCCGTACGGAGCGGTGGACCGGTGGTTCCGGAGGGCGCAGCTGGGCTCGGCCGCCGCGTTCTCCCTGTCCCACGGCACCAACGACGCCCAGAAGACGATGGGCATCATCGCGGGCCTGCTCGTGGCGAACCAGAAGCTCTTCGCCGACAACGCTTCGCCTCTCCATTTCATGTACCTGCCCGACTTGAAGGAGGTCCCGATCTGGATCATCCTCTCGGCGCATGCCGCGATCGGCCTGGGAACGCTGACAGGAGGATGGCGCATCGTGCGGACGATGGGAACCCGGATCACGAAGCTGAAGCCCTTCTCCGGGTTCTGCGCCGAGACGGGCGGAGCGGCGACGGTCCTCCTGGCGTCGGTCTGGGGCATTCCCGTCTCGACGACGCACACGATCACGGGATCCATCATCGGCGTCGGCGCCACGCAGAGGTTCTCCGCGGTGCGGTGGGGGGTGGCCGAGCGGATTGTGTATGCCTGGGTCCTGACGATTCCGATGGCCGCAGCGGTCGGCGCGATCGCCTACGGGGTCCTTCAGGCGCTGCGCTGATCGAAGGACTCCGTGAAGGGATTCGCGCGCGCCGCCGTTCTTTTCCTGGCCCTCGCGTCCACGGCGTCCGCGTCCGGAGTCCCCGATCCGGCGCCCTTCGACGCCGTGCTCGCCAGACGCGCGAGGAACGGGGGATTCGATTACGCCGGGGCGGACGGGCAGGATCGCAAGCGGCTCGCCGCGTATCTCTCCAACCTCGGCGACGCCGAGCCGGCGCGGATGACCGCCGATGAGAAGAAGGCGTTCTACATCAACGCCTACAACGCGATCGCGATCGAAACGCTGCTGGAGAACCCGGGCAAGGGGATCAGGGAGATCGGCGGCGCGTTCAACAGGACGAAGCACCGCGTGGGAGGCGAGATGCTGACCCTGGACGACATCGAGAACAGGCTGCGAGACACGAGGGACGCGCGCATCCACTTCGCGATCGTCTGCGCCTCCCGGTCCTGCCCGCCGCTCGCGCCACGCGCCTACACGGCAGCAGGGCTCGACGAAGCGCTGGACAGGCAGGGCCGCGCCTTCGTGAACGATCCCTCCAAGAACCGGATCGACCGGTCGAAGGGGCGCGTGGCGTTGTCGAAGATCTTCCACTGGGACCGCAAGGAATTCGAGCGCGACGGCGGGACTCTCCTGAAATTCGTCTCGCGATACGCCAACCAGGCGGCGGTGGCGTCCTGGCTGGCGACCTACACGGGGAAACCCGACTTCCTCGATTACGACTGGTCGCCGAACCAGCCCTGAGCCGGGGATGGAGGGGCCAAAAAAAGGCCCCTCGCGGGGCCTCGAAGGAGGAGATCGGATGCTTGTCCTGTGTACGGAGGAGGGGAACGCGGCGTTGAGGCGGACATGATTCCATGATCCGTCTCCAGCTCAAGCCGGGGCGCAAGGCCTCGGTGATTCGGCGCCACCCCTGGCTCTTTTCGGGAGCGGTGGGCTCGCGCCACGGAGATGGCTCGGACGGGGTGGCCGAGGTCGTGGACTCGGAGGGACGTGCCCTGGCCCGCGGCAGCTACTCGCCGGAGTCCCAGATCGTGGCCCGCCTGTGGACCTTCGACGGCCGGCTTCCCGACGCATCGCTCTTCCAGGAACGGTTCGAGGCCGCCCGGCGTCTGCGGCGAGAAGTCGTTGCGCCCGAGACGACGGGGTTCCGGGCGGTCAACTCCGAGGGAGACCTGTGTCCCGGTGTCTTCATGGACGTCTACGGCGACGTGGCCGTCCTGGAGCTCTTGACCGAAGGCACCGAGAAATGGGAGGCGGATCTCACCCGGGCCGCTCGGGAGATCTTCAACCCCCGCGAGATCCTTGTCCGCCGCACGGGCGCGGAACGGGATGCGGGGTCAAGACCCCAATCCAAAACCCAGGATCCAAAATCCAGAATCGAAGCCGTTCCCTTCACCGAGAACGGTCTTCGGTTCGTGGCCGACGTCTCCGGCGGCCAGAAGACCGGTTTCTTTCTGGATCAGCGCGAGAACCGCATCCGGCTCCGAAATCTCGCCGCCGGGCGAACGGTCCTGAATCTCTTCTCCTACACCGGGGCCTTCTCCGTAGCGGCTCTGGCGGGCGGCGCCACGCGCGCGGTGGATGTGGACGCTTCCGAGGCGGCGCTCGATCTCGCCCGGCAGCACCGCCGGGCCAACGGCTTTTCCGCCGAGGATCGCGACTTCTTCCGGGCCGACGTCTTCGAGGACCTGCGCCGCCGGGGCCGGGAGAAAGAAACGTGGGGCATCGTGATCTGCGACCCTCCCGCCTTCGCCAGGAAGAGAGGAGACGTGCCGAAAGCGGCGCGAGGCTACAAGGACATCAATCGCCTCGCGATGGAGCTCGTCGAGCCCGGAGGATGGCTCCTGACCTGTTCCTGCTCGGGTCAGATCACCGCCGACCTCTTCCAGAAGATCGTCTTCTCCGCGAGCGTGGACGCCGGGCGCTCGTTTTCTCTCATCGGGCGGCAAGGATCCGGCGCCGACCATCCAGTCTCTCTCGACTGCCCCGAGGGGGAATACCTGAAGGGCCTCTGGCTCAGGAGGATGGAATGATTGCTGGATTGAAGGATTGAATGATTGAAGGATCGAGCTCGGGCCCAATCGAACAATCGTCAATCGAGCAATCGTCAATCCCTCTGGCGATTCTCGGGCCCGCTCCCCCCGATCGCGGCGGAATCGCGCATGAGACTTCCCGCCTCGCGGCGGAGCTGTCGCGGCTGACTCCGGTCGATTACCTGACGTTCTCGCGCCCGTATCCGCGGTGGCTCGACCCGCGCCGATTCGGCCGGGACCTGCGCCTCGCTCCGGCTCCCGCGGCGCCAATCTTCGATTACATCTCGCCGCGCTCCTGGCGAAGGACCGCGGGCCGGATCGCGGACCGCGGGTCGCGCGGCCTGATCGTCCCGTGGTGGACCTCCTTCTGGGCGGTTCCCGTGCGCACGCTCTTCCGGCGCCTGGCGCGCGCGAGTCCGGCGACGCGGCGCGTGCTCCTCTGCCATAACCTGGAGGACCACGAGAGCGGCGCCTTCAGGAGTTTCCTGACGCTCGGCGCCTTTTCGGCGGCCGATGCCTTCATCGTTCACTCTCTGGAGAACCGCGAAGAGCTTGGCCGCCGTTTTCCACATCGGCCCGTGGCGGAGGTTCCTCTTCCCGCTCTCGACCCGGGACAGGACCGAGCCGCGGCGCGGAGCCGGCTCGGTGTCGAGGGCCGCCTGGCGCTTTTTCTGGGCCTCGTGCGGCGCTACAAGGGGGTGGAGACGCTGCTCGAGGCGGCTCCTCGGATCGTCGCCGAGTCCGGCGCGCGAATCGCTGTCGTGGGCGAGGTCTTTCCGGACGCGAGCCGTCTCGTCCGCCTGCGCGACGCGAGTCCGGTCGCCGGCTCGATCCTGTGGAAAGACCAGTATGTGTCGGAGGAAGAGATGGGGATGTGGCTGGCGGCCTGCGACGTCGTGGTCCTGCCCTACCGGGAGATCTCCGCCAGCGCCATCGCGGCGCGGGCGATCGGGGCGCGGCGCCCGGTGGCGGCGTCGGCCGTGGGCGGATTGAAAGACAGGATCGAGCCCGGCATCACCGGCGAGCTCTTCGCTCCCGGCGACGCCGCCGGACTGGCGGACGCCGTCGGGCGGATCCTCGCGCGCGGCCACGCCGCCTACGCGCCCGGCCTCGCTCGAGCCGCGCAGGAAGCGTCCTGGCCTCGTTACGCCGAGCGAATCCTCTCCTTTGTCTCGTCGTCCCGTATACTCGCCCGGCGATGAACTTCGACCTGACCGAGGACCAGGCGCTGCTCGAATCCACCGTCCGCCAGTTCGCGGAGGAGATCGTGCGCCCCGGCGCGGCAAGAATCGATCAGACCGGAGAATTTCCAAAAGACATCTTCTACGAGGCCGGAAAGCTGGGCCTGGCAGGAGTCTCGGTGCCCGTCGAGCACGGCGGGTCGGGCATGGACGTCGTGTCCTACAGCATCGTGATCGAGGAGATCTCGCGCGTCTGCGCCAACACCGGAGTCATCCTCTCGGTGAACAACTCGCTGGTCTGCGATCCGCTCGAGAAGTACGGAAACGAAGATCAGAAGAAGCGTTTCCTTCAGCCTCTCGCGCGAGGCGAGAAGCTCGGCTGCTTCGCTCTGACGGAGCCCAACGCGGGCTCCGACGCGGCCAATCAGCAGACCCGGGCGGTGCGCGAGGGGGACCGCTACCGCCTCTCCGGCCAGAAGGTCTTCATCACCTGCGGCCAGGCCGCCGACGTCTGCCTACTGTTCGCGATGACCAACCCGGAGAAGAAGGCGCGGGGGATCTCGGCCTTTCTCGTGGACACCGAAACACGCGGCTTCGACCGTTCGCATCACCAGATCAAGCTGGGGGTCAACGCCTCCGGCACCGTCGAGATCTTCCTGACGGACGTGGAAGTGCCCGTCGAGGACCGCCTGGGAGAAGAAGGCGAGGGGTTCCGTATCGCCATGTCCACTCTCGACGGCGGCCGCATCGGCATCGCGGCGCAGGCCGTCGGGATCGCGACAGAGGCGCTCGAGGCGGCCCTCGCCTACGCGAAAGCGCGCCACGCCTTCGGAAAACCGATCTCGGATTTCCAGGCGATCCGTTTCTACCTGGCCGACATGGCGACGGAAGTGGACGCGGCCCGTCTCCTGACCCGCCGCGCCGCCGCGGCCAAGGACGCCGCGATGAGGACGGGAGGGCGCTATGGGTTCGAGGCCGCCGTCGCCAAGCTCTACGCCGCGGAGATGGCCCAGCGCGTGACCACGAAGGCCCTCCAGATCCATGGCGGATACGGCTATACCAAGGAATACCCGGTCGAGCGCAACTTCCGCGACGCGCGGATCACCGAGATCTATGAAGGAACGAGCGAGATCCATCGGTTGATCATCGCCCGGGAGATCTTCCGGGACGCGGGACTGGCGATCGGATGATGCGGTCCTCGACCCTCAGCCAGGGAGAGATCTGCTGATGCCTCAGACGAGGATGTTCCGGGACCGCGTGGTCTCGATGGAACAGACGCTCGAAGGAGGCGAGAAGAACCTCGAGCTCTTGAAGACCCTCTGCCACGAGGCATTGCCCGAATTCGCCTTCCGCGAGCACGCCCTCGACCACGAGCGGGACCTCTTCGTCATGACGCTGGACGCGCCGGATGGCCGGACGAAGCGGATCTGCTGGACGCGCATGATGCTCTTCGACGCGGAGCGCATTCCGGCGCTGAGCGGCGATCCTCTCGCGACGCTTCGGGCGAGGATCGTGGACTTCGTTCGATCGCGGGCGGCCCGGCCCGAGATCGTGGTCACGTTCCGGCATCTCGAGGACGGATGGGTGGACACTCCCGAGCCGAGGCGCGAGAAGAAACGCCGCAGGGGCCGCGGTGACCGGGGGCGGCGCGAGCGCGGCCGCGAGGCCGGTCCGTCTCCCGGCAGGCCCGCGCAGGAGCCTCCGCAGCGGGCCGCACAGCCTCCCCGCGGCCGCCATCCGCAGCCGCCTGTCCTGGCGGCGGCGGCCCAGGCTCCCGGCCAGGCCGAGAGACCCGCGGGAGGGCGCCGCCGGCGGCGCTTCCGCCGCCGCCGGGGACGCGGCCAGGGCGTCTCCGCTCCTTCGGGCACGCCCGGTCCGGCGCGCACGCCATGAACTTCGAGTTGACCGAGGAACAGACGCGGATCCGGGACGGCGTCCGCGACTTCGCGCGGAGCGAGATCGCTCCGGGAGTCGCCGAGCGGGAACGCGAGGAGCGTTTTCCCCGGGAAGTCCTGGCCGGCCTGGCGGAGCTGGGCGTCCTCGGCATGATGGTGCCCGAGGAGTACGGGGGAGCCGGCGCGGACGCCCTCTCCTTCATCCTCGCGCTCGAGGAGCTCGCCCGCGTCTGCGCCTCGACGGCGGTGATCGTCTCCGTCAACAACTCGGTCTTCTGCTATCCGCTCTGGAAGTTCGGCTCGCCGGAGCAGAAAAGCACCATCCTGAAAGAGGTCGCGTCTGGAAGGGCGCTGGGGGCCTACGCCCTGACCGAGCCGCAGTCGGGGTCCGACGCCGCCAATCAGAAGACACGCGCTGTCCGCGACGGCGAGGACTACGTCTTGAACGGCGCCAAGGCCTGGATCACCAACGCCGGCGAGGCGAAGTGGTATCTCGTCATGACGATGACCGACCCGGCGGCGGGAACGCGCGGCATCACCGCCTTCCTGGTCTCCTCGGAGGACCGCGGCCTGCGCATCGGCGCCCCGGAAGACAAGATGGGGCTCAAGGCTTCGAAGACCGCGTCCCTGTTCCTCGAGGACGTCCGCGTGCCCGCGTCCCGCCGCGTCGGACAGGAGGGAGAGGGCTTCACGATCGCGATGAAGACCCTCGACCATTCGCGCATCGGCATCGCGGCGCAGGCCATCGGCATCGCGCGCGCCTGCTACGAAGCCTCGGTCGATTACGCGAAGACGCGCGAGACGTTCGGAAAGAAACTTGCGGAGCACGAGGTCATCGCCTTTCAGATCGCGGACATGCGGGTCCAGATCGAGGCCTCGAAGCTCCTGACCTACCGGGCGGCGGCCCGGTCCGAGATTCCCGGCGTGCGGATCTCGATGGAGGCCTCGATGGCCAAGGTTTACGCGACCGAGGCATGCAACGCGATCGCGGCCCGCGCGGTTCAGATCTTCGGAGGCTACGGCTACTCCCGGGAGTACGCGGTCGAGCGCTACTACCGGGACGCCCGCGTCACCACGATCTACGAGGGCACGAGCGAGATCCAGCGCATGGTCGTCGCCAAGAACCTGCTGGCGGGAACCTAGTCCGTGGAAGAGGAGAAGCCGGACCCCGAGGAGAGCGGAGCGGCCGTGGCGCCGCCGGCGCCCCCTCAGCCGTCGCCGCAGCCGGCCGAGACGAAGCCTCCCGCCCCGGCCCCGCCGCCGCGTCCCGCGGATCCTCGCGCGGAGCGAACACGCGCCGCGCGGCCCGAGATGCTGGAGTCGCGCGAACCGCTCTATCGCGAGTCGGAGGGATACACGTTGAGGCTCGATCCGCCGGATCTGGCGAGGCTGCGGGAGCTTCCGGGCTCGAAGGGGAAGACCGACAGGGAGCTGGGCGAGTTGTTTTTCGACGGCCAGGCGGCGCGGCTGACGGGAGCCGTGGTCGGCGACGTTCCCGTTCCCGCGGAGCTGCGGGTGGTGGTGGATCCCTACTCGCGCCAGGCGTTTCTGGCGGTCGGCAAGACGATAAGAGGGATCGTCAGCTTCTGACAGGACGAAGAGGGCTCGGAGAGCGTGGCGACAGTTGCGCCCTCACCCCGCCCCTCTCCCGAAGGGAGAGAGAGTTCTCGAGGCGACGCTCTCGCGTCGCGACTAGCCCGCATTATTCATGATCGACTCCGGCCGCCGCTCCGATCTTTTCCGCCGATACGGCGTCAGGGCTCCTCTGCGATGCCATCTGGCATCGCCATCGTCGCCCTTCCTTGTCTCGACGAAAAATCTCTGTCGCGGACAACCTGTACTCAGCTGACGCCAGCGGTTTCCTGACGCAACGTTCTTTGGCGCAGAGAGTTGCCCGTGTTTCGGCCGGGTGACCATGAATAATCCGGGCTAAATGTCGGCGCTGAACAGCTTGACCGCGCCGCGAAGAAGGTGGGCCTTGCGCTGATGGGGATCGACCGAAACCGAGACTTCGCCGGGAGCGGCCCCCGCGTCACCCAGGTTGTCCGCCCAGGTCTCGATGCGGAACCTCAGAAAGTCCTCGGCGAGGGCCGGCTCTTCGCGCCCCTCGAAGTCCGGCAGGCTCCTGAGCTTCTCGACGTTGTCCCGGTCGAGCAGGAACGTATAGCCTTCTCTGGTCATTCGGTAGGGCGCGGAGGAGCGGGCCTCGCCGTTCATGGAAGGGAATTTTAGTGCCACCGGCCTGTTTTGCGCCCCGATGAACAGCAAACTCATGAGAAAGAACCTTCCGTGGGTGTTTCTCCTTCTCCTGGCGGCCCCGGCAATCGCTCAGAACGCCGGCGGCGCGCAGAAGCTGAGGAACCATTTCGACTCCGACGCGCTGCTGCGCGAGCCGGCCTTCTTCGATTTCGCCGTTCTCGGCGCGCCCGCAGCGGCCGACTGGAAGGTCGTGGGCGGCTACAATCCGCCCTCCGCTCCCAACCACGCGACCCAGACCCTCGCCTCGCGTCCGGACGATTCGATCGCCGCCGCCTTGCGGCGGAATTCCTCTTTCCGCGACGGCGCGTGGTCTCTCGCGCTGCGCCACGGCGAAGGGCGCGGCGGCATCGTGTTCCGGATGGCGGACGAGAAGGACTTCCTCGTCCTGCTGCTCGATCTCGTGACCGGGGAGGCCCGCCTCTCGGCCTACCGCAACGGCCGGGCCACGGATTTGGCGAAGGCCACGACGAAGTTCGGCAGCGAGTGGGGAGTGCTCAAGATCAGCGCGGCCGGTCCGAAGGTCTCCGCCGAATGGGAGAGCAAGCCTCTCCTGCAGGCGACCGATCCGAACCCGGTCGCCGGCCGCTCGGGCATGGCCACCGCCGGCCCGGGACTCGTAGCCTTCGACGAGTTCGTCCTGGACCCCGCCGAAGAAGCCGCAAAACGGTAAGCGGGAAACGGTAAACGACGGAGCTCCGCGCGCTCCTTTCGTTTTCCGTTTTACGTTTCCCGGCTTTAGGGGGCAATCGTGGCGGCGTAGCGGAACTTTCCGCCTTCGACCTTGAGGATCACCGCGGGCTTGACGGGATTGCGGTCGGCGTCCATCGTGATTTTTCCGGAGACGCCGGGGAAGTCCCGGGTCGAGGCGAGGGCGTCTCGTACGCGCTTGCCCTCCGCGGAGCCGGCGCGGCGCATGGCGTCCGCGATCAGTCGCGCGGCGTCGTAGGAGAGTGCGGCGATCGAGTCGGGGTCGGCCCCGTAGGCGCGGCGGTAATCGCCGACGAACGCTCTCACGGCCGGCGACGGGTCTTCCACCGAGTAGTGGTTGGAGAAATACGCGCCTTCGACCGCGGCGCCTCCGATCTCCGTCAGCTTGGGAGAGTCCCAGCCGTCCGCGCCGAGCAGCGCGCTCTCGATCCCGAGAGAGCGGGCCTGCCGGGCGATCAGTCCGGCATCGGTGTAGTAACCGGGGATGACGACGACGTCCGGCCTGAACGGCCGGATCGCGGTGAGCTGGGCGGAGAAGTCGCTGTCGCCTTCCGTATATTTCGATTCCTGGATCACGCGTCCCCCCAGATCCGTAAACGCCCGGCGGAACGCTCCGGCGAGGCCGACGCTGTAGTCGCTCCTGGAGTCCACGAGGAGCGCCGCCGTCTCCGCTTTGAGGGTGCGGCGGGCAAACGTCGCGAGCGCTTTGCCCTGATAGGAGTCGACGAAGCAGACCCGGAAGATGTAGTCCCCCTTCGTGGTCACCTCCACGTTGGTGGACGAGGGGGAGACCATAGGGACCCGGTAGCTCTGCGCGATCGGCGCCGCCGCCAGGCTTCGCGAGGAGGCGTTCTCGCCGATGAGCGCCACCACGTGGTCGCGCGTGATGAGCTTGGAGACAGCCGAGGCGGCCTCCGACGGCTCGTTGTGGTCGTCTTCGACCAGGATGTCCAGCTTCTTGCCGAGCACTCCTCCCACTCGGTTGATCTGGTCGGCGGCCAGCAGCGCCCCGTTCTTCCCCGAGAGCGCGAAGGTCGCCTGAGGGCCCGTCAGCGCCCCGAAGAATCCGATCCCGATTGCCTGGGAGGCCGGCGCTTTCTCCCCTCCGCACCGAGCCGCGAGGATGCCGGATAACAGGCTTCCAGCGAGGAAGAGCCGGGGTCGCACGAAAGGGATTCTATTCGGCGAGGAGGTTCGCTGGTGTCAGGCTGGAGTCTGGCACCTTTTCCCTGACACCTTCTCCCTTGATAGCCTTGCACCTCGTTTCGCCGGAGAGGCATAGATAAGAGGGCAAATGAACCAACAGAAGACCTACGACGTCGGCATCATCGGGTCCGGTCCCGGGGGATACGTGGGGGCGATCCGCGCGGCGCAGCTTGGCCTGTCGGTCCTCCTCGTCGAGAAGGACTCGAGGCTGGGGGGCGTCTGCACGCTCCGGGGATGCATTCCGACCAAGGCGCTCCTCCACACTGCGGATCTGCTCGAGGAGACGCGCCACGGAGCCGAGGTCGGGGTCTCGACCCGGGAGGTCCGGCTGGAGCTCGCCGCGGCCATGAAGCACAAGGAAAAGGTGGTCCGGCAGAGCTCGAACGGGATCGCCTTCCTGATGAAGAAGAACAACGTCACGGTCGTGAACGGATTCGGGAGGATCGCCGGCGCGGGCAAGGTCTCGGTGACCGGCAGCGACGGGTCACAGACTCTTCATTCGGTCAGGAACACCCTGATCGCGACGGGGTCCACGCCTCGTTCGCTGCCCGGAATGGAGATCGACCATCAGACGATCCTCTCTTCGGATTCGATCCTGGAGGTGACCGAGATCCCAAGATCGCTCCTCGTGGTCGGATCGGGCGCCGTCGGCGTCGAGTTCGCCTCGATGTTCGCGCGCTTCGGCTCCAAGACCGTGGTGGTCGAGATCCTGCCGCGTGTGGTGCCGCTCGAGGACGAGGAGATCTCGCGAGAGCTCGCGGCCTCGTTCAAGCGGCAGGGGATCGCCGTCTACGTTGACACGCGGATCGAGAAGGTCACGAAGATCGAGTCGGGCATCGAGGTCATCGCGCGTTCCTCGGGCGGAAAGACCGAGAGCTTCCGGACCGAGAAGATCCTGATGGCGGTCGGCCGCAAGCCCCTCTCGGAAGGAATCGGACTCGAAGAGGCGGGCGTCGCGACGGAGAAGGGATATATCCGGGTGGACGGCGCGATGAGGACGAACGTTCCGGGGATCTACGCCATCGGCGACGTGGTCCCGACGGCCCAGCTCGCCCACGTCGCCTCGGCGGAGGCGGTGGTCGCGGTCGAGCACATGGCAGGCCGGCAGCCGCCGGCTCTCAACTACGACCAGGTGCCCGGCTGCACGTACTGCTCGCCGGAGATCGGCTCCATCGGCCTGACGGAGGCCCGGGCGCGGGAACGGGGCTACGACGTGGCCGTGGGGAAATTCCCTTTCTCGGCGATCGGGAAGGCGAGGATCCTCAACGAGACGGGCGGCTTCGTGAAGATCGTCGGCGAAAAGAAGTACGACGAGGTGCTCGGCGTGCACATCATCGGCCCGAGCGCCACGGAGCTGATCGCGGAGGCGAGCGCGGCGCTAAGGCTCGAGACGACCTCCGAGGAGCTCGTCCGCACGATTCACGCCCACCCCACCCTTTCCGAGGCGATCCACGAGGCCGCGGAAGGCGTCGAGGGGAAGCCGATCCACATCTAGACACCTTCTACTGGGGTGCCTTGGGGGGCTCGCCGGTGCCTGGCGGCATCTTTGGCGGCTCGCCCGGCGCCTCCTGGACGGCCGTGGCCGGCGGATACGCGAGCGTGCTGCCTTCGCGGTAATCGTTGGGGGAAGCCGGATAGGGGAGATTCAGGCCGGGCACCTGCTTGGAATCCCATTCGGGGCGGTAGGGCCGATCGGGGTTCAGCAGCGCGGTCCCGTCCTTGCGCTCGCCGGGGGGCAGCGCGGGCCCTTCCGGGGGAGCCCCGCCGGCCGTCGCGGGCGATCCCGGCAACGGTCGGCTCGCAAGAGACCCGAGTACGACCTCGCTTCCCGTCTTGAGCCTCTTGACCTCGTCTGCGACCCGGGGCACGGCGACGACGCGCCGCACGTCCGCCTTCTTGACGCTCACGAGCAGACCGCCGGGGTAGCGGTGAAAGAGGACGAGAGCGCCCGCGTCGCGCGGCTTGTCCTCCGCCCAGACGGTCTGGTTTCCGGCAAGCTCGACCTTGAAGACGGCTGAAGCCGGCGTCGCGGCATGGATCGAAATCAAAGCGGCCAGCAGAGCGTTGCCCCACAGCATGAGGCCGATTATATCGCCCTCGAGGCGCGCCTTCGGCGGGGAAATAGAATGGAAGGTCCTCGATCCATGAGCCAGGACAGAGAAAGAACATCGGCCGACCTTTCGGCTCTTCGGATCCGGCGCGAGCCGGAGAAGGCCCGCGGCGCGCGCGGGTGGCTGCTCGCCGCCGCTCTCCTCGTCGTCGCGGCCGGTGTCGCCGCTTTCTTCGCGACGGGGCGGACGCTGCGGGGCAAGGCGGTGGAGACGGTGACGGCCTCCATCGTCACGGAGGGGCAGGCCACGACTCTCCTCTCGGCGACGGGCTACGTCGAGGCGGAGCGCAAGGCGGACCTCTCGCCGAAGATCACGTCCCGCATCACCTCGCTGAACGTGACCGAAGGGAGCCGCGTCCGCAAGGGGGACGTCATCGCCCGCCTCGACCACACGGACCTGGACGCGCAGCTCGCCGACGCGAAGGCCGGCTGGGTCAACGCGAAGGCCGAGCTCGAGCGGCAGCGGGCTCTCCGGAACGAGGGACTGGCGCCGCAGTCGGCGCTCGACGCCGCGGTGGCCCAGGAGGCCTCGACCCGCGCGAAGGTGGCGTACGCCGAGGCGCTCTTGAGCTACACGGAGATCCGCGCGCCATTCGCCGGGGTGGTGACGGCCAAGCGCGCCTTCGTCGGCGAGGCAGTCTCGCCCTTCGGCTCTTCCCCCTCGGGAGGAGGCTCAGGAGGCGCGATCGTGACGCTCGTCGAGTTCTCCAGCCTCTACGTCGGGGCCGACGTCAACGAGTCGAACCTCGGCAAGCTCGGCGACCGGCAGCCGGCGGAGATCACGCTCGACGCCGCGCCGGACAAGACCTATCATGGCTACCTGCGCCAGATCGTCCCGGCGGCCGACCGGCAGAAGGGGACGGTGCGCGTCAAGGTCGCGTTTCTGGACGCCGACGACAGGATCTTGCCGGATCTTTCCGCCCGGGTGTCCTTCACCGCGCAGCCGACGCAGGGCAAGGCCAGCCACTCGCGCATCCTGATTCCGAAGTCGGCCCTGGCGACGCGCGAGGGCCGCACCGGCGTCTTTCGCGTCGCGCAGGGACACGCGAGGTTCCAGGCGGTGGAGACCTCCGGAGAAGTTCAGGGACAGGTGGAGGTGACAAAGGGGCTCGAAGGGGGAGAGACTCTGATCTCGCAACCCGACAAGGCCGGGATCCGGGAGGGGGATCGCGTCAAGGTCGAAGGAGGGGCGGCGGCATGAACGACGCGCTGATCGAACTGTCCCACGTCGAGAAGGTGTACCACCGGGATGCCCTGGAGATCCCGGTGTTGAAGGACGTCAACCTGAAGGTCCCGGAAGGGGAGTTCGTCGCGCTGATGGGCCCGTCCGGCTCCGGCAAGACGACGCTCCTGAATCTCATCGCGGGAATCGACCAGCCTACGAGCGGGCGGATCCTGATCGGCGGCAAGGACATCTCCCAGATTTCCCAGACGAACCTCGCGCGCTGGCGGTCCACCACGATCGGCTTCATCTTCCAGCTCTACAACCTGATCCCCGTGCTGACCGCCTTCGAGAACGTGGAGCTGCCGCTCCTGCTGACGAGGCTGAAGAAATCGGAGCGGCGAAAGCACGTCGAGGCCGCTCTTTCGATCGTCAGCCTCTCGGACCGGATGGATCATTATCCAAGGCAGCTCTCCGGAGGACAGGAGCAGCGCGTCGCGATCGCGCGGGCCGTTGTCTCCGACCCGGCGATCCTGGTGGCCGACGAGCCCACGGGGGACCTGGACGCGAAATCCGCGGAGGAGATCCTCGAGCTCTTGAACCGTTTGAACCAGGAGTTCAAGAAAACGATCGTCATGGTGACCCACGACCCCAGGGCCGCGGGGCGCGCCCACCGCATGGTCCACCTGGACAAGGGGGTCTTCCACGCGGAGGAGCTGACGGAGAGAGGCACCCTGATCGGCGGGGTGCGGAGGGTCGAGTGAAGTACCTGCGCCTGATCTGGAGGAACGTCTTCCGCAAGAAGACGCGCACCGTTCTGACGACCTCGTCGATCGTCCTCGTGCTCGTCCTGATCGTGGTCCTCGTGTCCCTGCTCCAGGCCATGCAGCAGGATCCTTCCGGCGGGAAGGGCTCCAATCGCATCGTCGTCCAGCATGCGACGGGCCTCGGCAACTTCCTGGCCCTCTCGCAGCGGCAGCGGATCGAGCAGATCCCGGGCGTCGTCGCGGCCTCGCCCCAGATCTGGTTCGGCGGCGTTTACAAGGACGACCGGCCGGAGAACTTCTTTGGCCAGCTCTCCTGCGATCCGGAGATCTATTTCTCCAGGATCTTCGACGACTCGACGATCGATCCCGCCGTCGAGAAGGAATGGCGGGCCAACCGCAATTCCTTCGTCGCCGGCAAGAAGCTCGAGGAGAAGTTCCACTGGAAGCACGGGGACCACATCATCCTGCGCGGCACCTACATCCCCATGACCCTGGATCTGGTGTACGCCGGGCCTTATCACTCCGGAGACGAATCGAACATCTTCTTCTCCAACGAGGTCCTGAACCAGGGCAAGTGGTTCGGCGCGGACAAGTACACCGGCCTCTACTACACGAAGGTCGCCCGCGCGGAGGACATCCCCCGAGTGGTCGCGACGATCGACCGGATGTTCGAGAACAGCGACCGGCCGACCAAGACCCTGACCGAGAAACAGTTCCAGCTTCAGTTCATGGAGATGATGGGCAACGTCAAGGGGCTCATCCGCGGGATCTCGATCGTCATCCTCTTCGCGGTGACGCTCATCGTCGCCAATACCGTCGCGATGTCGGCCCGCGAGCGGGTCACGGAGATCGCCGTCATGCGCACGCTCGGCTTCCGCCGCACGCACATCCTGGGGTTCATCCTGTCGGAGTCGGTCCTGATGTCGCTCCTGGGGGGGGTCCTCGGCGTGGTCCTCGCCAAGTACCTCTTCATTCCCGGGATGGTCAAAGGCATGCAGACGACCCCGATGGCGCCCTTCCTCATCAACTTCAAGGTGACGTGGATGGTGCTCACGGCGGCGTTTGGCGTCTCCGTCGGCGTCGGGATTCTGGCGGGCTTCGTCCCGGCGATCCGCTCCTCGCGGATCAACATCGTGGACGGCCTGAGGCAGGTCGTCTGAGAGACGTGAGCCGTAAGCCGTGAGCCGTGAGCCGAAGTGATGAGACTGTCGCGGCTAACGGCTAACGGCTAACGGCTAACGGCTAACGGCTAACGAGGTTTTCATGGCCATTCCGCTCAAGTACAACCTTCGGAACCTCTTCGTGAGGAGGGTCTCGACCGCGATGACGGTCTTCGTCGTCTGCCTGGTCGTGACGGTCTTCCTGTTCGTGCTCGCGCTGTGGCAGGGCGTCTCGCGCACGCTGTCGGTGACGGCCTCGACGCGCAACATCATCACGATGCGGGTCGGATCGCAGGCCGAGATGCAGAGCGTCATCACGAAGGACGCCTACGAGACGATCCGCTCGCTGCCGGGCATCGAGAGGAGCCCGTCGGGAGAGCCTTACGTCTCGCCCGAGCTGATCAGCCTCGTCAACCTCCCCCGGGAGGACGGCCAGACGGCCAACGTCCAGGTGCGGGGCATGGACCCGATCGGCTTCGCCATGCGTCCGGGCGTCCGGATGGTGGACGGCCGGATGTTCGGCCCCGGCACCAACGAGGCCGTCGTCTCGAAGAACCTCGCCAACCGCTTCGCCGGGATGAGGATCGGGGACACGATCAAGACCGGCTCCTACCGCTGGAAGATCGTCGGCCACTTCGACGCTTCCGGCTCGGCCTACGAGTCGGAGATCTGGACGGACGCCAAGGACCTGCAGGGCCAGACCAAGCGCCAGATCTTCTCCTCCATTTTCGTGCGCACGAGCGATCCCGACGCCGCCGCGAGATACATCGAGACGGTCAAGGGCGACCAGAGGCTGAAGCTCGAGGGGAGAACGGAAAAGAAGTACTACGAGGAACAGATGATCACGGGAGCGCCGATCAAGGTCCTCGCGATCCTGGTCGGCATCTTCACCGCGATCGGCGCCGCCTTCGGCGCCATGAACACGATGTACGCGCAAGTCGCGGCCCGGACGCGGGAGATCGGGACGCTGCGCGCGATCGGATTCTCGCGGCGGTCGGTCCTGGCCTCTTTCATCCTCGAGGCCCTCCTGCTGTGTCTCATCGGGGGGATCCTCGGCACGGCGCTGGCCTTTCTCCTCTTCAACCTGATTCTGACCAGGCCCACCGGCACGATGAACTTCCGGACCTTCTCGGAGGTCCTCTTCAACTTCCGCCTGACGCCGCCGCTCATGATCGGCGGGCTCGTCTTTTCCCTCGCCATGGGTCTCCTCGGCGGATTCTTCCCGGCCGCCCGCGCCGCGAGGCTCAAGATCATCAACGCTCTTCGCGAGATTTAGGGCCCCGGGAGTCGCGGGGTCAGCGGGATGCGCCTGCGTTTTTACGGGACGAAGGGATACGTCGAAGAGAAGTCGCGCGCTCATTCGGGGCATTCCGCGTTCACCGTCGAGACGGAGGGCTTCCGGTTGCTCTGCGACTTCGGGCAGAACCGGAAGGGACTCCTCGAGAAGATCCGGCCGGATGCGATCTTCATCTCCCACGCTCACCCGGATCACGCCCGGGGGCTGGAAGAGGGAACGGATATCGCGGTCCACGCCTCGGCGATCACGCACGAGATCACGAAGGACCTCCCGATCGCCAGGCGCGTGACGCTCGAGCCGGAAAAGGCCGTGTCTGTCGGCCCTTTCCGGTTGACGGCCTTTCCGGTGATCCACTCGGTCCGCTGTCCGTGCGTGGCCGCGCGGATCGAGTCGCGGGACCTCATCCTGGTGTATTCGGGCGATGTCATCGCCTTCGAGAAGCCCGGAGCGGCTCTTCCCGGCGCGGACGTCTACATCGGCGACGGATCGACTCTCAAGGGCTCGCTCGTGCGGCGGCACACGACCGGGGCGCTCATGGGGCACACCACCGTGCGGGCGCAATTGGGCTGGCTCGGCAAATATGGCGTCGCCCGGACGATCTTCTCCCACTTCGGCAAGGGCCCGATCGAGATGGGAGAGCCGGCGTTGAAGGGAGCCCTCGAGGAGCTCGCCGCGGAGAAGGCGCCCTCGTGCCGGGTCACCGCCGCGAGCGACGGCCTGAGCCTCGCGGTCGAAAGAACCTAGCGATTCTGCCGGGGGGCGGGCTCCGCGTCCGGCTTCCCGGCGCGCGACTTCGTGTTACGGGCGCCGGGAGGCGGATGCATCTCGAGCGACTTGCGCACCGCGGCGTCCACGGCTCCGAGGTCCGGCCGGGGGCCCCTGTCGAGCTGCGGAACCAGAGGCGCCTTGAGCGGCAGCCGGAGAGAGAGCGCGCTGTCCGGCACACGGCCGTACTGGCCCGCGATGAGCGGGTCCGGGCGGTACTGCACTCCGAAGGGGAACGCGCACGGATAGGCGGCCCGGCAGCGGGAGAGACTTACGAATTGCGCGGACAGGGCCCCGGCGGAGAGAAGACCAATCGCGATCAGGGCACCACGGAGGATTTGCCTCTTCATGAGACCACCTCAAGCTTGTAAACAAGCTCGAGGGCCGGAAACATCCAGGAAAAGCGGCCGCGTCCCCCGCGGGCCTAGCAGGGTGCTGAAAAAGGGTGTGGGTGGCGTTGCGAGCGCGCCGCCGCAACCGTCTGCGGTGGCTGGCCTTTTGCTCGCGATGCTCTTCAAACGAGAAAAATCCTTGACGAAAAGAGTTTCTGGCATCGCGAGTTGCAAAAGGCCAGCCACGACACCCGCAGCCATTTTTCAGCAGCCTGCTAAAGGCGGGAACGGCCGTGGACCGGAATGGCGGGGCCCGTCGGAGCGACAGCTTCTCGAGGCGGAACGGAGGTCTTCGACTCGGCCAGGAGAGTCGCGTGGCGCGCCTCGCGCGCGCGCTTGACGAACGCCAGGAATGCTCCCGCCATCATCACGTAGAAGCCGCCCCAGACGAAAGCGATCATCGGCTTGTGGGTGACGTCCACCGAGAGGGACTCGAAGGTCGCCGCCTGGTATTCGGCGGCCCGGTCCTTCGAGACTCCCAGCATCCTCAGCACGACGGCTTCGTCCTTGGGAGAAACGCCGACAACCCGCATCTTGCCCCCGGGCACTCCGGGGACGTCGGCCTCCGGCGCCTCCGCCTCCTCGCCGTCCAGGTGGAAGACATAGCGCAGCGTGACGTCGTGCTTGCTGCCGTCGGGAGGCGTGACCGTGACATCGGTCAGGACCAGGATCGTCTTCCCCCCTTGCATCATGGAGGACCGGTCGGCGTTGAAGTCGCGGAAGGTGAAGCCGGTCCCGTCGATCGCCGTGGTCGTGCCCTTGGAGAGCTTGACGTCCCGCCCGACCTGCTCCGGCTGCCCCGGATCGTAGGACTGCGGCGCGAGGTAGAAGTCGAAGAGCGCGGAGTTCTTGATGGCGGGATTCGCCATGAGCTGGTTCGTGCGCGAGTTGACGTACATCTTGGGGTACATGTAGTACGTCTTCCCCTTCGGCGTCTCCACGCGCACTTCCATCGCCTGCTTTCTCGTGGACGTGCCGGGGATGACCCGGACGAAGGTCAGTTTCGAGTCTTCGACCTTGACGGGCTGGTTGGCGGGCAGGGTCAGCCGCGTCGAGCGCGCGTAGACTCCCGAGACGACGATCGCGCCGAGCATGATGCCCAGCCCCACGTGCGCGAGGTACCCGCCCGCGCCGCCCCACTTGCCGTTTCGAACCTTGCGCGCGACCGCCCTCAGGTTCATGTCGGCCGCGAAGAGGGCGAAGAACAGCACGACGAGGCTCGTGGCCTCCCGCGCTCCGACGAGAAAGGCCACAACGATGCCGGCTGCCGCCACGATCAGCGACCGCCGGGAGCTCGCGGCGAGGTTCTTCCCGGTCTCTCCCTTCCACGAGACGAACGCCACGAGGCCCGCGAGCAGCGCGAGCAGGATCGCCGCGGGGATGGTCGTCTTCGTGTAGAACGAGTTCTGGACCTGCGAGGGATTGCCGGTCAGGCGCGTCAGGAGAGGCGCGGAGGTGCCGAGCAGGATCACGAAGCCCATCGCGCAGAGCACGGCGATCCCCAGGATGAAGAGGACGCTGCGGGAAAGAAGCGGCGGCTCCTGTTCTTCCGTGACCGGAATCTCGCGCCACCGCCAGGCCAGGCAGGCCACTGAGAGCCCGAGGAATCCGAGCAGGATACCCACGAGCCAGGCCGTGATCCCCAGGTCGATGAAGGAGTGAACGGAGAAGTCCGCGAGGACGCCCGAGCGGGTCAGGAACGTGCCGTAGAGGATCGTCAGGTAGGCGAAGCACGCGACGATGAGGTTGACCTTGCGGTGCCTCTTCTTGGCGCGCTGCAGGAACATGCCGTGAACGAGGGCCACGGTGCAGAGCCAGGGCACGAGGCTCGTGTTCTCCACCGGGTCCCATCCCCAGTAGCCGCCCCAGCCCAGGGTCTTGTACGCCCAGTAGCCGCCCATCAGGACCGCCGTGCCGAGCGCCAGGAACGTGAAGAGCGCCCAGGGGATGGCGCGCACGACCCAGCCGTCCCAGCGCTTCTTCCAGAGAGCCGCGATCGCGAAGGCGAAGGGGACGGACAAAGACGCGAAGCCGGCGAACATCACCGGCGGGTGGATCACCATCCACGGATCCTGGAGCAGCGGATTCAGTCCGACGCCGTCTGCCGGCACGGGCGGGGGGAGCAGCTTGAAGGGGCTCTGCTTGCAGAGGATGGCGACGATCCCGATGAAGGTCGAGAGATAGACGACCATGACGGGGGCTTCTTGCTCGCGGGCCGAGCGCCAGACGAAGAGCCCGATGATCGCTCCCCAGAAGCACCAGAGCAGGAACGAGCCCTCCTGTCCCGCCCAGAACGTCGAGATCAGGAAGTAGATTGGCAGGTCGCGGCTCGAATAAGAGTTGACGTAGGAAACATCGAAACGGTGCTGGAGGAGGAGGGCCATCAGGGTCCCGGCCGCGGCCAGGATGCAGGTCGCGAACGCCGCGTAGGCGCTGCGAGCGAGCGGGAGCGCTCCGGCGTGCCCGCGGTCCGCTCGGAAGTAGAAGAAGATCGAGGCCAGCCCGGCCAACAGAGCTCCCCACAGGGCGATGACGCCCGGCCAGAAATACATGTTCAGCTCCGGGTTGCCGCCGGCTTGGGTGCCGAGGCGTAGGACTTTTCGACTTCCGCGCCCTGGTACTTGGAGGGGCACTTGACCAGGAGTTTCTCGGCCTCGATGCGGCCGTCGCGATAGGGCCCGATCGCGACGATGGAGATGGCGTCCCTGAAGTTGCCGGGCTTGACTCCCCGGTAGGTCACCGGCATCCGTTGCCCGGCGGGATCGATCAGGTCGAAGCGAAGTTCCTGCCGGGACGTGTCGTACTGGTCGCTCGCCTTGTCCAGGCTTCCCATGACCTGGACGGCGCCCTTGGCCTTGCGGGCCTCGTCGAAAGAGAGGTAGGGCGTCAGGGTCTTCTGAAAGGCCGTGACCCCCAGGACGATGAAGACGAGCGCAAAGCCCGTCGCGACCCAGTATCCCTTTTTCATTGTTCCCGCTCCCGGGTTGAAATCCGGCGGTCCAGCCGCCAGAGGTAGAAAAACAGCCCGATCCAGATCACGACGTTGACGGTTGCGAGGAAGGCGAGACTGTTCATGTTCCGATTGTTTCTTTCCTCCACTAGGAAATCAATCTTTCCCCTGACCCTCATGATGCAAATGCATCAACCACGGCATTGATTCCCGCGCCTAGGCCGATTCCCGGGCTCTATAGCGGCGCGCCAGGCGGGCGGCCCGGGCCTCCAGGCCAAGCATCCAGACGAAGAGCCACGAAAAGGCGATCAGGGCGCCGAAGAAGACGGCCTTTGTCGGCGCATCCATGAGGATCTTGCCCTGGGGATTGATGACCGTCTGCGGATGCAGCGAGGAGGTCACCCGGGGCGCGACGAAGAAGAGGAAGGGCATCAGGACCGCGGCGAAGAGGGCATAGGCGGCGGACATCCGGGCCCGGCGCTCCGGGTCCTCCACGGCGGCTCGCAGGAAGAGATAGGCCGCGTAGAGGAAGATCAGGAGCAGGAAGGAGGATTCCCGCGGGTCCCAGTTCCAGTAGGCGCCCCACATGATCTTCGCGAAGAGAGCGCCCGTGACGAGCGCGAGGACGGCGAAGAGGAGCCCCAGGCGCACCGCGCCGGCGGCGATGTCGTCGTGGACAGGGTTGCGCCGGGCCAGATAGGCGATCGAGTAGGCGGCGGCGACGAGGAAGGCGAGGGCCGACGTCCACGCGCACGGCACGTGGAAAAAAACGATCCGCGAGGACTCCCCGATGAATCCCTGCGCGGGCGCCGGCCAGAGGAACGCCCCCACGATGATGGCCGCCATGTAGGGGAGAAGAAGCAACTTGAAGATCTTCATCGCTTCGAGATTCCTTAAGCTATCAGCTATCAGCTATCAGCTGTCAGCTGTCAGCTTGATTCAGGATTCGGGCCTGGCTGATGGCTGAAAGCTGACAGCTCGCTTCAATCTTCCCACGCCGCGGAGGCCAGGAGATAGCCCGCGCAGGTGGCCGCGCCGTCGTAGGCCACGATGACGCGCAGGGGCGTGGAAGGCATGGAGCCGCCCGCGGCCTCAACGGTCGCCACGATGGCGGAGAGGAGCAGGGGCAGCAGGAGCGGGAAGGAGATCACGACGAACAGAACGTTCTTCTGGGAGGCGCGGGCGACCAGGGCCGCCAGGAACGTCGAGACGATCGAGAGGCCGTAGCCTGCGAGGATGAGGAGAGCGGCGAACGCGCCCGGCGAGCCCAGGCGCCACTCCAGGAGGATCGAGAAGGCCGGCACGGTCACCGCCGCGATGGCGAGGAAGAGGATGTAGTTGAAGAGCGTCTTCCCGGCCAGCGTCAGCGACGCCGGGGCGACCTTCCGGAGAGCGTAGGCGGTTCCCGTCTCTTCCTCGCGGACGAAGGCGCGCGGCAGCCCGGTCGCGGCGCAGAAGAACAGGATGATCCAGAGGAGCGCCGAACAGACCCTGTCCCGCGCTTCGGCGGGCAATCCAAAGGGGCCGATCCCGAAGGAGACGAGGGTGACGGCGGTCGCCGCGAAGAAGAAGATCGAAGCGATGGCGATGCGCCGGCGCAGTTCCTGCGCCGCGTCCTTGGCGCAGATAGCCCACGCCCTTGAGAGAGCCGAGGACCCGGTAACCGGTGATCGGGAATCGGGAATCGAGTCGGCACGCTCGCGATTCATCGGTTCCCGATTCCCGATTCCCGGCCCAGCTCGACGACCTGGTCGGGCTCGACGAAGTCGCGCGGGTCGTTGGAGGCGAGGATGACGAGCCCGTCCCGGCGTCGGGCCGCGACGACCCTTTCGACGATCGCGCGTCCGTCGGTGTCGAGCCCGATCATCGGCTCGTCCAGGAGCAGCGCGGGCGGATCGAAGAGGAGAGCGAAGGCGATCTTCAACCGCTGCTTCATGCCGGTCGAAAAGGCGCCCACGCGCTTGCCCGGGGCTCCTGCCAGCCCCACCTCCTCGAGGCGCCGCGTCAGGTCCCGGGCTTCGCGCGGCCGGCCTCCCGCGCGCGAGAGAAAGAGGAGGTTCTCGAGGGCCGAGAAGTCCTCGTAGAAGGCCAGGTCGGGCCCCGACCAGCCCACCGCCAGGCGGCGCGCGTCGCCGGAGAGCTCCTGCTCGCCCTGACGGACGGAGACGGAGCCGGAGCTGGGAGACGCCAGCGAGGCCAGGATCTTCAAGAGCGTCGTCTTGCCGCTCCCGTTGCGGCCCTTCACGGCGAGGAAGCCCGTCTCGGCGCGGAACGAGAGGCCGGAGAAGAGCGGAGGACCGGCAAAAGCCTTGGTCAGCTGCCGGGCCTCGATCGTCGTCGCGGTCACGCCGGGGACAGTAGCAGGTTCGAGTTTCGCCGGACAGAGTCTCGGTCTCGCCGCGGACGTCTTCGGGCGCGCGGCTTGAAAGGGTTATCCGCCTTCTATATGATCCGCCCGATTCATGATCCACTCGTGTTTGGCGCTCGGCGCGCCGGGGTGGGCGCTGACAGGCGCCGGACAACCGGAAACAATGTCTCGAAGGGAGTCTTGATGTTCAAGCGCATGACCTACGTTCTCCTCTCAATGGCCTTCGTCCTTTCCTTCGTGGCTTGCGGCGGAAGGAAGGAGGAGGAGGAAGAGGAGGTGGCTCCGAAGGCAGCGGCCACGACCGCGGCCAACGCCCCTGCCGCGGCGCCCGCGGCGGCACCGGCGGCTGGCGGCGCTACGATCACCGGCAAGGTGGCTTTCACGGGCGCGGCCCCGGCCCGGGAGCAGATCAAGATGGACGCCGACGCCTATTGCAAGGGGGCCCACGCGGAGCCGGTTTACACGCAGGATGTCGTCGTCAATCCCAACGGGACTCTCGAGTGGGTGCTCGTGTACGTGAAGGAAGGAGTGACCGGGAACTACCCGCCCCCCTCGACGCCGGTCACGCTCGATCAGAGGGGGTGCCAGTACCATCCCCACATCTTCGGGATCCAGACCGGGCAGCCTCTCAAGATCGTCAACAGCGACGGCACCCTCCACAACATTCACGCGCTCCCGAAGATCAACTCGGAATTCAACATCGGGCAGCCCTTCCAGAAGATGGAGACGATCAAGAAGTTCGACAAGGCCGAGATGCCCGTTCGCTTCAAGTGCGACGTGCATAAGTGGATGGGAGCCTACTGCGGCGTCTTCAACCACCCCTTCTTTGCGACGACCAACGACCAGGGGACCTTCGAGATCAAGAATCTGCCTCCCGGCAACTACGTCATCGAAGCCTGGCAGGAGAAGTACGGCCCGCAGACGCAGAACGTGACGGTCGCCGGCTCGGAAACCAAGACCGTCGACTTCTCCTTCAAGGGCTAGGGGATGAACGGCCGGAGAGCCTTTCGCGCGACGTTCCTTGTCCTGGTTCTGGCGGCGCTCCCCTCCGCCGGCCGCGCCCTGCCGCTGTGGATGCATCTGCCCGAAGGAGTCTCCAGTTACAGCGGCGAGATCGACGGGCTCTTTCACCTGATCCTCTGGATCACCGGGATCATCTTCGTGGTCGTCGAGGCGCTGCTCCTGTTTTTCCTGTTCCGCTACCGCCACCGCGAGGGGCGGCGCGCCCACTACACCCATGGCAACAACCGACTCGAGGTCATCTGGACGATCATTCCGGCGGTGATCTGCGTGGTTCTGGCCCTGCTCTCGCGGCGCAGCTGGGCCGAGATCAAGCAACGGATGCCGAGCGACGCCCTGCAGATCGAGATCACGGCCGAGCAGTTCGCCTGGAACATCCGCTATCCGGGCCCGGACGGGAGGTTCGGCACCGCCGATGACGTCGTGACGTTGAACCAGCTCCACTTTCCCGTCGGGCGTCCGGTCGTGGCGACGCTGCGTTCCAAGGACGTCATCCACTCCTTCTTTCTCCCCGAGTTCCGCGTCAAACAGGACGCCGTTCCCGGCATGTCCACCCGCATCTGGTTCGACGCCATGCGGGTCGGGCATTGGGAGATCGCCTGCGCCGAGCTGTGCGGCCTCGGGCACTACAGGATGAAGGGATTCGTCACCGTCGAAGCGCCGGAGGATTTCCAGGAATGGCTCAAGGAACAGGCGGGGCCGGAGGCGCAGCCGGCGGCGAGCCAGCCGGCGCGCGCCGCGCAGGAGGGGAAGCAGGTCTCATGAGCACGATCACGCCGGGCGACTACGCCTTCCCCGAACCGTCCTTCGAGACCGCCCCGGAGCACCTGCCGGGCGTTCACCCCGCGCCGACTTCCTTCTGGAGAAAGTACATCTTCTCGCTCGACCACAAGGTGATCGGGAAGCAGTACATGCTCTACGCGCTCAGCATGCTCGTGGTCGGGGGTCTTCTGGCGATGCTGGTCCGCTGGCAACTCGCGTGGCCGGGCAAGCCGATCGGGTTCATGGGCAAGCTCTTTCCGGAGGGAATGCCCAACGGCCAGATGCTGCCGGAGTTCTACAACTCCCTTTTCACCATGCACGCGACGATCATGATCTTCTTCGCGATCATGCCGATCCTGATCGGCGCGTTCGGCAATTTTGTCGTCCCCATCCAGATCGGCGCGCGCGACATGGCGTTTCCGACGCTCAACATGCTCTCGTTCTGGACGGCGGTGCCCGCCGCCGTCCTCATCCTCTGGTCCTTCTTCGTGACCGGAGGCGCCGCCCAGGCGGGCTGGACGTCCTACGTGCCTCTGTCCATCGTGCAGACGCGGGGCCAGACTCTGTGGGCGCTCTCTCTGCTGATTCTCGGCCTCTCGTCGCTTCTGACGTCCGTCAACTTCATCACGACGATCATCAACATGAGGGCGCCCGGGATGACGTTCTTCCGGCTGCCGCTGACCGTCTGGGCGCTCTTCATCACGGCGATCCTGCTGCTGCTGGCGCTGCCGGTTCTGTCCGGCGCCCTGATCATGATGATCTTCGACCGCGTTCTCGGCACGACCTTCTTCCTGCCGGCGGGGCTCGTCGTCTCGGGCCAGCCCTGGAAGAACGCCGGCGGAGGCCAGGCTCTCCTCTGGCAGCACCTCTTCTGGTTCTTCGGGCACCCGGAGGTCTACATCATGATCCTCCCGGCGATGGGGATCACCTCCGAGATTCTGCCGGTTTTCTCGAGGAAGCCCATCTTCGGATACCGCGCGATGGCCTACTCGATGCTGGGGATCGCGGGACTGGGGTTCATCGTCTGGGGCCACCACATGTTCCAGAGCGGCATGAACCCGCTGCTCGGCACGACGTTCATGATCTCGACGATGGTCATCGCGGTGCCCTCCGCCATCAAGACGTTCAACTGGCTGGGAACGCTGTGGGGCGGGAACATCCACTTCACGACGCCGATGTTGAACGCCATCTCCTTCGTGGCCATGTTCGTCATCGGCGGGCTGTCGGGGATCTTCATGGCCTCGACGCCGGTGGACATCTTCATCCACGACACCTACTTCATCGTCGGGCACATCCACTACGTCCTCTTCGGCGGCTCGCTCTTCGGAGCCTTCGCCGGGCTCTACTTCTGGTATCCGAAGATGTTCGGGCGGATGATGAACGAGACCTGGGGAAAGATCCACTGGGCGATCACCTTCGTCACGTTCAACTGCGTCTTCTTCCCGATGCACTTCCTGGGGATGCGCGGGATGCAACGGCGCATCTACGACTACTCCCAGTACACGCACCTCAAGGGCCTGCAGCCGCTGAACCAGTTCATGACGATCTCCCTCTTCGTGCTCGGCGCCGCGCAGCTCATCCTGGTCCTGAACTTCTTCCTTTCGATGCGCCGCGGAAGGGTCGCCGGGCCGAACCCGTGGCGATCGAACACGCTCGAGTGGCAGACCTCCTCGCCCCCTCCGCACGAGAACTTCACCGGAGCGGTCCCCACGGTCTATCGCGGCCCTTACGAGTACAGCGCCCCCGAGCGCTCCGATGATCACTGGCCGCAGAACGAGCCTCCGGGGGCCGCGGGAACGGGGGGGCATGCGTAGCCGGCGCCCTCACCCCGCCCCTCTCCCGGGGGGAGAGGGAGCGAGAGTCGGGCTGCACCGGTTCGCGGTCGCGACGGCGGCGGCGACGCTCTTCCTGATCTTCGCGGGTGGGCTCGTCACCTCGACCGAGTCGGGCCTCTCGGTGCCCGACTGGCCGCTCTCCTACGGGAAGCTCATGCCGCCGATGGTGGGAGGCGTCTTCTACGAGCACGGCCACCGGATGGTGGCCACGACCGTCGGGATCCTGACGATCCTCCTGGCGGTCTGGCTTTCCCGGAGGGAGCCGCGGGCGTGGGTCCGCCGCCTGGGCTACGCGGCGCTCGCCGCCGTCGTGGCACAGGGCGTGCTGGGAGGACTGACCGTGATCTTCCTGCTTCCCACGGCCGTCTCTGTCGCGCACGCGTGCCTGGCGCAGACCTTCTTCTGCCTGATCGTGACCATCGCAGTCGTGACTTCGCCGGCGTGGCGCGGCGCGGCGAATGCAACGCGGGATCCCGCAGTGAAGATGGGCGCCGCAACGGTCGCCGTGATCTTTCTCCAGCTTCTGGTGGGCGCGGTCATGCGGCACACGAAGGCCGGGCTCGCGATTCCCGACTTCCCGCTGGCGCTGGGGCGGGTTATTCCGCCGATCACGTCGTTTCCGGTCGCGATCCACTTCGCGCACCGGCTGGGAGCGCTCGCGATCGCGGGCTGCGTGACGGGCTGCGTGATCCAGGCCTTTGCCTCCCGCCGGCCCGCGCTCCGGAAGACCGCGCTTCTGCTCGCCGCGCTGGTTCTCCTCCAGATCACTCTGGGGGCGTTCACGGTCCTTTCCCGCAAGGCCGTGGCCGTGACCACGGCCCACGTCGCCACAGGCGCCTTGCTCCTGGGCGTCGCCCTGACGTTCACCCTCGCGTCGCTGGCGGAAAGCAAGCCCGCGCGGACCCGCCCGGAAGGCGCGCTCGCCCGGAGGGCCATCGCGTGAGAGCGGATGCGACCGCCGTCGCCGCGTTTCCTTCTCGTGTCGGCGATTTCCTGGAGCTGACCAAGCCCCGCATCACGGCGCTCGTCCTGGTCACCGCGGCGGTGGGATACGCCGTCGGCTCGCGGGGATTCGATCCGGCCGGCTTCCTGGCGCTTCTCCTCGGCACGGCGCTGGTCGCGGGAGGAGCCTCGGCCTTGAATCAGCACGCCGAGCGCGAGCTCGACGGCAGGATGGAACGCACGCGGCATCGTCCCCTGCCTGCCGGCCGCGTCACGGCGGCCGAGGCGCTTGTTTTTGGTCTCGTGGCGTCGGGAGCGGGGCTCGCCCTCCTCGGCACGATCAACCTTCTGACGCCCGCCCTCGGAGCCGCGGCCCTGGCCAGCTACGTCCTGCTCTACACGCCCTTGAAACGGCTGACGTCGCTCTGCACCGTCGTGGGCGCCGTCCCGGGCGCGATCCCCCCGATGATGGGTTGGGCGGCGGCCCGCGGCACGCTCGACTCCGGCGCCTGGTCGCTCTTCGCCGTCCTCTTTCTCTGGCAGCTCCCGCACTTCCTCGCGATCGGCTGGATCTACCGCGAGGACTACGCTCGCGCGGGTTTTCCCATGCTGACCGTGCTCGACCGCGACGGCCGTTCGACCGGGCGCCAGATGATGCTCTACTCGGCCGCGCTGGTTCCCGTCACGCTGCTCGCGGGCGGGCTGGCGTCGGCGCGGGCGGGCTATCTCTGGAGCGCGCTCGCGCTGGGGCTGCTGTTCTTCGGCGCCTCGTCCCGCTTCGCGTGGACCCGCTCGCTCGCGGCGGCGAGAGTCCTCTTCCTGATCTCGGTTCTTTACCTGCCGGTGCTTCTGGGTCTCATGGTGTTTAACCGGTGAGAGAGGCGATGACCCGTCGGGAGAACCGTCGAATGCTGCTGTTGCTCCTTCTGATCATGGCGGGCCTCTTCTTCGGATCGATCCTCTTCATCCTGTCGCGAGCTCCTCACTAGAGAGGGAAGATGCGATGACCTCCACCCAGCACAAGACCCCCAATTACATGGCCATCTTCTGGTGGCTGGCGGCCTTCACGGCGGTCGAAGTCGCCTACTCCACGCTCCTTCCGCACGAGCAGAAGGCGTTGCTCATCCTCGGGCTCGTGGGTTTCGCGGCGATCAAGGCCACGCTGGTGGCCCTCTACTTCATGCACCTGAGGTTCGAGCGCAAGACGCTTGGCATCATCGTGGGCTCGACGCTCATCCTCGGGGTGATCCTGGTCTCCGTGGGGATGGCGGAGCACCTGCTGCCGAGACCGTAATCCAGAGGAGAGTGATGGAAGCGATAGCGATCGCCCAGGCGCCGGGACACGGGCACGAGGAGTACACCACCACCGGGATTCCCCACGACAAGATGGGGATGTGGGTGTTCCTCTGCTCGGAGGTCATGTTCTTCACCGGCCTGATCGGCTCCTACATCGTGCTGCGGTTCGCCACGCCGCTCTGGCCGCCTCCCGCGTCGGTCCTGAACATCCCCCTGACGGCGATGAACACGTTCATCCTGATCTGCTCCTCCGTGACGATGGTCCAGTCCCTGGCGGCCATCAGCCGCGGCGACTCGCGAAAGATGAAGCTCTTCCTCTGCCTGACGCTTCTCTTCGGCGCCACCTTCCTCTCCATCCAGGGGGTCGAATACTGGAAGCTCCTGCACGAGCACACCGGGCTCTACCCGAGCGGGTTCAACCCGCACGTGTCGCTCTTCGGCTCGGTCTTCTTCACGACGACGGGCTTCCACGGCTTTCACGTCTTCTGCGGCGTGGTCTGCATGGCCTTCGTGACCGGGAAGGCCTTTCTCGGCAAGTACACGCAGGCCCATCACCAGGGGATCGAGACCCTCGGCCTCTACTGGCACTTCGTGGACCTGGTGTGGATCGTGCTCTTCACGATCATCTACCTGATTTGATCGTGAGGCGTGAAACGTCGAGCGACCTCCCCGGGTTGTCATTCTGAGGAGCGCAGCGACGAAGAATCTGCTCCGTATCACCGGAAGAGCAGATCCTTCGCTTCGCTCAGAGCCTGCCCTGAGCTGGAAGATCCTATTCGAATGGACGGGAGCAGATCCTTCGCTTCGCTCAGGATGACAGGGAAGAAAGCGAAGGGATGACAGCGTGTTCCAGTGGAGTGACCTCGCGACCCTGAATGCCTGTCTGAACGCCACGAGCGGGCTCCTGCTCGTCCTCGGACATCGCGCCATCCAGAGGTTCGAGATCGACAGACACCGGCGATTGATGGTCTCGGCCGCGGTGACCTCAGCGGTCTTCCTCGTGTCGTACTTGACCTACCACGCGAAGGTGGGTTCCGTGCACTTCGCCGGCCAGGGATTCGTCCGCCCGGTCTATTTCACGATCCTGATCTCTCACACGGTTCTGGCGGCGGCCGTCCTGCCTCTCGCTCTGCGGACCCTCTCTCTGGGTTTGAAGCGCCGGGACGAGAAGCACCGCCGCATCGCGCGATGGACCTATCCGATCTGGCTCTACGTTTCGGTGACCGGGGTCGTCGTCTACGTCATGCTCTACCGGCTTTACCCTCCCGGCTCCCTCCGGTAAGATCCGCTTCATGAGTCTCGCCGCCCGTGCCGTGCTCGTCCTCCTGCTGGTCGCGCTGCTCGCGCCGGCGCTCGCCTCCGCGTGCCCCCTCTGCAAGGACGCCAGGTCCGAAACGGACTATCCCGGCGGCTCGGCCTCCCTCTCTTCTGGCTTCTACTACTCGATCCTGCTGATGATCGCGGCGCCTTTCCTGCTGGTGGGCGGGCTCATCTTCCGCATCGCTCTCGCGCGCCGGCGCACGGCTTCTCTCGCGGAGGAAGAGTCCGCGGGGCCGGATTCCGTGCCGCGGCTCGTCCCCGACTCCGGGGGAGCGCGGCCCTGAAGCGCCGGGCTGTCCTCCTTCTCCTCGTTCTCGCCGCAGCCCCACCGCTCCTCGCCGGCTCTCCGGAGCTGGACGGCTTCCTCTCCGGCGTCGCGAAGGACGTCGTGGCGGAATTCGCTCCCGACGGCCTGACCGAGGAGGGACTCTCGATCTCCCTGCGGGAACTCGCCGCTCCAGGACCTCCCGCCGGGTCGTTCCGGGGAGACGCCGCCTACTACCCGGCGTCGGTGATCAAGATCTTCTTCCTCGCGTACTACGAGGCGCAGAAGCAGGCAGGGAAGATCCGGGACACGCCGGAGCTCGTGCGCGCCGTCAAGGACATGATCACGATCTCCTCCAACGACGCGACCGGGTTCGTCGTGGACTCGATCACGGGGACGACGTCCGGGCCGGAGATGTCGGGCCGCGACTGGGAGAAATGGAAGGGGCGGCGCAACGCCGTCAACCGCTTCTTCGCGGCGCGGGGATACCTGGACTTGAACGCCGACCAGAAGACGTTCTGCGAGGATGCCTACGGGCGCGAGCAGGCGTTCCGGGACGGCGGGAAACACCGCAACCGGATGACGGCGGACCTCGCCGCCCGGCTCTTCGAGGAGATCGCTCGGGGCGAGATCGTCGGACCCGCCGGGACGCAGGAGATGCTGGCGCTCCTCTCCCGCGACGTCGCGCCCGCCAAACCTTTCGAGGACCTCGAGCTCGAGGACGCGCGCCTCGCGGGGAAGAGACTCCCGCCCGGCACGCGCTTCTGGTCGAAGTCCGGGGACGCCTACGACGTCCATCATCTGGTGGCCCGCGCGGTCCTCCCCGGCGATCACGACTTCGTGCTCGCGGTTCTCACCCGGGGCGTCAAGACGGTGCCCGGCGTCATTCCGCGGATCTTCGAGCGAGTGGGCGCCCGCTACACAAGCCGTTAGGCGTGAGGCGTTAGGCGTCAGGCGAGGCCGACCGGAAGACGACGCTGTCAGGAGCAGGAATTCCAAACTTCGCCTCACGCCTTACGCCTTACGCCTTACGGCCCTCGCCATGATGTCGATGTTCGTCTCACGCCTGATCGGAGCGGCGATCGTCCTGCACCGCGCGACGATTCGGGTGGAGCGGCTGCACTTCGAGCATTACCGGAACCTCAAGGCGCGAGGAGTGCCGATCCTCTTCGCGCTCTGGCACGGGAGGATGTTCCTCTCCATCCAGGCTCATCGCGGCGAAGGGATCGTGACGATGGCCTCGCAATCCAGGGACGGAGAGCTGATTGCCCGCTGGCTCGAGAGAAACAGCTTCGTCGTCGTGCGGGGCTCGACGACCCGCGGGGGCAGCCACGCGCTGCGCGAGATGGTGCGCCTGGTCCGCTCCGGCCGGCACGCCGCGCTGACCGTGGACGGCCCCAGGGGCCCTGCCCGTGTCGTCCAGCCGGGCGCCGTCCAGCTCGCCCGTTTGACGGGCGCCTGGATCCTCCCGATCACCTCGTCCTGCTCGAAGCCGCGCTTCCTCGCCTCCTGGGATCGCTACCTCCTGCCTTACCCTTTCTCCAGGGCCGTCGTCGCCTACGGCGAACCGTTTCCGATCCCGCAGGACATGACCGACGAAGCCGCCCTCGCCCGAATCGCGTCGGCCCTGGATGCCGCGACCTCACAGGCCGACACCGCCGCCGGAATCCCTCCTCTGCTAACGTAGAGAGAAGCCCATGACTCAAACGGCGCGCCTCTTCCTGGCCGCGGCAGCGGCCGTCGTCGTCATCGCCGCGGGAGTCTTCGTCGTGCGCGAGAGATCGGCCGGTGCGATTCGTATCGCCGGGCGGACGGTCGGGCCGAATGGCGCCGCGTTACCCGACGTGAAGGTGACGCTCGAGGTCTCGCCGAGCGGGACGGAAGAGGAGACGGCGGTCGAGCGCGTCGAGACTCAATCCGATGCGCGGGGCGACTTCTCGATCAGCTTCCGCGGCCACTGGCGGCATGCCTCGTACAGTCTCGAGGCTCAAAAGCCGGGGTTCGAGAAGCTCTCGATCGACGACGCCGATTCGCTGAGAAATCCGCTGACTCTGCGGCTCCGACAGAATCCCTGAGCCCGCCGCTCAGCGAATCGCTTTCTCGGCCCGGTCCACGAGGGTCGTGACCCTGGCGTAGTGGCGGGCGGCGGCGAACCAGAACATGGGAACTACGGCCCGTTCGTCCCCGTTCGCTTCGTAGGCGCGGGGAGCTTCGAGCGCGGCGTCCCACTCGATCGAGACCGGCTCTCCGCCGAGCGTCGTCTCGACGCGGCCGGCGGTCTCGATCTCGCCGGCCGTGAAGGCGAGCGCCTCGTCCTCTTCTCCGATCGCGAAGACCTCCTCTTTCGGCTTGTGGCGCGCATCCTCCGTCTTTCTTCCGGAGATCCCCTGCCAGCGCGAGGCGCCGTAGAGGCGCAGGAAAAGGGGCTCGGAGGTGTCCTTGTCGAGGTCCATGGTCAGAGACGCCGGGAAGGCGCGCTGCCAGTCGCCGGCGCTGGTGACGACGGCCGGAATCGGGCGCAACCGCTGTCCGGCGAGAGGGCCGGAGAGCGCTCTTCCGGTCGCGGCCGACCAGTAGGTGCCGGTCGCGCGGTCTCGCAGAACGAGCGTGTCGCGCCAGAGGGCACCCGAGTTCTGGAACTCGAGAACGCGCTTCCCAACGCGCCGGTCGTACACGGCGGTGATGGAGGTCAGGGCGCAGCGGGCGACGACGAAGGAGAGATCCGGAACGGCGTCGTTGACAACCTCGAATCGGTCGAGCAGGCCGATCGGATATGCCCGGGGGACCGCGCCGACCGTCAGGCCGAGGATGCGCGAGTCCTCGTCCGGAGGATCGCTGTGCAGGCCGGGAGCGACGAGGCTTGGCCTGGTGACCGCCGGAAAATCGCCCGGTCGCTCCATCTGGACGATCGGATCCCCGTCCACGACGGCGACTCGCGGCCTGGATCGGTACTGATGCGTCAGACACCCGGCAGCCGCCGCTGGCGCGGCGGCTAGTAAGAACATCAGAAGGCGTCGGTTCACACCGGGACGGACGCCGGGACGGCGATGGGTTCCGCCTTCGGTTCCGCGCGCACCACCCGGCGGTAGGAGGCGTCGCGTTCGACGGGCTCTCGCCCCGACTCGCGGATGATCCGTTCGAAGTCCGCCCGGCAGAGACCGGAGGCGGTGGTGGCTCCCGCGGCGTGGGTGATCGTCTCGTCCACCACCGTCCCGACGAGGTCGTCCGCGCCGAAGAAGAGCGCGATCTGCGCGAGCTTCACGCCGATCTGGATCCAGTAGGCCTTGATGTGCGGGAAGTTGTCGAGCAGCAGCCGCGAGACGGCGATCACCCGCAGGTCGGTCTGGCCCGAGGAGGCCGGCAAGTGGGCGAGCGGAGTGTTCTCGGGGTGAAACGCGAGCGGGATCAGACCCGTGAAGCCGCCGGTCTCGTCCTGCAGCTGCCGCAGGCGCAGGAGGTGGTCCACGCGGTCCTCGACCGTCTCGACGTGGCCGTAGAGCATCGTGGCGTTGGTCGGAACGCCTTGGCGGTGGCACTCGCGCGAAATCGCGAGCCACTCTTCTCCCGAGATCTTGTTCTTGCAGATCACGTCTCGCACGCGCTTTTCGAAGATCTCCGCGCCTCCGCCCGGGCAGGAATCCATCCCCGCCTCGCGCAGCTCCCGGATGGTCTCGGGAATGGACCTGCCGCCCACGCGCGCGATCCAGTCGATCTCGACCATCGTGAACGCCTTCCGGTGCACCGAGGGGAACCGCGATTTCAGGGCCTTCAGCAGCCCGGTGTAGTACCCGAACGGCCACGTCGGATGGAGGCCTCCCACGATGTGGAACTCCGTGACCGCCTCGCTGTAGCCCTTGCCCGCCTCCTCGACGCACTCCTCGATCGCCATCTCGTAGCCGCCCGGCTCGTTGACCTTCTTGGCCCAGGCGCAGAGCGCGCAGTCCACCCAGCAGAGATTCGTGGGATTCAAGTAGCGGTTCACGTTGTAGAAGGCGAGGTTGCCGTGACGCTCCTCGCGGACGCGGTTGGCCAGACGGCCGAGTCCCAGGAAGTCCCGCGAGCGGAAGAGGCGGACCCCGTCCTCGAAGGAGAGGCGTTCTGCGGCGAACACTTTTTCCGCGAGCGGCGCGAGGTCCGAGCCGCGGAAGGACTCCGTCCCGCTCACGGGATGGCGGGCTTGGTCACCGGCTGATACGGCTCCCGCGACTCCGGCGCGATATCGTCCACGAAGGGCTGGACGTAGCGGTAGCACTCCCAGCAGTACTTCTCTTCGGCGTGGAACTGGAAGTCCACCACGCGCCCGACCGCCGGAAAATCCAGGATCCCCTTGCCGCAGCGGTGGCAGGTGTCTTTCTGGCCTCGGATCAGTCTCCAGACGGGACCCATGGAACGACATCATATCCGATCGCGCCCGAAGACCACGACCTGCGCCCGAGGAACTAGAATCGGGCGAAAGGCTCCGGCCGGCCGCGAACGGCTTTTTCGTAGCCGTGAGCGATGGCCATGGAGTAGGCGGCAAAGAAGAAAAGGGAAAGAGGCAGGCGCCAGAGCGGAATTCCCATTGGGCGTCGCAGCCGCACCCATCGGCCCAGAAGCACACGCAATCTTCCGGCGAAGTCCAGGAGCCGGTTCGGATGCGGTCCTCCCGTGTGTTCCTGAAAGCGTCCGTACGCGTAGCCGAGGACGACGCAGTGAAGGTAGAGCTCGTTCCAGTGCCGGCAGTAGTTGTGCGTCACACGAAGAGACGGATCGTATCGAAGCCGGTAGCCTGTTTCGATCAACCGCCCGGCCAGGTGCGTGTCGGATCCGAGACGGATCGCGTCCCCGGCAAAGAGGAGCGGACGCACGATCTCGGTTCGCAAGAGAACGTTGTGAGCGAGAAAGTGCGTCGTGTCGTGCGGCAGGTCCGCCTGGTTCGGCAGCTGCGCGATCGCCATCTCTCGTGAGAAAGGCCCCGGCAGGTACCGGGTGCGGCCCGTGAGGAGCGCCACGCTCGGGTCTGATCGCTCCAGAACCGCCAGGGCGGTCTCGAGCCAGTCGTCGGCCGGAACGGCGTCGGAGTCGGCCAGCGCGATGAATCGGCCGCGGGCCTGGCGGATGCCCTCGTTCTTCAGGCCGTAGTAGCGGGTTCCGGGCTGCACGATCCACCGCGCGGGTGCCATCGCAAGGAGCGCCTTCTCCTCGGGCGTGGCGGCACGGGGCGAGACGACGATCCATTCCGCGACTCGGGCGCGCTCCGTCTGGCGCAGCCAGGACTCCATCACGTCGGTCAAGCGGATGCGGTGGTTGGGCTCTTCGTTCTCGGTCTCGAAGACGACCGAAACGTCGGCCTCCGGAGAGTTCATGGTGTTTTCGCCATGACCTCTCCGGACAGCCGCCCGGCGAGGTGGGCGGCGCGCCGAAAGCGGCCGAATGCGCCGGCGCCGGCGCGACCCGGAAGGACGGCGCTCGAAGCCGCGAAGAGCGCGGCGGCGGGCAGAAGGGCGAGGGCGGCGGCCCTGCGAGCCACTGGACGGCCGCGAGTCAGGGAGAGCAGCCTCGCGCCGGGCCCTCCCGGTCTCGAATCGTCCGCGTGAGCGGATCCGAACAGGTCGAGGCCGAGCTCGCGGCTCCAGAGGGCTCCGTTCTTTCCCTGCGCGAAGGCTCGCCGTCCCTCATCCCACCGCGAGGCGGGATGGCGATGAGCGACCCACCAGGAAGGCTCGTAACGAATCGTGATGTCGCGCCTCTCGAGGAGCCAGCCGTAGACCGTGTCCCCGCCTCGCGGGAGAGCGTCCGGCAAGGGCAGCTCCCGCGCGACTGCGGCGCGGACGGCGAAATTGCGGGTATTGCAGAAGCGCCGGTAGCCGGCGGCCGCGTGGCTTGCCACGTACCGATCGTATTCGAGTTGAATGAGGCGGGACAGCCGGGACTCCTCGCTCGCCCGCGAGGATCCCTGGACGGCCATCAGGCTCTCGTCTTCGAAGAACCGCGCGGCCGTCGCGATCCAGTCGGGAGGGCAGAGACAATCCGAGTCGGTAAAGAGAAGCACCTCGCCCTTCGCTTCGCGGACGGCCGCGTTGCGCGCCGGATACGGTCCTCGCGGCGGCAGCCGCAGGAGTCTTGCGGGCAGAACAGCCGGCACCCGCGGCTCGCGCCGTGATCCATCCATCGCCACCAGCACCTCGAAGTCCGGCGCGTCCCGCTGGGCGGCAAGCGAAGCGAGCAGCCCGTCGGCGCGGGGATCGTCGCGGACCGGCACGATGACCGAGACTCGCGGGCGAGAGTCGGGGGCGGGATCCCGTCCGGTCCCCCGCTCAGGCCGGCGGGTCGATTCCACCGAAGAATCCCCGAAAGAAGGCCGCCCGCACCTTGAGATCCCAGAGATCCGCCTGCCGGGCATTTCCCCGGAGGCGGCGCCAGCCGTACCGGAGGGCCTTGAAGGCGCCGACGAGGAAGGGCATGAGAACCGTGCGGGCCGCCATGCCGGGATGACGGCGCGTGGCCAGCCGCGCGCCTTGACCCGCTTTCCGCTGCCGCGAGAGAAAGGGCTGGAGGGATTCGTAGTGGTGCCGGTGCCGGCAGACGGCGGTCTCCCAGTAGAGAACCGCGCGGCCTCGCCGGTGCCAGCGGTAGGCGAGTTCCGAATCTTCGAACGCGGCCGCCGTGAATCGTTCGTCGAAAGGGTCCTGGCGAAACCAATCCGTGGGCGCCGAGAGGTTCGCCGCGTACAGAACGGTGTAGGGGATCGCCTGGCCGTGGCGCAGGCCCTTGAAGTAGAACTGAGGCCCTTCCGGCGCGAGGAATCGCATGACGTCCGTGACGGGAAGAGCCGAGTCCCACTCGATGCGCCCCTGCAAACCGACGTCGACGTCGCTCGAGAGATGGGAGGCCACGACATCGGGATCCGGCAGCGTGTCGTCTCCCAGCAGGAGAACGCGAGGCGCCTTCGCCATCGCGATCGCGCGGTTGCGCGCGGCCGCCGGACCCGCGGCCGGGAGACGGAGCGAGTCGAAACGGAAGGAGAAGCAGCCGCGCGCCGAGCCGAGATAGTCGGCGGTCCCATCCGAGGAGCCGTCGTCGGCGACCAGGACTTCGAACGGCCCGTTCAGCCCCGTCTGGCGATCCAGGGCCTCCAGCGTCTTCTGGAGGAGCTCCCGCCGATCCTTGGTCGGGATGACGACACTGATCAGCGGTTCCGTCATTTCGTTTTGGGTCCGGCCATTGTTCGCCGGAAGAAAAACAGCGCGGCGGTCGCGGCCAGCGATATGGCCGCGCCGGCCAGAAAGGCGGCGCGCGGCCCGAAGATCCTCCACCAGAGACCGAACAGGATCGAAGCCGGCAACGCGGCGAGCCCAACGCAGGCATGGAAGACGCCGAACGCACGGCCGCGCATCCTCTCTCCGGCCAGGTCCGCGATGAGCGCGCGTTCGGCCCCCTCGGTCGCCGCGAAGAAGAGGGCGTAGAGGCCGAAGAGAGCCCAGACGTGGAGCGGCGCCGCCGCGAAAGCGAAGCCGAGGTAGGAAATCGCATAGAGGATCCAGCCGAGCGCGATCGTCGGGACGCGTCCGATCCGGTCCGAGAGCACGCCGCCGGGAACGCCGACGGCCGCCTTGGCGCCGTTGAAGAACGCCCAGAGGAGCGGAAGCTGCCAGAGCGGCACGCCGCAATCGCGCGCTCTCAGCAGGAGGAAGGCGTCGGTGGAATTGGCCAGGGTGAAGAGAGAGAAGATCGCGATGGCGGTCCAGAGAGGGCGCGAAAGAGGGGGAGACGGCGCGATCGCGGCGGCGCCGCCGGCGGCGACCCCTTTTTTCTCCGGGATTCGCGTGACGAGCAGGAGCACCGCGAGAACCCCCGGCACGAGCGCGAGGAGGAAGAGAGTCCGTTCCTCCTTGATCCAGAAGCGCAGGAGGAGCGCCGCCAGGATCGGGCCGACGAGGGCTCCGGCGTTGTCCATGGCTCGTTGAAGCCCGAACGCCCTGCCGCGGCTGCGGGGCGGAGCGAGGTCCGCCAGGAGCGCGTCGCGGGGAGGGGTCCGCAGTCCCTTGCCAAGCCGGTCCGAGAAGCGGATGGCGAGGATCTGGGCCCAGGAAGTCGCGAGGCCCGTCAGCGGCCTCGCCGCCGCGGCGATCGAATAGCCGAGGACGACGAAGGGCTTTCGCCGCGGGACCCTGTCCGACCACCATCCCGCCGCGACCTTGGCGAGGGAAGCGGTGGCTTCGGCGACCCCTTCGATGAGGCCCAGGGCGGCGGGCCCCGCTCCGAGAACCCGGGTCACGAAGTCGGGCAGCAGCGGATAGATCATCTCCGACGCGGCGTCGTTCAGGAAGGAGACCCATCCCAGGGCGACCACCCCGGGGTTGAGACGCTGTTTAGCCATGCCCGTCCGGCGATCATAATCACCTCATGCGCCACCGCGTCTCGGACGCCTTCATCCTGGGCACTCATCCGTTGCGGGAGAAGGACCGGATCGTGTCATTCCTGACCCGAGACGCGGGGAAGAAGCGGGGAGTCGCGCGCGGCGCGCGCGGGCCCCGCAGCCAGTTCGCGGGACTCCTCGAGCCGATGACCGAAGGCCGCGTCGCCTATTTCGAGAAGGAGGGACGGGAGCTCGTTTCGATCAATTCTCTCGACTCCATCCGTCCCTCCTTTTCCCTCTCGAAAGACCTCGACCGCGCCCTCCTGCTCTCGGCCCTGGCGGAGAGCCTGCAGACCTTCATCCAGGATTCCGATCCGGCCGAGCCCTTCTACCGCCTCGCGCGGCATGTCCTGGACGCATTGTTTGCCGGCGGATCCCCGGCGGCGGTCCGCGCCTACTTCGACGTGTGGGTCCTGAAACTCTCGGGCCTCTTTCCCTCGCCCGCGGCGTGCGCCGGATGCGAACGGCCTCTCGACCCGAAGGAGCCGCTTCTCTTTGACGGCAGCCGGCCGGGGTTCGTCGGACCCGAATGCCGCGGGGCGGAGGTCACGCGCTTGTCAGCGGCCGCCGCGGAGACGCTGCGCGCTTTTCTGACCGCGCCGTTCGATCCCCTCAAGCCTTACCGGGGAATCCCGGAGATCTCCGCCGTCGCGGGCCTGGCGCGCCGCCACTTTCTCGGACACGAGCTGAAATCGCAGAGGGTGCTCGGGGAGGTCCTGGGCGGCTGAGAACTGCTAAACTCCCGGCTTCCATGCTCACTCTGCAGCGGCTGATCGCGGAGCTTTCCGCCTTCTGGGACGGCGAAGGATGCCTGATCGAGCAGCCCTACGACATGCCGATGGGCGCCGGCACGATGCACCCGGCGACTTTCCTCAAGGTGCTCGGACCCGACCCGTGGCGCTGCGGCTACGTGCAGCCTTCCCGGCGCCCCGCCGACGGCCGCTACGGGGAGAACCCTTTTCGCCTGTACAAGCACCTGCAGTACCAGGTCGTGCTGAAGCCCTCCCCCGAAGACGTGCAGAGGACCTACCTGCGAAGCCTGGAGACTCTCGGCGTCACGCTCTCCGAGCACGACATCCGTTTCGAGGAGGACAACTGGGAAGCCCCGACGCTCGGGGCCTGGGGCGTGGGCTGGCAGGTCGTGATGGACGGCATGGAGATCACCCAGTTCACCTACTTCCAGCAGGCGGGCGGCATCGATCTGGCTCCCATCACCGCGGAGATCACCTACGGGCTGGAGAGGATCGCGATGTTCCTCTCGAAGTTGAATTCCGTTTACGACGTGATGTGGAACGAATCGGTGTCCTACCGGCAGGTGCGCCACCGGGACGAAGTGGAGCTGTCGCGGTACAGCTTCGACGTGGCGGACGTGGAATTCCAGACGCTTCTCTTCGAGCGCAACGAGCGGGAGGCGAAACGGGCCCTGGAGGCCGGTCTCGTGGTGCCCGCCTACGAAGCGGCCCTCGCGTGCTCGCACGCCTTCAACGTGCTCGATTCCCGCGGCGCGGTGTCCGCGACCGACCGGGTGGGGCTCATCCGCCGCGTGCGCGATCTCGCCTGCGCCTGCGCGCGGGCTTACCTCGAGGGCCGCGAAGGGCCGGCGCGCGCCGTCTCGCAGCCCGAGCCGGCGGCGGTCTGAAGCTCGTAAGACGTAAGGCGTCAGGCGTAAGGCGAGCAACCGTGGAGCGCAGCGAAAGAAGGAGTCCTTTCCGGGCGCCACGCCTCACGGCTCACGGCTCACGGTTCACGTCCGGCTCATGAACCGCCGCGACTTTCTCCTGGAGATCCGGACCGAAGAGATCCCGGCCAACACGCTCGCGGACGCGCGCCAGGATCTCGAGAGTCGCGTAACGCAGGAGCTCGCCGAGGAGGGGCTGGTGGCGGAGTCCTCCCGATCTCTGGCGACGCCCCGGCGTCTGATCCTGCTTCTGCGGGGTCTCCCGGAGAGGCAGGAGGACCGGGTGTCGGAGGTCCTGGGCCCGCCGGCCCCGGTCGCTTTCGACGCCGCCGGAAAGCCGACCCGCGCCGGAGAAGGCTTCGCACGGGCTCAAAAGGTGGATCCCTCCGACCTCGTCATCCTCGAGACGCCTCGCGGGCCCACGGCCGCCGCGCGGCGAAACGTCCCCGGCCGTCCGGCCGCGGAAGTGCTCGGCGAAATCGTGCCTCGCGCCGTTTCCGCTCTCAGTTTTCCGAAGACGATGCGCTGGGGCGCGGGCGAGCGCGTCTTCGTCCGGCCCGTCCGCGGCCTGCTCGCTCTTCTTGGCGGCGACGTCGTCCTTATGGACGTCCTGGGAATCTCCGCGACCGATTCGACCCGCGGCCATCGCATCCTGTCAGACGGAGACTTCGCCGTCGGCGGACCGGACGACTATCTGCGGAAGCTGCGCGCGTCCGGAGTCGAGCCGGACGGCGAGGAGCGGCGCCGCGTGATCCTGGAGACGGCTCGCCGGCTGGCCGGCGAAGTCGGAGGCTCCATCGAGGCGGACGCCGATCTCGCCGCGACGCTGGCCGACCTCGTGGAATGGCCGGGGGCGGTGCGCGGCTCCTTCGCGCCGGAGTTTCTCGACCTGCCCGAAGAGATCACGACGACGGCGATGCGCACGCACCAGAAGTACCTTCCGGTCCGGGGGCCGTCGGGCCTCCTGCCCTGGTTCGTCGCGGTGATGGACAACCGCGAAGACCGAAAGGGCCTCATCGCCAAGGGGAACGAGTGGGTCTTGAACGCCCGCCTCGCCGACGCGCGCTTCTTCTATGACGAGGACGTCCGGGAGACTCTGGAGTCGCGGCTGCCGCAGCTCTCGCGGCTTTCGTTCCAGGACCGGCTCGGCGACTACCGGCAGAAGGCGGCGCGTCTGGAAGAGCTGGCCGAGGCGATCGCGAGGGCTCTCGGGCGTCCGGATCTGGTCGAGACGGTCCGCGCCGCCGCGCGGCTGTCGAAAGCGGATCTGACGACGCGCGTCGTCAAGGAGTTCACGGACCTGCAGGGAGTGGTCGGCGGGATCTATGCTCGCCGCGAGGGATATCCCGATTCGGTCTGGAAGGCGATTTACGACCATTACCGGCCGGCCTCGGCCGGCGCCGATCCGCCGCGCGAAGAGGCGGGAGGAATCGTCTCGCTCGCGGACCGGTTCGACACGCTGGCCGGCCTCTTCGCGATCGGCCTGGCCCCCACCGGCTCGAAAGACCCTTACGGGCTTCGAAGAGCGGCCCTGGGCGCGGTCTCGATCATCCTCGCGCAGGGCTGGCGGATCGATTGGAAGCCGGTTCTCCTCCACGCCCTCTCGCTCTCTCCTGGAGGCGGCGCCTCCGGGGCCGGGGAAACGCTCGCGGCGCTCGAGGCCTTCTTCGCTGAGAGGCTGCGCAACCTTCTCGAGCGGCGCGGGCAGACGTACGACGAGATCTCGGCCGTCGCCGGCTCGGGCGCCTGGAACTTCGCGGACGTGGCGGACCGCGCTCTCGCTCTCTCGCAGGCGCGAAAACGGATGGACTTCCGTTCCCTGATCCTGGCTTTCAAGCGCATCCGCAACATCCTCGGCGAAGAGCATCCCCCGGCTCCCTCGCCGGACCTCTACCGGGAGGATGCGGAGAGGCAGCTCGCGGCCGATTTCCTCCAGGCGCGTTCGGTCATCGAGGACTTCGCGTCCCGGAGGCGATACCGGGAGGCGCTGGAGATGATCGCCTCGATCGCTCCTTCCCTCGACCGTTTCTTCGTCGAAGTGCTGGTCAATTGCCCGGAGGAAGATTTGAGGCGTAATCGTCTTGCCCTGCTGGCTTCGATTCAGGAAGAATTCTCGCGGATCGCGGACTTTTCCGAGATCGTAGTGGAGAAAGAGAAATGAGACGCGTCTTCTTTTTCGGGAACGGCCGGGCGGAAGGCGCCGGCCTGGGCAAGGAACGCCTCGGCGGGAAGGGCTCCGGGCTGGCCGAGATGACGGCGCTCGGCATTCCCGTGCCTCCCGGTTTCACGATCGAGGCGGCGGTCTCCGCCGAGTACTCGCGGGGCGCCAACCTGGATGAGCTCAAGAAGGAGGTCGCGGAAGCCCTGGCCAAGCTGGAAGCCGCCGTGGGAAGGCGCTTCGGCGATCCCGCCAACCCGCTCCTCGTCTCGGTCCGTTCGGGGGCGCGCTCATCGATGCCCGGGATGATGGACACCATCCTGAACCTGGGCTTGAACCGGGCGACCGTCAAGGGCCTCGGCGCGGCCGCGGGCAAGCGGTTCGCGCTCGACTGCCGCCGGCGGCTCCTCCAGATGTACGGCGACGTCGTTCTGCAAACCGGGAAGGAAGACTTCGAGCACGCGTTGACCGAGAAGCGCCGGGAGAAGGGAGCCGCGTCGGACGCGGACCTCACGGCGGACGATCTCGACGACCTCGTGCGCCGCTTCGAGGAGATCATCCGCAAGCACACGGGGCGCGAATTCCCCGAGGAACCGCAGGAGCAGCTCTGGGGCGCGATCGAGGCCGTCTTCCGCTCCTGGGACAACGAGCGGGCCAAGACCTATCGCCGCCTGCACCGCATTCCCAACGACTGGGGAACGGCCGTCAACGTGCAGGCGATGGTTTTCGGCAATCGCGGCGAGACCTCGGCAACCGGCGTGGCCTTCACGCGCGACCCGTCGACCGGCGAGAAGCGCTTCTACGGCGAGTTCCTCCCCAACGCCCAGGGGGAAGACGTCGTGGCCGGCATTCGGACACCGCGTCCATTGAACAGGGACGGCTCCGGCAACTCTCTCGAAGAGACGATGCCGGCGGCGCACGCGGAGCTGCTACGCGTCAAAGACCTCCTCGAGAAGAGCTTCCGCGACATGCAGGACCTCGAATTCACGATCGAGGACGCGAAGCTCTATCTCCTCCAGACGCGCAACGGCAAACGCACGGGCTTCGCGGCGGTGCGGATCGCGGCCGACATGGTGGACGAAGGACTGATCAGCGAAGAGGAGGCGGTCCTGCGGGTCGAGCCGGAGCAGCTCGTTCAACTTCTGGCGCCCGTCTTTCCTCTGAAGGAGAAGAAGTCCGCGGTGGACGCGGGCCGTCTCCTCGGCAAGGGCCTCCCCGCCGGCCCTGGCGCCGCCTGCGGCCGCATCGCTCTTACGGCAGACAAGGCCGTCGAGATGGCGGCCAAGGGAGACCCGGTCGTGCTAGTCCGCGTCGAAACCTCTCCCGAAGACATCGCCGGCATGAACGCCTCGGCCGGAATCCTCACGACGCGCGGGGGCATGACATGCATTGCCGGTGAAGCAAAGGTCCTCACAGACAGGGGACTCCTCTCCTGCGAAGACGTGTTTCGTCTCTTCGCCGAGCAGGTCCCGCTCTCGATTCTTTCGTTCGACACCAAGAAGATGCAACCCGTCTGGCGCCGGGTGATGGCGGCGGGGGCGCGAGTCTCCGACGTTGTCACGATTGCGGTCTCTCAGACAGGACGGGCACGAAAGAACACGCTGCGTCTGACTCCCGATCACAAGATGTTCACGATTCGAGATTGCGAGCTCGAGAAAACACGGTTGGACTCCGTTATCGAGGAATCCGGTTTCCTGACGGTTCTCGATCGTGTCCCTCCGTCGAAGAAAATCGGCGCGTCCGAAGATCTCGCCTACGTGGCCGGCGCTCTCTTCTCCGATGGTCACATCCGCGTTAGCCGGACCAAGGGCGCGATCGTTTTCATCCAGAAACCCACGCCCGCTAAGGCGGAATTCATTGCCGCCGTGGAAGAGAAGTTCGAGAAAGCCACGGGCTTCCGGTTCACGCGGGTCCGCCGGCGTGAAACCGTGGCGACTCTTCGGGGCCGCACGATCCGCGGGTCTGTCGAAGATCGCTTCTGCACTCGCCGCCAGCCGGCCGCGCGGCTGGCGGCGATCCGCGACAACCTGACGGCGTGGGTCCTGGGCCTCGATCGGCCAGCCTTGTTGAACTTCCTCGCCGGTTACGTGGACGGCGACGGGACATATTCGTTGACGTCAAGCCGCGTCCGGTTGCAGATCGCCGTCTCTCGCAAGAACCGGAAGCTCCTTGAAGGGCTGGCAATCGCCTGCCTTCGGCTGGGGATCGTGCCGCAGGTCTCCAACAATCGAGAGCACTCCCTCCTTCACATCGCCGAAGGAGTGGATGAGATCCTCCAGCACACTCATCGTGTGCGCGTGCGCATCCCGGCACGGTACTACGCGTCCAGGTGCCTCGCGGTCAATGGTCTCTTTCAGGACATCGTGGGTGATGTCAACTTCATGGGTCGCGTCCGCGAAGGGATCAAGCGAAATCTCCTCTTCGGAGTGGACAAGTTGCGACGCGATGTGCTGCCGTTATGCAAGGGGGAGGGTCGCCGCCAGGTTCGCGCGCTTCTCGATTCGCCTCTCCGGTCCTATCGCGTGAGCCAGCTGGCCGAGACCGGGCGGACCCTGGTGTACAACTTCGAGGTGGACGCGACGGACGAGCTGGATAAGAACTTCGTCGTCTTCTCGAGCCGCCTGACGCCGGTACTCGTTAGTAATTCGCACGCCGCCGTCGTAGCGCGCGGCATGGGGAAGACCTGCGTCGTCGGCGCCGGCGAAATCACGGTGGACTACGGTTTGCGGAAGATCCACGCCAGGAAGCTCGAAGCGGGAGAAGGAGATTTCATCTCGATCGATGGGACGACCGGGGAGGTCCTGCTTGGGAAGCTGCCGACGCAGCCCTCCGAAGTCCTTCAGGTCGTGATTGACGGCACGCTGCCGCTCGAGAAGTCCGCGCTCGCGAGAGCCTTCACGCGGCTGCTCTCCTGGGCGGATGCCCGACGGCGCCTCGGGGTGCGGACAAACGCCGACACTCCGGCCGACGCGCGCGTGGCCCGGCTCTTCGGAGCCCAGGGCATCGGGCTCTGCCGCACCGAGCATATGTTCTTCGAGGAGCACCGCATCCTGGCTGTCCGGGAGATGATCCTGGCCGAGACGGCCGAGCTGCGGCGCGCGTCGCTCGAGAAGATCCTGCCCATGCAGCGCGAGGACTTCCTCGGCATCTTCCGGGAGATGGGGGACCGGCCCGTCACCATCCGGTTGCTCGATCCGCCGCTCCACGAGTTCCTGCCCAACGAGGAGCCCGCGCTGACGAGGACGGCCGCGGAGCTGAAGGTTCCCGTCGAGAAAGTCCGGGAGCGCGTCGCTGCCCTCCACGAGGCCAATCCGATGCTCGGCCATCGCGGCTGCCGGCTCGGCATCACGCATCCGGAGATCTACGAGACGCAGGTGCGCGCCATCTTCGAGGCGGCGGCCGCGGCGCAGCGAGAGAGGCTTTCGCCCAACCCGGAAGTCATGATCCCTCTCATCGGCACGAAAGCGGAGCTGGACAAGCTGCGGATTCTCGTGGACGAGATGGCGCGGCGGGTGACCGAGGAGACCGGCCAGAAGATCTCCTACAAGGTGGGGACGATGATCGAGATCCCGCGCGCCGCCCTCCGGGCGAAGGAGATCGCCCAGAACGCGGACTTCTTCTCCTTCGGAACCAACGACCTGACGCAGATGACGTTCGGATACTCGCGCGACGACGCCGCGTCGTTCCTGCCCGCCTACATCGAGAAGGGGATCCTGCCGGAAGACCCGTTCGCGAGCCTCGATCAGGCCGGCGTGGGAGAGCTCGTCGCGCTCGCCACCGAGCGGGGCCGGCAGACGAACCCGAAGCTGAAGGTGGGCATCTGCGGCGAGCACGGCGGCGACCCGCGCTCGGTCGAGTTCTTCCACCGCGTCGGCCTCGACTACGTCTCCTGCTCGCCGTTCCGCGTGCCGATCGCGCGCCTGGCCGCCGCGAGGGCGGCGCTCGCCGGAAAAGAAGGCGGTATCTCCTCGACGGCATGACCGGGATCTTCCTCCTGGTCCTCTGCGCCATGGCCGTTCGAACCGCCGTTCCCGCGGATCTCATTCTCTCCTCCGCCCGAATCTGGACAGGAGACGCCGCCCGCCCGCAGGCGGAGGCGCTGGCCGCGCGCGCCGGTCGGATCATCGCCGTCGGAAGCAACCGCGAGATCGAGGCGCTTGCCGGACCGGCGACTCGAGTCCTCGAAGGACGCGGCCGCAGAGTCGTGCCGGGGTTCATCGACTCGCACACTCACATGTCCATGGGCGGCTTCAATCTCCTGGCGGTGGATCTGCGGCACACGAAGGACGAGAACGGTTTCACCGAGAAACTTGCCCGGTTCGCGAAGACCCGCCCGGCCGGCCAGTGGATCACCGACGGCGCCTGGGACCATCAACAGTGGGCCGTTCCGCGCCTCCCGACGCGGGCTTTGCTTGATCCCGCGACGGGGGATCGCCCGACCTGCATCGCGCGGCAGGACGGCCACATGGCCGTCTGCAACAGTCTCGCGTTGAAGCTCGCGAAGATCACGCGCGATACGCCGGATCCGCCGGGAGGCGTCATCGTGCGCGACGCCTCGGGAGAGCCGACGGGAGTCCTGAAGGACTCCGCCATGGACGCGGTGTGGGCGGCGCGGCCGGCGCGGACGCTCGAGGAACTGACTGAGGCGCTCCGCGCGGCCATGAGGCACGCCGCGAAGAACGGCGTGACGTCGGTGCAGGATCTGCCGGGCAATCCGCGGGATCTCGAAGCCTGGGAGACTCTGCGGCGGCGCGGCGAGATGAGCGTCCGCGTCAATTACAGGCCGTCGCTCTCGGAGTGGGAGAAGGCGCGCGGCGAGCGCGACAGGATGAAGAAGGACGACTGGCTGCGCGTCGGAGGGGTCAAGGGCTTCGCCGATGGCTCGCTCGGCTCCGGCACGGCGCTCTTCTTCGATCCCTACGACGACGATCCGGGCAACCGCGGCGTCTTCGCTGCCGAGGCGATCCCGCTCGCGAGGATGGAGGAGCGCATCGCCGCCGCGGACGCGGCCGGGCTGCAGGTCGAGATCCACGCGATCGGAGACCGCGCCAACGCGGAGATCCTGGACCTCTTCGAACGGACCGCGGCGAGGAACGGCGTGAGGGACCGGCGCTTTCGCATCGAGCACGCGCAGCACCTGCGCGCCTCGGACATCCCGCGTTTCGCCAGGCTCGGCGTGATCGCCTCCATGCAGCCGTACCACGCCGTGGACGACGGCCGCTGGGCCCTGACGCGTATCGGCCGCGAGCGCTGCAAGGCCACCTGCGCCTTTCGATCTCTCCTCGACGCGAAGGCCGTCCTGGCGTTCGGGTCGGACTGGGACGTGGCGCCGCTCTCGCCTCTGGAAGGCATCTCCGCGGCCGTGACGCGCCGCACGATTGACGGGAAGAATCCGGCGGGCTGGTTTCCGGAGCAGAAGATCACGGCCGAGGAAGCGCTGCGCGCCTACACCACGTCGGCGGCCTACGCCGCCTTCGAGGAGAACGAGAAAGGGACCCTCGCGCCGGGGAGGCTCGCGGACTTTGTGATCCTGTCTGCCGACCCGCTCTCAATCGAACCGGAACGAATCGAGAAGATCACTGTCGTCATGACCGTCGTCGGCGGGCGGGCGGTCTACGAAAGGCCTTAGTCCTTAGTCCTTAGTCCTTAGTCCTTGGTGTTTGGTGTGTGGTCTTAGACTAGGGACCAGGGACTAAGGACCAAGGACTCCGAATGGCGAAGATTCATCGGCTTTCCGAGCAGGTCATCGACCGGATCGCCGCGGGCGAGGTCGTGGAGCGGCCGGCCTCGGTCGTCAAGGAGTTGATCGAGAACGCGCTGGACGCCGGGGCCTCGCGCATCGAGGTGGATCTCGTGGACGGAGGCATCGAGCGGATCCTGGTGCGCGACGACGGCTGCGGGATGTCGCCGGAGGACGCCCGGCTCTCACTCGAGCGCCACGCGACGTCCAAGATCTCCTCCGACGAGGACCTGTCGGAGATTCGCAGCTACGGGTTCCGCGGCGAGGCGCTCCCCTCGATCGCTTCCGTCTCCAGGCTCACGCTCACGACGAGCGACGGTTCCTCTCCCGAAGCCTTCCGGCTCTCGATCGAGTACGGCGCCCCCGCCTCCGAGGAGCCGGCCGGCCGTCCGCGGGGAACCGACGTGCTCGTCGAGGGACTCTTCGCCCACACTCCCGCGCGCCGCAAGTTCCTCGGAAAGCCCGAGGCCGAGGGGCGGGCCGCCGCCTCGGCCGTCATGCGCGCCGCTCTGGCCAATCCTTCCGTGGCTTTTTCCTTGAGGTCCAACGGGCGGGAGACCCTGGACGCCCCCTCCGCCGTGGACCGCGCGGCGCGCATCCTGCAGGTCTTCGGCCGCGAGACGCTGGGAGAGCTCGAGGAGTTCGAGGCGCGCTCGGGAGGCTTGCGGCTGACGGGATACGCGACCGGCGGCTCGATCACCTTCGCCAGCCGGCGGTTCCAGTACCTTTTCGTCAACGGCCGTCCGATCGAGGACCGCGCGCTGACGCGCGCCGTCGGGCAGGCCTCGCGCGACGCCATCCGAACCGATCGCCATCCGGCTGTCTTCCTCTTCCTGACCGCCGGGAACGGAGTCGTGGACGTCAATGTTTCGCCGGCGAAGACCCAGGTTCGGTTCACCGACTCGGGGACGGCCTACCGCCTCGTCTACCACGCGCTCTCCTCGGCCCTGATCTCGGGCAAGGAGGAGCGCCGGTTGCGACCCGTCGCGAGCGCGGGACCTCCTCCCTCCGTCGCCGAGGGGGGGGATTCCTACGGCGAGGCCCCCGCGCCGCATACCGCGCCTCCCGCCGCGGTCCCGCCACCGCCTGCCCGCCAGAGTCCTCCCGCGGCGCCCGTGCAGAAGCCTCCCGAGATCGTGGCGATCGGGCAGCACCGGGAGTCCTACATCCTGGCCTCGGGGCCCGAGGGTCTGCTCGTCATCGACCAGCACGCGGCCCACGAGAGAATCCTCTACGAGCGAATCCGGGATCGGATCGCTTCCGGGCGAGTTCTCTCGCAGAGGCTCCTGATGCGCGCGCTCTTCGAGGCCTCTCCGGAAGAGGCGGAGACACTGGCGGCGGCCTTCGAGGACCTCGCCGCCGCTGGATTCGAGATCGAACCGATGTCGGGAAGCTCCTACGCGATCGCGGCGCTTCCGGCGGAGACCACGAGTCGCGATCCCGGCGACATGCTGCACGAGGCGCTGGCCTCACTCGCCGAGCCGGGCGGGGGAGACGCCGTGCCGAGGCGCGACCGGCTGGCGGCCAGCCTCGCCTGCCGTTGCGCGGTGACGATCCGCTACCACCTGGCGCCGGAGGAGATCCGGCACCTGCTGGCAGACTGGGTCAAGACCGCCGACCGGTTTACGTGTCCCCACGGCCGGCCGGTCGTCCTCTCGATGACCGAGGAAGACCTGGAGAAGTACTTTAAACGGCGGTAGGTGTCAGGAGCTCCGCGGGGGCAGTCCCACGCCGGCCTCATGCTCGGTCCGTTTGCGCCGCACGTGGGAGATGACGAGGACGAGGCCGAGCAGGATGAGCGCCGCCGGTCCTCCCCAGTCCTCCATGAACGACCAGTCGATGTCCACGTAGCGGTCCACGAGCCAGAGCGCTCCCAGGCCGACGAGAATCACGCCCCACGTCAACGAGCCGGTTCCTTCCGAAGCCTTGCGGAGCCGGGCGTCCGGCGCAAAGCCGCTCTCGGTCACGTAACCTCGATTGATCGCCTTGGCCTGGCGGACCGCGTCGATGATTCCGAAGAACCAGACGAACGCGATCAGTGGCCCGAGAAAGGGGGCGCCGCGGCCATGGCTCGTCAGGCCGATCAGAATCACGAACGCGCCGGCGAACGCGAACGCGCGCTGGTAGAGGCCCAGATAGAGGTGCCCCAGACCGGGAAAGCACGACAGGAAGCCGGCGAGACCCGGAGATTTCCTCTCCACGATGACCGGCGTCACGGGCGTAACCGGCGTGACCGGCGGCGGCGGGGGCGGCGGTGGCGACTGCGGGGGCGGCGGGTTCTCGGGGATGTTCGGTTCCATGCTTTCTTGCTCCTCTGAGGCGGCGCTCATGCCCGCCATGTGGGTGCTTCGACTTCGTCCTTCTGCAGAACGCCCTTGTCCTCGCCGCTGCGCGGGCGGCTGGGCGGACGCTCCTTTTCCGATTTCATGACGAGGGAGATGGCGGTCGAGATCGCGGCTCGGCCGTAGCCCGTCACACGCCCTTTCCACGCCGCGAGCGTGCGCAGGACATCCTCTTCGGCGGCGCCCAGGCGGTCCGCGAGCGAGTTGCCGGCAACCTGGACCGAAGCCCGGGCGGTCTCCTCGATCCGGCCGATCCCCGCCTTGCGCGCCAGATCCGCCGGATTGAAGCCCGCCAGCATCACGACGACCGCCGCGGCATAGGCCAGGGCGATCACACCCTTCGGGCTCAGCACCACACGCCATCCGCGGGGCCGCCGGCGGGGCCGGTTCGCGGCGATGCGGCTGGCGAGCCACGGGGCCGGCTCGGGCCGGGTCAGGTCGCTCAGGCCGGCGAGAGTCTTCGAGGTCTCGGCGCACGCTTCGCAGCGCGAGCAATGAGATTCGAGACGAGCGGCGTCGGCGGCCGGCAACGGGCCCTCCAGAGAGGCCGCGATCAGCCGGTCGGCTCCTTCGCAGGAGACCGTTCGAGCGGTCACCGAAAGCAGGGCTTCGCGGAGCGCCGGGCTCAAGGCCGGGGGGCGCAGATCCGACACGGAGGCCTCGACCCGGTCGAGGTCGTTGCCCAGACGCGCGCAGGTCCCGCAGGCGGCGCGGTGCGCGGAAATTTCGTCCGCGGAATCGCCCGCGACGAAGAGCCGCTCCAGCTCCCCGCAACTCATACGAAGGCTCCCGCCGCGAGCGCGAGCGACGCGAAGGTTCCGCCGGGGCGGTTGTCATGGCGTTCCCGGATTCTCCTGGCGACCTCCGTGCGGGCCCGGAAGAGGCGCGACTTGACCGTTCCGTCCGGAAGCGCCAGGGCCTTTCCGATCTCCTCGTAGGCCAGGCCGTCCAGGTCTCGCAGGACCAGGATCTCAGCGAGGTCTTCGGGAATCTCGGCCAGCGCCGAGAACAGCAGCTTCGCCCGCTCTTTTTTCAGGGCCTCCGCCGCCGGGTTGTCCTGCGACCGGAGCAGAGGCGCGACCGCGTCGTCGGAGACGAAGCGGAAGGAATTCTCGCGTTTGCGCCGGCGGTAACGGTCGATGCAGAGGTTTCGGGAGAGCGAGACGATCCAGGCTACGAGGGGGAAGCCGCCGTCATAGCGGTGGAGGTTCTCGAAGATTTTCAGAAAGATCTCCTGAGAAAGCTCTTCGGCGTCCTCGCGCTTCAAGGTGAAGTGGTAGGCCACCGAGTAGATCTTCTGGCCGAAACGGTCCACCAGCTCTCTCCAGGCCTCGTCTTCCCCCCGGCGGCACCGCTCGACGAGGGCTTTTTCATCGGTGCCGTTCATGTCTTCAATCACTCAAAACGCACTCTAGCCAAAAAGGTTCGGTCAGAAAGCGAAGGACTACACGGCTCCGCGCCGCCGGCCTCCGCGCCTGCGGCGGCGGCGCCGGGCGGCGGCGGGTCCCGGCGTCTCGCCGCCGGCCGCGGCGAAGGCCAGGCGGGTCTTCTCGACGCGCGCTGCCAGGGCGCGCCACTCGCGCACGAGCTCTTCGCCCCGTCCGGTCGCCATCGCGCGCAGGTCGAAGAGCTCCAGAGCGGCCGGGAACGCCTCCCGGAACGCCAGGCGGGGACTGGCCAGACGGGAATCGGGCCGGTGGGAGAGCTTTCCGACGATCGCGAGCGCCTGCTTGATGCGGTGCGACACGGCGTGCGGCAGAGCCATGCGGATCGCGATGGGCGTGACGAGGTCTTCGAGCAGGGTCGAAAGGAGAGCCGGGGAGGGGTCGCCGTCCGGAGCGGCCTCTCGGACGCGGGCCCGCACGATCGGCAGGAAGAACAGGGCAAAGAGAACCGCGTCCTCGTAGAACCGGCCGCGCCGGCGCTCGGCGTCCAGAACGTCGAGCAGCGACCAGAAGAGATGGCCGGTTCCGTGGAGATGCTCGGGATCGGTTTCCCGGAGGACCCGAGCCAGCTCCGGCAGGAGAATGTCCAGGATCCCGACTTCGCGCAACAGCAGGAAGGTCGTGAGAGCATGGCCCCCCTTCAGGGACTGCGAGATCTCCTCCGTGACTCGGGGCGGCGCCGACTTGGCGATCTCCTTGCGGTGCTCCAGGATCGCTTCGTAGGCATCCGGCGTGATCGCGAAACCCAGGCGGCTCGCGAATTCCACCGCCCGCATCATGCGCACCGGGTCCTCGCGGAAGCGGATGTCCGGGTCGCCGATCGTGCGGACGAGACCCGCCTCGAGGTCTTCCAGGCCGCCCACGTAGTCGATCACGGAAAAGTCGGCGATGTTGTAGAAGAGGCCGTTGATCGTGAAGTCCCGCCGCAGCGCGTCCTCGCGAGCGGTGCCGAACACGTTGTCGGAAGTCATCAGGAGCTCCGGAGCGCTGGGATCCAGGGGCTCCGGCCTGCGGCGGAAAGTCGCCACCTCGATGACCTTCCCCTCGGCGAACAGGATGTGGGCCAGACGGAAGCGCCGCCCGATCAGGCGGCAGTTGCGGAAGAGACGCCGCAGCGCCTGCGGGTGCGCGTCGGTCCCGACGTCGAAGTCCTTGGGCCGGCGCGACAGGAGCAGGTCCCGGACGCTCCCCCCGACCAGATACGCCTTGTAGCCGGCGCCGGAGATCCGGTAGAGCACCTTCAGTGCGTCCGGGTCGATCTGGCGGCGGGAAATGGGGTGCTCGCTGCGCGGGCGGATGCGCGGCGGTGTGTCCGGAGCTGTCTCGATTCTGGAGTCTGGGGTCTGAATTGCTGAAGTCGTTTCGCTAATCGCTCGTCTCCCTCTGGAGCGGCGCGGCAGTCTCTATTGTATCCGAAATCATTGGGAGAATTGATGTTTTGACTTTGCTTCGGGCTCTGCGAAAGAATACCCCGTTCTCGGGACAGCACGCGAGGAGGCATCACAATGCGTTGGCGCTCACTCTGGCGGGTCGCAGCGGCGAGCCTGATCCTGCCGGCTCTCTCTTGCGGAAAGGGCCGATCGACCGACGAGATCCTCGTCGGAGAGTACGGGTCGCTGACGGGCGGCATCGCGACCTTCGGGATCTCGACGAAGAACGGCTCGACGATGGCCTTCGACGAGATCAACAGCGCGGGCGGCGTCCTCGGCAAGAAGTTCAAGCTCCTCGTCGAGGACGACCAGTCCAAGCCCGAAGAGGCCGGGACGGTCGTCACCAAGCTCATCAATCAGAACCACGTCGTCGCGATCCTGGGTCAGGTTGCCTCCTCCCACTCCCTCGCGGCGGCCCCCATCTGCCAGGCCAACCACATCCCGATGGTCTCTCCCTCCTCGACGAATCCGCGCGTCACCCAGGTCGGCGACTACATCTTCCGGGTCTGCTTCATCGATCCGTTTCAGGGCGCCGTCATGGCCAAGTTCGCGGCGAACACGCTCAAGGCGAAGAAGGTCGCCATCCTCGTGGACGTGCGCAGCGACTACTCCGTCGGGCTGCAGACGTTCTTCCGCGAACAGTTCAAGCAGCTCGGCGGCCAGATCGTCTCCGAGCAGTCCTACAGCCAGGGGGACTCGGATTTTCGCGCCCAGTTGACCCAGATCAAGGCGATCAATCCCGACGCGATCTACGTCCCCGGCTACTACACGGAGGTCGGCACGATCGCCCGGCAGGCCCGCGAGCTCGGCATTCCCTCGACGGTCCCCCTGCTGGGCGGGGACGGCTGGGACTCGCCCAAGCTCTGGGAGATCGGGGGAGAGGCCCTGAACGGCTGCTACCTGTCCAACCACTATTCGGTGGACGATCCTTCGCCGCTCGTGCAGAAGTTCGTCGGGGACTACAAGGCGCGCTTCAAGGAGGTCCCCGACGCCCTGGCCGCCCTGGGTTACGACGCGGCCAAGATCCTGGCCGACGCCATGTCGCGGGCGGGCTCGACGGACGGACCCAAGGTTCGCGACGCCCTGGCCGCCACGAAGGATTTCTCGGGCGTGACCGGAAAGATCACCATCAACAAGGACAGGAACGCGATCAAGCCCGCCGTGGTCTTGAAGGTCGAGAACGGCAAGTTCGTCTACGTCGAGACGGTGAACCCGTAGAGAGAGCTGTCAGCTGTCAGCTATCAGCTTTCAGCCGCTGATGCCGACGCGTGGCGGGCTTTCTCTCATCCCCCGGAGCTGAGAGCTGACGGCTGAAGCTGACAGCTTCCTTCATGAGCACGTTCCTTCAGCAGATCGTCAACGGCCTCTCGCTCGGCTCGATCTACGCCCTGATCGCCCTCGGCTACACGATGGTGTACGGCGTGCTGCGCCTGATCAACTTCGCGCACGGCGACGTGTACATGGTCGGGGCCTACGTCGGCTACTACCTCTCGCGGAAGATGGCGGGCCGGCAGCCGTCGTTCGTCTCCGCCTTCGTCGTGATGCTGGGCGCCATGGTCGCCTGCGCGGTCCTGGGCCTCGTCATCGAGAGGCTCGCCTACCGGCCGGTGCGGCGGGCCTCTCGCCTGACGCTCCTCATCACGGCGATCGGCGTGTCGCTCTTCCTGGAGAACGGCGGCCAGCTCGTCTTCGGCCCGGACCCCAAGTTCTTTCCCTCGCTCGCGCCGCACTTCGATTTTCTCGTGGCGGGCGTGAGACTGACGAGCGAGCAGATCACCGTCATCGGCGTCTCCTTCCTGCTGATGGTCCTGCTCCAGTTCTTCATCATGAAGACGCGGACGGGCAAGGCGATGCGGGCGGTCTCCTTCAGCCTCGACACCGCCAAGCTCATGGGGATCTCGACGGACTGGATCATCGCGGTGACGTTCGCGCTCGGCTCGGCCCTGGCCGCGGCCGGCGGGGTGCTCATCGGCATGCAGATCCCGAAGATCGATCCGCTGATGGGGATCCTCTACGGGCTGAAGGCCTTCGTGGCCGCGGTCCTCGGGGGAATCGGCAACGTCCCGGGAGCCGTCCTGGGTGGCCTGCTCATCGGGATCTCCGAGGTGATGGTCGTCGGCTACCTCTCCTCGACCTACCGCGACGCCATCGCCTTCGGGATCCTGATCCTCGTCCTGCTTCTGAGGCCGCAGGGGATCCTGGGGCGCGTCCAGAAGGAGAAGGTGTGAAGGGGTTTCTCCTGGCGGCCGCCGTCGTCGCGGCGCTCTTCGGCGCCAACGCCCTGTTCACCGGGGCGTTGGGCTCGAATCTCGCGATGTCCCCCTATATTCTCCAGGTCGTCTGCCTGGCGGGCATCAACATCATCCTCGCCGTGAGCCTGAACCTGATCAACGGGTTCACGGGACAGTTCTCCATCGGCCACGCCGGCTTCATGGCGATCGGGGCATACGCCTCGGCTTACGTGACGGTGAACTTCGGCGATCGCGTGCGCTCCGCCCTCTCGTTCCTCCCTTCCGCGGCGGCGGACGGTGCCCTCCTGCTCGCCGCGCTGGCCGCGGGGGCTCTGCTCGCGGCGGTCGCCGGGTTCATCGTGGGGGTTCCGTCGCTGCGCCTGCGCGGGGACTACCTCGCGATCGTGACGCTCGGCTTCGGCGAGATCATCCGCGTCTTCATCCTCAACATCGACGCCGTGGGAGGCGCGCGCGGCTTCTCCGGGATCCCCAAGATCGCCAGCTTCTTCTGGATCTATCTCTTCGCCGCCCTGACGATCCTGGTCGTCTATCGGATCGTCCACTCCTCCTTCGGGCGGACGCTCATCGCGATCCGCGAGGACGAGATCGCCGCGGAGGCGATGGGAGTGGACACGACCCGCAGCAAGGTCATCTCCTTCGTCGTCTCCTCCGCCATGGCGGGTATCGGAGGCGGCCTCTTCGGCCACTACCTGATGTACCTCCACACGAACTCCTTTACGTTCCTGAAGTCGATCGAGATCATCATCATGATCGTCATCGGGGGCCTGGGCTCGATCACCGGCTCGGTCGTGGGCGCCGTCCTCTACATCTCGCTGACCGAAGGGTTCCGGGAGTTCGCGCAGTACCGGATGGTCCTCTTCTCGCTGATGCTCGTCATCATCATGATCGTGAGGCCGCAGGGGATCCTGGGCCACCGCGAGTTCGCTTCGTTTCTGACGCGGCGGCGGCGGCTGCCCACGACGCCGTCCGCCCCGCTGCGGAGCTGACCCGGAGCCGGATCGCGATGGCCCTCCTGGAGCTCTCCGGCGTCACGATGCGGTTCGGCGGCCTCCTGGCCGTCAACGATCTTCACCTGGCGCTCGATCCCGGCCGCCTTTACGGACTGATCGGCCCCAACGGCGCCGGGAAGACCACGGTCTTCAACGTCATCACCGGCGTCTACCGGCCCACCTCGGGCACGATCCGGTTCGACGGGGCGGACATCGGCGGCGAGCGCACCGGCCGGATCACCCGCCGGGGGATCGCCCGCACGTTCCAGAACATCCGGCTCTTCGGAGACATGACGGTGCTCGAAAACGTCAAGGTCGCCTTCCATTGCCGGCAGGAGGCGGGCCTCGCGGCCGCGGTCCTTCGGGCGCCCAAGCACTCGTCGGAGGAGGAACGCGTGGACAGGGAGAGCCGCGAGCTGCTCAAGATCTTCCACCTGGAGGCGGCGGCGGACGAGAAGGCCAGGAACCTCCCTTACGGCAGCCAGCGGCGGCTGGAGATCGCGCGGGCGATGGCGACCTCTCCGCGGCTGCTTCTCCTCGACGAGCCCGCCGCCGGGATGAACCCTCACGAAGCGCAAGAGCTCATGGACCTGATCCGCTGGGTGCGCGATCGCTTCGGTATGGCGATCCTCCTGGTCGAGCACAACATGAAAGTCGTGATGGGAATCTGCGAGACCGTCCATGCGCTCGACTACGGCGCGACGATCGCGGTGGGGAAGCCGGCCGAGATCCAGACGAACCCGAAGGTCATCGAAGCCTATCTGGGAGGCGCGTGAGCGCGGCGCGGGGCGACGGCGAGCCGATCCTGGAGGTCCGCGATCTGCGGGTCTCCTACGGCGCCATCGAGGCGTTGAAGGGCGTCTCGCTCTCGCTCCGGGCCGGAGAGATCGTGACGCTGATCGGCGCCAACGGCGCGGGCAAGTCCACGACGCTGCGGGCGATCATGGGGCTCGTGCCGCCCCGGCGCGGCGAGGTCCGTTTCCGCGGGGAGCCGACCCGGACCCGGCCGACCTTCCGGCTCGTGCGCGAGGGCCTGATCCTCGTGCCGGAGGGGCGCGCGATCTTCGCCAACCTGACAGTCCGCGAGAACCTGGAGATGGGAGCCTACGCGCGCCGGGATCGCCCCGGGGAGCAGGACTTCGAGAAGGTGTACGGGATCTTCCCGAGATTGAGGGAGCGGGAGAACCAGACCGGCGGGACTCTTTCCGGCGGGGAGCAGCAGATGCTCGCGATCAGCCGAGCTCTGATGTCCCGGCCTCGGGTCCTGCTCCTGGACGAGCCTTCCCTGGGCCTCGCGCCCATCCTCGTCCACGCGATCTTCGAGGCGATCGAGGAGATCCACCGGCAGGGCACTCCCGTCCTGCTGGTGGAGCAGAACGCCAACGCGGCGCTGAAGCACTCCAACCGCGCCTACGTCCTGGAGACCGGGACCGTCGCCCTGGAAGGCCCCTCCGCCGAGGTCGCCGCCAACCCCCGGGTCAAGGAGGCCTACCTCGGCGAGTAGCGGAAGCGAGAGATCGAGGCCGAGTCCAGCCGGCCGCCGTGCGTCTTTCGCCGTGAGTAGAATAGGTTTACCAGGAACCGAAGGCGGCCTCTCGACCGCGGTGGGACAAGAAGGCAGGGAAATGGCGGAGTCCGGGGAGGAGCCGTTCGCCGGGACGGCGCGGTTCCAGCTGCGGCGCCGGCTGGGCGCCGGAGCTTTCGGGGTCGTGTACGAGGCCTTCGACCGCGAGCGGTCGAGCGTCGTCGCGTTGAAGACGCTGCGGCGGGCGGGGGAGGAGAACATCTACCGGCTCAAGCAGGAGTTCCGTTCTCTCACGGACATCGCGCATCCCAACCTGGCGGCTCTCTATGAGCTGCTCTCCGACGGCCGGCAGTGGTTCTTCACGATGGAGATGGTGGACGGGAAGAGCTTCCACGACTACGTCCGGGACGCCCCGGAAACCTCGGGGCAATATCCGGAAGGCCCGCTGGACCAGGTCGATTCAGTTCAGGAGACTCAGACCTGCGAATCGCCGGCCCTCGCCCGCTCGCAGCCACGGCCTTCGTCCGCGGAGCAGGGCGATCGGCCGGTCCGGTTCCATGTCGAGCGTCTTCGCTCGGCCCTGCGCCAGGCCGCCGCCGGCATCCGGGCCCTGCACGCGGCCGGAAAGCTCCATCGCGACATCAAGTCCTCCAACGTCCTGGTGACCCGCGCCGGGCGCGTCGTGCTGCTCGATTTTGGTCTCGTGACCGAGCTCGGTCTGGCCGACAGCGACCAGAGCATGGCGATGGCCGGCACCCCCGTCTATATGTCGCCGGAGCAGGGCGCCGGCCTCCCCGTCTCGGAGGCCAGCGACTGGTACAGCTTCGGAGTGATGTTGTACGAGGCCCTGACCGGGCGGAGTCCGTTCGCCGGCAAGGGACCCGAGATCCTGTTCGAAAAACAGCTCCGGGAGCCTCCGCCCCCGCGCGAACTGGTCTCCGGAGTTCCCGAGGACCTCGATCTCTTGTGCCGGGAGCTGCTGCACCGGGATCCCAGGCTGCGGCCGGACGGAGCGGAGATCCTCCGAAGGCTCGGCGGACAGCTTCCGCTGCCGGACGCTTCCTCGACCCGGGCTGACGCGCGCGCGCCTTTCGTCGGGCGGCAGCTCCAGCTGGCGCAGCTGCTGGAGGCGTTTCGCGAGACGGAACAGGGACTCTCCGTGACCGTCGCCCTCCACGGCGGATCGGGGATGGGCAAGACGGCGCTCGTCCGCCGTTTTCTCGACTCTCTCCGCGAGAGCCGGGAGGTCGTGATCCTGGCAGGCCGCTGCTTCGAAAGAGAGTCCGTCCCTTACAAGGCGCTCGACAGCCTGATGGACGTCCTGAGCAGCCACCTGAAGCGCCTTCCGCCTTCAAACGCCGAGGCGCTCATGCCGAGAGACGTTCTGGCTCTGGCGAGGCTGTTTCCCGTTCTTCGGCGGGTCGAGGCCGTGGCCGGGGCGCGGCGACGCGTGCTCGAAATCCGCGACGTCCACGAGTTGCGCCGCCGCGCCTTCGGCGCTTTTCGGGAGCTCGCGGCGAGGCTCGCGGAGGAAAGCTCCCTCGTCCTGTTCATCGACGATCTGCAATGGGGAGATCTGGACAGCGCGGCAATGCTCGAGGAGTTGATGCGTCCTCCGGAAGCCCCTCCGCTTCTGCTGATCGTCGCCTACCGCAGCGAAGAGGCGAGCACGAGCCCCCTGCTGCGCAAGCTCCTGCCGGAGAGGTTCGGGGCCGAGCGCTGGCGGGAGATCGAAGTCGATCGGCTCGACCCGGTGGAAGCGCTGGATCTGGCGCGAGTCCTCCTGGCCGATTCGCCCGGGCAACCGGCGGCTCTAGCCGACACCGTTGCCCGGGAGTCGTCGGGGAATCCGTTCTTCCTCTCCGAGCTGGCGCGCTCTGTACGCGGGGATGGGGAGCGCATGATCGCCGCTTCCGGCGGCGACTTGGAGGCGGTGATCCGGCTGGACAACGTGATTCGCTCCAGGGTCCGGCGGCTCTCGCCCGCCGAGAGGCGGTTTCTCGAGATCGTGGCCGTCGCGGGCCGGCCGGTCGGTTTCGCCGTGGCCAGGGACGCCGCGGAGCCCGATCCGCGCGAGAACGTCGTCGAAGCGCTGCGAATCGGGCGATTGATCCGGACGCGCGAGACGGAGACCCGCGAGGAGATCGAGACCTACCACGATCGCATCCGAGAAGCCGTCGTGGCCGGCCTCTCCTCCGAGGATCTGGCGGCGCACCATCGCCGGCTCGCTCTCGCCCTGGAGGCGTCGGGTCAGGCGGACCCCGAGTGGCTCGCCATGCACTGGAAAGGGGCCCGGGACCTCGACCGCGCCGCCGAGTACGCGGCCGCGGCGGCCCGGCGGGCCTCCGAAGCCCTGGCGTTCGATCGGGCGGCGAGGCTCTACCTTCTCGCCCTCGAGCTCTCCGAGAGGGCCGAGCCGGAGGCGCGGCGAGCGCTGCAGGCCAGTCTCGGAGACGCCCTGGCCAACGCGGGCCGCGGGGCGGAAGCCGCCGGGTCCTATCTGGCCGCCGCGCGGGGAGCGCGAAGGGCCGAGGCTCTCGAGCTCCAGCGCCGCGCCGCCGAGCAGCTTCTCTTGAGCGGTCACATTGACCAGAGCCTGCCGGTGCTGCGCAATGTGCTGCGGGAGGTCGGGTTCCGTTACCTCGAGAGCACGGCGGCCTCGCTCCTCTCCTTCCTCTTCCACAGGCTCCGGATACGCCTGCGCGGCCTGAAATTCCGCGAACGCGACGCGGCGCAGATCGACACGGAGACGCTGATCCGCATCGACACCTGCTGGTCGCTGTCGTCGGGCCTGAGCATGATCGACACCCTCCGGGGCCGCGATTACCAGGCGCGCCATCTGTTGCTGGCTCTGAAGGCCGGCGAGCCCTACCGGATCGCGCGGGCGGTCTCGAATGAAGCCGGGTACTCCGCCACCGGAGGCCCTCCCGACGCTCGGCGCACCTCGGAGCTGCTCGAGACGGCGACCCGGCTGGCCGCGCGCGTCGGCCATCCGCAGGCGATCGGAGTGGCGCAGCTCGCGGTCGGAATCGCGGCCTTCGCCGAGGGGCGTTGGAAGACGGCCTGGGAGCTGGCGCAGAAGGGGGAAGCCATCCTCCGGGAGCGCTGCACGGGAGTCGCCTGGGAAGTGGACACGTTTCACATCTTCTCCCTGCGCGCTCTCTTCTATCTGGGAGAGATCGCCGAGCTCTCCTCCCGCCTCCCGACACTTCTGCGGGAGGCCCGAGAGCGCGATGATCTCTTCGCGGAGACGAGCCTGCGTTCCCGTCACGGCTACATCGCCTGGCTCGCTTCCGACGAGCCGCGGAAGGCGTGGTCGGAGACGCAGGACGCGGTCGCGCGCTGGTCGCGGCGCGCGTTCTACATGCAGCACTACTACGCGCTCGTCGCGGAAGCGGACGTCGCTCTTTACATGCGCGAACCGCACGTCGCCCTGCGGCTCCTCCGGGAGCGAGACGAGGCGCTGCGTCACTCCCGCCTGATGCGCGTGCACCATCTGCGGGTCGAGTGGCTTCACCTCCGTGCCCGCGGCGAGATCGCCATGGCCGCCCGGGGCGATCCCTCGACGCGCGAGTCGTCGCTTTCCCGGGCCGAGTCCCACGTTCGCCGACTCGAACGCGAACACGTCCACTGGGCCGATGCCCTTGCCACTCTCGCTCGCGCCGGGATCGCGTCGATTCGGGGAGATCGGGCGGAGGCAGCCCGCCGGCTCGGCTTCGCGGCGAGCCACTTTTTCTTCGCGGACATGGCTCTCTATGCCGCGGTTGCCCGTTGCCGGCTGGGCTCGATCGTGGGCGGCGACAAGGGGTGGACGCTTGTAAACTCCGCAGAAGGGTGGATGCGGAGTCAGGGAATCCGGAACCCGTCCGGCTTCGCCGAGATGCTTGCGCCCGGGAGGTTCGAGGAGCCATGATTCGAATGATCCTGGAGAACTTCCTGGACTCCCTTGATCGGGCCGCGCCCATGAGGAACCGACTGCGAGCCGCCGGCGGGTGCTCCCCTGCGTAAGCTCGCGATCGGCGTCATCGATCTGGTGACCAAGGGGCCGACGCGCGCTCTGTACGCCCGGGTCATGAACGCGAACCTTGCCAGCATCATGCCTCAGGCCGTGGCGGCCTGGTGCGAAGCGCAGGGGCACGAGGTCACGTTCGTCTGTTACACGGGCTTCGAGGATCTGGTCGAGGAGCTCCCGGACCGCGTGGATCTCGTTTTCATCGGCGCGTTCACGGAGGCCGCGTTCCTCGCCTACGCGCTCTCCGGCCTCTTCCGATCGAGGGGCGCCGTCACCGTGCTGGGAGGTCCGCACGCCCGCTGCTATCCGGAGGACGCCGCCAAGTACTTCGATTACGTCCTCGGCTTCACCGACCAGGCCTTGATTCGCGACGTGCTGCGGGACTGTTCGCCGCACCGGCCGGCCGGCTTGTCTCTCGCCGCGCCCCGCCAGCCCGCCGCGCTTCCCGGAGTGCGCGAGCGCTGGAAGTTTATCGAGCCCACTCTCCGGAAGGCTCCGGTCCTGAAGATCGTGCCGATGCTCGGGAGCTTGGGGTGTCCCTATACCTGCAGCTTCTGCATCGATTCGGTCGTCCCGTATCAGCCTTTCGAATTCGGGTCTCTGACGGAGGATCTGCGCTTTCTGCTGCGAACCGTGCGGCGGCCGCGCGTCTCCTGGCACGACCCGAATTTCGGGGTGCGGTTCGACGGCATCCTGGACGCGATCGACGCGGCGGTCCCGCCCGGACGGATCGAGTTCGCCGCGGAGAGCAGCCTGTCTCTCCTGTCGGAGGCGCATCTGAAGCGGCTGGAGAGAAGCGGGTTCAAGGCGCTTCTGCCCGGCGTCGAATCGTGGTACGAGCTCGGCAACAAGTCGAAGACCGGCCGACACACGGGGATGGACAAGGTCCGCGACGTCTCCGAGCACGTCAATCTCATCCAGAGGTATGTCCCCTACGTTCAGACAAACTTCGTCCTCGGGCTCGACTCGGACGCCGGGGAAGAGCCCTTCGAGCTGACCAAACGCTTCGTGGACTCGAGCCCCGGGGCCTTTCCGGGCTACTCGCTCCTCTCGTCGTTCGGGAGGGCGGCTCCGTCGAACCTCGAATACCAGCGCGCGGACCGCGTTCTCCCGTTCCCGTTTCACTTCCTGGATAACAACCACGCCATGAACGTCAAACCGAAGAACTATTCGTGGCGCGACTTCTATGACAGGGTCATCGATCTGACCCGGTACACGTTCTCCTGGCGCGCCATCGCGAACCGATTCCGCTCGGCCGGGACGGCGCTTCCTCGCTGGATGAACATGGTCCGAGCGGTGTCCTCGGAGGGCTTCGGGAGGTTGAGGTTCTACGCGGAGCTGCGGCGGCGCCTGGATACGGACCCGCAGATCCGGCGCTACTTCGACCGGGAGAACGCCGAGCTGCCCGCGTTCTACGTCGAGCGGGTTCGCAGAGACCTGGGACCGCTCTGGGAGTGGCTCCCGGTCGGCGCCCTCGACCACGACCCCAACGCCTACCTCCGGTCGGCGGATGCTCGCCCGCAGCCGCTCATCGGAGAGGACCTTCGCGTCTAGCCTGGCCTCGGCTGGGAGGGCTTTCGGTTGCGGTGCTCCCGGTTGCCGGCGTCATCCGGAGGGTCGCGGCGACGGAGCCCAGTCGGATCTCGTCGCCGTCCACGGCTCGCGCGGGCGACGCGATCCGCTCGCCGCGCAGATAGGTGCCGTTCTTGCTCCCGAGATCCTCGATCGTGGCCTCACCGTCTCGAATCCAGATGCGGGCATGGCGGCGCGAGACGCCTTTCTGCTGAAGGCGTATCGTGACGCCCCGGCCGCGTCCAAGCAGAGTCTCTCCTTTCCGCAAGGGAACCTCGCGATTCCGGAGGATCAGGCTGAAACCCGAGTCGTCCTCGGGCGCGATCGTGCCGCGCTTTTCCACGCCTCCGGTCTGAGTCCGTCTGGACGGAGGCTCGCGGGCGTCCCGAAGATTCTTTTCCTCCGCAGCGGCCGCCAGGAGATCTTCCAGGGCATACATGAGGTCGCGCGCGGATTGAAAACGCTCCTCCGGGCCCTTCTCCAGGCACCGGCGGATGATCCGCTCCAGCCGGGCCGGACACCTCGGAGCCGGAATGGGAGGAGGATCCTCCTGAAGGATCGCGATCATCGTCTCGATGGACGAGCCCCCCTGGAAGGCGGGCCGGCCCGCGACCATCTCATAGAGGACCGCGCCCAGGCTGAAGATGTCGGATCGTGCGTCGGCCGGCCGGCCGCGCACCTGTTCGGGGGACATGTATCCCACGGTCCCGAGGATGACTCCCGGTTCCGTCACCGTGGCGATCGTTGGAGACTCCGCGTCGGCGGGACTGCTCACGGGGACGGGAAGCGCCCTGGCGAGTCCGAAGTCGAGGATCTTGATCCGGCCGTCTTCGGTCCGAAAGACGTTCTCGGGCTTGAGATCCCGATGCACGATTCCTCTCCCGTGCGCCGCGGCGATCCCGCCGGCGATCGCGACGGCGTGCGCCGCGGCGTCTCGCCAGGAGGGCCGGACGGCCGCCAGCCAGTCCCGCAGGGTCTGGCCCTCGAGCCATTCCGACACGAGATAGGGGCGCCCCTCGTGAACGCCGACATCGTGAATCGAAAGGATGTTGGGATGATCGAGTCTCCCCGCGGCCCGCGCCTCCAGCTCGAAGCGGTTGAGCCAGCCCGGCTCGGCCGCGAGCGAGGAGGAGAGCATCTTGACGGCGACCAGTCGCCGGATGGTCGTGTCGCGCGCGCGATAGACCTCGGAGAGACGCCCGCTGCGCACGAGCTGCAGCAGCTCATAGCGGCCGACGAGAGTTCCGGGAGAGAGCGTCATCGCGGAGCGTTCCGGCCGAGCCCCGCGGCGATCACGCCCTGCCGGGTTGCCAACGGTGCGGTCACCTGTCTTTCAGCGGAACGTAGGGCTGCGGGTAAGCCGGGCCGGTGTATCTGGCGCGGGGGCGGATCAGCCGGTTTTCGGCGTACTGCTCGAGGCCGTGGGCGGTCCACCCGCAGATCCTCGAGACCGCGAAGATCGGCGTGAAGAGGTCGGGAGGGAGCTCCAGCATCGAGTAGAGCGACGCCCAGTAGAAGTCCACGTTGGCGTTCAGATTCCTTTCCTCTTTGACGATCTTCTCGATGCGGCGGGACATATCGTACAGGCGCGTCTTTCCGGAGGACTCGGCCACGGCCCGGGACATTGCCCGCAGATGCGTGGCCCTCGGGTCCTCGGTCGTGTAGACGCGGTGCCCGAAACCCATGATCTTCTCGCTGCGCGCCAGACGAGGGCGGATCTCGTCGTCCACGCGCTCGGGCGACCGAGGTCCCCCGCTCAGATTACTCGGACACACTACTCGCCTTCGATGGCGCGTGGGATCACGGGATCGAGGCCGGGGAATTGCGACAGCCAGTCTCTGCGCTCCTGCCGCAGTTTCCCGACGAGCTCGGCGTATTTTTCCGGCGAGTAGTAGCTCGCCGGCGTGTATCTGGCCAGATCCAGCCCGGGGACGTCCACCGGCACTTCGTAACGCCAGTCGGGGTCGCGTTGCCAGGCGATCGCTTCCCGGGCGATCTGCTTCATGATCTCGGTCGAGGCCTTGATCGTGACCTTCTCGCCGGGGAAACCCTCGCTCGCCCCGATGGAGCCGGTATTCAGGATGTAGGCCTGCATGTCCGGGTTCCGCCGCAGGATCTCGAGCAGGCGGTTGCCCTCCTCCGACTCGGGGCCCACGATGAAGGGATTCGTCCCGACCTCCCTCTTGGCCTGACCCGCGCGGGTGGGATCGCCCGCCGAGGTCTCGATGGATTCCCCGAGCATGAAATAGGCGGCCGCCTGCTCCGCGGTCAGGCGGGCGCAGACGGGCACCACGTCGTTACGGCGCGTGATGAAGACGATCTTGTTGGCCTTCGGGAGATCGATGCCGCCGCCGCTCCCCTTGATGAAGCGGCGCAGGACGACGCCGCGGCCGTTGGACGTGATGGACGTGTCCAGGAAGTCCACCTTTCCCCGTTCGTCCATCTTGATGTTCTCGTAGGCCGCGGTCGGATGGGTCGCAGCGCCCCAGAGAACGGTCTGGGAGGGCTCGAGGCCCTCCGTCTTGATGTAGAAACCGTCTTCCGTGCCGAACGCGCTCCCGTCCGCGGTCAGGAGCACCACGTCGTCCTGCTTGATGATCGCCTTCTCCGGCTCTTTGAGCCCGTGGTCGTGGAGCGTCAGCGTTGTCTTGCCGGTCCCGGAGAGGCCGAAGAGCAAAAACCCCACGTCCCGAAGCTCCCCGTCGGGCCCCGCGACGCGCAGGATCTTCGAGCCCGCGTGCAAGCCCAGGCCGCCGCGGCTCTTTGCCCAGAACATGGCCTGGCGCAGCATCGACTTCTTGGCTTCTCCCGGGTAGTCGGTCCCGAGGATGTAGGTGTAGCCCTGCTTGATGTCGCAGAAGATGAGCCGCTCCGGCCAGTCGGGAACGTACACGGAGACGAAGTCCGGCTCGAAAGTGGAATCCGAGGGAAAGAGCATGTTGTGCCACATGAAGGCGATGCGGGCGTAGTCGCGCGGAACGAAGAGGCGGCACCGCAGCGTGCACTCGGGGGTGTCGCCGATGCGTCGGTCCACCTGGATCAGGTCCATGGCGTGGAGCGTGTTCTGGACGCGGCGGATCGTCTCCTGCGCGGTTCCCGGATCCATGGGCTGCTGCATCACTCCGACCTCGACGCCGTCCGAGACGATGTAGGTGTTCCTGGCCGAACGGTTCTTGATCCGGGTCGAGTAGACGGGCGAGCCGTACTCGGTGGTCCTCTCGCCGGAACGGGCCAGTTCGCGCAGGCGCTCGCCGGACAGGTCTTTGAAGATGGATCTGGCCCTGACGGTTCGCGGCGAAAGAAGTTCGACCGAGCTCATGGCTCCCCCCTCGGACAAGAATAAATTACATTATTCGTTCGGGCGGCTTTCCGGCCGGCGCTCTGCCGGCGGTTTGCACACAAAACTGTGCACCTTTGCAGAATTTTCTTCCTTTTCTCCAAAAAAGGCGTTGAATCTTTGCGGAACGGCATTAGAATCCTGCCGAATTTGCAAAAAAAGGAGAGCAGAATGGCGAAGGCGAAGGTTCTCAAGTTCGACGCCTCGGGCCCCGGCCTGTCCAAGCCGGAGATCCTGAAGGTGTGCGTCTCGGAAAACGTCCGGTTCATGAGGCTTCAGTTCACCGACATCCTGGGTGTCATCAAGAACGTCGAGATTCCGCGCTCTCAGTTCGAGAAGGCACTGGACGGCGAGATCCAGTTCGACGGCTCCTCGATCGAGGGGTTTACCCGCATCGAGGAATCCGACATGAACCTGGTGCCGGACTTGAGTTCCTTCGCCATCTATCCGTGGGCCCACAACGGCGGCGAAAAGGTCGGACGCCTGATCTGCGACGTCTATAACCCCGACGCCACTCCCTTTGCGGGCTGCCCGCGCATGATGCTCAAGAAGCAGATGGACAAGGCTTCGGCCCTCGGGTACGTCCTGGTGACGGGGCCCGAGGCCGAGTTCTTCCTCTTCCGGCGGGACGCCGGCGGCGATCCGATCGTGGACACGCACGACCAGGGCGCCTATTTCGACCTGACTCCCGTGGACCGGGGAGAGGAGGCGCGCCGCGACATCGTCCTCGCCCTCGAGCAGATGGGCTTCGAGGTCGAGGCGGCCCACCACGAGGTCGCGCCCGGCCAGCACGAGATCGACTTCAAGTACGCCGACGCCGTGACGACCGCCGACCGGGTCTCGACGTTCCGGTTCATCGTCAAGAAGGTGGCCATGGACCACGGCCTGCACGCCACCTTCATGCCCAAGCCGATCTTCGGCATCAACGGCTCGGGGATGCACACGCACCAGTCGTTCCTGGACACCAAGGGGAACAACGTCTTCTACGACTCCAAGGCCAAGTACCAGTTGTCCAGGACCGCTCTTCACTACACGGCCGGGATCCTGCGCCACGCCAGGGCCTTCGTCGCGGTCACGAACCCCCTGGTGAACTCCTACAAGCGGCTCGTGCCGGGCTACGAGGCGCCGGTCAACGTGGCGTGGTCCATGCGCAACCGCTCGCCCCTGGTGCGCGTGCCCGCGCGGCGCGGCATGGGAACGCGTATCGAGGTGCGGATGCCCGATCCCTCGTGCAATCCCTATCTCGCCTTCGGGGTGATGCTCGCCTCGGGGCTGGACGGAGTGAAGAACAAGATGGATCCGGGCGAGCCGGTGGACCGCAACGTCTTTAAGATGAGCGAGCGCGAGAAACGCCGGCTGAGGATCGACCAGCTTCCCGCGAACCTCTCCGAGGCTCTCGACAACCTGGAGAAAGACAAGGTCGTCACCGAGGCGCTGGGCGAGCACATCCTGGGGCACTTCCTGGAAGCCAAGCGGGGCGAATGGGCGGAGTACATCTCGAAGGTCCAACCCTGGGAGGTGGACAAGTACCTGGAAGCCTATTAAGGTAATCGCCGCAATTATCAGATTTGTTTCAGGCCAGAGTTCGCTCTGGCCTTATTTTTTATGGTAACCGGACGGTCATCCCCGCTCGGAGAGGAGCTTCGGGCCCGCATTCGGGAGGGCCCTCCGATTCTCCTCGACGCGGCGATGGGGACCCAGCTCGAGCGGCACGGAGCACGCACGCGCCTGCCGCTCTGGAGCGCCTGGCCGTTGCTGGAGAGCCCGGAGCTCGTTCTGGCGATCCATCAGGCCGAGGCCGCCGCTGGCGCGGAGATCCTGACGGCGAACACGTTCCGGACGCACCGCCGCACGCTTGCCCGGGAGGGGCTGGAAGCGCGCTCGGCGGAGCTGACGCGCACGGCGGTCGCCCTCGCCCGCGAGGCGGCCCGCGGCGCCGGCCGCCCGGCTTTTGTTGTCGGGGCCCTTTCGCCTCTGGAGGATTGCTACAGGCCGGATCTCGCGCCGGAAGGGGAGGCTCTCGAGCGCGAACACGCGATGCAAGCCGAGTCGCTTGCCTCCGCGGGAGTGGACGGCATCCTCGTCGAGACCCAGAACACGGTCCGAGAGATGGCGGCGGCGACGCGCTGGGCCAAGGCCACGGGCCTTCCCGTCGTCGCCTCGATGATCACCGACGGAGAGGGGCGTCTTCTCTCGGGAGAGCCCATCGGCGAGGCCGTTCGGTCGCTGGCGTCCCTGAGGCTCGAGGCCCTCTCGATCAACTGCGTGCCGGCCCGCCGGCTCGGGGCCGACCTCTCCCTCCTCGCGGCCGCCGCGTCCGGCGTGCCGCTCGCCGCCTACGGGAATCTCGGTCCTCCCACCGGCGAAGACCGGACGGTCTTCCCCCAGGACGTCTCGCCCGGGGAGTACGCCCTTCTTGCCCGCGGCTGGCTCGCGGCCGGCGCTCACATCGTCGGCGGCTGCTGCGGCACGACGACCGCCCACACCGCCGCCCTGCGGCGGATGCTGGATTTGCTGTCTACGTGATGAACATCGCGTCGCCGTAAGAGTAGAAGAGATAGCCCTCACAGATCGCCTCCTGATAGGCGGCGAGGACTCTTTCGCGTCCGGCGAAGGCGGAGACCAGGATCAGCAGGGTCGAGCGGGGCAGATGGAAGTTCGTCAGCAGGGTGTCCACCACGCGGAACTCGAAGCCGGGCGTGATGAAAACATCCGCGGAGAAAGTGACGTCTCTGCCCGAAGGGAGGCCGCCCGGAAGGCGGGCCGCTGCCTCGAGCGCGCGCACGACCGTCGTCCCGACCGCAAGGACGCGGCGCCCTTGCTGCCGGGCGCGGTCGATTTCCGCCAGCGTGGCATGGGGGATGACGACATCCTCCGGATCGAAGAGATGAGATGCCGTGTCGTTGCTCGTGACGGGCTTGAACGTCCCGGCGCCAATGGAAAGGGTCAGGTCCGCGATGGCGACGCCGCGATCCCGGATCCTTTCAAGGACCTCTCGGGTGAAGTGCAGGCCCGCAGTCGGCGCTGCGACCGCCAGGGGCTCGCGGGCGAAGACGGTCTGATAGGCCTCGCGGTCCTCCGGACTGTCGGGAGCGCCCGGCTCACGCCGGATGTAGGGGGGCAGGGGGACGCTGCCGATCCTGTCGAGAAGCGGTTCGTCGATCTCCCTGTCGAAGACGATCTCGCGCCGGCCATCGGCACGGACATCCTCCACGAGCGCGGCCAGACCTTCGGGGAACCGGATGGTCCTTCCCTTCTTCGCGCGCCGTCCCGGTTTCGAGAGCGCCTCCCAGCGGCGGGCGTTTCCTCCCACCGGCCGCAGCAGAAAAACCTCGACGAGCCTTCCTTCGCCGTCCCGCCCGTAGAGCCTGGCCAGACGGACGCGCACATCGTTGCGGACGAGGACATCTCCCTCGCGAAGCAGCTCGGGCAACTCAGGGAACCTCCGATGAGTGACGGCTCCCGTGGTCCTGTCGAGAACCAGGAGCCGGCTCGTGCCGCGAGGCCGAGGCGCCTGCGCGATCCGATCCGCGGGAAGGAAATAGTCGAAGAGGTCAACGCGCACCACTCGCCCTCGTGTCATCCTGAGCGAAGCGAAGGACCTGCCCTCTCGATAACGAGGAGCAGATTCTTCGTTGCTTCGCTCGCGCCGTCGCCATAGCGGCTTTCCGCCTTCGCTGGAGAGCCGTAGCCGCTTCGGCGGAGGCTCTGGCGCGTCGGCGACCTCAGAATGACACAGGGTCGGCCGCGCCTGCAGTAATCTGCGGCAAATGACGGGCGACTATCTCGAAGGCCGCGGGCGGGTGCGCGTCAACGCATCCGGCATCGCAATCGAGGGCGTCTCGATCGCCGGTCGAGAGTCCTTCTACAAGCTCCCGGGATTCCGGACGCTCCTGGAATTTGGCCGCGCGCCCGAGGACACGGTCTCCTACTCGACCGTCTGCCTGACCCACGGCCACCTCGACCACGCCGCGGGCCTCGCGCATCACGCCTCCCGCCGCCGGCTGGACGGGATGCCGCCGGCGCGCATCTTCGCTCCCGAAGAGGCGGTCCCCGATCTGGAAGCGTGGCTGGCGTTCTCGCAGCGTCTGGAGAACGTGGACTATGGCCTCCACGTCACTCCCGTCCGGCCCGGAAGCTCCGTGGTGCTTCGCAACGACCTGGAGCTGAAGGTCCTGCCCGGCCGGCACCGGGTCCCGGCGGTCGGCTACCTCTTCAGCGAGGTCAAGCACAAGCTGCGGGAAGAGTTCCTGGGCCTGCCGGGGGAGAAGATCGCGGCCCTGCGCGCGCAGGGGGTCGAGGTCACGCGCCGGGAGGAGACGGCGCTCCTCGCCTATCCGGGCGACTGCGCGCCAGCGATTTTCGACGCCGCCCCCGAGCTGTTCCTTGCCCGCGTCCTCCTGATCGAGTGCTCCTTCGTGCTCCCGGAAGACCGCGAGCGGGCCCGGGTCTACGCCCACCTCCACCTGGAGGATTTCGTCGAGCGCGCCTCCGAATTCCGCAACGACTCTATCGTCCTGACCCACTTCTCCCAGCGCTACCGCGTCGAAGAGATCCGCCGGGCACTCCAATCCCTGCCGGAATCCCTGGCCGGGCGCGTGATCGCGTTTCTGGCCTGACTCGTTCGAATTTCGAGTCCGTGTAGACGGAACACTGACTCCGATCGAATCGGTCGAGTGGATTCCGGCGGGTGCCGATTCAGAACCGCGCCCGCCGATCGTTCACCCGGAGGAGCCTCCGCAGGTCCTGGACCCGCGCCTTGCTCGGGTCTCTCGATGGGCCCCTGGCTTCTCGCGGTCCTGTTCGCGGGCGCGACCGCCTTCCTCCTCTCGCAGGCGGTCTTTCCGCCCGGCGAAACTCGTCGCGTCGAAGCGGTGTCCCGCGGCTCTCGGGTGGCGCGCGCAGATCGCCTTCGAAGGCTCGAAGAAGTGATCTCCGCCGTCAGCTCCTCGGGGACGCGAGGTCCATCTCGGCCCGGCGCTCCTCGATGGCCCAGACCCCGAGGTGACTCCTCCAGGCGAACGCGGTCAAGGGCGAAAGAATAAACTCGACCTCCTCGCCGCCCGAGCGGGTGACGCGCAGCACCTCCAGGCGCAAGAGCTTGCGCCCCGACGCGAGCCGGCGCCCGGTCGCGATCTTGTGAATCTGCGGAGTCGGCACGCTGACCGATTCGCCGAAGAGGCCCGAGAACCGGAGCGCGTCGGATGTCAGCCCCAGTACGCCGGGCACCCGGCGGTACCGGCCCGTGACGAGGTCGGCCTTCGTCAGGAGCTTGAAGTTGTCCCCTTCGCGCAGGATGGCCGCCTGCGCCAGCCGGTCCTGGGCGTTCTTGAGCAGGGCGCGCGGCACCAGGATGAGCCCGACGAGCGCGGCGATCGCGGCGATGAGTCCCCAGAGCAGAAGCGTCAATGGAGGAACCTCTTCCGGTTGCGGATGTAGTCGGTGAAGAGGAACTCCGCGAGGTTGTAGGGGGAGGCGTAGTACGCGCGTCCCCGGTTGATCTTGGTCAGCTTGTCCACGAAGTCCACCAGGTAACTGTCGGTCGCGATCATGAAGGTCGTGATCGTAATCCCGTCGCGCCGGCAGGCGTCCGCCTCCTCGAGCGTCCGGTTGACGATCTTCAGGTCCAGGCCGAAGGGGTTCTTGTAGAGCCTTCCCCGCTCCCAGATCGCGGAGGGCTTGCCGTCGGTGATCAGGAAGACCTGCTTGTTGGGGTTCTTCTTGTGCTGCAGGATTTTCCGCGCGAGAGCCAGGCCGGCCCGGGTGTTTGTGTGAAACGGCCCGACCTGGGTCTTGGAGATCTCGGAGACGGGAACGCGCCTGGCGTCGTCGCCGAAGAGGAGGACGTCGATGGAGTCCTTGGGGTACTTGGACTGAATGAGCTCGACCAGGGCCAGCGCCACCTTCTTGGCCGGAGTGAAGCGGTCCTCGCCGTAGAGGATCATCGAGTGAGAGATGTCGATCGTGAGCACGGTGGCGCAGGAGGTCAGGTGCTCCTCCTCGTGGACCTCGAAGTCCTCGGGCTGGAGAGAGATGGTCTCGACGTCGCGCCGCACGGCGTTGCCGATCGTGCGCACGCCGTCGATCGCGGTCGGGTTGTCGCCGAACTCGTACGGGCGAGTCTCCGGCAGAAGCTCTCCGCCCGATCCGGCGCGGGGAATCGAGTGATAGCCGGCCCCCGACTTGGACAGTGACGAAAAGATCTCTTCCAGGGCGGAGCGGCGGATCTGCCGCTCGCCCGCCGCCGACAGCGCGAGCTGCCCGTTGCGGTCCTCGACGATCTCGTTCTTCTGGAGAGCCTTCGCGAATTCCGCCAGGTCGATCGAGGGATCGATGATCCCGCGCTCCTGGAGGTACTTCATCCACTGGAGCGCCTCCTCGACGTCCCCACCGGTCTGGAGAACCAGCTGCAGGAAGAGCTTGACCAGCTCCTGATAGGTCAGGAGCGCCCGGAGCAGATCCACCGGGTAATCGGAGTAGCGGTATCTCATGAGAGCTCCGACGAGAGGCGGGCGGCCGCGAGGGCCGCCCCTACGGCGCCCAGGCCGGCCGCGGGCTCACGCAACGTTGATCTCAAGTCCCACACTCCGCGATCGAATTCTACGCCCCGCGCGTCAGCGCCTGCCGCCAGGCGCGCGCGGACTCGAGGACCAGGGTCCGGTCGCTGGTCGTGAAGAAGGAATAGCCGAGCTCCCGGAGAGCCGGGATCTGGTCGGCCCGGCCGAGCATGATTCCGGCGGTCTTCCCGGAGGCCTTCGCCCGTCCGGCGATTTTCGCGAGAGCCTCCCGGTAGCGCGGGTCGCTGTACTGTCCGGGGACGCCGAGGGCCTGCGTCAGATCGTTTGGCCCCACGTAGAGGACATCGAGGCCGGGCTCCTTCGAGATGGCCTCGAGTTCCGCCAGCGCGCCGGCCGTTTCGATCTGAACGACGATGGTCGTCTGTTCATTGGCTTCCTTCACGAAACGGTCCAGGGGAATCGCCCCATAGCGATTCGCTCGCACACCGGCAAGTCCCCGTTTGCCGGCCGGCGGGTACTTCGCGCTTTCGATCGCGCCGCGCACCGTGGCGCAGCCGTCTCCACGAGGGAAGAGCAGTCCGGATGCGCCGGCGTCGAGGCTTCTGCCAACCTCGGCTGCCGTGCACGACGGCACGCGCACGATTGCCGGCAATTCCGCGCCATCGGCGGCGACGACCATCGCCTCGATGGATTCGATCGAGAAGAACCCGTGCTCCGCGTCGATGACCAGGAAATCGAAGTCCGCCAGAGCGAGAAGTTCCGCGACGCCGGCGGTGGGCCAGGTGAGGAAGCAACCGAGAAGCGGCTCGCTCGCCCGGACTCGCTCACGGAAAGAGCTGTCAGCTATCAGCTTTCAGCTCTCAGCTTTCCTAAAAGGGATGCGATCATTCTTTTCACTTCTACCGTGCTTCCTTCAAGAGAATCGTACTCGACATTGCTGATCAGTTTCAGGTCCCGAGCAAGCAGCAGTTGATACTCGAGTTCGCTCGCCGAGCCCATTGAAAAATGAAGAAAGCGACGAAATTCGGCATCTCCATTGCGACCACAGCCTTCGGCGATGTTCGTTCCGATGGAAGACGACGAGGAGCGAAGTTGACTTCGAAGCCCATACGTCTCCTCCTTGGGAAACATTTGGGTCACGGAATACACCCGCAGAGTCAAGTCGTGGGCTTTCTTCCAAACCTTGAGGTTTCGGAAGTCTTGCAAGCTGTTGGCGCTCGGCTGATAGCTGACAGCTGATAGCTGACAGCTACGTCCGCGAGCGGACAAGGTTGAACTTCAGCATCTCGGTGTAGGAGACCTTGGAGTCCAGGTCCTCGCGCGCGATCTTCAGGTGCTGCGTGAGCCCCTCGAGGACGAGCTCCATGCCGACGGCGCGCTCCTCGGGAGTCGCCGGAGAGAAGTGTTCCTCGACCGCCTTGCGCAATCCGGGCACCGCTTCGAGGGCCGCCAGGTGTTCGGGAAAGGGGGTGTCGTCAGAGAGGGTGATCTTGTTGCCGGCCGCGAACCACTCGACGATCGGCTCGTACAGAGGGTGGATCTTCTCGGGCGGGGGGTTGGCGCGGCCGCGCCGGGCGGGCGGGGATTCGTCCGAAGCGTCCTCCGGCTCCTCGCGTCGCCGCTGGGTCGGGCGCCCCGAGTCAGGCGCTGGGAAGCGGGCGTCGAAGAGCTTCTTGACGGCCGTCCCGATCAGGCGCTTGGCGACGACTTCGGCCCCCTGCTGTTCCCCCTCGTAGACCATCTCGACCTTGCCGGTAATCGCCGGGAGCGTGGCCGGCAGGTCGCAGAGACGGGGCGCGACCCGTTTCTCGCCGTGCTTCAGGCCGCGCCTCTCGAGGTTGGAGACGAGGATCTCGACCGCCGAGATGGGCATGCGCGCCGAGACTCCCGAGGACTGGTCCACGAACTCGCTCGAACGCGCCGCGAACGTGATCTCCTCGACCAGCTCGCGGAAGAAGTCGGGGATCTCCACGCGCGGTTCCTGCCCCCGGTTGAGCCACGCCTCCTGCGCCGTGATCTTCGCGGCGGTCTTCACGTTATCGGGGTAGTGCGTCACGATCTGCGAGGAGATCCGGTCCTTCAGGGGCGTGATGATGTTCCCGCGGTTGGTGTAGTCCTCCGGGTTGGCGGAGAAGACGAGAAGGATGTCGAGCGGGATTCGGATCGGAAACCCGCGGATCTGCAGGTCCCGCTCCTCCAGGATGTTGAGCAAGCCCACCTGGATCCGCGGCTGCAGGTCCGGCAGCTCGTTGATGGCGAAGATGCCGCGGTTGGTGCGCGGCACGATTCCGAAGTGGATGACCTCCTCGTCGGAATAGGAGCGGCGCTCGGTGGCGGCCTTGATCGGGTCCACGTCGCCGATCAGGTCCGCGATCGTCACGTCGGGCGTGGCGAGCTTCTCCCGGTAGCGTTCGGAGCGGGGGATCCAGTCGAGCGGGGTCTCGTCCCCCCTCTCGGCCAGGATCCGGCGGCCGTACTTGGTGATCGGTTCGAGGGGATCCTCGTTCAACTCGCTGCCGGCGATGGCCGGGATCTCGGGGTCCAGGAGATTGACGAGCATGCGCAGCAGCCTCGTCTTGGCCTGTCCCCGCAGGCCCAGCAGCAGGAAGTCGTGCCGGGAGAGGATCGCGTTGTGAAGGGAGGGAAGCACGGTCCTCTCGTACCCGTGGATTCCCTCGAAGGGGTTCTCGCCGGCGGCGAGCGCCCTCCTGAGGTTCGCGCGCAGCTCCTCCTTGACGCTCCGCGTCCGATATCCGCTCTCCTTCAGCTCCCCGACTGTCGAAGGTCTGTTCATCCGTGCAAGGTTTCCCGTTTCGATCCCTGCCCCCGATCCTCTACAACCTACCACCGAATCCGCGGCTAACTGCCCGCGTTGCGGGATGTTCAACCGGGCTTCCACGCCGGAACATTCTCGTCCGGCGAAAAGAGCGCCGCGGGCGGGCGGGCGGCCAGGCGGGCCGCGAGACCGGCGAACTCCTCCATTTTCTCGCGCTGGAATCCAATCACCGAGTCGAGCAGGACCCTGTCGGCCCCGACCATCAGAAACGTGGGAACGCTCTCCAAACCGAGAGTTTCAGAAGCCGGCCACGGCTCCGCGTCGTAGAGAGTCGGAATCTCGACGTTGAGGTCCTCGTAGAAACGGCGGGTCGCGGCCGGCTCGTCCTGCGAGACCGCCCGGATCGACAGTCTTCCTCCCTCGCCGATCCTCCGAATACGATCGAGGTACGGCCAGGCCAGCTCGCACGTCGGGCAGCTCGTCTTGAAGAATCCGTAGAGGACTTGGCCCGGAGGAAGCTCGGCGATTTGTCCCTTCCCGTCCCGGAGCGTGATGGCAGGAAACGGCATTCCGGGATCGAGGGCCACTTCGAAAGTATAAGCCGGGAGATGAGAAGCCGCGCCCGGCCGCGCGGACTCCCGAATCCGCTTAACCGAGGTCTTTCAGGAGCCGGACGAGAGCCTCTTCCTTGCCGTTCTGTTGCTCCTGTTTCTCGTGGAGGATGGGCGGGGCCGCGCGCTCGCGGCACTCCCGGGGCGTGAGGCGGCACCGCTCGCAGGTCAGGTTCACTTCGACACGGGGGACCGCGGGGTCGTTCCAGAAACGGACTCGTTCCCGGAAAGTGTCGTCCAGGAGGAATCCGAGCGAGACGCTGGAGTTGGCCCGGTCGCTCAGGGCGAGGGGCCGCGCCATCGCGATCACGAAGAACTCCGCGTCATCGTCCAGAAAATGAGACCTCTGGGCGGTGACGACGGGCCGCGCGGCGCGTGCCTTGCCGGCCCGTTTCATTTCGTTGAGCAGCTTCAGGCCGGGCCAGCGGCGGCAGTACGTCTCGCCGGCCCCGACCCCATGCGGCACGGGTACGCGCGACAGATTGAAGACCTTGGTCAGATCGAAACTCCCGCTGCGGGCCGCGTGGCTGAACCTCATGAAGAAGATCTCGCGCAGGCCGAAGAACCGTGGGATCAGTTGCGTCAGGCGGTAATAGAACGTCTCGGGCGTCGCATCGTAGCGCCGCATCCCGTCGAGCAGGGCCTTGCCGTCCCACCTGGGCCGGGCGAAGAACCGGCGCAGATCCTCGCGCAGCGCGTCCCGGTCCATGAGGAGCGCTCCGGCGAAGTAGGAGGCCTTGAAGTTGTTGAGCACCTGCTCGAAGGACTCGACCTTGATCCAGGTCGAGGTCAAGGCCCGCTCCTTCAAGCCCAGCACGCGGTAGCCGATCTCCCGCGCCAGAACGAATCCCTTCTGCGAGGGCATCAGCCGTCCGTTGATCAGAAGAGTCGGGCGCCGGCCGTCGCGGAAGACGGAACGGAAGCTCTTCAACTGCGGGTGGGCCGGAAGGGTGTCCTCGTCCACGAGGTAGCCGTGCTCCCGCTCCAGGATGGCGCGCAGGCGCGAGAACGCCGGAGGCCTTCGGCCGAACCAGCCCCGGGCCCGCCGGTAGTCGGCGGCGGCCTCTTCGAGGTCTTCGAAGTAATTGGCGTGCATCTGCTGGTAGGAGCGCAGCGCCGCCAGCAGGAAATGCTCCGAGTGCACGTCGTAGAGGCGGCCGACCTCCAGGAACGTCCGCAGGAGCGCTCCCGCCTTCGCCGGGTCCTGGGTGACGAGGTCGAAGAGGTCTTCGGGCTGGATTCCGAAGAGGTCGAACGGGAACTCCCGCAGGAGCCCCGACGAGAAGACCGCCTTGACGGGGTTCAGGTCCTCGTTGACCTGGAGCGAGACGAGGGAATCGAAGGGGACGTCGAGGGCCTTCGCGAGATCGATCAGCTTCCCCGGCTTCGGGTACTTCTTCCCCTTCTCGATCTCCGAGAGATAGGAGACCGAGAGCCCCGACCGGGCCGCGACCGCCTTCAGGGGCTTCCCCTGTTCCTGCCGCAGGCTGCGCAACTTCAGGCCCAGGACGAAGCGCAGGTGCTCGCTGTCCAGAAGAGGGGGAGGAGGCGTTTCGGTCGCGGGCTTCATTTCGCTGATCGCGAAATATTAGCATGTCCGATTTAGCGAATTTTCGCTTGCAATGACTATTTCGCTCGCAACAGAATGCGCCCCATGCGGGACGCGGTGGACCGCGGAAAGGAGGCGGCGGCGATGAGAGGTCAACGGCATTCGGGCGAGGGGCAGAGACTGGCGGCGGTCTGGGAGAAGGAGGCGCGCGCGAACGGAATCCGGCGTCCCTATTCGCCGGAGGACGTCCTGAGGCTGCGAAACAGCTTTCCCATTCGGCACTCGCTGGCCGAGCGGGGGGCCGAGCGGCTCCGGGGACTCCTGGAGACCGAGGACTACGTCGCGGCGCTGGGAGCGCTGACGGGCAACCAGGCGATGCAGCAGGTCAAGGCGGGGCTCAAGGCGATCTACCTCTCCGGCTGGCAGGTCGCCGCCGACGCGAACCTGGCGGGGCAGATGTATCCCGATCAGAGCCTCTACCCTTCCAACTCCGTCCCGGCGGTCGTGCGCCGGATCAATCAGACGCTCCTGCGGGCGGACCAGATCCACCACGCCGAGGGGGACGACTCGATCGAATGGATGGCTCCGATCGTCGCGGACGCCGAGGCCGGGTTCGGCGGCGCGCTCCACGCCTACGAGCTGACGAAGTCGCTCATCGAGGCCGGAGCGGCCGGCGTGCATTTCGAGGACCAGCTCGCCTCGGAGAAGAAGTGCGGCCACCTGGGCGGCAAGGTGCTCGTCCCCACGCGTCAATTCGTGGACACGCTCATCGCCGCGCGCCTGGCCTGCGATGTTCTCGGCGTCCCGACGGTCGTGATCGCGCGCACCGACGCCGACAGCGCCAAACTCATTACCTCCGATGTCGACGAGCGCGACCGTCCCTTCCTGACGGGGGAGCGCACGAGCGAGGGGTGGCACCGATTCCGCGGAGGCCTCGACGCCGCGATCGCGCGCGCGAGGGCCTACGCGCCGTACGCGGACCTGATCTGGTGCGAGACCTCCCATCCGGACCTGGAGGAGGCCCGCCGCTTCGCCGAGGGGGTCCACGCGGAGTATCCCGGCAAGTTGCTGGCGTACAACTGCTCTCCCTCCTTCAACTGGGAGAAGCACCTGGACCGGCCGACGATCGCGAAGTTCCAGCGCGAGCTCGCCTCGATGGGATACCGGTTCCAGTTCGTGACGCTGGCTGGCTTCCACGCGCTGAATTACGGGATGTTCCGTCTGGCCGCGGACTTCCGGGAGCGCGGCATGCTGGCCTATTCCGAGCTGCAGCGGAACGAGTTCGCGGCCGAGGCGCAGGGATACACCGCGACCAGGCACCAGCGCGAAGTCGGCACCGGCTACTTCGATCTCGTCCGCGAGACCATCACTCGCGGAGAGGCGAGCGCGTCCGCCATGGAGGGCTCGACCGAAGAGGCTCAGTTCGGCGAGGAGACCCAGGACCTCGACCGGGAGGGCGTGGGATAGACACGATTCTCTGCCGGGGCGGGCTTTGCGCCGCCCCGGCCCCGTGCGTGTAACGTTTCCCCGTGACCTCATTCGCGGACCACTTCTCGAGCCGCGCGACGGACTACGCGCGGTACCGCCCGGACTATCCCGAGGCGCTCTTCGAGTTCCTGGCGGAGGTCGCGCCGCGGCGCGCGGTCGCCTGGGACTGCGCCACCGGGAACGGCCAGGCCGCCCGGGGCCTGGCCGCCTCCTTCGAGTCGGTCCTGGCCACCGACGCCAGCATCCATCAGATCGCGAGCGCCACGCCGCGCGACCGGGTGCACTATGCCGCCGCGACGGCGGAAGAGTCGCCCCTGGCGGACGAATCCGTGTCCCTCGTGGCGGCCGCGCAGGCTCTTCACTGGTTCGACCGGGCGCGTTTCTGGGAGGAAGCGCGGCGGGTCCTCGTGCCCGGGGGAGTCATCGCCGTCTGGTCCTACCATGGCTTTCACGCCACTCCCGAGGTGAAAGCGGCCGTTCACCGCTACTACAAGGACATCGTCGGCCCCTACTGGCCGAGCGAGCGCGCGCTCGTCGAGAAGGGATACGGCGCGCTCGAATTTCCTTTCGAGCGGATTGACCCGCCGCCCCTGCGAATGGAGAAATTCTGGGATCTTGCCTCCGTGATCGGTTACCTGCGGACCTGGTCCGCCACGCAGCGGTACGAGGCGGCCCTGGGCCGGGATCCTCTGGAGCTGATTCGCGAAGAGCTGGCGGCGGCCTGGGGGCCTCCCCGGCGAGCCCGGGCGTTTGGATGGGATCTGGACCTGCGGGTCGGCCGCAAGGCCTGGTGATTGGTAGAATTCGCCAATGGCTGTCCTGGACACATTTGGAAGGCCGCTTCGAAACCTGCGGCTGTCGGTGACGGACAGGTGCAATCTCCGCTGCCAGTACTGCATGCCGGAGAGGGACTACGTCTGGCTGCCTCGAAAGGACATCCTGGATTTCGAGGAGGTCAGCGTCCTCGTGGACGTCTTCGCGGACCTTGGCGTGGACCGCGTCCGCCTGACGGGAGGCGAGCCGCTGGTCCGGCGCGACCTGCGCAAGCTCGTCGCGATGATCGCCGGCAAGCCCGCGATCCGGGACTTCGCCATGACCACCAACGGCGTCCTCCTGGCGGAGAACGCGAAGCCGCTGAGGGAGGCGGGGCTGCGCCGCGTGACGGTCAGTCTCGACACTCTGCGGCCCGAACGCTTCCTCGCGCTGACCCGATTCGACAATCTCTCCCGCGTCCTGAAGGGGATCGAGGAAGCATCCGGGGCGGGGTTCTCTTCCGTCAAGATCGACTCGGTCGTCATCCGCGGAGTCAACGACGACGAACTCGTGCCGCTGCTGGAATTCGGCCGCCGCTCCGGCGCCGAGGTGCGCTTCATCGAGTACATGGACGTCGGGGGAGCGACACACTGGTCGCGGGACAAGGTCGTCTCGCGAGCGGAGATTCTTGGAACCCTGGCGCGCCATTACGGCCCGATCCGGCCGGTGGCCGAAAAGACTTCCGCGCCGGCCGAACGATTCCAGCTCGCCGACGGGGCGGTCTTCGGCGTCATCGCCTCGACCACGGCTCCCTTCTGCGGCTCCTGCGACCGCAACCGCCTTACCGCCGACGGCCTCTGGTATCTCTGCCTCTACGCCCGGAGGGGGATCAACCTCGCGCAGCCTCTTCGGGCCGGCTCCTCGCGCCAGGAGCTTCGGGCCTTGATCGAAGCGACGTGGCTCGGGCGCGCGGATCGCGGGGCGGAGGAGAGGCTCGCCCTGCGAGACCGCGCCGCGCTCGTCCCGCTCGCGACGCTGCAGGGCGACCCGCATCTGGAAATGCACACGCGAGGCGGATAGCTCGCGATGGAAACCGATCCGACGAAAGACTCGCCGCTGGCAGGGCTCAAGAACCCGCGGGCGCTCGGGCTCGAGCGGTTTCCGGTCGGCCTTCGCGGGGAATCCGCGCTGCAGTCGGCCTGGCACCTCTCGGTCGCGAGCGACGAGGGCACGGGAGGAATCACGCGCGTGGAGATATCGCCTCACGAGACGTTCTATCGCGGCGAGGGGGTCTTTCTGGGCTGGCGGCAGGAACGGCTGGCGGGCGCCTACGAGGCCCTCCGGCCGAAGCCGGAGGAGGAGAGCTTCGAGCTGCCCCAGCTGGGATAGCCGCCGGGCTTCCTATTCCCCCGGCGCGGCTCGAACGAGGGTCTTCCATTCTTCGCCGGTGAGGACTCGCGCCGCGGCGGGGTAATAGACCTTCTCCATCTCCGACTGGTGGGCCGCGAAGCGGCGTTCCAGGTTCTCGGCAAAGCCCAGGATGTCTCCGATCGGCGCGCGATCGTTGACCTGGGAGAGCAGGTAGCGCGTCAGCTCCCGCAACTGAACCCACTCGAGGCGAAGCTCCCGTTGCGGGTCCCTTCCGGCGATCCCCTCTCGCAGCACCGCGGGCAGCAGGGCCTTCTCTTCCGCCTCGGTCCACCGGCGCAGGCAGAGATGAAAGTCCGTCAGGCCGAGCCTGTAGGCCTCCTCGTCGCGCCGGTCAAGAGCTCGCCGGAAATCCTCGAACCGGCTTCGCAGAGCCTCCTGCGCCGCCATCAGCCCTTCCAGCGACGTCTTCACGCTACCTCGGACCTTTGACTTTCTTACCTGGACTTTCTCTTAGATGCCCGCCAGTCCCGGCTCGATCCGGGTGTAGCCCTGCTCGACGGCCCAGAGATCCATCGCGATCGAAGCCAGATCGTCGACTTCGGGAATCGGGCGGGCGTCTTCCGAAAGATCGAGCGACTTGACGTAGCGGCGGCAGGTCTCGCACGCCTCGATTCGCAGCGCGGGGTGCCTGTCGTTCTGGAAGGAGGGGAGCTTGTGAGGATCTCCCTCGGAACAGGAGGGGCAGAGGATCCGGCCGAAGAGCCATTCCCCGCCGCAGAGCGCGCAGCCGAGCATCCGCCGCGCGCCCTCCATCAGAGAGCCTTCCCGGCGCGCGCAGATCCACGGCCCTCCTCCACAGAACGGACACTGGCCGCGGCGGTGCACGCGGTCCGGCGCGAGGTTGACGGAGCGAAGGCACTCCACGTAAGGGCGGAGGATCGCGCGGGAGAGGTAGTCCTCCGACGACGGCCGGTCTCCCGCCCAATAGACGAGCAGCCGGGTCCGCGAAGTCGAAGGCAGATCCCCCTGCCTCGCCCGGGCCTCCCCCGAGAGAATCTCCGGTCCGCTCTCGGCCACGTAACGCAGGAGCGACGGGACCTGATCGGCGAAGCGGCCGGCATCTTCGTCGAGGTGGCCCGTGAGCGGCTCCTCGGCGTGCCCGGCTTCGAAGGCGCCGGCCATCCATCCCTGGACCCGGTAGAGACCCGCCGCGAAGAGGAGCGGCTCCTCCGCGGCCGGAGCCTCCCGAACCAGCGACTGCGCTCGCGCCGCCCGGCGCTCGAATTCCGAAACGAGCTTCGACCAGCTAGCGGTGGGAATCGTGCTTCTTCGCGGTGACTTCGTGGTACCACTTCGGGTGGTGCAGCCGCGCCCACTTGGGCGTCACCGTGCCCCGCGTCATCGACCGGAAGGTGCCGGGCTCGGCCGACGTGCCCAGGTAGATGTGCCAGACGATCGCGACCGCGAAGAGGATGAACGTAATGTCGTGGATCAGATAGGAGAACTCGCGGAGGAGCTGGGGGAAAGACCGCGGGAACCATATGATGAGCCCGGAGAGCAGGACTCCCAGGGCGCCCAGTCCCACGGTCCAGAAGAAGAACTTCTGTCCGCCGTTGTACTTTCCGGTCTCGACGTCCTCGACCTCCCAGCGCAGGTACCGGATGAGCAGCGGGCCCCACCACCCTGTCCTCTCGCGTTTGGTCATGCGCATGTCGCCCATCCAGTCGAAGAACATGAAGAGCGACGCGATGAAGAAAGCGACGCCGGCCCAGGGGTGGATGACGCGGCAGACCGACAGGCCTCCAAAGAAGGGGGCCATCCATCCGAAGAGACGCGACCAGATCGGCATGCCCGTAAAGAGGGAGATCAGGAACGTCAGCGCGACAGCCCAGTGGATGATCCGGGAGTTGAGATTGTGCCGGACGATCTCCTCGCCGACGAGGACGTCCTCCCTCTTGCGCGCAACGACGACCGCGGGATCCATCGGACGATGAGCGGCGCTCATTCGGAGTCCTCCTTTCGGCTGATCTCGTCGGGAAGGTTCGCGTCGTGCGCGGCCGCGCCCTTGACGCCCTTGCGGCCGAGGTTCATGTAATGCCCGAAGGCGCCGATGACCGCCCCGAAGACGGCGACGACGCCGAGAGGACGCAGCACGGATTTCCAGAACTTGACGAGCAGAGGGACGTGGGGGTCGGCGGGCAGGTCATACCACTCGGGATGGTCGCCGTGCGCGAGCACGGTCACGACGCCGGTCCCGCCCACCCCCTTGGGATCGTAGAGGGCGGCCTGCGCGAACCCCGAGCCCTTCAATTGCGCGACGCGCGCGTTGCCGAGCGCGACCATGTCGTCCTTGGTTCCGAAATGGAGGCATCCCGTCGGGCAGGCCTTGATGCAGGCGGGCTCGAGGCCTACGGAGACGCGATCCACGCAGAGCGTGCACTTGGCCATCTTGCCGGTGGTCTGATGGAAGCGAGGGACGTCGAAGGGGCAGCCCGTCTCGCAGTACCCGCAGCCGATGCACTGGTCCGGGTTCACGTCCACGATCCCGTTGGCGTACTGGACGATCGCCCCGGGGGCCGGGCACGCGGCCAGGCAGCCCGGCTCCTCGCAGTGCATGCACTGGTCCTTGCGCATCAGCCAGGCGATGCCTCCGTCGACGTCGCGCTCGTTGAAGCGGATCAGGTTCCAGTAGTGCGGGTGAAGCGTGGGCAGGGTCTGGTACGTGCCGACCTGCTGCGTCGCGACGACCGGCAGGTCGTTCCACTCCTGGCAGGCGACCTCGCAGGCCTTGCAGCCGATGCAGGTCGTCGTGTCGATGTACTTGGAGACGGCGGGCACCTTCCGCATGCCCGAGAGGCCTCCGAGGACGGAGGCCGAGGAGCGGCGGATCTCGAGGTTCTGTACGCTCATCGTCGGCCTCCTTTCACGCCTTCTCGAGCTTGACGAGGAAGGTCTTGTATTCGGGGGTCCAGGTGTTGGGATCCATGGCCGACGGGGTCAGGTGGTTGGCGAGCGGGCCGGTGTGCCCGGGCTCCCCCTCGTAACCCCAGTGGAGCGGGAAGCCGATCTGCCACATCGCCTGCCCGTTGACCTGCATCGGGCGCAGGCGCTTGGTCACCATCGCCACTCCTTCGACCGAACCACGCGCCGACGTGACGCGGGCGCGCCCTCCGTTGACGATCCCCTTTTCTTTGGCGAGATCCTCCGGGATCTCGATGAAGAAGCCGGGCTGGACCTGGTTCAACCGGTCGATGTGCTTCGTCCAGTAGTGGTAGTGCTCGGTGAGGCGGTACGTCGTGCAGACGATGGGGAACTGGTCGCGTTTGCCGTAGATGTCCTTGTCGGACTTGAACCTCTTCGTCGCGGGATTGGAGGTCACCTTGGGGTGCAGCGGGTTGTCGCACGGGGCCTCGACCGCTTCGTAGTGCTCGGGGAACGGCCCGTCGTTCAAGGGCGCGAAGATCTTCCCGACGCCCTCGGGCAGCATGATGAACGCGCCGAAGGTCCCCGGGGGCGCGTCAGGCTTCATGTCGGGTACGTCGCCGACCCACTTCTCGCCGTTCCACTTGATTCCAGCCCGCGTCGGATCCCAGGGCTTGCCTTCCGCGTCGGCGGAGGCCCGGTTGTACATGACGCGCCGGTTCGCCGGCCACGAGAAGCACCAGTTGTGGTACATGCCGAGGCCGTTGGCGTCGTCGGCGGGGTTGCGCCGCTGCGTCAGATTGCCGGCCTCCGTGAAGCAGCCGGACATGAGCCAGTTGCCGCACATCGTCGCGCCGTCGTCCTGGAGCTGGCCGAACCCGTCGAGCTGCTGGCCGGCGGTCTTGACAACTTTGGTCTTGTCCTTGGGATCGTGGATGTCCTCGAGGGCCTTGCCGTTCAACTCCTTCAGGATCTCGGACAGGTCGGGCGCCACCGGGTTCGTGTAGGCCCAGTCGACGTTCGACACGGCCTCCGCCATCGGGCCTCCCTCCTTGCGGTAGAGCTCCCGGACGGCGAGGAAGATCCGCGCCAGGATCTCCTGGTCGGTCTTGATCTGTCCCGGCGGATCCAGGGCCTTCCACTTCCACTGGATCCAACGCGCCGAGTTTGTGAAGCTGCCGTCCTTCTCCGCGAAGTTGGACGCCGGCAACTGGAAGACCTCGGTCTGGATCTTGGAGGGGTCCGCTCCGCCGTATTCCTTGGGTGCCTTCCAGAAGGTCGCCGTCTCCACCTGGTGGTTCTCGACGACGACGAGCCACTTCAGCTTCGAGTGCGCCGCGATCATCTTCGGGGTGTTCGGGCCGATGCCGACCGGGTTCATGCCGAAGGTCATCAGGCCCTCGGGTCCCGGCTCCTGCCCGCCGGCGCGGGAGGAGTTGCCGCGGTACATGTCGTCGAAGATGAACATCCAGGAGTAATTGCCGTCCACCTTCGGCAGCCAGTCGTACCCGAAGTCGTTCTCCTTCCGGGCGTTCTTGCCGTAGCAGGCCTTCAAGACCGAGACCATGAACTTCGGGTAGTTCTGCCAGTAGTTCATGGAAGGCCCGAGCGCCTTCGGCGTGTTCGCCTCGTTGTACTCCTTGAGCGAATGCCACTGGGCCTGGGGAGTCTTGAGGTATCCGGGCAGGATGTCGAAGACGCCGGCCGTGTCGGTCGCGCCCTGGATGTTCGAGTGGCCGCGCAGGGCGTTGACTCCGCCTCCCGGCCGGCCGACGTTGCCGAGCAGCAACTGCATCATCGCCGCCGTGCGAATCATCTGGACGCCGATCGAGTGCTGCGTCCAGCCGAGCGCGTACATGATCGTGCCGGCGCGCTGGGCGTTGCCCGTGGACGTCACGACCTCGGCGACCTTGAGGAAGGTGTCCCTGGGCGTGCCGCAGATCTTCTCGACCATCTCCGGCGTGTAGCGATCCACGTGCTTCTTCAAGAGCTGGAAGACGCAGTTGGGGTCTTCCATGCTCGGGTCCCTCCTGGCCTCGCCCTTCCCGTCGAGCTGGTATCCCCACGTGTCGCGTTTGTAGCTGCCCGAGGCTTCGTCGAAACCGGAGAAGAGGCCGTCCTCGAACCTGAAGTCGGGGTTGATCAGGAGCGGCCCGTTCGTGTGGATCTTGACGTACTCCTCGTGGTAGCGCTTCTTGTCGATCGCGTAGCGGATGATGCCGAGCAGATACGCGATGTCCGTGCCGGCCCGGATCGGGGAGTAGACGTCCGCGACGGCCGCGGTCCGCGTGAATCGCGGGTCCACGGCGACGATCTTGGCGTTACGGACCTTCTTGGCCTCGATGGCCCACTTGAAGCCGCAGGGATGATTCTCCGCGGGATTGCCGCCCATGCAGAGGACGACGTCGGCGTTCTTGATGTCGACCCATCCGTTGGTCATCGCCCCCCGGCCGAACGTGGCGGCCAAACTGGCCACCGTGGGGCCGTGTCAAACCCGGGCCTGGGTATCCCGGTAGGGCACTCCCCAGGCCGACGCCGCCTTCCAGTAGAGGAAGTTGAACTCCGTCGTGTCGGTGCAGCCGCCGATCATCGCCATGCCGGGGTTGCGGTTGACGGCCTCCCCCTTGGCGTTCTTGGCGACGAAGCACTTGTCGCGGGTGTCCTTGATGTGCCGGGCGATCTTCGTGATCGCCTCGTCCCAGCTGATGTCTTCCCACCTGTCCGAGCCGGGCTTGCGGACCTGGGGCGTCTTCAGGCGGGTCGGGCTGTTGATGTCGTCCTTGACGGTGGCGCCCTTCGGGCAGAGCGTGCCGCGGTTGATCGGATGGTCGGGATCCCCTTCCACGTGTACGACGGCGGGAGTGGCGTTCTTCGCCTTGTCTCCGAGCGTGTGAATGATCAGCCCGCAGGAGACGGCGCAGTAGGGGCAGGTACTTCGCGTCTCGGTCGTGCGCGAGATCTTGAACTCGCGCATCTCGGCCTCGGCCCTGGAGACGTCGAAGCCCAGAGCGATGGTCCCGCCGATTGTGGTTGCTTTGAAGAATCCGCGACGCGTGAGTTCCATTCGGTCCTCCTTCGCGGGCGCCTTTAGCGTCTTGAGCGGTATTTCAGAACTTCGTTTCTGTCTTGTCAAGCACCGATAATCGGGTCTCAAGAGATCATGGGCAGGTTGTCCGAAGTTTGATCAGATTGGACGGGCGCCCTTCGCGACCCGTTGAGCGTTCGCGTAGACGTTGAATCGCCGGTCGCGAAGGAACCCGACGAGCGTCACGCCGCCGGTCTCGGCCAGGGCCACGGCGAGACTCGAGGGAGCGGAGACAGAGGCCACGATCGGGATGCCCGCCGCGAAGGCCTTCTGGACGATCTCGAATCCGGCGCGCCCGGAGACGAGCAGGATCCTGTCGGAGAGGGGAAGCTCGCCCCGGAGGAGAAAGGTCCCGATCACTTTATCGGTCGCGTTGTGTCGGCCTATGTCCTCGCGGATCTCTTCGAGCGCGCCTTCGCGGGAAAAGAGGCCGGCCGCGTGAAGCCCGCCGGTCCTGGCGAAGAGGGACTGGCGATCGCGAAGCCGCTCGGGCAGGCCATACAGGGTCTCGGGCGTTACCCGGAGTGGACTGGAGAGGGGAGGCCGGTCGGAGGGGATCACGTTCTCGATCGAAGTCTTCCCGCAGACGCCGCAGGCCGAGCCCATGACCGTGCCGCGCCGCAACTTCTCCGCGCGGGCGAACGCGTCCGGGCCGAGCGCGGCGATGAGGACGTTGGCCTTGAGCTCCGAGTCGATCCGCCGGTCGGTCGGCTGCTCCAGGCCGATCAGGTCTTCCCGGCTCTCGAGCACTCCTTCGGCGAAGAGCAGTCCTGCCGTGAGCTCCTCGTCGTTTCCGGGCGTGCGCATCGTGGTGACGAAGGAGGATGCCGGCCCGCCTTCCGCCGGCCGGATACGGATCTCCAGCGGCTCTTCGACCGCCAGGACGTCTTCACGTTCGACCTCGGCGTCCCCGTCGCGGGACCGGACCCGGACTCGGTCGATCGGCTCCACGGCGTGATCCTACTAGGCACTGCGGTCCGGCAGCGCCTCGCGCGGCAGCGTCAACGTCGCCAGGGCGCCCGCGAGCGGCACGAGAACGAGGGTCGTGACAGCCGTGCGGACTCCGTGCAGGTCGGCAACGCGGCCCAGCAGAGGCGCGGCCAGACCGCCGAGCGTCACGGCCAGGCCGATGGTCAGGCCCGAGGCCGTGCCGACGCGTCCCGGGAGGTACTCCTGACCCATTACCGTCATCACGGAAAACGGCGCGTAGAGGGCGAGGCCGATCGGGACGAGCAGCGCGAGTGCCAGCCCGCGGCTCGAGGTGGAGACGAACCCGGCCAGGAGAGGCACCAGGGCGAGCATGGAGACAAGAACGACGACGCGCCGGCCGAAGCGGTCGGCGAGCCAGCCTCCCGCCAGCGTCCCGGCGACTCCGCACGCGAGCATCAATGTCAGGGCCGCACCGCCGGCGGCCTTCGAGGCCCCGAAGTTGCGGATCCAGTAGAGAGGAATGAACGTGTTCAACCCGTAGAAGACGATCGCCCGGCAGACGACCGGAGCGGACAGGCGCAGGAACGCCGGCCAGCGGTCGGGTCCGGCCGCGGGGAGTCTCTGCGGAGAGGCCGCGTTCGAGCGGGAATCGCGGATTCCCTTGAGCACGAGAACGGAAGCCATGGCCAGAGCGGGGAGGACGAGCAGGATCGTTCCGCGCAGGCCGAAGGCGATCTGCAACGGAGTCGCGAGCGCCGGGCCGATCGCGAAGCCCAGATTGCCGCCAACCGCGAAGAAACTCATCGCCACGGCGCGCTTCTCGCCCGAGTGCATGTAGACCTGCCGGGCGGCCTCGGGATGGAACGCGGCCACCCCGATGCCGGTCGCGGCCGCGGCGCCGAGGACGAGCGCATAGGTCGGGGCCAGGCCCGCCAGCGCGACGCCGGTGCCCGCCAGAAGCAGTCCCGACGGAACGAGCCAGGGCGCTGCCCGGCGGTCCGCGAGAAACCCGAACAGAGGCTGGAGGACCGAGGAGGTGATGTTCGAGGAGAAGACGAGTCCGGCGGCGGCCGCGATCGTGAAGCCCCGCTCGGCGATGAAGAAGGGGATGAGCGCCGGAATCACGCCCTGATTGACGTCATCGAAGAGATGGGCCGCCGCGAGCAACGCGATCGCGCGCCGCTTCATAGGGAAGTTGACCGGCTCGGCATAAGGCGTGGCATGATTCCATCATGCGCCCGATCCTTTTCCCGGCATCGTGATGAAGGCGATCCGCGCCCAGTCGCCCGGCGGTCCCGAGGTGCTGCGGTACGAGGATGTGCCCCGGCCGGAGCCGAAAGCGGGGGAGGCGGTCGTCAAGATCGAGGCCGCGGGCCTGAACTACATCGACGTCTATCACCGGACCGGGGCCTACAAGGCATCCTTCCCGCTCGTCCTGGGACAGGAAGGCGCCGGCACCGTCGCGGCGGTGGGTCCGGACGCGGCCGGAGTCCGCGTGGGCGACCGCGTCGCCTCCGTCTCGATGGCCGGGTCCTACGCCGAGTACGCGGCGGTCCCGGCGGAGAAGCTCGTGCCGATTCCGGAGCGCGTCAGTTTTTCTCAGGCCGCGGCGGCGATGCTCCAGGGAATGACCGCGCAATACCTGACAAGCTCAACGTATTTGCTTAAAGCCGGCGACACGTGCCTCGTTCACGCGGCGGCGGGAGGAGTGGGACAGCTGCTCTGCCAGGTCGCGAAACTCCGCGGCGCCACCGTCATCGCGACGGCCGGCGGCCAGGAGAAGACGGGCATCGCTCTGAAGGCCGGCGCCGACGAGGTGATCGACTACAAGGCGGAGGACTTCGAAGAGAAAGTCAGGCGCATCACGGGGGGCAAGGGTGTCCGCGTCGTCTACGACTCGGTCGGAAAGACGACCTTCGAGAAGGGACTCAATTGTCTCGCGCGGCGCGGCATGATGGTTCTCTTCGGGCAATCCAGCGGAGGAGTCGGTCCGATCGATCCGCAGATCCTGAACCAGAAGGGCTCAATCTACCTGACTCGCCCGACCCTCTTTCACTACATCGCGCTTCGCGAGGAGCTTCTGGAGCGATCGAGCCAGGTCCTCGGCTGGGTTCGCGACGGCGTCTTGAAACTGACGATCTTCCGCGAGATGCCTCTCGCGCAGGCCGCGGAAGCCCACCGCCTACTCGAAGCCCGCCAGACGGCGGGCAAGGTCCTCCTCATCCCGTAAGTCTGAGGTCGCCGACGCGCCAGAGCCGCTATGGCGACGGCGCGAGTGGAGCGAACCCCTCTCTCATTCTGAGGTCGCCGACGCGCCAGAGCCGCTATGGCGACGGCGCGAGCGAAGCGACGAAGAATCTGCCCCGTTCGGGGGAAGACGAGAGCAGATTCTTCGCTGCGCTCAGAATGACAGTGACTTCAGGCCAACCTGCGCCATTCGAGGGTCCGGTGGATCTCGACGCCGTTGCGCCGATAAGGAGGCGGGGAAAGCGTCAGGCGATCGCCTTTCAAGGAGAAGGACCTCGTCAGCGTGACTCCGACGCGATTGGGGATGAGAGCCGTCTCGACGTGGTGGCGGACGACGCCGGCGAATTCGTCCGATGGTTCCTCGCGGCGCCTGGATTGACGCGGAGAATGGAAATATAGTTCCGCTCCCCCAAAGATCCGCTCGCGGAGAGGAGGCCCTCGATGAAGAAGACGCTGCTTTCGGCGTTGGCGCTGGTCTTCGCGCTCGGCGCCGTGGTCGCGCAGGCGGCCGACACGATCGTGTTCGGAGCCGCGATCTCGATCACCGGCAAGACGGCCAAGGAAGGGGAGTACACGCGCGACGGCTACCAGTTCGCTCTCGACAAGATCAACGAGATGGGAGGCATCAAGGTCGGCGGCAACACCTACAGGGTGGAACTCAAGTACTACGACGACGAGACGAAGCCCGAGAGGACCGCGCAGTTGATCGAGAAACTGATCAACGAGGACAAGGTCAACCTGTTGCTCGGACCCTACGGCTCTTCCCCGACGGGCACCGCGGCTCCGCTGGCCGAGAGGTACAAGATCCCGATGGTCGAGGCCAACGGCTCGGCCGAGAGCATCTTCTCGAAGGGCTACCGCTACACCTTCATGATCCTGTCGCCCGCGAAGAACTACCTGCGCGGCGTCATTGACACGGTTCGCGCCAAAGACCCGTCGGTCAAGACCGTCGCGATTCTGGGCGAGAACGAGGCCTTCTCCAAGGAGGTGGCGGGCGGCGCCGCCGATTACGCCAGGGAAAAAGGATTGAACATCGTCTACTTCGAGCTCTATCCCACCAACGCGCAAGACGTGAGCGCGATGCTGACGGCGATCAAGGGCAAGAACCCCGACATCCTCCTGGGCTCCGGGCATCTGCAGGACTCGCTGCTCATCGTCAAGCAGTCCAGGGATCTGGGAGTCTCGCCCAAGGCGATGGGCTTCTCCGTCGGCCCTTCCTCGCCCGAATTCCGCGCGAACCTGGGCAAGAGCGCGGACTACATCTTCGGCGCGACGCAGTGGACCGAAGCGCTCAAGTACAACGGGGAAGGCGCCTGGAAGACGCCCAGGGCCTTCGGCGATGCTTTCCGCGCCAGGCGCCCCAATTACAAGATCGTTCCGTATCAGGTCGCCGAGTCGGCCGTGGCCGTCGTCGCCTACCAGAAAGCGATCGAGAAGGCGGGCTCGATCGAGCCCACGAAGGTGCGCGACGCTCTGGCCGCTCTCGACATCATGACTTTCTACGGCAAGATCAAGTTCGATTCCCGCGGCGTGAACATCTACAAGCCGATGGCGGCCGAGCAGTACCAGCCCGACGGTAACAAGTACACCGTCTGGCCCTTTGACGTCGCCGAGAAGCCCGCTCTCTATCCCATGCCCGCGTGGGACAAAAGGTAGGTGATAGGTGCCAGGTGTTAGGTGTCAGGGAAAGACCGGTGGCAGGGCCTGGTCCCTGACACCTAGCACCTGACACCTGACCCCTTTCCTATGAGCGGCGCCGAGCTCGGGCAGATCGCGGTCAACGCGCTGATGCTCTCGGGAATCCTGGCGCTCGTCGCGCTGGGGTTCTCGCTCGTCTGGGGCATCATGAACATCGTCAACCTCTCTCATGGCGCGTTCATCGTGATCGGCGCCTACCTCACCTTCGGGATGCATGAGTTCTGGAACGTGGATCCTTTTCTCTCGATCCCCGTCTCGATGGCCGTGCTCTTCTGCCTGGGGTACGTCATCCAGCGCGCCCTCATCAATCAGGTCATCCGCGCGCCCCTCCTGGCGACGTTCCTCCTGACGTTCGGCCTGGAGATCCTGATCGTCAACCTGATGAACTTCTTCTTCAAGGCGGACACGCGGTCGGTCATGACGCCCTACAGCGGCACGGGCTTCGCCCTGGGTCCGGTTCGCGTCCCCTACATCCGGCTGGGGGCGCTCGGAGTCTCGACCGTCCTCGTCCTCCTGCTCGCGGCGTTCCTGACGAAGAGCCGACTGGGCCGGGCAATCCGCGGGACCGGGATGGATATCGACGCGGCGCGCCTGACGGGAGTCAAGGTGACGACGATCTACGCGCTCACCTTCGGGATCGGCGCCGCGCTCGCCGGCGCGGCCGGCTCGCTCCTTTCGATGGTCGTGCCCTTCGACCCGAACCTGGGCGGCCCCTACACCGAGCGGGCCTTCGTGATCTGCGTGCTGGGAGGCCTCGGCAACGTCGTCAACGTCCTGATCGGCGCCGCGATCTACGCAGTGATCGAGGTCTTCGTCGGCTCGCGGCTGCCGGCGCTGTCCCAGGCGGTCACGTTCGGGATCCTGGTTCTGCTCCTGATCGTCCGTCCGCAGGGAATCGCCGGCAAGTCCTTCAGTTAGAGCACAGCATGAAAGCGGTTCGGCTGCTTCTCTTCGCGGTCGTGCTCGCGGGGCTCCTCTTCCTGCCGCGCTTCGTTTCCTCCTACAAGCTGCTGACGTACACCACGGTGCTCTGCCTGGCGCTGATGGCGCAGGGCTGGAACTTCATCGGCGGCTACACCGGCTACGCCGCCTTCGGCAACGTCGCCTTCTTCGGGATCGGCGCCTACACGACGGGACTCCTGATGCTGTCCAGGTGGCATCTCTCCTTCTTCCCGGCGCTCTTCGCGGGGGCGCTCCTTTCGGCGCTCGTGGCCACGTTCGTGGGAATCCCGGTGCTTCGCTTGAAGGGGCATTACTTCGCGATCGCGACGCTCGGCGTGGCCGAGGCCTTGCGGGAGATCGCCGGCGCCTGGGACAGCGTGACGGAGGGCGCGACGGGAATCGATCTGCCCGTTCGGAGCGACAGCTCCTTCTTCTATTACACGGCCCTCGCGTTCGTGGCCGTGGGGATCGCGGTCACGGCACGGCTCGCGCGCTCCAAGCTCGGCTACGGGTGGGTCGCGATCCGCGAAGACCAGGACGCGGCCCGGATGCTCGGCATCAACACCACGATGTTCAAGGTGGCGGCGTTCGCCCTGTCGGCGGTCTTCGCGTCCTGCGCCGGCGGAATCATCGCCTACCAGAACATCCACGTCGCGCCCAACGACTTCTTCAAGATCGAGTACACGCTGCAGATGATCATCGCCTGCATCATGGGGGGCACGGGCACGGTCTGGGGACCGCTCCTCGGCGCGGCGATCTATCAGCTGCTCTCGACGTACGTGTGGAGCCACTTCCTGGAGCTGCACCCGACGGTGCTGGGCATCATCATCGTCTTCTTCATCGTCTTCCTGCCCCGCGGCCTGATGGAGCTCTTCCGCCGTCTCGCGGCGGTGGCGCGGGGCGGGCGCTTCGGCTCCGACGTCCTGCTCGCCAACGTGCGGGCGAGCCGGCTCGACTGACGCGGGAAACGGAAAACGAAAAACGAAAAAAGACGATGACTGACATCCCGGGCAGAGACAGCGAATCGTTTCCCGTTTCTCGTTTCCCGTTTTCCGGCTCCGACGCTCCTCTCCTGGACGCGCGGGCGATCACCAAGCGCTTCGGCGGTCTCGCGGCGGTCGCCGGCGTGGACCTGACGATCCGCAGGGGGGAGATCCTGGGCGTCATCGGGCCCAACGGAGCCGGCAAGACAACTTTCGTCAACTGCATCACGGGGCTGGACAAACCCACGTCGGGAAGGGTCGTCTTTCGCGGACAGGACATCACGAAGATGCCGAGTTACGCCATCGGGCGTCTCGGAATCTCCCGCACGTTTCAGGTCGTGAAGCCCTTGAAGCAGCTCTCCGTCCGGGACAACGTCGCGATTGGCGCCATGTTCGGCGCGCGGGGAAGGGAGCGCACGGCCGCGCAGGCGCGCGAGCGGGCCGAGGAGGTGCTGACGCGCGTGGGCCTCCAGCACCGGATCGCCCACACCGCCTCGGACCTGACAGTCCCGGACCTGAAGCGGCTGGAGCTCGCCAAGGCGCTGGCGATGGACCCGGAGCTTCTTCTGCTGGACGAAGTCATGGCCGGCCTGAACCCTACGGAGATCGAGAGCGCGATGGAGCTGCTGCGGCAGATCAACCGCGACGGCGTCACGCTCTTCGTCATCGAGCACGTCATGAGGGCGATCATGGGCATTTCCGACCGGCTGATCGTGCTCCATTACGGCAAGAAGATCGCGGAAGGCAAGCCGCAGGACATCGTCGAGAGTCCGGAAGTCATCGAGGCTTATCTGGGGGAGCGATTCGCGCGCCGGGCGAGGGGGGCGGCGGGGGAGCCCGGGCGTCTGACCTCGAATGGGGTGTTCCTGCAGTTGCCCGAGCCAGAGGATGAGGCCTGGAAGCCCTCCCTGCCGCTGCCGGGAGAAAAGCTGCTCGAGGTGCGGGACCTCTGCTCGGGCTACGGCGAGGTCCAGATCCTGTGGGACGTCTCGCTGGAAGTCCGGCAGGGTGAAGTGGTCGCGCTCATCGGGGCCAACGGAGCGGGCAAGACGACGCTCCTCTACACGCTCTCGCAACTGGTCAAGCCCCGATCGGGCTCGATCCTCTTCTCGGGTAAAGACCTGACCCGGGCGCGCCCCGAGGAGGTCGTCGGAGCGGGCATCGTCCACGTTCCCCAGGGCCGGCGCCTCTTCCCGGGGCTCACGGTCGAGGAGAACCTGCTGCAGGGCGTCTACCTGCGGCGGGACCGGGGCGCGATCGAAGAGGATCTGGACTGGGTCTTCGGGCTCCTGCCCAGACTCCGGGAGCGCGCCGGCCAGCTGGCCGGCAGGCTCTCGGGAGGAGAGCAGCAGATGTGCGCGATCGGCCGCGGCCTGATGAGCCGGCCGCGGCTCCTCCTGATCGACGAGCTTTCGCTGGGCCTGGCTCCGCTCGTCGTGGACGGCCTGCTGGACCTGATCTCCCAGATCAACCGGAAGGGCACGACGGTACTCCTGGTCGAGCAGGACGTTCAGGTCGCCCTCGAGCACGCGCACAGGGGGTACGTGCTGGAGACCGGGCGGATCGTGCAGTCGAGTCCGGCGGCGGACCTTCTCGAGGATCCCCGGATCCGGCAGGCGTACCTGGGACTCTAGGCGACTGAGCTGGCGATGTCCTTTTCCCCCGACGATCCGCGGATCGCCTCTCCCGGCGTCATCGCGACGGTGGGGGCGCTCAACTTCGCGACGGTCGCGGTCTACGCGGACCTCTACATCACCCAGCCGATCCTGCCTCTGCTTTCGAAGGAGTTCCACGTCGCGCCCGCCACCGCGGGGCTGACCATCTCCGTCGTCGTCCTGATGATCGCTCTCGTGTCGAGCGCCTACGGCTCGCTCTCCGACGCTGTCGGAAGAAAGCCCGTCATGGTGGCGAGCTGCCTCCTTCTGGCGATCCCGACGCTTCTCTGCGCGCTCGCGTCCTCCTTTCGCATGCTGCTCCTCTTCCGGGCGCTGCAGGGGTTTCTCATGCCGGGAGTCACGGCGGTCGCCGTCGCCTACATCGGCGACTACTACAGCGAGGCGGACCTGGGTCCCAGAGTCGGCGGATGGATCGCCGCGTCGGTGGCGGGTGGGCTGACCGGCCGGGTCCTGTCGGGCCTGCTCGCGGCGGGCACCAACTGGCGCATGCCCTTCCTCTTCTTCGGGTTCCTGACGCTCGTCGGCGCGGCCGCGATTGCCCGCGGGCTCCCCGCGACGCAGGGCATCGCCGGCGTCCGGCTGGGCAGCGCCTCCCGGGGCATGCTCGTCCACTTTCGCAATCGCCGCCTGATCGGGGCGTTCGTGATCGGAGGGGGAGTCTTCTTCTCTTTCATCGGGGTCTTCACGTACCTGCCCTACTACCTGACGGCTCCGCCTTTCCGGCTGTCCACGGCGCTCGTCTCCTCCGTGTACCTGGTGTACATCGCTGGCGTGGCAACGTCGCTCGTCTCCGGCAAGCTCTCGCAGCGGGTGGGGCGGCGCGCCTTCATGGCGGCCGGACTCTCGATCGGGAATCCTGGGCACCCTCGTGCATTCCTTGCCGGCGATCGTCCTCTCGCTGGTGGTTCTCTGTGTCGGGATGTTCACGGTGCAATCCACCGCCCCGGCGTTCGTCAACGCCAATGCCGCCGGGGCCAAGGGAGCCGCCGGCGCGCTCTACGTGACTTTCTATTACGTCGGAGCGAGCGTCGGCTCGGTCCTGCCCGGATACGCCTGGCAGGCCTGGGGCTGGCCGGGGGTCGCGGGCGCGTGTCTGACGGCGCTCGCCGTCGGACTCCTCGCGGACGGACTGTTGTGCGCATGAGGTGGAGCCGGGACTCGGGACTCGGGACAGGGGACTCGGAGAAAGATCGTAATATCCTGTGCCCGGCGAAGTGATTCTTTATGTGTTTGCGGCGACGATTCATACCGTCGCCGCAGTGGAGGAGGCGAAGCCATGAACGGAAGCTCCAGGACATTGCGGTTCCTTCTCGCGGGAATCTTCGCGGCTTCAGTCCCGGGCGCGTTGCGGGCCGCGGACGCGGTGATCAAGGTCGGCGCCGTCCTGCCCGTCACGGGCAAGGAGTCCAAGATCGGAGGCGCCTACAAGCAGGCCACGGAATTCGCGGTCAAGGAGGTCAACGACGCCGGCGGAGTGAAGGTCGGAGGCAAGCCGATGAAGATCGAGTTGACGCTCCTGGACGACACCTCCGACGCGGCCAAGAGCGCGCAGCTCGTCGAGCAGCTCATGACGCAGCAAAAAGTGGACGTGGTCATCGGCGGGTACGGCTCGCACCTCGTCCAGGCCCAGAGCGTCGTGCCCGAGCGCTACGGCGTGCCCTACATCTCCGGCGGCGCGGGCGCGCGAGGCATCTACGGTCGCAGCAAGTGGGTCTTCGGCACTCTCTCGCCGGTGGACATCCTGTCGCAGACGCAGATGAACTTCCTCGACTCCCTCGTCGCGGCCGGGAAGTTGAAGAAGCCGTTGAAAATCGCGCTGGTGCTCGAGAACACCGAGCACGGGAAGGACTACGCGCAGGGAGTCCACGACTACGTCAAGGCGCACCCGGGCGATTTCTCGGTCGCGATCGAAGAGAGCTTCGAGCTCAACATGCCGGACTTCAAGCCTCTCCTGACGCGCGTCGCCGCCGCCAAGGCCGATCTTTTCATGGCTGACGCGCACCTGGAGGACTACATCGCGATGCACCGGACATATACGCAGATGGGCCTCTACCACCAGATGATCACCTACGGCGCGCGGGGAGCAGACGCGGCGGGCCGCAAGGCCCTCGGTCCGGCGACCGACTACATCTTCGCCAGCGGCTGGTGGTCGGACCTGCTGCCGTACCCGCAGGTCAAGGCGTTCAACGCCAAGTGGAAGACCGCCTTGGGCAGCGAGCCGCAGTGGTATCACGCGCTGGCCTACGAGACGGTCCGGGCGCTCGTCACCGCCCTCGGGAAGGCGAAGTCCTTGAAGCACGAGGATGTCCGCAGCGCGCTCGCCTCGGTGGACCTGAAGGACTCGATCCTCCCAGGCGCGGAGTTGAAGTTCAGCTCCTCGGGCCAGGCCATCCTTCCGTTCGTCGTCACCCAGAACAAGCCGGACAACAAGGTGGATATCGTGTGGCCGGTCTCCTCGAAGACAGGTGACCCGGTCGCGCCCGTGCCGAAGAGCTGACAGACGCGGACTGAACAGATCTCGTGAGAGATCTCACCGCCGTCATCGTCAACTCCCTCCTGGCGGCGGGGCTGTACGCGACGATGTCGTACGGCCTCGCCGTGATCTACGGCGTCATGCGCATCATCAACCTCGCGCACGCGGGAGTGCTGATGCTGGGCGCCTACGCGACGTTCACGCTTTATTCCCGTTTCGGCCTGGACCCCTTTCTGTCGCTCGCGGCCGTCATCCCGGTCTTCTTCGGGTTGGGCGTTCTCCTGTACCTGACGATGGTCAAGCGCCTGCCGCGCTCGCAGGCGGGGCCTTCGATCCAGTCCCTCCTGCTCCTCTTCGGAGTGTGGCTCGTGCTGCAGAACCTCGCCTACGCGATCTGGAGCGGGGACACGCAATCGATCCTGACCGGCTACACGATGAAGTCGGTCGTCCTATTCGGAGTGCGGGTCGGCGTCCCCTCGGTCGCGGTCTTCGCGGTCAGCGCCGCCTCGCTCCTCGCCCTCCAGGTCATACTCCGGCGCACGTACCTGGGCCGGGCCATCCGGGCCGTCACTCAGAACCGCGACGCCGCGATGATCTCCGGCGTCAACGCGGACCGCATCTCCGCCGTCGCCTTCGGCATCGGGACCGCTTTCGCCGGGGCCGCGGGGACGCTGCTGGCGACGATGTACGCCTTCACGCCTGATTTCGGGCGCAGCTTCCTGCTGAAGTCCTTCTGCATCATCGTGCTCGCCGGGATGGAGAGCGTCGCGGGCGTCGCCGCCGGCGCCTTCCTGCTGGCTCTGCTCGAGAATGTCGTCGGCGGCTACAGCTCGCTTCCCACCTCGTTTCAGGACGCGCTCTCCTTCACGCTGCTCGTCGTCGCGCTCGTCGCCTTCCCGCAGGGGCTGCTCGGAGCCTTCGGCCGCCTGGCCTCCCGCCATCGGAGCATTTCGTGAGGCCCGGATCCCGCCGGGTCCGCCTTGGCGCGATCGAAGCCGCGGCGCTCGTCTTCCTCCTGGCGGCTCCGAAGTTTCTGGAACGGGGGACGTTGAACGACATCTGGAACGTCGCCTTCGCCGTCATCCTGGCCTCCGCCTGGAACCTGCTGGGAGGTTTCGCGGGCCAGGTCTCGATCGGTTACTCCGCCTTCATCGGGATCGGCGCCTACACGACGGCCCTTCTGGCGCTCCAGGGCGTCAACCCCTACGCGACCCTGCCTCTGGCCGCCCTTCTCGCCGCGGCCTTCTCCTTCGTCGTGGGCCTGCCGACCTTCCGCCTTCGAGGCCCGTATTTCACGATCGCCACGATCGGAGTCTCCGAGGCCGTGCGGGTCGTGGCGGCGGGCGTCGCCTTCACGGGCGGGTCCTCGGGTCTCCGGATGCCCGCCGGCTCCTTCGACTTCACGCGCGACTATGCCTTGATGGTGATTCTCGCGGTCGCCGTCGTGGCTCTCGCCGCGTGGGTCAAGGAGAGCCCCTTCGGATCCGCCCTCGCGGCGATCCGCCAGGACATCGACGCCGCCGAGGCGCTGGGGGTGAACTCCACGAAATACAAGCTCCTGATCCACGCGCTGTCGGCGGCGATCGTCGCGGTGGCGGGAGGCCTCTTCGCGATCAACTTCCAGTACATCTCGCCCAACTCGGTCTTCGATTTCCGCCTCTCGCTGTCGATCGTGCTGATGCCGATCGTAGGGGGTCTCGGCACCATCGCGGGACCCGTGCTCGGGGCGCTCCTCTTCGGCTATCTGCAGATCAAGCTGCTGTCGAGCCCGGGGTTGCGCGACTCGTATCTCTTCATCTACGGCGGGATGCTCATTGCCGTCATGCTCTTCGAGCCCAAGGGGCTGCTCGGGCTCTTCCACCGCCTGCGGCGGGCGCTCGCCAGCTACTTCTCCAGGCCGCTGCCCGATGCCGGCTGAGGCGATCCTCTCGGTCCGGGGCCTCCGGAAGCGCTACGAGGGACTCCTCGCTCTGGCGGGTGTCGACTTCGACGTGGCTCGAGGCGAGATCTTCGGCGTGATCGGTCCCAACGGAGCGGGCAAGACGACGCTCTTCTCGTGCCTGGTGGGCGCGGCGCCTCCCACCTCCGGGACGATCCTGTTCCGCGGCGACCGGATCGACCGCCTTCCCAATCACGCCGTCGTGGCGCGAGGCCTCGTTCGGACGCACCAGATCGTGAGGCCCTTCCGTGAAATGACCGTCGAGCAGAACGTCTCGATCGGCGCTCACTTCGGCTCGGGCCGCCGCCGCAGGGAAGACGCCGGCCGGCGGGTCGGGCAGATCCTCGAGAAGACGGGCCTCGCGCACAAGTCCGAGGCCCTGGCGGGCACGCTCACGATCGGGGATTTGAAGCGCCTGGAGATCGCGCGCGCCCTCGCGACCGAGCCCGAGATCCTTTGTCTCGACGAGGTCATGGGAGGCTTGAACCTCTCGGAGATCATGGAGGCGATGAAGCTCATCCGGTCGATCCGCGATTCGGGCGTGACCGTCCTCATGATCGAGCATCACGTCCACGCGGTCGTCGGCGTCTCCGACCGGATCCTGGTCCTGAACTTCGGACAGAAAATCGCGGAAGGCAGCCCCTCGGCCGTCATGAAGGATCCCGGCGTGATCTCCGCCTACCTGGGGACGGAGCCATGATCCTCTCGGTCCGCAACATCGACGTCTTCTACGGCGACGTGCAGGCCGTGTGGGACGTGTCCTTTGAGGTCGCCGAGAAGGAGGTCGTCACGCTGATCGGCGCCAACGGGGCCGGCAAGACGACGATCCTGAAGACGCTCTGCGGATTGCTCACGCCGCGGCGGGGAGAGATCCTCTTCGACGGCGCGCGGGTCGACGGGCTGCCGCCGTACGAGCTCGTCGCGCGAGGCCTCGTGCTCATCCCGGAGGCGCGGCAGCTCTGGCCGGGAATGTCGGTCCGCGAGAACCTCGAGATGGGCGCCTATTGCCGGTCCGCGCGAAAGCAGCGGTCGCGCACCCTCGAAGAGGTCTTCTCGATGTTCCCGCAGCTGGAGAAGCGGTCGGCGCAGAAGGCCGGGACGCTCTCGGGGGGAGAGCAGCAGATGTGCGCGATCGGACGCGGGCTCATGGCCCTTCCCCGCCTGCTGCTGCTGGACGAGCCGGCCCTTGGCCTCGCTCCGCTCCTCGTCAAAGAGGTCTTCGCCGCGTTGAAACGCATCCGCGAGCGGGGCGTCACGATCCTTCTCGTGGAGCAGAACGTCCTCCACGCCCTCGCGCTCGCCGACCGGGCCTGCGTCCTGGAAACGGGGCGCGTGACGCTGGCCGGCTCCTGTCACGAGCTCGCCGAAGATCCGCGCCTGGCCGAGGAGTTCTTCGGCACGGGCGCCGTATGAATCGAGATCGCGTCGAGCGGCTGTTCTCGGCTCTCGAAACCCGGCCGGAGAAGCCGGCGATCGTTTTCGAGGGCAAGACCTGGACTTTCGCGGATCTCGACCGCCTCTCCGCGGCCTACGCGCGCGGACTCGCGGCCAGTGGAATCGGGCCCGGCGATCGCGTGGCGGTCTTCGCCGAGACTTCCCCCGAGGTGATCGTGGCGCTCCTCGGCCATTACCGGCTGGGCGCGATCCACGTTCCCATCAACACCCGCTACCGCGGAGGGGAGGTTGCGCACATCCTCGAAGATTCGGGCGCGCGAGCAGTGCTGCTGCGGTCGGGCTCCCCCTGCGCCCGAATCTTAGAAGCGCTCGCGTCGCCGCGAGCGCTGGCGTTCCGGATCTGGATAGGAGGAGAGGATTCCTCGGCTCTCGCGGACGATGTCTGGTTCGAGCGACTCGTCGAGACGGCCTCACTCGCGCGGGGGACGGCGCCGCTCCCCAGCGACGAGGACCCGGCGATCCTCCTCTACACGTCGGGGACCACCGGGAAGAGCAAGGGGGTCGAGCTCTCCTTCCGCGCGGTCGTGGCCAACACGGATGCGGTAACGCGCCTCTGGCGCTTCGCGCCGGAAGACCGGATGGCGCTGGCTCTCCCGCTCTTCCACGTGCACGGGCTCGGCCTGGGAGTCCACGGCGCTCTCTTGAACGGAATGACGATGCTCCTCTTCGAGCGCTTCGACGCAAGCCGGATCGTGGAGGCCTTCGAGCGGGAGCGCGCGACCGTCTTCCAGGGAGTCCCGACGATGTACGTCAAGCTCCTGGAGCTTCTGGCGCAGAGTCCGGAAGCCGCCTCGGCGCTTGCTCGCGGCCGCCTCTTCACATCCGGCAGCGCCGCGCTCGCCGCCGACGACTTCCTGCAATTCGAAGAGCTGACGGGCCACCGCATCCTCGAGCGCTACGGCATGAGCGAGACCCTCTTCACGTTGTCGAACAGGTACGAAGACCGACGCCCCGGCACGGTGGGCCTCCCGATCCCCGGCTGCGAGATTCGGATCGTGGACGAGGCCGGGCACGACGTCCAGGAGGACGAGCCCGGCGAGATCCTGGCCAGAAGCAACGGCATGATGATTCGCTACTGGCGCCGCCCGGAGGAGACCGCCGCCTACATCCGCGAGGGCTGGTTCATCACCGGCGACATGGCCCGCCGCGACCGCGACGGCTACGTCACGATCCTCGGCAGGAAATCCGTGGATTTCATCAAGAGCGGCGGCTTCAAGATCTCCGCCCGCGAGATCGAAGACGTCCTCCGCCGCCACCCCCTCATCAAGGACGTGGCCGTCATCGGAGCCCCCGACCGGGTCTGGGGCCAGCGCATCGTCGCCGCCGTCGTCCTGCACCCGTCTCCCACCCCCACCCCCTCCCCGGAATCGCTCCTCGAAGATCTCTCCACCTTCTGCGCGAAGTCCCTCGCCGACTACAAGCGCCCCCGCGAAGTCCGCGTCGTCGAAGACCTCCCAAAGAACGCCCTCGGCAAGATCCAGAAACACCGTCTCCTGGACGAGATACGTGCGGTCTCCTGAGAGACGACGCCCGGAACGATTCGCCGCGACGGCTTGTTCGTGACCGGCGGCGTCGCGCGCCGCGAGGGTGACGGCCACATCGCGATTGTCGGTCGGGAAACCAGGGTCGCCAGCGGCTCCTCTATAATTCCTGTTCGAGAAGACCATGGAGACGCTTGATCGGATCACGACTGACCCCCAGGTCATGGGCGGAAAGCCGTGCATTCGTGGGCTTCGAGTGACGGTGGGTACGGTCGTCGGTCTGGTGGCCGCCGGCAAGACGGTTGGAGAGATTCTGCGGCTCTATCCTTACCTCGAAGAACCAGACATTCCACAGGCTCTCGCATACGCGGCTTGGCGGGCGGAGGAGATCGAGGTTCTCCTGGCGCATCGTTGAAGATCCTCCTCGACATGAATCTCTCCCCCGAGTGGGTCGGCGCCCTCGTAGCGGAGGGGTTCGACGCAGTTCATTGGTCCTCCGTGGGCGACCCGCGCGCCGCCGACCGAGTGGTTCTCGATTGGGCGCGGGCCAACAGCCAGGTTCTCCTGACGAATGATCTCGACTTCGGGGCGATTCTCGCGGCTTCCGGAGCCAACACTCCCAGTGTTCTGCAGCTCCGGGCACAAGACTTGACGCCGGCCCACCTCATGCCCCTGGTCTGCGCCACGCTTCGCCGCTACGCTGATCAGCTACAGCGTGGCGCCCTCATTTCCCTCCGTGAGTCCAGCCAGCGCGCGAGAATACTGCCCCTGCGCGAGTAGCTCAGCGCCTCTCCGACGGGGCCAGGTTGTGCGTCCACAAGTTCCTTCGGTTTGGCCGTGAGGAACAGCTTGCGGCGGTAGAATCAGCCGAAAGCAACTTCGTAGGCCCCAATGCCTGGCACGTGCCGAGCCAATGACACAGCCGGCTAGCAGGGGAGAATTCGCCGAACGACCAGGTGGGTGACTCATGGCGCGGGAAAAGAAGCCAAATGCCGGATTCGGCGGCGGAGCGAACCTCGGCTTCGAGGCGAAGCTCTGGGCCACCGCCGACGCGCTGCGCGGGAGCATGGACGCGGCGGAGTACAAGCATGTTGTCCTCGGGCTGATCTTCCTCAAGTACATCTCGGATGCCTTCGAGGAGCAGCACGCCAAGCTCGAGGCTGAGCGGGCGAAGGGAGCCGATCCCGAGGACCCGGACGAGTATCGCGGCGCCGAGCATCCGATCTTCTGGGTTCCGCCCGAGGCGCGCTGGCCGCATCTGAAGGCGCAGGCCAAGCAGTCCACGATCGGCCAGCTCGTGGACGACGCGATGGCCGGCATCGAGCGCGACAACCCGGTGCTCAAAGGAGTGCTCCCGAGGGACTATGCCCGCCCCGCGCTCGACAAGCAGCGGCTCGGATTCTTCAGGGCTTTGGTGCCGTCGTCGATCCGATGGATACGAGGATCGTGAATACGGCGCAGGAGTCTCGCACCCTCGCCGCGCAGCGCGATTCGCTTCTCCCCAAGCTCAGTTCCGGCGAGCTTCGAGTTCCCTATGCAGTGCTCACGACCGGAAGGGGGCCCGGATATCGGGTGTATTTCGTCTCCGCGGGGAGCAACTGGTCATTCTCCCGGCGGAGGGAGACAAGCAGAGCCAGGCGCGCGATATCCAGGCCGCTTGCGACTTGGCGCGGAGCCTTTAAGACTAAGGAGACGGCATGGCGGAAACGAAAACAAGACGGTGGGACGCTGCCGACTATCTGAAGAACGACGCGGACGTTATCGCGTACCTTGAGGCCGCGCTCGAGGACGGTGACTCAGGCGTCGTAGCTGCGGCCCTGGGAGACATTGCTCGTGCCAAGGGTATGACGAAGGTCGCTCGCTGATCGAAGAGGCCAGGAGACTTGGCCGTTTTCAAGACGAAGGCGCAGTGATAGCCACTCTCGGCAACGCTAATTTCGCCTGGGTGCAGCAGCGATGAAGGAAGCCACAGCCCGTATCAAGATCAACAAGCTGCTCGAAGCGGCCAGGTGGCGCTTTTTTCAGCAAGGCACCGAACCCGCCAACATCTGTCTCGAACCCAGCGTCACGATCAAGTCAACCGACCTCGACGCGCTCGGTGACAACTTCGAGAAGACCGAAAGAGGATTCATCGACTTCCTCCTCCTCGACGCCAAAGGCTTCCCATTCATCGTCCTCGAGGCCAAGGCTGAGGACAAGAACCCGCTCGTCGCAAAGGAACAGGCCCGCAAGTATGCCCGCTCCCAGAACTGCCGCTTCGTCATCCTCTCCAACGGCAACCTGCACTATTTCTGGGACCTCGAACGGGGCAACCCTTACGTCATCACCTCGTTTCCGACATCGGACTCGGTCATTGGTTATCAGAAGGTCACGCCCAATCCGCAGCGCCTGATCGCAGAGCAAGTGGGCGACGACTACATCGTTCTCACGCAGCGCCCGAACTACCAGTCCGAGGCGGCATGGCGGAATGAAGCGGAACGGCCCGGCTACATCCAGGCCAACAAGCTTCGCTTCCTTCGGCCCTATCAACTGAAGGCCATCCACAGCCTTCAGGCCGCAGTCGCGGAAGGCAAGGATCGCTTCCTCTTCGAGATGGCGACCGGCACCGGCAAGACCCTGACCGCCGCTGCCGTTGTCAAGCTCTTTCTCCGTACGGGCAACGCACGTCGCGTTCTGTTTCTCGTGGATCGGCTCGAACTGGAGGACCAGGCAAAAAAGGCCTTCGCCGCTGTCCTGTCCGCCGACTTTCAGACGGTTATCTACAAGGAGAACCGAGATGATTGGCGCCGCGCGGAGATCGTTGTCACCACCGTGCAATCCCTGCTCTTCAACAACAAGTACCAGGGGTTGTTCTCGCCGACCGACTTCGACCTTGTCATCTCCGACGAAGCGCATCGCTCCATCGGCGGGAATGCGCGTGCCGTCTTCGACTACTTCATCGGCTACAAGCTTGGCCTCACAGCCACGCCCCGCGACTACCTCCGCAGGTTCGATAGCTCCAATCGTACGGTTCGCGACCCCCGCGAGGCCGAGCGCCGCCTGCTGCTGGACACCTACCGCACCTTCGGCTGCGAGAAAAGCCAGCCGACGTTTCGCTACACCTTGTTGGACGGCGTGAAAGAGGGCTACCTGATCAATCCAACGGTGGTGGACGCCCGCACCGAGATCACCACCGAGCTGCTGTCCGAAGAGGGTTTCGTCGTTTCGTTCATTGACGACACCGGCGAGGATCAGCAGGAAGCCTTCAAGCAACGCGAGTTCGAGAAGCGCTTCTTTGCGGATGCCACCAACCAGCTTTTCTGCAAGACGTTCCTCGAGAACACTCTGCGGGACCCCGTCAGCGGCGAGATCGGCAAGTCGATCATCTTTGCCGTCAGCCAGAACCATGCCTCCAAGCTGGCGCAGATTTTCAATCAGATGGCCGACCGGATGTTCCCCGGCAAGTACCGATCCGACTTCGCTGTGCAGGTCACCTCTCAGGTTCCCGACGCTCAGCAGTTCACCGTCAACTTCAGCAACAACAACCTGCTCGGCTCGAGCAACTTCCTACCCGCCTACAAGACGAGCAAAGCGCGCGTCTGCGTGACGGTTGGCATGATGACGACCGGCTACGACTGCACCGACATTCTCAACCTCGGTCTCTTCCGCCCCATCTTTTCGCCGACCGACTTCATCCAGATCAAGGGGCGCGGCACCCGCAAGCACAACTTCCTGGACCAGGTCTTCGACGACAGCCTCAGGGACGGCGTGCGGAACCCGACGAAGACGGCCTTTAAGCTCTTCGACTTTTTTGCCAACTGCGAATACTTCGAGGAGAAGTTCAACTACGACGAGGTGCTGAAGCTCCCGCGTCCGAAGGGAAAGGGCGGCGAAGGCGGGGGAGGCCAAGGGCCGGTCGTCGTGGGCGGGGCCTACGAGCACCTGGGCTCGGACATCCTCTCCATGATCAAGGAAGAGACGATCGGCCACGAGGGAATGAAGATCGATCGCATGTTCTTCGAGAAGTTCGAAGACGCCGTCCGTGCAAATGAGACCATCGCTTCCGCCGTCGAGGCCGGGCAGTGGGACCGCGTGATCGACTACGTGAACCGCGAGGTCTTCGATAGGCCAGAGGAGTACTACACCCTCGACAAGCTGCGGAAAGCCGCAGCCGCGGACCGTCGCCTGACACTGCGCGAGATCTTGGAAAAGATCTTCGGCCTCATTCCGCGCTTCAAGTCCAAGGACGAGCTGCTCGAAGAGGAGTTCGCCAAGTTCGTCGCCGACTACAAGCCAGAAGAGGCCACGGCTATCCCGGCCATCAAGACCTACTTCAAGGCCTACGTCACCAGCGGCCGCGTCCGCGACATCATCGAGAGCAGGCAGTTCACCGATCTCGCGACCAACCCGGTGTTTTCCACCCGGGATTTCAAAGCCGTGCCGGAGAAGTACCGCGCGCTCGTCCCGGAATACGTCAAGGACTACGTCTCCTTGAACCAGTTCGCCGCCTGAAGGAGCCGCCGTGCTCGACACCGACACCAAACGCCGCATCGACACCGCCCGCGACATCCTCGTGGGCAAGGTTCCCGACCCCAAGAGCCAGGTCGAGCAGATCACCATCGCGCTGATCTACAAGTTCATGGACGACATGGACGCCGAAGCCGAGGAGCTGGGTGGCAAGCGCAAGTTCTTCGCCGGCGACTTCGCCCGCTACGGTTGGGCCAAACTCATGCGCTCCGGACTGGGCGGCCACGAGATCCTGAACCTCTACGCCGAGGCCATCGCCAAGATGCCGGAGAACCCCGGCATCCCGCTGCTCTTCCGCGACATCTTCAAGAACGCCTATCTGCCCTACCGCGATCCTGAGACCCTGCGCGCCTTCCTCAAGATCATCGACGAGTTCACCTACGATCACTCCGAACGCCTCGGCGACGCCTTCGAGTATCTGCTCTCCGTTCTCGGCTCCCAGGGCGACGCCGGGCAGTTCCGAACCCCGCGTCACATCATCGACTTCATCGTAGCCGTCGTTGACCCGAAGAAGACCGAGACCGTGCTAGACCCAGCCTGTGGCACCGCCGGGTTCCTTATCTCGTCCTACAAGCACATCCTCAAGGCCAACACCGACGCTAACAGCCCGTGGAAAAAGTCTGATTCTTTCGGCATGAAGTAATCGGTGGTTTGGTTTTCATCGGCAGAGATTGTCGAGGGAGGATGGGACGATGTCGATGGGAAGCCGAGGGGATGGGAACCAACCGCCGCTGTGGGTGACGACGAGCGAGCTGGCGAGAGGTGAAGGCCACCTCTTCTACCGGCGGCTGAACGAGCTGCTGGAGCGTCACGGGTTCGATCCGTTTGTCGAGAGGCTGGTCGAGGAGAGGAAGATCTTCGCGGAGACGCTGGGCCGCCCGTCGATTCCGCCCGGGACGTACTTGCGGATGATGTACGTGGGTTTCTTTGAGGGCCTGTCCTCGGAGCGAGCGATAGCGTGGAAGTGCGCGGACTCGCTGTCGTTGCGTGAGTTTCTGGGCTACGGGCTGACGCAAAGCACGCCGGACCATTCGACGTTGTCGGGACTGAGGCGCAAGTTCCCGGAAGAAGTTCATCGGGAGATCTTCGACTGGGTTCTGAAGGTGGCGCAGGAAGAAGGTCTGCTGAAGGGTCGGAAGGTGGCCATTGACGCGACGACGCTGGAGGCCAACGCGGCGATGCGAACGATCGTGCGTCGAGCCGACGGGGCGTCGTACCAGAAGTACCTGAAGAAGCTGGCCAGGGCGGAGGGGATCAAGGATCCGACGCCGGAAGACTTGGGGAGGATGGACCGCAAGCGCAAGGGGAAGAAGGTCTCCAACAAGGACTGGAAGAGCTCGAGCGACCCGGACGCGCGGATCACGAAGATGAAAAACGGGACGACGCATCTGGCGCACAAGGCCGAGCACGCGGTGGATCTGATCAGCGGAGTGATCGTGGCGGCGGAGATTCATCCGGCCGATTCGGGAGACACGACGACGCTGCCGCAGACGCTGACGTGGGCCGAGACGTCGGTGGAAAGGGCGAACCCGGAAGGCGGCATCCAGGAAGTTGTGGCCGATCGCGGATATCACAGCGGCGAACTGGTGGGAGACCTGCATCGACGGGGCTACAACACCTGCATCCCGGAACGACGGCAGAAGCGGCGGCGCAACTGGAAGAGGCTTTCCCGGAAAGTCGGCGAGCGAGAAGCCAGACGCCGGCAGCGGGCCTTTTACCTCAATCGCCGCAGACTCAAGAGCGCCGCCGGCAAACGCCTTCTCAAGAAACGCGGGGAGACCGTCGAAAGGAGTTTCGCTCACGCCTGCGAAACCGGCGGCATGCGACGGCTTCACCTGCGAGGTCGGGCCAACATCCTCAAGCGCTACCAGGTTCACGTCGCCGCCCTTAATCTCGGCATCGTGATGCGAAGCCTCTTCGGTCTTGGCACCCCGCGCGGCTTCCAGGGCAGAACGGCCCTCCTCGCCCACACCCTCTTGTCGCTTTTCTCCTCGATACACGAACTTATCCGTTTCTTGTTCGATCAGGTCGGTCCTTTCAGCTTCGACCCTCGCGACACGCGCCCTCTTCGCTCAGCCCCTCTACTTGTCGTCGCGTGAACCGAATGACCGATTTATCCACGGGCTGCTAAGGGCAACAGCACCCTGACACCGGACGAAAAGGGCCGCCTCGCGCAGAACTTCAAGGGCTACGACATCTCGCCCGACATGGTGCGCCTGTCCTTGGTGAACCTGTACCTGCACGGCTTCGCCGACCCGCACATCGCCGAGTACGACACCCTCACCAGCCAGGACCGGTGGAACGAATACGCCGACGTGATCCTCGCCAATCCGCCCTTTATGTCGCCGAAGGGTGGTATCAAGCCCCACAACCGTTTCTCGGTGCAGTCCAAGCGCAGCGAAGTGCTGTTCGTGGACTACATGGCCGAGCATCTGACGCCTCAGGGCCGCGCCGGCATCATCGTGCCCGAGGGCATCATGTTTCAGAGCCAGACCGCCTACGCCCAACTGCGCAAGATGCTGGTGGAGGAGTCTCTCGTCGGGATCGTCTCACTGCCAGCCGGCGTCTTCAATCCCTATTCTGGGGTGAAGACTTCCATTCTCATCCTGGACAAGTCCATTGCCCGGCAGGCGCGGACGATCGGGTTCTTCAAGGTCGAGAACGACGGCTTCGGCCTCGGTGCCCAGCGCCGCGAGATAGACAAGAACGACCTGCCCAAGGCCCGGGCCGATATCGGAGAGTACTTGCGGCGCCTGCGGACCGAAGAATCCATCGACGACTTCCAGCCGGCACTCGGCCTAATCGTGCCGAAGGCCAAGATCGCCGCCAATGACGACTACAACCTCAGCGGCGAGCGGTATCGGGAAGGCAGCGTCAGCACCTCAGCCTTTCCCGCGGTCGAGCTTGGCGAGCTGTGTGAGCTCGTGCGCGGTGTTGTTTTCGCAAAGGAAGACGAAGTTACGGAAGGCGGAGTAAAGGTCCTTCGAGCCAATAACATCAACAAGGACCGTTCAGAGCTTGACCTGACTGACGTGAAGCAGGTCTCACCGAAGTTGGCGTTCTCGGAGGATAAGAGGTTGCGACGAGACGACATATTCATCTGTCTCGCCAGCGGGAGCAAAGACCACATCGGCAAGGTGGTCCTGGTCAAGGAAGACACCGACTACTTCTTTGGCGGATTCATGGGGGCCATCCGCGTCAAACGAGGCCGGCTGCACCCCGGCTACCTGCTTCAGCAGCTTACGACTGGGCACTTCAACGACTTCCTGAGGGAGCAGATCGCAGGGGCAAACATCAACAATCTCAGCGCCGGACTTCTCTATCGCTTTCGGATCCCTCTGCCGCCGCTGGAGGTGCAAGACCAGCTCGTCGCGGAGATAGAGGGCTACCAGAAGGCGATTGCTCAGCTCGAGGCTGCTATCGAGGCTGAAAAGCTCAAGATCCAAGCCACCCTCGGCCACGTCTGGGGCGAGGACGAGCCCGGCCCGGCGGAGGCGTAAGGCATGGAAGAAGCTATCGAACTCAGGAACTACCTACCGCTCTCCTTCCAGAGCCCGAAGGAGCAGGATTACATCGAGTTCCTTTGGGACGCTTTCGAGACGAACTACACGCACGCCAAGTACCAGTTCGCCTTCCTCGCCTATCACATGCTCACCATGAGCTTCGTCTATTTCAACATCTGGCAGATCAAGCAGACGGAGCCCAAGGACTTCGCGATGGGCCTCATCGGCTTTGGGAAGAATGTCGAGAAGAGTCTGCTCGAAGCCACATCGCCCTTTGTCTTCAGCACCGTGAACGAGCGCAGCATCCTGCGCTTCTTCAAGCTCATCGCCTGCGACAATGTCAAGATCGGCACGTACGCCAAGCTGGTGGACGATCGCAACGACGCCGCCCACCCGAACGGAAACATCTTCTTCAGCACCCAAGCAGCGCTGGACGCCAAGATCACTGAAACCCTCCGCGTGGTGGACGAGATCCAGGGCCACTCTAAACCCGTCATCGAGCACTGCTACCGCGATTTCCTCCTCCAGAATTACGACCCCGACGAACGCGAGTTCGCCGAAGCCGCCGACCAGATCCGTGAGGTCCTAATCCACGCCAACTACTTCTCGCAGAAGGACATCGACATCTGCCTCGCCTACGACCCCGCGGATCGGCCCGAGATCGACGGGATTCGCACTCTGCACGAGGCATTGAGACTGGCATACGAAGATTCCATCAGGGTCGAATGAGTGCTCTCCCTTGAACGCTAGCGGGTTAGATCCCGGGGTCACTCTCTAAGGGGAGAGTGGAACAAAGGCGTCGGCCACCGTCGCGAAGAATTTCGGCCGGAGTCTAGGCTGCGCCGTTCGAGCTTCGACGTTACCGAGGCCGATCAACCGCCCCATGTCCTTGACCGAGTCTAAGGCGATGTCGCCGCTGACGCTCGGATCAATCCGGTAGACGTTTTCCTCTCCGACGAGCAGCTTTGCGGTCCCGCATGCGGCCGAGTCTTGGCCCGCAAACGATGCTTGGATGAACTTCTTGGCCCAGTAGAGCCGCCCAAGGTGCCATCCTCGGGGCGACCCGGAGTCGAACGTCTTCTTCGAACAGCCGAGACTCAAGATCCTCACCTCCGACCCTTTCCAGCCGAGAAGGCCGATCGCTTCCACGGCCGCCACGCCAAGCGGATTGTTCGCCCAGACACCGCCGTCGATCAGCGGGACATTCCCGCTGAGAGTGAAGACTGGGAAGTAGCTGGGCGCTGCGGCCGTCGCCATGGCCGCGTCCACCGCCAAGCGGCGGTAGTCCGTGGTGAGTGAGGCGTGGTGCGCGGTCTTAAATATATAGACCTGGCCGGTGTCCAGATGAAGAGATGGGATCACAAGGCGTGTCTTGGCGTCGCCGATCCTCCGCTCTCCAAACACCGATCGAAGCGTGACCTCGAGATGTTCACGAGGGTATTTGACCCGTCCCAGGTGCCGCAACCAGCTAACTGCGCGGTTCCCTCCGAAAATCGTTGGGCCATGCTCCTCGTAGAATCGAAGAAGGTCTTGCGCACCGAAGCCGAGCGCCAGGCCGAGAGCCAGGATGCCGCCGGTGGAAGTCCCGACGATCAGGTCGAAGTAGCGCCAGAGAGGCTCCGGTAGACCCCGTTCGATCTCCGCAAGAAAGGCGGCCGGGAAGACGCCCTTGATGCCGCCGCCATCGATGGAGAGTACACGCTGCGTACGCTCTGGCTCGTTGCTCATGACGCCTTGGGATGCTCGCCGCCGCCGAGCCACTCGCCCGTGGCGTGCCAGATCTCGTAGAAGAACAGCCAGATGGATGTCCACGGGACAATCGTGTCGGCGATCAAATCCCTCGCTGACCAATCGTTGGCCCGCGGAAGGTATAGGCAAAGCCGATCCTCGGCGTAGGTGTGAGGGATCCTCTCCCCAGGTGCGTGCGCTTTCAGCTCTGGTACGAGCACATCGACCGATGGCGTAGACCCGAGCTTGTACCTGATTCGCACTACGTACTCGACGCTCAGCGCCGACGGGCGCAAAGGCCCCCGCCACGTAGCAACACCGCGGTGACATGAATAGCGAAACTGCGGGCAGGCCTCGGTCATCGCCCAGACCTGGCATCCGAGCGTCGTAGCGGTTAGACGCGAGAATCTAGGCACCATAAAAGGTGTTGGGTCTCACCGGTTTGACGTTAACCGAGTTGAGCGCAGCCAGAGTACCGGTGCCCCGGCGAACGCCAATCGATCGGCTTTCCCTAAGGGTCTGGATCGAAGCCGCATGCGCCTTCAGTGCCTCCTGAGTGACCGGCTTCCCGAACAGCTTGGCCAAGATCGCCCCAATTGAAGCGAGCCCACCCGCAGGGTCCTGAAGCCTCTCCCAGGTGGTCCGCAAGGCTCGGATGCGATCTACAAAAAGGGCGTAGCCCTGCGGATACTTTTCCCAACATTCGCTGAGGATCTCTTGGCGGTTTGTCGGGTTGACGACTACGAGCGGGGCTCCGCCCGCCGGCAGGGCGCTCGCGATCCCGCGAAGAACAGCGCTCATGGCCTTGCCGATGGAGCTCGAGCGGTGGTAGTACGTTGCGGCCAGCGTTGTTAGGAGGATCGAACTCGGCGCGAGATCCTCGTGAGCGTAGAACGCCATGTCGCGCCAACGCTTGAGCAATTGGACCGCGAGCCTGAGCGCCGCCTTTTCGGAGACAGCCTCGCGATCGGGGACGCGCTCGACGGCTTTCTCGGCAAGGGCTAGCGCGGACTCGGCGATGCCATCGAACCAGCGCGCGAACCCCTTTGGATTGCTCTCTTTCCATGCACCCACGCTCCGGTCAGGCACGAGAAGGCAGGTGCCGCCAAGTCGAGTGTCCGGACACGCGGGGAGAAAGTCGATGTGGAACTCGTTCGCGTAGTTCAGCCTGATGCACCGATTCTTTCGTTCAAGCATCGTCTTGTACTGCGAGTGCTCTCGGAGGCGTCTCTCCAAGAGGTCCAGCAAGACGACCGGCTGCGGAAAGGTGGCGGCAGCAACCTGGAACTCGGCCACGGCGTCGAGGTCATATTCTTGGCGCTTGAGCGGCTTCGTCGTCGTTCCGATCCGAAGGGAGCCTTGGGAGTAAATCTCGGGACGAAACTTGGCCAGCGAAGAACCGGGCGCGGCGAGCCACCCTCCGACCGCCGCGTAGCGCTCGGCAGCAATATCGTGCTGACTCTGGCTGAGCTGGAGCGCCTCGCAGATTCGCGTCAGAAGGTCGTCAAGCTGGGCCTGGGGCGATTCGGTGGGTATCGGCCGAAAACTGCTTGCGGGTTGTGGAGTCATGGTCTCCATCGGTCTCCTCCTGTGCTCACCTAACCAGGGCTGCTCATGATTCGCCTGTCGACGGGCCGCGAGCCGAAATCGTTCGGATCCGCTCTTCGAACTTAGCAACGATCTCGGCGGTTATGTGCAGTGGATTGACCTCACTCATGGCGCGCGCGACGGAGACAGCTGCCTCAAATGTCAGATGGCCACCCTCGGCAAGGCCGATCATGAGCTCGAGGCCCCAAAGTGTGGGCACTTCCTCGTCTACGCACGCTTTCCGTAGAGCGCGGTCATTCGTGATACAGGTCAAGCCACTGTCCTTTGCCATCAGGAGGCAAAGGTGGTCCTGGAACGACAGTTTTCCTCGCGCCGTCGCTGCCTGCGTAAGCAGATCCAAGGTCGGTTCGACGATCTTCAATCCAAGCTGCCCGCAGAGAGACTCATCAAGTTGCTCTACCTCCTCAAGAAGCGGCAGCGGGACCTGAACTTCGCCAAGATGCTTCGCGACCAGTGCCAAGATACTCACGTCCGCCAACGCGAAGTCGATGAGCACATTCGCATCGATGATCAACAGCCCCTTCGGCCTTGCCATCTACGCCACCCACGACCTCGCAATGTCGCGCATGTCTTTCATTGAAATGCGAAGGATCTCGGCGCCCCGGGAGAGCGAGATGACGTTCTTCTCGACAGCCCGACGGACGAGAGCGAATAGGCGATCCTCCTTGAAGTCGGCCGGTGAAAGGGTCTCCGGCTCGCCCGACCGCAGCGCCTCCGAGAACGCATCTGCCGTCACGGGCTGTGGCTCGTCAGCGACTCCGAGTGGTCGGCCGACTTTCCGGCTGTACTCGAGCCGGAATCGCGCCCAAATGGCTGAACGAAGCGCCGAAGTTTCGGAAAGTCTGTAGAGAACAGTCCGGTAGCTCACACGGAAGATGCGCTTGACCTTAAACACCCGGTCCACGAGCGGCATCCCGTAGGTGTCATTCCATTCGCCTTCGAAGGCCTTTTTTGGCATCAGGAAGTGCGCTGCAAAGATGTTCGCCTCACGCTCTTCCTCTTTCTCTTCGGTGGTTTCTCCAACGTCGTACGCGCTCGTGTGAAGTAGCAAGTGCCCAAGCTCGTGGGCTGCCGTAAAGATCCATCTCTCTACAGAAATCCGCTCCCAGGTGTTCACGACAACCGCGGGTCCGCCGTCCTGCTCGTTGACCGACATGCCAAAGAAGGCGTTGCTCGCGACATTCGTCGAATAGACTTTGATTCCCCTGGACTCGAGAAGTCCGCAGATATCTCGAATCGCGTCCTTCTCGCCCAAGCCCAGCCGTTCACGAGCCTTGGAGGCGAGGGAGACTAGGTCGGGTGCCTTTCGCGAGCCTTTGACCGTGAGGTCGGAGAGCCTGTAGGTCTTCCGTTCCTCCAGAAGATCTTCGAGGTCTCGGAAATCGGAAAGCCACCCTCCGACGTCGTCAAGGATTTGGTCTCTCGTGTTCAATCTTTTCAATGAGCGAAAGCGAACAAACTTGAGTTGAGGCGCGGGACGCACAAGTTGGTCGACGCCGACACCCAGGGCGCGAGCAAGGGCCATCAGAGTTGACGTCCGAGGGGTCGATACGGCCTTTTCGAGGTTCCGATAGGCTGGCCGAGACAGTCCGGCGGATTCAGCGAGCTCCTCCTGGGAGAGACCTTCGGCAAGACGCATTCGTCTTAGATTTGCGGCGATTAGCTCAACGCTCATCTGGTCACCTCCTCGCCTGCAACACTACACAAGTAAACAGATTTTGTCAATATGATAAGTTTTGGCGAAGCGATGCGCCGGGGACCTCTAGGGCCTCCTCCCGGAGCAAGCGATCAGCGGCGTCTGAGGTATCAGGACATCGGCAGGATCCCGAGGCAACTTAATGAGGCGATTTGGTCTTCGGTATAACGGGGGAGGAAGACGGAGCGTCTCAGCCCGGTTCGATTCGCTCCGCTCTGTGCGAGAGCTCGGCGGCGACGAGCTTCAGGTCGGTCAGGAGGAAGCCGTAGAGGCGCTCCTGGCCGGGCCGGTCTTCTGCACGAAGGACTGCCGATGGATGGAGTGTGGCGAGGAGCTTCGGGGCCCAGGGGGTCTTCAGGATCTTGCCGCGCTCCTTCATCAGGCGGTAGTCGGGGCCCAGGAGGGCCTTCGACGCGGTCGCGCCGAGGCAGACGAGGATCTCGGGGCGGATGATGGCCAGCTCCGCTTCCAGCCAGGGGCGGCAGGCACCGATCTCGACGGCACCAGGCGTCTGGTGGATGCGCCGCTTGGGCGTGGGGATGAACTTGAAATGCTTGACGACGTTGGTGACATAAACGTCCTGCCGCCCGATTCCGGCTTCCACGAGCGCGCGGTCGAGCACCTGACCGGCCGGGCCGACGAAGGGCGCGCCCTGCAGGTCCTCCTGGTCTCCCGGACACTCGCCCACGAGGACGGAACGGGCGGACGCCGGCCCGCGCCCGAAAATCGTCTGCGTGGCGTGGCGGTAGAGGTCGCAGCCCTCGCAGGACGCCGCCGCCCGGCGTAGCTCTTCGAGGTCGAGAGTCTTCGGGATGAATTGTCCGGCGCCCGGCGCGGCGGATGCCCCTTCCGGCGGAGCCTCCTCGGCGAGCTTCCTCAACCGCAGCAAGTCGGGCTCTCCCCGGCGCAGCATCAAGCCCGGGTCGCCCTGCGCGATGCGATAGAGGACGGAGTAGAGGAGGTTCCAGCGCTGCGGGTCGGGATGAGGCGCCACGGCGCGCGCCAGCTCGACGAACGCGCGCGGAACGCGCAGCTCGGAGGAGGAGGTTGCCTCCGCCGGCTCCTCGACTGCCGCGGGAGCGTCGAACAACGTCGGCTCCGCCGAAGAAGCGTCCTGCTGCCGCCACACGATCTCCTCGGGCCGCACTCCCTCGGCGAGCAGCCTCCGCGCCGCCGCCCGCCAGTTCTCGAAGGAGGAGACGCCGACCTCTCTCACCCCTCGGATGTTAACGCCGCGCCCTTTCCTGTCATCCCGAGGAGCGAAACGACGAGGGATCTGCTCCCGAGAACCTGGGGTCGGAAGAGTCGATTCTCCGCGAAGCGCCCTCGAAGCGAACGGAGCAGATCCTTCGCTTCGCTCAGGATGACGGAGGGAGAAAACTCTCAGGGTAACAGGGAGCGAAGGGATGACGGGAGGGGATGCGCCGGTTCACGCCGCTCCGAAACGTTCGGCAGGCGCGCGGCATCCCGCACTCTCAGGTCCATGCGAAGCCGTTGTCGCGCCGGTCAGACCCGGCGGCGCTCTGATCGGGCGGACGGGAGCCGCTGCTCCCGGGCTGATCGCCTCGAGGAATGCCGGCTCAGCCGCTTCGAGAGCGGGGCCTTCGCCGGCGAGCGCTCGAGCGCGGGTTTCGCGGCGCCGGAGTCTTCGGCTTCCGGCGGAGCCGGGAGATACAGGAGGCGGAGGCAATGGGGGCAGGAGCAGAGCGATTGGCGGTGGCGGATCGCGGAGGCGAGCTGCGGCGGGAGGCGCAGATAGCAGCCCCCGCAGTGGGCGTTGCGGACCGGGACGACGGCAGGCCGGCGGCCCAAACGTCCCAGGGCGTCGTAGGCGATCAGGAAAGGCTCCGGGATGGCGTTGCGGAGCACGGCGCGCCGCTTTTCGAGGGTCCTGATGAAGACGCCGGTCAGCGGCGCGTCACTGCGCAGCTGCCCGTCGGTCGCGGCGAGGTCCTCCAGAGCCCGGATGGTCTTATCCATTCGTCACCTTTGCGCGGCCCTGGCCTTCGCCTCGGGCTCCAGTTTGCGCTCCGCCTCGGCGACGGCCTGAAAGATGGAATCCGCGTCGGGGCCGTCGAGGATCGCTCGAACGGCCTCTTCGCGCGCGAACATCTGCGAAAGCTTGTGCAGCCACGGCAGGTAGAGCTCCTCGAACTTCAGGCCGAGCACGAAAAAAAGATGCGTCGGTTCGCCGTCGAGCGCGTCGAAGTCCACGCCCCGGCGCGACCGGCCGAGAACCATGAAGGGGCGCGTGACCTGCTCCGGGTTGCGGCGCAGCGTGTGGAGGAACGCGATCCCGTTGCCCATCGCGCTGGGCATCACGTTCTCGCGCTGGATGAGCGCGCCGACGAACCAGGTCTTGTCGCGCACGAGCCCGAGCTTGTCCGCCAGGGCGGCCAGCTCCTCGACCACGGTGTTCTTCGTGCCGGCGGAAAGCTCGGGAATGATGTGGTCCGGCTGAAAGCAGCTCGTCAGCTCGAGCATCCGCCGGGGGGAACCGGCCGGGGCGGGCGCGTCCAGATAACGCGGCATCACACCGAGCATCTGGTCGTCCAGCCAGGTGTCGATCATCGCCTTCCGGAAGCGCCACTGGTTTCCGACCTTGACGCCGGGGATCGTCCCGTCGCACACGAGTTTGAGCACCGTCCGGTCGTTGACGCTCAGATACTCGGCGAGCTGCTTGATCGTCAGCAGGCGATCATCCATCGTCAGGCAAACACCCGTTCATGCGAGGCAAGCATGTGACCATTATTACCTTGTACTGCGCCAGATAGCAAGAAACAGCATAAACACTCGCGAAACAACCTTAAATGACGTAATATTACGTAGCCTTTCCGAAGGATCTCGACTCGGGGGAAGAACAAGACCGCGGACCGGATCCAAAAACCTCGAAAGAGGCCGTCCTTTCGCACAAGAGGCCGGCTCAGGTCCGCGGTCTTGTCCTTCTTTTCGTAGCGCCCGAGCCGTCACCCGGAATAAGACATCTCTCCCTTGCCGAAGGACCAGTTCTCCTTTGGAACCTCCACGAGACTGACGAGAATGTCCTCGCTTCGCAAGCCCGGGCTCTTCGCGAGCTTCTCGGCGAGAGCGCGGTAGAGGGCGCGCTTCCGGTCGAGCGAGCGTCCCATGTTCAGAGTGATCTGGATGAAGACGACGTCGTCGGTTCGCTCGATCCCGAGATACTTCTTGTCGCAGACGAGCCCATCGGAGGAATGCTCCGTGAAGATCTGGAAGCGATCGTCGGCCGGCACGTTGATCGTCTCGACCATCGCCTGGTGGATCGCCTCGCCGATCGAGGCCCTGTACGACGCGGATTTCCCCTCACGAAGAGAGATTCGGACCAGAGGCATGGCGCCCTCCTTTCCTGTTGGCTTCTCGCGCGCTGACCCGAGCCGGACCGAGTCTACTTCCCCGGGCCGCGGGCGCGGCATCGCGACGCCCGGCGTGTCCTATGATCGCCGTGTCGATGAGCAGCCGCGCCGGCGCCAGTCCGGGCAGGCCCGAGGCCGTGTACTACTACGGGACCTGCCTCGTGGATCTCTTCTTTCCGGAGGCGGGGCTCTGCGGGATACGGCTGCTCCGGCGCGAGGGCCTCCGCGTGGTCTTCCCGCGGGGGCAGACCTGCTGCGCGCAGCCCGCGTTCAACTGCGGTTACCACGAAGAGGCGCGGGCGGTCGCGCGGGCGCAGATCGCGCTCTTCCGCGAGCCCTACCCGATCGTCGTGCCGTCGGGCTCCTGCGCCGGGATGATGAAGCGCCACTACCCGGCGCTCTTCCAAGGCGACCCGTTCCAGGCGGAGGCCGAGGCGTTCGCCTCGAGGGTGTTCGAGCTCACGCAGTTTCTGAGCAACGTCCTGAAGGTGAAGCTGGCCGACCGCGGGGAGAAGGCGCGCGTGACCTGGCACTCCTCCTGCCATGCGTTGCGCGAGATGGGGATCGTCGAAGAGCCGCGGGATCTCCTGGCGCAGCTCGGGAACGTCGAGCTCGCGCCGCTGGCGCGGGAGCGGGAGTGCTGCGGGTTCGGGGGCACGTTCTCGATCCGCGAGCCCGAGATCTCCGCCGCGATGGTCGAGGACAAGGCCGGCGACGTCCTGGCGACCGGCGCCCCGATCCTCCTCTCGGGGGACGCGGGTTGCCTGATGAACATCGGCGGCCGGCTGGCGGCGAAGGGAGAAGCCGTCTCCGCCCGGCACATCGCGGAGTTCCTGTGGGAGCGCACGAGATGAGCGTTCCGGGCTCCGCCCCGGACTTCCGAGCCGCGGCCTCGGAGGCGCTGAAGAACCCGCAGTTGCGGGCGAACTTCCGGCGCGCCATGGACGGCCTGATGGCCAAGCGCGAAGCGCTCTTCTCCGACCCGGTCGAGTGGCGCGACCTGCGAGCGCTGGGCGCTTCGATCCGGGCGCGGGCGCTGGCGAGACTGCCGGAGCTTCTCGAAACGCTCGAGAAGAACTGCGCCGCCAACGGCATACGAGTCCGGTGGGCCGAGACGACGGAGGAAGCCAACGCGATCGTGCTCGAGATCCTGAGAGAGCACGGCGCCACGCGCGTCGTCAAGGGCAAGTCCATGGTCTCGGAGGAGATGCGCCTGAACGATTTCCTCGAGGAGCGCGGCATCGAGTCGCTGGAGTCGGACCTGGGGGAGTACATCATCCAGCTCGACGGCGAGACCCCGTCGCACATCATCATGCCGGCGATCCACAAGAACAAGCAGCAGATCGCCAGGCTCTTCGGAAAGAAGATCCGGGAGGCGAAGTACACCGAGGACGTGGACGAGCTGACCGCGATCGCGCGGCGGATCCTCCGCAGGAAGTTCTTCGAGGCGGACGCCGGCATTTCGGGCGTCAACTTCGCCGTGGCGGAGACCGGCACGCTCTGTCTCGTGGAGAACGAGGGCAACGGGCGCATGTCCACGCACGTTCCCCCGGTCCACATCGCGCTCATGGGGATCGAGAAGGTGGTCGAGAGGCTCGAGGAAGTGCCTCCGCTCTACAGCCTGCTGACGCGCTCGGCGACGGGCCAGAGGATCTCGACCTACTTCAACATGATCACGGGCCCGCGGGGGCCGGCGGAGAAGGACGGCCCGGCGGAGGTCCACCTCGTGATCCTGGACAACGGCCGCTCGAGGATCTTCTCGGACGCCGAACTCTCGGCGACCCTGCGGTGCATCCGCTGCGGCGCCTGCATGAATCACTGCCCCGTCTACACGAGGATCGGAGGACACGCGTACGAGGCCGTCTACCCGGGCCCGATCGGAAAGATCCTGACGCCCCAGACCGAGGGGGTCGCCCGGCGCCACGAGCTCGTGCACGCCTCCAGCCTCTGCGGGGCCTGCGTCGAGGTCTGTCCGGTGGAGATCCCGATCACGGAGCTTCTCGTGCGCCTTCGCCGGGAAGCGACGCACGCGGATTCCGGCTCGTCCGTGCTGGAGGCCGGCGAGGGGCGAAGCCGCCTCGAGGACGCGGCCTGGGTCCTCTGGAGAGCGGCTCACCGGCATCCCTCTCTCTATCGCCTGATGACCTTCGCGGCGACGCGCCTGCGGCGTTTCCTTCCCTCGTGGCTGCCCGTGCTCTCGGCCTGGACAAGCGTACGAGCGGTGCCGCGCCCGGCCGCGCGGACTCTCCACGAGCTCGCCCGGAAGGAGGGAGTGGACGATGCCTGATCAACTTGGCGGGGGACCTTTCGGTTCCCCGAGCCTCCTCGCGCGGGAGAGGATCCTCGGGCGGCTTCGAGACAGCGTCCGGCCCGCTGCGCCCGATTGCGACTTCGCCGTGATGGCGCGCAAGACGTGGCCGGCGGCGGAGCGCTACCCGCGTCTGCGCCGGCTGATGGAGGCGGTCAAGACCGAGTTTCTGGAGACGACCGAGGAAGACTGGCCGCGGGCCGTTTACGGCTTCCTCGAATCAGAGGGCATCGCGAAACTTCTCTACGGGCCCGACACGCTCGCGGGCCGCGTGCTGGCGCGGGCCTGGCCCTCGGGCGAAGGACCGAAGCTCGTCGCCTACGACCGGCCGGTCGAGGAGATGAAGGAGCAGCTCTTCAACGAGGTGGATGCCGGCTTCACGACGACACGCGGCGGGATCGCCGAGACAGGCGGGCTCATCGTCTGGCCCTCGCCGCAGGAGCCGCGGCTGATGTCCCTCGTCCCGCCCGTCCATCTGGCGCTCCTCGATACCGACGCGATCTACGACACCTTCTGGGAGGCCCTGCGGTCTCAGGGATGGGTCGCGGGAATGCCTCCGAACGCGCTGCTGATCTCCGGTCCGAGCAAGACCGCCGACATCGAGCAGACTCTGGCGTACGGGGTCCATGGCCCGAAACGGCTCGTCGTGATCGCGGTAAGGCGAGGGGCGTGACGAGGGGAGATCCTTCGCGCCTCACGGCGCTCAGGATGACCGCGCGCGTGCGGCGCGCGGTCACTTGACGGCTCCCGTCGTCATGCCGGAGATGAAGTAGTCGAGCGAGAGGGCGTAGACGATGACGACCGGAATCGATCCGATGATCGAAGAGGCCATCAGCGGTCCCCAGAAGTAGACGTCGCCGCGGACCATCTCGACGCTGATCCCGACGGGGATCGTGCGGTTGATCGTCGAGCTGATGAAAGTCAAACCGTAGATGTACTCCTGGAAGGAGAGCGTGAAGGCGAAGATGGCGGCCGTCAGGATGCCCGGCAGGACGACCGGAATCACGACCTGCCGCAGCATCTGGAGACGGGTGGCGCCGTCCAGGAGCGCGCGCTCTTCGATCTCCTTCGGGACGCCGCGGAAGAAACCCATCAGGAGCCAGGTGCAGAAGGGAACGGTGAAGGTCGGGTAGGTCAGGATCAGGGACCAGATCGTGTTGTCGATGTGGAGCGCCCCGACGAACTGCGAGAAGGGGATGAAGAGAATCGTCGGCGGGATCAGATACGTCAGGAAGATTGCGATCCCGATCGAGCGGTTGCCCCGGAACCGAAGGCGCGCCAGGCTGTAGGCGGCCGGAACGGCGAGGAGGAGCGTGATCAGCACCACCGCCGAGCCCGTGATGAGGCTCACCCGCATCCAGCGATAGAAGGGCGTGCTCTTCAAGTACCGGTAGTGAGTCAGCGTCGGACTCGCGACGCGGATGACGCCGATGACCTCGTTGGGGTGCGCGGTCTGCCCGTCGGCCACGGCGCGCTCCGAGAGCGTTCCGTCCACCGGGGAGACGACCGGCTGATCCCCGATGAAGGCGATCGGCCGGGGGTTCTGCTCGCTGTCGCTCCGCGTCGTGTGCGCGCCGACCGGAATCCTCCAGCGCAGGACGCCTTCGGTCAGGGAGGCCGGGACGATGATGTCCTTGTGGTAGGGCCGGCCGGTCGTGCGGTCCGTCGAGGCGAACCAGAAGGGGTTGGCCTTCAGGTCGTAGAGGTTCGCGTCCGCCTTGAGCGACGTGATCAAGCCCCAGTAGAAGGGGAACAGCGCGAACGCCAGGAACGGAGCCAGACCCGCGTAGGAAGCCAGCAGGGGCTTCCATCTTCGCCAGAGGGCCGTCAGCGAGGTCATACCTCCCGCCGCAGGAAACGGAGCATGAAGAAAACCATCGTCGCCATGATGGGGAACATGAAGAGGGAGATCGAGGCTCCCTTGCCGAGGTACCCGGCATTGACGCCGAGCTGGTAGGCGTACGTCGAAAGCACCTGCGTCTGGTCGTACGGGCCGCCCTTCGTGATGATCCAGATGGTGTTGAAGTCGGTGAAGGAGAAGATCACCGAGAAGAGGAGCGAGACGAGCAGGATCGGCCGGATCATCGGCGAGATGACGTGGACGAACCGCTGGAATCCGTTGGCTCCATCCAGCCTCGCGCGTTCCAGGATCTCGTCGGGGATGGCCGTCAGGCCCGCGAGGATGACGATCGTGGTGAAGGGGAAGCCCCGCCAGACGTTGACCGCGATGACCGAGAGCATCGCCCAGTCCTTGTCGCCGCGGAAGTTGATGATGTTGGCGGGGGAGAGGATTCCCCAGTGAACGAGACCCCAGTTGATGACGCTGTAAGTCGAGTCGAGGATCCAGAGCCAGGCCTGAGCCGAGAGCGCGATGGGGATGACCCAGGGAATGACCAGCAGCCCGCGCAGCAGGCGGCGTCCGCCGAAGCGGCGATTCAGGATCAACGCGCAGGGAATCCCGATGCAGAGCTTGATCGCCTCGGTGCCGAACGTGTACTTGAAGGTGTTCTTGACGGCGAGCAGGAAGTTGGGGTCTTGCATCACGCCCTTGCCGTTGGCCTTCACCCTCGTGCGCGCGGGCACGAGGATGTCCTCCTTCAACTCCCGCTTGAGCGACGCGCGGTCGGCGTACGGGCCGAACGTTACCGGGGCATCCGAGGCGTGTGCCAGGACGCGGAACCTGCCGCCGGAAGCCTTCTCGACCCTCCACTCGAGGTCCTGGAGGATGATGCCGCCGAGGAAGGAGGCGTCCTCCTCGGTGTCCATCTCGAGCAGAGGGATCGTCCGGCCGCCCGCCTCGACGTTCGCTCGGAAGCGCTTGCCCGAGGCCGCGGTCACGACCTTTCCCTGGCCGCGCGCCGCCGCCAGGGCCCGGGCCGCTGCCTCGGTCGGGAGGGTGGCGATGATGAAGTCGTTGGCCAGGATCTGATAGTTCTCGATCTTCGAATAGTTCCGGGTCCCGACAAAGGTCCACTTCCGATTGCCCGCCTGCGCGTCGGTAAAGCTCATGAAGATCGCCATCAGGAACGGATAGGCGATGAAGAGCGCGAGGTAGAGGACGGCGGGCAGGACGAGCGCGTATCCGAACGGCGCCTCGCGCTCGAAGAACCTCACGCGCGTCTCCGAAATCCCGCTCCCCCGGGCCTCGGACATTGGACTCTGGACCTTCCTGGGCATCAGATCGTTTCTTCTGTCTCGCGGTCGAAGAAATAGGCGCGGTTCATGTCGAACCAGAGATCGGCGCGCTCGCCCTGCCGGATGCCGGCGTGGATCTCGGTCTCCAGCTGGAAGGGGCCGGCCGGGCTTCCAGCCGTCAGGATGACCCGGTGCCCGAGCGGCTCGATGACGTCGATCGTTGCGGGAACCTTCGCGGGCATGGCGACGGTGGCCCACGCGACGTCCGAGATCGCGTGCCCGGTCTCGGTCAGGGAGATGTGCTCGGGGCGGATGCCGAAGACGACCCGGCGGCCGGCCGACGAGACAAGGTCCGGCCGGGCGATGGGGAGGCGCAGGCCGCCGCCGAGGACGACGGCCGCACCGGCGGAGTCCGCCGCGATCTCGCCGTCGAAGAAATTCATCGGCGGAGTCCCGATGAAGCCGGCGACGAACCGGTTGGCGGGCTTGTCGTAGATGTCGAGCGGCGTCCCGATCTGGCCGATGACCCCGAGGTTCATGATGACGATCCGATCCCCCATCGTCATCGCTTCCACCTGGTCGTGAGTGACATACACCATCGTCGAGCGGATGGCGAGGTGAAGGCGCTTCAACTCCGTGCGCATGTGAACGCGCAGTTTCGCGTCGAGGTTGGAGAGCGGCTCATCGAAGAGGAGCACGCCGGCCTGGCGGCAGAGCGCCGCTCCGACGGCGACGCGCTGGCGCTGGCCGCCGGAAAGGTGGCGGGGTTTCCTGTTCAGGTGCTCGGTCAGGCCGAGAATGGCGGCGACCTCGCGCACGCGCTCATCGATATCCGATTTCGGCATCCCCCGCAGCCTCAACGAGAACGACATGTTCCGGGAGACCGTCATATGGGGATAGAGCGCGTAGCTCTGGAAGACCATGGCGATGTCGCGGTCGCGGGGCGCCAGATGCGTGACCGACCTTCCTCCGATGCGGATGTCGCCGCTGGTAACCTCCTCGAGGCCCGCGATCATCCGCAGCGTCGTCGTCTTGCCGCAGCCGGAGGGGCCGACGAGGATCAGGAACTCCTGGTCGCGGACCGTCAGGTCGATCCCCGCAACCGCCCGGACGTCTCCGAAGCGCTTCTCGACCTTTTCGAGGACGACGTCAGCCATGAGAGAAAGTCCCTAGTCCTCGGTCCCTGGTCCGTGGTCGGGGCGACTCAGGAACCACGGGCAAGAAGACTCTGGCCGCACGACCAAGGACTAAGGACCAGGGACCAAGGACTCGGCTCCTAGACGGCCCGGAGCTTCTGCTCGGCTTCTTCCATCGCCGCGCGCGGCGCTTTTCCTTTGCAGACCTCGGCGAACATCGTGGGGACGATGAACTTCGCGTACATGCTCGTCGCGGTCTTGGTCATGGGTCCGGGGTAGCCGATGAATTTGACGTAGTCCTGGTAGTCCTGCAGCAGCAGGAGCTTGGGCTCCTGGCCGATGACCGGCATCGGCTTCTTGAAAAACGCCCTGAGGAAGGGGTGGTTATAGCCGGTCGAGGCTTCCATTCCCCTGAGCGATTCCTTGTTCATCTCGTAGAGGAATTCCTTGGCAAGATCCTGCACCTTGGAGAAATTGTAGATGCCGTAGGACATCGTCCGGGCTCCGCCGACGCGCGTTCCCGCGACTCCGATGGGGGGTTTGACGATGTCGAGGTTCTTGTAGACGTCCGGCTGGTCCTTGGCGGCGGTTCGGTAGGCGGAGATCGGATTGCAGATCATCGAGCCCTTGCCCGAGGCGATGAACCGGTTGTTCGACGTGTCGTCCCAGCTCAGAACCTCATCGGTCATGGTCTGATGGAAGAGCTCGCCTCCGAACCTCAACACCTCGACGATCTCCTTTTTGCTGAAGGCGACGTTCCCTGCCTTGTCGAACATATAGGCCTTGAAGGAGTCCATCAAGGGGACGAGGTTGTCGTTGGAGTCCGGCGTCTGGGAGATCGGGATGCCGATCGGGTGGCCGGCCTTCTTCAGCTTCGCGCCGATGCGGACGATGTCGTTCCAGGTCGTCTTGTCGGTGTAGTCCTCGCCGACGTCGTGGAAGTACTTGCGGTTGATGATCCAGGGAAAGCTCATGTACCAGTGGGGGATGCAGAGCCACTTGCCGCGGACGACGGCGAGCGAGGAGGCCTCGGGAATCCAGCCGCCGAATTCCTTGCCGAGCCTGTTGGCGACGTCCGTGACGTCCACGAGAACGTTGTCGTAGAGCCAGGCGCCCGTGCCGTTCAGATGGAAGACGTCGTGGCCGCCTCCGCGGGAGATGTCGGCGGCGATCGCCGTCGGCAGATCCGGCGTCGCCACGTAATCCACCTCGACCTTGCATTTGTTCTTTTCGCCGAAGTCCTTGGCGAAGACATCGAACCACTTGTCGTAATCGGGAACAAAGTGCTTCCAGTGGACCACCTTGAGCACTTTCTCCTGCTGGGCCGAGACGCTCCGGGTAAACACCACCGGCGCGGCGAGCGAAGCGCCGGCCGCCAGAGAGATCTTGAGAAACTCGCGGCGCCCGAGTCCGGTCCCGACCTGGTCCTTCTTGCGATTCTTCATGGTGCCTCCTCCCCGGGCCGCGAAAGCGCGGCTCCAGTCGTCTCTGAGAGAAAATCCGTTCTGAGACGAAATCCTATGACAGTCGCGCCGCCCGCGCGTGAGGAAAAAATCGGGTTAATCCGTTCTTGAGCCCGCCGCGCGATGGGGCATAATCGGCGGATTCGCCTGAGGACAAGAGCATGGAAAAGGGCATTCGGATCCTCGCCAAGCCTCCCGCCGGAGCCGAAGCGGCTCTTTCCCGGGAGGCCCTGGCCTTCGTCGAGAGTCTTCACCGCCAGTTCCAGGCGACCCGCCGGGCGCTCCTGGAGCGGAGAACGCAACGCCAGGCGGAGTTCGACGCCGGGAAGCTTCCGGCGTTCCTGCCGGAGACCGAGCCGGTTCGGACCGGGGCCTGGAAGGTGGCCGAGACCCAGCCGGACTTGCAGCAGCGCTGGGTGGAGATCACCGGCCCGTCCGAGCGCAAGATGATGATCAACGCCTTGAACTCGGGGGCGGACGTCTTCATGTCCGACTTCGAGGACTCCCTCTCCCCGACCTGGGCCAACGTCGTCATCGGGCAGGCGAACCTGATCGACGCCGTGCGCAGGCGCATCGAGCTCGTCACCGCGGAGGGGAAGGGTTACCGGCTGAATCCGACGATCGCGACCCTCCTCGTGCGCCCCCGGGGCTGGCACCTGCCAGAGAAGCACGTCGAGGTGGACGGCGAGCCGGTCTCGGGCTCCCTCTTCGACTTTGGCCTCTACTTCTTTCACAACGCCCGGGAGCGGCTCGACCGCGGCACGGGGCCCTACTTCTATCTGCCCAAACTGCAGAGCCATCTCGAGGCGCGGCTCTGGAACGACGTCTTCCTCTTCTCCCAGGACGCCCTCGGCATCCCGCGGGGGAGCGTGCGCGCGACCGTCCTGATCGAGACGCTGCCGGCTGCCTTCGAGATGGAGGAGATCCTCTACGAGCTGCGCGAGCACAGCAGCGGCTTGAACGCCGGGCGCTGGGACTACCTCTTCTCCGTCATCAAGTCCCTCTCCTGGCGGCGCGACGTCCTGCCCGACCGGGCGCAGGTGACCATGACCGTGCCCTTCATGCGGGCGTACACCGAGCTGCTGATCAAGACCTGCCATCGCCGCGGCGCGCACGCGATGGGCGGGATGGCGGCGTTCGTCCCGAGCCGCAAGGACGCGGAAGTCAACGCGGCCGCCCTGGCCAGGGTCCGCGATGACAAGCTGCGCGAGTCCGGGGACGGGTTCGACGGCACGTGGGTGGCGCATCCCGACCTCGTGCCCGTCGCGCACGAGGTCTTCGAGACGGCTCTCGGCGGACGGGCGAACCAGAAGGAACGCCTGCGGGAGGAGGTCCGCGTGACCCCCGAACAGCTCCTGGACACGCGGGTGCCTGGCGGGACGGTGACCGAAGGGGGCTTGCGCAACAACGTCAACGTCGCTCTCCAGTACCTGAGCTCCTGGCTCTCGGGCACCGGCGCGGCCGCGATCTTCAATCTCATGGAAGACGTCGCCACGGCGGAGATCTCGCGCTCGCAGCTCTGGCAGTGGGTCCACAACGGCGCGAAGCTCTCGGACGGGCGGCCGGTCACGCCGGCGCTGTACGAGACGATCCGGGGCGAAGAGCTCGCGAGGCTCGGCGGCGCGGCCACGGGCCGCCTCCAGGAGGCGGCGCAGATCCTGGACGGCCTGGTGGGAGCCGACAGATTCGTCGAGTTCCTGACCTTTCCGGCCTACCGGATTCTGGAGTAGAAGCGATGAGCGCTTCTCCGTCTCCCGTGGTTGAAGCGGCTGTCCGCGGGGACGTCGCCGCCCGGATGGCGTCGGTCGTCGGCGCGCTTCACTGCATCACCGATCCGTCGGATATGCGCACCTACGAGTGCGACGGCCTGACGAGCTTCCGCGTGATGCCGGGAATCGTCGTCCTTCCGGGCTCCACGGAAGAAGTCGCCGCGATCGTTCGCATCGCGCGGGAGGCGAATCTTCCGATCGTCCCGCGCGGGTCGGGGACGGGACTCTCCGGAGGCGCGCTTCCGGTCTCCGGCTGCGTCGTCCTCGGGCTCTCGCGGATGAAGAAGATCCTCGAGGTGGACCTGGAGAACGGCTGGATGCGCGTCCAGCCGGGCGTCGCCAACCTGGACGTGAGCAAGGCGATCGGCTCCGCCGGCTACTACTACGCGCCCGATCCCTCCTCGCAGAGCGTCTGCACGATCGGCGGGAACATCGCGGAGAACTCGGGGGGAGCGCACTGTTTGAAGTACGGCTTCACGTCCAACCACGTGCTGGGGGCTCGGCTGGTGCTCTCGGATGGAAGCATCGTGGACCTGGGAGGACCCGTCCCGGACACGCCGGGCTACGACCTGCTGGGAGTGCTCGTGGGAAGCGAAGGCATGGTCGGGATCGTCACCGAGGTCGTCCTGCGGGTCCTGCGCAAGCCCCAGGCGACGCGCACGTTCTTCGCGACCTTCCCCTCGACCGACGAGGCGGGCGCCGCGGTCTCGGCGATCATCGCCTCGGGAATCGTGCCGGCCGCGATCGAGATGATGGACCGCCTCGCGATCGTGGCGGCCAAGGCGGCGACGGGGCTCGACTGGCCGGACGTCGGAGCCGCGCTTCTCATGGACGCCGACGGCCCCGACGCCGAGGTCGAGCACACGGCCGACAACGCGGTGGAGCTGGCGCGCGCGGCGGGGGCGCTGGAAATCCGCCGCCCGAAGGACGAAGCGGAGCGGCAGCTCATGTGGAAGGGGAGAAAGAGCGCTTTCGCCGCCGTGGGAAGGATCAGTCCCAACTACTTCGTTCAGGACGGCGTGATTCCGCGCTCGGAGATCGCGAAGGTCCTGAGGGAGATCGACGTCCTCGCCCGCGACGCCGGGCTGCGCGTCGCCAACGTCTTCCATGCCGGCGACGGCAACCTCCATCCTCTCGTCCTCTACGACGCGAAGGTGCCCGGACAGGAGAAGGCGGCCGAGGAGATCGGGGGGGAGATCCTGCGGATGTGCATCCGCTACGGCGGCTCGATCACCGGCGAGCACGGCGTCGGCGCCGACAAGGCGGTCTACATGGGCGAGATGTTCACGGAAGGAGACCTGGAGACGATGGCAATGGTGCGCTGCGCCTTCGACCCGGAGCAGCGCTTGAACCCCGGCAAGGTCTTTCCGACTCCGCGCCTCTGCGGCGACCGTCCGGGACCCCACCGTCCCCACCCGGCGGAGCTTTCCGGCGAGGCCTGGCGCGAGTGAGCGCCTTCTCGCGCCCCGCCGGGGACGGCGACGCGATCCTCGGAGTCCGTCCGGAGACCGTTTTCGAGCCCTCCACGGCCGAGGAGGCCGCCGAGGTCGTCCGCGAGTCGGCCCGAGGCGGCAAGGCGCTTGCCTTCGTCGGCGGCGGCACGGACCTGGAGCTGGGATTGCCGCCCGGGAGGCTCGACACGGTCGTCCGGACCGCGCGGATGGCGCGCGTCGTCGAGCATGCGCCGTCGGACCAGATCGTCATCGTCGAAGCGGGGATGACTCTGGAAGGGCTGCGGGCGGCGCTCGCGTCGCACCGGCAGCGCCTCGCCCTCGATCCGCCGCTGTCGGGGCGAAAGACGATCGGCGGCATCATCGCGGCCAACGCCTATGGTCCCCGGCGCGCCCGCTACGGCACGGTCCGCGACCTGATCATCGGCATTTCCTTCGTGCGCGCCGACGGCACGCCCGCGCGCGGAGGCGGAAAGGTGGTCAAGAACGTCGCGGGCTTCGACCTGCCCAAGCTGATGGTCGGATCGCTCGGCACGCTCGGCTTGATCACCACGGCGACGTTTCGTCTCCATCCTCTTCCCGAGGAGGAAGTCACGCTGCTCCTCTCCGGCCGGACCGCCGGCGCCGTCCGCGCGCTCGCGGCCGCCCTCAAGAAGACGCAACTCGAGCCGACTTCGGTCGTCGCGGAGTGGAAGGAAGCCGGACTCTTCGATGTGGCGGTGCGCTTCGAGGGCTTCCGGGCCGGCGTGGCCGAGCAGCGCGAGCGTCTGGCCGGGCTCGTCCTCGGCGAAGGGGCCGGCGCCTGCGAGACGCTCGACGAGCCGGGCGCGCGGGCGTTCTGGTCCCGACACGACGAGCTGCGCGCGGCGCCCCCGCTTCGGGCGAAGCTGACGGCCCTGCCCACGCACGTCGAGCCGGTCGCGAAAGACATTCTTCCGGGCTTGCTCTCCGCGCTCGAGAGTCCGTCCTTCCTCTGGTACGCCACGCTCGGCGTTGGCTTCCTCGCGGGAACGCCGTCCGACGCTGGCACCGATTCGGCCGCTCGCGCGATCCAGACCGGGCGCGAGCGCGTCGCGGCCCTCGGCGGGACCCTGACTCTCCAGGCGGCCCCGGCGCCGATCCGCGAGCGCCTGGACATGTGGGGTCCGCCTCCTCCGTCGTTGCCTCTCATGCGGAGCATCAAGGACCGACTCGACCCGCAGGGGCGGCTCGCTCCGGGCCGCTTCGTGGGAGGAATCTGATCTTGATTGTCATCCTGAGGTCGCCGACGCGCCATAGCCGCTATGGCGACGGCGCAAGCAAAGCGACGAAGGATCTGCCCCGCAGCTGCCGGAAACACCAGAGCAGATTCCTCGCTTCGCTCGGAATGACATCAGGAACCCCATTGGTGATTTGTGATTGAACAGGGGCAGAGCGCCACGCGCGAGCGGAGTTTGCTGGACGACTGCGTGCACTGCGGGTTCTGCCTGCCGGTGTGCCCGACTTATGTCTCCTGGGGGGAGGAGATGGACTCGCCCCGCGGGCGCATCGACCTGATGCGCGGCCTCGCGGAAGGCAAGATCGCCTGGAGCGGCGCCGTCGCCGCGCACTTCGACCGGTGCCTGGGGTGCATGGCCTGCATGCCCGCCTGTCCTTCGGGAGTGAAGTACGACGTCCTGATCGAAAACACGCGCGCGGAGATGGAGAGGCGCCTGAGTCGCCCCCAGGCGGAGCAGTTCCATCGGGAGGTGATCTTCGGACTCTTCCCCTACGCGGGGCGGCTGCGCGCCGCGGCGGCTCTGATGTGGCTCTACAGCGAGTCGGGGCTGCGCGCTCTTGTCCGCCGGAGCGGGCTGCTGCGCCTCCTGCCCCGGCGTCTGGCGCAGATGGAAGCCCTCCTGCCCGCCGTCTCGCTCCACAACGTCGCCGCGCGGCTTCCCGAGAAGGTCCCGGCGGCGGGAGAGCGCCGGGCCCGTGTCGCCCTTCTCGCCGGCTGCGTGCAGCAAGTCTTCTTCCCGGGCGTCAATGAGGCCACGCTCCGCGTCCTCTCGGCCGAGGGGTGCGAGGTCCTGGTCCCGCCCGGGCAGGGGTGCTGCGGCGCCCTCTCGATCCACGCCGGGCGTGAGCAGGAAGCGCTCGCGTTCGCCCGCGGCACGATCGCGCTCTTCGAAGCCGAGCCGGTGGACGCGATCCTCGTCAACGCCGCGGGCTGCGGCTCGAACATGAAGGACTACGGCCGGCTCTTCGCGGACGACCCGAGGTGGGCCGCGCGGGCGGCCGCGTTCTCCGCGAAGGTCCGGGACATCACCGAGTTCCTGGCCGCTCTACCGCCGGTCGCTCCCAGGCGTCCGGTCCGAGCGCGCGTCGCCTACCACGACTCCTGCCACCTGGCGCACGCGCAGAGGATCCGCGAACAGCCTCGCAAGCTCCTCGCCGGGATCCCGGGCCTGGAGCTCGTCGAAATCCCCGACGGCGATCAGTGCTGCGGCAGCGCCGGCATCTACAACCTGATCCAGCCCGAAAGCTCCGAGGAGATCGGCGCCCGCAAGGTGGACAACGTCCTCTCCGTGAAGCCGAGCCTGCTCGCCTCCGCCAACCCCGGCTGCACCCTCCAGATCCAGAAGATCCTCCGCCAGCGTGGCCTCACGCTGCGCGCCGCCCACCCCATCGAGATCCTGGACGCGTCTCTCTCCGGTCGCCCACTCCCGGATGCAACAATGCAAGGCTGACCCTCGGCCCACCACGTGGGAACGGACATGGCTAATCTGTGGGCGGACGAGCACTTCGACTTCGACGACGCGCTAAACGCTGAGGTCTGGCGTGAGTCGCCCGCGCGCGGGGCACGCCTGGCGGCAGCGAACGCCCGCGGGTCGGCAGGCGGCTGGCAGGATCGGTGGACCTCGCCGCCGTTGCCGTGGGTGCCCGATCTCGTGGGCCGACGGTGGCGCGAGCGCGGCGGAGTCGTCGTGATCGGCTCGGCCTACGCCCCGTTCGTCAGCGGAAACGCCGCGCGACACGCCGCCATGCAGTTGTCGAGCTACGCGAGCGCGCGCTCTGCGGCCGAGTTCGGGCCGCGCTTCCTGGCCTCCGTCATACGACCGGACGCCTCCTTCTACGGAGGCCTCCGCGAGCTGCTCGAAGCGATCGTCGAGCCGGAGCGCCTGGTCCTTACCGATCTCTGCCGCGCGAGCTTCGTCGAGCAGCGACCCGACGGGTTCTTCGGCGGCGACAAGGTCGTGGGGCGTCACTCGACCGTGTACGACCAGTGGGTCGACGCGGGCAGCGACTGGACGCTCCGCCGCGTTCGCGAGAGCGGCGCGAAGGTGATCGTCCTGCTCGGCGGGCTCGCCTGGACGGCCTTCCAGCGAGTCGCGTGCAAAGGCGGCGCAACGGTCTCCGACCTCGGATGGCGCGACTTCTCCGCCGCTCATCCGACCACGAAAGCTGCCGCGGTCACTGTCAGCGGAGCGGAGCGCACCCTGCTCCATGTGGCCCACCCGAGCTGGCGGAACAAGAACGACTCGGGCTACGTCGGAGCCCGTCGCGCGCTCGCGCTCCTGCTCGATGTCCGTCCCCCCGCAGCTCCCACACCCCGCCTCGTTCGGCCTGCGCCAGTTCGGCCAGCGCCGGCAACGCCGTCGCGAACCTCGGCGCGGCGGGGCACGGTGATCGGCGTCCACTTCGTATGCCGCGGCGGGATGAACGTCCGCGACCTTCCGGACGGCACGTTCGAAACCGGTGTCTGGGTCGTCGCCGACCGGCATGCCCGGACCGCGGAGTACGTCGCCTTGCACGAGTCGAAGTCTGAGCGGTCCTATCGACAGGGCCGCGTGCTCGGGTTCCGAGCGGTCGTGCATGAGGGCCGGAGGCGCCTCGTGTTCCGCGTTGCACCCGACACGAAGCGCCTCGAGTGGGTCGGCGAGGGCTCCGGCGAGAAGGGCTACTGCTACCGCTGATTCCCACGCCCTCGGCCGCATTCGAATGGAGAAGCGCCAGAGCGTAGGGAAGTCGAGCGTATGAAGCGAAACCGGCCGCTTCTCCGTCCTTCGGAAGGCGATGGTTCAGCCCTTAATCTCGCCAATATCAAGGAGTCTCCGGCCGTGCCGGATCGTCAGAATGGCGATGGATTGTTTTCGAACCGCGTAGATGACTCGGTACTTTCCGAATTGGAGTTCACGGATCTCCGGCCGTCCCACCTCAGGAACCATTCGTCCGGCCTGGGGAAATCGCTTCAGTTTCTCGACGTTCCGAAACAGTTCGTTGACCCAACGGCGTGCCGCCGCCGGGTCGTCCTGTTCGACATAAGCCGCGGCCTCGCTAACGCGATCGAGGGCCAGTGGAGCCCACCGGATCGTTAACTTCTGAGTCGTCTGAGGACCCTTCGCCTGGCCTTGCTGTGCTCGACCCCCTGGCCAGCCGCGATCTGTTGCGTCGCCGTCTTGATGTCGCGCAGGGTTTCGACCTCCTCGAGAAGCTTCTCGTACTCAGAGACGTCGAGAACCACGGCAGCCGTCCTTCCCCTCCGCGTCAGAACGAGAGCACGTTTCTTTTCGCGCAACCGCTTGATGAAGTCGGCAGCGTTGGCGCGGAATTCCGACAGCGGCCGAATATCTTCCGCAAGATGGATGTGAGTAGGAGCCATCGGCTGCCTCCTATAAGACTCTTAAACGTACCATAGATCGTACGATGACGGCCAGGGTTCCACGCCGCTGATGACATTCCCACGGGCCCGTCAATCCGCGGAGGAGTCAGACGATGGTTCGAAGACGGCGCCGCGTCTCCCCATTTTCAGAGCTCGAACCGCTGGACGGCCATCTCCGCGATCTCGCGGCCGATCGCCAGAGAGGCGGTGGCGGCGGGGGAGGGGGCGTTCCGGACGTGGAGCGCGTGCGGGCCCTCTCCGATCGAGAAGTCCTCCACAAGCGCACCGTCGGCGGCGAGCGCCTGGGCGCGCACGCCGGAGGGGCCGAAGACGAGATCCCTGCTTCCGATCTCCGGCAGGTAACGCCGGAGCCCCGCGGTGAACGCCTTCTTCGACCAGTCCCGAAACATTTCGGCCAGGCCCGTCTTCCAATACTTGCGGGCGAGGCGGCGGAAGCCGGGAAAGGCGAGGGTTTCGACGAGATCGCGCGTCGAGACGTCCCGGCGCCGATAACCTTCCCGCGCGAAGGCCAGAACGGCGTTGGGCCCCGCCAGCACCTGGTCTTCGATCGTGCGCGTGAAGTGAATGCCGAGGAAGGGGAAGCGCGGATCGGGCACGGGATAGATCAACCCGCGCACGAGGTGGCGGGCCTCGGGCGTCAGCGTGTAGTAATCGCCGCGGAACGGGATGATCCGCTCCGGGCCGGCCGCGCCGCTCAGGGCGGCGACGCGGTCGGCCTGCAGGCCAGCGCAGCCGATCAGGTCGCGGCAGACGACGTCGCCGCCGTCGGTGCGGAGGATCAGTTCCGTCCCCTTCGTCTCGATCCCCCGGACCCTGCTGACCGTGAAGATCGCGCCGCCGCGGGAGCGGACCTGGTTGGCGTACTCCAGCGCGACGCGGCGGAAATCGATGACGCCGGTCGACGGAGCCCAGAGCGCGCGGATACCGGCAACGTGCGGCTCGATCTCCCTCATCCGCTCCGGGCCGATCTCTTCGACGCCTTCCACCCCGTTGGCGAGGGCGCGCTCGCGAATCTCGATCAGGCGCGGCAGCTCCCCGGCCTCGAGCGCCACGACGAGCTTGCCGCACCGTTTGTACGGGATGTCATGCTCCCGCGCGAACTCCTCCAGCGCTGTTCTTCCTTCGCGGCAGAGCCGCGCCTTGCGCGACCCGGGCGCGTAGTAGAGGCCCGCGTGAATGACTCCGCTGTTGTGCCCCGTCTGGTGCCAGGCGAGCTCGCGCTCCTTTTCCACGACCGCGAGCGAAAGGCCGGGGCGGCTCAGCAGGAGCTGGTAAGCGGCGGCCAGCCCGACGATGCCGCCGCCGATGACAACGACGTCGTATCTAATCGTATCTAGTCTTTTCCGAGCTTTTCGTAGAGGGTGTAGAGAGCCTGCGTGCCGTCGTCGCCGCGGCCTTCGGCCTCCAGCGCCACGAGGAGCTGGTGGACGAGGGCCACGCCGGGCAGCGGCAGCTTCTTGTCGCGAGACGTTTTCAATACGATCGCCAGGTCCTTCTGCTGGTGCTTGATTGCGAATGCCGGCTTGAAGTCCCGGTCGATCATCTTCTTGCCCAGCACCTCGAGGGCCCAGGAGTTGGCGGCGCCGGCCGTCAGAGCTTCGTGAAGAGCGGGGAGAGGGAGGCCGGCCTTCTTCGCGAAGGAAAGGGCTTCCGAGACCGCCATCAGGTTGACGCCGACGAGGATCTGATTGGCCGCCTTGCCGAGCTGCCCGGAGCCGGAGGGCCCCAGATGCGTGATGCGCTTGCCCATTGCCTCAAAGACCGGTCGCGCCTTCTCGAGCGCCGCGGGGTCGCCTCCGACGAAGAAAGTCAGGGTCCCCTCGTTCGCTCCCTTCTGGCCGCCCGAGACCGGCGCGTCCAGGAACGCGATGCCGCGTTCCGAGAGCCGCGCGGCAATGACGCGGGCGGACTCCGCAGCGATCGTGGAGGTGTCGATGATGATCGAACCGGAGGGCGCGCCGCTCGCCGTTCCCTTTTGACCCAGATGAACCTGCTCGACCTCCGGCGCGTCGGGCACGGAGGAGACGATGACGTCGCTCTCTCGCCCCACCTCTTCGGCGCTTCGCGCCGCCCGGACCCCGGGCACCTCCTTCGCGAAGGCTTCCGCCTTTTCGAAACGGCGCGTCGTGACCGTGAGCGGGAAGCCCGCTTTCGCGAGGTTGCGGGCCATTCCCGTCCCCATCGTTCCAAGGCCGATAAAACCGACAGAGTGCTGCATCCGGCGCCTCGAGTCGGGATTATAGATTCGGGCGGAACGCGGCGGCCGGCTCGAGGGAACCCGCCGCCGGGCGCCGAGCCCGCTCCCGGGGCGCCGACACGAGGGGCTGCGTCGCGGCGCGCGGGGCGACCTTCTGGAAGAGCGGCAGGAAGGCGCTCCAGTTTTCGAGGATCTCCGCGGCGCGCCCGCTTCCCGTGGCGTCGCGATGGGCCTCGATCATCTGCTTGAGCTCCCGCGCGTCGCCCGGCTCGAGGAAGTGGAGCGCGACCATCTCCGGATTGACGCGCCCGCGCATCGTTGCCCCCTCGTCCAGGACGTAGGCGGCTCCTCCCGACATTCCGGCTCCGAAATTGCGTCCGAAGCGGCCGAGAACGGCGACGCGGCCGGCGGTCATGTACTCGCAGGCATGATCGCCGGCGCCTTCGACGACGGCCAGGGCGCCGCTGTTGCGAACGGCGAAGCGCTCGCCGGCGCCACCCGCCACGAAGAGGCGCCCTCCGGTTGCGCCGTAGAGCACCGCGTTGCCGACGAGCACCTGGCCGCGCGTGTTCCCGTGAAATTCCCGCCGGAAATCCTGCGGTTCTTGGGGCGTCGGCGTCATGGTGCCCGGAAAGATCGCGATCTCTCCGCCGGACATCCCCTTGGCAACGTGGTCGTTGGCTCTCCCCACGAGGGAGAGCTCCATCTTCTCCACGCAGAACGCGCCGAAGCTCTGACCGGCGGTTCCGCGAAAGCGCAGCACGACCCGGCCGGGCAGACCATGAGCCTCGGCGGGAGAGCAGAGCGCGCCCGCGATGCGGGTTCCGACCGCGCGGTCGGCGTTGGTGATTGGAAACTCGAGAGCGATCGGGACGGCGCCGACCGGCCTGGCCCGAAGGAGCTCGAGCGCCCGCGCGTCGATGTCCGTCCCCGTCCGGGGAGGGTCATTGCCGGGATCCAGGCACCGGCGCGGCCCCTCCGGCCGCCGCGGTCCCGGCACGATCCGCGAGAGGTCCACCGTGGAGATCTTGAAGCGGCCCGGCGGCACTCGCGCCCGGAGCCGCTCCCTCGAGCCGACCGCGTCCGCGAGGGAGCGGCAGCCCAGACGAGCCAGGATTTCCCGCACCTCTCGAGCGACCGAGGTGAAGAAGGCGATGACCATCTCCGGCGTGCCGCGGTACTTCGCCCTCAGGTCCTCCCGCTGCGTGGCGATCCCCGCGGGGCAGGTATTCAGATGACACTGCCTCGCCATGACGCAGCCCGCCGAGACCAGCGCCGCCGAGCCGAAGGCAAATTCTTCGGCGCCCAGGAGCGCCGCGATCACGACGTCGCGCCCCGTCTTCAGTCCGCCGTCGACCTGCAGGCGCACGCGCCGGCGGAGGCCCGAGGCGACCAGCGCCTCCTCGACCTCCGCCAGGCCGATCTCCCAGGGAATGCCGGCGTTCTTGATCGATCCCAGGGGGGAGGCGCCGGTTCCTCCGTCGTGCCCGCTGACCAGGATCGAGTTGGCGAAGGCCTTGGCGACGCCGGTCGCGATCGTCCCGATTCCGGACGTCGCGACGAGCTTGACTCCAACGCGCGCCCGGGGATGGACGCGCTTGATGTCGTAGATCAGCTCGGCCAGGTCTTCGATCGAGTAGATGTCGTGGTGCGGCGGCGGAGAGATGAGCGTCGTTCCCTCGCGGCAGCGGCGCAGCCGCGCGATGTGCGCGGTCACCTTGTGGCCGGGCAGCTGGCCTCCTTCGCCGGGCTTGGAGCCCTGCGCCATCTTGATCTGAAGCTCGTCGGCCGAGATCAAGTACTCGGCGGTCACGCCGAAACGGGCCGAGGCGACCTGCTTGATCCGGTCGTTGGCGCAATCTCCGCCGGGCAGCCGCGTCCAGAACCTCGCCGGGTCGGCGCCCCCTTCGCCGCTGTTGCTTCTCGCGCCGATACGGTTCATCGCGATCGCGAGCGTCTCGTGCGCTTCCGGGCTCAAGGCGCCGATCGACATGGCCGCCGTAGTGAAGCGGGAGAGGATCGCCTCCACCGGCTCGACCTCCTCGATCGGGATCGCGGCGGCGGGCGGCGCGGCGATCTCGAGCAGGTCGCGCACGGCCACGGGATCGCGGCCGGCGACGAGTCCCGCGTAGGCTTCGTAGTCGAGAGCCCGGCCGCTGGTGGCGGCGGCCCGCAGCGTCCGGACGACCTCGGGCGAGAAGGCATGCGCCTCGCCCCCGCGGCGAAAGCCATGGAAACCGCCCTGTTCGAGGACCGGCGCGCCCTCTCCGCCGTAAGCCGCGGCGTGGCGCGCGAGCGTCTCCAGCGCGATCTCCTCGAGGCCGATCCCGCCGATCGGGCAGCCGGCGCCGGGGAAGAAGTCGCGGACGAGCTTTCGGGAAAGGCCGATGGCCTCGAACAGACCGGCGCCCTGATAGGACCGCATCGTCGAGATCCCCATCTTCGAGAGGATCTTGGCGAGCCCCCGCTCGAGAGTCCGCAGATACCGCTTCTCGTCGAGACCCGCGTCGGGAGACGGCGGCTTCTCGCCGACTCCGGCCCGGATCGTCTCGAGCGCCAGGAACGGGTTGACCGCGTCGGCTCCGAAGGCGAGAAGCGTCGCGAGCTGGTGCTCGTCGCGGGCCTCGCCCGTCTCGACGAGGAGACTCGCGCGGGGGCGGACTCCGCGCCGCAGCAGCTCCTGATGCACCGCCGCGACGGCGAGCAGGATCGGCAGTCCGGCGTGCAAGGAGTCCGCTTCCCGGTCCGACAGGAGGAGCAGCCACGCTCCCTGTTGGACGGCGTCGGCCGCGCGTCGCTTCAATCTCGCCAGCGCCAGCCGGAATCCGGCCACGCCTCCTTTCGCGGGGAAGGTCAGCCCGAGCGTGGTCGCGCCTCGGGCGGGGTCCCGAGCCAGCAGCGCGCGCAACGCCGCATTGGACAGCACGGGACTCTCGAGCCGGATCCGGCCTTCCGGCTCGGCCGCCGCCGAGAGGAGGTTTCCCTCGGGTCCGAGAAGGACGTCGAGCGACATCACGACGCTCTCGCGCAGCGGGTCGATGGGAGGATTGGTCACCTGCGCAAACCGCTGCTTGAAGTAGGAGAAGAGAAGCCGCGGCTTGCCGGAGAGCACCGCGAGCGGCGTGTCGTCTCCCATCGAGCCGAGCGGCTCGCGCCCTTCGGCGGACATCGGCGCGAGGACCAGCTGGAGCTCCTCTCTCGTGTAGCCGAACGCCTTGCAGAGGGCGAGCCGCTCCGCCGCCGGAAGAGCCGCGTCCGGCGCCGCCGTCTCGGCATTGGGCGTCCCGCGTCTGCGCGACCGGAGCTTCTGGAGGCAGGGGGCGTCGCCGGCAAGATTCGATCGGACCTCTTCGGTCCCGTAGAGCTCGCCGCTGGCAAGGTCCAGCGCGACGAGGTCCCCGGGCCCGAGGCGGCCCCGGCGCAGGACGCTCTCCTCTTCCACGGCGGCGACGCCCGCCTCGGAGGCCAGCAGATAGAGGCCGTCGCGCGTCTCGATCGTGCGGGCCGGACGCAGGCCGTTCCTGTCCATCGCGGCGCCGGCGACGCGTCCGTCGGAGAAGACCGCCAGCGCCGGCCCGTCCCAGGGCTCCATCAGGCCGGCGTGATATTCGTAGAAGGCCCGGACCTCCGGCGAGAGCCCGTCATCGTTCTCCCAGGCGGGCGGGAGCAGCATCGTCATCGCGTGGGGCAGCGACCTGCCCGTTCGCAGGAGCAGCTCGGCCGCGTTGTCGAGGTTTCCGGAGTCGCTCGTCCGCTCCTCGATCAGGGGAAGAAGCTCGCGCAGGGCCGGCTCTCCGGCCGCCGCGATCGAGGCCTCGCGCGCGCGCATTCGCGCCCGGTTGCCCGCGATCGTGTTGATCTCGCCGTTGTGGGCCAGCAGCCGGAAGGGCTGCGCCAGGGCCCAGGAAGGCGACGTGTTCGTGCTGTAGCGCTGATGGAAGAGGGCGAACGGAGTCTCGTACAGCGGGCTCGAGAGGTCCCGGTAGAAAGCCGCCAGGTCCACCCCGCGCACGAGGGCCTTGTAGACGATCGTGCGATGGGAGAGGGAAACGACGGAGAAGCGGGCCGGGAGGAATCTCTCCAGGCGCCTCTCCATCTCCTTGCGGGCGAGGAAGAGCCGCCTCTCGAATTCCTCGCCGGACAATCCTTCCGGACGCGACACGAAGATCTGCGCGATCTCGGGTTGAGAGGCGCGCGCTTTCTCTCCCAGCGCCTGCTCCGAGAGGGGCGGCTTTCTCCAGGCGAAGAGCTCAAGGCCCCGGGACGCAAGCGCCCGGGCGACTTCCTCCCGGCAAGCTCGGCGCTCCCGGCGGCGGGGGAGAAAGAGGAGTCCCGTCGCGAAGAGCCCCGGGGCCGGCAGCACTTCGCCACGCCGCGCGAACTCTTCCGTCAGGAGCGCGTGCGGGATCCCGGTCAGGACGCCGGCGCCGTCTCCGGTGCGGCCGTCCGCATCCACGGCGCCGCGATGGGACAGCCGCGCGAGCGCGGTCAACGCGAGCGGGAGCACACCGCCTTTTCGTCCGCCGCGGCGGTCCACGACCAGGCCGACCCCGCAGGCGTCGCGCTCTCGTCCCGGGTCCCAGAGGCCTCGGTCGCCGCCGCGCATTTGAGGACAAGAATCGGGCAGTTTCCAGCAGAAGTAAAATAGAATGAATCGATCATAGTCATGCGTTTTTGATATGGACTTGCCGCAGCTCGAGATGTTCCTGGCCGTCGCGGAGGAGGGGACCTTCACGCGAGCGGGCGAGCGCCTCCACGTCTCTCAGTCCGCCGTCAGCCGGCAGATCGGGCTGCTCGAGCGCGAGCTCGGGGGCCTGCTCTTCCACCGCGACGGACGGCGGACGTCGCTGACTCACGCCGGGGAGCTGCTGGCGGCGGCCGCCTCCAGTCTCTCGCGGCAGCTCGCCGACGTCGCCGGCCAGATCTCCGACGTGCACGAGCTCAAGCGCGGCCGGCTGCGCCTGGCCGGCGGGATGAGCGTGTGCATGTACATCCTGCCGCGCCTGCTCAAGCGGTACCGGGCCCTCCACCCCGAGGTGGAGATGCGGGTGACCTCCGGGACCTCCGAGGCCGTCCTCCGCAAGCTGCGATCGCACGAAGTGGACCTGGCCCTCCTGACACTTCCGATTCTCGAGAGGGACATGGAGGTCGTCCCGGTGTTGAAAGAGGAGATGGTCGTGGTGACCGCGCCGGGGCATCCGCTGGTGGCCCGGCGGACGGTGGACGCCCGGGACCTCGGACGCCATCCGCTCATTCTCTACGAGCTCGGCTCGCGGACGCGCGAGGCGATCGAGAACTTTCTGCGGAAGCGGAACGTCGGTTACGAAGTCGCGATGGAAACGGAAAACGCCGAGATCATCAAGGCGATGGTGGCCAACGGGAACGGGATCACGGTGCTCTCGCACGCGACGGTGGCGGCCGACCTGCGGCACAGGCGGCTCGCGTTCGCGAGGCTGCGCGGCGGACGGCTCTACCGGGAGACCGGCTGGGTCTACTTGAAGTCCGATTACGTCCCGCGCGCGGTCAAGGAGATGCTGCGTCTCTTCGAGGAGATGCGGGGAGAGTTCACCAGCATGCTCCGGTAATCATGGGATGACCCGATCAACCGATCACTTGACCGACCCCACGGTGAAGCCCGCGATGAAGCGGTCGAGGAAGCTGTTGTAGAGGACCGCGATCGGCAGCGAGGCGATCAGGCATGCGGCCATGAGGGAGCCCCAGTAGTAGACGTCGCCGCGCACCAGGAAGACGGGGACTCCGAGGCCGACGGTCTCGTGCGCCGCCGACGAAATGAAGGTCAGGGCATAGACGAACTCCTGGGTCACGAGCGTGAAGGTGAAGATCACGACGGTCAGGATGCCGGAGACGGAGATCGGGATCACCAGCTTGATGAACGCCTGAAAGCGGGTCAGGCCGTCCACCATCGCCGCGTCCTCGAGCTCCCGCGGAATGGACTTGAAAAAGCCCATCAGGAGCCAGATCGAGAAGGGGATCGTGAAGCTGGGATAGACGATGATGATGGACCAGAGCGAGTCCTGCATCCCCAGGAGCGCCACGATCCGGGAGAGCGGGATGAAGAGGAGCGTGGGCGGGACGAGGTACGTCAGGAAGATCGCGATTCCCACGCGGCCGCCCCAGCGCCCGGTCAGGCGCGTCAGCGCGTACGCGGCCGGCACGGCGAGCAGGAGCGTGATCGCGACCACGAAGATCCCGGCGAACAGCGTGTTGCCGAGCCATCGGAGGAAGAGGGTCTCCTCGAAGAGGAGCTTCAAGTGCTCGAGCGTCGGCTTCTGGTTGAAGATGAACGGGTTGTTCTTCAGGTCGTAAAGATCCGGATTCTGCTTGAAGCTCGTGATGAACATCCAGTAGAAGGGGAAACCGAGCAGGATCGAGAAGACGGTGAGCACGGTCCAGTGGACGGCCGTTCCGAATCTCTCCCGCGCGCGGATTCCGACTCTCACGTGACCTCCGCCCGGTGCGCGGTCCGCAGCATGAGCCACGCCACGACCGCGAGAACGGGGACGAGAAAGAGGGAGATCGCCGCCCCTTCCGCGAGGTCGCTGCCGAGGATTCCGGTGAAGAACGCCAGCGACGGGAGGACCTGGGTCGTGTCGTAGGGCCCGCCCCGCGTCAGGATGTAAACAACCGTCATGTCGGTGAACGTGAAGATCACTCCGAAGAGCACCGCCACGTTGATGATCGGTAGCATCATCGGGATCTCGATCTGGAAGAGGCGCCGGAAGAAGCCCGCGCCGTCCACCGCCGCCGCTTCCGGGATGTCCTTGGGGATCGCGGTCCATCCCGCCAGGATGATCACGGTCGCGAAGGGGAGCATGTGCCATGTGTGGACGAGAATCACGGACATCATCGCGAGCGCCGGCTCTCCGAGCCACATCGGCGGGTTGAACTCGTTGGCGAGGTGCAGCCGGATGAGGACCCAGTTGATGACGCTGTAGAGCGAGTCGAGGATCCACTTCCACCCGATCGAGCCGATGGACACGGGGGCGACCCATGGCAGCAGAATGACGAAGCGCACGAGGCGGCGGCCGCGGAAGGCGTTCTTCAAGGCCATCGCGAGGATGGTCGCGCCGATCAGGACGAGGATCTGGGAGCAGATCGTGAAGACGAAGGAATTTCGCAGCGCTCGCCGGAAGGCGGGGTTCTGCAGAACCGATTCGAAGTTCGCCAGACCCACGAAGTGGTAGCCGACGCTTCCGACCTTGACGTCCCCGACGGCATAGATGAACGCGAGGACGAAGGGGACGCCGACGAGAGCGACCACGTACAGGATGGCCGGCAGAAACATTGCCGGTCCAAGCCACCGTTGCCGTCCGAGCGGATTCATGCCCGGGGGTTCGGGGGACCGCCGGGTCCCCCGCTTCGAGTCTGCGGGGTCGGGAGGACGCCAGGCCCCCCGCCGGAATCCAGACGGACGGGGGCCGTTCTCGTCCCCTTGTCCCGGTCAAAGAACTTCAGCTCCTGCTCGCGGACGGCGAAGGCGTGCAGGCTGCCGCTCTCGAAACGGGCTCCGTGCGTGGAAGACATCCGCGAGATGACCTTCTTCCCGTCGAAGGGACCGCCCTGGAGATCGCCGTAGAGGATCCGCTCGGCTCCCAGGTACTCCTCGTGGCTGACACGGAAGCGCAGGGGAAGGTACGGTCCGCCCCCGCGGTCGTCGAGGCGGAGGTCCTCCGGGACGGCCGCGTCGCCGGCCAGATGGGAGACGGGAAAGAAGTGCTCGGGTCGGAACCCGACGATGACGGTGCCGTGCTCGGCCAGGTTCATCGGCGGAGAGCCGAGGAACGTGGCGACGAAGGTGTCCGCCGGATCGTCGTACACCTCGGCCGGCGTCCCGATCTGGCGGACCGAGCCCTGGTTCATGACGACGATCCGGTCTCCCATGGCCATCGCCTCGACCTGGTCGTGCGTCACATAGATCGTCGTCGTGGCGACCCGCCTCTGGAACTGCTCGAGCTCTGTGCGGGCGGAGGCGCGGAGCTTGGCGTCGAGGTTGGAGAGCGGCTCATCGAGCAGGAACAGGGTCGGCTCCCGGACGATCGCGCGCGCGAGCGCCACCCTCTGCCGTTCCCCGCCCGAGAGCTCGCGGGGCTTTCGCCCGAGCAAGTGGCCGATCCCGAGCAGGCCCGCGGCCCATTCGACTTTCTTCTGCCGCTCCGGCGCGGGCACGCCCCGGGCCTTGAGAGGAAACGAGATGTTGCCCAGGACGGTCAGATGCGGATAGAGAGCGTAGCTCTGGAAGACCATCGCGATCCGGCGCTCTCGCGGCGTCAGGTCGTTGACGACGCGGCCGCCGATGAGGATCTCGCCCGAGGTGGGCTCCTCGAGACCCGCGATCATGCGGAGCAGGGTCGTCTTGCCGGAACCGGAGGGGCCCAGGAGCACGAGAAACTCTCCTTCCCGGCTCTCCAGGTCAACGTCGACGACGGCCCCGAGGTCCCCCTTCTTGAAGACCTTGGTCAGCCCGCGCGTCTGGACGATCGCCATTCTCAGCTCGCCCGGCGCATCGGCAGACGGAGTTTTCTCACGGCAGAGAAGATATCAATAGGGCACCCCGCCGTGCTCTGACGGGGTGCCCGGGAAGAACGCGAGGTCCGGCTCAGCCTACTTCCACTTGTCGAAGATCCGCCGGATCTCCTTGTCGGCGGCCGCCATGGCCTGCCTCCGGCGTCGCTTCGTCGCGCGCGGCCTTGGCGAACATCGTCGGGATCACGAAGGTGTTGAAGACCTCGTCGATGCCGGCGGTGGCGTAGCCGGGATACCCGACGTTCGTCGCCCATTCGAGCACGTTGCCCAGCACCTTGTACTTGTCGGGCGGCACGCCCTTGGGGTCGTTGGCGAGCAGGGTCTTGATGTCCGGCACCGTCGTCGGGAAACAGGGGAAGTTGTAGAACTCGCTCGCCTTGAAGGCGGCGCCGAAGTTGTCGATGTAGTCCGCGAGGAACTGCTTGGCGCCCTCCTTGTTCTCGGCGAAGTCCCAGACCACGTAGCAGTCCATGACGTGCTCGGCCGCGATCCGGCGGACGGGCCCCTTCGGAGCCGGGCACACCATGATCGCCTTCGACATCTCGGGGTTGTCCTTCTCGGCCGACCGCGTCACGGAGATCGCGTTGCAGACGAAGGACAGCTTGCCGGCCAGGATGCCCCGGTTGTTCGACGACGGGTCCCAGGTGAAGACTTCCGGGGTCATGCACTCCTTGTAGAGGGCGCGCACGTACTTGATGGCCTCCAGCGTGTGCTTCGAGCTGATCGAGACCTTTCCGCTCTCGTCCTGCACGCTGCCGCCGTAGGACCAGAGAACGGCGCGCATGGCCATGTTCGTGTCGAGCTCCTGCGAGAGTCCGACTCCCACCGGATTGCCGAACTGGTCCTTGATTTTCTTGCCGCCCACGCGAAGGTCTTCCCAGGTGTCGGGGCCGTTGGGGAACCCGACCTTCTCCCAGAGATCCTTGCGGTAGTTGCCCGGGTCCGGGACGTAGGAATCCGAGAAGGCGAAGTACTTCTTGGTCTTCGGGTTGTACGTGGACTTGTGCGCGAGATCGATCTTCTTCCCGTGCTTCTTCTCGACCGCCGCGTACACCTCGCCGTGGTCGATGACCTGCTTCTCGTAGGCCGCCGGCGGGGACAGGAACATGAAGAGGTCGTGCCCCTTCTTGGCCGCGACCTCAGCGGCGGCGCGGGCGTTGATCTCGCCGATGGCGATGTGATCCACGATGACGTTGGTCTTGTTCTTCTCTCCCCATTCCTTGGTGTAGGTGTTGTCGAACCACTTGTCGTAGGCGGGCACGAAGTGGCTCCACTGCACGATCTTCAGGGTCTTCTGCTGCGCCGCCGCCCGGGCGGGAAACAGGAAGTTCGCTCCGACTCCCGTGGCGAGCGCCCCCGCCCCCGTCAGCTTCGCGAACTCGCGGCGGGTCAACCCTCTCTCCTTCTTTTTCGCCATATTCCCCTCCTCAATTAAGCCGAACGGCCGCGCGAAGCCGCTGACGCGGTGCCGCGCGGCCGTCCGTGATGGACCATCCTCAGAAGTAAACGATCTGGAGCTGGACCAGGAAATGATTCGTGTTCTTCGTCTTGGCCGTCGCCGCGGCGGTCTTGGGGATGATCCGCTCGTAGCCGACGGTGATCTTCATCTGCTGCGCGTTCGGGGTGACGTACCAGTTGAAGCCGCCGCCGATGCGCTGCGAGCCCTTGCCCTTGTCGATCGATTCCTTGAATCCGTCCCACTCGTAGCGGAGGAAGGGCTGGAGACTGACCGCGTGGAAGAGGTAGCCGATGTCGCTGAAGATCTCGTCCTGCTCGAGCAGGGTCGGCAGCAGGCAGTTGGCCACGTGCGCGGTTCCGGCGGCGTTGAGGCCGCATCCGCCGTCGAAGTGAATGTAGTCGAGGTGGGCCGTCAGGGCGTCGCGCCCCGTCTTGGCGTCCCCCGGTCCGAACGGCAACTCCATCATGAAATCGCCGCCGTAGGCGTGGTAGTCGCCCTTGCGTGTCGACGCCGCCGCCGATCGCGAGGAGTGTCTTCTTTCCGAAGTAGACGCCGCGCGGGACATATCCCTTGTCTTCCGAATCCAGGAAGTTATAGACCGCCCGCCCGGTGAAGCGGTACGAGTTGCGGGAGCCTGCCCCGCCGGCATTGGCGGGAGCTCGGAAGCCGTCGAAGACTGCGCCGCGGACCTCGAGGTGGTTGTCGGCCAGATAGCTCTTGGCCTGGAAGCCCAGGTCGCGTCCGGCGTCCCCCTGAAGCGGCCCGCTCTGCAGGAACGTGAACGTGCCCCCGTCCCAGGAGAGGTGTTGTGACGTGCTCTGCATCGAGTTGCGGGTGAAGGGCGGCAGGAATTTCCCGGCGTCGAGGATGAAGTAATCATTGCTGAGCGGTTTCCACTCAATGAACGCGTCCTGCGTCACGTACGTGCCGGTCAGAGACTTGGTCGCCGTGCCGAGGCTGTTGCCGATGTTGGCGTTGTCGCTCTCCCAGAAGAACGAGATGTTCTTGGCGAGGCTTCCGCCGAGGAGCACGCGCACGCGGCGGATCTTGAATCCCTGCTGATAACCCTCGCTGACGGGATCCTGGAGCCACTCTCCCCACGTCTGGAGCTGGAAGCCGAACCGGAAATTGATGGTGTCATTGACCTTTACCACCACCTGGGCGCGGGCCGGGTCGGGCAGCAGGGCGAGCACGAGACCGGCCGCGAGGGCAAAACCGAAGGGGCGTCTCAACCTGGGTTGCATCATTTCCTCCTTTTTGCGACTGCGAGCGCAGTCGAGTGCATCTTTGTTCGATCCTTAATCACGAGGGTCACTCCGACGACGCGTCACTCTCCTTTCCCTCCCTCGAGCTGGCTGAACCGGCGCGGGAAATCTTCCGCGGAACGCCGGAAGACCGGCGTCTAAGGGACTCAATGCCGCGTGACAGGCATTCGCCATCGTCCATTTTGGATTTCGCTGGGAGAAAGTCTTTCAGACTTTACGGCGATGTCAAGGGTATTTGGACCCAGTTGCAAGGAAAGGCCCGGCGAGCCGCCGGAAGATGAGGATCCGGGCCGCAACCGCTTGCGGGAGCGGAACCTGGCCTAGCCCGGCTTGCGCAGCATCTTCTCGACTTCGCCGACGTGGGTTTGTTCCTCGAAGACCATCCGCCGGGCGTACTCCTCGAGAAAGACCGATCGTCCTTCGACGAGGTCGAGGAGGTTTTGATAAAGGGCGAGTCCGTTCCTTTCGTGATCGAGAGACTCTCGGAGGATATCGCCCAGGTCGTGGCGGTGGGTTTCGAGCAACGGCCCGATGGAAAGAGAGGGATGGTCCTCGAGCTGCGTGATCTTCTCCCCCGCTTCCTGCGCGTGCGTCAGGGACTCGGTCGCCTGCGTCCGCATCCAGGAAACGATCGGGATGCGGTTGTAGCCGAAGATCATCAGCGAGTAGTGGGTGTAGCGGACGACGCCGGCGAGCTCCGTCTCGAGGATCCGGTTGAGAATGGCGACGACCGCCTCCTTGTCGATCTCCTGCCTGTTCATTCTTGCCTCCCGGCCCGATTCTAGCCCCGGGCGGCGAGGTGCTCAGGCGCGATAGAATCCCCGGCGGTGCTCCTGCCCGAAGGCGTTCTGGACGGCCAGACTCTCGGCCGGCTTGATCGCTGGCGGAAGGCGCGGGCGCTCTTTCTCCGGGCCGACGGGCCGGAGGCGGAACGCGCCATTTCGCGAGCGATGGGCCGCGCTTGGGCGCGCGCCCAGGTCTACGGCCGCGCGCGCCGGCTCTTGATCGAGCGCGGCGTCGAGAACCTGCTCTCGCACCTCGAGTCGGACCTGGGCGCCCTGGCCGAGAAGATCCGCGTCGCTCCCGAGGATCCCGCGCAGACCAAGTGGGACGCGATCGGCAACCTGACGCCGCTTCCGGCCGCGGGCCTGCAGGTGCGCGCGCTCTGGCTGCTCGACGCGCTCAAGTCCGATAGCCTCTTCGTCGAGTTCCAGCCGATCTTCGATCTGCGCTCGGGCGGGACCCTCGGTTTCGAGGGGCTCCTTCGCGCTCGGCTGCCCGACGGTTCCGACCGGCCTGCCGGCGAGATCTTTCCGGCGGCTCGGGCCCTGCACATCGAGCGGCCCTTCGAGAGGCTCTCGTGGATTCGAACGCTGGAGGCCGCCGGCCGGTTGTCCTCGGAGGCGACCCTTTTCCTGAACGTCAATCCCCAGCTCGTGCTGACCCCGGAGCGAGAGCTCTCGGTGCTCGGAGCGGAGGCCGAACGGCTGCAGTTTCCTTACGCCCGCCTGGTCCTCGACCTGATCGAAGTCGAGAAGGTCGAGTTGCTCGAGCCTTTGCAGTCTGCGCTGGAAGTGGCTCACGATCTCGGCGTGGGAATTGCGCTCGACGACATGACCTCGGGATACGGGACTCTGCGATGCTGCCGGGCGCTCTCCCCGCGCTGGATCAAAGTGGACAATGCGATCACCCGGGGAGTCGGACGGGATCCCCGGCGGCGCGCGGTCTTGAAGATGCTCACGCGGGTCGCGCACGATTCTTCGATCGGCCTGATCGCCGAGGGGATCGAATCGGCCGAGGACCTCGACGTCTGCTTCGAGGAACAGGTCTTCGGTGCCCAGGGCCACTTCCTGGCGAGGCCGCAAACGGAGCCCGCGCCGCCATCGCGCGGGTTCTCCATGTGGCTGTCCGGGCGCCGCGCCGCGCCGGGAGAATTCCCGGCGGCGACCGGGCCGCGCTCTCCCGCGGACTCGGATGCCGGATGAGCGAGGAAGCGGGGGACCGTCCGCTCCTCGAGTCTGTCCGCCTGGATGTCTGGCTGGACGTCGCGTGCGTCTTCCCGACCCGCTCCCGGGCGAAGGCGGCCTGCGAGGCAGGCAAGGTGGACGTCAACGGGTCGCGAGCCAAACCGCACCGGGAGATCCGCCCGGGCGACCGCTTGACGATCACGACCCGGCGGGGCGACCCGCGCGAGCTCGTCGTGCGGGGCATGGCCGATCATTCCATCGTGAAGGCGCAAGCGCGCGAGCTGTACGAGGATGTCACGCCCCCCGTTGCGCCTCAGGTCCTGGAAGCCCGGAGGCTCGACCGCCTGCTCGCGCCGGCGCAGGATGCCGGAAGGCCGGACAAGAGAGAAAGGCGGGACCGGATCCGGCGCAAGGGAAGGTAGAATCTTCCGATGGACTTCGAAGTCTTCTGCCCCTGCTGCGGCGCCCGCCTGAAGCTCGATTCCGAGCTGAAAGCCGTCATCGACCACGAGGCGCCGAAGACACCTCGCAAGTTCGGCACCGTGGACGAGGCGGTGGGGGCGCTGAAGAGCCACGACGCCGAGCGCGAAAAGAAGTTCGCGGCTTCCATCGAGGCGGAGAAGTCCAAGAAAGACGTCCTGAACCGCAAATTCGAAGAGCTGTTCCAGAAGACCAAGGGCGACACCTCCAGGCCAATCCGGGACATCGACCTGGATTAGGGAGTCGCCGGACCCTGTCATCCTGAGGAGCGAAGCGACGAAGGATCTGCCCGGTTGGAGCCGCGAGGAGAGCAGATCCTTCGCGAAGCCTGTCCTGAGCGACAGGGTGCCGTCGAACGGAAGAGAGCAGATCCTTCGCTTCGCTCAGGATGACAACGCGGGCGCGAAGGGCTCAGGATGACGGAGAAGGAAGGCTGAGAGCTTGGTCTCCGTAGGGGTCTTCGGCTCCAGCCTACCTCGGGAGGGGAGCGCCGCTTACGAGGACGCGCGGGAGGTCGGCCGGGAGATCGCGCGCCGTGGCGGCCGGGTGGTGTGCGGCGGCTACGGCGGAGTCATGGAGGCCGCCTGCCGCGGAGCCTCGGAACAGGGCGGACGGAGTCTGGGGATCCTGATCGCCGGCCGGGGCAAAGGGAATCGGTGGCTGACGGAGAGGGCCCGGGAGCCGGACCTGCCGGCACGCCTGCGCCGCCTGCGCGAGGAATCGGATGCTTGGATCTTTCTGCCGCGCGGCCTTGGCACGATGCTCGAAATCGCCTGGATGGCGGAGTCCGTGGTCAAGGGTGAGGTCAGTCGCAAACCCTTCATCCTGCTGGGAGACTTCTGGCGGTCGACTGTCGAGACGGCCCTGGCCGAGGCCTCAGTCCCTTCCGGAGCTCGGACCCTCCGTTCCTGCGTTCGCTTCGCCGGGACGCCCGGCGAGGCCGTGGGTATCGCGATGGATCTCTCCATCCGGTAGGGGGTCCCCGGGAGAGCTCCTGCGCACCTTTTCTCGATCTTTTTGATGCGAATGGCTCAATCGGGCGAGACCCTCTGTTCGCGCTTGCGTCCCTCTCGAAGCTGGGCATAAGATTCCGGCAAATCAAAAAGGGCTAAGAACGCTTGATCCCCGAGGGACGGCAACGCCACGCATTTCTTCACGATCCGGGTGGAGGTCTACTACCGCTGGAAACGCCAGAACCGCGTCGAGATTTGAGAGTCACGAACTGAAAGGGAGGAGGCTCGAACATGTCAACTGCTGCTGGAACAACCTCGGGGGCCGCTGCCGTGCCGGGAGAAGTGGGGCTCAATCGATGGTGGCGTGTGGTGGGCGGCCTATTGATGAACCTGGCGCTGGGGTCTCTCTATGCCTGGAGCGTCTTCGTCGCTCCCCTGGAGAAGGAGTTCGGCTGGAAGCGCGCCGACACCTCCCAGGTGTTCACGTGGGCCGTCGTCGTGTTCGCCATCGCCTTCATCGTCGCGGGCCGATTGCAGGACAAGATCGGTCCCTTCGTGGTTTCCATGGTCGGCTGCGTCCTCCTGACAGCAGGATTCATCCTCTGCATGTGGACTAGCAGCCTGGGCTACCTGATTTTCAGCTTCGGAATCCTTGTCGGCGTCGGTAACGGCTTCGGCTACGCGACGCCGATACCCGTCATGGCCAAGTGGTTCCCGGACAAGCGCGGCCTGGCCGTCGGCCTGGCCGTGGCCGGCTACGGCGGCGGTTCGGCCATCTTCGGGCCCATGGCCAACCTGTGGCTCATTCCGACGTACGGCTGGCGCGCCACCTTCGCGATTCTCGGCGTCATCTTCTTCGTCATGACGCTCGTCGGAGCCATGCTGCTGAAGAACCCTCCGGCCGGGTACAAGGTGCCGGGCTGGGTGCCCGCTTCAAAACCCAAGTCGTTGGCGACGACCTACGAATTCAGTCCCGGGGAGATGTGGAAAACCCCCACGGCCTATTTCATGTGGATCGCCTATGCACTCGGCTGCTCGGCAGGACTCATGGTCATCAGCCAGCTGATCCCGTTTGCCAAGAGCGTGGGTATTCCGGGAGCGGCGCTTCCCGTCATCGGTCTGGTCATCGGTGCTGCCGGCAACGCCTCCGGCCGGATCCTTTCGGGCTGGATGTCGGATGCCATGGGGCGTCTCAACGTCCTGCGCCTGATGATCGGCATCTCGGCCGTCTCCATGCCGATCCTGTACCTGACCGGCAACAACGTCGCCATGCTCTACATCATGGTGTTCATAGTCTACTGGTGCTACGGGACGCAGCTCTCGGTGAATGCCTCGACGACCTCCGACTTCTGGGGAACGAAGAATGCCGGTATCAACTACGGCATTCTCTTCACCGCCTGGGGCGTCGCCGGCTTCATCGGACCCAGAATCGGTGGCAAGCTGTTCGACCAGTACAAGAATTACAAGGCGGCTTTCTACACCGCGGCGGTCCTAGCGGTGATTGCGCTCATATTCGAGATGCTGGCGAAGCGGCCGGTTCCGCCCAGGGAGACAGCGTAATTTGCGTGATATATCTCGCGGCGGGCGTCTGCGTGCCGGGATCCGTCCTTGCGGCGTCCCCTCCCGGCTCGCGTCCCCTCTCCGCGGGAAACAAGCTTTCCCTCGACTAACAGGAGGTGCTAATGGCTGACACTTCGTTTCCCAAGCACAAAGTACTGAGCTGGCCGGCGGTGCCGATCCCGACGCCTGACGAGGTCTACGCGGGTCTGACCGACCAGGCCAAGGAGTACCCCATTTCGCTCGAAGCCCAGCTGCGCCAGAGCGAGAACTTCAAGAAACCCGAGTGCCTGACTACGGTTCGGGTCCTTGACCTGAGCAAGGGGATGATCATCGGCAACTGGTGCTCCTCGATGCTCTCGGAGCTGGGGGCTGACACCATCAAGGCCGAGCCGCCCGACGGCGATCCGCTGCGCTGGCAGACGCCGTTCGGCCGCAAGGAGTACATGGTCAAGGATGTCGAGACCGGCGAGCCGATCGGCCTCCACTTCCTCCACGAGATGAGGAACAAGCAGTCCATCACCCTCGATCTCGAGAAGCCGGAGGGGCGCGAGCTCTTGAAGAAGCTCGTCGTCCACTTCGACGTCCTGATCGAAAACTACCCGCCGGGGCAGTTCGACGCGTGGGGGATCGGTTACAGGCAGTTGAAGGAGATCAACCCCCGCCTCGTTTACGCCTGGGTGGGGCAGAAAGGTCAGTGGGGCCCCTCCAAGGACAAGCCGGGCAACCTCGACCCGACGGCGCAGGCCGCTTGCGGGTTCGTCCACGGCACGGGCCTCCCGAAGGAGTTCGGCGGGCGGCCCACCCGCTCGGCCATGTGGATGGCCGACCACGTCGGGGGCACCTCGACGGCCATGGGGATCCTCGCCGCGCTCATCTATCGCGACAAGGTCTCGGGCAAGGGCCAGTTCATCGAAGGCACGGCCGCCGAGGCGGTCATTCGGATCCTGGACTACAACTGGGCCTGGTACGGGTATGACGGGAGCATCCGCCCCCGCTACGGCAACTGGGACCTCGCGATCAATATCTACGCCGTCAACCCGTGCAAGGACGGCTACTTCATGGTCGGCGGCGGACACGACCGACTCTGGTACCGGATCTGGCGGACGGTGGGACAGACGCGTGCTGACCTGGAGGACGAGATCCTGGACGACAAGAGCCTGCGCGTAGTCGTGGCGCGGCTTCCTCACTTGAAGCAGGTGAAGACCTACACGGTTCTCGCCGACTGGCAGAAGGACTTTTCCCGGGCCGACGCGATGCGGGAGCTGCTCGCCCAGCAGGTCGCCTCCGGCGGCGTCAATTACGTCGACGAGGTCGCCGAGGATCCGCACTTCAAGTACCGGGGGCACGTGGACCAGATCGATGACCGGCTCTACGGGAAAGTCCTCTACGGGACGACGCCGTTCCTGGCGCACAAGGCTCCCGGTCGCCTGAAGTGGATCGGCCGGCCTCTCGGATACGACAACGAAGAGGTCTACCTTAAGCTCTTGGGGCTGGGGCGGGAGAAGCTCGCCGAGCTCAAGAAGCACGGCGTGGTCTAGGTTTAAGGAGGCAAGCAAGATGGCGACCGCACAACCCGATTTCGAAACCTACTGTCAAGAGCTCTTCGATCACAAGACGGCCTTCGGAAAGCCGGAGGTCCTGAAGGGCTATCGCGTTCTCTCCTGCACGCAGTACATCCTCGGTCCCTCCTGCGCCAGCTATCTGGCAGAGCTGGGAGCCGAGGTCATTAAGATCGAGGCTCCGCGGCGCGGCGAGCCGATGCGGCACACGACCCCGTTCAACGAGCCCCTTCTCTACCCGCTCTCCCGCTGGGTTCCGGAGGCAGGCACGGGTCTGGGCTTCTTCGGGGCCAACCCCAACGAGGAGTTTGTCAGCCTCGATTTCCACCGCCCGGAGGCGAGGCAGGCCATGCTGGAGCTGGCGGCCAAGTCGGACGTGATGGTCCAGAACTACCGGCCCGGGACCTTCGACCGGTGGGGTATTGGGTATCAACATTTCTCCAAGGTCAACCCCCGCATCGTCTACCAGTGGCTGGGCGGGTTCGGCGGCTGGGGGCCGGGACGCGTCCGGGCCTCCTACGACATCCTGGGCCAGGCCATGGGCGGCGCCTTCGGGATCACCGGCGAGGCCGCCGACCGTGGCGGGACGCCGGCCAAGCACACGATCTGGCTGGCCGACTACTGGGGCGGCATGATGGCCGCAGTCACGATCCTGGCGGCCCTCTACTGGCGGGATACGGTCTCCGGCGAGGGGACCTTCATCGAGTACTCGCAGGTCCACGGCGTCACTCGTCAGCTCGAGTCCGCCCTCCCGCTCTACGGCCGGTACGGAATCCGGCGGGAGCGCTGGGGCAACTGGGACACGGAGCTGTGCGTTCACGGGATCATCCAATGCGGCAAGTCCTCCTACCCGGGCTCCAAGAACCCGCAGGAGGCCGAGGTCGGCTACATCCTGGTCACCGCCCACACCGACGAGGACTTCAAGAAGCTGTGCGACGTGATCGGAAACAAGGGCCTCGCCACGACGTATCCCAAGCACGACGACCGCGTCAAGGCGGAGAACCAGGAACCCATCTACGAGGCCCTCGAGGCGTGGGCCAAGGACAAGACCAAGGAAGACGTGGCTACCCTGCTGGATAAGGCCGGCATAAACAACCAGCCGGTCTGGAACGCCAAAGAAGTCTCTGAGCACCCGCACTGGAAGCTGCGCGGCGCCGTTCAGTGGATCGACGATCCCATCTACGGAGACCTTCACCATCAGGGTCCCGCGTTCAAGATGTCCGAGACGCCGCCGCGTATCAAGTGGGCGCTGAAGCCTGTCGGCGCCGACAACGAGAGGGTGTTCGGCCGGCTGCTCGGGTGGACGAAGGACAAACTCGCCAAGATGGAAGAGGCGGAGGTGATTTGAAATGATCAAACAAGGACTGGTGCTGACCTGCGCCAAATGCTCCACGAAGAACTTCCTCGATCCCTACCCGTTCTGGAACTTCAGCGGCAACACAAAGTGCGCCGGCTGCGACACCCTCTATTCCGTGAAGTTCGCCAAGGGCCAGCTCGTGAGCGGGCCCACCGCAACCACCGGAAAGGCCGACCTGCTGCCGGGCTACGCTGAGGACCAGAAAGGCGCCGGGATCACCGGGGAGGGCAAGATCCGCCCCGCTCCGCAGTCGCGGCCCGATCCCTTCACCGGGCAGCAGAAACAGGTCACCAAGAGTCTCCGGGGCAAGCCGCTCAGCGGCAGTCGTCTCAAGAAGGAAGATCTGGTAGGCAGTCGGGCCAAGTTCATCGCGGACCTGCACAAGGCCTAGGAGGAAATGGACATGCAGGTCCAAGAAATAAAGGAAGCGTCCAAGATCCCTGAGAGGAGATCAAACGTGGCTGAAACCGAAAAAGGGAAGGAAGCGTCGAATTACAAGTGCTGCGACTACTTCGAGCCGGCGCTGGACCCGAACATCCTGCGGGCGTACGTCGGCTACTGCAAGGCACGGGCGTGGCCCTTCACCGTGATGGTTCCCAACGGCGGCTTCGAGGATGAGTGTCCAAAGCCCCCGACCAGGAAGAAAGAAGCCGGCAAGGGATAGGCGTGGCCAACCTCCGTGAGGAGTTCGAGCGGCGTTACGGGCCACTCTGGTCCGGGGCGTCGTCTCTCACGATCGGGGGCCTGACCCACGAGCTTCACGATGTGATGCACCGGCTCGGCTTCGGCTTTGAGGGCATCAAGATCATCGATGCCCCTCCGGTCGAAGCCGGCCGGTACGCCATCCGTTTCTTCGACGGAGAGGTTCGGTGCATCGTCTGTTTCGAGTTCGGGCCGGATCTGACTCTCCTGGAGGAGCATCGGGTCCACATCGCCGAGTGGCTGGGGGACGCCTACTTCGAGACGGAATTCCAGGTGAATTGCCCAATGGATTTTTGAAGAGGAGAAACCATGAAGGTCAAGTTCTATTATTCGAGCAAGGACAAGCCGGGTGAGCAGTACCCGTGCAACAACGCTGCGGCCCTGGAGAAGGTCAAGAAGTTGAAGAGCCTCGGGGTGGACGCGGAGGCGATCGACATGGCGAATGTCGAGGATGCGTTTCGCTTCTACCACTCGGCCCTGACGGGCCCGCCCGCGACGGTCCGGGCGGTCTTCGGCATGAAGGGCGGACTCGAGGCCGACTTCGGCCGCGCGACCCCCGCCGTCCTCGTCTTCGGCGATCCCAAGGACCGCTACCCGACCGACGCCTACCCGCGGCAGGATCAGGGCCGGGGGGGACTCGTCGGGTGCGAAAAGGCTCTCGACGACCTGGCCAAGGAGGCCGGCAAGCTGCCGACGACCGAGGACGAGGAGGACACGCAGGAGGCGAGCAGTTGAGCACGATCCCAGCGGACTATCTGCCCCCGAAGGAGTATCAGCCCCAGCGGATCTATAAGCTCAAGGAGTTCGAGAGCTACCCGGATCCGTTAAACAGCACCGAGGAGCTTCTCGACAAGCAGGTGGCGGCGGGCCGGGGCGATAGCCGCGCCGTCCTGATCGCCGACCGTGTCATCACGTACAAGCAGCTGCTGGGGGCGTCGAACAAGATCGGAAATGCCCTGAGGAAGCTGGGCGTCGAGGAAGCCGACCGGGTCATGCTTCGCTCGCCCAACGTCCCGCCCGCGCTCCTCACGAATTTCGGCGCCCTGAAGATCGGGGCTGTGATGGTGCCGACCTCGCCCATGCTCTCTCCCAACGAGATCGCCCACATCGCCAACAACGCGGAAGCCAAGGTGCTCGTCGTGGCGGCGGCCTTCCTGGAGGGGGTGCTCAAAGCGCGGCCGAACCTGAAGACCGTCAAGCAAATCATCGTCTTCGGAGGCCAGCCGGAGGAGCTCAAGGCGCAGGAGCTGCTCGTCTATGAACAGCTCGTCGAAAACGAGTCTCCGGCCCTCGCTCCGGTTCGCCGCCCGCGCACGGCGGTCTCCGTTCTTCTGTACACGTCGGGCACGACGGGCATGCCGAAGGGAACGGCCCATTACATGGAAGAGGCCCTAATCATCCCGGACACTTTCGGCAAATACGGATGGAAGGTTCAACCCGACGACATCATCTGCGGGCCGGCGCCGATCTCGCTGGCCGCCGGGTATTCGACTGTCACCTCGATTCCCTTCCGGTTCGGCGCCGCGGCCTCTCTGATCCCGAAGTTCACCCCCGAGGGAATGTTCGAACAGATCCAGAACCACAAGGTAACGATCCTGAGCGCTCTGCCCACGGCCTACCGGAAGATGCTCGAGGTGCAGGACGCGGAGAAGAAGTACGACCTCTCGAGTTTGCGCGTCCTGACGGGCGGCGGCGAGTCGCTGACGGCCAAGACCTATTTCGACTGGAAGAACCGCTTCGGTCAGGAGATCTACGAGGGCCTGGGCACGACCGAGATGATGTACGTCTTCGTCTCCAGCGTGGCGAACAGGAAGGTCAAGCCGGGAGCGATCGGCACCCCGATCGCGGGCTACGAAATCCAGGTCATCACGGAGGAGGGGAAGGTCGCCAAGCCGGGAGAGCTCGGCCGGCTCTACGCCCGCGGTCCAACGGGAACCCTCTACTGGCGCCCGCTCGAGGACGGCCTGCTCGAGAAGCAGAAGTCCTTGATCCGAGAGGGATGGGTGCTCGTCGGCGACTTCTGCACGCTGGATGAGGACGGATACCTGAGCTTCGTTTCGCGCCAGGAGGACCTGATCAAGAGCTCCGGCTACCGCATCGGGCCCGAGGAGATCGAGGACGCCCTCCTGAAGCACCCCGCCGTAGCCGATGCCGGCGTCATCGGGATTCCCGACCCCGTCCGAGGGCAGAACGTCAAGGCTTTCGTCATTCTGAAACCCGGGCAGACGCCAAGCGACGAACTCAAGCAGCAGATCCTCGACAGCTGCCGCGAGCACATCGCGATCTACAAGCTGCCGCGCATCGTCGAGTTCGTCAAAGAGCTTCCGCGCACCCTGCAGGGAAAACTCCTGCGGAGGGTCTTGCGGGACAAGGAGCCCGTCGCCGCAGGCTAACCATCGCTGCTCCCGCGGCGCGAGGCTCCTCCGCTCGGTAACTTCGCGGAAACTCCTCGCGCCGCGACCGGGGCCGTGGACTCTCATCTATCATCTCGCGCCGTGGGCACGGTTTGGCTCCAGGCCGCCGCGTCCGGCATCGCGCTCGGCGCCATCTATGCCGGCATCGGGGCAGGCCTCTCGCTCATCCTGGCGACCGGACGCCTGATCAATCTCTCGCACGGACAGTTCGTTCTCGCGGGCGGCTACGTCCTCTATCTCTTCTCCGATGGCGCCGGCTGGCCGTGGCCGGCCGCGATTGCCCTCGCCATTCTCGTCGGGGCTCTTCTGGGAGGCGCGCTGCCCCCTCTCGTCCGCCGGATGCCCGATCGGGAAGTGAACGGTCTGGCGTTGACTCTGGGAGTCGCCTTCCTGCTTCAGAACCTGCTTCTCCTGGCGGCGACCGCCACTTACCGAATGATTCCCGGGGGTTACTGGCTGCAATCGGTGGCGCTCGGGCCGGTGGTCCTGACCCGCGTCACGCTCGTGGCCGCGGGCGCCGCGGCCCTCCTTCTCGCGGGTCTCGACATCTGGCTCCGCTTTACCTGGACCGGGTTGGGTCTGGCGGCGGTCGCGCAATCCTCGCCCGCCGCGGCCAGTCTCGGCATCTCTCCGCGACGGATGGAGCGGGTGGCGTTCCTGGCCGGAGGGGCGATCGCCTCGACCGCCGGCGCCCTCGTGCTCCTGACCCGCTTCCTCTCGCCCGCCGAGGGCCCCGCCTGGACGCTCGTGGCGCTCGCCGTCGCGTTCCTGGCCGGCCGGCCTCGGGCGGGAGTCCTCCTGGCGGCCGGAGTCGGCCTCGGCCTCGTCGAGTCGTTCGCGACGGTCCTGGCGGGAGGAGCGTGGCGCGAGGCGGTGGCGAGCAGCGCCATCCTGCTCTGGCTGCTCCTGCGCGGGAAGGCCCTCCTCGCCGATGCGTGAGCGACGGGCCTTCCTTCTTCTCTGGGCCGTCGCCCTGGCGGCCGCAGGGTTCGCCGTCGCGACCCTGGGCCGGTACGGTTTCCATGTCGCGGCATTTGGATTTCTATACGCCTCCCTCGCGACAAGCTGGAGCTGGCTGCGCTGGACGGGCCTCTTCTCCTTTGGACAGGCGGCTTTCTTCGGCTGCGGAGCCCTGACTCAAGCCTGGCTCGTCACCGCGGGAGCCACCCCCGGCCGCGCGCTCGCCGTGAGCACGCTGGCAGGCGCGCTGGCAGCGCTTCCGCTGATTCCCGCGCTTCGGCTCTCGCCCGCGGGGTTCGCTCTGGCAACGCTCGCTTACGCCACTCTTCTCAAGGGCCTGGCCGGGATTGCGCCGGCCGCCGCGTCGGAAGGATTTCTTCTTCCCGCCTCACCGGGCTTTGACGGAGCAGCGCCTCCGCTGGTCGTGATTGCGGCTGCGCTGGCTCTGGCCGTCAGCGTGGGCTACCAGGCGTTCCTGGGCCGGCCCGGCGGCCGCGCCGCCAGCGCCCTGCGACAGGCGCCCGAGACGGCGCTCTCCCTGGGTATCGATTCCATCGGCGAACGCTGGCGTCCGCTCGTCCTGGGCGCGGCGGCAACGAGCCTGGCCGGCGCCCTCTACGCCCATCTCGTCGGAAGCGTCGAGGCGAGCGTGGTGTTCTCTCCGACCTTCTCGCTCCTGCCGATGGTTCTGGGGATGCTCGGAGGATCCCTCAGTCCGCTCGGAGGGATTCTCGGAACGCTCGCCCTCTACCCTCTCGACGAGTTGGTCCTGAGGCCGGCGCTTCTGGAGGCCCACACTCTGGCGTATGGCGTCGTCCTCATCGGCTTGCTCCTGCTCAAGCCCGAAGGACTCCTGAAAGCTCCGGCTCCGAGGATTCCGGCCCGGCGCTTCCTTCGGCGGGCTCCTCACGGCCCGTTCTCGGTCGGCGTTTCCGGTCTGGCCGTGCAACGAAGTCGGGAGACCGTTCTCGAGAATGTCGGGTTCGTGGTCGAGTCCGGCCAGATTCTGAGGGTTCTCGGCCCCAACGGCGCCGGCAAGACCTCACTTCTCCTGGCGATCGCAGGGAGGCTTCCGGCCGAGCGGGGACAGATCCTTTTTGGCGGAATCCCGCCTCCGCGAGGCGCCCTGGCTCGGGCCCGACTTGGTCTGGCCCGCACGTTCCAGACTCCGCGGCCTTTTTCCGATTGGACAGTCCGCGAGAACCTTGCCTTCGCGGCCGAGCGCGCGGGCGCCTCCGGTGACGTGGACAAGCTCCTGGAGGATCTCGAACTGACCGCGCTCGAAGGCCGGCCGGCAGGCCGGTTGAGCGTCGGGGAGGGGAAGCGGCTGGAGTTCGCGCGTGCACTTGCCTTCCGGCCAGCGGCCCTTCTCCTCGACGAGCCGCTTGCCGGGCTGACCCCGCGCGCGGCGGAGCGAGTCTCCCGCCTGATCGAGCGGGCGCGTCACGGCGGCGCGGCGGTCGTCTGGGTGGAGCACGGCCCGGTGTCCGGCCAGTCGGTTGATCAGGTCCTCGTCTTGGAAAATGGACAGACGCGCTTTCTCGGGAACCTCGCCGATTGGGAGTCGGGGCGGCGAGGCGAGCTCTCGTCGTGACGCCGTGATGACCATGCTCGAGGCCCGTGACCTGGCCGGCGGCTATCCGGGAGTGACGGTCTTCTCCAGGGTCGCCTTCTCCGTCGAGTCCGGGCAATTGCTGACGATTCTGGGCGCCAACGGCTCCGGGAAATCCACGCTGCTCGAGACCCTGCAGGGTCTCCTCGAGGCAGGAAGCGGAGCCATCCTTCTCGACGGCGAGCCGGTGCAGGACCTGGCGCCGGAAGTCCGGGCTTCGCGGGGGATGATCCTCCTCTCCGACCGGCGCCGGCTCTGGAGCGAGATGACGGTCGGCGAGCACCTGCGTGTCGGCGCCTTTCGCGCCGAAGCCCGCCCGGGCTGGCGCCGCCGCGCCGTCGAGCTTCGCGGGCTCTTCCCCGGCCTGCCCGCCCGAGGCCGCGCCCGCCCGAAGCAGCTGAGCGGCGGGCTTCAGCAGCAACTGGCGCTGGCGCGGTTCGGCATGTCACGCCCCCGGGTCTGGCTGCTCGACGATCCGCTGGCCGGCCTCGACGGGACCATGACCGCCCGCGTCCTCGACTGGATCCGGGAGGCGGCCGGCGCCGGGGCGGCCGTCGTGCTGACCGGGCAGCACATCCGCGAGCATCTCAGCGTCGCCACCGGCGCCATGTTCCTCGAGGCGGGCTCTCTCGTTTCGATTCCCGCCGGCGAGGAAGGCCTGGCGGACCCGCGCGTGCGACGATTGCTGTAGCGAGGCGACCTGATGTCGAGCGACAGGACCAAACGGCCGTTGTGGCGATGCCCGAAATGCGGCCACCGATTCGTAACCAGGAACCTGTGGCACTCGTGCGGGCGCTACAGGCTCGCCGATCACTTCCGGGGTAAGCCGAGGGAGCTCCGGGCCGCCTTCGACCGCTTCGTTGCTCTGGCCAGGGCGTGCGGGCCCGTCGCCGTGTACGCCCAGAAAACCCGGATCGTGATTCAAGCCAGGGTTCGTTTCGCCGGCGCGGTCGTGCGCCGGAGTTACCTGGATGCCGGCCTCTGGCTGAAGAGGCGCATCGAGCACCCGGCGCTTCGGCACGTCGAGTCGTTCGGGCGGCTGGGCTACGGGCATCGCTTCCATCTCCGCCAGCCGAGCGACATCGACCAGGCGCTGGCGGACCTGATGCGCGAGGCCTATTCCATCGGTCAGCAGGACAGCCCCCGAGCCGGACGGCCGAATGCCAGGCCGGCCGCGGACTCGATATAGTCCGCATCGCTATGACCGAACCTGATCTCGATTCCACCGCTTCCGCGACACTGACCGTGGGACCCGGCGACCTCGCCAACGTCTTGAACTTCGAGCCCGGGGACTCCTTCCCCGCGGTGTTCGCGACCTCCCGCATGGTGGGGCTCATGGAGGTGGCGGCCGCGCGCATCCTCGGCCCGCATCTGGGTGAAGGAGAGGCCTCCGTCGGCGTCTCCGTGGGCGTCGTCCACACGGCCGCGACTCCGCCTGGCATCCCGGTGACCGCCACCGCGAAGTTCGTCGGACGCGAGGGGAAGCTCTTCCTCTTTGAAGTCTCGGCCGCGGACAACGCGGGCGAGATCGGCCGCGGAACACACAAGCGGGCCGTAGTCAGCGTCGAGAGGCTCCTCGCAGGAGCGTCTCGCCGCGGAGCGGGGGCCTAGCGGCTCCGCTTGTCGAAGTTCGAAGTCCTCGGGCTCCATCTCGAACACCGCTGGATCGGGCCGCCGCCCGGCGACGCGCCGACGATCGTGTTCCTGCACGAAGGCCTGGGCTGTGCCGGGATGTGGCGCGATTTCCCCGACCGCCTGGCCTCGGCGGCCGGCTGCGGCGCGCTCGTCTACAGCCGGCCCGGTTACGGCGCATCCGACCCGGTCGAGGGCCCGCGGCCGGTCCGCTTCATGCACGACGAGGCGCTCGAGGTGCTCCCGGCCGTCATCGGACACTTCCGACTCGAGGACGTCATCCTCTTCGGCCACAGCGACGGCGCCTCGATCGCGGTCATCTACGCCGGCTCCCGCAAGGGCCCGGTTCGAGCGCTCGTTCTGGAAGCGCCGCACGTCTTCGTCGAGACCGTCTGCACCGACAGCATCGCGCGAATCGCCCGGGAGTACGGGACGACGCGCCTGCGCGAGCGGCTCGCGCGCCATCACGGCGCCAACACCGACTCGATGTTCCGGACCTGGACCGACGTGTGGCTCCGGCCGGAGTTTGGGCGGTGGAACATCCAGGAATATCTGCCCGCCATCGAGAGCCCCGTGCTCGTCGTGCAGGGCGAAAACGACGAGTATGGCACGCTGGCACAGGTGGACGCCGTCCTCGCTCGGGTCCGCGGCCCTGCCGAATCGCTGGTGCTGCCGGGCTGCGGCCACTCTCCGCACTCCAGTCGGCCCGCGGAGGTTCTCGAGGCCGCCAGCCGGTTTCTCCGTCAGGCTCTCGATCTGACGCCTCGGTCCTGACCCGGGCGGCATCTCGAGCTGCCGCGCCCTGGGTGTCTTCGTCTGTCGGGGACGCGCCGGACCACGTACGCGAGTCCGGCCGGCCGGCCCTCCCCGGACGTGTGATAAGGGTTCGCGCGGGAGGCGGCCTTGATCGTCGTCATGAAGATGCGCTCCTCGGAGGCGGAGATCGAAGGAGTTCTCGCGCGCATCCGGGAGCTCGGCTTCACGCCGCATCTCTCCCGCGGGCAGGAGCGCACCATCATCGGCATCGTCGGCGACGACCGCCGGGCCGCGGACGCCGGGATGTTCGAGGCGCTGCCGGGTGTGGCCGAGTGCATCCGCGTCCTGAGGCCTTTCAAGCTCGCGTCCCGGGACTTCACGCCGGAATCCACGGTCGTCGAGGTCGGGGAGGCCGGCAACGCGGTCGCGGTGGGAGGCCGGAGGGTCGTAATCGCCGCCGGCCCGTGCGCCGTGGAGAGCCGGGAGCAGCTGGAGGAAGTCGCGTTGGCGGCGAAGAGCTGCGGAGCCCGGCTCCTGCGCGGCGGAGCGTTCAAGCCGCGCTCGAGCCCCTACTCCTTCCAGGGGCTCGGCGAGGAGGGGTTGAAGCTCCTCGCCCGGGCCCGCGAGACCTCGGGACTGCCGGTGGTCACCGAGGTCATGACGCCCGAAGCCGTTCCGCTCGTCGAGCGGTATGCCGACTGCCTCCAGATCGGCGCCCGCAACATGCAGAATTTCAATCTCCTGCAGGCCTGCGGGAGGGCGAAGAAGCCGGTCCTGCTGAAACGCGGCTTCGCCGCGACGCTCGAGGAATTCATGATGGCGGCCGAATACATCCTCGCCAGTGGCAACCGCAACGTGATCCTCTGCGAGCGAGGGGTGCGGACCTTCGAGAGAGCCACGCGCAACACGCTGGATCTCTCGGCGGTGCCGCTCCTGAAGCAGTGGTCGCACCTGCCCGTGATCGTGGATCCGAGCCACGGCACGGGGATCTCCTCGCTCGTCCCGCCGATGGCGCGCGCCGCGATCGCCTGCGGCGCCGACGGTCTTATCCTCGAAGTCCATCCCCACCCCGAGCGCGCCCTCTCCGACGGGCCGCAGTCGCTCACGCCCAGGGCCCTGGCCGAGACACTCGCCGGCGTGGTCGCCGTCGCCGCCGCCGTGGGGCGCGACCTCTGAGCCCTTCCCGGGCGGGACGAAAGAGCTTCAGGCGGAGAGGACGACCCGGGCGTCCACGACCGTGAGCCCCTCCTCGTGGACGATGACGGGATTCAGGTCCATTTCGTCGATCTCGGGGTGTTTCGCGACGAGGCGGGAGACTTCGACGAGGAGCCTCGCGAGAGCGGCCACGTCGGCGGGCCCGCCGCCGCGCACTCCCTGGAGCAGCCTTGCTCCGCGGGTCTCGGCGATCATCTCCGCCGCGTCCTTTTCGGAGAAGGGGACAATCCGGAGCGAGACGTCCTGGAGAATCTCGACCAGGGTGCCTCCGAGACCGAACATCACGGCGTGGCCGAACTGGAGATCGCGCGTGACTCCGATGATGATCTCGTGTCCGGCCGGGGCCATGGCGCTGACGAGGACTCCGCCCTGACGCGCTCCGAGTCTCCGCGCGATGCCGGCCAGGTCCGCAAAGGCCTTTCGCACTCCCGCCTCGTCCTTCACGTTCAGCAGGACTCCTCCGACGTCGCTCTTGTGCGTGACGTCCAACGAATTGAGCTTCACGACGACGGGATACCCGATCTGCCGGGCGGCCGCGGCCGCTTCCTCCTCGCTGCTCGCTTGGCGCGAGGAGACGACGGGGAGACCATCTCGCTCGAGGAACGCCATGGAGTCGGCGGGGGAGAGGGACTTCCCCGGCGTCGCAACGGCAGGCGCGGCCGGGGGCGCCTCCTTCGCCGGGGGGAAACGGTCGCGGGCGAAGCGGACATGGCAGGACAGGGCCTTGACGGCGCGGTCCGGCGTCGGGAAGACCGCGATTCCCTTCTCGTGAAAGAGGAGCCTTTCGGCCCGTTCGACGTCCGCGCCGCCCAGATACGCCACGAGGTCGGGGTTGCCCGGCTCCAGCGCGGTGGACGCCCCCGGAATCGGGTCGCCGAAGATCGTCAGGACGACGTCGTAGTGGTCGCGCGCGGTGGCGACCACCTGGCGGAAGAGCTCGGCCGTGCCATCCCCCGTCAGGTCGAGCGGGTTCCCGACGATGAAATGAGCGGGCAGGACCCCTTTGAGCCGCGACGCGACAGCTTCGGGCAGGGGGGTGATTCGGAAACCGTTGTCCGCCGCGACGTCCGTGGCGATGATCGCCGATCCTCCGGAGCTGGTGACGATGAGCATCCGCGGCCCGGCGGGCGCCGGCACGTAGGCGAGCGCCTTGGAGAAATCGTAAAGCTCCTCGAGAGTCTCCGCCCGGTGGATCCGGAGCTGCCGGAAGACCGCGTCATAGATCTCGTCCTTGCCCGCGAGCGAGCGGGTGTGCGACTCGGCCGCCTTGCGTCCCTGCGCGGTCCGGCCGGCCTTGAAGATCACGATCGGCTTGGGGCACTTCCTCACCGCGGCAAGAAACTTCGCGGCGTCCTTTACCCCCTCGATGTAGAGCGTGATCACCTTCGTGTTCGGATCGGAGGCGAAGAAACCAATCAGGTCCGCCTCGTCCACGTCGATCCTGTTTCCCATGCTCACGAACGCGGAGAAGCCCAGTCTCTCCTCGGCGGCCCAGTCGATCAGGGCCGCGCCGACCGTCCCGCTCTGCGACGCGATGGCCATCGCGCCCTTCCGGGTGATGAGGGGCCAGGACGCGCAGAGGCCGTGGTGGGGATAGTTGACGCCCTGGCAGTTGGGTCCGACGACGCGAATTCCGCATCGCGCGGCGTTTTGCTTGACCTCTTCCTGCAGGTGGGCCCCGTCCGGACCCGATTCGGCGAACCCTCCGGTGATGACGATGGCCGCGCGAACCTTCCGCTCCCCCAACCGGAGGATCGCGCTTGGGACGGAAGGCGCCGGAATGATGACGACGGCCAGGTCGGTGCCCGAGGGGATCTCCTCTACGGATTTGACGGAGGGAATCCCGAGGATCGTTTCCCCCTTGAAGTTGACCGGGATGACCTGTCCGCCGAAGCCCGCGTCCAGGATGTTCTTGAAGATCGTGAACCCCAGCTTGCCCGGTTTGGCGGACGCTCCGATGACGGCGAGGCGGTTGGGCCGAAAAAGCGCCTGAAGGGAATCACTCATAGGGCTCCTCGAGGTGTTGCTCGGCGGAGTCTATCCCGGCGGTCCCGGCGGAGCGGGCCAGGGAGCTCGGGGGACCGCAAGGTCCCCCGCTGACATTAGACTCCGCGAGAGAGATGAGCAGCGAGAATCGCGCGGTCGAGAACTTCGTCCCTCCGACCAAACAGGAGATCCTCCGGGACTTCGAGGAACTGATCGCGGAGAAGAAGCTCTTCGGAGCCGCCCGCGACCCGGCGATCATCGACGGGGCCGAGTTCGAGCCGACGCTCGTCCGGAAGAAGGGGAAGGGGAGCCGGTTTCTCGTCCGGAAGCCCCCCTCCCGCGCGAGGCTCGCCAGGCGCTGGGAGCGCGTCTTCGAGAACGCGATCTCGCCCCGCGCCCTCTTCGCGGCGCTCGCCGCCAGGATCCACGAGTTCGAGCACCGGGACAACCATCTCCTCTTCGGCAAGCACCGGATCATCTACGACGCGCAGATCTTCGAGGGGAACGAAGACGTCGGCGAGCTGACCCTGAGCTTCGATGCCGTGAGAGACCGGGCGCTTCCCTTCCTCGACTACCTCTCGGGCGCGAGGTGGAGAGTCGTCTACATCGAGCACATCCGCCTGACGGCGCAGAGATCCGGCTACGCCTCGACGCTCTTTCGTTACTACGAGCGGCTCTTCCGCGGTCTCGGTTTCGATCAATTCCGTTTGAACGCTTCCCTCTCGGTTGGCAAGTACTACTGGGCCAAAGAGGGATTCGATTTTTACGACAAGTCCGAGATCGGGAAGAGGAAGGCGGCCCTGCGGGCTCTCGTCGAGGAGAAGGGTCTTCCCGTCACGAGGATCGAGATCGAGAGACTCGGGCACGCCCGCGATTTCGGCGACTTCAAGAGAGACGTGAGAATCCCGGTGTACCGCGACGCCGAGGGCTACTACTCGCTCAAGGGGGACGACCGCTTCCCTGAGGAGCTCTTCCTGCCACTGGGAAAGGCGTTCCTTCTCTCCTCGGCGCCCTGGAAGGGATACAAGAACCTCGCCGCGGAGGAGAGCGATTGAGAATCGCTCACGTGGCCAGGTGGATCCTCTTGGTGTAGGCCAGCTCCTCGATCTTGTCGGTCGAGCCGTACAACCCGCTGTCCCGGATCCCGCCGATCGGCAGGGAGATGTCGCTGTAGAGGGGTCCCTCGTTGATCATGATCCGTCCGGCCGCGAGGCGTCGCCCGATCGCCGCCGCCTGCTCCGTCTCCCCGAAGACGCTGGCTCCGAGCCCATAGGGGCCGTCGTTGGCCAGGGCCACGGCCTCCTCGAGCGTGTCGAAGACGACGAAGGAGCGGACCGGCGCGAAGGATTCTTCGATCCAGAGGAAGGGCTTCTCCTCCTCGCGCGCCCCGAGGATCTGAGCTTTCTCGAACTCGATGAGAGTCGGATGGAAGAACGGACCGTCTGCCTTGCCGCCGATGAGGAAGCGGCCGCCCCGCTCCAGCGCCTCCCGGACCTGGTACTCCGCGATGTCCAGGCTCTCGTGCTTTCCGATGGGTCCGATGTCCGTCTCCTCCTCGCTCGGGTCGCCGACCTTGAGCCTTCCGATCCCGTCCACCAGGCGCTCCCGGAAGTCCGCGGCCACCGGCCGCTGGACGAGGAACCGCTTGGCGGCGATGCAGAGCTGCCCGCTGTGCGCGTATCCGCCCAGCAGGCCCGCGGCGCAGGCCTGCGGCAGGTCGGCGCTCTCGAGCACGACGAAGGGATCGTTGCCGGCGAGCTCCGGAACGTACTTCTTCATCCGGCCCCCCACGTGGAGCATGCATTCGCCCAGCGTCTCCATCTCCCAGCGGGCGAACTTGCGAGGCTGGCCCGCCTCCCGGATCATCAGCTCCTCGAACTCGGCGCGCCGCTCCGCGAGCCGCCGCCCGATCCGGCGGCCGAGCTCGGCCCGCTCCTGGAAGCTCGTCTCGCGGACGGCTTCCTTCGCCTGGAACGCCCTGTGGATCTTCGCCCGGAGGTCCCGGCGAGTGTCCTGCGCGACCTCGCCGATCACCTCGCCGGTGTACTTATCCCGGATCTCGGCCGTTCTGGGTGCGGTCATTCTCGTCGCGCGATCCTACCGGATGAGGACATCGCCCGGTCGCGCTCGATCCCTGCCGATCGGCGCCATCGGGGAGCACGACGATCTGCTCGAACTCAGAAGATATCGGGGTCGTCGGGGAAACGGGGGCCGGGCGGCCGTTCGAACCACTCGGATACGACGAGCTGAATCCCGATCACGAAGACGAGCCCGTAGAGCAGCATCGGCAAGACGGCCTCGGCGACCAATTCCCAATCGACCGGCCAATTCGGTCTCACGACCTGTGTCCCTGGCCAAAGTCATGCCCAAACCGGGCACCGTCGTTGCGGAGCAGGGCCGTCGGCGCTAGGGGCCGGGAAAGAGAGCCGCGGCGTTGTCGAAGAGGATCTTGCGCTTGACCGCGTCCGAGAGCGGAAGGGAGAGAAAGTCTTCGACATTGCCGCGCATAGACTTGACCCCTCGGGACGGCCAATCGGTCCCCCAGAGGATGCGGTCGGCCGCCTCGGAAATCCGCGGGAGGACCCGAAGGAGATTCTTCGGCGGGATGCTCGAGACGTCCAGCAGAATGTTGGGATGCCGGCGGACGAGGAAGAACGCCGTGTCGTACCAGAGGGGGCGTCCGGCGTGGCAGAGAACGAGAGTCGTCCGCGGAAAGTCCACCGCGACGTCGTCGCACGCCATCGGGTCCGCGTAGACGTTGCGGGCGCCGGGGAAGACGGACGTCCCCGTGTGGATCAGCACCGGCCGCCCGGCCTCGCCCGCCAGGCGGTAGATGTCGGCGAGGGATGGGCAGTCGGTCCGGTACGCGTTGGCGGAGAGCTCCATGTGAGGCGGGTGGAGCTTGATCGCACCGAGCCTGTAGTCGTCGAGAAGTCTTCGGATATCTCCGGCGACGTCGCGGGAATGCCTCGGGTGGATTCCCCCGACCGGAACGAGCCGGTCGCGGTGGCCCTCGACGTAGCGGGCAATCCAGGGATTGACGGCGTCCGTGATCCCGATGACCTCGGGATTGGCGGCGTTGACCAGGGCCGCGCGAGCGATCCCCTGTGCGTCCATCGCCTTCAGGAGCTCGCCCGCCGAGCCGCGGACTCTCTGCAGGAGGTCCAGATCCTCCCGCCCCCCCATCATCACGGCGCGGGCGCACTCGTTCATCTGCTCGAACGGAGCGACGTGGATGTGAGCGTCGAAAACGGGAAAAGCCGCCGACACGCGCGGCATGATAAACCTCTGTCTCGATGCGGACCCTCTTCCTGCCGCCGACCTATCAGGACTCCGCGGAATCCGGCCGGCTCATCCTGCGCGACGGATCGACCGCCTTCATCCGCCTGTCAGAACCGGCGGATCTGGACGCGTTGAGGGAGTTCTTTTACCAGCTTTCGCCGGAATCGAGGAAGCGCCGTTTCTTCTCGAGCGCCAAGCCGTCGGAGGACTTGCTCGCCCGACAGTGCGATTCTTCCGATCCCCGGTCGCGGTTGACGCTGATCGTCAGCCGCATCCTCGAAGGGACATCCCGGATCATCGCGACCGGGTCCTATGCCGCGCGTGACGACACGACGGCCGAGGTTGCCTTCGCCGTCGATGACGAGTTCCAGGGAAAGGGCCTCGGAGGCCTCCTTCTCGAGAGGCTGGCCCTGCTCGCGGCCCGCCACGGCCTGACCCGCTTCTGGGCCCTGACTCGCGTCGAGAACCGTTTGATGCTCGACACCTTCCGCCAATCGGGCTTTCCGCTTCACTCGAAGGTCGAGGACGAGTGCGTCGAGATCGACTTCTCCGTGGCGCCGAGCCAGGACAGTCTCAGCCGGTCGGAGATGCGGGACCGCGTCTTCACGACCGCTTCGCTGCGGCCCTTCTTCCGGCCGAGGGCCATCGCCCTCCTCGGGGCCTCGCGCGATGCTTCGAGCATCAGTCGCCGAATCCTCGGGGCTCTCACGGCCGGAGGCTTCCGCGGACCGATCTACGCGGTGAACCCGAACGCGACTCGCATCGAGTCGCTTCCGACCTACTCCTCGGCGAGGCAGATCCCGGAGGGAAGCGATCTGGCGGTCGTGGTCGTCCCGACCGAGGCGGTGCTCCAGGCCGTGGACGACTGCGCGGCCGCGGGCGTGCGGGCGCTGCTCGTCGTCACGGCGGGTTTCGCGGATGCCGGGGAGGAGGGGCGCGCCCTGCAGGAGAAGCTGTTGGAGAGGGTCCGGGGCCACGGGATCCGCATGATCGGGCCCGACTCGATGGGCCTCGTCAACACGGGCCCCGAAGTCCGGTTGAACGCCTCCCTTTCTTCCTCTTTCCCGGCGAAGGGGAGTGTCGCGATGTCTTCCCAGAGCGGCGCCCTGGGCCTGGCCATGCTCGCCCTGGCGCGGCAGCGCCACCTGGGCATCTCGACCTTCGTCGGCGTCGGGAACAAAGCCGACATCTCCGGCAACGACCTCCTGCAGTACTGGCAGGGCGACGAGGCGACGCGCGTGATCCTTCTCTACCTCGAGTCGTTCGGGAACCCCCGCCGATTCGCCCGTATTGCCCGGAGCGTGAGCCGCTCCAAGCCGATCGTCGTCGTGAAGGCGGGCCGCGGCGCTTCGGCGGAGGTCAGGCAGGGAGCGGCTTTCTTCGCCGCGGAAGACGCCCCGGTGTACGCCCTCTTCCGGCAGACGGGCGTCATCCGGGCCGACACTCTGGACGAGATGTTCGATCTCGCCGCCCTGCTCGACCGTCAGCCGCTCCCGGCGGGGCGGCGCGTTGCGATCCTCTCGGACGGCGGAGGACCGGGCGTCCTGTGCGCCAGCGCCTGCGAGGCGGCGCGTCTCTCGGTGTCTGCGCTCTCGGATTCGACGAGGGAGCGCCTCGCGGCCTTCCTCCCGGGGGGGACAAGGATCGCCAATCCCCTGGAGATCGCCTTTTCGCCGGCGGACGCGTACGCCCGAGCCGTCGAGACGCTGCTCTCGGCTCCCGAGGTGGACGCCCTGATCGCGATCCACACACCTCTCGACTCAAACGGCCTGGACGCGATGCCGGAGGCGATCTGTCGGGGCGTCGCGGCGGGGCGAGCTTCGCAAGGCGCCGGCAAGCCCGTGCTGGCGTGCCTGGTCGCGAAGGAAGACTCGGTCCCGCCGATCGTGGTCGGCGGCGAGAGCATCCCCACCTACGCGTTCCCGGAATCGGCAGCGCGGGCGCTCGGAAAAGTCGCGGCGTACGCGGAGTGGCGGGCGGGGCCTCACGGGGTCATTCCCGACTTCGAGGACATCGACCCCCCCTCCGCCCGTCGGATCTGCCGGAAGGCGATCGATGAGCGAGGAGCCGGCTGGCTCTCGCCGGAAGAGGCCCGGGCGGTCCTTGCCGCGATGCGCCTTCCCGTCGCCCCGGGAGGAGTCGCCCGCACGGCGGACGAGGCCGCGCAGCTCGCGCGCAACATCGGTTTTCCCGTGGCCGTCAAGCTGGCCTCGCGCCGGACCCTCCACCGAATGGAGAAAGGCGCGGTCCACCTGAACCTGGTCGACGAAGCCGCCGTCCGCGCCGCGTACGAGGCGATCGCGCTGTCTCTGCGGGTCGGCGACAGCCTCGGGTCGGAAGAAGGGGTGCTCGTGGAACCGATGATGGGAAGCGGTGTCGAGGTGAGGGTCAGCATGGTGGAAGACCCGTCGTTCGGGCCTCTCATCGCCTTCGGGCTGGGGGGAATCCACGTGGAGGTGGCCGCCGACGTGGGAGTCCGCGTCACGCCCCTGACCGACCGCGCCGCCGCCGCGATGGTGCGCGAGATCCGCGGCTATCCGCTGCTCGAGGGCCATCGCGGGCATCCTGCCGCCGACACCGCGGCGATCACGGACGTCCTCCTGCGGGTCTCCCGGCTCGTCGAGGAGGTGCCCGACATCCCCGAGCTCGAGCTGAGCCCGATCTTCGTGGGCGCTCCCGGCGAAGGATGCCGCTTCGCCGACGCGCGGATCCGCGTGGCGCTCCCCGCCAAGGGGCAGGCCGCGCGTTACACGACGGCGGCGTCCGCGGACGCCGCCTCGGCCAGGATCGGGTAAAGTACGATCTTCACGAAGGAACACCTCATGACTGACGCGGACCACGGCTGGCTGTACCGGAGAATCGTCGAGGACAGCCCGATCGCGATCATGTTCGCCGACCGCGAAGGAAAGATCCGCTTCTGGAACAAGGGAGCGGAGGCCATGTTCGGCTACCCGTCCGGGGAAGCTCTCGGCCAGTCGCTGGACCTGATCGTTCCCGAGAAGCAGAGAGCCCGGCACTGGGAAGGCTGGGCCAAGGTCATGGCAACGGGTGTCACCAAGTACGGCAGCGACGTGCTGGCGGTCCCGGCCATGAAAAAAGACGGCACGCGGATCTCCATCGAGTTCAACGTGATCCTGCTGAAGTCGCCGGCCGGCGAGGTCCAGGGCGTGGCGGCGATGTTGCAGGACGTGACCGCGCGCTGGCAGCAGCAGAAGGAACTGAGAGCGCGCCTCGCGGCCCTCGAGAAGACGCAGCAAAGCGGCGCCTAGCAAGGCGCCCGGGCCCGGCGGCGCGCGGCGCTGCCATGGAGATCGCAATGGAGTTTCGACGCGTCAGCGACCTGGTTGCTCCCGACGGGCATGCGGTTCCCGCTCTTCTCTTCTCGCCCGTCTCTCCGCATGGGGGCGCCGTGGTTTGCCACGGGTATGGAGCGTCGAAGGAGGAGATGCTGGGGGTGGCGGTGGCCGTCGCCGAGAGAGGAACGGCCGCGCTCGTCCTCGACCTGTGCGGGCACGGCGAGAACGGGTCGCCGATCGGCCCGGGGATGCGCGAAGAGTTGGAGGCCGCCATCGGCTTCGTCCGGCGGTTCGGCAAGACTGCCGTCGTCGGCCACAGCCTGGGAGGGAGGCTTGCGCTCATGTCGTCGGCGGACCTCATGGTGGCGATGGCGCCGTCCGTCATGATGCAGATGTCCCCGCAGGGAAAGTGGATGTTCGAGAACCTTCCCAGTCCCGGCGTGCGCGAGCCTTACACCGGATACGTCATCGAGCTGCTCGAGAAGCTGGGGCCCGTCCCTCCTCACGACCGGCCCTGCCTCCTCATCTATTCGGAGCGCGACCTCCTGGCGCTCCTCGAGGGCGCCGCCGACCTTCAGGCCCGGCTCCCCGCCTCCGAAAAGCGTCTCATCTCCGCGAACATCCGCCCGGACCTGCAACACGAGAGCGGCCTGATCCGTTTTTTCCCGCGCTGGTTCAACCATCTCGAGCTGCGCTTCAACCGCTCGGCTTGCGAGACCGCCGCCGCATGGCTGGCCGATCACCTGGCGAGTTCCTAGCTCGTGCCCCGGTCGCGAAGCGACGGTATGTTACGCTGGGCGCAAACGGAGCAAGAAACATGCAGTGGGAATACTTCGATCGGATGGTCGTCTTCAACGATGGCGAAGACGGAATGGTGAGCGGGCTCGACGCCTGGATCAACGGCGTCGGTTCCGAAGGCTGGGAACTCGTCTCCTCCGCCCCTCTCATCGCTCCGAACAAGGACGGTGTCGCGTACGGGACCATCGGCCTTCACCTGATTTTCAAGCGGCCGGTGCCGGCTCCGCAGGAAGCGTGAGCGAAGCATGGCGGGGGGCAATGACCCGGCGCTGATCGAGAGCCGCTACGGCCCCCTCGGGAGCGGCGGCCAGGCTCTCACGATCAAGGGCACTCTCCATTCGGTCTCCGAGCTTCTCGTCCGCATGGGGCTCAACTTCGACGACAGCCGGGCCATTGACGCGATGGCGCTCACGGAGGAACGCTACGTCTTCCGCTACTACGATGGACAGGATCAGCGCGTGGTGGCGCTGGAATTCGACGCCGACTTTCGCACACTGGGCGAAGTTCGCGCCCGGTTCCCCGAGTCGGTCGGGGACAAAGAGTATTACCCGCAATACTGCGGGCACTAGGAGGGATTGAAATGGTCACCTTCGAATACCGGTTCGACGTTCTCCCCGGGAAGCTCGACGAGTACGAGAAGTACGTCGCGGGCGCCGGCAAGGACATCTGGTTGAAGTTCCCCGGCGTCCAGGGCGTCCGGACCTACAAGAGCATGCTCGGCGGATCGTCTCCGCAAAGAGTTGTCCAGGTGGACCTGGAGAGCCTCGGGGCGCTCGAGAAGATCCTCTCGGATGCCAGCTTCCGGAAGGCCAAGCACACCTTCCACGACCTGGTCAGTCACGTCACCGACTCGCTGCTCGTCCAGGTGAGCGACAAGAGAAAGTAGGAAGGATTGCTCCGACCCGTCGGAGCAATCCTAGCGGGGGACCTTGCGGTCCCCCGGACCCCTTGGGCGGCGCGGAGCGCCGCCTGAGGAGAGCGCCTGGATGACGGCGCCCCAGTTGTCGAACCACGTCTCGAAGGCGGCTCGCAGCTGGGCCCGTCCCTGCTCGTCGGCGGCGGAGCGCAGGGCCCGCGCCACCGCGGCCGTGGAGGGGCGAAGGCGGCGTTCTCCGAGCGGGGTCAGCTTCACGTAGACGCAGCGGCGGTCCTTCGAGGAGCGCTTCGTCCGGACGAGCCCCGCGCGCTCCATCCGCCGCACCAGCGCGGACGTCGTGTTCATCGTGGCGAAGGTCTGGCGCGCCAGATCCCCGATCGTGAGGGACTCGCTCGAAGGATTGCCCGCGAGCGTCAGCAGGGCGAACTGCTGCGCGGCGGTGAGGCCGCCCTTCGCCGGCTCGGCCGTGATGGTCCTGCGGACCGACTCGAAGAACCGCCGCAGGTGGGCCATCGTGCGGTACGTCTCGGCCAGGGGGCTGGCGGGAGCGCAGGGCCCCCCGCTCAAATGATTCGGACTCTTCCTTTGTTTCGGGCTCTGGCTCGCGGCCATCTCCCGACATTATAAGAAACCGCTTGACTCCGGGTCGCGAGCGCGGCCTACAATTACCCCACACGGTGAACAGTCGATGACACGGACTATTCGTACGGTGGCCGCCGTGCCCAGGCTCCTGGCGCCCGCCGGGAGTCTCGAGGCGGTCGTGTCGGCTTTCGAGGCGGGCGCGGACGCCGTGTACGTGGGCTTGACGGGCTGGAGCCGAGGCGGGGCGCGTCGGGAGCTCGACCGGGGCGAGCTGGCGGCGGCGCGGCGGGAGGCGGCCTCGGCCGGCGGAGGGCTCCAGGTCGCCCTGAACACGATCCCGAAGCCGCGGGAGCGCGCCCGGCTCTTCGATCGCGTGCCCGCCCTCCTGGATCTCGGGATTGACGAATTCATCGTCAATGACGTCGGGATCCTCGCGGCGCTCGCCCGGCTGTTCCCGCAATTGCGGCTGACGGCGTCGGTCGGCTGCGGCGCCCAGACCGTCGCGGACGTCGCCTTCTTCCAGGAAATCGGCGCCCACGCCGTCGTCCTGCCGGGCACGGTCAGCCCGGCGGAGATGCGCGAGATCAGGACAGTCCGGGGAATCTCGGTCGAGATCTTGATCCACATGGTGGAGGAGTTCGTCCTCCTCGGAAAGTGCTGGATGCCCAGCTACGCGCACCTGGCGCCGTCCTCCCTTCCCGCCGAGTCTCCTTCGGAGGTGGGGGTCCCGGGCGAAACGCCGGAGGGCGCGCTCACGGGACTGCGGCAGACGGGGAGCATGAAGCGCGGGGGCGTCGGAGCCTGCTTCCGGATCTGCCAGCAGCCCTGGGAGCTTTCCCTGGGCGGGCGGCGAATGGACGAAAGACTCTTTCCCAGCCGGCAGATCAGCAGGATCGCCGAGGTCAGGGCCTACGCCGAAGCCGGCGTGGACGTGTTGAAGCTGCAAGGGCGGAGTCTGCCGGCGAAGCCTCTCGCGGCGCTCGTCCGAAGCTACCGCGAGGCGATCGACGCCGAAAGGGTCCCCTCTGCCAATCTGGCCGGGACGGCGACACTGCCGGCGACATGGGCCGTGGTCGGACGATGAGCGAGATGGAATCATGAGACCCGAGCCGGAGACCGCAAGCCATTTCGAGTTGAACACGACGATCGCGAACCTCAGAGATCTTCGCGAGTCTGACCTCTCCTCCTACGACGGGGTCTATCTGGGCGACATCTACTGCCGCATCTACGAGGGAAACTTCCTCGAACAGATCGGGGATCTCCGGGAAGGACTCCGCATTCTTCAGGATCAGGGCAAGCACGCCTACGTGACGACCTACGCGGGGCCGCGCAACGACTTCCTCCCCAAGGTCCGCAAGATGCTCGAAGCCGCGGCGGCCGCCGGCGCCCAGGCTGTCGAGGTTCACAACCTCGGGATCCTGAAGATCGCCCACGATGAGTTCCCGGAGCTGCCGGTGCACGTCGGCGGCTTCGCCAATGTCTACACCGCCGCCGGCGTCGAGGTCCTGCGCGGCTTCGGCGCCGTACGGTTCACTCCCAACTACGAGCTCAGCCTGGACGAGATCAACGAGATCACGGCAGCCGGCGGAGAGCCGATGGAGCTCCTCGTGCATGGCAAGATGCCCCTGGGGATTTCGGACTATTGCTTTCTGCTCGACTACGAAGAGAAGTGGGGCGTCAAGTGTCCGGACCTCTGCCAGAAGGAGCTCTTCCTGAAACAGGGGGACTGGGCGATGAAGTCGGTGGGGAAGGGGATCCTGAGCGGCAAGGACGTGTGCATGCTGGAGCACCTGCCGCGGCTCCTCGGCGAAGGCCACCGGCACTTCCGGATCGAGACCGTCTCCGAGAGCGCCGCGTACCGGCTCGAGGTCGCGGCGGTGTACCGCGCGGCGCTCCTGCGGGCCGCCGCCGGCGAGGACGCGCTCGAGGAGGGGTGGTGGGAGACCATCCGGCGTCATGCGCGGATCGGTCTGTGCAACGGCTTCTACTTCGGCCGGAGCGGGATGGATTACGCGGGCATCCGGCCGGAGTCCATGGGATCGCTGCTGACGATTTCTCGAGCGGAGTCGTAGGCTTTCAGAAATTCCTGTCGAGGGGGCGGAACATGGTCGAACTCCTGGCGCCGGCGGGCAATCTTCCGATGGTCGAGGCGGCGGTCGCGGGCGGCGCGAACGCAATCTACGTGGGGCCCCGCGGGTGGAGCCGCCGGCGCGACAAGTACGAAATGCCCGACGAGGACGTGCGCGCCGCGGTCGGAATCGCCCACGGAGGCGGCGCCAGGCTGCGGGTCGCCTTCAATACCAACATGCAGTCCCACGAGGTCGCGCCCATGCTCGCGAAGATGGAGCGCTTTGTGTCCTGGGGGGTGGACGGGGCGATCATGACCGACGTCGGGGCTATCGCGGAGGTGCACCGGCGCTTTCCGGAGCTGACCATCCACGCCTCGATCGGCGCCAACATCCTGAACGACGAGGACGTGCGGTTCTATCGCTCGATCGGTGTGTCGCAGGTCGTGGCGGACACGAAGCTGACGTTGAGAGAGCTGGCCTCCCGCAAGGAACGGATCGACGTCGGCATCGAGATTCTGATCCACGCCAACAAGTGCTACACGTATCTGGGGAAATGCTGGATGTCCCCCTATCACCGGCTCGAGCGGACGACCGATTCCTTCGGGAAAGACCTGTTCAAAGGCAGTCCCAACCGCGGGGGTCTCGACTACCGCGTCTGCCTGGAATCGTGGGAGCTTTACAGCGGCGAAAAGCTGTGGGAGAAGAGCGTGGCCCTGAAGAACGATGCCTTCTTCCTGCTGGAGGACATCCCGAGTCTCATCGACATCGGCGTCCATTGCCTGAAGGTTCAGGGACGCGAGTATGCCGTGCCGCTCGTCGAACGCATGGTCCGGTTCTATCGGAACCTGATCGACGCCTACATCGCTTTCCCGAAGGGCGAGCCTTTCGACCTTTCGCCGTGGCGCTCGCGTCTGGCCGCGATCCAGGCCGAACGCGACTCGGCCCGATCCGACGGGACCCGGATGCTGCTCAACGAGGCGCGCCAGCCAGTCGGCGCGTTCCGCGCCGACTAGCTGGTTGTCAGCAGGATGAAGAGTCTCCGGCGCGCGGCTTTCGGCGCGCTGTTGGTCGGAGTCCTGGCGGCGCGACGGCCGGCGACTGGCGAGCCTGTCGAGCTGCGAATCGGGGAGATCGACTCCTTGAGCGGCGTCCTGGCCGCCCAGGGCACGGCGGTTCACGAAGGGGTCGTCTACGCCGTCTCGGAAGTCAATGCCCGCGGCGGTATCCATGGACGCCCCGTCAAGCTCCTGACGAGGGACGACGCGGGCCGGCCCGACGAGGCGACGAGCGCGGCCTACGAGCTGGCGGCGCGGCAGCGGGTCAGCGCGCTGGTGGGAGGCTACGTCGACAGTATCGTCGGTCCGGTGGCGCAGGTGGCGCAGCGCGAGCGCGTCCCGTACGTCGCGAGCTCCTCGCTCGACCGGCGCCTGACACAGCGCGGGAACGCGTACTTCTTCCGGATCGCCCGGCTGGAGCCGTTCGTGGACGCCACGACGGCCGTCCCTCTCGAGCTCCTGCCCGCAAAGCAGGTGGCGATCCTCTATTCGAGCACGCCGGGCGCGACGCAGCTCGCGCGCCTTCAGAAAGAGCGGCTCGAAGCGCGCGGCGTTCGGGTCTCCGCCTTCGAGAGCTTCCAGACGGGAACGCCCGATTTCATCCCGCTGGTGAGCCGTGTGAAGGCGAGCGGGGCCGAGCTCCTGCTCATGGACGGCTTCTTCGCGGACAATCTCGTCCTGCTGCGGCAGATCCACGGGCCGGAGGGCCCGGCCCTCCCGGTTGTCGGCGCCTTCGGCATGGAGTTTCCCGCATTGATCGAGCGATTGGGCCCGCTCGGAGAAGGGGCGATGGGGGCGGTCGTGTGGGAGCCGGGGATGTCGCTCGCCGGAGACCTCGAGGGAAGCCGCGCCTACGAGGCTGGATTCTCGAAACTCTTCGGCCGCGAGCCGGCGCCGCTGAGCATGTACGGCTACGCGGCGGCCCGCGCCGTCCTCGCGGCGTTGGAGAAGGCGTCCGGGAAATCCGCGCCGCCGGAGCGGGAGGCGGTCCGCGCCGCCCTCGCAAAGACCGACCTGAAGCTTCCCCTCGAGCATCTCCAATTCGACGAGCACGGAGATCCGCTGCGCTACGAAGTCGGCGTCTTCCAGATCCAGAAGGGACTCCATGTCCTTCTCTATCCCCCCGATCGCGCCACCGGAAAGATCCTCCCGCCGAAGTCGTAGCTATGAACCGGCGCGCGCCGGTTCATAGGCCATCTCCCTCAGCAGGGCGATCCGTTTGGCGATGGGAGGATGGGTCGAGAAGAGGTTCGCCCAGGCGCCTTCGCGGTTGTTCACGGCGAGCCCGCGCGGGTCGGCGATGCAGAGGTGCGCGACCCCCTGCTTGATGGACTGCGTGGGAGCGGCGGCCGCCTCGATCTTCTCGAGCGCCGAGGCGAGCGAGAGAGGATTCCGCGTCAGCTCGGCGCCGGAGGCGTCGGCCAGGTACTCTCGTTCTCTCGAAACCGACATCGCCACCAACTGGGCGATCAGCGGCGCGAGGATCAGCGATACCAGCCAGACGACGAAGAAGACGAGCGCGAAGGCGCCCGACCCGCCGCTGCCGCGGGAACGCCGGCGCCCGCCTCCCCACCAGAGCCCGCGCCTTCCCCAGTCGGAGAGGAGCAGCACCGAGCCGACGAGCGCCGCCACCACCGTCATGAGGCGGATGTCGTAGTTCCTGACGTGCGACATCTCGTGCGAGACGACGCCCTGCAGCTCCTCCCGGTTCAAGGTGTCGAGGAGCCCCTGCGTCACGGCGATCGAGGACTTCTGCGGGCCGGGTCCGGTCGCGAACGCGTTGGGATCCGGATCGGGAATCACGTACACGGCGGGCTTGGGCACTCCGCCCGCGATCGCCATCTCCTCGACGACGTTGTCGAGCATCCTCTGCTTCGGGTCGGTCAGACTGATGGGCGTCGCGTGCGTGGACTCGAGGACCGCCTTGTCTCCTCCCGCGAGCGCCCACCATGCCGAAAATGCTCCGAGGCACACCGCGCCGATCGTTGCGATCGGGAACCCGGGTCCCGCTCCCGATCCGTAGAGAAACGCGTCCGCCCCCATGCCGAGGAACGCCAGGAAAAGCACGAACCCGACGAGGATGATCCTCGTGCGCCGCATGTTGCGCCGCTGCTGGTCGTAGAGGTTGGTCATGCAGGTGTTAGGTGCGAGGTGTTAGGTGTTAGGGACGATGGCCTACTCTCCGTCCCTAGCACCTAACACCGAACACCTGGGACCTTCTATTGCGGTCGGAGATTGAGGTCCACCTTCGGCGCTTCCCGTTCCGCGGCCTCCTTGATCTCGAACAGTTCCACCGGCTGGAACTTGAAGGCCTGCGCGATCAGGCTGTCGGGGAAGACCTGCTGCGCGATGTTGAAGCGCGTCGCGATGTCGTTGTAGAACTGGCGCGCGAAGCCGATCTTGTTTTCCGTCGAGGACAGCTCTTCCATGAGCGCCTTGACCGTCTCGTTCGCCTTCAAATTCGGATAGTTCTCCGCCAGGGCGAAAAGGCGGGAAAGGGTCTGCGTGAGAGCGTTCTCCTTCTCGGCGGCATCGGCCACGCCGCGGGCGGTGACAGCGCTGTTGCGCGCGGCGACCACTTTCTCCAGCGTGTCCTGCTCGAACTGCATCTCTCCCTTGACCGACGCCACAAGGTTGGGAATCAGATCGTGGCGGCGCTTCAACTGGACGTCGATCTGCTTCCAGCCGTTCACGACCTGGTTTTTCAGCGCGATCAGGTTGTTGTAGCGCCAGACCGCCCAGAGAATCGCCGCGAAGGCGATCACGATCAGAAAGAAGAAACACCCTCCAATGGCGGCCATGTCTGTATCGCTCCTCTGTCTCTATCTACGGAAGCCTAGGCGAAAAGTTCAACCTGCGCTCGGCCCGTTCGCCCGTCATTCTGAGGCCCGAAGGGCCGAAGAATCTGCTGCCTGGAACGAGGAAAGCAGATCCTCCGCTTCGCTCAGGATGACAGGCCGCTTCGCTCAGGATGACAGACCTGAGCTCGGCACTCTCAGGCATTGAGTCCCTGGCGCAGCTCGCGCGCGAGGATCTCGACGGCGGAACGCGTACCGCCGGTGAGCTTCTCCTTCCAGACTGTCTCCGTCTCGAAGCGCCGGTCGCCGATGGCTTCCGACCAGGGACGCAGGGCGGCGTCCAGCTCTCCCGCCGACCAGACGTCGCCGCCGCGGCTCCGGATCATCGCGATCACGTACGGAACGATGCGGATGAAGGCGCGCAGCGAGGTCGCGGTCCGGATCGCGTACTTGCGGCCGGCGAACGCCACGGGAAAGGCGCGCGCCGCCGCCTTGAAGTAGTTCAGGAAGAAGCGCCGCGCGTTTTCGCGGAACTCCTTCGACACCCTGCCGCCGGCCGCGTCCATCGAGGCGAAGACGTCGCGCAGCTCGTCGGCGAGGGAGGCCTGAGTCACGGTGCCCTTCCCGATCCCGAGCACCTTGATCTGCCCCTTGAGCGGCGAGTGCTCGTCCTCGTTCAACGCGCGGATGACGTCGTGCGCGGCCGCGAGGTTCTCGTCGCGGTAGAGCCGGCGACCCGAGAGGGAGATCAGGTGCGACGGGTTCAGCTTCGTATGCTTGCTGTTGATCGTGACGAAGAGCTCCACGACCTGGTCGGCCGTCAGATTGTCGAAGACGACGGCGGGCACCTGGAAGTCCTTGAGGTTGTGTTTCTCCGCGAGCTGGTGGAGCGCCAGCAAGCGGTGCTGGCCGTCCAGCGCTCTCAGGATTCCCGACTCCTCCGGGAGCTTGAGCGATCCCGAGTCCCCACGCCCCGAGCCCGCGACGAATTCGAGCCGGCGGTCGGAGACGAGCAGCACGCTGCCCGGGATCGCCGGCAGGGTGCCGGAGTCCGCGCACTGAAGGTAGTAATTGACCAGCTCCTCGATCTTCTTCTGGATGATCGGCCGCTGGTACGCCTGCTCGGAGGCGGCGATCTTCTTCTCCAGGAACTCCCAGTTGACTCGGGCGGAGACCTTCTTCTTCCTTCCTCGCGTGATCTGGCTGCCGGGTCCGAAGGAGAGGACCTCAAAGCCGACGAGCGACTGGAGGTCCGCCCCCGAGAGTAGCGCCTCATAGAAGCTCACCCCGAACTGGTTCAGCCGAAGGGAGGGAACGGACAACATCTCCTACCCCCTTTTAGTGTCGCATGGGATTATATGAGACGGCTAAACCATTGACAATATTGAGGATTTTTGACTCCGATCGAGAAAACCGGCTGCTTGAAATCGTCCTCAATCGTCAATCTCCAATCGTCAATCCTCGTGCGGTGTCACTCTGCGCCAGTCTCTGTCGAGGATCATCTCGTCGTGGACCTTGCTTGCGCCCGCGAGGATTCCCTTCAACTCCGCGGTCAGGACCGCTTCCAGCGCGGGCAGGGAATCCGGGCCCCCCACGGGAACCGAGCACTCGATGGTCGCCATCCCGAGGGCGGCGCAGAAGGGGGAGGTGCGCCGTGTCCAGTCCGTGTCCTTGCGCCGGTGCTTGGTCATGAGAAAAGCAGCGAGACGGCGTTCGTCCCACGGCTCTTCCAGGGGCCAGCAGAAGTTCGCGCGGGATCCCTTGCGCTCGACCTCGGGTCTCTCGCTCGCGAGGCGGATGGGCATCGTTTGAAATACGATACCATTCCTGTCCAAATCGAATGGCGACATGAGACCACTCTTCGTCTCCGCTGTCCTGCTGCGGTTCCTCCTCTCCGGCCCGCCGACGCCCGGCGAGCCGGCGGAAGGGGAGGTCTATTCCTCCAACCTGATGGTGGACCAGGACGTCACGGTCTCCTGCCAGATCATGGGAGTCATCGACAAGATCCACGTGGACCGCGGGAGCGTCGTCGCCAAGGGGCAGCCCCTCGCGACCCTGCACATGGGGGAGTTTGACGCCGAAGTCAAACTGACGAAGGAGAACATGGAGCTGGCCAGGGCGCAGCTCGAGCGGGCCAGGGCCCTGTCGGAGAACAGCATCATGAGCAAGGCCGATCTGGACACGGCCCGGGCACAGTTCGCGGTCGCCGTCGCCAACTGGGAAAAGGCCAAAGCGGTCCGGGAGTATGCCGTGATCCGCGCTCCCTTCGCCGGCGTCGTGACCGAGAAGTACGCGCGGGTCGGCCAGAAGGTCATCGACGTCCAGAACATCCCCCTGTTCAAGATCACGGCCTCCGAGCCCCTGCTCGCGCGCATCTACGTTCCCGAAAAGGACTTGTTGAAGATCCGAAAAGGGACGGCGGCGGACGTCGTCCCGGTCACCTTTCCCCAGGCGCGGGCCAAAGGGACGGTCGAGTTCATCAGCCCGACCGTGGATCCGGCCAGCGGGACCTTCCAGGTCATCATCCGGGTCCGCCGCGAGCCTTCTCACTCGGTTCTCCGGCCGGGTCTCGCCGTTCGGGTCCGGTTGCACTCCGCCGGCCGCCCGTGACCGATCCGCGCCCCCCTCGCGGAGGCAAGCGCCTGCGGTCGGCCCTCGACAGGGTGCTGATCCACGACATCAAGAACATGGGATTCCGGCTCCAGATGCTGCGGCAGAATCTCGACTCCCACTACGGCGACCCGGAATTCAAGCAGACCGTGCAGGACCTCCTCGCTTCGACCATCGATCGTCTCGACGGCATCGTGGGCCGCTGGTCGTCCGAGCAGCGGCACGTCCTCATCAAGGTCGCGCTGGACGTCAACGGTCTTGTCCGCGACATCGCCGGAGGGGCAACCCGCCGCGGCGGCCGGCTCGACCGCGCGCAGGCGGCCAGGCTCCCGGAGCTGTCGCTGGCCCTGGGTCCGGTGCCGCCGATCTGGGGCGATCCCTACTTCCTTCGCGACGCATTCTCTTCCCTGGTCGAGAACGCGCTGGAGGCGGCCGCGCCTTCGGGAAGAGTGCTCATCCGGAGTTTCAGCGAGAGGCGGGCCGCGCGCGAACGCGTGGTCGTCGAGATCATCGACAACGGCGCGGGGATGTCGGAGGATTTCGTGCGCGAGCGGCTCTTCCGCCCGTTCGAAACCACCAAGCCCGACGGGGTCGGTCTCGGGCTCTTCACCGCGAGCCAGATCGTCCGCCACCATGGGGGCTCGATCCGCGTCCGGAGCGTCGCCGAGGAGGGAACGGTCGTCCGCCTGGGCTTTCCGGCAGCGGCCGTCGCGTCGTGAAGGAAGCCGCGGCGCCGCTTCCGCGCCTGCTCCTCGTCGAGGACGACCGGGAGCTGGCGGAACAGCTGCGCTGGGCTCTCAAGGGAGAATTCGCCCTCGCCCACGCCGCGGACGGGCCGGCGGGCCGGGCGCAACTCGACCAGAAACCGGATCTCTGCCTCTTCGACCTGCGCCTGCCGCCTTCCGGCACGATCGAGGAAGGCCTTTCCCTCCTGGCCGAAGCGCGCCGCCGGGATTCCGACGCGACGGTCGTGATGATGTCGGGCGAGAAGGACCGCCAGGCGGCTCTGCGCTCGATCGAGCTCGGCGCCTTCGACTTCTTCCGCAAGCCCGTGGACGGCGCCGAGCTCCTGATCATCCTGCGCCGCGCCCTCGAGCGCCGGCGTCTCCTCGACGAGAACCGGGAGCTGAAGGAGCAATCCTTCCAGGAGTTCCGGTTCGACAAGCTGATCGGCGCGACTCCCGGCATGAAGCGGCTCTTCTCCGACATCGAGAAGATCGCCCCGTCGGACGCCACGGTGATGCTCCAGGGGGAGAGCGGGACGGGCAAGGATCTCGTGGCCCACTCGATCCACGAGAGGAGCCCCCGCCGCAACCATCTCTTCGTAGCCGTCAACGCGTCGGCGCTGCCCGAGTCGCTCGCCGAGTCGGAGCTCTTCGGCCACGAGAAGGGCGCCTTCACCGGCGCCGTGGCTTCGAGGCCCGGCCGCTTCGAGCTGGCGCACAAGGGAACCATGTTCCTGGACGAGATCGGGACGCTGACCCAGGCCATCCAGTCCAAGCTCCTGCGCGTCCTCGAGACCCATGAAGTCGAGCGCGTCGGCGGCCGCCGGTCGACTCCGGTGGACTTTCGCCTGATCTCCGCCACGAACGAGGACCTCGACGCGCGGGTCGCAGCCGGCACGTTCCGCGAGGATCTCTTCTACCGCATCAACACGATCGTCATCCGCATCCCGCCCCTGCGCGAGCGGGCCGACGACATCCCTCTCCTGGCCGACAACTTCCTGGAGAAGTTCTCCGCTCGCCACAAGAAGCCCCGCCGAAGCCTCTCCGCCGCCGTCCTCGATCGCCTCCGCGCGCACCCCTGGAAAGGAAACGTCCGCGAGCTCGAGCACGTCATTGAGATGCTCGTCCTCTTCTCCACCGGCGACGTGATCGGCGAGGAAGACCTCCCGCGAGTCCTCCGCCAGAGCTCCTCCTCCGCCTCCAAACCCCAGGGCCCGGTGGTCTTCTCGAAGGCCGTCGAAGAATTCGAACGCAAGCTCTTGACCGACGCCATCGCCGACTCCGGCGGCGTGAAAGCCGAAGCCGCCCGCCGCCTGGGCCTGGACAGCAACCAGATCAAATACCTCTGCCGCAAATACGGGATCTAGGCTCCGCTTGCCTCAAGTCTGGTTCTGAATCGCATGGGAGTGCCCTGAGGAGTCGCGTCTTGCGCAGGCCTCGATGGGTAAAAATTCAACCAAGGGTGTGGATTTGATCCTGTCCAATGACTCCTCGCAACCAGGGCAGATTCTTGTAAGCTTCTCTTCCCAAAAGAGATCGCTGTCTCCGACCCGGGCTTTCGGGCCTGGCCTTCCTCTTGCGATAAGCGAGGCCGAGGAAAGGGGGAAACAAAATGGCGAAGGAAGTTCGGATCGAGTTGACGGAGGCTCAGAAGGCGAAGATCAAGGCGGCCACGGGCAAGGAGATGTCCGAGATTCGGGTCTCGAGCGTCGGAAGCAACCCGGCCGTCTCGACTCCCAGCGCTCGCAACGCGATGTCGGCGCGGTCGGCTCGTGCCGCCGAGTCGGCGCGTTCGGCGAGGGCGTCGGAGTCGGCGAGGTCGGCGCGCTCCGCGGAATCGGCCAGGTCGGCCAGGGCGTCCGAATCAGCGCGGTCGGCTCGCTCGGCCGAGTCGGCGCGTTCGGCGAGGGCGTCGGAGTCGGCGAGGTCGGCGCGCTCCGCGGAATCGGCCAGGTCGGCCAGGGCGTCCGAATCGGCACGGTCGGCTCGCTCGTCCGAATCGGCACGGTCGGCTCGCTCGTCCGAGTCGGCGCGTTCGGCGAGGGCGTCCGAGTCGGCGCGTTCGGCGAGATCGGGCGACGTCTAGATCTGTTCTCAGCCTCACGAGCCCCGCTCCGGCGGGGCTTTTTTTTACCAGGCGACACTCCGCAGCCACCGCCAGACCACCCGCCAGGCGCCGCGGGCGAGGGACTCGCGACCGCAGTAGATCTTGGCGCGGATTCTGTCGCCGGGCCTCAGCCCTCCGGCCGCGTTGTCGAACACGGCACGGACCGCGAAGCGATCGGGCAGCTCGCGGGGAGCCGCCGGGTCCGAGAGGCCGCTCGGGGTTGCGGGCCGGTCGAGCGTCGCTGCCGAGATCTCCGACACCTTTCCCCGGAGGGAGCCGAGCGGCTGCTGGCGCGCGAGCGCCTTGACCGGGAAACCCGGCCTGATATCGGAGAGTAGACGTTCGGAGACCGGAAGGTCGGCGACCAGCGTTCGACAGTCGCCGATCTCCGAAAGCAGGGTGTGAGCCGCGACGAATCGGCCTCGCAGATCCTCCATGCGCGGCGTCATGACCCGTCCGCCGAAGGGGGCGCGCAGAGTCAAGCGCTCGTTGCGCGCCCTTTCGCTGACGAGCCCGACGCGGACCGCGGATTGGCGCTGTTCCGACTCGTAGAGAGCCTCGGCCAGCGATTGGTCACGCGCGGCGCCAGCCTGCTTCTCCAGGCGATCCTTCTGCGCGGACAGTGCGGCCTCGTCGGAAACGGCGCGTTGACTGACGAGGCGCAGCACCGGCGCTCCGGCGGCGACTCCGTCGCTCTCCCTTGCGAAGACCTGCTCGACCCACCCGTCCTCCGGAGCCTCGATCCTCGCGACGCCCTGCGGGCGAAGCACTCCCTCCGCGGAAATGACCCGGCGCGACCAGGGCACGACGAGGAGGAGGACGACGGCGACACCGGCTGCGGCGAGAGCGGGGCGCGCTTTCCGTGACATGAGCCACTCCTTCTTGTCCAGGTAAAAGAGACGCGCGGTCCGCGTCACGAGCCGCACCCGTTTCTGGAAGATCTTGACCACCGTGACGATGATGAGAACAACAGCGAAGTCGGGCAGAATCCTGTTGTACAGATTGAAAAAGATCCGCGTGATGAGAGCCATGATGACGCCGATGTAGGCCAGCGCGAGCGTTCCGTACACCCAGTAGATTCGGCGCCGCCGGTGGGACGCGGGCGTGACGGTGACCGGCAGACGCAAGACGTACTTCTGAAACACCGCGCCGATGTGGCGAAAAGCGTCCTCGCGGAGATCCGGCATCTCGAGCACGCTGGTCAGAGCGTGGTAGCCGTCGATCTTGATGAGCGGGTTGATGTTGAAGAAGATCGTCGAGATCCCCGTGAAGAGCATCGTCTTGTAGGCGAGATCGTGGATCAGGCTGTCCGGATAAGAAAAGACCCACAAAGCCGTCGCCGCCGAACAGACGAAGCCTTCGACGTAGATGCCCGCGGTGTTGACCCACAGCCGTTGCCACTTGTTCTCGAACAGGAGGGCGTCCGTCGTGTCGCAATAGAAGGCGGGGGTGAAGTACAACAGCGCGAGCCCGATGTCGTGGACCTCGCCCCCATAGATCTTGACCGCATAAGCGTGGCCGAACTCGTGGAAGAAGCCGACGAAGGACAGAATGAAGAAGAAATGGACGGCATCGAGGAAGGGCTTCCGTAAGAACGCGTAGAGCTCGTATGTCCCCGTCAAGAGCTGCGTAAAATGAAGAGCGAAGACGCAGACCGTCCAGGCGATTGCGACGGCCCAGACGGCGACGACGGGCGGCGACCAGATCCAACGCACGTACTTGACGGTCCTGTCGAGGAAGCGGTCGGGATCGAGGACGTGAAACAGCATGAAGAACGGATTGAACCCTTCCGCCTTTTCCTGCGCCGCTCTCTGACGCGCGGTCTTGAGCTTTCCCAGGAGTTCCAGGTTGCGCTGAGTGGCGGATTGCGCGAGGAGGTCGATCTTTCTGAGCATTTCCTCGTAATCGAGGATGACGCCGACGTCGATCGGGTCGAAGGGATAAAGCGTGTTGTATTCGGCGACGATCTCCGGGCGCGTGCGCGTCCCGTCCATCAACTCGATCAGCCGCCACTCGAAGTCGTAGAAGATGTAGTACTTCAGCGTCTCGGTGTTCTTGACCCACCAGCGCGCTTCGCCCATCTGGATCTGGCGCCGGACGACCGCGTCGGAGCGCAATGCCGGGCGCTCCGAGGCGCCGCCGTGACGCTCGGCGATGGCCTGCGCCGTCTCGGCGGCGGCCGCGACGAAGCGGGACCGGGGGGGAGCGGAGCTCACGGCAGGATCGACCAGAGCTTCCCGTAGAGCCAGCGGGCCGGTTTGCGCAGAAGGAGCGTGATGATTCGGCGAGAGCCCGCGCGAACCTTCGCCTTGCCGAGCATGCCGGCGCGCAGGAGCTTCTGGGGATTCTCGACATCCGCTTCCGCGATCACGAAGCGAGCCTGACCCTCCTCCCGGATTCCCGCGCCGAGTCTGGACAACCGCCCCTCGAAGGTCCGTGTCGGATAAGGATTCAACTTGAACTCCAGCGGCTGGCCGACCTGGAGCAGGGAGGAGTCTTCTTCGGATATAGCGACCTCGACCGTGACCGTGCCGACGTCTCCGATCACCGCGAACTCGGAACCGCGCGAGAGATTCTGGCCAACGCGCTCCTCGAGACGCGGAGTGAGGATGACTCCGCCGACGGGAGCCCGCAGTTGGGTGTATCCGAGCCGTTCTTCCTCCACGGCGAGGCGAGCCTTCGCTTCCCTCGCGCGCGTCTGCGCTTCGAAGAGCGCGGAGGGATTGCCGGCGTCGCGGCTCCTGGCGATCGCGGTTTCGGCGATCTCGTACGCCGCCCGGGCCTCGGCGAGCGATGCCCGTCCCGCCTCGTCTTCGAGGGTCGCGACGATCTCCCCGGCGGCCACGATATCTCCCTCGCGGTGGCGCACCGACGAAACGATCCCGTCCACGCCGGCGGTCACGATCGCGCGGCGGCCGGGGAGGACGCGCGCAGGGCCTGTGAGGCGAAGGCGCCAGGGAACGAGGAAGAGGATCACGGCCAGGACGATGGCTCCGATGCCCCAGGCCAGCCGGCGCCGGCGCGGAATCTCGAAGAGCTTGCGCCGCCGCTCCAGCAAAGGCTTCCAGAAACCCACCAGCGGCACCTGCTGGTAGAGCTGGGCGTTACGGACGGCGACCGTCGCCTGGTTGACCAGGATGGCGAGCAGGTCCCGGGTGTCCTGGTCGAAGACAATCGGCTCGCGGCACTCGAAGGCGAGGACCCCGAGCTTTCCTTCCTCGTCTTTCAGGGTCGTGGCGTAGAAGGCTCTCAATCCTGTTTCCGAGAACAGGGCACGGAACTTCTCCTCGGTCTCGGGCCGGTCCGCCAGAAGCGTGCCGTTCTCCTGCTGGGTGACGTTGACGTCCGATCCCGAAAGGAAGACCCACTGCAGCAGGTCTTCCGTGCGTTGGAGGTCCGGGTTCTTCCGGTCGATCTGGGCCGTCCCGGAGACCGCTCCCAGCCGAAGTCTCCCGCGGCTCTGGATCGCGATCGCGCACCGGTCGTATCGGACCAGGGCGGCCGACGCATTGACGATCGTCTGCATCACGCGGTCGAGGTCGAGCGTCGCGGTGATCTCGCGGCTGACGGCGAGCAGGGCGTCGAGCTCCTCGACCTTCTTTTCCGCCTCGTACTGGCGCGCGTTGCGCAGCGCCCGGACGGCCTGGCGAGCCAGATCCTGGAGCAGTTCCTCGTCGTCGGAGCTGAACTCGGGGTGCCGGCCGCGTTTGTTGACGAGCACGAGCGCTCCGACCGGCTTCTCTTCCTCGATGAGCGGCAGCGCGAGCACGGACCGGACCGGGTAGCCTTCGTTTTCCTTCGCGAGTGGATCGCCGGCCGGGATGGCGTTGCGCAGCAGGACCTTCTGCTCGGCCAGCAGGTCTCCGACGATCGACCCGCCCACGGCGTCCGGGGCGTGTTCGACCTCGTAGTTCTCATTGGCTGCCGTGCCCGCCAGCACGACGTTGGACGTGTCTCCCGCCAGCAGCCAGAAGGAGGCGACCTCGGCGACGCCGAAGTCCACCGCCTTGCGAACGATGATGCCGTTGAGCTCGTCGAGGTCGATCGTCGAGCCGAAGGCCTTGGAGAGGTCGTAGAGGTTTGTCAGGCGCTCGATGGCCTGGAGCATGCCGACCGTTTTCTTCTCGGCTTTCAGCGACAGGTCGAGCGCCGGGGCCGCGTGCCGCAGGAAAGAGTCCAGGACCGCGGCTCTCGGCTCGGCCTTCTGCGGCTGGTCGAAGAGGAGAGCCATCAGCCCCACGACCTGTCCTTCGGCTTCGAGCGGGATCGCGAGGCACGTCTGGGTCCCGGCGGGAAGGCCCTTTATCAGCGGGTCCTGTGAGGAGGCGAAATCCTTCCGATCGAGCGCCGTCGGGCGGCGGTCGCGCAGCAGGGCATGGACGGTTCCCGTCTCCCGCGGGGCGGAGCGCCGGAGGAAGACCCGAGTGCCCTCTCCCTCGGCGGCGACACAGACGAATATGGGGATCGCGGCGTCGGGAGTCCAGATGAGCGCGCCTTCGGCCCCGGCCAGCCGCGCGCTCCACCGCGCCGCCCAGGTGGCTGTCTGCGCCAGGGTCTCGCAGCGCGCCAGCTCTCCGAGAGCCGCCGCCTCCGTCCTGTTCGAGGGACTCTCCGGTTGGTCGGCCATCTCTTGTCCGGTACCGCCTGCTAGAAGCTCGAGACCGCCGTTTCCATCTCGGTGAAGTTCTCGAACACGGAGTCGAGCTTGGTCATCTCCAGGAGCTTGCGGACCTGGGGGCCGGCGCCCAGGAGCTTGGTCTGGCCCCCCTCCTTCTGCGACATCGTCATGGCCCGCACCAGCGCGCCCAGGCCCGAGCTGTCGAGGAAATTGACCCCTCTCATGTCCACGAGGAGGTTGACCTTGCCTTGCTCCAGGAGACGGGTGACGGTCCTCTTAAAGAGGGACTCCGACTCGCCGATGGCGAGATCGCCATCCACGGTCAGGATGGTGACGTGTCCGTCGTCCTTCGTCGTCAACTGCATGGAGGTCGGGAGATTATGTCGAAAAGATTCCGCGAGGTCCATGCGCGCGCCGCAGGGCGGAGGAGGCGAAGAGCGGGGCGCCCTTGCGCCCCGCTGAGGGACAGTACCGGGCCCGAGACGCTACAGGCGTCCGGTGAGCAGCAGGATGATGAGGATCAGCACGATGAGGCCCAGGGTCCCGCTCGGCCAGTAGCCCCAGCCCCGGCTGTACGGCCAGGCGGGGACGGCCCCCAGAAGCAAGACAATCAGGATGATCAGCAGGATCAGTCCCATACCCTTCTCCTTTCCTTGCGATCCGCTTCCCCCCGGTGTCCTTATCGCGAGAATTGTGCCAACGCGAGGGCTGCGGAGGGTGGAACTGGAGCCGACGACCGGACTTGAACCGGTGACCTGCGGTTTACGAAACCGAACCAGGGGGCTTTTCCACGGTTTCTCATGGAGCGATACCGAACGCTACCAAGAGCAGAAAAGTCTCTCCAGCATTGGCGATTCCGCTCCGCGCGACCTTCTACCGATTGATTCCGACTTTCACCGGATGATACCCGTTTAGTGCACCGTGAGTGCACGGACCCGCTTGGGGTACGGAGCGGCTCGGGACGCCCCCCCCAGGGGAGCCTCGCTAGGCGTGGTGCCATCTGCCGTGGAAGTCCTCGTGACCCGAGACACGCCCTTTTTCGCCTCCAAAAGACCCGCGAGACCTTACCTTCCGGGATTCAAAGGGCGGCGTGCCTTCAAGTCTCCGGGCGGATCCTAATTCCTGGTCAGCGAGAAAGAACCGGAAACCGGACCCGCAGGACAGCACCCGACGGCACCGGTTGAGGATCCGGAATAAGTTCCGGTGATTGTGCTTCCGCTGATCGTCGCGGTCCCGCTGGAGATCGCAGAACCGCACGGATCGTTTATTCGGATCGTTGCCGATGTCGGGCTCGTGATCGCGCCTTCGATGCCAACGCCCAACGATGCGACCAGGGTGCTGAAGTAGCAACCTGTCTGTCTAACCGTGATGGTGCTGCTGCCGTTGCCGCCGCATGAGTTCGCGAAGGAGCCGCCGTAGTTGCCCGAGATAGAGACGCACGATGGGGGCGCCGCGCTAGAGACTCGCTGAAGGGAAACGTCCGCAGTGATCTGTTGGCCGAAGCAGTCCCGACCGGAGAACCGCCCGGAGAGAAGTCCGTTTTTTATCGTCACCGCCGTGCCGGGAACCTCGCCAAAGGAACCGCCGAATTCGTCGCCAACGTAACCGTTCGCCCCAGGTAAGGGAGGCCTGTAGTTGGTCGGATTCACGAAGGGGCAGTTGATGGCAGAGAGTTCGAAGCCTATGCCGTTGCCGTTGGGAGAAATGAAGCCGTAGATGCCGCCTCGCTCGGTGGTTCCGCTGGCATACTGAGAGCCGTCGTAGTTCGTCCCGTAGACGAAGTGCTCACCAGTTCCGCATTCGAGGCAAGGCTGCGCCTTAACTCCAATTCGCCAGGTCTCATTAAAAGTAGGCGACTGCCCTTGAAGGCGCACCGATGCCTGACCCTGATAGGTTCCCGTCGGATCGGGAAGGACGGGCGTAGGAGAGAGCGTTGGGGATCCGACGCGCACGACCGGAGCCCTCGGTACGGTTTGCGCGATGCCAAGCGCGGTAAGGAGTGACGCGAGAGCCAGGAGCACGACGAAGAAAGACGGCTTACGCATGGAGCCTCCTCCCGTTTTTGTCAACTGAGCGACTAACCGGGATTCTACCACCCCCCGGCCTTCGGCCTCGTCTCGCTTCACTGCACCCGCTAGTTTCAGGTTGGCGATGCGTTGTGTGCCGAAGGGACAGACGCCGGAACGCGCTCGGCCGGTGGCCTTGACTCCGGGCGGCGCCCCCCTATACCTGTCCGCCTGCCCAGGGCCGACCACTACCTGAGGGAGGAATCGCATCGCCCGACAAGCTACAAGGTGTAGAATCTTAGCGAGCAGAATTCTGGCCAATGAGCACTAAGTATCGGCGGCGGCCTCCGCTCAGGCGGTTCCTCAGCTGCCTCTGGCTCATCGGGTGTTGTGTCTCCTTGACGAGCTGCGCCTCCATTAACAACGAGATGCAGTCCTGGGTGGGCCACCACAAACACGAATTGATCGTAGCCTGGGGGCCTCCGCACTCCGAACGGCAAGACGGAGCCGGTGGCGAGGTATTGATCTATCAATACCAGCACTCTCTCAACGGGAAGGACTACTACTGGGCCACGCGGATGTTCTACGTCAACGCGGACGGCATAATCTACCGTTGGCGATGGGAGGGGCTGTGATAACCGGAGGCGGCCTCTCTGTCTTTGGCGTGCTCCTAGCCTTTGCGATGACGCTCGGCATTAGACCTATCTGAGCAGAAGGCCACAAGAGCCTAAGACGTTCCAATATAAGGGGTTAAACGTCCTGGAGGGTCTCGTTCTCGCGCAAACGGCCGCTCCTTCGACTGGGTTTTCCCCTCTCACTCCGGTAGCCCCCCTCTCGCGTGCGTAACCACCGCTTTCTAAAGGGCTTAGTCTTTACTCTCCCGAGTATGTGTCTTGCCAGGATTTTCAACGATTTCACGGCGGAAAATCAGGAAATTGAGTCGAGAAATTGAGAACTAATCGGTTGGGGCCGGTTGCTCTTGGCCTTGGTCACCGGGATGCCCTTTCCTGCTAGTGAGTCCTAAATTGCGCGAGAGGCCCATGAAGCGATGGAGGATCTGGGCGAAAGACCAGGACAAGGAATTCTGGAAAGGTTGGCTCTCCGCGTCACGGTTGAGCAAGGCAGCGATATCCAGGGACCCGCGCCCGATCGTCGTGGACATCAGAGAAGGACCATGGACGGAAGAGGAGGTTCACGGGCTTTGGGCGCTCCTCTTCTGGAAGCTACCGAGCAGAGATCCTCACGCCGGCCCGAAGGTCGCGAGCCTGGTCGGATTGATCGAGGACAATGCCCTGCCCTACGCAGACGCTGAAGAAATCCGCGCTTTTCTGCATGAACTGCATTACGCCTCGGTCGCTAACTCGAATTCCGGAACATCGCCGGCTTCAAATGCGACCATGGCGAGACAGGCTATCAGGGAGATTTGTCGCGCCCTCATCGGCCCTGGCGGAGCCCCGAGGAAGAGGGATGAGTTCGAGGAGTTTCTTTCCACCAGAGAAAAACGGGACCAGGAGCGGGATGCTCTGTTCGTTCTTGAGGCCGATCGGGAGGCCCGCCGGCGCAGTAAGCGAGAGGACATCAACCTCCGTGGCGTGATTAAGGAGCGCCTCGATGCCGGCGGTGACGCTCTGCGGATAGAGGACATTGAACGGGAGACGAGGAATCGCCGACGCAAGGGCGAGAAGATCACCTTTGCGAACGTGCTGAGTGAGCGTCTCAGCGTTCACCCATTTTGGAATTCAGGCGTGAACCGCACTGAGCTACTAAACGGAATAGCGGCAACCAGGACCTTCGACAATTCAACACGCAAGGCGATAGACCTAGAGAATCGCTACCGCAGCTTCGTTCGAGAGAACAACACGCGGGCCAAGATCCATGCCGCGCTTGGGCTAAGGAAGCGACGGAACAAAAAGCGTACAGGGAACCTCCCCATCCGTTAGCCGTACGGATTCCCCGAAAACCACGGTTAGCCTCCGGAAACGATGGAGGCTTACTGATGACTTTCGAAGAATTTCTTGCTCGCCTTTCGGGTGTCTCGGGTAGCGGCTCGCGCAGGACCGCGAAATGTCCTGCTCACGATGACCGGAATCCGTCTCTTTCAATCTGCCTCGGGGACGACGGCCACAAATTGGTGAAATGCCACGCCGGGTGCAGGACGGAGGATGTCCTCGCCGCGATGGGACTCCCAATGTCGGCCCTAATGCCCGGAAGCGATGAGCGTGTGATCTCAGCCACCTACGACTACGCGGACGCAGACGGGAAACTTCTCTATCAGGTAGTCCGCTACGCGCCGAAGAGCTTTTTACAGAGGCGGCCAGACGGGAATGATGGATGGATCTGGGACCTCGAAGGGGTTAAGCGGGTCCTCTACCGGCTCCCGGAGCTTCTCGCCGCGCCTGAGCATGAAGTTTGGATCGTGGAGGGCGAGAAGGATGCCGACCGTTTGGCGTCCCTTGGATTCATCGCGACGACGAACGCGGGCGGAGCCGGAAAGTGGAGGAGTGAGTTTTCGGATCTCCTGCGTGGGCGGCACGTCGTCGTCCTACCCGACAACGATGAGACGGGACGCCGACACGGGGAGGACGTGGCGCGCTCCCTAGAAGGCGTGGCCGCTTCCGTCCGGGTTCTTGCGCTTCCCGCTCTGCCCGAGAAGGGGGACGTTTCCGACTGGCTGGACGCGGGCGGAACGGCGGAAGAACTGGAGCATCTGGCGCGCAGCGCCGGGGAGTGGTCTCCGCCTCCCGCACACTCAATCGTGGAAACCGGACGGGGCGGCCTAACGCTCACGCCACTATTTCACTTCCTGAGTCAACCGGAGGAAGAGATCCGCTGGCTTGCCGAGAGGATGTTTCCTGCGGGCGGATTCTCGGCCCTCGCCGCGAAACCGAAGACCGGGAAAAGCACGCTTGCCCGCCAGCTTGCGGTGTGCGTGGCGCGCGGAGAGCCCTTCCTCGGGAGGGAAACGACCAAAAGCCCCGTGATCTATCTCGCGCTTGAGGAGAAGAAATCGGAGGCCCTCGCGCATTTTCGGGCGATGGGCGCAACGAACGAAGACATCTTCTCTTTCTACGGCCGAGCGCCAGAAAACACGATGGCAGACCTTCGGCGGGAAGTCGAGCGACTCCGTCCGGGCCTCGTGATCGTGGACACCCTTTTCCGAATGATCAGGGTCAAGGATGCGAACGACTACTCCCAGGTCACGGCGGGTCTTGAGCAGTTGCTCTCGCTCGGGCGCGAAACGGGCACGCACGTCCTCGGTGTCCACCATGCGGGGAAGGGCGAACGATCAGGTCCCGACGCGATCTTGGGCTCTACCGCGATCTTCGGGACCGTGGACACGGCCATGCTGATTAACCGGGGGGAACGTTATAGAACGGCGTACACCGTCCAGAGGTACGGAGCCGACCTGGAGGAGACCATTCTTGAATTCGACCCTGTGACTAGAACCGTCCGACTTGGCGAAGAGAAGGCGGAGGCGGAAGAGCATCGTATCGCCGGGGAAATCGAAGCCTTTCTCCGGAGCAAGAGTCTTCCGGTTACCGAGGATGAAATCCTGGGAAAAGGCAAGACCGGCCTCAAACGCAAAGCTCTTCGAGACCTTGTCAGAGCGGGAGCCGTGGAGCGTCTGGGAGAAGGCAAAAAGGGCTCACCCTATACCTACCTGGTCAATTCTCGTTTCTTCGTTCCCGGTATATCTGCGGAACGAGAAAACGGAAATCTAAAAACCGGGGAAACCCCGCGCCGGCATTGGACGAATTCTCGTTCCTGCGAGGGCGCGGTCTTGGGACCAAACGAGGAAAAGAGAGTGGGCCTCGGGAACGAGGACTCGGCCTCCGCTGGGATGGTCTGCCGCTACTACTGCGGCTCGCCACCGAGCCCATGCGAGCGATGCGGCGGAGCCTTCGCTGACCACGTTGATGCGAGGGCGCTATGAGCCCCCTGGTGGAACTCCTTCAGCGGCTCGATCGGGACGGCTTTTCGCTTTCGGCCGATGACGACAAGCTCATCCTTGCACCGGGATCCCGACTGACGCCGGAGTTGGAGGCGGAGATCCTCCACCACAAGCCGGACCTTCTCTCGCTCGCCTGCCTTCACGGACATTCTCTCGCTAACCTGTTCAAGGACCCCCCGACGTGGCCCCGACCGCGAGGGCGATCTGGCGTCCTGGCCGATCCTGACGCGATTCTCCGAGCGATTAGACGGCCGGTGAGACTCCGCGACGGACGGGACGGGATTCTTCGGGCGATCCTCTATGAAACACGAACCGGGCGGACACGGTGCCGGGTGGAGCTTTCCAGCAGTGAGAGCCTCTCCCTCGACCCCGAGGACGTGATTCCGCTGACGGTGGCCGAGGGGAGGTCCGCATGAGCAGGAAGTTTCCTTCCTCGGTTGCTGCCCGCCGGCCGGAAGGTGTGGAGAAGGAGTCCTCCCGCCTCCTCACGATTCCGGAGGCTGCCGAGATCCTGGCCGTTAGACCCGTCACGATTCGCCTCTGGATTTCAAAGGGGCGGCTACCACGGACCAAGCTCGGCCGTTGCGTGCGAATCCCGGCGGCCGATGTTGAACGGTTCATTCAGGCGAACACGACACCCGCAAGGTAGCGGCAGGGATCTTCCCCGTCTCCTTCATCGCTCAGCCAGAAAACTCTTGACAAATAAAAACCGAAGCGTTTAGGATATGCCCGTGAGTGAAACGAAGGCCGCGAGGAGCGAAGCGGCGAGCCTTCTCGGAAGGCGGAGCTACCGGGTGAGGCTTGCTCGCTTCGGGATCGAGCGGCTTCGCGAGATCGCTCGGGAAAACGGGAAGAAGGGCGGACGGCCACCGAAGAAGAGGGAGGCGAAACGTGAAGGTCTCTGAGACGGGGATTCCCGGAGTTTGGAAGCGGCACTACCCGAACGGCCGAGAGCGGTTTGGCTGGACGGTCGTTTACGGAGGGTGTACCTATCGCAGGATCTCGAAGAGGAGCACGATCCGTGGAGCCGTGGCTGAGCGGGAGAAAGCAATCGCGAGGCTCGCGGCCGGCCTGCCGGTGGACGAGAAACCGCAGGGTCCGCCCTACACGGTGAAAGCTGCCGTGGCCGACTACCTCAAGGCTTGCGAGAATCTCCGGTCCCGTCGCCGGTACGCGGCTCATGCGGAGGAGCTGACGCGGTACTTCGGGGATCTGCCGGTGACGGACCTCTCGCAAGTCGCGGTTGCCGGCTTTCGGAAGAAGCGCGCCGAAGAGAAGCGGACAGAGGAGGACCGGGCGGACGAGAAGCAAGAGGCGGAGGGACAGGAGCAGGGAAAGCGGAAGAAAGCCAAGCAGACGAAAAAGGGGGCGAGTCCCGCCACGATCAACCGGGATCTCTCGTTCCTGAGAGCGGCTCTGAATCACGCTCGCGGAGAGGGAAGGATCGAAGGCTCTCACTACTTCGCCGACCTCGGGAAGGCGGATCGGCGGAAGGTGTTCGCGGAGGAGCCCAGGACGGCCGGGATTCGCAGGGTGACGGACGAGCAATTCTCCGCCGTAGTCGAGAATCTCCCGGCCGACCTTCGGCCGGTTGCTCGGCTTCTCCTCGCGACGGCGATGCGAAAGGGAGAAGCCCTCGGGCTGACGTGGGGAGAGGTTCGCGGGCGGGCGCTCTACCTCACGCGGACCAAGAGCGGGAAGCCTCGCGAGGTTCCTCTGACGGCTCAGGCGGCGGCTCTCCTGCCCGAGAGGCCAGCCGACGCGGGAGACTCGGACCTCGTTCTCCGCGGGCGGGACGGCGGGGACCTTCGGCATAACTTCGATCGGAGCTGGAGGACGGCAAGGGAGAACGCCAAGCTTCCCTGGCTGCGAGTCCATGACCTCCGCCACGAGGCCGCGAGCCGGTTCCTGGAGGCAGGAGCGACGCTCCGGGAACTCCAGGAACTCGGCGGCTGGTCGAGCCTGGAGCTGGTCGAGCGGTACGCGAAGGTGACGCGGGAGCGAATCCGCGAGGCGCTCTCTCGGATGGCTCTCCCGAGCCCGGAATGCTCCGCGGAGTGCACCGTGAGTGCACGGGCCGAAGAGGCTCCCGCCTTGCAGTTGGCTAAGTGATTGGAAACATGGAGCCGACGGCCGGACTTGAACCGGCGACCTGCGGTTTACGAAACCGCTGCTCTACCGACTGAGCTACGTCGGCCCTGGAGGTCGGAACGGGGCATCTTACGGAAAGGAAGGTGGGCCGTCAAACGGCGCGGGCGCGGAAGCAGATCCTTCGCTTCGCTCAGGATGACACCACGGAAGCGAGCGGTCGGCCTCAGTCGAATTTGACGGAGACGATCTTGGAGCAGCCGGGCTCTTCCATGGTGACGCCGTACATGACGTCGGCGGTCTCCATGGTGCGCTTGTTGTGAGTGATCGCGATGAACTGCGTGTCCTCGGTCATGTCGCGCAGGAGGCGCGTGAAGCGGTCGATGTTCGCCTCGTCCAGCGGGGCGTCCACCTCGTCGAGGATGCAGAAGGGGGAGGGCTTGTAGCGGAAGATCGCCATGAGGAGCGCGATCGCCGTCAGCGCCTTCTCGCCGCCGGAGAGGAGCAGGATGGACTGGTTCCTCTTGCCGGGCGGCTGCGCGGTGATCTCGACGCCCGACTCGAGAACGTCGTTCTCGTCGAGAAGGCGCATCTGCGCCGCGCCTCCCTGGAAGAGACGCGCGAACATCGCGCCGAAGTTCTGGTTGATGGCCGCGAAGGCTTCCTGGAAGCGCGCCGAGGAGGTCGCGTTGATCTTTCGAATGGAATCCTGCAGGTCCTGGATGGAGCGGAGGAGGTCGTCGCGCTGCGCCGTCAGGAATTCCAGCCGCTTGAACTCCTCCGTGTATTCGTCCAGAGCGAGGACGTTGACGGGGCCCATACGTTCGATCCAGGCGGCGAGATCCGCAGCCTCGGTCTCGAGCAGCGCCAGTCCTTCGTCGGAGGGGTCGGCTGGCGGCTCGAGCTCTCCCGCGGCAAGCCCGAATTCTTCCTTCGCCTGCGTCTCCACGTGCTCGAGGTCCGAGGCGACGCGCGTCTGCGCGACCTCCGACTCGAAACGGCCTTCCCGGGCGGCGTCCAGTTCTCCCCGGAGCAGGCGAGTGGCTTCCTCGGCCCGAACGACTCGCGCCGAAGCCTCCGACGCGACTCCACCGGCGGCCTCGAGCTCCGTCCGCTTGCCCTCGCGAGACTCGAGACTGGCGGAGCGGCGCGCGCGGGTTTCCGTCTCTTCCTCGAGCAGCTCCTGCCGGCGCGCGGCGAGGCGCTGTCCCTCCGTGAGCGCCTCGCTGACGCGCCGCTCGAGGGCTCCGGCGGACTCGATCAGTTTCAGGCGCGCCGCTTCTGTCGAGCGACGGCGCTCGGCGGCGACCTCTGCCTCGGTGCGGCGATGTGCGAGCTCCTCGGAGGCGGCGGTCGCCAGGGCTCGCGCCTCGGGAAGCTCGGCCGCGAGGACGTCGGCGCGTGCCCGGATGTCCGCCTCCACGCCGGCGTGGCGGGCTTCCTCCTCCTCCAGCGCCCGGCGCCGCTGCTCCAGACGCGCGCTCTCCTGCGCCAGCGCGGCGGCCTCCGTCTCGAGGGTTTCGTGCTCCTTCGCCAGCCGGACTCGCTCGGCGTTGCGCTCTTCGTAACGCGCGAGAAACGCGGACAGCCGGCCGCCCGCCTGGCGCTGGCGCTCGCGCAGGGCCGGCATCTGCGATTCGAGGTCCTGGCGGCCGCGCTTGATGTCGGCCAGCGCTCTCTCGAAGGCGTCGAGCGCGTCGCGCGCGCCGGCGACGGATCTCTCCAGGTCCCGGATCTCCCGCTCCAGCGTGAACGGCCCCGAGGCCTCGGGAGGCGTATGGACGGCACGCACGAGCGAGCCCCTCACCAGTTCCCTCGCGCGAGTCACGAAGGCGAGGGAAGGGTACCGTTCCGAGAGAAGGAGGGCCTGCTCGAGGGACTCGACGAAGGCGGCGGCGGGGAGCGCGGCGCGCTCAGCCGCGGAGAGCTCGGCGAAGTTTCGCAGGGCCGTCTCCCATCCTCCCAAAGTCCCGGCGGGCGCGGGCACCGACGTCTCCGCGGACCAGTCGGCCCGGATCAGGCGCGACACGGCGAGGTGGCTCGAGGCTCCGATCGCCCGGGTAGCGTCTCCCGGCGCGAGCAGCGCCTCGGAGTCGTCTCCGAGCAGGAGGTCTACGGCGCCTTCCCAGCCCTCCGCCGGATGGAGCCTTCGCGAGAGCGGCCCGCGCTCGGTCATTCCGGCCGCGGACAAAGCGGCGCCCGCCGCGGCCGCGTTCCCCTCCCGGCTGCGGACGATTTCGGTGAGCGCGGAGAGGCGGGCCTCGACGGAGCCGAGGCTCTCGCGAGCCGCGTCTCTGGCTCCTTCCGCCTCCAGATGCGCGGCGGAGAGACTCGCCAGCTCCGTCTCCCAGGCTTCGATCTCCAGCTCCGCCGAGCGGACCTGGAACGAGAGCTTCTCGACCTCTTCCTGCCCGCGGGCCGCTTCTTCGTCCCTGTCGCGCAGCTCGCCGGCGATCCTCGCGCGGGATTCCTGGAGGCGCGCGAGCGACGCCGCGACGCGCGAGGCTTCGACGTCCACCTCGTGCCGGACGTTGCGCGCCGAGACCCTGTCGCCGGCGGCGGAGAGGGCCGCTTCCCGGGCCACTTCCAGCTTCCCCTCGAGCTCCGCGAGGGCCGCGGCCGCGGCGGACGCCCTCTGGTCGCTCTCCTCGCGCGCGAGCGAGCGGGTCCGCGCCTCGGCGACCGCCCGCTTGAGCCTCTCCTCGAAATCGGCCAGCTCCCGCGCCGCCGTCGCCTTCTCCACGGAGAACTCGCGCCCTTCGCGTTCGAGCGCCTCCAGGCGCGCGAGAAGCTCCGTCAGGGAGCGCCGGTTGGCCTCGAGCAGCGCGTCATCGCGCTCGATCGCGGATTCGAGCGCGGCGACTGTCTCCCGCAGGGACTCCCGCGCGGAGACCGCCTCGGCCTCGGACAGGCGCGAGGAAACGAGCTCCGCCTCCGCCCGCGCCAGCGCCGCGGCGGCCTCCGCTTCCCGGTCGCGTTTCTGGTCGAGGAGGGCCTGGGCTTGCGCGACGGCGTCGCGCAGCCGATCGTAACGCGCGCGGGCGATGGCAGACTTCCTGGCGCGAAGCGCCTGCGACTTCTCCTTGTAGCGCGCCGCCCGCGAGGCCTGGCGCTTCAAGGACGCGCAGTTGCGTTCGATCTCCGCGATGATGTCGGAGATGCGCAGCAGGTTCCCCTTCGTCTCCTCCAGTTTCGTCTCGGCCAGGCGTTTCTTGAGCTTGTAGCGGGTGATGCCCGCGGCCTCCTCGATCAACCGCCGCCGGTCCTGGGGCTTCGTCGAGAGGACCTGCTCGATGCGGCCCTGCTCGATGACGGAATAGGCGCGCACTCCGAGGCCGGTGCCGAGAAGCTGGTCCTGGATGTCTTTCAGACGGACCTGCTTGTCGTTCAAGAAATACTCGCCGTGGCCTTCGCGGTAAACCCGGCGGCCAATTCGGAGGATCTCGGCCTCGCCGCCGTTGCCGTTTCCATTTCCGTTGCCGTTGCCGCGGGAAGCAAGAGTCAGAGTGACCTCCGCCATGCCGAGCGGACGGCGCCGGACGGAGCCGTTGAAGATCACGTCGTCCATGCGCTCGCCTCGCAGGGTCTTCGCGCTCTGCTCGCCCAACGCCCACGCCACTGCGTCACAAATGTTCGATTTGCCGCAGCCATTGGGCCCGACGACTGCCGTCACGGCGTCCGGGATGTCCAGGTCCACCTTGTCGTAGAAGGATTTGAACCCGAGGATCTCCACCCGCTTGAGCTTGAGCATTCGTGTTGCCGAATTTAACAAATCAGGGCGCCAGGTTCCACAAAATCTTGGGGTAGGTAGCGACTGAGCCCCTACATCTGGCCTGGCCGGCTTTCTCGAAACCCTCCGCCCTGCCTCGGCGAACCTTTCGGATGCTCCCTCTCGGGCCCGATGTGCCAGCCAGGTCCCCTGAGACAAAGAGAGATCTTGCGCTTTCTCTCAGGATGAGTATAGATTGTTGTTGCAGCTACAAAACCGAGACACGAGCAATGTTGAATCTAGAGGTCCGTAAAAAAACGGGTGGGGCCGAAATGCATCGTGTCAACGGAGGCGCCATCACCGTCGGCGCGTCCTCTGGCAACGAGGTCGTCGTTCGCGCGCGAGGCGTCGCGGGACGTCACGTGCGCATCTTCGAAAGAGACGGCGCCTATCACCTCGATCTCTTCAAAGGCGTGGACGCGATCTCGGTCAACGGACAGGCCTTCGCCGGCGGACCGATCGCGCCCGGCGACCGCATCACGATCGGCGAAGCCACGATCACGATCACGTCCGCGCGTCCGCCGATGAGGCAGACGCCGATCCAGGAAATGCGAGTGACCGACACGGCCACGCCCCCCCCGGGACAGGCTCCTCCGACGACCGAAGTCGAGTATCGGAGTCTGCGCCTGGGCGTTTATCGAATCTGCCGGGAAAGCCCTTCGCCCGAACATCTGGCCACCAGTCTCGTGGATTTCCTCGACCGCGAATTCGAGCCCTCGGAGTGGGCGGTTGGAGAGTTCACAAACGCCGCGGGCTTCCGGCCGCTCGCCTCGACGTTTCTCCAGAGCCCGGCGCTGCCGCCGCGCCTCGTCGAAGACGTGGAAGCCGGTGAGCGCGTCGCGCGCGCCGAAACTGTCACCGGGGTCCTGACGCTCATCGTCGAGCCGCTTCGCGAGGGCTGCGGCTCTCTGGCGATCCTCGTGCGCGAATCTCCGAGGCTCGCGGCGCGGGCGATCCTTCTCCTGGAGGAGGTCGCGCAGGTCGCCGGAATCACGGTGGCGTCGGCCGCCTTGCCCGAAGCTCCGCGCGAACCGGAGGGCCGTCCCGTTCCGGTCGAGATCGCGGCGCGCCCCGACCCGCTGAGCGCCGCCGAGCTGATGCTGCGGGAAACCGACGACCTGAAGAAGATCATGGACACGATCACGCGGGAAGTCATCGATCGCGCCATGCGCCGCGTGGAGGGCAACCAGAGCCGCGCCGCCGCCGTCCTGAACATCTCGCGCGGCTCTCTCATCGCGAAGCTGAAGGAATACCAGGTCCCCGACTACCGGTATCTGCGCCGCGAACGCTCTCGCCGGCCGTAGCCGCACAAATCCCCGGTCTGTGCTCCTCGTGCCGTAGGGGCGGGGCTTGGCCCCGCCCGCGGCAACGAAAAGCAGACACCACGTGAGGCGGGCGGCCGCAAGGGCCGCCCCTACGGCACCAAAGGCGAACGCGGGTTCCCGTTCTTACTCAGGCTTTGCGCTTCCTCTTGCGGCGGGGGCCGGGAAGGCGCTCGGCGGCGGGCGCGGGTTCGGCGCGGCCGAAGAACCACCAGATGGCGAACGGCGCGGCGAAGCGGCCGGCGATCTGGTAGAAGTGAAATCCGGCCGCCCAGAAGTTCCTCGCCACGGAGCCGTAGTGGGCGGCGCTCCAGGCGCCGAGACTGGTGGCGTAGACGGATTGCACCTGGAACACCAGGAAGACCACGTGGACGAGATAGAGACAGAGCAGCGCGAGCAGAAGCCGCGCCATGCGGTCCCCCCTCCAGGGACGCGGATGCAGGGCGAAGAAGGCGATCAAGAGGACGAAGTTGAAATGGAGGTCGGGAGCGGGAAGTCCGGGATGCGGAGCGCCGGGAGGGAAATCCGAGCGGTTGACGACGAACTCGCCGCCGGGCGCCTCGAGCCGCGTCACGGCCGGACTCTCTCCCAGGCGTATCAGGAATTCGGCGGCCGGAGCGACGGCGCGCTCGTAGGTCGACGAGAAGAGAAGCCACACGCCGAGCGCAAGCAGGAACCCGACGGAGAGCCGGATCACCGCCCGGCCACCGAACATCAGCGCCCGGCCTTCTCCTCCGGGCCCGCGGCCGGACGGCGCGTCTGGCGAGAGGCCCAGAGCAGGAAGATCAGAACACCGAAGAGAACGACCACCGACTGCCAGATCACCGTGTGCGAGGAGGCGAAGAGAGCCGGCCGGTGCCGGCCGATCCAGACGAGCGAGACGACGCGGACCAGATTGACACATTGGATGGCCAGGAAGCCCAGGAAGAATCCGAGCAGCCGCTGTCCCCACCGGGCGGGGAAGGCGAGGACCGCCGCCGCGAGCAGCAACGCCGTTTCGACGCCGTTGCATCCGTTTTCTATGTTGACGCCGAAGCCGTTCGCCTGGATCTCCGTCCCCGTGACGCTGACTTTCTCCCCGAGCGCGTTCAAGACCTGTCCGGAGGCTCGGGCGATCCAGCCGGTAAACGGGACGATGACGGCGTCGTTGACCGGGTGCGAGGCAACGATCAGGTAGAAGACCACGAGAAGGGCCACGAAGCGCAGGAGAAAGCCGAGCGAACGCCGCCGCGCGGCGGAGCCCTCCGGGGAACTGACGGCCTTCATGGCGCCTTCTCCATGTTCTTCTGGAAGTCCACGATCGCCTCGGCCATCTTTCGAAGGCCGCCGGGCAGCGTTACGAGCAGTTCTCCGGAATCCCGGACGACGACCTGCTCCGTCGTGGCTTCCGCGAGCAGCGGCCCGGACTCGCCACGGATCTCGTAGTCGAGGAGGAACCGGGCGACGTCGGGAGGCCTCAGGCGAACCGTCACGAGGATGAGCGAGTCGGCGAAGATGGGAATCCGGTAGCGGATCTCCATTCTCGTCACGGGCACGCGGTAGCCCAGGGAAAGAGCCCGGGTGGCCGTGAATCCGAACCGGGCGGTCAATGCCTCGCGCGCCTGCTCGAGGTAGAGCGCGTAGTGGCCGTGCCAGACCACGCCGTACGAGTCGCACTCGGCAAAACGGACGGGGATCTGCAAGGAGAAGCCTCGCAGCGGCTCGGGGCGCGGGCGGGCGCTCATGCGGCCGCCTCGATGACCGCCGCGAGGAAGTTTCCGCCGGCTCCGAAGGAGTCAATGAGCGCGCGGCGCGGCGGGACCGGCATCCCCGAAGCGTCGGGGCCGGCGACTGCCCGGCAGGCTGCCACGATCTGGCCCGCGCCGGCCGCGGCCATCTCGCCGATGGCGTCCTTCACGGAGACGGCTCGCGGAGGGTTGCCGAAGATCGCGCGCAGGACCTCCTCTTCCGCGCGATCCATCTCGGTCACCCCGTCGCGGGAGGGAAAGAGCAGATCGATCTCCCCGGCCGAGACTTTCGCGTCGTCCAGGGCCGCGCGGACGCATCTCTCGATCGCGCCGGAGTCCGGCCGGAAACGATACGGTTCGCAGGGCACGCCCGCCATCGAGAGGCCGGTCAACCGGGCGAGCGGCCTCGCCCCGCGTTGCCGGGCGCTCTCCTCCGTCTCCAGCAGCACGGCGAAGCCCCCTTCTCCCTGGACGATCCCGGAGAACCTCTTCTCTCCCCGCAGAGCTCCCACGCGGTCGAAGCCCATCGCGTAGAAGAAGTTCCACTCGTCCACGCCGCCGGCGAGCATCGCGCGGGCGCGGCCCGACCGCAGGGCGAGCGACGAGAAGAGAAGAGCGTTCAATGCGGATGGATCTTTCTGGGTGATCGTGACATTGGGGCCGAGCAGTTTCAACTCGATCGAGACCTGTGATGCCGGAGCGTTCGCGACGGTGTTGGGGAAGTGGAAAGGAGGAGCAGCTTCCGGGGACTCCGCGAGCACGACTCGCAGGAACTCGGTCAGGGCCCCGGCCCCCGCCGACCCCGTCCCCAGGGCGATGCCGGTCCGTTCCGGATCCTTCGCGACGTCGTAACCGGCTTCGGCGATCGCCTGGGAGCAGGCGATGATCGCGAACTGGCTCCCGCGGTCGAACCGGCGGGCCTTCATCGCCGAGATCTCGGGCTGCGGCGAAAAACCGTCGCAGCGCGCGACGTGCGTCGCCTGGAGGCCGTCGCGTTCCTCGGGCGTCATCGGACGGACCGCAGTCTCTCCGGCGAAGAGCCGCCGCGCGAATTCCGGCGCCGTGCGTCCCAGGGGACACACGGCGCCGGTGCCGGTGATCACGCCGTGGCGGCCCATGGTGTCGTTAGCCGTCAGCCGTTAGTCGTTCGCCGCGGCACAGATTCAGGGCCTCGTTCCTCTGCTCACGGCTCACGAAGCTCGCGCGAACACAACCACCGAGCTGTTGCCGCCGAAAGCGAAGGAGTTGGAGATGGCGACGTCCACGTTCGCCTCCCGCGCGGCGTTGGGCACGTAGTCGAGGTCGCAGGCCGGATCGGCGTTCTCGTAGTGGATCGTCGGCGGAACGAGCTGGTCCCGCAGCGTCAGCACCGTCGCCACCGCCTCGATCGCCCCCGAGGCGCAGAGGCAGTGGCCGATCATGGACTTGATGGAAGAGACCGGAATCCGGCGCGCGCGCTCCCCCAGGGCAGCCTTGATGGCCGCGGTCTCGGCGGAGTCGTTCTGAGGGGTGGCGGTGCCGTGGGCGTTGACGTAGTCCACCTCCTCCGCGTTGACGCCGGAGGAGGCGAGAGCGGCGCGGATCGTCCGGGCGCCGGCGGCCCCCGAGGGATCGGGAGCGGTCATGTGGAAGGCGTCGGACGTCACGCCGTAGCCCAGGAACTCCGCGAGAATCGGCGCGCCGCGCCGGCGCGCCCGGCCGTACTCTTCGAAGACGAGGATCCCCGCCGCTTCCCCGATTGAGAGGCCCTTGCGCTCGCGGTCGAAGGGGCGGCAGGGCCCGGGGTCCACCGAGCGGAGCGAGTTGAACCCTCCGTAGGTGAGCCTCGCGAGCACGTCGGAACCGCCCGTCAGGACGACGTCCGCCCATCCCGCCGCGAGGACGTCGTGCGCGTATCCCATGGCGTTGGCCGACGAGGAGCAGGCGGTCGTGATCGTGGACTTGATCCCCTCCAGCCCGAAACGCTGGGCCACGCGGTCGGTGATCGCGTCGGGCATGTGGTTCAAGACGCGCGACGGCCGCGCCGGCTTCCCGCGCAGGTGGCGCTCGAAGAACTCTTCCGAGTCCAGGAGACCCGAGGTTCCGCCTCCCAGGATGACGCCGATCCGGGTGGGGTCCTCCCGGGAGAGGTCGAGGCCCGATTGCGCGACGGCCTCCGCGGCCGCGGCCACACCCATCCGGTCCGCTCGGGACATGCGGCGCTTCTCCCGGGCGGTGAGGAATTCGTCGGGTATTCGCCGGACCTCGGCGGCCGTCTGCGTGCGATAGGCCGAGGCGTCGAAGAGCGAGACCGGCCGGATGCCGCACTCCCCCTCGAGGAGACTCTTCCAGAACTCCGCGACGCCGCTGCCGATGGAAGTCACCGCCCCGATTCCGGTGACCGCGACGCGCCTCTCCTTGATCATGGGACGAGCATTCTGACATGGAGAACGGCTTCGGGCATAATCCCGGCGATGCCCGAAAGAGTGGACTGGCACACGTACTTCATGAACATCGCCCGCCAGGTGGCGACGCGCGCGACGTGTCCCCGCAAGCACGTGGGCGCGGTCATCGCGCGCGACCGCACGATCCTCTCGACCGGTTACAACGGCTCCGCGAGGGGACTGCCGCACTGCGAGGACGTGGGCTGCGTCATCGAGGACGGGCACTGCGTCTCGGCGGTGCACGCGGAGGCCAACGCGATCATCCAGGCCGCGCGCAACGGCGTCTCCGTCGCGGGAGCCGAGCTGTACACGACGGCGAGCCCCTGCTGGCCCTGCTTCAAGCTGATCGCCAACGCCGGGATCTCCCGCGTCTACTACGGCGAGTTCTATCGCGACGAGAAGTCGCTCGCCGTGGCGCGCCAGGCCGGCATCGAGCTGGTGGACCTGGGAAAAGAGACTCGAGCGCCCGGGGTCTAGGTCGGAGATCCGCGAAGATCCTCTGGCGCAGTCGCTGTCATCCCTCGCTTCGCTCGGGATGACAGATCAGACCCGGCTATGGCTTGCGGGCCTCCAGCATCTTCAGGCATTCCTCCAGGTTCGCGCGGGAACCGGCCGTGATGCGAAAGAACCGGCATCCGAGGCCTCCCTCGGGCTCCTGTCCCATCCGGACGACGAGGGCTTCCGCCACGAAGGCGCGGCCGGGGGTGACTCCCGGAACGTCGATGGAGACCTCGAGTCGGGCTCCGATCGGCTGACGCACGGCCGTGTGAATGAAGAACCCGCCGCGGGAGAGGTCGCGGATCGTGCCGCCGTGCTGCACGCCGTCGCGCCAGAAGGTCACCGACCACCCGGCGGCGGCCCGCGGGTCGTCGCGGGGATAGAGGCGCAGATGCCTTCGGATACTCTCGAAGACGGCCTTCTCGTCGAACGGCTTGGCGAGACATTCCTCCGCCCCCGCGCGCCGGGCGTCCTCCGCGCCGTCGGGCCTGTCCGAAAAGAGGACGATCGGCGTGCGGGAGAAATGGGAGTCCGCCTTGATGACGCGGCAGACGTCGAACCCGGTCATGCCGGTCAGCGCCGCGTCGAGGAAGACGAGGTCGGGCCGTTCCCGCCGGACCGCCCCGAGAGCCTCGCCGCCGCTGCCGGCGAGCAGGAGACGGCACTGAGTCCGCCTCTCGATCTTCTCGGCGATCTCACGGAACAGTCCGGAATCGTCAACCAGGAGAATGGACGGCATAGGGTGCTCGCCGATTATACGGGCCGCAGAGCCGGAGGCTCGAACCTCTCCACTATCATCGCCGCGGCATGGACACGATCACGCACGGGCTCGCCGGCTCGGTGTTGACGCGCACGATGTCCCACCGGCCCGCGAGAAGCGCGCTGCTGCTGGGGGCCGTGGCGGGGATGTTCCCGGACTGCGATTTCCTGTTCACGCCGGACCGGTTGAGCTACCTGCGCAACCACCGGGGTTGGACGCATTCCTTCGTCGCCTTGCCTTTCTTCGCTCTCGCGCTCGCGCTGATTGCGCGGCTCGTCTTTCGCCGGGCGCGCCTTCCCGCGCTCTGGCTCTTCAGCGCGGCGGCAATCGCGAGCCACATCCTGCTCGACTGGATCACGTCCTTCGGCACGATGTTCTTCGTTCCGATTTCCAGGAACCGCTATTCGCTCGACTGGGTTTTCATTCTGGACCCGGTCCTGACCGGCCTCGCGGGGGTCTCGCTCGGCGCCGCCCTCGCCTGGCGGAAGGGGGGAAGGAAGATCGCCGCGGCGGGGAGCCTGCTGCTCTGCGCTTACGTCGCGTTCTGCGCGGCGCAGCACCGCAAGGCCCTGGCGGTCTGGCGGCGCATCGATGCGCCGCTCTCCGGAGCTCGCGTCGCCGTGCTTCCTCAGTTCCTCTCTCCGTTCCGCTGGCTCGGCCTGAGCGACCGTCCGGGGGAGATCCACGCGGCGTTCTTCGATATCGGACCGTTCGCCCGAGGAGTTCCCGATCCCCGTCCGCCGGAAAGATTCTCCGAGATCCTCTCGAGCCTCTCGGACTTCTATCCCCCTCCGCAGCGCGCGGTCATTCTCCGGTTCGTCAAGCCCGCGGAGAGCGGGCTCCTCGCCGCGGCGCGGGACCTTCCGGACGTGCGGACCTATCTGGCCTTCGCGCGCTTCCCTCTTGCGACGGTGGACCCCCGGCCCGACGGCTCCGCGGCCATCACCTGGGAGGACCTGCGGTTTCTTCCCTGGTTCTCGGGCCCCTGGGAGAGGGACAAGGAGGCCGGCGTCCGGAGGCAACCCTTCCTCTATCGCGTGCGGCTGGATGCCTCGGGCAGGGTGCTGGACCGGGCCTTCGTCTCGAGTCCCCGGTTCCGTCGCTCCGCGCCTGCGCGGGATCTGCGCCCCTAGCCCGGATAATTCACGGACACCCGGCCGAAACGCGCGCATCTCGTTGAGAAATAAGCGGTCTTTCGCGTCGAGATGCTGTGATGCCAAGGTACATGTTGTTCCCGCGAGAGATTTTTCGTCGGGACAAGGAAGACCGACGACGGCGATGCCGGGGCGCATCGCAGAGGAGGTCTGACGAAGTATCCGACGGAAAAGATCTGCGGGACGGCCGGAGTCGTTCGTGAATTATGCGGGCTAGGCGCATCGGCGAGCGGCTCGGCCGGTTGCGGCCCTGCTTCTAGGGGATCGGGGGGCCGGAAGGTTCCACGCGGAGGGAATCTGCCGGCGGCTCGGGGACAGGGACCGGCGCCGCGACGTAGGAGTATTCCGGCGAGGGGGCGCGCGTCAGGGCCTCGAAGACTCCGGCGTAGTAGCCCACCTTCACGAGCAGGCGCACGAAGACGAAAACCTGCTGTGTCAGAATGAGCGGCACGAGCGCGAATCGCGCCTCTCCTCCGGCGGACGGGTCGAGCCAGAGCCAGACGAGGTAGAGCGCGCCGGTCACGACCGCGTAGGACAGGAGAACGCCGAAGAGACGCGCGGGCCGGCCGAGAGCGCTCGCGACGCCGGCGAAGAAGCGCGAGACGGGCGGCAGGTCCGGCCGCGCGACCCAGACGGCGCGGACCGAGTCGGCGAGGAGCTTGATCGCCGCGAGCGCCAGGAGAAGCGCGATCACCCGAAGCGCGGTGATCGCCAGCGCCTTGCCTTCGCTGTCGAGGTTTTCCACTGTCCCTCTCAGGGCTTCCCCCGTTTCCAGGTAGATCCACCGGTAGGCCGCTCCCGCCGCCGCGAGCGTCGCGAGAGTGAAGAGCAGGAAAGCCGGAAAGCGCCGCATCCCTTCGCGGCCGAAGGTCACGAGCGAAGCCTTCGGCTCCCGCAGCGTCCCGAAGACCCCTCCCAGCGCGAAGGCGTGGAGGACGACCGCGAGGAACCCCAGGGAAAGCGCGGTGGCGCCGATGCCCCGCAGCCCCGGCAGCTGCGAGGACTTCACCCCTTCGGGCGTCAGCAGACCCACCGTGAGGCGTCCGAAGTTTCCGAAGAGGTCGGGATGCTCGCGCTGCACGGTTTCCCACCATCCCGATTCCGGGTTGGCCACCATGCGGCTGCCGGCGACGGAGTTGTCGAGGAGATCGTGCAGGGAGTTGGAGACCGGCAGAATCAGGACCGCCGCGAGGAGGAGCTGAATCAGCCAGAGCGACGCGGTGAGGTAAGGCTTGGAGAGCGAGAGCGCGAGGCCCCGGAGAAAACAGGCGAGAGCGTGGCGCTCGGTCACCAGGCCACCGTCAGGAAATCGAGCAGGTTCTGCACCCAGAAGACCGTCCGGGAGGTCCAGCGCGCCGCCGCCCGCGCGTCGCCCTCGACGCGGCGGCCGTTGTTGTAGCGGTCGGAGTCGAGGAGGATTTTCTCGTCGGGGTCCACGATCGCTTCCAGGAGCCTGGGTCCCTGCGAGACGGTCAGGCGAGTCCATCGCGCCTCCCCGTCCCAGAGCGCCCGGTGGGTCTTCCCCCCCTCGAAACGCAGGAGGATCTCGACGGGAAGCGCCGTCCCGCCTCGCCGGGTCACGGTCACGACGCTGTCGTAGCCGCGGACTTTCGCCAGCTCCGGCGGCGGACCCTCGGCCAGCTTCCCGTCCTTCTCGAAGAGGCCTCGCGGGGGCTTCGAAGGCGTGCTCGTCGCCTCCTCGACGGCGTAATCCACGTCGTCGGAGGAGAAGAACGTGCGGTTGAAGTACCAGGTCCAGTCCCGCCCGGCCGTGTCGTTGACGGCGGCGATGAAGTCTCCGAAGGTCGGATGGCGGAACCGCCAGCGGTCCGCGTACAGGCGCAGCGCGCGATCCATGACGTTCGTCGTGAGCAGGCGCTCGAGCGTGGCGAGCGCCAGCGCCGTGTGCGCGTAACTCGCGGCGCTGTAGGTGAGGCGGTCCCGGAACTTCCAGCTCCTGGTGGCGTGGATGTCCCGCGTGGCGACGGCGAAGTAGCGCCGGTTGGCGTCCACGGGATAGCGGACGTCGATGCCGAGCGGGAAACGCAGGCCGAAGATCGAGAGGTACTCGTGGTTCGGGCCGTAGGTTGCCGCCAGCACCCGGTCGGTCATGTAGGTGTTGAATCCCTCGTCCAGATAGGGCTCCTCGAACTCGTTGGAGGCGAGGAGGCCGTAGAAGAACTGGTGGCCGAACTCGTGGATCGTGACCATCTCGGGACTGTGCACGGCGGCCGGGGCGAAGACCGACGTGCCGGCGGTGATGAAGGTCGGATACTCCATTCCTCCGGCGGCGCGGGCCCCCCACGGAGGATCCACGATCGTGAGCGTGTCGTAGGGATACGCGCCGAGGATCCTCCCGTATCCCGAGATCCCCGCCCGCACGGCCCGCAGGTAGCGCTCCCTCTGACCCGAGTGCTCGGGCTGAAGCAGCAGCGTGAGGTCGATGTCGTGCAGCCCGGCTTCGTGGAACTTGTCTCGGACGATCACGTATCCGGGATCGGCCGTCCACGCGAAGTCGTGCACGCTCGCCTGCCGGAACCGATAGACGACCCGGTCGCCCGAGGCCGGGACGCGCTCTTCGACCTGCCGGCCCGTGGCGCCCACTTTTCCCTTGTAGAGCGCCGGCACGTCGATCGCGACGTCGTAGTTCCCGAAGTCGGAGAAGAACTCGCTCGTGTCGTGGAACTGGTGGCAGTTCCAGCCGGAGTCCTGGAGGACGCCGACCTTGGGAAACCATTGCGCGACGAGGTAGAAGTCTCCCTTGTAGCCGGTGCGGCGCCCCGCGCGGGGCAGCGTCGAGCGGAAGTCGATCGCGACGCTCACGGTCTCGCCGGGGGCCACGGGCCTCGGCAATCGGACCTCCGCGACCGTCCGGTCATCCGGGTTCCCGTCGTCGGGCGAGATGTAGGTGAGCGTGGGAAGAAGATCGGTGTTGTCCTGCAGAGTCATTCTCAAGAGCTCGACCGATCCCCAGGACTCCGGCATCCGGGCTCCCTCGCGCCCCGCGCCCCGCGATTCCTTCCAGAAGGTCGAGCGGGTGTTGCGGAAGGCGTTCAGGTAGAGGTGGAACTGGAGAGTGTCGGCGGGCCGCGCCGTCGTATTCGTCCAGGTCAGGAGCTCCGTGCCTTCGATCGCCTTCTTCCCGGTGTCGAGCCGGCAGGAGATGTCGTAGGAGGCGATCGGCGGCGTCAGCGGCGAGGACTGGGCGAGAGCGAAACCCGGCAGCGCGGCGGCTGCCAGCAGGAGGACGCATGCCTTTGCCGGCGGCATTCGCGTCACTGTAGCATGGCGGCCATGGCGAAAAGCGCGGGGGAACGCCGGGCGGACGAGCCCGCGGAGCGGGCGCAGCAAGTCCCCGCGGAGACGAGAAAGCGCGCGCGGGAGCTGGCGGACGAGATCCGGCGGCACGAGCGCCTCTATTACGTCGAGACGCGCCCGGAGATTACCGATGCCGAGTTCGACGCCCTGATGAGGGAGCTCGCCGCGATCGAGGAGAAATACCCGCAGCTCGCCACCCCCGACTCTCCCGCGCGGCGGGTCGGAGGCGCGCCCGCCGAGGGTTTCGCGACGGTTGCGCACACGGTCCCGATGCTCTCGCTCGAAAACGCGTATTCCTGGGAGGAAGCCGAGGCCTGGCTGGCGCGCGCCCGCCGCGCGCTCGGCCAGGATCCTCCGGCCTACGTCGCGGAACTGAAGATCGACGGCCTTTCGATCTCCCTCCGGTATGAAGGGGGCTTTCTGGCGCGCGGGGCGACTCGCGGCGATGGGTTCCGGGGCGACGACGTGACCGGAAACGTCCGCACGATCCGGTCGATCCCCCTGGCGATTCCCGAGACGGCGCCGCTCGAGGCGCGCGGCGAAGTCTTCTATCCGAAGAAAGCCTTCGAGAAGGTCAACGCGGCGCGAGAGGAGGAGGGCCTGCCGCTCTTCGCCAATCCTCGCAACGCCGCCGCCGGAACGATGAAGCTGCTGGACCCGCGAGTTGCCGCCCGTCGCGGCCTCGAGGCATGGCTCTACGCCATCGTGGAAGCGTCGCCCCTCCCGGCTTCGCAGGCCGCGACCCTGGAAAAGCTGCGCCGGCTCGGGTTCCGCGTCAACCCGCACTCGCGCCGCTGCGCGGGCTTCGAAGAGGTGCGCGCGTTCGTCGAGGAGTGGCGGGAGAAGCGCCGCGGGCTGGAGTTCGAGACCGACGGCGTCGTCATCAAGGTGGACGACCGGGCGCTGCAGGAGAGGCTGGGCTCCACCGCCAAGTCGCCCCGCTGGGCCCTCGCCTTCAAGTACCCGCCGGAGGAGAAGACGACCGTCGTCGAAGACATCACGGTCCGGGTCGGCCGCACGGGGGTCCTGACGCCGGTGGCGCATCTGGCGCCCGTCCGGCTCGCCGGCACGACCGTCAAGCGGGCAACCCTTCACAACTACGAGGACCTGTCGCGCAAGGACGTGCGCGTCGGCGACACGGTCGTGGTCGAGAAGGGGGGAGACGTCATCCCCAAGGTCGTCCGCGTCCTCTCGGAGAAGCGCCCCCCGGACTCGGCCCCCTTCGTCATGCCGGCGGCCTGCCCGGTCTGCGGCGACCCGGTCGTGCGCGAGCCGGGAGAGGTCGCCACGCGATGCGTCAATCCCGCCTGCCCGGCCGTCGTCGCCGAGGCGCTGCGGCACTTCTGCTCGCGCCATGCCATGAACATCGAGGGGCTCGGAGACAGGCTGGTCGACCAGCTCCTCGGAGCGGGCCTCTTGACCGACGTGGCGTCGATCTACGACCTCTCGATGGAGGGACTCGTCGGCCTCGAGCGCTGGGGAGAAAAATCCGCGTCGAACCTGCTCGCGCAGATCGAAAAGAGCAAGCAAAATGACCTCTCGCGACTCGTCTTCGCCCTCGGGCTCCGTCACGTCGGAGACAAGGCGGCCGGGACGCTCGCCGAGCGCTTCCGCACGCTCGACGCTCTCGCGGCCGCGAGCGAGGAGGAACTCCAGACCGCCGAGGAAATCGGCCCCGCCACCGCCGCAGCCGTCGCCGCGTATTTCCGCCATCCCCGCCACCGCGATCTCGTCGAAAGGCTTCGCCGGCACGGCGTCAACTTCGCCTCCCGCGCGCCGGAGAGGCCGCGGGCCGGCCCGCTCGAGGGAAAGACGGTCGTGATCACCGGGACCCTCCCCGGCGTGACGCGCGAGGAGGCGGCCGAGAGGCTCTCGGCGGCTGGCGCGAAAGTCACAAGCTCGGTTTCGAAGAAGACGGACTTCCTTCTGGCTGGAGAGGAAGCCGGCGCGAAGCTGGAGAAGGCGCGGGCCCTCAACGTGCGCGTCGTCACCTGGGAGGAGATCGAGGAGATAATCCAAGGATTGAAGGAGCCTCCTCTGTCATCCTGAGCGAGCCGAAGGATTCGCTCGCCGCCGCAGGGAGCAGATTCTTCGGGCCTGCGGCCCTCAGAATGACAACGGGAGGACAGGAGGTTCGGAATGGACTTACCGGCGCGCGTCGTGATCTATTGCCCGTCCCTGGAGCTGAAGAACAAGCCGGGCCGTTTGATGGCCGTCCTGCCTCAGGGCTACTACGAGGTGCGCCTGGATTTCGCCGAGCGCAACCACACGGCGCTTCTTCCGATCTCGGGCACCGCGCTCGTTTTCTCCGAGCCCAACTCGTCCACGGAGACCATCCCGGACCTGGAACGGTAGTTAAAAGAAAGACCTCCGCGGCGGGAAGATCTCCAGCAGACCCGAGAGGTTCGCGACGCGCTCGACGGGATCGGGGGCGGGGCAGGCGCCGATCAGGATCGGCCGGAGTCCCGCGGCGCGCGCGCCGAGGATGTCGATCTCGTAGAGGTCGCCGACGTAGGCGCAGGAGGCGGGAGCAAGGCCCAGTTTCCCGGTCGCCGCGAGAAAGATCCTGGGGTCCGGTTTCTCGAACCCGACGTGGGCCGAGTCCAGGATGATCTCCAGGCTTGACGCGAGCCCCGCTTCCTCCAGGAGCCGCCGGACTCTTCCGTCCGCGTTGGAGACGACCCCCAGGCGATAGCCTCGCTCCCGCAGGGTCTCGAGCGTCTCACGCGCTCCCGGAGCCGCGCCGGACCAGAGATTGGCCCGGGAATGCTCCCGCGCGATCTGCCGCGCCGCGGTCTCTCGCTCCTGCCGTCCCTCGACCCCGAGCGCGTGAAGGGACCGATCGAGGAAGAGAGGCATCCGCTCCGCGTCGGTGGAATCGGGATGCTGGAGGATCCACGAACGGACGGCTCCGGTCGCTTCCGCCTCGGCGCCGGCGAAGGCCTCGGGCAGGTAGGGAAGTCCGGCGGCGGCGCAGAAGCGCCGGCCGTCCACGTGGATCAGCGTGCCTCCGGCGTCGAAGAGGATCGCCTGGATCGTTGGCTCGGTCATGTCCTCAACCGAGCTCCTTCCGCACCGCGGCTTCCAGCTCGTCGGCCACCGAAACGACGGTCTCCCGCTCCGGCCCTTCGACCAGGATTCGAAGCAGCGGCTCGGTGCCCGAATAGCGCAGGTGCACGCGTCCGCGGCGGTCGAGGGCCCGCTCGGCGCGCGCGACGGCGCTCCGGAGGCCGGCGATCCCATCGATCGCGACCCGGCGCGTGACGCGCACGTTGCGCAGGATCTGCGGAGTCTTCTCGAGCGTGGCCAGGCGCGACAGAGGCTCCCGGTCCTCCGAGGCGATGGACGCGAGAAGCAGCGTCGTCTGGATGCCATCCCCGGCCGGCGAGAAGGGGAGGAGGACATGCCCGGAGGTCTCGCCTCCGATCGCGGCGCCCGACTCTTCCATGACCCGGGCGACGTTGCGGTCGCCGACAGGGGCGCGCGAGAAGGCGATCCCTTCCCGCGCCAGGCCGGCCTCCAGGCCGTAGTTCGACATGACGGTCCCGACGACACCGCCCTTCAAGAGTCCCTTCTCCTTCCAGGCCCGCGCGATGATCCAGAGGACGTCGTCGCCATCCAGGACTCGTCCGGTCTCGTCGGAGAAGATCGCGCGGTCGGCGTCTCCGTCCAGCGCGACTCCCATCGCGGCGGCGATCTCGCGCGTCTTCGCGGCCATCCCCTCGGGATGAAGCGCTCCGCACCCGTCGTTGATGTTCTTTCCGTCGGGGCGGTCCGCGATCGCCGTGACTTGCGCTCCCGCGCGCCGCAGGGCCTCGGGTCCGACCCGAAATGCCGCGCCGTTTCCCGCGTCCACGACGACGGCCAGCCCGTTGACCCGCACGGGGATGTGCGCCGCCAGCCTTTGAAGATAGATCTCGGCGAGCCTTTCCGCTCCCTCTCCCTCCGGGAGAGAGCCGGGGTGAGGGCGCTCGTCCTCGCCGTCCCTCTGTTTGGCGGCCGATCGCGCGCCAAGCAGGACCGCCTCCAGCCGCTCCTCCTCCGAGTCCGGCCACTTGCGCCCGTCGGGGCCGAAAATCTTGATCCCGTTGTCCTGGTAGGGGTTGTGCGAGGCCGAGACCGAGATGCCCGCTCCCGCCGAGAGCGCCAGGACGAGCTCGGCGATCGCGGGAGTCGGAAGGACCCCGGCGCGCGCGACCTGGCGGCCCGACAGGGACAGTCCCGCGGCGAGCCGCGAGAGAAGGGCCGGAGTGGATTCCCGGGTGTCGCCTCCCAGGACGACCGTGTTCCCCGCTCCGGCGCGTTTGCCGACTTCCTCTCCGACGAGACGCGCCGATTGATCGTCGAGCGGGAACTCGCCCGCCTTTCCGCGCAGTCCGTCGGTCCCGAAGAGCTTCACCCGCCGGGCCTCCTGAGGCCGGGTCCCGGAGAGGGTTGCGCGGGCGCGGCCGGATGCAGCCTCACGTTGACCGTCACCACCTGTCCTTCCTTGACGCGCACCCCGGGAGCGTCGGGGATGACGGTCGCCGGAACCGAGAAGTCCGCCGAGCGTTCCCCGAGCGAGACGGGATCTGTCTCTACGGAGGTCATCCGCGAGAGCGTGGACGCCGGGCCGAGCAGACGGGCCACGGGGGGATCGACGACCACCTGGCCGACCTCGTAGCCGCCAGCCGGAGAGCCCGTCAGACGGGCCACGATCGGGAGGGTCTTCTCGGCGGTCGCGTCCAGTGCGACGCGGATCTCCGGAGGCGCGATGGCGATCACCTCGACCTGCTGCGGGACGTTGACGTCCTCGGGATCCAGCCGGTAGATCCTCTCGCCCAGACGCGCTCCCGTCAGGTCGATCACGACCTCGACCTTGCCCGGCTCGAGCTGCCGGATTGCCGTGAAGGGGCCGCGCAGGCGCACCTCGACGGTGGGGGGAAGCGGCGACGCGATCAGAGCGTTCGCCGGCACGTTCGCCACGGACAGCGGAATGCGGTAGGTGCGTTCCGAGATGCGCTCGCGCTGCTGCGCCGAGAAGACGAACCACACCAGGATCGCGATCGCCAGCGCCAGCAGCTTCGTTCCGAGGTTGCGAAGGAGAGCGGGGCGCGCCATCTCGTGCTATGCGGCCCGTGAGAATTCGCGCAGGAGGAGGTCGCGCAGGCCTTTTCCGTCCAGGCCTTCGATCAGTTCGCCGTCGCGCGCCACCGAGATCGCGCCCCTCTCCTCCGACACGACGACGGCCAGCGCGTCGGTCTCCTCGGTGATGCCGATGGCGGCGCGGTGGCGCGTGCCCAGCCTCAGGCCTTCGCGGAGGGAGAGGGGGAGAAAGCAGGCGGCCGCCGCCACGCGCTCGCCCGCGATGATGACCGCGCCGTCGTGGAGAGCCGTGCCGGGCGCGAAGATCGTGACGAGCAGGTCGTAGGAGACCGCGGAATCCACGGGCACGCCGTTCTCGATGTAGTTCTTGAGGCCCTCCCGCCGCTCGAACACGATGAGCGCCCCGACGCGCCGGGCCGAGAGCGACGTCGCCGCCAGCACGATGTCGGAGATCGTCTCCTCCGTCTGGTAGCCGGAGAACCACGCGAAGAGGGGGTTGCGCCCGATGGCGGCGAGCGCCCGGCGCAGCTCCTGGGCGAAGAGGACGATGACCGCCAGGGGAAGATAGAAGATCACGGCCTGAAGCACGGTGCGGGCGGCGGTCAGCTTCGCGAACACCGCGACCTCGTAGATCGCGAACGCGGTGACGATCCCGAAGACCATCTGGACGGCGCGGGTCCCCCGGATCAGCCGCAGGAGGCTGTAGATCAGGACCGCGACGACGAGGACATCCACCGCGTCGCGCCATGTCACCGACAGGTGCGTGAGAGAGGCGACCCGGCGGCTCAGGGTCTCGATCATCGGACGGCCGCCCCGGCCGGCGCGGCGGCTCTCGCCGCGGGCGTCTCGATCGCGTGCAACATCTTGAGAAAGCGCGCCGACTCGACCACGTCGTGAACGCGCGCGATCACGGCGCCTGCCCGGGCCGCCGCCGCCAGGCAGGCGATCGAACCGGGCAGGCGTTCCCGGTTGGGGGCCTCGTCCCCGGCGCCGGAAAAGCGCCGGACGAATCCCTTGCGCGAGGCGCCCGCCGCCACCGGAAATCCGAGCGAGCGAAACGCCTCGAGATATCGCAGGAGGACGAGATTCCCCTCCGGGCTCTTGCCGAAACCGAAGCCTGGATCTACGGCGAGGCCTCCGGGCGCGACGCCTGCGTCCAGCGCCCGGGCCAGCGCCGCCGCGAGCTCCGACGCCACGTCGGCCAGGAGATGCGCGTAGGAGATGTCCCGTTGCATCGTGCGCGGGTCGGTCCCCTTCATGTGCATGAGGATCGCGCCCGCGCGGGCCCGCCCGACCGTCGCCGCCATTTCCGGATCGTAGCGAAAGGCCGAAACGTCATTGACGAGGTTCGCGCCGGCCTCCATCGCCGCGCGGGCGACGGCCGCCTTCCGAGTGTCGATCGAGAGAGGAAGACCGCTTCTGCGCCGGACGGCTTCGATGACCGGAACGACTCGCGCGATCTCCTCCTCGACCGGGACCTCGGCGGCCTCGCCGTAACTGGCCGGCCGGGTGGACTCGCCTCCGATGTCCACGATCGCCGCTCCCTCCTCGAACATCTCGAGCGCCCGCTCCGCCGCGCGGCCGGCGTCGAGATAGACGCCGCCGTCGGAGAACGAATCGGGAGTGACGTTCACGATTCCCATGAGGGCCGGCGGTCGCGAGAGATCCAGGACCGCTCCGTGGGCGAGGGCGACCATCCCCGGCCTGCGGGCCGCCCGTTCGAAGGCCTCCTGCGCCCGGCCGCGCAGCGTCGCCGGCAGCGCCTTCAGGCTCTCCGCGCGGCGAGCCCGCGAGAGGACGACCGGCGGCGAAGCGGAGCCCTCCAGCCTGACCACGTCCACCGGAAACTGCGAGGCGGCAAAGGTCGCCGGACGAAACCCGTCCCAGGAGGCGATCTCGAGAAGCTCTGCCGGGCCGGCCGCCGGGATGACGAGATCCGCCGAAACGCTCACGAACCGAGTTTAACGCGCCGTCAGCTGTCGGCTCTCAGCTCTCAGCCGGACCGCAGGCGGTGAACGCCTTGACTGATAGCTGATAGCCGATCGCTGAAAGCTACCTCGGCTCGTCCGCCGTTGGTCCGTAGACGCCAGGCAACGGAACGTCGTTCAGGCGCAGGTAAACGGAGAGCTGGCCGCGGTGGTGGATCAGGTGATTCAACAGAATGCGCCGCAGCAGAGCCCGCTTCTTCAAGGTGAAGAAGACCTGCCCGCTGCGCGTGACGGTGAAATCGCGGGAGAGGTCCTCCTCGGTCATGGCGCCGATCGCCTCTCGCGCTTCCCGGACGTTTTCATCGAACCGGGCCAGGAAGTCCCTGGCGCTCTTCATCGGCGGGGCCTTCTCGCTGCCGGCCGCGAACTCGTCGCTCTTGATCCGAGAACCGAAGCGCGGAAGCTCCGTGACGTGGGTCGCCAGCTCCGCGAGGCTCTTGGACTTCCCATGCGGCTTCCAGTCGAGTCTTGACGCCGGCACGCGCTCGAGCATGCGGCGCGTCGCCGCCATCTCCTCGTCGAACTCCTTGAGGAAGGTCTCCGTGAAGCTCATCGTTCAGGCGGCAGCCTTGCCAGCCGGCGCGCCAGCGCCGGCTAGGCGGGCTCCGGGACCATCGGCCCGATCGTGCCGCCGGAGACTTCGGGCGTGCCGGGAAGGATCGGCGGCTTCGGCGGGCCCGACTTGCGGAGCTTCGAGACGTCGACGCCGTTCTCCTCCGCGATGATCTGAAGGACCTCCTCGCCGTCCAGGACTTCCTTTTCCAGAAGGGTGCGCGCCAGCCGGTGCATGACCTTCTCGTTGGACTCGATGATTCTGGTCGCCCGGTCGTAGGCGCTGGTCACGATCTTCTTGACCTCGGAATCGATCTGGTTGGCCGTCTGCTCCGAGTAGTCCTGCGTGCGGCCGAAGTCGCGGCCGAGGAAGATCTCTCCATCCACCTTGCCGAAGGTCAGGGGCCCCATCTCGCTCATGCCCCACTCGCAGACCATCTTGCGGGCCAGATCCGTCGCCTTCTCGAGGTCGTTGCCGGCGCCGGTCGTCATGTGGCCCAGGAACTTCTCCTCCGCGATGCGGCCTCCCATCATGACGGTGATCGTCGCGTCGAGGTACTCCTTCGTGTGCGAGTACTTGTCCTCGGTGGGAAGCTGCATCGTGACGCCCAGGGCCCGCCCGCGCGGGATGATCGTGACCTTGTGGAGAGGATCGGCGTCGGGCAGGAGCGCCGCCACGAGCGCGTGGCCCCCCTCGTGGTACGCCGTGTTCTTCTTCTCCTCTTCGGTCATGATCATGGATTTCCTCTCGGGTCCCATCATGACCTTGTCTTTTGCGTACTCGAAGTCGATCATCTCGACTTTCTTCTTGTTGAACCGCGCCGCGTTCAACGCCGCCTCGTTGACGAGGTTCGCGAGGTCGGCGCCCGAGAAGCCGGGCGTGCCACGCGCGATGACCGAGAGGTCCACGTTTTCGGAGAGCGGGGTCTGGCGCGTGTGGACCTTCAGGATCTGCTCGCGGCCCCGCAGGTCGGGACGGTCCACGACGACGCGCCGGTCGAAGCGCCCGGGGCGAAGAAGCGCCGGGTCGAGCACGTCCGGACGGTTCGTCGCGGCGACCAGGATCACTCCCTCGTTCGTGTCGAACCCGTCCATCTCGACAAGCAGCGCGTTCAAGGTCTGCTCGCGCTCGTCGTGCCCGCCGCCCAGGCCCGCCCCGCGGTGCCTCCCGACGGCGTCGATCTCGTCGATGAAGACGATGCAGTTGTGGACGAAGAGGCCGTTGGCCACGAAGTTGTGATGCTTGTCGAGACACAGATCGTAAACGAAGTCCTCGCCTGCCTCGGGCTCGACTGCGAGCACACGGGTGAACCGGATATCGCCATCAACCAGACGGCGGAGACTCTGAAGTTGCGGCGGTTTCTCGAGTCCGGCAGCCTCGCAGTGGCTCTCCATCTCCTCGACGAGCCCTTCGAGACGGCTCCGCGGCGGAGAAACGTCGCTCCTCTCGTAGGCGCTGACGTAATGAGGCCGGCGGAAGGAGCGCTGGCCCATCCCGCACGCCTGCCGCGCTTCCTTGAGCAACGATCCGACCGGGATCCCATCCGACCGGGAGGCCGTTCGCCCTTCGCAGGCGAGCGTGCTCAGGCGGGCCGCCTTCTCCGGATGTTCGGCGCCGACGATCTCGGCGAATCGGGCGACGTCTTCCTTCCCCGTGACCTCGATGTTGCCGGGCGTGCCGCTATCGTAGGGGACGATGCCGATCCGATGGAGCGCGTCGCGAAGCCGCCGGTTGGCTTCGGCGTTCCAGGCGCTGATGGTGACCTTGTCCGGCCGGACGCAGCCGTCGCCGTCGAAGACTCCGCGCAGATAGGCGGCGATCAAAGGCCGCGGCATCTCCAGAACATGGTCGTTGAGTCCGCGGAGGATGCATTTGACGAGCTTGCCGTGGATTGTTGTTTGCTCGAGGTCGACGTCCTCGCCGCCGGCCGCGCGGCGCAGGAGCGTGCGCCGCGCGATGATGCCGAACTCCTTTTCGACGATCGCCGCGACACGCTCGTGCAGCTTCCGGCACGTGTTCACGAACGGGATGCTGCGGTCGGGCTTCCAGGATCCGTCCGACTCGATTAACCCGACCAGATACATGAGGTCTTCGCTGACCGCGGCCGGAACCTTCGGCAATCGCGCATCCATCCAGCCGCCCCGTCCGCGGGCGAAACGGAGAGCCTGAGACTCCTCTCTTTCCTCCATCTCGGCGAGGCGCACGAACTCCTTGCGCCGCCCTCTTCCGGCGAGGCTCTCCAGGTACACCCTCGTGTCCGGGGGAAGAAGATCTCTGGGACGGGGAGCCGACGCCGACGTCGGCACGCGCCGCGGCATCGCGACGAAGTCGCCCCGTGTCAGAGCGTCGGCACGCGTCCAGGCAACCCGTCCATCCCGGAGGACCGGAAAGAGGTGGTTGCCGGTGGCCCGGATCTCGCCGTGCATCGTCCGCACGCGGCGGACATCGGGCGAGCGCTTGCGCGTGATCCCGACGATGCGCGCTCGGGCGAGCCCGAACTCGGAATCCATTGCCGGCACCTCGAGGCCGACCATCTTCTTTTCGAACATTTCTTGGATCGTGACGCTTTGGCCGCTATCGAGTGTCACACGGGCGTCGCCCGTCAGGCATGGGGCGTTCTTCTTCCCCTGCTCGAAGAGGTCGCGCACGCGCGAGGCGCCCACGCCCACGAACATCTCGACGAAATCCGAGCCGGAGATCGTGAAGAAGGGGACGTTGGCCTCGCCCGCGACGGAGCGGGCCAGAAGGGTCTTGCCCGTTCCGGGAGGACCCATCAGCAGAACGCCCTTGGGGATCTTGCCGCCGAGCTTCTGGAACTTCTGGGGGTCCTTCAGGAACTCGATGATCTCCTGCAGCTCGACCTTGGCCTCTTCGACCCCCGCCACGTCCTTGAAGGTGACTTTCTTCTGGGTGGGCGTCAGGAGCTTCGCCCGCGACTTACCGAAGGAGAGAGCCTTGTTTCCTCCCGCCTGCATCTGACGCATGATGACGAACCAGATCGCGACGAGGAGGATCAGCGGCCCGTACATCACCAGCGCCGAGACGAGGGAAGAGTCCTTGATCGGCGTGGCCTCGATCTCGACCCCCTTGGCCTGAAGGTCCTCGACGAGCTTGGGATAGTTGGGCGCGTAGGTCTTGAAGGCCGCGTCGCGCTTGCCCGAGGAGGGCGCGAAGGTCCCGCGGATCTCCTCTCCGCGGATCGTGACTTTCTGGACGTGCCCTTGAGAGACCTGCGTCAGGAATCGCGAGAAGCTGATCTCCTCGACCGCCGTCGCGCCGGTCTTGAAGACGTTCCAGGCGAGGATGATCAGGACCAGGATGACCATCCAGAGCAGCAGGTTCTTGATCGTGGCGTTCAACCGATAGACTCCTTACGGGACAGCGGTTCAGGGACAACGGATCCCGGCACCAGTTTAACCGACCTCGTCCCGGGATTATTGCCCGGCGAGGGCAAGGCATGAACGCGCAGGATCGGCCCGCGTCTCTCGAAGCGGATCCGTCGGCCGGCCTCGAATCGGAAGTCCGACCCCTCCAGAAGGCGGAGGGCGATCTGCTCGCGCTCGCGTCCGGTCAGCGGCGCCCGGCCCGGCCGGGCGAAAGGCCGCGCGGTTTCCTCGACCGCCCGCCTCAGGAGAGGCAAATCGCAGTCTTCCAGACTCGCCGCGTCGGCGAGGATCGCTCCCGGCCCGCGAAAGATGCGAGGCTGGATCTCCTGCGCGAACCGTTGCTCCAGGGCGTCCCGTTCGCGCGAGAGGCGCGCCAATTCGCCCGTCATCCTGACGAGCGCCTCTTCCCCGCGCCTGGCGAGGAGCCTGGCAAGGTCGCGCCGGACACGGTTTCGAGAGAGGCGCAGGTTCCCGTTGGAGGAGTCGCGGCGATGGCCGATTCCCCGCGAAATCAAGAAGTCGAGGATCTCCCGGCGGGACACCTCCAGCATCGGGCGGACGACCCCATCGGCTCGCCAGCGTTGGACGCCGGCGAGACCCGAGAGTCCCGCCCGACGCTCCTTCGCGAGCAGGTAGGTCTCCAGCCGGTCCTCCCGCTGGTGGGCGGTCGCGGTCCGCTCCGCGCGCGCTTCCGCGGCCATCTCGGCGAGCGCCGCATAACGCGCGTGGCGGGCGCCGGCTTCCGGTGAGAGCCCGAGAGCCCTCGCCTCCTTCCGGGCGTCGCGCCGCCGGAAGAAGAAGGGGAGCCCGAGCCGCCGCGCGTGCTCGCGCACGAAAGCGAGGTCGCGGTCCGCCTCCCTCCCCCTCCAGCCGTGGTGCACGTGAGCGACGGAGAGCTTCCATCCGGCCGCGCGGGCGCTTTCCGCCGCGCCGTGGAGAAGCGCCATCGAGTCGGCTCCTCCCGACACGGCCAGCAGATGCGAGGCCCCCGGCGGCATCAGCCCGCTCTCGGCGGCCTCTTTCAGAGCGGCGAGGACGGCATCCATCGCCTCATCGTACGCTGATCCAGTCCTCGCAGTCCCCCCTGTCATCCTGAGCGCAGCGAAGGATCTGCTCTCGTCGCCTTCGCCAAGGGCGGCCTCGCCTTGACGGGGCTTCCCGCGCCGCCTAAGATCACGCGTCCCGCTGCGGCGGTGTAGCTCAGTTGGTCAGAGCAAGCGGCTCATATCCGCTGTGTCCGGGGTTCAAATCCCTGCACCGCCACCAAATTCCCTGGAAAACTCGCGGGTTTAGTCTTCCATCGACGACGGGCCCTCGCTGGCCCGATCGCGCAACCATGTGCCGCCCTCCCGGTGAGCGGACCAGGTACTCAAGGCGCGCGCTCTGGGCTGGAATGCCGGCCGCAGCCACTTGAAGACGACGCCGAACGCACGGCGGCCTGAGGCCTGATCGTTGCTCACGGGGCGGTGCCTGCGCCCAACACCACCCTGGTATGCCTGGGCGTCTTGGTCGGCCTCGGAGTCTTGGACCCCGTAGGCGTACTCGTCGAGGTCGGCGTGAGTGTGGGCATCCCTGTGGGTGTCCTCGTGGGTGTCCTCGTGGGCGTCCTCGTGGGTGTGCTCGTCGCCGCCTGAGTCGGCGTACTTGTCGGCGGGGGAGGCGTGTTCGTCAGCTTCCCAATCGGCGTCGAGGTCGGCGGGATCGTTGGAGTCCGTGTGGGCGTGGGCGTGCTCGTCGCCGCCTGAGTCGGCGTACTTGTCGGCGGGGGAGGCGTGTTCGTCCGCGTCGCCGTCGGCGGGATCGTCGGCGTCCGCGTGGGCGTGCTCGTCGCCGCCTGAGTCGGCGTACCTGTCGGCGGGGGAGGCGTGTTCGTCCGCGTCGCCGTCGGCGGGGCCGTCGGCGTCCGCGTGGGCGTGGGCGTGCTCGCCGCCTGGGTGGGCGTGCTGGTCGGTGTCCTCGTTGCGGTGGGCGGCACCGGTGTCGGGGTGCGTGTTGTGGATAATCCAAACTTTGCGAGGTAGCCGCCATAGCCGCAGGCCCCGCCGCACAATCCTGTGTTTGTGAGCACGCCGGCGCCAAGATCGATTGAATCTGAGAATTCCCCGAAGGCGATTACATTTCCACCGCTGTCGGTTCCGATGTCCTTGCCGCTGTTGAACCCGGAGGAGTTCGCTGGAATCAGATTGGCAAACCGCCTTGACCAGACATGCGAGCCGGTGCTCGCATACTCCGCTATATAGGTATTGTTGTTGCCATCCCCCGGGGACATTGGCAATGTCCCTCCACCGAGGTTGATATCCCCAATCACCGCTCCTGTGATGACAATATTGTCTCCACTGTCTATTGCCACGCCGTTACCGTTTTCCATTGACGCGATAACCGTTGGAAAGTTCTCTGACCATTGTGAGCTTCCTGAGGGAGAGTATTTATTCAGGAAGATGTTGCTTCCAATGACACCCGTCATGACGATGTTGTTAAGGCTATCTATTGCTACACCCTTACCACGATCCGCGCCTCCTCCCCCGAGGTTGAGTGACCAGCGTGGAGAGCCTGCTGCCGAGTATTTCGTGAGGAAAATATCGGTTCCTCCGAAGCCCGGAAAGCTCACGCCTCCCATGTCACCGGCACCCGTCGTGTAGCCGGTCATCACGAGATCGCCCGAATGATCGACGGCGACCCGGGAGACGAAAGTCCCGTATGCCGTGCTGCCGCCGGCGCGAAAAGCCCAGAGATAGGCACCCGCGGGAGAGTATTCCGCCAGGAACGCATCGCCGCTCGCGACGCTGAGAATGGCGCCGCCGCCGAAATCACAAGGGCCCACGAAGGTACCGCTGACGATGATGTTGTCATATGAGTCCGTCTGAAGGGCCGTCCCGTCGCTGACGTTTGTCGCCAGGCTCCGGGCCCACCGATAGGCACCATCGGGAGAGTATTTGGCCAGGTAACCAGATATGATGCTAATCGGGCCACCGCCAAAATCAACCGCTCCACTCCCCGACCAGCTCGTAATGAAGATATTTCCGGTGGCGTCTACAGCAACTGCCTTTGCCCAATCACTGCCCGCCCCGCCGATACCCTGGGACCACAGATGGGTGCCGTTGGAGGAATACTTGGCGATGAAGATATCTGCGCCTCCATGGGAGACGATGTCACCTCCGCCGAAGTTCTGCCGTCCAGAAAAGGTGCCTGCGACGATGATGTTCCCCTGGCCGTCGAGGGCCATTGCTTCGTAGAGGATTCGGCCTGCATTGCTCCAGGGGCCAGTAAAGGCTTGAGAAAACTGACATGTCGGGTCACCTGCCGCCGCTGGACTGGTAACGCTCAGCGTGTCTGCATCGCGTGACCCGCCGGCCGTGGCTCCGGCGGCGGCCGTCCCCGTCGCCTGGCCGGCCGACAACAACGCCCGGATGGCAGGCAAGGTTGAAGCAGTGCATGACGCGAGCTGAAATGACGCGACGTGAGGGCGAAGGGCGGTCGGGCCCGCCGTCCCTTTGGACATCCTGGCAACCTGGGCCCTGCTCAAAGGCACCCAGACCACGGCGGAAAAAATCAGGACGATGAGCGCGACGATGGTCCACCGGAACCGAGATGGCATGGCAAGCCCTCCTGCCTCGTGCGTAGAAGGAATCTTGTGACTGGAGCGTAAATTATCGAGTGTCGGCGCCGAGTGCGCTACTGTACTTTGGTACAGTTTTCGTACGGGTGCAAGGGGGCAGGTGGTTCGGTCCGCGCGGCCTCGTCGCCTCTCACCGCTCGCCCCGGCCCACCCCAATTTCAAGTTGAAGGGAATCGGCTCTCATGATGTGTGTCTGCGAAACTGCAAAAGGCGCCAGGAAAAGCCAGACGGGTTGCTGTTCGCTGGCAGCGTCGGCGAGCCCTCGCGGGCTTCAATCCCTGCACCGCCGCCAAATTCCGCGATAAGACCGGGCTCGGCCCTCATCGGAATCTGACCGTTCGCGTTCCCCGGCCCGGCGTCGGCCGCGTGGGCACCGGAGTCGGTGTTGGGGCTGGAGCGCCCGTGATGGCGACCTGCCCGGCCCATGTTCCCCAGTGATTGACGGTGCCGGCGGCGTACTCTCCGAAGAGCCAGAGCTTCGAGGGATCGGCCGGGTCAACCACCGCGCCGCTGTAATCGCCCCAGCGGTTCTTTCCCGAAGCCGGGTTGACGTAGTTCGTTTCGCCGCTTTTGAGGAGCGAACTCCCTTGCAGGGTGGTGTCCGTGGTCGCGCGGCCGGTGTAGCGGACGCCGGCGTATTCGTCGGTGCAGCTTCGGGTGAAGACCATCCCGAGGTTGCCATTCTGATCCGGCGCGACAGCCGGGTAGTAGTACCAGCAGCCGTCCAGGCCGAAGGAAACGTCCTCCAGGACCGCCGGCGCGCTGCCGCCGACGCCGATACGGACGTAGCGGACTCTCGAATAGTCGTCGTTGGTGCCGCCCGCGACGGCGTGCGAGGTCCAGAGAGACCCGTTGCGGTAAACGAGGTCGAGCAGCCGCCCGTCGCCGGTGTCGATCAGGCAGGGCGCCGGGCATCCCGGGGTTCCGCCCGTTCCATCCTGCTGGTCCGCGTTGGGCGGCGCCGTCGAAGCCGTGACCGGAACGTTCTGCGCCGTCAGCGTCGGCTGCCCGCTCGACGGGTTGGTGAGGGACCAGAGCGTGAAGTACGTGCTCGTTTCGAAGGGGCTGTTGTTGACCAGATACTCGACTCCGGCCGCGCCGAAGGTCAGAGCGGGTCTCAAAGTAAAAGGCCGCTCGGTCGTGCTCACCGGGTCCCTCAGGTCCCAGAAGTCGAAGTAGGAGGGGGAGACGCACGCCCCGTAGAGCTGCGACTTGGGAATGATGCGGAGCCTCGAGTACTGGAACCCGCCGTCGGCTGTGGGAGTGAGCTGGAACTGGTTTGTCGTGATGTACACCGCCTGATCGTCGAGCCCCACGCCTTCGTAGTCGGACCAGTTGCCGGAGAAGGTATTGCCGTTGCGGTCCCCGTGCAGCGGGATGTTGCACCAGTTGCCCGTGGGGTCGGGGCCGTTGGAGACGGAGAGCAGGACCCACGATTCCGTCTTGTCGTCGGTCGCCAGGTACACCAGGATCCAGCGCCCCGCCGCCGCGTCGTAGATCACCTTGGGATCGAAGGCGCCTCCGATCGAGGCGATGTTGGGAAGCACGTTGTCGAACCAGGAGTTCGCCTGCGTCTGGTAGAGGAGGGATCCCGATTTCGAGAAGATTCCGAACTTCGAGTTGACTGCCGCGACCACGTGGTTGGGCCCCACCGCCAGGATCGGATCCGGCGGTAACTTGCCCGTGTAATCCGGGCCCGGGAACGACACGATCGGGCTCGTGGCCGCCGAGGCCTGGAATGGGCGAGGCCCGTTCCTCGAAAGGGCCCGCGAGCCGTCTTCGACCTCGTTGGATCCGGCAGGCGCGAGAGGGGGAGGCAGATGCGGCGGGTTCTTGACTCGCGGGATCTCGTGCTCGCGGGAGGATTCCACGGGAGCGCCAATGGAAGATTCCCGCGCGGCCTGCGGGACGGCCGAGAGGGATACCGTCGCCGCGGTTTCCCCGATGCCGGGTGCCGGCCCCTGGAAGAGAAGGCCGGAGGCGGCAGGAGCCGCGGGAACGGTCTGCCCGGAGCCGCGTGGCGAAACCGAGACCAGCAGGGGGAGCGCGGCGGTCGAAAACAGGATCAACTTCCGGCGTGCGGCGCGGTCAGATCTCATGACGATGTCCTCTTGGTTTAGGCAGGGAATGATACGCCGGCCTCTGGCGCCGACCGGTTCCATCCCCCCGATGAGCTTCCCGCTTCACGGGTCCTCCGGCTCCAAATGCGGAACCCCATCTGGCTATACTGCCTTCATGTCCGTTTCGTCCGCCCGCGCATGAGCGCCCCGGAGCCCGTCGAGCAAGTCGAGCCGATCGCCCCGTCCCGCCGCTTCGGGGGCTTTTTCTGGCGGGACCCCAATACGCAGTTCCTCCTGCTGGCGGCGCTGGCGGGAGTGCTGGGAGCCCTGGGCGCGGTCGTCTTCCGGTTCCTGACCGCCCGGCTGACGCACTTGCTTCTCGAGGCGACCGATATCGTCAGCGGCGCCGAGTCTCTCCCGGCTCCGCTGCGGGTGTTCCTGCCGGCGGCCGGCGGATTCGTCGGCGGGCTGCTGCTCGTCCGGCTCTGGAGGGAGAAGGGGACGACTCACGGCATTTCGCAGATGATCGAGGCCGTCTCGCTCGCGCGCCGACCTGTGCGCTTGCGCCCGGCGATCGGGCGCGTCGCCTCCTCGCTCGCGGTCATCTCGACGGGCGGCTCGGAAGGGCGGGAGGGCCCCATCATTCAGATCGGCGCGGCGCTGGCCTCCTCGCTCTCGCGTCGGCTCAAGGTCTCGCCCGAGCGCGTGCGGATCCTGACGGCCTGCGGCATGGCGGCCGGCGTGGCCGGCGCCTACAACACGCCGATCGCCGCGACGCTTTTCGTGCTCGAGGTCGTCGTCGGCTCCTTCGCCATGAGGCTCTTCGGTCCGGCGGTGGTCTCGGCCGTGACCTCGACGCTGGTCGTGAGGCTTCTCCTGGGGGACGAGCCCGTCTACCACGTCGCTCCCTTCCATCTCGAGTCGATCGTCGAGTTCCTGCCGTTTGCCGTGATCGGCCTGCTGTCGGGGCCCTCTTCGGCGCTCTTCACGAGATCGCTGCGCCGCAGCCGCAAGCTGTTCGACCGGATCGGGATCCGGCGGCCCCTGGCGATGGCGGCGGGCGGCGCGATCGTCGGGGCCATCGGGATCTTCCTGCCCGAGGTGTGGGGTAACGGCTTCGAGGGGACCAATCGGATCCTGCGCGGAAACCCGACGCTCCTCTTTCTCGTCCTGCTCTTCGTCGGGAAGATCGTCGCGACGTCGGCCACGATCGGATCCGGCGGCGTCGGCGGCGTGTTCACCCCGACGCTCCTGGTCGGCGCGACACTGGGAGGGGCCGTCGCCAGGGTCTGCCAGCTCGCCATTCCGGGCCTCGAGGCGCCGATCGGCGGGTACGCGCTCCTGGGGATGGGAGGACTCCTGGCGGGGCTGACGCGGGCGCCGCTCCTGGCGATCATCATGATCTTCGAGCTCACCCAGAACACCGAGGTGCTGCTGCCGATGATGGTCGTCTCGGTGATCGCGGCTCTGTCGGCCCGGATCTTCGAGAAGGATTCGATCTACATCTCGGGCCTTCGCTCGGCCGGCATCGTCTGGGAGAGCACGCCCGAGGCGACGGTGGTCTCGACCCTGAAAGTCTCCGACATCATGCGCACCGACGTCCGGCTGATCCCGCGCCAGACGCCGCTCTCCGAGATCGTCAAGATGTTCCTGACGACGCGCAACCTGTACCTCTACGTCGGGGACGAGGAAGGCAGGCTCCTGGGCGTCGTGGATCTGCACGACATCAAGGAGACTTTCCGCGACAAGGAACTGGGAGGCCTGGTGATCGCCGAGGACCTCGTGACGGAGATCCCGTGCGTGACGCCGTCGGAGTCCCTGACGAGCGTCAACGAGAAGCTCTGGTTCCGCGACCTCGGGCATCTGCCTGTCGTGGACTCGCCCGAGGCGAGGCGGTTCCTCGGCATCGTCACGCGGCGGGATCTGCTCGGGGCCATCGACCGGGAGGTCCTCCAGAGGAGCCGCCTGGTCGCCCGCGTGCGCACCTTCTCCGAGGAGGAAGGGCAGGGCGAGATGGACTACTTCGAGCTGCCCGAAAAACACCGCATGATCGAGGTGGACGCGCCCGCAGGCCTGGCGGGACGCACCGTGTCGGAGTCGGGGATCCGGAGCCGGTTCGGCGTCTCCGTCCTGGCGGTCAAGAGACGGACCCGCGAGGGACTCGAGCGCCGCTTCGTGCCCGGCCCCGACGACCGATTCGAATCCGGCGACGTCCTGATCGTCCTCGGCACCGACGAGGCGATCCAGCGCCTGCGCTCCGCCTGACGTTTCGTCGCCTCAGACTAAAGTCGTAGTCCTGCGGCGCGGATCGCGGCGGAGAGCCTGCCGACCCGATTGACAAACTGTTTTTCGCGATATCGAATGCCGGGCCAGGAGGTGAACGATGAAGCTTTCCAGTTCGTTTCGGACTTCGGCGGTTTTCTGCGGCGCGCTGGCGCTGGCGTTCCTGATCACTCCGCGCGCGCTCCAGGCCCAGTGGAAAGCCGTCGTCGGGGCCGACAGGGCAGACCAGGGAAAGCAGGCGCTGGCGTTTCTCCCCAACGAGATTTGGATCCATTCCGGCGACAGCATCACCTGGACGTTCAAGGTGAACGAGATTCACACCGTGACGTTCCTAACCGACGGGCAGGTGCGTCCCTTCTTCGGAGATGGGTGCCCGGGCTTCACGGTCGGATCGGGAGTCTTCGACGGCTCGACGTGCCTGACGACTCCTCCTCTGACGAAGGGAGACACGTTCACGGTGACCTTCCCGACCCCCGGCAACTACAAGCTGGTCTGCCTGGTCCACGAGAACATGACCGGTACGATCCACGTTCTCGAACCCCTGGCCCCGCTTCCGCACGACCAGAGGTTCTATGACAAGCAGGCGAGCAACGGAGCGGTCGACCTGCTCTCGGACCTGGAGCACTCCCATCACCACGGCAGCAGCGAGATCTTCGCGGGCACCGGGGAGGTCGTCGCCAGCGCCGGCGGATCTCACACCGCGTCTCTCATGCGCTTCGACGAAGAAACGAAGATCATCCACGTCGGGGACACCGTGGAATGGACGAATCAGGACCCGGTGACGCCTCACACGATCACTTTCGGAACGGAGCCCGGGGACCCGGGTCCTCCTTCCCCCAACGTGACCCTGGATCCGGACGGAGCCCGCCATGCGACCATCAATTCCACGGCGGACAACGTCCACTCCGGATTCATCGTCGCGGCGCCGCAGGAGCGGCTGGGCCTCGCGCAGGCGCCTCTCGGCGTCACGCGCTTCCGGGTGACCTTCACGCACGCGGGGACCTACAACTACATCTGCGCGCTTCACGACGACCTGGGCATGAAGGGGAAGATCAAGGTCAACCCGTAGGCGTCCGCACCCTCTCCGGGGCGGGGGCCGCGCCCGAACCCGCCGGCGGGGCGGCCCGCGGTCCGTGCCCGGGACCGGGATGAAGTGCTACTCTTTTCGCAGTGACGCCAACCCGGAAGGGAAACGAGCTCTACGCGCTGCGCGGCCGCTGGCAGAAGGAGCGGTCGCGCCTGCACGATCAGGACACAGGCCTGGCGACCATCGGCGCGTTGACGGACGATCTCGGCCAGCAGCTCCGGGGACTCGGCTCGCTCGCGGTGCTCGTCTTCCGGCTGGGCTCGGACGGACGGATCGAGCAGGTCTGGGGTTGGGAGGCCTACGACGACCTTCTGCTCGACTTCGTGAGGAGATTGAAGGCGTTCCAGTCCGACGGGCTGATCCCGGCCGGCACCTTCTGCGTCCCGCACGTTCGCTCCGACGAGATCCTCCTTTTCGTGGAGCCCGGAGCGGGCCTGGTCGAGAACCCCGGGGCGCTCGAACAGAAGGCGGGAGAGCTCGACCAGTTGATCCGCGGGTACCTGGCAGCGAAGGCGGACCTGAAGGGACGGTTCCGCTCCTTCGTCGGATCCGCTCGCATTCCCTTCGATTCGAAGTATCGGGTCGAGCGCCTGCTCTACCGCGGCCTGCAGGAGGCCCGCGATCAGATCACGCGCAAGACCGTGCGGGCCGAGATCCAGGGAGCCGAGCTGCTGCACGACGCGATCACCCGCCGTGATTTTTTCCCGGTCTTCCAGCCCGTCTTCGATCTCGAAACCAACGAGATGATCGGTCTGGAGGCGCTGACCCGCGGCCCGCGCGGGAGCGAGATCGAGAGCGGCGAGATCCTCTTCTCGCTGGCCGAGCGGACCGAGATGCTTCTGCCGCTGGAGCGCATCTGCCGCGAGCAGTCGCTCGAGGCCGCCTCGACGGCCGCGAAGGGCTGCAAGATCTTCCTGAACCTCTCGCCCGCCGCCGTCTCCGACCCGGACTTCCTGGGTCCGCTCTTTCTCGACCTTGTCGCCCGTTGCGGGCTGTCCCCCGACCAGATCGTGCTCGAGATCACCGAGCGCACGTACGTCGTCTACCAGGAGCTCTTCCGCGAGGTGCTGGCACGGTTCCGCCAGCAGGGATTTCACATCGCCGTGGACGACGTCGGCACCGGCTACAGCAGCCTGGCGTCGCTCGCCGATATCGCCCCGGATTATCTGAAGTTCGATACCGTCTTCGTTCGCGGAATCGACAGTCACCCGACCAAGCAGGACCTGCTCGACGCGCTGCTCTCCTTCTCTCGGAAGATGAAGACACAGGTCATCGCCGAAGGCATTGAGAATCGGGAGGAGTTGAGGACGCTCCGCGCCCTGCGCGTCCCCTACGGCCAGGGTTTCTTGCTCGGCCGCCCGATGCCCATCGAAGCGATCGAGAAGAGCCGGCGGCTCGCGGTTGAATGAAAGCCGTTTTCTTCCGGAAGCACGGCGGTAACGAGGTCCTCGAGTACGGCGACCGGGAAACGCCGGAGCCGCGCGAGGGAGAGGTCCGCGTCTCGGTCCGCGCCGCGGCCATGAACCATCTGGACATCTTCGTCCGCGACGGCCTTCCCGGAGTTCCGCTGCCTCAGATCCCGGGAGCGGATGGGGCGGGAGTCGTGGATGCTTTGGGAGCGGGGGTCGGGGGCTTGTCGGCGGGCGACCGGGTGATTCTCCAGCCGGGCCTCTACTGCAACGAGTGCGAATTCTGCCGCTCCGGAGAGCAGAGCCTGTGCGTGCGGTTCCAGATCCTGGGGGAGCACGTGCCCGGCACGTTCGCGGAGGCGGTCGTCGTTCCCGCGCGAAACGTCTTCCCGATGCCGGCGAGGCTCTCCTTCGAAGAGGCCGCGGCGTTTCCCCTCGTTTACCAGACCGCCTGGCGAATGATCGTCACGCGCGGCGACGTCCGGCCGGGGCAGACGGTCCTGATCCACGGGGCCGGGGGCGGGGCCGGAGGCGCGGCGCTCGAGATCGCCAGGCTCGTCGGAGCGCGCGTCTTTGCGACGACCTCGGGCGAGGAGAAGGCCCGCCGGCTGGCGCAGGCCGGCGCCGAGGTCGTCATCGACTACGTCAAGCAGGACGTCGCCCGGGAGATCCGCGGGTTGACCGGCAAGCGCGGCGTGGACGTCGTGATCGACTCCGTCGGCGACAAGACCTGGATGACGTCCTTGAAATGCGCCGCGAAGGGGGGCCGCATCGTCACCTGCGGCGCCACGACCGGCCCGAACCCGAAGGAGGAGCTGCGCCTCGTTTTCTGGAATCAGCTCTCGATCCTGGGCGCCACGATGGCCAACGACCGCGAGTTCCGCGCGATGCTTTCCGCGGTCGAGGCCGGCAAGCTCACGCCTCGCATCGACAGCACGTTCGCCTTTTCCCGCGCCGCGGCAGCCTACGAGCGCCTGGAAAAGGGAGATCATCACGGCAAGGTCGTCCTCGTCCCCGACCCGGCGACGCGCGATTGGCCCGACGGCGATTGAGAAGGCCCGATGAAATCTCTGTCCATTCTCCAGATCCTGGAGAAGGGACTGTTTTCCACGGGGAGCGTCGTGCAGATGTTCCAGCTCGCGCGGGGGCTCGCGGGGCGCGGGCATCGGGTGGCGATCGTCTCGCGGCCGGAAGGCGACGTGCCCGAGGCGGCGAGGCGCGAGGGTCTCGACTTCATCCCCCTGCCGCTCAAGCACGAGTTCGATCTCGGCAGCGCGCGCCGTCTGGCGAGCGTCATCGACGAGCGCGCGGTGGACGTCGTCCACGTTCACAAGGGGATCGCGCACTCCGTCGCCCTGTTTGCGACCTGCTTCGCCCGGCGGCGTCCCGTGATCGTCGTCAACCGCGGGGTCTCCTTCCCGCTCGACGCGTTGAACCGCATCAAGTTCCACGTGCGGATGGACGCCGTCGTCACCGTCTGCGAGGACATCAAGAAGGTGATCGTGGCCTCGGGGAAGCTCCCGCCGGAGAAGGTCAACGTGATCTACGCCGGCGTGGACCTCTCCCGCTTCGATCCGGCCAGGGCCGACCGCGATCGGATCCGGCGCGAGTGGGGTGTCGCGTCCGACGAGAGGCTCCTCGTGCAGGTGGGCGCCCGCGAATGGAAGGGATGGAAGGACTTGATCGCCGCGGCCGGTTTGCTGGCCGTGGAATTCCCGAAGCTCAAGACCGCGATCGTCGCCTGCGAGGACGACGCGAAGAAGGCCGAGGTCTCCGCCTTCGCTCGCGGGAAGGGGATCGAAGACCGGATTTTCCCGGTCGGCTTCCGCGCCGACATGCCGGACGTCCTCTCCGCGGCCGAGATCGTCGCGGACCTCTCCTACGAGGGTCTCGGCATCACCGGCACGCTGCGCGAAGCAATGGCCCTGGGCGTCCCCGTCATCGCCAGCGCCGCCGGCGGCAACCCGGAGCTCGTCGTGGACGGCGAATCCGGCCTCCTCGTCCCCCCGCGCGATCCGCCCGCCCTGGCGGCAGCGATTCGCCGTCTCCTGGCGGACGCTCCGCTCGCCGCCAGGCTCGCCCGCGCGGGCCGCGAGCGCGTAAAGACGGGTTTTTCCTCCGAGGTCCGCCTCGACCGGATCGAGTCGCTCTACTTGCGCCTCATCTCCGAAAAATCCAGAGCAGCAGCGTGAGCAGGAGCGAGATCACCAGGCAAGTGACGATGGGAAACGCAAACGTGAACCCCGGCCGCTTGACCACGATGTCCCCCGGCAGCTTCCCCGCGTAGCGCGAAAGCCACGGCCAGAAAAGTCCTGCCGCCAGCAACAGCGCTCCGGTCGCCACGAGAAGCGTCCGCAAGAAGGAGCGAGACAGATCGCCCACGCCGTGAGATTATGACCGCGTCCTCGCGGTCCCGCGACAGGTCGTCTCCCGGCCAAGATCATGACGGAACAATCGAGTCGAGTCGTGTTTCGGATATCGGACCTGCCCTCGGACGAGCGGCCGAGGGAGAGGCTGGCGCGTCTGGGCCCCGCCGCGCTGTCGGGGGAGGAATTGCTGGCGTTGCTCCTGGGGTCGGGGATCCGGGGGGAGAGCGCGCTCGATTCGGCCCGGCGGATCCTGGCGGCGCATGGAGGTCTCGCGGGGTTGGCGGGACTCTCGGGGTCCGAGCTTCGCCGCGAGCGCGGCGTCAAGAAGGCGCGGGGTGCGGTCATCCAGGCGGCGCTCGAGATCGGCCGGAGGCTGGCCGCGGAGTCGCTCTCGGGGCGGGACTTGTTGAATGAGCCCTCGCTCGTCAAGGACTTTCTCCGGCGGGCGCGAGGAGACGGGACCCAGGAGAGGACCGGCGCCCTGTATCTGAACGCCCGCAACCGCCTCCTGCGGGACGACCCGGAGATCTATCGAGGCACCCTCGACCGCGCGGTCGTCGAGCCGCGGGAGATCCTGAAGCGCGCCCTCCTGGCCAATGCGGCGGGCGTGATCCTCTACCACAACCACCCCTCGGGCGATCCCTCCCCCTCGCGCGAAGACCGCGAGTTCACGCGCCGCCTCGCGGCGGCCGCGGAATCGGTCGGGCTGCGGCTCCTCGATCACATCGTCGTCGGAAGGGAGGGCTGCGTCTCGTTCCGGGAGGCGGGACTGATGTGATCGTTCCGAGAGAAAACTGAGGACTGAGGACCTGGGACTGAGGACTCGTTCGGCTATTTCTAGAAATCGGCCCTTCGGCTCGTCGCTGCTGGAGTCCTCCGTCCTCCGTCCACGGTCTTTGGGGTATCTTCCTCGACTCGATGAAGACGTTCTACGCGACGACGCCGATTTACTACGTCAACGACCTGCCGCACATCGGGCACATCTACTCGACGGTCGTCACGGACACCGCCACGCGGTATCACCGCCTGATCGGGGAGAAGACCCGGTTCCTGACCGGCACCGACGAGCACGGGCAGAACATCGAGAAGGCCGCCGCGGCGCAGGGGATGACGCCGATCGCGCTCGCGGACAGGGTCGTCGCGCGCTACCACGATCTCTGGAAGAAGTTCGAGATCTCCAACGACGACTTCATCCGCACGACGGAGAAGCGGCACCGGACCGGCGTGGAGACGCTCGTTGCGCGCATCGAGAAGACCGGCGACCTCTACACGGCCCGCCACGAGGGGTGGTACTGCGCCAGCTGCGAGGCCTTCTACACCGAAAAGGAGCTCGACGAGGAGAAGCGGTGTCCCGTCCACGGCACGCCGTGCCTGTGGGAGTCGGAGGAGAACGTCTTCTTCCGCCTCTCGAGATATGCCGCGCCCCTGCTCGAGCACTACGAGAGGCATCCGGAGTTCGTCCGGCCGGAGACGCGCCGCTCCGAGGTCATGTCCTTCGTGCGCGGAGGGCTGACCGATCTTTCCGTCTCGCGGTCGAAGGTCAAGTGGGGAATCCCGTTTCCGGGGCGGCCGGGGCAGGTCGTCTACGTCTGGCTCGACGCGCTGACCAACTACGTCACGGCGCTCGGCTTCGGCTCCGGGGACGACCGGCTCTACCGGGAGTTCTGGGAGAACCCGGCGGGACGCCGCGTGCATCTGATCGGCAAGGACATTCTCCGTTTTCATGCCGTCTACTGGCCGGCTTTCCTCCTGTCGGCGGGTCTTCCGCTTCCGACGACGGTGTGGGCGCACGGGTGGTGGCTGCGCGACGAGAAGAAGATGTCCAAGTCCCTCGGGAACGTCGTGCGGCCGGACGGTCTCGTGGAGGAGTTCGGCGCGGACGCGCTGCGCTACTTCCTGCTGAGAGAGATGACCTTCGGACAGGACGCGCACTTCTCCGACGAGGCGTTCCTCGGCCGTTTCAACGCCGACCTCGCCAACGATCTCGGAAACACGGTCTCGCGGGTGGCGGCGCTCCTGCGCCAGTCCTTCGGCGGGACCCCGCCGAAGGCGTGCGACTCCAACGAGATCCTGTCCGCGCTCTCCGTCGCGCGGTCGGAGTGGCGCGCCGCCATGGAAGACTTCGCGTTCAACCGGGCGCTCGAGGCCGTCTGGCGCTTCCTGACCCAGATCAACGGCTACGTCGTCGCCCGCGAGCCCTGGAAGGTCCGCAAGGAGGAAGGGCTGTCCACCCGCCTGTCGAGGATCCTCTACGCGGCCGCGGAGGGCGTGCGTCTGTGCGCCGTCATGCTCTTTCCCTTCATGCCGGTCACATCGCGGAAGATCTTCGCGACGCTCGGCCTTCCCGCGGGGGACCCGGGCCTCGAGGATCTGGACTGGGGGCGCCTCCCGACGGGGACTCCCACGCCGGAGAGCGGCCCTCTCTTCCCGCGCGCCGACAAGAGCGCGTACTTCGAATCGAAGGCCGGTTTTTCGAGGAAAGTGGAGGCTATGCCCATGGACCAGCCAGTGGGACCCGGAAAGGAAGTTACGCCGCCCGTCGAGACGACGCAGGCCGTACCGCCTTCGGACAACCGCATCGGGATCGAAGAGTTCCAGAGGGTGCGGCTCGTGACGGGCCGGGTCCTCGCGGCCGAGCGCGTCCCGAAATCCAGGAAGCTCGTGAAGATGGAGGTGGATCTGGGAGCAGAGCGGCGCCAGATCGTGGCCGGGATCGCCGTCCGGTACGAGCCCGAGGCGCTCGTCGGCCGCAACGTCGTCATCGTGGCGAACCTGAAACCGGCGACGCTCATGGGCGTCGAGTCCAATGGCATGGTCCTCGCCGCCACGGTGGGGGAGGCAGGCGAGCCCTCCCTCCTCGAGGTCGCTTCCGACGTTCCGCCGGGCAGCAGGGTCAAGTGAGCGAATTGTGAGTTGTGAATTGTGAATAAGGACGAGGATTCGGTTTCCTCAAATTCACTATTCACTATTCACGATTCACCATTCCTTGCGGATTCCCACTGCCATCTCCAGATGGCGAAGGCCGACGTCGAGGCGATGCTGGAACGCGCTCGCGCGGCTGGCGTGACGCGGTTTCTCGTTCCCGGGACGACGCTCGAGGACTCCGCGGCGGCGGTCGAGATGGCGCAACGGCACGACGGCGTCTTTGCCGCGGTCGGTATCCATCCGCACGAGGCGAAGGACTTCGATCCGGCCCGGGACGGCGCGGCGCTCGAGGCGCTGGCGCGGCGGGACAGGGTCGTCGCGATCGGCGAGGTCGGGCTCGACTTCCATTACGACCATTCGCCCCGCGCCAGGCAACTCGCGGTGCTCGAGTGGATGCTGGACCTCGCGGCGAGACTCGGTCTTCCGGCGATCCTCCACAACAGGGAGAGCGGCGCCGAGATGCTCGCGATGTTGAAGCGCTTGCCGCGGCGGGAGAGGCCGGGCGTCTTTCATTCCTTCACGGAGGGCGCCGAATACGGAAGGGGCGCGCTGGATCTGGGATACCTTGTCTCCTTTTCCGGAATGATCACCTTCCGCGCCGCCGACAACATCCGGCAGGCCGCCGCGGGATTGCCCCTGGACGCGATGCTCGTCGAGACGGATTCCCCCTTTCTCGCTCCCGTTCCGCATCGCGGCAAGCCGTGCGAGCCCGCCTTCGTCGTCGAGACGGCGAGGAAGCTCGCCGAGGCGAAAGGAACGGACCTGGAGACCGTCGCCGCCGCGACGAGCGCCAATTTCGATCGTTTGTTTCTGCCGCAAAAGCCGAGAGCCGAAAGCTGACGGGCGAAGGCGATCCATGAGCTCGCGCCGCGTCTCCCGGCAGGAATTCGAAAAGTACGTGGACGAGGCCCTGGAAGGCCTGCCGGCCGAGTTTCGTAAGTACCTCGAGAACATCGTGATCGTCGTCGAGGAGGAGCCGCTCGAGGAGGACTACGAAGAGACCGACACCCCCGACGAGGACGAGCTCTTCGGGATCTTCCGGGGCGTTCCTTACTTCGATCGCGGCATGGCGGTCTCGCACCTGCCCGCGCAGATCGCGATCTTCCGGGGCCCCATCCTGCGCTGCTGTCCCACGCGCGGAGAGGCGATCCGCGAGATCCGCGACACCGTCGTCCACGAGATCGGTCACATGATCGGACTGGGCGACGACGAAATGCCGTATTAGATTCGGGATTCGGGACTCGGAACTCGTACCCAAACGAAAAGCGCGGCGGCGGCCGCGCCTTTTAACCTGGAACCTGAAACCTGAAACCTGAAACCTATTTCCTCGGACCGCGCGGGCCGCGGTCGCGGTTGGGATGGGCGTGGTGCTCGCCCGGTCCGCGCGTGCCCCGCGGGAACTCGTCGCGGCCCTCGTCTTCGCCGGTGGCGACGGGAGCCATGGCCATCTCGGCCTCCAGCTCTTCCTTCGACAGCGCCTGTTTGCGCGAGAGCTTGATCTTGCCCATGGGGTCCACCGCGATGATCTTGACGGTGACCTCGTCCCCCTCCTTCACGACGTCGGTCGTCTGCCGGACGCGGTAAGGCGCGAGCTCGGAGATGTGCACGAGGCCGTCCTGCCCGGGCAGGATCTCGACGAAGGCGCCGTAGGGCTCGACCCGGCGCACCTTGCCGCGGTAGACCTTTCCGATCTCCGGCTCCTGCGTGAGACTCTCGATGATCTCGATCGCGCGCAGGGCCGCGGCCTCGTCGGAGGAAGCGATGGAGACCTTGCCGGAGTCCTCCACGTCGATCTTGCAGCCGGTGGACTCGATGATGGAGCGGATCGTCTTGCCGCCCGAGCCGATCACGTCGCGGATGCGGTCGCGCGGGATCTGTATCGTGAAGATGCGGGGCGCGTAAGGGGAAATGTTGGCCCGCGGGCTGTCGAGCGCCGAGGACATCTTCTCCAGGATGTGGAGGCGTCCGGAGCGGGCCTGTTCCAGCGCCTGCTCCACGATCTCCCGGCGAAGCCCCTTGATCTTGATGTCCATCTGCAGGCCCGTGATCCCCTCGCGCGAGCCCGCCACCTTAAAGTCCATGTCGCCGTAGTGGTCCTCCTGCCCGGCGATGTCCGTCAGGATCGCGAAGCGGTTCCCGTCGGACACGAGCCCCATCGCCACGCCGGCGATCGGCGCCTTGATCGGGACGCCGGCGTCCATGAGGGCGAGCGTGCCGCCGCAGACCGTGGCCATCGAGGAAGAGCCGTTGGACTCCAGGATGTCGGAGACGACGCGGACGGTGTAGGGGAACGCCTCCTCGTTGGGAAGGACCGGAGAGAGCGACCGGCGGGCGAGATTTCCATGGCCGATGTCGCGGCGGGAAGGCCCGCGCAGGAACTTGGCTTCCCCGACCGAGAAGGGCGGGAAGTTGTAGTGCAGGAGAAAGGTGTGCTCGCTTTCCCCCTCGTACTCCTCGATGATCTGGGCGTCGTCGGAGGTGCCGAGCGTCGCGGTGACGAGGGCCTGGGTCTCCCCTCGCGTGAAGAGCGCCGAACCGTGCGTGCGGGGGAGCAGCCCCACCTCGGCCGTGATCGGGCGGATCTCGTCGAAACGGCGGCCATCGAGACGCTGGGAGCGGCTCAGGATCGCCTCGCGCGTCAGGACCTTGACGAGGTCGTCCGCGGCCCTGGCGACGTGAAGCCTCCTGGCCTCTTCCGCTTCCGGGACGACCGAGACGGCGGCCTTCTTGACCGCTTTGATCTCCGTGTAAGACGCGATCTTGTTCGGCAGGGTCATGGCGGCCATCATCGGGGCCTCCCACTGGGAGCGCACCTGCGCGAAGACCTCCGCGGGGTAGGCCTCCGGCGATTTCCAGTCCGGCTTCTCCGAAAAGCCAGCCTGCCGCTGCAGCTCCCTCTGCGCCGCGACGATCGTCCGCACGGCTTCGTGCCCGAAGAAGATAGCGTCGATCAGGGTCCTCTCGGAGACTTCCCGGGCGCCGCCCTCCACCATGACGACCGCGTCCTCGGTCCCGGCCACGATCAGGTCGATTTCGGATTTCTCGCGCTGCGCGTTGGTCGGGTTCAAGAGGAACTGGCCGTCCAGCCGCCCGACGCGCACGGCGCCCACGGGCGAATAGAAGGGGACGAGCGAGCAGGTCAACGCCACGGAAGCGGCGTTCAAAGCCAGCACGTCGGGATCGTTCTGCCCGTCGGCGGAGAGGACCAGGGCGATGATCTGCGTCTCGTGGTTGAAACCCTTGGGGAAGAGGGGCCGGAAGGGACGGTCGATCAGCCGGGACGTCAGGATCTCCTTCTCGGTCGGCCGGCCCTCGCGCTTGAACCAGCCGCCGGGGATGCGTCCGGCGGCGTAGGTGGCCTCGCGGTAGTCCACGGTGAGCGGGAAGAAGTCCACGTTCTCTTTCGGCTCCTTGACGAAGACGGCCGTGGCCAGGACGACGGTGTCGCCGTAGCGGACGACCGCGGCGCCGTCAGCTTGTTTGGCGAGCTTGCCGATCTGGATCTCGAGCGGCAGCGCTCCCAGCGGAATGGATTTCTGGTGTTGGGTCATTGTGTGTTCCTCATCAGCGAGCGGCGGCGATTCGGACAGGGCGCCACCCGCGGCCGCGCGGCCGCCGGTCCGCCCCCTCTCGCTTGCCGCGGGTTTACTTGCGCAGACCGAGCCGCTCGATCAACCGGGCGTAGCGTTCGGGGCTTTCGTCCTTCAGGTAGTCGAGCAGCCTCCGCCGCCGGGAAACGAGCTTCAACAAGCCGCGCCGGGAATGGTGGTCCTTGGCGTTGGTCTTGAAGTGGTCGGTCAGGTAGGCGATCCGGTTGGTCAGAAGGGCGACCTGGACCTCCGGGGAGCCCGTGTCGGTTTCGTGGACCCGATACTGCCCGATGACGCCGGGCTTCTCGGTCTGGTACTCGGTGACGCTCACTTGTCTTTCTCCTCCAAACTCTTGTCTCTACTCACTCTTTTTCTATAAACGGGCAGCTTACCATGAAAACGAGCCGTAGCTCCCGCCGCGGACCACGACCGAGAGTTACTCCGAGAGGACGATCTTCGGCTTGACGAGGCTGACCTTGCCCGTCCCCATCGGAGTCACCTGTCCCAGGGCGACGACTTCCTCGGAGGGCCCGAGGAGCGTGACCCAGTCGCCTTCCTTCGCGGAGAGGCCGCGAAACGGGATGGGCTGCCCCTTGCGAATCTTCCAGGCTTCGAGTGAGGCCAGCCGGAGGCGCTCGAAGGGGAAGGCGATTTGCGAGAGCGGGATCGCATGAGGGGGCCGGAGACGCTCGTCGGCCGGCATCCGCTCGAAGACTTCGAGCGGCACGGCGCGGCCGACGTCGAAGTCCCCGATGCGCGTGCGGCGGAGCGTCTCCAGGTGAGCGCCCGACCCGAGCATCTGGCCGAGCTCGCTCGCGATCGCGCGCACGTAGGTCCCCGAGGAGCAGGAGATCGAAAAGGGGAGCCGTCCCTTTTCGTCCACCCGCTCGAAGGCGAGATGCGAGACGCGGACCTTCTTGGGAAGGACCGGAACGGCCTCTCCCCGCCGCGCCATCTCGTAGAACTTCTGTCCCTTCACTTTCTTGGCCGAATAGGGGGGAGGCGACTGGAGGAACTCCCCGCGGAAGGCCGCCGACGCGCTCTCGATGTCCTCCGGAGTGATGCGGCTGGCGTCGCGCTCGGTCCCGACGGTCTCCCCCTCGCGGTCGTAGGTCGTGGTGGAGCGGCCCAGCCGGATGACCCCCTCGTAGGTCTTGTCCATGCGCGTGAAAAAGCCCTGGAGACGGGCCGCGCCGCCGGCGCAGAGGAGAAGGAGGCCCGTCGCCATCGGGTCGAGCGTCCCGCTGTGCCCGATCCGGGAAAAAGACGTCGCCTTGCGCACGCGCTCGACGACGTCGTGGGAGGTCAGCCCAGCCGGTTTGTCGATGAGAAAGAGGAACCCGCGCTTGAGCGAATCGGTCAAGGCTCGTCTTTCCGGGGCGGCAAAACCTGGGCGAGCAGCTCCTCCACGCGCGCCCCGCGCTCGATGGAAAGGTCGGCGATGAAATGGAGCTCGGGAGCGTAGCGGAGACCGCAGCGCCGGCCCACCTCGCGGCGAAGGTATCCGGACGCCCGCGCCAGGCCCTCGGCCGCATGGTTCCGTTCCTCCTCTCCGCCGAGCACGGAGAAGTAGACGCGCGCGGACTGGAGGTCCGGCGACATCTCGACACTCGTGACCGTGACTCCCTTGACGGCCGGGTCATGCGCTTCGAGGAGGAGAAGAGTCGAGAGCTCCTCGCGCACGAGATCGGCCACGCGCTGGCTGCGGCGGGATTCCTTCTTCATAGGATTAGCTTTCAGTTGTCAGCAATCAGCTCTCAGCCGACGTGGATGAACTCGTTCCTGTAATCCAGGAGCTGGCCGTCGAGGTTGTTCTCGACGAACCGGAGGACATCCTGCAGCAGCGCGTCGAGAGGCTGTTGATCGGGTCCGACGGCGGCGACGCCGAGTTGGGATCGCTGAAGGATGTCCTGATCGCCCACTTCCGCGGCCGAAACTTCGAACTCATTACGGATCCGGCTCTTCAGGCTCTTCACGATCATGCGCTTCTCTTTCAGGCCGCGGCAGCCCGGCAGGTGCAGATCGAAGAGCGCGTATGCGATCACCATAATCCGAGGCAGAACACCGATTCGACGATCCGAAGCTGAGAGCTGACAGCTGAGAGCTGACAGCCTCTAGCCGTTCATCACCCCGGCGACCTTCTCGACCTGATAGGCCTCGATCACGTCGCCGACCTTGATGTCCTGGTAGCGGTCGAGTCCGATGCCGCACTCGAAGCCCTGCTTGACCTCGGAGACGTCGTCCTTGAAGCGCCGCAGCGAGCCGACTTTCCCGTCGTAGATGACCCGGTTGTCGCGCAGCAGGCGCAGCTGCGAGCTGCGGGTGATGGACCCCTCCGTGACGAGGCAGCCCGCGACGACGCCGAACTTGGGCACCTTGAACGTGTTGCGGACCTCGGCGCGGCCGCGGGGAATCTCCTTCAGCGTCGGCTCGAGGAGGCCCTCCATCGCGGCTTTGATCTCGTCGGTGACGTTGTAGATGATCGTGTGGAGGCGCATCTCGACGCCGTTCTTGTCCGCCTCGACCTCCGCCTTCTTCTCGGGCCGCACGTTGAAGCCGATGATGATCGCTCCTGAGGCGGAGGCGAGCAGCACGTCGTTGGTGTTGATGGCGCCCACTCCGGCGTGGAGCAGCGAGATCTTCACCTTCTCGTTGGAGAGCGCCTGGATCGCCTGCGACAGCACCTCGGCGGAGCCCGCCACGTCGGCCTTCACGATCAGCGGCAGCTCCTTGATCCGCCCCTCCTGGATCCGGCTGAAGAGCTGATCGAGAGAGAGCTTGGAGGAAGCCGCCATGACCTTGTCGCGGTCCTTCTGCTGGCGGAAGGAGACGATCGAGCGCGCCTTCGCCTCGTCCTCGACGACCTGGAACGCGTCTCCGGCCTGAGGCAGATCGTCGAAGCCGGTGACCTCGACGGGCGTCGCCGGGCCGGCCAGCGCGACTTTCGAGCCCCGATCGTCGTGCATCGAGCGGACGCGGCCGAACACCGATCCCGCGAAGAAGACGTCGCCGACCGAGAGGGTCCCGGACTGGACGAGCACAGTGACGACGTTGCCGCGTCCCGCGTTGCGCCGCGCTTCGAGCACGACGCCGCGCGCCTCCTCGGCCAGCGGAGCGGTCAGCTCCTGCAAGTCCGCGACGATCAGGAGGAGCTCGAGAAGATGATCGATGCCCTGCTTCTTCAGGGCCGAGATCTCGGCCGAGGGCACGTCGCCGCCCCAGGATTCCAGCAGGACGCCCCGGTCGGCCAGCTCCTTCTTGACCCGGTCGGGATTGGCATTGGCCTTGTCGATCTTGTTGATCGCGACGACGATCGGGACCTTGGCCGCGCGGGCGTGGTCGATCGCCTCGATCGTCTGCGGCATCACGCCGTCGTCCGCCGCGACGACCAGGACGACGATGTCGGTCGCCCTGGCGCCGCGCGCCCGCATCGAGGTGAAGGCCTCGTGGCCCGGAGTGTCGAGAAAGACGATCGGTTTGCCGTTGACCTCGACGCGGTAGGCGCCGATGTGCTGCGTGATGCCTCCCGCTTCTCCTTCCGCCACCTTGGTCTGGCGGATCGCGTCCAGAAGAGAGGTCTTTCCGTGGTCCACGTGTCCCATCACGGTGACCACCGGCGCCCGCGGAACGCGCGGAGCGGCGGGCGCGTGGCCCTCCTTCGAGTCCTGCGCCGCCCGGGAGAGCTCCAGCTCCTCCTCGAAGGAGACCACGGCCGCCTCGACCCCGACTTCCTTGGCGAGCTGGATCGCGGTCTCGGCGTCCAGGGCCTGGTTGACCGTTGCGAAGACGCCGCGGCCCATGAGAAGCCGCACGATGTCCTTGGCGAGAACGCCGAGCTTCTCCGACAGTTCCTTGACCGTGACTCCCTCGGAGAGGAAAACCGGGCCGGTCGGCAGCGGCTTCTTGAACTCCAGGAGCTTGCCCGAGTCGTGAGTCCGGGTTTCCTTGGCCGCGCGCCGCAGGGCGGACTTGGAGACGGGCTTGGGCGCGGCGGCCTCCTCGGTCTCGGCGCTCTTCTCGATCAGAGGCAGCGTGATGTCGGAATAGGTGTCTTCCTCGTACGCGCCGACGAACTCCCGCAGATCGACTTCGTCGGCGACCGTGATCTTGGGCTTCGCCCCCCCCTTCTTGACGGGCTTCTTGGCCTCCTCCTTCTCCTCTTTCTTCCGCTTGGCGGGGCCGACGCGCTCCGCCGCGGCCGCGGGAACGGCGCGGGCGGCGGGAGGAGCGCCCGGGCGGCCGATCGGCGGACCTCCGGGACGTCCCGGCTGGCCGGGCCGAGGCGGGCCGCCGCCCACGGGACGAGCGCCCGGTCCGCCGGGCGCGGGATGGTAAACGGAGGGGGCGGGTCCGCTCGGGCGGAACCCGGTGGCGCGGGCCGCCGCGCCCGTGCGCGGGGAAGGCGGCGCCGATGTCGGGGGACGCGGCGGCGCCGGGCCCACAGACGCTCCGGCGGAGGGGCGCCGGGGAGGGACCGGCCGGGGAGGCAGCACGATCTTGCGCGGGAGAGGCTTCGGGGCCTCCGGCTCCGGCTCGGGAGGCACGACCGCCGTGCGCGCCGGCTCGGCGGGCTTCGTCCTGGATTCGGCCGCGGTCTTGGCCTCCGCCTTCGCCTCCGCGGGGGTCTTCGCCTCCGCCGGCAGGTGTTGCTCCACCGGCCGCGGGCTCTCCGGCTCCGGCTCGGGCTGCACCCGGGCGGGACCGGGCGGCTTCTCCACGATCTTGATGCGCGACAGCGCGCTTTTCTGAGGCCGGAAGGCCCTGGCCTCGGTATCGCGGACGATGAGCTGCTTGGGGGCGTGCGTCTTGCCCTGGAGAATCGCGACGACGGTCGCCTCGTCCAGGGCGGCCTGGGGCGACTTCACATCGACGCCGATGGATTGGAGCAGGAAGAGGACTTCCTTGCTTCCGATGCCCATCTGGGCTGCCAGTTCCTCGACTCGGATCTTTCCCATGAAGGCTCTTCGTTACTCCCTGACGGTCGTTTCCTGCGCCGTCTCCGATTCCGTTTGTTCTTGCGCCTCGACAGCGCCCTCGCCGGCGGACTCCTCGGCGGCCGGTTCCTCGGCGGCCTCCTCGGAGGCCTCCGCGGCTGCCGCTCGCGTCCGCTCGAACTCGCCGGCCGCCGCCAGGATCTTCTCCGCCGACCTCTCGCCGATGCCGGGGAGCGCGGCCAGGTCCTGCGCGCTCTTCTCGAGAAGATCTGCCAGCGTGGTGATTCCCGCTTCGATGAGCCGCTCGCCCGTCTTCTCGCCGATGCCCGGCACGTCGGCCACGGAAACCTGCCTCTGGCGGGACGCCTCGAGCATCCGGGTCAGAGCCTGCGCGACCTCGCCCTTGACCTCGGTCTCGCCCTTGATCTCGATCTTCAGCCCGATCAGCGCCGAGGCGAGGCGCACGTTCTGGCCCTTCTTGCCGATCGCGAGCGAGAGCTGGTCGTCCTCGACGACGCAGTCCAGGCTCATGGACCCGTCTTCCCGGTGAATGGGGGAGACGCGCGTGATCTTGGCCGGCGCGAGCGCGTTCTGGGCGAACGTGATCAGGTCGTCGGAGTACAGGATGACGTCGATCTTCTCGCCGTGCAGCTCGCGCATGATCGACTGGACGCGGCTCCCGCGCATTCCCACGCAGGCTCCCACCGGATCCACGTCGCGCTCCCGCGAGCGCACGGCCACCTTGGCACGCTCGCCGGGCTGGCGGACGGCGCCCTTGATGACGACGGTCCCGTCGTAGATCTCCGGAACTTCCATCTCGAAGAGCCGGATCAGCAGCCGCGGGTCCGTCCGGGAGAGGACCAGCTGCGGCCCCTTCGGGTTCCTGTGAACGTCGTAGAGAATGGACCGGATGCGCTCCCCCTGGCCGTAACGTTCGGCGCGGGACTGCTGGTCCCGCGGGATGATCGCCTCGGTCTTGCCCAGGTCCACGATCATGTCGCCGCGCTCGAAGCGCTTGACCGTTCCGCTCATGAGCTCCCCGATCTTCGGCTGGAACTCGTTGTAGATGTTGTCGCGCTCGGCCTCGCGAACCTTCTGGTAGAGCACCTGCTTGGCGGTCTGGGCGGCGATGCGCCCGAGGCCGATCGGCTCTCTGTCCTGCACGATCTCGTCGCCGAGGGCGACCTCCGAGACCTCCACCGGGGGTTCTCCCTCCCCGGCCGGCCGCAGGACGCGCAGGTTCGACTTGGACCCCTTGCGGGCGAGCAGCTCCTGCGCTTCCGCGAGAAGGATCTGCGGCGGCGGCTCTTCCGACTCGGTGTCCAGCTCCTCGACGACCGTGCGGCGGGAGGTCACCGCCATCTCGCCCGTCTTGCGGTCTATGGCCGTCACGACGGCCTTGTCGTGATAGAACTTGCGCGCTGCCGAGGACATCGCCTCTTCCAGCGCGGCGAACATCTTCTCCGGATCGATGTCCTTCTCGCGCGACACCTGTCGGATGACCGACGGATCGATGATCATCGGAAAGCGCCTCTCCTCAATTCCCCTTACCCCTGTCCGGCCACTGAAACTCGAGCCTCGCCACCCGGACATCGCCGAAACGGACATTATAGATTCTGCGGTTTTCCTCATCAATGAGGCGGAGCCGATCGCCTTCGACGCCGTCGAGGATTCCCGCGAAATTGCGGGCCGCCGTCAGAGGCGCGCGGCCCGGCTCGCCCAGCGTTTCGGGCAGAACGGGTGTTTCGGTCTTGACGCGCACGCGCCGTCCCACGAAGCGCTCCGCGTCCTCGAGCGAATAGAGCCGCCGCTCGAGACCCGCCGAGGAGACCTCGAGCGTGTAGCGGTGAGTGACCTCGTCCGTCGAGTCCAGGAAGGCCGAGACCTCACGCGAGACTGTTTCGCAGTCCTCGAGCGTGACCGGCTCGCCGGTCGGGCGCTCGAGAACCAGGCGCAGGACCGAGTAACGTCCCGCCCCCGCGCTCTCGACGGCGAGCAGGCGGCACCCCTTCTCCGACGCAATGGCCCGGATCTCCCCGGTCGTCTCTTCGCTCAGCTTCATCTCCTTGTCCCGGCGAATAAAAAAGCGGGCCGCGGCCCGCTCGTCCGGATTCACAGATCGCCCGGTCTTTATTATCAGAACGGACGCGGAAAGTCGAGCCGCGGCTCCCGGGAGGCAAATAATCCGGACATTCCGAAATCGCGAGGCGCGCCGGCGCGTTTAGTCAGAGGGGTAACCCCGATTGGGCGAAAAACTACGTGCTTGATTTGAGTCCCAGGCCGGAGCGGGAGGAGCGGCCGGCCCGGCCGGCGCGATGGTCGCTGCTCGATCTGGACGAGAGCGCGCCCGCGCCCCCCGGGGTCCCCGAAAGAGACCTCTTTGACCTGGAGAGGAAGTCCGACCGCGCTTTCCCGATCGAAAGGGCGATCCTCTTCTCGATCGCCGCCCATCTTCTGATCTTCCTCTTCGTTCTCCACGCCCCGGGCTTCTCTTCCGCCGGGGCGCACACGGGCATTCTCGGGACGTTTGTCGAGTCCGAGCGGCAGAGAGAGCTCGACCGCAAGATCCCGATCGTCTTCCGCTCGGCGCCGGGGCCGGCGCGGGAGAGCGCCCGCAAGTCGGAGCTTTCCGACGCGACGCGGCGGGCGGGAGGCGGCGACCCTTCCCGCGGCCGTTCGCAGACCCCCTTTATCGCGCCTCTTCCCGGCAAGGAGGGTCTGCGCCCCGGAGGTGTCGCCGCCGCTCCCGCGCCGCGGCCGCCCCGGGCCACCGGAGCGGGAACCGAATCTTCCTCTCCCGCGGCGCCGGGCCAGAAGGAGGCGGGCGGGCCGGACGCCTTCCGGGTGCCCGCGCCGGGGAAGCTCTCCTCCGGCCGGGAGGGCACGAAGCTCGAAGACCTCCAGCGCAAGATGGAGGAGGCGGCCAGGGGAGTGGTCGGGGCGCCGGGGGAGAAGGGCGCCGGGTTCCCGAATCCCGAAGGAGGCTTCGTCGATTCCGGTCCGATCTCCTTCGATACGACCTGGTACGACTGGGGCGCTTACGCGGAAGAGATGGTCCGCCGCATCAAGCTGCACTGGGAGATCCCGGAGCTGGCGAGGCTGGGCTGGAAGGGAAAGCTGACGGTCCGTTTCTTCATCCGCGGCGACGGACGCGTGGAAGGAGCGAAGATCGTCAGCTTCTCCGGCACGCCCCCCTTCGACAACGCGGCGCTCCAGGCCATTCTCACGTCCTCGCCGTTCCGGCCGCTGCCCAGGGACCTGGGGTCGGACCGGGAAGGCGTGACCGTAACCTTCTTCTACAATATTCGTCCCGAGAAAGAGGGTGCCGGCAAAGGTGCGGAGGGCCGTTGAACGACGCCGAAGAGATCCGGCGCGCGCTGGAAAGCGCGCGGACCGTGGCGGTGGTGGGGTGCTCCCCGAACCCGGCGCGGCCGTCCCACGCCATCGCGCGGTATCTCCAGGACTGCGGGTACCGGATGATTCCGGTCAACCCGGGGCACCGCGAGATCCTCGGAGAGAAATGCTACCGAGCGCTTTCGGAGATCCCGGAAGACGTGCGCCTGGACATCGTGGATGTCTTCCGCCGTTCGAGCGAGGTCGGCCCTGTCGCCGACCAGGCGATCGCCCGCGGGGTGGGCTTCTTCTTCATGCAGCAGGGCATCGTGGAGAAGGACGCGGCCCGGCGTCTGGAGATGGCCGGAATTCCCGTTGCCATGGACCGTTGCATCCTGGTCGAGCGGGAGCGGCTGGCCGCCTCGTGGGGACAGGAATGAGAAAGCGTTAAACGCTGTTGCTTTTGTGCCGCCGACGACGGACGCCGGCGGCAAGGAGAAAATAAGCGTCATGCAGAAGTCTACAAAGCGAGCTCTCTCTTTCTCGGCGTTGATCTGCGCTGCCGTCATCTTCGGAATGGTCGTGGCCGGCTCCGTGAACGTCACGCCGCGGTCGGAGGCTCAGCGGGAGGCCCCGGCGCGGGCCCGGTCGAGCTCCGTCGTCCTCCCTTCCTTCGCCGACATCGCCGACGAGGCCATGCCCGCGGTGGTGTCCATCACCTCGACCAACATCGTCAAGGGCGCCCGCGGCCGCCAGCAGATGTCTCCCTTCGGCGGAGAAGGCCAGGACCCCTTCGAGTTCTTCTTCGGACCGCGCCGCAACCAGCCGCGCGGCGACGACCAGGAAGAGCACAAGGACATTCAGGGCGGCACCGGCTTCGTTGTCTCGGAAGGCGGAGAAGTCGTGACCAATTACCACGTCGTCGAGAACGCCGACCGGGTGGAAGTCCGGTTGAACAAGGAGCGCTTCACGGCCAAGGTCATCGGCAAGGATCCGGCGACGGACCTCGCCCTCCTGAAGATCGACGCCAAGCGGCAGCTCGCGAAGCTCCCTCTCGGCGATTCCGACAGGCTTCGCGTGGGCGAGTGGGTCATGGCCGTCGGAGATCCCCTGAATTTCGACAAGACCGTCACCGTCGGCGTCGTCTCGGCCAAGGACCGGTCGGGCCTGACGGCGGACCTCTCCACGCGCTCCTTCGAGAGCTTCATCCAGACCGACGCGGCCATCAACTTCGGCAACTCCGGCGGCCCGCTCATCAACGTCAACGGCGAGGTCGTCGGAATCAACACCGCGATGTACCGGCCGGCCCAGAACATCGGTTTCGCCGTGCCGGTCAACGTCCTGAAGGCCATCCTTCCGCAGCTTCGCGAGAAGGGCAAGGTCGTCCGCGGATACCTCGGGATCAACATCAATCCCGTGGACCAGGACGTGATGGGAGCCTTCAAGCTGAAGTCTGCCGACGGGGCCTTCGTCGAATCCGTCGTCCCCGGCGACCCCGCGGACAAGGCGGGAATCAAACCCGGCGACACGGTCGTCCGCGTCGACAGCGTGCCGGTCAAGACGACGCGCGACCTGATCGGCTATGTCTCGGGCAAGGCGCCCGGAAGCAAGGTCCACCTGACCGTCGTCCGCGACGGCAAGGAGACGGGCTTCAACGTGACGCTGGCCGAGCGGGGGGCCGAAGGCTCCGCCGAGAACGAGAAGGGATCCAGGGGCTCCGACGACTCCCATGGGAGAATCGGCGTCTCCGTGCGGCCGATCACGCAGCAGATGCGGCAGATGCTGGGCCTGGACGCCGCGATCGAGGGGATCTACGTGGAGCACGTCCGCGAGGTCTCGCCCGCGGCCGACGCGAACCTGCGGGACGGAGACATCATCACGCAGGTCAACGGGCGCGCCGTGACCTCGACCGAGGAGTTCGCGAAGATCGTCAAGAACACGCCCAAGGGGGAGTACCTCCGCGTCTATTACTACCGGCCTCAGGCCAAGGTCTCCCTCTTCGCGCTCATCAAGGTCGAGGACTAGCGCGCTGTGAGCGCGCTAGTTGTCAATTCTCAGGACGTTGTTCTCTGAGGTAGAGGGCTGGAGTTCGTTTACCGAGTGAAGCATGAGGTCTCCTGTGATTGTAGTAGGAGAGGAAAGTTGGGAGTCTGCGGGTGCGTTGGAAGGAGGTCGGATAGGCGCGTCGGTAGGCCCAGCCGCGAAGGAGCGTCTGGATGAACCGTTCTGCTTTTCCGTTGGTGCAGGGGTGGTAAGGGCGAGTACGGAGGTGGCGCAGGCCGAGTCTTCTGCAGGTCTGGGCGAAGCGTCTGGAGACGTAGCAGGACCCGTTGTCGGTCATGATGCCGGTTACGGTGATGCCGTGGCGGGCATACCAAGCGACCAGGCGTCTAAGGAAAGCCGCTGCGGTAGGAGACCTCTCGTTAGCCAGGACTTCGGCATAAGCCAGACGGCAGGCGTCATCGACGGCGACATGGACGAACTCCCAGCCAGCATTGCGGCCACGCTGCCTGCGGTTGCCGGTGATGCGGTGGCCGATGACTTTGATGCGTCCCAGCTTCTTGATGTCGATGTGGACAAGCTCTCCGGGACGGTCTCGCTGGTAGCGGCAGACCGGGGGCTTGGGGTCCAGGTTCTTGAGGCGAGACAGACCTTCTCGGGCCAGGATGCGAGCCACCGTAGCCGGGCTGGAGCCGACTCGAGAGGCGATCTCCTGGCCCGTTTTACGACGTCTGCGCAGGCGCACGATCTCCTCGATCACGGTGGGATGGGTCTGGCCAGGGCAGCGGTGCGGCCGGGAGCTGCGATCGACGAGCGCCGCCTCGCCGGCCTCTCGATAGCGATTCTTCCATTTCGAGGCAGTTCGGCGGTTAACTCCAGCCGCCTCGGCGGCGCTCGTCACGGGTATGCCCGCTTGAATGCGCTGCACCATCAACATTCGACTGGCCGGGCAAGTTCGGGCATTCTTGTGAAGCTCCATCTGGGTTCCTCCGATGAGTCGGTGGCGTTAGACACCTCCAGCCTCACCGAAAAGGGCCCAGATGGGCAACTACCTCATGGGAACAACGTGTTGAGAGATCACAGCTAGTCCTAGTATGAACGTGCGCGCCCTCGGCGGGCGCGTTCATTGCTAGAAGTGTCCGGCGTGGCTCGAAGAATCCTGGTGGTCGACGACGATCCCGGCATCCGGGACGCTCTCCGGATGATCCTGGAATACGAGGGCTATCAGGTAACGACGGCCTCCGACGGGAAGACCGCCCTGGCGGCCCTCGAGGCCGACCGCATGGACGCGGTGCTGCTCGACATCAAGATGCCCGGAATGGACGGGCTCGAGATCCTCGACCGCATCGTGGAGCGGGAGGGCGCGCCGCCGGTGCTCATGATCTCGGGACACGGCGACATCGCCACGGCGGTCGAGGCGACGCGGCGAGGGGCGGCGGACTTCCTGGAGAAGCCGCCCGAGCGCGAGCGGATCCTGATCTCGCTCGCGAACGCCCTCTCGCGCAATTCGCTCGCCGCGGAGAACGAGCGGCTGCGCCGCAAGCTGGAAGAGGAGTCGGTCCTCGTCGGCAAGAGCGCTCCGATGCAGCGGCTTCGCGCGGAGGTCGCGCGCGCGGCCCCGACGTCCGCGACGGTCCTGATCGTGGGAGAGAGCGGCACGGGCAAGGAGCTGGTGGCGCGGGAGATCCACAAGGGCTCGAAGGTCGCCGGCGGCCCCTTCATCCAGGTCAACTGCGCGGCGATCCCGGAAGAGCTCATCGAATCGGAGCTCTTCGGGCACGAGAAGGGCTCCTTCACCGGCGCGGTGCGCAAGCAGGTGGGAAAGTTCGTCGAAGCCGACGGCGGCACGATCTTCCTGGACGAGATCGGCGACATGTCGGCCCGGGCGCAGGCGAAGGTGCTCCGGGTGCTCGAGGCCGGGGAAGTGGAGCCTGTCGGAGCGGCTCGGGTCCGGCAGGTCAGCGTGCGCGTCATTGCCGCCACGAATCGCGATCTGACCGAATCGATCAAGGAGGGGCACTTCCGCGAGGACCTCTACTTCCGGTTGAACGTCCTCCCCGTGCGCACGCCCCCGCTGCGGGAGCGGACGGAGGACATCCCGGAGCTCGTCGAGCACTTCACGCGCCTCTTCTCGCAGCGCGACAACCGCAAGCCCCGGCGGTTCGCCCCCGGCGCGCTCGGCGTCCTCAAGGCCCGCTCCTGGGCGGGCAACGTCCGCGAGTTGAAGAACCTGGTCGAGCGGGTCCTGATCATGGCCGACAGCGATCCGATCGAGGCCGGGGACCTGCCCCCCGAGGCGCGCGTGTCTCCGACCGAGATCTCGGAAAGGGGCCTCGAGCTCGGCACGCTCTCCGCGTTCAAGGAATACGCGGAGCGCGAGTTCCTCGTCGCCAAGCTCCGCGAGAACGGCTGGAATATCAGCCGCACCGCCGAGGTCATCAACACGCCCCGGTCGAATCTCTACAAGAAGATCGAGCACCACAAGATCAGCCGCGACGCCGATTCGTAACGTCGCTCCGCCGACTGCATATCGGTGAAATATCGGATGAGCCCTTACTCGTGTACCTCCTGTGCGAGCGAAGGATCCGGGTCTACTCTTGCGGGGAAGCCGTGGTTAGACTTGCGGGGCTGAATTCGGAAACGGGGCCGGAAAGAGGTGAGGAGGTTTTTGTGAGCGTTCTCGACGTGGAACAACCCGTGGCGGGATCTCCTTACGTTCGCGATCTGATGGCCGGCCTGAAGGCCAAGAATCCGGCGGAGCCGGAGTTTCATCAGGCGGTGCAGGAGGTCGTCGAGTCGCTGGATCTGGTTCTCGAGCGGCGTCCGGAGTACCGTGGCGCGCGGATTCTGGAGCGGTTCGTGGAGCCCGAGCGCGTCCTGATGTTCCGCGTGCCCTGGCAGGACGACCAGGGAGGCATCCATGTCAACCGCGGGTTCCGGATCGAGATGAACAGCGCCATCGGTCCCTACAAGGGGGGCCTGCGTTTCCATCCGTCGGTGAACCTTGGGATCCTGAAATTCCTGGCGTTTGAACAGGTTTTGAAGAACTCTCTGACGACTCTGCCGATGGGCGGGGGCAAGGGCGGGTCGGATTTCGATCCGAAGGGCAAGAGCGACAACGAGGTGATGCGGTTCTGCCAGAGTTTCATGACGGAGTTGTTCCGCCACATCGGGCCGGACACGGACGTGCCGGCGGGGGACATTGGCGTTGGGGGGCGTGAGATCGGGTATCTGTTTGGCCAGTACAAGCGGCTGCGCAACGAGTTCACGGGGGTCCTGACGGGCAAGGGCTTGAACTGGGGCGGCTCGCTGATCCGGCCGGAGGCGACCGGTTACGGCTGCGTCTACTTCGCCGCCGAGATGCTCGCCACGCGCAACGAGACGCTGGAGGGCAAGGTGTGTCTGGTGTCCGGCAGCGGCAACGTTTCTCAGTACACTGTTGAGAAGCTGCTGCAGCTTGGCGCCAGGCCCGTGACGCTGTCGGACTCGGACGGGTACATCTACGACGAGGCGGGCATCACGCAGGAGAAGCTGGGTTTCCTGATGGAGCTGAAGAACGTGCGCCGGGGCCGCATCCGCGAGTACGCCGATCAGTTCAAGAACGTGGTCTACACGCCGATTGATCCGATGCTCGACTACAACCCGCTCTGGAATCACAGGGCGGATTGCGCCTTCCCGAGCGCCACGCAGAACGAGATCGGCGTCAAGGACGCCGCGAACCTGCTGAAGAACGGCGTCTCCGTCGTCTCGGAGGGGGCCAACATGCCCACGGTGCTCGGCGGTGTGCGGCAGTTCCTGGACGCGAGGATCCTCTACGGCCCGGCCAAGGCGGCCAACGCCGGAGGCGTGGCGACGTCGGGGCTGGAGATGTCGCAGAACAGCATGCGTCTGTCCTGGACGCGCGAGGAGGTCGACGATCGACTGCACAAGATCATGAAGGCGATCCATCGCAGTTGTTTCGAGACCGCCGAGGCTTTCAACACTCCGGGCAATTACGTCAACGGCGCCAATATCGCCGGCTTCCTGAAGGTCGCCGACTCGATGATGGACCAGGGACTCGTCTAGCCACAGACTCGATTGCCGGTTTTCGATTGCCGATTGGGAGAATCGCCTCATTATCAATCGTCAATCGCCAGTCATTAATCATCAATCTTCAATTGAATGTTGCCTTCGGGTGAGATTCACTCTCCTCTGATGGCAGACGCTCGCTCCGACGCCCGCGCCCCTTCTCGCGAGGCCTCGCGTCTGCCTCGCTTCTCGGACCTGGCGCGCTTCCGCGTCCGCGACATCCTGCTCGTCTCCAGCCTCTACGACTCGTTCATCCTCGCGGAGGACGGAGAGCTGCAGGAAGTCATTCTCAAGGAGTTCCTCGACTTGAACGTGCGCTCCACGCCCGCCGTCACCCACGTGCCGACCCCGGAGGAGGCGCTGGCGCTCGCGCGGCACCGGGCCCGCTATGACCTGGTCATCGCCTCGGCCTTTCTGGGGGACATGTCGGCCGCGGCGCTCGCGCGCCGGCTGCGAGAAGCCGGAATCGATACGCCCGTCGTCGCGCTCGCCTACGACATGCGCGAGGTCCGAGAGGTCATGGCGGGAGGCGGGTCGTCCTTTCTCGACCGGGTGTTTCTCTGGCAGGGGGACGTGCGCCTGGTTCCCGCGATCGTCAAGTCGGTCGAGGACCGCGCCAATGTTGCTCACGACACCGGGGTGCTCGGCGTGCAGGCCATCCTCGTCATCGAGGACAACGTCCGCTACTACTCCTCCTTCCTGCCGACGATCTACGCCGAGTTGATGCACCACGCGCACAACCTGGTGCCGGAGGGGGTCAACCTGTCCCACAGGCTGATGCGGCTCCAGGCTCAGCCCAAGATTCTCCTGTCCGGCACCTACGAGGAGGCGTGGCGGGACTTCGTGGACTACGAGGAGAACGTCCTCGGCGTGATCTCCGACATCCAGTTCCCCTGGAACGGGGAGATCGCGCGGGAGGCCGGCGTCGAGTTCGCCCGGCGCGTGCGCGAACGGCAGTCGGACGTGCCGGTGATGCTCCAGTCCAGCCGCGCCGAGAACGAAGAGCTGGCCCGCTCGGTCGGTGCGTCCTTCCTCCAGAAGGGCTCGGCGACGCTTCTCCAGCAGTTGCGCCACTTCATGAGCGAGCACCTGGGTTTCGGCGACTTCGTGTTCCGGGCGTCCGACAAGAGCGAGGTCGCCCGGGCGCGCGACCTGAGGGAGTTCGAAGAGAAGCTCGCCACCGTCCCCGCCGACAGCCTGGCCTACCACGCCGGGCGGAACCATTTCTCGAGGTGGTTCAAGGCGCGGACAGAGTTCGCCCTGGCCCATGAGCTGCGGCCGCGCCGGGTCTCGGACTTCGAGACGGTCGAGCACCTGCGCCGCGAGGTGCTTCGCGCGATCCGCGATTACCGCGACCAGACCCGCCGCGGCGTCGTCGTGGACTTCGACCGCGAGACCTACAACCCCAGGACGGCATTCTGCCGCCTGGGCGGCGGATCGCTCGGCGGAAAGGCCCGGGGCCTGGCCTTCGTGGACCGCCTGCTCGAAGAATCCGGAATCGCCGAGCGTTTCCCCGGCGTGCGCGTCCACGTGCCCCCCGCGGTCGTGCTGGGCACGGATGTCTTCGACGAGTTCCTGGAGCAGGACAACCTGCGGGCCTTCGCTCTGAACACCGCCGACGAAGCCGAGATCTCCCGCCGGTTCGTCGAAGCGGATCTGCCCGGCGCCGTCGTCCGCGACCTTGCGGTTCTCCTGGACGCGGTGCGGTACCCGCTGGCGGTCCGTTCGTCGAGCCTGCTCGAGGATTCCATCTACCAGCCCTTCGCGGGGATCTACGACACGCTTATGCTCGGCAACGACCACGTCAGCGCGGAAGTCCGGCTCGAGCGGCTCCAGACAGCTATCAAGCGCGTCTACGCGTCCACGTTCAAGCGCGCGGCCAAGCGGTACCTCTCGGGCGGACCCTATCGGCTCGAGGAGGAGAAGATGGCCGTCGTCCTCCAGCGTGTCGTCGGTGGCGCCCGGGGAAAGCGCTTCTACCCCGACATGGCCGGCGTCGCGCGCTCTTACAACTACTATCCCGTCCCCCCCATGCGCTCGGAGGACGGCATCGCGGCCGTGGCTCTTGGCCTGGGCGAGATGGTCGTCTCGGGCGAGCCCTGCTTCCGGTTCTGTCCTCGCTATCCGCGAAACGTCGTCCAGTTCTCCTCGGTGCAGGACACGCTCGCCAACGCGCAGCGCGAGTTCCTGGCCCTGGAGCTGGCGCAGGAGGGGCCCGGCGGCTTCGGGCCCGCCCGCTTCGACCTCGCCGCGGCGGAAGAGGACGGCACTCTCGCGCGACTCGGCTCCACTTATTCGCCTGAAAACGACGTCGTGTACGACGGCGTCTCCCGCCCGGGCGTCCGGCTCGTGACCTTCGCGCCGATCTTGAAGCACGGCCTCTTTCCCCTGGCCGAGCTCCTCGACGCGCTGCTGGCTGTCGCGGTCTCGGGCACGAGCGTTGCGGTCGAGATCGAGTTCGCGGTCAACTTCACGTCCGGCGCCCTGCCCGAGTTCGGCTTTCTGCAGCTGCGCCCGCTCGGGCGCATCCGCGAGCCGGCCGGGGCGGAGTTCGAGCCCGTCGATCGCGAGCGCGTGCTGTGCGAGAGCGCCAGCGTTCTCGGCCACGGCACCATCGACGACGTCCGCGACTTGATCGTGATGGACGTGCAGCGCGTCGATCGGTTGCGCACCCGCGAGATCGCCCAGGCGATCGCGCAGTTCAATGGCCGGCTCCAGGCCGGTCGGCGCCCGTACCTGCTGATCGGCGTCGGCCGGTGGGGCTCGGCCGATCCGCTGCTGGGCATTCCCGTGACCTGGGACCAGATCGGGGGGGCCCGGGCGATCGTGGAGGCGGGTTTCGCCGATTTCCGGGTGACTCCTTCGCAGGGCAGCCACTTCTTCCAGAACCTCGCCGCGGGCAACGTCGGTTACTTCACCGTGAATCCGGACGCGGGGGAGGGATTCGTGGACTGGGAGTGGCTGCGCGGCCAGCCGGCGATCGCCGAAACCGAGTTCGTCCGGCACCTGTCTCTCGAGCGTCCGGTCGTCATCGCCATCAACGGCCGGGCCCACAGCGGCGTCATCCTGAAGCCGGAGCAGGACAAGTGAAGACCATGATCACCCTCGAGGACTTCGAGGAAACCGGAGCCCTCCTTACGGGCCACTTCCGCCTGTCCAGCGGGCTCCACTCCGACCGGTATCTGCAGTGCGCCCGGCTGCTGACGTTCCCCGACCGCGCGGAGGCGGCGGGACGGGCGCTGGCGGACGAGCTCCGCGAGTTCGGCCCGCGCGTGATCGTGTCGCCGGCCCTGGGAGGGATCATCATCGGGCATGAGACGGCCCGCGCGCTCGGCGTCCCGTTCCTCTTCGCGGAGCGGCAGGACGGCGCCTTCGCCCTGCGGCGCGGTTTTCGGCTGGAGCCGGGAGACAGAGTCGCCGTCGTCGAGGACGTCTTCACGACGGGCAAGTCCACGCGCGAGGTCATCTCGAAAGTCGCCGCTTGCGGAGCCAGCGTCGTCGCGGCCGGCGCGATCGTGGATCGGGGCCTGCCTCCCGGCGCGCTCCCGGTCCCCGGCCGTTCGCTCCTGACTCTTTCCGTGCCGTCCTGGCCCGAATCGGAGTGCCCTCTCTGCCGGAAGGGCGTGCCTTTCGAGTCGCCCGGCAGCCGTCATCGCGCCTGAGCCGGTGGAGGGCCAAGGTAAGATCCTTTTCATGGATCTGCGGAGCGTTTGCGTCTATTGCGGCTCGGCCCCTTCGTTGGATCGGGACGTCGAGAAGGAGATCAGGACCTTCGGGCGCGAGATCGCCGGACGTGGGATCGGTCTCGTCTATGGCGGCGCCTCCACGGGCCTCATGGGCGCGCTCGCCGACGAGGTGCTCGCCGCCGGCGGGAGAGTCACCGGCGTCATGCCCAGGGCGCTCGAGGGAAGGGAACCTCCTCACCGCGGCCTGACGGAGTTGAGAATGGTCAACACCATGCACGAGCGCAAACAGCTCCTGTTCGATCTCGCGGACGCCTTCGTGGCGTTTCCCGGGGGCTTCGGGACTTTCCAGGAGACGCTCGAGATGGTGACGTGGAAGCGCATGGGCATCCACGGAAAGCCGATCGTCTTCGCGAACGTCGGAGGCTACTTCGATCTCCTGCTCGCCCAGTTCGAGCTGGCGATCAAGAGGAGGTACGCGCGCCTCGATGACCGGATCCTCTACACCGTGGCCGACAACACGCGGATGATTCTGACGATGCTCGAAGGCGCGCCCGTGATGGCCCGAAAAGCGGGGGACTGGACGTAGAAGCCGGGGTCAACGTGTCAGGACCAGTTCCCCGGATGCTCGTGTTTCGGCTGGGTGTCCGTGAATTATCCGGGCTAGCCCTTCAGCCTTCCTCGGGGCTCGATTTCCACCTCGTCTTCGTTCCGGCGATACTCCGCTTTCCGCAACCTCGCCTCGGCGGCGCGGTTGCGGCTGTCGCGGAGCTTCAGCTCTTCGAGGAGCTCGCGGTTGATCGCGACGATATCGGCGAGGAGCGCGATCAGGAACGTCAGCACGCCAACCGTCACGAGCACCGCCGAGAGGTAGAGCGACACGGCGTGGTTGGCGGTGTTGCCGTTCCAGCGGGCGAGCAGGACGCGCAGGCCGAGGGCGGCTCCCAGAAGGAAGAAAATGGCGGCGGCCCCCGAGAAAATCTTCAGGGGCTTGTAGAGGGCAGTGATGCGCAGGATATTGGCGCCCTGGATCAGCACGTATTTCGTGGGCGAGGAGAAGAGCCGCGAAGCGCGCCGGACCGGCCGCGCGGCGACCGGCACCGAGACGACGCGCAGATCCTTGAACCCGGCCTGGATGAGAGTCTCCAGGGTGTAGGTCATCTTCGAGAAGACGTTCATCCGCCGGGCGGCCTCCCGCGTGAACGCCCGCAGCCCGGACGTCGCGTCGTGGACCTGGAGTCCCGACGCCTGCCGGACCATCCAGCTTCCCAGCCGCTGCAGCAGACGCTTGACGGGGGAGAAATGCTCGAGCTTTCCGGGCTGGCGATCGCCCACGACGAGGTCGGCCTGGCCCGCCAGGATCGGAGCCACCAGGGCGGGAATGTCGGCCGCGTCATACTGAAGGTCGGCGTCGAAGTTGACGATCACGTCGGCCCCGATGGCCAGCGACTCGTCGACTCCGGCGGAGAAGGCCGCCGCGAGGCCCCGGTGCTTGGAGAAGCCGATCACCCTGTCGGCGAAACCGGCGCGCGCGGCTTGCGCGGTGCCGTCGCTCGATCCGTCGTCGATGACGAGGACGAGGACCTCCGAGAAGCCGGGAAGGCTGCGCGGCACGGCCGCCAGCGTCTCCGGCAGGGAGGCTTCTTCGTTCCATGCCGGGATCTGGATGACGAGCTTCATCGGATGAGGCGCCCGACGGTCCCCGTCGTCATCGCCTATACGATCGAGCCGGCCGGCCGTGCGCATTGAGGCAAAGGATTTCTCGACAAGCTTTGAAGCCCGAGGCGAGTGTAGCAGGAGTCCGCGAGCGCGGAGCCCGCAGGGCGCGTCGTTTTCGCTCCTCGGACGGATGTGGTAAATTGCCCCGCTCCCCGGGTTTGGCCGGGGAAGTTCTTTTTCAATCAGGGACGAAGGCCGGACGGAAAAAGCCCCCGCGGGCTTCCGGCCCGTAGCCCCTCGGCCGGGCGATGGCGCGGCCGGGACCTTCAGGCTCGTAGCTCAGGGGGAGAGCACTACCTTGACACGGTAGGGGTCAGCGGTTCAAATCCGCTCGAGCCTACCAACTCGCCTGGAACGAAGGCGCTTAGCTCAGCTGGTAGAGCGCTACCTTCACACGGTAGAGGTCAACGGTTCGAGCCCGTTAGCGCCTACCAAGGACGAGTCGACGCGGGGAGACCCGCGTTTTTGCTTTTTGGAGAAGGGGAGAAGAGGAAGCGAGATGGAAGCCCGGGCGGACTCGGTGACGGTCAGACTTCCGGACGGGTCCACGCGATCCGTTCCGCGGGGGACGACCGTGCGCGAGGTCGCGCAGGGAATCGGTCCCCGGCTCGCGAAGGACGCCTGGGCGGGAAAGCTCGACGGCAACGTCGTGGATCTCACGACGCCGATCGAGTCGGACGCGTCGCTCGAGATCATCACGAGCAAGTCCCCCGACGCGGTGCCCATCTACCGTCATTCCACCGCTCATCTGACCGCGCAGGCGGTCAAACGCCTCTTCCCCGAAGTACAGATCGGGATCGGCCCGCCGATCGAGAACGGGTACTACTACGACTTCAACCCGAAGCGTCCCTTCACGCCCGAGGACCTGGCCGCCATCGAAGCCGAGATGCGCAAGATCATCGGCGAGGACCTTCCGATCGAGCGGAAGGAAATGCCGGTCGCGGAGGCGGTCTCGATCTTCGAGAAACAGGGGGACGCGCTGAAGGTCGAGATCGCGCGCGGCATCCCGGAAGGGGAGCGCGTCTCCTGCTACCGCCAGGGCGAGTTCGTGGACCTCTGCCGCGGCCCCCACGTCGCTTCGACCGGGAAGCTGGGAGTCTTCAAGCTGACGCACACGGCGGGCGCGTACTGGAAGGGGGACGAGCGCAACCCGATGCTCCAGCGCATCTACGGCGCCTCGTTCCTCACGCAGAAGGAGCTCGACGAGCACCTGCGCCGGATGGAAGAGGCCCGGGAGCGCGACCACCGCAAGCTCGGCAAGGAGCTGGATCTCTTTTCCTTCCATCCCTGGGCGCCGGCGTCCCCCTTCTTCCACCCCAAGGGCGCGGCGCTCTACAACCGCCTGCTCGACTACCTGCGGTCCGAGTACGCCTCGCGCGGATACCAGGAAGTCGTCACGCCGCAGATCTTCGACGCGGAGCTCTTCAAGCTCTCCGGGCACTACGCCAATTACCACGAGAACATGTACTGGACCGAGATCGACGAGCGGGAGTTCGGCGTCAAGCCGATGAACTGCCCGGGCCACTTCCTGCTCTACCAGACGCGCCTCTGGTCCTACCGCGACCTGCCGGTGCGGTTCGCGGATTTCGGCCGCCTCCACCGCTACGAGCTCTCCGGCGTGACCGCGGGATTGACGCGCGTGCGCACCTTCTCGCAGGACGACGCCCACATCTTCACCCCCTTCGAGAAGGTCGAGGACGAGATCTTCCGGTTCCTCGACTTCGTGGACGCGGTTTACGGCGCGTTCGGGTTCACCGACGTCGAGATCTCTCTGGGCCTGCGCCCCGAAAAGCGCATCGGCGCGGACGAGCTGTGGGACCGCGGCGAGGCGGCTCTGGCGGCGGCGCTGGAGAAGGCGGGACGCAAGCACGTCGTGACGCCCGGCGACGGCGCCTTCTACGGCCCCAAGATCGACTTCCGCGTGAAGGACGCCCTGGGGCGCCCGTGGCAGCTCGGGACGGTCCAGTGCGACTTCGAGCACGGCGAGAGCTTCGATTTGACCTACATCGGCGAAGACGGCCAGCAGCACCGCCCCGTCGTGCTGCACCGCGCGATTCTCGGCTCCGTCGAGCGCTTCCTCGGCATCCTGATCGAGCACACGGCCGGGAATTTCCCTTTCTGGATCGCTCCGGTCCACGCGGCCGTGCTGCCCGTCTCCGACCGGTTCGCCGCGGCGGCTCGCGAGGTCGCGGCAAGGCTCTCCGCTTCGGGGCTGCGCGTCGAGCTGGATGACCGCAACGAGAAGCTCGGCGCGCGCATCCGCAAGGCCGAGATGCAGAAGATCCCGGCCATGCTAGTGATCGGGGAAAAGGAGGCCTCGGCCGGGACGGTTTCCGTCCGGCTGCGGCACGGTGGCGACGCAGGAACTCTTCCGGTGGAAGAGTTCCTGGCGCTCGCCCGCAAGGCCATCACTGAAAAACGGCAAGAATTGAAAAGTTAGGCGGCGCGAAGCGCCGCCTGTGGAGGTGAAGAATCGATAAGAAAAGCACCCGTGTTAACGAACAAATCCGGTGGAAGGAGGTCCGCCTGATCGGCGAATCCGGCGAGCCCCTCGGGATCGTCCCGATGGCCGAGGCGCTCCAGAAGGCGAAAGACGCGAGCCTCGACCTGGTGGAGATCGCCCCGACGGCCAAACCTCCCGTCTGCCGGATCATGAACTTCGGAAAGTTCATCTACCAGCAGAAGAAGAAGCAGCAGGACTCGAAGAAGAAACAGAAGACGACGCAGGTCAAAGAAGTGAAATTCCGGCCCAACATCGACGACCACGACTACGACTTCAAGATCAAGCACATCCTGAAGTTCCTGTCGCACGGCGACAAGGTCAAGGCGACCGTGCAGTTCCGCGGCCGCGAGATGGCGCGCCGGGAGAACGGCCAGAAGGTTCTCGACCGGTTGCTGCTCGATCTGAGCGGCCACGCGGTCGCGGAGTCGCGTTCCGAGATGCTGGGCAATCGCCTCTACCAGATCCTGGCGCCCGTCAAGCACCACGAAAAAGTCGCGGCCAAAGCAGGAGCGTAAAACGATGCCGAAACTGAAGACCCACCGGGGCGCCGCCAAGCGCTTCAAGAAGACCGCCTCGGGCAAGTTCAAGCGCGCCAAGGCGTACAAGAGCCACATCCTCACGAAGAAGGCGCCGGGCCGGAAACGGGGCCTCGCCAGGGCGACCGTCGCGTCCCATTCGGACCAGAAGCGCGTCCGGGAGATGCTGCCCTACGCGTAAGGCGTAAGGCGTAAGGCGGAAGGCGAATCACCTCTGGTCGGGGCCTCGCCTCACGCCTGACGCCTAACGCTTTACGGCCCAAAGGAGAAAAACATGCCACGCGTCAAGAGAGGACCCAAGAGGAAGAACAAGCGGGCGAAGACCCTGGCGCTCGCCAAGGGCTACTACGGCACGAAATCCAAGTCGTACCGGATGGCGAAACTGGCGGTCGAGAAATCGCTCGTCTACGCCTATCGCGACCGCAAGGTCAAGAAGCGCGATTTCCGCGGCCTCTGGATCATCCGGATCAACGCCGCCGCGCGCGAGAACGAGATCTCCTACAGCCGGCTGATGGACGGCCTGAGAAAAGCCGGCAACGACATCAACCGCAAGATGCTCGCGGACCTGGCTGTCTCCGATCCACCGGCGTTCACGCACCTGGTCGGAGTCGCCAAGGCGGCCCTCGCCGGTGCCTGAGCCGGCAGGCGTAAGGCGTAAGGCGAAAGGCGAAGCTTGAGCGACGAGAGCCCTGAAAAGGAGGCTCCGGCCCCGCCTCACGCCTCGCGCCTCACGCCTCACGGCCCGGACGATCCTGTCGAGAAGGTTCTCCAGGCGTTCCGGGAGGAGGTAGGGCGCGGCGTCGCGTCCCGGGCCGAGTTCGAGCGGCTGAAGGGAAAGTACGTCGGCAGGGAGAAGGGGCTCGTCCCGGCGCTCTTCGCCGGCATTCGGAACCTGCCGCCGCAGGATCGCGGGGCCTTCGGCTCCCGCGCCAATGCCGCGAAGAAGGAGATCGACGACGCCGTCGCCCGCCTGGCCGATGAGGTCGAGCGGAGCGAGGTCGAGGCGCGCCGGGCGGCGCAGGCCGTGGACGTCACGCTGCCTGGACGGTTCGCCCGGCGGGGCGGACTCCATCCCGTCACGATCGTGCGCCGCCGCATCGAGCAGATCTTCCTTCGGATGGGCTACTCGATCGCCGACGGCCCCGAGCTGGAGAACGACCGCCACAACTTCGAGGCCTTGAACTTTCCTCCGGAGCACCCGGCGCGCGACTCGCAGGACACCTTCTTCGTGGATCGGAGGGCTCGTTCGCCGCTGCTGCTCCGCACGCACACGTCTCCCGTCCAGATCCGGGAGCTGAAGAAACGGGGCGCGCCGCTGCGGATCATCGCCCCCGGGCGCATCTACCGCAACGAAGGCGTGGACGCGACGCACGCGGCCGTCTTCCACCAGGTCGAGGCGCTGGTCGTCGAGCGCGGCATCTCCATGGCGGATCTGAAGGGGACGATCGAGGAGTTCTTCGTCGCGTTCTTCGGATCCGGCACGAAGCTGCGCTTCATCCCGACCTTCTTCCCCTTCGTCGAGCCGGGCGCCGACGTCGCGGCGAGCTGCATCTTCTGCAAGGGGCAGGGCTGCGCCAAGTGCAAGCACTCGGGATGGATCGAGCTCGCCGGCGCCGGCGCCGTGCATCCCAATGTCCTGAAGAACTGCGGCGTGGATCCGGAGGAGTACACCGGATTCGCCTTCGGCATGGGGCTCGACCGCGTGGCGATGCTCCTCTACGAGTTCCCGGACCTGCGCCTTCTCCTGGACGGCGACGAGCGCTTCCTGTCCCAATTCGCGCGGGAGGCAGGATGATCGTGTGGGAGCTTGACCTTCTGACTAGCAGAGGCCGCGATAAACGCTCCAGGACCAGCTCCCGTTTTGAACTCTCTCGGCGCCGGTCGCGGAGCGACCGCCTGCGCCGACAGTCATGAAGTTTTCTCTCGAGTGGCTCTCGGACTTCGTGGACCCGGTGGCCGCCGGCGGCCCGGAGGGCGTGCGCGCGTTGCTCGACCGGGCGGGCTTCCCGATCGAGTCGCTCGAAGGGGAGGGCGCCGCGACGGTCTTCGACGTCGAGATCACGCCCAACCGCCCCGACGTCATGAACCACCGCGGCCTCGCCCGCGAGATCGCCGCCATGGCCCGTCAGAGCTCTTTCCCTCTCCCCCCGGGAGAGGGGTGGGGTGAGGGCGCTGTACCCACCACCGAACTCACCTCCGTCACGATCGAAGTCCCCCGGCTCTGCCGGCGCTTCGGCGCGCGCGTCGTGCAGGGAATCTCCGGCGGCGCGCCGGCGCCCGAACGGGTGCGCGCGCGGCTCTCCGCGATCGGCGGCAAGCCCATCGGCGCCGCCGTGGACGCCACGAACTTCGTGATGTGGGAGATCGGCCAGCCTCTCCATGCCTTCGACCTCGACCGGCTCGCGGGCCGGCGCGTCGTCGTGCGCAAGGCGCGGCGAGGCGAGAAGCTCGTGACCCTCGACGGCATCGAGAGGGCCCTCGATCCTTCCGACGTCGTCGTCGCCGACGCGGAGCGCGCGGTCTCGCTCGCGGGCGTCATGGGCGGCCTCGACACCGCCGTGACCTCCTCGACAAGGAACGTCCTGCTCGAAGCCGCGTGGTGGGACCCTCCGTCGATTCGAAAGACTTCCCGGCGCCACGGGCTCCACACCGACGCCTCGCACCGCTTCGAGCGCGGCGCCGACCCGGAGGCGATTCCCGAGGCCCTCGACCGCGCGGCGGCGATCCTCCTCGAGTCCGCCGGAGGGACGCTGGCCTCCGGATTCGTGGACGCTCGCGGCGCCGCCTGGAAGACCCGCCGCGCCGCGCTGCGCCTCTCGCGCCTGCGGCTTCTCGCGGGAACGGAAGACGTCGACCTCGACTTCGCCGCCGAAGCTCTCGCGCGCCTGGGATTCGTCCTCGAGCGGAGAAACAAGCGGCGCCTCGCGGTGACGGTTCCTTCCTGGCGGCCCGACGTGTCGATCGAGGACGACCTCGTCGAAGAGGCGCTTCGAATCTACGGGTACGACCGCCTCCCCTCGCGGCTGCCGCCGGGGCGCCGGCCGGGCGGGCATCTGGAGCCCCTGCGCGTCATCGAGGAGAGATTGTCCGACGACGCCGCCGCCGCCGGGTTGCTCGAGACCATGAGCGCCCCCTTCGTGGACAGGCAGAGTGACGAGAGCGCCTTTTCCGCGTGGCTCGCGGCGGCCGGGAGCGCCCCGGCGCCCCTGTCGCTCGCCAACCCACTGGACGCCGCGCGCCGCGACCTTCGCGCGACGCTTCTGCCCGGCCTCCTCGACGCGGTCGCGCGCAACGTGCACCGGGGGGAGCGCGACGTCGCTCTCTTCGAAGTCGGCCGGGTCTTCGACCGCGCTGGCGACCCGGAGGAGCCGGCGTCCTTCGAGTCGCGGCGCTTCGCCTTCTCGCTGGCCGGCGAGGCTCGCCCGCACTGGAGCTTTGCCGGCTCCTCGGCCCGTGCCGACTTCTTCGACGCGAAGGGCCTGGCCGAGCGTCTCCTCTCCGCCTGGGTGGACCCGGCCACGCTCCTCTGGAAGCCTTTCCAATGCGAGGCGTTCGCCGCGGGCGCGGCGGCGCTCGTCGAGAGCGCGGACGGGAATGCGCTCGGAGTCGTGGGCCTCGTGTCGCGCGCGGAGCGAGAGAAGCGCAAGCTGGCTGAGGAGGTCTTCGCCGGCGAATTACGAGTGGAGGCGATCCCGTTTGCCCGCGCGGCCCGTTTCCAGCCGTTCTCTTCCTATCCGCCCATCGAAGCCGATCTCTCCTTCGCGCACGCGAAGGGCGTGAGCTGGAACGAGATCGAAGAGGTCGTCTCCGCCTCCAGGCTCGCGGATCTCGAATCGGTGCGGGTCCTGGACCGTTACGAGGGCACCGGCGTTGCGCCAGGACAGGTCAAGACGACGATCCGCCTCGTCTTCCGCTCCGCGGAGCAGACGCTGGAGCAGGAGTCGGTCAACGGCGAAGTCCGCCGCCTCGGCGACCAACTGAAATCCCGACTTGGAGTAACCTTCGCGTCCGATTTGTCATCCTGAGCGAAGCGAAGGGCCTTCGGCCCTCAGAATGACAATCAGGGGAAAGGGCGACATGGACAACACGAAAATCTTCGACACGCTGGAACGCAAGATCGAAAAGCTCCTCTCCCGCCTGTCGACCCTCGAGGGAGAGAACGCGAAACTGAAGTCCGACCTCGCCGCGGCCCGTAAGTCGGAGAAGGAAGCCTCCGAATCGAAAGGCGCCGTCGAGCGCCTCGAGAAGGACCAGGAAGCGGTCCGCGAGAGGCTGGAAAAGCTCATCGCTTCTCTCGAAGCCGCCGAGAAGGCGTGAAATGTCCCTCGCCCCTATTCGCTAAACTGTTGACTCCATGAGAGGACACCGGCTAGACTGCTCGTCTGAAAGGAGTCTGCTTTTCGATTGGAGCGAAGGGGCAGCGTGACTCAGGTGGAGATCTTTGGCCAGACCTACAACGTCCGGGCCGAAGGCGACAGCGCCTACATTCACGACCTGGCCCGCTTCGTTGATTCGCGGATGAAAGAAGTAGCCGAGAGAACGGCGACGGTGGATACGACAAAAATTGCCATTCTCGCGGCGCTGAACATATCGGACGATCTTCACCAAAAGGAGAGACAGCGAAGGGACAATCCGGCCGACGCGGTCGCGCGGGCGGAGCGTCTGATTCGAAAACTGGACGACGCCCTGGGCGCCTGAAGGCGCGGCGTCGGCTTCCCGAGAATATCGGACACGAAGGAAACGAGTGGTTGGCTTGAAGGCGAAGGAACTGGAAATCGTAAGCCCTCGGCGGGAGAGAGACTTCCGCATCATCGTGTAGCCGCCGCCCAGCTTTCGGCGCGCCCCCGGGGTATGGGGAGCCGAGATGAACACAGACCTCGCGATTGCGATCGCGGCGGGTTTTCTTTTAGCCGCCGCGATCTCGGCCTTCGCGTACGTTTTCCTCAGGAAGAAGCTCCAGGCCGAGCGCAAGAACATCCGGGCCGAGGCCGACCGGGTCCTGGCGGAGGCCAACCGCACCGTCGAGGCGAAGCTGCGCGAGGCCTCGATCGAGGCCAAGGAGAAGGTCCTCGCCGCCCGGGCCGAGTTCGACAAGACCGTCCAGGCGCGCCGCCAGGAGATCGCCGCCCTGGAGAAGCGGGTGGTCCAGAAGGAGGAGAACCTGGACCGCAAGCTCGCCCAGCAGGAGCACCGCGAGGAAGAATACAGCCGCAAGGAAAGGGTCCTCGCCGACTCCCAGAAGCGCGTGGAGGAGGCGCACGCCGAGGCGCAGCAAGTGGTCGAGGACCAGCGCAAGAGGCTGGAGCAGATATCCGGCCTGACCGCCGTAGACGCCAAGCGGGACCTCGTCAAGTCCATCGAGAACGAGGCGAGGGTGGAAGCGTCGGGCCTCATCCGGCGCATCGAAGAGGAGGCGACCGAGCAGGCCACCCAGAAGGCGCGCCGCCTGATCGGCATGGCCATCCAGCGCCTGGCCTCCGACACCGTCGTGGAGGCCACGGTCTCGGTCGTGGAGCTGCCTTCCGACGACCTGAAGGGGAGGATCATCGGCCGCGAGGGGCGCAACATCCGGGCGCTCGAGGCCGCGACCGGCGTGGACCTGATCATCGACGACACCCCGGAGGCAATCGTGATCTCCGCCTTCGAGCCCCTGCGGCGCGAGGTGGCGCGGCTCTCCCTGGAGAAGCTCATCGCGGACGGCCGCATCCACCCCGCGCGCATCGAGGAGATCGTCGAGAAGGTGCGCTCGGAGCTGTGGGAGAAGATCCGCCAGGAGGGCGAAGCGACCGCGCTGGAGTTCTCGATTCCGGACCTGCACCCCGAGCTGATCAAGCTGCTGGGGCGATTGAAGTACCGCACCTCCTTCGGCCAGAACGTGCTGCAGCATTCCAAGGAGGTCTCCTGGCTCGCGGCCAACATGGCGGCGGAACTCGGCGCGGACGTCGAGGTGGCCAAGCGCGCCGGTCTCCTCCACGACATCGGCAAGGCCATCGACCGCGAGATGGAAGGGACGCACCTGGAGCTCGGCCGCGAGGTCTTGAAGAAGTTCGGCGAGTCGGGCTCTGTCATCCACGCGATGGAATGCCATCACGGCGACTACGAGCCGCGCTCTCTCGAGGCCGTGCTCGTCAACGGCGCCGACGCCCTCTCGGCCGCGAGACCCGGGGCGCGCCGGGAGATCCTGGAGACCTACGTCAAGCGGCTGGAGAAGCTCGAGCACATCGCGGACGGGTTCAAGGGAGTGCAAAAGGCCTTCGCCGTCCAGGCCGGACGCGAGCTGCGCATCGTCGTCGAGGCCGGCCGCGTCACCGACGACGAAGCGCTCTGGCTCTCCCGCGACGTGGCCAAGAAGATCGAGTCGGAGCTGCAGTATCCCGGCCAGATCAAGGTCACGGTCATCCGGGAGACCCGGGCCGTCGAGTATGCCCGCTAAGTCCGTAGTGCTTGGTCCGTAGTCCCTGGTCGACTATGGACCAAGAACCAAGGACTAAGGACTGATGTGAACATCCTCTTCGTCGGCGACGTGGTCGGCTCTCCGGGGCGGCGCGCCTTGCAGGAGGCGCTGCTGCCCCTGATCGACAAGCGGCGCATCGATTTTACGATCGTCAATATCGAGAACGCGGCCGGAGGGTTCGGGCTGACCAACGAGCTCTTCGCGGACCTGTCCCGCATGCCGATCGACGTCTTCTCCTCCGGCAACCACATCTGGGACAAGAAGGAGATCTGCGACGCGTTGAATTCCTCGGATCGGCTCCTGAGGCCCGCCAACTATCCTCCGGGCAATCCGGGCCGCGGTTTCACGGTCCAGTCCACGGCGGCGGGGATCCGGGTGGGGGTCCTGAACCTCCAGGGGCAGGTCTTCATGCCGGCCCACGCCGATTCTCCCTTCCGCGTCGCCGACGAGGAGCTGGCCCGCGCGGGCGACGTGAGGGTCATCGTCGTGGACATGCACGGGGAGGCGACCTCGGAGAAGCAGGCCATCGGCTGGTACCTCGACGGGCGCGTCTCGGCGGTCATCGGCACGCACACGCACGTGGCGACCGCCGACGAGACGATTCGGCCGGGCGGCACGGCGTACCTGACGGACGCCGGGATGACCGGCGCTTACGAGGGCATCATCGGCTTCTCCCGCGACCGTATCATCGAGAAGTTCCTCGCCCAGACGCCGCGCTCCTTCGAGACCGCCAAACGCGACATCCGCCTCTCCGGCGCCATCATCGCCGTGGACGAAGAGACGGGCAAGGCAACGGCGATTGAACGAGTCCAGGTGCGGGTGGACTGATCTTGCCCCGTCATCCCGAGGAGCGAAGCCGGTTCTGTCATCCTGAGGAGCGAAGCGACGAAGGATCTGCCCGAGGTCGGACCGAGCAGTTCCTTCGCTTCGCTCAGGATGGCACGCCCGACCCATGCCGCGCGAAAAGCTGACGGCCATCGTCACCACCCTCAACGAGGAAGGGAACATCGCGGAGTGCCTGGCGGCTCTCTCCTTCGCCGACGAGATCCTGGTCGTGGATTCCTTCTCAACCGACGGGACCGTCTCGACCGCGTCGGGGATCCCGAAGGTCCGCGTGCTGCAGCACGAATACGCGGGCAACGGTCCGCAGTGCAACTGGGCGATGGACCAGGCCGCCAATCCGTGGGTGCTGATCGTGGACGCCGACGAGCGTGTCACGCCGGTCCTCGCCCGGGAGATCCAGGATCTCCTGGAAAGGGGGCCTTCCGCCGAGCACTACCTCCTTCGCCGCGACAACGTCTTCGCGGACAGGGTCATCCGGCATTCGGGATGGGGTCAGGACCGGCTCGTGCGGCTCATCAAGCGCGGGTCGGCGCGGTATCCCGAGCAGCGCGTGCACGCGGACATGCACCCGGACGGACCGACGCCGACGCTCGACGCGCCGCTCCTCCACTACACGTTCCGGTCGTTGCCGCAGTATCTGGAGAAGCTCCACCGCTACGCGGAGTGGGGAGCGCGGGACCTCGCGCAAAAGGGGAGGAGGGCCGGGCTCGTGGAGGTCGCGCTGCGCCCCGCCTGGCGGTTCTTCCGGACGTTCGTCCTTCAGGCCGGTTTCCTCGACGGCCTCCACGGTTTCGTCATCTGCGTCCTCCAGTCCTACGGCGCCTTCCTGAAATGGTCGCGCCTCTGGGAGCTCCAGCGACTGGAGAAGAAAGGGAGCTGACCACCGTCCCCGTCGTGCTCCCCGGTGCCGTAGGGGAGGGGCCTGGCCCCTCCCGCCCCTCTCGGACATGCCGACCGGTCGTGACGGCCCGACACCTCGTTAAGCCGGCAACTCCACGATCGACCGGAAGGCGGGCGGCCGCAAGGGCCGCCCCTACGAGTATGCCGAGCATGTTTGACAGCTTGGGGGTGAGAGTCCCCTACCCAACCTGATGGAGGTGAAGGGTTAGCGAAGCGCAAAGGCGTCGTCGAGAGGCGGGGTCTGAAGGAAGCGCGGAGGCAAAGGCGCGAGCCGATGAAGAAGAACCGGATAGAGAGGCGTGAGCGTTGGACGAGCGGGCTCGTAACTGCGAAGTCCATATCCATCAAGGGCGCGGAGCGTAGATCCGGCGGTTGTGCGTTGAAGGCTGTGAGACTTACCTCGGGAGGCCTGCGTCGTGTCCGCGATGACGGACTGAGAGGGGCCGTGAGGCTCTTTGAACGCGGCGCAGGAGTCAGCAGAGGGCGTAGTAGGACTGCGCCGGCAACGGAGCGGACCGAAGGCCCGAAGGGTGCCCCGCAAGGGGTAAATGGGAGAGGCTTGTAGGCGTTGCGACTCATGGGCGGCAGGCGGCAGAAGAACCAGATGGAACTGGCCTTCACGGCAGAGGGAAGGGGTGAAGCCCCTGAGACTGGCGCAGGAGGGACCGAACCGTCGATGGCGGAGCAAGAGACCGAAGGCCCGGCGTCAACTGAGCGGTTGATGGAGGAGGTGTTAGAGGCAGAGAACCTGAGGAAAGCGTTGAAGCGAGTTCAAGCGAATAAGGGGAGTCCGGGCATCGACGGGATGACCGTGGAGCGGCTGCCCGGATACCTGAAGGAGCACTGGGCAGGGCACCGGGACCAACTTCTGAGCGGGAGATACAAGCCGCAGGCGCTGATGAGGGTGGAGATTGCCAAGGCTGGAGGAGGGAAGCGGAAGCTTTCGATTCCAACGGTTTTGGATCGGTTCATTCAGCAGGCGGTGATGCAGGTCCTGCAAGGCAGATGGGACCAGACGTTTTCGCAGAGCAGCTTTGGGTTTCGGCCGGGTCGTTCGGCGCATCAGGCGGTGGCGGCAGCGCAGAGGCACATCGAGGAAGGATACGGCTGGGTGGTGGACATCGATTTGGAGAAGTTCTTCGATCGTGTCAACCACGACGTCCTGATGGGTCGTGTGGCCAGGAGGGTCGGGGACAAGCGGCTCTTGAAGTTGCTCCGGGCGTTTTTGAACGCAGGAGTGATGGAGAACGGGTTGGAGAGTCCGAGCGTTGAGGGGACGCCGCAGGGCGGGCCTCTCTCGCCGCTTCTGTCGAACCTTCTGCTCGACGAGTTGGATCGAGAGCTTGAGAGTCGAGGGCACCGTTTCGTGCGGTACGCCGACGACTGCAACATCTACGTTCGCAGTGAGCGGGCGGGGGTGCGGGTGATGGGGAGCGTGAAGGCTTTCCTGGCCAAGAGGCTCAAGCTGGAAGTCAACGAGGAGAAGAGCGCGGTGGGTAAGGCAGGGGAGCGTAAGTTTTTGGGCTTTCGTTTTCTGAGTTTGAAGGTGGTCCGGCGCGCGATCGCGTCGGAGGCACTGGTCAGGTTCAGGAGGCGAGTGGCACGACTGACGCGACGGACGCGGGGGGTGTCGCTGGAAAAGATGGTGAGAGATCTGACTCCCTATCTGATCGGCTGGCGCAACTATTTCGGGCTCTGCCAGACCCCCTCGGTGCTTGAGAAGCTGGACTCGTGGACCAGACGGCGGCTCCGGTGCGCCGTCTGGCATGGATGGAAGCGGGGCAAGAAGCGGTTTGTCGAGCTGAGAAAGCGCGGGGTCGGCAAGGACATGGCGGCAAAGACCGCTGGCAGTTGCCGTGGCCCGTGGCGTCTGAGCGCAAGCCCGGTCCTGAGCTTCGCCCTCCCGAATGCCTACTTCAACTCCCTGCGTCTCCCCTCCCTGGCGGCTCATGCGACGCCCTGACCAGCCCAACCGCCGTGTACGTGACCCGTACGCACGGTGGTGTGACAGGGAAAACCCGCGAGGGTCAACCTATGTCGATCACGCGGGGCCCGGGAGCCAGTAGTCCCTCGTAGAACTCCGTTGCCTTCTCGGCGAAACGTTCGGCCGTGAACGCGAGGGCGCGCTGTCGCGCCTTTGTTCCGATGCGCTCGCGCAACTCCCCGGACGCGGCCAGGCGCTCGAGCGCCCGTGAAAGGCCGCCCACGTCGGCGGCGAGGAATCCCTCCTCGCCGTCGGTGACGAGGTCGCGCACGCCGGGGATGTCCAGCGCGACGACGGGAAGGCCGCAGGCCATCGCTTCGAGGATCGCCCGGTGGCCCTGGTCCGAGCCGGAGGCGGTGAACAGAAAGATGTCCCACGAGCGATAGAGATCCGGCAAGGCGTCTTCCTGATATCCGAGCCAGAGGTTCCTGGCGGAGGCTCCGAGAGCGGCCGCGCCGGCCTTCAAGCCCGGCATCCGTTCTCCGTGGCCGACGTGCGCGAGAGCAAGCGAGGGAACCTGGGCCGCTGCCCGTATCGCCTCCTCGTGTCCGCGATCCGCCGCCATCTTGCCTACCGTGCCGGCGAGCAAGCTCACGGGCAAGCCGAAGCGCTCGCGCGTCGCGTCGCGTCCCGGCCCCGGGCGGAACCGCTCCGTGTCCGCGACGGGCGCAAGGACCGCGCCCGGCCCGCCGAACGCCTCGGCGATCGCGCGATTGGAAAACGCGAACGCACGAGTGCGCCGGAAAAGGAGGCTCGAGGCCGGGCCGGGCCGCGCGTAGCGGAGATGATGCAGGGTGCGCGCGAGCCTGGCCGGCGTGCCCACGGCCGCGAGGGCCGCCAGCGCATGATCGTGGGTCGTGTGCGCGTTCAGGATGTCGAACTTTTCCCGCAGGATCGTCTCGCGCAGACGGGCCGCGTCCCGTAAGAAGTTGCCGGGAGTGCGCGGATGGGTGATGAGCGGCCTCGCCCATCCCAGCGGCAGGAGTCTTTCAGCCAGCGGGCTGCCGGCCACGAAGGCGAACTGCGCCTCGACGCCGGCCGCGATCAGGGCCGCCGTCTGATCGAACACGACGGCGGCGGGGCCCGTCCATTTCTCGCCCGCCACCAGGTTCAGGATGCGCACGCAAGAAAGCTATCAGCTCTCAGCTATCAGCCCGGGAGATCACTGCGCCGGTGACCCGGCCGAGAGCTGGCAGCTGACAGCTGACAGCTGTAAACTCCGCGCGGAGGCAACATGGCCGTCGATCCCGAACTTCTCGCGATTCTGGTCTGCCCCAAGACCAAGGGGCCGCTCGAGCTGATCGACCTGAAACAGGAGACGCGCCGGCAGCTCGTCGAGAAGTACCGGGAGAAGTTCCGCGGGGAAGAGCCGGTCGTGACGCAGGGTCTCTATTCGAAGCAGGCGGACCTGGTCTATCCGATCGTCTCCGACATTCCCGTGATGCTCGTGGAAGAGGCCCTCCCCGGTTCCGAAGCCAGGTGAACCAGAGCGGGAATCGGAAGGAGTGACTCTCCGGAGGGTTCTCTTCCCTCTGCTCGTTCTGTTCGCGTTTCTCACTTCCCAGATCTCTCCCGCCTACGTCGTCTCCGGGATCCTGCTGGCCGCCTGGCTCCTGGAGATGCGCCGGCAGGGGCGCTGGGCGCCGTCCCTGTCGTCGCCGATCGTCTGGATGGCCGGCCTGCTCGCTCTCCTGACGGCGCTCTCGACTCTCTTCTCGCGCGATCCGGCCGCGAGCGTCCGACATCTGGCGGGCGTCTCGCTGCTCCTGCTGCTTCCGATCGCCATGGACATCCTGGACGAGCCCCGCAAGGTCCGGATGGTCTTCCTCGCGCTTTCCGCGAACGCGGTCGTGCTGTCGCTCATCGGCTTCTGGCAGTTCGCCCACGGCGGCGACGACATGGAGAAACGAATCACGGCGACGCTCTCGAACTGGATGACGTTCTCGGGCCTGACGATGATCGCCGGATGTCTGCTCCTCGGATTCGCTTTCGAGGAACGCGGCCGCCGGCGCTGGCTCGGCATCGCCGCGGCGATCCCGTTCGCCGCCATGATCCTGACCTTCACGCGCAACGCCTACGTCGGGGCTCTCGCGGCGGTGACGCTGTATCTGCTTGTCCGCCGGCCGCGGGGCCTCTTCCTGCTGCTGCCAGCGCTCCTCGTCCTTTTCCTCGTCGTTCCCCCGGAGGTCCGGACGCGGTTCGCTTCGATCGCCTCCCTGAGAGAGCGCACCAACCGGGACCGCATCGCGATGATGCACGCCGGCCTCCGGATGATCCGCGAGTCCCCCGTCTTCGGCGTTGGTCCGGAGATGGTCCAGCGCTACTACACGCTCTACCGGGACGAGGACGCGCCTCAATGGCACATCCCTCACCTGCACAACAACACGCTGCAGATCGCCGCGGCGAACGGCGTCTTCGCCGCCGCCGCCTATCTCGTCCTCATGTTTCTCTTCTTCTCGCGGGCGATCGCCCTGCTGCGGCGCGAGGGCCGGCCCGACCGCGCCGCTCTCCTGGCCGGCGCGCTTCTGGCGGGCACCGCCCTCTTCATCGCGGGATTCTTCGAATACAACTTCGGCGACACCGAAGTCGAGATGGCGACCCTTCTCGTGCTCGCCGTGCCGTTCTCGCCGGCCGTGAGGCCCGACTCGCCTCGATCGTCCCAGGGAGACAGGATTTAGAATGTCGCCGATGTTTCCCCGCGCTGTTCCGTCCCCCGCGCCGCCGCGGCCCTACACCGTCTCGGAGCTGCTCGCCGAGGTCGCGGGGACCCTGCGCGCTTCCTGGCGCGACATCGCGGTCGTGGGGGAAGTGAGCCGCTGGGACCTGCGCGGCGGGCACGGGTACTTCAGCCTGAAGGACCGCACCGGCTGTTTGAACGCGATCATCTTCGCCTCGGACCTGGCCCGGATTCCCTTCCGCGTCACGGCCGGACTGGAAGTCGTCGTCCGGGGAAGCCTCGACCTCTGGGCGCCGCAGGGGAAATTCCAGATCAAGGCCTACGCGATCGAGCCGGTGGGGACGGGCGCTCTGCAGCTCGCCTTCGAGCAGCTCAAGGCGAAGCTCGCCGCCGAAGGCCTCTTCGACGCCGCCCGCAAGCGCCGCATCCCGGCGCTCCCCTCGCGGATCGCGATCGTGACCTCTCCGACAGGGGCGGCGATCCGCGACATCCTGAACGTGCTCAAGCGGCGGCACGAGGGCCTCTCCGTCACGATCTATCCCGTCCGGGTGCAGGGAGACGGCTCGGCGGCCGACGTGGCCGAGGGGATCCAGAGATTAAACCGCCAGGGGAACTTCGACGTCCTGATCGTGGCGCGCGGCGGAGGATCGCCCGAGGACCTGGCGCCCTTCAACGACGAGCGGGTGGCGCGGGCGCTCGCGGCCTCCCGCATTCCCACCATCTCTGCGATCGGGCACGAGACCGACATCACGATCAGCGACCTCGTCGCCGACCTGCGCGCTCCGACGCCTTCAGCCGCGGCGGAGCTGGTCGTGGAAAGAAAAGACGCCCTGGTCCGCCGGCTCTTCGACTGCCGGGGACGCCTGGCCCGGGCCCTGCGCTCGAAGCTGGGATTCGAGCGCGGACGCCTGACCGGCCTCTCGCGGGCCGAAGGCCTCCTGCGTTTTCGTTACAAGCTGCGCGAGTGGAAGGAGCGCATCGGGCAGGGTCGCGGGGCTCTCATTTCCGCCCTCGAGCGCCGGCCCGAGGCCTTCGCCGCCCGCGTGGCCGCTGCGCGCCGGGTGCTCGACAATTTCGCCAGAGTCGCGGAGCTTCCGCGCCGGCGCGAGCGGGTCGGGCGGCTCACGGCTTCGCTCGAGGAGCGCATGCGACGGTACCTGGAACGCCGGCGCGAGCGGCTCGCTCAGCACGCGGCGAAGCTCGAGATCTTGAGCCCTCTGGCGGTCCTCGCCCGCGGCTACGCCGTCGCCTTCCGGGAGGGCGCGCGCGCGCCGCTCCTCTCCGCGTCGCAGGTCCGGCCCGGCGATGGAATCCGCGTGCGTCTGAACGAAGGCGAGCTGAAAGCGGTCGTCGGCGCGGCGGCCCGTGTTTCGAGTCCCGAGCCCCGAGTTCCGAGTCCCGGGAAACGAGCGCCGGGTCCCCGAGCCACGGCACCGGCGCTACCCCTGTTCGATTTCCTCTTCGAGGAGAAGGCCGAATGACTCGACGGAGCCCGAATGGCTAAGAAAGAGAAGAGCTTCGAAGAAGCGATGGAGCGGCTCGAGGCGATCGTGGCCGCCATCGAGTCCGACGAGCTGGGACTGGAGAAGCAGTTCGAGCTCTTTCAGGAGGGCATGGCCCTGGCGCGCTTCTGCGACGGGAAGCTGACGGACGTGCAGAAGTCCGTCGAGATCGTGCTTAAGGAATCCGTCGGCGAGTGGAAGACCGCGCAGTTCGAGTCGGCCGAGGTTTCCGGCGAGGGCGCGGACGACGAAGACCGCGGGTGACGCGAGGGATTACCTCGCCCAACGCAAGAAGGAGGTCGATCGCGAGCTCGACCGCCTCGTGCCGCCGGCGGAAGCGTGGCCGGCGACCCTCCACCGCGCGATGCGGCACTCACTTTTCGCCGGCGGCAAGCGCCTGCGCCCGATTCTCTGCCTGACTGCCGCCGAGACGATTGGAGGCGAATCGGGACCGGCGCTCGCTCCCGGGTGCGGCCTCGAGATGATCCACACCTATTCGTTGATCCACGACGACCTTCCGGCTCTCGACAACGATGACCTGCGGCGCGGCGTCCCGACCTGCCACGTCGTCTTCGGAGAGGCCATCGCCATCCTCGCCGGCGATGCCCTCCTGACCCACGGCCTCGGCGCGCTCGCGCGATACCCGGAGGAAGAGATCTACCGGGAGGCCAGGATCAAGGCCGTCAACGCGGTCGTCGAGGCCATCGGCACGACCGGAATGATCGGCGGACAGGTCGCGGACCTCGAAGCGGAGAGAGAGACGCATCCCTCGCAGGAGCTCGTCGAAAGGATCCACGAGAGCAAGACCGGCCGCCTGATCCGCGCCTCGCTCGCCGTGGGCGGTCTCCTCTCCTTCGCGACCGAAGAGGACCTCGCGCGCCTGGACGCCTACGGGCGCGCCGTCGGTCTCGCCTTCCAGATCAAGGACGACCTGCTCGACGTCGAGTCCGACGCCGCGACGCTCGGCAAGGCGTCGGGCAAAGACGCCGCCGCCGGCAAGGCGACGTTCCCCTCCGTCTGGGGCATCGAGCGCTCCCGCGCCATGCTTCGCGAAAAAGTCGAAGAGGCGATCGCCGCCGCCCGCGCCCTTCCCTCCGGCGGCGGCCGCCTCCCTGATCTCGCGCTCTTCGTCGGCGAGCGGACATCGTAACGGTGCTCAATCTTCAATCTGCAATCCTTCGATCGTCAGTCTCATGAGGGCCTTCGTCCAGACGGCGATCGGCAAGTACGAGGAGCGGGAGCTTCCTGTGCCGCGAGCTGGCCCCGGAGAGGTCGTGCTGCACGTGCGAGCGGCGCTGACCTGCGGTACGGACCTGAAGCTGCTGGCGCGGGGACATCCGAAGATCTCGCTGCCCGTGACGATGGGGCACGAGGCCTGCGGAGAGATCGTGGAAGTGGGGGAGGGAGTCGCGGACTTCCGCGCCGGGGACCGGGTCGTGCCGGCGGTGTCGGGTCCCTGCGGCGCGTGCGAGGACTGCCTCGGCGGGCGCGCGAACCTCTGCGCGGCGGGGCACGCCGATCGGACGTGGGGAGCCTTCGCGGAACTGCTGCGCGTGCCGGCGGCCGTCGTGCGCTCGAACCTGCACCGTCCGCCCGCCGATCTGCCCGACGAGGTCGCGGCGTTCCTGGATCCTCTCGCGTCGGTTCTGCACGGCTGGAACCGGCTCGGCTCTCCTGCGCCCGGGACGGTGCTCATCTTTGGCGCGGGCGCGCTCGGTCTTCTCTGGGCGGCGACGGCGCGGGCGCGCGGGACGAGAGCCATTGTCGCCGGCCGGCGGGCGCCGCGCCTGGAAGCCGCCGCGGGTTACGGGGCACGGGTCGTGGACGTCGAGCGCGGGCCTGTCACCGGCATCGCCGCCGACGCCGCGGTGGACTGCACCGGCGACCCGCGAGTCTGGGAATTGCTGCCGTCGCTCGTGCGTCCCGGCGGCCGCGTCCTTCTCTTCGGCGGCTGCGCTCCCGGCGCCGCCGTCACCTACGATGCCGCGCGCCTTCACTACTCGGAGATCTCGCTCGCCGGCTCCTTCCACTACATGCCCGAAGAAGCCCGAGCCGCGATGGCGGCGCTCGCCTCCGCGCAAGTGGATCCCCGTCCGCTCCTCTCGGCCGCGGGGGCGCTTTCGGACTTGCCGCGTCTTCTCGAGGCCCAGAAGCGCGGCGAAGGCATCCGCTACGCGGTCAAGCCTTGATCGCCTCTCAATTTATACTTAGTATATACACATGAAACGCAAACTCGTGCACATCGGCAGCTCCCTCGCGGTTACGCTCCCGGCGGAGGTCGTCCAGGATTTCCGGTTGAAGAAGGGGCAGACCGTGGACGTCTCGGTGCATCCCGTGACCGGCGCCGTGACGATCCGCCCCGGCATTCGCTATTACGAGAACGGCAAGGTGACTCGCCGCTTCCGCGAGAAGGCAGAAGAGATACGACTGCGCTACGACGAAGCTTTTCGCAAGCTCGCTCAGTAGTGACATTCCATTTTTCGGTTGCTCAGCTCGAAGAGCTTCACGAAATTCAGCTCACACACTACGGGGGTGCCGCAGGCCTGAGGGACCGCGCCGCGCTGGAGTCGGCTGCGGCTCGGCCGGCGATGACGTTCGGAGGAGAGGATCTCTACCCGGACATTGCGGCGAAGGCCGCCGCGCTCATGCACTCGCTCGTCATGAATCACCCGTTCGTGGATGGCAACAAGCGCGTCGGGGCGCACGCCGCGATGCTCATGCTTGCATTCAACGGCGTGCGCTGCGAGATCACGCCAGAAGACCTGGAGGAGTTGACCCTCTCGGTCGCTCGCGGCGAGCTCAATGCGGAATCACTCGCCATCTGGTTCCGCCAGCGTATCGAGCGACCGGAGTAACTCCGGCCGCACGCCTCTTGCCATATTTCCGTATCGGTGGTAGGAATAAATGGCATGAAGACCACTCTCGTCGTCCCGGATCATCTCTTCGGGGAGCTGAAGAAGCAGGCCGTCCGCGAGGGTCGGACACTGTCCGCACTTGTCGAGGAATTTATTCGGAAGGGTCTTTCACAACCGCGCCGGCGTCATCGCCTGCGGCCGCTTCCGTCGTTCGATACGGGCCGTGCTCGCGTGGACGTGTCGGACCGTAACGCGCTGGAGCGCGCGATGGAAGGCCGTTGAGCATGTTCGTCGTTGATACGAACATCCTGATCTACGCGGCGTCGCAGCAATTCCCGGAGCACGCTCGCGCTCGCGCGCTCCTCGAGCGCTGGCGCCGCGGCACGACACCGTGGTTTTCGACATGGTCGGTCTTCTATGAGTTTCTGCGCGTCAGCACGCATCGCGCCGTCCTGGAGCGCCCCCTGAAGATAGGACAGGCCTGGGGCTTCTTGGAGGCTCTTTTCGACACGCCCGCGTTCGGAATTCTCGTAGAGACCGAACGCCACGCGGGAGTCCTTACCGAAATGCAGGATGAGTATCCTTCCGCCGCCGGGAATCTTCTTCACGATTTTCATACCGCGGCGCTGATGAAAGAGCACGGCTTGACGGAGATCCGCACCGCAGACGCGGATTTTCATCAGTTCAAATTTCTTCGTGTCGTCAACCCTGTCGCCGGCTGAGCCAGAGAGGACGGACGTGCTTCGGCGGTCGGGGACGTCATGAAAGCGGTCCGGGTCGAAAGAGAAGGCGGCGTTTCTGTCGTCGAGGTGCCCGCGCCGCGGATCGGGGCGGGGGAGGCGCTGCTCAAGACGCGCGTCGTCGGGATCTGCGGCTCGGACCTGCTCGCCTGGTACGTGCGCCGCAAGGCGGGCACGGTCCTCGGGCACGAGGTCGCCGGGGAGATCGTCGCGGTGGGGGACGGCGTGACCGCCTTCGCCCCGGGCGACCGCGTCGTGCCGCACCACCACGCTCCCTGCCTCGCGTGCGACGCCTGCCGGGCCGGCCGCTACGTCCACTGCTCGGAGTGGCGATCCTCGCGGCTGGATCCGGGCGGCATGGCGGAGCTCGTCCGGATTCCGGAAGGGAACCTGACGCGCGACACCTGGAAGATCCCGGCAGGGCTCTCGGACGAGGAGGCGAGCCTGACCGAGCCGCTGGCGACCGTCGTCAAGGCGCTTCACCGCGCCTCTTTCGGAAAGGGGCAATCCATTCTCGTCATCGGCCTCGGGACAGCCGGGCAGCTCGCCGTCCGACTCGCGCGAGCGCAGGGAGCTTCTCGCATCGCCGCCGCGGACGGCGTCCCCTCGCGCGCGCGGCTCGCGCGCGCGAGCGGCGCCGACGAGGTATTCGAGACGAGCGCCGGAGGCTCGGGCGAGATCGCGAGGAGGTCGGAGGGCCGGCTCCACGACGTCGTATTCGTCTGCCCCGGAAAGATCGAGGCGATGCGGGAAGCTGCGGCTCTGGTCGCGCCCGGAGGCACGCTCCTCCTCTTCACGATGTCGGGTCCCGAGGAGACCTGGACGGTCTCGCCCTTCGACCTCTACTTCCGCGAGGTGCGGCTCGTGCCCTCCTACTCCTGCGGCCCCGACGACACGCGCGAGGCCCTGGAGCTCCTCGCCTCCCGCCGGGTCGTCGTCGCCGACCTCGTTACCCACCGCTTCCCCGTCGACGCCGCGCCGGAGGCCTTCGCCCGGGCGCGCGACCCCAACGGCTCCGTGAAGGTCGTGATCACGTTTTGAGAAAGGTGTTAGCGAACACGTTCTCGACATGAAGAGCCGCCTGGATCTGCTCCTCGTGGCGCGGGGGCTGGCGCCGACTCGGGAGAAGGCGCAGGCGATGATCCTCTCCGGCCGCGTGGAAGTGGAAGGGCGGCGCGTGGAGAAGGCCGGGACGCCGGTGGATTCGAGCGCCGCGGTCCAGGTCCTCGGGCCCCCGCACCCCTACGTCTCTCGCGGAGGCGTCAAGCTGGCGGCCGCGCTGGACGCGTTCGGCATCGACCCGCAGGGCCTGGTGTGTCTGGACGTGGGCGCCTCGACCGGCGGTTTCACCGATTGCCTGCTGCAGCGCGGCGCCCTGCGCGTTTACGCGATCGACGTGGGTTACGGGCAGCTCGATGCGAAACTCCGCTCAGACCCGCGCGTCGTCCTTCGCGAGAGAGTCAACGCGCGCAACCTCTCGCGCGAGCACGTGCCCGAGCCGGTCGCGCTCGCGGCGATGGATCTCTCTTTCATCTCCGTCCGGCTCGTGCTGCCGGCCGTGGCGCCGCTTCTGGCGCCGGGCGCCGCGGCAGTCATTCTCGTCAAGCCGCAGTTCGAGGCGGGCCGGCGGGAAGTCCCCCGCGGCGGCGTCGTGCGGTCCGCGGCGACGCAGCGCCGCGTCGTCGGCGAGATAGAGCGGTTCGGTGAGGGCCTGGGTTTGGCGTGCGAGGGGGTGATTCCGTCTCCGATCAAGGGAGCCCGAGGCAATCAGGAGTTTCTTCTGGTCTTTCGGAAACACTGAAGATTGAAGATTGAAGAAGGATTGGATGATTGGGCGCCGGCTCAATCCTTCAATCCCGTCAACCTTTCAATCCGTCAATGTCTCACTCACAATTCGCGACTTTTCCTGTAAATTGAGCGGGATGAAGGGGTCACGGGCAAAGACCCGCCACCGGTTCCGGTTCCAGTGCGTCGGGCTCGTCGCGAAGATCTCGCCGACTGCCCTTCGTCTGACTGCGGCGCTGGAGCGCGCGCTCACCCGCCGCGGTCTCGAGGTCATCTACGACGGCGACACGGCGCGCGCGATGGGCAGGAGCGAGGGGGTGCGGCGGGAGCGCATCGCCCGGAAGACCGACCTGGTCATCGTGCTCGGCGGAGACGGCACGCTCCTGTCGGTGGCGCGCGAAGCCCCCCGAACCACTCCGGTGATCGGCATCAACGTCGGAGCGCTCGGTTACCTGACCGGCCTGACGCAGAAGGAGGCGCTCGCCCGCCTGGACGAGGTGCTCGGCGGCGGCTTCCGCGAGGACATCCGCCGGCGGCTGGACGTCTCCATCACCGAAGGCCCCAACCGCGGCACGTACCGCGCATTGAACGACGCCGTCCTGAACAGGGAAGCGATCGGCCGCATCTCCACCTTCACCATCTCGATCGAGGGAAGGTCCATCGCCCGGTTCCGCGGGGACGGAGTCATCGTCGCCACGCCGACGGGCTCGACCGCCTACAGTCTTTCGGCCGGCGGGCCTATCCTGGATCCGGCGCTGGCGGCCGTGGTCGTGACGCCGATCTCGCCGCACGCTCTCACGCAGCGCCCGATCGTCGTGCCGGCGAGCACCACGGTCGGCCTGAAAGTCGTCGGCCGCAAGCGCCAGGACGCCGTCCAGCTGACGCTCGACGGCCAGGCGCGCTTCGCGATCCTCCCCGGCTGCCTCATCGAGGTGCGTGAGAGCCGATCGCCGGTCACGCTCCTGCGTCCGCCCGAGTCGGACAACTTTCACAGTCTCGCGGAGAAGCTCAACTGGGGCGTCTAGGCTTGCAACCCGACGCCCTCTCCTTCCCGTGAGCGAAACAAAACCGCCCGCGCCGCCGGATTACGGGGTCGAGGCGCATCATCTGCCGCCGGCGCGCCTCTTCGGGATCCTCCTGCTCTTCCTGATCGCGGCCTCGTATGCCGTCTGGAAGTCGGAGCGTTTTCAGAACCTGATTCACGGCGTCTCGCAGTCGCGCCTCCAGGAGGCTCTGGGGCGCGCGGTGACGTTCCGGACGGTGGAGCTCCGGGTGTTTCCGCCCGCCGTGCGTCTGGCGGACGTCCGGATCGCGAACGATCCGCGTCTGCCCGGCCCTCTGCTCTCCGCCGAAGAGATCTCGATCGGCGGCGGCGTTTCGCTCGTCGCGCGCGAGCTGCGGCTCGGCAAGATCCGCGCCCTGCGTCCGCGCTTTTCCCTCACGCAACTGCCTGACGGGAGCTGGAACCTGCCGCCCGGCCTCTCGGGACCCTCCAGGGGGGGCATGAAGCTCCAGATCGGCTCGGTGCTCGTGCAGGAAGGAGTCCTGGAGCTGCAGGGCCGCAAGATCGGCATCGACGGGAACCTCGAGAACTTCACGGCCGAGCTGGTCTCGCTCGGGACCGACCGCTACCGCGGCTCGCTCGAGGCTCAGCGCGCGACGCTCAAGCTGCCCGGAGCCGAGCCGCTCACCACCGCGCTCTCGACCCGCTTCGTGCTCGACTCGGCCCGCGGCATCAGCTTCGACGACGTTTCCCTCCAGGGATCCTTCGGCCATCTCCGCGCTTCCGGCGCGCTCGAGACCGCTCGCGCCGCCAACGCCGTCTTCCACGCGTCCGGCGACGTCTCGATCGACGAGGTGGAGCGGATCTTCCATTCGGCCCTCGGATTCTCCGGCGCGGCTCGCGTGGACGCGCGGATCGACGTGCCGCCGTCCGGAGGTTTTCGCATCACGGGCGCCGTCGCCGCGCCACGAGTCAAGACGAGCCAGTTCACCTTCGACAACCTCGCCGCGTCGGTCGCCGCCAGGCCGGCGGACCTGACGGCGCTCATCGAGCGTGCCGACTACGCCGGCGGCAAGGCCGCGGGCGTCCTGCGCATCGGAAATCTCACGGGCAAGCCGCAGCCGATGACGCTCGCGATCGAGGGCTCGGGCATCTCTCTGGAACGCTTCTTTGCCGACATCGGCCTGCCGGGAACGGGACTGTCCGGGGGAGCGAGCCTCTCGGTGGCATTGAGATGGGGCGAGGGAGGGATCGCGCGGGCGGACGGAGGCGGCATGGTCTCCATCGCGGCGGGACCGCCTTCTTCGATCGTGGCCGGCCGCTCCGGCGTGCCCACGTCCGGCGGCGGGCCGCTCGCGATCGTCAACGGGCGGATCGGCCTGGAAGGCGTCGAGTTCAAGTTCCCGCAGACGTCGCTGGAGATGACCGGGGGACTGAAGATCGGCGTCTGGCAGCCGGACTTCGACTTCCGGCTCCGCTCGAGGGACCTGACCGAGGTGGACAGGCTCTTCCAGAACTTCCTGGCCGCGAGCGGCGCGAAGCCGCAGCGTCTGGGCCTGGGAGGCGCCGGCGAGATGCAGGGACACCTGGCCGGCACGTGGGCAAATCCCGACGCCACGGTCCAGATCGCCGCGGAGGACTCCCGCTACGCCGGCGTCCCCTTCGGCAGCATTCGCGGCACTGTGGACATGCGCGAAGGGGCCTTCCTCTTCCATCCCCTGCGCGCCTACGACGGCGACGCGAGCCTCGCGCTCGAAGGGAGCGTGCGTTACCGCGAGGCGCGCGGAGAGTCCAAGTTCGATCTCGCGGTCTCCACCCGGGCATATCCCCTGCCGCGCCTCCTGCAATACCTGGAGCTGGATTTTCCTGTCGAAGGCAGAGTGACCGGCAACCTCCGCGTCGCGGGGAACCCTCCGGACGCGGTGACGGGTGGCGGACCGATCGAGCTCTCCAACGCGGTCGTGTGGGGCCAGAAGATCGCACTGGTCACCGGGTCCGTGCGCTTCGAGCCCGGCCATTTCGCGATTGACGACATGAAGGCGGCGGTCGCGGGCGGCATGATCCGGGGCGGCGGCTCGCTCGCGATCAAGCAGCGCACCTTCGAGGCTCACCTGGCGGGAGACGCCGTTCCCCTGGAAGCGGTGGATCTCCTCCAGCCGCTCTCTCCCGACGTGACGGGGAAGCTGTCGTTCCAGCTCACCGGCGGCGGCTCGCTCGACCATCCGGACCTGAAGGTGACAGCCTCCCTCTCTCAAGCGACCTTCTACGGGCACCCGGTACCGGAGAATCTCGAGCCCCACATCGAGGCGACCATGGCTCGGGGCGTGCTCCAGGCCACCGCGGGCGTCCCGGAACGGTGGACACTCACGGCGGGCGGCGACCTCTTCGGAGAGCCCGCGCGGATCGACCTGTCTCTCGACGCCAGCGATCTCGGGGCTGCCCTCCTCCTGACTCCGCTCGCGCTGCCCGCCGGCGGGGGAGGCTCGCTGGCGGTTTCCGGAAATCTGACGCTGCCGCGGAAGGCGGGAGAGTTCTACTCCGGCACCCTGACCGTCACCCGCGCGCGACTCGACTTTCCCGGCCGGCCCGGCCTCATCGCCACAAGGGGCAACGTCCGCGTCGTGCTGGGCCAGGGGAAGCTGACGTTCGACGAGTTCGAGGCTTCGGGCGAAGGCACGAAGCTGAAGATCGGCGGCTCGATCGGGTTCGGCCAGAAGCCGGTCACGCTCGCGCTCGCCGTCTCGGGAAACGTGGACGCGTCGCTCCTGTCCATCTTCTCCCCGGACCTCGCCATGACGGGCCGGCTCCTCGCGGACGTGCGCGCGGCGGGGACGCTGGACGCGCCGGTCCTGTCCGGGTCGGTGCGCGTGGAGAACGGGAAGTACCGGATGACCGGTCTCGGCCAGGTCCTGGACGACATCGACGGGAGCGTCACGTTCCGCGGCGCGCGGGGGGACGTCGAGGCGCGCGGGCGAACGGGCGGGGGAGACGTCTATGCCGCCGGGAACTTCGGAATGAAAGGACTGGCCCTCGGAGATTTCCGCTTCTCCATGCAGGCCCGCCGCGTCGCGGTGCGCTACCCGCAGGACATGAGGCTCGTCGTGGACGCGGACCTGGTGGCCTCGAGCCTGTCGGGCTCCAACGTCGTGCGCGGCGAGGTCGTCCTCCAGCGGGGCACGTACTCGAAGGACATCGAGCTGACGATCTCCGACCTGCTCTCCCGCGGCCGACCCGCCGGCGCCGTCCTCGGGCGCGAGCCCTGGAAGGAGAAGACGGCCCTGGAAGTCCGGATCGTCTCGGCCGCCTCGCTGGAAGTCCGCAACAACGTGGCGCGCCTGACCGCGGCCGTGGACCTGCTGGCGCGCGGCACGCTCGCCGCGCCGACGCTCGTCGGGCAGATCGTGCTGGACGAGGGGGGACGCATCACCTTCCGCGACGTGCGCTACGAGATCGAGTCCGGCACGATCGCCTTCGCCAACACCGAGGGGTTCGAGCCGATCATCGACATCCGCGTCCGCGCCGAGGTCAAGGGCTACGACGTCGGAGTCTCCCTGGTCGGCACGTGGCCGCGCATCCAGACGAGCCTGTCTTCGGACCCGCCCCTTCCCGACGAGATGATCGTCGGGCTGCTCCTGACCGGCACCGCCCCCGGCGCGCGCGCCACGGCGGACACGGGCGGCTCGATCGTCTCCGCGGCCGGCGGCATCGTGGCGGGCGCCGCGACCGGCCTCGTCACGCGGCCCACGCAACGCTTCTTCAAGCTCGACCGCTTCGAGATCGATCCGGTCTTCACCGGCAGCGGCCCCGTGGACGTGCGCTCGACCGTGGGCAAGCAGATCACGCCCAACCTGCTCGTCACCTACTCGCAGTCCTTTGACTCCAGCCGGGAGCCGATCTTCCAGCTCGAATGGTGGATCAGCGACACGATCGTCCTGCAGGGGCGCCGCGACGAGAACGGGATCTACCTGGTGGACGTCCGCCGGCGGCAACGGTTTTGAGAGCGGCGGCAGGCAGGCGGGCCGGGGGTCCCGGTCGCACTCATCGTGGCTTGGGGGCGGGGCCGCGACGAGGGCTCTTGGGAACGTGCCGTAGGGGCGGGGCTTGCCCCCGCCCGCCTGTCTTTCTCGTTGTCGGAATGTTGTTGTCTGCGTTGCTGTGGACCGGTCTTGCCGGCGCTCAGGAGCGCCCTCACCCCGACCCTCTCCCGCAGGGAGAGGGAGAAATGCTCGGCAAGACGGTGGTCTCGGTGGCCTACGCCTCCGACGGTCCGGTGGACCCGGAGGAGGTCTCGCGCCTCATCGAGGTGAAGGCGGGCTCGCCGCTGACGGAGGACGCGACCTCCGCCACGATCCGAAATCTCTTCGCGACGCGCCAGTTCTCCGACATCCGGATCGACGCGAGCGACGCTCCGGGCGGCGTCGCGGTCACGGTCGAGCTCTTCCGCTCGTACCGGATCAAGCCGCTGAAGTTCTCGAGCGCCCCCGTCTCGCGCGCCGAGCTGCGCCGCGCCGTTGGGTTCCCGGAAGGCGCGACCTATCAGGCCGAGGAGGTCGAGCAGGGCACCGCCGCGATCAAGAGGCGGCTGCTCGAGGAGGGACTCCTCCAGGCGCGGGTCACGCCGGAGGTCTCCTTCGACAAGGCGACCTTCGACGCCCGCGTCCTCTATCGCATCGAAGCGGGCAAGCCCGCTAAGGCCGCGGCCCCCTTCTTCGACGGGAAGACCGATCCCTACCCGGCCTCGATGCTGGAGAAGAAGCTGCATCTCGAGCCCGGCGACCGCTACCGGGAGTCCAAGGCGAAGGCGGACGCGGCGCGCCTGACCGACTTCCTCCACAAGCAGTCGCGCCTGAAGGGCTCCGTGGAGCTCATCGCGGCGCAGCCCACCGACGACGGGCGCGTGATGCCCGTCTATCGCATCAGCGTCGGCCCGGAGGTCCTCTTCGAGACCGTCGGCATCAAGGCGAAGACGGTCCGAAGCCAGTTGAGCACCCTGCTGGAGGGCCAGATCTTCGACGAGGACCTCGTCCTCCAGTACGTCGAGCAGAAGCGCAAGGAGCTCCAGGGCAAGGGCTACTACCGCGCGAAGGTGGACTACTCGATGACGCAGAAGACTCCCGAGTCGCTCGTCGTCACGATCACCGTCAACCAGGGCGCGAAGTATCGGATCGAGAAGATCACCTTCGCCGGGAACCACTCGGTCCGCGAGAAGAACCTCGTCGCGCTCATGGTCACGCGCAAGAAGGGGTTCCCGATCCTGCGGCCGGGCCATCTCGTGGACGACGAGCTGACCGAGGACGTCTCCTCGATCCTGGGTTACTACCAGACGCGCGGCTGGATCAACGCGAAGGTGGACAAGCCGCAGGTGACCGACGGCTCGAAGCCCGGCCGCCTCGTCGTGACGATCCCCATCAAGGAGGGCCCGCGGGCGGCCGTCGCGGAGGTGCGGGTTGAGGGCGCCGATCATGCCGGCGACGACGTTGCCGGAAAGAACCTGCTCGTCAAGCCCGGCGCCTTCTACAACCCCAACCAGGTGCGCCAGGACGTCGTCAATCTCCAGACGTGGTACCACGACCACGGCTGGCGGGACGCCTCCATCAAGGAGGAGGTCCGCGTCTCCGACGACGGGACCCGGGCGGACGTCGCGTACCGGGTGGACGAGGGGATCCGCACATTCTTCGGCAAGACGATCGTGCGCGGAAACACCCGCACGCGCACCGGGCGCGTTACGAGGCTCGTGGCCTGGAAGGAAGGAGAGCCCTTCTCGGAAGCGGCCATCCTGGAGACCCAGCGCAACCTGACCCGCACGGGCGTCTTCCGCCGCGTGGACCTGCGTCCCCAGCCGGCGGATCCGAGGACCGAGACTCGCAATGTCGAGATGGACCTGCAGGAGGGGAGACCGCTGTCGCTCCTCTACGGCATCGGCTACCAGCTCGCGCCCGACGCTCAGGAGAACAGGAGCGACCCCTTCGCGATCGGCGGCGTCTCCTACAACAACCTCTTCGGGCGGATGGAGTCGGCGGGCCTGGAGACGCAGTACGCCCCGCTCTCCGGGCGCGGGCGAATCCAGCTCTCCTTCCGCGAGCCGTTCCTCTTCAACCGCAACCTTCCGCTGACCGTCGTGAGCTTCTACACGCGCGAGCCGATCCAGCAGATAGACATCCGGCGGCTGGGCACGGTCGTCGAGTCCTCGCGCTACTACGGAAAGTACCTGCGCCTGGCCCTGCGCTACGAGTACCAGCGGATCACTCCGGTCAACTCGAGCGACCTCTCGAACATCGAGAAAGAGAACTTCCCGCGGTTCGACCGCCCCATCCAGGAGTCCACGATCGGCCCGAACATGTTCTATGACCGGCGCGACGACATCGTGGATCCCCACCACGGCTACTACGTGACCGCCGGCTACAAGTACGCCTTCCCGATCTTCTCGGCGCAGGCGCGTTATCACAAGCTGTCCGGCCAGGCGGCGCACTTCTGGAAGATCGGAGACTCCGTCTTCGCGGTCGCGCTGCGCACCGGAGCGATCTGGCCCTACGGCCCCTCGGACATCCAGGTGCCGATCGCCGAGCGTTTCTTCGCCGGCGGCCGCTCGACCAACCGCGCCTTCGACACGGACCTTCTCGGCATCCCCGGCTCCACGGTGGACTACAACGCGCAGGCCACCCCGCACCAGGGCGCCGGGACCGGCTCGTGCGCGACCGGCGCGCAGGTCTTTCCGGAGCTGACGGCGTGGGACTGCGACTTCGGGCCGCGCATCGTCGGCGGCAACGGCTTCCTGGCCGTCAACGCGGAGCTCCGCATCCCGATCTTCGACGGATTCGGCGCCACGGTTTTCTACGACGCCTCCCAGGTCTGGCGCGACGTCTCCCAGATCCACCTGGCGCTGGAAGGCGACGACGGGCTGCGGCAGGGAATCGGCGTCGGCCTGCGTTACATGACCCCGATCGGCCCGGTGCGCGCCGAGTACGGCTGGCCCGTCTCCGCCCGCACCATCACCTACAATGCCACTTCGACGGACGCCAACGGCAACACCACGATCCTCGATTGTTCCGGGCATCCCTGCACCGCGACGACCCGCGAGAAAGGCCGGTTCTTCGTCTCCATCGGCTATCCCTTTTGATGACCCGCCTTCCTCAAGGACGCTTGCTTCGTCGGGACCGCCTCAAGCGCTCCCGATAGCGGCGCCTGTAACATCCCTGAGGTCAACGCGATAAGGTGGTCCCGGCGGCTCTTGGGACGAAAGTCTGAGATACTTTTGTCCATTAGACGAAAGTCTTCTAGACCTTTGTCCATCTCGTGAAAAGTCTCGAGGCCCTCGCGACCTATCCAAACCTCGAAGATCTTCGCCGAGAATGCCCCGAGCTCGACGACGAGGACATCCGGCAGGCACTCGAGTACGGAGCAGCCGCGGTGTGTCGGGACGATGTCGCGGTCTGGACGACGCGGCACGTCCACGCGCTGCCAGGAGTCCGGCGAGGCAGAAAGAGGCGTCTCAACTGCAGACAAAAGTCGTACAGACCAATGTCCAATTGACGAGCCGGGTGAGCAGAATCGAGAATAGAGGCTCTCGATCAGGCAGATGATCCGGCGGAAGAGGTGGGAGCCATGGATCTTTCGAAGGAAACAGCGAGGAGCAGGGGATCGGTGGCGGATTTCCGTCGGGACCTCATCCGGAAGATCACCGACAAAACGGCGGCCGAGCTGGCCCGGGAGAAGGGCATCTCGCCGGCCGACGCTCCCAGGTGGTCGCTCATGGTGGAACGGGCCGAGAAGATGGCCGCGAGCTTCGAAAAGACACTCGTGCCGGCCAGCCGGGTGCGCGAGCTGGAAGGCGAGATCGAGGAATTGAGACGGCTTCTCGGCAAGCAGCCTGTCGTCCTGCAGATCCTGGAGGAGAAGGGGATGGTTTGACCCGACTCCGATCAGCGACACCGGGACCATCCAATAGCCGACAGTCATCGAATCAAACCCAGAGGGCGCCTCACGGCGCCGCTTTTCGTCTTGGGGCCAGCCCGTCTTTGATCAATGTCCATTTGACCAATGTCCAATGGACAACCCGGCTGGAAGCGGGTTCAATGGTGTCCACGGAACGGGCAAATGATGTACAGGGAAAGGACCTTGCGAAGGCTCTCCGGCTCCGGCTTTGCTCGGCCTCGTGCCGGAGCCGCGGCCGCCTCCTCGACTCGCGGGAATCTCGATGACGCGATCGAGATCGACGTGGATGCGCCGGCGCGGGCCAGGCGGCGGGCGGAGGCCCTCGCGCGCATCCGACGGCGCGAGCAGGCAATCCTGCGGGCTTTCGATGGCGGCTGCCCGGAAGCGCGGGCGCCGCGCGAGATCGCGATCCGGCGTTGGCCGGCCCCGGCGCCCGCGCTCGAAGCACCCCGACCGAATCGCGAACTGGGCGCTCCTGTCCTCCCGCGAGATCGCGCGATCGCGCTCATCCCGGACGCCGAGGCTGCGGCTGGTTTCCCGAGCCTCACCTTCAACTTCGTAACCGGGCTTCTGGCCTGCTCGATGCTCGGCTGGCTGGCCGTCTGGGTCGTCCTGAGATTCTGCCAGTAGCCCGGCGGAGCAGATCCTTCGCTTCGCTCAGAATGACAGGGCCGGTCGAGTCTACGGCGCGGCAGCGCGCGGCGCAGTGCCCAGACCGGCGGAGGTTTCGACGAGCTTCTTCTCCTCTGCCATCAGGGTTCTTCGCAGTTCCTCCGGATCTTCCTGGACCGACTCCGTCAGGCCCGTGAAGGGAGCTTCGGTGAGCGCCTGGTGATATCCCATCGAAGGCAGCCCGCCGTCGCGCAGCGCGTGGATGAGCTGGACGGTCCGCAAAGCGTCGAACCAGGTGTGGAGGTGGCGGAGAACAGTCTTTTCGTCATGAGAAAGGGCGATCGCTTCCCGAACCGCGCCGAAGGCCCCAATCTTTTCCAGGGACTCCGTCAACAGGTCGGCCCGAAAGAAGGGGCTGTCGCCGGGTAACTCCGACAGCGGCATGTGGGTGTCACCGCCGGAGCGGGCGATCGCCGCGAGCACGCGCAGCCAGGCGGCCAGATGGCCGAAGACCGCCGGATGGTAGAGACGGAAGCCTGCGAGCGCACCGCGCCGCGTGGAGAGATCCAGCAGGGCCTTTCCGGTGCTCACAGGCACGCGCTCCGAAACGCGGCCTTCGAGAAGCAGGGGGAGACCGGCCAGCCGGCGGATACGCCCGACCTTGGCAAGCTTGTTCAAGGCGTAGAAGTCCTCGAGGGCGTTGCGCCTGGGGAAGCCGCGCACGCTCGCGTAGGCCCCGGCGGGGATGGCGAGGCAGCTTCCCATGTTGTGGTACGCGTAGGGCGAGCCTGCCCAGGCCAGACCCAGAACGAGGTAGCGCAGCGAGATCTCGTAAAGCCGGCCGGCTTCTCCGAGCGCCGGGTCCGGATCGAAGCGGTGCTCGAAGGAATAGACCGCCGCGCCTGTTCCCTCGGGATCGATTCCGGCCGTCTGCTCGAAGTAGTCGGGCGGCAGCATGGTGTCGGCATCGGTGTTGTGAATCCAGGGGGACTCCAGGCGGCCGGCCGCGCGGAGCGCGAGCACGACGTCGTTGCCGATCTTTCGCGCGAGACCGACGCCCTGGCCTTCCGGGAGAAAGCGGCCCGCTTCGGCGCGGTCCACGAGGAGCAGCGTCCCGCGCGGCATCGGGAAGGCGCGGGCGGACGGCTCCGAGGAAAGCTCGGCCGGCGGAGGGAGTTCTCTCTCGAGCCTCCGGCGGACCTCCTCGTTCGCCTCGTGGACCGCCGCGGGCGAATCCGCCCGGGCGTTCAAGGCGAGGACGACCAGGACAAGACCATCCGGCACTCCCGGGATGGAACCGAGCAGGCGGAACAGGCTTTCCCGCTCCCCGTAAGCGGGGATGACGAGCGCGTGGCCGAAGCTTCCGGGCAACGCTGCGGCGAGCGCCGCCTCCGGTTCCGCGTGGCGCTCGAGGTACCGGGCGACGACGTCCTTCATGGCGCCCGCATTATGTCGCCGGCTGCGCCGGGACCTTTCAGTGCAGCGCGGCGCGGCGGGGAAGGTCGGAGATGATGAGGGCCTCGGCCTCGAGGAGCTCTTCCAGGCGAGCTTCCACCGTGACGGGATCAAAGTAGAGGAGCGCCAGACGGACGAAGAGATCCTGGTGGCGGGCCTCGGAGCGCGTAATGTCGCGATAGAAGTCTTTGAGCGGGCCAGCGGGCAGAGCCGACGCAATCAGGCCGAAGCGCTCGCATCCGCGCGCTTCGAGGATGCCGGCGACCAGGAGGCGGTCGAGGAAGTACGCCTCCGATCCCTTCCGGTATTTTTGTGAGAGGCGGTGGATGTAAGGGTCCTTCCGGTCCGGACCGAGCATCACCCCCCGCGCGGCCATGTGGCGGTACACCTGCGAGAAATGCCGCAGCTCTTCGCGCGCCAGTTCGATCATCGCCGTCACGAGCTCTTTGCGGTCGGGATAGTGCGACACCATGTTCATCGCGCTCCCCGATGCCTTGCGCTCGCAGTTGGCGTGGTCCTGCAGGAAAGAATCGAAGTCCCCCAGGACCGCTTCCGTCCAGAGAGGAGAGGTGGGGAGTTTCAGTCGCATCGAGAGAATTTACGATCCACGTCGTCCTCGCTTCTCTTCCTCTTCGAGCCATGAGGCAAAGAGCTTCTCCACCTTCCGTCTCAGCTCCTCCACTGTCGCGTCGTTGACGATGATGTCGGTCGCGCGGCGCGCCGCGGCTTCGACCGGCATTTGCGCGGCGATGCGACGGCGCGCGTCTTCCGCGGCGCCCCCGGAAGATTCCCAGCGCCGCACGCGCTCGGTTTCCGGGGCGGTGACGAGCAGCACGCGGTCGAAGTTCGACTCGGTGCCCGCCTCGAGGAGCTGGGAGACCTCCGCGGCCGCGACGGCGGCGCCGGCCGCCTGCGCCCGGGCGAAGCGGTTCGCGATCTCCTGCTTGACGAGAGGATGAATGCGCGCCTCGAGGTCGTGGCGCCGTTGCGGGTCTTTGAACACGATCTCGGCGATGCGAAGGCGGTCCACCTCACCCTTCCAATCCAGGACGGCTTCGCCGAAGAGGTCCTTCGCGACGCGAGCGCCCTCCCCGCCGTGCCGGTAGAGATCCGCCACGATCTCGTCGGCATCGAAGACGGTCGCGCCGAGGTCCTTCAGGACACCAGCGACGGTGGACTTGCCCGAAGCAAGACCGCCGGTCAGGCCGACTCGGAGCATAACAGCAAGTGTAGCGGCACCGAACGCGCCGAACTTCCCTGTCCCGGAGAAAGGGGCGGAGATCTTAGCGCGGCAGCGGTTTCACGATCCGGCCGGCTTTCATCACCCAGTCGATCCGGGAGAGGGTCGAGACATCCTTCAAAGGATCGCCGGGGGCGGCGACCAGGTCGGCGAAGGCGTCCTTCTCCACGACGCCGGCCTTGCCCTGCCATCCCAGAAGCTCCGCGGCGACCGTCGTGGCGCTGCGGATCGCCTCGATCGGAGTCATGCCGAGGTTCACCTCGTATTCGAACTCCTTCGCCTCATTGATCTCGGTCCAGGGGAAACCTCCTGCGTCGGTCCCGAAGGCGATCTTGACTCCGGCCCTGCGGCAATTGGCGAGCGACTTCGCGTGGATCTTCGGCAGCTCGCCGCAGATCGCGCACCCCGCCTGCGCGCGCGGCCCCGCGACGTAAGCCGCGACCGTCAGCGTGGGAGAGAGGAAGATCCCCTTGCGCGCCATCTCCCGCGCCGCCTCGGGCCGGATCGAGTCGCCGTGCTCGATCGAGTCCACGCCGGCGGCGATGGCGATCCTCACGCCGCTGTCGGATCGGGCGTGCGCCGAGACCTTGATCCGGTGGGCGTGGGCCTCCCCAACGATCGCCTCGATCTCTTCCTTCGTCCAGTTGGGCGGCGAGTCCACGTACCCATCGGCGGTCAACCGCATCCCGCCGGTGTTGGCGTAGATCTTCACCCAGTCGGTGCCGTAGGAGAGCTGCTCGCGCACCGCCCGGCGGCAGGGATCTGCGCCGTCGCAGACCTGCACGCCGACGGGGAAGACCCAGTCGGGGCGGAAGTGCGTGATCGGGTAGCTTCCCGTCGTCGACAGCGCGGGGCCGGCGACCTTCAAACGCGGCCCCGGGATCACGCCTTCGTTGACGGCGTCGCGCAGCGCGACGTCGCTGTACGAAGCCCCTTCGGTCTCGAGATCCCGGAGCGACGTGAAGCCGTGCTCGAGCGCGATCCGCAAGGCCCGCACGGCTCGCGCCACGCGGTGGGCCGGGTATTCCTGGAGGATCTGCTCGTGGTATTCGGGCGCCGTGGCGTCTCCCTGCAGAAGGATGTGCGTATGCGCGTCGATCAGGCCGGGGAGCAGGGTCCGGTCGCCGAGGTCCACGACAGTTGCTCCAGCCGGGACCGTCGTCCCCACGCTCTCGATGATCCCGCCCTTCACAACGACGACGGGGTTGGCAACGTAGGTCCCCGTCCTCACGTCGAGCAGCCGCGCCGCCTTGATGACCACGGAGCCCTCCTCGCCGAGGAGAACGAGCGCCGCGAAGGAGAAGATCATGCCGGCAACGATTTTCTTCATAAGGCAAAGTCTAGTGTAGAAATCTCGTCGGCATCGTCGCCGCGACGGCGGCTGAGGGTCGAATTCGTTCTTCAAACCACCCTCCTCGTTACGCTCGCGGAGCGCCGGAGCCAGCCGCCGCGGAAGCCGGCGCGGCGCAGGCCTGCGACGAGATAGGGGCAGCGGCGCATCAAGCGCCAGAGGAGTCCGGAGCGGAAGTTCTCGATCATCAGGACGATCGGACCGTCGTTCAGGCCGAAGTTCCGGGGCGAGACCCAGCCGCAGGGTTTCCCGGAATCCGACGGGAAGGTCGGATTGAATGTCGCCTCGAAGCCGTAGGGACTCGCCTGGCCCACGCCCATCTCATCGATGTAGCGGATCGACGGAAGCACGATCTCCGGCGCGAAGGGAAGCGAGGCCACCACGGCCCACGGAGCCAGCGTGCCGTCGTCGGGACCCCGGGGGATCGAACGCGCGACGTAGTCGAAGAAACGGCGCTTCACCCCGTCCAGGACGAGCACGGCGGGCCCCGGCCCTTCACTGGCGGTAATGCCCCAGCAATACTCGCCATAGCCTTTGAACTTTCTCGGATTTCGGATCCCGTAAACCTGATGGGCGTAGGTCGCGCGGCGGCTGTTCTCGAAGTAGTCGCAGTTTCTCTCGCGCATGAAGGCGTCCCGGATTCCGCGGAAGTCCACCCAGACGTGTGAGAGCTGGTGAATGAAGAGCGGCCCCGCGTAGAGGAACTCCTGGCCGTAGAGACGCCGCCAGCGGTAGGCCGAAGTGAACGCCGCGTAATTGGCGCGCGGGAGAGGATGCGTCGGGGACCCCAGCGCGAGCAGGTAGAGGATCAGCGCCTCGCTGTACCCGCGCCAGCGGTAGCGGATGAATCCGCTCTCGGGTCTCCATCCGTGACTGAACGAGTGGCTGCGGTTGGTGGCCCACGGCCACTCGACGCGGCGGTAGAGCCGGTCGGCGATATCCCGGATCTCGCGCTCTTCCTTGTCGGTGCCGCGAAAGTAGGCCGCGGCCACGAGGGCGCCGGCCAGCAGATACGCGCTGTCCACGGTCGAAAGCTCGCAGTTCCAGGCCCGGCGGCCGGAACGCATGTGGAGGAAGTGGTAGTAGAAGCCCCGGTGGCCCGTCGCGTCGGGCTCCTTTCCGTGGGGACTGTTCCAGAAGAAGCGCAGGGTCGTCAGCGTGCGCGCCGCGGCTTCCGAGCGCTCCATGAAGCCGCGCTCGGCGCCGACGACGTAGCAGGCCAGCGCGAGCCCCACGGCGGCGATGGAAGCGGGAGACCCGGTGTGCGTGCTGTCGCGCACGAGGCCGGTGGAGGAGTCGGTCTCGTGCAGGAAGTAGCCGAAGGAGTTCTTCTGGAGCCGGTGCAGGTCCTCTTCGGTGTAGCCGGCCGGCATCATGAGATTTTGGCGACCGCGCTCTGGACGGCCTCCGCGAGCGTCGGATGGATGTGGACGGCGTCGCGAAGCACCGTGTAGGAGGCCCCCGCGTTCATCAGGTCCACGTACATGTGCACCAGCTCCGATCCGTCGGCGGCGAGGACCGCCGCTCCCAGGATCCGGCCGCTCCTTGCCTCCACGAGGACCTTGATCAATCCCTCCGTCTCCGACAGCTCCCGCGCCTTTCCGTTGCCGCGCATCTCGAAGCGCCCGACCTTGAACTCGGCGCCGGACTCGTTCGCCTCCCGCTCGCTCATGCCGGCTCGCCCCAGCTCCGGGTCCGTGTAAACGGCGTAGGGCACGACGCGGCGGGTCGTGCGCGACCCGTCCCCCGCCAGCTGCGACGCCAGCACGCGGTGATCGTCCCAGGACGTGTGCGTAAACATGGGGCCGCCGCGGATGTCTCCCGCCGCGAAGATCCCGGCGACGCTCGTGGCCAGGCGCTCGTCGACCTCGACGAAGCCTTCCTTCGACATCTTCACCCCGACCGTCTCGAGGCCGAGGTCGTCGGTGTTGGGCTGCCGCCCCGCCGCGAGAAAGATATGCGAGCCGCGGATCTCGCCCGGGCCCGCCTGCGACTCGGTCGCCAGGACGATTCCGCCGCGCGTCCGCGAGACCCGGCGGACGCGGGTGTCCAGGCGGAACTCGATCCCCTCGGACTCGAGGAGCCGCTGGAGAGGGAAGACGACGTCCTCGTCCTCGCGCCTCAGGATCTGCCTGGCCTTGTCGATGACCGTGACGCGGCTGCCCATGCGGCGGTAGAACTGGCTCATCTCGAGGGCGATGAAACCGGCGCCGACGAAGAGGAGATGACCCGGCACCTCAAGGTGGTCGAGCCAGTTGCCGGCGTGGATATACGGGACCTTCTCGAGTCCCGCGATCGGCGGGAGCTGGGATCGCGTTCCGGTGTTCAGGACCACGCGATCCGCGAGGACGTCGTCTTCTCCGACGCGGACGCGGAAGACCCCGGCCTCGCGTCCCGCCAGCCGCGCCTGGCCGCGCAGGAGCTGCGGGTTGTCTTTGCCTTCGAAGCCGCGCCGCAGGCTCGCCCGGCTCTCCATGACAATGCTTCTCGCCCGGTCCAGCACGGCCGGGAAGTCCACTTCGACCGTGGGGATCCGCAGACCGAACACGGCCCCTCGCCGCGCCTGAAACGCGGCGCGGGCGGACGCGATCACCGCCTTGGTGGGAGTGCAGCCGAAGTTGACGCAGGAGCCGCCCAGGTCCTTGCGCTCCGCCAGCGCAACCTTCTTCCCCGCCCTGGCCAGGGCGTGCGCGAGCGGGATGCCCGCCTGCCCGCCTCCGATGATGAGGACGTCGTATCGCGTCTCGGCCGCCATCGACCCTCAGGATACAGGGGATAGGTGACAGGCAGGTGGCAGGAGACCAGGCCATTCGGCCTTCCCCTGCCACCTACCACCCTCCACCCAAGACCTACTTCGCTTCCGTGGGATAGCCCGCGTCTACCCAGGCGTCGAACCCGGCGTAGAGCGGGTGGACGTTGCGAAATCCGTGCTCGAGGAGCGTCTGCGCCACACGGGCGCTGGAGGCTTCGTTCTTTCAGGTGCAGTACGTGATGATCGTGCGGTCCGCGGGCAGGTCTCCGACCTGTTTCTCGACGTCGTCCGCCGGGATCCGGACGGCTCCCGGCAGCTTGACCTTCGACTCGTCCCAGGCCTTCGGATTACGCGCGTCGACGAAGGTGAACTTCTCGCCGCGGTCCATCCTCTTCTTGACTTCCTCGGCCGTGACCCGCGTCACGTCCACCATCGTCTCCATGGCGCTACTCCCAGTAGGGCTTGACCTTGTAGAACGAGTAGACGCGCGTTCCGAACTCGGGGCTCGTCATGTCGGGCCAGTTGTCCTTGTCGAATCCCGGCGCGTTCTTCAGGGTCTCCTTGCTCACGTTCAGAACGAAGCACTTGTTGCTCGTGTCCAGCGTCAGCGCGCTCCAGGGAACAGCGAACAGCTTGTCGCCCATGCCCAGGAACCCGCCGAACGACAGGACGCAGTAGGCGATCCGGCCGTTGTTCAAATCGATCATGTAGTCTTCGATTTCGCCCAGGTTTTCGCCCGCCGCGTTGACGACCTTCTCGTTCTTGAGCGTGTCCGCGGACAGGACTCTCGGAAACTCGGTAACGTGCGCCATGGGAACCTCCTTTGGTTGGTTGAACTAAACGGCCGGACGCTCTTCGCGCCGGCCCTCACTGAATTCCTCGATCATTCTTTGATTTCTCCTTTCTTCCTGTCGTGCGTCCCGCGCCTGCTCCCGGGGCAATCAACCCGCGCGCCGGCCCGGCGCCCCGCGATGGACCTGCGCGGGCGCGAGGCCGACTCGCCAGTCTTCATCGCCCGCGTCGAGACTGTCGGCTCCCGCCCGGTCGAGCAGGCGTCGCGCGATCTCTTCCTGCCTGTTGTTGGACGCGAAGAAGAAGACCACGCTCCTGTCCCGGCGCAGCGCCTCCTCGTAGAAGTAGATCTCGTCCTTGGGCAGGCCCGTGGAAAGCCTCGCCTCGAGAGCGCCGCCGGCCAGGAGGCCGATCACGGCGCCCAACGCCCCGCAGAGCCCCGCGATGATGAGAGACGTCTGCTCCACCGGTCCGATCGCTCCCTGGAGGACGGCCGGCACGCCGAAAGCCGCGGTGACTCCCACGACGAACCCGACCACGCCGCCGACGGCCTTTCCCATGCCCGATTGTTCGGTCTCCGCGGTCGGAATGGCCGAGTGGACTTCGCGCTCGGAGCTTCCGGGCGTCAGTTGTCGTATGTTTCCGGGCGGCAGGCCAGCGGCGGCGATGTCCTTCGCCGCTCGTTCCGCCGCCGCGCGTGTCGCGAATATCCCGACGACTGTTTTCATAATGCCTCCACAAAGAGACACCAAAAAATGAGCAAGAAACACGCCAGCGAAGCAAAACGCCGTACAAGCGTGGCGATCGGACGAGGAGAGAGAAAAAAGGAACTCTTTTAGGCAGGGAGAGTGAGGCGGGCGAGGCAGCCGGAGCGGTCGGCGCGGTTCTCGAGGGAGAGCGTGCCGCCGTGGGCTTCCGCGATCTGGCGCGAGAGGACGAGGCCGATGCCCGATCCGTCCGGCTTGGTCGTGTAGAAGGGAACGAAGAGATTCGCGGTGCTGGTCAGGCCCGGGCCCTCGTCGGCGACCCAGACCTCGAGGCGGCGGGGGGAACCGGAGGCCAGACGCCACCCGACCTCGACGCCTCCGGAAGTCTCGAGCGCGGCGTCCACGGCGTTGCGGACGAGATTGATGACGGCCTGCTCGAGCTGGTCCGAGTCGGCGAAGAGCGTGAGCGAGGGGCCGGGGCAGAGGCGCACGGTCACGCGCGTCTCGAGGCCGGCCAGCCGCCGCAGCAGGGGATCCACTTCCACTCTTTGCCGCTTCGGCGGCGGGAGGCGCGCGAGCTTCGCGTAGGCGGTCGTGAATCGCGAGAGGGACTCGGACCGCGAAGCGATCACCGCCAGGCCCTGGCGCATGTCCTCCCGCCAGTCCGGCGGCGGGTCCCGGAGGGCGAGGAGCCCGCGCAGGCTTTCGGCGAGCGACTGGATCGGCGCCAGGGAGTTGTTCAGCTCGTGGCCCAGCACGCGGATCAAGCGGCGCCAGGCCTGGCGCTCCTCCTCCCGCAGCGGGCGGCTGACGTCGGCGAGCACGAGGAGAAGGTGCGGGAGTCCCCCCTGGCGGAAGGAGCTCGTCCGGATCTCCCAGCGGCCCGAGCCGCCCGGAAACTCGGCGTCGAGAATCGGCGGGGCGTCCTCCCGGAGGCACTCGTCGAGTCCGAGGTCCGTGGCGCTCGCTCCGATCAGCCTGGGCTCCGGCCGCCCGAGAAGTCGCTCGCCGGCGCGGTTGGTCAGCTTCAACCTCCCGGCCTCATCGAACGCGAAGACGGCGACGTCGATCTCGGCCATGACGCGCGACAGGAGCGCGGTGGCCTCGAGCGCCTTCAGGCGCTGGTGCTGCAGCGTCTCGGTCAGCGCGTTGACCTCGAAGAGCACCTCGCCCAGCGGGTCCCCGGCCCTGGCCCCGCGGGCCCGGATGGAGAAGTCCCCTTCCCGCATCGCGGCGAGCAGATTCGAGATCGTCTGCAGCGGGCGCACCAGGCGCTCCCAGAGCGCGGAAGCGAAGCCCAGCCAGAAGAGAACGATCAGGACCGTCAGCGTCCAGCGGACCCTCGGCGAGAAATCGCCCAGCCATAACAGCAGGACCGCCACGATGACCGCGGGAAGCGCGGCGAGGGCCGCGAGCAGCAGGATGCGCCGGTCGTGCCGGGGCGTCATCGGAAATCCCCTGTCACCCTGAGCGCAGCGAAGGATCTGCTCCGTTCTGCGTGGGCAGATCCTTCGTCGCTTCGCTCCTCAGGATGACAGGGACAGGAGGACTCACAACTTCTCGAGGCGGCGGTAGAGGGCGCTCCGTGAGAGGCCCAGCGCGCGCGCGGCCTGGCTGACGTTTCCGCCGTAACGGGCCATGGCCTTCTGGACGAGGAGCCTCTCGACATCCTCCAGGCTCATCTGCTCGAGCGACGGGCCCCCGTCGCCGCCGGCGCGCAGGCCGAGGTCGCTCGTCCGGATCGCGTCGCCGCACGCCATGAGGGTCGCCCGCTCGACGGCATGGTCGAGCTCGCGCACGTTGCCGGGCCAGGGATGGTCGAGCATCGCCCGGAGCGCCTCGGCTTCGAAGCGCCGGATGCCCTTGCGATATCGGAGGGCGTGCCGCTTGAGGAAATGGAGGGCCAGGGCGGGGATGTCCGTCCCGCGCTCGCGCAGCGGCGGAAGGCGGATCTCGATCGTGTTCAAACGGAAGAGGAGGTCCTGGCGGAACCGGCCCGCGGCGACCTCCGCGTGGATGTCGGCGTTGGTGGCCGAGATCATCCGCACGTCCACCTTCCGGGTGCGCGAGGAGCCCAGCCGCTCGAACTCTCCCGTTTCGAGGACCCTCAGGAGCTTGGCCTGCTGGCCAGGCGGCACGTTGGCGATCTCGTCGAGGAAGAGCGTGCCTCCATCGGCCAGCTCGAATCTTCCGACGCGGTCAGAGCGCGCGTCGGTGAATGCGCCCTTGACGTGCCCGAAGAGCTCGCTCTCGAAGACGCCCTCGGAAATTCCTCCGGCATTCAGAGTCACCAGCGGCCGGGAAGCGCGGCGCGACGCGGCGTGGAGGGCACGCGCGACCATCCCCTTGCCGGTTCCGTTCTCCCCGATGATCAGCACGTTCGCGTCGGAAGGCCCGACCCGCTCGATCATCTCGAGCACCGGGCGCATCGCCGCCGACTCCGCGATCATCGCCGGCTCGCCGTCCTGGCGCAGGATGCGGTTCTCCGCCTCGAGCCTCTGCCCGCGGCGAAGCGCCCTCCCCAGCGCGATCTGGGTCCGCAGCGTCGTCAGCAGGCGGGTGTTGTCCCAGGGCTTCTGGACGAAGTCCCGCGCGCCGCGCCGCATCGCCTCGACGGCGAGATCCACGGTTCCCCAGGCCGTCATGACGATGACCGGCAGCGTCGCGTCGAGCTCGCGGATGCGAGCGAGGAGATCGAGCCCCTCCTGTCCCGACGTCGTGTCGCGCGCGTAGTTCAGGTCCATGAGCGCCACGTCGAAGTCCCTCGCTTCGAGAGAGGCGAGGACGCCGGCCGGAGAGGAAGCCGTCTCGATCGCGAATCCTTCGCCCTTCAGGAGCAGGCGCAGGGCCTCGAGCACGTCGCGCTGGTCGTCGGCGACGAGGACGCGGTCGGGTGAGGCGGCGTCGGAGGCCTTCACGAACGGGAGGCGCCCGGGTCCGGTCCGCCGGGAGCAGGAAGCCGAGTCCGTCCGGTGTCGCTCTCTCTCACGTCTCCCGTCCTCCGCTCGGCCACCTTAATCTACCACCGCGCGATCATTCCGAGCGCAGGGCGCCTGAGGGATCCTGGCTCGTCGCTCTCCTCGCGGGCGCCCAGGAGGCGAGCGCGCCGGCCGCCACGAGAACCCCGACGACAGCCGCGTCGAGGCCCGGGCCTCCCGAGAAGCCGGGCCCGAGGGCGCGAGCGAGGAGCGGCCGCAGGATCAGCATGGCGGCGATTCCCGCGAGAGCCCCGGGCACCGAGAGGCCGAGGCCCTCGCGGACGAACAGCCGCTGGATCTGGCCGGGACGGGCCCCGAGAGCGAGGCGGATACCGATCTCGGCGCGGCGGCGGCTCGCGCGGAAGGCCATCACACCGTAGGTGCCGATCGCCGCGAGCCCCAGTCCGAAGAACCCGAAGGATCCGAGAAGGACCGTGCCGAGGCGTTGCTGGGAGAGCGATCGAGCGTACAACCCTTCCATCGGCGAGACCTCCGCCAGGGCGAGCGCGGGATCGACGCCTCTGACGGCCCGCGCGAGTTCCGCGGCGAAGCCGCGCCGCCCGTTCTCGCCGCGCACCATCAGGTGCACCGTCTCCGCGTCCTCGGAACCGGAGAGCTGCCGGTAGGGGAGGTACACGGTCTCGTCCATCTCTCCCGAGTCCGCCACGTCCCCGGCAACGCCGACGACCAGCATCCGGAGCGGCTCCCCCCGCGCCGAGCGACGCGCGACCGTCCGGCCGAGGGGGGAGGCCTCGCCCCAGATGCGCCGGGCCATCCTGCGGCTCACGATCGCGACCGGAGGAGAGTCCTCCCGGTCCGTCGCGTCGAAGTCGCGTCCGGCGAAAAGGGGGGTTCCCATCGTCAGAAAGAGCCCCGGCGTGACCAGCCGGACGTTCACGGAACGGTACTCGCGGGGATCCGCGGCCACCGGCCCGGGAGCGATCCCCATGCCCCATGTCCCTCCCCAGAGCGGATTGACGCTGGTCCCGGCGACGCGCGAGACGCCGGGGACCGAAGAGATCCGCCTCAGGATCTCGTCCAGGGCGCGCGCGCGTTGACCGCCGGCGGCGTATCGGGAGAGCGGAAACTCGAGCTCCGCGTGGAGGAGGTTCTTCGGGTCGAGGCCGAGATCTCTCGCGCGCTGCTCGTGGAATCCCCGCATCATCGCGAAGGCTCCCGAGAGAAGGAGAGTCGAGATCGCGACCTGGAGCACGACGAAGCCGGAGAGCAGGCGCCGGTTCTCCCCGCCGCTGCCCGCCGAGCGTCCCCCGGCCTTCAGCATCGGCCAGACATCGAGGCCCGAGCAGGAGAGCGCCGGCGCCAGACCGCAGAGGACGCCCGTAGCGACCGCCGCCGCCGCGGCGAAGGCGAGGACGCCCAGGTCGAGGCCGGCTCGCCCCGAGGGAAGCTCTTCGAAGAGGACGCGAGGCATGAGGGCGCCGAGAGGTCCGGACATCCATCCCGCCAGCAGCAGGCCGGCGACGGCTCCGAGAAGAGAAAGCAGCAGACTCTCGCTGACGAACTGCCGGATCTGGCGCGAGCGGGTCGCGCCGAGCGCCGCGCGGATGGCCGTCTCCCGCTGCCGCGCGGCCGAGCGCGCGAGGATCAGGTTTGCCAGGTTCGCGCAGGCGAGAAGGAGGAACGATCCCATCGCGGCCAGGAGCAACACCGGCACGCGGTCTTCCTCGCGGACGAGGTTCGAATGGAGCGACACGACCTCGAGGCCGCGGCCCCGGCTGCCGGCGGGGTCGTCGTCTTCGAGATGGCGCGCGATCGCCGGGGCCCGGGCCCGCGCGTCCGAGAGGCTCGAGCCCGGCGCCAGACGCGCGATGACGAGCAGGTCGCGCCCGTCGGAGGGATCGATCCGCATCGGGAGCCACACGTCGGCGCGGTACGGAAAGTGGAACCCCGCCGGAAGGACGCCCACCACCACGACGGATCGCCCATCGAGCAGGATCGAGCGGCCCACCGCGGACCGGTCGCCGCCGAGACGGTCCCGCCAGAGACGGCGGGAAACGATCGCGACGCCGCTCGCCTCGCCCGCCCGCTCCTCGTCCGGAAGGAACGTCCGGCCGAGCGCGGGGACGACGCCGAAAAGCTCGAGCGATCCGGGCGAGAGACTCGCGCCGTTCAGGCGCTCGGGGTCTCCCGGGCCGGTGAGCGTCAGTCGCTCGACCCGCTGGGCCGTGAGTCTGTCGAAGAGGCCCGGTTCCGCCCCGATCCGGACGACCCTCGCGGGCATCACGTTCGCGGTATAGGTCTGGCCGCCCGGGGTCGTCGTCCTGTCCAGGAGCCGCACCAGCCGCTGCGGCTGCGGAAAGGGGAGAGGCCGCAGGACGATCGCCTCGACGACGCCGAAGATCGCGCAGTTTCCGCCGATCCCGAGCGCCAGGGTCGCGATCGCGGCCGCCGCGAATCCCGGGTTCCTCGCGAGGGATCGCAACGCGTAACGGAAGTCTCGCCTCACGATTCACCTCACTCGCTGCGCAGGGCTTCCATCGGGTTGGTGCGCGCGGCGCGCCGGGCAGGGGGGTAGGCGGCCGCCAGGGAGACTGCGAGGAGCACGGCGACGCCCATCACGAAGATCCGGAGGTCGCCGGCGCGCACTCCGAAGAGGATCGATTCGACGGCGCGCGCGAGCCCGTAGGCCGCCGGCAGCCCGACCGCGCCGCCAATGAGGAGAAATCGAAACACTTCCCGCAGGACGAGGTTGCGCACGGCGACCGGCTGCGCGCCGAGAGCGACGCGCACGCCGATCTCCTGGCGCCGCTCCGCGACCGCGAACGCCAGGACACCGTAGATTCCGATCGAGGCGAGGAGCGCGGCGAGCGCCCCGAAGGCCGCCGACAGGAACGTGATCACGCGTTGGGTCGCCAGGGAATTCCGGATCTGTTCGGAGAGCGTCCGGACATCGAAGACCGGAAGGCGCGGGTCCAGGCGGCGCACCGCCGCGCGCAGGCTCGCCGCGAGGAGAGCCGGCTCCTGCTCTGAGCGGACGTAGAAGGTCAACTGCCCGAGGTTCTCGTCCTGGAGATAGGGGAGATAGATGAACGGCCGGTCCGGCTCGGAGACCTCCGAGGACTTGCTGTTTTTCACGACGCCGACGACCTCGAACGCCGGCCGCTCGACGCCGCCGCGCCCGAACCGGAAGCGCAGGCCGATCGTGTCGCGTCCGGCCCCGAACCGGCGCACGAAGCTCTCGTTGACGACCGCTACCTTCGGCGCGTGAGAATCGTCTCTCCACGAGATCTCCCGGCCGGTCAGGAGCGGGATGCCGAGCGTCGAGAAGTAGTCCGGGCCGATCCAGTTCGTCAGGACATGGGTCGATTGGTCCGGATTCGGATCGATCCCGTCGACCGTGACATTGGAGCCGCTGTCGTTTCCCGTCAGGGTAGAGATCTCGGCCGCGCTGACCGATCGGATCCCTGGCAGGGAGGCGATGCTCTCCGTCAGATCCCGGGCCAGGCCCGCCGTGCGGGCGGGCGTGTATCCGTTCAACTCGGGCGCGACCGAGAAGCCGATGACGTGATCTGGCCTCAAGCCCAGATGGACTCTCGCCAGGTTCCGCAGGCTTCCGACGAAAAGACCCGCGGCGACCAGCAGGACGAGCGTGAGCGCGACCTGGCCCGTCACGAGCCACTGGCGCAAGCGGAGAACGTCCCGTCCGGTTGTGGCCGAGCCCCGGCCCGTGCCGCGCAGAGTCCGGGCGGGATCCAGCCGCGCCGCCCTCAGGGCCGGGGCGATGCCGAAGAAGAGTCCGGTCAGGAGGGAGAGGATGGCGGCGAAAGCGAAGACGCGAGGGTCGATCTGGACGGCGATCTGGCGCAGGTCGGCGTCTGGCGGAAACGCACCGACGAGGATGTTCAGGATCCAGGCGGCGACGGCGAGCCCCAGCCCTCCGCCCGCCGCCGCGAAGAGCAGGCACTCCAGGATGGATTGCCGAAGCAGTTGCGTCCGGCTCGCTCCGATCGCCAGCCGGATCCCATACTCCCGCTGACGCGCGATGCCTCTGGCGGCGAGGAGCCCCGCGAGGTTCGAGCAGGCGATCAGGAGCACGAGCGCCACCAGCGCCATCAGCGAAACGAGCGGCCGGCCGAGGCTCTCCCGCAGCACCAGTCTCCCGTGCCCTCCCGGCAGCAAGAGCAATTTCTTGGATAGGAACTCGCGGCGCGTCGTGTCTTTCATGCCCGTCATGAGGGCCGCCAGGTCTCGGAGCATCGGAGCGTAGACCGGCTGGAGCGCGGCCTGCGCCCGTTCCCGGGACATCCCCCGCTTGAGGCGGCCGACGATCTGGAGCCAGTAATCCTTCGGGTCGTCCAGTCCGTTCCAGGTGGGAGTCATCTGCTCCTTCATCAGGAGAGGCACGAACACATCGACCGGGCGGCCCGGCTGGATGCCGCTGAAGGCGGCGCGCGCGACGCCGACGACCGTCATCGCATGGTCGTTGACGGTGATGGTCTTGTTCAGCACCGCCGGGTCCGCGCCGAATCGCCGCGTCCAGTAGCCGTGTGAGAGCACGACGACCGGATGCCCTCCCGGCACGCGGTCATCGCCCGGGGTCAGCGTGCGCCCCACGTGAGGGAGCACGCCGAGCAGATCGAAGTAGTTTCCGGAGACGAGCTCGCCCCGGGCCCGGTCCGTGGAGCTCGCCGTCGCCACGCTCGCGTCGAAGGGATACTCCGCCAGGAGTCCCTGAAAGACCGGAGCGCGGTCCTTCAGGTCCCGGTACATGGGATAGGAGAAGGACGTCGAGACGTCGCCGTCGCTCCAGACGTGCCCCTGCAGCGGGCCCGGGGAGCTCAAGACCACGAGCTCCTGCGGCGCCTTGACCGGCAGCAGACTCAGCAGCACCCGGTCCACGAGCGCGAAGATGGCCGTGTTGGCCCCGATGCCCAGCGCCAGCGTCGCCACGGCGACGAGGGCGAAACCGGGACTCCTGCGGAGAGTCCGGGCCGCGTAGCGAAGGTCCTGGAGAAGCGTCGTCAAGGGTTCACCTCACTCGCTGCGCAGCGCACGGACGGGGTCGATGCCACACGGCCGCGACTCCGAGGGCAACCGCCGCGAGGGTGATCGGGTCGGCGGGGTCGACATCGAAGAGAAGGCTTCTCATGAATCGGGTGGTCAAGAGGGCGGCGACCGCGCCGGCGGCCAGCCCGGTGCCGGTCAGCACGGCCGCCCGCCCGAGCACCAGGCGCCGCACGTCGCTGTCCTGCGCGCCGAGCGCGATACGGATGCCGAGCTCCCGCGTCCGCTCGCGGACGCTGAAGGCGAGGACGCCGTAGATGCCGACCGCCGCGAGAAGGAGCGCCGCGAGCGAAAACGGGCCGAAGAAGATCATCGGGAGACGCTTTCCCTCGAGCGAGCGCGCGAGCAGGGCCTCGAGCGTCGCCGGCCGTTCGATCGCGATCGTCGGATCGAGCGCCGCGAGCTGCTTGCGGATCATCGGAAGGAGCGACTCGGGATCCGTCGCCGCCTTGACGGCGAGGGTCATCATCGAGTTGGGCGACTGCCGCGCCGCGTAGTAAATCGCGGGCCGCGCCGGCCGATCCACATCCGAGAGGCGGACATCGCCGGCGACGCCGATGATCTCGACGGGACCGTTGCCGCTCGGCAGTCCCCAGGAGACGGAGAGCCGGCGGCCGATCGGGCTCCCGCCGCCGAAGAAGCGGCGGGCGAGCGTCCGGTTGACGAGAACGACGGGAGGCGTATCCGTCCTGTCGGACTCCGCGAATCCCCGGCCGGCCAGGAGGGGAATTCCGAGCGCCTCGAGTGCGCCGGGACCGACGGTGCGAATGTCAGCGGTCGGCTTGTCCGCCGCGGCGACGGGCGGCGCGCCCTCCGGCAGGAAGCTCGTTCCGGGCCCCACGCCGCCGAGCGGCGGCGTGTTGATTACGCCCGCGGCTCGGACGGGCGGCAGGCGCCGCACGCGCGCCCCGAGCTCTTCGAAGAGCTCGTTCTGACTCGCGGCGGTCCTGTATCGGCTCTCCGGCAGCGTCATCCGGAAGGTCAGGACATCGGCGGGATCGAACCCCGGTTCAACGCGGCCAAGCCGCTCGAGGGAGCGCAGGATCAGGCCGGCTCCCGTCAGCAGGACGAGCGCGAGGGCGATCTGGGATGCGGCGAGCGCTCCCTTCCAGAAGGCCGCGCGCCTTCCGGCGGTCGCGCGGTCTCCTCCCGAAAGCGCGGACGCGAGATCGCGCTTGCGGCGCCGCAATGCTGGAAGGAGCCCGAAGGCGAGCCCGACCGCCGCCGAGACGGCCGCGGCGAAGACGACCGATCGGCCGGAAAGCGCGGCCTCCTCGAGCCGCGGGAGCTTGCCGGCCGCAGCCGCCTGGACGGCACGGAGCCCGAACGCGGATGCCGCCAGCCCGGCGGCGCATCCCGCGGAGGCGAGGAGGAGTCCCTCGGCGATCCACTGGCCGGCGATTCGAGGGCCGGAAGCGCCCAGCGCCATCCGGATCGCGGTTTCCTTCTGGCGCGTCAGCGCTCTGCCCAGCAGCAGGTTCGCGACATTGGCGCAGCCCAGGAGAAAAAGGAGAACGACGGCGCCGGCGAGCACGAGAAGAAGCGGCCGGGCGCTTCCCGAGACGTCCTCCGCGATCGGCACCACCCGCGCATCCCAGCCGGCGTCGAAGTCGGGCCGGGCGCGCTCGAGGCGACGCGCGATGAGCGACATCTCCTGCTGCGCCGCCTCGACGGAAACGCCGGGCTTCAGGCGCGCCCAGCCCACGGCGAAACGCCCCCAGTTCTTCAGCGCGTCTTCCGTGAATCGGAACGGCTCCCAGTACTCCTCGGTCCCGAGCGGCCGGAAGCCGAGCGGCATGACTCCGACGACTAATGCCGAACCCTCATCCGTGCGGACCGGGCGTCCGACGACGCCGGGATCTCCCCCGAACCGCCGGATCCAGAGACCGTGCGAGAGCAGGATCGCCGCGGGCCCTCCCGGCGCCTCTTCCTGCGCGGAGAAGGTTCGTCCGATCCGCGGCGCGACGCCCAGAACGGAGAACAGGTTCGCCGTGACCGCGCGGCCGGCGATCCGCTCCGGAGAGCCGGAATCGACGAGCGTCACCCCGCTCCAGGTCGAAAGGGCCATGTCTTCGAAGGAGCGGCTCTGGCTCTTCCAGTCCAGGAAATTGGCCGCGGAGACGACATTGCGATGCTGAGGCTGCGACCGCCTCCCTTCGTAGAGAACGACGAGCCGCTCCGGCTGGCGATAGGGCAATGGGCGGAGCAAGACCGCATCGGCGAGACTGAAGATGACGGTGTTTGACGCGATCCCGAGGGCCAGCGTCGCCGCCGCGGCGGTCGTGAACCCGGGACTCCTGGCCAGAGCCCGAAAGGCGTGCCGGAGGTCTCGCAGAAAGTCCACCGTTCGGTTTGCTCCTGTCATTCGGCTCGTAACGCGGCCATCGGGTCGATCCGGGTCGCGCGGCGCGCGGGCAGGAGGCTCGCGGCGAGCGCGACCGTGATCGCCAGCGCGGCGACCGCGAACAGCAGCGTGGCGTCGCCGGGCGACACTTCGTAGAGCTGGCTCTTTAAGGCGCGGCCAAGCCCGAGGGCGATCGGTGTGGCGGCGGCGACGCCGGCGGCGGCCAGGGCCACCGCCTGTCCCGCCACGAGCCCCACGATCCGGCCGCGGCGCGCGCCGAGCGCGATGCGGATGCCGATTTCGCGCACGCGCCGGGTGACGAAGGCCGAGACGACGCCGAAGACGCCGACGGCCCCGAGCAGACCGGCCAGACAGGCGAACGCGGTCGAGAGCGAAGCCGCGAAGAGACGCGAAGCGGCCGACGCCGCGACGATTCGCTTGACCGTCGCCACGCGCGCGACGGGCTGGTTCGGGTCCACGCTGCGGATCGCGGCCCGAGCCGCCGGGGCGAGAGCGGCCGGATCGCCGGCGGTCCGGAGGACCACGACCATGCCGGAATCGGTGAACTGTGAATGGGGGAGGTAAATCTGGTTCGTCTTCGGCGCGTCGAGCCCGGCGTGCCGCACGTCCCCCACGATCCCGACGATCGTGCGCAGCGGTCCGTCCGTTCCTCCCACGCGCAGGCGCCGCCCGATCGGGTCGCCGCCGGCGAACTCCTTCTCGGCGAGAGTCCGGTTGATCAGGACGACCCGGGGAGCGTCCCGGCGGTCGGTCTCGGTAATGCCCCGGCCCCGCAGCACCGGAATACGCATCGTCGCGAGGTAATCCGGCGTGACCGAATAGCGGTCGGCGCTCGGCGCCTGCTCGGGATTTGGCTCCGCGCGCCCCTCGATGTGGACGCCGTAGCCATCGAGGTTGCCTCCGAGGGGGAGCTGGCTCGTCGCGCCGGCGGAAATCACTCCGGGAAGCCCGCGGATCCGCGAGAGAGCCTGCTCGTAGAAGCCTGCCAGGGCCGCGGCGCGGCCGTCTCCCCGGTACGCCGGGCCCTCAACCGTGATCTCCATCTGGAGGACCCCCCCGGGCTGGAAACCCGGATCGACGGCCAGCAGTCGCCAGATGCTCTCGACGAGCAGTCCGGCGCCGAAGAGAAGGATGAAGACGAAGGCGGCGTCGAAGGCGACGAGCAACCCCGCTATCCGGCGCGACCTCCGGCTCGCCGATCCGCCGGAGCCCTCACGCAGGAACGGTTCGGGATCCAGCCTCGCCATGCGCAGCGCGGGCAAGAGGCCGAAGACGATTCCACTCCCGATCGAGACGGCGGCGGCGAAGGCGAGAACCGTCCCGTCGAGCCGCGTGTCGGCCAGGCGCGGCAGCTCGGCGGGCGCGGCCGACAGGAGCGTGTCGAGAGTTCCCGCCGCCGCCGCGACTCCGAGGAGACCCCCCGCCGCGGCGAGCAGCAGGGCCTCGGCCAGGAACATCCTCGCGATGCGCCGCCGGTCGGCCCCGAGGGAGCAACGGATCGCGACTTCGCGCCGCCGCCCCGCGGCCCGAGCGAGCAGCAGGCTCGCGACGTTGGCGCACGCGATCAGCAGGACGAAGCCCACGGCCGCGAGCAGGGTCAGGAGTGCCGGCCCCGCCTTCCCCTTGAGCTGCCTGTCGAGCGGCTCGACGAAGACGCCGGAAGCGGCGTAATCCGCCGGGTGCTCGGCGACGATCGCGGCCTGTATGGCGGCAAGCTCGCTCCGCGCGGAGGCGAGAGAGACGCGGGGCTTGAGGCGGGCGAAGGCGCGCAGATGGCGGCAGGTCCGGCAGGCCTGGGGAAGAGAAGAACCATACCCGAGCGGGGACCAGATCTCCGTGGGCCGCGCCGGAAATGGAGAGAAGACCGACTCGAACTCGGAGGAGAAGACTCCCGCCACGAGGTAGGCCCGCCCGCCCAGCTGAATCGTCCGGCCCGGCAGGGTCGGATCAGCGCCAAACCGGCGCTTCCAGAGGCCGTGGCCGAGAATCACGATCCCGTTCGCGTTGGGCCGGTCTTCCTCGGGGCGAAAGTCGCGGCCGATCATCGGGGAGGCTCCCAGCATCCGAAAGAAGCCGTCCGAGACCCTGAGGCCCTCGAGCTTCTCCGCCTCGCTCGAGCCCCCGGAGGCGAGCACCGGGTTCCAGTACGACAGGACCGCGACGTCCTCGAACGACGTGGAGCGGGCGCGCCAGTCCTCGTAAGTGGGAAAGCCGGTGTTGTCCGGCGTGCCGTCCCGGTCTCGCTCCTCGAGCGTGACGAGCCTTTCGGGATGCGGGAAGCCGAGCGGCTTCAAGAGCACGGCATGAACGACGGAGAAGATCGCCGTGTTCGCGCCGATGCCGAGCGCCAGCGTGGCGACCGCGACAGCCGTGAACCCCGGATTCTTCGCGAGGGTCCGCAGCGCGTAACGGAGGTCCTGGAGGAGACTCGTCATCGCCTGGCTCACTCGCTCCGCAGGGCGGCCATGGGATCCACGCGGGTCGCGCGCCGCGCGGGCAGGCCGCCGGCGAGCAGGGTCGCGCCGAGAAGGACCGCGGCCATCGCCGCGTAGGTCAACGGGTCGATCGCGCTCGTCCCGTAGAGGAGGTCCGTCAGGAAGGCGCGGGAGAGGACCGCTCCGCCGGCCACGCCCAGGGCGACGCCGAGTCCCGCCAGCGCCAGCGCCTGCCGCAGGACGAGGCGGACGACGTCGGAGCGCCGCGCGCCGAGCGCCATCCGGACGCCGAACTCGCGGGCGCGCCGCGCCACCGCCTGCGAGAGGACGCCGTAGACGCCGATCGCCGCCAGCGCCAGCGCGAGGGCGGCGAAGAGGGCGATGACGAGGTTGCGGCGCGCCGGCGAGGCGGTCGAAGCCTCGAGCACCTGCTCCATGCTGGCGACCTCGGCGACCGGGAGCGCGGGGTCGAGCGCGCGGACGGCCGCCTTCGCCGACTCGGCCATCCGCAGCGGGTTACCCCGCGTTCGCACGACGACCGAGCTCCACCGCTTCCACGCCTGAAATTCCTGCGAGTGGGGCGTGTAGAGAGCCGGCCCGTCCTCCTGCGCCAGGCCGAGATCCCGGGTTTCGCGCGCGACGCCCACGATCGTCATCCAGCGGTCCTCGGGCCCCCTCGCCCATCGGGCGCGGCCTCCAATCGGATCGCGCCCGGGGAAGAACCGGCGGGCGAAGGCCTCGTTGGCGACGGCGACGAGCGGCGCGCCCTCGCGGTCCTCCTCGGTCAGGGCGCGCCCGCGCGCGATGGGGATTCTCATCGTGCGGAAATAGCCGGCCGAGATCGTGCGGGTGTAGGCAGAAGGCTCCGAGCCCTTCGGGTACACGCGCCCCCCCTCGACGACGACGTTGTGGTCGAGAGGAATGCCTCCCACCGGCACCTCGCTCACGAGCGCGGCGCTCTCGACGCCCGGCAGCGCCGAGAGCCTTTCCAGGAGAGCGCGGAAGAAACGAGTGCGCGGGGGGACCTCCGCGTAGCGCGTCTCGGGCAGGTCGAGGCGGAAGGTCAGGAGGTGGTCGGCGGTGAATCCCGGGTCCGCCGCGGTCAGCCGCGAGAGGCTCTTGAAGAGCAGCCCGGAGCCGTTCAAGAGGACGAGCGCGACGGCGATCTCCCAGACGACGAGCCCTCGCGCGATCCGGGAGCTGCGGGAAGACCCCGTGTCCCGCGCGCCGAGATTCGGGGCGGCGGCGGCCCGGGTCTGGACCAGGGCAGGCAGCAAGCCGAAGAGGATGCCTGTGGAAAGGGAGACGGCCAGGGCGAAGAGCAGGACGCCGGAGTCGAGCCGCACCTGTTCGGCGAGGCGAGCCGGCACGGGGGGCAGCTTCGCCGCCAGTCCCTGCGCCCACGCGGCGAGAACGACCCCCGCGGCGCCCCCCAAAAGCGAGAGGAGGAGGCTCTCGGTCACGAGGAGGCGGACGAGCCGCCCCCGCCCCGCGCCGAGCGCCGAGCGGATCGCGATCTCGCGGGACCGGCGCGCGGAGCGCGAGAGCAGGAGGTTGGCGAAGTTCGCGCAGGCGATCAGGAGCACGACGGCGACGGAGGCGAAGAGCAGCAGGAGCGTGGGCCGCGAACCCGCCACGATCCGCTCCTGCAGGGGAACGAGGCCATACGTCTGGTCGCCGTCGTCTTCCGGGTGGGCTTTCTTCAAGTCCCTGGCGATCCCTTCCATCTCGGACCGCGCGGCGGCGAGAGAGGCGCCGGGCGCCAGGCGCGCGAAGGCGCGCAGCAGGTGGGCGCCGCGCGCGTTGGCCGAGTCTCCGGCGAGGACGTGGAAGGGGATCCACAGTTCGGCGGGGGCGCGCGGGACCTCGAAGGACGCGGGCATGACCCCGACGATCGTGTACGGCTTCTCTCCCAGAGGCAGGACGCGGCCCAGGACCGCCGGATCGCCGGCCAGCCGCGATTTCCAGAATTCATGGCTCAGCACGACGACCCTCTCCCCGCCGGGAACGTCGTCGCCCGGGAGGATCGGCCGGCCGAGCTCCGCCACGCCGCCGAGTGCCGGGATGGCCTGCCCGGTCACGACCGCGGCGCGGACCTTCTCCGGCTCTGTGCCGTTGACCCAGTCGAGCGGCCAGTTCTGCGCCCCGGCGATGTACGAGAAGCTGCGGCTGCGGCGCGCGATGTCTTCTGCGTCGGGGCCGGATTGGTTCGTCGTGAATGCGGCGAGCCGCTCCGCGCCGGGATAGGGGAGAGGCCGGATCAGGATGCCGCGGACGACCGAGAAGATCGTCGTGTTGGCCCCGATCCCCAGCGCCAGCGTCAGGACGGCGACCGCGGTGAATCCCGGGTTCTTCCCGAGGTTGCGGACCGCGTAGCGAACGTCCTGGACGAAACCGCTCATAGGATCACCTCATTGGTGGCGCAGGGCCTGCGCGGGATCGACCCGCGCCGCGCGGCGCGCCGGCAGCCAGCCGGCCGCGCCGGCCGCGAGCAGGACGCAGGCGGCGGCGGCAAGGAACACGCCGGGATCGGTTGCGTGGACTCCGAAGAGGAGCTTTGAGAGGAACCGCGAGAATGCGAAGAGTCCCGCCGCGCCGAATGTGAGGCCGAGCGCGCAACGCTTCAGGCTCGCGTTGAGGACGAGAAGAACCAGGTCGGCGGGCCGCGCGCCCAGGGCCGTCCGAACCGCGAGCTCGCGCGACCTCAGCCGCACGCCGTAAGCCGCGACGCTGTAGGTGCCGACCGAAGCGAGCAGGAGGGCGGCGGCGGCGAAGAGCGCGATGAGGCCTGCGGTGAAGCGGGGGGTCGCCACGGTTCGGGCGACGACCGAGTCGAGGGTCCGGACGTTGTAGAGAGGCACGTCGGGGTCCGCCGCGCGGACCGCTTCCCGAGCAGCCCCGGCGAGGAGCGCCGGATCGGAGCGGCCTCGAAGGACCAGGTTCAGACGCCCGACCGGGCGCTGCCCGAGAGGAAAATAGACCTCCGGCCGCGACACGGCGGCGGCCCCATAGTTCTTGACGTGTCCGGCGACGCCGACGACGGTCCGCCAGGGCTGCGAGCCCCGGTCTGCCGGGCGCACCAGACGCAGGCGCGCGCCGACGGGGTCTCTTCCCGCGAGGATCCGGCGCGCGAAGTTCTCGTCCACGACGACGACGGGAAGAGCGCCGGCCCGGTCCGCGGCCTCGAGGCCGCGGCCCCGGAGGATCGGAACGCGCATCGTCGAGAAGTAGTCGCCGGCGATCATGGCGATGTCCACGCGGTGGCCGCCGGAGTCTTCCCCGGTCTGGCCTTCGACGCGGACGGTGTCCTGGAAGCCCTGCCCGGAGAGGGGCAGCGGTATAACGGTGGCGGCCGAATCGACTCCCGGGGCTGCCGCGGCCCGCGCCAGGACCTCCTCGGCGAATGCCACCGTGCGCGCGTCGTCGTACCGGTCCGGGACCCGGACCTCGGCTGCCAGGACTCCCCGCGGGTCGATGCCGGGGCTCGCCGACTGCAGCAGCACGAAGCTCTTGACGAGCAGGCCGGAGGCGGCCGCGAGCAGCGTCGCGAGGGCGATCTCCGCGACGAGCAGCCAGCCACGCGCACGCGTGGCGGGGAGGCCGGGCCCGATGCGCCCGTTCTCCGACAGCGCGGCGGCCAGGTTGCGCCGCGAGCGGTCCATAAGAGCTGGCGCGACTCCGAAGAGAAGGCCGCAGAGGACCGCGGCGGCCAGGGCGAAGGCGAGGACGGGAGGGTTGACCGCGATCGCGTCGGCCCGCGGCAGGTCGCCCGGAAGAATCTTTGGAAGGAGCGGCACGGCCCAGACCGCGAGAAGCGTTCCCGCCGATCCGCCGGCGGCGGCGAGCAGCAGACTCTCCGTCAGGAGCTGTCCGAGGAGTCTCGAGGGAGAGGCTCCGAGCGCGCGGCGGATCGCCATCTCCCGCCGCCGCGCGGCCGCGCGCGCGAGCATCAGGCCAGCGATGTTCGCGCACGCGATGAGGAGCATCAGGCCGACGGCTCCCAGCAGCAGCGTGAGCGCCGGCTTCGCGTTCCCGGCCACGCTGTCCGCGAGCGGCAGGACTGTCACGCCCGCGCCTCGGTTGGTTTCGGGAAACGAGGCGGCGAGCCGGCCGGCGATCGCGTCGAGGTCGGCGCGCGCCTGCGAGAGCGTCACGTCTTTCTTCAGGCGCGCATAGCCGTCGAAACCCGCGTGAGCGCCCCGGTTTTCGAGCTCCGCTGCCATCGGCGCGAGGCACCCCCAGATTTGCGTCTGCTCGGACGGCAGCCGCAGCGACGCCGGCGCCACTCCGACGATGGTCCATCTCTCGCCGCTCAAGAGGACGCTCTTTCCGACCGCGTCGGACCGCCCCGCGAAGAGTCGCCTCCAGAGCGCTTCGGAGAGAACGACCGAGCGGGGACCGCCCGGCGCGTCCTCGGAAGCGACGAACGTCCGCCCGGCGATCGGGTGCACGCCGAGAGCCGCGAAGAAATCGTGAGAGGCCAGCGCGCCGGCCAGCCGCTCGGGCGTCTCAACCCCGTTCAAGACGAAGTTCCAGCCCGCCGCGACGCCGATCGAGTCGAAGGTCCGATTCTGCGCCCGCCAGTCGTGGAAGTTCGGAATCGAGACGGAGCGCTCCGAGGATCGCTGGCACGACTCGGAGAGGACGACGATCCGCCCGGCGTAACGATACGGAAACGGCTTCCAGAGAACGCCGTAAACGACCGAAAACGTCGCCGTGCACGCCCCGATCCCGAGAGCGAGGATCCCGATCGCGGCGCCGGTGAAGCCCGGTGAGCGGGAGAGTCCCCGCAGCGCCTGCCGGACGTCCCGAGCGTTCGAGCTCATTGCCTCATCTCACCCGCTGCGAAGCGCTTCGACCGGGTCGTCGCGGGAGTTCGCTGGACGAAAGGGCGGTCCGGTAGCCGGGTTCTCAACAACACCAATCACCTCGCGGGCGATCCGGCCTCGACGCCGATGCGATCGGTCACCTTCTCCTCGCCGGCGATCCAGCCGTCGTGGAGGCGCACAATGCGCTCGCCGTAGCGGGCGTTCTCCTCGGAGTGAGTCACCTGGACGATCGTCATCCCCTCGTCGTTTAGCTTCTGGAAGAGGCGCATGATCTCGCGCCCCTGGTCGGAGTGGAGGTTGCCGGTCGGCTCGTCGGCGAGGAGGAGCCTCGGCTTGGCGATGAGCGCGCGGGCGACGCCCACGAGCTGCTGCTGGCCTCCGGAGAGCTGGCTGGGGTACAGGTCTTTCTTGCCGACGATCTGGAACCGGTCGAGCGTGTCGGCGACGGCCGCCGCGCGCTCAGACCCTCGGACGTTGCGGTAGGAGAGAGGAATGTCGAGGTTTTCGGCGACGGTCAGGTTATCCAGCAGGTGGTACTGCTGGAAGACGAAGCCGACGTACTTCTTGTTGAGCTCGATCCGATCCTTCGGCTTCATCCGGTGCACCTCGTGCTCGAGGAGGCGGTACTCCCCCGTCCAGGAGTGGTCTAGCATCCCGAGGATCGACAGAAGCGTGGACTTGCCCGCGCCGGAGGGCCCCATGACCGTCACGAACTCGCCATGCTCGATCTTGAGGCTGATCCGCCGCAGGACGAAGGTCTGCCCCGCCTTTGTCACGAAGCACTTCTCGACGTTCTCCAGCTCGATCATCGCGTTACCTCATTCGTTTCGGAGGGCCTTCATCGGGTCGGTGCTCGCCGCGCGGCGCGCCGGGACCCAGCGTCCCCGCGAAGCGCGCGCTCTCGCCGAGGAAGAGCGCGAGGATCGAGGACGAACGGCGTCCAGATGTCGGCGCCGCGGGAGGGAAACCGGAAGCCTCGCGGCATGACGCCGCGGATCACCCGGCTCTTCCCGTCGAGGGTGATCGTCCGCCCGACGGCGCCGGTGTCGCCGCCGAAGCGCCGCTGCCAGAAGCTCCAGGACAGAATCACGCACGGCTCGCGTCCCGGCTTCTCGTCCTCCGGGTCAAACACGCGCCCGAGGAGCGGCGGGACTCCCAGGAGCGAGAAGAGGGAGGGCGAGACGGCGAAACCGCGCAGGCGCACCGGTTCGCCTTCGGCGGTCAACGTCGGGTCGTCGCTCGTGAACGCGGCGATGCCGGCGAGCGTCGCGTTCTGCGTCCGCCAGTCCACGAAGTTGGGAGGGGAGGCGCTGAACCGGTCGAACCCGCGACCGGGGTTGCTCTCCCAGACCCGAACCAGCTCGCCGGAGTGCGGGTAGGGAAGCGGTCTCAGGACCGCCGCGTCCACGACCGAGAAGACCGCGGTGTTGAAACCGATGCCGAGCGCGAGCGTCGCGACCGCGAGCGCCGTGAACCCGGGGCTCTTCGCGAGCGTCCGGAGCGCGTAGCGGATGTTCTGCATCAGCGCCGGCATGAGGCGTCGCTCCTCATTCGGCGAGCGCGCTCATCAGTCGCTCCCTCGCGCGCCCCGCGGGATCACAGCAGCCCCGCCTCTTTCAGCTCCTGCTCCGACGCGGCTCGCTCCTGGCCGCTCTCGTCTTCGACCACGCGGCCGTCGAAGAGATGGATCGTGCGCGCGGCGTAGCGGGCGAAACGCGGGTCGTGCGTGACCATGCAGATCGTCGCGCCGTCGCGGTGGAGGTCGCGCAGGAGCGACATGACCGCCTCGCCGTTGAAGGAGTCGAGGTTTCCGGTGGGCTCGTCGGCGAGCAGGATGAGCGGACTGCCGGCGATGGCCCGCGCGACGGCGACGCGCTGCTGCTGGCCGCCCGACAGCTGCGAAGGGAAGTGATTCGTGCGGTGCGCCATGCCGACCTTCTCGAGCGACTCATGCACGCGCTTGCGCCGCTGCTGGGCCGGCATCCCCCGGTAGGTCAGCGGCAGCTCGACGTTCTCGTAGACGGAGAGGTCTCCGATCAGGTTGAAGCTCTGGAAGATGAAGCCGATCTCGCGGTTGCGGATGCGCGCGCGCTCGGAGAGCTTCAGCTTCTCCGCGGGCTTCTCGTTCAACCAGTATTCACCGCTCGTCGGCGTGTCGAGCAGTCCCAGGATCGAGAGGAGCGTGGACTTGCCGCACCCCGAAGGCCCCGCGATCGAGATGAATTCTCCGTGCCGGATCTGCAGGTGCACGCCCGAGAGGGCGTGCGTTTCAACCTCGTCGGTGAAGAAGACCTTCGTCACCGCCTCGAGCCGGATGACCGGATGCCCGTTCGTGCTCATCTGTGCTCCTCCCGTTGGTAGCTGTCAGCTCTCAGCTTTCAGCTCTCAGCTCCCCTGGTCCTCTCTTCGGCTGATAGCTGACAGCTGATAGCTGATAGCTTCACCTCAACCTCACTCTGTCGAAGGCGTCCCATGCGGACATGTCGGACAGGACGACCCTGTCGCCGGGTTTCAAGCCGTCGAGGACTTCGACCGCGCTCACCGAGCTCTTGCCGAGTCGGACCTTCACGCGCAGCGCCTCGTCGCCGCCGGGCTGGAGACGGAAGAGGGTGATCGTGCCCTGCTCGGACCCGAAGGCCGGGCGCCCGACGTACGCGACGTCGGAGAGCCGCTCGAGCTCGATCGTGCCGTCCACGGAGAGGTCGGGCCGGGCGCCCTTGGGGAGTTGGCCATCCAGGGCCACGTCCACCGTGACCGTTCCGCCGGAGACGGAGGGGTCGATCCGCGAGACATGCCCTTCGACGACGCCGTTTCGCGTGTCCACGAGTGCCCGTTCGCCGATCTGGACGTCGCGGGCCTGGGTCTCGGCGATCTTCAACTGCGCCTTGAGCTTCTCCGGCTGGACGACCTTCGCGAGCGTCCCCCCGGCGAGAACGCGCTGGCCCGGCTGGACCGGGACTTCCTGCAGCACACCCCGGATGCCGGCGCGCACTTTCAGGGCGTCCACCTGCGAGCGCTTGAGCCTCGCGAGCGCCCGAAGCTGCTCGAGCCGGGCCTGCTGGACGTCGAGCTGCGCCTTCTCTGCCTGGGACGCGACCGAAAGGCGCTTCTTCTCGATCTCGTTTCGCGTCGCGAGCTCAGCCGCGCGGGTCTGGGAGAGCTTCAGCGTGATGGCGGCGACGAGCCCTTCCTTGAAGAGTCCCTCGTTGGTCTCCTCCTGGAGCTGCGCCTGGTGGTAGTCGGACTCGACCGTCGCGGCCGCGGCCTGCTGGTCGAGAAGGTCCTTCTGGAGCTTTATCCGCGTGTTGATCGATTCGGCCTGTCCCGCCTTGAGCTGCCACTCCGCGTCGAGAGCGTCCCGCTCCAGCTCCGGGTTGGACATTTCCAGGAGAATCGTGTCGGGCGTGACGGGGCTGCCGGGCTGCGCGAGAAGGCGTTCGACGCGCGCGTCGGTGGAAGCGGAGATCTGGAGGATCCCTTCCGTCTGCGGAACGAGCGAGCCCGGCCCCCGGACCTGGCGCTCGAGGGCGCCCCGCTTGACCGTGTCGATCAGCACCGTGGCCCTGTCCACGGTCGGCGCCGCGGGCTTCAACCGGGAGAGACCGAGAGTGATCAGGAGGATCGCGAAGACTCCCGCCCCGCCGACCAGAAAGCGCCGCCGGCGCTTCTTGTTCGCTATGTCTTCCCGAAGGATGTCCATCCGAGCCCTCCGATTGGCGAGAACCGTGCCACGCCGGCGCGGGCCAAGTACTTGATACGGAAGGACGGAAGAGGAAGTTGGGACCGCCGATTGAGCGCTTCCGGGAAGCGGGTGTCCGGAAACGAACAGGAATTGACGATTGGCCGATGGACGATTGCTCGATTGAGCCTGGGACGGGCCCGCCCAATCCTTCAATCGTCAATCTGTCAAATCGTCAATCTCGGCCGTGGATCTTCATGTTGACCAGCTCGTCCACCGAGACATCTCCGCGGCGGTCCTTCATCTTCTTGACGTATTCGATCGAGACGCCGTGGATGCGCATCGAGACGAGCGAGTCCACCGGGACTCGGCGATAGCCGAGCTCCTGGAGTTGGCGGATGAACTCGGGCGAGACGCCGTGGATCCTCATCGAGACCAGGTCATCCACGGCGACCCGCCCGTAGCCGAGAGCCTTCAGGTCGCGCACGAACTCGGGGGTCGCGCCGTGAATCCTCATGGAGATGAGCGCCTCCACGGGGAGGCGCTCATAGCCGAGAGTTTTCAACTCTCGGACGAACTCTGGAGACGCCCCATGGATGCGCATCGAGACGAGGCCGTCCACCGGGATGTGCTCGTAGCCAAGCGCCTTCAGGTCCCGTATGAACTCCGGCGTGGCGCCGTGGATCCGCATGGAGACGAGGCTGTCGGCGGGAATGCGGTCGTATCCCAGGGAACGCAGGTCGTCCAGGAACTTTCGGCTCACGTCGCGCATCGTGAACCTGTAGGCGTCGTCCGTCGTCAGGCCGGCGTAGCCTCGGGACTTCCAGAAGGTCTCGAACGCGGGGTTCGCGGTGAATTGGAAACGCCCCGATCCTCCCGACCCGTCGAGCTGCCCCTCGAAGCGGATCGCGCCGGCGTCTCGGACCATTTCGAAGGAAGCCGGCCGGGAGGTGGTCCCGGAGGGGCGCGCCAGGCCGCGGAAGTCTTCCAGTCTGTAGGAAGAGGAGTTGTTCCAGTGCCCGTGAGAGCTCGTCCGCCGCATGGTGAGCTGGACCCGGGCGTCTTCCCGGTCGAAGTCGAGCATCCACCGCCCCTCCACGCTCTCGGCCCGCAAGGGCGGCAGCGCCGCGAGGCAGAATGAAAGGAGAGTCAGGATCGTCCGCCGAGGGCGCAAGTTCTTCATTTTTTCCTCCCATGAATGCGGCGGTCCACGAGCGCTTCCAGCGAGAGCCGCGTGCCTGCCGAGCCGTTGGCCTTGCGGATGAAATCGGGCGTGACGCCGTGGATGCGGAGCGAGACGAGTTCGTCGAGAGACGGGCCGGCGTATCCGAGCGATTGCACCTCTTTGACGAAGTCCGGCGTGACGCCATGGATCCGGCAGGCCAGGGCCTCGTCCACCGAGATCTTCGCGTAGCCGAGAGACTGCATCGCCCGGAGGTCAGCCGGCGTGACGCCGTGGATGCGGAGGCTGACGAGCGTGTCTAGGCCCGCTTCGAAGCCGAGCGATCGAAGCTCCCGCGCGAACTCCGGCGTCGCGCCATGGATCCTGGCCGAGACGAGCTCGTCGAGCGCGGGCTTGCGCCCGAGGAGCTTCTCCCAATCCGTGGCCTCCGCCGGGTCCACTCCGTGGATCCTCAGCGACACGAGGGCGTCGGCGGAGAGCTCGGAGTAGCCCGCGCCGCGGAAGCCTCGCGCGAATTCCGGTGTCACCCCGTGGATCCTGAGCGAGACGAGCTGGTCGAGCGAGAGCTTGCCCAGCAGGGCCGTCATCTCCGAGATGTACTCGGGGTCCACGCCGTGGGTCCGGGCCGACAGAAGCTCCTCGACGGTCGCCGTCTTGTATCCGAGCGCGGCGAGCCCGCTGAGGAACTCCGGCGTCACGCCGTGTCTCTTCAGGTCGGCGAGCTCCTCGGCAGAGAGCTTCGCCTTCTTTTCGGCGGCCGGCTTGTCTTCCTTCATGCCGCCTTCCACGCCTCCCGAGATGGCTCCCGAGATTCCGCCCGCGATGGCGCCGCGGATTCCTCTTTGAATTCCGCCGGCGATCGCTTCCCGAATACTTCCGGGGACGCCGCCGGCCACGGCGGCCTCATTCGCGGGTTTCGGAAAGAGGGGCGCCTTGCGCCCTCCGGAAGATCCGGCCGCGGCGGTCCTGACCGGCGAGGCGGCGGGGACGCTCCCGGACGGCTCGGATTGAGGAGCCTCGAAGAGATAGGCCGCCCCCATTGTCGCCAGGGTCGCCAGGGCCAGAAGGCCGGCGAGCCACAGCGGCGCTTCCTCGCCCCGGCGGGAGGAGCCGGGCAGCAGCCTCGTGATCCGCTTCCGGAGCGAGCCGCCGTCCGCGGCGACGGCCGGGGAAGACGATGCCCAGGGAAGTGACCGGCTCTCTTCGAGCGCCAGCAGAGCGCGCGCGTAGCCGCGGGAATCCCCGATCGCGGCGACGGCGAGGTCGTCGCAACAGTTCTCCCTTTCCTCGCGGATGAGCCGCGAGACCCACCAGACGGCCGGGTGGTAGAAGAGGAGCGTCTCGGCGGCGGTCTGGAGCAGGTTGACCAGGTAGTCGTGACGCCGGATGTGGGCGAGCTCGTGCGCGAGGGCCGCCTCCAGCGCCTCCCGCGAGAGGCCCGTCACGGCGCAGACCGGCAGGAGGATCATCGGACGCAAAGCGCCGAGGGCTGCCGGGACGTTGACGGCCGCGGACTCCAGGAGCAGGACGGGCCGGGAGATCCGCATCTTCCTCCGAAGAAGCGCCAGCGCCTCCAGGGCCGAGAGCTCCGGTTCCGCGCCGTTATGAGAGAGCCTGCGCGCGCAGTTCCATCCGGCGAGGAAGCGCAGCGAAAGCAGGAACGCGCCGACGAACCAGACCGGCACCAGCAGCGGCGCCAGGCCGGCCGCGCTCTTTCGCAGAGAGGAGAGAGAGAGGTCCCGGCCGGCGCCCTGCCCGGCCGGAACCTGGGCTGGAGCGAGAACGCGTGTGGCGTCTCCCGCATTCGTCGCGGCGGCCGCGACGCCTTCGCGAACCGGAGAGCCGGCCTCGCGGCCGTAGCGCGCGAAGGTCACGGCGGGCAGGACGAGCATCAGAAGAAGCGCCGCGCAGGCGGCGGCGTAGCGCGCGCGGGGGTCTCGCCGGCGGAGAGTCATATCGAGACAGGCCAGGATCGCCGCGACGAGCGTTCCCTGCCAGAGAAACGCGACGAGAGACCACGCCAGCCTGCGCGCGGCGGGCGTCTCCAGAAACACCTGCAGCTCTCTCATCGGCTTCCTCCTTCCAACTCGTCCAGGAGCTCTCGGATTCGCTCGACCTCTTCGGGCGAGGTCTTCTTCGACGACAGGGCGCGCATGACGAGGGCCGACGCGGAGCCGGAGAAGGCCTTCTCGAGAAGATCACCGACGAGCTGCCGCTGGGTCTCTTCGCGGGGAGCCCGCGCCTCGTAGACGTGGGCCCGCTCCCTCTCGTCGCGCCGCACGAGACCCTTCTCCGTCATGATCTGAAGGAGCTTGAGGACCGTCGTATAGCCGGCCGGGCGCCGGGCCTCCAGCGTGTCCAGGACCTGCCGGACTGTGCTCGGGCCCCGTTCCCAGAGGACCCCCAGGATCTCCAGCTCGCCGTCCGTCGGCCGGGGAGGGGGGGATGTTCTTTTGGCTGCCACAGGCGCTCTCCGGTTCTCTATACGAAGAAACTAGTACGAAGTTATTCGTAGAGTCAAGGAGAATTGAAAGATTGAGGATCTTGCATGCTCAATCGCTCGATTCCCTCAATCGTCAATCCACAAATTTCCCTGTGGTACTTTGCCAATCCCATGAATCGGCGTCTCTTACGGGTCGCCCTGCTCCTTTTCGGATCGGGGATGACCGCCCTGATCTACCAGGTCGCGTGGATGAGGGAGCTGAGGCTGATCTTCGGGTTCTCCACGGCCGCTTCGGCCGCAGTGCTGGCGATCTTTATGGGAGGGCTGGGCGCGGGAAGCTGGCTTCTGGGCAAGCGGGCCGACGCGGCCGCCAATCCCCTGGCCTTCTACGGCCGGCTCGAGCTTCTGGTGGCGGGAGGGGCCGCACTGACGCCTCTCTGGGTGTTTCTGGTCCGGCAGGGCTACGTGGCGCTGGGGGGGACGGTGCGCCTGGGTCTGGCGGGAGGAACGCTCGTGCGACTTCTCTTTTCCGCGCTGGTGCTCTGCCTGCCGACGGTGCTCATGGGCGGGACGCTGCCGGCGGCGACTCGAGCCGTCGAAACCGACGAAGACCCGGCGCGCCGCTCCATGGCGCTGCTCTACGGCTCCAACACGATCGGCGCCGTCGCGGGAGCCCTCCTCTCGACGTTTCTGCTTCTGGAGACCTTCGGCACCCGGACGACTTTGTGGCTGGCCTGTGTCGTGAACGCTCTCGTGGGCCTCTCGGCCATTCTCCTTTCGAGAAAAGGACCCGCCGAGGTGAGCGCTGCCGGCCTTCCGGAGCCGGCTCCCAGGGGGACGAAGGAAAGCCGCCGCGAGAGGAGAAAGCAGAAGCAGCAGCAAGAAACGGAGGCCCCTCCTCCCTCGGTCTCCGGCGGTGGCCTGCCGCCTCGCGGCTTTGTTCTCGCTTCCGCGGGAATCGTGGGGTTCGCCTTCTTCCTGATGGAGCTCGTCTGGTACCGGATGCTCGCGCCGCTCCTGGGCGGCTCGACCTATACGTTCGGCCTCATCCTCGCGGTCGCCCTCGCGGGCATCGGCGCCGGGGCGGCGGTCTACTGGATGGCGGGGCGCGAAAAGACGCCGACCCTCGGCGGCTTCGCCGCGACCTGCGCGTTCGAGGCGTTGTGTCTGGCTCTGCCCTACGCTCTCGGAGACGGGCTGGCCGTCCTGGCCGTCCTGCTGCGGCCGATCGGCGCCTTCGGGTTCGGCGGCTATGTCGCGGGATGGTCCCTGATCGCGGGGATCGTCGTCTTCGCGGCGTCCTTCGTGGCGGGGCTGCAATTTCCGCTGCTGATCGCGCTGCTCGGGAAGGGGCGCGCGCATGTCGGCTCGGACGTCGGGATCGCGTACGCCTGGAACACGATCGGCGGCATCGCGGGATCGCTCGCCGGAGGCTTCGGTCTTCTGCCTCTTCTCTCGGCGACGGGAACGTGGGTCATGGTTGCGGGGCTCCTCTGCGCGCTTGGTCTCGTGGCTCTCCTCTTCTCCTTCTCCCGGCGGGAAGGGGCCGGAGCGACAGGCGCTCTGCTTCCCCTCGGGGCGGCCGCCGCCTGCATCCTGCTGCTCCTGGCTCGCGGTCCGACGGCCGCGTGGCGGCACAGCCCGATCGGCGCCGGGCGCGTGGAGCTGGAAAAATCCTCGCCCAACGCCCTGCGCGACTGGCTGCGCCTGCGCCGCCGGATCCTGGCCTGGGAGAAGGACGGAGTGGAATCCAGCGTTGCGGTCGTGAAGGGGAGCGACGGCTACGCCTTCGTGATCTCCGGGAAGACCGATGGAAGCTCCCGCGGCGACGCCGCGACGCAGGTCATGGGCGGGCTCATCGGAGCCTCCCTGCATCCGAATCCGCGCCGGGCGCTGGTGATCGGGCTGGGAACCGGATCTACGGCCGGCTGGCTCGGCGCCGTGCCTTCCATGGAGCGCGTGGACGTCGTGGAGCTCGAGCCGGCGATCCTGCGCGTGGCCCGCGACTGCGCCCCGGTCAACCACGACGTGCTTGCCAATCCCCGCGTGCACATCCGGATCGGCGACGCCCGGGAGTGGCTGCTGACCTCCCGGAACCGGTACGACGTCATCTTCTCCGAGCCCTCGAACCCCTACCGGGCGGGCATCTCGAGCCTCTTCACCGCGGATTTCTATCGAGGCGTGCGCGCGCGGCTGGCGCCGGGCGGCATGTTCCTGCAATGGCTTCAGGCTTACGAGGTGGACAGCGGGACGGTGCGCACCGTGTACGCGACGCTCGAATCCGTCTTCCCGGAGGTCGAGACCTGGCACACGAAACAGAACGACCTGATCCTCGCGGCGACCGCAGAGCCGATCGCCTACGACGCCGGGCGCCTTCGCGAGCGCCTGCGGCAGGAGCCCTACGTCTCCGCTCTGCGCGACGCCTGGGAGGTGAGCGGCCTGGAGGGATTCCTCTCCCATTACGTGGCGCGGCCTTCGCTTGCCCGGACTCTCGTCTCCTCCGGGCCCACTCCGGTGAACACCGACGACGCCAACATCGTCGAGTTCGCGTTCGCCCGCAGCCTCGGACACGACACCTTCTTCGACGTGGAAGAAGTCCGCCGCGTCGCGCGCTCGTCGCAGGAAGACCGGCCGGCCATCTCGGGCGAAGTGGATTGGGCCGCGGTCGACCGCTTGCGAGTGGCGGCCGAGACGTCGCAGGGGAGAGCGCCGACCACCACGCCGGGGATGACCGTGGAGGAACTGCGGCAGGTGCTGGCTCAGAAGAGCTTCATCGAAGCGCGCCCCGAGGCCGTCCTGGCGAACTGGCGCGCGCAACGATGGGAACCGCGCGGGCCGGTCGAGGAAGCCGTTCTGGCCGAGGCGCTGGCGCAGGGAGGGGAAGAGATCGCCAACGACCTCATAGAGCGGATCCGCCCGCGCCGCGCGGTCGAGGCCGACGTGCTCCTGGCCAGGCTGCGCTGGCGTCAGGGGCGGCTGGAGGAGGCCGTGCAGGCGCTGGAGCGGGCGTTCCGGAAGTATCGCGAGGATCCCTGGCCGCTGGCGGTGCTCGTCCGCAACAGCTTCGCGGTCGTGCTCGACATCGCTTCGCGGGACGCCGCCCTCGCGGGTCGCCTGGAGGAGGCGCTCGCTCAGCCTTTCTCGCTCTGTCTGCTCGACGAGGAGCGCCGGCTGATTCGACTCGAGGTCGCCTCACACCTGGATGCCTCGCGCTACGCGCGGGCCGTGGAGGAGCTGGAGCCCAACGTCCCGTGGCGCCGGCCGATCCTGGAACGGAGGGCGCAGGTCTATGCCGCGGCGGGCAATACGCTGGCGCCCCTCGCGCGCCGCGACTTGGAGAAATACATGAAGAACGAGCCTCCCCCCTTCGCGGAGGGAGCGGGAGAAATCAAGAGGCCCTAAGTCCGCCGCAGGCGCGCGGCGTGGACGGTGTTCTTCAGAAGCATGGCGATCGTCAGGGGGCCGACGCCTCCGGGAACGGGCGTGATCCAGGAGGCGACTCCGCGGACGCCGTCGAAGTCCACGTCGCCGACCAGGGCTCGTCCCTTCCGGGCGAAGGCATCGAGCACTCCGGGAGAGCTCCTGAGGTGCGCGGGCGCCTGCTCGACCGATTCCAAGCGGTTGATGCCCACGTCCACGACGGCCGCGCCCGGGCGGACGAAGTCGCGGGTGACGAATCCGGGCTTTCCCATCGCGGCGACGAGGATGTCCGCACCCCGGCAGACGGCGGGGAGGTCCTTCGTCTTCGAATGACAGAGGGTGACCGTCGCGTTGCGCGAGGTCAGCAGCGCCGCCACGGGCTTGCCGACGATCTCGCTGCGGCCCAGGACAGCGGCGTTCATTCCTTCGATCGGGACCGCGTAGGCGTCCAGCAGGGCGAGGATGCCGGCCGCCGTGCACGGCACGAAGCGCGGGCGTCCCTGGGCCAGGAGGCCGACGTTCTCCGGATGGAGGCCGTCCACGTCCTTGGCCGGATCGATCGAGTCGAACACTTTTCTCGGGTCGTGGCCGGGAGGCAGCGGGAGCTGGACGAGGACTCCGTCCACCGCCTCGTCCCGGTTGGCCCGCTCGACCTCTTCCAGCACACGCTCGAGCGGAGCGGTCTCCGGCAGGCGGATCGTCGCGGCAAGGCAGCCGGTCTCCTGGGCCGCGCGGGTCTTGGAAGAGACGTACGTGACCGAGGCGGGGTTTTCCCCCACGAGAATGACTCGCAGGGAGGGGGGCGAGCCCCGCTCGCCGATCTGCCCGGCTTCCGCTCGGATCTTCTCGCGCAGCGTCCGGGCCAGAGAAGCGCCATCGAGCAGACGCCCGGCCGGAAGAGTCGCCATCCGCCTGAATCATAAAGGGTCCCGGGGGGCCGGCCGGACCAGGGTCTTCGCGGGCCCCGGGTTCCTTGACTCCGCACCCCTGCTTGCGTATCCTTACGCGCCCTCAAAAAGGGTCGGGACGGGCCTGCCTCAGGCCTGCGCGCCGGTTACGTTGAGTTAAGGAGTCAGGCTTCATGAGTTCGGGGACATCTGTGGCTTTGCACGGCGAGATCCGCCAGGAGTGGTGGGTCGTGGACGCGACCAACAAAGTTCTGGGAAGGCTGGCGAGCCGCGTCGCGCGCGTCCTCTGCGGCAAGCACCGCGCCCATTACCTCCCGTATCTCGACACCGGCGACTTCGTCGTCGTGACCAACGCGGACAAGGTCCTGCTGACGGGCCGAAAGAGCGAGGCGAAGATCTACCGCCGGCACACGGGCTATCCCGGCGGCCTCAAGTCGATCCGCGCGAAGGAGCTGTCGGCGAAGTACCCCGAGAGGCTCATCGAAGAGGCGGTGCGCGGCATGCTGCCCAAGTCAAAGCTCGGGCGAAAACAACTGAAGAAGCTCAAGGTCTATCGCGGGGCCTCGCACCCTCATGAGGCGCAGAAGCCGCGCGTGCTGACGCTGCCGGTGCGCCGCGCGGCCGGCTGAGAAGGTCAGGAGGAACATTGGCGGTTGAAATCCAGCATCGCGCCACCGGAAGGCGCAAGAGCGCGATGGCTCGCGTGCGGCTGCTGCCCGGTTCCGGCTCCATCACGGTCAACAAACGCTCCCTCGACGATTACTTCCCCAACAACGTCCTGAAGATGGTCATCAAGCAGCCGCTCCTCTCGACCGAGACGGCGGAGCGGTTCGACATCTTCGTGACGGTTGCGGGCGGAGGGCCGACGGGCCAGGCCGGCGCCATCCGCCACGGTATTGCGCGCGCCTTAACCGAGTACAACGGGGAGCTGCGCAAGAAGCTGAAGAAGGAAGGCTTCCTGACGCGCGATCCCCGGATGAAGGAACGCAAGAAGTACGGCCAGCGCGGCGCGCGCGCCCGGTTCCAGTTCAGCAAGAGATAAGGCGTTGCCGGCCCTTTGTCCATCGTCAGGGAACAAGCCCCGTCGGGCTTTGGAATCGTCAATCGTCAATCGTCAATCGTCAATCTCGGAAAGGGAGGTGTGATCTGGCGTCTATTTCGATGAAGGAACTGCTCGAGGCTGGCGTCCACTTTGGTCATCAGACCAAGCGCTGGAACCCGAAGATGAAGAAGTTCATTTTCGGGAAGCGCAACGGGATCTACATCATTGACCTTCAGAAGACGTTGAAGCAGTTCAAGGAAGCCTCGAAATTCGTCACGGAGCTGGCCGCGCGGGGCAAGAACCTGCTCTTCGTCGGCACCAAGCGCCAGGCGCAGGACGCGATCTACGAGGAGGCCAACCGCTGCGGAATGTTCTACGTGAACACGAGGTGGCTCGGCGGCACGCTGACCAACTTCTCGACGATCCGCAAGTCTATTCACCGCTTGAAGGAGATCGAAGCGACACTGGCCCAGGAAGACAACGAGAACCTTACCAAGAAGGAGCGGCTGCGGCTGGAGCGCGAGAAGGAGAAGCTCGAAAAAAACCTGACCGGGATCAAGGAGATGGACGAGCTGCCCGACGCTCTGTTCGTCATCGATCCGAAGCAGGAGTACATCGCGGTCAAGGAGGCGAACATCCTCGGCATCCCCGTCGTCGCCGTGGTGGACACCAACTGCGACCCCGACGTGATCGATCACGTGATCCCCGGCAACGACGACGCGATCCGGGCGATCCGGCTGTTCACGTCGCGCGTCTCCGACGCCGTGCTGGAGGGCCTGCACGCCCACGAGGAGCGCGGGGCGGTGAGCGAAGCGGAGGCCGAGGAGTCCCGGCCGCGCACGCCCGAGCTCTCCACGACCGCGGTCGTGTCGGACGTCGCTTCTTAGAGTCCTTGGTCCGTAGTCCTTAGTCCGTCCCGGTCGCCGAGAACCGATTCGGGACTGAGAACTCAGGACCAGGGACCAGGGACCAGGGACCAGGGACCGGGGACTAATCGGAAAGGAACCATGGAAATCACGTCCAAAGCGGTGGCCGATCTGCGCGCCGAGACCGGTGTCGGCATGATGGATTGCAAGAAGGCGCTCGTGGAGGCCGGCGGAGACTTCGAGGAGGCCCGAAAGATCCTCCGCAAAAGGGGGCTGGCGACCGCCGCGCGCAAGGCGGACCGGGCGACCTCGGAGGGACTCGTCGTGGCGCGCGTCACCCCGGGTGCGGCAGCCCTGGTCGAGGTCAACTGCGAGACCGACTTCGTCGCGCGGACGGCCGACTTCCGCGGCATGGCCGAGGGCCTCTCCGAGCTCGTCGCGGCGCACGCGGCGTTCGGAGAAACGAAATCCGGAGATCCGGCGACCCTGGCGCAGCTTCCCGCCCCCGGCAAGCCGACCGAGACCGTGGCCGAAGCCCTCACTCACCTGATCGCCAGGCTCGGGGAGAACATGGGCATCCGGCGGTTCGCGCGGCTGTCGCCGCGTCCCGGAGAGCGGTTCGCGAGCTACGTCCACGGCAACGGGCGCATCGGAGTCCTCGTGGGACTTCGCGGCGGAGACGAGGCGCTCGGAAAAGACCTCGCGATGCACGTGGCGGCCTCCGACCCGCGCTTTGCGTCCCGCTCGGAAGTCACGCCGCAGATGCTCGCGACCGAACGGGAGATCGCCCGCGCGCAGGCCTCCGCCGCTGGCAAGCCCCCGCAGGTCGTCGAGCGCATCGCGGAGGGTAAGGTCGAAAAGTTCTACCAGGAGACCGTTCTGACGGAGCAGGCCTTCGTGAAGGATCCGGACAAGACGGTGGGACAGGTCATCGTCGAGCGGGGCGGCAAGGAGGCGCTGGACGTGCGTTTCGCCAGGTTCAAGCTGGGAGAGAACCTCGGCCGATCCCCCGCGCAGGCCGGCGACGAACAGGTCAGCTGAGCGCGTGAACGAGCAGGGAGATGACGCCGCTTCCGATCCGGTCTCTTCTTCCGGAGACTTCCGCCGCGCGGCAATGAGCGACGCTCCGACCTACAAGCGCGTTCTCCTGAAACTCTCGGGGGAAGCCTTGATGGGGGAGCAGAAGTTCGGCATCGCCCCCGATGTCGTCGCGCGCATGGCCGACGAGATCCGCGACGTGCATCGGCTCGGCGTCGAGGTCGCGGTCGTCGTCGGCGGCGGCAACATCATCCGCGGAGTCTCGGCCGCCGCTCAGGGCATCGACCGGGTCGCGGGGGACCACATGGGACTCCTCTCGACCGTCATCAACGGCCTGGCGCTGCAGGACGCGCTCGAGAAGCGCGGCGTCCGGACCCGGCTGATGTCGGCCGTCGAGATGCGCCAGATCGCGGAGCCCTTCATCCGCCGGCGGGCGATCCGGCACCTGGAGAAAGGGCGCGTCGTGCTCTTCGCCGGGGGCACGGGCAATCCCTTCTTCACGACCGATTCGGCGGCCGCGCTGCGCGCCAACGAGATCAAGGCGGACGTGCTCCTGAAGGCGACCCGGGTGGACGGCGTGTACGATGCCAATCCCGAGACGGTTCGGGAGGCGAAGTTCTTGAAGAGCCTCTCCTACCGCCAGGCCCTCGAGCAGGGCCTCCAGGTCATGGACGCGGCCGCCATCGCGCTCTGCATGGACAACGGGATTCCGATCAAGGTCTTCAATCTGCGTGTTCGAGGCAACATCGAGCGGGTCGTCCGGGGCGAGGATATCGGCTCGCTCGTTTCCGCGGAGGCGTGAGGCAATGCGGCAGGAACTCAAGGACATCGAACAGCTCATGACCGGAGCGATCGCGCACCTGAAAGACCGCTTCAAGACCCTGCGGACGGGCCGGGCGAACCTCGGCCTCCTCGACGGGATTCTCGTGACGGCCTACGGCGCCGAGGTGCCGATCAACCAGGTTGCAAACCTCTCGGTCCCGGAGCCGACTCTCATCGTGGCCGCTCCCTGGGATCCCAAGATGTCGGGGGAGATCGAGCGCGCGATCCGCAAGTCGGATCTGGGCCTGAACCCGCAGTCCGACGGCAAGGTCGTGCGCATCCCCGTGCCTTCCCTGACGGAGGAGCGCCGCAAGGAGCTCGCCAAGAAGGCCCACCACATGGCCGAGGAGGCGCGGGTCGAGATCCGGCGTTTCCGCCACGAGGGCAACGACCGTATGAAGAAGATGCTCAAGGACAAGCAGATCTCCGAAGACGACGAGCGCCGCGGCCTCGAGGAATCCCAGAAGCTCACCGACAAGAAGATCGCCGAGGTGGACGAGCTCCTGAAGGCCAAGGAGAAGGAGATCATGGCGGTCTAGAATTGGCGGGGGACCTTGCGGTCCCCCGAGCCCCCTGGTGATTGTGGATTTTCGCCGATTTTCGATTTTGGATTGAGGAGCCGGGGATCGCGTCTTTCTTGATCGTGGTGGCAGCGGGAGCGGGCGCTCGGCTGGGAAGGCCCGAGCCGAAGGCGCTCGTCATGCTCCAGGGCCGGCCTCTCATCGCCTGGACTCTCGAAGCGCTCTCTTCTCTGTCGTTCGCGGGGACGGTCATCGCCGCCCCGCCCGGCCGGCTCGAGCAAATGCGGACGCTCGCCGGGGAAGGAGTCAAGGTCGTCGAGGGCGGAAGGACCCGCGCGGAATCGGTGCGAGTCGCCTTCCAGGCCTGCGGGGCGGCCGGCGGAAACCTGATCTGCATTCATGACGCGGCGCGTCCGTTCGTCACGGGCGCCGAGACCTCGGCGGTCTTGAGGGCGGCCGAAGAGACCGGCGCGGCAATCGCGGCCGTTCCGATTCCCGACACGGTCAAGAGTGTCGAAGGGGAGAGGATCGCCGGGACGCTCGACCGGGGCAAGCTCTGGGCGGCGGGCACGCCGCAGGCTTTCCGTGCGGAGCTTCTCGCCCGCGCTCTGGAATCGGAGCGCGAGGTAACCGACGAGGCGGCGCTCTTCGAGGATCTCGGCTTTCCCGTGGCGGTCGTTCCGGTCTCGCGCCTCGGCTTCAAGATCACCACGGCGGAGGACTTGCAGATCGCCGAAGCCATTCTCGCGAGGCGGGCGTGAATCCAGGATCGAAAACCCGGAATCCGCGATCTCGAGTCGGGATCGGATTCGACGCGCACCCATTCCTCGAAGGGCGCCCTCTCAAGCTCGGCGGGATCCAGATCGCTCACCCGTCGGGCCTCAAGGGTCACTCGGACGGAGATGCCCTCCTCCATGCGATTGCCGACGCGATCCTCGGCGCGGCGGGTCTGGGCTCGCTTGGCGAAAAGTTTCCGGACTCGGATCCTTCCTGGAAAGGCGCCGACAGCACGATCTTCGTAACGCGAGCCCGGGACCTCGCGGAGCAGCGCGGCCTGGAAGTCGGCAATCTCGACGCCGTGGTTGTCGCCGAGTCTCCGAGACTCGCCCCGCACGTCGCGGAGATTCGCCAGCGGCTGGCTGGCCTTCTGAACGTGGCGGCGGATCGCGTGAGCGTGCGCGGCACCAGCTCCAACGGTCTCGGCTTCACCGGCCGCGGCGAAGGCATCGCCGTGATGGCTGTTGTATCGCTCAATCCAAGATCCAAAATCCAGGATCCAAAATCGAAATGATCCTGTCCCGCCTGAATCCCATCGCCGAGGCTGTGCGCTCCCGTCCGCGGCAGGTCGAATGGGTGCTCCTCGACGCCGGACGGCACGACCGGAGGATCAACGAGCTCAAGAAGCTCTGCCACGAGGCCGGTGTTTCGCTCCGATATGGCGAGTCGAGCGCCCTCGAGCGCCTCGCGCGCGGCAACCAGGGCGCGGTGGCGCGGCTGGCGGTCCGGGAATACTGGCCGCCGGAGGAAGCCCTGGCCGGCGGCAAGGGCGAGCGTTTCCTTCTGGTTCTCGACGAGGTTCAGGATCCTCAGAACCTGGGGGCTGTCCTCCGAGTAGCCGAGGGCCTCGGAGCAAGAGTCGTCCTGCCGGAGCGGGGGTCCGCTCCGCTTTCGGAGACGGTGGAAAAGACCTCCGCCGGAGCGGTCGAACGGGTTCCCGTCATCCGGGTCGGAAATCTCCGCCGATTTCTGGATCTCATTAGGGAAAAAGGGTTTACCGTCGTAGGTCTGGACGAAGAGGGCGTGGACCTCTACAGCCTGGATCTGACCGGAGATCTGGCGCTTGTCCTGGGGGCGGAGGGAAGAGGAATACGCCGGTTGGTTCGGGAAGGCTGTGACTTCCTGGCCCGGATTCCCATGCGGGGGGCGGTCGCCTCACTGAACGTCGCGACCGCGGCCGCGGCGGCCGGCTACGAGGCTTTGCGGCAGCGAACTCTCTCTGCGGAAAAGTCTTGATCGGCTGGACGGCTGCTGCTAAACTCCCCGGTTCGCGCTCGGGGAGGGGTCCGCTCTTTGAATGCCGGCCAGGGGCTTGGAGACAGAGTGTCTCCGAAGCAATTCATCGCCGGCGTAGCTCAATGGTAGAGCATCCGATTTGTAATCGGAAGGTTGCGGGTTCGAGTCCCATCGCCGGCTCCAGAGAACGGATTGCTCGGGCGCGGGCAGGTGAGGCGGAGGCAGGGGAGCTTCCCGCTCCGGAATTTCAGAGCTCGGGCAGGTGGCCGAGTGGTTAATGGCAGCAGACTGTAAATCTGCCGCGCTTCGCGCTACGGAGGTTCGAATCCTTCCCTGCCCACCATGAACGGCAAACGGAAACGGCAAAGCGGCGTGAGAAGAACTTGGATGAAACGGGGGAGTTATCGGCGAGTTGGTGTTTCCGTTTGCCGTTCATAGCGGGAGTAACTCAGGGGTAGAGTCACAGCCTTCCAAGCTGTTGGTCGCGGGTTCGATTCCCGTCTCCCGCTCCAATGGACAGGCTCACTGAAGGAGAGGGAAAGAGGAGATCACGGTCGCGCGCCTTGCCCACGTAGCTCAGTCGGTAGAGCACGTCCTTGGTAAGGACGAGGTCACCAGTTCAATCCTGGTCGTGGGCTCCAAACGAGGAGCGTCGGCAGATAGCTAGAGGAGACGATGGGCAAAGAGAAGTTCGACCGCAGCAAGCCGCACGTGAACATTGGGACGATTGGGCACGTGGATCACGGGAAGACGACGTTGACGTCGGCGATCACGTTGGTGTTGGCCAAGAAGGGGTTGGCGACGGCGAAGGCGTACGACCAGATTGACAACGCGCCGGAGGAGAAGGCGCGTGGGATCACGATCAACACGGCGCACGTGGAGTATTCCACGGCCAAGCGGCACTACGCGCACGTGGATTGTCCCGGGCATGCGGACTACGTGAAGAACATGATCACGGGTGCGGCGCAGATGGACGGAGCGATTCTGGTGGTATCGGCGGCGGACGGGCCGATGCCGCAGACGCGGGAGCACATCTTGCTGGCGCGTCAGGTTGGGGTGCCGTACATCGTGGTGTTTTTGAACAAGACGGACATGGTGGACGACCCGGAGCTGTTGGAGTTGGTGGAGCTGGAGGTGCGGGAGCTTTTGACGTCGTACGGATTTCCGGGGGACCAGATACCGATCATCAAGGGGTCGGCGTTGAAGGCGATGGAGTCGGGGGATCCGAACAGTCCGGACACCAAGTGTCTGTTCGAGTTGATGGACGCGGTGGACAGCTACATACCGATACCGGAGCGGGCGATCGACAAGGATTTTCTGATGCCGATCGAGGATGTGTTTTCGATCTCGGGGCGCGGGACGGTGGTGACGGGCAGAGTGGAGCGTGGGGTGATCAAGGTCGGGGAAGAGGTGGAGGTGGTTGGGATTCGTCCGACGCAGAAGAAGGTGGTGACGGGGGTGGAGATGTTCCGCAAGTTGCTCGACCAGGGGCAGGCGGGGGACAACGTGGGGTTGTTGTTGCGTGGGACGGAGAGGAAGGACGTGGAGCGCGGGCAGGTGTGCGCCAAGCCGGGATCGATCACGCCGCACGTGAAGTTTCAGGCGCAGGCGTACATTTTGACGAAGGAGGAGGGGGGGCGTCACACGCCTTTCTTCAACGGTTACCGGCCGCAGTTTTTCTTCCGGACGACGGACGTGACGGGGACGGCGAAGCTGCCGCAGGGAGTGGAGATGGTGGTGCCCGGGGACACGGTGTCGCTGGAGATCAACCTGATCACGCCCATCGCGATGGAGAAGGGCCTGCGCTTCGCCATCCGCGAAGGCGGACGAACCGTCGGAGCGGGCACCATCACCGAGATCCTGGAATGAACGCGCCAGGGGGCGTTCATAGCTTGATTTGCCCGCCGCGGCGGGCAAATCAGAAGTGAGCGGAGCGAACGTGCAAGAAAACATCTGTCTGACGTGCAGCGAGTGCAAGCGGAAGAACTACACGACGACGAAAAACAAGAAGACCAACACGGAGAAGCTGGAGCTGTCGAAGTACTGCCGCTTCTGCCGCAAGCACACCGCGCACAAGGAAGGGAAAGTCTGATGCAGGTGCCAGGTGCTCGGTGCGAGGTGCTGGGGACGAGGGCCAGGACACGGTCCCTAACGCCTGACACCTATCACCGAACACCTGCGAGCGAAGCGAGCACTAGGGGTGTAGCTCTAATTGGTAGAGCGGCGGTCTCCAAAACCGTAGGTTGGGGGTTCGAATCCCTCCACCCCTGCCAATGAAGGGACGAGCGAAGCGAGCGACATGGTTCCGGTAAAAGAGTGGTGGCCGCGGACCCGGGACTTCCTGCGGGACGTCTGGGTCGAGATGAAGAAGGTGAGCTGGCCCGGCCAGAGCGAGGTCGTCGGGACGACGGTCGTCGTGATCGTGGCCTGCTTTCTCTTCGGTTTCTATCTCTTCGTCGTGGACTCGGGCCTCGCCTGGGTGATCGACAAGATTTTCCGCGCTTCGGGGGTGATCACATGACGACGACAAACGAAGGCGGAGGGGCCTTGCAGTCCACCGACGCCCCGGCGGCCGCGAAGGCGAAGAGCTGGTACATCGTCCACACCTATTCCGGCTTCGAGGAACGCGTGCGCCAGAACCTGAAGCAGCGCGTCGAAGCCATGGGGATGTCCGACGCCTTCGGGGAGATCCGCATCCCGACGGAGACGCTCGTCGAGATGAAGGGGGGCAAGCGCCGCGAGGTCCAGCGTAAGTTCTTCCCCGGCTACATCATCATCGAGATGGAGATGTCCGACGAGGCCTGGCATCTGGTCAAGAACACGCCGAAGGTCACGGGGTTCGTCGGGTCCGGCAAGGAGCCCACGCCGCTGAGGGCCGAGGAGGTCGAGCAGATCCTCCACCGGGTCACCTCCACCAAGGAGAAGCCCAAGCCCAAGCACACCTTCGAAAGAGGGGAGCACGTCCGGATCACGGACGGCCCGTTCACGAACTTCACCGGCGTCGTCGAGGACGTCAACCTCGACCGCTCGACCTTGAAGGTCATGGTCACCATCTTCGGAAGGTCCACCCCCGTCGAGTTGGAGTTCCTGCAGGTTCAGAAGGTCTGAGTTTCGTAAGCCGTAAGCCGTTAGCCGTAAGCCGAGGAGACGTAGTAGAGGAGACAGAGAGACGAGGCCGGATGGGACGGAGACGTGAGCCACGGCTCACGGCTCACGGCTCACGGCTCACGGCTCCAGCAAGACGATGGCAAAGAAGATCACCGGGTACGTCAAATTGCAGATCCCTGCCGGAGAAGCGACACCGGCCCCGCCGGTGGGACCGGCGCTCGGGCAGCAGGGCGTCAACATCATGGACTTCTGCAAGAACTTCAACGCGAAGACGGCGTCGCAGAAGGGCCTGATCATTCCGGTCGTCGTCACGGTGTACGCCGACCGGTCCTATTCGTTCATCACCAAGACGCCGCCCGCCGCGATCCTGCTGCTCAAGGCCGCGGGTGTCGCGAAAGGCTCGGGCACGCCCAACAAGGAGAAGGTCGGCAAGGTGACGAAGCAGCAGGTCGAGGACATCGCCAAGACGAAACTCCCCGACCTGAATGCCGCCGACCTGTCGGGCGCCGTGAAGATCGTCGAAGGAACCGCCAGGAGCATGGGCATCGAGGTCGTTTGAAGTGAAGTCGGAGGCCGAGCGCGAGCGAGGCCGTTGGAACGACGGAAGGAGACGATGGGAAAGATCGGCAAGAAGTTTGCGGCGGCAAAGACCCGGGTGGGCAGCAAGGCCTACGGGCTGGCCGACGCCATGACGCTCGTCCGCGAGGTCAAGTACGCGAAGTTCGACGAGTCCGTGGACATCGCGATGCTCCTCGGGGTTGACCCCAAGCACGCCGACCAGATGGTCCGCGGCACGGTCGTCCTTCCTCACGGAACGGGCAAGTCCAAGCGGGTCGCGGTCATCGCGGCCGGCGAGAAAGCCAAAGAAGCCCAGGAGGCGGGGGCCGACCACGTCGGTGCCGAGGACCTGGTCGCGAAGATCACCGGCGGCTTCCTCGATTTCGAGGCGCTCGTGGCGACGCCGGACATGATGCGGCTCGTCGGCAAGCTCGGCAAGGTGCTGGGCCCGAAGGGCCTCATGCCCAACCCGAAGGCCGGCACCGTGACGATGGAGGTCGGCAAGGCGGTCAAAGAGATCAAGGCGGGCAAGGTGGAGTTCCGCGTGGACAAGACGTCGATCATCCACGCCTCGATCGGGAAGGTCTCCTTCGACCACGCCAAGCTGGAGGAGAACGCGGCGGCGTTCATCCGGGCCGTGCAGAGGGCCAAGCCTCCGGCGGCCAAAGGGAAATACTTTCGCACGGTCTCCATCTCCTCGACGATGGGGCCGGGAGTGACGATCGACACGGCGGCGCTCGAAGCGCTGGAGGCCAGGAGATGAACCGAGCCGAGAAAGCAGCCCAGGTCGAAGAGCTCGGGCAGGGCCTTGCGAAGTCGGGCAACGCGATCCTCTTCGCATTCGCCGGGCTGAAGGTCCCGGAGGTGACGGAGCTGCGCCGGCAGGTCCGGGCCACGAAGTCCCGCTACGTGGTCATCAAGAACACGCTCGCCCTGCGGGCGGCCCGCGGAACTCCGCTCGAGGCGCTCTCGAGCCACTTCGTGGGGGCCACGGCGGTCGTCTTCAACGACGACAGCCCGGTCGCGCTGGCGAAGGTGCTCACGGCCTTCGCGAAGACCAACCCCAATCTGGTGTTCAAGGCCGCGCTCGTCGAGGGCCGGCCCGTCGCGGCGGCCGAGATCAAGGCGATCGCGGATCTGCCCACGCGGGAGGAGCTGGTCGGAAGGCTCCTCTTCCTGATGCAGTCGCCCCTTCGGCGGCTGGTGACGGTCTTGAACGGCCCGGTCCGGAACCTGGCGGGAGTCGTCAAGCAGATCGCGGAGCAGAAGGCGGGGGGCGGCGAGGCCGCCGCCTCGGAGTAACGGGAATAAAGCAACTGTTATCAGTAAGGAGATGACCGAAATGGCGATGACGGCGGAGAGCTTTGTGAAGGAAATCGAGGGAATGACCGTCCTCGAGTTGAATACCCTGGTCAAGGCGTTGGAAGAGAAGTTCGGCGTGTCCGCGGCGGCCATGGCGATGCCCGCGGCGGCGGCGGGCCCGGCCGCGGCGGCGGCCCCCGCGGAAGAGGAGCAGACCGAGTTCACGGTCCACCTCCTGGCCGCCGGCGACAAGATCAAGACGATCAAGTCGGTGCGCGAGGTCACGAGCCTGGGCCTGAAGGAAGCCAAGGACCTGGTGGATGGCGCGCCGGGGGTGCTCAAGGAAGGCGTTTCCAAGGACGAGGCGGCGGCCATCAAGAAGAAATTCGAGGATGTGGGTGCAAAGGTGGAGATCAAGTGAGCCGGGCTGCAGGCCCTCGTTCAGAACCTTTCCGCGGCCGCCTGCGAGCCGCGGCTCAAAAGGCCATCAAGTAGTTGGGTTCTTTTCCGGGTTTGGGTTTCTCAACCTGTTCTGCGGCGCGCCCGACGGCGGCCGCGTTAGGAGTTTCTCCGAATGAGTAGTGAGGCGGGCGTGTCCCCCGAGCGAAAGACTTTTTCGAAGATCAAGTCGTTCATGGATCTTCCGAACCTGATCGATGTGCAGCGCCGCTCTTACGAGCGGTTCCTGCAGATGAACCTCCTGCCGGAGGAGCGCGAGGAGTCCGGCCTGCAGGCGGTCTTCACCAGCGTCTTCCCCTTCTCGGATTTCCGCGGCGCGTGCGAGCTCCAGTTCGTCAAGTACGCGATCGGCAACTGGGAGTGCAAATGCGGGAGGCTGAAGGGCCTTGAGCACCTGCGGATGGACTGCCGCGCCTGCGGCGCGCGGATCGTGACCGCGCACCCGCACGAGGAGACCGTGTCCTGCCCCAAGTGCGGCGGCCAGAACCCCAACCGGGTCACGCTCTGCGACGTCTGCGGCAATCCCGTGGACCTGCAGATGAAGTACTCGGTGGCGGAATGCCAGGAGCGGGGGATGACCTACTCCGTGCCCCTGAAGGTCACCTTCCGCCTGTTCGTGTACGACAAGGACCCGGACACCGGCGTGAAGACGATGCGGGACGCCAAGGAGGAGGAGGTCTTCTTCGGCGACATCCCGCTCATGACGGAGCACGGCACGTTCGTCATCAACGGCACGGAGCGGGTCATCGTCTCGCAGCTCCACCGCTCGCCCGGCGTCTTCTTCACGAAGGAGTCGGCGCACGGGTTCCTCGCCAAGATCATCCCGTACCGGGGCTCCTGGGTGGAGTTCGAGTACGATCAGAAGGGGATCCTCTTTGTGAGGATCGACCGCAAGCGCAAGTTCCCGGCCACGATCTTCCTCCGGGCGCTGGGCCTGGAGACCGACGAGTCCATCCTGCGCGAGTTCTACGCGCCGGTGCCCGCGCGCTTCGAGCGGGGCAGGGCGTACCTCACGATCACCCGCGACGTCGTGAAGCAGGAGGAGTTGAAGGAGCGCTACGCCCGGGTCAAGCGCGAGACCAAGGTCGTCTTCGCCGGCATCAAGCTCTCCGCCGACGAGCAGAAGGAGATCGCGAAGAAGGGCTCGCTCGAGCGCTCCGTGGACGCGGCGGTGATCGAGAAGGCCTGCTTCATCGCCGACGTCGTGGACCTCTCGACCGGCGAGGTCCTCTTCGAAGCCGGGCAGGAAGTCGGGCCCGACGCGGTCGAGCAGTTGAAGGAGCGTGGGATCAAGGAAGTCGAGATCTTCTTTCCCGACTGGGACCTCCCCGGAGACATCCTCGTCAACACGATCCGCAAGGACACCCACAAGACCAAGAACGAGGCGATCCTCGAGATCTACCGGCGCCTGCGCCCCGGCGACCCCCCGACCTACGAGTCGGCCAAGAACCTCTTCAACGGGATGTTCTTCGACGCGAAGAAGTACGATTTCTCCCGCGTCGGCCGCTTCAAGTTCAATATCAAGCTGGAGGCCGACTCTTCCGAGGACACGCGCACGCTGACGGCGCAGGACATCTACCGCGTCGTGGCGTATCTCCTGAGGCTCAAGCGCGACGTGGGACGCACGGACGACATCGACAATCTCGGAAACCGCCGCGTGCGCTCCGTCGGGGAGCTGCTCGAGAACCAGTTCCGCATCGGGCTCGTGCGCATGGAGCGGGCGATCAAGGAGAAGATGTCGGTCCACCAGGACATCGACTCGGCGATGCCCCACGATCTGATCAACTCCAAGCCCGTCATCGCCTCGATCAAGGAGTTCTTCGGGTCCTCGCAGCTCTCGCAGTTCATGGACCAGACCAACCCGCTGTCGGAGGTCACCCACAAGCGGCGGCTCTCGGCCCTGGGGCCGGGCGGCCTCTCGCGCGAGCGCGCGGGATTCGAGGTGCGCGACGTGCATCCGACCCACTACGGCCGCGTCTGCCCGATCGAGACGCCGGAAGGCCCGAACATCGGGTTGATCTCGTCGCTCTCCTGCTACGCCCGCATCAACGACTTCGGCTTCATCGAGACCCCCTACAAGAAGGTCGAGAAGGGCCGCGTGATCGATCACTTCCGCGTCACGCTGGTCGGGGAGACCTCCTTCAAACTCGGGCAGATCGTAGAGAGGAAGGAGCTCGAGGAGGAGAACGAGCGCGTCAAGAGGGGCCACAAGCGCCAGGCCGAGGTCGTGCCCTACTCCTTCTACCTCTCGGCGTGGGAAGAGGAGAACTTCGTCATCGCCCAGGCCAACGCCGAGACGGACGCCGCGGGCCGCATCAAAGAGGACCGCGTCATCGCCCGGTTCAACGGCGAGTTCATCACCGCGGAGCGGGACAAGGTGGACTACAAGGACATCTCGCCCAAGCAGCTCGTGTCCGTCGCGACGGCGCTCATCCCGTTCCTGGAGCACGATGACGCCAACCGCGCTCTGATGGGCTCCAACATGCAGCGCCAGGCCGTCCCTCTCCTGAGGGTCGAGGCGCCCCTGGTGGGCACGGGTCTGGAGCGGACGGTCGCCCGCGACTCGGGGGCGGTCGTGCTCGCCAAGCGCGCCGGCATCGTGGACCAGGTGGACTCCGAGCGGATCATCGTGCGGGTCGAAGGCAGCGAGGTGGGCGGCAAGGAGTTCGGAGCGGACATCTATCCGCTGACGAAATTCCGGCGCTCCAACCAGAACACCTGCATCAACCAGAAACCGATCGTGCTCGAGGGGCAGACCGTCGAGCGGGGCCATGTCCTGGCCGACGGCCCCTGCACCAAGAAGGGAGACCTGGCCCTCGGCCGTAATGTCCTGGTCGCCTTCATGCCCTGGCGCGGCTACAACTACGAGGACGCGATCCTCGTTTCCGAGCGCCTCGTCAAGGACGACTTCTTTACCTCGATCCACATCCAGGAGTTCGACATCGAGGCCCGGGACACGAAGCTCGGGCCCGAGGAGATCACGCGCGACATCCCCAACGTCTCCGAGAACGCGCTGCGGGACCTCGACGAGTCCGGCATCATCCGCATCGGGGCAACGGTCAAGCCCGGAGACATCCTGGTCGGCAAGGTCACTCCGAAGGGGGAGACGCAGTTGACCCCGGAGGAGAAACTGCTGCGCGCGATCTTCGGCGAGAAGGCCGGAGACGTGCGCGACGCCTCCCTGAAATGCCCGCCGGGCATCGAGGGGACGGTCGTGGACGTCAAGATCTTCTCGCGCAAGGGGATCGAGAAGGACCTGCGCGCGCTCTCCATCGAACAGGACCAGATCGCCAAGATCGAGAAGAACTCCAAGGACGAGATCCGGATCATCCGGGAGGAAGCCAACAAGAAGGTCCGGGACCTCCTCATCGGCAAGACCTCCAACGACGTCATGAACGACCGCGACGGCGAGGAGATCGTCAAGAAGGGGGGCAAGTTCACCGACGAGGGGGTGGCCCGCCTCTCTCCCCAGCAGTTGAAGCGGCTGAAGTTGAAGGACGAAGAGGTCGCCGACGCCGTCCAGATCATCCTGCGGCGCCAGGACTCCCAGATCGAAGTCCTGAACCGGGTCAACGCCGAGCGGATCGAGCTGCTCCAGAAGGGGGACGAGTTGCCGCCGGGCGTGATCAAAATGGTCAAGGTGTACGTCGCCATGAAGAGGAAGCTCTCCGTGGGCGACAAGATGGCCGGCCGTCACGGCAACAAGGGGGTCATCTCGCGCATCCTGGAGGACGGCGACATGCCCTACCTCCCGGACGGCACCCCGATCGACATCGTGCTGAACCCGCTGGGCGTGCCCTCGCGCATGAATGTCGGCCAGATCCTGGAGACGCATCTGGGGTGGGCCGCCAAAGTGCTCGGCCTGCACGTTGCGACGCCGGTCTTCGACGGCGCCACGGAGGGGGAGATCAAGAAGCTCCTGAAGGACGCGAACCTGCCCGGCTCGGGCAAGACCGTCCTCTATGACGGAATGACGGGCGAGCCCTTCGAGCAGCAGGTCACCGTGGGCTACATCTACATGCTCAAGCTCTCGCACCTGGTGGACGACAAGATCCACGCGCGCTCGATCGGGCCCTATTCGCTCATCACGCAGCAGCCCCTGGGAGGCAAGGCCCAGTTCGGGGGCCAGCGCTTCGGCGAGATGGAGGTCTGGGCCCTGGAGGCCTACGGCGCCTCCTACACGCTGCAGGAGCTTCTGACGGTCAAGTCCGACGACGTCGAGGGGCGCTCTCAGGTCTACGAGGCGATCGTCAAGGGCGAGATCCCGGCCAGCCCGGGACTGCCCGAGTCGTTCAACGTGCTCGTGCGCGAGCTGCAGTCTCTCTGCCTCGACGTCGAGCTTCTGAAACGGTAGTTCGTGAGCCGTGAGCCGTAAGCCGTAAGCCGAGGAACGAAGAATGTATTCAGGAATCGTGAGACGAAGAGGACGGGATCGGGAGCCACGGCTCACGGTTCACGGCTCACGGCTCACGAATGACGCGCACCGGCGCGTAAGGAGCGTCTAACGTGGAATCGCTCGCTTTCGCCACCAAACCCACCACGCTGAAGGACTTCAACGCGATCAAGATCTCTCTGGCCTCGCCCGAGAAGATCCGCTCCTGGTCCTACGGCGAGGTCACCAAGCCCGAGACGATCAACTACCGCACGTTCAAGCCGGAGCGGGACGGACTCTTCTGCGCGAAGATCTTCGGCCCGATCACGGACTGGGAGTGCCTCTGCGGCAAGTACAAGCGGATGAAGCACCGCGGCGTCGTCTGCGACAAGTGCGGCGTCGAGGTCACCAAGTCGAAGGTGCGCCGCGAGCGGATGGGGCACATCGAGCTGGCCTCTCCCGTCTCCCACGTCTGGTTCTTCAAGGGCCTGCCGTCGCGGATCGGGCACCTGCTGGACATCTCGCTGCGGGACCTGGAGAGGATCCTCTACTTCGAGTCGTACGTCGTCATCGATCCCGGCGAGACCGACCTGAAGGAGAAGGAGCTCCTCTCCGAGGAGCGCTACCGCGCCCTGCGGGCCGAGCACGGCGACGTCTTCGTGGCGAGGATGGGCGCCGGGGCGATCAAGGAGCTGCTCGAGCGCGTGGACGTCGAGATGCTCGCCGAAGAACTGCGAATGATCATGAAGACCGAGACTTCGCAGATCAAGCGTCAGAAGGCGGCCAAGCGGCTGAAGGTCTGCGACGCCTTCCGCCGGTCGGGCCACAAGCCGGACTGGATGATCCTCGACGTCATCCCGGTCATCCCTCCCGAGCTGCGTCCTCTCGTGCCCCTGGACGGCGGACGCTTCGCGACCTCGGACTTGAACGACCTCTACCGGCGCGTCATCAACCGCAACAACCGGTTGAAGAAGCTTCTGGAACTGCGGGCGCCCGAAGTCATCGTGCGCAACGAGAAGCGGATGCTTCAGGAGGCGGTGGACGCGCTCTTCGACAACGGCCGCCGGGGCCGGGTCCTGAAGGGCTCGAACAATCGCCCGTTGAAGTCGCTCTCCGACACGCTGAAGGGGAAGCAGGGACGCTTCCGGCAGAACCTGCTCGGAAAGCGCGTGGACTACTCGGGCCGCTCCGTCGTCGTCGTGGGGCCGGAACTGAAGCTCCACCAGGCCGGGCTTCCCAAGAAGATGGCTGTCGAGCTCTTCAAGCCCTTCATCTACAACCGCCTCGAGAAGAAGGGGCTCGCGCAGACGATCAAGGCGGCCAAGGAGCTGGTCGAGTCCGGAGTGACGGAAGTGTGGGACGCGCTGGAGGACGTCATCCGCGACCACCCGGTTCTCTTGAACCGCGCGCCGACGCTCCACCGCCTGGGCATCCAGGCCTTCCAGCCGGTGCTCGTCGAGGGCAAGGCGATCAAGATCCATCCCCTCGTCTGCCCGGCCTTCAACGCCGACTTCGACGGCGACCAGATGGCCGTCCACGTGCCGCTGTCTCCCAAGGCCCAGATCGAGGCCGAGATGCTGATGCTCTCCTCCAACAACATCCTAAGTCCTGCTTCGGGACGTCCTTTGGCCGTCCCTTCGCAGGACTTGGTGCTTGGAATTTATTACCTCACCAAGTCCCGCTCGAACACCAAGGGAGAGGGGCGCATCTTCTCGGACTTCGACGAGGTGATGCTGGCCTACGAGCAGGGAGAGGTCGCGACGCACACGCCGATCCGGGTGCGCTATTCGGGTCGGTACATCGATCTCACGACCCAGTATAACGACCAGGACATCATCCATGCCGAGGTCCAGGACGTCGAGCGGACCCTGATCGATACGACCGTCGGCCGCGTGTTCTTCAATCGCGCGCTGCGGGACGTCGTCCCCTTCATCAACGGCAACCTGAAGAAGAAGGGATTGACCGACTTCGTCAGCTACGTGTATCTGACCTTTGGCGAGGAAATGACGGTCCTGATGCTCGACGACCTGAAAGACCTGGGCTTCGCGGCCGCGACGCGCGCCGGCATCTCGATCGGCGTGGACGACATGGTGATCCCCGCGAAGAAGGAGGAGTTCCTGCAGGCCGCCCAGAAGGAAGTCCTCGAGGTGGACGCGCAGCGCAACTCCGGAGTCATCACCGCCGGCGAGCGGCACAACAAGATCATCGACATCTGGCACCGCACGACCGAGAACATCTCCGACGAGATGTTCAAGGAGATGAAGAAATCCGACCAGGTCGGCAGCGAGTTCAACCCGATCTACATCATGGCGGACTCCGGAGCCCGGGGCTCCAAGGAGCAGGTGCGCCAGCTCGCCGGGATGCGGGGACTCATGTCCAAGCCCTCGGGCGAGGTCATCGAGACCCCCATCACCGCCAACTTCCGTGAAGGCCTCTCGGTGCTGCAGTACTTCATCTCGACGCACGGCGCCCGCAAGGGCCTCGCCGACACGGCGCTCAAGACCGCCGACTCGGGATACCTGACGCGGCGTCTCGTGGACGTGGCGCAGGACGTCATCGTCATCGAGGAGGACTGCGGCACCTCCGACGGCATCACGGTCTCGGCCATCATGGAGGGGGGCGACACTCTCGAGCCCCTGCGCGACCGCATCGTCGGCCGCGTGGCGCAGGAGGACATCTACGATCCGCTCTCCGAGGAGAAACTGCTCTCCTACGGCCAGGAGATCACCGAGGATCTCGCCTCGGCCGTCCAGGAGGCGGGAATCGAGAGGGTCAAGATCCGCTCGGTCCTGACCTGCGAGACCAAGAGGGGCATCTGCCGTCTCTGCTACGGCCGCATGCTCGCCTCGGGCAAGATGGTCGAGATCGGCGAGGCCTGCGGCGTCATCGCCGCCCAGTCGATCGGCGAGCCGGGCACGCAGCTGACGATGAGGACGTTCCACTACGGCGGCACGGCCTCCCGCGTGACCGAGCAGTCCAAGCACGCCGCCAAGAACCCGGGGACCGTGAAGTACCTGAACGTGGCGACCGTTCAGCGCAAGGACGGCCATCTCGTCGTTGTCAACCGCAACGGCAAGATCACGATCATGGACAACAAGGGGCGCGAGAAGGAGCGCTACTCGGTCGTGTACGGCTCGACGATCAAGGTCTCCGACGGCCAGGAGGTCGTTCCGGGGCAGGAGCTGGTCGAGTGGGATCCGTTCACCTCCGCGATCCTGACGGAGGTCGGCGGCCGGATCGCCTTCCGCGACATCGTGGAAGGCGAGAATTTGCGCGAGGAGACCGACCGGGTCACCGGCCTCACGCAGAAGATCATCGTGGAGGCGGTGGGCGCGGAGAAGCGGTCGCCCCAGGTCATCATCCAGGGCAAGGCCGAGCGCAAGTACCTGTTGCCGATCGGGTCGCACCTGATGGTCACCGACGGGCAGGAGGTCTCCCCCGGCGACGTTCTGGCCAAGATCCCGCGCGAGACGACCAAGACCAAGGACATCACGGGCGGACTCCCGCGCATCGTTGAGCTCTTCGAGGCCCGGCGGCCCAAGGATGCCGCCGTCATCACGGAGATCGACGGGACGGTCTCGCACGGCCCGATCGCCAAGGGCATGCGCAAGGTCATCGTGACCGGCGATGACGGGGAGATTCGCGAGTACCTGATCCCGCGCTACACGCATGTCAACGTGCAGGAGAGCGAGCGGGTCAAAGCGGGCGACCCCCTGATCGACGGCGCCATCAACCCGCACGACATCCTGGCAATCCTGGGGGAGAAGGAGATGCAGCGCTACCTGGTGGACAAGATCCAGGAGGTCTACCGGTCGCAGAACGTCGCCATCAACGACAAGCACATCGAGGTCATCGTCCGGCAGATGATGCGCAGCGTGAAGATCGAGGAGGTCGGCGACACCGAGTTCCTGATCGACGAGCAGGTGGACCGCTTCCGGTTCGAGGAGGAGAACGAGCGGGTGGCCGCGGCTGGAGGCCAGCCGGCGATCGGGCGGCCGATGCTGCTCGGCATCACGAAGGCCTCCCTCTCGACGGACTCGTTCATCTCGGCGGCTTCCTTCCAGGAGACCACGCGGGTCCTGACGGAAGCCTCCATCTCGGGGAAGGTGGATTACCTGCGGGGCCTGAAGGAGAACGTCATCGTGGGGCGGTTGATCCCGGCCGGCACCGGCATGGACTACTACCGCAACATCGTCCTGGAGCGCGAAGAGATCCCGCAGGTCGAGGAGCCCGCTCTGGAAGATTTCCTGATCGACCCGGCCGAGGAGCTGGCCCTGGCCGAAGCCGACGCCGAGGTGGACGCCTCCGAGGAGGAGTAGCCCTCAGCTGTCAGCCCTCAGCTGTCAGCTCTCAGCTTTCAGCCAAACGGGGCCCGGAAACGGGCTCCGTTTTCTTTCTCCAAGCTGCAGCGGGAAATGGATTCCGGGGGTTGGCTGAGAGCTGAAAGCTGATAGCTGACAGCTTTTAGCTTGACAACCATCCTGGCGACCCGTAGGATTCGTAGGTTTTTCCCTCGGACTTGGACGGACGGTGGGACCTGGTTCGCCCGGGCTCGAGCAAATCAGTTACGGTCGATCTCGGGCCCTTCCTACGGCTCCGGGGGGCTCGGGGTGACAACAGGAGAGTCGATGCCGACAATTTCTCAACTGGTGCGGATGGGACGCGAGCGGATGCGCGTGAAGACCGCCAGCCCGGCGCTCAACTCTTCGCCGCAGAAGCGCGGGGTCTGCACCCGCGTTTACACGACGACGCCCAAGAAGCCGAACTCCGCGCTGCGGAAGGTGGCGCGCGTGCGCCTGACCAACGGCATCGAGGTCACGACCTACATCCCGGGCGTCGGCCACAACCTGCAGGAGCACTCGATCGTCATGATCCGGGGGGGGCGCGTCAAGGACCTGCCCGGCGTGCGCTACCACATCATCCGGGGAACGCTCGACGCGGTGGGAGTCGCCAACCGCAACCAGGGCCGTTCCAAGTACGGAGCCAAGAGGCCGAAAGCCTAAAGACTGAGGACGAAGGACCGATATGCCCAGACGCCGCGTCATTTCGAAGAGAGAGATCCTTCCGGATCCGCTCTACAACTCGCAGCTCGTCACGAAGTTCATCAACTCCGTGATGAAGGAAGGCAAGAAGTCCACCGCCGAGGGAATCCTCTACGGGGCGTTGAACCGGGTCGCCGAGAAGACCCAGGACGACCCGATGAAGACGTTCAAGAAGGCGATCGAGAACGTCAAGCCGGCGCTGGAGGTCAAGTCCCGGCGCGTGGGCGGATCGACCTATCAGGTCCCCGTCGAGGTGCGGCCCAACCGCCGGACCTCCCTGGCGATCCGGTGGTTGATCGAGTACTCCGCCGGGCGAGGCGAGAAGACGATGAAGGAGAAGCTCGCCGCGGAGCTGCTCGACGCCGCGAACCTCCGGGGCGGCGCCGTGAAGAAGAAGGACGACACGCACAAGATGGCCGAGGCGAACAAAGCCTTCGCCCACTATCGCTGGTAACCCGGGACCCAAGGACCAAGGACTCGCTCGTCATGCCGCGCACCCATCCCCTCAAAGACACCCGCAACATCGGGATCATGGCGCACATCGACGCCGGCAAGACGACCACGACCGAGCGGATCCTCTATTACACCGGCGTCAACTACAAGATCGGAGAGGTCCACGAGGGGACCGCGACGATGGACTGGATGGTCCAGGAGCAAGAGCGCGGGATCACGATCACCTCCGCGGCGACCACGTGCTTCTGGAAGGCGGGGGCCGGCGAGCTCGTCCGGATCAACATCATCGACACGCCGGGGCACGTGGACTTCACCGCGGAGGTCGAGCGCTCGCTTCGGGTGCTGGACGGCGCGGTCGCCGTTTTCGACGCGGTCGCCGGGGTCGAGCCCCAGTCGGAGACCGTCTGGCGCCAGGCCAACCGCTACAACGTGCCGCGGCTCGCCTTCGTCAACAAGATGGACCGGGTCGGCGCGAACTTCGCCCGCTGCGTCGAGATGATGAAGACGAAGCTCAACGCCCGGCCCGCCCCGATCCAGATTCCCCTGGGCAGCGAGGCCGAGCACCGCGGCGTCATCGATCTCGTCGCGATGAAGGCGATCGAATTCATGGACGAGAACCTCGGCGCCACCTTCGACATCGTGGAGATCCCCGAGGGCTTCCGCGCGGAGGCCGAGGCCTACCGCGAGAAGCTGATCGAAGCGATCGCGGAGACCGACGACACTCTTCTCGAGAAATACCTGCACGGAGGCAAGGTGGAGGCCGGAGAGATCCAGGACGCGCTGCGCCGCGCCACGATCGCCGGCCACGCGCAACCGGTCCTCTGCGGCAGCGCCTTCAAGAACAAGGGGATCCAGCAGCTCCTGGACGCCGTCGTCCATTACCTCCCGTCGCCGCTCGACGTTCCGCCCATGGTCGGACACGACGACGTCGGGGCGGAGCTCGTCCGCGAGCCCAGGGACGACGCGCCTTTCTCCGCCCTGATCTTCAAGATCATGACGGATCCCTTCGTCGGGCAACTCGCCTTCTTCCGGGTCTACTCGGGACATCTGGACGCCGGTTCCTCCTGTTTCAACTCGACCAAGGGCTCCAACGAGCGTGTCGGGCGGCTGCTGAAAATGCACGCCAACAAGCGCGAAGAGATCAAGGAGGTCTGGGCGGGAGACATCGCGGCGGCGGTCGGCCTGCGCAACGTCTCGACCGGCGACACGATCTGCGACAGAGACGCGCCCGTCATCCTGGAAGCGATGAACTTCCCCGAGCCGGTCATCGCGGTTGCCATCGAACCGAAGACGAAGGCGGACCAGGAAAAGATGGGCATGGCTCTTGCCAAGCTCATGCAGGAAGACCCGACCTTCAAGGTCCACACGGACAATGAGACGGGCCAGACGATCATCCGCGGGATGGGAGAGCTGCACCTGGAGATCATCACCGACCGGATGGTGCGCGAGTTCAACGTCGGCGCCAACATCGGAAAGCCGCAGGTCGCCTACCGCGAGGCCATCACGCACGAGGCGCAGGGGCACGGCCGGTTCGTGCGCCAGTCCGGGGGCCGCGGCCAGTACGGCGACTGCAAGATCCGCATCCGGCCCGCCGAAGAGGGCCACCACTTCGTCTTCGAGAACGAGATCAAGGGAGGCGCGATCCCCAAGGAGTTCATCAAGCCGATCGAGCAGGGGATCAAGGAGGCCATGGAGACCGGCGTCCTCGCCGGATATCCCACGACCGGCGTGCTCGTCGAGCTCTACGACGGCTCCTACCACGACGTGGACTCCTCCGAGATGGCCTTCAAGATCGCCGGCTCCATGGCGTATCAGGAAGCCGCGAAGAAGGCCAGGCCGATCATCAAGGAACCGATCATGGAGGTCGAGGTCGTCGTGCCCGACGACTACATGGGCGACGTCATCGGCGACCTCAACTCGCGCCGCGGGCACATCAAGCACATGGAGCCGCGCGCCGGGGTCCAGGTCATCACCGCGCGGGTCCCGCTCTCGGAGATGTTCGGCTACTCGACCAACCTGCGCTCGATGACGCAGGGCCGAGGAAACTACACGATGCAGTTCGCCGCCTACGAGGAGGTTCCCCGGAGCGTCAGCGAAGAGATCATCGCCAAGGTGGGCTCGAGGTAAGGATCCGGAACGATTAGAGGAGACGATGGGCAAAGAGAAGTTCGACCGCAGCAAGCCGCACGTGAACATTGGGACGATTGGGCACGTGGATCACGGGAAGACGACGTTGACGTCGGCGATCACGTTGGTGTTGGCCAAGAAGGGGTTGGCGACGGCGAAGGCGTACGACCAGATTGACAACGCGCCGGAGGAGAAGGCGCGTGGGATCACGATCAACACGGCGCACGTGGAGTATTCCACGGCCAAGCGGCACTACGCGCACGTGGATTGTCCCGGGCATGCGGACTACGTGAAGAACATGATCACGGGTGCGGCGCAGATGGACGGAGCGATTCTGGTGGTATCGGCGGCGGACGGGCCGATGCCGCAGACGCGGGAGCACATCTTGCTGGCGCGTCAGGTTGGGGTGCCGTACATCGTGGTGTTTTTGAACAAGACGGACATGGTGGACGACCCGGAGCTGTTGGAGTTGGTGGAGCTGGAGGTGCGGGAGCTTTTGACGTCGTACGGTTTTCCGGGGGACCAGATACCGATCATCAAGGGGTCGGCGTTGAAGGCGATGGAGTCGGGGGATCCGAACAGTCCGGACACCAAGTGTCTGTTCGAGTTGATGGACGCGGTGGACAGCTACATACCGATACCGGAGCGGGCGATCGACAAGGATTTTCTGATGCCGATCGAGGATGTGTTTTCGATCTCGGGGCGCGGGACGGTGGTGACGGGCAGAGTGGAGCGTGGGGTGATCAAGGTCGGGGAAGAGGTGGAGGTGGTTGGGATTCGTCCGACGCAGAAGAAGGTGGTGACGGGGGTGGAGATGTTCCGCAAGTTGCTCGACCAGGGGCAGGCGGGGGACAACGTGGGGTTGTTGTTGCGTGGGACGGAGAGGAAGGACGTGGAGCGCGGGCAGGTGTGCGCCAAGCCGGGATCGATCACGCCGCACGTGAAGTTTCAGGCGCAGGCGTACATTTTGACGAAGGAGGAGGGGGGGCGTCACACGCCTTTCTTCAACGGTTACCGGCCGCAGTTTTTCTTCCGGACGACGGACGTGACGGGGACGGCGAAGCTGCCGCAGGGAGTGGAGATGGTGGTGCCCGGGGACACGGTGTCGCTGGAGATCAACCTGATCACGCCCATCGCGATGGAGAAGGGCCTGCGCTTCGCCATCCGCGAAGGCGGACGAACCGTGGGCGCGGGGACGATAACGGAAATTCTGGAGTAAGCAATGCTGACGGATTTACACCATGGGATGCTCTCGCTCGGCCGCTTGCTCCCTTCCGGCCGCGTCGAGCGGCCGCTTCATTGGAGTAGAGGCGGCGGGTTGAGCGAGCGAGAGCGAGCGTAACGAGTACATGAAAAACGACAAGATACGTATCCGCCTGAAGGCCTACGACTACCGGATTCTGGACCAGTCCGCGACCGAGATCGTGGACACGGTCCGGCGAACCGGCGCGAAGATCGCGGGCCCGATTCCGCTGCCGACGGCGATCGCCCGCTTCACGGTCAATCGCTCGCCGCACATCGACAAGAAATCGCGGGAGCAGTTCGAGATGCGGACGCACAAGAGGCTGCTGGACATCCTGGAGCCCACTCCCCAGACGGTGGACGCGCTGATGAAGCTGGAGCTGCCGGTCGGGGTGGACGTCGAAATCAAGGCCTTCGGCAAGTGACCGAGCGAGCGTAGCGAGCGAGCGAACAATGGCAGTACACGGAATCATCGGCAGGAAAGTGGGGATGACCCAGGTCTTCGAGGCCGACGGCACGGCGGTGCCCGTAACGGTCGTCCAGGCCGGGCCCTGCCTCGTCGTTCAGAAGAAGTCGGTGGACCGCGACGGATATGAATCCGTGCAGATCGGTCTCGTCGATGCCCGGCCCGACCGCCGGGCCAACGGCCCCGCGAAGGGCCGCTTCGAGAAGGCGGGCGTGGCGCCCATGCGCACTCTCGCGGAAGTGAGGTTCGACGCGGGGGACGAGTGGAAGCCCGGCGACAAGGTGCTCTGCGACACGTTCCAGGCGCGGGACCACGTGGACGTCATCGGGGTCTCCAAGGGCAAGGGGTTCGCGGGCGTCGTGCGGCGCCACCACTTCAAGGGCGGCGGGGCCGCGCACGGCTCGATGTTTCACCGGGCGCCGGGCTCGATCGGAGCCTCGGCGTTTCCCTCGCGCGTCATCAAGGGCAACCGCTCCTCCGGGCGGCTCGGCGGCCGCCGGGCCACGGCGAAGAACCTGGTCGTGGTGCGCGTGGACGTGGAGAAGAATCTCCTGTACATCAGCGGCGCGGTCCCGGGCGCGCGCCGGTCGCTGGTCAAGATCATGCGCTCCGGCTTCGCCAGGCCGAGCGGCAAGTAGGGAGCGATGATGGCGACATTGCCCGTTTGGAACTGGAAGAAAGAAAGGGTCGGCGAGGTGGAGCTGCCCGCCGGGGTCTTCGACTATCCCTACCGCAAGCACCTGGTCTGGCAGGCCGTGAAGGCCTATCTGGCCTCGCGGCGCCGCGGGACCCACAAGACGAAGACGCGCAGCGAGGTCTCCGGCTCCGGCAAGAAGCCGTTCAAGCAGAAGGGGACCGGGCGGGCCCGGCAGGGCGGGGGCCGCCCCCCGATCCACCGCCACGGCGGGACCTCTCATGGCCCGGCCCCGCGTTCCTACGCGGAAGGCCTCTCGGTCGGGGAGAAGAAGAACGCGCTTCGAGCCGTGCTCTCGCAGAGACTGCGCGAGGAGAGACTCCTGGTGATCGAGACCATGGATCCGGAAAGCCACCGCACGAGGGACCTGAAGGCCGCGGTCGGAGTTCTCGGCATCGAGGGGAAGGCCCTCTTCGTGGACTCGCGGGAAAACGAGAAGCTTGCGCTCGCCTCGCGCAACGTCCCCGAGTGGAAGCTCGTGGACGCGCTCGCGGTCAACGTCTACGACGTGATGAGCCATGCGACGGTGGTCCTCTCGCAGGACGCGCTGTCGCGGGTCGTCCAAACGCTGGGGTAGAGATGGAACCGCTGCAGTTGATCCGCCGTCCCCTGATCTCGGAGAAGTCCACGAGGATCAAGGAGACCACCAGCACGATCTGCTTCGAGGTGGACCGCCGGGCCAACAAGATCGAGGTCCGGAGGGCCGTCGAGAAGCTCTTCGGCGTCAAGGTGGCGCAGGTGCGCCTGGCCAACCGCCAGGGGAAGTGGAAGCGCATGGGGAAATTCATCGGCCAGCGCAAGGCCTGGAAGAAGGCGTACGTGCGCCTGGCCGCCGGCGAGAAGCCCATCGAGTTCTTCGAGGGAGTCTGACCACATGCCCATAAAGAAATACAAGCCGACTTCCGCGGGGCGGCGTTTCCAGACGGCCCACGATTTCGTGGAGCTGTCGGCCTTGCGTCCGGAGAAGAGCCTCACGGTGGGACTGCGCTCCACCGGGGGCCGCAACAGCCAGGGGAGGCTGACCAGCCGCTTCATGGGGGGCGGGCACAAGCGCCTCTACCGGATCATCGACTTCCGGCGCGACAAGATGGACGTCCCGGCCCGCGTCGCCGCCATCGAGTACGATCCCAACCGCACCGCGCGAATCGCGCTGCTCCACTACCTGGACGGCGAGAAGCGCTACATCCTGGCGCCCAACGGCCTGGAGGTCGGCGCGCGGGTGGTCTCCGGGCCTACGGCGGATATCCTGCCCGGCAACGCTCTTCCCCTCCGGGGCATCCCGCTCGGAACGACGATCCACAACATCGAGCTGAAGCGCGGCCGCGGCGGCCAGCTCGTGCGTTCCGCCGGCACGGCCGCGCAGCTCATGGCCAAGGAGGGGGGATACGCCCAGGTGCGACTGCCCTCGGGCGAGGTCCGCGAGGTCCACATCGAGTGCTATGCGACGATCGGACAGGTCGGCAACCTCGAGCACGAGAACGTCTCGATCGGGAAGGCGGGGAGAAACCGCTGGCTGGGGTTCCGCCCGCACGTGCGCGGCGTGGCGATGAACCCGGTGGACCACCCCATGGGAGGCGGCGAAGGGAAGACCTCGGGCGGCCGCCACCCGACCTCCCCCTGGGGCTGGAAGACCAAGGGCATGAAGACCAGGAACAACAAGCGGACGAACAGGTTCATCGTCCGCCGGCGCAAGGCCAAGGGATAAGGGAGAGACATGGCACGCTCGATCAAGAAGGGCGCTTTCGTGGACGACCACCTCATGAAGAAGGTGGCCGCGTTGAACGCCACGCGGGAGAAGAAAGTCGTCAAGACCTGGTCCCGCCGCTCGACCGTGGTGCCCGACATGGTGGGGCACACGATCGCGGTGCACAACGGGCGCAAGTTCATCCCCGTGTACGTGGCGGAGAACATGGTGGGGCACAAGCTGGGCGAGTTCGCCCCGACGCGGATCTTCAAGGGCCACAGCGGCAAGAAGGCCGCGGAGGCGGCCGCCGCGGCCGTGACTGGGGCCAGGGTGGGCGGACCTCCGGGCGCTCCGGGCGCCGCTCCTCCTCCGTCCGCGGCCCCGGCGGCCCCGGCCAAGACCTAGGAAGGACGAGATGAAGGCGACGGCCACGCTCCGGTACATGAAAGGCTCGGCCCAGAAGGTCCGCCTGGTGGCGGACCTCGTGCGCGGCAAGTCCGTCAACGACGCCGTGGCGATCCTCCAGCACACGCCCAAGGTCGCGGCTCACGACATCCTGAAGACCCTGCGTTCGGCGGTCGCCAACGCCGAGCAGAAAGAAGCTCAGCTGGACGTGGACGACCTGGTCATCCGCAAGATCTTCGTGGACAAGGGACCGCAGGAGAGGCGGATCCGGCCGGCGCCGATGGGGCGCGCGTTCCGAGTTCTCCACCGCAAGAGCCATCTCACGATCGAGCTGTCGGACGGCTCGTCGCAAGCTAAGGGATAAAGGAGCAACATGGGGCAGAAGGTCCACCCGTACGGTTTCCGGCTCGGTTTCAACCGCACCTGGCACTCGCGCTGGTTCTCGGTGAAGGACTACCAGACCTTCCTGCACGAGGACCTGAAGCTCCGCAAGGAGCTGAAGGGGCGCCTGTCGCACGCGGGGGTCTCCGAAGTGGACATCGAGCGCTTCGCCAACCGCCTGAAGGTCAACATCCAGACCTCCCGGCCGGGCATCATCATCGGCAAGCGCGGCGCCGAAGTGGACAAGCTCCGCGACGAGCTCCAGAGGAGGATGAAGTCCGAGGTCCACATCAACATCATCGAGATCCAGCGCCCGGAGACCGACGCGCAGCTGGTGGCGGAGTCCATCGCCCTGCAGCTCGAGCGCCGGGTGGCTTTCCGCCGCGCGATGAAGAAGGGAATCGAGTCCGCCCTGCGGTTCGGCGCCCAGGGGATCAAGATCCGGTGCGCCGGCCGGTTGAACGGGGCCGAGATCGCGAGGGCGGAGTGGTACCAGGAGGGACGCCTGCCCCTCCACACCCTGAAGGCCGACATCGACTACGGCTTCGCCGAGGCCAACACGACCTACGGCAAGATCGGCGTCAAGACCTGGATCTACCGGGGGGAGCAGCACAAGGCCAAGACGAGACGGAAGACCGCGTAGGAATCGCGGGCTGTCGCCCGCGATTCCTGGTGTTTGGAGAAGAGAAATGAAGAAGGAGTTCTGAACGAAATGAATCCGCCGGGTCCGATGAGTCTTTTTCTTTTCGAGGGGCGAAGCCCATCTAGGTTTCGCCCACGCGAAGCGGGGGCGAAACCTTGTTGATGCCATCGAAGGTCAAGTACCGCAAGCAGCAGCGGGGACGCATGAAGGGGAAGGCCACCCGCGGCTCGACGCTGGCGTTCGGGGATGTGGGACTTCAGATCCTGGAGCCCGGCTGGATCACCGCGCGCCAGATCGAGGCCGCCCGGATCGCCATGACCCGCGCCGTGAAAAGGGGCGGGAAGATCTGGATCCGGATCTTCCCCGACAAGCCGATCACCAAGAAGCCGGCGGAAACCCGCATGGGCAAGGGCAAGGGGGCGCCGGAGGGCTGGGTCGCCGTGGTCAAGCCGGGCCGCATCCTCTACGAAATGGAGGGGCTCGACGAGGCACAGGCGCGCGAGGCGCTGGAGCTGGCCGCCGACAAGATCGGATTGAAGACCCGCTTCATCACGCGGCATTCCCAGATGGAGATGGGATGAAGAAGAAAGAGAGAGAGACGCTGGCGCATCAGGGACTCGACGAGCTGGCGGAGAAAGAGAAGCAGTTGAAGGAGGCTTCGTGGAAGCTGCGGCTGCAGCACGCCACGGGCCAGCTGGAGAATCCGAGCCGGCTGAGGGTCCTGCGGCGAGACATCGCCAGGATCAGGACCTATCGCCGGGCGCTGGAGCTGGCGGAGAAGGGATGATGGAAGTGACGGCAGAGACCGAAAAGGCCAACCGCCCCCGACAGACGAAGGTGGGCCGGGTCGTGTCGGACGCGATGAACAAGTCCATCGTGGTCGAGGTCGAGCGCCGGGTGCAGGAGGCGCGCTACCAGAGGACCATCAAGAGGACGAGCCGTTTCATGGCGCACGACGAGGAGAACAGGGCGAAGGTCGGCGACCGCGTGCGCATCCAGGAGACTCGCCCCCTCTCCAAGCGCAAGCGCTGGGTGTTGAGGGAGATCCTCGTGAAGGCGAGAGCATAGATGTCAACAGCAGTTCGTAAGCCGTTAGCCGTTGGCCGTAAGCCGAACGGGAGCCCGGCCACGGCTCACGGCTCACGGTTCACGGCTCACGAGGTCGCGTCATGATTCAGATGGGAACCATCCTCGAGGTGGCGGACAATTCGGGGGCGCGCCGGATCGCCTGCATCCGCATGCGCGGAGGCTCGGCGGGTCGTTACGCGGGACTGGGCGACGTGATCACGGCGTCGGTCAAGGAAGCCGCGCCCGATTCTCCCTTCGTCGAGAAGCACGGCAAGCGCGTCGTGCGCGCCGTCATCGTGAGGACCCGCCGCAATCACCGGCGCCGGGACGGTTCCTACATCCGATTCGACGACAACGCCGCCGTGCTCATCTCCAACGAGGGAGAGCCCGTGGGCACGCGCGTTTTCGGTCCCGTGGCCCGCGAGCTGCGCGAGAAGAAGTTCATGAAGATCATTTCGTTGGCCCCGGAAGTGCTCTGATGAAGAACACGAGATTGAAGAAGAACGACATGGTCGTCGTCATCGCCGGCAAGGACCGCGGGCGGCAGGGGAAGATCATCCGGATCATGCCGGGCAAGTCCCGCGTGATCGTCGAGCGGATCAACATCATCAAGCGGCACACCCGGCCCAACCCCTCCAAGAACATCGCCGGAGGGATCTCGGAGAGGGAAGCGCCGATCCACATCTCCAACGTGATGCTCGTGGACCCGGACGGCAACACGCGCACGCGCATCGGGCTGCGGCGCGACGCCGAGGGAACGCCGGAGCGTTTCGCCAAGAAGAGCGGAGCGGCCCTCGCTTAGCGGGAAACGGGAAACGGGAGAACGGGAAACGATATGGCAGCAAGACTGAAAGAACGCTACATGAAGGAAGTCGTTCCGGCGCTCGGCAAAGAGCTCGGGATCGACAACCGCATGGCGATTCCCCGTCTGGAGAAGATCATCCTGAACATGGGCCTGGGCGAGGCGGTCGCCAACCCCAAGATCCTCGACGGGGCGGTGGAAGAGCTCTCGGCGATCGCCGGCCAGAAGGCCGTCGTGACGAAGGCCAAGAAATCGATCGCGACGTACAAGCTTCGGACCGGGATGCCGATCGGAGCCCGGGTCACGCTGCGCGGCGAGCGGATGTACGAGTTCCTCGACCGGCTCATCAACATCGCTCTGCCGCGCGTGCGCGACTTCCGCGGCGTCTCGACGAAGGCCTTCGACGGAAGAGGCAACTACACGCTCGGCGTCCGGGACCACTTCATCTTCCCGGAGATCGATTACGCGAAGACGGACAAGTCCAAGGGGCTGAACGTCACGCTCGTCACGACCGCCGGCCGGGACGACCGCGCGCGGGTGCTGCTCCAGCAACTCGGCATGCCCTTCGGAAAATGACCAGGGACTAAGGACTAAGGACTAAGGACTGAGGACTGAAGAATGGCCAGAAGAGCAATGATCATCAAGGCGGCGAGGAAGCCGAAATTCATGACGCGCAGGGTGCGCCGCTGCCGCATCTGCGGCCGGGCGCGCGGCGTGTACCGCAAGTTCGAGCTCTGCCGCATCTGTTTCCGGCAGAACGCTTCGGCGGGATACCTGCCCGGCGTTCTGAAGGCTTCGTGGTGACGCGATGAACGCAACCGGCGATCCGATCACCGATCTCCTGAACCGGCTTCGCAACGGCATGCGGGCGGGCCACGAGCGCGTGGACATTCCCGCTTCGCGCGTCAAGGAGAGCCTCGTCAAGGTCCTCGCCGAGGAGGGATATGTCTCCTCCTATCGCCGGGTCGAGGAGAAGGGGCGCCCTCTGCTGCGGGTCGGCTTGAAATACGACGCGGACGGCGAGCCGATCGTCAACGGCCTGGAGAGGGTCTCCCGTCCGGGCCGGAGGGTCTACGCGCCCGCCAAGGAAATTCCCGAGGTGCTGGGCGGACTCGGCATCTCAATCGTCTCGACCTCCCGCGGGATCCTGACGGGCCGCCAGGCACGCGAGGCCAGGCTCGGCGGCGAGATCCTCTGCAACGTCTGGTGAACGGCCGGTAGGAGAAAACACACGTGTCACGCATAGGAAAAATGCCGGTCCCGATCCCGAGGGGGGTCGAGGTGAATCAGGACGGGAATGTTCTGCGCGTCAAGGGGCCCAAGGGGGAGTTGACCAACCGGATTCCACCGGGCCTGACGGTTTCGATCGACGGCGGCGAGGTGCGCATCTCCCGCTCCGGCGACGAGCCTCGCGAGCGGGCGTTCCATGGCCTCCTGCGCAGCCTCGTCGCCAACTCCGTCCAGGGCGTCACGAAAGGGTTCTCCCGGGACCTGGAGATCGTGGGCGTGGGCTACAAGGCGGAGGTCAAGGGGAAGACGATCGTCTTCTCGATCGGCTACTCCCATCCCGTGAATTTCCCGATCCCGGAGGGGATCGCGGTCGGGCTTGACGCCAAGGCCGGGAAGCTCTCCGTCTCCGGCGCCGACCGGCAGAAGGTCGGCCAGACGGCGGCCGAGATCCGCAAGCTGCGCATTCCGGATCCATACAAGGCCAAGGGAATCAAGTACGCCAACGAGGTGATCCGGCGCAAGGTCGGAAAGGCGGGCGGGAAGTAGGCCATGAAGACGCAGAGGAGAGTCGAAGCGCGACGCCGTGTTCGCGTCCGCATCCAGCAGAAGGTCCGGGGATCGGTGGAACGCCCGCGGCTGGCGATCTTCAAGAGCGGCAAGCACATCTACGCGCAGGTCATCGACGACGCGAGCGGCAAGACTCTCGCGCACGCCTCCTCGCTCGACGCCGGATTGAAGAAGGAAGCCAAGACCGGAGCCAACGTCGGCACCGCGAAGAGGGTCGGGAAACTCGTGGCCGACCGGGCCAGGGAAAAGGGGATCGGAAGAGTTGTGTTTGACCGCGGCGGCTACATCTATCACGGCAAAGTGAAAGCGCTCGCCGACGCCGCCCGCGAAGGCGGACTGGAGTTTTGAGACCCATGGAGAACCAATGAACAGCAACCGGGGACCCTCCCGCGCGCCGCGCGAACGGGAAAAGGAGCGGGACGCGCAGGGGCGCGAGTTGATCGACCGCGTCGTCCACATCAACCGCGTCACCAAGGTCGTCAAGGGAGGCAAGAATTTCTCCTTCTCGGCCCTGGTCGTCGTCGGAGACGGACAGGGCCGCGTCGGCTACGGCTCCGGAAAGGCCAAGGAAGTGCCGATGGCCATCAAGAAGGGGATCGAGATGGCCAAGAAGAACATGCAGTCGATCAGCCTGAAGGGGACGACGATTCCGCACACGGTCCTCGGCCGTTACGGGGCCGGGCGAGTCCTGCTCAAGCCCGCCGCCGCGGGGACCGGCGTCATCGCCGGAGGACCCGTGCGCGCGGTGCTCGAGTCGGTCGGAATCGCGGACATCCTGACCAAGTCGCTGCGCACGACCAACCCGCACAACGTGATCAAGGCGACCTTCGACGGGCTCCTGAGACTCAAGAACGAGGACGAGATGCGCAAGCGCCGCGGCATGGGCGCAGCGGAGACGAAGGCGTGAGCGAATCGGAGAAACCGAATCCGCCCGAGGCCAAGGCGCCGGGGCGGGCGAGGAAGGGTGCGAAGGGAACGGTGACCCTTCACTGGGTCAAGAGCGGCATCTGCACGCCCGTAAAGCAGAAGGCGACGCTCCACGGGCTCGGATTCCGCCGCCTCGGCCAGCGCGTCGTCCGGCCGGACGACCCGGCGATCCGGGGAATGGTCCAGCGGGTGCGACACCTGGTCGAGATCGAGAAGGACTAGTCCATGGCCGAAAAGAAAGACACGAAGAAGCCGTCCGCCTCTGCGAAAGCCGCGCCGGACAAGTTCGCCTCGGGTAAGGCGGCGGCGAAGCCCGCTTCCAAGGCGAAAGTTGCCAGGGCCAAAGAGAAAGCCGTTCCGAAGAAGAAGGCGCCTGCCCCGCGTCCGGCCCGCAGGCCCGCGCGGACCTTTGCAAAGCCCCGGAAGGAACGGGAAGCGGCAGTGGCGGCGGGCGAGCCCTCGGCCGAGACTCCCGCGATGCCGCCCCCGTCAGCGGCCTTCGCGAGGGTCCACGAGCTGCGCCCGTCGCCCGGAGCGACGCATTCCCGCAAGCGCGTTGGCCGCGGGCCGGGCAGCGGCCACGGGAAGACGGCAGGACGCGGCAACAAGGGACAGAAGTCGCGTTCCGGCTACCGCCACCAGCGCGGCTTCGAGGGGGGGCAGATGCCTCTCCACAGGCGGATTCCCAAGCGCGGCTTCACCAACATCTTCCGCGTGGAATACGACATCGTGAACATCTCCGACCTCGACCGGTTCGAGGCGGGCGCCGCCGTGACGCTGGAGGACCTGGCCCGGAAGAGGCTCGCCCGCCGGAGCCGGCCGGTCAAGATCCTGGGCGACGGCGCGATCACCAAGGCCCTGACCGTCTCGGCCCACAAGTTCTCGGCCTCGGCCCGCGCGTCGATCGAGGCCGCGGGAGGACACTGCGAGGTGGTTCCCCGGTGAGCGCATTCCAGAGCTTCGCCAACATCTTCAGCGTGCCCGACCTGCGCAAGCGGGTCATCTTCACCTTCCTGCTGCTGGCCGTCTACCGGCTGGGAGCGCACATCCCGACCCCCGGAATCGATCCGGCGGCCATGAACGAGTTCTTCAGCTCGGCCGCCGGGTCCCTCTTCGGTTTCCTCGACATCTTCTCGGGAGGAGCGCTGCGGCGGCTCTCGGTCTTCGCCCTCGGGATCATGCCTTACATCTCGGCCTCGATCATCCTGCAGCTCCTGACGGTGGTCTGGCCGTACCTCGAGAAGCTCTCCAAGGAAGGAGAGATGGGGCGCAAGAAGATCACCCAGTACACGCGCTACGGAACCGTGCTCCTCTCCTTCATCCAGGCCACCGGCATCGCGCTGTGGCTGGAGAAGCAGACCACTCCGGGCGGCGCGCACCTGATCCCCCACGGGGGCTGGAGCTTCCGCCTGCTGACGGTCTTGACGCTGACGACCGGCACGATCTTCATCATGTGGCTGGGCGAGCAGATCACCGAGAGGGGCATCGGCAACGGGATCTCGCTCATCATCTTCGCCGGAATCGTGGTGCGCCTGCCCTCGGCGATCTTCGGCCTGTTCGACTCGATCCGGACCGGCAACATCACGATCCTGACGCTCATTTTCGTGCTCCTCTTCATGACGGGGATCGTGGCCCTGATCGTGTTCGTCGAGAGGGCGCAGAGACGCATCCCCGTCCAGTACGCCAAGCGCGTGGTGGGGCGCCGGGTCTACGGCGGGCAGAACACCTACCTCCCGCTGCGGGTCAATACCGGCGGCGTCATCCCGATCATCTTCGCGATCTCGATCCTGCAGATCCCCTACTACTTCTCCAACTTCGTCGGGGCCGACTGGATGAAGAAGGTGGCGAGCTCTCTCTCGCAGGGGCAGCCGCTCTACGTGGTCCTCTACGGGGTGGGCATCCTCTTCTTCTGTTATTTCTACACGTCGATCATCTTCAACCCCGTGGACACCGCCGACAACATGCGCAAGTACGGCGGCTTCATTCCGGGGATCCGGCCGGGCAAGAAGACCGCCGACTACATCGACACGGTCCTTTCGCGGTTGACCATCGTCGGGGCCGTGTACCTGACCTTCGTGGCGCTCCTGCCGGAGTTCCTCTCGAGCGGCTTCAAGGTGCAGAGCCTCCCCTGGATCGGGCCTTCGCTCGACGCGGTCCTGCCGCGCTTCTTCACGCAGGGCTTCGGCTTCAACTTCTACTTCGGCGGGACCTCGCTCCTGATCGTGGTCGGCGTGGCCATGGACACCGTCCAGCAGGTCGAGTCCAAGCTCGTCGAGCACCATTACACCGGCTTCCTCAAGAAGAGCCGGATCCGTGGACGGCGCGGTTAGATCGGTGAGGAGCTCGGACTGATGCGCATCGTCTTCCTGGGCCCTCCGGGCAGCGGCAAGGGAACTCAGGCGAAGCTCCTGGCGGAGCGCCTGAAGATCCCCGCCATCTCCACGGGCGACATGCTGCGGGCGGCCGTACGCGAGGGAACGCCTCTGGGCCTGAAGGCGAAGGCCGTCATGGAGGCGGGGGAGCTCGTGTCCGACGACCTCATGATCGGGCTCATCCGGGATCGGATCTCCCGGCCGGACGCCGGCTCGGGGTTCCTCCTGGATGGGTTCCCGCGGACCGTCGAGCAGGCCGTGGCCCTGGACGGCCTACTGGGGGGAAATGAAAAGGGCCTCTCCACCGTTGTCAACCTGTCGGTCCCGGAGGCGGTCCTGACCGATCGGCTGGAAGGACGGTCGGGGCAGGAGAACCGCTCCGACGACCGCCGGGAAACGGTCCTCGAGCGTCTCCGGGTGTACCGCCAGAAAACGGAGCCGCTCATCGAGTTCTATCGCCGGCGGAATTTGCTCACGGACGTGGACGGAGTCGGGGAGATTCCGGAGATCGCGGAGCGCATCCGCCGCGCGGTCGCCCCGGCGGCCGCCGGCCGGGGGCAGGGATGATCACGATCCGGAGCTTCGACGAGCTCCTGAAGCTCGAGGAAGCGTCGAGGATCGTCCTGGAGACGCTCGACGCCGTTGAAAAGGCAGTGGCTCCCGGAGTCACGACGGAGGACCTGGACCGAATCGCCGAGGCGGAGATCCGCCGGCAGGGCGCCCGTCCGGCCTTCGTGGGTTACAGGGGATACCCCAAGACTCTCTGCACGTCCGTCAACGACGAGGTCGTGCACGGCATCCCGGGCAAACGCTCTTTGAAAGAAGGGGACATCGTCGGCGCGGACTGCGGCGCGGTCGTGGACGGCTACTACGGCGACGCCGCCCGGACGCTGCCGGTGGGCAGGATCAGCCCGGAGCGGGCTCGCCTGCTCGAAACGACGCGCAGGGCTCTGGACGCGGGGATCGCAGCGGCGCGGCCGGGCAACCGGGTCTCCGACATCGGCGCGGCGGTCGAATCCGTGGCCCTGGCCGCCGGGTACGGCGTCGTGCGCGACTTTGTGGGTCACGGCGTCGGGACGGCGTTGCACGAGGAACCCCAGGTCCCCAATTACGGTCCGGGAGGGCGCGGGGGAGTCTTGAAGAGCGGCATGGTCATCGCGATCGAGCCGATGTTCAACCTGGGCCGGGCCGAGGTGAGTGTGGACCGCGACGGCTGGACGGTGCGGACCCGTGACGGCAGCGCGTCGGCGCACTTCGAGTTCACCATCACCCTCGGGCCGCAGGGCGCGGTCATCCTGGGGCTCGGCCGCCTCGCCCGGCTCGCCGAGGCGGTGGGGGCATAGGCGCGGTGTCCAAGGAAGAGGCGATCGAAGTCATGGCCACCGTCGTGGAGCCGCTTCCCAATGCCATGTTCAAGGTGGAGCTGGAGAACAAGCATCAGGTGCTGGCGCACATCTCGGGGAAGATGCGGAAGAACTTCATCCGCATCCTCCCCGGCGACAAAGTGCTCGTGGAGCTGTCGCCTTACGACCTGACGCGGGGACGGATCATTTACCGGTACAAGTAGGAGCGAATTGTGAAAGTCAGAGCGTCGGTCAAGAAAATTTGCGTCAAATGCAAGATCGTGCACCGCAAGGGGGTCGTCCGCGTGATCTGCCCGATCCCCAAGCACAAGCAGAGGCAAGGATGAGGATAGGTTCTAGGTGCTAGGTGCGAGGTGCAAGGGACCGGGCAGGCGGCCCTCCCTAACACCTAACACCTAACACCTGACACCTGGAGACCAAAATATGGCACGCATTGCTGGAGTGGATCTGCCGCTGAACAAGAGGGTGGAGATCGGCCTGACCTACATTTACGGGATCGGCCGGCCGAAGTCGAACTTCATCCTCGAGAAGGCGGACGTGCGGCCCGACACGCGGGTCAAGGACCTGTCCGAAGAGGAGGTCGTGCGGATTCGCAAGGTCATCACCGACGACGTGAAGGTCGAGGGGGACTTGCGCAAGGACACCTCGATGGACATCAAGCGCCTGATGGACATCGGGTGCTACCGGGGCATGCGGCATCGCCGCAACCTGCCGGTGCGAGGCCAGCGCACGCACACCAATGCCCGCACCCGCAAGGGACCGCGCAAGCAGACGATCGCCGGCAAGAAGAAGGCCACCAAGAAATAACAGCTGCGCTGTTATTTCTTGGTTTAAGTGAGGGTTGAGGGCTGAGAGCCCGAACCCGAGAGGGAGACCATGGCTGAACCGACACCGACATCCGCCACGCCCGAAAAGCCCGTCAAGGGAGCCAAGGGCAAGCGCCCGCGCGCGGCGAAGAAGGAAAAGAAGAACATTCCGCACGCGATCGCCACGGTGCAGGCGTCCTTCAACAACACCACCATCACGGTGGCGGACCAGGAAGGAGGCGTCCTGGCCTGGTCGTCGGCCGGCCGCATCGGCTTCAAGGGCTCGCGCAAGGGGACGCCTTTCGCGGCCCAGCTCGCCGCAGCCAACTGCGCCGAGGGCGCCAAGGAGCACGGCGTGCGGTCGGTGGACGTTCGCGTGACCGGCCCCGGGGCCGGCCGGGAGTCGGCCATCCGGGCGCTCCAGGCCAACGGGCTCGACATCAAGTCCATCAAGGACACGACGCCGATCCCGCACAACGGGTGCCGCCCCCGAAAGAGGAGACGCGTTTAACTAGGATTCGCGCGCCGCGCGAATCCTGTCTGTAAACCGGCTCACAGGTCCTGGCCGGGAAGAAGGACGTAAACAAACGAGGGACCTGGAGGAGAGTCATAGTGGCTCGATACACCGAATCGGTTTGCCGGCTGTGCCGGCGCGAGGGGATGAAGCTGTTCCTGAAAGGGGACCGCTGCTTCAAGGACAAATGCGCCATCGAGCGGCGCAATTACCCGCCGGGCCAGCATGGCCGCCGCCGCTCCAAGCTCCTGGGCTACGGCATTCAGCTCCGCGAGAAGCAGAAGGTCAAGCGCATTTATGGCCTTCTCGAGGGACAATTCCGTCTCACCTTCGCGCGCGCCGAGCGCCGCAAGGGGATCACGGGAGCAAACCTTCTCGAGGAGCTCGAGAGGCGCCTGGACAACGTCGTCTACGCCCTGGGGTTCGCGGCGTCGCGGGCGCAGTCGCGCCAGCTCGTGCGTCACGGCCACGTCACGGTCAACGGCCGGAAGGTCTCGATCCCGTCCTATCGGGTGAGCAAGGGTCAGGTCGTGGCGATCAAGGAAAAGAGCCGGGTCAACGAACAGATCAAGGCTTCGGTCGAAACCGCCCGCGCCCGCGGCGTTCCCGGGTGGCTGGATCTTTCTCCCGAGACGTTCTCGGGGACGGTCGTGGAACTGCCCAAGCGCGAGGACATCAAGCTTCCAATCCAGGAGCAGTTGATCGTCGAGCTGTATTCGAAGTAACAAATCGTCCGGCAAGGACGGAGGAAGAAGAACCATGACATTGTGGAAGGGATTTCAGAAACCGAAGCGGCTCGAGGTGGAGAGCGAGACGCTGTCGGCGACGTACGGGAAGTTCTACGCCCAGCCGTTCGAGCGCGGGTTCGGCACGACGGTCGGCAACGCTCTGCGGCGCGTGCTGCTCTCCTCGATCGAGGGCGCCGCGATCACCGCGGTTAAGATCGAAGGCGTCCTGCACGAGTTCTCCTCGCTTCCGGGAGTCGTCGAGGACGTGACGGACATCATCCTCAACCTCAAGCAGATCCCCATCAAGATGCACACGACCGAGGAGAAGATGCTGGCGCTCGACGTGGAGCGCAAGGGGAAGGTGACGGCGGCCGACCTGCAGGGAGACTCCTCGATCGAGATCCTGGAGCCGGACGCCCCGATCGCGACGCTGTCGGAGAACGGCAAGCTCCAGATGGAGATGCGGGTCTCGATCGGGCGCGGCTACGTCTCGGCCGACAAGAACTTCGACGAGGACATGGGGATCGGCTACATCCCGATCGATTCGGTCCACTCGCCCGTGCGCCGCTGCAACTACCATGTGGAAGCGGCGCGCATCGGCCAGGCCACCGACTACGACCGGCTGGTGCTGGAGGTCTGGACCAACGGGACCGTCTCGCCCGTGGACGCGGTGGGTCTCGCGGCCACGCTCCTGCGCGATCATCTGACGATCTTCGTCAACGCCGAGCACGAGACCGCCCTCGAGGGCGCGGCCGAGGGAGAACTGCCGGAGAACCTGGCCGAGTACCTGAACCGCAGCGTGGACGAGCTGGAGCTCTCGGTGCGCAGCGCCAACTGCCTGAAGAACGCGGGGATCCGGACGATCCGCGACCTGGTGCAGAGAAGCGAACGGGACATGCTCGAGACGAAGAACTTCGGCCGGAAGTCCTTGAACGAGATCCGGGACATCTTAAGACCCATGGGGCTGTCGCTCGGCATGCAGATCGAGCCGGCGGAAGCCCGGAGCGAGTAGGACCGCCATGATGCACAACCGAGCCGGGCGCAAGCTCCGGCGCACGACCTCTCATCGGCTGGCCATGTTCTCCAACCAGCTCGCGTCGCTGATGACCCACGAGCGGATCCAGACGACGCTGACCAAGGCCAAGGAACTGCGACCGCTCGCCGAGCGCCTGATCACGGCCGCCAAGAGCGACGGCGTGGCCGCGCGCCGGAAAGTGGCGCAGTGGATTCCCGATCGGACCACCGTCAAGAAGGTCTTCGAGAAGATCGCCCCGCGCTTCGTGGACCGGCCGGGCGGATACACGCGGATCCTGCGCCTGGGAGCGCGCCCGGGAGACAGCGCCGAGGCGGCGATTCTGGAGTTCGTGGACTACCGCTTCGAGCCCAAGGACAAGGCGCCGAAGAAGGAATCGCTCTCCGACCGCGCCCGGCGGGCCGCCGGCGGGCGGGTTGAGACGGTTCGCAAGCAGAAGCCCGAATCGCCCGAGGAGGCGGCGGAAGCCGCTCCGAAGAAGCCCTTGAAGGCCGGGAGGGCGCCGAGGACCGGAAAGGCCGCGAAGCCGTCGAAGCAGGCGCCCGCGAAGGGTCCCGGCCGTACCGGCCCATCCAAGCGCGGCGCCTGACCGCGGCAGTCAAGAGCCGGCGAGAGTGAGGGCTCCCGGACTCCCTCTCCCCCCGGGAGGGGGTCGGGGTGAGGGCCTCAGTGCCAGCCGGCGTCCCGGGTCTACGAGGCGCTTTCGAATCGGCGCGGTTATCTGGGGCCTCTTCCTCCTGACGCTGACGTCCTGGCCGAATCCACCGCGGGTGCCGGTGGTTGCCGGGATCCCGAACTTCGACAAGCTCGTCCACTTCACGCTCTACGCCGTGGAAGCCTGGCTGCTCTACCGATCCGTGGATTGGCCGGGACGCCCTGGTTTTTCCGCTGTGCGGGTTCTGGCGATCGTGGGGGCGATGGCGGTCTGGGGTGTCGCCGACGAGGCTCATCAGGCGTGGATTCCGGGGCGGTCCGTGGAGGGAGCGGATGTCCTGGCGGATGTGGCGGGGGCGGCGGCGGGGGCCCTGGCAGCGTCGGTGGGATCGCGCCGGGGGAAACGCCGGACTTAGTGTTCGGCGTTCGTTGCGCCCTCACCCCGACCCTCTCCCGGAGGGAGAGGGAGTTCCTGAGGCGGCGCTTTCGCGCCGCGGCTACTTCTTGAAGAAGCCTCCCTGGGCGACTCTGGGCTGCTCGGCGGTCAGGACCCGCTGGTTCAGCTCCTTGATGCGCTCGTTGAGCTGGGCGATCTTGGTCTGGTAGTCCCGCGTCACTCTTTCGTTCTCGGACTTGAGCCGGGCGATCTCCTCTTCGAGATCGGATATGACCCGGCCGCGCCCCTCGCCGTGCTCCTGCGCCTGGCTCAGTTGCTCGGTGTAGCGGGCGATCTCCGTGTCCTTCTCGGCGAGGCGGAGTTTCCACTTTTCCTCCTGCTCTTCGTAGAGGTGCTTGGTGTCCATGAGCTGCACGATCGCCGAGAAATCATTGTCCGACGGCATAGAGCCTCCTCGTTGGGAATCCTCGATCTGAGGAAAGAGCTTCCGGAGCTTCAGCGACAGGTCTTCCGGATCCGTGGAGAGCTCCATCGCCCGTCTGTAGGTGATCTTCCCGGTGACGAGCAAAGCCAGGAGCGACTGGTTCATCGACTGCATGTGGTAGTAGGCGACCGAGGACTCGATCTCCGGCAGGATCTCCTTTGTCTCCCCGGCCTCGATGTGCTTGGCGATCTTCGGGGACGTGATCATGATCTCGCAGGCCGGCGTCAGGCCGGACCCGTCGGACTTTTCGATCAGCTTCATCGAGACGATGGCCTTGAGAACCAGCGCCAGCTGAGAGCGCAGTTGCTGTTGCTGGCCCGCCGGGCAGGTGTCGATCATCCGGTCGATCGACTGTCCCGCGCTGTTGGTATGCAACGTCGAGAAGACGAGGTGGCCGGTCTCGGCGGCCGTGACCGCAGTCTGGACCGTCGGCCAGTCGCGCATCTCGCCGATCATGATCACGTCCGGGTCCTGTCGCATGAGGTTCTTCAAGGCCTCGGGAAAGCTCGGCGTGTCGGTGCCGACCTCGCGCTGGGAGACCGCGCCCTTGCCGGCGGGGAAGAGGTACTCGATCGGGTCCTCGATCGTGACGATGTGGACCGGGCGGGTGTCCACGACTGACTGGATGATCGCGGCCAGAGTCGTGGACTTGCCCGAACCCGTCGGCCCGGTGATGAGCACGAACCCCGCGGGCAGGCGCGCGAAGGTCTCGACGACGTCGGGCAGGCCGAGGTCCCCGGAGCGGCGGATGTGGAACGGGATTCGCCGAAAGGCGGCGGCGAGCGCTCCCCTCTGCATGTAGAGGTTCGTCCGGAAGCGGGCGACCCCGGGCAGCCCGTAGCCGATGTCCACGGACTGGTGCTCCTCGAGCCTCTGCCTCTGGGCGGGATTGAGCATCTCCAGCAGCATTCTCTCCAGGTCCGCGGGCTGGAGCGGCTCGGTATTGATCGGAATCAGCCGACCCTTGATCCGCAGCAGCGGAGGCCGCATGGGCTTCAGATGGAGGTCCGAAGCCTCCTTCTTCGCGGTGAACTTGAGCAGGTCCGTGAGGTTCAAGGGAGGAGATTATAACGGTGGAAGAGCTTAGCCCGCATGATCCACGGACGACTCGGGCCATCCCGCGGATCCCGGGGGTTCAGGGGGCGCCACGCGCCCCCTGCGCATGAAGGCCCCGGCCGGATACTTCGTCAGACCTCTTCTGCGATGCCCCCGGCATCGCCGTCGTCGGTCTTCCTCGTCCCGACGAAAAATCTCTCGCGGGAACAAGTTGGGCTGCGGCGTTATTCGATCGAGCGGCCAGACACACGTCCACTCTCAACGACTTGCACGTGTTTCGGCCGGGTGTGGGTGAATTATTCGGGCTGGAGTCGGGAAAGAAGCCAGGCCCGCGCCTGACGGCGCGTGCGCACCGCCCCGCTCAGGATCTCGACTTGCAGGCCGGCCAGGAGCTTTCCGACCCGCGGACCGGGAGGGATCCGCAGCCAGTCCAGGACGTCGGCGCCCGAGACCGCGGGACCCCGCCGGGGGGCGGCGGCGACACGGCGGGAGAGGGCTCGCGTGCGGGAGCGGGAGGCCGGGTCGAGGACGCGCAGGAGCGCGAGAGCTTCGCCGGCAAGGCTGCCGGCATCGCGCACCCATGCCCACTGGCGGCGGGGCGTATCGGCCTTGCGCGCGGCCAGAGAGAGAGTGAGAAGCCTGGCCACCTCGCCGGACTCGGACCGCCCGTAGCGGCGCGCGGCGAGCCAGGCGGCGGCCTCGCCGGGCGCGAGCCGGACCTTCGCGCAGAGAAGCGCCAGGCGCAGCCGCCGCCGGCTCGCCGGTTGCCCGCGCCGGACGGAAGGCGCGTCGAAAAAAGCCGCCGAACGAGCGAGGCTTCCCGCCCGGGATCTCGTGATGCGCAGCCCCGGCACGAGAACACCGGCGCGGGAGGCCCAGCGCAGGGCCGGCGCGGCCCGGCTCGCCTCGAAGATCTTGATCCACTCGGCGCGGATGCGCTCGCCGGCGACTTCCGCGAGCCTCGGAGCGACGGACTGGCAGGCCTTGAACGTCCCGGCGTCGGGCACGAGCCCGTGAGTCGCGAGAAAACGCGCGGCCCTCAGAACACGGAGAGGGTCCTCCGCGAGGTTTTGCGGCGAGACGGCTCTGAGCCGCCCGGCCGCGAGATCCTCCCGGCCGCCGAAGGGGTCGAGCCATTCGTGCGTCGTCAGATCGAATGCCATCGCGTTGACGGTGAAGTCGCGGCGCCTCAGGTCTTCCTCGATGGAGGCGCTTCCGATCTCCGCCAGGTCCACCTCGCGCCTGCCCGCGACGCGGAAGACCCGGGGGGCGCTCCTCGAGAGAAGCACGGCGCGGCCCAGTCCGGCGCTTTCCATCGCGCGGGCCAGGACCTCCGCGTCGCCGGAGACGGCGGCGTCCACCTCGGGCACGGCGCGGCCCAGGATCAGATCGCGCGCGGCGCCTCCTACGATCCAGACCCGCTGCCCGAGGCGCGAAGCAATCGCCGCGAGCGCCCGGATCTCCGCGCGGCGCGCGATCGAGGCCGCCCCGGCCCCACGACGCGGAGTCCCTTCTTTCTTCGGGTTTCGAGGCAGAAATCTTTTTCCTATTCGGAAAGCCGATCAAAAAGCCTTACAATTATCGGAGTGTCCTCCGAGTCATCTCCAGTCAGCCCGGAGGTCGTGCGCCACGTCGCGGCGCTCGCCCGGTTGCGCGTGTCCGACGAGGAGCTTCCGGCGTTGACCCATCAGCTCGCCCGCATTCTCTCCTACATCGACCAGCTCAAGGAGATCCGGGAGGAGCCCCGGCGCCCGCCGGATCTGCTCGCGACCCCGCTCCGCGAAGATGCTTCCGCGGCCGGCGGGGGACAGGAAGCGCTGGACGAGAACTCGCCTCGACTCCTGCACGGGTACGGCGCGGTGCCGCGGGTCGTCGGAGGGATCAAGCCGTGAGGCGCCGGAGTTCCTCGTTTTGAAGACGCCGCCCGGAGGGGTCGTCTCGATCGCGCGGGAGGTCTCGTCGCGGCGCCGCTCCGCGGTCGAGGTCGCACAGGAAACGCTTTCCCGAATCGGAGAAGCGGACGCAAGCATCCGGGCTTTTCTGGAGGTCACGGCCGAGCAGGCGCTGGAAGAAGCCAGAAGGGCTGACACCCGCGTCGAAGCGGGGGAGAGTCTGCCCCTGGCCGGCGTGCCCATGGCCATCAAGGACAACATCTGGGTCGCCGGGAGGACCGCCACTTGCGCCTCGAAGATCCTCGAGGGATACCGCCCGCCGGGCGACGCGACGGCGATCGCGCGCCTTCGCGACGCCGGAGCGATCTTCGTCGGCAGGACCAACATGGACGAGTTCGCGATGGGCTCCTCGACGGAGAACAGCGCCTTCCGGCAGACGCGAAATCCCTGGGACGAGGAGCGCATCCCGGGGGGGTCCTCGGGAGGCAGCGCGGCCGCGGTCGCCTCGCGGATGGTCCCCGGAGCCCTGGGTTCCGACACCGGCGGCTCCATCCGCCAGCCGGCCGCCTGTTGCGGGATCGTCGGTTTCAAACCGAGCTACGGAAGGGTGTCGCGCTACGGGCTGGTGGCGTTCGCCTCTTCTCTGGACCAGATCGGCCCGCTCACGACCAGCGTCGCGGATGCCGCCCGCCTCTATCGGGTGCTGGCCGGCCGGGACCCGCTCGATTCCACGACTTCGGCGCTGCCGCCGGGCGACCCGGAATCGGCGCTCGAGCGCGGCGTCGCGAATCTGAAGGTCGGGTTCCTCGTGGAGGCGGACGTCGAGGGTCTGGACGGCGAGGTCGCGGCCAATCTGGAGCAGGCCCGGCGCGTCTTCCAGGATGCCGGCGCCCGGGTGAGCGACGTTTCGTTGGCGCGCGCTCCCGCGGCGATCGCCATCTATTACGTCGTGGCGAGCGCCGAGGCCTCGTCGAATCTGGCGCGGTTCGACGGCGTGCGCTACGGGCCGCGGCGGGACGAGTCGAGCCTCCTGTCCATGTACGTCGAGGACCGCACCGCGGGATTCGGCCCGGAGGTCAAGCGCCGCATCCTGCTCGGCACCTTCGCTCTGTCGGCCGGGTACTACGACGCCTACTACGGCCGGGCCATGCGGGCGAGGCAGCTCCTCCTGGAGGACTTCGAGCGCGCCTTCGAAGAGGTGGATGTGATCGTATGCCCGACGATCCCGGCGCCGGCATTCCGGCTCGGAGAAAAAGTGGACGACCCGCTGACGATGTACCTCTCGGACGTCTTCACGGTTCCGGCGTCGCTCGCGGGGCTCCCGGCCATCTCGGTCCCCTCCGGCCTGTCCCGGGAAAATCTGCCGCTCGGCATCCAGATCATGGCGCGCCGGTTCGGCGAGGAGACTCTCTTCGCCGCGGCCCGGGCCTTCGAGCGCGGGGTGGACTTCCCCGACACGTTGCCGCCCGGCGCGCGCGATCGGCGGGAATCGGGAATCGGGAATCGGTAATCGGGACGTGAGCTTCTTCAGCCTGGGAACGGAGCGACCGCGCGGGGCTGTCGATTTCCGATTTCTGATTTCCGTTTTCCGGCTTCTCTTGATTCCGGTGATCTTTCCGGCACCCCTCTTGTTGGCCGATACCGCCGCGAAGGTCGTGAAGGTCAGCGACGAGCTGCGCGTCTCGATCGAGGAGGACGAAGAGGTCTTTCTCTCGGCGAGGCCTCTCCCGGGCGAGGCGCTGGACGCCTTCGCGAGGCGGTTCACGGAGGACCCGGCGACCAAGAAGGAGATCCTGGCCGGCAACGGGGGAATGAACTTCCTCCGCAAGGACGTCTTCGTGCGCGTCCCCTATCGTCTCCTTTCCGACAACTACCGCCGAATCGCGATGGAGGCTCTCTTCCCGCGGGACCACGGCGACGTCAGAGGGTGGACGCACCTCGTGACGTCGCCGGCGGGCCATCCCGAGAGTCTCTGGCGGATCGCCGAGTGGTTCACGGGAGATGGCTTGAACTACCGGTCCATCCGTGAGGAGGAGCGGATCGCCGCGCTTCCGACCCAGCCGGGGCAGGTCGTGCGGATTCCCTCCCGCCTTCTGCTCCCCGCCTTCCGCATCGCGGCGGCGGCCTCCGCGCCCGAGGCGCCGCTCGAATACGGCCGCGACGAAAAGGGCCGCTACGCGGTCTACCGCTTGAAACGCGGCGAGGCGCTCTACACCTCGGTCGTGATCCGCTTCACCGGACGGCTTCACGCGGAGGACGTCCGGGCCAAGGCGGCGGAGATCGCCGAGAGGAACGGCATCCAGGACGTGCGGGCGATTCCCGCAGACTACGCCGTGAAGATTCCCATCGAGGACCTCGCCGCGGAGTTCCGACCGCCAGACGACCCGGCTCGCATCGAGGAGGAGAAGGCCCGGCTCGAGGCCGAGCAGTTCGTCAACCGCGTGCGCGCGGCGGATCTCTCGGGAGTGACGTTCGTGCTGGACGCCGGGCACGGAGGGCGCGACATCGGTGCCGCGGTGGACGGCGTCGAGGAGGCGCGCTACGTCTACGATCTCGCCTGCCGCGTGGAAAGCCTTTTGCGCGACCACACGAAAGCTCGCGTCGTCGCGACCGTGCAGGGGAGGGCTTCCTGCCGCCGCCGGTCCGCCGACGCCGTGGCCGACGCGAGGGCGGCGCGGGTCCTCACGCATCCTCCGTATCCCCTGGAGGACCCCATCGCCGGAGTGAATTTGCGCTGGTACCTGGCCAACGCCGTCCTGAGAAGCGTCGAGAAGACGGGCGGCTCGGAGGACCGGACAGTCTTCGTGTCGCTCCATGCCGACTCGCTCCATCCGGCGGTGAGGGGTCTCATGGTCTACATCCCCGGCGAGCGCTTCCTGCGGAAGAGCTTCGGGAAGAGCGGCGCGGTCTATTCCTCGCGCCGCGAGGTCCGCGAGGCTCCGAGGGTCTCCTTCTCCCGGCGCGAGAGGATCAAGGCCGAGGGTGTTTCGCGCGACCTCGCCGAGAACATCGTGCGCGCCTTCCGGGCCGCCGCGCTGCCACTCCATGCCTTCCAGCCGGTGCGCCGCAACGTCATCCGAGGCGGGCGGGAGTGGGTGCCCGCGATCCTCCGCTACAACCGCATTCCAGCTCGCGTGCTGATCGAGGTCTGCAATTTGAACAACGCCGAAGACCGCAAGCTCCTCGTCACGCGCGGCTACCGGGACCGGGTCGCGCAGGCCCTCGTGTCCGCTCTGGTGACCTTCTACGGCGGCGGCACCGACAAGACGATCCGGGCTTCCTTGAAGTAGCTCTCAGCTCTCAGCTATCAGCTTTCAGCCTGCGAGGGCGTGACGGGCGCGAAGCTGAGAGCTGACAGCTGACACCTGTCGGCTACTTCTCGTTGAGGAACTTGACCCAGGCTGGAGCGGTGGCGATCGGCAGATACGCGGGGTCCGCTCGCAACGTGGAGCGGTCGAGCCGTCTCTCATTGATCAGGGGCCGAAGGGCGGCCACCGCGCCGGGCGCGTCTCCCGCGCGAGCTCGGATCTGCGCCTCGAGCTCCGCTCCCTGCGCTCCGCCTTTCCCCAGACGCCTTGCCTCGGCGATGGCCTGGACGGCTTCGGCCGTCTTTCCGAGGTCCGTCAAGATAACGGCCTGGAGCGAGAGAGACTCGGGGTCCGTTCCGGCGGCGGCCAGGTACGAGACGATCTGCCGCTCGGCTTCGGGCAGACGTCCCTGCTCCCTGGCAAGGGCGGCCAGCTCTCGAGCGGCGCCCGGGGCAGGAACCGGAGCGGCCAGGGCGCGCTCGAAAAAAACCCGGGCGGCTCCCAGGTCGCCGCGTTGCCTGGCCGCGAGGCCCATCTCGTAGGCGACGGGCCCGGGCGGCTCGCCAGCGGCAAGAGCCCGCTCCCAGAACTGGTTCGCCTCCGCCGGCCGCCCCTCGCGCTGCGCCTTCAACGCGAGCTCTTCGGACTTTCGCCACGGCTCCCCGGCCGGCACCATCCCCACGACGTACGGCCGCCGGACAAGGCGACTGGCAGCGAAGGCGCCTCCGGCCAGAAAGACGAGCGCGGCAGCGCAAGCCGCCGCGTACAGCGGCTTGCGGCGCGGGGCGGAGAGTCTCGGCGCGGCGAGCGCGAGGATGAGCAGGATCATCAGCAGCGCGGAAGAGAGGGGAAGGATCACCCTGCGAGCCAGGGCCGTCCGCGGCCGGGCGACAACGGGTCGAGGTCCCAGCGTGGAGAGCGTCGCTGCCGCGAGCGAGATCCCCGGGTCGCAGAGGACGACGTCGGCAACCCGCCAGAGCGAGCCCGAACGCCGCATCACCCACCGGGTCTTCAGGGTCTTTCCTTCCAGGTTGAGGCCGAGCAGCACGTTGACTCCGCCGGCCGCGGGGAGGGCCGCCGACCAGACGATGCTGCTCGGGACGGGACGAGGCGGCGCGAGCATCCCCTGAAAGCGCTCGCGGACAGCCGATCGGAGCAGCTTCCGATCGGACTCCGACAGGCCGCGCCAGGCCGGCGCTCCGACCCGGCCCGCGAGAAGGGCGTCCGCGTCGAGCGACTCCAGAAACCAACCCCGTTCCCCGCCGATCGCCGAGATGGCCGCTCTCCGCGCGGCTTCGGAAGCCTGCTCGATCTCGAGAGGATCCGTCTGGGCGGACAGCGTGCTCGCTGCGAGCATCGCGGCGGCCAGGAGATACCGGCTCATCGGTTCAATCATCGGTCCGTTTCCCCTGAAAATTTCGGACAATCTGGCGAAGGGCCGATCAACCGCTCGACGGGCGTCCGCGATTTGCTTTTCCGGGGACCGACGCGGTAAGGATGCCGGGTGACGAGGATTCGGGCTCTTCTGATCCTCACCGCAGCCTTTGCGGGGTGCGCGCGAACACCGCGGGCTGCCGAGCGGACTCCGGTCGTGCTCATCTCGGTGGACACGTTGCGAGCCGATCACCTTCCGATCTATGGGTACCGGGGAGTTCAAACGCCGGCCATCGATGAGATCGCGCGGGACTCCGCCATCTTCGACAACGCCTACAGCAACGTCCCGCTGACCCTCCCCTCCCACGCCGCGATCCTGACGGGCCTGCTCCCGTTCGAAAATGGAGTTCGCGACAACATCGGCTTCCGGCTGGCCCCGACACATCCCACCCTCGCGGCTCTCTTGAAATCAGCCTCCTACGCGGCCGGCGCCGCGGTCTCTTCCTACGTCCTGCGGGGGGATCGCGGACTCGCCGCGGGATTCGATTCCTACGACGACGCGATGCCGGAGAACCCCACCCGGGAGCGAGCCGGGATGGAATCGGCCGCGTCCCTCGCGAGATGGGCGGAGTCGGTGCGGGACCGTCCGCTCTTCCTCTTCCTTCACCTCTACGAGCCGCATTCTCCCTACGCCCCGCCCGAGCCTTTCGCGAGCCGGTACGCCTCCGTGCCCTACGATGGGGAGATCGCCGCCGCCGACGCGGCTGTCGCCTCGTTCGTCGCTTTCCTGAAGCGCGCGGGACTCTACGACCGGGCGATCCTGGTCTTTCTTTCCGATCACGGGGAAGGGTTGGGAGACCATGGCGAAGACGAACACGGAGTCTTTCTCTACCGTGAAGCGCTTCGCGTGCCCCTCCTGCTCAAGCGGCCCGGCTCGGCCGGCGCGGGACAGAGGATCTCGACTCCGGTCTCCTTGACCGACGTCGTGCCGACCGTGCTCTCGCTTCTTTCCATCCCTCTCCCGAGCGACCTGCACGGTCTCCCCCTCACGTCTCCGGCCGCGGGAGGAGCGGCAACCAATCGCCGGATCTACTCGGAGACTCTTTATCCGCGTCTGAGTCTGGGCTGGAGCGATCTGGCCTCCCTGGCCGATGCGCGCTACCATTACATCCACGCGCCGCGTCCGGAGCTGTACGACCTCGCCGCCGACCCCGGGGAGAAGAAGAATCTGGCGGCCGGGCTTCCCGCCCCCTTCCGCGCCATGAGGGCCGCGCTCGAGGCGATGAGCCGGCCGTTTTCGGAGCCCCAGGCCTCCTCGCCCGAAGAACTGAAGAAGCTGGCGGCCCTGGGTTACATCAGCGTCTCGCCGCGAATCTCGGCCGGCGGCCCCCTTCCCGACCCCAAGGACAAGGTCGAAGCGCTCCGCCAGTTGAAGAAGCTCTTCGAGCTTTACTACGCGGGCCGATACTCCGAGGCAATACCCACCGCTCGAGCCCTCCTCGCCCGCGAGCCTCAGGTTCTTTCCGCCTGGAGCATGCTCTCGGACGGTCTCGATCGCACGGGCAGGCTTGCCCAGGCGATCGAAGCTCTCCGGAGCGGAATCGCCCGCGTGAGTGAGGGAACTTCCTCGGGGGAGCAGCTCGCGCAGGCGTACGACAACCTCTCGCTGCTCTACCAGCGCGCGGGGGACGCGGCCGGACAGGAGCGGGCGCTTCGGGAGGCTGTCGCGCGCGGACTGGCCTCCGAGCCCATGAGGCGCGACCTCGCACGGCTCTACGTCGGCTCGGGGAGGAACGCCGAGGCGGCCGCCTTGCTGCGGGCGGGTCCGCCGCTCGCCGAGGCAGAGTCGCTCGAAACGCTGGGGGTGGCCCTGGCCGGCTCCGGGAAACAGGCGGAGGCGAAGGACGCCCTGCTGGCGGCTCTGGCGATCGAGCCGGCGAGCTCGCGCATTTCTTTCAACCTGGGAACTCTTCTCCTCGACAACGGCGACGCGGCGGGGGCGCGAGACTGGCTCCTCAAGTCTCTGCAGTCGGATCCGCGCTCCGCCCCGGCCTGGGCGCAACTCGCGTTCGCGCAGGCCCGGCTCGGAGACAACGAGGGCGCCGAGCAGTCCTGGAGGAAGTCCATCGAGCTCGATCCGCGACAGTACGGTTCTCTCTACAATCTCGCTCTGTCGGAGCTGCGCGCCGGGCGAACCGAAAACGCGCGGGTGAACTTCGAGAAGTTCCTCGAGGCGGCGCCGCGCGGACCGTACGCGCCGCAGCGCGTGCAGGCGGAGAAGATCTTGCAAGGGCTTAAGAGAAACAGCTCTCCAGCACGTTGAAAACCTCCTGTCATTCTGAGGAGCGAAGCGACGAAGAATCTGCTCCGGTCAAACCGAAGATTGCCAGAGCAGATCCTTCGCTGCGCTCAGGATGACGGGAATCTAGGTTCCGATCGGCTCCAGCCGTTCGACCCGGGGAGACAGGGACTCGGCGCCTTTCTCGGTGACGAGCACGTCGTCCTCGATCCGTACGCCGAAACGGCCGGGCAGGTAGATCCCGGGCTCGGACGTGAAGGTCATGCCGGGCTCGAGCACCGTCCGGTTGTGCGCGACCATGTACGGCGGCTCGTGCACGTCGATGCCGAGCCCGTGGCCGAGGCGATGCGTGAAGTACTCGCCGTAACCCGCTTTCTCGATGACGCGGCGCGCCGCCGAGTCAACCTCGAAGCAGGGGACTCCGGGAGCCGCCTTCTCGATCGCGGCGCTCTGGGCCTCGAGCACGACCGACCAGATCTTGCGGTACTCGTCCGTGGGAGTCCCGAAGTAAGTCGAACGCGTGATGTCGTAGTAATAACCCTCGGGTTTGTCCCAGGCGTCGATCAGAACGGCCTCCCCCTCCGCGAGCGCCCGCGAGCTCGAGGCGTTGTGCGGGAGCGCCGAGGAGGGCCCGAACTGGACGACGTTGTCGCCGCCGAAGTCGTGGGAGACATCCGCCTCGACGCTTCCTGCCCGCAACGAAGCGAATGCCTTCCGGAAGCGGGGGAGCGCAACGGCGATGGCGTCCCGAATGAACTGGACTTCCTCGGGCGTCTTGATCATCCGCAGCGCGGTGAAGAGATCCGCCGCCGAGAAGGGCTTCCAGCCCGAGCGTTCTCCGATCAGACGCTCGACGTCGTCGTAGGCCGTCGAGGGCTCGACGGCGAGACGTCCGGTTCCCGCCGGAAAGAGCGAGGCCGCCATGGCGAACGGATCCTGCGTCTCCTCCCAGGCGTGGACCTCTTCGACGGCGGACATCGTCCGCAGGCGGCTCGCCTCGAACGAAGGGCAAACGACGAAAGGCTCGCGGTCCTTGAAGAGGAAGAGGGCCGTCAGCCGCTCGCTCCGATCGAAGCGGATGCCCGTCAGGTAGAAGAGGTTCGAGGACGGTGTCGCATAGAGGCCGTCGGCGCCGACAGCGTCGAGACGCTCCCGGACTACCGCGATCCGGCGTTCGTAGATCCGCCTGTTCATCGCCATGCTTCGGATCCTAGCAGCCCGTCCGGCTGATTTCTTTTCCCAGTCCCGGTCGCGGCGCAAGTAGCCGAAGTAACCGAGGGAGGAGGCTTGCACCGCGGGAGGCGGGCGCCCAGCTCGCCGACGTGGGCGTGGCGGTCGGGCCCGAATTCAGAATTCTGGATTCTAATCCCGAATCCTGAATACCGAAGGCAAGAAGCAATTAAATCATTTTTGTCAAGTCATTGATTTCATGTATGCTTACATCAGAGAGTTCTCCGCGGAATAACTGGGTGACGCAGTGGAACGGTTTTCGCTACGCGGCAGCATCAAGTCTGGGGGACTAACGCGTGCCCTATGAGCTGATTCGCGTGCTTAGAGAGGAAAGGGGGGAAACTCATCTTCAATCGGGGGGTCTCTGATTCGTCCTTGAACCGTCCCACAGGGACACAACGAAGCGAGGGAGAGAGATGAAACTTCTGAAGGCTCCATGGAGCGTCGTGGCGATTGCCGTGCTCGCCCTGGCGTTCCTCGCTGTCGGCCCGGCGCTCTACGCGCAGCAGCTGACGGGCACTATCTACGGAAACGTCACGGATGAGCAGGGCGGGCGATTGCCCGGCGTCACGGTGACTCTCGCGGGCCCCGGCGCGAGGCAGACCTTCACCACCGATTCGCGCGGCGAGTTCCGGTTTGTGAACCTGCCGCCGGGCGACCGGTACACCGTGACCTATGAGCTGCAGGGATTCGTCCGGACGACAAAGACCAACGTGGCCGTGTCCGTCGGCAGGAACACCGAGACCTCCGTGTCGATGAAGCTCTCGAGCGTTCAAGCGGCCGTCACCGTCCGGGGCGAGGCCGGGCTGATCGATAGCCGCAAGGTCTCGACCGGCGCCGTGGTCTCGCAGGTCGAGTTGAGGGACATCCCGACCGCTCGCGATCCGTGGGCCGTCCTGTCGAGCATTCCAGGGGTTTTGACCGACCGTCTCAACATCGGAGGCGACCAGAGCGGTCAGCAGTCGCTCTACGTCGGCAAGGGCGCGCTCACGAATCAGGGTGTCTGGAATCTGGACGGCGTCAACATCACGGACATGGCCGCGACCGGCTCCACGGGCACCTACTACGATTTCGACACTTTCGAGGAGATCAACGCCACCACCGGAGGCTCCGATATCACCGCGATGACCCCCGGCGTGCAGTTGAATCTCGTCACCAAACGGGGGACCAACGACATTCACGGGTCCGCGCGCGACTTCTTGACGCGCGGCAAGTGGCAGTCGCGGAACGCCCCCGATGAATTCCTGGCTCAACCCGCCGGGCAAAACGTACAGCCGGGAATCGACACCGTGCAGGACTACGGCATCGAGGTCGGGGGGCCGATCTGGCGAGACCACGTCTGGGCCTGGGGCGCGTATGGACGAAACCAGGTGGATCTGATCACCTCGACCGGCGGCACGGACAAGACGACCCTGGAGGATGCCAGCGCAAAGTTGAATTTCCAGATCACGGACTCGACCGCCGCGACTGCCAACTACACGCAGGGCGAAAAGAGCAAGATCGGAAGAAACGTCGGGTTGACACGTCCGACTGCCGCGGAAGGATGGAACCAGGGAGGAATCAACGGGCTGCCTTCGGCTCTCTCGAAGGTCGAGGTCTCGCAGGTCGTCTCCTCCAAGCTGTTCCTGACGGCTTCCTATGCCTATTTCCGGGGAGGCTTTCAGCTCGTTCCCGGATCGGGAACGGCCGTCAACAACGTGTACCTGGACGACAATACCGGAGTCTGGCACAACGGCTACCAGGCCTATTACACGGCGAGGCCCCTTCACAACGTGGGGACCAACGGCTCCCTCTTTTTCAATACCGGCAGCGCCGGCCATGAGTTGAAGTTCGGCTTCAGTTACCGCAAGGCGCGCGTCGCCTCGCAGAGCGCCTGGCCGGGCAATGGCAACTACGGAGAGCTGAATTATTTCGGCGAAGGGTTGGACGCGGCTGTCCTGACCCGTGACGCGGATGTCAAGGGCGCGCTCAATTACTACAACGGCTACGCGGGCGACACCATCACGTTTGGCAACCTGACGGTCAACGCGGGCATCCGCTACGACGTTCAGTCCGGGTACAACCAGGCCGGGGCCTCGCGCGCAAATCCCGTCGCGCCGGAAGTTCTCCCGGCCCTGGCCGGAACGGATGGGACCGAAGTCTTCAAGTGGAAGAATTGGGAGCCGCGTGTCGGCGTGACTTACGCCCTGGGACCTGCCCGCAAGGTTCTGCTCAAGGCGAGCTACGCCCGGTTTGCCGACCAGCTCGGAATCGGCCCGATCTTCTACAACAACGCCAATCAGAGCGCCTATGCCTACTACTACTGGAACGACACGAACGGCGACAAGGTCATCACGCGAGATGAGATCGACTTCACGAAGGGGCTTCAGAACTTTCGTGGGTACGATCCAGACAATCCGTCCGTGCCGTTGTCGCCCAATGTCGTCGATCCCAACTTGAAGGCCGGGACGACCGACGAGGTCATAGCCGGCTTCGACTACGAGGTCCTGCCGGAGTTCGTCGTCGGCGCGGCCTACACCTATCGGAAGTACAAGGATTCCATCTGGTACGGACCGACTGGAGGGATTCCGCGACTGGGTCTCTCCTCGGCCGATTTCGTGCCCTGCACGACCGCGATTCGGTCCAACTGTCCCGCCAACGGGATGATCACGGGAACGCTCGCCAGCGGAAGCTCCTTCAGCGTGCCGATCTACCGTTTCACCGGCAGCTCTGTTCCGGCCGCTCAGATCCGCGAGAACCGCCCCGACTACGACACGACCTACAACGGCATCGAGCTGACGCTGCAGAAGCGGCTCTCGAACAAGTGGTTTCTGCGCGGCAACTTCAGCTATCAGGACTGGAAGCAGCATGCCGGGTCCGGCGCCTGCATCAACCCGACGAACATCCTCGACGCCACTTTCGGCGGGAGCTGCCCCGGAGACGACATCATGGTCGCACCCGCGGGAACCGGGAGCGGCGCCTTCGGGAACGTCTTCATCAACTCGAAATGGAACTTCAACATCGCCGGGCTGTATCAGCTTCCCTGGAATTTCAACATCGGAGCGAACTTCTTCGGCAAGCAGGGCTACCCCTTCATCCAGTGGGTCCGCATCAACACGGGCGACGGCTTGGGAACCGTGAACGTCGTGGTCCCGCCGCTGGATCAGCAGCGCAACCCCAACGTCTACAACCTGGACGTGCGGCTCGAGAAAGTGCTCGAAATCCGGCCGCTCCAGGTCAGTCTCTCCCTGGATGTCTTCAACGTCCTGAACGATGGCACCGTCCTGCAGCGGCAGGGTCAGATCGGGACCTGCGGGGCCGACGCGTGCAAGACCATCACGCCGAACGCGACCTACAACCTCATCACGGCGCTCCAGAGCCCTCGCGTCGTTCGCGCGGGCGCGCGGGTTTCCTTCTAAGGGGGTTTTCGGGGGACCGGGAAGGTCCCCCGCTGACTTCAGTTCGTAATAGACTCACACCCCGGCGGGCTCTTTGGCCCGCCGGGGTTTTCTTTCTCGGAGGAATCGATGCGGTTTCGCTTTCTTCCGTTCCTCCTTTCCGTCGCGCTCCTTCCGGCGGGGGCGCTCCCCGGCCAGGACTGGCGGGGAAAGGGGCGCGTGGATGGCTGGGTCAAGGACGCCAACGGGCAGCCGATCGCCAGCGCCCAGGTCGAGCTGACGCGTGAAAAGGGGGGCGGGATCTCGACCAAGACCAACGCGAAGGGGTACTGGGCCATCCTGGGCTTGATCGGCGGGATCTGGAACGTGGACGTTACCGTTCCGGGCTATGAGCCCCGCAAGCTCTCGGTCAACATCACCGAGGCTGGCCGCGTGCCTTCGATGGAGATTCTGCTCGAGAAAGCCGCGGCGCCCGTCGCGGGCGCGCAGCCGGGTCGAGACGTTGGAGCCGAAATCACCGCCGCGGTGACAGAGGGCAACAAGCTTCTGGGAGAGAAGAAATACGCCGAGGCGCGCGCCGAGTACGAGAAGGCGCTCGCGATCCTGCCGAATAGTGCTCCGCTCTGGAAGGGGGTCGCTCAGACCTACCACGCGGAAGGGAACACCGCCAAGGCGGAAGAGTCCTTGAGAAAGGTCGTGCAACTCGAGCCGGGCAACACGGAAGCTCAGATTCTCCTCGCGGACAACCTGGTCAGCCAGGGCAAGACGGCCGAAGGCAAGGCGATCCTCGACGGCCTGGCTCCGGGGGCGGTCAGGGATCCGGCCGTGTACACCAGCCTCGCCATCGTCTTCATGAACAAGAGCAAGCCCGAGGAGGCGCGCGCGTACATGACCAAGGCGATCGATCTCGATCCGGCGCTCGCCGACAGCTACTACTACCGCGGGCTCGCCAGCGTCCAGGCCAAGAAGAACGCCGAAGCGAAGGCGGATTTTGCGAAGTACCTGGAGCTCGCACCCAACGGGTCGCAGGCAAACGAGGTCAAGGAGATGCTGCAAGCCCTCAAATGAAGCGTCTCCCGGTGGGCCGGAAACTCGTCATCCCGCTGACCGCGCTCCTCCTCGTTGGGGGAGCCCTGTTCGTCCTGCTCCGCGCCCGTCCGGCGCTCTTCTCCCTCTCCCCGGGGGAGAGGCCCGTCCTCCGTAGCTTTAGCGAAGGAGGAGCAGGGTTGAGAGGCGGCGTGCGCGACGTCGTCCTCATCACGATCGATACGCTGCGCGCCGACGCGCCTGCGTTCTCCGGGAACCACCGGGTCGAAACGCCGAACCTGGATCGTCTGGCAAAGGAGGGACTGGTCTTCGAGTCCGCCCACGCCTCCAACGTCGTCACGCTCGCGTCGCACACGAACATCCTGACGGGGCTCTACCCGTACCAGCACGGCGTCCGGGAAAACTCGGGCTTCCGCCTCGATCCCCGCTTTCCGACGATGGCGACCCTTCTGTCCCGGAGCGGGTTCGCTACGGCAGCCTTCGTGGGAGCGTTTCCGCTGGATGCGCGCTACGGGTTGAACCGGGGCTTCGACGTCTACGACGACCGCTATCCTCCGGGCGCGACGGCCTACGACTTCTCGGTCCCGGAACGCCCGGGAACGGAGGTCGTGGCCCTCGCCCTCGACTGGTACCGGAAGAACGAAGGCAGAAAGCGGTTCCTCTGGGCTCATCTGTACGATCCCCACGCGCCTTACCGTCCTTCGTCCCCCTTCCGGGAGCGTTATGCGGGCGATCCGTACCTGGGAGAGGTGGCGGCGACAGACGCGGCGCTCGGGCCGTTGCTCCAGCTCCTCGAGGGGAAAGAGAAGGGGGGGGGTTCCCCCACTCTCGTCGTCGTGACCGGAGATCACGGGGAGGCCCTGGGAGATCACGGCGAGCTGACGCACGGTCTCTTCGCCTACGAAGCCACGCTCAAGATCCCGCTCGTCGTGTGGTGCCCGGGCCGCGTGCGGTCCGGAAGGACCGCCGTGCAGGCGGGCCACGTGGACATCCTCCCGACGGTGCTGGAGCTTGTCGGACTGCCCCCGGCGGCGGGGCTGCCGGGGCGCTCGCTGCTTTCTCCGCGCAAGGAAGAGGCCACTTACTTCGAGTCTCTCTCGGCTTCCTTGAACCGGGGCTGGGCCCCGCTGACCGGAGTGATCGCGGAAGGGTTGAAGTACGTGGACCTGCCCATTCCCGAGCTGTACGACCTGAGGGCCGACCCGCAGGAGAAATCGAACCTCGCCTCGGAGCGGCGCGACGCCGTGCGCAGGCTCAAGGCCCTCCTTCCAACCCCCGCTTCCACGGCCGCCCCGCGGGCCTCCAGCGAGGAAGCGCGCCGCCTTCTGGCGCTGGGCTATCTCTCGGGGTCGGCCACTCACCGGGGCCCCTTCACCGAAGCGGACGATCCCAAGAAGCTCGTGGCGCTTGACGCGAAGATCCACCGCGTCATCGATCTCTACCAGCGAGGAGACGCCCCCGCGGCCAGAGCGCTGGCCGGGGAGATCCTGCGAGCCCGCCCGTCCATGTCGGTCGGTTACGACTTCCTCTCTTTTCTTCTGCAGCAGGAAGGGCGCGACGCCGAGGCCGCGAAGATCCTCCAGTCGGCGGTGCGGCGGGGCCTGGCGTCGGAAGAGATGCGCGAGAAACTGGCCTTGATCCTCTGCGAAGAGGGGCGGCCAGCGGAGGCGCTCGATGCGCTGAAGCCGGTCGTGGGGAGCGAGGACCCCGACACCCAGAACGCGATCGGCATTGCCCTGACGGACCTGGGTCGCGTGCCGGAAGCCCTCCGGGTCTTCGAAGCCGTGGCTCAGAAGCACCCGTCCAATCCCGCCGCGTTCGAGAACATGGGAATCGCCCTCCTCAAGAACCGCGACGCCGCGGGCGCCCTGGAGAAATTGAACCGCGCTCTCGCGATCAACGAGAAGCTGCCGCGCGCGCTCAACACGAAAGGGGTCGCGCAGATGAAGCTCCACGACACCGCCGGGGCGATCGCGTCCTGGAGCCGAGCGGCGGAGCTCGATCCGCGGCAATACGATGCGCTCTTGAACCTGGGTATCGTGGCGGCGGAGCGCGGCCAGAGGAACGTGGCGCGCGACGCCTTGCGCCGTTTCGTTGCCACGGCCCCGCCGGCGCTCTACGGGAAGGACGTGCAGCGGGCGCGCCGGATGCTCGAGGGAATGGGAGCCGATTGAAGAACGAGGGACGCATAGCGCTCCCGGCCCTTTTCCTGGCGGCGGTCAGCCTGCTCCCGGGCTGCCGCCGGGACGGGGCGCGGGTATTTCCTTCCGCCCCCGTCGTCCTGATCTCCGTGGACACGCTGCGGGCAGATCACCTGCCGGCCTATGGATACGCCGGCGTCGCCACCCCTCACCTGGACGCGCTCCGCCGGGACTCCATCCTCTTCGCCAATGCCTACTCTCATGTGCCGCTGACGCTTCCCTCGCACGCCTCCCTCTTCACTGGGCTCTTGCCTCCGCAAAACGGCGTGCGCGACAACATCGGCTACTCTCTCGCGCCCCGGACCGAGACGCTGGCGTCGTACTTGAAGAAGGCGGGCTACGCCACCGGCGGCTCTGTCTCGAGCATCCTCCTGGCGCGCTCGACCGGACTGAGCCGCGGGTTCGACTTCTACGAGGATGACATCGAGCCGACCGCTCCCAACCAGTCGCTCGGCCGCGTGCAGCGCGATGGCGGCCGGACTCTGGATCGGCTGCGCGGCTGGATCGAGAGGACGCCGGGAGAAAAACTCCTCGCCTTTCTTCATCTCTTCGAGCCCCACACGCCGTACGAGCCGCCGGAGCCCTACAGGAGCCGCTACCCGATCGCCTACGACGGAGAGATCGCTCGCTCCGACGAGATCGTGGGAGATCTCCTCCAGTTTCTGAAGAGCAAGGGTCTCTACGAAAAGGCGATCATCGTTTTTCTTTCCGATCACGGCGAGGGCTTGAACGACCATGGCGAAGAGGAGCACGGCGTCCTGCTCTACCGCGAAGCGATTCGCGTGCCGCTCTTCCTCAAGCTGCCGGGCTCACTGCGGGCAGGCGAAACAATCAGCGCTCCCGCCGGCCTTACTGACGTCTTTCCCACGGTGACAAGGCTTCTTGGCCTTCCGGCTCCCCCGGGCCTCGCGGGCAAGCCACTGCTAGGCGGCGGTGTAGCCGCCGCCTCGCGCGTGTACAGCGAGACGTTCTACCCGCGCCTGCATCTGGGCTGGAGCGATCTCGCTTCCCTGGAAGACGAGCGGTATCAGTACATCGAGGCCCCCCGGCCGGAGCTGTACGACATGGTCGCCGACCCGCGTGAGAAGAAGGACCTCGCGGCGGGGCTGCCACCGGCATTCCGTTCCATGCGCCTGGAGCTCTCCCGTCTCCCCCGTGCCCTGCAGGCGCCGGGCGCCTCGGACCCCGAGCGAGTCAAGAAGCTCGCGGCGCTCGGTTACATCAGCGCGACCTCCTCGGACCTCTCGAGCGCGAACCTGCCCGATCCAAAGGACCGCGTCCATGCCGTCGAGAAATTGAAGACCGGATTCGGCCATCTCCAGGCGGGCCGCTATGCCGAAGCGGTTCCGCTCTTTCGCCAGCTGCTGGCGGAGAACCCGCGCATGACCGACGTGTGGGAGATGCTCGCGCAGGCGGACCTGAAGCTGGGCGACGAGCGGGAAGGCTTGAAGGCCCTCCAGGAAGCCGTGCGTCTCTCTCCCGGCCCGCACGCCTTGATGGCGCTGGCGGATTTTTATCTGGAGGCCGGCCAGTACGAACTTGCCCGAAAGCACGTGCTGCTCGCCGCCGAGGCGGGCGGTGTCAACGTGCACGAAGACCTGGCGCGGATCGCCGTGACGGCAGGGGACTGGGCGACTGCCGAGAGCGAGGCGGAGGCAGCGTTGAAGGAGTACCCGGATCGGCGCAATCCCCGTCTCGTCCTGGCCCGCGTGAAGAGAGCGCGCGGCGATCTGGCCGGGGCGCTCGCGGAGCTGGAAGCCGCCCGCAACCTCACCGAGCAGGGAAAACAGTCTCCGATCTCCAACCTGAGCTTCCTGCGCGGCGATGTCCTGGCGCGCCTTGGGCGCTCGGCGGAGGCGGAAGCCGCCTTTCGGGCCGAGATCCGGGATTTCCCCAGGTCGCCGCTGGCCTGGACGGGGCTGGCCATGCTCTACGCGAGCCAGGGAAAGGCCGATCAGGCGCTACAGACCCTCGAGGCGCTCGCCCGGTTGAAGACTCCCGATGCCCTCTTCGCCGCGGCGCGCACCTGCGAGATCCTGGGCGACCGGGAGGACGCGGCGCGCTTGCGGCGAGAGATCCGTCGGGCTTTCCCGGCGGCTCGGGAGCGTCATCCGGTTGGGAGCCCGTCCGAGTAATCCCCTGTTCGCTGTCATCCTGAGGTCGCCGACGCGCCAAAGCCGCTATGGCGACGGCGCGAGCGAAGCGACGAAGGGACTGCCCTCCTCGGGTGAGCAGGTCCTTCGCTTCGCTCAGGATGACACCGGGGCTTTACTGGGAGGCGCTTCTCCAGCCGGACGGGCTCCGTCCGCGAGAGGACCGTCCGCGAGAGAACCTCCTTAAGGGATCGTTAAGATGTCCGCGAGGCTTGCGCGGCGGCTGCGGCGGGGGGAAGATACCGCTATGCGCGGCCGGTACGGGTTTCTCCCTCTCTTCGCCGCCCTGTTCCTGCTCCTGCCCTTTGTCTCGGGTGCCGACAAACCGAAGAAGGAGATGCAGGACACGACCGTGCGGGAAGAGGCGAGGGTCACGTTGATCGAGGTGCCCGTCAACGTCACCGACAAGGACGGACAGCCCGTCGAAAACCTGACCGCCGATGACTTCGAGGTCTACGACGACGGGAAGAAGCAGACGATTACGGGCTTCGACGTGCTCGACGAGCGCGGAACTGTCGTGCCGCCGCCGGCCGAAGACGCGCCGATCCATCCCGCGGCGCGGCGCCACTTCCTGATCCTCTTTGATCTCTCTTTCGGGTCCCCCTCGGGCATCGTCAACGCGAGACGCGCCGCGCGGGACTTCGTCGTGAATCGTATGAAAGACCTGGACCTGGCGGCCGTCGCGACGTATTCGATCGAGCACGGGCTGCGGCTGCTCGTGACCTTCTCCGGCGACCGCGCCCAACTCGCCGCGGCCATCGACACGCTCGGCTTCCCGACCCTGGCGGAAAGAAAACCCGACCCGCTGAGTCTCGTCATCACCGAACCGTCCCAGAGCAACTCGTCCGGGTTTGCCTATTTGACCAGCGCCGGCTCCGCCGTCAACCAGGCCGACAGCATTCTTCAGGATGCTCTCGAGAACATGCAGGTGATGCGCGCCAGGAGCCAGCGCGCGATGTATCGCGATCGCGTCATCCGGCTGCTCGACTCCTTCGCCAAGATGGCGCGGGCTCTCGACGCGGTCCCGGGGCGCAAACACATCCTCTATCTCTCGGAGGGATTCGACAGCCGGGAGCTTTCCGGCTCGACAATGGAAGGGGGAGGAGCCACGGAAGCCGAATGGGTCCTCCGCGGCCAGTCCTGGAAGGTGGACTCGGACACCCGGTTCGGTAACTCCGGGCTTCAGCAGAAGATGCAGGGAGCCCTGGCTCTGTTCAACCGTTCCGACTGCATCATCCACGCGATCGACATCGGGGGCCTGCGCGCCGCGTCCGATCCTGCCGGGAGCGTCTACAGCACGATCAACGGGCAGGAGGCGCTCTTCTACTTCTCCGACCAAACCGGCGGCGAGTTCCTGAAGAACGGGAACGACCTCGGAAACTCCTTCGACAAGCTGCTGGAACGCACGGGGCTGATCTATGTTCTCGCCTTCCAGCCGGTGCGCATCCCCGAGAACGGGAAGTTCCATCCGATCAAGGTCAAGGTGAAGGGGAACTACCGGGTCTCCCACCGCACCGGCTACTACGAGCCGAAATCACAGAAGACCCTGAGCCCGATCGAGAAGACGCTGGCGCAATCCGCGGCGATCACCGCCGCTCTTCCCAGGACCGACATTCCCACGTGGGTCCTGGCGGCCCCGCTGCCGGCGCGCGACGGTCTCTCGCGCGTTCCGGTGATCGTGGAGATCCCCGGAGACCGGTTGCTCGCCAACCACGATTCTCCCAGCATGAACGTGGACATCTTCGTGTACGCGATCGACCGCCAGGGAAGGACCCACGACTATCTGGTGCAGCCCATCGGGATCGAACTCTCCAAGGCGGCGGCGGCGCTGGCCCATGGAGGCATCAAGTACTACGGGCTGCTCAACCTGGCGCCGGGCGACTACACACTGCGCACCCTCGTGCGCGACAACGAGACGGGACGCTTCGGCGTGAGCGTGACTCCGGTCAAGGTGCCGGCCGGCACCGAGCCCCTGGCCTTGCCCCCGCTCTTCCTCGAGGAGGGGAGGCAATGGATCATGGTGAAGGGCAAGCCGCGCACCGGAGCGGAAGCCGCGGCCGAGTACCCGTTCGCCATCAGCGGGGACTCTTTCGTTCCGACGGCGCTCGCCGGAATCAAGAACGGGGAGAAAACCCGCGTCTGCCTGATCGCCTACAACTTCCCGCCGGAGGCCGAAGCCCTCGGTTACAACGGCCGGATTCTGGGCGTGGACGGACAGCAGCACGGCAAGATGGATCTGAAACTGCTGAAGGCCTCCGACGCGGAGCGTGAAAGCGCGCGCAAGCTCCTGCTCGAGTTCCGCCCCTCCGGACTCGACCCGGGCCGCTACGCTCTGATCGTCAACCTGCGGGACGCCAGGACGGGCAAGACCTCCGAGTCTTCCGCGACGTTCGACGTCCCCTGATACGTGAAACGGAAGACGTAGAACGTAAGACGAAGCCGATCCGCTTGGCGACGTTTCACGTTTTGCGTTTAACGTTTTACGGCTCTCGGAGATCCCGCCCCGTCATCTCCTTCGGCACTGGCAAACCTTGAAGGGAGAGGATCGTCGGCGCGACGTCGGCCAGGATGCCGCCCGAGCGCAGGGGGCGTGCGCCGCCGTTGACGAGGATGAACGGGACCGGGTTCGTGGTGTGGGCGGTGTGGGGTTGGCCCGTTTTCGGGTCCAGCATCTGCTCGGCGTTCCCGTGGTCGGCGGTCATGAGGAGAAGCGCGCCCGACCGCTCGCAGGCGGCTTCCAGTCCGGCGAAGCAGGCGTCGAGCGTCTCGATCGCCTTGACTGTCTCCGGGATCTTCCCCGTGTGTCCGACCATGTCCGCGTTGGCGAAGTTGACGACGAGCGCACCGAAGGCTTTGCCTTCGATGGCGGCGGCCGCCTCCCGCGTGATCTCTGCCGCGCTCATCTCCGGGTGGAGGTCGTACGTGGCTCCGCGCCAGGAGGGCACCAGCAGGCGCTCCTCTCCCTCGAAGGCCTTTTCGACGCCCCCGTTGAAGAAGTAGGTCACATGGGCGTACTTCTCCGTTTCCGCCACGCGCAGGTTCTTGATGCCATGCTCCGCCCACGCCGCGGCCAGGATTTGCTCGAGCACGAGCGGAGGAAAAGCCACGGGAAGGGTGAACTCCTTCTTGTATCGCGTGAAGCACACGAACTTGAGCTTGAGGAGATCGCCGCGGTCGAACTCCGAGAAATCCGGCTCGGTCAGCGCGCGTGTGAGCTGCCTCGCGCGATCGGCGCGGAAGTTGAAGAAGATGACGGCGTCTCCCTCGGAAATCCTGCGGGACGGCCTCTCCGGGCGTGTGATGACCGTCGGCCGGATGAACTCGTCGTTTTCTCCACGGGAGTAGGCGTTCTCCACCGCTTCCCGGGCGCTCGCTGCCCTCTCGCCGTCGCCGCGTGTGAGCGCCGCAGAGGCCTTGGCCACGCGGTCCCATCGCGCATCCCGGTCCATGGCGTAGTAGCGGCCCGTCACCGTGCCGATCTCCCCGCCCGTCCTGCCCAGCACGTCCTCCAGATTCTGGATGTAGCGCAGCGCGGACCGCGGCGGAGTGTCGCGTCCGTCGGTGAAGGCGTGCACGATGACGCGCGCAACCCGGTGTCTTTCGGCCATGGCGAGAAGACCAAAGAGGTGGCGTTCCTGCGAGTGGACGCCGCCGTCGGAGACGAGGCCCGCAAGATGCAAAGCGGCGCCCGGGCGCCCGGCCTGCTCCATCGCCTCGAGGAGCGCCGGGTTCTCGAAGAACGACCCATCCGCGAGAGCCCGGTCGATCCTCATCAGATCCTGCGGAACGACCCGGCCGGCTCCCAGGTTCAGGTGACCCACCTCCGAATTGCCCATGAGGCCCGCCGGAAGTCCGACCGCCTCTCCCGAGGCTTCGAGCGTCGTCCAGGGACACCGCCGGCGCCACGCGTCGAAGGTCGGAGTGCCGGCGAGCGTAATGGCGTTGCCCGGCGAGGAGGGCGCCTCTCCCCAGCCGTCGCAGATCACGAGAACGACGGTCTTGCGTTGCACGAAAGAAAGCTACCTCATCCTCATCGGAGAAACCGGCTCCTCGATGCCATTGAAACGGGATCCTTCCTGAAGAATAATCCGGGTTGAGCAATCCCATGCATGACATTCGTCCCGGTTCCCGGATCGTGCTCTTTCTCGCCCTCGCGCTCGCCGGCGTTCCCGCGGCGGCTCAGAAGCAGGGCGCCGGCGTCGTTCAGGAGAAGGCGACCGTCACGGTCGTCGAGGTACCCGTCAACGTCCTGGGGAAGGACGGCAAGCCGCTCGCGGGCCTGACGGCGGCGGACTTCGAGCTCTACGACAACGGTAAGAAACAGGAGATCACCGGCTTCGAGGTCGCGAATCTGCGTCCGCCCGCGCCGGAGGCCAGGAGTCCCTTCCTCGAAGCCCCGCCGGCCGCGGCCCGGAGGCACTGGCTCCTCGTCTTCGATCTCTCCTACGCGAGCCCGTCGGCCCTGATTCGGGCGCGGGATGGAGCGCGCTCCTTCGTGGAGAGCGGGATGGGGCCGACCGACCTCGCGGGAGTCGCGACCATTTCGATCGAGAACGGCTGGAAGCTCGTGGAGAACTTCACGGCGGATCGCGTGCAGCTTCGCCACGCCATCGGCACGCTCGGCCTGATCAAGTCGGAAGTGCGGGCGAGCGATCCGCTCTCGTTCGCTTTCGTGCAGCCCGGAGGACTGCAAGAAGGAGCGGCCGCATCCAACGACCCCAAGGAGCAGGCCCTCCGGGAGTACTTCGCGGATCTTGGACGGATGCAGCAGAGCGCCAGCGACCAGCGTGAGCGCGGGCGGATCGCCACGCACATGGGCTCGCTCGGCCAGATCGCGCAGGTCCTGAATTCCGTGCGCGGCCGCAAGTACGTCCTCCTCTTCTCCGAAGGGTTCGAGAGCCGGATGTTGATGGGCAACGCCGGGCAGACCGCAAAGCCCCTGGGCCAGATCGACCCGACCCAGGACACCGCCGCCGAGTCCTCGATCGCCGGGCAGACCTGGAAAATCGACAGCGACGCCCGATTCGGCAGCTCGGCGACGCGGGGCGTTCTCGAGAGCGCCCTGTCGGGTTTTCGCCGCGCGGACGTCGTTCTCGACACGATTGACATCAGCGGGCTGCGCGCGGAGGGGGAGGTGACCCGCCGGGCCGCGAGCGGAGGCGACGCGCTCTTCACCATGGCCAGAGAGACCAACGGGGATTTCATCCGCAACGCCAACCAGCTTTCCGGCGATCTCAAGCAGCTGATCGAGCGCACGGACATCGTGTACGTCCTCGCCTTTCAGCCCAGGGAGACATCCAAACCCGGCACCTTCCACGAGCTGAAGGTCAAGGTCCGGGTGCCGGTTTCCAAGATCGCCGCGCGCTCGGGCTACTACGAGCCCAAGCCCTACCGGAACCTGACGCCGATGGAGCGGGTGCTCGCCTCCGGGGATCTCCTGTCGGGGGGCGGCGGCCTGTCTCAACTGCCGGTGCGCATGCTCGCGGCGCCGTTCGCTTCCACCGGGAAAGTGGCTCAGGTCCCCGTGATCCTGGAGATCCCGGGCAAGGCGCTCCTCGAAGGGGACACGAGCGATGTCACCGGGGTCCTCGTCTATGCGTACGCCAGCGATTCCCGAGGAGTCCTGACGGATTACCTGACGCAGGAGATCACGCTCGATTTGAAGCTCGCCCGCGCGAAGCTCGAGACCGGAGGGATCAAGTACTACGGGACGCTCTTCCTTCCTCCCGGGGAGTACACCCTGCGCACGCTCGTGCGCAACGCTTTCACCGGGCGCTCCGCGCTCTCCACGGCCGCCCTGACGGTTCCCTCGACGCCCGGAGGCGCTCCGACCGTCAACTCCTTTTTCCTCCAGGAGCCGGGCGCTCCCTGGGCGATGGTCAAGACGAACCCGAGGCCCAACTCCTCCGCGGGGCCGCTGGAGTATCCGTTCGCCATCGCGGGAGAGTCCTTCATTCCCTCGGCGCTGCCCGTCGTCGCCGGCGGGTCCGTGGCGCAGGTCGCCGTCATGACGTACAACTTCGCTCCCGGATCCGACCCGCTCCAGGTCGCTCCCGAGATTCTCGGCCCGGATGGAAAGCCGCGCAAGGCGGACATCCAGGTGTTGCGCCGCTCGGACCGGGAGCGCGGCGGCGCCAGGAACCTGCTGCTCTCCTTCAAGCCGGAGGGGCTCGAGCCTGGCCGCTACGCCCTGCGCGTGAAAGTCACGGACCGCTCCCGGAAGACCGCCGAGTCCTCCGGCGAGTTCGAGGTCAGGGCGCGGTAGCCTTCCGGCGCGGCGCGGGCCGCGGGCTGGAACGAGTCAGGAAGCCGTTTTCAGATACGTGTAGAGCACGCGTGCGATCTCGGCGACGCTGCGGGCCTCCGCGAAGCAGCCTCGCGGCGTATGCGGCTCGTCTCCGTCGAAGACCTGCGAGATCGAGCCGACACCGGCCTCCCGAATGTGCGCCTTCAGTCTCTCCAGCCAGGCGCGCAAGGAGCCGCGGGTCTCGGCGCTGAGTCCCAGCACCCGGAAATGGGCGTCGGCAAAGGCCCCGAGCAGCCAGGGCCATGCCGTTCCCTGGTGGAGCGCCAGGGCGCGTTCGCGCGGCGACCCTTCGCAGCGTCCCCGGTAACGCGGGTCGCGGGGATCGAGCGTCCGCAGGCCAAAGGGAGTGAGCAGCCGATCCCGCACGGCTTCGTACACCGTTCGGGCGCGGTGGGGAGGCAACAGGTCCTTCGAGAGCGAGACGGCGAAGATCTGATTGGGCCGAAGGCTGGAGTCGGAACCATCCGGACCGACGACGTCGTACAGGTATCCGTCGTTTTCCGACCAGAACACGTCGTTGAAGCGCCTCCCCACGTGCCACGCCTCGGATTCGAGCTCCCGCGCGCGCCCGCTCTCCTCCGCGAGCCTCTCCAGCCGGGCGGCGGCCTTGAGCGCCGCATGCCAGAGCGCGTTGACCTCGACGGTCCTTCCGTAGCGCGGCGTCACGGGTTCCTCTTCCGCCATCGCGTTCATCCAGGTCAGAGGCAGACCGGGACAGAACGCGCTTATCAGCCCGTCCGGGCCCACGGCGATTCCCGGCCGTTTCCCTTCGCGATAGGCCGACAGGACCGACCGGACTGCTCCGAGCAGGAGAGTCGGGCGGCCCTGCTCGCGCCGGGCGCGGGTGAACCACTCGACGGCGAGCACGAACCAGAGCGGAGAGTCGCTCGAGGTGAAGTCCGAGGGGACCGACACGCTGTCGGGATCCGCCGGGTCGGCGGGGAGGATGCCCTCGTGAAGCCGCGCGCCCGTTGCGCTCACGGCCCGGGCGGCGGCCGCGTAACGCGCGGTCGCGAGCGCCAGGCCCGAAACCGAGATCATGCCGTCCCTTCCGGTCTCGGCAGACTCCGGATATCCTCCGACGATCGCGCAGTCCCCGTCGTCTCCGTCCACGAGGAACACCTCCGCGCGGCGGGCGAGTTCGTCGAAGATCGGGTCCTCCGTCGGCTCGACGGTCTGGCGTCGTCGTCGCTCCGCTTCCATGAGTTGCGCCGGATCGGTCCCGACCTCGTCGACGGAAAAGACGAGGAAGCACTCTTCCCCGGGGCCCAGGATCCAGTTCCACGCGAGAGGCGCCGACAGCGGATCGCCGGCGTCCTCCGCGCGCTCGGCCGCGTCGGGGAGGAGTCTCACGGCTTCGACCGCGCACGTTCCCGTTCCGCGCACGAAGAGGCGTTCCGGGCCGGGCAGGGAACGGATCCAGGCGTGTTCTCCGAGGATCTCGATGTTGGGATCTTCCCCCGCCTCTCGCGCCTCGGACGGCCGGGCGCCGGCGCGGAGGAGCGGACACACCCGGATTCCGATCGAGCGGGAGGCGCGGTTGGCGTACCGAGCGATCGCGATCGAGCGGCCGCGCACGAGGCAGAGCGATCGCTCGAGGAAGAAGCTCCCGGTCCGGTACCACCAGGTCGGAAAGGGATCGAGAGCAAACCGGACGAGAGGGCTCTCGTCTCGAGGCGCCTCGTCTGCTCGCATCGGGCGGGAGATCGCCATCTCGTCCCCGCCGCACCAGACAAACTCCTCGCAACCGGCCACGAGCGGCGAGCGGCGCGTGGGGGAGGAGCTCGGCCCGTACCAGCCATGGTACCGGCGAAGGCTCGATCCTCCCGCGGTGCCGCACGCATATCCGCCGAGGCCGTCGGTCTCCAGCCACTCCAGGGAGGAGCGGAGATCACCGGCGGCGAGGTCCTCGCCCGCCCACTCGAGCGGGCCGCGAGTCCTCCGCGCGTCCTCGGCGTCATCCGGCACGGCTTCCACCTGTGGCGATGGATTCTCTCAGATTGCGGGTTGCGGCGGGGCCTCGAGTTTCGGCACGCGTCTTGAACCCCGACAACAAGGAGACCCGATGATTACGAAGCATCGCGGCGTAATAAGATTCGAAGGCCGGCCGCAGAGAGATGGCATGAGAGGGAGGACGTGAGCACCGTCCGTAAGTCCGTCGAGGAGCTGTGCGTGGACACGATCCGCACCCTCGCGATCGATGCCGTCCAGAAGGCCGAGTCCGGACACCCCGGGCTTCCCCTGGACGCCGCGCCGATGGCCTATGTCCTCTGGCAGCGGCACCTGAAGCACAACCCCGGCGACCCCGAGTGGCCCGATCGCGACCGGTTCGTCCTGTCGGCCGGCCATGGCTGCATGCTGCTCTACTGCCTTCTCCATCTGACCGGCTACGACCTGACGATGGAGGACCTGAAGGCCTTCCGGCAGTGGGGAAGCCGCACTCCCGGCCACCCCGAGTGGCTTCTCACGCCGGGCGTCGAAGCCACGACAGGCCCTCTCGGGCAGGGGACTGCCAATGCCATCGGGATGGCCATCGCCGAGCGGGCCCTGGCCGCGCGTTTCAACCGTCCCGGGCACGAAGTCGTCAATCACAGGACCTTCGCCCTCGTCTCCGACGGCGACCTGATGGAGGGCATTTCCGGCGAGGCCTCGTCGCTCGCCGGGCACCTTCGCCTGGGGAAACTGACTTTTCTCTACGACGCCAACCAGGTCACGCTGGACGGTCCCGCCTCGATGGCTTTTACCGAGGACGTCGGACGCCGGTACGAGGCCTACGGATGGCAGGTCTTGAAGGTCCAGGACGGCAACACCGATCTGGACGCGATCGACGGCGCGATCGGGGAGGCGCTGCGGGAGAAGAACCGGCCTACGATCATCATCATTCACACCACTCTCGGGTACGGTTCTCCGCACAAGGCGGGCACCTCCGAAGCGCACGGAAGCCCGCTCGGCCAGGAAGAAGTCGTCCTCACCAAGAAGTCCCTCGGCTGGGAATGGGACGAGCCCTTCTTCGTGCCGCCGGACGCTCTCGCCCATTTCCGGACGGCGGTCGAGCGCGGAAGGCAGTGGCAGCAGGAGTGGGAGAGACGCTTCTCCGCGTACGAGAAGGAATTCCCGGAGCTTGCCTCGGAATGGCGCCGGCGGCTCGCGGGCGGCCTGCCCGATGGATGGGACGCTGACCTGCCGGCTTTCAAGACGGGCGAGAAAGAAGCCACGCGGACGGCGGCGGGAAAAGTCGAGAACATGATCGCGAAGAGGCTGCCGGAGCTGATCGGGGGCGACGCGGACCTCGGCGTCTCGACGAACACGCCGCTGAAAGGAGACGGAGACTTCGACGGCCAGACGGGAGCCGGGCGCAACTTCCATTTCGGCGTGCGGGAGCACGCGATGGCGGGGATCGCCAACGGCATGGCGTACCACGGCGGCGTCCGGCCGTTCGTCGCGACCTTCTTCTGTTTCTCCGATTACATGAGGCCGTCGGTGCGGCTGGCGGCGTTGAACGAGCTGCCCGTGATCTTCGTCTGGACGCACGACTCGATCGGGCTCGGCGAGGACGGCCCCACGCACCAGCCCGTCGAGCACCTCATGTCGCTGCGGGCGATGCCCGGATTCACTCTGATCCGTCCCGCCGATGCCAGCGAGGCGAGGGAAGCCTGGCGGACGGCGATCGAGCACCGCGAGGGACCGGTTGGCCTCGTCTTTTCCCGGCAGAAGCTTCCGGTGATCGACCGCCGCGAGTACGCGGCGGCCGATAGTTTGTCGAAGGGTGCGTACGTTCTCGCCGAGGCGTCGGCCAGCCTCCCGCGCCTGATCCTCATCGCGTCGGGCTCGGAGGTCGCTCTGACGCTTGAGGCTCGGGACAAGCTCGAAGGCGAGGGAATCCCGACGCGCGTCGTGTCCATGCCCTCCTGGGAGCTCTTCGACCGCCAGCCGCTCGAATATCGTGAGGGGGTGCTGCCCGGCTCGGTCCCGGCGCGTCTCGCGGTCGAGGCGGGGGCCTCGCTCGGCTGGAAGAGGTACGTGGGCGACGGCGGGGATTCTGTCGGCCTCGACCGGTACGGTGCCTCCGCGCCGGGCGAGACGGTTCTGAAGGAGCTCGGCTTCAACGTGGAAAACGTGGTCAAGCGGGCGAAGGCGTTGCTGTGAAGATCGCGGTCGGCGCCGACCACGCGGGCTTCGCGATGAAGACGGAGGTCGCGGCGCTTCTCGCGGCCGCGGGACATCACGTCGAGGATGTGGGCGCCTGCGATGCCAGTCCATCCGATTATCCCGACTTCTCCCGGCGGGTCGCGGAGAGAGTCGTCTCGGGCGCCTGCGAACGGGGCATCCTCGTCTGCGGCAGCGGCGTGGGGGCCAGCGTCGCGGCCAACAAGGTCCCCGGGATCCGCGCCGCCCTCTGCCACGACACGTTCTCGGCGCGGCAGGGGGTGGAGGACGACGACATGAACGTCCTCTGCCTGGGAGCGCGGGTCATCGGCCCGGCCCTGGCGCAGGAGGTCCTGCGCGCGTTTCTCGCGGCGAAGTTTTCCGGCGCCGAACGGCACGTTCGCCGGGTCGGCAAGATCAGGGCGATCGAAGAAGAGGCCCGCCAGGGCGCCTTCGATCGGGAACAGGAGAGGCTCGCATGAGCGGCAATCCGATCCGGAGACTCGAGGATCTGGGGCAGAGCGTCTGGTACGACTACATTCGCCGCGATCTGTTGACGGGCGGCGGGCTCGAGAAGCTCATCCGCGAAGACGGGCTCTCGGGGATGACTTCGAACCCCACGATCTTTCAGAAGGCCATCGCCGAGACCGATCTCTACGACGAAGAGATCCGCCGGCTCGCGGGGGAGGGAAAGACGACGGCCGGAATCTTCGAGGGCCTGGCGGTTTCCGACGTGCAGCACGCGGCCGACATCTTCCGGCCGGTGTACGAGGAGAAGAAGGGCGATGACGGCTTCGTCTCGATCGAGGTGGGACCCCGCCTGGCGCTCGACACGCAGGGCTCGATCCTGGAGGCGCGGCGTCTCTGGAAGGAGTGCGCCCGGCCCAACGTCATGGTCAAGATCCCGGCGACGGGCCCGGGAATTCCCGCGATCCGGCAGTGTCTCTCCGAGGGGATCAACATCAACATCACCCTTCTCTTCTCGGTCCCGCGCTATCGCGAGGTCATGGAGGCGTATCTCTCGGCCATGGAGGAGCGCGTCGCGTCGGGCAAGGCCGTCGCGGCCCTGCGCTCGGTCGCGAGCTTCTTCGTCAGCCGCGTGGACACCAACGCCGACAAGAAGCTCGACGCGAAGGCGAAGAACGAGGCGTCGTCCCCGTCGGATCGCGAGCTCGCCCGGAGGCTCCGGGGCAAGCTCGGAATCGCCAACGCGCGAATCGCCTACACGGCCTTCGAGGAGACCTTCAAGGCGGCGCGGTTCGCCGCGTTGAAGAAGAAAGGCGTCGCCCTCCAGCGGCCGCTCTGGGCTTCGACCTCCACGAAGGACCCGGCCTACCCCGACCTCTACTACGTCGAGGCGCTGGCGGCGCCGGACTCGGTGGACACGATTCCTCCCGAGACCCTGGAGGCCTACCGGGACCACGGCGATCCGAAGGTGCGCATCCGCGAGGACCTGGCGGGGGCCCGGGAGGTCTTCCGGGGCCTGGAGCGCCTCGGCATCGACGAGGATCGGATCTTCCGGGAGCTGGAAGAGGAAGGGGTCAAGAAGTTCTCGGATTCCTTCGACACGCTTCTGAAGGCGCTCCAGGAGAAGGAAAAGGCCGTGAGGGTCGCCTGAGACTCGAGCTTTCGGGCAGCGAGGGCCCCTACCGCGACGCGCTCGAAGCGCTTTTAAAGGACCGGGCGGCGGCCAGGATCTGGGCGGAGGACGCCTCGTTCTGGAAGGCGGGGGAGAGCGGCCGGCAGGCGATCGCGAGCGCGCTCGGCTGGCTCACGACCGCCGAGCGCATGGAGCCGACCCTGCCGGAGCTCGCGAGTTTCGTCCGGGAGGCGATCGCCGGGACCGACCGAGTCATCGTGCTCGGGATGGGAGGCTCGAGTCTCGCCCCGCTCGTGTTCGCGGACTCGTTCGGGCGCCGCCCCGGGCATCCGCTCCTCCAGGTGCTGGATTCGACCGACCCCTCGGCCGTGTTGGAGATCGCGGGCGGGGGAGACCCGGAGCGCACGCTCTTCGTCGTGTCTTCGAAGTCCGGCTCCACGCTCGAGCCCAATATCTTCTTCGATTATTTCTACGGCCGCGTGGAGCGGGAGTCGGGCCGGGAAGCCGGAGACCGGTTCGTCGTCATCACCGACCCCGGCTCCGCTCTCGAAAAAGAGGCCACGCGGAGAAAGGTGCGGCGGATCTTTCCCGGCGACCCCAGGATCGGGGGCCGTTATTCCGCGCTCTCCAATTTCGGCCTCGTCCCCGCCGCGCTCGCCGGCGCGGACGTGGCGGAGATGCTGCGCCGGGCTCGAACGATGGCACGGCGCTGCCGCAACGAAGGGGAGGACAACCCGGGCCTGCGGCTCGGGGCGGCGATCGGGTCCGCCGCGCTCGCGGGGCGCGACAAGCTGACCTTCTTCGTCGGCCCGCCCGTTCCCCGCTTCGGCATGTGGATCGAGCAGCTGATCGCGGAGAGCACCGGCAAGGAAGGCAAGGGCATTCTGCCCGTCGAAGGAGAACTCCCCGGGCCGCCGGCCGTGTACGGGAAGGACCGCTTCTTTGCGGGGATCCAGCGCGCCGGCGGGCGGGAGATCGATCGGGCGATCGAGCCTCTCGCGCGAGCGCGGCATCCGGCGGCGCGCTTCGAGGTCGAAGACGCCCTGGACCTGGGCGCCGAGATGTTCCTCTGGGAGTTCGCGACCGCGGTGGCGGGAAGGCTTCTCGGCATCAATCCCTTCGATCAACCCAACGTGCAGGAGGCCAAGGACCGGACCAACGAGATTCTTTCGGGGAAGCCGGGAGTCGCGGCTCGAACGTCGAAAGTCGAAGAATCCCTCGACGAGGAAGCCCTCGGCGCGCTGCTGCGATCGATCCGTCCGGGAGACTACTTCGCGATCATGGCCTATGTTCCGCCGTCCGCGGAGAGCGAGGAAAAGCTCAACCGCATTCGCTCCCGCGTGCGCGACGCGAGGGGAGTCGCCACGACGCTCGGGTTCGGCCCGCGGTTCCTTCATTCGACCGGGCAGCTCCACAAGGGGGGCCCGGACACCGGCGTCTTCCTCCAGATCACGTCGTCCGCGCCGTCGGACGTCTCAATCCCGGGGAAGCCTTATTCCTTCGGCGACGTGATAGCGGCTCAGGCCGCCGGCGACCTCGCGGCACTGAAGTCGCGGGGACGCCGCGCTCTGAGAGTTCATCTCGGCGCCGTCCCCTCGGGGATCGACGCCCTCGAGGCGGCCGTGACCCGGACCCTCGCGCCTCCCGACTCTCTAATCTCGACTCCCGGCTCCAAAGAAAGGAAATCATGAAACTCGGATTCGTCGGACTCGGGAAGATGGGCGGGAACATGGTCGAACGCCTGCTGCAGGGCGGGCACCAGGTCGTCGCGTACGCCCGCAGCGAAGACTCGATCCGCCAGGCGGAATCGCGCGGAGCCGCCGGCGCGCGCTCGCTCGAGGAACTGGCGGGGAAGCTCGAGCGGCCGCGGGTCGTCTGGCTGATGATCCCCGCCGGCAAGCCCGTCGAGGAGACCATCGCGCGGCTGTCCGGGTTGCTCTCCGCCGACGATGTCGTCGTGGACGGCGGAAATTCCCGCTTCTCCGATTCGGCGCGCCACGCCTGCGACCTCGCCGGCCGCGGCATCGGGTTCCTGGATTCCGGCACGTCCGGCGGCGTCTGGGGCTTGAAGAACGGCTATTGCCTGATGGTCGGCGGGAAGGCGGAACACTTCCGGATGGTCGAGCCCGCCCTGGCAACGCTCGCGCCGAAGGACGGCTTCGCTCACGTCGGGCCGGCGGGCGCCGGCCACTACGTCAAGATGGTGCACAACGCGATCGAGTACTCGATGCTCCAGGGTTACGGGGAAGGATTCGAGATGCTCCAGGCCTCCGGCTACGACCTGGATCTGCTCCAGGTCGCCCGGCTCTGGACCCATGCTTCCGTGGTCCGCTCGTGGCTGCTCGACCTGCTCGTGCGGGCCCTCCAGCAGGACCCCGGGCTCAAGGACATCCGCGGCTATGTCGAGGACTCGGGAGAAGGGCGGTGGACGCTCCACGAAGCGATCGAGCGCGCGGTTCCGGTGCCGGCCCTCGCCGACGCGCTCTTCGCGCGCTTCTCGTCCCGGCAGAAGGAATCCTTCTCCGCGAAGATCATCGCGGCGCTGCGCAACCAGTTCGGTGGACACGCGGTGAAACCGGAATGAGAGAAACCTCCGCCGCGATCGAGGAGCCGCCGGTCGCGCCGGCCGGGCAGGGAGAGGGAGACGCCGAAGAGAAGATCCGTCCCCCCTGCACCTTCGTGATCTTCGGCGCGTCGGGAGACCTGACGCGCCGGCTGCTCGCCCCGGCCATCGCCCATCTGTCGCGCGACGGCGCGATCTCGCCGGACTTTGCCATCATCGGACTCGCCCGGACGCCCTACGAGGACCTCGAGTTTCGCAAGTACCTGGAAGAAGGCGCCCGGGAGTTCACGCCGCCCGCGCAGGGAAGGCCGGGTGATCTCCCGGCGACCATTCAATACATCGCGGGGGACTTCGGCGACCCGGCCCTCTACGAGAAGCTGAAATCCGCCCTCGAGGCGATCGAGGAGAAGCGCGAGTCCAACCGCAACCGGATCTTCTACCTGGCGACGCCTCCCGAAGCCGATCCGATGATCGTGAAGTTCCTGGGAGACAGCGGGCTGGCCAGGCCGGAGAGAGGCTGGGCGCGCGTGGTCGTGGAAAAGCCCTTCGGCCACGATCTCGATTCCGGGCGCCGGTTGAACGCGGAACTGGCGACGGTCTTCGCCGAGCGGCAGATCTACCGCATCGACCACTACCTCGGGAAGGAGACGGTCCAGAACATCTTCGTGCTGCGCTTCGCCAACGGCATCCTGGAGCCTCTCTGGAACAACCGGTACGTGGATCACGTTCAGATCGCCGTCGCGGAGTCCGTCGGCGTGGAGCACCGGGCCGGCTATTACGAGCAAGCGGGCGTCGTTCGCGACATGTTCCAGAATCACCTGCTCCAGTTGCTCTGCCTGACGGCGATGGAGCCTCCGGTCGCCTTCGAGGCGGACGCCGTGCGCGCGGAGAAGGTCAAGGTCCTCCAGTCGATCCGGCCGTTCCGCGAGGAAGACATCGACGATTGGGCGGTGCGCGGGCAGTATGGCCCCGGGGTCGTCGGAGGCAAGACGGTGCCCGGGTACCGATCCGAGGAGAAGGTGAGGCCGGACTCCGGGACCGCCACCTACGCGGCCGTCCGGTTCGCGATCGACAACTGGAGATGGGCGGGCGTCCCGTTCTACGTCCGCTCGGGCAAGAGGCTGGCGGAGAGGGTCTCCGAGATCGCGATCGAGTTCAAGAGAGTGCCGCACCCGCTCTTTTCCAGCGCGGCCGGGACGCTGAACCCCAACGTCCTGCGCCTGCGCATCCAGCCCAACGAGGGGGTGTCCCTGAAGTTCGTCGCGAAGATCCCCGGCACCCGGCTGCAGGTGCAATCCGTCTACATGGACTTTCCCTACTCGAAGCTGGGCGCGCCGATCCAGGGAGGATACGAGCGGCTCCTGCTCGACATCACTCACGGAGACCAGACGCTCTTCACGCGCGGCGACGAGGTCGAGCACGCCTGGCAGGTCGTGATGCCGATCCTGAACGCCTGGGAGAAGAAGCCGTCCGCCGACTTTCCCAACTACGCCTCCGGAACCTGGGGACCCGAAGCCGCCGACGCGTTCCTTGAACGCGAGGGAAGACGCTGGCGGACTCTCTGAGAGGTGCTGGTGTCAGGTGTCAGGTGATAGGGACCCTGGGCCTTCTCCCTCCCCCAATGGGAGACGGGGTGTCACCTTTGCCAACAACCCTTCCTGATCCGGCGCCCTCTTCGTTCGAGATCCACGTCCTTCCCGGCGCGGAGGATCTTGCGGAGGCCGGCGCCCGCGAGTTTGCCCGCGCCGCCAGCGACGCCCTCTCCGACCGCGGGGTCTTCCGCGTCGTCCTGGCCGGCGGCTCGACGCCGCGAGCGCTCTACCGGCGTCTGACGCGAGCCCCGTACCGCCGCGCGATCCGCTGGGAGCGGGTCCGCTTCTTCTGGGGAGACGAGCGCTGCGTGCCGCCGGATCACGAGAGATCCAACTATCGAATGGCGCGGGAATCGTTTCTCCGGCCCCTGCGAATCCCGGAGGGCCAGATTTTTCGAATGAAGGGGGAGCAAGAGCCGGCGCCCGCGGCCCGCTCCTACGGGGAAATCCTGCGGAAGGAGTTTCGAGGCCGGCCGGCGCGGTTGGATCTCGTGCTTCTCGGCCTGGGGGAGGATGGCCATACCGCCTCTCTCTTTCCTCGCACCGCGGCCCTGGCGGAAGAGCGGCGCCTGGCGGCCGCCAACTTCGTTCCGCAGCTCTCGGAATGGCGCCTGACTCTGACCTACCGGGCCATCAACGCGGCCCGCAGGGTTGTCTTTCTCGTGTCGGGATCCGCGAAGGCCGATCCGGCCGGGAAGATCCTCAAGAAGCAGCGCGGCTGGCGGGATCTGCCGGCGTCGGCCGTCGCGCCCCGGCATGGAACGTTGCTCTGGCTTCTCGATGAGGCGGCCGCCTCGAGACTCTAGGCGTTTTCCGCGGCGGCCTTGCCCGCCTTGGACTGGGCGATGATCTTCTCCTGGCTGGCGTGCGGGACCTCAGCGTAGTGGGAGAACTCCAGGTGGAAGGAGCCGCGCCCCTGAGTGATCGACCGTAGCTGCGCGCCGTAGGTCAGCATTTCCCCCATGGGAGCCTGGGCGCGGATGATCGTGTCGTCCACGCCGGTCTCCATGCCCTGGACGTGGCCGCGCCGCGAGGAGAGGTCTCCCATCAGGTCCCCGACATACTCATTGGGCGCGGAAACCTCCACGTTCATGATCGGCTCGAGCAGCGTCGGCCTGGCTTTCTCCATCGCCTCCTTGTAGGCGAGAGCTCCGGCGAGCTTGAACGCCAGCTCGGAAGAGTCCACGTCGTGGTACTGGCCGTCGTAGAGGATCACGCGGAAATCCACCATCGGATACCCGGCGAGGTATCCCTTGCGCCGCACCTCCTGGATCCCCTTCTCGACGGCCGGGATGAAGTTCCTCGGGATGGCGCCGCCGTAGATGTCGTCCACGAATTCGAAGTCGGAGCCGCGCGGCAGGGGCTCGACGCGGATCTTGCAGTCCGCGAACTGGCCGTGGCCTCCCGTCTGCTTCTTGTGGCGGCCGTGGGCCTCGGCCTTGCGGGTGATGGTCTCCCGGTAGGGCACCTTCGGCGGATGCAGGATGACCTCGACGCCGTAGCGTTTCTTCAGCCGCGCGACGGCGATCTCGACGTGAAGCTGCGAGGCGCCCGCGAGGTGGAACTCCTTGGTCTGCTCGTCCCGCTGGAAATGGAGCGAGGGGTCCTCCTCGATCAACTTGTGCAGGGCGGTCGAGATCTTGTCCTCGTCTCCCTTCGCCTTCGGCTCGATGGCATAGGCGATCGAGGCTTCGGGAACGACGAGTCTTGGCAGAACGACCGGATTGTCCTTGGTCGTCAGCGTGTCGCCGGTCATCGTCTCCTTCAGCTTCGCCACCGCGACGATGTCCCCCGCCTTGGCCTCGGGGACGTTGACGTGCTCCTTGCCCTGCGGCAAGAAGAGCCCGGAAAACCGCTCGGGCGTCCCGCGGGAGGCGTTCCAGTAGTTCCCGTCGGACTGGAAGTGCCCGGAGCGCACCCGCATGTAGGTGATGCGGCCGGCGAAGGGATCGGAGACCGTCTTGAAGACCTGCGCCACCGCATGGTCCTTCTCGTTGGTGAAGATCCGGACCGCCTTGCCGTCCTTGCCCGTCGCTTCGATGGTGGACCCTTCGGGAGAGGGGAGCAGCGACACGCAGGCATCGAGGATCCGAAGGGCTCCGACGCCCAGGTTTGAAGAGGTGCAGAGCACCGGGAAGAGCTTTCTGGCCGCGATCTCTTTCCTGAGCCCGGGAAGAGTCTCGGCCGCCTCGAGCGTCCCCTTGGCGAAGAACTTCTCCATCAGCTCGTCGTCGCCCTCCGCAACCATCTCGACCAGTTTCTCGTGCTCCGCGCGAGCCCGTTCCGCGAGATCGGCCGGAATCGGCCCGTCCGTCCGCTTCCCGCCTTCATTGACGTGGCTCTCCATCCGGACGAGATCCACGGTGCCCTTGAAGTTCTTCTCCTCGCCGATCGGAATCTGGAGAGCGACCACTCCGCGCCCGAACTTCTTCTGAAGCGACTCCATGGACCGATCGAAGGAGGCCCGCTCGCGATCCATGCGGTTGAGGACGAAGAGGACGGGCCGGTTGAATTCCTGGGCGAATTTCCACATCTTCTCCGTCTGGACCTCCACGCCCGAAACGGCGTCGCAGACGAGCAGGACCGAGTTGGCGGCCAGGACCGCCTCCCGAGCCTCGGGCGCGAAGATCCCGTACCCGGGAGCGTCCAGAAAGTTGACTCGCGCATCGCGGTGGATTGCGTGAGCGCAGGCCAGATTGATGGAGATCTTCCGTTCGATCTCCTCGGTGTCGAAGTCGGTGGGACAGGTGCCGTCCTCGATCCGGCCGGGCCGCGTGGTGGCGCCCGCCGCGTAGAGCAGGGCGGCGACGAGCGTGGTCTTCCCGACCGTGTTGTGGCCGACCACGGCGATGTTTCTCAGGTCCGGAGCGGAAAAGATCTTCATGGGCGGGGATTATATTGAACCCGGGGACGATAATCGGGAGCCGCAAAACGGTCATCGGAATGAAGACATGGCGATTGTCCCGCGATTCGGGGCCTCGATTCCCGATTCTCGATTCCCGATTCCCGGCTCCATGACGGCGCTCTCCTGCCTCGCCCTCGGATTCGGCTTCGCCGTGGCCGTCGGTCTGCTCGTCTTCGCGAGCGTGGTGATCGGCTGGGTCCTCCCTCTCCGGCGCCGGGGGCCTCGCGGGGACCGTTGAATCGCCTCGCCGACCGCGCTGTCATTGACCCCCCGGAGAGCGCGGACTAGAATCGCCCGACCGGATGTCAAAGGCCTGTTCCCTCCAAGACCGCATTCCCGAGCAGAGAAGGAGACTTTCCTCTTTCGATGGCGGATAGAGACGCTGCCGGGGCGCGGCTGACGAAGCTCGGCCGCTACGAGGTCTTGAGCGAGCTCGGCAAGGGGGCGATGGGGGTCGTCTATCTCGCCAGGGATCCGGTCATCGGCCGGATGGTCGCGGTCAAGACGATCCGGGCCTCGACGATGGGGGACGACGATTCCGAGTCCCGCGAGTTTCGGGAGCGCTTCGTCCGGGAAGCCCAGACGGCCGGCATCCTTTCTCACCCGAACATCGTCACGATCCACGACATCGGCGAAGACCCGGACACCCAGATCTCCTTCATCGCCATGGAGTACATCGAGGGCAAGACGCTCAAGGGCCTCCTGATCGAGAAGGCCGCGTTCACCTGGGACCAGATCGCGGACATGATCGCGCAGGTGGCCGAGGCGATGGATTACGCCCACCGCAAGGGGATCATTCACCGGGACATCAAGCCCGCCAACATCATCGTCACGGCCGACGAAAAGGTGAAGATCACGGATTTCGGGATTGCGAAGATCGCCTCTTCCAACCTGACGACGACCGGCCAGTTCCTCGGCACGCCTAACTACATGTCGCCCGAGCAGGTCTCGGGATCGCCGGTGGACGGAAGGAGCGATATCTTCTCGCTCGGGGTCGTGCTTTACGAGCTCCTGACGCGGCGCAAGCCTTTCTCCGGCGAAAACCTGACGGCGATCTCGTACAAGATCGTGCATGAGGACTTCATTCCGCCGGCCGACCTGTCCGCGGAGATTCCAACCGAATTCAACCCGATCGTGGCGCGGGCCATGGCCAAGGACCCCTGGAACCGGTACCAGCGGGGAAAGGACTTCGCCCTGGCTCTCCAGCAGTTGCGCGCCCACCTGGAGGAACAGCGGGCGATGGCCGACCTCGGCACCATCGTCTCCTCTTCGAACAACGTCGTGACCGAAAAGCTCGAGAACCTCGCGGCGATCGCCGCCGAGGGGGCACGGCAGGCCGGCGAGGCTTCCGCCTCGCGACGGACGACCGTGCCGGAGACTCCGGCGCCATCCGATTCCACGGATGCGCCGGCGATCGCCGAAGCCAGCGCTGGACGTCAGCCGGCGGCGCAGACACCTCCGGCCCTTCCGCCGACTGCTCCCCCCGACGCCGGCTCCCGCCCCGGCCCCTCTCCCGAGGCGCCCCGCCGGACCCTCAAGCTCCCTGAGGCGACAGGCGCGAAGGCCGCCGGCGCCATGAAAGAAGGGGCCGCGGCAGTCAAGGGCCTCGAGTGGAAGAAGCTCACGGCCGAGAACATCAGCCCGTCCTGGTTCTGGAGAATCACTCTCGGCGCCGCGGCTCTCCTGCTCGTCGTTACGGGCATCCTCATCGTGCTCCGGGTTTCGGCGGCGCGCCCGACCGTAAAGTTCGACAGCACGCTTGCCAGGGAAGTCACGGATCGGCGCCATGGCCTCGAGGAGGGCAAGAGGCTTCTGGACGCCGGGCGCTACCAGGAAAGCCTTGTCCTCTTTCGTGGGGTGCTCGCGAAGGATCCGGGCAGCCAGGCCGCGCGAGAGGGCGTCCAGAAGGCTGAGGCGGCGCTTCAGGGGAGACAGCAGGAGGCCCTCAAGTCCACCGAGGCCGAAAGGATCCTGCAGCTCGCGCAGGCCGCTTTCAAGGAAGGCAACTTCGAGGAGGCCAGGCAACGCGCGGACGAGGTCTTGACGCTCGAGAGCGGCCGCGCGGACGCGCAGAAGCTTCGCGAGGAGGCGTCGGCGAAGATGGCCGAAGCCGCCGGGGCAACGAGAAAGAAATCAGGGCGTGCCGCGGCCGCGCCCGCGAAGCGTCCCACGGTGGCCGTCGCCAGGTCTGAAAGGGCGCCCACCGCCGTGCCCGCGCCCGCTGCCGTTTCCAGCGTTCCGACCCTCCGGCTGCTCTTCAATTCCCCCATCTCGGAGGGGCACGTGATGGTCGCGGTCAACGACCAGATCCTCCTGCGCCATCCCTTCAACTTCTCGCGAAAGCAGGGTCTCTTCAAGACCATCAAGGAGACCGGAACGGTGGACGCCTCGATTCCTGTCCAGACCGGTCCGCTGAACGTGAAGGTCTGGCTCTCGGGTCCGGACATTCCCGCTTCGACCTTCGCGACCGCTTCGACCCAGATGCCCAGCGGCGGAAGCCGCGTCCTGCGTCTGGAGTACACGGGCGGCCGTCTCTCCGCGAAGATCCAGTAGGTTCCCGATTCCAGATCGGGATGATCTGACGAGGAGTCCGCCTTCCTCTTTGCACAAACTGAACGAATCGCGTATAACCCACAGCCCTCGGGGCGTAGCGCAGCCTGGTAGCGCACTCGGTTCGGGACCGAGTGGTCGGAGGTTCAAATCCTCTCGCCCCGACCAACACGACGCGTCGATTCCGGGTTGACTTGCGCCCATGTTACGCCTAGACTGTGTTCCAGGCCGATGGGCCGTTATCTCTTGGGCCCGGGAGCGGCCGCGGTGGTCCCTCGGCCTATTTTAGTTCTGTAATTTTAGTAAGCCTCCTTATGAAATAAGGAGAATTATGAATCTTACCAAACGACAGAAGGAAATCCTCGACTTCATTCGGAACTATCGGTCCCAGCAGGGTATCTCGCCGACCCAGCGGGAAATCCGCGAGAACTTCGGGCTCTCTTCCTTCGGCACCATCCAGAAGCACTTGAAGAGACTCGAAGAGAAGGGCGCTCTCTCGCGCGAGTGGAATCGGAGCCGCGGGATTTCGCCCGCTTCGGAGCGGTCCTCTTCGAAGGAAGTGAGGCTTCTCGGGTATGTTGCCGCAGGCCGGCCGATCGAGCCTTTTCCTTACGAAGAGACGATCGAGGTTCCGGCGTCGCTGCTGGGCAAGGGAGAGCATTTCGTCCTTCGCGTGCGCGGAGACTCGATGGTCGAGGATGGAATCCGGGACGGCGACTACGTCGTCGTCGCTCGCCGTCCGACCGCGCAGAACGGGCAGACCGTCGTCGCTCTGGTGCGCGGGGAAGCCACGCTCAAGCGGTATTACTCCGAGGGCTCGCGCGTCCGACTCCAGCCCGCCAACGCGACGATGAAGCCGCTGCTCGTGGACGCCCGCGACGTCACGGTTCAGGGTGTCGTGACGGGCCTGATCCGCGACTACGCCGGCGCCTGAGACACGCCGGCCTGCTAGAATGCGCGGCCGATGGCGACGTACCCAAGTGGTTAAGGGAGAGGTCTGCAAAACCTTTATGCGGGGGTTCGAATCCCCCCGTCGCCTCCAAAACGAAGCCGGCAATCGGTAATCGGGAGACGGGAATCGAGGGTGTTTTCCAGCGTCAGTCGATTCCCGATTCTCGATTCCCGATTTCCGACCATACGGCCGGAGTGGCGAAATTGGTAGACGCACGGGACTTAAAATCCCGAGGGCTGAAAGGCCCGTGCCGGTTCGACTCCGGCCTCCGGCACCAGAGAACTCGATGAACAACTCCGTCGGGGAGACACTGCCCGACTTCGAGCAAGCCCTCGGTTACAAGTTCCGGGACCACGAGCTGTTGAGGCGCGCCCTCACGCACAAGTCCTACGCCAACGAGCGCCGGGAGACATCTTCCTCCCACAATGAGCGTCTCGAGTTCCTGGGGGACATGGTGCTCGGGTTCGTCATCGGCGAGATGATCTTCCGCTCCTTTCCCAACCTGCAGGAGGGCGCGCTCTCGAAGATCAAAGCGCATCTGGTCTCGGCGGCCACGCTCTCCTCCAAGGGCCGGGCTCTCGGAATCGGCCGCTACCTTCGGATGGGAGCCGGGGAGGCGCGTTCGGGAGGCGCCAACAAACTCTCGCTTCTGGCCGACGGATTCGAGGCCGTCGTGGCGGCCATCTATCTGGACGGCGGGCTTCCCGCCGCGGAGACCTTCCTGAAGCGGGTCTTCGGTCCCGACGTGACGGGTATCGACATCGGAGACCTCTCCTTCCAGGATTACAAAACCGCTTTACAGGAGACGGCGCAGGCCCTGGGGCTTCCGCTCCCCGAATACCGGATCGTAGATGAATATGGCCCCGACCACGAGAAGGTCTTCGTCATCCAGGTCTTCTGGGACGGCGAGGCCTTCGCCTATGGCCGCGGCACCTCGAAGAGAGAAGCGCAGCGCAAGGCGGCGAAGGAAGCGCTAAAAAAGCTCGGCCAGTTCTCCGCCTGAGCAGTCCTTAGTCCTTGGTCCGTGGTCCTTGGTCTGGCGGATTGGGGACAAAGGACTAAGGACCAAGGACCAGGGACCTCCTAGGGAGCCTTCTCCAGCCGCTTCAAGAAGCTCTCGGCGTCCTCGAAGCCGACCAGGCGCAGGTCCTGGCGCTCCCGTCCGGCGGCGTCGAGAAAGATAATCGTCGGGACACCCAGGATGGCGTACTTGTCCGAGAGGGCCACGACCTCGGGCGACGCCGACCGGGTCATGTCGGCCTTGAAGAGGGCGCGCTTTTCCAGGGCCTGGCGAACTCCCGGATGGGAGAAGGTCTTCTCGTCGAGCTCCCGGCAGGGCAGACACCAGGAAGCCGAGAAGTCGATCACCGCCGGCCGGCCCGCGCTCGCGACCTGCTCCGCGGCATAGGGCTGCCAGCCGGGCGAAGCCGACGGCGGGACCCGGCGAGGGAAGAAGAAGGCTGCGGCCGCGAGAAAGACCACGGCGGCGCAGACCCGGACAGCCGGCCGCAGGAGCTTTCCCCGAGCCGCCAGGGCGATCGCTGCGGCGGCGAGCACGGCCGGCAGGAGCCAGTCGCCGGCGGGGCGGGGCAGAGCGGTCCGGAGGAAATAGGCGGCCATGGCCAGAAGGATCCACCCGAATAAAGACTTGACCCCCTCCATCCACTCTCCCGCGCGGGGAAGCCGCGAGAGGCTCCCGGAGAAAGCCGCCAGGAAAAGGTAGGGGAGCCCGAGCCCCAGCGAGAGAACGAAGAAGAAGAGAAACCCGAGGGCCGCGTTCTGGCGCGCGGCGACGAAGGCCAGAAGCCCCAGGACGAAGGGACCCACACACGGGGCGGCCACGACGCCGACGAGCAATCCCATCGCGTAGGCCCCGGCTCTCCCGGATCGCGCGCCCGTCTTCTGCATCCAGGAGGTCGGCATCCGGATGTCGTAGAGCCCGAACATCGAGAGCGCCAGGGCGACGAGGACGGCAGCGACTCCCGCGAGCACCCACGGGGACTGGAGAGCGGCGCCGAAGAGCTTGCCGGAGAGCCCGGCGGCGACGCCGAGCGCCGAATACGTCGTGGCCATGCCGAGCACGTAGAGGGAAGCCAGGCCGAAGACTCGGCCGGATTCCCCCTTCGCCTGGCCGCCGAAGAAGCTGACGGTCAGGGGAATGACGGGATAGACGCAGGGGGTCAGATTCAGCGCGAGACCCCCGGCGAAAAGCAGCAGAAGAACGAGGGGATAGCCGCGGCGTTCGAGCAGCCGGCCGAAGTCCTGCGAGGCCCCGGCTGCGGACGTGGAGCCGACCGATCCCGCCGCGGGAGCCCGCGAGAGAGGGACGGCGCCGCCCTCGAGGCCCGGGGCGGCGGCCGAGGTCCGGGCGCGGAAGGCCACCGTCGCCGGCGCCAGGCACTGAGTGTCGTTGCACGCCTGGAACTCCACGGCCCCGGTCACCTCGGGAGGCAGGTTGCCGGCGGGGGTCAGTGGAACCTCCACCGAGAAAGATCCCTCGTAGACGGAGAGAGGCTTGTCGGCGAAGGCGAACTTCTTCATCTTGCCTTCGGGATACTTCGGCTCTCCGAACTGGATGCCGGCGGCGGGATCCAGGCGGACCGACGTCGCGATCAGGTAGTCCTCGGAGGGAAGATGGCTGTTGACGTGCCATCCGGCGGCGAGGGTCGCGTCGATGCGCAGCGCCGCCTTCCCCGCCACAGGCGGCAGGACTCGAGCTTCCGCCTTGAGAAGAGTCGAGGGCTGCGGGGCCGGAAGCGCCGCGGCCGCAACGGGCTGCAGGAGGAGGCCGGCGCAGGCCGCGAGCGCCGCGAAGCTCGGGCCGGCGAGCTTCATGGCTTCGGGAACTGGCTGTTCATCCTGGCGAGCAGTGCGCGCACCTGGTCCAGATACCGGGATTTCGGATGGTCCTTCTCGAACTTGACGAACAGCGCGTAGGCCTCCTCGGGCTTGTTTTCGGCGAGCGGGATCTGCGCGCGGAAGAGCTCGGCTCTTTCGCGCCTCCCCTCGTCCTTCGTCGTCCGGATCAGACTTTCGATCGTCTGCCGGGACCCGGCCGTGTCGCCCCCCTCGATCTGAACCGCGGCCAGAAGCTCCCGCGCGTCTTCGCGAAGAACCACGGGCGCCCCGGGGGCGGCCGCCGCGCGCTTCAACCGCGGCAGCGCCGAGGCGGCATCGCCGCGCGCGAAGAGCTCCTTTCCGGTGTCGAAGGCTTCCGGAGCAGAGAGTTTCGAAATGTCTTGAGCCTCGATCTTTCTCGCGAAAGCGTTGTAGTCGGCCATCTCGCTCTTGACGTGCGAATAGAAATCCGGCGCGGAGCTGAACCCCTCCACGAGCAGGACCTGGCGGCCCTCCGGCGATTCGATCAGGACTGCGGGAACGTCCTCGATGCCATGCCGGCGCGCCAGCTCTTTGCCTTCCCCGGAATCGATCAGGACCTTCACGGGGACCATCGGAATGAGAAGCGCCTCGAAGTCGAACGCCGGATAGAGAAGCGCGTCCATGCGGCGGCATGGGCCGCATCCGGCCCGGTCGAACTCGATGTAAACGAACTTCCCCTGCGCGGCGGCGCGTTTCCTTGCCTCGTTGACGTCGGGCGCCCAGTCGGCATTGCCCGCGGTGCGCATGGACTTCTCGGGGGTCGTCTGAGGCGTCGGCTCGGGCGTCTGAGCCGGCCCGGCCGCCGCGAGGAAAAGAGCGGCCAGACACGCGGGGCCGAGGCTCCTTTTCGACAGCATGCGTTGCGGAAACCCTTTCCGAGGAGGCGGAATTCCCTCCGCGGCACGGCCCGACGGACGCGGAACGGTCGGCCGGATAGGCTTCTGCCGCAAGGGGGCGGGAAGGAAGCGGAGGCGGGAGCCTGTTGCATCGGGACGGTCATGTTCGCGAACGGGAGACGCCTCGGCGCCCGGCTCCTGGCTTTGAGCCTCCTGGCGGAAGGCCTGACGAGTGGCGCCGCCGCCCGCGACTGGCCCCAGTGGGGGGGCAATCCCGCGCATCAGGGGGCCAGCGCGGCGGCGGGGCAGCCTCTCGTGTCGCTGTTGGCCGATGTGGTCTATGACCCCTTCGTGGAACTGGAGGAGGCCGAGGCCGGCGGCAATCTGCTCGTCCACTATGCCGCGCCGCTGCTCGACGAGACCGGCGTCTATCTGGCATTCAAGTCAGGCGCGTACGTCTCCTGCGATCCCCCCGGATCCGGTCTTCCGTTTCCCTGCGGGCCGGACGCCCGGACGCTCCAGACCTGGAACGTCCGCAAGCTCGCCTGGAAGAACGGCGCGCTGACGACCGCGTGGACCTTCGCGAGCGACTGGAAGCCCGAGACGGCGGGAGGAGCGATCTCGAACTGGGAGCCCGTCTTCCAACCCGCCCTCGCGGGGGATTTTCTCTACGTCCCCGGCCTCGGAGGAACGGTCTTCAAGCTCTCCCGGGCGGCGGGGACTCTGCTGGCGCGGATCAATCCCTTCGGCCAGGGCCTGGATCCGGGGACCTACGTCGCCGGAGGCCTCGCCGCCGACGCGGCGGGCAGCGTCCTCTACAACGCGCTCCGCCTGGATCGGACAAATCCCTGGAGCTCGGATGTCCTGGGCGCCTGGCTCGTGAAGATCTCTCCCGGCGGCGCGTCCTCGACGGCGCCTTTCTCGTCGCTCGTCGCCGGAGCCCCGGGCGCCTTCGCGCCTTGCCAGACGACCTTTCCCCAGGGCCTGCCCTGGCCGCCCTCGGTCGATGCCGTGCCTCCGGTCTTCCCGTGCGGCTCGCAGCGGCCCGGCATCAACGTGATCCCGGCGATTTCTCCGGATGGAACCATCTACACGGTCTCCCGGGCGCATTTCAACGGCCGGTACGCGTATCTCGTCGCGGTTCATCCGGACTTGACGCCCGCCTGGAGCTCCTCGCTGAGAAACGTGTTGAACGACGGATGCGGCGTCGGCCTGCCGCCCGACGGGACGCCCGGGGGATGCCGGGCCGGCTCGAACCGCGGCGTGGATCCCGCGACCAACGACGCTCCGGCAGGGCGCGTCTCGGACCTGTCGTCCTCGTCTCCCGTCGCCCTTCCCGACGGCGGCGTGCTCTACGGCGCCTTCACGTCCTACAACTACTCGCGGGGACACCTCTTCAAGTTCGCCTCGGACGGGAGGGCGCTGGCCACGTATGACTTCGGGTGGGACATCACGCCGGCGGTCTTCCAGCACGACGGGACCTATTCGGTCCTGCTCAAGGACAACCATTACCCGATCGGTTCCTACTGCGGCAGCTCGACCGTCTGTCCTCCGCAGGCTCCTCGATATGACTTCGTTTCCCTGGATTCCAATCTTTCCATCGAATGGAGGTTCCCCAGCACGAACACGCTGACCTGCCGGCGCGAGGGAAGCGGCGCCGTGACCTGCGTCTCGGACCACCCCGGCGGTTTCGAGTGGTGCATCAACCAGCCGGCCGTGGACATCCGGGGGGTGGTCTACGCCAACAGCGAGGACGGCTTCCTCTACGCGATCGGACGTGGCGGCATCGCGCTGGGCAGCATCTTCCTGGACCTGGCGGTCGGAGCGGCCTACACGCCTCTCTCCGTCTCCTCCGACGGCCTGATCTACGCGCAGAACAACGGCCGCCTTTTCGTCGCGGGCAATCCCTGGCGGCCTTTCCCGCTGCCGCCCGGCGGCGCGAAGGTTCCCCGAAGCGTCGGGCCTCGCTGAGGCAATAGCGGCGGTGTTGCGGCCCCGCGCGGATTTCACTAGAGTTGCGCGTCCCGGTTCTCGGCGTCCCGAGATGCCCAGGTAGCTCAGTCGGTAGAGCAACGGACTGAAAATCCGTGTGTCGGCGGTTCAATTCCGTCCCTGGGCACCAATTAGTTAGTTAGCTGTCAGCCGTCAGCTTTCAGCTGTCAGCTCAGAAAAGCCCCGCTCCTCCGGCTGAGAGCTGAGAGCTGAGAGCTACTTCGACATGATTCTGAAAGTCGCGAAACTGGGGGTGAAGACGCTGCGGCAGCGGTCGCAGGAAGTGGATCCCCGGGCCGTGGCGCGCGGAGACTACGAGCCGTTCCTCTCGGACCTGGAGGAAACGATGCGCGAGTACGACGGGACCGGCATCGCCGCCCCCCAGGTCTTCACCCCTCTTCGTATCTTCCTCTACGAGACGCATCCGGAGAAGCGCAAACGCAAGGAGAGCGAGGTTCCCCTGACCGCCTACTTCAACGCTTCCTACGAGCCGGCGGGCAAGGACATCGAAGAGGACTCGGAGGGTTGCCTCTCGGTGCCGTTCCTCTGGGGCGGGGTCGTCCCGCGGTTCCAGAAGATCCGCGTGCGCGCTCTCGACCGCTCCGGGAAGGCGGTGGACTTCGAGGCCTCGGGCTTTCACGCGCGCGTCCTCCAGCACGAGATCGATCACCTGGAAGGCCTGGTCTATCTCGACCGGATGCGGGACATGAAATCTCTCGCCTATACCGTGAACTTCGGATGAACCGCGTTCTTCCGCTAGAATCGGCGGGGAGAAGAGATGCCAGGCAAACAACAGCCGCTTCCGGCGTATGACCCGAAATCCGGCGGCGGAGGCGTTTCGGACTTCCTGACCACGCGGCTGGACAAGATGGTCGCCTGGGCGAGATCCAATTCTCTCTGGCCGCTTCCCTTCGCGACGGCCTGCTGCGGCATCGAGTTCATGTCGGTCGTGTCCTCGCACTACGACCTCGCCCGCTTCGGGGCGGAGGTGGTGCGCTTCTCCCCCCGGCAGGCGGACCTCCTGATCGTGGCGGGGACCGTCACGGACAAGATGGCGCCGGTCCTGCGGAAGATCTACGACCAGATGCCCGAGCCCAAGTGGGTCATCTCCATGGGAGTCTGCGCTTCCTCCGGAGGGTTCTACCGGGCGTACCACGTCACGCAGGGCATCGACGAGATCATCCCCGTGGACGTCTACGTGCCCGGCTGTCCTCCGACCCCGGAGGAGCTGATGTTCGGCATCCTCGAGCTGCAGCGCAAGATCAAGTCGGGAGAGCTGTCCCGCGACAGCCGTTCGGCGAAGCTGGCGGCGGAAAGACCCGATTGAGCGCCGTCGAGGCACCGCCTCTTTCCGCCGAGGCCGAAAAAATCCGCGAGCGACTCGCCGGTTCCTCTTTCCGGGACAGGGTCGAGGTCCGCGACCTCGATCTGCCGACCCTGGAAGCCGTTCCCTCGGACTGGCCGGCGCTCGCCGTCTGGCTCCGCGACGACCCGGAGTGCCGCTACGACCTCTTCCTGGATCTGGCCGGCGTGGACAACTTGAAGCGCGCCGGACAGAAGACCCGCTTCGAGGCGGTGGCCCACCTGCATTCGCTGCCGCGCGACGAGCACTTGCGCGTCAAGATCCTCCTGCCCGACGGCAAGCCGCCGGCCCTTCCGTCCGTCGCCGAGGTCTGGCCGGCCTCGAACTGGTTCGAGCGGGAGGCGTTCGATCTCTTCGGTTTCGATTTTCCCGGGCATCCCAACCTGCGGCGCATCCTGTGCCACGATGCCTTCGTCGGGCACGCTCTGCGCAAGGACTACGCCCCGGGCCAGCGCTGGTTCGCCAGGGAAGAGGACCTCAAGATGCCCGCCTGGGCGCAGGAGACCGACGCGAAGGCCGGGCACTTCGAGACGCAGACTATTTCGATCGGGCCGTCCCATCCCGCGACCCACGGGATCGTTCACCTCGTCGCGCGCCTGGACGGAGAGCGGATCACCCGGGCCGAGACGCAGATCGGATACCTGCACCGCTGCTTCGAGAAGATGTCGGAGACGCATCCCTGGAACGGCGTGATCCCGTACACGGACCGCCTCAACTACGTTTCCTCGATGATCAACGGCGTGGGGTACGTCCGGACCGTCGAAAAGATGCTGGGCGTCGAGATCCCCGAGCGGGGCGTGCTGGCGCGGACGATCCTGTCGGAGTTCTCCCGCATCATGGATCATTGCGTCAACATCGGCGCGAACCTCGTGGACATCGGCGCGCTGACCAACTTCTGGTACCTGTACCAGCCGCGGGAGAACATCTACGGCCTGCTCGAGGCCTGCTGCGGGGCGCGCCTGACAGTCTCCTACGTGCGCGTGGGCGGCCTGGCGATCGACGTCCCGGAGGACTTCGTTCCGCGCTGCCGCGCTCTACTGGAGTCCATCCCGAAATTCCTGGAGGACGTGGACCGGCTCGTCACGAACAACCGGATCGTGCGCAACCGGTTGCAGGGCATCGGCATCGTCTCGAAGGATCAGGCGGCCGCGTGGGGCTTCACGGGACCGATGCTCCGCGCCTCGGGCGTGCCGTACGACGTGCGGCGCTCTCGCCCCTACGATTTCTACGACCGGTTCGACTGGGACGTGCCCGTCTCTTCGGAAGGGGACAACTTCGCGCGCTACCTCGTCCGCATGGAGGAGATGCGCCAGTCCCTGAAGATCATCCGCCAGGCGCTGGAGATCTTTCCCGAGAAGGGGCCCGTCAACTCCAGCGACTGGCACGTCGTGCTGCCGCCCAAGGACGCCGTCTACCACGACATGGAATCGCTCATCTACCACTTCAAGCTCGTCATGGAAGGCATCCGCGTTCCGCCGGGCGAGCGGTACGGGTGGATCGAGGGCGCCAACGGGGAATTGGGCTTCTACGCGATCTCCACCGGCGCCGGCGGGCCGTACCGCCTCAAGGTCCGTCCCCCCTGTTTTCCTTTGATGGCGGCCTTCGAGAAGATGGTCGTCGGCGGCACCATCTCCGACGCGATCGCGACTCTCGGGACGCTCAACGTCATCGCCGGAGAGCTTGACCGATGAGCGGCATCATCCAGGTCAGTGCACGGGTCTCCGGGAAGCTGACGCTCGCCCAGAAGCTCTACCTTCCCGAGATCCTGGCCGGCATGAGGGTCACGATCCGCCACCTGCTGCGCAACATCGTGGCCATCCGCAGGCTCCCGACGATCCTCTACCCGGAGCAGAAGCGGGACTACTCCGGGCGCTTCCGCGGCAAGCACATCCTGAAGACCCGTGACGACGGCACCCTCAAGTGCGTGGCGTGTTACATGTGCCAGCAGGCCTGCCCGGCCGAGTGCATCACGATCGTGGCGGGCGAGCATCCCACGATCGCCTACGAGAAGTATCCGGTCGTCTTCGACATCGACATGCTGCGCTGCGTCTTCTGCGGCTTCTGCGTGGACGCGTGTCCCAAGGACGCGATCTGGATGACGCGCGATTACGAGCTGGCCTTCTTCTCGCGTCGGGAAGCGGTCTTCGGCATCGACAAGCTCATCGAGAGGCCCGGCGTCCCCGTCAAGGACGGCTACGGCTATCGTCCGTACTATCCCGGAGACGGGACCGTCCCGCCCACCGACGCCTCGACCGCCCCCGTCACGCCAGGCGACGGCGAGCGGGCGAAGCTTCGTGAGAAGGGCCTTCTCCCGGTCTTCCGCCCTTCCGCCCCGCAGGTCGCCTCAAAGGCCTGACCAGGCGGCGCTCCGCGCCGCCTAGCGCAGCTCTTCCATCATTTGGGCGAGAGCCTCGCGGCCCGGGCGCACGCGTTCGAGCGGGAGCGTCGCCAGCGGCTCCTCGGGAAGACCCAGAAGGGAGAGAAAGTCCTTCTTCTGGGGCTCGACGTAGATCAAGCCCGTGAGGAACTCGTTCTTCTCCCGCGCCTCGTGCAGCAGCTCGAAGGCCGCCCTCTTGTCGGTCGGGTCGTAGTCCTCGCGCAGTTTCTTCAATCGGATGTAAGACCCGTCGTACAGGACGACGTCCTGGGTCGTGCCCGGCTCGTAGTCGACGGTGATCTCCTCGAAGAACGGGACGAACCCGATCTCCTGGATGGGCATCTCGTGGTCCTTGGCCCACTTGTACGACTTGGTCGAGTCCTCATGGTTGTTGAAGGTGACGCAGGGCGAGATGACGTCGAGGAGGGCCGTTCCGCGGTGGGCGATTGCCCCCTTGAGGAGCGCCAGGAGCTGCTTCATGTCTCCCGAGAAGGAGCGCGCCACGTACGCGCATCCCAGCTCGATCGCCATCGCGCACAGGTCGATCGCGGGAAGGTCGTTGACGGCTCCTCCCTTCGACTTCGTGCCGAGGTCGGCCGTCGCCGAGAACTGCCCCTTGGTCAAACCGTAGACTCCGTTGTTCTCGACGATGTAGATCATCGGCACGTTGCGGCGCAGAAGGTGCATGAACTGGCCGGCGCCGATGGATGCGGTGTCCCCGTCCCCCGAGACTCCGATCGCCAGGAGCGACTGGTTGGCAAGCACCGCTCCCGTCGCGACGGCGGGCATGCGGCCGTGGACGGCGTTGAAGCCGTGTCCGCGGTCGGCGAAATAGGCCGTCGTCTTGGACGAGCAGCCGATGCCGGACATCTTCGCCGCCTTGTAGGGCGCGACACCCATGTCGAAGAAGGCCTGCGTGATCTGGCGCGTGATCACGTCGTGGCCGCATCCGACGCAGAGCGTGGACTTCAGGCCGCCGTAGTCCTTGACGGTCAGACCGATGCGGTTGGTCGGAAGGGCCTTGGGCTCGGCGGCGGAGGACATCAGTTTTTCTCCCCGGCCTCGATCCCCTCGACCACGGTCTCGGCGTCGAGGGGGAAGCCGTCGTAATGGCGGATGGAGCGCAGCCTCGGGGCCTGGGCCGGAAGCTCGAGCCTCAGAATGTCGAACATCTGCCCGTCGCGGTTCTGGTCCACGACGTACACGCGGTCGTGGGATGCGACGAATTCGGAGACCTCTTCGCCGACGGGCAGCGCCTTCAGGCGCAGGGAGTCGGTCGGGACGCCCCGGCGCGCGAGGATCTCCCGGGCCTCCTGGACCGCAAAGTCCGAAGACCCGTAGGCGATCACGCCCACCGGCGAGCCCGGGCCGTCGGACACGAGGGGCCTGGGGACGAAACGGCGGGCCGTCTCGAACTTGCGCGCGAGCCGGTCCATGTTGTTCTTGTAGTCCTCGGGCTTCTCCGTGTAGGTCGCCCGCTCGGAGTGACCGGAGCCGCGGCAGAAGTAGGCCGCCGCCGGATTGTCGATGAGACCCGGGAGAGTCCGATAGGGGATCCCGTCTCCGTCCACGTCCCGGTAGCGGGCGAACTCCCGGAACTTGCGGATATGTTCCCTGAGCTCCTCTTCGGTCCGGATCACCTTGCCGCGGTCGATCCCGTTCTCCGGATAGGGGAAGGGCTCGGCCATCCAGTTGTTCATGCCCAGGTCGAGATCGGTCATGAGGAAGACCGGTGTCTGGAATCTCTCGGCCAGGTCGAAGGCCTCCATCGCCAGCGAGTAGCACTCTTCGACCGAGCCGGGGATGAGCAGGATGTGCCTGGCGTCGCCGTGCGAGAGGAAATAGGTCGAGAGGATGTCTCCCTGCATCGTGCGGGTGGGCAGCCCCGTCGAAGGACCGACGCGCTGGACGTCCACGATGACCACCGGGACCTCGGCGTAGTAGCCGAGGCCGACGAACTCGGACATGAGCGAGATGCCGGGGCCCGAAGTCGTCGTCATGGCGCGCGCGCCCGCCCAGCCGGCGCCCAGGGCCATGCCGGCCGCCGCCAGCTCGTCCTCGGCCTGGACGATGGCGCAGGTCGGCTTCCCGGTCACAGGGTCCAGGCGGAAGCGGCGCGAATACTCGATGACCGCCTCGGCGAGGGAGGAAGAGGGCGTGATCGGGTACCAGGCGAGGACGTTGACGCCCGCCATGACGCAGCCGATCGCCGTGGCGGCGTTGCCTTCGATGATGATCTTGCCGGCGGTCTTGTTCATCCGCTCGAGGCGGTAGGGGTCGGTCTTCGCCAGGTTCTTCCGCGCCCACTCGTAGCCGCCCTGGATCGCGTTCCAGTTGATCTCGACCGCCTTCTGCTTGGATTTGAACTGCCTGTCGACGGCCTTGCGAATCTCTTCCATGTCGATGTCGAGAAGCCACGCGGCGACGCCGACGTAGATCATGTTGACGGCCAGCCGCCGCAGCTTCCCGTCGTGGACCAGCTCCAGGACGAGCTTGGAGAAGGGGACGGGATAGAAGTGCACGTCGTCGCGCCTTGACTTCAGGTTCAGGTTCTCTTCGTAGATGACCGCGGCGCCGGGGTGGGCCGTCCGGAGGTCCTCGTGGGCCGTCTCGGGGTTCATGCAGATCAGGACTCCGATGTCCCGGCGGCGGGCGATGAACCCGTCCTTGGAGGCCCGGACCGTGAACCAGGTCGGAAGGCCCTGGATGTTGGAGGGAAAGAGGTTCTTGCCCGAAACGGGGATCCCCATCTGGAAGATCGCCCGCATCAGGATGTTGTTCGAGGACATGCTGCCCGACCCGTTGGTCGTGGCGACGTGGATGGAGAAGTCGTTGACGACGGAGGCGCCGCCGGCCTGCTCCTGAGCCTTCTCTTCAAGGACTGTGCTCAACCGTTTGCTCCTTCTTTTCTTCCGTGAGTCGGACCGCCGGAACCGCGAATAATACCAAAGGGGACGCTCCTGTCCGGCGCTCCCGGGCGCCGCAGAGTGTCCTAGAATCAAACCGGAGGCCGCCTCGATGCATTTCCGACGCCGCATTCTCGCCGCTCTTCTGCTGCCTTTCTGCCTCCGCGCTTCCGCCGCGTCGGCTTCGGGCCGCCCCTTCCGCTTCGACGAGCTGGCCAGTCTGCGTCGGGTCGGCGGCTTCTCCCTCTCTCCCGACGGGAAATGGGTGGCTTACTCGGTGGGAACTCCCGACGTGGAGGAGAACCGCACGACGACGGCGCTGTGGCTCCAGGCCACGTCGGGCGGCGAGCCCCGGAAACTCACCTCCGGAGAGAAGGGCGATACCGACCCGAAGTTCTCTCCCGACGGCAGAAGACTGGCCTTCCTCTCCAGGCGCGACGGCGGGTCGCAGATCTACCTCCTGGATGTCTCCGGCGGCGAGCCCGGGAAGGCGACTTCCTTCCCGGCGGACGTGGGCGGCTTCGAGTGGTCTCCCGACGGGAAGTCGTTCGTCTTCACCGCCGACGTCTTTCCCGACTGCCCCGACGCCGCGTGCGACGAGAGAAAGTTCAAGGAGCGCGAGAAATCGAAGACGAAGGCGCGCGTCGCGGAGCGTCTTCTCTTCCGGCACTGGAACGCCTGGAAGGACGGCCTGCGGACCCACGTCTGGAAGATTCCCGTCTCGGGACCCGCCTCCGCGGCGGTGGACCTGACGCCCGGAGACCGGGACGCACCGCCTTTCTCTCTGGGCGGCGGCCAGCACTACGACGTGTCGCCGGACGGACGGGACTTCGTCTACGCGTCGAACCCCGACAAGGTCGAGGCCCTCTCGACCAACGGAGACATCTGGACGGTCTCCTTCGCCGGGAAGGGGGAGGCGAGGGACCTGACCGCCGCCAACAAGGCCTACGACGGGACGCCGAAGTTCTCGCCGGACGGGAAGTGGATCGCCTATCGCTCGCAGAAGCGGCCCGGCTTCGAATCGGACAGGTTCACGCTCATGCTGTTGGAGCGCGCGACGGAAAAGACGCGCGCCCTGACGGCAGAGTTCGATGAATGGGTCGACTCGTTTGCCTGGGCGCCCGACTCACGCTCGCTCTACTTCACGTCACACGTGGGCGCCCGCGGCGCGATCTTCCGTGTCGGCCTCCGGGGAAAGCCGGCTGAGATCTGGCGCGGAGGCTCGGCTTCCGGGCTCGTCGCCTCGCGCGATGGAAGGCGGATCTTCTTCCTGTCGTCCACCCTGTCTCGCGCCGCCGAGATCTGGAGCGCCGGCGCCGACGGGAAGGGGGCGGCTCCTCTCACGCACGTCAACGACGGCGTCTCCAGGGAAGTCGAGATGGGCGAGGTCTCCGAGCGCGTGACGCGCTCGGCCGACGGGCGCGATCTCCAGGCCTGGCTCGTCAAGCCTCCGGGCTTCGATCCTTCCAGGAAGTACCCTGCGGTCTTCTTCGTTCACGGAGGCCCGCAGGGGGCCTGGACCGACGCCTGGTCCTATCGCTGGAACCCCCAGGTCTGGGCGGCCTACGGCTACGTCGTCTATGCCGCCAACCCGCGCGGCTCGACCGGTTTCGGCCAGAAGTTCGTGGACGAGATCTCCGGGGACTGGGGTGGGAAGGTTTACGACGACCTGATGCGCCAGGCCGACGATCTCGCCTCCCTCTCTTTCGTGGACAAGTCTCGCATCGGCGCCGCCGGGGCCTCCTACGGCGGCTACATGATCGACTGGATCGCCGGCCACACGGACAGGTTCGCGGCTCTCGTGTCCCACGACGGGACCTTCGACACGGTCTCCTCGAATCTCGAGACCGAGGAGCTCTGGTTTCCTGTCTGGGAGTTCCACGGCTGGCCATGGGACTCCGACCTTTACGCGAAATGGAATCCCATGTTGTCCGCCAGGAATTTCAAGACGCCCACCCTCGTCATCACCAGCGAAAAGGACTACCGCGTCCCCTTCGGCCAGGGGCTGCAGTTTTTCACCGCCTTGCAGGTCCGCGGGGTCCCCTCCAAGCTCCTGACCTTCCCCGACGAAGGCCACTGGGTCTTGAAGCCCGGCAACTCCCGCCTCTGGCACGCCACCGTCATGGACTGGCTCCACAGGTACCTGGGCGGCGCCGCCCCCGACCCCAGGGCCCTGAACACGGCTTACAGCGTGACGCGGTAGCTGAACCGAAGGAGAAATGGGGAAAAAGGACCCTCGGGTGGACGCCTACATCGCAAAGTCGGCGGAGTTTGCGAAGCCGATCCTGCGGCATCTTCGGGAGACCGTGCACAAGGGATGCCCGGGGGTCGAGGAGACCATGAAGTGGAGCTTCCCGCACTTTCTGCACGAGGGGATGCTCTGCAGCATGGCCTCCTTCAAGAGTCATTGCGCCTTTGGGTTCTGGAAGGGCAAGCTGATCGTGCCGGAGAATCCGGAGGCGATGGGCCAGTTCGGACGCATCACTGCGCTCTCGGATCTGCCCGGGGACAGCGTTCTGGTCGGCTACGTCCGCGAGGCCGTCCGGCTCAACGAGACCGGCGGAAAAGTCCAGCGCAAGCCGCGAGAGCCGAAGAAGACCCTCCCGACGCCGCCGGATCTCAAGGCGGCATTGAAGAAGAACGCGAAGGCGCGGACGACTTTCGAGGGCTTCAGCCCGAGCCGCAAAAGGGAATACGTCGAGTGGATCACCGGGGCCAGGGCCGAGAAGACCCGCAAGAAGCGTCTCGCCATCGCCGTCGAGTGGATGGCCGAAGGAAAACCGCGAAACTGGAAGTACATGCGGAGTTAGTTAGATGGCGCCGCAGCGTGTCGTGTCGCTTTGCCCGTCGATCACGGAGACGCTGGTTGCGATCGGTGGATTGAAGCGCCTCGTCGCCGCCACTCGGTACTGCGTGCGGCCGAAGGGGATGCTGTGGGGGCTGCCGCGGATCGGCGGCACGAAGAACCCCGACATCGCTCGCATCCTCGCCCTGAAGCCGGATCTCGTCTTCGCCAACGAGGAGGAGAACCGGCTCGAGGACGTTCGGGCGCTGCGCGAAGCCGGGGTCGAAGTGGACGTCACGTTCTCGAGGACGGTGCCGGATGTCCCCGTCGCGATCCGGCAGTGGGGGAGACGGCTCGCGGAGGACGCGGCAGATGAGGCGGAGACGCTGGCCCGGCGTGTTGAAGAGGAGTACGCGGCTCTCGCCGCGGAGACTCCGGCTCCCCCGTTTCTCTACGCCTACTGGATCTGGAAGGATCCGTGGATGACGATCTCCGACGACACCTACGTGGCGGACCTGGTGAGGCTGGCGGGGGGCGTCAACGTATTCGGCCGCGAAGCCGAGCGATATCCGTCCCCCTCGCCGGCGGAATCTCTCTCGTGCGGCGCCGACGTCCACTTCTTTCCGAGCGAACCGTTTCCCTTTCGGCTCGAGAAGCACGGAGAAATGACGGCGCAGCTCTTCGGCAAGGAGCGCGTTCGCCTGTTCGTCGAAGGAGATGACTATTGCTGGCACGGCGTCCGGACCCTGGACGGGATCAAGGCAATGCGTGAGCTTAAAAAAGTGCTTGGGAATCGGCTCTAGACATATTTTATTTGGAAATCTTATTTATATTCCTACTTTAATTAGGAAACGAAGCGTCTTGTCTTGAACCTTGGACGTCTTCACCCGCGGCGATTCAGAAGATCCAGGAACTCCTCGCGCACCGCGCGCCTGTAAAAGCCGCCCCGGATGGCGGAGGTCACCGTCAGGGCGCCCGGCTTCTTGACCCCGCGCATTTCCACGCAGAGGTGCCTCGCCTCGATCACCACCATGACGCCTTGCGGAGAGAGCTTTTCGGCGAGGAAGCCCGCAACCTGTTCGGTCAGACGCTCCTGGAGCTGCGGCCGGCGGGCGTAGAACTCCACGATCCGAGGCATCTTGGAAAGCCCGACGATCTTGTCGTTGGGGATATAGGCGATGTTGGCGTGGCCGTAGAAAGGGACGAAGTGGTGCGAACAGAGCGAGTAAAACGGGATGTCCTTCTCGATGACCATGGCGGTGTAGTGCTCGTCGTTGGGAAAGAAGGTGATGTTGGGCTCGGCTCCCTCCGCCAGGCCGCCGAACATCTCCAGGTACATCCTGGCCACGCGGTCGGGGGTCTCGAGAAGGTTCGGGTCGGACGAATCGAGCCCGAGGATCGCGAGAATGCGGCGCATGTGCGCCGCGATCTCTTCGACCTTCTCCTTGTCTTCGACCCCGGGGACGGTGGCGACGACCTCGCTCATGCCGCGCCGCGGGTCTTCTCGAGAAGCTGCTCGATGTCCCGGGCCACCGGGATCTCGCTCGTGACGATCTCCTTGATCCTCCCGTCCTTCCCGATGACGAAGGCGGTCCGCGCCGAGAAGCCCCGGTCGTCCAGGTACACGCCGTACCGCCGGGAGACTTCGCCCTTGGGATGAAAGTCGGCGAGCAGGGGGTACGTGATCCCGTTCTGCGGCGCGAAGGCCTTGTGGGCCCAGAGGGAGTCCACCGAGATCCCGAGGGTCTCGATGTCCCCCGCTCCCTTCTCCGTGAGCATTTCCGCGAGCTGCTTCGTCTCCTTCGAGCACGTCGGGGAGAAGTCCAGCGGGTAGAAGAGCAGCAGGACATTCTTCTTGCCGCGATAGTCGGAGAGAGTGACCTTCTCCCCCACGGTCGAGGGGAGCGTGAAATCCGGGGCCATGTCGCCGGGCTTCGGTTGATTCATCAGGGCTCCTTATTGCATTCGCGCGGCGTCGGCCGCAGGGCGTGATTCTATCGCCCGTGATGATTCTTGGCTTCTACGTGATCGTCTTATGGAAGGCGCGGGTGCTGCTGGCCACCAGGACCACGGCGATCGCGAGGAGCGCCGCGACGCTGCGCCAGAGGTCGCCGAAGACCGCGCCGCGGATGATGATCCCGCGCGCGATCGCGATGAAGTGCGTGGCCGGAAGGAATTGCGAGAGAACGCGCAGCGGGGCCGGCAGAGACGAGAGCGGGAAGATGTAGCCGGAGAGCATGATCGAAGGCAGGAGGAGCATCTGCGCGAGCTGGATCGCCTCCATCTGGGACCTCGCCCGAGAGGAGACGAGCAGGCCCATCGAGAGCAGCGCGAAGAGGTAGATGATCGCGAGGCCGAGGAGGAGCAGGAGGCTACCGTGGATCGGCACGCGGAAGACCACGGTCATGAGAAACAGGACGAAGAGCAGTTGCACGAAGGCGAGCGCGAGGTAGGGGAGGAGCTTGCCGAGCACGACCGCCACGGGGGAGGCGGGAGTGACCATGAGCTGCTCGAGCGTCCCTCTCTCGCGCTCGCGCACGATCGCGAAGGCCGCCAGGAGGGTGCCCGAGAACGTCAGGAGGATCGCGACGAGGCCGGGAATGAGCAGGTTCGCGCTCCTCGAGTCGGGGTTGAAAAGGAACAGGGGGTGCGCGCGGATGGGGAGGTCCTTGGCGCCCGCGCGCTGCGCGAGCTCCGAGAACGACCGGGCGAAGGCTACCCCGTTGGCGGCCGCCAGCGCCTGACCGGAGATCGTGGAGTCCGAGCCGTCGATCAACACGAGAACGTCGGCCGGCTCGCCTTTGACGCGCCGCCGGGCGTAGTCGGGCGGGATCTCGATGCCCGTCGAGGCGCGGCCCGCCACGATGAATTCCTTCAGCGCCGCGCGCGACGGAGCATAGGCCACGACGTCGAAGTAGCTCGTGTTGACGAAGTCGTTCACCAATTGCCGGCTCTCCTGGGTCCGGCTCTGGTCGAACACGACGGTGCGGACGTGCTTGACGTTCGTGTCGATCAGGCCGAAGAGCACGAGCTGGAAGGCGGGGACGAGGAGCGCGAACTGGAGAGTGCCGCGGTCCCGGATCATCTGGACCGCCTCTTTCTTCAGGACCGGCAGGAAGCCTCTCATCGCGCCTTCTCCGCCGCGGCCGGAATCTCGCCGCGTTGCTCTATCTGGAGCCTCGTCAGCCGGACGAACACGTCTTCCAGGGAGGCCTCGATCGGCCGGATCGTGACCTTCGCGCGCGCGGCCTCCTCGAGATCCCGCGCGATCTGCTCATCGGGCACCTCGGCGCGCACGAGCAGGTGGAGCGCGTTGCCGAAGATCGTGACGTCTTCGACGTAGGGGAGCGTCCGCGCCTGCGTCATGACGGCCGCCGCGCCCTCCTCGCAGTCGGCCTCGACGCGCCGGGTCCCTTCCGGCGTGATGTCGGGCAGCTTCGTCAGGTCCGCCGGGTCTCCTTCGACGAGCATCTTGGAGAGGTAGAGATACGCCACGCGGCCGCAGCGCTCCGCCTCGTCCATGTAATGGGTGCTGACGAGAAGAGTGACGCCCTCGCCGGCGAGCGTGAAGAGGAGGTTCCAGAGCTCGCGCCGGGCGACGGGATCGATCCCCGCGGTCGGCTCGTCCAGGAAGAGGACCCGGGGGCGGTGCATGAGCGAGGCGGCAAGAGCGAGGCGCTGCTTCCAGCCGCCGGAAAGCTGGCCGGCGAGACGCTGGCGATAAGGCCCGATCGCTGTCAGCCCGATCGCCCACTCGCGGCGCTCTTTCAACTCGGCGTTCTTGAGGCCGTAGACCGACGCGAAGAAGTTGAGGTTCTCGAGCACCGTCAGGTCTTCATAGAGCGAGAACCTCTGCGGCACGTAGCCGATGCGGCGACGCACCTCTTCCCCCTCCGTCGCGACGTCCAGGCCGTCCACGAAGGCGCGACCTTCCGTGGGGGCGAGCAGGCCGCAGAGGATGCGGATCAGCGTCGATTTGCCGGAGCCATTGGGGCCGAGCAGGCCATAGATCTCGCCGCGAGGAACGTGCAGCGAGACCTTGTCCAGGGCCCGGACCGGACCGAAGTCGCGAGAGACGCCCTCCACGAGGATCCCGTAATCGCGTCCGGCTCCGTTCTCCCTGAGGGCCACGGAGCGACCGGCGGGGGGACTCTCGACCTTCGATTCTCGACTCTCCGCGCCCGGCGTCATTCCACCAGCCTCACCGTCGCCGCCATGCCGGGCCTCAATTCCGGCGACGGGTCGATGGCCACCTTGACGCCGAAGACCAGGTCCATGCGCTGATCCAGCGTCTGGACGTTGCGTGGCGTGTACTCGGCCTGCGTGCGGATTTCGACGACGCGGCCGGGGAACTCGCGTTTGGGGAACGCGTCCACCGTCAGCGCCGCCTTCTGGCCCAGGTGCACGCGGCCGAGCAGCGGCTCCGGCACGTAGACGCGCACCCAGATCTGGGAGGGCTCCAGCATCTTGGCCACCGGCTGATTCGGCCCGACGAGGTCGCCGGCGCGCAGGTCCAAGGACTCGATGACTCCGGCGGCCGGCGCGGCCACGACGGACTCCGCCCGTTGCCGCTCGAGGTAGCCCAGCTGGCGCTCTTCGGCTTCCATCGTCGCCTTCGCGGTGGCGATGTCCTCCGGCCGGTTTCCCCGCTCAAGCTCCAGCAGTGTTTCCCGCGAGGTCTTCGCCTGCGTGGCCGCGGCGTCATATTGCTGCTGGGAAACGATGCCCTTCTCGAGGAGGCCCTTCTGCCGCAGCCGCTCCCGTTCCGCGTTCTCCGCGGTTGCGCGCGCTCTCGCGGTCTCTTCAACGCGGGGCCCGCGCAGGGCCTTGGTCAGGTTCGCCTGCGCCTGCGCGACCCGCGCCCGCTGTTGCTGTATCTGCAGGTCGATCAGGTCCGTCTCGAACTGCACGATCGGCTGCCCGGCCGAGACTGGCGAGCCCTCCTCGACCAGGATCTTCGCGACCCGGCCCCCCGTGAGCGACCCGACCTCGACGTCCCGCGCCTCGATTGCCCCCGAAAGCAGGAGCGGCTTCTCCCGTCTCTTCGAGGCGATCCCCCAGGCGATTGCTCCCGCCGCGAGAAGAACCACGAGCAAAATGAGCAGGGTCCGGCGTTTCATCGGGTCCTCCTCGCGCGCAGAGCCCCGCGCCTCCAGAGATCCACTACGGTATCGAGGTAAGTGTCCAGAGGAACCGGCGGCGCGATGCGCAGCACGCGGTGGAAGAAGACGTAGGACTGGAGGGATCCGAGAAACGCCAGCGCTCCGGCCCGCGGGTGCCGCAAACAGATCTTCCCGCCGGCCCGCGCCCGGCGAAAATACGCCTCGAGCGCCCGGACCGCCCGGACCGGCGGAGAGTCCTTCCTCCTCGGATCGAAGGGGAGACGGATCGTCCGGGCCTCCTCTTCCGTGCTTCTTCCCAGGAACCGCGCGATGTTCTCTCCGATCTTCTGCTCGATGAACGGAATGAACTCCCGGGCGAGACGGCGCAGCACCCGCGCGGGGTCCTCGGAGAGGGCAACGGAGGCCAGGAAGTCCGTGGGGAGAGGCCCCCCGGCCGGCTCCGACTCCATCGCCAGGGCAAAGAGGGCCCTCTTCGAGGGGGCATGGCGCAGGAGCGCCGCCGGCGAGACTCCCAGCCGCGCGCCGATGTCCGCGAGCGTCGTCCCGTCGAAGCCCCTCCCCGAGAAGGCGCGCCGCGCCTCGGCGAGGACCTGTTCGCGGGTGACGCGCGCCGGGCGGCCCATATGAAGTAAATAAATATACAGTTATTTACTAAAAGTCAAGACCTCCGGGCGCCGGCTCTTCAGGGGTCGGGGAGCTTCTCCCCGCGCCGGCGCTCCAGCCAGGCCGCGAGCTCTTCCGCCGATTTGGCGTTCAGGGTGGCCGGCGGGGTGACCCAGCCTTTGCGCGCGATGCCGACGGCCGGGGACGCGAGGCCGAGCTCCGCGATCGAATGGGCGTCCGGGCCGATCGAGAAAAGGGCGCCCTTCCCGGCCGCGCGGCGGCAGTGGGTCCACTCGAGCTCCAGTCTCTCGGGCGAGCCGTTGATCTCGAGGGCGCACCCCGACTCGGCCGCCGCGCCGATGACCGCTTCGATGTCCACCGAGATCCCCTCGCGGGAGAGGAGGAGCCGCCCCGTCGGATGGCCCAGCACCGAGACGCGGGGATTGCGCACGGCGCGCACGAGCCGCGCCGTCTGCTCCTCGCGGGGGAGGCCGAAGCGGGAATGGATGGAGGCGACGACGATGTCGAAGACTCCCAGGAACTCGTCGCCGAAGTCGATCGATCCATCGGCCAGGATGTCGGCCTCGGTGCCATGGAAGATCCGGAAGCCCGGAAAGCGGCGCCGCAGGGCGCGGATCTCCTCGCGCTGGGCGAGCACGCGCTCTTCGTCCAGCCCGCCGGCGTAGCCGGCGGACTTGCTGTGATCGGTGATCGCGGCCCAGGAATAGCCGGCGCCGCGCGCAGCCGCGACCATATCCTCCAGCGTGTCCCGGCCGTCCGATTCGGTCGTATGGATGTGGATGAGCCCCCGCAGGTCCCGCTCCTCGAGGAGGCGGGGGAGCCCACCGCTCTCCGCCGCCTCGATCTCGCCCCGGCCTTCCCGCAGCTCCGGCTCGATGTAGGCGAGGCCCAGGGCCGCGTAGATCTCCGCCTCGCTCGCGCAGGAGAGCCGCGAATCCGGCGCCGAGTCCGGAAAGAGGCCGTCCTCGTTCAGTTTCATCTCCCTCCTCTTCGCCCGCTCCCGAAGCTGGGTGTTGTGCTCTTGCGATCCGGTGAAGGAGAGAAGCGCCGCGGGATACTCCTCTTCCGTGACGACTCGCAGATCCGCCGCCAGGCCGTCGGCGAACCGGACCGAGGTCTTCGTCGGCCCTTCCGCGATCCGGTCGGCGACGCCCGGAAGTCTCTGGAATACCTCCGAGAGGGCCGCGGGATCGCGGGAGGCGGCGACGATGTCGATGTCGTGGACGATCTCCTTGCGGCGGCGCAGGCTTCCCGCGATCTCGATCGCCGATGCGAGGCCACTCGCGCGCAGCGAGCGGACGGCCTCCTCGGCCCTCGCCCGGGCGCGGTGGTAACGGTGAAGCCCCGCGCTTCGGCGCAGGAGGGAGATGCCCTTGAGAATCCTCTCGACGCTCGCGGGGCCGAAGCCCTTGACGAAGAAGAGGCGACCTTCGCGGCAGGCCCTTTCCAGCGCTTCGAGAGAATCGATGCCGAGGGCTTCATGAAGCTGCCGGGCCTTGCGGGCGCCGAGCCCGGGAATCCTCAAGCACTCGCGGAGTCCCGGTGGATAGCGCGCGCGCAACTCGTCGTAGTCGGGGAGAGCTCCCGTCCTCACGAGCGTCTCCACGTTGGCGAAAAGCGTCGCACCGATCCCGGGGACTTTCAACAGCTCCCGGCTCGCCACGGCCGCCTCCAGGTCCCCCGCGAAGGAGAGGATCGCGCGCGCTCCGGTCTCGTAGGCGCGCACCTTGAAGAGGTTCTCGCCGGCCAGCTCCAGCATCGCGGCCATCTCCTCCAGCACGCCCGCGACCTGCCTGCGGTCCATGAAGGGGATTGTATTGGCGACTGCGGACTGAGGACCGAGGACTGAGGACTCAATGGGCTGTCACCACCGAATCGTTGCTCGCCCAATCGCCGTCGAGTCCTCAGTCCCCTGTCCCCCGGGTCCTCCGTCGAAAGATCCTCGGTTAACATGGCGCCAATGCGCATCGACCTGCACAGCCACTCCTCGGTGTCCGACGGGCTGGATTCTCCCAGGCAGCTGGTCGGGAAGATGAGAGACGCGGGGATCGAGGCCTTCGCGCTGACGGATCACGACTCGCTGCAGGGGCTGCCGGAGGCGCGCGCGGAGGCGCAAGTGCTCGGCATCGAGCTCATTTCCGGCGCCGAAGTCTCGGCGGACTTCCAGGGGCAGGACGACGTCCACATCCTGGCGCTCTTCGTGGACGAGAAGAACGACCGGTTCAACTCCCGCCTCGCGGAGCGGCAGAAGAACCGCCGCCGCCGCGGAGAGCTCATGGCCGAAAGGCTGATCGAGGCGGGTTACGCGCTCGACCTGGACGCCATCCGCCAGGACGTCGGCGACGGCGTCTGGGGCCGCCCGCACCTCGCGCGCGCGCTCGTCCGGGCCGGCCACGCCTCCTCCAACGACGACGCCTTCGAACGCTTCCTCGGCCGGGAGAAACCCTGGTACGTGCCTTCGACGAAGTGGCAGGCCGCGGATGTGCTGGAAGCGATCCGCGAAGCGGGAGGCGTCTCCTCGCTCGCCCACTCGATCTGGTACCGGGACCCGGAGGCGCTCATCCGGGCCCTCGCAGCGGCCGGCCTCGACGCGCTCGAAGTGTTCCATCCCGACCACGGTCCGCAGGAGGAAGCGCGTTTCGGCGCGATTGCGCGCGACGGAAACCTCCTCGTGACCGCCGGAAGCGACTTCCACGGCACGCCGGAGGGGCGCAAGCATCCTGGCGGGGTCGTGGGGACCGCCGAGATGCTGGGTCTCCTGCGCGCCCGCGCCCGCTCGCGATGAGCGCGGAGGGGGGTTCGCCGGCCCCCCCGTTCTGGGTCCTGCTCCTCCAGCGAGACTCCGAAGACGTCCTCTACGAGGCCGCCGCGATGACGGCGGCGGCGGTGTCGCTCGGGATCGCCGTGACGCTCATCTGGTTCGACGCGGCCCTGGAGGCCCTGGTTTCCGGGCGCCTGGCCGGCGAGGAGCCCGGCGCGAGCGACGCCGGCCGCCTGCTCCGCGAGGCCCGGGAGTCCGGAAGCGTGCGGTCTCTCGCCTGCTCGGCCTCGATGGTGAACCGCCGCATCGGCCGCGACCGGCTCTCCGGCCGCGTGGACGGCGTCGTGGGCTGGCCGACGGCGATCTCGCTCATCCGCTCCGCCGAGCGCTCCTTCATCTGGTAGGACATCGTTTGTCCGCTTCCGCGGCCAAACTCGTAGTCCTGTGGATAAAGCGATTGAAATATTTTTCGATCCGTCTCTCTCGGGTCTCCGCGGCGATCGCGGCTGTGGAAATCGAATCCGGCCGTTGACTCCGCTTCGCGGCGGGTAAAAGAATCGGGTACCGGTTCACAATAACGATGCTCGAAGAGACCGTCGCCGAGAAGGGGCTGCCGCAGAACGCGGAGGCCGAGCGCGCCGTGCTGGGATCGATCCTGCTCGATGCGGATTCGATCTCTCTCGTCGTGCCGATCCTGTCACGGGAGGACTTTTTCAGCGACAAGCACCAGCGCATCTACCGCGGCATGCTGGATCTCTTCGAGCGTTCCTCCCAGATCGACCTTCTGACGCTGAAGGAAGAATTGAACGAGGGGGCGGCGGAGACGGTGGACGCGGCCTACCTCTCCTGGCTCCTGGACGGCGTGCCGGACATCGGCAACGTCGAGCACTACGCGCGCATCGTCAAGGAAAAGGCGACGCTGCGGCGCCTGATCCGGGCCGGCCAGCGAATCGTTCGCGAGGGGCTGACGCAGGACAAGACGGCCGAGCAGCTCCTGAGCGACGTTACCGGCGAGATCTTCGAGATCGCCGACGACACCGTGCGAGAGGCCTTCACGCCTCTCAGCAAGATCGTCAAGCACAACCTGGAGGTCATCGAGGACGCTCGCCAGCGCCAGGGCATGCTCTCCGGGCTCTCGACCGGCTTCACGGAGCTGGACCGCATGACCTCGGGGCTCCAGAGCTCGGACCTGATCATCCTCGCCGCCCGGCCTTCGGTCGGCAAGACCTCGCTGGCGCTGAACATCGCCCAACACGTGGCGCTTCGCGAGGGAAAGTCCGTGGGTTTCTTCTCGCTGGAGATGTCCATGGAGCAACTCGGATTCCGGGTCCTCTGCTCGGAGGGCGACGTGGACGCCAAGAAGGTCCGCGACGGTTTCGCCTCCAAGGAGGCGATCCAGCGGCTCGTGCTCGCCCAGTCCAAGCTCACCGGCGCGAACTTCTATATCGACGACAGCGCGGCGGTGACGGTCCCGCTGATGCGCGCCAAGGCGCAGCGGCTGCAGCGGGACAAGGGGCTGAACCTCCTCTTCGTGGACTATCTGCAGCTGATGGCGGGGCATGGGCGGTTCGACAACCGCACGCAGGAGGTCTCCCAGATCTCGCGCGGTTTGAAGCTCCTCGCCAAGGAGCTGAAGGTCCCGATCGTGGCCCTCTCGCAGCTCTCCCGGCAGCCGGAGAAACGCACGGGAGACCAGCGAAAGCCGCAGCTGGCCGACCTGCGGGACTCGGGCTCGCTCGAGCAGGACGCCGACGTCGTCATCATGCTCTACCGCGAGGAGCTCTACGACCGCAACACCGAGCGCAAGGGGATCGCCGATGTCATCGTCGCCAAGCAGAGGAATGGCCCCATCGGCGACTTCGAGCTGGTCTTCCTGCCCGACCACATGACCTTCCGCAACTACGCGCGCGAAGCCCCGTCGCCCGGCTCCGCCGGGGATCAACCCTTCTGATCGGCGGCCGGGCAGACCTGCTAGCCTTGGCCGCTTGAGCTCACGCTTCGCGGACCGCGGCTCGCCGGCCCTCTCGCGGGCGACCGAGGCGGTCGTCGACCTCGGCGCGATCGCGCGAAATTACCGGTTGCTTCAAAGGCGAGTCGAGGAGAGAGTCGCGATCATTCCCGTGCTCAAGGCGGACGGCTACGGGCACGGAGCGGCTCCGGTGGCCCGCAGGCTCGGCGCCGAGGGCGCGCGCCGCTTCGCCGTCGCCGACGCCCGGGAAGGGATGGGCCTTCGGCGCGCCGGAGTCTCCGGAGAGATCCTGCTGCTGAACTTCTGCGAGGCAGCGGACCTTCCGCTCTGCCGGGGCTACGCCCTGACGCCGACGCTCTACGACATGGTCCAGGCCCGGGATTTCGCTCAGGCGTGCGCGGGAGCGCCGGCTGCGCTGCCGGTGCAGATCAAGCTCGACACCGGCCTGGGACGCCTGGGATTCCGGCCCGAGCGGATCCCGGAGGTCGCGGAGCTGCTGCGCGCCGCCCCGGGACTGAAGGTCGAGGGGATCTTCTCTCATCTGGCCTCCGCCGAGAAGCGTTCGGCCGCAGAGACCTCGGAGCAGATCCGGGTTTTCCGCGGCGCCCTCTCCGCGCTGGCCGCCGCGGGCCTTCCGACGGCCCTCGTCCACCTGGCCAACTCGGCGGGCGTCCTGGCGCACCCGGATTCACACTTCGACGCCGTGCGGCCGGGGATCGCTCTCTACGGAGTTCCTCCGTGGGATTCGGAGGAAGGGGACCTGCTCGAGCCGGCCATGCGGCTGGAGACCCGCGTGATGTCGGTCAGGCGCCTGCCCGAGGGAACGCCGCTCGGATATGGCGGCACGTTCGTCACCCGGCGCTCCTCCACGGTCGCGGTCCTTCCTATCGGCTATCATGACGGCCTTCGAAGAGCCTTCTCCGGGCGCGTTTCTCTTTTGTTGAGAGGCAGGGAGGTCCCGATCGTCGGTGCGGTCAGTATGGACTTGACGCTGGTGGACGCGACCGACTGCGGGGCTTCGCCCGGGGAGCGGGTGGTCTGCCTGGGCCGGGACTCCGGGCGCGCGATCACCGCCTGGGACCTCGCGCGCGCGGCCGGCACGATCCCTTACGAGATCCTCTGCGGGATCGGCGCCCGCGTGCCGCGCCGGTACGTCGGGTAGCCCGATGCGTCTGCTCGATGCCATCGGACGGATCGTCCTGCGGGTCCTCGAGGAGATCGGCCGCTTCTTTTCGATGCTCGGACGCGTCGGGGCCTGGGCCGTGCGCCCGCCGTACGATTTCGCCGAGCTCTTGCGGCAGATGGTGCGCGTGGGCTACGACTCGATCCCCGTCGTCTTCGTCACGACCCTCTTCACGGGCATGGTGCTCGCGCTCCAGACCTTCAACGGGTTCGCGCGTTTTCACGCCGAGAACCTCGTCGGCAGCGTCGTCGCGCTGTCGCTGACCCGCGAGCTCTCTCCCGTCCTGACCGCCCTCATGGTCACGGGGCGCGTGGGCAGCGCGATGGCGGCGGAGCTGGGAACGATGCGCGTGACCGAGCAGATCGACGCGCTGACCGCGCTCGGCACGGAGCCGGTCCAGTATCTGATGGTTCCGCGCGTCACGGCGTCTCTCCTGATGATGCCGCTGCTCGTCGTCCTGGGGGACGCCGTCGGCATCTACGGGGGTTACCTGGTCGCGGTGCAGCTTCTCGGAGCGAATCCGGTCGCCTACCTGGACAATTCCTTCCAGTACCTCCACGTCAGCGACGACATCGTTTCCGGCATCATCAAGGCGGCCGTTTTCGGCCTGATCTTCTCGCTCATCGCCTGCGTGCGCGGCTACTACACGACGGGAGGCGCGGAAGGAGTGGGCCGCTCGACGACGCGGGCCGTCGTCTCCGGCAGCCTGTCGGTTCTCGTGGTGGACTTCTTCCTGACGAAGCTCCTCTACTGACGATGGCGGCCGCTCCCGCTTCGACCGCGCCTTCCGGCAGCCCGGTCGCCAAGCTGCGCGTCCAGGACCTGCGCAAGTCCTTCGATGGCAAGGTGGTCCTGGACGGCCTTTCCCTCTCGGTCGCCCCGGGGGAATCCCTCGTCATCGTGGGCCCCTCCGGCACCGGAAAGAGCGTGTTGCTCAAACACCTGATCGGATTGGTCAAGCCGGACTCGGGCGAGGTCTACGTCGCCGGAGAAGACCTCTGGGCGCTCTCGCACGTCGAGCAGAACCGGGTGCGCAAGAAGTTCGGGATGTCCTTCCAGGAGGGAGCGCTCTTCGACTCCATGTCCGTCTTCGACAACATCGCCTTTCCGCTGCGCCGCTCGGGCCGGCCGCCGGGAGAGGTGCAGGAACGGGTGCGCGAGTGCCTGGAGATCGTCCATCTGCCCAAGGTCGAGCAGAAGCGCCCCTCGGAGCTGTCCGGCGGGATGCGCCGCCGGGTCGGCTTTGCCCGGGCCATCTCGCACGAGCCGGAGATCCTGCTCTTCGACGAGCCCAACACCGGCCTCGACCCGATCATGACCGACATCATCGACGAGGTGATCCTGGAGATGCGCGAGAAGATGAAGCCCACGATCGTGACGATCACGCACCACATGGAGAGCGCGAAGAAGATCGGAGACAGGGTGGCGCTGCTCTATGGCGGCAAGATCCTCTACGATGCGCCGCCGGAGGAGTTTCTGCGCGCGGACGACCCCGCGGTCCGGCAGTTCGTGGAGGGAAACGCGAAGGGTCCTTTAACGGTAGAGTCTGAGGTGTCGGAGGGCGCATGAGCACCGCGGCGAAAGTCGGGGGGTTTTTCCTGGTGGTTCTGGTTCTGGCGGGACTCCTGATCTGGAGGATCGAGGATCTGCGGCTGGGAAGGGGGCCGGCCAAGAAGATGTCCGTCGAGTTCAAGGACGTCGCGGGTCTGGACGCCAAGTCCACGGTGCGCCTGGCCGGCGTGCGGGTGGGCAAGGTCGCCCGGATCCGGCTGGCGCCCGACGGGAAGGCGATCGTGGAGATGGAACTGGACAGGGACGTGGAACTGCGCCAGGGGGCCTCGGCCTCGGTGGCGAGCCTGGGCTTGCTGGGCGAGAAGTACGTCGAGCTCGTTCCCGGCCCGGTCGGCGCCCCGGAGCTGCCCGAGGGCACGACGCTCAAGGGGGACGTGCCCGTCAGCTTCGATCAGATCACGAAGCTCGCCCGGGACATCGAGGTGGACGTCAAGGACATCACGAAGAACCTGAACTCGTCTCTGGGCGGCCCGCAGGGGGAGGAGAGGCTCCGCTCGATCGTCGAGAACATCCGGGTCATCACCGACGACCTGCGCGTGATGATCGCGGCCAACCGCGGCAACGTGGACGCCACGATGGCGAACCTGCGAAATTTCACCGAGGGGATGACGGAGCTGGTGGACCGCGTGGACAAGCTGATCGCCACCAACCAGGCCAACGTGACGCAGGGGATCGCGAACATCAAGGACGTGACCGGAAAGCTCGAGACGACGGCCGACAACTTGAATCAGATCACCGGCAAGATCAAGTCCGGAGAGGGGACCGTGGGCAAGCTCGTCGAGAGCGAGGAGACTCACAAGAACCTGAACGACGCGCTCGTCTCGGTCAAGGAAGGAGTCGCCAGCCTGAACAAGGCCTTCGGCGCGATCGGCAGAACGAAGATCGACCTGGGCGTTCGTACGGAGCTCCTCTCCCGGTTCTCGAAGGGAAAGGGATACTTCACCCTCGACATCGATCCGCCCGACACTCCGCGGTATTACCGCGTCGAGCTCTCGACGCAGCCCTTCGGCCGGCGCGTCTCTTCCACTACGGTCGAGCGCACGACATTCCCCGACGGCCACATCGAGGTCAAGACGACGGACACCCAGGAGCTCAAGGACGACTTCGCGATCTCGGCCCTCTTCGGCTGGAGATGGAAGGACTTCGGCTTGCGGGCGGGGATCCTCGAGTCGCGGGGCGGCGCGGGGCTCGACTACAAGTTGCTCAGGGACCGACTCCGTTTCTCCGCCGACCTCTGGGACTTCAACCGGCCGGATTTCTCCGCTCATGCGAAGATCTCCGGCCGCTATTTCTTCTCTCCGTCGGTCTACGTCACCGGGGGCTGGGACGACTTCCTGAACCGTTCCCGCAGCGCCGATTCGCTCTTCATCGGAGCGGGCCTGCGCTGGACCGACGACGACATCAAGTATCTGCTGGGCTCGTTGCCGATCAAGCCGTGAGACGGGACTCCCGGGACTCGGAACCCGAAACGCGAGATTCCAGGTAATGCCGCAGCGCGTCACGACGGTGTTCGCCTGCCAGTCCTGCGGCTCCGCGTCGCCCAAGTGGCTGGGCCGCTGCCCGGAGTGCGGCGAATGGAACAGCTACGTCGAAGAGGTCCGCGGCCCGAAGGCTTCCGCGGGAGAGGAAGCCTCCGCCGCGCCGATCTGGGACGAGGCGGAGGCGCGAGAGGCCCGCTTCGAGACCGGAATGCCGGGCCTCGACCGCGTGCTCGGCGGCGGGATCGTCGAGGGCTCGGTCGTTCTGATCGGAGGGGAGCCCGGGATCGGCAAGTCCACGTTTCTCCTGCAAGTGGCCCGCTCGGTCGCGGCGCGGGCCGGAGAGGTCCTCTATGCCACCGCGGAGGAGTCCGCCGCCCAGGTCCGGCTGCGCGCCGAGCGGCTGCGCGTGCGCGAGGGCGGTCTTCTCCTCATCGCCGAGACCGGCGTGGGCCGCATTGCCGCCGCGGCCGAGCGACGGAAGCCGGCGCTCCTGATCGTGGACTCGATCCAGGCGGTGCGCGACCCGGCGCTCTCCTCCGCGCCGGGAACGGTCTCCCAGGTGCGGGAATGCGCCTCGGTCCTTCTTCGCTGCGCGAAGTCCTGCGGCGTTCCAGTCGTGCTCATCGGCCACGTCACCAAGGACGGCAGCCTCGCCGGGCCCAAGTCGCTCGAGCACCTGGTCGACACGGTCCTGACGCTCGAAGGGGACCGGACATCCCTGCGGCGAATGCTCCGGGCGACGAAGAACCGCTTCGGGCCCGTGGACGAGCTCGCCCTGTACGACATGACCGGCGAGGGATTGATGGAGATCGCCAACCCCTCCGCGGCCCTGTTGGCCGAGCGGCGCCGGGGCGTTCCCGGGAGCGCCGTGACGGCCGCCCGCGAAGGGTCGCGCTGCTTGCTCGTCGAGATCCAGGCGCTGGTCGGCCCCTCGGCCGCGGGATCGCCCCGGCGCGTTTCGATCGGCGTGGACGGTGGCCGGCTGGCCCTGCTGCTCGCCGTGCTCGAGGGAGCGGGGCTGTCGCTGGCTTCCCGCGAGGTCTTCGTTTCCTGCGCGGGAGGCCTCGAGACGCCCGAGCCTGCCGCGGACCTGGCGGTCGTGGCCGCTCTCGTTTCATCGGCGCGCGGCCGGGCGCTCCCGGGCGAGGTCGTCTGCTTCGGCGAGATCGGACTCCTCGGGGAGGTGCGCAGGGTTCCCGCTGCCGGTTCCCGGTTGAAAGAGGCGGCCGCGATGGGATTCACGAAAGTCTATCTTCCGGCCGGCGACGCGGCCGAGGCGGCGCGCTTTCCGGACATCACGGTCCGGCCCGTGGACCGGGTCGCGGACTTCCTGAAAGAGACCGAGTGATCTGCGATCGGGTGATCGCGGGATCGACGCGGACTCCCTATGCCCGGTCGCCCGACAACTACCCCCGATCCGGAATAAACGCTTCTTGGAAAGCCGCTGGTAGATAGATTTGCTGCGACAGAAAGCGACTAGAACGACCGGTAGAAGTTGCTCCATCCGGTGAAGGCCGTGTTTCCGACGCGGATCACCACCAGATGCCTCTCACCATCGTCGATATCTCCGTCCCCCGGACTGGCGCTCGCGGCGACGATGTCCTGCGTGTGGACGTCGCGCATCTGGAACTCGAGAAGGACCAGGCCGGCGATCCCATCGCCGTCCGCATCCTCGCACGTCGCGCGACCCGGCGTGTTCTCCGCCACGAACAAAGTCGTCGAAGCGCCGTCCGAGATGTGAGCGGACCCATGCGCCTGTGCCGACCCATCGCCTCCAAGATTCACCTCGAGATTGATCAGCGAGAATGCAACAGACCTGTCCCGGAGCCAGATGCGGCCGCCAACTGGCGGCGACGTCGGCTCTCAGGTGTTCGGTTCTCCCGCCAGGACTTCCGGGATTAGAGCGAGCTGCGCAAGAAGCAACGCGGCCGCAAACGTCAACCTCTTCACAAAAAAACCCCTTTCCAGTCAAACACCCGGTGGCCGAGATTCTAGTCCGGTTGTCGTTCCAGCGTAATGGCGACACGCATGGGCGCCGGCCCCAGATAGTCCGCCGGGTACGGGGCGATGAGCGTCACGCGGGCGCTCGGCGCCGGGTTCACCTTCAGCCGCGCCGGCTCCACGACCCGTCTTTCGATGACCCGGTAGCGCCTGGGGCCCAGAGGAGTCGTCAGGCGGACGCGGTCTCCCAGATGGAGCCGCGCGACGGCGTCTCCGTTACGGCCCCGGGTGATCGCGATGACCGAAGGCTTGCTCTTCTCTTCCTCGCCCGGCAGGGCCGTGCCCGGCACGTGCCCGGCGCCTCTGGCCAGAGTCGTCGCCTCGAGACCTTCGAAGACCGGGGAATCGAGCGAGAGTCTCGGCACCGTCAAGCGGGCGATGAGCTCCCCGGAGTCCGGACGAAGCGCGGCCGCCGCGACGGGCGCCTGCTCGCGGCCGGCGCCCGCGCCGGAGTAGACCTCGCGTGCCAGCGGCGCCGTGAAGAGGATTCCGCACCCGAGGCCCACCGATGCCAGAGCGGGAGCGATCCGGTTGGTAAACATATTTTTGGGGAAGTCCGGACAACCCGGCGCCCGGTCCCGCTGGCGAGCGGGAACCAGGCGTGGGAGTCCTTCTTCTTCTTACCGGGTCTTCCGGCCGAGGAAGACACCGCCGGCGACGAGGAGAAGACCCAGGAGAGCCAGCCGCGGAGAGGAAGACGCCGTATGGGGAAGCGTCGTCTCCATGGGGGCCGGCGGAGCCGGCGCGGGCTCATAGGTCGTGGGAGCCGGCGCGGGCGGAGGAGCCACCGGGGCGGGAGCCGGAGCCGTCGCGATCGAGGAAGTGCTGGTCGTGTTCTCGGCGATCATCGTCTCCGTGGTCGTGACGCCGACTTCCTTCCTGTCGATGACCTCTCCGCTCACGTTCAAGGCGACGACCGCGATCTTGTGGTGGCCGGCAGGAACGTTGTCGATCGTGGCGGTATTGGATTCCGTCCCCTTCAGCGTGCTCTTGAGAGTGTTGTCGAGGTAGACGTCGAAGCGCGGCTGCGGGAAGTTCGCTTCGCCGAAGCGCGTCCCCTGTCCGGCCGCGAAAACGTCGGCGCTGTAGCCGACGGTGACCCGGATGCTGTTGCCGGAGATCGTGGCGCCCTCGGCGGGCTCGACGAGCCGAAGCTTCAACGTGTTCTTCGTGGGGCCTCCGGTGTTCTGGTCGGCGTTCTGCGCGTAGACCATCCCGGCGACGGCGAAGAAGGCAATTGCGACGATGAGGTTCGATGTTTTCCTGCGCATGTTCTCTCCTTCCATAGTGAAGGTGGCGCCAGGACGAGCGCCGCCGCAGACGGTTAAAGCAAATGCTACGCCAACCCGGATGCCCGGAGGGCCGATTCCTTTGGTCTCCGGGAGGCCGGCCCTCAATCGAGGTAGGCCGGCATCACGCCCGTGAGCGTCTTGTACGCCTCGAGGTACTTCTGGCGGGTCGTGCGGATGACGCCCTCCGGGAGGCGGGGAGCGGGAGGATGGCGGTCCCAGCCGGTCGAGTCGAGCCAGTCTCGCACGAACTGCTTGTCCAGGGAGTGGGGGCTGTGGCCCGGCTTGTACGCGGAGGCGTCCCAGTAACGCGAGGAGTCGGGCGTGAAGGCCTCGTCGATCCAGACCAGGCGCCCGTCGATGGTTCCGAACTCGAGCTTCGTGTCGGCGAGGAGCAAGCCGCGGGAAGAGGCGTGGTCGCTTGCGCGGCCATACAGCTCGAGCGTCAGATCGCGCAGCCGCTCCGCCTCCTCGGCGCCGATGCGGTTGGCCATGGTCTCGAAGGAGACGTTCTCGTCGTGCCCTCTCTCGCTCTTCGTGGCCGGCGTGAAGATGGGCTCGGACAGCCGATCGGCCTCGACGAGACCCGCGGGAAGCCGGATGCCGCAGATTCGCTTCGTCTTCCGGTACTCCGCCCATCCGGAACCGGCGATGTATCCGCGCGCCACGCATTCGAAGGGAATGACCTCCGCCTTCCGGACGATGACCGCGCGCCCGGCGAGCGTAGACCGGTCGGCCTGGAGCGCTTCGGGGAAGCGCTCGACCTCGGTCTCGACGAGATGGTTCTCCACGTCCGAGAACTTCTGGAACCAGAAATTCGAGAGCTGAGTCAGGATCTTGCCCTTGTCGGGAATTCCGGGGGACAGGACGCAGTCGAAGGCGGAAATGCGGTCGCTCGCAACGAGCAGGAGCGTGTCTCCCAGATCGTAGAGCTCGCGCACCTTTCCCCGCCGCGACAGGCGTGCCCCGGCGAGGTGAGTCTCCATCAAGGCGGTCATCGGGCGCAGACATTAGCACGGAGACAACGAGCCGGTTCCGCCGGCCCCGATCACGGATGGAGGACTCAACAGCTTCTCGTCTCTGTTATTGTTTCGCGCCATGCGTTTGGAAGTTCGGGATTCGGTCCCTCGAATGCGGAGCGTCCTGCGCGTGGCGTTCCTCCATGAATCCCGGGACCCTTCCGCGGGAGCGCCGGCGGCCGTGCGGGAGGAGCTCGCGGAAGCCTGCCGCGTGTCGGCTTTCGGCGGGCGGAGCAAGGAAGTCGCGGGAGCTTTGACTTCCCGTGGAGGCTGGACGCTCGTGGGCCTGGGCCCCTCGGGCAGCCCGCTGGGGAAACTCCGCCGGGCGCTCCGGCGCGCCCTCCGCGACGCCCTCCGCCAGCCGGGCCGCGGGCTCCTGCTGGCCTTCGGCGATGGAATCGGGGCGCAGGCGATGCGCGCGCTGATCCGGGAAGTCGCGCAGGGCGACTACCGGTTCGAGCGTTACAAGTCCGCCGAAGAGGCGCGCAAGCTCGCGAAGGGGGCCCGCGCGGTCGTTCTTCCTCCTCCGTCGCTGCGCGCTCGGGACCTCGAGGCCGCGGCCGACGAGGCCCAGGCCCTCGCGCCCGTGGTCGCCTGGGCTCGAGACCTCGGCAACACGCCGGGCAACGACCTGGGCCCGGCCGAGCTGGCGCGCGAGGCGCGAGCCATGGCGCGGCGGGAAGGGCTGCGTCTGAGGATCCTCTCCCGGCGAGAGATCGAGCGGGAGAAGATGAGCGGCCTTCTGGCCGTCAACTCCGGAAGCGCCCGTCCTCCCGTCTTCCTGATCGGGGAATACCGTCCGCCGCGCGCCAGGGGAACCGCCGTCCTCGTGGGCAAGGGGATCACGTTCGACTCGGGCGGCATCTCGATCAAGCCGGCCGCCTCGATGGGGGAGATGAAGTACGACATGATGGGCGCCGCGACGGCCTTCGCGTGCGCCTTCGCCGCCAGGCGGCTCAAGCTCCCGGTCCGGGTGGTGGCGCTCGCTCCGGTGACCGAGAACCTGCCGAGCGGCTCCGCCTGCCGCCCCGGCGACATTCTCCGGATGCGCAACGGCAAGACCGTTGAGGTGGACAACACCGACGCGGAGGGCCGGCTGGTCCTGGCGGACGCGCTCTGCTACTCGGCGAAGTTCCGGCCGGACGTGCTGATCGACTACGCCACTCTGACGGGCGCGGTTCTGATCGCGCTCGGCCACGAATGCGCGGGGCTCATGACGCCGGAGGACGGCCTCGCCCGGGAATTCCACGAGGCCGGTGAGGCGACGAGCGAGCGCGTCTGGCGCCTGCCCGTATGGCCGGATTATCGCGAGAACCTGAAGTCCGAATGGGCCGACATGAAGAACACCGGCGGACGCTCCGCGGGCACGGTCAACGCCGCCGTCTTCCTGAAGGAGTTCGTGCCGCCGGGAGTCGCCTGGGCCCATCTCGACATCGCGGGCGTCGCGCACCTCGAGAAGGAGCACGCGGGGTATGACCCCGGCGCCACCGGGTTCGGCGTCGCGCTGACGATGGAGTTCCTCCGCCGCCACTTTCAGTAGGCCGCCCGGACGCGGCGCCGGCCGCATTCCTGTTTGACTGGCGGATATCGCTTTGTTAGGTTCGCGCTCACATGCCGCTTCGCCAGTTTTCGATCGGGTCGGTCGGGGAAGAGGTTTATCCCCGATTCGTGGAAGAGCTGGCGGAACGCCTGGACGACGCGGCCCTTGACCGCAACCTCGTCGTGAGGGACACGCTCTCCCAGCTCTACCTCGGCCGCTCCTTCGACGAGGGCGCCTTCACGGACAGGCGCCTGCCCATCGGGATGAAGGCGCTGCTCGCGAGCTTCGATCCCCGCAACGCGACCCTGGAGGCGGAGTACTACCGGGAGATCGACCTGGAGAAATGGGCGCCCGTCAAGCCGCTGCTCTGGTTCTGGCAGATGTTCGACCACTCCCCGGTGGGGCGCAACGTGCGACTGGGCACGCAGGTGCGGGCGATGCTGGCGCAGAGAGTCTTCAAGCGCTGCGGCAAGAACGTCCGCATCTTCCACGAGGTGGAGCTCTCCTTCGGCTACAACCTCTCCGTCGGCGACGGCGTGACGATTCACAGGAACGTGCTGATCGACGACCGGGGCGAGGTTGTCCTCGGCAACGACGTCTCCGTTTCCGACTACGCGAACATCTATTCCCACTCCCATGCCGTGGAAGACATCCACGACGTCTCGCTCGGCAGGACCGTCATCGGCGACCGGGTGCGCATCACGTACCACGCCGTGGTGCTGTCGGGCGTGACCATAGAAGCCGACGCCATGGTCGGCTCCATGGGCGTCGCCTCCAAACACATCCCGGCCGGCGTCATCGCCGCCGGGATCCCCGCCAGGCCGATCGGCCAGAAAAAGGGGCACCCCCCGGGCGCCTGAGCCTCCGGCAATCACTCCGTCCCGGCCCGAGCGGGCGCCAACAACGTCGTCGCCGAATCGAACGAAGGCAACAGCATCAGGAGCGAAGCGATTACCGTTTCGCCCTGCGTCACCTTGAGACGTCCCGCGAGGGCGCCCCGCCGCGCCGAAACGATGTGAGCGCGAGCGCCCCGCGCCTTGAGATAATTCCCTTCGATGTTGCGGCGGCTGGCGGTGAAGAACCTGGCGATCGTCGAAGACCTGGAGATGGAGCTTGGTCCGGGGCTGACTGTCATCACGGGGGAGACCGGGGCCGGGAAATCCATCCTGGTGGACGCGCTGTCGCTGCTCGCCGGCGGGCGCGGGTCCGTCGACCTGGTGCGGAAAGGCGCGGAGCGGCTCTCCGTCTGCGGGGAATTCGAATCGGATGCGGCGGTCCGGCGCCTACTCTCGCAGGCGGGTCTGCCGGAAGGGGAGACGCTACTGTTGCGCAGGGAATTCACGCCGGATGGCAAGGGCCGCGTCTTCATTGAGGACGAGCCGGCTTCGGTCCGGACTCTGGCGAAGATCGGCGAGAGACTCGTCACGATCCACGGACAGAACTCCGAGCGGGAGCTCGCCGATCCCGACGCCCCGCTCGAGCTGCTCGACGCCTTTGCCCGGTCGGAGAAGGAGCGGCAGGCGACGGCGGAAGCGGCGCTGGCCTGGAGCGAAGCCCGGGAAGCGCTCGAAGCGCTGCAGGCTTCGCGGCGGGACCGCGGGGCGCGGCTCGAAATGCTCGAGTACCAGATCCGCGAGATCGCCGAGGCTGCGCCCGACGAGAAGGAGGAAGAGGATCTGCTCCGCGAGCGCGAGAGGCTTCTGCACGCGGACCGCGTCCGGCTCGCGGGCGAGACGGCGCTCTCGGCGCTCTCGGAGAGCGAGGAGTCGGCGGCGGACCGGCTGGGCGAAGCGGTGAGGGCCTTCGCGGAGCTCGCGGAGATTGATTCGCGGGAGAGAATCCATCTCGACGAGGCGGAGGACGTCAAGCGCCGCATCGCGGACCTCGCCGCGGCGGCCCGGGACGCCGCGGGACAGATCGAGAGCGACCCGGAGCGTCTGACCGCGATCGAGTCGAGGCTGGAAAGGTTCTCGCGGGTCAAGCGCAAGTACGGCGGCACGCTCTCAGACATTCGGGCGCTCGGCGAAAAACTGGAGCGCGAGCGCGACGAGCTCAACCATATCGAGGACGCGCTGGAGCGGCGCCAGAAGGAAGAACAGGACGCCCGGGCCCGGTACCGGGAGGCGGCGCAGACCCTCTCCGCCAGGCGGCTGTCGGCGGCCGGAAAGTTTTCGTCGGCCGTCGAGAAGGAGGTCCAGGCACTGGCGATGGAGAAGGCGCGCTTTCGCGTGGCGCTCGAACCGGCGGGCCAGGACACGCCGAGAGCGTCGGGGCTCGAGACGGCGTCTTTTCTCTTCACAGCCAATCCGGGAGAGCCGGAAAAACCGCTGGAGAAGATCGCCTCGGGCGGCGAACTGTCTCGCCTCCAGCTCGGCGTCCAGTCCGTGGCGGCGGGACGGGCGGGCGGCGGGCGCACGCTCGTCTTCGACGAAGTCGATTCCGGAATCGGCGGGCGGACGGCGGAGGTCGTCGGCAGGAAGCTGCGGGCCCTGGGGGAGAACGGACAGGTGCTCTGCGTGACGCATGTGCCGCAGATCGCGGCGGTCGCCGACCGGCACTTCCTCGCGGAGAAGTCCCAGGTCGGGGGAAGGACGGTCGCGGCCGTGAGGCGTCTCGAGGGCAAGGACCGCGTGGCGGAGATCGCCCGGATGCTTGCGGGGGAGAAGGTGCCGGAGACCGCGATCAAGCATGCCCGCGCGCTGCTCGAGGCTGGGAAGGGATGAGCAAGGCGCCGGCAGCGCCCTCACCCCGGCCCTCTCCCGGAGGGAGAGAGAGCGGAGGCCGGCACTCGCGGTCGATTCTCTTCGCCGGCATAGGCGCGAAGGGACAACAGCGCATTCAGTCCTGCTCGATCGTGTTCGTGGGGGTCGGCGCGGTGGGAGCGGCGGCGGCGGAGTCGGCGGCGCGCGCGGGTGTCGGGCGGATCACGCTGGTGGACCGCGACGTCGTCGAGGAGTCGAACCTCGCCCGGCAGTTCCTCTTCGACGCGGAAGACGCGGCTCGAGTCCTGCCCAAAGCCACGGCCGCCGCGCAGCGGCTTCTCGAGATCGAGCCCGGCCTCGACGTGCGCGGCGTCGTCGCGGATCTCGAACGAAGCAACGCCCGCGAGATTCTCGCCGGCCACGATCTCGTCTTCGACGGCTCCGACAACTTCGAGACGCGCCTGCTCGTCTCCGACGCGGCGCGGTCCCTGGAGCTTCCCTCTCTCTATGCGGCCTGCGTCGGCGAGGAAGGCCTCGTCGCCGCGAGCCTCCCCGGGGGCCCCTGCCTGCGCTGCTACCTCGAGGTCCTGCCGCCCGCGGGATCGGGGCCGACCTGCGATACGGCCGGAGTCGTGCCGACGCTGCCTCCTCTCGTGGCGGCCGCCGCCATGACGGAGGCGCTTCGCCTGGCTGTCGGCGATGCCCCCTCGCGAGGGATCCTGTCGTTCAAGGTCTGGGAAGAGGGCTTTGTGTCGCGGCGGACCTTCCAGAGCGCCTGCCCCTCGGGCTCCTGCCCGGTCTGCGCGGGCGGCCGCTTTCCGGCCCTGGAGGGGGAAGGGGCATCGCAGATCGTGAAGCTCTGCGGGCGCAATTCCGTCCAGGTCGCGCCGGGAGGAAGAGAGCGTCCCGACTTCGAGGCGCTCGAAACGCGCCTGGCTCGGGTGGCTCGCGTCCGCCGGTCGCCGCAGCTTCTCTCTGCCGATCTGGAAGACGTCAGCCTGTCGATTTTCTCCGACGGGCGCTGTGTCGTCCGCGGCACCGGGGACCCGGTCCGCGCCCGCGCGCTCTACGAGCGTTATATCGGGAGGTGAGTCTCTGCGCCGTGTGGGGATCGACATGCTCCTCTCCTCCGCCGAGGAGGTCTCCGGCTTGCGGGCGCTCCTGCGCCACGGCGGGGTCCTCGCCGTCCCCACCGAGACCTTCTACGCCCTGGCCGCCGACCCGCTCGAAGCCGGCGCCGTCGGTCGCATCCTCGAGATCAAGGGGAGGCAGGAGGACAAACCGCTGCCGGTCCTCTTCGCCCGCCGGGGCGATCTGGACCGGCTGGGCGTCGAAGCCGACCCGAGCACGCTCGAACGGTATTTCACTCTCTGGCCCGCCCCGCTGACGGTCGTCTTCCCGATCCGCGCGCCGATCGCGGCGTCCCGGGGCGGCCGCACGATCGCGGTCCGTCTTCCGGCCTCGAAGAAGCTGCGGGACCTGCTCTCGCTGGTCGGGCCGCTCACGGGCACCAGCGCCAACCGGTCGGGAGGGGAGCCGCTCTTCTCCCCGGCGCTCGTCGAGTCCGAGTTCCGGCGCGAAATCGATCTGCTCGTGGATGGGGGAAAGACGCCGGGCGGAAAACCCTCGACCCTGGTGGACGCGACGCGCGAGCCTCCGGTCGTGCTGCGCCATGGCGCCTATCCGTGGGGCAAGTAGGCACGGATTCCAGGTTCCAGATTCCACGAGAGGAGAGGGAGTTTCCAAGTCAGTCTGAATTCTCCGCGCGTGCCACCGGGAACTTGGAATCTGCAATCTGGAATCTCCTTCCGCGTGCTAAATTCGGCGTCCTCATGGGGCTGATCAAGGAGTACGGCGGCAAGAGGCCGCGGATCGGCGAGCGCGTCTATCTGGCGGAGACCGCCGCGGTCATCGGCGATGTGGTCCTCGGGGACGACGTGTCGGTCTGGTACAACACGGTCCTGCGGGGGGACTGCCACTGGATCCGCGTCGGCGCGCGCTCGAACATCCAGGACAACTGCGTGATTCACGTCCTGCAGGGGAAGTATCCGGCGGTGCTCGAGGAGGAGGTCACGCTCGGGCACGCCGCGATCGTGCACGGCGCCGTCGTCCGCCGGGGCGCCCTGATCGGCATCCGCGCCACGGTCATGGACGGGGCCGAGGTGGGCGAATCCGCCTTCATCGGAGCCGGCGCCCTCATCGCGCCGCGCACGGTCGTGCCCCCGCGCACCCTCTGGCTCGGCGCTCCGGCCCGGCAGATCAAAGTCCTTTCGGACGTCGAGGTCGAGAACATGAAGCACTTTCACTTGAACTACCTCGAATACAAGAAGGAGTACTTCCGCGTCGACGGGAAGTGGGCGTGAAGTACCAGGCCGTGAAGGGGACGCGGGATCTCCTGCCCCCGGAAAGCGAGAGGTTCGCGGACGCGGAAGCCTGCGCCCGGCGCGTCTTCGCTTCCTGCGGCTATGCCGAGGTGCGCACGCCGTGCCTGGAGGCGACGGAGCTCTTCGCCCGCTCCGTCGGCGAGACGACCGACCTCGTTCACAAGGAGATGTACACGTTCAAGGACCGCAAGGGCCGTTCTCTCACGTTGAGGCCGGAGAACACCGCGGGTGTCGTACGGGCGATCATCGAGAACGGCCTGGCGGCCGGGCCGATGCCCCTGCGCCTCTGGTACGCGGGGCCGCAGTTTCGGTACGAGCGGCCGCAGGCCGGACGCTACCGGGAGTTCCGCCAGATCGGCGCGGAGCTCTTCGGGGTCCCCGGACCGGCGGCGGAGGTCGAGGTCCTGACGATGCTCTGCGCCTTCCTCGAGGCCCTGGGCTTTCAGTCCCTCTCGGTTCTCCTCAATTCCGTCGGGACCGCCGCGTCCCGCGAGGCCTTCGGCAAGGCTCTGCGCGATTATCTGGAGCCGCGCGCCTCCGGTTTCGGAGAGGACGACCGCCGCAAGCTCGCGGAAAACCCCCTGCGACTCTTCGACTCCAGGGACCCGGCCGTCCGCGCCGCCCTGGAGGGCTCGCCGCGCACCCTCGACTTCCTGGACGGCGAGTCCCGCCGCCATCACGACGAGGTGCGCCGCCTGCTGACCGAGGCGTCCATCCCTTTCCGAGACGAACCGTCTCTGGTGCGCGGGCTCGATTACTACACCCGCACGGTCTTCGAGTTCGTTTCGGCGGACCTGGGAGCGCAGGACGCGATCCTGGGAGGGGGCCGCTACGACAACCTCGTCCAGGCGCTGGGAGGACCGGATCTGCCGGCCATCGGTTTCGCGATCGGGGAGGACCGGCTGCTGCAGGTTGCGCCTCGCCCCGCCGCGACGAAGGGGCTCCTTTTCCTTCTTCCCCAGGGGCCCGACGACCTCCAGGACGCGCTGGCCCTGGCGAGGGAGCTTCGCGCGGGCGTCGGCGGCGCGGTCGAGGTGGACCTGCTCGCGCGCGGCTTCAAGAAGGGGATGGCGCGAGCCAGCGCTCTCTTCGAGGAATCCTCGGCTCGCGGCCTCGACCGCGAGAAGATGTTCGCGATCTTCCTCGGCGGGCGGGAACGCGAGGAGAGGACCGTCACGGTCAAGAGGCTGGCTTCGGGAGAGCAGCAGACGGTCCCGCGCGGGGAGATCGTGCGCTGGCTTTCCCCCTCCCCCGGCGCCGCCGGCGAGGAGCGGCCATGAGCCTGCCGCGGCAGCCGGCGGGCGCGCTCACGGCGTCCCACGCGGGGCGCCGCGTCCGCCTCCAGGGGTGGATCGGAAGGCGCCGGGACATGGGCGAGCTCGTCTTCCTGACCGTGCGCGACAGAAGCGGCATGGTCCAGGTGGTCTTCGACAGGTCGCGCTGTCCCTCCGCAGCCGTGGACGCGGCGGCGGAGGCTCGCGGAGAAGACGTCGTGGAAATCGAGGGGGAGGTCGTCCTGCGGGCCGAGGCCCAGCGCCGGACAGACATGGCGACGGGAGACGTCGAGGTGATCGCCTCGCGGCTGGAGTTTCTCTCCCGCTCGGACACGCCCCCCTTCGTCGTCGAGGATCGGACCAACGCGACCGAGGAGCTGCGCCTGGAGTACCGGTACCTGGACCTTCGCCGTCCCGCGATGCAGAAGAACCTGATCCTTCGCGACGAGATCGCTTTTCGCGTTCGCCGCGTCCTCCACGAGCGGGGCTTCCTCGAGATCGAAACGCCGATGCTGACGCGCTCGACCCCCGAGGGGGCCAGGGACTTCCTGGTGCCCTCGCGCGTCCACCACGGGAAGTTCTACGCGCTGCCCCAGTCGCCCCAGCTCTTCAAACAGCTCCTGATGATCGCGGGCTTCGAGAAGTACTTCCAGATCGCCCGCTGCTTCCGCGACGAAGACCTGAGGGCGGACCGGCAATTCGAGTTCACCCAGATCGACCTGGAGATGTCCTTTCCAACGGAGGAGGACGTCTTCGACGCCGTCGAGGCGTTTCTGTCGGAAGCTTTCGCGGCCGCCTCCATCCCCTGCGAGCGCCCTTTCCTCCGCCTGACCTATCGAGAGGCAATGGAGAGCTACGGCACCGACCGGCCCGACCTGAGGTACGACCTGCGCCTGGCGGACCTCTCCGGCGTCTGCGCGGGGAGCGGTTTCGCACCGTTCGAGAAGGCCCTCTCGGAAGGCGGGTCGGTCCGGTCGGTGCGCGTCCCGGGGGGAGCGGTTTTCTCCCGGAAGAAACTCGACGAGCTCACCGAGCTGGCGCGGGAGCACGGCGCCGCAGGATTGCTCTGGGTCAAGAGGGACGAGGGGCTCGTCTCGCCCGCCGCCAAACATCTTCCGGCCGGGATGCTCGAAAAGATCGCCGGAGCGGGGGGGATCGTCCGGGGGGACCTCCTCCTCATCGTCGCCGACAAACGCGACGCGGTCTTCGCGGCGCTGGCGGCCCTGCGCGCCGCGGCGGCGCGGGAGTTGAAGCTCGTCGACGACTCGAAATACGTCTTCTGCTGGGTCACGGAGTTCCCGCTCTTTGGTTTCGACGAAGAGACCCGGTCCTGGTTTCCGATGAATCACCCCTTCACCGGGCCTCGGGAGGAGGATCTGGGCCATCTCGAGACCGATCCCGGGAGCGTCCGCGCGCTGGCCTACGACGTGGTCGTCAACGGCTGGGAGCTCGGCTCCGGCTCGATCCGAATCCACCGGGCGGACGTCCAGGAGCGGGTCTTTCGCCTGCTCGGCATCTCGCCCGAGGAAGGGCGCCAGCGGTTCGGCTTCCTCCTCGACGCCCTGCGGTACGGCGCGCCGCCGCACGGCGGGATCGCTCTGGGCCTGGACCGCATCTGCGCAATCGCGGCGGGCGCCTCTTCGATCCGGGACGTCATCGCGTTTCCCAAGACGACCTCGGGGCTCGACCTCATGATGAAGGCGCCGTCGGAGGTGCCGCGGGATCAGTGGAGGGAGCTGGGCATCGAGCCTTCGCAAACTCCTCGCTTGTGAAGGAGCCGCGCCGGATCGCGATCGGCTCTGGAGAGACGGAGAGCCTCGTCTGGATCGGGGCGGGCCTGCTGGCGGGCGTCGAGCGCTGCCTCGTGTCCCCTTCGGGCCGTTTCCTCCTCGTCACCTGTGCGGGCGCGCGGGAACCGGCGCGGAAAGTCCGGGAAGCCCTGGCGGGCCGGATCCTTGTGGACATCGAGATCGACGACCGCGAGGAACAGAAGACCCTTGCCGCCGTCTCTCGCATCGCCGATGCCGCCCTGGCGGCGGGGATTCGCCGTGATGACGCGCTCGTCGCCGTCGGCGGCGGTGTCGTCTGCGACGTGGCGGGCTTCGCGGCCGCGATCCTCCTGCGCGGCATCGCGTGGAACGCCGTGCCGACGACGACCGGCGCGATGGCCGACGCCGCGATCGGCGGAAAGACCGGGGTGGACCATGCCGCCGGCAAGAACCTGCTCGGGGCGTTTCATCCTCCCCGGTCGGTCATCGTGGACCCCGAGGCGGCGGCGACGCTGCCCGAGCGGGATTTCCGCGCGGGCCTCGTCGAGGCGTACAAGGCGGCCTGGATCGCCGAGGCCGGGCTCGCGAAGAGAGCCGAGGATTCGATCGAAGGAATCCTCCGTCGAGAGCCATCTCCGCTCGAGGACCTCCTGGCCGGCGCGGCGGGGATCAAGGCGGCGATCGTATCCGAGGACCTGAAAGAGGAGGATCGGCGGCGGCTTCTCAACTTCGGGCACACGCTCGGCCACGCGTTCGAGGCGGCCGGCGGACTCCGCCAGCTGCGCCACGGCGAGGCGGTCGCCTGGGGGATCGCGGCGGCGCTGGAGATCTCGCGCGAGCGCGCGGGCCTTGCCGAGGAGGAGGCCCTTCGCGTCCGCCGGGTCCTGCGCCTGCTGGGACCTTTTCCCGAGCCGGTCCGCGACCCCGGGACGCTGGCGCCATATCTCTCCCGCGACAAGAAGGGGAGCGCGCGGGGCATTGCGGGCGTCCTGCTCGAAACGATCGGCCGGGCCCGGATCGAACGGGCGATCCCGCTCGAGGAGTGGCTGGACGCCGGGTCCCGCGCCCGTCTGTGAGGGTCTTCGGCGCTATAATTCTGCCGTGACCGGGCGACCCGCGAGGCGTCGGATACGCCTCTTCGTCCTCCTGTCGGGCGCGCTCGTTCTGGCCTCTCTGGTTCCTCTGCTGGTTTCCGGCGCCGTGCTCATCCGCCGCAATCAGCGCACCCTCGAGACGCTGGAAGAGAAGTACCTGACGCGCTCCTCCTCCGCCCTGGCCGACTACGTGTTCGCCTTCTACGAGTCCGCAAGCGAAAGGCTGAAGAGCGCGGCAGCCTCGCTGTGGCTGGCCGGCCAGCTCACGGGAAAGGATCCGTTTACGTCGGAGGAGGGCCCGCGCATTCTGGGCGAGTTCCTGAGCGGGAAGCCCCCGCTGCTGACGCTGCGCGGCTTCAACGCCAGCGGCGCGGGGCGCTTCGTCGGAGAAGACGTGCGTTCTCCCGAAATCGACTACGAGTTCCGCAAGGGATTCGAGTCGGCGCGTGACGGCGTGCTGTACCAGGGCAAGCCGTTCTACTTCACGACGCAGCCCAAAACCGCCGCCACGACGCAGCTCGGAACCGTCGCCGTTCTCGCGGTGCCGGTCATCGGCAAGAACCGCGCGCGGTCCGGCGTCGTCGAAGCTCTGGTCTCCTGGGATGCGATCAACAACAGGTTTCGGGATCAGGCTCATCAGGGAGTGGCCGTCAGCCTCGTGGACCGCGAGGGGGACGTCATCTTCCCCCTCCTGCCCCGCGCTCAGCAGAGGCGCGACTCGCTGCTCGTGTCGGACTTCATGCGTTTTCCGGCGCCGTGGACCCGGCCGGAGCAGACTCCGCGGGGCGCCGTGCTGGCCTCGATCGCCCCGGTCCGGCAGCCGGATTGGGGCGTTCTGGTCGAGCGGGACCGCGACCTGGCCTTCGCCTCGGTGGACCTGATGGTGCGCGACACGGTGATCTGGAGCGCGGTCGCCCTGGCGGCGGCTCTCCTACTCGGCCTCCTTTTCGCGCGAAGGTTGTCCGCGCCGATCGCCAGTTTGGCGGAATCGACTCACGCGATCAGCGAAGGGGAATACGGCGCGACCGTCGAAGTCGCGGGGACGGCCGAGATCGCGGACCTGTCGGAGAGCTTCAATCGAATGAGCGCCTCGATCCGCACGGCTTTCGACCAGGTGAGGCAGGCCGCCGCCGAGAACCGGGAGCTGTTCCTCGCCTCCATCCGCGCGCTCGCGGAGGCCATCGACGCCAAGGACCCGTACACGCGAGGCCACTCCGAGCGGGTCGCGGCCTACGCCGCGCCGATCGCCGCGGAGATGGGACTCCCTCCGGCGGAAGTCGAGCGCGTCCGGCTTTCGGCGCTGCTTCACGACGTGGGCAAGATCGGGGTGGACGACCGCATCATCCGCAAGCCGACGGCCCTGTCGGAGGAAGAGTTCCAGATCATGAAGACGCACCCGATCAAGGGGGCGGCCATCATGGCGGCCATTCCCCAGCTGGCCGACGTCATCCCGGGAATGAAATATCACCATGAGAAGTACAGCGGCGGAGGGTACCCGGAGGGGCTCAAAGGAGAGGAGATCCCGCTCCAGGCGCGCATCGTGACGGTGGCCGATACCTTCGACGCCATGACGACGACGCGGCCCTACCAGCAGGCGATGGAGACCGATTACGTGGTCGAGAGGATCCAGCACTACGCGGGAGTGCGCTACGACCCGCAGGTCGTCGAGGCTTTCGTGCGGGCCTATGAGAAGGGGCATCTCGTCCCGATCCCGGTACGCCTGGCCCTCGAGGAGCCGGAAGAGCCTCGATTGGTCGGGGCGCTGTGAGCAAGTCCCGGCGTGCGCTGCTCCCGCTCTGCGTCCTTCTGGCCGTGTCCGGATGCTCCTCGGGAGCGGGCAAGACGCGCACGTCGGCCGAAGTGCTCTTGAACGAAAGGATGGCCGCGGTGCTTCTCCGGGAGGGGCGCGCGCAAGAGGCGGAGACGGCCTACCGGGACGTCATCCGGTCCGACCCGAAGAACCCCGACCTGCGCGATGGTCTCGGCGTGGCGCTCCTCGCCCAGGGGCGTCCTCGCGAGGCCCTCGAGGAGTTCGACCGCGCCGTGAAACTCGAGCCGGAGAAGGCGCTCTATCGAATCCACCGCGGGATGGCCCGCTCTCAGGCCGGCCGTTACGGCGAAGCGGAGGAGGATTTCCGCGTGGCCGACGGCTCTCCCTTCGCCGAGGACAGGCTGGACGTGGCCATCAATCGCGGCCGCATGCGCCAGCGGATGGGAGACTACGCCGCGGCCGAGGTCGAGTTCACGGCGGCGATCGCGCGGGATCCGAAGTCCTTCGACGCGCTGCTGGGCCGCGGCGTCGCCCGCGAGTCGCGAAAGGAGTTCCCGGCGGCGGCCGAGGATTACCTGGAGGCGGTGCGGCTGCAGCCCAAGAATCCGGAAGCGAATCTGCGTCTGGGACTCGTGCTCCTCACGATGAAGAAGACCGCCCTGGGCCGCCGATACCTGGAACGCACGGTCGAGCTGGACCCCTCGGGCGAGGCGGGCGCCAAGGCGAGGCTGTTGCTGGAGTCGAATCCGGCGTCCTAGGCCGGCCGACGTCCAAGGTCCAGGGACAGGACCAGGAATCGCTCGACTCGGCACCGGTCTCGTTTCGTGAATAATGCGTTCTCGATGAGCGACCCGACACCCGCGCCCGAAAAGGCCCGATCCGGATTCTTCGCGAAGGTCAAGCGCGGGTTGTTCATGACCCATACCGAGATTCTCGAGAAGCTCGGTTCGGCGGTGAAGAAGGGCCTGGGTTTCGATGAATCGGTCCTGGAAAAGCTCGAGGAGGCGCTCATCGAGGCGGACGTCGGAGCGGACACGGCCGGAGCCCTGGCGAGCGCGGTCCGGACGCGCACGGCCGTCGTCGAACGCGCGGACCTGGAGGGGCTGCGCCGGCTTCTGACCGAAGAGATCGAGAACCTGATCGCCGCGGCGCCCAGACCCGCGGCCTCTTCCGACGTGCCGCTCGAGGTCGTTTTTCTGGTCGGCGTCAACGGCTCGGGAAAGACCACGACGACGGCCAAGCTCGCGGCGCGCCGGCTCGAAGAGGGGCGTTCGGTCCTCCTGGCCGCGGCGGACACTTTCCGCGCCGGCGCGATCGAGCAGCTCGCGATCTGGGCCGATCGCCTGAAGGTTCCGGTCGTGCGCCACCGCGAGGGCGCCGATCCCTCGGCCGTTCTCTTCGACGCGATCGCCTCGGCGAAGGCCCGTGGCATCCGGACGCTCCTCGTGGACACGGCCGGCCGCCTCCACACCAAACAGAACTTGATGGAAGAGCTGGCCAAGATGCGTCGCATCGCCTCCCGGGAGGTTCCCGGAGCGCCCCATCAGACGCTTCTGGTGCTCGACGCGACGACGGGCTCCAACGGGCTCGCTCAGGCCCGGCGATTCGTCGAGGCCGCCGGCGCGACGGGCGTCGTGCTGACGAAGCTCGACGGGAGCGCGAAGGGGGGCGTCGTCCTGGCGATCTATCGGGAGCTCAAGCTGCCCGTGCTCTTCGTGGGCGTGGGCGAGGCAATGGACGACCTGATTCCGTTCGATCCCTCCGAGTATGCGCGGGCCCTCCTCGGCGAGGAATAGATGAATCTCACGCGCATGACTCGTCGAAATGCTCCCATCGACAGGAAATGGATGGACCTGGCTCTGGAGCTGGCCGAGCGGGGGCGCTTCACGGTCTCTCCCAACCCGATGGTCGGAGCGGTGATCGTGCGCGGCGGCCGCGTGGTGGCGACGGGGTTTCATCGCAACGCCGGCGGCCCTCATGCCGAGGCCTCGGCGCTCGCGGAGGCGGGAGAGCGGGCGGCGGGGGCGGACCTCCACGTGACGCTCGAGCCCTGCGCCCATCTGGGCCGCACGCCTCCGTGCGCCGATGCGATCCTCGCGGCGGGAATTCGCCGTCTCGTTGTCGCGGCGCCCGATCCGAATCCTCTCGTCGCCGGGCGCGGATTCTCGGCGCTCCGGAGAGGCGGCGTCCGGATCCTCGCGGCGGCGCCGGACCAGAGGCGGCGGGCCGAAGTCCAGAACGAGAGGTTCCTCGTCTGGATCCGGGAGCGCCGCCCCTTCGTCCTGGCCAAGTGGGCGAGCAGCCTCGACGGGAGGATCGCGACCGCGCGGGGGAAGAGCCGTTGGATCACGGGACCGGAGGCACGGCAGCGGGCCCTGCTGCTGCGCGAGGAGTTCGATTCCGTGCTGGTCGGAGCCCGCACCGTGCTGGCCGACAATCCCCGGCTGACCCGGCGTCTGGGAAAGAACCGGATCACGCCGCACCGGCGGATCGTCCTGGATGGCCGCCTCCGGGTTCCCGAAGGCGCGCGCCTCTTTCGCGATCCCGGGGGCGCGATCCTCGTCACCGCTCGTCCGCCCGAGAGCCGCTCGGTCCGGCGGTTCGCCTCCCGAGGCGTCGCCGTGTGGTGCCTGCCCGGCGGCCGTCCCGGTCGCGTGAGCATTCCGCTCCTGCTCGGAAGGCTCGCTCGGGAGGGGATCGCGAGCCTCCTGGTGGAGGGAGGGTCGGAGACGCTCTGGGAGTTCTTCCGGGCAAAGCGCGTGGACCGCGTGGCGGTGTTTCTCGCGCCGCGCGTCCTCGGAGGCTTTCGGGCCCCGGGAGGTGTCGGCGGCGACGGCTTCTCCCTGGCCGCCACGCCCTGGTTGGATGATCTGGAATCCGAGAGGCTGGGGGAGGATTTCCTGATCACGGGACGAGTCCGGCGCAGCCGATCACGAGACTCCATCTGATGTTTACCGGAATCGTGACGGGATTGGGGAGGGTCGCCTCGCTCGCGCGGCGAAGGGGAGGCGCTCGCCTGACTCTCGAGGCGCCCGCACGTTTCGGGCGATTCGCCGCGGGGGAGAGTGTCTGCGTGTCGGGCGTGTGTCTGACGGCGATCGAAAAAGGACGAGCGTTCGCCGCGGATCTCTCCGGCGAGACCCTCCGCCGTTCGACTCTCGGAGGCCTGAGAGAGGGGGACGCCGTCAACCTGGAACGAGCCCTGGCCTGGGGAGACCGGCTTTCGGGCCACTTTGTCCTGGGCCACGTGGACGGTGTCTCACGGCTTCTCTCGGTGGAGGCGGCGAGGAATTCCTGGACCTACTGTTTCTCGATCCCCGCCGGTCTCTCGCGGCTCGTCATCGAGAAGGGCTCCGTCGCCCTGGACGGCGTCAGCCTGACCGTGGCCTCCCGGGGCGCGCGGGAATTCGCGGTGGCCATCATTCCGCAGACCCGGAGAGTCACGACCCTGGGCGGTGCCCGCGCGGGAGCGCGCTTCAATTTCGAGGCGGACGTCTTCGCTCGATACGGAGCGCGCGGCTGGCGGCGGCGAGTCGGGCGCGCCCGAAAGGCCTCATGATCCTCTTCGAGCGGTCGGCCACGCCGGCGGTTCGCTCCGGCGAGTTCGAGGTCGCTTCGCGCCGCATCGCCGCAAGGGCGTTTCCCTACGCGGGGGAGGTCGGAGCCCCGCGTTTTCGCTTCGACCCGGTGGATCGCCGCTTCCTGTCTCGCCCGGCGGATGGGACCATCCTGGCGGGACCCCACGAGGCGGATGCCTGGCGGACGGCCCTCCTGCGCGGTCCTTCCGGGCCGGTCCTCGTCGGCCCCTGCAGCCTCGGCGAGGAGATCCAGGGCGCCTATCTCGCCGCGGCGGAGGGCGTGCGTTCCTCCGGACGGGCGGTTTATCTGCTCGATCCGGAGCCCTCCGGCCTGCCGGGAAAACCGGGAGCCGTCTTTACCGCGCTCTTCGTCCGTTTCCCGGGACTCGCGGACCTCGACGAGGCTCTTGAGGCCGCGCTCGCCCGGGGGATCCCCTCCGGGTGGATCTTTCCCTTCGTGCCGGGCTGGACCGCCGAGCCCTCCGCGGTCGAGGAGCTTGCCGCGAGGGCCTCCGCGGCGGGGGCAACCTTCCTCTCGCCGGTGCCGCTCGCCGACGACGGCCAGAGCCGGCGGGTCGCGGTCGAGGCCGCGAGCGCCGCCGCTCCGGAACGCGCGGAGGAATTCTTCGAGCGCATTCATCACGGCGGGTCTCCTTCCGATCTTCGCGGAGCGTGGCAACACCTGCGGGAGACATGCGCGCGGGAAGGGTTGAGGCTCGCCCCTCCGCGTCCCGTCGGTCTTCATGAGCCGGCGGCCAATGCCGCGGCGGCGGCGCGCCTCGAGGAGAAGGCTCAGGCTTCCTTCGAGAACGAGCACCGCGCGGCTCTCCTCCACGCGGCGGCTCGCTGGATCGACGAGTCGGGGCGAGACCTGGCTCCGATCGCGCGCGAAGGCAATCTCCCCAGGGTCTTCCCGTTCGGCGCCGATCTTGCGCGCGAAGCGGAGGAAGCCTTGCTGAGCGGCCCCCGATGAGCTCCTCGCGGCAGGAGGGCCCGGCCGGTCGCTCGATCGCCCGATCGCCCGGTCCGGCGATTCCCTCCGGGATCTACGTGCATCTCCCGTATTGCCGTTCCCGCTGCGGCTACTGCGCGTTCGTGGTCTCCACGGACGAATCCTCGGCCGGGGCCTATCTTCGGGCGCTGGAGAGGGAGGCGGCGCATCTGGCGGAAGAAGCGCCGGGTGTCCGGTTCGACTCGGTGTACCTGGGGGGAGGGACACCCTCCCGGGTTCCGCCGCCGGATCTGGCGTTGTTGCTCGAAGACATCCGCCGCCGCTTCGACGTGCTCGCCCTCCCGGAAGTCACCCTGGAGGCCAACCCGGAAGACGTGACGCCCGAGGCGGCGCGCGCCTGGCTGGAAGCGGGCGTGACCCGGGTCTCCGTCGGCGTGCAGTCCTTCGAGGATCGGGAGCTTTCGGCCGTCGGGAGACGCCACGACGCCGCGCGCGCGCGGGCCGCCCTGGAGACGCTTGAGCGAAGCGGTCTCGAGCTGTCGGGCGACTTGATCCTCGGGCTTCCCGGACAGACTCCCGAGAGCTTCCGGGCAAGCCTGGCGCGTCTTGGGGAGTCGGGCGCGGGACACGTTTCCGTCTATCTGCTGGAAGCCGAGAAGTCCAAGACGATCGAAGCGGATCGGCGCCTTCACCCGTCACGCTACCTTTCCGACGACGCGCAGGCCGACATGTGGCTGGAGATGGGGGAGACTCTCGCCCGCGAAGGGTTCTCTCATTACGAGATTTCCAACTGGGCACGGCCGGGGCGGGAGAGCCGCCACAACGTCAAGTACTGGAGAAGGACGCCGACGCTCGGCCTGGGCGTCTCCGCCCACGAGTTCTGGAATGGCCGCCGCCGGGCAAACGTGTCCTCTCTGCCGCGCTACCTCGAGGAGATGTCCGCGGGACGCCGGCCTGTCGCCATGGACGTCCCGATCGAGGAAGACGAAGCGGCGCGGGAGCGCATCCTCCTCGGTCTTCGCCTCTCGCAGGGCGTCCCGACCCGTGAACTGGAGGACTGGATCCGGGAACGCGCCGACGCGACTCTCCGGCAGGACTACGCCTCCTGGAGGGAAGAGAGACTGCTCCTCGAGCCGGCACCCGGGCGGATCGGGTTTTCGGAGCGGGGCTTTCTCCTCTCGAATGAAATCCTCTGCCGGTTTGTTTGACCCGAAGCGTAAACTTCGGAAGGACCGAAAGGAGACAAAGTGAATCCTGGATGGCTCAAATCGGCGCGCCTCGCGATCGCCTTCCTGGTGCCGGGAATCTGCCTGGCCGCCACCCTTCAGGCCCAGGCGTTCGGCTCGGCTCACTGGAGGTCAAGAAGCGAGATCGGCGGGGGACCCCAGGGGAGCATGAAAACCGAATCCGAGCTGTGGATGAAGGACAAGAAAGTGCGGATCAAGACGGCCGCCATGGGGATGAAAGTCAACGTCGTCAAGACCGGGGACCTGCTCTACCAGTGGCAGGAAGGACAGGCAACCGGGATGAAGATGTCCGCCACCGCGCGCCAGCGAGGCGCCTCGGCCGATTACGTCAACCGGATCGACGATGTCCGCACGAAAGGGAAGAAGATCCGGTCGGAGACCGTCGGCGGCCACGCATGCGATGTCTACGAGTACACCGAGACCTCCGAGCAGGGACGCACGGTGAAGCAGACCTACTGGCTCGCGAAGGACTTGAAGAACTTCCCCGTGAAGATCGTGGCGGAAGTCGGTGAGGCGAAGATCACGACGATCAACAGCGACATCGAGCTGGGCGCCTCCGTTCCCGACGCGATGGTGGCGCCTCCCGACAACGTCAAGTTCGAAGACATGTCCGAAATGATGAAGAGGACGCATTAGGAATCCCGGCCGCCGGCCGGGATTCCTAGATGAAGAGGGGCGCGAGGACCAGCGTGATCGTCGCGAGCAGCTTGATGAGAACGTGGAGCGACGGGCCGGCCGTGTCCTTGAACGGATCTCCGACGGTGTCGCCCACGACGGCGGCCTTGTGGGTCGGAGATCCCTTGCCTCCGAACGCTCCCGACTCGATGAACTTCTTGGCGTTGTCCCAGGCGCCTCCGCTGTTGTTCAGGAACGTCGCCATGACGATTCCCGCGATCGTGCCCACCATGAGCAGGGCGGCCACGGCTTCCGCGCCGACGCCGAAGAGCTTGAAGACCAGTCCGACGGCGATCGGGGTGCCAACGGCCACGAGGCCCGGCGCGATCATCTGCCGGAGCGCCCCCCGCGTGACGATGTCCACCGTGCGGCCGTAGTCGGGCATCTCGGTCCCCTGCATGATGCCGGGATGCTCCTTGAACTGGTCGCGCACGTCTTGGATGACGACGACCGCCGCCTTGCCCACGGCCTTGATCGCGAGACCCGAGAAGAAGAAGACGAGCATCGCGCCCAGAAGCCCGCCGAGGAAGACCTCGGGCTTGGCCAGATTGACCGATTCCAGGGCGGCGCCGTAATTCTTCAATTCATCCAGGTACGCGGAGAAGAGGAGGAATGCCGCCAGGGCGGCCGAGCCGATGGCATATCCCTTCGTCAGAGCCTTGGTCGTGTTGCCCACGGCGTCCAGCCGGTCGGTCTTCTTGCGGATCTCTTCGGGCTGGCGGGACATCTCGACGATGCCGCCGGCGTTGTCCGTGATCGGGCCGAAGGTGTCCATGGCCAGGATGTAAGCGGCCGTGCCGAGCATGCCCATCGTGGCCACCGCCGTTCCGAAGAGCCCGCCGCCCGGGAGCGCCCAGACTCCGATCTTGTACGAGGCCAGAATGGCGATCGAGATCGCGACAACCGGCATCACGGTGCACTCGAAGCCCACGGCGATGCCGGTGATGATGTTGGTGGCGGGCCCGGTCTGGGAGGCCTCGGCGATCTCGCGGACCGGGCGGAACCGGTATTCCGTGTAGTACTGGGTGATGTACACGAAGGCGACCGACGTCAGGACGCCGATCACCCCGCACAGGAAGTACTTCCACCAGGCGTCGGGATGGGAGTCGTTGGTCAGGAGCCACTTCGTGGCCAGGAAGAACCCTCCGATGGCGAGGATCGCGGCGATGTAGTAGCCGCGGTTTAGAGCCTGCATCGGGTCCTGGTCTTCCCGGGTCTTGACCATGACGATGCCGACGATCGAAGCGAGAAGGCCGAACGCGCGGGCCACGAGAGGGAAAAGCATCACTCCCACGACGCCGGCCGAGAAGCCCATCCCCTTGTCTCCGAGCGACGCCGCGAGCGTTGCCCCCAGGATCATCGCGCCGATGTTCTCTGCCGCCGTGGACTCGAAGAGGTCGGCCCCGCGCCCCGCGCAATCGCCCACGTTGTCCCCGACCAGATCCGCGATGACCGCGGGGTTGCGCGGGTCGTCCTCGGGGATGCCGGCCTCGACCTTCCCCACGAGGTCGGCGCCGACGTCGGCGGCCTTCGTGTAGATGCCGCCCCCCAGCTGCGCGAAGAGGGCCACGAAGGAGGCGCCGAAGCCGTAACCGACGATGAGGAGAGGAATTCGATCGGGCGGGACGTCGGTGAAATGCCGGACGAGCCAGTAGAGGCCGCCCACGCCGAAGAGCGACATGGAAACCACGAGAAGCCCCGAGACCGCGCCTCCCCGCAGAGCGATGCGGAGAGCGTCGTTCAAGGACGTGCGGGCGGCGGAAGCAGTCCGGATGTTGGAGCGGATCGAGATCCACATGCCGACGTAGCCGGCGAAGACCGAGCAGCTCGCCCCCAGGACAAAGGAGAGGGTGGTCCAGAAGGCGAGCCGGAGGGCCGTCGGCACCGGGTCGAAGCTCTGGTGGGACCGGACGAACCCGTAGAGCAGGAAGATCAGGACCGCGAGCAGCAGCGCCAGCATCCCGATCGTGCGGTTCTGGCGCCGCAGGAAAGCCTCCGCCCCTTCCTTGATGGCATTGGAGATCTGCTGCATGGCGGCGGTGCCCGTGTCCCTCTTCAGGACCCACCGGGCCAGCCCCCAGGCCACGAAAAGGGAGCCGATGGAAAACGTCAGCACCAGAGGCAGGGCATTGGCGTATGGCATGGACTCCTCTCCTCTTCAGGTGAATTCGGCGCGGGAGATTATCAGGAAAACAGGATTTGCAATTGGTGATTTGTGATCAAGAACATCCGCTTTCGCCTTTCGGACGGTCCCGGTTCCGGGACGGGGTGCGACCGGTGTCCGGCGGGTGAAATCTGAAGCCCGGGCCGGACTTATTGGATGGGAACGGTCTCCAGGACGATCCCGAGGTTCTTGGCCCCGGCGTTGCGGACCACGTCCATGACCTTGATGACCTCGCCGTAATTGGAGGCGTCGTCCCCGGAGAAGAAAACCGTCTTGTCGCGCCGGTTCTTCAGGATGTCCCCGAGTTGCTGGGCGAGCTGGGGCGCGGTGACCTGCTGCTTGTTCAGAAAGATCTGATTCTGCGGAGTCAGCGAGACGATCACCTGATCAATCGTGGTCTGGGGCTGGTCCACCGTGGCCTTGGGTGGGACCTTGACGTCGTAGCCCATCTGCAGAAGGGGCGTGATCACCATGAAGATGATCAACAGCACCAGCACGATATCCACGAGCGGCGTGATGTTGATGTCGCTCTTGTAATCGCCGGGTCCGCCGCCGGGAACCATTTCGGGTTTCTCCTGCTCTTCTCAGCCGGGCGTCAGCTCTTGGGCGCGCCCTGCTGTTTCTTGTCCGCGATCAGGCCGACGTTCTGGAAACCGGCATCCTTGGCCATCTTCATGACTTCCTTGACGTCGCCGTACTTCAGACGCCGGTCCGCTTTGATGATGATGTCCGCGCTGGGCGACCTCTGGTAGAGCTCATCCAGTCGCTTCTGGACGTCCGCCTTGGACAGCTTGTCCGCCTCGAAGTAGTACGCCGGAGGAGTCGCCCAGCCCACCGTCAGGAGCTTCTGGCTGGCGTTCTCGGGCTTCTTGTCCGGGTTATCGGTCGTGGGAAGCTGCACGGCGATCCCCTTCTGGAGCAGGGGAGTGACCACCATGAAGATGATGAGGAGCACCAGGCAGACGTCCACCAGCGGCGTGACGTTGATGTCGCTCTGGAGCTTGTCCCGGCTGCTCGCGCCTCCCATCGACATGGTCTGGTCCTCCTCCGCCGGCCTAGGACGCCCGGGCGCCGATCTTGATGCCCGCGCCGCGCCGCTTGATGAAGTAGTCGAGGAGGGTCGAGGCCGAGTTGGACATCTCGACCTGGAAGCGCTCGATCTTGTTCATGAAGATGTTGAAAAGCCACACCGCCGGGATCGCGACGAAGAGACCCAGCGCGGTCGTGATCAGAGCCTCCGCGATGCCCGTCGAAACGGCCGCGATGCCTCCCGAGCCGGTCAGGGCCATTCCGCGGAAGGCGTTGATGATTCCGATGACCGTTCCGAAGAGGCCGATGAAGGGGGCGGTCGTTCCGATCGTCGCGAGTCCCGAGAGCCCCTTCTTCATGTCCGCCGTCGTGATGAGCGCCTCCCGCTCGATCGCCCGCTCGGCGGCCTCGATCGGATCGTGCCCGGGAACGTCCACGGCGCCCGTCGTCACGTCGTGCGTGAACTCATAGAGCCCCGCCGAGACGACGCGCGCCAGGTGGCTGTTCTTGAACCTCTTCGAGGAGTCGATCGCCTCCTGGAGCTGGTCCTTCTTCAGGTAACCCGTGACGAGCGTCGCGAAAGCGAGCGACTGCTTTTTCGCCTTGCCGTAGTAGATGAACCGCTCGACCGCCACCGTCAACGAGTAGATGGACATCAGGACGAGCAGGATGGCCACGCCTTTGGCGAGAGGCGTCATCGTGTTCCAGAGATCGACAGGGTTAAAACTCATGAAGCGCTCCTTATCCTAATTCTCATGCCGGGCTGCTCCGGGCTCCCCGCTCCCTCAAATCTAAGTCTAGTGCAAGTTGAATGTCACGGTCACGGTCAGGTAAACGCGCACGGCCCGCCCGTTCAGGGTGGCGGGCCTGTATCTCCACTGTTGCACGGCCCGGACGGCCGAGGCGTCCAGGAGCGGGTTGACCGACTTCAGGACCTTGACATCTTCGACGTTTCCCGAGGCGGTGATGATGGCTTCGAGAATGACGACTCCTTCCATACGGGCCTTGCGGGCCGCTTCCGGGTAGTTGGGCTCGACGCGGTGGGTCAGCAGCGGCGCCTTGACCTCGCCTCCGACGCGCAGCGGCTCGCCTTCGCCGGTCCCGGGGCCGGTGCCGCCGGGCACTCCTCCCAGGACGCCTCCCGGAACGCCTCCCTCGACTCCGCCCTCCACCCCTCCCTCGACTCCCCCCGCCGGGGCCTCCGGTTCGGGGGCGGCCAGGGGCTTCGGGACAGTTTCGGGAATGATGGTCGGTGCCACCATTTCGGAAGGCCGGACGGGGACCTGCTTCTGGACTTCCGGAGCCTTGGGCTGGGCCTTCGCGGGGGCCGCCGGGGGAGGAGGCGGCGGAGGCGGCGGCGCGGCGGCATAGAAGGTCACCGGGATGGGTGGCTCGGGCACGTCCTCGACGAACCAGATGGAGGCGCCGAGCGCGATGCCGATCACGATGCCGTGAATCGCGATGGAGACGGGGAGAGTCATGGCCTTCCGCGAGTCTCCCTTGCGGCGCGAGGATTCGATCAGAACGTCTTCGAACATGCCCTGTCCTCCCGACCCCTCAGGACACCACTTCTACTTGGCCGGTTCCGGCGTCGGCGTCGTGGCGAGGCTCTTCTTACGCAATTCGAGTGCCTGTTCCCGGTACTTGTCGGCCGCCGCGATGTCCTCCTGCTTCTTCGCGTCGTCGGTCTCCATCTTCGCCTTTTCGCGGTAGAGCAGGTTCATGTAAGTCAGCGCATCGAAGTTGTCCGGCTTGAGCTTGAGCGCCGTCTGGAGCGCGTCCATGCCGTCGCCGACGATTTTCGCGCGAAGATCGAGGGGGATATCCGGGTAGTGATAGGACCGGTCCCAGGCCTGGACCCCGATCATGACGTAGGGCTCGGCATTGTTGGGCTCGAGGGCCGCCCGTTTCTTCTCCCAATCGAGGCCGCTCTGGAAATCCCCCTTCTTGAAGTACATGGCGGCCAGAGACGTCATCGCCTTGACGTCCTTGGGGTCGCTCTTCAAGAGGTCCTGGTAGAATCCGATCGCGTCGTCGTAGCGGTCGAGCGCCAGGTACATGGAGACCAGGTACTCCCGGACCTTCTTGTCGTCGGGGTACGCGGCCAGGTAACTCTGGAGACGCTTGATGGCGTTATTGGCAAACTCCAGGTCCTTGGGGTGCTTGGACCCCGGCTGGTACATGGCCATGTAGGTCTCGCCGATGAACTTGTCGAGTCTCTTCTCGGCGGGGTCGAGGCGCTGCGCCTCCATGTAGTTGGCGAGGGCGGCCTGATACTGCGTGGCCTTGAAGAACTCGTTGCCTTTCTTGATCTCCTGCCGCGCCTTGATCTTGTTGCAGCCGGACAGTCCGGCCACCGCCAGCAGAACCAGGGCAGCCACGGCCGCGCGCGGGCTTCGCATTCTTCTTGGTGCTCCCTCTTTTCGTTTGCCGACCGGGGGCCCGCCCCGGAGTGCCGAATTCTGTTGAATTCCCCGCGACAAAGCAACAGTGTTTTTTCTTCAATCGTCGCGCCACGGGAGAAACCCGCGGCTCTCCGGGTTGTTCCGGGGGAATATTCCGGCGGGCGGGAGGCTTGGCTTCCTGAAGGAGGATTCCTTGAAGAGACTCGGACTCATCGCCGCGCTGCTCGCGGCCGCTCCTCTGGTCGCCCAGAAGTCGCCGGCGCCGGACCAGAAACCCTTCCCGCCCGTTGCCGAGAAGGTCGAAGTCTCCGTGACCAGCATCGAAGTCGTGGTCACCGACTCGAAGGGGAACCGCGTGCCCGGGCTGACGCGGGACGACTTCGAGGTCTATCAGGACGGAACGCCGCAGAAGATCTCGAATTTCTACGCGGTGTCCGGCGGCAAGGTCCTCCTGGAGGACGGGAAGATCATCGGCCTGGACTCCCCCGAGGCGAAAGCGGAAATTCCGGAGGAACTGAAGGCGAAGTACGTGCTTTTCATCGACAACCTGAACATTCAGCCCCAGAACCGGAACCGCATGTTCAAGAGCCTGGAAGAGTTCGTCCGGCAGACGATCGGCTCCCGCGCGGAGGGGATGGTCGTGTCTTTCAACCGGTCGCTGAAGGTCCGGCGCAAGTTCACCTCCGAAGCCAGCGAGGTCATCGCCACGCTCGACGAGATCGAGCACGAGACGGGCGGCGGCACGACGCTGGCCGGTGAGCGCCGCGACGCCCTGCATCAGATCGACGAGTCCCAGTCGGCCGACCAGGCGATGACGATCGCGCGGACCTACGCCCGCTCGCTGCGCAACGACCTCGAGTTCACCGTGGACGCGATGAAGAACACGATGAACGGCCTGGGGGGCGTGGAAGGGCGCAAGGTCCTGGTCTACGTGTCCGAGGGCCTGCCGGCGACGGCGGGAGCCGAGCTCTACGACCAGATCCAGCGCAAGTTCCGTGATCAGACGGGCGGCAGCACGCTCGAGCAGTTCGAGTTCGACATGAACGCGAAGTACGCGGGGATCATCCGGGCCGCCAACGCGCAGAAAGTCACGATCTGGCCGCTCGACGCTTCGGGACTGACGACCGAATCGCTGATTTCGGCGGAGAACCGCTCCTTCGAGACGCGGCCGAACGATTTCCAGATGCGGATCAACACACAGGCGCCCCTCAAGCTCATGGCCGAGGAGACGGGAGGGGTGGCGGCCGTCAACACGAACGACTGGAAGAAGAACCTGGAAGAGCTCTCCAAGGACTTCTCGAATTTCTATTCGATCGGCTACCGCTCGACCCGCTCGGCCGTGGACAAGCCGCACTCGGTCGAGGTGCGCGTCAAGCGCAAGGGCCTGACGGTCCGCTCGCGCAAGGGTTTTCTCGAAAAGACGATCGAGACGCGGACAGCGGAATCCGTCGTGGCGGGTCTCTTCTATCCCCGCGACGACAACCCTCTTGGCATCAGCGTGTCCATGGGAAAGCAGCAGCCCTACGACCGGGAGAACTTCTCGGTGCCCGTCCGAATCGCCGTTCCCATCGGAAAGCTCGGGCTCGTGCCCGCCGGCGACCATTACGAGGCGACCTTCTTCGTCTATGTCGTCGCCCGGGACTCCGCGGAGAAGCAGTCGGACCTGGCGATCCAGCGGCAGGTGGTCACGGTGCCGACAAAGGACCTCGACAAAGCTCAGCGGAAGGACTGGTACTACGACTTCAAGATGACGGTTTCGCCGGGGGCGCAGCGGCTCTCCTTCGCGGTGCGGGACGGCATCTCCAACCTCGTCTCCTACTACCAGAAGAACCTCTTCGTGTCCCTGCTGCCAAACGAGACCAAAGGTTGATTGCCGATTGCCGATTGCCGATTGCCGATTGAGATCCGTCGCGGCCCCGGTCAGTCGTCCATCGCCAATCTTCCATCGTCAATTCTCCGAGGGATAATCCCCTCGTGACGCGCCGGCTTCCCAGTCTGCTGCTCTTCGCGAAAGCCCCCCGGTCCGGAAAGGTCAAGACGCGGCTCGTTCCGCCGCTCTCGGAGGCGGAGGCCCTCAACCTGTATCTCGCATTCCTGGAAGACGCGGCGGCGATCTACACGGCGCCCGGGCGCTGGCAGTGCGTCCTCGAGGCGGAGACCGATCCGGACGATGCGATCCTGGTCTCGCTCTTTCCCTCTCCCTGGCGGAGGCAAAGACAGGAGGCGGGAGACCTCGGAGAGCGGTTGGCCGCGTCGTTCGAGCGCGAGTTCTCCCGGGGCGCGCCGTCCGCGGTCGCCGTGGGATCGGATCACCCGGCGCTGCAGAAGAGGCGGCTGGAAGAAACCTTCGACCGGCTCGAGTCGGGAAGCGAGGCCGCCGTGATCCCCGCGGACGACGGCGGCTATTGCGCCATCGGGCTCGCGGCCGGCGTTCCCATCCGGGAAGTCTTTTCCCGGGTTCCCTGGTCCACGTCCTCCGTTCTCTCCGTGACCCGTCAACGGTTCGGCGCGCTCGGGCTCGCGGCGGCCGTTCTGGAGCCGGCTTACGACGTGGACCGCCCGGAGGATCTGGACCGTCTGCGGAGGGATCTCGCGCGGCGGGACCCTCGAGATCGCGACTTCCCCCGCGCGACGGACCGCCTGCTCCGGTCCCTCGCGGAGGCCTCGTGATCCCGGTCCTGGACTCGCGGCGGATGCGGGCGGCCGACGCGGCGGCGATCCGCGGAGGAATCCCCTCGCGCCGCTTGATGGAGAACGCGGCGGAAGGAGTGGCCGGGCAGCTCGTCGCCGCATTCCCGGAATCGAGGGACGTCGTCGCCGTCTGCGGCCCGGGCAACAACGGGGGGGACGGCCTCGCGGCGGCCCGTCTGCTCTCCGGCCGCGGCATTACGGTCTCGGTTTTTACTCTCTCGGATCCGGATTCCTACCGGGGAGACGCCGCCGGGAACGCCTCGCGCGCCCGCGAGGCCGGGCTGGAGCTGACGCCGCTGTCGGGCCGCGGTGCGATGGCCGCCTTCGCGCGGCGGCTCAAGACGGCCCGCGCGGTCGTGGACGCTCTCTTCGGCACCGGACTCACGAGGGCTCTCTCGGGAAGCGCCGCCCGGGCCGTTTCCGCGATCAATTCCGCCGGGCGGCCCGTCGTGGCGGCGGACCTTCCGTCGGGTCTTTCCTCGGACACGGGACAACTGACCGGGCCCTGCGTGAAGGCAACGCTCACGGTGGCTCTGGCGGCCCTCAAGCCGGCCCACGTCTTCTGGCCGGCGCGCGCCTTCTGCGGCCGGACCGTCGTCCACGACATCGGAATCCCTCGGCGAGTCCTCGCGGCGCCGAGGTCTCTTTCGGTTGTCGAGGCGGCGGATGTGCGCCGATGGCTGCCGCCCCGAGCAGCCGATTCTCACAAGGCGGACTTCGGGCGGCTGGCCGTCATCGCCGGCTCGCGTGGAAAATCGGGAGCGGCGGTCCTGACCGCCCGGGGCGCGCTGCGCGGGGGAGCCGGCCTCGTGACGGTCTTCTGCCCCGCTTCCATCGAGTCCATCATCGTCGCCGCTCTTCCCGAGGCGATGACACGGGGCCTCCCGGAAGAGGACGGAGCTCTTGCGGGGCAGGCCGCCGAAGAGCTGTTCGACTCTCTGCGCGGTTTCGACGCGGCCGTGGCCGGTCCCGGCCTCGGAACGCGGAAGGGGACGGTGGAGCTCGTCGAGAGGCTCCTCTCGGCAAGGTGCCCTCTCGTCTGCGACGCGGACGCGTTGAACGCTTTCGCCGGCCGCCCCCGCGCTTTTTCCCGCCGCCGCGGGCGGACCGTCCTCACGCCTCATCCCGGAGAGGCCGCCCGCCTGCTCGCGACGACCGGCCGAGAGATTCAGAAGGACCGCCTCGCTTCCGCGAGAAGGCTTTCCCAGGCGAGCCGCGCGGTAGTTCTCCTGAAGGGCGCGGGAAGCCTGACCTTCTCCCCGTCGGGAAGCGCGACGCTCAATCCGACCGGCACTCCGCTGATGTCCACGGCCGGATCCGGCGACGTGCTTGCCGGGGTCCTCGGCGCTCTTCTGGCCGGCGGACTCGATCCGGAGCGCGCGGCGATCGCCGCCGCCTACCTGCACGGAGCGGCGGGCGAGCGGCTGGAAGAGAGGCTCGGCGACGCGGGACTCCTCGCGGGCGATCTCGCCGACGAGCTGCCGATGGCGCGCGCCGCCCTGCCCGGCGGGCCGAAGAACTGGAAGCGGGAAACGGGAAAGGATTGAACGCGGAAATCCTCTCACGCAGCGAGGAGGAGACCGAGGCGTTCGGCCGGAGACTGGCGGCGGACCTCTCCCCGGACGACGTCGTGTACCTCATCGGAGACCTCGGCGCGGGCAAGACGTGTCTGGCTCGGGGGTTGGCGCGCGGCCTGGGCGCCGTCTCCCGCGAAGTGGCCTCTCCGACCTTCGCCCTCCTCCACGAGTACGCGGGCGAAGGCGGAGTGATCCGCCTGCGCCATCTGGATCTCTACCGACTGAAGGATCGAAGCGAGGAGCTCGAGATCCTGGGGTTGCCCGAGTCGGTCGCCGGCGCTCCGATCGTCGTGGAGTGGCCGGGGGAGGCGATCCGGAAGGCTCTTCCCCCGACGATGGAAATCCGGATCGACAGGCTCCCCGACGGCGCCCGACGGATCCGGGGGAATTGACGATTGAAAGATTGCCGATTGACCGATTGACGATCGAGGAATTGCTCAATCCTAAAAGGCGAAGACCAGCCCGCCGGTCAGGTCGCCGTTGCTCAGCCAGTCATTGCGGTTGCGGTCGCAGCGACGGTCGGAATCGCAACGATCGCCGCGCAGCAGGGTTCCGTAGTAGCGCCCGTCGAACCGAAATCCGAAGTGGGGGGTCACGAAGGTCTTGATCCCCGCGCCCGCGCTCGCCGTATAACGCCAGTCCGCTCCCGGGTTGGAGCAGGGCTGCGGCCGCGACTTGCAGACATCGGGCTTCAGCCGGGCGGCGCCCATCCCGAAGGTCACGTACGGGACGACGCGGCGGTGCCCGAAGTTGAAGGTCATGTAGCCCAGGGCGTAGTCGATCGTCAGGTCGCCGAGGCGGGTCCCGGAGGGTCCGAAGAGCTCGTCTCCATGCGGGCTCACGAAGTGGGTCTCGGTCCTGGAGAACTGGGCCTCGGGCTCGAAGAGGCTCGTGATGTTCCAGCCGATCCTCCCGCCGTACGTCGCGTGATCCTCCACGTCCGTCTTGGAGGTGAAGAGGCCATTGCTGCCCGCCGGGAACCGGCCTCCGAAGAGATAGCCGGCGAAGGGGGAGACCTCCACGGTGCCCGAGCGGACCTGCGCGAGACAGACCGGCGCGAAAAGCAGAGAAAAGAGGAGGAAGGCGGCGGGGGAGACCCGGGGTCTGGTCATGACGCGATAGCGGCGGACCTCAGCGAGTTTTCCTGGTTTTCAAGCGTTTTTCGATGAGCGTTTTCCAGCGTTCCTCGGCCTGAGCGGAATAACCCACCATGTGGTCGATCAGCGTCCGGTCGGGACCGATGATGAACGTCGAAGGGATCCCCGCGGCTGTCATCTGCCCCGCGTCCTCGGGCGAGGCGTAGTAGACGGGGAGCGAAATGTTGTTGCGCTTCATGAACGGGTCGATCCTCCGGCGGTCCGCGTCTACGTTGACCGCGAGCACGACGAAATTCCGGTCGCTGTACCTGTCGTACATGCGCTGAACGACGGGCAGCTCCAGCCGGCATGGGCCGCACCAGGTCGCCCAGACGTTCAAGAGGACGACGTTGCCCTTCAACTGGGAGAGGCGGATCGAGCCGCCATCGGCGCCGGCCATCTCCAGGTCCGGAAAGAGCGGAGCCGGGTTCTCGGCGCGGGCGGGCGCGCCCGCGGCGATGAGCAGCAGGAGGCCGAGCAGGAAGGAGCGCATCATCGTGGGCAAACGGACCTCCGAAATCGAATATTCCGCCATTCGCAGTCTCCGATCAAGGGAAGGCCCGCCCTCGCGCTCGGGCTGGTCGACCTTCCCGGGCTCCATGATAGAAGGCGCGCCCGGAGGGTTGATAATCCCCGGCGTCCCCCATGGCGTACAAGGACCTGTCGGACTTCATCGAAGCGTTGGAGGCGCAGGGCGAGCTCGTCCGCGTCCGCCGCGAGGTGTCGCCGGTCCTGGAGATCGCCGAGATCGCCGACCGCGCCGTCAAAGGGGAGGGCCCGGCGTTGCTTTTTGAAAATGTCTCGGGCTCGGCGATGCCGGTGGCCATCAATCTCTTCGCCTCCCGCCGGCGCATGCTCGCGGCCCTCCAGATCTCCTCCTACGAGGAGTGGAACGAGAGACTCGAGTTCTTCCTGGATCCAAAGCCCCCCGACGGGCTGCTCGAGAAGCTGAAAGCCATCCCCAGGGTCACGGAGCTGGCCGGGGTCTTTCCGAAAACGGTCCGGTCGGCGCCCTGCCAGGAGGTCGTCGAGACGGGCGACGCGGTGGATCTTTCCCGGCTCCCGATCCTGACCTGCTGGCCCCAGGACGGGGGACCCTTCATCACGCTCCCGCTCGTCATCACGCGCGACCCGGCGTCCGGCAAGACGAACGTCGGCGTCTATCGCATGCAGGTCTACGACCGCAGGACCACGGGCATGCACTGGCAGAAGCACAAGGACGGCGCCGGCCAGGCCAGAGGCTACGAGAGAGAGGGACGGCGGATGGAGGTCGCCGCGGCCATCGGCTGCGACCCTGCCACTGTCTTCTCCGGGGTCGCCCCTCTTCCACCGGGTCTCTCCGAGTTCCTCTTCGCCGGCTTCCTGCGGGGAGAGGCGGTGCCTCTGGTTCCCGGCAGGACCGTGGACCTCCTGGTGCCGGCCGAGGCCGAGATCGTGCTCGAGGGATACGTCGAACCGGGCGAGAGGCGGCGGGAGGGTCCCTTCGGGGACCACACCGGGTTCTATTCGCTCGACGACGACTTCCCGGTCTTCCATGTCACGGCCGTGACGCGCCGCCGCTCTCCGGTGTACCTGACGACGATCGTGGGACGCCCTCCGATGGAGGACGGGTTCCTGGGTGAAGCCGTTGAGCGCCTGTTTCTGCCGCTGGTCCGCAAGACGATCCCGGAGATCGTGGACATGTTCCTGCCGGTCGAAGGCATCTTTCACAATCTGATGCTCGTGTCCATCGACAAGCGGTTTCCCGGACACGCGCGCAAGACGATGCACGCGATCTGGGGCACCGGCCAGATGATGTTCTCCAAGACGATCGTCGTCGTGGACAAGGACGTGGACCTGCGCAACGGTCCGGAGCTTCTCTGGCGCGTTCTGACGGCGATCGATCCGGAGCGGGACATCGAATTCGTGCGCGGGCCGGTGGATGAGCTCGACTTCTCCGCGCGTCTGCCCTGCTACGGGAGCAAGATGGGAGTCGACGCCACCCGCAAGTGGAAGGAGGAGGGCTTCGAGCGCCGCTGGCCCGATGAGATCGTGATGTCTCCGGAAGTCAAGAAGAGGGTGGACGAGATGTGGTCCTCCCTGGGGATCGCGCTCGGCGGCAAGGAATAATCACGGGTCGAGGCTGTGATCAGCGTGCAGGCGAGCGCCGCCCGCGGTGCTAGAATCAAGGGCTTGCTGCCATGAAAGTCCTTCTCGTCGATCCGGATCCCGAGTCCCGCGACGCGTTGCGCCGCGCCTTCGCCGGCGCCGGCGACCAGGTTCGCGGGGTGACGGCGCCCTCCGAAGCCGGGCGGCAGCTCTCCGAGTTCCTTCCCGACGCCGTCGTCGTGGCCGTTGACTTTCCCGAAGGAGACGTCGCGCGGCTCTTCGACGAGGCCCTGCGGCTGGATCCACGCCGCGCCCTCTACGCGCTGACCGACTCTTCCAGGCTGGAAGACGGGGTTCGCGCGATGAACCGGGGAGCGCACGATTTCCTCTGGAGGCCGGTTTCCCCCTCCCGTGTCGAGCTTCTGCGCTCGAGGTTCCAGGCCCGCCGGGATCGAGAAGACTGGCTCGAGCAGTTGCGCCTGCGCCTGGCGCGATCCGAGATCGCCGCCTCGCTCGCCGGCCAGTCGCAGCAGTGGACGGCGGCACTCGCGGCGATCGAGAGAGAGGCCTCCGCCGACGCCCCCGTGTTGTTGACGGGGGAAGCCGGAACGGAGAAGGAAGCCGCGGCGCGCGCGTTGCACCACCTCTCCCGCAGGGGGTCCGAGCCGCTCTCGACCGCCTCGCCCGGGCGGCCGCTCCCGGCGGACTCGAATGGCCGTGGAACCCTCTTCGTGGCCGGCATCGAGAGCGCCTCCCCCGAGCAGCAGCGGGAGCTCCTGGCCGAGTTGGAACGTCCGCGGGGCCGAAGGCTGCTCCTCTCGACGGATCGGGATCCGCGCCAGGCCACGCAAGCCGGGCTCCTTCTTCCCGAGCTGATCGCGGCCCTGGGCGATCACCTCATCCACCTCCCGCCCCTGCGCGAGCGAGGGGGGGACGTGGAATTGCTCGCGCGCCGGTTCCTGCACGACATCGACGGCGCCCTGGCCTTCGACGCCGAGGCGATGGACTCGTTGCTCGCCCACGCCTGGCCCGGCAACGTCGAGGAGTTGAGACGGGTGGTCAAACGCGCCGCCGCTGTCGCCGACGGCCCCACGATCGGCGCCACGATCGTCACCTCCGTGCTCGGCCGTCCTACCGCCTCCCGCCGCCTGCGCCGCCAGAAGGCTCCCGTGGTGCGGATCGCCGTCGGGGACTCCCTCGCCAACGTGGAGCGGCGGCTGATCCTCAAGACGCTCCAGTTTGCCCGCGGCAACAAGAGGAAAACGGCCGAGCTGCTGAAGCTCTCGTTGAAGACGATCTACAACAAGATCAAGGAGTACGGGCTCGAACACTGAGCGCTGAGGGCCGGGTTCGCGCTCCCGGCCCGGGCCCTCCCCGTCTCTCGGGACAGCTGCCCGGAACAGGTTTCCTGCTGTCCTTTCTTTGACCGCCTTGCCAGTAGAACGGGCCGGACCGCGCCACTACTCTGGTGGCATCGCATCAAGGGAGTTTTGGGAAAAAGAGCCTTCCGGCGCGCGGACGGAAGGCGGGAGCGGCAAAGGCGGCCAGGCGTGATGCCTACGATTCATCCCTTCCCCGGATTTAAACGCGTCTCGTCTCCCGACGACATCGCGCGGGTGCCTGCTGCGCGACCGTGCGCGACCTTTCTCTCGGGATTCTCCGCCGTCGAAACGCTCGTCGTCATGACCCTCGTGAGCATCCTCGTGCTGTTCAGCGCCGGTTTCCGGGGCATCCAGGTCCGCCGGTTCCGGCTGGCCGGGGCCGCCCGGGAGACCCGATCGCTGCTCTGGCAGGCGCGCGCCGAAGCGGTCAGCTCCGGGCAGCCCGTCGTCGCGCAATTCGACGCCCCCGCCAACCGGATCACGGTCTTCCGAGACTACTCCGCGAATCCGAGCTTTCCGCACACCGGCGCCCTGGCGACGGGAGACGGCAATGGCGTTCAGGACACCTACAGCCCCGAGTCGGACAACGAGCCTACGCTTCACACCTACTCCCCGCCGCCGCCCGTGGTCTTCGGCCGCCCGGGAGGCTCGTCGGGAGACGCGAACAGCATCGCCTTCGATGGCTGCGTCCCGAGGTTCGGCGCCGCTCCCGTGAATGACCGGGTCATCTTCCTGCCGGACGGCACGAGCGTGGCGCCGACGGGCTCGAACAGCCAGGCCCCCGTGGCGTTGAGCGACGGCACCTACACCTGCGTGAGCTGCAAGGGAATCTACCTGACGGACAGCACCGCGCGGGACTACTTCCGCATCTCCGTGGACGACGCGGGCCTGGGAGGCAAGGTCACCGTACTCAAGTACCTCGGCTCGTCGGGCCTCTCGGAGAGATACGGACCGCAACCATGGCAATGGAATTGAAGAGAGAGCGCGGCGTCGTGCTCATCGACGTCCTGGTCTCGCTGGTTCTCCTCCTCGTGGCGCTTTTGTCGATCCTGCCGCTCTTCATCCGGTCGCTCCATACCAACGCCTCGGCCTTCGACTACACGAGCGTAAACGAAATGGCGCGGGACAAGCTGGAGCAGCTCATGAACGTCGCGATCTCGGACCCCACTCTCCGGGTCCCGGACGGCCAGAAGAGCGCCGCCTTTCCCAATGATCTCCCGACGCATACCGACCCGCGAACGGGGGCCCCGAGCACGAAGGCGACCGACCCGGTCTATCCGTACCTCCGGACCTGGGTCGTCGAGCTTCTGGACGTGGACGACGTCAACAACCTGCTGCCGGTCGCTTCCGGGAGCCCGTACCGAGTCAAACGCGTTTCCGTCACCGTTTCGTCCTCGCGCCGGAACCTTCCGGGAGAGCGGCTAACGACGGTGACGAGCCTGAGGCGGAACCCGAATCCAGCGAACAACGTCCAATGAACCGGCGCATTCGGTCGAAAGCGTCCTCCGGCTTCTCCGTCCTCGAGCTGGGTGTCGCCACGCTGATCTTCTCCGTCGTCGTGGTGGGGATGCTCAACGTGTTCGACAGGGCCAGCAAGTTCAACAAGAGCGAGCTCCAGGCGTCGGAGATGCAGCAGTCCCTGCGCACGGCGTTGCTGGAGATCGAACGCAACGTGCGCATGGCCGGCGTCGGCGATCTGCCGGTGACCCAGGCGATTCTCGTGGCTGACCCGGTGACCGGGACGAGCTACAACAACGTTCCCTCCGGCTTCGCCTTCTCGGATTGGAACGGCGGCCCTCCCCATCCGGTCCGGCCCGGCACGGACGTTCTCGAGGTCCGGGGAGTGATCCGCTCGCCGATCTTCGCGCTGACGTCGGCCGGTTGTTTCCCCTGCGTGGGAGCGTCCGACTCGGTGATCGTCCCGGCCGTGAGTCCCTACGGCGCCGCCAACAACAGCGGCGGGGAGTTTCAGGTCCTCCAGGGCGTCGTGAGCGGAGGGGGCCAGCACCTCTTCATGGTGTCCTCCCAGATTCCCGACAGCAGCGGCGCGGGTGGGACGCTGCACAACGTCGGGATGGCGAGTGCCGTCGCGATCGACGCGGTGCCCGCGCAGGCCCGGGTGACGGTCAACTTCACGGACTCCAACGCGAAGAAGTTCAACGGAACGGTCCCCTACGCGGGGGCCGCCCCCATCCCCCTCGACACGAACATCCGGGGAGGCATCCTCGACGACATCGTCTACTTCATCGACAACACGCGGACGGACCATCCCGCCCTCTGCATGGCGCTCCTCAAGGCGGTCAGTCCCCGGACGTTCCAGTTCTTCCCGATTTCCGAGGACATCGAGGACCTCCAGTTCGCCTTCGGAATCGACGGGCTCGACGGAACCGCGATCGACGGCTCGGTGCAGGCGACCTACTCCCCGCTCCCGGGCAAGGACGAATGGTCGGAGAACGTCGCGAGCGAGCCGGGCATCTCCTCCGCGAGCCTCTTCGCCGAGGATGGGCCGCGTCTGCGGGCCGTCATGCTGGCGGTCGTGTCCCGGACGGCGCAGTCCGATCTGGCTTACACGGGGCGGCCCGGGGCCCAAGGCATCTTTCCCCTAGATTCCTCGGCTGTGGCCGTTTCGTCGAGGGCGGCCAACCGGAAGGCCATCACGATGCGGATCAACTTGCGGAACTTCAACGGAGGAGCCTGAGTGGTCATCCTGCGAAGGCATCGGCGGAAAACGGAGGCGGGGTCGGCCATGATCCTGGCGCTCATCGCCATCGCCATCATGACTCTCCTGGGGCTCGCTCTGATGTACGTCACCAGCACGGAGGGGCGCATGGCCGCCTCAGGCAGAACGGTCAGCAAGAGCCTGTACTCCGCGGATTCCGGAGTTCAGTGGACGGCGACCCAAATGATCGGCGTCGGTTCCTTCTTCACGAAACCGGAGTTCACGGCCCCGGGATTTACGGAGTTCCGCCTGCCCGACCACCTCGTATCCGAGAACGCCGCCTCGCCGAACATCATCGTGCGCGTCCTGGCGCCGACGCTTCTGGGGCGCCGCGTCCACATCGGAGGCTCCCTCAACGTCGAGCGAAGCGAGTACACCTACGACTATCAGGTCATCAGCCAGTCGCGCGACAGCGCCGTGACGGCGATGAAGACCCTGCAGGCGGACATCGAAATCGGGCCGCTCGCATCGACGCCGCCGGGATACAAGCCATGAGCCGCCGGAAGCGAGGCGCCATGGCGATTGCCCGAGACGCCGCGCTCGCGGTTTTGCTCCTGGCTCTGCCGGTGCTCGCCCGGGCCGGGGACGACCGGCAGCTCTTGACCGTCAATCCGGCCCGGTCGAACCTCCTGATCATCCTCGACACATCCGGCTCGATGGTGGGGACGACCGACGTGGACCTCGTCTCCGAGCCCGCGTCCATCGATGACCCGGACTCGAAGATCGCGATCGCCAAGCGCGCCCTGAAGGACCTGCTCAACCACGAGGACACGATCAATTTCGGCTTCGCCCACTTCAAGCAGAACTTCAGCAATTCCCCCCTCACGATCAACGGGCAGTCCGCCGTCAACAGCACGAGCGTCGTCAAGCAGTGGCTGTATTACGCCGGCGCTCAGACCTCCGGCGCGGCGAATCCATGGAGCGGTACGGCCACCGACGCCGTCCGGGCCGGCGCGCCGCTCCAGTTCGGGCCCTACGTCCCGTTCGGCCTGCACGGCTGCAGCACCTACTATCCGCTGTTCGGCTCGGGGCAGTCCCCCTCGACGATCTCCACAGGCGCGACTCCCTCTTCCGTGACGAAGGGGTTCGGAACCAATGCGAGCGACCGGTGGATCGTCTACTACTACCCCAGCGGGGGGTTTCAGGGCGTTTCGAGCCGGCGACTCAAGATGCAGATCGCGTCCGGGGGCGGGTCGTACGGCGATCCCACTCTGCGGGTGACCGAGACCGTGCAATCGAAGTCGGGTTCGAACTGGAACGACACTGCGACCGGCTACACGATCCAGTATTCCGTGGCGAGCGATTCCCGCTATCCGATGACGGACCCGGACTTCGGCTGGGACGGCTCCTTCATCGAGCACTCGTACAGCGTCAACTGCGACGCCTCGGGCTCCGCGTCCTACGAGCTCGAGCAGTACCAGCAGAACTCGTTCAACAATCCGGGAAACAGCGCGCAGTGGGAGTATTACCCCAGCAACACTCTCAAGCCGCGGATCCCGGTCCGGTGCGACGCCTGCCCGGACAACCGGCCATCGATCCTGCATCTCCTTCGGCCGGTGGAGAAGCTGATCTCCTATGACAAGACGACCGGCGTCTACAAGCTGCTCGAGGGCCCGCTCCAGGCCTTGTCGGCCTTCGGCAACACCCCCATCGCGGCCTCGCTGTCGGCCGCGCTGAACTATTTCACCCAGGATGCCCAGTTCACCGCGGACACGTTGAAGGCCTGCCGCAGAAACTCCGTCGTGCTGATCACCGACGGGTTCGAGACGGCCGGAGGCAACCCGTGCACGGTCTCGACGTCGCTCGGAAGCGCGAAGATCCCGGTCTTCGTCGTGTCCTTCGGCAGCGGCTCCAACCCCGCGACCAACGCGTGCATCGCGACCAACAGCGGCGGCCACGCGTACTCGGCCACGGACGAAGAGGGGTTGAACAGCGCGCTGGCCGACATCTTCAGCCGGGTGGAGGTCACTTCGGCATTCTCCGCGGCATCGGTCCCGAGCGTCCAGGTCGAGCAAGGCTCGACGGCCTATCTGGCCTCGTTCGTTCCGCACCAGTTGAAGTCGATCTGGTCGGGGCACCTGCGCGCCTACGCCATCGACACGAAGACGGGGCTGCCGCCGGTGGATCCGGGCAGCGGGATCCCCCTCCAGGACCTGCCCGACGAGGCGTCGGCCCTCCAACGCCGTCCGATCTGGGACGCCGCGAGAGTGCTCGGAGCGACCAACGCCCTGATCACGGTCAACCCGGGGGACACGGCGACCCAGGCGGGCTCTCCCGCGGTGACGGTCTGGCCGGGGCGCAAGCTCGTCTGGGGCTTCCAGAACGGCTCCCAGGTCCCGAACACGCGCTACGACTTCGACCCGAGCCTTCCCGATCCGCAGTGGAGCGTCCTGAAGGGTCTCCTGTCCGAGACCGACAACGCGGCGACCCAGTCTCTTATCCGTTTCATCCGCGGGGACCGGGACACGCAACTGAAGAACAACTTCTTCCCCGACCTCGTCGTGGGCAACGACAAACGCTCCTACCTGTTCGTTGACAAGGCGGATTACCCGGCCGCCGCCCCCATCCCGGCGTACAGCCACAAGCTCGGCGACATCTTTCACTCGGATCCGATCGTCGTGTCCGCTCCGTTGAACTTCTCCTACCTGAGAAGGGGCATGTCGGGATACCAGACCTTCGCCCAGGCCAACGCCAAACGGCGCCGCATCGTGTTCGCGGGAGCCAATGACGGATTCGTCCACGCGTTCGACGCCGGGGTCTGGGGCCGGGATCCGACGAATTTTCCCGGCACCTGGGACGCGGGCAACGGCCGAGAGATCTTCGGATTCGCTCCGAGAGCTGCGCTGGCGCCGCTCAAGAGCCTCTTCGTCTCATTCGAGACGGAGGCGCCGGTCGCCTACCTGGCCGACGGCACGCTGAGCTCGGAAGACGTCTACACCGACAACGAGTTCACCACCGCACCGAGCGCCGCCAATCGCGCCTGGAGGTCCGTCCTCGTCGGAGGGCTCCGGCAGGGCGGGTTGTCGGTCTTCGCCCTGGACGTGACCCAGCCCGACCTGTTGAAAGCGGACGGAACAGTCCAGGGCAACGCGGACGCTGCGCCTGCCTGCTTAAACGGCGCCACCGGGTGTGGAGGAGCCGGCAAGCACACGGAGTACCCCAGGGTGCTCTGGGAGTTCACGGACGCGGCCGCCCCAGCGATGGGTCAGACCTGGTCCCGCCCGGTGCTCGGGAGAATGGAGTTCTACTCTGGCGTAACGGCCTCTGGGCCCGCGCCGGCCGGCTCGAACAACTTCCACCCCTGCACGACGGACGGCGCGAAGGGGTGCGAAGACAAGTACGTCGCGATTTTCGGGGGCGGATTCGACCCGTCCGGCGCCAATACCGTCGGCACTTCCCTCTACATTCTGGACGCCGAGACCGGGGCCGCCATCTACAAGGGAACGTCCGGCAAGGACAGCGGCGGGACCGTTGTGTCCTTCGGCTCGATCCCCGGCCAGCCGGGCGTGGCGGACATCAACGACGACGCCTACCTGGACGTGCTCTACGCCGGCGACGTGAAGGGGCAGCTCTGGAAGATAGACCTCACCCCGGATCTCTCGGGAACGACGACGAGAGGGAAGCTCGTGTCCGGGAAGGCCTCTTACTTCCCCCTTCTCCTCTTCGACGCGGGAACGCGGTCGGGATGCACTTCCCCATGCTGGCATCCCCTCTACATGGAGCCCACCATCATCCTGACGGGCGTCAGCAGCTCCGCCGTCAAGACACTGGGCGTTGCGATCGGGAGCGGCCAGCGCGCGGACCTGCTCGACAAGACTTCCAACACGCAGCGCTTCTACCTCGTCGTGGACTCGGGCGTGACGAGATCGGAGAGTGACCTGGTCGGGTTCAACGTGAACGATCCCGTGCCGGGGGGCAGTATGCCGAACGGGTGGTTCCTGCGGTTCCCGATCGACGACGAGAAAACGACGACGATGGCGCTGGCCCAGGCCGGCTACCTGGTCTTCACCACGTTCCGCGTGCAGACGGACGCCAGCGACCCCTGCAAGCCCGCCGGATTTTCCCGGCTCTACGCGCTGAAGTACTCGGATGGTTCGGCCGTCCCCGGCAAGGCCCGTTACGAGGAGATCAGCAACCCCGGCGTTGCCCTCGGCATGTCGAGCTCGATCAACCTGAAAGGGGATGTCCTTACCATCGTGCAGGAGCAGGGCTCCGGCCTAATGGGAGAGTCCTTCGGGCTCTCGGTTTCGAGCTTCATCCGGGACTGGAAGGAGCACTAGGTGCGGGCGGTGATATTCCCCAAAGTTGAGGGGCCGGTCCGGCGTGCCGCTTTCAGGAGACGGTCCGGGCTGGATCTAGCGCCGCCGGCGGAGTATTCCGACGGCGAAGGCGATCAACGACGCGGCGAGGAGGACGTGCACCAGCGGGCTCTGGAAGTGGAACGCGAAGAACCCGAGGAGCCAGAGAATGAGAAAGACGACCGCTATGCTCAGCATCAATTCTCTCTCACATTTCGTTCCGGGATTGGGGCGAGACTATCACGGCGCCCGGTCGCCGTTCGAAGAGGCGGATGGCGAGAGCCACCGACGGAACAGGACGGGCACGAGGAGTTCGAATGACTCAACCGGCTGAAAGCCCTGGAAGAGCCGCACTGGCACGTTCGCCGCGAATTGAGAGGCGGACAGGAGTGGCATTCCTGAGTCTCATCATCGCCACGAATTTCGTTCCCTGGATCCAGCTCGCCGAGCGGGCCTCGGATTCCACGCGGATGCCATCGTCCGGGGAGTCCGTCCTGGTGATCGCAAGCTGTTTCCTCGCCGCGAGTCTCGTGATCGCGGCGTGGCTCCTGGGCCGGCGCCTGCCGCTCGGCTGGGGCCCTCATGTTGCCAGGCCGCGAGACGCCGGTCTGGCGCTTGCCGTTCTGGTCGCCGGTCTGAACCTCGCTCTTGCCGCGATCATCCATTGGCGGACAACCCGAGGCACCGCCACTCTCCACGACGAACTGAGGTGGTTCGGGGTCGCCTGGTATGCGCTGGTCCTGCCGGCCCAGACGGTGGCCGGATTTTGCAAGGGGCGGGCCTCGGCCCCGATGACAGAAGCCGCGCGGCCCGCGGAGAGTCTCCGGACGGACTGAGGCTGCCGGGAGCCGGGGTTCGCTGGCTCCGGATCTGTTCGATCGGGGTCGCATCCGGCCGAGTCACACGCCCGAAGGCGCAGATTACGCGCAAACGCGGAGCGACGTGGTGCCGGAGGAGGGAGTCGAACCCTCACACCCCGAAGGGCGGGGGATTTTGAGTCCCCTGCGTCTGCCATTCCGCCACTCCGGCTCGGGAGGATCATAGCCGCACGGGCTTTCCGCGCCAACGGGCGGGTCAAGCCTCCTGGAATGAAGGCCTTCGCTGAGATGAGGAGGGCGGTCCGAAGCGCCCGCCGGTTGAGTATTTCCACCGTTTTCCCTATAATAGGCGGCTCTACGACCGCGTTTCACGACAGTTGGGCGTTGGTCCTTAATACATTGAGGAGGAACGAGTGGTAGGTTTCCGAGTGGGAGAGAAGGTTGTCTATCCCAACCATGGGGTCTCCGTGGTCGAGAAGATCGGCGAGGGATTCGCGACGGAGCCGACCCGGCCTCGCAGCTTCTATCATCTGCGTCTCCTGTCCAACAACTCCAAGGTCATGGTTCCGATCGGGAATACCGACCTGATCGGCTTGCGCCGGCTCACGCAGCGCAAGGACATCACCGGGCTCATGAAGCGGCTGGCGGACTACCGGTTCTCCGCGTCGGGCGACTGGAAGGGGCGGTACAAGCAGAACCTCGACAAGATGAAGAGCGGGCGTCTCTACGACATCGCCGACGTCTTGAAGAGTCTGAACTACATCATGTCGCGCAAGACTCTCTCCTTCCGCGAGAAGAAGATGTACGAGAGGGCGAAGTACCTGATCGTCTCCGAGATCGCCGTCATCAACGGCCTCGACGAGCAGGAAGTCGAGCGCCAGGTGGACCGCGCGCTCTTCAAGTCCGCGCAGGGAAGAGCCGCGCACTGACGGTCGAGTTGGTTTTCCGAGAAGAGGGGGCTTCGGCCCCCTTTTTGTTGATCCCGGGCTAGAATTCAGCCGATGCGTCATCGCGCCGCTGCGGCGGTCGTCCTGTGCGCGGTCCTCCGGGGAGTTCTCCCGGCCGCGGACGCCTCGGACGCGGTCAAGGCGGAGCTGGCGCGCGAGCGAAAACGCCTGACCTCCGACGCGCGGACCCTCTCGGAAATCTCCCGGAGGCTGGAGACCGCGCTGAACCAGCTCGCCGCCGCCAGCCGCGCTGTTTCGGATTCCGCCGCGAAAAACGACGGCGCCGACGACATCGCTCACAGGGAGGACGCCGTCTCGGACAGCGAACAGGAGGTGCGCGCCCTCCTGGAGAGGCGGCGCCTGCTGGTGGATCGGATCGTCGAGCGAAGGCGATCCATCACGGCCCTGGAGGCGGAGCTGCAGATCCGCAAGCCGGCCGACGCCGTGTCCGGGCGCTGGGCGGTGACGCTGGATCCCGGCTCCCAGCGCGGCGTCTTTCGCATGACGCTCGAGGGCACGATCGTGACGGGCGAGTACACGCTGGACGGCGGCTACACAGGGTCTCTGCGCGGCACGCTCGTCAACGACCGGCTGAGGCTGGAGCGGGTGGATTCCCGGCTCGGCTTTTCGGCGGTCTTCTACGGCAGAGTCACGCGCGATGCGTCGTCGATCGCGGGCACCTGGGAAGCGACAACCTTCGGCTCCGGCACGGAGGGCGCCGGCATCTGGAAGGCCGTCCGGGAAGAAGAGGAGAACCCGTGAACGGAACAGAACAGGGGCTTCGCCGCGCGGCGATCCCTCTTCTGGTCGGGGTCCTGCTCGGTTTCATCGGAGGCTACTTCGCCGGGGGAGGCGGACGCCCGGTCCCGGCCTCCGCCCCGCAAGGCGCTCGCGCAGGCGCTCAGGCAGGGACCGCGGAGCTCGAAAACGCGCTGCAAAAAGACCCGGAGAACCCCAAGCTCCTGACGGCCCTCGGCAACGCTCTCTACGACCGGGAGGACTGGGACGGAGCCGTGAAGGCCTACGAGAAGGCCCGCCGCAAGGCGCCCTCCGACCCGAACCTGCTCTCGGACCTGGGAGCCGCTTACCGCAACCGTGGCGAGTTCAAGCGGGCCATCGCCTGCTTCGAGAAGGCGCGGGCGGCCGACCCGGACCACTGGCAATCTCTCCTCAATCTCGTCCTGGTCGACGCGTTCGACACGCGCGAGGCGGAGGCGGCCCGGCGTCACTTCGCAGAGTTGAAGCGCCGCTTTCCGGAGATCCCCAACCTCGACCGGATCGAGAAACAGATCGCGAGCCTCAAGGGCGCGACTTAACCGGCGCGGCCATGGGACGCCTCGCGCTCCTGCTGTTTCTCGTTTTCGCGGCACTCCTGGTGTTGCGGGCGCTGCGCCTCCTGCTGGCGGCTTTCGTCACGGCCCGGACACGGCCGAACGCCTCCTCCACACCGATCGAAGGAGAAATGGTGCGCGATCCGGTCTGCGGGACCTGGATCGACCGGCGGCTCGCTCTGGCCGCGCGAAGCGGGGAAGAATGGGTGCCGGTCTGCTCCGAGGAGTGCCGCGCGCGCGCGGCCGCGCCTCCGAGCGCTCCGGGCGAGAAGCGCACGGACAGAACGGGAATGAAGGGAGCATGAGCGATCTCTTCGAGCTCGAGCCCCCGTCCCGGGCCACCGGGGAGGCGGCGGTCGCGATCGACGCTCCTCTGGCCGACCGCATGCGGCCGCGGTCGCTCGACGAAGTCGAAGGACCCGAGGAGGTCGTGGGGGCCAATGGCTTTCTTCGCCGGGCGATCGCCGAAGACCGCGTTCCCTCTCTGATCCTCTGGGGGCCGCCCGGAGTCGGCAAGACGACGCTCGCGCGCCTGGTCGCCGCGCAGACGGCCTCTCATTTCGTGTCGTATTCGGCGGTCGCGACCGGGGTCAAGGAGATGCGGGAGGTCCTCGACGAGGCCCGGCGGCGGCGCGCCCGCGTCCAGCAGCGCACGATCCTCTTCCTCGACGAGATCCACCGGTTCAACCGCGCGCAGCAGGACGTGTTCCTCCCTTTCATGGAAACGGGCGAGATCGTCCTGATCGGCGCCACGACGGAGAATCCCTCGTTCGAGTTGAACGGCGCCCTGCTCTCGCGTTGCAAAGTGGTTGTCCTGGACCCCTTGAAGCCCGAGGCCATCGCGCGCATCGCCCGGCGCGCGCTCCAGGACATTCCGCGGGGGCTCGGCGCGAGGGACTTCCGCCTGGACGACGAGGCGCTCTCCTTCATCGCGCAGACCTCCGGCGGCGACGCTCGCCGCGCGCTGAATCTTCTCGAGTCGGCCGCGGCCGACGCCGAAGCGGACAAGACCAAGCGCATCGAGGTCTCCCGCCTGCGGGACCTCCTCCAGAGAAAGGTGCTTCTCTACGACAAGGCGGGCGAAGAGCACTACAACCTGATCTCCGCGCTGCACAAGTCCATGCGGGAGTCCGATCCCGACGCGACGATCTACTGGCTGGTGCGGATGCTCGAAGCGGGGGAGGAGCCGCTGTATCTCGCCCGGAGGATCGTGCGCTTCGCCTCCGAGGACATCGGCCTGGCCGATCCCCGGGCGTTGCGCATCGCGATCGACGCCAGGGAAGCCTTCGAGTTCCTGGGACTGCCGGAAGGGTCGCTGGCGCTCGCGGAGGCCGCGGTGTATTGCGCCATGGCGCCCAAGTCCAACGCGCTCTCCGTGGCCGAGTCGGAGGCCAAGAGCGACGTCGCCGAGAAGCCGGCCGAACCGGTCCCGCCGGTCATCCGCAACGCCGTGACGCGCCTGATGAAGGAGGTCGGCTACGGACGCGGCTACCGCTACGCCCACTCCGAGCCCGAAGGCGTGGGCGGCATCGAGTGCCTTCCGGAGTCGCTCCGCGGCCGGCGCTACTATCGCCCCCGCGCCTCCGGCGAAGAGTCCGAGCTCTCCCGGCGCCTGGAGTCCATCCTGAAGGCGCGCCAGGAGAAATGGGCCAGGGAAGAGGCGGAGAAGCCCGCGAGAAAGAAAAAATTGTGAGTGTCGAATTGTGAATTCTGAATAGGCTAAGCGAATTCACAGCTCACAACTCACAATTCCCTAGGTCTCCTCTCTCCGGTAGTTGGGCGCCTCTTTCGTGATGATGACGTCGTGGGGGTGGGATTCCTTCAGGCCCGCCGAGGTGGCGCGGATCATCTTCGACTTCGTGCGAAGCTCTTCGATCGTGGCGGATCCGGTCAGCCCCATGCCGCTGCGGATGCCGCCGGTCAGCTGGAGGACGAGTCCCTCGACGCTCCCTTTGTAGGGGACCATGCCCTCGATCCCTTCGGGCACGAGCTTGGAGAGCGAGCCGTTGGCGGACGCCTCGACCTCCATGGATTCCTGGAAGTACCGGTCCGAGGAGCCGGACTTCATCGCCGCCAGAGAGCCCATGCCGCGATAGGCCTTGAAGGTGCGGCCCTGGTAGAGGATGGTCTCGCCCGGGGACTCCTCGGTGCCCGCGAGGAGCGAGCCGATCATCACGGTGTGAGCGCCGGCTGCGATCGCCTTGACGATGTCGCCGGAGAACTTGATCCCCCCGTCCGCCACGATCGGGATCCTGGTGCCGCGGACCGCGCGGGCGCACTCGCGGATCGCATGGATCTGAGGTACGCCGGCGCCTGTGACGACGCGCGTCGTGCAGATGGAGCCGGGCCCGATTCCGACCTTGACGGCGTCGGCGCCCCTCCGGACGAGGTCGCGGGCGCCCTGCTCGGTGGCGACGTTGCCGGCCACGACCGGGGTCGAGGACATCTTCTTCTTCACGAGGGAAAGGGTGTCGAGGACGGCTTCGCTGTGCCCGTGGGAAGAGTCGAGCACGAGCACGTCCACGCCGGCCCGAACCAGCTCCCGCGCGCGGTCGATCGTGTCCCGCGAGACGCCGAGGGCGGCGCCCACACGCAGGCGGCCCAGGCGATCCTTGGCGGCGTTGGGATACTTGATGGCCTTCTGGATGTCCTTGACGGTGATCAGGCCCTTCAAGTTCCCGGCTCGGTCCACGACGAGGAGCTTCTCGATGCGGTGCTCGTGCAGCAGGCTCTTGGCCTGCTCGAGGGTCGTGCCGACGGGAGTCGTGATGAGGTTCTTCTTCGTCATCCGGGAGGAGATGGGCCGGTCCGTCCGGGTCTCGAACCGCAGGTCGCGGTTGGTCAGGATCCCGACGAGCTTGCCTTGCTGGTCCACGACGGGGACGCCAGAGATCTTGTAGCGGGACATCACGGCCAGGGCATCGGCGATCGTCTGCTCGGGCCGGCAGGTTACCGGGTCCACGATCATGCCGGACTCGGAGCGCTTCAGCTTGTCCACCTCCGCCGCCTGCGCCTCGATCGTCATGTTCTTGTGGACGACCCCCATGCCTCCCTGCTGCGCCATGGCGATGGCCAGGCGCGACTCGGTCACCGTGTCCATCGCGGCCGAGAGGATCGGGATGTTCAGGGAGATCCCGGCCGTCAACCGGGTCGTGAGGTTCACGTCGCGCGGGTGGACCTTCGATCTCGCGGGCAGAAGCAGGACGTCGTCGAAGGTGAGGGCGAGCGGGAGATCCGAAGGACCGGTCCGAGAATCTCTTCGCGCTGCCATCCCTGATACTAGCTTAATCCAGTCCGCCGCCTGCACCGATTCGCGGAGCGCGGGCTCCCGATTCGCAGCGGGCCTTGCCCCGACGGTTCACGCTCCCGCCGCCGCCGCCCCGTGGCATTTCTTGTATTTTCTCCCCGAGCCGCAGGGGCACGGGTCGTTGCGCCCGACCTTCGGCGCGTTCCTCTGAAAGGTCTCGACCTTCGCGTCCTGGCCGCCCGAGGCCGCGGCGCCGTAGGAGTAGTTGACGTTGCGGGCGCGGCGCGAGGGCATGGCCGCGGGAGCGCGGCGCGGGCCGGCCTCCGTCACCTCGCCTTCCGCCTCGCGCACCACGGGCTGGAGGCGGAAGAGGTACTGCACGAACTGGTCCTCGACGCGCTCCTTCATCAGCGTGAAGAGCTCGAAGGACTCCTTCTTGTATTCGACGAGCGGGTCTCGCTGGCCGTAGCCGCGCAGCCCGATTCCCTCCTTGAGGTGATCGAGCGCCAGGAGATGGTCCTTCCACTGCTGGTCCACGACCTGCAGCATCACGAACTTCTCGTGGAGCCGCATGGTCTCCGGCCCGAGCAGCTTCTCCTTCGCCTCATACCGGCGGGTCAGCTCCGCGAGCAGGTTTTCCCGGATCTGCTCCCGGGTCTTGCCGCCGAAGCCGCCGGCCTCGGCCTCGAGGCCGTAGTACTCCTTCAGGTCCGTCTCGAGAGCCGTCAGGTCCCACTCGTCGGTGCCCTTGTCTTCGTTCAGGTGGCGGTTCAGGAGATAGTCGAGGATCATCTCGGCCAGCTCGAGGACTTTTTCCTTCGCCTGGCGCCCCTTGAGGATCTCCAGGCGCAGGGAGTAGATCTCGGTACGCTGGCGGTTCATGACGTCGTCGTACTCGAGCAGGTGCTTGCGCGTCTCGAAGTTGCGCGCCTCCACCTGCTTCTGCGCTCGCTCGATGGCGCGGGAGACCATGCGGTGCTCGATCGGGACGCCCTCCTCCATGCCCAGCCGCCGCATGATCTTCTGCAGCCGGTCGGAGCCGAAGATGCGCATCAGATCGTCTTCGAGCGAAAGATAGAAGCGCGATTCGCCCGGGTCCCCCTGCCGGCCGCTGCGGCCGCGCAGCTGGTTGTCCACCCGGCGCGACTCGTGGCGCTCCGTGCCGACGATCATGAGGCCGCCCGCCGCGAGCACCTTCTCCCGGTCCTTCGCCGCGGCGGCCTTCAGTTCCGCCAGGAGTCTGGCAAACTCCTGCTCGCTCTCGACCTCCTTGCGGCGCTGCTCGGCGAAGGCCTCGGGGTTGCCTCCCAGCACGATGTCGGTCCCGCGTCCCGCCATGTTGGTCGCGATCGTGACGGAGCCGGACTTGCCCGCCTGCGACACGATCTCGGCCTCCTTCTCGTGGAACTTGGCGTTCAACACGACGTGGGGAATCTTCCGGGCCTTGAGCATCCCCGAGAGGAGCTCGGACTTCTCGATCGAGACGGTGCCGACCAGGACCGGCTGGCCCTTGTCCCGGAGATGGACGATCTCCTCGGAGACCGCCTCGTACTTCTCCCGTTCGGAGGCGTAGACGACGTCCTGGTTGTCCAGGCGGATCATGGGCACGTTGGTCGGGATGACGACGACATCCAGCGTGTAGATCTGGTGGAACTCGGAAGCCTCGGTGTCGGCGGTGCCCGTCATGCCGGCGAGCTTCTCGTACATGCGGAAGTAGTTCTGGAGCGTGATCGTCGCGAGCGTCTGGTTCTCGCGCTCGATGCGGACGCCTTCCTTGGCCTCGACGGCCTGGTGCAGTCCGTCGGACCAGCGCCGGCCGGGAAGGACGCGCCCCGTGAACTCATCCACGATCAGGACCTGGCCGTCCTTGATCATGTAGTCCACGTCCTTCTTGTAGAGGGTGTGGGCGCGCAGCGCCTGCTCGGTTCCGTGGAGGAGGTCGATGTTCGTCAGGTCGTAGAGGTTGTCCACCTTGAGGAGTTTCTCGGCCCGCACGACTCCCTCCTCGGTCAGGACCGCGGTGCGGGATTTCTCGTCCACCAGGTAGTCCCCGGTCGTCGTCTTGTTCCCGTACTTGTCCTTCTCTTCCTTCCCGAGCTTCAGGTACGGGATGACCCGGTTGCACTGGTAGTAGATGTCCGTGTTCTCTTCCGAGGGGCCGGAGATGATCAGAGGCGTGCGGGCCTCGTCGATCAGGATCGAGTCCACCTCGTCCACGATCGCGTAGACGTGCCCGCGCTGGACCATGGATTCGATCTCGAACTTCATGTTGTCGCGCAGGTAGTCGAAGCCGAACTCGTTGTTGGTCCCGTACGTCACGTCGCAGCCGTAGGCCTTCTGCCGCTCCTCGTCCGTCAGGGAGTTCTGGATGCACCCGACGGTCAGGCCCAGGAAGCGGTAGACCTTGCCCATCCAGTCCGCGTCGCGCCGGGCCAGGTAATCGTTGACGGTCACGACGTGGACCCCGCGGCCCGCGAGGGCGTTCAAGTACACCGGCATCGTCGCGACGAGCGTCTTGCCCTCGCCGGTCTTCATCTCGGAGATCTTTCCCTGGTGGAGAACCATGCCGCCGATCAACTGGACATCGAACGGGCGCATGCCGAGGCTTCGGACGGAGGCCTCCCGGACGACCGCGAACGCCTCCTCCAGAATCTCGTCCAGGGCCTGGTCGCGGGCCTTCTTCAGGTCCTCCTCGGCGACCCCCTCAAGGGTGGACTTCAAGCGCGCGCGGAATTCCGCGGTCTTGCCGAGGAGCGCTTCATCGGAGAGGACCTTGATCGAGGGCTCCAGGGCATTGATCGCCCGGACCCGCGGCATGAGCTTCTTGATGTCCCTCTCATGCTGGGTCCCGAAGATCCTGGTCAGGACGCGGTCGATCATGATTAAGCGGTAGACACCTTTATCGCCATAGTTTATTCGCGTTTTCTGAGAAGGGGCAGGGGTGAATCCGGGAAGGTGCTAGGTGTCAGGTGATAGGTGCCAAGTTGTAGGAAGTCTCGGGACCCTAACACCCGGCACCTGGAACCTATCACCTGCCGCGTCAGCGGCTGTCGAGGATGTAGTCGAGGGGATTGACGGCCCGGTCGCCCTGCCGCACCTCGTAGTGGAGATGCGTTCCGGTGGAACGGCCCGTGGAACCGGCCAGCCCCACGCGATCGCCCCGGCGGACATGCTGGCCCTCCTTGACGAGGATGGCGTCGAGATGCCCGTAGATCGTCCGGTAGCCGGTCCGATGCGCGATCTCGACCGACTTCCCGTAGTCCCCGGACTGGCCGCTCCGGACCACCACGCCGGCGGCCGTGGCGAGGATGGGCTCGTCGCGTCGGGTCGCGATGTCCAATCCCTGATGGAAGGCCCCCTCGCCGGTGAACGGATCCAGTCGCGATCCAAAACCGGAATTGACCACGCCTCGCACCGGGGCCACGGAAGGCGTTGACGACACGATCGCCGAGCGCTGCGCGAATTGCGACTCGAGCGCGGTCAGGCGGGAATCCAGAAGCGCGCCCTTCTCCGCGAGGTCGGGATCGTCCTTGACCTCCGGGCCGCCCATTGCGCGAGCGCCGCCGGTCAGCCCCGCGACGATGGCGAGCCTGCGGGTGCGGACGTCGAAGGCGTCGAGTTGTCGAGCGAGCCCGTTCAAGCGGCTGGTGAGCCGGGCGGCGGCCGACTTCAGCCGGGCGTTCTCGGCGACCTCGCGAAGGTATTGCCGGTCGCGGCGCGCCGAGGAGAAATAGGCCCATCCGAACAGGACCGCGGCGGCCATCACGAGAACGACCAGGGCGGCTGCGATCGTAAGGAAGCGGCTGGAAATCGTGAACTTGCGGAAGGGGGAACGGGGGTTCGGAACGAAGATGATCGTGTTGTATTTCTTCACCGACTCTCCTCGCGCGCAGATTGCGGGCGCCGCGCCTCATCCTCTTCGCGAACCCACCGCGCGGCGGAGCCGAAGCTTTCAAAAGGACCGGGACCGTGAATTCAAATCGCTTTTGGAGACGATCGTATGGGCGCCAGGGCTCCGCTGTCAAGACGATTCGCTTCTTCCGCGGAGAGGCGCGGCCGGAAGGAAATGGCCTCGGCCAGATGAGCCGCCAGGACTTTCTCCTCGTCCGCGAGGTCGGCGATCGTGCGGCCCACCCGCAGCGCTCGATGGAGGGCTCGCACGGAGAGCGAGAGTTTCTCGACGGCCGCCGCGGCGACGCGGCGCACCGGGCCGTCGAGACAGAGGAAGCGCTCGAAGTCGCCCGCGGCGAGATCGGCGTTTCGGAATTCGGGGCGCCCGGGAAATCGCGAAGCGGCCAGGCGGCGCGCGCGAGCCACCCTCCGCTTGATCGCCTCCGAGTCCTCTTCGGGCGCGCTCCGCTGGATCTCGTCCCAGGAGACGGGCGGGACGGAAACATGCAGATCGATCCTGTCGAGCAGCGGTCCCGAGATCTTCTTCGTGTAGCGCAGGCGCTCGCGATAATCGCAGGTGCAGACCCGGCGAGGATCGCCCACGAATCCGCAGGGACAGGGGTTCATCGCGGCCACGAGCAGGAAGTCGCAGGGAAATGTCGAGGCGCCGCCGACCCGGACCAGGTGGACGCGCTTTTCTTCCAGAGGCTGGCGGATCGCCTCCAGGACGTCCCGCCGGAACTCCGGGAGCTCGTCCAGGAACAATACTCCGCGGTGCCCCAGCGAGATCTCTCCCGGCCCCGGGCGCGCGCCGCCGCCGACGAGACCCGGCGCGGAGATCCCGTGATGCGGAGAGCGGAAAGGGGGCATCTGGAGGAGACCTCCGGAAGGAGGAAGAGCGCCGGCGACGGAATGGATCTTCGTGACCTCGATCGACTCGCCTCGCGTCAAAGCCGGGAGGATCGTCGGCAGCCGCCGGGCGAGCATCGTCTTTCCCGCGCCGGGCGGGCCCGTGAGCAGGACATGATGCCCGCCCGCGGCGGCGATCTCGAGCGCCCGCCGCGCGACCGCCTGGCCCCGGACGTCGCGGAAGTCCGGACCTCGCGTCGGCGTCGGGAGGAACGAGGGCGAGGCGAACGGCACAATCCTCTGCTCTCCGTTGACGTGCGCCACGGTCGAGGCCAGGCTGCCCACGGGAATGACTGCGATCCCCTCCACGGCGGCGGCCTCCGTGGCGTTGGCGCACGGGAGCACGATCTCGTCGAAGCCCGCGTCGCGGGCCGCGAGCGCGAGACAGAGCGCGCCCCGGACCGGCCGGACTTCGCCGTTCAATCCCAGCTCTCCGACAAAGAGGCGGCGCGCGGCCTGACGCGAGGCCAGGCCGCAGATCTCCAGGATCGCCACGGCGACCGGCAGGTCCAGGGAGGCCCCGACCTTCTTGAATCCCGCCGGGGCGAGGTTGACCGTGACGGCGCCTCCGGGGAGCGGAAAACCCCCGTTGCGCAGCGCCGAGCGGACGCGTTCGCGGGCCTCCCGAACGCTGGTGTCCGGGAGTCCCACGACGTTGAAACAGGGGAGCCCTCCCGAAACGTCGACCTCGACGTCCAGGACGCAGGCATCGATCCCCAGCAGAGCGGCGGAGTGAACGCGCGCGAGCATGAAGCCTCCCCGGTGCGAGGAGACGCCTGCGGGATGAGCCGTGAGGACGATAACAGCCTAACAGGGTCCGGGGCCTGAATCTACTGCGATGGCATAGGTTCCAGGTTCCAGATTTCAAGAAGGATTCCGCCCCCTGGAACCTGGAACTGCCGCGCGCGAGCGCAGCTCAGCGCGCTTTGGCGGGGATCTTCAGCTTGTCGCCGGGCTTGATGAAGGCCGGCCCGGGAAGGCTGTTGAAGGCGAGAAGCTGGGCGACCGTCGTTCCGTGCTTCAACGCGATCCGGTAGAGCGTGTCGCCGCCGCGGACCTTGTAGCTCCTGGCCGCCGACTGCGGCGCCGGCACGGCCCTGCCCTGCTTGATCGCGCGCGCCTTGCCGCCTTTTCTGGAATTCGAGGCCAGACGGACCGGCTCGCTCCGCGGCACGAGGATCGTGCTGCCGCGAGACAGTTTTCCCTTCCGGGAAAGGGAGTTGGCCGAAGCGAGTCTTGCGAGCGGCACGCGGAAGCGTCGCGCGATCGAGGCCAGTGTCTCGCCGCGCTTGACGACATGGCGCCGGAAGCCGGGCGGCCTGGCCGTCGGAGCGCGCGCGAAGGCGACGAGCACGGCTTCTCGGGCTCCGACCGGAACCTTGAGCTCGTAGCCGTCGGAGCCGGACGGCGTGAACTCGCTGCGCAGCTCGGGATTCAATCTTTGAAGCTCCTCGAGAGTCGCCCCGTTGGCGGCGGCGAGGTGCCGCAGATTGACGGGGCGGCCCAGGTGAAGAGTCTCGTAGGAGAGCGGCTTCTCGTACTCGACCTCGAAACCGTAGTGGGCCGGGTTCTTGGCGATCAGGGTCGAAGCGATGACGGCCGGCACGTAGTTCTGGGTCTGCGGCTTCAACAGGCCCGAAGCGGCGAGCTGCCAGAAATCCGTCAGCCCCGTCCTTTCCATCGTCCGGAGAATCTTGCCTTCGCCGGCGTTGTAGGCGGCCATGGCGAGGTACCAGTCGTGGAAGAGATCGTGCAGGAACCGCAGATACTTGGCGGCCGCGCGGGTCGCCTTCTCCGGATCGCTTCTCTCGTCCACGGACCCGTTGGAGGTTAGCCCGTAGTGCCGGCCGGTCTCGGGAATGAATTGCCAGATGCCGCAGGCCGCCTTGGGAGACCGGGCGCGCGGGATGAAGGAGGATTCGACCATCGCCACCTGCGCGAGGTCCCTGGGGAGACCCTCTTCCTGGAAGACGCGCTCGATCATCGGAAGGAACCGGCCCGAGCGCGCCAGTCCGCGGGCGATCACATCGTGAAGGTCGTTCTGATAGATCGCGAGGATCTTCAGGACCGCGTCATTGACGACTATGGGGATGTCATAGACGATGGTCCCGTTGTCGGTGGAGACGGAGTCGCGGGCCTTCAAGAGCGCGTCGGGAGTGGCGTCGGGCGAAACCTGGGGCGCGAGCATCGGCGCGCGGTCCGCCATTTCGAGGGCCTCGACTTCCGCGGGCGGCGCCATCGCTTCGTAACGCAGGATCCCCTCGTAAAGCTCGAAAGAAAAATCGATCGTCGCCGGATCGCGAGGCTCGTCGGCACCCGGCGGGCGAACCGAATCGAGGGCCCGGGCGAAGGAGTCCTCGGCGCACTGGAAGTCACCCGCCAGGGCCGCTTCCCGGCCCCTGGAGAACTCCTCTCTGGCCCTTGCGACGGCGGGCGGGTCGGGAGGGGCGGCCGGCATCCTCGCTTTCCGCGAGGCCGCGGAGGAGGAGCAGCCCGCCGCGAGGAGGAGCGCGGCCGACAGCGCCGCCAGAATACAGTTCCTCCCCTTCGCGGGGGCCCGAGACGGGATCATGGGAAAAGGGTAAACCTGTTCCTGCGCCAATTGCAAAAGCTTTTTTGCTCAAATTCTGGCCGGAGCGTCTGTCCTGCGGCGCGGACAGCTCCGGCCGGGAACGTCGCGCGATCTACCTGTTGCCGGAGATATGGAACTTCAAAGAGAGCAGGAGCGTCTCGACGTCCGGCTTGGAGTGGAGCTCGATGGAGAAGGACTTCCCATCTCCGATGGGCTGGTTCTGCTCGTCTTCCAGACCGAGGCGGACGGTGACGACTTGCCCGCGCGCCAGCTCGCTCTGCGGCATGTTGATCTCGAAGACGCGATTGATCTCTTTGCGATGATTCAGGCTGCTCGCGAGCAGATCGTCTATGGACACTTCCGCCGCGGCCCGGCGCGTGGCCCTGTCGGGCGGCGGAAGGGCGGTCGCGTTGCGGCGCAGTTTGTCGAGCTCGGCGAGGATATCGATGTTCGACCGGACACGGACGCGCTTGACGTCCGGCGCCGGAGACTGAGCAAAAGAGATCTCTCTGATCTCGGCCGGCGGCGGCGCCGGAGGCGAAGACACTGACGGCTTCTCCGGGATCTGGCCGGGCGCCTCTCGCGCGGGCGGGGCGGCGGCAGGAGGCGCCGCCTCGCGGGTTTCTTCGGCGGAAGGCGTGTCCGCGATCTCCAGCGCCTCGGTGGCATCGCTCGATCCTTCCGGCGCGGCCGGCCAGATGGAAGAGCCGCTCGTGCCCGCAAGGGGCGCGGGCCGGGACGACCGCTCGTCGCCGAGCATCTTCTTTTTCACCACCCGGAGCGTCAACTTGGAGATCGCTTTCAGGGTTTCGAAGACTCCCTGGCCGAGAACCGCGCAGGCTTCGTAGCTCTCGTACTTGCGGCCCGAATTGAGGCTGTCCTCGAGTTCCTGGAGCGAGAGGATGTTGGCGAGATCCCTCTTGTTGTACTGGAAGACGAGGGGCAGGTCCTCGAGCTTGATTCCGATCTCGGCCAGGTTCGAGCGGAGATTGACCATGCTTTCGATATTGGCGTCCCTCATGGCGCGCTGCGAGTCGGCTACGAAGACGATTCCGTCCACGCCCTTCAAGACCAGCTTGCGCGTGGTGTTGTAGAAGACCTGGCCCGGCACCGTGTAGAGCTGGACCCGCGTCTTGAAGCCTCCGATGACGCCCACGTCCAGGGGGAGGAGGTCGAAGAACAACGTGCGGTCCGTCTCCGTCTCGAGCGAGACCATCTCTCCGCGCGAGCCCGGAGCGGTCCGGCCGTAGATGTGATGGAGGTTCGTCGTCTTTCCGCACAGACCGGGGCCGTAGTAAACGATTTTGGCCGCCATCTGCATGGTGGCGTAGTTGAAAAAAACCATGATTGGCTTAAAAAAGGCGCGGGGTGATTCTACCATTGCTCCGCACGACCGGCTGCCTCCAATCCCGTCTCGAGAGCGGGGCGCCACTCGTCAAGCGTTCTTCCCGGGGCTCCAACGCGCGATCAGACTCGATATCTCCTCTTCCTTTCCTCGTCCGGGCGTGCGCCTCAGCGTCTCGGCGGCGAGCAGAGAGTAGAGCCGGGCCGCGTCCGGGAGAGCGCTCAGCGCTTCCTCGTGTGCCCTCACCGTCCCGACGTCGCGGCGGGCAACCGGGCCCGTGAAGGCTTCTTCGAATCCCCGCGAAGCCGCGGCCCGCGCCGCCCGCTCCGCCAGATCCGCGAGCGCCGGCCGGGCTTCTTCTTCCGGGATGCCGGCCTGCCGCCAGGCCCGCGCCGCCAGCGAGACGACGCCGATCGTGCCTCCGGCCGCCAGGGTCGCCGCCGCGTGGTAGAGGGGCTTCGCCTCCGACGCGATCCGGCGAGGCCTGCCGCCGATGGCCTGGACGAGGTCCTCGCCGATATCCATCGCAACGGAGTCCCCTTCGACCGCGACGAGCGCGTCCTTCCAGGTTTCGCCCGAGGAGCCGGTAAATACCCTCAGGGGGTGCAACGACCCCAGCGCCGCCCCGCCGGGCCGGAGGGGCTCGAGCGCCGCCGCGGCCAGGGCCCCGCTGAGATGAAAGGCGGCCCGGAATCGGAGACGCCCGGACAGCGCACGGGCGGCGGGCTCGATGAGATCGTCGGGAACCGCGAAAACCAGGATCTCGCAGTCCGCGTGCGGCTCGTTCAATCCCCGCGGGCTGCCGCCGCCGATGTCCCGTACGCCCTCGCGGGCTCGCGAAGGCTCCCGCGCGATCACCTCGCCGAGAGTCCCGCCGGCCGAGATCCAGGAATGCGCGAAAGCCCTTCCGGCGCGGCCGGGTCCGACGAGGCTCAGGGAAGACCCGAGAATTTCGTGAGGCATCGACAGAGTCTACCGTCGCCGCCGAGGGCAGGCTCCCGGCGCCGGCCGCTTTCGCGTTAAACTGAGGGCATCAGCCACGACGTCGATTCAATGCCTTAGCACTTGATTGACCCGAGTGCTAATCTCTTCCGGGAGCCATGAAGACGCTGGATGCACGCAGCCGGATGATCCTGAAGGAAATCATCCGTGTCCACGTGGACACGGGGCGCCCGGTTTCCTCCCGGACCCTGTTCAAGTCCAACCGTTTTCACCTGTCTCCCGCGTCGATCCGCAACATCATGGCGGACCTGACAGACCTCGGGTTCCTGACTCAGCCGCACACTTCGGCGGGGCGCGTTCCGACGGACCGGGCCTACCGCCTCTACATCGACGAGTTGATGCGGCAGCGCAAGATCGCGGTGGACGTCCGGGAACAGGTGGATTCGGATCTCTCCCTGGCGGGCGCCGACGTGCCGCGCCTCTTCCAGGCAGCCTCGCGACTCCTCTCGCGCCTCTCGGGCGAAGTGGGCTTTGTCGTGGCTCCGGACGCGTTGCACACCGTCGTGGACAGCCTGAGGTTCCTGCCGGTCGCGCCCGGGAAGATCCTGGTCGTCCAGATCAGCGGACCCGAGGTGCTCTCCCGGGTCATCGAGACCGAGGTCGAATACTCCCCGCGGGAGCTGGAGGCCATGAGCGAACGCATCACCCAGGAGTTCTGCGGCCGCACGCTCTACGAAACGCGGCGCCGGCTGCTCGAAGCGATGGCGCAGGAGAAGGCCGCTTACGACAGGATCCTGACGCGCACGCTGGCCCTGGGGCGGCAGGCGCTCGAGGGCACCGAAACGCAGGAGCAGATCTACGTGGACGGGACGGCGCAGCTTCTGGACAAGCCGGAGTTCGCCGACGTGGATTCGTTGAAGAAGGTCTTCGGAGCCTTCGAAGAGAAGGCGCGTTTGCTCGATCTGATGACCCGCTACCTCGATTCCCGGCGGACCTGCGTCGTGCTGGGCTCCGAGGAGGCGCTGACCGCGGACCCGCGGCTCTCCGCGGTCCTGGCATCCTACGGCGCCGGGGAAGCGCTCTGCGGCATGCTCGGCGTCCTCGGCCCGGCGCGCCGGGAGTACCCGCGCGTGATCCCGGTGGTCGAATTGCTCGGGAAGGCGCTGTCCGAGAGGCTCGAGAGGCGCGACACCCATGAGCGGGAGGACTCCTCGCGATGAGCGGAAAAGAACAGGGCGGCGGGGGCCCGCTTCCGGAGTCGCCGGCGGATCCGGGGACGATCGAGGTGAGCGACCCGGAAGAGACGCTCGACGCGGTCCTCGAGGAGGAGGAGCGCTCGGCCATCGCGGCGGCCGAAGAGAAGCTGCGGTCCGTCCAGAAGGACCTGGAGGACCTCAAGGACCGCCACCTTCGCAAGCTCGCCGAATTCGAGAACCTGCGAAAGCGCGCGGAGCGCGAGAAGAGCGAGTACTTCCGCTCCGCTCTCGGCAGTTTTCTCGTGGACCTCTTTCCGATCTCCGACAGCTTCGACCGCGCCCTGGCCCATGCGCCCGAGGAAGCTCTGCAGACCGACTTCGGACAGGGCGTCGCGCTGATCCGACGGCAGATCGACGAACTGTGGAAGAAGTACGGCGTCGCCGAGGTGGACACGTCGGTCCCGTTCGACCCCAACGTTCACGACGCCGTCGCCACCGAAAGCACGGACGATGTCCCCAAGGACACGATCCTGGAAGTCCTTCGCAAGGGCTACTTCCTGAACGACAAACTTTTGCGTCCGGCGCTGGTCAAGGTCGCCGTGAGTCAAGGATGATTGAAGAGAGAGGATGGATGATTGAAGATGAGGCCCGGACGCGCATGAGAAATCGTCAATCGCCGATCGTCAATCCCACAATGGCATGAGCAAGATCCTCGGAATCGACCTGGGCACCACCAACTGCTGCGTGGCCGTCGTGGAGGGAGCGGCGCCTCGGGTGATCTGTAATCGCGAGGGGAGCCGCACGACCCCTTCGATCGTGGGCTTCACGGAGGACAACGAGCGGCTGGTGGGGCAGATCGCCAAGCGGCAGGCGATCACCAATCCGATGAACACGGTCTTCGCCGTCAAGAGACTCGTGGGGCGCAAGTTCGATTCCGACGAAACGCGGCACGCGCGCGAAGTCCTGCCGTACCAGATCGTCCAAGCGCCCAACGGCGATATCAAGATCCGGGCGCGCGACAAAGACTACAGCCCCGAGGAGATCTCGGCCCTCATCCTGCGGGAGATCAAGGAGTTCTCCGAGGAGGCGCTCGGCGAGGAAATCACGGAAGCGATCATCACCGTGCCGGCCTACTTCGACGACGCCCAGCGGCAGGCCACGCGGGACGCCGGCCGGATCGCGGGGCTGGAGGTGCTTCGGATCTTCAACGAGCCGACGGCCGCGTCGCTAGCGTATGGACTGGATCGCAAGGGGAGCGAGATCGTCGCGGTCTACGACCTGGGGGGCGGGACCTTCGACATCTCGATCCTCGAGCTCGGAGACGGCATCTACGAGGTGCGGGCGACGGCCGGGGACACGTACCTCGGCGGCGAGGACTTCGACAAGAAGATCATGGACTGGCTGCTCGCCGACTTCGAGCGCTCGACCGGCATCGACCTGCGGCAGGACCGAATGGCGCTGCAGCGGCTCAAGGAGGCCGCGGAGAAGGCCAAGTGCGAGCTCTCGACGGCGATGGAGTCCACGATCACGCTGCCGTTCATCTCCGCGGACTCCTCGGGCCCCAAGCACATCAACCGGACGCTCTCGCGGTCGCGCTTCGAGTCTCTCGTGGCGGATCTGATCGACCGGACGGCGGCTCCCTGCCTGGACGCGCTGAAGGAGGCCGGCTTGAAGCCGTCCGACGTGGACCAGGTCATCGTCGTGGGCGGCCAGACCCGCACGCCTCGCGTGCAGCAGATCGTGGCCGAGCTCTTCGACCGGGAGCCCAACCGGGAGATCAACCCGGACGAAGTCGTGGCCATCGGCGCGGCGATCCAGGGGGGAGTCCTCAAAGGGGAGATCAAGGACGTCGTCCTCCTGGACGTCACGCCGCTCTCGCTCGGCATCGAGACGCATGGCGGCGTTTTCGAGAAATTGATCGAGCGCAATTCCACGATCCCGACGAAGAACACCAAGGTCTTCACGACCGTCGCCGACAACCAGGCGGTCGTGGAGATCCACGTCCTCCAGGGGGAACGGGAAGTGGCCGGCGAGAACAAGTCTCTGGGCCGCTTCGAGCTCGTGGGCATTCCGGCCGCGCCGCGCGGGGTTCCCCAGATCGAGGTCAGTTTCGCGATCGATTCCAACGGCATCGTCAACGTCTCGGCGCGCGACCTGGCCACCGGCAAGGCGCAGGGGATCCAGATCAGCCCGGCGGGCGGTCTCTCGCAGGTCGAGATCGACAGGATCATCAACGAGGCGTCCACCTTCGCCGAGGAGGACCGCCAGCGCCGGGAGACCGCCCAGATCCGGAACAGGCTGGAAGGAATGCTCGCCTCCAACGAGCGTGTTTTCGCGGAGTTCATCACGGCGTTCGCGCCGGACGAGCGGGAACGGATCGAGGAGACCCTGAAGCGCTCCCGCGACATCGCGGCCGCGGAATCCCGCGATGCCTTGAAGGAGGCGATCTTCGACATGCAGGGGATCTCGAAACTGCTGACCCGCGTGATGCTCCAGCGCGCGGCGGCCAAGGGCTCGCCTCCCGCGAGCCAGGGATGATCGAAGCGCTTCCAGAGTCCCGATTCCCGATTGCGGGCTGAAAACCTTATGAGCCAGAAACGCGACTACTACGAAGTGCTGGGCGTCTCGCGGGACGCGGCCAACGGGGAGCTCAAGTCCGCCTACCGGAAGCTCGCTCTGCTCCATCATCCGGACCGCAACCCGGGGAACTCGCAGGCCGCGGAGAAATTCAAGGAGGCCTCGGAGGCTTACGCGGTCCTCTCCGACGCGGAGAAACGCGCGCGGTACGACCGCCTCGGCCACGCGGGACTCGCCGGAGGGGCCGCCGGTTTCGGCCAGGGCTTCGATCCTTCCGTCTTCGGAGATTTTTCGGACCTGTTCGAGAACCTTTTCGGGTTCTCCGGTTTTGGATCGGCGGGGTCCTCTCGTCCCGCCGGGAGCGACGTCGTTTACCGCATGGAGGTCTCCTTCCGGGACGCCGCCTTCGGCGTCGAAGCTCCTCTGGTCATCTCGCGGCTCGAACCGTGCGAAATCTGCGCGGGCTCCGGCGCCGAGCCCGGCTCGAGTCCGCGCGCCTGCCCCTCCTGCGGCGGCCGCGGGCGCCAGCGCTTCTCGCAGGGCTTCCTGACCGTCACGCGCCCGTGCGCCACGTGCGGGGGAGACGGGAAGATCGTGGAGAAGCCCTGCCGCCACTGCGCGGGGGAAGGGCGCCGGCGCGGCAGCCGCAAGCTCGGTATCCGCATTCCGGCCGGCGTGGAAACCGGCTCGCGCCTGAGGCTGGCGGGCGAAGGGGACGCCGGAGTCAACGGCGGTCCGGCCGGCGACCTCTACGTCGTGTTGACGGTCGCGCCGCACGAGATCTTCCAGCGCGACGGGGACGACGTCGTGCTCCCGCTCGACCTGCCCTTCCCGACGCTCGTCCTGGGCGGGGAAGTCTCGGTGCCCACGCTCGAAGAGGAGGAGAGGATCGACGTGCAGCGCGGAGCGAAACCGGGCTCGGAGGTCCGCCTTCGCGGCCGGGGGTTCGGCCGCCTCGGGCGGCGCGGCCGTGGGGATTTCGTCGTCCGAATCGGCGTGGTCGTGCCCGAGGCCCCCTCGGAAAAGGAGAAGGAGATCCTCCGCCGCTACGCGGAGTTGGTCGGCGCGCCGGTCGCCGGCAGGAGCGTGATGGACAAAGCCAAGAAGATCTTCTCGTAGCTGCGTAAGGCGTAAGGCGTAAGGCGTGAGACGTGACCAGGCCTCGCCTAACGCCTCACGCCTGACGTCTCACGGCTTGATGGCTCGGTTGAAGTATTCACGGCTTCTCATCCCCCGCGGGGCGCAAGACGAGGCGATCCTGGGAATCGTGGCGCTCTACGGGCCGCTCGGTTTCGTGGAGGAGGGCCGCGATCTCGTCGCCTGCTTTCGGGAGGCGGAGGCGGCGCGGCGGGCGGGACGAGCGCTGTCGGGGTCCCGCGTCCGCTGCGAGCTGGTCACGGACATTCCAGAAGGGGATCCTCTCGAAGCGTTCCGGGCGGCCTCACGCCCTCTCGCCGTGGGCCGGCGATTCTGGATCGACCCGGGAGATCCTTCCGATTCGGCTCCTCCTCCCGGAAGGATCTCCTTGCGGCTGCCGGCCTCCGCGGCCTTCGGCACGGGCGGCCACGAGTCCACGCGTCTGGTGCTTCTCTTCCTCGAGGAAGACCCGCCGCGGGATCTCGAAGTCCTGGACGTGGGCACCGGATCCGGCGTCCTGGCGCTCGCGGCGGCGGCCCTCGGGGCACGCCGCACGATCGCGCTGGACACGGACTCTCAAGCGGTCTTCGTGGCGCGGGAGAACCTGAGGCTCCACCCGTTTGGCTCGCGCGTCTCGCTGCTGGCCGCGGCCGTGGATGCCGTCGCCGGAGTCTTCCCGCTCGTTCTCGCGAACCTGCTGCCGGAGGAATTCCTCCCGGCGCGCGGCGCGGTGATGAGCCGGGTGGCTCGGGGGGGCCGGCTGGTCCTCTCGGGAATACCTCTCGACCGGGAGAAGCGCGTGTTGGCGCGCCTTCGATCGCGCCGCTGGCTTGTCCGCGGCCGGCGCGCCGAAGGGGAATGGGCGTCCGCTTGCCTCCAACGCGCCTCTTAGTTTCGCCGCTGCCGCGCGCCGGCGAGACGTCGCGGCTTTCGTCCGAGGAGGCGGCGCACGCGCGCGCTCGAAGACTGCGCCCCGGCGATCCGGTCATTCTTCTCGACGGGAGTGGCCGGGAGGCGTTGGCGCGCCTGACGAGCCTCTCCCGCGGCATGGCCGAGGTCGCCGTGGAACGGATCCTGCCGGCGAGGGACGCGCCTGCCCCGGTCGCGCTTTTCGTGGCGGGCCTTCGAGCCGAACGCCTCTCCTGGCTCGTCGAGAAGGCCACCGAGCTCTCCGCCGAGAGCGTGACGCTCGTCGCGAGCGAACGGACGCAGTCCTTCCGCGGATCCGCGGCGGTTCGGGAAAGGCTCGAACGCGTCGCGCGCGAGGCGGCGAAGCAATGCGGTTCCTCCCGCTGGCCCCGGATCGAAGGGCCCGTCTCGCTCGATCGCGCGTTGTCGGAGCGCCCCTCCTCTCAGCGGCTGTTTCTCGACCCGGAGGCGGAAGCGTTTCCACCGGCGCTTGCGGCCGGGGGCGCGAGCTTGCTCGTGGGGCCGGAAGGCGGATGGACCGCGGCCGAGCGCGAGGCCGCCCGCGCGCAGGGCTGGTGTCTCGCCGCTCTTCCCGCCGGAAAGCTGCGCGCCGAGACCGCCGCTGTCGCCGCTCTCGTCCTTGCGCGCGCCGCCCTCGAACGGAAGAAATTGTGAATTGCGAATTGTGAACGGGCGTTCCCCGGGGGTTTTAATCACGACTCACAATCCACAACTCGCAGCTTCTCCGATTGACAGTGCCTCGACGGGCGTTGGATACTGCCTCGTACTCCGAACGTTCTCCGTCTCTCGCTGCGGAGGTCTCATGTCCTACGAAGACGTCAAGAAGGTCTGGATGAACGGGCGGCTCGTGGACTTCGCCGACGCGAAGATCCACGCTTTCTCGCACGTCTTCCACTACGGCTCGGCGATGTTCGAGGGTGCCCGCGTCTACAAGACGAAGAACGGCTCCGCGGCTTTCCGCCTGGATGAGCACATCAAGCGCCTCTACGACTCCTGCAAGGTCTACCGCATGGAGATCCCCTATTCGCCGGAGGAGTTCAAGGCGGCGATTCTGGACACGGTCCGCGCCAACGGTTTCGACGAGTGCTACATCCGGCCGCTCGTGTACCGGGGCCTGGGCGCGCTGGGAGTCAATCCCCTCAAGAGCCCGATCGAGGTTCTGATCGCGATCTGGAAGTGGGGAAAGTATCTCGGGGACGAAGCCCTCGAGCAGGGCGTGGACGTGTGCGTCTCCTCGTGGAACCGCATGGCGCCCAACACCTTCCCCGCCATGGCGAAGGCCACCGGCAACTACGTGAACTCGGCCCTGATCAAGATGGAAGCGATCACCAACGGCTACACCGAAGGAATCGCGCTGGACAACAGCGGTCGTGTCTCCGAAGGCAGCGGCGAGAACATCTTCCTGGTGTACGGGGGAAGACTCCTGACGCCGCCTCTGGCCGGAACCATCCTTCCCGGGATCACGCGCGACACGGTCATCACGATCGCGCGGGACGCGGGCTTCTCGGTCGCCGAGCAGCCGATCGCGCGCGAGATGCTCTACATCGCGGACGAGATCTTCTTCACGGGAACGGCGGCGGAAATCACGCCGATCCGCACAGTGGACCGGATCTCCGTCGGAGCCGGCCGGCGCGGCCCCATCACCGAGCGGCTGCAGAAGGATTTCTTCGGCTTGCTGTCGGGAGACATCGAAGACCGCTACGGCTGGCTGACCCCCGTGCCGGTGGAAGCCCCCGTCTGAGTCGGAAAACGGAAGACGGAAGACGGGAAACGACGTAAGTCACGTTTCTCCTTCGTTTTCCGTCTCCCGTTTCCCGATTCCCGGCCCTCGACTTTGGCGGGCTCGGGGCGTAACCTAGCGCCATGCATATCAACGATCTCCTAAAGATGGCGGTCGAGCGCAAGGCCTCGGACCTCCATTTGAAGGTGGGCGCCTTCCCCATTCTCCGCGTGGACGGCGTCCTGAATCCCATGACCGAGATGCGCCGCATCGTCCAGGAGGACACCATGGCGATGGCTTTCTCGATCATGTCGGCGCGCCAGAAGGAGAGGTTCAAGACCGACTTCGAGATCGACGCGTCCTACCAGGTGCCCAATCTCGGGCGCTTCCGCTGCAGCGTCTTTCAGCAGCGGGGGACCGTGGGTCTCGTGCTGCGGGTCATTCCGACGCGGATCCTGACGATCCGGGAGCTGCTCCTGCCCCCCGTCCTCGAGCGGATTTGCATGGAGCAGCGCGGCCTGGTTCTCTGCACCGGCACGACGGGATCGGGCAAGACGACGACGCTCGCGGCGATGGTGGACCACGTCAACACCCTCCGCAACGAGCACATCATGACGATCGAGGACCCGATCGAGTACCTGCATCGCGACAAGAGGTCGATCGTCAACCAGCGCGAGCTCGACGTGGACACCAAAGGCTTCTCGATCGCGCTTCGAAGCGCTCTGCGGCAGGACCCCGACGTGATCCTGGTCGGGGAAATGCGCGACGCCGAGACGATCGGCACGGCCCTGACGGCCGCCGAGACGGGGCACCTGGTCCTCTCGACCCTGCACACCCTGGACGCGACCGAGACGATCAACCGGATCATCGCCGTCTTCCCGCCGCACCAGCACCGGCAGATCCGGCTGCAGCTGGGCGCGGTCATCCAGTCGGTCATTTCTCTGCGCCTGATGCCTCGGGCGGACGGCCAGGGACGCGTGCCCGCGGTGGAAGTCCTCGTTCGCACCGATTACATCCGCGAGTGCATCGAGAACAAGGAGAAGACCAAGTACATCAAGGACGCGATCAAGCAGGGGACCTCGCAGTACGGGATGCAGACCTTCGACCAGTCGCTCTATCAGCTCTACAAGTCCGGCCTCATCACTCTCGAGGAGGCGTTGAAGCGCGCCTCCAACCCCAACGAGTTCCGCCTCAAGATCCAGGGCATCCAGTCCACCTCCGACGTCGCCCGCGAGGAGATGGACGCGGAGCTGGAGGCCCCGTCGGATTTCGGCGCGGCGGCGGAAGAAGAGTCCCCCTACGATTTCAGCCGTCAGCCGCCAGGCGCGCGCTGACGCGCGCACCTGGCAGGAAGACGATTCGATCGAGGGGGAAGTCGCCTTCGTCCACTCTTTCGGCGGAGGAGGCGCACGAGCGCGCTTTGAAGCTCCTAACGGTGCGGGCGCGGGGACGGGCGGAGCTGGTGCGGGCTCTCGAAGAACGGGGCTTCGAAGCGGACGCCGTCGGCAAGACGCTCGGAAGACTCGAACGTGAGGGTTTGTTGGACGATCTCGCCGCGGCAAGGTCCGCCGCCCGCTCGCGCGCCTTGCGTTACGGCCGCGCGCGGATCGTGCGGGAGCTCGCGGCCCGCGGCTTCGCGGAGGAGACCATCGGGGCCGCCCTTGCGGAGCTCGATCCGGAGGGGGAAGAAAAGGCCCTCGCGAGGCTGTTTGCGAGGCTCTGGCGCGGGAGCGCCGGGTTGCCGGCGGAGAAACGCCGCCGCCGCGTGTGGAGCGCGCTCTCGCGGCGGGGTTTCTCCGCCGCGGCCATTTCTGCGAAGATGCGCGCCTGGCGAAAGGATGACGAGCCGTGATGACGTCGGCTGAGATCCGGGAGCGCTTTCTCGAGTACTTCGAGGAGCGCGGGCACCGCCGTGTCCCCTCCTCCTCGCTCATCCCGGCGGAAGACCCCACGCTTCTCTTCGCCAACGCCGGCATGAACCAGTTCAAGGACGTCTTCACCGGCCGGGAGAAGCGCGACTACAGCCGGGCCGCGAGCGCGCAGAAGTGCGTACGCGCGGGGGGCAAGCACAACGACCTCGACAACGTCGGCTACACGGGACGCCACCTCACCTTCTTCGAGATGCTCGGTAACTTCTCCTTCGGTGACTACTTCAAGGACGAGGCGATCGCCTTCGCCTGGGAGCTGTTGACCGACAGGCAGAAGGGGTACGGCCTCGAGCCCGAGCGCCTCTGGGCGACCGTCTTCACCGACGACGACGAGGCCGCCCGCCTCTGGGAACGGCACCTGCCCCGGAGGCGCATCCTTCGCTTCGGCGAGAAGGAGAACTTCTGGGCGATGGGCGACACCGGGCCCTGCGGCCCGTGTTCGGAGATTCACTACTTTCCCGGGGAGGATCTTTCGCGCAACACCCCGGAGCTCGTCAACGGGCCGGGAGACGAGAACGTCGAGGTCTGGAACCTCGTCTTCATGCAGTTCGAGCGCGACGCCTCGGGGAAGATGCCTCCGCTGCCGAAACCCTCCGTGGATACCGGGATGGGACTCGAGCGCCTCACCGCCGTCCTCCAGGGCGTCAACAACAACTTCGATACGGATCTCTTCCGGGGAATCATTCAGGATCTCGAAGACGAGGTCGGCCGCGCGGGCGGCAATGCGCGGTACCGGGGCGGCATGGCCGTGGAAGATGCTCCCTTCCGGGTCGTGGCCGACCATGCGCGGGCCGCGACGATGCTCATCCACGACCAGGCGATGCCCTCCAACGAGGGCCGGGGATACGTCCTGCGCCGGATCATCCGGCGGGCGCTCCGGTACGGCGCGCAGCTGGGCCTTCGAGAGCCGTTTCTCCACAGGCTATCCACGCGGGTCATCACGAATTACGGGGGCATCTACTTCGACAAGGCGAAGGACGACAGCGACAGGCGCACGATTCAGGCCGTTCTTCGGCCGGAAGAAGAGCGATTCCTGAAGACTCTCTCGCAGGGCTCCGTTCGTGTCGGCGAGGCGATCGAGGACCTGCGCCGCCTCGGAGAGAAGGCGCTGGCCGGCGAAACGGTCTTCCGTCTCTACGACACCTACGGCATCCCCCTGGAGGTGATCGAGGAGATCGCCTCGGACGAAGGGCTGGCGGTGGACCGCGCCGGGTTCGAGAAACATCTGGAGAAGCAGCGGGAGTCCTCGCGCGCCTCCGCGAAGTTCCGGGCCGCCGGTGATTCCGTCTATGAAGGCCTCGGTCTGCCGCTCCGGCACTCGGAATTCCGAGGCTACCCGGAACTGGACTTCTGCAAGCTCTCTGGCGCGATGGTGCTCGGGATCGTCAGGGACGGCGCGCCGGCGAACGAGCTTTCGGCCGGCGAGACCGGCGAGGCCGTCACGGACGTCACCGTCTTCTACCCCGAGGGGGGCGGCCAGGTCGCCGACACCGGCACGTGGCGCTGGCCCGGAGGCGTGGCGAGCGTCACCGACACCCAGAAACCGGTGCCGGGACTGATCTCCCACCGCGTCACGGTCGAGTCCGGGGTCCTGGCCGTCGGCACCAGGGTGGACATGGAAGTCCCCGAATGGGTGCGCCGGCGCACTCAGGCCAACCACACCGGAACGCATCTGCTCCACGCCGCGCTGCGCAAGGTGCTTGGGGAGTCCGCGCGCCAGATGGGCTCGCTCGTCGCGCCGGATCGGCTGCGGTTCGACTATGCCGCCACGGCCGCTCCCACCCCCGGGCAGATCGCCGAGATCGAGAGGCTCGTCAACGAGGAGGTCCTGCGCGACACCGAAGTCACCAAGGAGCACATGACCATGGAGGAGTCCCGCGCGCGCGGGGCGATCGCCTTCTTCGGGGAGAAGTACGGCGAGAGGGTGCGCGTCGTGGACGTCCCCGGCTTTTCCACCGAGCTCTGCGGTGGCTGCCACGTGCCGCGCACGGGGGAGATCGGCGCTTTCAAGATCGTCTCCGACCGGGGGCTTGCGGCGGGAGTGCGCCGGCTGGAGGCGGTGACGTCGCTCGGAACGGTGGAGCTGCTCCGCCGCGACGAGGAGTCCCTGAACGCCCTTTCGGCCGCGGCCCAGGCGCCGCGGGAGAATCTCCTCGAGCGCTGGCAGGAGCGCGAGGAACGCGTCCGGTCTCTGGAGCGCGATCTGGCTTCCCTCCGGATGAGGCTCGCGTCGGGCGACGCCGGCGCTTCCGGCGCGACGGTGGAGGTGGATGGCGTGCGCCTGGTGACGCGGATCGCCGCGGGCCTCTCCATCCCCGAGCTGCGCAACCTCTCCGACACGCTGCGCGCGAAGCTGTCCAGCGGAGTCGTGGTCGTGGGGAGCGCGAGCGAAGGGAAGACCTCCGTGGTCGCGGCGGTCACTCCGGACCTGACGCGGCGCGTCCCCGCTTCCCGGATCGCGGCGCGGATCGGGAAGGCTCTCGGCGGCAGCGGGGGCGGCAAGGCGGACCTCGCGCAGGCCGGAGGCCGCAACGAGAGCCTCCTCCCGGGCGCCCTGAAGGAAGCCGAGGCGGCCGTCCGCGAGATGCTGGCCGCGGAGAACCCGGGCGCCGCCCAATCCTAGACAATCGGCCAATGGCGTCGGCCCTCGCGCCGGTTTATAATTCGAGGCAATTCCATGAGACCCAAGGCCATGGCGGGGCTGGTTCTGGCACTATGCATCGCGCCGACGGGCGCGATGCATGGAGCCGTGCGCATCGGGATCAGGAACGGGAAGCGGGTCATCTACAACGACGGCATCGGAGAGTCTTCCCGGGAGGCCCTCGGAAGGAGCGATGCGTGGCTCGCGGCGAGGATCGCGACGCCTTCTCTCTACGACGGCCTGATCGCGAACGCCGCGCGGGAGAACTCTCTGGATCCGAAGCTCGTGAAGTCCGTCGTGCTCATCGAATCGGCCTTCAACCCCGCGGCGGTTTCCCGCAAGGGGGCCCGGGGCCTGATGCAGCTCATGCCGGAGACCGCGGTTCGGTACGGCGTGCGGGATGTTTTCGATCCCACGGAGAATCTCGCCGGGGGCTCCCGGTATCTCGCCTACCTGATGGGGCTCTACGGCGGAGATCTTCCCCGGGCGCTGGCGGCCTACAACGCGGGGGAGGCGGCCGTGGCGCGCTACGGAGGCGTGCCTCCGTTCGACGAGACGCGCATCTACGTCAGCAAGGGACTGGCGGCCTACTACGGGAAGTCCTCGCTCGGCGGAGGCTTCGGCCTCCCCGCGGGAAAGACCTGGGGGGGCGCGAAGGGCCGGCCGGTCCGGATCACCCGGGATCCGAAGAGCAACCGCCCGCTCCTCACGACCGACTTTTCGCCGCCCCGCGCCCTGAAGAGAGGCTGAGGGCGGGGGCCGCGGTGTCCCCTGCCCGCGCCGCGCTCGCGCTCGACCAGGCAGTCTTCTTTCTCCAACTCGGACGCGCCCGCGAGCGGCTTTCCTCAGGTCGTTTCGAGGAGGCGTGGCAGGAGCTGGAGCTGGCGCGCCTGGCCAGGCCGGACGATGAAGACCTCTTGAACCTCGTCTCTCTCGTCGAGTTCCGCCGCGGGGACTATCCGGAGGCCGCAGCCGCCACGAGGGCGTTGCTCGAAAAGAATCCCGACTCGGCGATCCTCCATGCGAACCTCGGCTTGATCCAGTTCAAGGCCGGCGCCTTCCCGGAAGCCGAGAGCGCCCTCGCCCGGGCCGTCGCCTTGAAGCCGGATCATGCGCGCAGCCATCTTTACCTGGGACTCCTCCACCGGATGCGCGGCGAGCTCCCGGAGGCCCTCGATCACCTGCGCCTGGCGGGCGCAAGAGCCGCGGTCGAGCAGATCGAGGAGATCCTTCGCCACGGTGGCTCGCGGGAAGATCCGGCGTCCGCGAGCGCGCCGGCGCCGACGAAGGCTGTTCTCGCGGAGGGTGCGGGCGGCGTCGCCTCGCCGGTCGAGAGGGACGCCGATGACCGTTCCCTTTTTCGGGTCCGGCCCGACGGAACTCTGGGAGTCGCCTCGCGCGGATCGGTCTACGTGCGCAAGGGCTCCGTCGTCTGGTTCAGCGGGCGGATGCGCTTCTCCCAGGAGCCGGCCTTCGCCGGGACCCGCCTGGAGGGGCTCTTGCGGGCGGAAGGCCTCGGCGAGCTGCTGCTCTGCGATCCCGGACGGCGCGCGGTCGCGCGCGACACGGCGGGCCTTCCTCTCTTTCTCGAGGCAAGCCGCGTCCTGGCTCTTTCGCCGGCTCCGCGGTTTCACCCGGAGGCGGTCCATGATTTTCGAGCACGGCGGCGAGTGGACGTTCTGAAGGTCCATGGCGGCGGGGGAGTGGTGCTCTCCGTCGCGGGAGGGCTCGAGGCCCACGACGTCGAGCGCGACTCTCCGTTCTGCGTCTCCTCGCGGGACCTGCTGGCCTGGACGGGCGACCTGCTCCCTTCGGTCGTCGAGGATCGAGCCCTGGATGAGATCATGACGCCCGAAGCCGCCGACGCTCCCAAGCTGCGTTTCGAAGGCGAGGGAGTCGTCCTCACGGAGGCGTCCCGGAAGAGTTAGTGAGTCCAGTCAGCGGTGATCGACCGGGGCAGTTCCCCTTTTGGCCGCGAACGCTTTTAACCGCGACTCGGCTTCGTCGAGGATTCTCTCCACGGCCGACTCGTCTTCGTGCTCGCAGTAGAGGCGGATCATCGGTTCGGTGCCGGAGAGGCGATGGAGAAGCCAGCCGCGATTTCCCAGGAGGTACTTCACTCCGTCCAGATCCCGCACCCCGGTCACCGGTTCTCCCGCCAGGCGGCCGGGGGGATGGCTTTTCACCTCGGCCAGGAAGTCCTCGACGACGGCCACCGGCAGATAGGCATCGCGCCGGCCGTAGGCGAAGGAGCCGAACTCCGCGGAGAGATCCTCGAGAGCGCGGTCCAGATCCCGGCCGCTCGACGCCAGGCTCTCGATCAGGAGAAGAGCGTTGAAGACCCCGTCGCGCTCGGGAAGGTGAAACGAAAAGGCATAGCCGCCGCTCTCTTCTCCTCCGGCGGCCACGTCTCCCCGGTTCATCAGCTCGGCGATGTACTTGAACCCGATCGGGGTCTCGTAGAGTTTCGCCCCCAGAGCCGAGGCGACGCGGTCGATCAGGAGCGAGGTCGAGAAGGTCCTGGCGATGCCGCCGGAGAGGCCGCGCCGGCGGAAGGCGTGCAGCAGCAACAGCGCGAGCACCCGATGAGGAGACACGAACCGGCCGCGCCGGTCGAGCACGCCCAGGCGGTCCGCGTCGCCGTCGCAAGCCACGGCGAGCTCGCACCCCTCGCGAAGGACGGCCTCGGAGGCCGCCGCGAGGTTGGACGCGATCGGCTCGGGATTGACGCCGCCGAAAAGCGCGTCCCGCTCCGCGCGCAGGGCGACGACCCGCGCGGACCCTCCCGGAAGGATTTCCGCGAGAAGGGTTCCCGCCGCGCCGTGCATCGAGTCGGCGAGCACCCGGAGGCCCGACGAGGCAATGGCGTTCAGGCGTATCTGTGAGGCCAGATGATCGCGGTAGGGGGAGAGCAGGTCCAGGACCTCGATGGGGCCCGACGGGGCGGCCTCCGCCGGGGGAAGCGAGGCCCCTTCCACGGCGCGCTCCACCGCTTCGTAGAGCTCCGGCGGAGCGCTCGAGCCGAACCGGCTCTTGATCTTGACGCCGTTGTAATGAGCGGGGTTGTGGCTGGCGGTGATGACGAGGCCGCCCGCCAGACCGAGCCGGCGCACGTGGTAGGAAACGGCGGGGCTCGGGATCGGCCGGTCGGCGAGCAGGACCGAGATTCCGGCCCGTGCGAAGACTTCCGCGGCGGACCTCGCGAATTCGGGAGAGCCGAAGCGCATGTCGTATCCGATGAGGACCCGGCGGCTATCGCCCTCCGGCAGCCCGGAATAAACGGAGGCGGCCGCGGAGCAGACCTTCCTCACGGCCTCGAACGTGCAGCCGTCGGCGATGATGCCGCGCCAGCCGTCCGTCCCGAGAGGAAAACGGGACGTCAACGCCGGCCCGCTCCGGAGAGGCTCATGGAGCTATTATCGTCGCGTGAGAGGCCGGGGGGTGCAAAGCGCGTGAGCCGTGAGGCGAAGACTCCCGAGACAGCGCGGGCCGCGCCGCGGGAGAGCCAGGCCCCGCGCCCGACGCCAGACGCGCTGCGTTTGAACGTCAATCTTCCCAACGCCCTCACGCTCCTGCGCATCTTTCTCGTCCCGTTTCTCGTGGTGGTTCTCCTGACGAAGTTCGAGGGGCGCGAGATCGTGGCGCTCGCGATCTTCCTGCTGGCGACGGCCACCGATTTCTTCGACGGCTGGCTCGCGCGGCGGCGCGGAGAGATCACGACGCTCGGGGCGCTGCTCGATCCGATCGCCGACAAGCTTCTGATCTCCGCAGCGTTCATTTCTCTGGTCGAGGTGGGCCTGGCGCCCGCGTGGATGGTCGTCGTGGTCGTCGCCCGCGAGTTCGCCGTGACGGGCCTGCGCTCGATCGCCGCCGGGCAGGGGATCCTGATCTCGGCCTCCGGCTGGGGCAAGGCCAAGATGGCTTCTCAGATCACGGCGGTCTCCTTGCTCATCCTCTCGGAACAGCACGAATGGGTTCTCCTGCCCGGCAAGATCGCGCTCTGGATCGTCGTGGCCGTCGCGGTCATTTCGGGTGCGCAGTACTTTCGCCTGTTCCTGCAGCGCATCATCTCCTTCACCGGGACCACGCCGCCCCCCGAGTAGCCCGGAAAACGGAAAACGGGAAACGAGACCGAGACGGCCCCTTCGTCGATTACCGTTTCTCGTTTCCCGTTTCCCGCTTCACCAGGAGGAAGCGCCAGATGGGACGGCCCTCCGCCTGGTATTTCAGCTCGTAGTTGGTGGCGGGGGGAGGCGGCAGAACGTCCCAGTCCAGCCTCTCGAGCGCTCCGACGGATTCCAGCAGCGAGCCGATCACGCTGCCGTAGCCGGCGTAATCGGTCGCGATCCGCAGCGAGCCACCGGGCTCGAGACAAGAAGCGAGAATCTCCAGGGTGACCGCGTCCAGGAGCCGCCGCTTCCTCTGCTTCTTCTTGGGCCAGGGGTCGGGAAAATAGACGTGGAAGGCCCGGACGGACCGCGGCTCGAGGCCTCCGGCGAAGAGCCGCCCGTCGGCCCGCAGGACCCGCGCGTTGGAGAGGCCGGAACGCGCGACCCGGTCCCGGCAGAAGCGGTAGTACGCCAGCGACCGCTCGAGGCCCAGGAAGTCATGCGCCGGGTCGGCTCGCGCCGCCGCGACCAGGAAGCGCGCCCGCCCGCTTCCGATCTCGATCTCGAGGGGCGCCTCCCTTCCGAAGACGGCTCGCCGGTCGAACCTCTCGCCGAACCAGAGGGCCTCGTCGGATTCCACCCTCAGTCGAGTCGATCCGCGACGGCCCTCGCGAACTCTCTCGTCCCGGCGGTTCCTCCGACGTCGGGGGTGCGGATGCCCGCGGCGAAGGTCGCGTGGAGGGCCCGCTCGACGGAGTCGGCGCGCCCGGTCAGGCCGAGGTGCCGCAGCATCAGGATGGCGGAGAGAAGAAGCGCCGTCGGATTGGCCCGATTCTGTCCCGCGATGTCGGGCGCCGAGCCGTGGACGGCCTCGAAGACGGCGACTTCCGGCCCGATGTTCGCGCCGGGCACCAGGCCCAGGCCTCCGACGAGACCCGCCGCCAGGTCGGAGACGATGTCGCCGTAGAGGTTCTCCAGCAGCATCACGTCGAAGGTCTCGGGGCTCATGACCAGGCGCATGCATGCCGCGTCCACGATGCGGTCTTCCGCCCCGATCTCCGGGTAGTCGGGCGCCACGCGGCGGAAGCAGTCGAGGAAGAGCCCGTCGGAGAGCTTCATGATGTTGGCCTTGTGGATCGCGGTGACGCGCTTTCGTCCGTGGCGCCGGGCGTAATCGAACGCGAAGCGCGCGATGCGCGTCGAGGCGAACTCCGTGATGATCTTCAGGGACTCGACGACGCCCGGCACGACGATGTGCTCGAGCCCGCTGTAGAGGTCTTCGGTGTTCTCCCGCACGACGACGATGTCCACGTCCTGAAACCGGCTGGCGATGTTGGGCAGGTTCCTGACCGGACGCAGGTTGGCGTAGAGGTCGAGCGTCTTGCGGAGCCGCACGTTGATCGAGGCGAAGCCCTTCCCCACGGGCGTGGTCACGGGGCCCTTCAGCGCCACGCCGTTCTTCCGGATGGATTCGAGCGCCCGCGGCGGCAGGAGATCTCCCTCCCGCCGCTCCGCCTCGATGCCGACGAGCACCTCCTCGAACCGGACGGGGGCCTTCGCCCTCTCCAGGATCGTCAGGACGGCGTCGGCCACCTCGGGACCGATTCCATCCCCTTTGATGAGCGTGACTGTCCGGTCTGGCGTAGTCATTTTCAAATTGAAGATTGAAAGATTGAAGGTGGAAGGATTGGGCGCGCCCGATCTCTCAATCTCTCAATCCTGGCAATCCTCCACTCCTTTCATTCCTTCTTCTCCGGGGCGAGGACCATCTTGACCTTCTTGATCGCGGTGGGGGTCGCCTCCTCGATCACGAAATCGGCCTTCCGCCCCTTCCATCGCTCTCCCTTGCGAGGGATGCGGCCGAAGCGGAGCATGAGATGGCCGGCGACGGTCTCGGCTTCCTCGCGGGGCAGGGCGAGCCCGAACTGTTCCTCGAGGTCGTCCAGCCGGAAGCTTCCCTCCAGCAGATAAGCGCGCTCGCCGGCCGGCGCGAAACCGGGAGTCTCCTCCTCGTCGAACTCGTCCTGGATGGGCCCGAGCATCTCTTCGATGGCGTCTTCGATCGTGACGATGCCGGCGGTCCCGCCGAACTCATCCACGACGATCGCCATGTGCGTGCGGCGGCGGCGCATCTCGCGGAAGACGTCCTCCGCGCGCTTGAATTCGGGCACCAGGAAGGGCGGGTCCATGTACTGGTCGATCCGGAAGCTCTCCTCTTCCTCGTCGGTCAGGGCGAAGAGGTCCTTGGCGTGAAGAATCCCGACGATGTTGTCGAGGGAGCCCCGGTAGATGGGCAGGCGGGAGACCTTGTGCTCCCGCAGGACGAGCTTGACGTCCGAATATCTCGCGGTCTCCGGAAGCGCGACGACGCGCGTCCGGGGAGTCATGATGTCGTGGGCCGTCTTGTCGCCGAACTCGAGGACCTTGTGGAGGAGCTTCCTCTCCTCGCCGTGAATCACGCCTTCGTCGGCGCCGAGGTTGATGACGCTCTTCATCTCTTCCTCGGTCAGGGCCGGAGTCCTCTCGGGGATCCGCAGGAAGCGCAGCGCGCCGGTCGCGAGCTGGACGCAGAGCGTCGCGACGGGGGAGAGGAGCTTCATCATCCAGGAGAGGGGAATCGCGACGGCCCGGGAGATGGCGACGGGCGAGGCCGCGCCGATCGCCTTCGGCGTCATCTCCGCGAAGACGAAGAGGGTCAGGGTCGAGAAGACGATCGCCGCCGGGACGCCGTAGTTCTCGCCGAGCCAGGTGGTCGCGATGACCGTCGCCAGCGTCGAGGCCGAGACGACGAAAAGGTTCTGACCGATCAGGATCGTGGCGAGCAGGCGGTTTCGGTTGGATTTCAAGTCCCGGATCACGGCTCCCCGCTTGTCCCCCTTCTCGCGAAAGCGCTGCAGATCGATCCGCCCCAGAGAGACCAGGGCCGTCTCCGCGCCGGCGAAGAACGCCGAGAAGGCCAGCGAAAGCAGGAAGAGAAGGATGAAGACGCCCGTCTGGAAGTCCATCGCTAGATTTCCTTTCTCCGATCCGCGCCAGAGGTGTCCGGTCCGCGCGCGGCGAGACGGGAGAGCGCCCAGGCCGAAGCGTCGGACAGGCCCGGCTCGGAGACCGACGCCGCGCGGGTGAGGACGGGCAGGCTCGACCGGTCCCCGCAGGCCCCGGCGGACGCCGCGGCGTTTCTCTGAAGGCCGCGCCGGCCCGCGCGATTCAGCGCGGTCGCGCCGTAACGGCGCCGCCACTCTCCGGGCCCCATCTCGAGCCACTCCCGGCGCGTGGGCGGAGAGTCCGCCTTCGCCGAGGCTTCGGCGGACGCCGCCGCTTCCGCCGGCGAAAGCGGCGCGTTCCAGGGACAGACGTCCTGGCAGAGATCGCAGCCGAAGACGTGCGGCCCGATCTTTTCCTTCACTCCGTCGGGGATCGGCCCGCGGTGCTCGATCGTCCAGTAGGCGAGACAGCGGGAGGCGTCGAGAAGGCCGGGCTCGAGGAATGCTCCCGTCGGGCACGCCTCCAGGCAACGCGCGCAGGAACCGCAGAGCTCGGCGGCCGGCTCGTCGGGCGGCAGGTCCAGGTCGGTGACGATCTCGGCGAGAAGCAGGAAGGAGCCGTGCTCGGTATCGATGAGGCAGCCGTTCTTGCCGATCCATCCGAGCCCGGCGGCGGCGGCGAAGGAGCGCTCGGCCAGCGGCGTGGAATCCACGCAGACGCGGTAGCGGAAGTCTCCGAGCCTCGCCGCCGCGGCGCGCGCGACGCGGGCCGCGCGCTGCCGCAGCGTTCCGTGGTAGTCGGGGCCGGACGCGTAGCGCGCGACGGTCGCGCCGTCGGAAGCGGCGAGCGGGCGGTCGCGATGCCGGGCGGCCAGGCAGACGATCGAGCGCGCTCCCGCGAGGACCCGGGAGGGGTCGGCGCGGATCTCGCGCGTTCTCTCCAGGTACTTCATCCCGGCGTGATGACCCGCGGCGACCCAGTCTCGGAAACGATCGAACCTCTCGGGCCCGCGGGCCCTCGCGATCCCGACGCGAACGAAGGACTCCCTCCTCGCCTCTTCGCGAAAGACGCCGGCCGCGAGCAGACGATCCGGCGCGCTCGCGCAGGAGGCGTCGGAGTCGAAGTCGCCCCGGCGCGCGGAGAAGGAGCCCATCTCCGCGCCATGCTAGCATCGAGCCCAACAGAGGACAGACCGGCAATCATGCCCGAAAGCCGTTTCTCGACCCGTGTCTTCGGGATTGCCGCGGCGGCCCTCCTTCTTTATCTCCTTGCCCGGATCCTTCGCCCCTTCTTCGGCCCGATCCTCTGGGCGCTGCTGCTGGCGTTCCTGCTCTTCCCGGTGAACCGCTGGCTGCGCGGCAGGCTCCGCGGCCGGCGGGGAGTGGCGTCTCTCCTCCTGACGCTGGCGGTCACGCTCGGCATCGTGATCCCCGTCACACTCCTGACGCTTGTCTTCGTGCGGCAGGCCACGGACCTCCTCGGGCGCGTATCGCAGCTTGCCGGGCGCTACCAGATCGAGCGGCCGCAGGACCTCCTGAGGATTCCGGCGCTCGGCCGGATCGTGGAGTGGATCGACCGGAAGACCCCGCTCTCGGCCGCGGAGCTTCAGCAATGGCTCGTCAACGCGGCGCGCAGCGTCCTGGAGCTCGCGCTCTCGGGCGGCCGGCAGGTCCTGGTGGGAGCCCTCGGAGCGGTCGTCGGGCTCCTGCTCATGCTCTTCATCCTCTACTTCTTCTTCCGCGACGGCGACGAGATGGCGAAGCGTCTGGTGGGGCTCATCCCCCTGGAAGGGTCGCGCAAGACGCGGCTCATCGCGCAGCTCTCCGGCGTCATGCGCGCGGTCGTCTTCGGCGCGCTGGCGACGGCGCTCATCCAGGGAGCCCTCGTGGGCCTGGCCTTCGAGGTCGCCGGCCTCCCATCCCCCGTCGTCTTCGGCTTCCTGACCTCGCTCGCGGCGCTGCTCCCGGTCGCCGGCACGGCCCTCGTCTGGGCGCCGGCGGCGATCGTGCTCTACGCGCAGGGGCGGCCCGGCTGGGCGCTTTTCATGCTCCTGTGGGGCGCGCTGCTGGTCGGCTCGGTGGACAATTTCCTGCGCCCCCGCCTGATCTCCGGGCGCGCGGAGATCTCGACACTCCCCGTCTTCTTCGGCGTCATGGGCGGTCTCGCCGCCTTCGGCCCCATCGGGCTTTTCGTCGGGCCCCTCGTCATCGCCCTCGCTCTCGCCCTCCTGCGCTTTGCCGAGGAGGGGTCCGTGGATTCTCCCAGGGAAGCGTGAACACGACGAGCTCGCTGTTGTCCGAGTCCGGGATCGCGAAGGCGCCGGCTTGCGGACGCGGGAGCGGCGCTTCGCCGAGATCCGTTCGTATCAAGCCTTCGTTCAATCCAGAGAGGGGGCTCTCGGAGGATCGGCCGAGGCGGCGGGTCTAGCGGGCCGGCTTCTCGATCCAGTCGGCGACGAAGATGTTGGTCTCGCGGGGCTGCTTGCCGTTGCGGTTGGAGGCGAAGACAAGCCTCCGGCCGTCGAAGTTGAACATCGGGAAGCCGTCAAATTCCGGGGAGAAGGTCACTCGCGTCAGGTTCGTGCCGTCGGCGTTGATGACGTAGAGCTCGAAATCTCGCCCCTTCGGATCGCCGGCGTTCGAGGAGAAGATGATGCGGCTGCCGTCGGGGAAGAAATAAGGGGCGAAGTTGGCCGCGCCGTTGGCCGTCACGGCGTGGTCGCCGGATCCGTCGGCGTCCATGACCCGGATCTCGAGACCCCTGGGCGCGTAGGTTCCGCGCGCCAGGTTCTCGCGGTAGAAGGCCAGGTCTTCAGGATCTTTCGGATGATCCGCGCGGTAGACGATCTTCTTGCCGTCGTCGGAATAGAAGGGCCCGCCGTCGTAGCCCGGCGTGTGCGTCAGGCGCGTCACGCCCGTGCCGTCGGCGCTCATGGAATAGATCTCCAGGTCTCCGTCGCGGGCCGAGGTGAAGACGATCTTCTTCCCGTCGCGCGAGACCGTGGCCTCGGCGTCATAGACGGGGGATGAGAAGAGCGGGCGGATGTCGGAGCCGTCGGGCCTGGCGGTATAGATGTCGTAGTCGTCCAGCGCCCAGGCGTAGCCGCGGGAGCGGTCGGGCGGAGGCGGGCAGGCGCCGCCGGCGCGGAAAGTCGAGCCATAGAGGATGCGGTCGCCGGAGGGGAAGAAGTACGAACAGGTCGTCTTCCCTTTTCCGTTGGACACCATCCGCTTGCCCGACCCGTCGGCATTCATGATGAAGATCTGGTCGCAGGGCAGGCGGCCTTCGTCGTTGGACTGGAAGATGATCTGGCGGCCATCGGCAGACCAGTACGCCTCGGCGTTCTGGCCTCCGAAGGTCAATTGCCGGACATTGGAGAGGAACTTCTCTTCGCCCGGAAAGATCAGCGCGGCCGCGCTCTTCGCCGGCGCATCCGATTTCGCAGGCGCCGCCACGGGCGACGATGGTCTCGCCGCCGGCGCGCACCCGACGGCCATCGCGCAGAGGAGTATCCCGGCTCTTCTCAGTTCGTCTTCCGCTTGTCGTTCATCTAGGCGGCGCGCCAGCGCCGCCTCCGCCCTGGAGCACGATCTCCACCCGGCGGTTCTGGGCCTTGCCTGCGGCCGTGGCGTTGGAGGCGACGGGCCGGGTCTTGCCGTATCCCTGAGTCTCGATCCGGTCCGGCGAGACCCCTCCGGCCACGAGAATCGAGCGCACGGACTCCGCCCGCAACCGCGACAGTTTCAGGTTGTACTCGTCCGCGCCGGTGGAATCGGTGTGTCCCTCCACCAGCACGTGGCGGTCCGGGACGGTCGCCAGCGCCTTCGCGATCTGCCCCAGACGGTCTTTCATGGCCGGCTTGACCTCCGACTTGTTGACGTCGAAGTAGATGGATCCCGGAAGGGTCACGATGAGCCCCCGCGCCTCCTCGCGGACGGAGGCGAGCTGCGAGAGCGTCGCCTTTAAGGCCTCCTCGGCCTTCTGCTGGCTCTCGCGGGCCTCCGCGAGCTCGGCGGTCCTGGCCTCCTCGGCCTTGCGCTGTTCCTCCAGCCGCTCCCGCTCGAGCGCCGCCGCCTTCTGAGCCTCCTCGGCGGCCTTGCGCGTGGCCTCGAGCTCGACCCGCATCTTCTCGATTTCGGCCGCGATCCGCTGCTTCTCCGCTTCGGTGCGGGCGGCCGCCTCCTGCTCGCTCCTGGCGCGCTCTGCCGCGAGCCTGGCCTCGCTCTCCGAGCGTTCCCGCTCCCTGTCGCGGGCCTCGGCCTCGCGCCGGGCCAGTTCCGTCTCGGTGCGCCGGCGTTCCTCCGCCGCCTGGGCCTCGATCTCCGCGGCCCGCTTCTCCGCTTGGGTGCGGGCGCGGGACTGGAGCATGGCGATCTCGGCTTCGCGCACGGCGAGCTCGGCCCTCTGGCGGCGTTCGGTCTCGCGGGTGAACATCTCCTGCGCGGCGGCGGCCTCCGCTTCGTACTGCGCCCGCCGCGCCTCGGCCTGAGCCAGGCGCGCCCAGTGAGCCGCCGCGACGGCGTCCTTGTGACTGGACCAAGAGCTCTGCGCCACGTTGAAGTGCGCGACCGCGGCGTCGTACTCGCGGGTCGCGCGCTGGTCGGCTCCCGCGTTCTTGGCGTCCTGCAGGGCCAGGCGCGCCTCGGCGATATCCCGCGGCGGCGGCCCCGCGGAGCAGGAAAGAAAGGCGGCGAGGCTCGCCGCCACGAAGACGGATCGGGAAATGTCTTGAATCTTCATGGCCGGCCCCTTTCCTGGAGCTGCTTCGCCTTCGATTCGAGCTCGTCGGCCTGCTGGCGTAGCTCCGCCGCCTGCTTCTTCAACTTCTCCGCATTGGATCGCGCTTCGGCCGCGGCAGCGTAGGCTCTCGACTCCTCGAGCAGGCGGCGCGACTCGTCGTTCTCCCCCTTCGAAGAAGCCTGCCGGGCCGCCGCCAGCGCCTTCTGGGCCCGACCGAGGAGCTCCGCCGCGCTGGCAGCGGCGCCGGCGTTCTCGGCGCTTCGGATCGAGGCCTCGGCTTCCGTCATCTGCGAAGAGGCGACGGGGGGGCCGCTCGACGCGCATCCTGGGGCGAGAGCTGTCAAGGCACATAGCAAGGCGATCGTTTTCTTCATAACGGCTCCTTCCGCATTGTTGAAGTCTATAGGAGCGGAGTCCTGTTGCATCAAGAGTGCCGGCCACTTATTCTCGTTTTCCGGTGGCCTCCGAACACGATCTGGCGGGTGAGCTCGCGAAGGAAATCCGCGCCGCGGTCGCGGAAGTCTCGCCGCCTGCGCCCGTCCGGACCCTGGGCGCGGCGGGTCTGCCGGAAGGGGAGGATGTCCGCGTGGCTCTCTTCCGGGCGCTCGGACACCTCACGCCGACGATCCCGCCCGCCGTTCGCCTCTCGGGCCCCAAGCGATTTCTTCTCCGCGCCCTGCGCTTTCTCTGGAGGGACCAGGCCTCGTTCAACGCTTTGGTGCTCGAAGCCGGCAACGGTCTGGCGGACCGCCTGGATGCCGCCTGGTCAAGATTGCGGCAGGCCCACGACGCCGAGCGCGAGGCTCGGAAGGAGCTCGAGCGAATCGAATCCCGGCTGCTTGCCGTCACCGAACGCGCAATCCCGGAGTGGGAGCGCCGGTCCGCGATCCAGGATGGAAGGCTTGCTCTGCTGGAAGCGGGCACGAACGCCCGGGCGGCGCAGCCTGTCGCCGCGGGAGCCGGCGGGGCCGCACTGTTGGACCTGCCGCCCGGCGTCTACAGTCTCTTCGAGGAGCGCTTTCGGGGAAGCTCCCGGGACATCACCGAGAAGCAGCGCTCCTATGTGCCGCTGCTGCGCGGACTGCCCGGTCCCGTGCTGGATATCGGGTGCGGGCGGGGCGAGCTGCTCCGTCTTCTCGCCGCGGAGAGTGTCCCATCTTTCGGAGTCGAATCCAATCCGATTGCCGCCGCGGCGTGCCGGCAGGAGGGCCTGTCCGTCGAGGAAGGCGACGGCCTCGCCGTCCTTTCGGAGAAGGCGGACGGAAGCCTGGGCGGTGTCGTCGCCCTGCAGGTGGTCGAACATTGGAGCGCGGAAGCGACGTTCGCCTTCCTCCGGGAGGCGCGCCGCGCTCTCGCGCCCGGCGGGGTCCTGATCGCCGAGACGGTCAACACCGATTCGCTGTCGGCGTTGAAGGCCTTCTTTCTGGATCCGTCTCACGTTCGGCCGGTCCCCGCGGACGCCCTGCGGTTCCTGGCCCAGGCCGTTGGCTTCGCCGACACGCGTATCGAGTTCCGGGCTCCCCTGCCGGAGGGGGAAAGACTCGAAGAGAACTCCGAGAACGACGCAAAGTTGAACCGCCTTCTCTTCGGCCCGCAGGACTACGCCATGATCGCGCGCGTGCCGCGCGCGATCATAGATTGATGAGCCGATCTCCCCGGGTCCTCGTCCTGGCGGTTCAGACTCCTTTCGCCGACGGGGGGGCGGAAAGGCACGTGCGCCGTCTGACCGAGGAATTGAGACTGAGGGGAATCGAGGCGGATCTCGTGACGATGCCGCTCGTCGAGAGACGGCGATTCGACCTGGTCCGCAGCGCTCTCGCCTGGCGCGGGCTGGATCTCTCCGAGGTCGCGGGCCGTCCCGTGGACGCCGTGATCGCGACCCGATTCCCGAGCTACGTCGCGAGACACGACAAGAAGATTGTCTGGCTCATCCATCAGTACCGCCAGGCCTATGACCAGTTCGGCACCCCCTACAGCGATTTCACGGCCTCGCCGGAGGACCGGCGTACGCGCGAGGCGATCGCCGAGATCGATCGCGTGGGCCTGACGGAGGCCCGCCGCGTCTTCGCCAATTCGAAGAACGTCGCCGCGCGCCTTCGGAAGTTCAACGGGATCGCGAGTCAGCCTCTCTACCATCCGCCTCCGCTCGCGGGCCGCTACCGGTCAGGGCCCGCGGCCGACTACGCGTTGACCGTCGGCCGTCTGGACGCCTGGAAGCGCGCCGATCTGCCCATCGCCGCGCTCGCTCACGCCCCGCGCGCGCATCTGGTGGTCCTCGGCCGCGGTCCGGAAGAGGAGCGATTGCGCCGGCTCGCGAGGGACCTCTCGGTGGAAGACCGGGTCCGGTTCGTGGCGGACGTGGACGAGGAGGGATTGCTCGATCTCTACGCCGGCGCGCGGCTGGTTCTCGTCACGGCGGCCGACGAGGACCTGGGATACGTCCCGCTCGAGGCGTTCCTGTCGGGAAAAGCCGTGCTGACGACCGACGACGCGGGAGGCCCGCTGGAATTCGTGCTCGACGGAGAGACCGGCTTCGTCGTTCCCCCGCGGGCGGAGGCTCTCGGCGCGGCCCTCCGGCTCGCCTGGGAGAAACCCGAAGCCCTCGCCTCGATGGGAGAGAGAGGAAGGCGCCGGGCCGCGGCGCTGAGCTGGGACGCCGCGGTTTCGGCGCTGCTCTCCGCGGCGGGGCTCGCGTAATGGGACCGCTGGAAGAATCGCTCCGGAGGCTGGCCCGGGAGAGCGGCCGCGCGCTTGGAGAGCTCGGCGTGCGGCCCGAGGACGAGACCTGGATCCGCGAGCACGCCGTGACGATCGCGAGCCTGGCGGAGCGGCGCCCGAGCCGCCTCGCCGGTTTCTTCTACCGGCTCGCCCGGAGAGCCGTCCGGACGGCGAGGTAGCCGGCGAGCCGTCTTCGAGGTTGAACTCGGGATTGGCAGCGAGGGCCGGGAGATCGTTTGACTGAAAGAGGCGAACGGAACTCGAAGGCCTCAAACAAAAAAGGCCCCCGGAAGGGGGGCCTTCTTCGTTTGGCCGGGAACGAGCTACATCTTCTTCTTGGTTTCGGTCGAGGTCGTGGTCGTCGACGTGGTCGAGGTCGTGGGCGCCGCCATCGTCGAGGTGTCCGTGGTGCCGGTCATGGCGGAACCGGTCGTGGCCGTCTCGGTGGTGGTCGTCATCGTCGCCGTGGTCCCGGTCTCCTGAACGACCGCCGGCTGCTGCTCCGTCGTGGTGGTGGTGGACTCCGTAGTCTCTTTCTTCTGGCAACCGGTGATGAATGCCGTACCCAATACGGCGGCCAGGCCCAGGGTCACGAGCTTCTTCATATCCCTCATCTCCTTTTTTTAGTGAGCATCCCCACTACGCGAAAAAAATCTCCCGCCGGGGAAAAGCGAGTTGGAATCATATCCCAACCAGCCCGCCTGTCAACAGGGCTCGACGGGCGCCGTTGCCGCGGCTATTCTTGCGACGGGGAAGCTCCGGAGAGCGGACCTTCCCTCGGAGGTATTCGGGCATGTTCGAAGGCTTGGGAGAGCGTCTGCAGGCTGTGTTCAAGGAGCTTCGCGGCGAAGGACACCTGACCGAATATCACCTGGAATCCGCCCTCCGCGAGATCCGCCTCTCGCTGCTGGAAGCCGACGTGGCGCTGCCGGTCGTCAAGTCGTTCACCGAGCGTGTCAAGGAGAAGGCCGTCGGCTCGAAGGTGATGCAGAAGCTCTCGCCCGCCCAGGAGGTCACGCGCATCGTGCGGGACGAGCTGATGGGGTTGCTGGGCGGCCAGGTCGCGGACCTGGATCTCTCCGGGAGGCCTGCGGTTCTGGCTCTCGTAGGACTGCAGGGCTCGGGAAAGACCACCTCCGCCGCCAAGCTCGCGCTTCATCTGAAGTCCCGCGGGCGCTACCCGCTGCTGGTGGCGGCGGACCTTTCGCGTCCGGCGGCCGTCTCGCAGTTGAGGACGCTCGGGCGTCAGACCGGCGTTCCGGTTTTTTCTCCCGAGGGCGCCCGCGACCCGGTGGCTCTCGCGCGCGAAGGAGTCAAAGAAGCCAAACTGACCGGACGCGACACGGTTCTCGTGGATACCGCGGGCCGCCTCCACATCGACGAAGACCTGATGCGGGAGATCCGTGCGGTCGTGGACGCGATATCCCCGCAGGAGACTCTGTTCGTCGCCGACGCGATGACAGGGCAGGACGCCGTGCGATCGGCTTCCGGTTTTGCCGCCGTCCTTCCGCTGACCGGCATCATCCTGACGAAGACCGACGGGGACGCGCGCGGCGGCGCGGCCCTCTCCGTCGTCTCCACGGTCAAGGCGCCGATCAAGTTCGTGGGAGTCGGGGAGAAGCCCGAGGACTTCGAGCCCTTCCATCCCGATCGGATGGCGTCTCGCATCCTGGGGCTCGGAGACGTCCTGACTCTGATCGAGAAGGTGGAAGCGCAGGTGGACGAATCCGCGGCGCGCCGCCTGGCCGAGCGGTCGAGCGCGGGAGACTTCACGCTGGAGGACCTGCGCGACCAGCTCGCCTCCGTCAAGAAGATGGGCCCTCTGTCGAGCCTGATCGACATGCTGCCCAAGGGCGGAGCCTTCCGCGGCCTCTCCGACCCCGGGACCGTGGACGAGAAATCGCTCGTACGCGTGACGGCGATCATCGACTCCATGACCCGCGAGGAGCGCCAGTATCCGCAGATCCTGAACGGGTCCCGCAAAAAGCGCATCGCCTCCGGCTCCGGCACGGCCGTCTCGGAGATCAACCAGCTGATCAAGCAATATCAGCAGATGAGGAAGCTGATGAAGGCCGCGGGAAAAGGCGCCAGGAAGCTGGACTTGTCGCGATTGCCCCTTCCCGCACCCAAATGAGTTGGGAATCCACAACGCCTGCTGTTAGAATGACGCGCTCTTTTTGGGAAAGGAAATTCAGAGAATGTTGAAAGTTCGGCTAAGACGCATGGGCGCCCGCAACCGGCCTTATTACCGCATCGTGGTCTCCGACTCGCGCCTGACCGCCAGGGCGAAGGTGCTGGAGGAGCTCGGCTCGTATGACCCGGTCGCGGGACTCGATTCGTTTTCCGTAGACCGCGAGCGCGCCAATTATTGGATCGGGCGAGGCGCCTCCGTCTCGACGACGATCCGGTCGCTCCTGGCCCGGCCGGAACCCGCCGCCAGGCCCGCATGACGGCCGGACCGATCCCCGAGGGCGCGCCTTTGAAGCGCCTCATCGAGTCGATCGTGCGCCGGCTGTCCGACCGCCCTGAGGAGGCTCGCGTCACCGAGACCCCGGACGGCCGGGGAACCCTCTACGAGATCTCCGTCCCGGAGGCGGACCGCGGGCGCCTGATCGGCCGCGAGGGACGAACGGTCCGCGCCCTCCGCGCGTTCGTGGGCGCCGCCGCTTCGGCGCGCGGCAAGAAGGTGAATATCCGCATCCGCGACTGATGAAGTCGAGAGCCCGGAGTCGAGGGTCGAGAGGTCGAACAGGCAAGATCTCCGTCGCTCCGGTGTTGAGCTCTTGACCCTTGACCCTCGACCCGCGGTCTCCCAGCTGGTCGCCGTCGGCATCGTCGGGCGCCGCCATGGCCTGGCCGGCGAAGTCTCAATGGAGCTCCTCGGTGATTTTGCCGGCTTCTTCGAGCCGGGCGCGAGGTTCACCTGGAAGGAGGGGGATCGCGCGCGAGAGCTGGCGCTGACCGCCGTGCGGTCCCGGGGAAGGCAACTGCTTCTGAGCTTCGAAGGGATCGCCGATCCGGAGGCGGCTCGTGAGCTGACCGGCGGAGTCTTATGTGTCCCGCGAGAGGAGCTGCCGAGAGCCACTCCCGATTTTTACTGGACCCACGAGATCAGGGGCTGGCGTTGCGAGGATCCCGCGGGCAAAGAGCTGGGGATCGTCGAATTTCTCGAAGAGACTCCGGCCGGCCCTCAGCTCACCCTCGAGACCTCCGCAGGCAAGCAGGTGCTCGTCCCCTTCGTTCGGCCCCTCGTCGCGGAGATCGATCGCGATCGGAGACGGATTGTCCTCGACTTGCCCGAAGGGCTGATGGACCTGTAGGTTAGAGGCGGTAGTTGCCCGGCTCCCGTCCCTGACATCTGACACCGAGCATCCGACACCTCATGCACATCGAGATCCTGACGATATTTCCGGAATACTTCCGGTCTCCGCTGGGAGAGAGCCTGCTCGGAAAGGGCATCGCCTCGGGCCTCCTGGGAGTGACGGTGACGGATCTGCGGCAGTTCTCTGCCGACAGGCATCACAAAGTGGACGACGAGGCCTTCGGAGGAGGGCCCGGCATGGTCATGATGGCCCCGGTCGTGGCGGCGGCCGTGGAGGCGCGCCGCGGAGATCCTCCGGCCTGGTCCGTGCTCCTGACGCCCGACGGGGAGAGGATCGACCAGTCATTGCTGGAGGGTCTCTCGCGGCGCGGCCGCCTGCTGCTCTTCTGCGGGCGCTACGAAGGAATCGACGAACGCTGCCGGGACCTGCGCCTCTTCGACCAGGAGGTCTCCCTCGGAGACTTCGTTCTGCCCGGCGGAGAGGCCGCCGCCCTCGCGATCGTCGAGGCTTTGTCGCGGTTCGTCCCGGGAGTTGTGGCGAGGAGCGAATCGGTCGAGCGCGAATCCTTCATGCGCCAGCGTCTCGACTACCCGCACTACACGCGCCCCCGCGAGTTTCGCGGGCTCGCCGTTCCCGAGGTCCTTCTCTCCGGCGACCATGCCCGCATCGAACGCTGGAGGAGAGCCCGAGCGCTCGAAGCCACACGGAAGAAGAGACCAGACCTGCTGTCGGGGCGTCCGGAGGAGCCCGGCGAATCAGAAGAGTGAGAAAGGTGTCCGGTTTCAGGTCGGGCCATCCCCGGACCCTGAGCCCGGACGCCTGGCAACTGACGCCTGCGTTTCACCTGACACCTCGAACCGGACACCTCATTTGCCAGATCGGGGCTCTCTTGGCTATACTCCCCCGTTCCGCCGTATCGTGTCGTCTCTGGAGGTATGTCATGGCCAATATTCTGCTGGACGTGGAGAAACCGACCCTCAAGACAAATCTGCCCGACTTCTCTCCCGGGGACGCCGTCCGGGTGCACGTGAAGGTGCGCGAGGGGGAGAAGGAGCGCATTCAGGTGTTCGCCGGAGTCGTGATCGCCAGGAGGGGCGGAGGCGCCCGCGAGACGTTTGCCGTCCGCAAGATCTCGAGCGGGATCGGCGTCGAGCGGGTGTTCCCTCTCCATTCTCCGGTCATCGATTCGATCGAGGTCGAGAAGAGAGGCTCCGTCCGACGCGCCAAGCTCTACTATTTGCGCGGCCGAAAGGGAAAGGCCGCGCGCATTGACGAAAAACGGACCGAATAAGTCCCCGCGTCATCGGTGAACGCCGATCCTCTGGGCGCGCTGTTCGCCGAGCTCGGGCGTCTTCGCGAGCTCGACCGCCTCGAGAAGGAGCTGCGCCGCCGCGGCTATCGCCTGGTGGCCGGCGTGGACGAGGTCGGGCGGGGAGCGCTCGCGGGTCCCGTGGTCGCCGCGGCGGTGATCCTCCCCGAAGGCTGCGTGTTCCCGGGTCTGGACGACTCCAAGAAGGTTGACGCGGCCTGCCGGCAGCGCCTGGACGCGGAGCTGCGCCGCTGCGCGCTCGCCGTCGGCGTCGGCGTCGTGAGCGCCCGGGAGATCGACCACCGCGACATCCTGAGAGCGAGCCTCCAGGCCATGCGGATCGCGCTTGCTGCCCTGCGGCCCGAGCCGGACGCGATCCTTCTGGACGCCGTTTCGGTCCCGGGCCTGCGTCGTCCGCAGCTCCCGGTCGTTCACGGCGATGCGCTCTGCTCGTCGATCGCGGCGGCGTCGATCATCGCGAAGGTCTACCGCGACGCTCTTCTGGACGAACTCGGCGCGCGCTACCCGGCCTACGGTTTCGAGCACCACAAGGGTTACGGGACTCCCGAGCACTGGGAGGCGCTGCGTGCCGCCGGGCCCTGTCCCGAGCACCGCCTGACGTACCATGGGGTCGTCCTGGACGCTTCCGACCCCGTCCGCTTCGACAGTCTAATCGCGCCGGAATGAGCCTTGAGAGACGTCCGCGGAAAGCCGCTTCGAGCTCTTCTGGAGCTAAATCCTTTGCGCGCAGTTACGTGCGCGCGTTTGGGCCACCTGTCTCCGAGTCATCGGAGTTAGAATTTCGGTAGTGCCGACGCGCGACCAGTTCCTCCGTTCCGCCGAGAAGAACATCGCCCGGGGCAAGTTCGATCAGGCCCTGAAGGATTACCTGCGCCTTCTCGAAGAGAACCCCCGAGACATCTCGACCCTGAACAAGGTCGGCGATCTGTACGTCCGCATGAACCGTGCGGACGACTCGATTCCGTTCTTCACCCGCATCGCGGAGTTCTGCTCCCTGGATGGGTTCTTTCTCAAGGCGATCGCGATCTACAAGAAAATCAACAAGATCGACCCGGCTCGCCTGGATGTCTACGAGCGTCTGGCGGACCTGTACACCAAGCAGGGGCTCGCTCAGGACGCGCGCACACAGTATCAGGTGCTGGCCGACCACTATCAGAAGAACGACCAGCCGCAGGAGGCCATCGCCGCCTACAAGAAGATGGCGGCCGTCGATCCCAACGACCTGAAGATCCAGGTGCGGCTGGCGGATCTCTACCGCAGCGTCGACCAGCTCGACGACGCGGTGATGCAGTACGGCCTGGTCGGTTCCATGCTCCTGCGTCGCGGGGCGCACGACGAGGCGGGAGCGGTCTTTCAGAGGGCTCTCGAGCTCTCGCCCCAGGACGTCGCTGCGCGCAACACGCTGGTGCGCTCGCTTCTCACCCAGAAGAACCCCGCCGCGGCCCAGGCGATTCTGAAGGTCGCCCCGCGCACCGCCGACACGCTCGCCCTGATGGCCGAGGCGCAGTTCGAGCTCGGCCAGAAGACCGATGCCGTTCGAACCGCCGAGGAGGCGATCGAGCTGGAGGGAGCCCACCCGGGGGCCCGTCTGGCGCTCTGCCGGGCTCATCTGGCGGAAGCGAACTTCGAGGCCGCTCTCGCCGACGTGTCGCCTCTGGTCGATGCCGCCACGGCCGCGGGGGACTTCGCCCGGGCCGCGGGTTACCTTTCGACGATCCTTCAGGTCGAGGAAGCTCATCGCGATTCCCTGCTGAAGATGGCCCAGGTGCGGGAGGCGGAGGGCAACACGGCCGAGGCCGCGCGCTCCCGCCTGGCTCTGGCCCGGGAAGACGAGCGCCGCGGCAACCTGGCTTCGGCGATCGAGAACTACCGACTGGCCGCCACGGCCGCTCCCGAGAACCCGGAAGCCGCCGCCCGGCTGGCAGAACTTTCAAAGTCCGCGGAAGGCTCCGGGTCCCGGCCGCCGGAGCCTCCGGAGATCATCGTGGATTTCGAGGAGGCGCTCCCCGGGCCCCCCTCCGGCAAGCCGGCCGTTGCCGGGCCCGTCCCGGCTTTCGTCTCCTCGGGATCCGCGGAAGAGAAAGAGCTGGAGGCGCTCATCGTCGAGGCGGAGATCTTCGCCCGCTACGGGCTGATGGACAAGGCCGTGGAGAGGCTGCGAGCCGTCGCCCGCAAGCGTCCCGACCTCGCGAACGCTCGCGAACGGCTGCTCGAGTTGATGGCGGTTTCGAGCAACCCGGCGCTGGCGCAGGAGGCCGAATCCTTCGCGGACTTCTATCGAGCGCGGGGAGAGAGCGACCGCGCCGAAGCGACTCTGGCCAGGCTCGGACTCTCCCAGCCGGCCCCCGCGCCCCCGGCCCCGCTTTCGGCGGAACCCTTCGAGGAGTTTCCGGTCGAGCCTCGTCCGGCTCCCGCCGGTGACTTCCTCGAGGACTTCGGGTCCAATTCACTCGGGTTCGAGCCGGAGGCGCTCGTGGCGACTCCTCCGAAGCCGGCGGCCGACCGAGAAGAGGCTCTCTCCTCTCTCCTGACCTCGGAATCGGCGCCCGTCTCCTACGAAGGGCTGGACTCGCTGCTCGGCGAAGAGATGCGAAAAGCGGGGGGCGCTCCTCCTCTTCCGTCCCCGAAGGCTCCCTCCGTGGACGAGCAAAGCCTCTTTGCCGACGAGCAGCAGTTCTTCAACCTGGCCGACGAGCTGGAGAAGGACCTCGCGGAGCAGGCGTCCGTCCCGAACGCTCCGGCGATGGCCGGACCGGAAGGCGAGGCGTCCCTCGAGGAGATCTTCCGCGAGTTCAAGAAAGGCGTGGAGCAGCAGCTCTCCGCCGAGGACTACGAGACCCATTCGAACCTGGGCATCGCGTACAAGGAGATGGGACTGATCGATGAAGCGATCGCGGAGTTCCAGCTCGCCAGCAAGGACCCGGGACGGGCCGTCGAGTGCTGCAGCATGCTGGGTCTCTGTTTCCTTGAGAAGGGGATGCCACAGCTCGCGATCAAGTGGTATCGCAAGGGGCTCGAGACTCGCGACGTCAAGGAGACGGAGACCGTGGGGCTTCTCTACGATCTGGCGGGCGTCTACCAGTCCACCGGCGATCTGGACAACGCCTATCGGACGTTCCTGGACGTCTACGGGCTCGATGCCGGTTTTCGCCACGTGGCGGAGAAGGTGCGGGAGCTGGAGGCAGTGAAAAAGAATTGAAGATTGTCGATTGCCGATTGTCGATTCAGCAGGACCGGGGTCCTCAATCGTCAATCCTCAATCGTCAATCGTCAATTCCCTCGATTCCGTGAGTCCGCCCATCCTGTCGGTTCGCAATTTGACGGTGGAACTTCCCATCGGGGGAGAGTGGCGGCCGGCGGTCAACGGCGTGAGCTTCGATCTGCGGCAAGGGGAGTCGCTCGCGGTGGTCGGCGAAACGGGATGCGGAAAGACGCTGCTCGGCCGGGCGCTCGTCAACCTCACGCCGGAAGCGGCCCGCGTTTCCGGAACGATCGCGTGCCGCGGGCGGGACCTGCGACTCTTGAGGGAATCCGAGTGGGAAAAGGTGCGCGGGGGCGAGATCGCCGTCGTCTTCCAGGAGCCGGCGGCCGCTCTCGATCCCGTGCAGACCATCGGAGCCCAGATCCTCGAGGCGATCCGGCTCCATCGGGATTGCTCTTCGGGGCAGGCGCGTGAGGCGGCGCGGAGGCTCCTGGCCGAGGTCTCCTTTCCCGATCCGGATCGCGGACTCCGCGAATATCCTCACCGGCTCTCCGGGGGCTTGAAGCAGCGCGCAATGCTGGCGATCGCGCTGGCGGGCAATCCCGCGATCCTCGTCGCCGACGAACCGACGACCGCCCTGGACGCCACGGTCTCCGCGGAAGTCCTCGAGCTGCTGGACCGGCTGCGGCGGGACCGGGGCCTCGCGCTTCTCCTGATCACGCACGACCTGGGGGCCGTGGCTCGCCACACCGACCGGACCCTCGTCCTGTATGCCGGGCGGGTCGCCGAGGAAGGGACCACGGCGGATCTCTTCCGGTCGCCTCGTCATCCCTACACGCGAGGCCTGCTCGACTGCATTCGCCGGATCGTGGCTTCGGGCTCTCCGCGAGAGCGGCGCTTCCGGGCGATCGCCGGCACGGTGCCGGACCTGGCTTTTCGTCCTTCGGGAGTCTGCGCGTTCGCGCCTCGCTGCCCGGACCGCTTCGCCCCGTGCGAGTCGTCCGAGCCGGCGCTCTACCCCGCCGGAGAGGCTCTCGCGAGGTGCTTCCTTTACGAGCCGCGAGCCGGAAGCGGGGAGTCGAGAGAGAAGACGTGAGCGAATCGGACGCGCTGCTCCGCGTCGAAGAGATCACCAAGACCTATCCGATCCGCCGGGGGGTCTTCGGCGCTGCGGCCGGGCGCATGACCGCGGTGGATCACGTCAGCCTCCGCGTGGGCCGGAGCCAGACGCTCGGACTCGTCGGCGAATCCGGCAGCGGCAAGACGACGACAGGCCGCCTGATCGCGCGGCTGGAAGAGCCCGATTCGGGGCGCGTCTGGTTCGACGGCGAAGATTGGCTGGCGCTCTCGGGGGGGACGCTTCGCCGCCACCGCCGCGACCTGCAGGTGGTCTTTCAGGACCCGCAGACGTCGCTGAATCCCCGCATGACCTGCGGGGACCAGATCGCCGAGCCTCTCCGGGTCCAGGGACTCGCGCCCCGCCGCGAGATGCGAGCCCGCGTCGCCGAGCTTCTCTCGCAAGTGGGTCTCTCTCCGGAAGCGGCCTCCCGCTTCCCATCGGAGTTCTCCGGAGGAGAGAGGCAGCGGATCGCCATCGCGAGGGCCCTGGCCACGCGCCCGAAATTCTTGGTGTGCGACGAGCCGGTGTCTTCGCTCGACGTCTCGGTCGCGGCGCAGGTCATGAACCTGCTGCTCGATTTGCGCGAAGAGAACGGCCTCTCTTATCTCTTCATCTCGCACGATCTCGCGGCGGTCGAACGCGTCTCCGACCGCATCGCCGTGATGTACCTGGGACGGATCGTCGAGGAGGGGCCGGCGGACCTCGTGTCGTCGAGTCCTCTTCATCCCTACACGGCGGCGCTTCTTTCCGCGGTGCCCGAACCGGATCCTCTGTCGGGGCGCGTTCGCGTGATTCTTCCGGGCGAGCCTCCTTCGCCGGCCGAGCCTCCCTCCGGCTGCGCCTTTCATCCGCGGTGCCCGATCGCCCGCCCGCGCTGCCGCGAGGAATTGCCGCCGCTCTTTCCGCTGGCGCCGGGCCGTCTGGCGGCCTGTTTCTATCCGGGGGAGCTCCGGCCGTGAGAAGCCCGCTGGTTTATGATGCAGCAGGTCCCCCGAAAAGCTCCCCAGGCAGGCCGGACCGGAGAAACATTTACCCCCGCGATTGCGTAAGAAGCTTGACGAAGGAGTAACGGAATGAAGAGGTTCCCGAATCGGTGGAGGGCTCTGCCCGCCGTGGCCGCGATCGGGCTCGCGGCGGTCTCTCCGGCTGCCGCGGCACAGGAAAAGCCGGTTGTTTCGGCCCGTTCCGGCCAGCAACACGTAAGGGAACTCCCTCCGGCCGTGCAGGGGGGCATTCCGCTGTCGCTCGACCAGGCGATCGGTCTCGCGCTCGCCAACAACCAGGACTTGAACGTCACGGTCAATGCCGCCGAGTCCACGAGGTTCTCGCTCTTTCAGAATATGGGCATCTACGATCCGCTCGTGAACGCCTCGATCTCCCGCTCGCACACGGAGCAGCCGGCCACTTCCACCCTCGTCGGCGCAAACGTGAATACGAGTGATTTTACGGATGCCCGCGCGCAGGTCAGCCAGCTCGCCCCGACGGGAGGCATCTTTACGCTCGGCTTCACCGGAAACAAGACGACGACGAACTCGACCTTCTCCTTCGTCAACCCGTCCTACTCGAGCGGCCTGACGCTGTCGATGAATCAGCCGCTGCTTCGCAACTTCGGCCCCAGGACGACCAACTGGCTCATCCACATCGCCCGCAACACGCGGGACTCCTCCTATCAGGATTTCGTCCGCAGCGTGCAGACGACCGTCAACTCGGTCGAGCAGTCCTACTGGGACCTCGTGTACGCGCTCCAGAACCTGGAGGTGAAGAAGGAATCCCTCCGGATCGCCCAGGACTTGAACCGCATCACGCGGATCAAGATCGACGTTGGCTCTCTCGCGCCGATCGAGATCACGCAGACCGAGGTCGGGATCGCGACGGCGGAGCAGGACATCATCACGGCCGAGGGCCTGATCGGAGACGCCCAGGACCGCCTGACGCGCCTCCTGAACGTGGATCCCGTCCGGTGGTCCACCACCCCGATCGTTCCGACCGACCAGGTGCGCGGAGAAGACGTCCAGATACAGGTCGAAGAAGGAACGAAGACCGCGCTCGCGCGCAGGCCCGAGATCCTTTCGCTCTCCTACTTCGTGGATTCGGACCGGATCCGGTACGACTACTACAAGAACCAGGTCCTGCCGGGGTTGAACCTGACCGCGAGCTACGGGAACCCGGGCATCGGCGGGACGACGCACGACCCGACGACCGGCGCGATCCTCTCAACGGGAAACTTCGGCGACGCCTTCCAGCAGGTCATCGACCGCAAGTTCAAGAACTGGTCGGTCGGCTTGAACTTCTCCTATCCCATCTTGAACCGCGCGGCCCGGGGGGCCTACGGCGCCGCGAAGTATCTCTGGGAGTCCGACAAGGCCCGCCTGACCACGACAGAGCAGAACGTCGTCGTGGAAGTGCGGGCGGCCGCTCGCGCGATCGACACGGCCCGCCGCTCGATCGTCGCCGCCTCGAAGGGGCGTGAGCTCGCCGAGAGGAATCTCGACGCGGTCAAGAAGAAATACGACAACGGGATGTCGACCTCCTTCGAGGTGACGCAGATCCAGCGGGACCTCTCCGCGGCGCGGACGACCGAGCTGCAGGCGTTGACGGTTTACCGCAAGGCCCTGGCCGCCTATCACTTCGCGACCGCCGACATCCTGGATTGGACGGGAGTACAGGTCGAAGGGCTGCCCGAGTCGGCCCCCCCTCCGTTGACCGGAATCGCGGCGGACCGGCGTTGAATGGTCGCGAGCGAGACCGCGGTCCCGCCATCCTCCGAAGCGAGACCCTCCGACGCTGGCCTGGCCCGTCTTGCGGGCGTGTTCTTCTCGCCGGTCGCGACTTTCGGATCGATCGCGCGGTGGCCGACATGGATCGCGCCGCTCCTGCTCTGGACGGCTCTGTCGGCGGGCGTCACGGCGGTCCTCCTGCCCCGAATCGATTACGAGCAGGCGATCCGGCAGGCGCTGCAGAGCCGGGGGCAGTCCATCCCGGAAGACCGGATGGCCTCGATCATCGAACGGCAGAAGAAGATCGGAGGCGTTCTTGCCTGGGTCTTCGGAGTCCTGGGTCCCGCGGGGACGAGCCTCCTCGTCGCGGTCGTGATCTGGGGGTCCTTGAAGGCCTTCGGCTGGGACAGCCGGTTCTCCCAGGCCTTCGGCGTGACCACGCACGCGTTCCTGCCGGGCGTCTTGAAAGCGGCGCTCCTCCTCTTCCTGATCACCCGGCAGGAGACCGTGAATCCCCAGGCGCTGGGAGACCTGCTGACTTCGAACCTGGGCTTCCTGGTCCCGAGCGGGTCTTCGAAGCCTCTTCATGCTCTCCTCCAGTCCTTCGACATCTTCGCGCTCTGGTCGCTCTGCCTTCTCGTCATCGGCTTTGCCGCGGCGGCGAGGGTCAGGCGGGGCGCGGCCGCCGGCGTGATCGTCACCCTCTGGCTGCTGACCGTGGCGGTCCGCGTGGGCTGGAACGCGATCTTTTGAGGCGCTCATGCTGATCGACATCCGAGACATCACGAAGGTCTACGAAATGGGGGAAGAGAAGGTCCATGCCCTCTCGGGCGTCACGCTGGGCGTCGAGCGCGGCGAGTACCTCGGCATCATGGGCCCGTCCGGTTCCGGCAAGTCCACTCTCATGAATCTCATCGGCTGCCTCGACACGCCCACCTCCGGCTCCTACGTCCTGAACGGCCGGGAGGTCGCCCGCATGACCGACGACGAGCTGGCGGCGATCCGCAATCAGGAGATCGGTTTCGTCTTCCAGACTTTCAATCTGCTGCCTCGCACGAGCGCGCTCCAGCAGGTGGAGTTGCCGCTCGTCTATTCGGGCCTCTCCCGGCGGGACCGCCGCGACCGGGCGGCGCGCGCCCTGGAAGCGGTGGGGCTGGCGGACAGGATGAGCCACCATCCCAACGAGCTGTCGGGAGGCCAGCGGCAGCGCGTGGCGGTGGCCCGCGCCCTCGTCAACAATCCTTCGATCCTCCTGGCCGACGAGCCGACGGGCAACCTCGACTCGGTGACCGGCAACGAGATCATGGCGCTCTTCGACGAGTTGAACTCTCGCGGCAACACGATCGTCCTCGTCACCCACGAGGAGGACATCGCCGCGCACGCGCACCGGATCGTCCGGCTGCTCGACGGCAAGATCCGCGATGACGGTCCCAACGAGCGTCCCGCCCCGCGTCTGGGCGCCCTGGCGCCGACGCCCTGATCCGCCGGTTCCAGATTCCGAATTTCAGATTCCGGTTTCAGGGCTCGAGGGAGAGGGTGTGGACGGGGGTTTCCCCGATGTGGAGGTAGCGCCCATCGCGCCAGAGGGGGAGCAGGTCCCGGTAGCGGCGGTCGAACACGTTTCCGGACTGGCCCGTCGGTTGGACGTAGAGGCTGCGGGAGAAGTCCGAGAGGTCCAGGATCTGGCGGTACGACGGCCCATCGGTCATGAGGAACGACCCATCCCGCCGGTAGGCTCCCACGTTCACGGTCGAGGCGTCGCCGCCGGCGCCCGTCTCGAGGCTGAAGAGCGCGCGCAGGAGCGGGACGCGATCGAATACGCCGTGAGGGAGGCGGGCGCGGTGGAGGCGCCGCCATCTCCATCGGGAGGGGTTCTCGCCGAGGCGGCGACGGAGAGTCGAGAGGGCTCCGGTGAGGGTCAGGGCCTTAAAATCGGCGCAGGTTTCTCTCCGGGGCGTGCGGATGTCGTCGCACCAGGCTGAGTCCGCCCACAGCGCGTTCAGGAGGAACCTCGACCGGACGTTGCCGGCCGGAACGTTCTTCAACTCGTCCCGCGGCATCTCCGAGAGCTTCGCGTACCAGGCCGCGTAGACGGAGGCCGGCGCCGAATCCGGAGAGAATTCCCGGTTCCAGGTCCGCAGATCCGCCAGTGCCCGGGCCGAAGCGGCGTCGGCGGGGCGCGCGTCGAGCAACAGAGGCAGGAGGTCGGCCGCCTGATACGAGACCCGGTCGAGCTGGACCGCACCGAGCTCCTCCGGCGCCCACACCGAGCGGGAGAGAAGGAGGTCCGTGATTCGCCGCGCGCGATACGGCTGGGGCCAGTCACCCGTGATCGGATGCGGATAGCGTTCCGAGACGACGCGGTTGTTCGCCGTGACGAGAAAACCGCGCGGAGGATCCAGGACGCGGGGAAGCTCCTCGAAGGGGACGTAGCCCGACCAGTCGTCGGGCCCTTCGCCCGAAACCGGCAGCAGCCCACCGGCGCGCGGCCGGATCGGGATCGCGCCCGAGGCCGTGTAGCCGATGTGCCCGTCCACGTCCGCGTAGAGGAGGTTCTGCGCCGGACACCGCAACCGCGAAGCCGCCGCCAGGAAATCGCTCCAGTCTCGCGCCACGTTGATCGCCGCCAGCGCCTCCGCCGTCGCGTCCTGCGGGTCCAGGCCCGTCCAGCGCAGAGCCACGGCCGGGCTGCCGAGCGTCTTCGCTCCTTCCAGCGCGTCGGTGACGATCGGGCCGTGAACCGAGGAGCGGGCCTCGAAGACCAGGTCCCGGCCTGCCCGCACGCGAATGGTCTCCGTGCGCGTCTGGAAATTCCGCCAGACACCGCCGTTCCAGTAGCGCCGGCCGTCCTTCGGATCGACCCGCTCCCGATAGAGGTCCTGAACGTCGGGCTCCAGGCTCGTCAGCCCCCAGGCGATACGGGCATTGTGTCCGATGATCACGTCCGGGATCCCCGGCAGCGTGGCCCCGGCGACTGAGAGACCGGGCGCCTCCAGACGCGCCAGATACCAGACGGAAGGCGTTCGCAGTCCCAGGTGCGGATCGTTGGCCAGGATCGGCCGTCCCGTTTTGGTCCGCGAGCCGGCAAGGACCCAGGAATTGCTTCCCGCTGTCTCCGCTCCGAAGCCCAGGTCGTCCAGCAGCGCGAAGCGGTTTTCGAGGGCGATCCACGGAGCGGGACCCGGGACTCGGGACTCGGGACTCGAACCCGGTCCGGCCTTCGAACCCGGGATTCCGAGTCCGAAATCCGAAATCGTTTTCCACTCGTCGTCGCGGAGGATCGTCGGCTCGGAGGGGACCGGCGGAAAAAGCTCTTCGGCGCGCCCGGCTCCGAGCGCTTCGACGAACCGGGCGCGGCGGATCTCGTTGGCGGCGTTCACGGATGCCAGGTCCCAGGCCATCATTTTGGCCCACACGAGACAGTCGGCGGCGGTGAAGGGCTCGGGAGAAAATCGCAGGAGGCGAAACTCGATGGACCGGGACCCGGACGTGGCCAGGAACTGATTCACGCCGGCGACGTAGGCGTCGAGCCTCGCCCGGGCCCCGGGAGCGAGACTCCGGAGGGCCTGCTCGGCCGCCTGCCGGAACCCGATCGTCCGCAGGAAGCGGTCCGTCTCGACGAGTCTCTTTCCCAGGATCTCCGAAAGCCGGCCCGAGCCGATGCGCCGCTGGAATTCCATCTGCCACAGCCGGTCGCGCGCATGCGCATAGCCGATGCCGAAAATCGCGTCCTGCGGATCGTCTGCGCGAATCGTCGGGACGCCCCGCGCGTCGGTTTCGATCCGGACGCGTCCCGCGATCCCGGAAACGCGTTCGACGCCGCTCTCGCGCGGAAACGTGGAGCGGATGATCAACGCGCACAGAAAGACGGCGGCCGCGCCGAGGGCCACCAGAGCCAGAAGCGCCGCTCGCATCCGGAGAGCCGGCGTCAACGTGCCGGCTTCTCTGTCTTTGCCTCGCCGCCGGAAGGCGCCAGCGGGCGGATGATCTGCCCGATCAGATCCGGGCGAGACGCGTCCCGCTCGAGGTGCGGATAGCGCTCGGGGCCGGCTCCCTGGATGCGGAAGCTCCGGAAGAACTCTCCGTTTTCCAGGAGCAACTCGAGGGTTTGAGTTGCCGCCCGCTTGACGGCCTCGCGCAGGAGGGAGGGACTCCAGCGGCGGCCATTGACGGCCACGAGTTTCATGCCGGGACCCAGGCCCGCCGCCTCTGCCGGCGACCCGGGGACGACGTCGGGGATCGTGCCGTCGTCGCGCACCGAAATGCCGAGCGAGTAGCGCACGTCGGTGACTCTGTGGACGTCTTCGGCCGCTCTCTGCATGTCCGGAATAGCGTCCGTGTAGACGAGCTTCCAGCCGCTTGCCGTCAGCCCCGCCAGCGGCGCGGCCGGCCCGGTCGAATCCAGGCGGGTTCTCCAGAACGACTTCCAGTCGTAAGGGAGGATCCGGTTGAGCGCCGCGACGACGTCCTCGAAGGCATAGGGCACGACTTTCGGGGGACCGCTCTGCCCGCCCAGGAAGAGACGGCAGAAATCGTCGAGCGTCTTGCGGCCGTGGCTCTCGCGGCGGATGATCGCGTCGGCTTCCAGCCAGAGTAGCTCGCTCTCCGGGTAGAAGTCCACGCCGCGCCGCCATGCCGCCCAGTCCGGACGCGCGTCGTAAAGGATCTGCGCCGCCACCGCCGTGTCCTGGAGAGGGCGCCAGGCGCGTCCTCTCTGGTGATCCATCTCGGCCGCCGTGAGGGCAAGATCTTCGCGGTACTGCTCCTGCGTCAGGAGGCCGCTGCGCGCGGCCAGCACCTGTCCCAGGTATTCGGTGAGCCCCTCGTAGACCCAGAGCAGGTCGCCGCGCATCGGCTGCTGGAAGCTTCCGATCGCGAGGTCGGACGGGCGCCGGTATTTCCCGTTCCAGGAATGCGTCATCTCGTGCGGGAGCAGCCCGGCCATCAACTTTCGGCGGTCCGGGTCGATGAGCGATCTCTCGTCCACGCGATCGTCGCTCGATTCGTGGTGCTCGAGCCCGAAATGGGCCGTGTGGTCCGACAGCGTGACCAGGAAGTCGTAATGGCGATAGTGACGCGCGCGGAAGAGAGCTCCCGTCTCGGCGACGAGAGAACGGTACTGCGCCTCCAGGTCCGGGCTCATTTCCAGGGCGGCTTCGCTGTCGGCCGCGAGGTCCAGGCGGTGGACCGGGGTTTCGCGATCCAGAGTGACGACGCGCAAATGAGCTCCGGCCAGGACCGGCGAGTCCACCAGAGTCGTCAGAGACACCGGCGCGAACTGGACCCTGTCCGCGGTCTGCCCGTCCGTCTCCAGCGCCGAGGCGAATTTCCAGCTCTCGGGCAGCCGGAGCGACGCCGTGTACCGCAGCTCGTCCGGCTTCGCTTGTGCCGGATAGAGGACCACCTGGTTCCACGAGATCATCGCGAGCCTCGCGGTGGCCGAGGCGCCTGAGGAGAAGCCGGTCGTCTCGGCCGGGGAGACGTAGTCGAGAGTCACGGCGACCGCGTCCGCGCCGGCGGGGACGTCCAGGTGAAAGAGGTACATGTCCACCGGGTCCCGGCTCCACGCGATCGGCTTGCCGGCCGCGGAGAACTCGAGTCCAGTCAGGTCCGCGATCGGCCCGGTTGGTCCGTGCTCGCCGGGGATCCACCTGGGATAGGCGAGCGTGAGCGGACCGGGTCCCGCCGGGATGGTCAGTCTGGCGTGGAAGATCTTTCGGGGCGCTTCGCGGGCATCCACCGCCACCGTGACGGTCCGCTCCTGCGCCCGAGAAGAAAGAGGAAGAGCGGCGGCCAGAAGAACCGCGGCGAGGCCGGGAAGGTAACGGCGGATTCTCATTTCTCCACTCCCGTGGCGAAGGCGGGCGCTTCCCGGCCGCTCCCTGAGCGAGGCCGGGCAGAGAACCGGATCCGCCCATGCGGATCCGGTTCTCGAGCCTGGGCCGAGTCAGTCAGCGATCAGCGTCTGCGGGCCAGCAGCAGTCCTGCGCCCCCGACCAGCAGCCCGAAGAGCAGCATGCCCCATTCGTTCAGGGTCGGAACGACGGGGATGGTCGTCGGCGGCGTCGGCGTGCCGGTCGGTATGTTCGTCGGCGTGTTGGTCGGCGTCGGTGTGTTCGTCGGTGTGTTCGTCGGCGTGTTCGTCGGCGTATTGGTCGGAGTGTTGGTCGGGGTATTGGTCGGCGTAGGGGTACAGGCAAGGATCAGCACCGTATTCGTGGTGCTGCCGGTCACCGGAAGCGGCTGGCCGCCGCCGTTGGTGTCATCGCCGCTCGCGAAGACCTGGTCGGTGAAGCTGATAGTGCCGCCCGGGTCGCAGGGAGGCGCGGTCTCGTCTATGGTGCCGCCGCAGGTATCGCCCGTCGCACCAAGGGGCTGGAGGATTGTCACGGGGGTCCCGGGGGGGAATTCGCAAGGGACGGCCACGGGGGTGCCGCCCGGAAAGGGAACCGTGTTCGTAACTGCGAGATTGATGACGGTGTTGTCCGGGTCCTGGTTCTGAACCGTGAACGTGCATTGGAAGGTGGAGCCCGGCGACGCGAATGGGGGACAGCTTTTGGTTATGGAGAGACCGGTCGTTACTGCCGAAACGTGGGATAGAAATGCCAGAGGCAAGAGGAATACAAGAAGCACGCACCTTTTCATGGCACCCGACCTCCTTCTTTCGCTGGCAGAGGATCTTAGCACATTTCGGGGATGAAAACCGGCAGGCTCCGCCCGGGCGCCTCCGCGTCCTCGACTCTCCCGCCGCTCGGAGACTGAATCGGTCTGCCCCGGGCAGACTCAGAGGTCTGCGAGAAGCGAGGGAGAGATCATTGGCGGCTCCGGGTTTTCAGGCCGGGCTTCGCCACGAAGAGCCCGAGCTGGAGGCGGTCGGAGAACCCCAGCTTCCGGAAAATGGCTGTAAGGTGCGCCTTGACAGTTCCTTCGCTGACGAGCAGACGCCGGGCGATATCCCGATTGGTCGCGCCGGCGCCGATGAGCCAGGCGATCTCGCGTTCCCGCGGTGTCAGGAGGGCAAGGCGGCTGTCGGTCCGCGGGGCAGTTTCGGAGAGCTCCTCCGGCGGCATCACGCAGAGCTCGACGAGGAGCGGGATCAGCCGCCTCTCGGCCCAGATCTCGCCTTCTCGAACGCGGTCCACCGCCTTTCGCAGCAGCGCCGTCCCGATTCCTCTCCCGCAGTAGCCTCGGGCGCCGGCCCTGAGGCCCGCGAGGGCCTCGATGTCGTTCGGGGACGGGGAGAGCACGATGATCCGGGCCTTCCGGCTGATGCGGCGAATGATCGAAAGGTCGGTGACTCCGCTCGAGTGCAGCAGCTCCGCGTCCAGCAGCACGATCCCAGGATTGAGTCTCGAGATCGTCCGGTCCAGGGATTCCCACCGGGAGACCTCGTGCGTGAAGCAGGCGCCTTGAAGTTGCGCCTTCATCTGGCCGCGAAGTTCCGTTCGAGGACTCGCGATGATGACCGTCAGATACCCGGTTCCTCCCGGTTGTTCATCGGTTGAACGCTGGGTTCTAAGCGCAGAGACGACAGGAATGTCTCGTGAGTTCATGTGCTGCGGCTTCCTGCACAATGATGAAGGGCGTTCGCGTCAGATTCCATTGGACATAGGTATGGTTAGACTTAGGTATCGAAGGCGTGATTCAGGATCTGTTAATTTCCTTGCCAGCTGTCTCAAGAGTCGACATGAAAACGGCGGGAGTTCAGCTTGCGAAGGGCGGCAGCCGTGGAAAGGGAATGCTAGCCTTCGGGAGCCCGCCGCCGAGAGGGTCGAACGTTACCGCCCTCTTGACGGCGCTTCGGGAGGTCAGTCTGAGGAACGTCCTTTATCTTCATGGTTTCGCTTCTTCGCCCCATGGGCGGAAGGTCGAGGCATTGAGGGCGATTCTTCGGCCTCGCGGCTTCCGAATCGTCGCGCCGGATCTGAACATCCCATCATTTGAAAGACTCGACTTTCGCGCGATGTCGAGGATCGGCGCCTGGGAATTGAAGAAGCACCTTCCCGCGGTCGTGGTCGGCAGCTCGCTCGGCGCGCTCGTCGCCCTCGAAGCCGGCCGGACGGCGCTCGCGGCCCCGCTCGTCCTGGTGGCGCCGGCGCTGGGTTTCGGCCGCCGGTGGGTCGAGAAGCTGCCGCCGGGCGACGCGCTCGCCTTCTTTCATCACGGCGAGGGAAGAGAGCTGCCTATCCACCGCCGTTTCTTCGAGGATATGGCCCGCGTCGATGCGGACGAGCATCCGCCTTCGACGCCGGTGACCGTGATCATGGGCACCGGAGATGAGAGCGTCCCGATCGAAATCGTGCGGCGCGTCTGGCGCCGCTGGAAGGATTCCGGCGGGCTTCCGGAAGGATCCTGCTTCGTGGAGATCCCCGAGGGCGACCACGGGCTGACCGCGCACGTGGACCGGATTGCCGAGGAGATCCTCGCCGCTGCCCGAACTCCGATTCCCTAGCGAGCGTCCGAAGATGCCCGACGCGGAACACGGACAGCGGGAATCAAGAGACTAATATCGGCCGATGGTCCTCGGCGGCATGGGGCTCTTTCTGCTGGAGGCGGGTGCGGGAACGTCCCTGCTGCTCCTGTTCTTTCCCCCACGGACTCTCGGAAGGGGCTTCTTCTCTCTTCACGGCGTCCTGGCCTTCCTCTTCGTCGCCCTCGCCGCGATGGTTCGGCCGACGGGACTGCCATCCGTAAGGACCGGAGTCGCCGCCGCGCTGCTCCTGCTTTACTCGGGCGCGGCCCAGGCCGGCAAGGCGCTCGAGGCGCGGCCGGTCCTGGCGGCGGGGGCCGCCTTTTCCGCTTCGGCGCTCTGGAGCGTCGCGCTCCACGCTCCCCGCCCGGCGGGGGACGCCTGGACGGCGGCCGGGGCGATGCTCGGAGGCCTCTTCTTTGGTGCGGTCCTGTTGACGATGAACCTCGGCCACTGGTACCTGATTTCTCGTTCTCTTCCTTTCCGGCTGCTCGCGCGCGGGGCGGCGCTCTTCGCCGCGCTCGCCGTCTCGCGAGCCGCGCTGCTCGCCGCCGCGCTCGTGGTTGCGCCCGCGAGAGAAGCCCTCGCGCCGCTCCTGTCGCTGGAGCGGGACGCTCTCTTCTTTCTCTTCCGCGTGCTCTGGGGAATCGTGGGACCCCTCGCGCTCTCCTATTTCATCTGGAAGACGGCCGACATGAAATCCAACCAGGCGGCGACGGGCCTGCTCTATGTCGCGCTCGTCTTCGTTCTGGTCGGCGAGCTGCTCTCCTCCTACCTGACGGTGGCGACGGGGTTTCCGTCATAGGCTTTCGCGGCGCTTGCGCTTCGTTACGCCGGCCGCATGCCGGGAGTCTCGCGGAGGCGGGAACGATCGGATAGATTCAGGCGCGTGAAGGCGCGTACCTACTGTCCGTCCTGCATGACGAGCCGCGAACAGGGCGCCGGGGAAGAGGGATCGTTTTCGTGCGGCAAGTGCGGGCGGTCTTTCTCGGTGAGCTTCGCGGGAGTTGTCGGCGAGAACGGCGTCGAGCGGTGCGCCTTCTGCGGCGGCCATGCCTTCTTCCTTCAGAAGGACTTCGATCAGCGCCTGGGATGTCTCCTGATGGGCATCTCTCTGGCGGCCGCGCTCTTCGTCGGCTGGAAGTTCGGCTGGATCTGGTTCACGCCCGCTCTTCTCGCTTCGGTCGTGGTGGATTGGATTGTCGCGGCGAAGGTGCGACCGGTTACGATCTGTTACCGATGCGACGCCGAGTACCGCGAGGTCCCGATCAACCCGGGCCACCGGGGCTACGACCCTCACGTCGCCGAACGGTACGGGCAGACAAAGACCGTCCGCAGGATGCGCTGAGGATTCTCGACGTCTCGAGGCGCATCGACGAGAAGACCCCCGTCTGGCCGGGAGACGTGGCGTTCCGGTGGCGGGAGACCGCGCGCCTGATCGAGGGCGCGCTCTTCGAGTCCACCTGCTTCACCATGAGCGCGCACGCGGGAACCCATGTGGACGCTCCGTCCCATGTTCTCGCCGACGGCGCCCCGGTCGGCCGACTGCCTCTCGACGCCTTCATCGGTCCGGCGCGCGTGGTGGACCTGCCGGGCCGCGGGGAGGTGGGGCCCGACGCTCTTCCGCGACGGAGCCTCGGAGCGGCGCGGGTCCTCTTCCGGACGGCGGGGAAGTCCTTTCTCTCTCCGCTCGCGGCCGTCCGCCTGGCAGACCGGGGGGCCCTCCTCGTCGGGACAGACGCGATGTCGGTGGACCCCGACGACGCGGCGGACCTGCCGGTGCACAGGGCCCTGCTCTCCCGAGGAATCGCCGTGCTCGAGAACCTGGACCTCTCCGCCGCGCCGCCGGGAGATTACCGGCTCATCGCCCTGCCTCTCTCCTTCGGGGACCTGGACGCCTCCCCGGTCCGCGCGGTCTTGCTCAGGGAATAGAAGCGGATCAGACGAAGGTCGGATTGACATGAGGTGGCGGGCGCGGCTAGGCTCGCCGGAATGTCTCTCTTCCGCTTGGCGGCCGGGTTTTGCCTTCTCGCCGCGTCCTCGCCGGCGGCGGCGCAGTCCGTCGTGTTCACCGCGCCGCGGCCGGGCGACGCGCTCCAGGCCGGAAGCGTCGTCGAGGTGTCGTGGACGGGCGTGCCGGAGAAGGCCGAGGAGATGGAACTGCTCCTGTCGCTCGACGGGGGGCGCCGCATCGCCCTGCGTTTGACCGGTTCTCTCTCGGCGTCGGACCACTCGTACCAGTGGCGCGTTCCGAACCTGCGCGCCTCGCGCGCGGCTCTCGTTCTTCGCATGGGGATCGGAGGCCGCGAGACGGAGAGCGGGCCGAGCGCTTCCTTCGAGATCCTTCCCGACCGATCGAGCCGGCCGGAGGCAGTGGCGTGGCGCGAAGGGGAGTTGTGGGCCGGCGAGCGCCCCGCGCCGGATGAGCCGGAGTCTCTCCCGGCTTCGAGTCTCGATTCTCGCGAGAGGCGCTGGACGCCTCTGCCCGACGAGAGCGCCCCGGCCGCCCCGCCGGGAGCCGCGGCCCTCGTCTCCCGGCCATCGAAGCGCCTCTTCAGGGCCCGATCCGAGCGTTCCACGGCGGCTCCCAGCCGCTGCGTTCTCCCCCGGGATCCTCTTTCCCTTTCTCTGCGGATCTGATCCTTCTCGCGCGCCGTCCTCGCGCGGTTCCGTCCAACGGCCGGCGGCCGCGTCTGTCGCGTGTGGTCTCGAAACGAGACAACGAGAAAGGATATTGATCATGCAAGCTCTCGTGGAATCTGCCACCGACCTCTTCCGGCGCGGCCTCCCAGGGGGAGGATCGCGATGAAACGTTTTCTGCTGATTCTGGCCGGCGTCCTGCTGGCCGTGCTTCCCGCGGCGGCGCAGTCGCCCAACAACGCGGCCATGGTGGTGATCGTGACCGACCCCTCGGGCGCGCTCGTGCCCGGCGCCGCCGTGACGGTCACCAACACCGCGACCGGCGCAGCACGCGTCGCCACTACCGGCCCCGACGGCTCGGTCACCCTGGCCGGCCTCTCCTTGACCGGCGTGTACAACATCGCCGTCAGCCTGAGCGGCTTCGCCGCCAGGGACGTCACGGGCCTCACGCTCCGCGACGGCGAAAAGGCCACGGTGAAGGTCCGGCTCGAGGTCGCCGGAAGCACGAGCGAGGTCACCGTCTACGGCACGGCCGAAGGCGTGCGCGCGGACGCGCAACTCGGCCTGCGGATCGACGCCGCCCGGATCGACGAGACGCCGATCCTGGGCCGCAAGTACACGACGCTGCCCCTGCTCAACTCGGCGTTCCGGCAGGGGAAGGGGACCGGAGACCTCTTCGTCAATTCGACGTACTTCGTCACCGGCGTGGGCTCGCGCCGGGCGACCACGTTCACGCTCGACGGCGCGAGCAACGACGAGGGGTGGGGCCGCCAGACGGCGGTGACGACGGTGCCGATCGACGCGATCCAGGAGATCGCGGTGCTCTCGAACTCGTTCTCCTCCGAGTACGGCTGGACCTCCGGCGCCGCGCTGAACCTCATCACCAAGTCCGGCACGAACACGCTGCACGGCGACGCGATCTACCTGACCCGTCCGGGCGGCAGCGCGCAGGCCAGGTCGTTCTCGACCGACAACTTCTGCCCCTCGTCGGTCTCGACGTGCGTCACGCCCACCACGCTCCAGTCCGTCAGCCCGGTGGACATCCCGGACACTCTGAACCAGGGCTCCGCCTCGATCGGCGGGCCGATCGTCCGGGACAAGACCTTCTTCTTCGTCGCGGGCGATTACACGGCCCAGGACCGCACGGCCCAGCTCTCGAGCTCTCTCCCGTCGTTCGTTCTGCCGGCCGACGGCAGCCTCCAATACGTGGGGCACTACCGCCAGGTCCTCGTGGACGCGCGGGCCGACCACAAGCTCACCGACAGCCAGAACCTGATGGGCCGTCTCAACGTGGATTGGTTCTACGACGACAACCCCCAGGACGCCGTGGGCGGCACGAGCGCGCCGAGCGTCGCCCGCAAGTACTCGCGGCGATCCGTCACCGGCCAGATCAATCACACGGCGGTACTCTCGCCGACCCTCTTCAACGAGGCGCGGGTGGCGTACCTCGATGGCGATCCGGTCACGCTCTGGGAAGCCCAGGACCTGTCCACCACCTACACGCGCGCCGGCAACGTGCCGTTCACCATCGGACAGTCGCGAGCCTCCGATCTCTACAGCCGCTCGTTCCAGTTCGCGGACACCCTCTCGTGGTCGTGGGGCATGCACTCGCTCCGGATCGGAGCGAGCGCGGTCCGTCACCGGTCGGGCGGCACGGGCAGCGAGCCCGGCACCGCGATCCTCGGCACGTTCACGTTCAAGTCCACGACGACCGCTCCCTTCGATCAGCTGAGCCTGAACGACGTGCAGAGCTACACGCAGCCGATCGATTTCGGGATCAACAGCTACAGCCTCGGGCAGTGGCTCATCGCCGGCTTCGTGCAGGACAGCATCAGCCTGCGCCCCGACCTCACGGTGGACGTCGGGCTCCGCTACGACCGGCAGACCCTGACCGACGCCAAGACGAACGTCTCCCCGCGCGTCGGCTTCGGCTGGCACCCGGGAGGCGATCAGCGGACGTCGATCCGCGGCGGCTACGGCATGTACTACACGCAGATCCGCACGAACGTGGTCGCCAGCTACCTGGTGAACGGGCTCGACGGGCTGACGACATACACGGCCGTGGCCGGGCAGCTCGGTTTCCCGACCTGCCTCACGTGCGTTCCGCTGTCGTTCGATCCGAGGACGCTGCTTCCCTTCCAGCTGCCGGCGCGCGACATCACGATCCAGGCGGGCCAGCGGGCCTTCTATGAGGCACAGTTCGCAAAGTACGGGCTGAACTTCGATCAGCTCCCCAACTATCCGGACAAGCTCGTGAATCCCCGCAGCCAGGTGATCTCCATCGGCGCCGAGCGCGAGCTCGCCACGGGCTTGATCCTCGGGGCCGACTACGTGCATCAGCGCCTGACCGACATCGATCGCACGGTCGACCTGAACGCCCCGGCCCCCTTCGACCGCACGGCGCCCGGACAGACGCGGAGCGTGGCCGCCGCCAATGCGACGCGTCCCATCCTGCCGGTCAATGGCGGGGTGCGGCAGGTCAACGTGCTCATGAACCTCGGCGAGGCCGACTACAACGCCCTGCAGACGCAGCTGCGCTACCACGACTCGAAGCTGGATGCGAGCATCGGCTACACGCTGTCGAAGGCCACCAACACCACCGAGCCCGACGGCAACGGCATCAATCCCAACCAGGGCAACATCGCGCGGCTGGGCGAGGTCGAGCGCGGACCGAGCGTGCTCGACCAGCGTCATCGGGCGGTCATCGCGCTTGCCTATCGGCTGCCGTACGACATCCGGGTCGGCACCCTGACCCAGCTCGCGTCGGCGCGTCCCTTCAACGCGACCACGGGCGTCGACAACAACGGCGACGGCGCGAACAACGACCGCCCCGTGATCAACGGAGTGGTGGTCGGCAAGTCGGCATTTCGAGGCAGCCCGACCTCCGACGTCTCCGCCTTCCTCGAGGCTCCGGTGAGCCTGGGAGGAGGCCTGAGCGTTCTGCTCCGGCTGGAAGGCTTCAACCTCTTCAATCACGGCAACTACCTCGGGCGCGGACAGACGGTGTACGGCAACACGGACACGCCCAACGCCACGTTCGGCCAGCTCGTCGCCGTGGGCAACGCCGCCACGGCGATCCCGGCGTTCGCCAACGTCGATCCGCCGCGGATGTTCCAGTTCTCGGCCCGGCTCATGTTCTGATGGGGCAGATCCTGCGGGGGACCCCGCGGTCCCCCGCACGCCCCGGGCCGTCGGCGAGGCCGGGAGAGTTACTCCTGGACGTCTACGGCCTCTCGAAGCGATTCGGCGCCCTGGCGGCCCTGGAGGACGTGTCCTTCGGCGTGCGGCCCGGAGAGGTCCTGGGCCTCATCGGCCCCAACGGCGCGGGGAAGACGACTCTCTTCGAGTGTCTGGCCGGCGTCCTTCCCGCCGATGCCGGCCGGGTCGGATGGGGGGGCCGGACTCTCGAGCCTTCCGCCCGCAAGCAGGCGCTCTTCTTCGTTCCCGACGGCATCGTTCCCTGGGCGGACCAATCCGTTGGAAGCGTCCTCTCCTTCTTCGCCGGGATCTTCGGGGCGCAGCGCGGGCGGCCCGGCGAGCTTGCGGCCGCTCTCTGCCTCGAGTGTCACTTGCCGGCCCGGGTGGCGTCTCTCTCGAAAGGAGAGCGCAAGCGCCTGCTCGTCGCGCTCGGCCTCCTCGTTCCGCGGCCGTTGTTGCTGCTGGATGAGCCCTTCGACGGCCTCGATCTGCGGCAGTCGCGCGAGGCCGAGGGGGTGCTTCGTTCCTCTGCCGTGCGGGGAAAGACTCTGTTCCTGTCGATCCACCAGCTCTCGGATGCCGCGCGCGTCTGCGACCGGCTCGTGCTTCTCTCCGGCGGACGGGTCGCGGGGGAAGGGACGCTGCCGGAGCTTCGCCGCCGGGCGGGCGTGCCGCCCGAGGGCGGCCTCGAGGAGGTCTTCCTTGCGCTCACCTCGTAGGGGAGGAGCGTCGCTCTTGGCAATGGAGTGGGGCGAGCTCGTCACGTCCAGCGCCTTCTGGCTCCTGCTCCTTGCGGCCGGGCCTCTGACGGGTCAGGCCTTTCTGCACGCGGCGGGCCTCTACGCCGAAGCGAGCGGCGCCGCCGGCGGTCCGGCCGCCCTCGCGCAGGGGCTCTCCCCGCTGGACGGCGTTTTCGTTCCGACATTCGGCGCCTACGACCTGATCGTGACCCTCCTCTATCCCTTCGTGGCTATTCGGCTCGTCTCGGAAGAGAAACGCGGCGGCGCCGGAAATCTGCTCCTGCAGTCTCCGGCCTCCATCCCTTCGAGGCTCATCGTCAAGACCGTCGTGCTCGTCGGCGGAATGGCCCTGGCCTGGATGGCGGGGGCCCTGGCGCTGGTCCTCTGGGAAGGGATCGGCGGCCACGCGTATGCCCCGGAGCTTGCCAACCTGCTCCTGGGACACTTCCTTCGCTTCCTGCTGGCCACCGGCGTCGCTCTGGCGGCCGCGGCCGTCTGCGGTGGCGCCGCGAGCGCCGCGATCCTCACGCTGGCCTTCACTCTCGGGACGTGGGCTCTCGACTTCCTGGCGGCGGGACGCGGTGGTCTCCTCGAAGGCCTGGCGCGCTTCACGCCGACAGCGGGCCTGCGCGTCTTCGAGCACGGCGAGCTCCGCCTTTCGGTCGCCGCCGTCTTTCTCGTAACTTCGGCCGGCGCCCTCTCGCTGGCCGGCGTCTGGCTCGCTTCGTTTCGCCCGGTCCGCGTCCGCGCGGCGCGGGCCGCGCTTGTTCTGGCCGCGGCGGGCTTCGCCGCCTGGGGCGCTTCGACGCTTCGGGCCTCGTGGGACCTCTCCGAGGATCGCCGCAACTCGTTCTCCCGCGCCGACGAGGCGGCATTGAAGAGAATCCAGGAGCCCGTCTCGGTGTCGGTGAATCTGGCGCCCGAGGACCCGCGCCTGTTCGACCTCGAGCGCGGCGTGCTCGGCAGGCTCCGCCGCGTTCTGCCGGGCTTCTCCGTCCGCTACGCCGCACGCACGCAGGCGGGGCTCTTCGAGCCGGGTGCCCACTACGGGGAGATCTGGTGGCAGGTCGGCTCGCGCCGCGCGATGCTTCGCTCGACGACGGAAGCGATCGTCCTCGAGAAGCTCTACGGGCTCGCCGGTGTCGCGCCGCCGGCGACGGCCTCCGAGCCCGCCTATCCCGGTTATCCGCTGGCGGCTGTCCCTCGCGGGGCGCCGTGGCTGTTCTTCGGAGCCTGGCCGCTGGCCGTCGGCCTGGTCTTCTGGTGGTCTCGCGGCCGCAGGAGGAAGAAGTGGACAAGTTTCGTCGCTCAATCGGTGTCACCGTGACCGTCGCGGCGGCCCTCGCCGCCATCCCCGCCGCCGCCGTCCCGCCGGCCGCCCGGCCCCGGTCCATCCGTGTCGATCTCGCCCGGGAGAAGGCCGGCGCGGAGCCCTCCGTCTTCCTCCCGATCGTCGGCAACTGGGTGATCGCGGAGGAGGAGGGCCGGAAGGTCGTCCTGGTGGACGGGCGCCAGTGGAGAAAGGGACAAGCGGCCGGCGGCCTCGCCGAGAAGGCGCGGAGGATCTACGGCTCCCGCCACGAGGAATTCATCGACAACGTCAAGGCATTCGCCTACTTCCCCTACGCGGTCGCCGCCGGCATCGAAGACTTCCGGGACGGCGAGATCTCGATGCGGTTCCGCCTCCTCGAAGGGCAGCTCGATCAGTGCGCCGGGGTCCTCTTCGACTTGAAGCCCAACGGCGACTACTGGGCGGTGCGGTTCAACGGCAAGGAGGACAACCTCGTTCTCTGGAAGTTCATCTCGGGCAGGCGCAGCTTCGTCAAGAAGGGGGTCCGGGACGTGCCGATTCCAATGAAGGAGTGGCACGCGATCAAGATCGAGACAAAGGGCGCCACCGTCCGGGGATTCCTCGACGGCGAGGCTCTCCTCGAATACGAGCTGCCCGCTCCGATCTCCGGCAAGGTCGGCCTCTGGTCCAAGACCGACAGCGTCAGCGAATTTGCCGACTATCTCATCGCGCCGGCAAACGCGTCTCCCAGATGACGTTTATCCTAATAAAGTAAGGATAATCAGGAAAGATTCTTTATTTGATTAGGAACCCGTGGCCGGCTCCCCGACGGGAACCACGCCATGGCAATGTCGTTCCAGGAAGGTTCCGTCCGGCTGTCGGACGCGTTGCCGGAAGCGGCCCTCTTCGGAGAAGCCGAACTCGCGGTAGAGCCGGACCGCGGGTTCGTTCGTCGCCCGGACGAGGAGCTCGACCTTTGAGACCCGCGCGTCGCGCGCGGCCCACGCGAGAAGGTCGCCGAGCATCGCGCGCCCGATGCCGCGGCCGCGGTGACCCGGATGAACGACGATCGTCAGCCGGAAGACGTGAGCGTTGGCGAGCATCTCCAATCGGGTCGAGGAAGGCGTGCCCGACGAGCGCGCTGTCCTCCTCGGCGACGATGTAACGGCCGCGCCGGTCCAGAGCGGCAATCTTGGCGGCATAAGCGCTCGGGGGAATCTCACCCGGGCGGCCGACGAGAAGGCCGGGGGTCCCAGCCGTTTCGGTCTCGGCCGCCGCGATGAGCGGGGCGTCTTCCTGTTGCGCGATGCGCATCCTCATGTCGCGCGTCACCTTCCCACAACGTGGCCGTCCAATTGCGGGCCGTTGGCTTCTTTTCCTGCGGAGGTCAGCTCTTCGATATCGGCCGGCGAGGAGTGACCGCCCAGACGAGGAAGAAGCCGAACACGACGCCCAGACTCACGGCCGCTCGGAAGAACCCCATTTCCCGGCCCGCCCACCACTCGAGAACCGCCCGTGAGCGCTCGACTCCGAAAAACGGCGTGGCGACGCCCACGATGATGAGGAAGACTCCGAGGACTCGAAATGTCGCGGGCGTGCGGGATATGGCCGCTGCCCGTATCAGGACGATCCCGAAGAAGACGCGGAGCGCGGCGATGAGGTACAGAGGAGTGGGGGTTTCGAGGGACCGCCCGAAGTCGAGGAGAACCGCCGGAGCCGCGATTCCCAGGATGCCGATGGCCGCCGCGACAGCGCCGACAACGATGACGAGGAGCCTCACCTCAAGCCTCCCGCCGATCTACGGCGACGTGAAGGGAAGCGTCTGAGCGGCCCGGCGGGCCAGGTCCCAGAGCGGGGCGGGGAAGATGCCCAGGACGAGAATCCCGGCGGCGCACAGAGACAACGCCAGCCTGTCGGCGATGGCTATTGGCGCCGGACCCTCCGGCTCGACGGTCTCTCGCATGTACATCAGGTAGACGACCTTCAGGTAGTAACCGATCGAGATCAGGCTATTGAGGACACCGATGACCGCCAGCGCGTAGAAGCCCCGCTCGATGGCCGCCTTGAAGACGAAGAACTTCCCGATGAATCCCGCCGTCGCCGGAATGCCGGCGAGCGAGAAGAGACACAGCGCGAGGACGGCGGCGGGGAAGGGCGAGCGCCGCCCCTCGCCGGCGAGAAGGCCGATCGGATGCGGCTTCGTCTCGTCGCGGTACAGCGCCGCCACCGCGGCGAACGCGCCGGCGTTGGAAACGAGATAGGCGAAGAAATAGACGATGACGGCGGCCAGGGAATCCGCGCCGAAGACCGCGAGCGCGATCGTGACGTACCCCATGTGCGCGATGCCCGAATAGGCGAGGAGCCTCTTGACGTCCCGCTGCGCCAGCGCGACGACGTTGCCCAGAGTCATCGAGAGGATCGCGAGCGCGGCCACTCCCGCGCGGAAGCGGTCGGGCATTCCCTGCTGAAAGACCGCCGTAAGGACGCGGTAGAGCACCAGCAGGCTTGCCCCCTTGGGCGCGACCGAGAGATACAGCACGGCGGGAGTGGGCATTCCCTGGTAAACGTCCGGGGCCCATCCGTGAAACGGCGCGAGCGACATCTTGAACCCGAATCCGACGAGGAGGAGGAGCAGGGCGAGGATCACGAGCGGATCTCCGGCGAGCCCCGGCACGGCCAGAGCGGAGATCTTCACGCTGCCGCTCTTGCCGAAGAGGAAGACGATGCCGTAGACCGTGAAGGCCGAGCCGAGAGCTCCGGTCAGGAAGTACTTCAGGCCGGCCTCGGAAGAGGCCTCGATCCCGCGGAAGAAGGCGGCCAGGACGTAGAAGCAGAGGGAGAGCGTCTCCAGGCCGATGAAGATCGTGAGCAGGTCGAGCCCCCGGGTCATGAGGGACACGCCGAGGTGGCCCCAGAGGAGCAGCGCGTAGAACTCCCCCTTTTCCTGCCCCGTGCGCGCGAGATACGGCTTCGCCACGAGGATCGCGATGGCGGCGGTCGCGCCCAGGAAGAGCCCCACCGCTCGCGTCAGCTCCGAAGTGTCGAGGCGGCCGGCGAACGCCGCCCCCAGCGGCGCCCGCAGAAGAAAGTAGAGAGAGCCGGCGATCGAAGCCAGCGACAGCGTCGCGAACCAGCGCCGCGTCGAAGGCGCGAAGGCGTCGAGCAACACGATCAGGCAACCCATCGCCGCCAGCACGATCTCCGGCAGGATCGCCGTCAGGTCCCGCGCCCATGCGTTCATCGGATGACCTCAAGCGTCGAGGCCCGCGGTGGGGCCTCGTCCCGCAGGGGCGGGGCTTGCCACCGCCCGCCTCCGGCCAGGGTCCGCTTCTGTGTCACCGATTGCCGCACCGCCTCGACGGACGGGCCCAGGCGCGAGAGAACGTCGTTGGGCCGGACGCCGATCCAGATCATCAACGCGACCAGGACGGACGCCGCCACAAGCTCGCTCGCGCGGATCTCCGGGATCGCGCGGTTCTCCTCGTGCGTCAGCGGATTCCAGAAGACCCGTTGGACGAGAGAGAGCATGTAGATCGCCGAGAGGATGACGCCGGTGGCCGCCGCGACCGACCACCAGCGGTGCGGCGAGGTCCAGGTGCCGACGAGGATCAGGAACTCTCCCACGAAACCGTTCAATCCGGGCAGGCCGATGGAGGAGAGCGTGGCGATGACGAAGAGGGCCGTCGTCACGGGAACGACGCCCGCGATCCCGCCGTAGGCCGAGATCTCGCGGGTATGGCGCCGCTCGTACAGGACTCCGACCAGAAGGAAGAGCGCGCCGGTGGAAAGGCCGTGGTTGATCATCTGGAGAATCGAGCCCGAGAGCGCCGTCGCCGTGAAGGCCCCGATGCCGACAACGACGAGCCCCAGGTGCGAGACCGAGGAGTAGGCGACCAGGCGCTTCATGTCCTTCTGCGCGTACGCCACCATCGCGCCGTAGATCACCCCGACGATGCCGAGCACTCCCAGCCACGGCGCGTAGCGCGTGGCGGCATCGGGGAAGAGAGGGAGCGCGAAGCGCAGGTAGCCGTAAACGCCGAGCTTCAGGAGCACTCCCGCGAGGATGATCGAGCCCGCCGTCGGGGCCTCGGTATGCGCGTCCGGGAGCCAGGTGTGCAACGGAAAGACCGGCACCTTGATCGCGAAGGCGAGGGCGAAGGCGAAGAAGAGGAGGGCCTGCGTGGAAGGGGCGAAGCTCAGGCGCGTCAAGTCCGCGAGGAGAAAAGACCACGTCCCCGTCGAGGCGCGGTGCCGCACGGCCAGATAGAGGATCGCCAGGAACATCAGGAGACTTCCCGCCATCGTGAAGAGGAAGAACTTCATGGCGGCGTAGATGCGCCTCGCGCCTCCCCAGATGCCGATGATGAAGTACATCGGCACGAGCATGACTTCCCAGAAGACGTAGAAGAGAGCGAGGTCGAGCGCGGCGAGGCTCCCGATCATCCCGGTCTCGAGCACGAGGAAGGCAATCGAGAACGCCCGCACGCTCTTCTCGACGTGCGTGACCGAGAAGAGGAGCGACACCGGTGTCAGAAGAGTGGTCAGGAGGATCAGCAAGAGCGAGATGCCGTCGATCCCGACGGAGTAGGAGATGCCGATCGCGGGGATCCAGGTCGCCTTTTCGGCGAATTGAAACCCGGCGGCCGAGACGTCGAACCGCGTCCAGAGCGGCACCGAAACCGCCAGCTCGACCACCGAAACCGCCAGGGCGAACCATTTCGACGCGCGGGACGCCGACTCTGGGAACAGCAGCAGAAAGGCCGCCCCGGCCGCCGGCAGGAAGACGACGAGGGTCAGGAGGTGGTTCTGGAAGAGCGCGTCCATCGTCAGTACCCGAATCCGATGACGAAGAGGATGAGCCCGATCAGGCCCAGGAAGAGCGTCAATGCGTAGTTGCGCACGTTGCCCGTCTGCAGGAACCGCAGCAGGTCCCCGACCAGCTCGACCAGGAAGGCCGCGGCGTTCAGGATCCCATCGATGACCAGGACGTCCACGACCTTCCACAGCATCCGTGCCAGCCAGTCGAACGGCCGGACGAAGAGGACACCGTAGAGCTCATCCACGCGGAACTTTTCCGCGACGAGCGCGTAGGCCGCCGGGAACGAGGCGGCGATCCTGTCGGGGACTCGTCCCTCCCCGCGGATGTACCAGCTGCGGGCCACCAGCAGGCCCGCCACGGCCGCGGCGACCGAGACGCCCATCAGCAGAAACTCGACGGTGTGCGAGAGTCCCGGCTCGGCGCTCTCCGCGGGGGAAGCGAGCGGCAGGAGAATGGGGGAGAGAAACGCGCTGAACCGGTCGAGGTTCTCTCCGAAGACCCGGGGCAGCCCGATCCAGCCTCCGACGAAGGACAGGATGGCGAGGATAACGAGCGGCGCCGCCATCGAAGGCGGGGATTCGTGCAGGTGGTGCTCCTGCTCGGGAGTGCCGCGGAATCTCCCCTCGAACGTCAGCGAAACCAGCCGGAACATGTAGAAGGCCGTCAGGCCGGCGGTGAAGAGCGCCAGGCCCCAGAGGACGTATTGCCCGTGCTCGAAGACGCTTCCCAGGATCGCGTCCTTGGAGAAGAACCCCGCCAGCGGCGGGATCCCCGCGATGGCGAGCGTCGCGATGAGAAAGGTCCAGTAAGTGATCGGCAGTTTCGATTTCAAGCCGCCCATCTTCCGCATGTCCTGCTCGCCGCCCATCGCGTGGATGACCGAGCCCGAGCCCAGGAAGAGACAGGCCTTGAAGAAGGCGTGCGTCAGGACGTGGAACATGCCGGCGACGTAGGCCCCGACGCCGCAGGCCAGGAACATGTATCCGAGCTGCGACACCGTGGAGTAGGCCAGCACCTTCTTGATGTCGTTCTGCGCCACCGCGATGATGCCGGCGAAGATCGCCGTGACCGCTCCGACGACCGCGACGGCCGCCATCGCCTCGGGCGCCAGGCGGAAGAGGACGTTGCAGCGCGCCACCATGTAGACGCCCGCCGTCACCATCGTGGCCGCGTGGATGAGGGCCGAGACGGGAGTGGGACCGGCCATGGCGTCGGGAAGCCAGACGAAGAGGGGCACCTGCGCCGACTTGCCGACCGCCCCCAGGAAGAGGCAGAGACAGACGAGCGTGAGGTAAGGCGCGTACTTTCCGGGGTCGGCGGCGGCCGCCGTGAAGACCGTGTCGAAATCGAGAGAGGAGAAGAGCGAGAAGAGCCCGAACATGCCGAGCAGGAACCCGAAGTCCCCGATGCGATTGACGACGAAAGCCTTCTTCCCCGCGTCGGCGGCGTACTGCCGCTCGTAGTAGTAGCCGATCAGCAGATACGAGCAGAGGCCCACGCCCTCCCAGCCCACGAACATCAGCACGAAGTTCTGCGCGAGGACCAGGGTGAGCATCGCGAACATGAACAGGTTCAGGTAGGCGAAGTAGCGCGCGTAGCCCGCCTCTGTCTCGTCGTGGCGCATGTAACCGACCGAATAGACGTGGATCCAGAAGCCCACGAACGTGACGAAGGAGGTCATGAGGGCCGAGAGGGGATCCAGGCGCATCGCGATCTCCGCCGAGAAGCCGCCCGCGGAGAACCAGGGCGCGATCCTCTCGACCACCGCGGCGTGGTCCCCCGCGAAGAAGGGGAGCAGGCGCGCGTAGGCGGCGATGGTCGCCAGGCCGACCGACCCGACGCCGACCGCCGACACGAAACTCTTTCCCAGCCTCTTGCCGAGCAATCCGTTGACGAGGAACCCGGCCAGCGGCAGCGCCGGAACGATCCAGAGGGGGATGCTCACGCTCATCTCACCACTTCAGCAGGTTGATCTTGTTGACGTCGATCGTTTCCTTGTGCCGGAAGAGGGCCACGAAGATGGCGAGCCCCACCGACGCCTCCGCCGCGGCGATGGCGATGATGAAGAAGACGACGATCTGCCCCTCGCGGGAGCCCATGGCCGAGCCGTAACCGATGAGCGCCAGGTTCGCGGCGTTCATCATCACTTCGATCGAGAGGAAGATCGAGATCGCGCTGCGCCGCAGGAGCGCGCCCGCGAGGCCGATCAGGAAGAGCGCCCCCGAGGCGAGGAGGACGTCGCCGAGAGGGATCGAGCCGATCATGCGCCCTTCTCCCGTTGAGCCAGGACGAAGGCCCCGACGAGCGCCGCCAGCAGCAGGACCGAGAGCGCCTCGAAGGGGAGGAGGTACCGCGAGAAGAGGAGGCGGGCCAGGGGAGCGATGTCTCCCGAGAGCGGGCCGAACGAAAGGGGCGCGCTCTCTCCGTGCGCGCGCAGCAGGCCGAGCAGCAGTCCCGCGAAGACGAGGAGCGCGGCGGCGGAGAGCCAGCGCTGGATGGGATGATCCCGCCCGCGGGTCTCCTCGCCGACGTTCAGGAGCATGAGCACGAAGAGGAAGAGCACGAGGATAGCGCCCGCGTAGACGATGACCTGGATCGCCGCGATGAAGGGGGCCGAGAGCATCACGTAGCAGACCGCGAGCCCGAAGAAGGAGACGACCAGCGCGAGCACGCTCTTGACCGGGTGCGGATGCACGACCATCAGCCCGGCGAACAGGATCGTCAGCGCCGCCGCCGCGTCGAAGACCAGCCGCTCCATCAGGACCTTGCCCCCGGGCGCGGGGCCTTTCGCGCCGTAGGGGCGGCCCTTGCGGCCGCCCGCCTCCGCCGGATGCGCACGAGGGGCGGGAGGGGACAAGCCCCTCCCCTACGGCATGATCGAGCATGACCGGAGCCCGGTGCAGATAATCGTCTCATCACATCCACCGCATCAGGATGAGAGCCGCCACCCAGAGGAGATTCAGCAGCGCCAGAGGAAGGAGCGCCTTCCATCCGATGCGCATGAGCTGGTCGTAGCGGAAACGGGGGAGCGTCCAGCGCACCCAGATGAAGACGAGCACGAAGAAGAGAGTCTTGGCCGAGAAGATCAGGATGGAGAGGATCGCGCCGCCGATGCCCTGCGGGTGGAACCCTGGCAGGCTCCAGCCTCCGAAGTAGAGCGTGACCGTCAGCGCGCAGGCGACCACGATGTTGACGTACTCCGCCATCATGAACATCGCGAACTTCATCGCGGAGTACTCGGTGTGGTATCCGCCGACGAGCTCCGCGTCCGCCTCGGGCAGATCGAACGGGACCCGGTTGGTCTCCGCGAAGGCCGAGACGAAGAAGACCACGAAGCCCAGAAACTGCGGCACGACGTTCCAGCGCGGGAAGAACCCCAACCAGAGGTACTCCTGGGCATGGACGATGTCGGGCAGGCGCAGCGAGCTGGAGGAGAGGATCACCCCCGCCGCCGCGGTCGTCATCGCCAGCTCGTAGGAAATGATCTGCGCGCTCGAGCGCAGGCCGCCCATCAGCGAGAACTTGTTGTTCGACGCCCAGCCGGCCAGAACGATCCCGTACACCGAGAGGGAAGTCAGGGCGAAGACGTAGAGCACGCCGATCGAGAGGTCCGCTCCGATCAACGGGATGTCCCGCCCGGCGGCCGGCAGGCTGGCGCCGTAGGGAATGACGGCGAAGGTCGTCAGCGCCGCGAAAACGGCGATACCGGGGGCCAGGACGTAGAGGACCTTGTCCGTGTTGCTCGGGATGACGTCTTCCTTGAAGAAGAACTTGACCGCGTCTATGGGCAACTGCAGCAGCCCGAAGGGCCCCACCCGGTTGGGGCCGGGACGGTCCTGGATCAGGCCCGCTCCCCGCCGCTCCGCCCATCCCAGCATCGGGACCACCGTCAGGATCACCCCCAGCGGAAGCAGGACCCGAAGCGCGAGGATGAGCCAGTCGGCGGCGGACAAGTCAGATCGCTCCGACGGAGACGAAGGTGCCCTTCTTCATCAGGATGCCGCCGTTCAGCTCCTCCTCCGTCACGTCCGCGTAGCCCTCGACCTCCGCCTGGATCTGCCGGCGAATGTCCGCCGGCGTCCAGTTGCGGTCGCCGAAGCCCAGCGCGACGGCCAGCAGCAGCAAGAGCTCCCAGGGCGCGCGCGCCGGGGAAGGGGGCAGGAAGGCGCGGTCGAACCGCTGCACCCGACCCTGGACGTTGGTGAAGGTGCCTTCCTTCTCTGCCAGCGAAGCCGCGGGCAGGACCACGTCGGCGGCGCGCGTCAGGGCGTTGGCGGTCCGCGCCGCGACGGCCAGGAAACCGGCCCGGCGAAGGACCGCCACTTTCTCCGGGTCTTCCGCGATTTTCGAGAAGGCCGCGTCGGCGACGAGGAGGACCTCCGGCCGCGTCTTTCCCGACAGCACGTCCGCGAGTCCGTAGCCTCCGGGCAGCGGCGAGAGCCCCATGTCCTTCGCCCCGGCGAAGTTGGGGCCCGCGTGGTCGCCTTCCACCCAGACGGTCCTGGATTTCATGCGGCGAAGTCGGGACTCGTCCACGATCACGTCGCGATTGCCGCAGGAGAGGTGGTCGGCGATCTTCCTCAGGAGGTAGTTCTCTTCGTTCGAGAGGTTGGCCGAGCCCAGGAAGAAGAGGCCCGCCGGCCCCGTGGACTCCGCCGTCTTCCGGATCTTCCCGGCGATCTTCTCGATCGCGCCGGGGACGTGGGTCGCGGCCTCCGCGCCCCCCTCGCGCACCGAGGCTCTCTCGATCTCGCGCAGGTTCAGGCTCTCGGAGAGGAAGCGCCCGTAGTCGCAGAGCCAATAGTCGTTGACCTCCGGATTCAATCTCGGCAGGAACCGGTAGACGATCGAGTCCCGGTTCTCGATCGAGATGTTGCAGCCGATGTTGCAGCCCGGGCAGATCGAGCGCGCCTTCTCCAGGTACCAGACGCGGCTGCGGAACCGGAACTCCTTGACGGTCAGCGCGCCGACGGGGCAGACGTCGGCGGCGCAGGCGGACCAGTCGTTGGCGAGAGGCCTGCCGTCGTGAGTCCAGACCAGCGTGCGCCCGCCCCGGTCCAGGAAAGTCAGCTCCCCGGTGCCGGCGATCTCCTGGCAGAAGCGGATGCAGCGCGTGCACTGGATGCAGCGCGTCATGTCGGCGATGACGTGCGGACCGATCATGGTCCGGTCGAAACCCGCGTACTGCCGCTTCCTCTCGTCGTAGCGCGAGCGCTGGTCGCCGTAACCGAAGGAGTTGTCCTGAAGCTTGCACTCGCCGGCCTGGTCGCAGATCGGGCAGTCGAGCGGATGGTTGATGAGGAGGAACTCCATGTTCGCGGCGCGCGACTGCACGACCTTCTCCGTCTTCGTCTTGACGGAGAGGCCGTCCTTCAACGGCGTCGTGCAGGCGGCCTGGATCTTGGGGACCCCCTCGATCTCGACCAGGCACATCCGGCATTGCCCCACGACGGAGAGGCGCGGGTGGAAGCAGAAGTGGGGGATCTCGATCCCGGCGAGCTTGGCCGCTTCGATCAGGTTCACGTTCCTGGGGACCTCGATCGGGTTGCCGTCGAAGAGCACGGTGTAGGTGTCCTTCGCCGGAGGCGGCGGGGAAGAAGGGGGCGCCGCTCCCCCGGCGGGACCGGGGATGGCGCCGCCGCCTCCCGGAGCGATCGGCGTCTTCCCGCTCATGCCGTCACCAGCTCGCGGTCGCGGGAGCGCGGGCCCACGAGGCATCGTTTCTGCTCGACGTGGTAGCGGAACTCGTCGCGGAATTTGCCGACGGAGGAGAGCACGGGCGCGATTGCCGCGTCGGCGAAGACGCAGATGGTCATCCCGTTGGCCATCTGGTTGGAGATCTTCTCCAGCAGGTCGATGTCGTAGTTCCGCCCTTCTCCCGCCTCGATCCGCGAAAGCACCTTGTGCAGCCAGGGCGTCCCCTCGCGGCAGGGCGTGCACTGGCCGCAGGACTCATGCGAGAAGAACTTGGCGAGGTTCTGCGCGGCGTCCACGATGCAGGTGTCCTCGTTCATGACGATGATGGCGGCCGAGCCGAGCATGGATTTCTTGGCGGCCAGCCCGTCGAAGTCGAGGGGGCAGTCCTCGATCTCCTCCGCCGTGAGCATCGCGGCCGAGGCGCCGCCGGGGATGACCGCCTTGACCTTCCTCCCGTCCTTCATCCCCTGACCGTACTCGGCTCCGAAGAGCAGTTCCTTCATCTGCAGGCCCATCGGCGCCTCGTAGACTCCGGGCCGGTTGACGTGCCCCGAGAGGCAGTAGAGCTTGGGGCCGGAGTTCTTCTCGTTCCTTCCGATCTTCGCGAACCAATCCGCACCGCGGTTGACGATGTGAACGACGCAGGCGAGCGTCTCGACATTGTTGACGATCGTGGGCGCCCCGAAGACGCCCCAGACGGCGGGGAAGGGGGGCTTGATGCGCGGCTGTCCGCGTTTTCCTTCGAGGCTCTCGATCAGGCCCGTCTCTTCGCCGCAGATGTAGGCGCCGGCGCCGCGGTGCACCGTGATGTCGAGCGAATAGCCGGAGCCCAGGATGTTCTCGCCCAGGTACCCCCTGGCGTACGCCTCCTCCAGCGCCTTCACCAGGATCCGGGCCCCCAGATAGAACTCCCCGCGGATGTAGATGTAGGCGCTGCGGCACCTGATCGCGTAGGAGGAGAGGATGATCCCCTCGATGACCTGGTGGGGGTCCTCCTCCATGAGCAGGCGGTCCTTGAACGTGCCGGGCTCCGATTCGTCGGCGTTGCAGAGCAGGTAGACGGGTTTTCCCTTCGTGTCCCTGGGGACGAACCCCCATTTCACGCCGGTCGGGAAGCCCGCGCCGCCGCGCCCGCGCAGCCCCGATTTCTTGACCTCCTCGGTCAACTTCTCGGGAGTCCAGCCTCCGGTCAGAACCGTTCGCAGCGCGGTGTAGCCGCCGTCTTCCAGGTAGGTCTCGATCGCCCGCGATCTCTCGCGGCCGACGCGCGCCAGGAGGACCTTCTCGTCCATCTCAGGCGTCCGCCGACAGCTTGTCCAGGAGCGCGTCGAGCTTCTTCTCGTCCATCGGCTCGTGGTAGGTGTCGTTGACCATCATGGACGGCGCGCGGTCGCATCCGGCGATGCACTCGACCTCGACCACCGTGAACTTCCCGTCGGGAGTGGTCTCTTCCAGATCCACTCCGAGCCTCTTCTTGCAGCGCTCCAGGAGCCCTTCGGCGCCGGCCAGGTGGCAGGAGATCGAGGTACACACCTGCAGCAGATTCTTTCCGACCGGGCGAAGATTGAACATCGTGTAGAAGGTCAGGACACCGTCCACGTGCGCGGGAGGCACTTCCAGGATCCGGGCGACCTCCTCGGCGGCCTCCTTCGAGATCCAGCCCCACGTCTCCTGGGCGACCCAGAGCACCGGCAGGAGCGCCGCCTGCTTCGTGGGGTAGCGCGTTAGGATCTTCTCGATGCGCGCGCGGGCCTCCGGGGGGAACTCGGCTGGCCGCCCGGCCTCCTCGACGGAGTAGCGCCGGCCGCTCACCAGTCGAACGCTCCCTTCTTCCAGATGTAGGCGTATCCGACGCCCAGGATCAGGAGGAACACGAGCATCTCGATGAACAGCCATATCCCCGCCGACCGGAACACGATCGCCCACGGATAGATGAAGGCGATCTCGACGTCGAACAGGATGAAGACCATGGCCACGAGGAAGTAGCGGATGGAGAGGCGTTTGTGGGAGGCGTCGATCAGGGGGACGCCGCTCTCGTAGGTGTCGAGTTTCCGGCTCGTGGAGAGCCTGGGGCCGAGCACGTAGGAGAGGAGCAGGATCACGCCGGCGATTCCCGCGGCGACGATCATGAGGAGGAGAACGGGCAGGAAACTCTCTGGCATGAGATTCGTGAACTTTTTCACAAGCTTCTCGGAGAACGCAAGAGCAGTTCCGGGTGGCGAATCGCGAGCGCGACTCGATTCGAGACGGTTCGCTAAGATCGCACGATGACTCGAGAGATCCGGCCGGCGGCCCTCGTGCCCGCCTACCAGGCGGCGGAAACCATCGAGGAGGTCGTTCGAGGAATCCGGCGGCACGTGCCGCGGGTCCTCGTCGTGGACGACGGCTCGACCGACGGGACGGCGGAATGCGCGGCGAAGGCGGGGGCGGAGGTCTTAAGCCTGCCCGAGAACTCCGGAAAGGGGAGCGCCATTCGGGCCGGGCTGGCGCGTCTGCTCGCCTCCGAAGAGACGCACGTGGCTTTTCTGGACAGCGACGGCCAGCATGACCCGCGAGACCTGCCCGAGCTGCTTGCGGCCGCTCGGGAGGGAGACGACTTCGTCATCGGCTCGCGAATGGAGCGCCCCGAGGAGACTCCCGCGGTGCGCTACCGCACCAACGAGATCGGCAGCCGTATCCTCTCGCGCATGACCGGACACGCGGTCGAGGACGGGCAGTCGGGCTACCGCGTGGTCTCAGCCGACCTGCTGCGCCGCTTGAAGCTCTCGGCGCGCGGCTACTTGATCGAGACCGAGATCCTGCTCAAGGCCGCGCCTCTCGTCCCGAGATTCCGCCACGTCCCCGTGCGCGCGATCTACGGAGGCCCCTCCCACTACCGCCCCTTCCGCGACACGTGGATCATTTCCTGGGGCGCCGTGTACTACAAGGTGTTCGAGACGGACTGATCCCCATGCAGCAGCTGAACGATCCTACGAATCCGCCCAGCGGATCCTCGGAAGGGGCGGGCTCCCCGCGCCCGTCTTCAGGAGGAGCATTCGACTTTAGTCGTAGTGCGATCGCTCATTGATCACGTCATCCCGATATGCTTTTCTCTGAGCGCGAGAGACCCGCAGAGCAGGCCGACGGTTGATGCGATGGAATCTTGTGCGCCGGGCTCGGTCACGAGCAAGATCGGCCAGCGAATTGCTCCCGCTCGGAAGGGAGGCTGCCATGGCGAAGCTTTCCGGAGGCGCCATCAAACCGAAGTCCGCGAGTCGAGGATTCATTCGGGCCGGCGCTTCCGCAGCGATGTTCAGCGCGGCTTTCTTCCTTCTCGCCGGCCGTCCGGCGCCCACCGACGGGACGGGAGTCCTTGCCTACGCCGATCTTGGCAATTCGCTCGGAGTTGCCGGGATTCTCCTCTGGAATCGGCCGTCTCCCCCGCACCTCATCACCGGCGGCATCCCCCTGCCTGGTTTCGGCTTTCCGCCGTACTGGGTCGAGCTCGTCTACGACGCGGCTTCCAGGGACTACCGCCAGGTCTTCGTGAGCTCCTACTACGAGTCCCCGATCCTGAGAATGGGCATCGGCTCCGTGGTGGGAAAGGGAACGGACCAGCTCGTCCTCCTGTTCGGCGATGGATCGATCCAGATCGTCGATCTCGCGACGAAGCGGCCGGTTTCGCAGTTCCAGACAGCGGCCGGATACTGGACGCTCGAGGGAATGAGAGTCGCCGATGTTGACGGCGACGCGGTCGCGGAGATCCTCGTGACGACGTTGACGGATCTGTACGTCTATCGCGCGGACGGCTCCCTGCTGTTCAGCATCCCCGGGGTCAGAGGCTACGACATCGTGGTTGGACAGATGGACGACGACCCCGGACTGGAAATCGCGGCCTTCGACAAAATCATCGATGTCGCCACGCGCTCCGTACAATGGGCTTCCCCGACGCCGTTCGGGACCTGGCTAACGGCGTTGGACATCGACGGCGACGGAAAGGATGAGCTCATCGGTTCGTACGGGCTGGTGTGGGGGCAATACTTCCTGACGGCCTACGATGTGACCACCCACGCCATCCGCTGGCAGACCCATCTCGGCGGGACCGGCGGGATCGTCAGAACGATTCCCCTGGGCACGGGAGGACGGCCGCTGATTCTCGCCGCGCAGAGCTTCAGCGGTCCGATGCTCGTGTGCGATCCCGCCGATGGGACGGTCCTCCGAACAATCGATGCCCGGGACCGCTACGTCCCCGACCTCGTGTCCGCGGATCTGGACGGAGATGGGCGGGTCGAGTTGGCGTGGGCCACGGGCGCGGACACTGGCGCCGCCGACCATCTCCATATCGTGGACGGCGAGACGGATATCGAGGAATGGGTGAACGTGGATTTCGACGGGCCGTTCATCGGACCGGAGATCGGAGATTTGGATGGCGATGGAATCGACGATGTCGTCATCCTTTCCACGGGATCCGACAGCGGCTACAACGGCGGGCGGCTCGTAGTTCTCGATCGGGCGCTCGCGCCGAGAGCCGTCTCCGAGGGGATCGGCTTCCACCAGCTCCAGGACTTCAAAGTCGTCGATATCGATGGCGACGGCCGCGCGGAGATCGTCGTCGCCTCCGAACACAATCTCCAAGGTGTGGTCGAGATCTACAAGTTCGACGCAGACAACACGTTTCACCGCGTCTGGGAGAACATCGACCGGCCGGAAGGGGTCCACTTCCAGTCGGTGGAAGTCGCGGACATCGAGGGGGACGGCACGCCGGAGGTCATCGCGGGAGGATCGCGGGATTTCTCCTCGTCCGTCGAAGTCGCCGTCTATGTTTACGACTATGCGACCGGGCGCGAAAAGTGGAAGTTCAATGGGTTTAACCAGAACAGCATCTGGGTGCGGTCGCTCGCCGTTCTCCCGCCGGCTCCGGGACAGGGTGGGCGAGACTTCGCCGCGCGCGAGGAAAACGGAGACATCTACATTCTCGATGGCTCGTCCCACGCCGTGCGCGCCGTGTTTCGAGGGAGTTTTTCCAGCCTGTCACGGCTCGCGCACGGTCCCGGGGTCCTGCTCGTTGGCGATACGTCCGGCAGGGTCTGGACGATCGATCGGGACCGGACCGGCTACTTTGCGGAACCGCCGCAGGTGGTAGCGACTCGGCGGATCGACGGAGCCGCGCGGCTCTCCGACGGACGCTACGCGGTGGGGTTCGGAGGCCGCCTCTGGCTCTTTAAGAACCTGAGCGACCAGCCGATCTGGTACAGCGCGCTGTACGGCGACGTGTTCGGCCGTCGTCCGGTGCTTTTGAAGGGGTCCAGACCTTTCCTTCTGGCCGCAGGCACTTATTCTCTGGAAGCGTTCGCAGCTCAAGGTCTGGGTCGGTCTCCGGAACAGTGACAACGTCGGCATTCGCTTCGATTTGATGGCAACGGTCTCCTTGAATGGTTCTCCCGTCGGGTCCGGGCAGGTGAAGGGCGTCTCCGGCAGCAGCGGATTCAGCAACGCAAAGCTCGATGTGATCCCGGTCATGCTCTCCGCCCCGGTCTATTCGGGCGACGCGTTGAGCGCCAAGATTCGCGTGCGCAATGCATGCTCGGGCAGCGGCAAGAACTCGGGCTCACCCAGGCTCTGGTACAACGGCGGGCCTGTTGACAGCGCGACGGCTCGCGATCCCGGGAGCCGTCTCTCACGACAAGTACTCCTCGCGGCTCTTCCTGGATACCCGCCGTCGGCTCGAAATGTGGGACCTTTTCGCCCTTCGGCACGTAGAGCATGACGGTTCCCTGAGCCTGGATTGACTCTACGGGAAAAGGGACGCTCTCGACTCTACAGACCTCCTGCAGTAGGAGAGCCGCCTCATCGCTAGAATGCGGGCGATGACGCCGAGGATCACTCCTCTCCGGGTTCCCGGCCGGGCTCCGCGCGTGCTGACCATCGACGTGGAGGACTGGTTTCATGTCTGCGGGGACGACTACTACTCCGATCCGAGGCGGTGGGACAGCTTCCCCCCGCGGATCGAGAGGACTCTCCTCTCACTGCTCGACCGGCTGGAGCGGGGCGGACATCGGGCGACGCTCTTCTTTCTGGGCTGGGTCGCCGGCCGGTATCCGGACCTCGTCCGCGAGGCGGCCCGGCGCGGGCACGAGGTCGGCGTCCACGGCGACCTGCACCGGCGGGCCGACGAGATGAGCGCAGAGGAGTTCCGGGAGGATTTACGGCGCGCCCGGGACCGCGTGGAGGATGCCGGCGGCTGCCGGGCCGACTCCTACCGCGCCGCCGAATGGTCCATCCGCCATGCCGGTCAGCAGGCGCTGGCGGTGCTGGTGGAGGAGGGCTTCCTTTGCGATGCCTCGATGACGGCGGTCCCGCGGCTGGGCCGGCCGGACAATCCGCCGGGGCCGCATCGGATCGAGGTCAACGGCGGATCGCTCGTCGAGATGCCGCCGCTGACCGGCCGCGGCTTCGGCCGCACGATCCCGATGGGCGGAGGCTGGGCTTTCCGGATGTTTTCGGCCGAGCGGGTCCGGCGCGAGGAAGACGGATTTCGCGACTCCGGCCTGCCCGCCGTCTTCGACTTCCACCCGTGGGAGTTCGACTCCGAGCATCCGGCGATGGAGGCCCTGGAGCCGCTCGTCAGACTCGTGCATTTCTACAATCTGCGCGGGCTGCCGGAGCGCTTCGAGCGCTGGCTCGCCCGGGAGCGCTGCGTCGCGCTTGCCGACGTCCTGTCGCGGCTCGTCGGCTGAGCTCGCGGCCTCTGAACCGCCGATGACTAACCCGGATCACCCCCCTGCCTTCCTCTTCCCCGGCCAGCTGGCGGAGTTCGTCGGGATGGGCCGCGACTTCTACGACTCGGACCCCGAGGCCCGCGAGCTCTTTGCCCTGACGTCGGACAAGTGCGGCCTGGACCTGCGGAGGATCCTCTTCTCCGGGCCGGAGGAGGCCCTCCATGAGAATCTCGCGGCGCAGGCGGGCGTTTATCTGGTCTCGACCCTTGCCGCGCGTGCGCTTGCCCGCAACGGGATGACCCCCCCGGCCGCCGCGGGCTACAGCCTCGGCAACTACGCGGCGCTGGCCGCCGCCGGTGCGATCTCTTACGAGGAAGGGCTGGACGTCCTGATCGCCGTCTGGCGGGAGACCGAGCGGCTCAGGATCCGCGGCGCGATGGGCGCCGTCGTCGGCGCGCGCCGGGAAGCCGTGGACGCGGCCTGCGAGGAATTGCGCGGCCGGGGGCTGCCCGTCTGGATCGGCAACGTCAACTCGAACACGCAGTTCGTCCTGACGGGATCCAGGCCGGCCGTCGAATCCGCTCTGCAGGCTCTCGCGCCGCGGGCCCTGACCGTCCTTTCCCTGACCATGAACTGGCCGATCCACAGCGAACTGATGGATCCCGTGGCTCGAGCGGTCGGGCCGGTCGTCGCGGCGTGCCGGTCGATTCGGGATCCGGCATTTCCCTATTACGGGCCCGACGGGAACGTGGAACCCACGGGAGCCGGCGTCGCCCGGGTCCTGGCCACGGAGTTCTGCCACGCGACCCAGTGGAACGCGACGATCGAAGCGATGGTTCGCGACGGCCACCGCGTGTTTCTCGAGGTCGGCCCCGGACAGATGCTCTCGAAAATCCTGAGGTGGGTGGACCGGAGCGTGATCTGCCACCCCGCCGGGACCCTCTCCGCCATCGCCGAGGTCTCGCGTATATTGCGTCAAGGCTCATGATGCCATGCGAGACCCCAACGTGAGGACCGCCGTCGTCACCGGCGGCTCGCGCGGAATCGGCTACGCGATCTCGCGGGAGCTGAGCGCCCGGGGAAACCGGGTCGTCATCACGTGCCAGAAAGACCTCGCGCGCGCGCAAGCGGCCGCCGAGGAGATCCGCCGGAACGGCGGCGAGGCGCACGCGATCGTTGCCGACGTTCGAGATCCGACGGCGATCCGGGCCCTGGCCGACCGAGTTACGGAGGATTTCGGCGGAGCCGAAATCCTCGTCAACAACGCCGGCATCATCAAGGACGCGCTCTTCCCGTTCCTGAAGGAAGAGGACTGGGACGCGGTCCTGGAAGTGGACCTGAAGGGAGCCTTCCGCATGACCAAGGCCGTTGTGCGAGGAATGCTGCACAGAAAGTGGGGGAGGATCGTCAACATCGTCTCGGTCAGCGGGATCTCCGGGCACGTCGGCCAGACCAACTATTCCGCGGCCAAGGGGGGCCTGATCGCCTTCACCAAGGCGCTCGCGCTCGAGATGGCGACGCACGGCATCACGGTCAACGCCGTCGCTCCCGGCCTCGTGGACACGGAGATCATCGCGCACTTGAAAGAGGAGCCGCGCCGGGAGTTCCTGCGCCGCATTCCGATGGCGCGTTTCGGCAGGCCCGAGGAGATCGCCGCCGTGGTCGGTTTCCTCGCTTCCGACGGCGCCTCCTACGTGACCGGCCAGGTCTGGCGGGTGGATGGAGGGATGGCCTGACGGCGCTTCGCGCCCGGCTTTGTATAATCGTCTGGAAGGAGATTCGATGACAAAGGAAGACATGGCGCCGCGCGTCAAGGACCTGATCGTGCGCCGCTTGAAGCTCGACATTGACCCGGCCACGATCCAGAACGACGCCCCTCTCTTCGGCGAGGGGCTGGGACTGGACTCGATCGACGCGCTCGAGCTCGTGCTCGGTCTCGAACAGGAGTTCGGCATCAAGGTCGAGGACGAGGAGGTCGGAGTCAAGGCCTTCGCGTCGGTGGACGCGCTCTGCGACTTCATCGAGCAGAAAAAGACCGCTTGAGGGGCCTGACCGACCTTCCGCACGCCTACCCCTTCCGCTTCGTCGAGACGGCCGTCGAGCCGCGCAACCAGGACTTTTCCCGCGGCGCCGTGCGGGTCGCCGTGTCGGCCAACGCCCGGGCCGCGGCGGGCGAAGCCTGGCAGTCGCCGCTGCTTCTGGCCGAGGCGATCGCGCAGTCGGCGCTCCTGCTCCAGGGGGGAGACCCGCAGGCCGGCCGGACCGGTTATCTGGCGGGAATCGACGGCTTCCGCGTCTCGCGGACGCCGAGAGCGGGGGAGACGCTGGAGGTCCGCGTGAGCCTGGCGGCGCGGTTCGGAGCGATGCTGAAATTCGACGGCGAGGTCTTCTGCGGGACGGAGTCGCTCGCCCGGGGCAGCGTGCTCGTCCGGCAGGGCGGCGTCGCACCGGGTCGTTAGCGGGGATCCCAACATGGCGAGCGAAGTCGAAACGAGCTACGCGTGCACCAACGAGCCGCCGCACCGCTTCGGGCTCGGCGAGCGGCTGCGCAACGCGAACGGCATCCTCGTCACGCTCCGAAGGCTGGACGCAGCCTACCCGCCCCGGCAGGTCTTCATTACGAACCGGGAGATGAAGATGGGCTACGACGACGTGTACAAGGCCTGCTATGTCTGCGTGGATCAGGGAAAGAAGGAAAACGCGATCGCCCTGCCCAAGGCCGACATCGAGGCGGGCCTGCCGGTGCTATGATTCGGTTCTCCCACAAAGGGGAAGACAACATGATGGCCGGAGCCGATTCGGAGCCCGAGGCTGGTTCTTATCTGGATCGCCTGATCGAGTTGCGCGTCTTCGGGCGCAAGCCCATCTCGGTTGTGCCCCCTTATTCGACAGACGAGAACGCCTCGGAACTGGTCATCGCGCGCCTGAACAGGCCGCCGCTGCGGTGGATGAGCCTGAAAGAGGGGGACTCCTGGACCTTTCACTGGAGAAGCCCGATCGTCGGAAACCTCGCCGACGAATCCACGGCGGCCCGGTATGCGAGGCTGGTGTCCGCGACCGCCCCCACGCGCCCGCTCGCGATCTGCCGCGCGGCGCTCAAGCTCGTCGCGTCCAGGACGCCGCAGTCCCAACCGAGCTCCCGTCCTCCGGAGATCTCGCCCTAAGGGGGTCGTTTCGGCTTCCGGACGTTACCGACCCCGGGACGCCGGTCCTCGGTCCTCCCAAATCCCGAGGCCGAAACTGCGGCTAAGGGGAGGCGCTATCCGGCCGCCACGCCGCCCGGAAGAGAGATCCTCTTCAGCTTCCGGTTGGTCAGGATCCGGAGCGTCGCACCGGGCTTGAGCAGGCCGGCGTTCTCCAGGTGCGTCAGCCACTCCTTGAGCGTGAGCCGGGCGCTGTAAACGGTCTCCGAACCGGGGGAAGCGGCGACTGCGGCGAGAGTCTTGGAGTTCACGGTGGTTCCTTTCTTGGCGGTCATGGCGGATGCTCGATTGGTGCGGCGCAGCTCAGTAACGGCCCCGGCCGCCCCCGCCGCCGCGGCCGCCGGAGGATTCGTTTCGCGGACGCGCTTCGTTCACGGTCAGGGCGCGCCCGTTGACTTCCTTGCCGTTCAAGGCGCTCATGGCCGCGGTCGCCTGGGCGTTCTCGGCGAACTCCACGAACCCGAACCCCTTCGACCGCCCGGTGTCGCGGTCGGTGATGACCTTCGCCGATTCCGGCTCGCCGTACGGCGTGAAGAGATCACGCAGCTCGGCGTCGTTTGTGTCGTACGAGAGGTTGCCTACGTAGAGCTTCATTGGACCCATCCTTCGTGCCGGCCACCCGGCTTACCCTCCGGCCTTGCAAGAACACGTGAACGGCCGCCGGCGGACGGTCACGCCACCCCGTTTTGTTGACCGTTCGGATTTTGGCAGATCGGGTCCGTCAAAAGGCGAGCGAACGAGGACTCAAACAGTATATCAGTTCCAGTGACCCGCGAGGCCCGCGCCTCGGGATCCGGCCGATTCCAGCCGTCCTGGCTCGAGGCGTGGAATGCAGACCTGGCCCCCGAGGGGTCAATCTCTCAGGAACTCGATCGTATAGGGCCCTTGCGGGCAGCCTTTGGCGATTCCCGTTCCGTCGGCGCTGACCGCAAACCCGTCCTTTTCCGCAACGAGGCGCCCCTTGTCGCTCGCGACGCAGGGCGGGCCGTACAGGAGGACCGCGGCGCCCGATCCGAGGTCGGCCCGCAGGCGCAAGGGCGTTCCGGCGGCAGGCTCGTTCGCGGAAGCGAAGTCGGCGGTCACGGCGCAGCCCATCTGCGACACGAGCACTCTTCCCGAGACCCTGGCGCCGCTGCCCCGGCCCTCCCGCAGACTCCAGCGGTGGTTGCCGGCGAGCGATCGGCCCCGGCAGCCGGAAGACTCGGAAGGCAGCCAGAACGCGGACGCGCTGCGCTGGGCGGCCTCGTTGTTGGCGAGCTTGACGTCGATCTCGCTTCGGAGCAGGCGGTACTGTCCCGTTTCCTTGAGCAGACGAAAGTAGTTCTCGGTGAAGAAGAGGGGATAAGCATAGAAGGCCGAGCGATAGTGCTTCATCGCCGGGTCGCGCCGGCCCAGGTTCTCCTCGGCCTCCCCGGCGGTCGTATGGAACAGGCCCTGGTATCGCGGGTCCTTGCGGCACCAATCCGTCTGATAACACCTGGCGAGAGCGGTCTGCGAGACGCGAAGGGCCTCCTCCCACCGCTGCCGCTTGATGAGGCCGCGCCCTTTCTCGTCCATGCGCGCGAAATACCCTGGAGAGGAGGTCGTCGCGCAGGCCGCCGCGATCCCGCAGAGGCCCCACAGAAGGGCCCGGCGCGTCCTGTCGCTCATCGCGTTCTCGGCATCCTGCGGCCGGCGGATCTCACTCGGACAGAGGTTATATCGGAACGAAGGGACGCCGGGACTTCAACCTCTCGCGGAGGAACACGATGGCGCGCCGGACGGAATTCTCGAGGCCCCGGCCGAGCGCGAGATTGGCGGCGATCGCGGAGGAGAGAACGCAGCCGGTGCCGTGGGCATTGCCCGCCGCGATTCTCGGGTTCACGAATTCGTGGAACCGGCGGCCGTCGTAGAGAAGGTCGCTCACGTTCCGGCCGGGGGCGTGGCCTCCCTTGATGAGGACGGCCCTCGCGCCCAGGGAAGAAATCGTGCGGGCGGCCGCGCGCCGGTCGGCCGCGGTCGCAATGGGGGATCCGAAGAGGACCTCCGCCTCCGGCAGGTTCGGCGTGACGAGGTCGCAGAGAGGCAGAAGCTCTTCCGCGAGGGTTTTCACGGCCGAGGCGGAGAGCAGGCGCGTGCCCGACGTGGAGACCATCACCGGATCGAGCACGATGTTCTTCGCGCGCTGCCGGGAGAGTCCCGCCGCGACCGCGCGGACGCGCGGCGCGTCGAGCAACGCTCCGACCTTGACGGCCGACGGTCGCAGATCCTCGAAGACCGCCTCCATCTGCTCGCGGATGAAGGCGAGGGAGAGCCGTTGGATGGCGCGGATGCCCCGCGGGGTCTGCGCGGTGGCGGCGACGAGCACCGTCGCGCCATGAACACCGTGCCGGGCGAACGTGAGAAGGTCGGCCTGGATTCCCGCCCCGCCGCCGGAATCCGACGTGGCGATCGTGACGGCGCAGACGGGTCGGCCGAGCCTGGGCATGGGGCGCCGTGAAAGAATAGCGCCGCTTTCACCGCAAGGATCGCCTCGGGAGGGATTCATGCGCCTTTCCCGGTTCGGCATTGCCCGTCTCGCGCCGCTCCTGCTTCTCGCCGCCTGGCCGCTCGCCGCGGCTCAGACGCTCACTCCGTTCGACGTCGCGAGAATACGGAGCGTCGGCTCGATCGCCATCTCGCCGGACGGATCGCGGATCGCCTACACGCTTTCGGTGCCCCGCAGGGTCCTCGACGAAGAGGACGGCGCCGCCTGGGCGGAGCTGCACGTCGTGGGACGCGACGGCGCCTCGCGCCCCTTCGTCGCGGGAGCTGTCAACGTGGCCGACATCGCCTGGACGAAGGACGGCCGGGAGATCTGCTTCATCGCCCGGAGGGGAAAGGACGAGCACCGCTGCCTCTACGCGATCCCGGCCGACGGAGGCGAAGCGCGCAGGCTCCTCTGCCACGACGCCGACATCACGTCCTACAGTTTCTCTCCCGACGGCCGGCGCGTGGCCTTTCTGGCCAGCGACGAGCGGTCCAAGAAGCGGAAGGACCACGCGCGCCGCTGGCCCTGGGAGGACTGGAAGAGGATGCTCGAAAGGAGCCCGATCTTCTACGCCGACAGGGCCAGCACGCCTCTTCTGATCCTGGACGGCAAGGAGGACCCGCGCGTGCATCCCAGCCAGTCGCTCGTCCTCTACCGCTCCCTGAGGATCCGGAGCAAGGCTCCCGTTCGCCTCGTGCTCTATCCGGGCGAAGGGCACGGCAACCGTCTCGCGGCCCACCGGCTCGACTACAACCTGCGCGCGATCCAGTGGATGGAGCATTACCTGAAAGGTCCGGGAGGCGAGCCGCCGCCCTACGAAATCGATTACGAAGAAAAATGAGGAGCGCCCTGGCGGTCTTCTTTCTTGCTGCCACTGAGTTGCTGGCGCAGGAACGGCCGCGCCTCCGGGACCTGGGCATCCAGCCGGGGGTGCTGGCGCCGGGAAAGTGGAACGCGATCACGGACGTGGCGGGCGTGCGGGTGGGGCACAAGACGATCGTGGAAGGGGACTCGATCCGGACGGGAGTGACCGCTATCGTTCCGCACGGCGCCAATCTCTTTCAGAAGAAGGTCCCCGCGGCGGTGTTCGTCGGAAACGGCTTCGGCAAGGCGGCGGGCTTCCTCCAGGTGCGGGAGCTGGGCAACCTCGAGACGCCCATCGTCCTCACCAACACCCTCGCCGTCGGGACCGCCATGGAAGCGGTCGTCGGCTGGACGCTCGAGCGGCCGGGAAACGAGCAGGTCCGATCGGTCAACGCGCTCGTCGGGGAGACGAACGACGGTTATCTCAACGACATCCGGGCGCGGCGGGTCAGGGGCAAAGACGTCCTTTCGGCGATCGAGGCCGCTCTGGCCTCTTCCCCGGGCGCCGTCGCGGAGGGGAGCGTCGGAGCCGGCACGGGCACGAGCGCCCTGGGATGGAAGGGAGGCATCGGCACATCCTCGCGCGTTCTGCCGGCCAGGCTCGGCGGATACACGGTGGGTGCGCTCGTTCAGTCCAACTTCGGCGGCATCCTGACGATCGACGGCGTGAGAGTCGGGGAGGCCCTCGGCCGCTACGACTTCCAGAACGAGCTCGCGAGGAGCTCCCCGGGCGGCGGCTCCTGCATGATCGTGATCGCGACGGACGCGCCGTTGTCCGCGAGGAACCTCGAGCGCGTCGCCCGCCGCGCTGTGCTGGGCCTGGCGAGGACCGGCTCGTACATGGCCAACGGCTCCGGAGATTTCGTGATCGCCTTCTCCACGAAGAACCCGGAGGAGCATGCTCCCGCGAATCCGACGAGACGGGTCGAGGAATTGCGGAACGATTTCGTGAGCCCGCTGTTTCTGGCGGCCGTCGAGGCCGTGGAAGAAGCCGTCTACAACTCGCTGACCACGGCCACGACCGTGACCGGCAACGGTCACACCGTCGAGGCGATCCCGATCGACCGGTTGAAGGAGATTCTCGGCAAGCGCCCCCTACGGCACGGGGCCTGAACGCGGGCTGACCCTGTATTGCAGCAGCGCCCGGGTCGCGGGGTGGGAGGGCTTCCTCAGGATCTCCGGCGATCCTTCCTCGGCGACGACGCCCTCGGCCAGGATGACGACGCGGGCGGCGAAGTCCCGCGCGAAGTCGGTGTCGTGCGTCGCGATGAGGAGCCCGCGGCCTTGCGCGGCGAGCATCTTCAGCGCGTCCCCCAGGGAGCCGCGCCGGGCGGGATCGAGCGAGGCGGTCGGCTCGTCCATGAGGAGGAGCGGCGGGTCCATGGCGAGGGCTCGCGCGATCGCGACGCGCTGGGCTTCGCCGCCGGAGAGCTCTCGCGGATAGGCGGCGGCGCGGTCGCCGACGCCGAGAGAATCGAGAAGCCGCCTCGCGCGCTCTCCGGCTTGCCCGGATGTGTGGCGCAGGACCTGAACCGGCGCGAGCATGACGTTTTCGAGCGCCGTCAGGTGCTCGAACAGCGCGTGGGCCTGAAAGACCATCCCGACCTTCCGGCGCAGCGGTTTCAGTCGGGACTCGGGGGGGACGGGACCCGGCGCGAGAGCGTAACCATCCACCTCGATCCGTCCCGCCTGGAAGCTCTCGAGCGCCGCGGTCGCGCGCAGCGCGGTCGTCTTGCCGGAGCCGGAGAGGCCCATGAGCGCGCAGAGCTCCCCTCGCGCGACCGAAAGAGAGATGCCGCGCAGGACCTCGCGGCCGGTTCGCGAGAGGCGCAGCGACTCGATCTCTAACAGTTGGCGGGGGACCTTGCGGTCCCCCGAGCCCCCTGGCAATTCATTCATGACGAAGCGCTCCAGCGCCGCTCCAGACGGCGCGCCAGGCGCGAGAGCGGAAGAGACATCGCGAGGTAGATCGCGGCGCACAGGGCCCCCGGCACGACCCAGCTCCCGATGTTCGTCGCGAAAATGGCGGTTTGCTTGGTCAGCTCGACCACCGTGATGACCGAGACGAGGGAGGAGTCTTTCAGGAGAGCCACGAAGTCGTTGGTCATCGGCGCGAGAGCCAGGCGGAAGGCCTGGGGGCCGCGCACCAGGCGCAGGATCAGCCACTCGGTCAGGCCGAGCGTCCGGGCGGCCTCCAGCTGCACGCGGGAAACGGCCTCGAGCGCGCCGCGATAGATCTCGCTCTCGTAGGCGGCGTAGTTCAGTCCGAGGCCCAGGAGCGCCGCGGCGAAGGCGGGGAGCCGCACGAAGGCGGACAGGCCGTAGTAGAGGACGAAGAGCTGCAGGAGCACCGGCGTGCCGCGCACGAGCTCGACATACCCCGTCAGGACGCTCCGCGCGAAGAAGCCGCCATAGATGCGCCCCGCGGCGATGGCGATTCCCAGCAGAACGGCGAGAGCCATCGCGGCGCAGGAGAGGATCAGCGTGACGAGGGCAGCGCGCAGGAGCGAGGGGGTGTACCGGAGCGCCGCCTCCCACGAAGAAGGGCCGGCGGCGGCGGGAGGCGCCGTGGAGCCCGGCTGCTCCTCGAGGATCCTCCGGAAGAACGCCGCCTGGGAGTCGTCCCAGATGCTCCACTTCCGGTAGATCCTCTCGAGCGTTCCGTCGCGCATGCGGTCCTTCAGGATCTCGTTGATCCGGTCGCGCAACCCGGTGTTCCCTCTGGAGAGAACGCCGACGTAGCGGCCGGTCGCGATCACCGCAGGCTGTCTGGCGAGGCCCGGGACTCTCCGGACCGAGCGAGCGGCGATGATGTGGTCCAGGAGGACGGCGTCGAGCCTTCCCTCCGCGAGATCCGTGTAGGGATGCACGTCGTCGTCGTAGGAGACGGGGAGATATCCGTATCGCTCGCGCCCCGCGGCGAGCGTCTCCGAAGCGATCGTCGCGACGAGGGTCCCGACGCGCCGGCCACGGAGATCTTCCAGGCCGCGATAGCGCGCGCGATCGCCCGCCCGCACCGTCAGGACCTCGTGGAACTCGAAATACGGGATCGTGACCGCGAGCATCGCGCGGCGGGCCGGAGTGTCCTCGACGCCGCTCATCCCGATGTCGAAATCGCCGCGAGCGACCGAGGCGTCGATGGAAGAGAAGGCGACCTGCACGAACACGGGTTGGCGGCCGAGGCCGCGGGCGATCGCCTCCGCGACCTCCACGTCGAAGCCTCGGACCTTCGCCGGGTCTTTGAGATCGGCCTCGACAAACGGCGCGCCTCCCTCCGCGTCTCCGCCCCAGCGCAGGAAGGAGCGCTCCGGCAAGGCGGAGGCTACTGGCGCGGTCCCCGCGAGCAGCGAGAAGAAGAGGGCGAGACCCGCCGCCGTCACGCGAAGCTGCCGGGGAGGGCCGGGCGGGCCTCGCGCGGGCGCAGGAACAGGGAGAAGGTCAGGATGCCGGCGCCGAAGCCGCCGACGTGCGCCCACCAGGCGATTCCGCTGACTTCTCGATGCAACGCGATCGCGAGCGTTCCGCTGAAGAACTGCATGAGGAACCAGAATCCCACGTAGAGGAAGGCCGGGACCTGGAAGAAAACGGGGTAGAAGAAGATCGGAAACATCGCGAGGATGCGCGCGCGGGGGAAGAGCACGAAGTACGCGCCCATGACTCCCGCGATCGCGCCGGAGGCGCCGACGGCGGGGACCCGCGAGCCCGGATTCGTCAGCACGTGCACGACGCCCGCCGCCAGGCCGCAGAGCAGGTAGAAAACGAGAAAACGCACCGGCCCCATCCGGTCCTCGACGTTGTCTCCGAAGATCCAGAGGAACCACATGTTGCCGATAATGTGGAGCCACCCCCCGTGCAGGAACATCGTCGTCAGGAAGGGCCAGTACGTGCGGGGATAGCCGACGCTCGCCGCCCAGTCCGGGTGTGTGAAGCGCGCGGGCACGAGGCCGAAGAGATAGATGAACTGCTCCGTCGAGTCCTGCGGCAGCTCGAGCTCCCGAATGAACAGGAAGACATTCACCGCGATCAGCGCCCAGACCGCGAACGGGAAGTGCTGCCGCGGGATCGTGTCGCGGATGGGAATCATGCTTCTGCGGCGCGAGGCATATCACAGAGCTCTCTCCCTCTCCCCCGGGAGAGGGGCGGGGTGAGGGCGCCGGCGGCGAGGATTACCTCGACGCCCCTCGCGCCACCGGCAATCGTCGCACCTTCAAGAGCTCGTTCAGGAGGAAGAGAGGGCCGACCATCAGGTGCACGAGGTTCTTGAAGAAGGCCGGGCGGTTCTTCTCGTAGCGGGCATGGCCGATCCCCTGGAAGATCCAGCCCGCGACGAACGCGGCCAGACCGATCCGCCAGTCCGCGACGGCGCGGGCCAACAGGTCCAGCGCGACGGCCTCGGCCAGCATCGCGGCGGCAAGCGGCGGGGAGAGCGACGCGTAGAACAGGAAAGACGCGCCGATCAGGACCTCGGCCGCCGTCCAGCCCGCAGTTCCGAGCGAAACCTCGCGCAACATCGCGAGGACGCCGAACACGATCAGCGTGATCCCGAAGACGTGACAGACGATGTTGCCGCGGGCGCGATGGTGAAGCGCGTAATCGGCCAGCAGCGCGTCCACCCTTCTCGCGGCCATCGGTTTCTCGTCTCCAGCGATTATAGACGCCGCCGCGTGGCCGTCCCCCCGGAGAGAGAATGCTCTCCATGAGAGCGATGGTGCTCGAGCGTGTCGCTCCGCCGGAGGAATCGCCTCTCGCGGTTGCCCGGCTTCCGGAGCCGGCTCCCTCGGCCGGGGAGGTCACGATCGCGGTGGAGGCGTGCGGCGTCTGCCGGACGGACCTGCACATCCTGGAGGGGGAGGTCGCGGCGCGCCTTCCGGTCGTCCCCGGGCACCAGGCCGCGGGGAGAATCGCCGCTCTCGGGCCGGGAGTCTCGGGATTCGCGGCGGGGGATCCCGTCGGCGTGGGCTGGGTGGCTTCGACCTGCGGAGTCTGCCGCTTCTGCCGTTCCGGAGGCGAGAACCTCTGCGAGAAGGCGACGTTCACCGGTCGCGACCGGGACGGCGGCTACGCCGAGAAGATTGCGGCGCGCGCCGAGTGGGTCTACCGCCTGCCCGCGGGCTTCTCCGCCCTGCAGGCCGCGCCGCTCCTCTGCGCGGGGGTCATCGGATACCGATCCCTGCGTCTTTCCGGCATCCAGCCGGGCGGGCGGCTGGGCCTCTTCGGGTTCGGGGCTTCGGCGCATCTGGCGATCCAGGCCGCTCTCCACTGGAAGTGCGAGGTCTTCGTGTTCACCCGGGAGAAGCACCACCGTCGCCTCGCCGTCGAGATGGGAGCCGTGTGGGCCGGGGGTGGAGAGGATGATCCCGGCGCGGCTCTGGATGCCGCGGTCACGTTCGCGCCGGCGGGAGAGCTCGTCCCGGTCGCCCTCTCGCGGCTCGACCGCGGCGGCGCGCTCGCGATCAACGCGATTCACATGAGCCCGATTCCTTCCTTCTCCTACGAGCTGCTCTACGAGGAGCGGCGTGTCGTCGGCGTGACGAACTACACCCGCCGCGACGCCCGGGAATTCCTGGAGCTGGCCGCGCGCATCCCGATCCGCGCGCAGACGGAGACCTTTCCTCTCGAAGAAGCGAACGAGGCCCTGCTGCGAATCAAGCGCGGGGCGATCCGGGGAGCCGCCGTCCTCCGGATCCGTTGATCCTTTCGGTTGTCATCCTGAGCCCTTCGCGCCTTCTTGTCATCCTGAGCGCAGCGAAGGATCTGCTCCGGTTGCTTCGATCTCCGAGTTTCCGCTCAGGACAGGCTCCGCGAAGGATCTGCTCATCCGACGAGGGCAGATCCTTCGTCGCTCCGCTCCTCAGGATGACAGGGGTTGTAGACGTCACTCGATGCGAAGAAGGATGCGCCGCGGGCGGTCTGTGGCCTGAAAACGAAGATCCCGCACCGCCGCCGGCGCGGCCTCCTCGACAACGCCTCTGGAGTTCAGTCGCATGGGCCTGCGCTCTTTGCGGTCCGGCCTGGCTTCCCGCACGCGGCCGCTCGCTTCGACGAGCAGGAAGTACTGGCGCCCGCGCAGGTCCGCCAGAAGCTCCGCGGCACCGGGAGTGATGATCTCGGGAGCGCCGCCCTGCCCGTCGAGCGAGGTCAACAGGAGCCGCGCCGGAGCGCCGGGTTCCGCGGAGGCCGCGGCGGCGGACTGGGCCCCCTCGCCGCCGGAAGGCTCCGCCTTTCGGAGGAGGGGCGACGCCGTGGCGTCCAGAGTTCGCGCGGCGCGCGGAGACGGCGACTCGGCGACGCGGCGCGCGGGCGGCTGCGCTTTCGCTTCCGACGACGCCGGCATCGGCGGCGGAGGCTGCTCGGCATACCGCTCTGGCTCGGCAACGGCGGTCGGCGCGACTTCTTTTCGGGAAGGAGCGTTGTGAATTCCTTCCCGCGGAGGAGCCTCGGCGGCGCCCTCAGGGGCGTTCCGGCTCTCAACCCGACTCTCCCCCTTCTGCAGGAGCACGGGAATCGGCGTCTCGCGCGCGGCGGCTCTTCGGGCGGACTCCCGTTGGATCACGGCGAGAGATCCGACGATCGTCGCGAGAAGGGCCACCGCGAACGCCGAAGCCCACTTCAGGTTGATCCCGAAGACGACTCCAAACGGAGAGCGGCGCGGGCTGGCGGCCTGGAGCCTTCGCAGGACCCGGGCCGAAAGATCCGGCGGCGGGAGAGAGGTTTTGCTCGAGCGAAAGAGCTTGAGCGCCGCTTCGAACTCCCGGGAAGCCCTGCGGCAGTCGGCGCAGTGGGCCCGGTGCGTCTCGAAGTGCGCGCGCTCGGCGGCCGTCAGCTCGCCGTCGTGAAGACGCGAGAGGAAGTCGGCCGAGCGCGCCGGGTGGACGTTGTCGTTTTTCATTTCTTCAGATCTTTCCGGAATCCACGAGCGGGCGCAGGAGGACCCTCAATTGCCCTCGCCCCCGCGAGATTCTCGATTTGACGGTCCCGACGGGCAATCGGAGCGACGCCGAGATCTCCTCGTAACTCCATTCCTCCAGGTCTCTCAACACGACGGGCATCCGGAACTCGGCCGGCAGGAGCCTCAGCGCCTCCGCCACGTAGCGCCGGGACTCGCCGGCCCGGGCGTTCTCTTCGGGGCCTCTCGCCGTCTCCGCGGGATCCAGGGCGGGAGACTCCTCTCCCACGCTCGCGAAAATGCGCCGGAACCTTCCGCGCGCCCGGTAACGGTTCTTGACGGCGTTGTCGGCGATCGAAGCGAGCCAGGCGCGCGGAGGGGCTTCTCCCCGGAAGCGGGAGAGCCCCCGGTAAGCCTTCAGGAAGACCTCCTGAGTCAGGTCGTCCGCATCCTGCTCTCCCACGGCCCGCGCCATCCAGCGGTGCACCGTCGCGGCGTGCCGGCGGACGAACTCGCCGAAGGCCGTCTCCTCCCCGTCCTTCGAAAGGCCGATGAGCTCTTCGTCGGGCAGGTCCGTCAGGCTCAATTGCAGATCGCGCCTCCGGTGTGGAGAAGGAGCGATTGTACCGAGGCTAACGCGGGGGCTCGGGAGCGTACTCGGGCTCGAAGCCGTGTCCCCGGTCTCGGGCATACAGCTCGTCCTCGTGTTGCAGAACGCCCAGGCGAACAAGCTCCCGGCGGTACTCGTAGCGCAGGGAGATCGTGGCGGCCGGCACGGGGTTCTCCTCGAAACTCACCCATTGAACCGGGAAGCTGGTGCTCTCTCCGATGCCGGTCGCCGCGAACCGATCCGACTCGCTGACCCTGCCTTTGACCATGGGAGCCGCGGATGACTCTTCGTTGCCGCCAGCCTGGTTCCGCGGAGCTTCCGCCACGATTTCGGGCGATCGGGCGGCCGATTCGCGCGACATTCTCTTCCGCTCTCCCGGCGGGACGACCCGCATGGGCAGGATCGGCCGAGCCTTCTCGCGGTAGAAGACGGCCGCGATCACTCCGACGTTCCCGGTGTCTCCGATCCACTTCGCGTACGATCGCGCGGTCTCGGTGAAGAAGAACTTCCGAGCGACCTGGCCGGAGATCTGCCAGCCCGGGATCTCCACGGTCTGGCCCGGCGCCAGGATCCACTTCGTGGCGGCGGAGGCCGTCGTGCGTTTCGCGTCCACGACGTTCAGGCCGTCCACCGACAGGGCCACCGCGACGCGTTCCGACGTCGGGTTGTGGAGCCGCAGCGAAAAGCACTCGCCCCGCAGGGCTTCGATGTAGGTGCGTCCCTGGAACGCATACTCGGCCGCGGGGGAGCCGCGGACGATGGCCGAGAGCTCGAAGTTCCGGCGTTCGGCCGCTTCGAGCCGCGATCCGAGGAGAAGACCCAGGACACAGGCGAGGAGACTGAAGCGTCGCGCCATCGAATACCTCCGGGCTCTGGGACACCGGCCCCGCCGATCGGTTCCCGGCGTTCTTCCTCCGTCCGCCGCCTGGAAACGGACTTCCGCGTCCCGGTGAGCCGAGGGTCAAGTCTTTAGGCTAGACTGCCTGCCGTGGCGAGGCCGCTGAGACTGGAATACCCGGGCGCGGTGACCTACGTCACCGGACGCGCCCGGAAAGGCCGGAGGATGTTTCGGGACGCGGCGGATCGGAAGGAGTTTCTCGCTTTCCTCGGGCCGATCGCTCAGGAAGAGCGCTGGAGGATTCACGCCTACAGCCTGCTCGAAGAACGATACGAGCTCCTGATCGAGACGCCGGCCGGCGGCCTGTCGCACGGCATGCGTTCGCTCAACGGGCGCTACACGCGGCGGTTCAATCGGCGCCACGGGCGAAAGGGACCGCTCCTGGACGGAAGATACCGCTCGGTCCTGGTGCAGAAGGAACGGCACCTGCTCGAGATGTGCCGGTTCGTCGTCTGGAGTCCCGTGCGCGAGGGGCTGTCGCGACAGCCGGGCGGCTGGCCCTGGACCAGCTATCGGGCCATGGCCGGAAAGGAGCCGGCCCCGGCATGGCTGGAGGTGGATTGGACTCTTGGAGAGTTCGGCCGCCAGCGCCCGGCGGCGCGGGGGGCCTATCGCCGGTTCATCGAGGAGGGCCACCGCGCCCCCTCTCCGCTCGATGAGGTCCGGAGCCAGGTCTCTCTGGGGGACCGGCGGTTCATCCGCAGGACGAAGAGCCTTCTCTCTTTGCCCGTTTTCCGCAAACGCGTCCGGCGGCGGTCTCGCGCGCCGCAGGATCCCGGCATCGGAGAAATTCAGCGAGCCGTCGCGCGGGAATGGGGCGTGCCGCCCTCGAGGCTGCGCCGGCACGGGGGAGAAGAAAAAGTGGCGGGAATCTACCTGGCGCGGCAGCTGACTCCGCTCTCCAACAGGGAGATCGGCCGGGCCTTTGGAGTGGGAGAGGCGCGGGTCAGCAGCGTCGTCCGCGATGTCCAGCAGGGCGCGCGATCTCATCTGGCCCCGCGATTGGAGCAACTGCGCCGGCGCTTGACGCGGATCTGATAGCAGGCGAACTGGAGGCTGGGGTCCTGGCTGGTGTTGTCCGCAGTCGCTCCGTAAGAACTGATCGAGCCGACCGTCGCGGTTTGAGCGGCGGCGGCGGTAGAAGGCATCGCGGCGAGCAACGCCAAGACGATTCGCCGGATCTGGCGCATTCCTTCCGCCCAGGTCGGGGACGCCCGTCCTGGCGCCGAAGCTTAGCTCCTTTACCGTGGTTTGACAGCGTCCTTTGAGCGGCCAAGAGAAGCGTCGAGTTCCCCGGTGATGAGTCGGGCGCCGCGTTGCCAGGTCAGATAGGCCCACGCCCACTCGAACAGGACGAGGAATCGGTTGCGGAAGCCGATGAGATAGAGGATGTGCACGAAACACCAGAAGAGCCAGGCCGGGAATCCGGAGAGCCGGATCCGTCCCAGGTCCGCGATGGCCGCGGCTCGTCCGAGAACGGCGAGATTGCCCGGGTCGCGGTAACGAAAGGCCCGGCGGGGCTCGCCCCGGCCAACGGCTTCGATGTTGCCGGCAGCGTGCCGTCCCTGCTGGATGGCCACCTGCGCGACGCCGGGGAGAAGCCTTCCGGCGGCGCCGGCAAGAGCGGCAAGATCGCCGATCACGAAGCCGGATGCCCGGGAAGCGTCAGGTCGGGCTCGACCGGGACGCGTCCGGCCCGGTCGAGCACAACCCCGAGCGATCGCGCGAGCCCGGAGGCGGCGACACCGGCGGTCCACAGGATCGTCCCGGCCTCGAGGCGCTCCGCTCCGATCTGGACCAAGCCGTTCCCGACCGTCGTCACGGCGGCGCCCGTGCGCACTTCGACGCCGAGTCTCTCCAGTTCCGCGACGGCCTTCACCGTCAGCGTTTCCGGGAAAGTCGGGAGAATGCGAGGCCCGGCTTCGAGCAGGATGATCCGCGCGTCGCGCGGATCGATCGCGCGGAAGTCGCTCGCCAGGACGTGCCGCGAGATCTCGCCGATGGCTCCCGCCAGCTCGGCGCCCGTGGGACCGCCTCCGACCAGAACGAACGTCAGGAGAGTCTTTCGCTTCAAAGGATCCGGTTCCCGTTCCGCCTTCTCGAAGGCGAGGAGGATCCGGCGCCGGATCTCGAGCGCGTCTTCGAGGGTCTTCAACCCCGGCGCGCGCTTCTCCCATTCCGGGTGTCCGAAGTAGGAGTGGCTTGCTCCGATCGCGAGGATCAGGAAGTCGTAGCCGATGCGGCCGTCGGTGAGAACGAGCTCGCGCGCCTCGGCGTCCACCGCGACCGCGTCCGCGAGCAGGACCCGCGCGTTCTTCTGCCGGCGCAGGATCGAGCGGATCGGATACGCGATGTCGCCCGGCGAGAGCGCCGCGGTCGCCACCTGGTACAGCAGCGGCTGGAAGAGATGGTAGTTGCGGCGGTCCACGACGGTGATATCCACCGGCGCGCCGCGCAGCGCCCGCGCGGCCGAGAGTCCTCCGAAGCCCGCTCCGACGATGACGACGCGCGGTTGACCCATGAAAGAATTGTTTCATCATGGAGGAGGAGAGCAAGCGCAAGGCCCTGCGCGCGATTCCCTATGGAATGTACGTGATGACGGCCTTCTCGGGGAAGGCGGTCGCCTCGACTCTGACCTGGATATCTCAGTGCTCCTTCCGTCCGCCGCTCGTCATGATCGCCGTGCAGAAGGGGACCGCGATGCACGACGCCGTCGCGAAAAGCGGCGCGATCGCCGTGAACGTCCTGGCCGGCGGCCAGCAGGCCGTGGCGCAGGCCTTCTTCCGCTGCCCGGAGGCCGAGACAGATCGGTTCGGGCCTTACCGCTTCGAGCCGGGACCATCGACAGGCGCGCCGCTCCTGAGGGACGTGCCGGCCTGGTTCGAGGCCCGCGTGACCGACAGCGTCGGCCGCGGCGACCACACCGTCTTCGTCGCCGAAGTCGTCAACGCCGGCGTCCGCGGCGGGGCGGTGAGATCTCTGCTCCTGTCCGACACGCCCTGGAACTACTCGGGCTGACGCCGGCGCAGATTCTTCGCCGCGCTCCGGATGATCCGGCGCGACGACATCGCGCGGCGCGTCACTTCGCGAAGACCTGGTCCACGGGTGTGATCTTCACGTTCTCCGGCTTGATGCCGAGCTTGAGCGCTCCGATGACCTTGTCCTCCTCGAGGAGCTCTTTCGGTTTCTCGGCGTCGTACTTGATCGGCGAAAACTCGTCGGACACGAGACTGTCTTTCAACCCCTTCGCGTCCTTCGTCACGATCACGACGGCGAGGTCTTTGGCCGAGAGGTACTTTCGGATCGCCGCGTTGACCGCTTCGGGCGTGAGGGCCTTCAGGCGCTCCCGCATCATCGAGGTGTAGTCGCCGGTGCCGTACCACTTCGAATCCAGGGCGTATCCAATCTGCTGGTTCTGCGTGGCCGTCATCACGAAGACGTTCTTCATCAGGTAGTCGCGGATGCGCTCGAAGTCCTCCTTCGGGAGGCCGTCGCGGATGAGCCTGTCCAACTCGTAGACCGCGATCCGCAGCGCCATGTGCGCGTTGACGGGGACGACCGGGCGGATCCAGACCTCGAAGATCTGGGCCCGCCGCGCGATGTTGGGGTCGGGAAAGAACTGGAACATGCCGCGGGGGAAGGCCTCGATGTAGGCGTAGTCCCCGTAGTTCATCCCCCGGACCTCTCGGATTCGCTGGTAGAGGCGGGAGACCGAGGAGCGGTGCTCGCCCAGCCACGTGCGCGCCAGGCAGAGGGCGGCGTAGTCGGGATGCGAGCGCGTCACCTCGATCGGCAGGCCGAAGGAGATGGCCGTCGCCCGCGTCTCCTTCTCGATGATTTCGACCTCCATCCCTTCGGGGCGCTTTCCCGCGATCCCCTGCGGCGCGGCGAGCGCGGGCCCCGCCGGCAGCTTCGCGATCTGCTTCTTGAGCGCCGCGATCATTTCCTCCGGGGCGTCGCCGGCCACGCCGACCGTCAGCGCCGCGCGGGTGTACGCGCTCCGGATGAATCCCTTCACGTCGTCGAGCGTGATGGCTTCCACGCCGGCCACGGTCCCGAGGACCGGATGGCCGTAGGGGGTGCCGGCGAAGATGTCGGCCTGGAGTCGCTCCTTGGCGAGCTCCTCCTCGTTGTTGGAGCGAAGGTCTTCCTTCAGCTCGTTCAACTGCGCGTCCTTCAACCTCTTGAAGTCTTCCTCGCGCAGGCCCGGCTCGAGCAGCATCGGAAGGGCGATGTCGAAGAAAGCCTTCCAGTTGTCGCGGTGGATGAAGCCGGTGAATGTCGTCATCTCCTTGTCCGCGCGTCCGCGGAAGGCGCCGGCCACCGGAAAGAGGGCCTTGTTGATCTCGTCGATGCGCCGGTCTTTCGATCCCGCCTCGGCGACCATCGCGGCGGCGAGCGCGGAAAGGCCCTCCTTGCCCTTCGGGTCGTAGGCCGATCCGGCCTTGAAGAGGAGCTTGACGTTCAGTTGGGGGAGCGCCGTCTTCTGCAGGACGAAGTCCACGTCCGCCGCGGCGCCGGGCGGGGCGGCCGCCGCTCCAAGCGAAGCGAGGGAAGGCAGCTTCGCGACAGCGTCCGGCATCTCCTCGCGGGAGACGGTCGTCACGACGAGGTTCGCGTCGGTGAAGTATTTCCTGGCCACGGCCTGCAGGTCCGCGGGCGTCAACGCGGCGTACGCGCGATAGAGGCGGTTCAGCGTGCCGTAGGACCGCTCGTACCGGACGAAACGGGCAAGCGTCGCCGCGATCGTCTCGGTGTTGTCGAGGCGCCGCGCGAAGCCGTAGCGGGCGTTGGATTTCGCCTCCTCGAGCCGCCTGGCATCCACGGGGTCGGTCGCGGCCTTCCGGAAGACTCTCAGGATCTCGTCGCGGACGTAGGCCGAGTCCTCGATCTTCTTCACGCGCGCGTAAACGGTCGAGAGCCCGGGGTCCTGCGTCCCGCCGCTGTCGGCGAACATCTGATCCACCTTCTGCTCCTGCTCGACGAGCTTCTTGTAGATGTCCGAGGTCTCGCCGAACTCCAGGTCGAAGAGGAGATCCATCGCCGGGAAGTCCTTCCGGACGTCGGAGAACGCCGGGCCGTGGAACGCGACGGTGACCCAGGGAAGAGTGGGGCTCGCCCAGCTCACGTGCGCGTAGACCGGTGCTTTCGCCGGAGGCTCCTGGGGGATCTCGACGCTGTAGGTCCCGCGCTTCCAGCCCGCCCAGTACTTCTCGACCAGGCGGAGGACCCGCGCGGGCTCGACGTCGCCCGCCACGATCACGGTGGTGTGCTCGGGCCGGTACCAGCGCGAGAAGAAGACCCGGGAGTAGTCGAGCTGGTTCGGCATGTCCTCGATGTCCTTCAGGAACCCCATCGTCGTGTGCTTGTAGGTGTGGGTCGTAAAGGCCTTCTCGTGCTGGACTTCCTCCAGCTTGAAGAGCGGGTTGGCGCTGTTCTTGTTGTACTCGCCGAGAACGGCGCGCGCCTCGGTCTTGAAGCCCTCCGGCGAGTAGTCGAGGTTGCGGAAGCGGTCCGCCTCGACCCGGAGCATGAGCTCCAGGTCCTCCTTCGAGAAGGTCGTGTGGTAGTTGGTGTAGTCGTCGGTCGTGTAGGCGTTCTGCCGGGCTCCCACCTGGGTCAGGATCTCCTGGTACTTCTCCGGCGGGTAGGCCTTCGTGCCCCGGAACATCATGTGCTCGAAGAAATGGGCGAACCCGGACTTGCCCGGCTCGACCTCGTTGCGGGACCCCGTCTGCACCGGGATCTGGAGGGAGACGATGTTGGGAAACCCGGTCGGCACGACGATGACCTTCAGCCCGTTGGGAAGCGTCTTCTCCGTGGCCTTGAACGGCAGGATGTCCCCGGCAGCGGCCTTCGTCGAGGCAGAAGGCTTGGGAGCGGCTGGTTTCGTCGAAGTCTTCTTCTGGGCCATCGCGTTCATCGGCGCAAGGGCCAGAAGGATAGCGGCAAGGCAGCGAAGTGGTTTCATGGATCTCCTCCTGGGTGGTCCCGGGCGGCTCATTCTATCTACGTCAGGAGAAGCGGGTTACCGCGGCCCTGGAGGCTCCCGGAACTGATGCGAATATCCCTTGACTTTTCGGGTGCAACTCCTGACCATGGGTCCATTCTTTTTGCTCGGAGTACCGAGCTTTTTTTTTGCGAAAGGGGTTTACAAAATGGCCGCTTCCCGTCAACCCGTTCAGGCTCCCGACCGTCAACCGGAGACCAATTCAACACCGCGCGCGACCTGGCCCCGCCCGGTCAAGAAACCAGCCCGGTTCGTGATCAAGATCGGCTCCGCGATTCCGTGCTAGATGAGGTTCTAGAACACAAGCCTTGACCTTCAATGTGATGTTCGGCATTTCATGACCAGACCTGCCATGAAGCGGTTTCCCGGGGAAGTGGCTCCGATGCCGATGCCGCGCCTGGAGTCTAGATGACTGGACGTCTGCTTCGCTTCTCGTCACGGTCGGTTTCTTGCGATCAGGCAAGGGCCCAGGCGAGGAGGATCCTCAACACTCCGATCGGGGATCGGCTGGCGAAGGCCTCTGACCTGCATCTTGAAGAACCCGAAACCCTGCTTGAAGTTTGCGCTCATCTTCGGGAGACATTCGACGCTTCCCCGTCGGCTGTGCGATGCGATGCAGAGTTCTTCTACCGTTATCTTGAGACGCCACGAAGGCGGATCGGACTCTTCGATGAACGCGATTACTTCTTGGGCGAATTCGCGCTGATTGCCGGCACAGCCTGCCGTCAGCTCTCGCGGCGGGAGGAAGCTCGCGTTTGGTTTGACCGGGCCGAATCAGGCTTCCGTCACACAGCCAGCTCCGTCGCGGATCTGTCTCGGCTCGCATACCAGCGACTCGCGCTTCGTCTGGAAGAACGCGAATTGGATGTGGTATTGGAACTCGCTCCGCAGCTGGCCGATGACCTTCTGAAGTCGAGCATGCCTGAGGAAGCGCTCAAGTGCCGATTTCTCGAGGGCATCGCACTCGTGGAGAGCGGCAGAGTAAGCGAGGCTATCGATGCCTTCGAGTGCATTTGCAAGACGGCCGAAGAGATTAAGAGCGACAGGCTTTTGGGGCTGGCCTACACAAATCTGACGCACTACCACGGCATGCTCGGAAACGACGAAGAAACTATCGGTTGGTCGCGGAAGGCGATTCCATTACTGAGACGCTTGAACGATCGCGTGGGCCTTGCAAAGATCCAATGGGGTCTTGCAACTCTTCTCAGACAGAGAGGCCAGGTTACGGCTGCCATCGAGGCTTACCGGTCGGCCCAACACGAGTTCGAGGTGATCGGAATGCGCGCCGATGTAGCGTCTCTTCACCTCGTGGTAGCCGATCTATTGCTCGAGACAGGCCAGGAGCAGGAGGCCATCCGGGAAATTCTCGTCGCTTTACCGGTCATCGACGAGCTGAAAATGGTGCCAGAGGGACTGGCTGCCCTCTCGCTTCTCCGTAAGTCTCTCCGTCAACAGAAGATCGACCGGCAGGCGCTCCGAGAGCTACACGGTTACTTCGAAGATCTGAAGTCCTAGGCTCCCTCCTCCATTTCTCCAACTGCTCGGGCACTTGCAGTTTACGTCTCGCGACAAATGTCTTCCCAGGAAGCCTGCAGGGGATCCTGGGCGAGAACCCGGATGGCGCCCGCTGACCGGCGAGCGGCAGGCGTGCGAGCGCCCGGTCCGGCTGCGCGATCCGCACGGCCATTTCGGAAAGCCCAAGAGGTAGCCTGACCCATCCCGAGCTTCCGGCGCAGCGGAAGTAGCATCGCGATATGGCGCGGGTGCTGCTGCTCTTGCCGACGACGACTTACCGGACGCCCGACTTTCTCGCGGCGGCGCAGAGACTGGGAGTGGCCGTCACGGTCGCTTCGGACGAGGCGAGCACGCTCGAAGGCCTGAATCCCGAAGGCCTGCTGAATCTCGATTTCCGGAACGCGGAAGCCGCGGCCCGCAAGGCGGCGGAATTCGCAGCGAGGCATGCGATTGTGGCCGTGGTCGGCGTGGACGAAGACACGACCGTCGTCGCGGCGGTCATCTCGGAGGCGCTGGGCCTGCCTCACAATCCGGTCCACGCGATGCTCGCTGCCAGGCACAAGCCGACGATGAGGGCGCTGCTCTCCGCGGCGGATGTCCCGTCGCCGGGCTGCCGTGTCTTCGAGCGGGGCGAGGACCCGAGCGCGGCGGCGAGGAAGGTCCGGTTTCCCTGCGTCTTGAAGCCGACGTTCCTGGCCGCGAGCCGGGGCGTGATTCGAGCGGATGATCGCGAGGAATTCGTCGCAGCCTGGCGACGCGTCGAGAGGATCCTCGACGATCCCGAGGTCGCGGCGAAGGGGAGCGCCCTCGCGCCTCAAACGGCGCAACGCGTGAGGGTTCCGGCGCGCGAGATTCTGGTCGAGGACTTCATACCGGGGCGCGAGGTCGCTCTGGAAGGTCTGCTTCGGCAGGGAGAGTTGAAGGTTCTGGCGCTCTTCGACAAGCCGGACCCGCTGGACGGGCCGTACTTCGAGGAGACGATCTACGTGACGCCGTCGCGGCTGCCCGAGGAGACACGGCGGCAAATCGCGCGGATCACCTCCGATGGCGCCCTCGCCCTGGGGCTGCGGGATGGGCCGGTCCATGCGGAGTTGCGCGTCAAGGAGGCCGGGCCCTGGTTGATCGAGATCGCGGCGCGGTCGATCGGGGGGCTCTGCTCGCGCACGCTGCGGTTCGGGACTGGGATGTCGCTCGAAGAGCTGATCCTGCGGCACGCGCTGCGGACGGAGATGCCGGAGGCGGAGAGGGAGAGACGCGCGGCGGGGGTGATGATGATTCCAATTCCGCGTGGAGGAGTCCTCGAAGAGGTGCGGGGGCTTCCGGAGGCGAGGGCCCTGCCCGACGTCGAGGATGTGACGATCTCGGCGCATCTCGGACAGAGGCTCGTGCCGCTGCCCGAGGGGTCGCGCTATCTGGGGTTCATCTTCAGCCGGGCGGAGACTCCCGAGCGGGCGGAAGCCGCGCTGAGGGGAGCGCACCGGAGGTTGGAGTTCGTCGTCAAGGAGTAGAACACGACGGGAGGCGGGCGGGCGCAAGGCCCGCCCCGACGGCCCGTCAGGCCCGACCGTGCGCCTGCCCTGAAGAAACTACTTGGCGGGCGAGTAGTAGGGATTCCTTCCCGCGGCGTGGTCGGTGGTGTCGAGGATCTCGCCGACCCGCGGTGCGAGGTCGCGAATCGCTTTTTCGATGCCCATTTTCAGGGTCACGTCGGCGGCGCCGCAGCCCTGGCAGCCGCCGCCCAGGCGGATGTAGACGTTGTTCTTCTTGACGTCGATCAGCTCCACGAACCCTCCGTGCGCGGCGACGGCGGGGTTGATCTCTCGATCGAGGAGGTCGCCGATGGCCCACTTCAGGTCACCTTCCGACGGGAGGCCCTCGAAGTACTCCTCCGAGACGATCGGCTGTCCGCCGCGGATGTGCTTGCGGATGACGTTGCCAATACCCATCGCCGGCCAGTCCACGGGGTGGGCGGAACCGACGGTCACGGTGTTGTCGGCGATCAGCACCGATTCGACGCCGGGAAGCGCCAGGAGATCCGCCGCGAGCGGCGAGAAGCGGGCGTCTTCGGGCTTCGCGAAGAAGGCCGATTCGCCGGGCGCGAGCGGCCGGTCCACGGTGAATTTGCAGCTGTCGCCCGAAGCGGAGGGCTCGCCGGTGATCTTGATCTCGTCCATGGCGATCTCGAGTATAACTTCCCGCCTTCTCTGAGATGATAGACGGCGGACTGGCGACGACTCGCCTGTCCTGATTTCCGCAGGAGAATGACAAGACTGCCGGGACGCCGCCTTTCGGGGCGCGTTGTCGAGGTGATGGTCGCGATAACCGTGGCCGGCATTGTCTGTCTTCTGGCGGGTCCCTACCTGTACAGGCTCTGGAGGAGGGAGCGGCTTCGGATCGCCGCTCAGGAGCTCTACACGCTCGTCGTTGCCGCGCGGCTGAAAGCCGTGAAGTTCAACGAACGGGTCGTGCTGTGGATCAACCCTTCGACCCGCCTCATTGTGGCCTGGACGGACACCCCTCCATACGATTTCATTCAGGAACCGGGCGAGCCAACCCTCCTGCACCTTCGGCTGCGGGCCGGGACCGTTCTCCAGGCGCCTGGCGGCGATGAGGTCGGCGGCAAGGATTCGGTCGCCTTCGACATGTATGACGGGGATCCGGAGCTCGTGGACCGCATCGTCTTTCGCCCGGACGGGACTCTCGTGGCCCCGCAGGGTCCCAACAGCAAGACGCCCACGAGACCCGCGAAGTACACGTCAGCTGTCCCATTCGGCTCGGTCAACTGCAGCCCGGGCGACTCCTGCCGCGGGGTCTACCTTTCCGACAGGCCGTTGACGGGCGTGGAAGAAAAGAGCAACACGTTCCGTGTGAGCGTCGGCGATTTCGGTCCGATAGGCCGTATCTCGATTCTCAAGTGGCTGCCCCTCTCGGAGGGGGGGAATTTCCGGGAAATCAATTACGTGCCTCCTCCATGGAAGTGGGTGGACTGATGGATGAGCGGCGGCGGTATGACCGGCGGACAGGGGTCGCGCTCCTGTCTCTGGTGGCGGCAACCAACGTGATTCCCTGGATGGAGCTGCTGCTCGGTGAAACGGTGACCGCGGAGCTTCTGGCGCCCTCCGAGATTCGGGTGGCGGCGGGAACGTGCGTGCTGGCGCTCGTGTTTCTCCTGGGCGCCTGGTTCTCGGGCCGTCGCAATCCCATCCCGGCAAGACCCTGGATCGCGCGGCCGCGCACCACGGGCCTCCGGCTCTCGATCGCGGCCGCCGCGGTGAACGTCGCGCTCGCGGGACTCATCCGGTGGATCGGCGCGGGGCACGCCGCCGGGTTTCCCTCGGAGCTGCCGATGTTCGTGATCGGCTGGTATCTCGTGGTTCTCCCGGTCGAGGTCGCCGCCGGTTTCAGTCTCGGCCGCGCGGGCCGGATGCGGGGACGCCGCCAGGCGCCTGACACGATTCCTTGACCCGGTTTCGCTCTCTCGCGGATAATCGCGGCAAATGGCAAAGAAGATCACACGCAAACAATTGAAGCGCAACGAGCTCGCCGAGACGATGGGGCGGACGGTGGACTACGTCTCCCTCCACAGGCGCGGAGTCACGGAGGGCCTCATCGCTGCGGCGGTCGTGGCCGTGCTCATCGGAGGGTTCCTCCTCCTGCGGAGCTACCGCGAGAACCAGGCCGGCAAGGAGCTCTCGGCCGCGCTGGCTACCCTGGATGTCCCGATCGCGGGGCAACCGGCGGCCCAGGGGGCCGCGAAGACCTTCCCGACGGTGGAGGCAAGGGACAAGGAAGCGGAGGGGCACCTGCGCAAGGCGGCCGGACACCCGGGGACCTCGGCGGGCCGGGCGGCCGCATTGATTCTCGCCGCGCGCGACAAGACACCCAGCGCCGAGACTTTCGCTCGAACCGCGCGCGTGGCGAAGGCCGAGGTCGCCGCGTCGGCGGAGCTCGACGCGGCGCGCCTCCTCGCGGCGCAGGGGAAGAAGACCGAGTCGATCGACCGCCTGAAGAGAGCCATCGAATCTCCCGCCTCCGCGGCGCCCAAGGACGCCCTCCTGTTCGCCCTGGGGCAGGTCTATGAAGAGTCCGGCTCCGCCTCCGACGCGCGCGCCACGTTCCAGAGGTTGATCACCGACTACCCGAACTCCCCCTACCGCAACGACGCCCGCCAGAAGATCCCCGGATCCTAGCGCGACCTGATATTGATCAGTCATCCTGAGCCCTTCGCCGCGCTCCGTCATCCTGAGCTGAAGCGAAGGATCTGCTCTGGCGGCTTCGATTGATTCACTGCCCGGCTCAGGACAGGCTCCGCGAAGGATCTGCTCCGACACCGGAGGGCAGATTCTTCGACCCCCCGGGCCTCAGAATGCCAGGTCGCGCATGAGCCGCCGCGTCGTCATCCTGGTCTGCGACGGCCTGGGGGTCGGCGCGGCTCCGGACGCGGCGGCATACGGAGACTCGGGGAGCGACACGCTCGGACACGCGCTGGAGCGATATCCCACGGCGCTTCCGAACCTCGAAGGCCTGGGCCTTCTCGCGGTCGGCGGGCGCGGCCGGAAAACCGGGGCCCGCGGGAAGGCGATGGAGATCTCGGCCGGCAAGGACACCACGACGGGGCACTGGGAGATGATGGGCCTCGTCGTCGAGCGCGCGTTTCCGCTCTATCCCGGCGGGTTCCCGCCCGAGGTGGTCGGGCCGTTCGAGGAATATGCCGGAAAGAAGGTCCTGGGAAACAAGGCGGCGTCCGGGACCGAGATCCTCAAGGAGCTGGGCCCGGAGCACCTGGCGACCGGCCGCCCCATCCTCTACACCTCGGGAGATTCGGTCTTCCAGGTCGCGGCGCACGAGGAGATCTGGCCTCCGGAAAAACTCTGGGATCTCTGCCGCTTCGCGCGCGGCATCCTGAAGGGCGAGCATCTGGTCGGCCGCGTCATCGCGCGCCCCTTCGTCGGGACGCCCGGCAACTTCACGCGGACCGCCAACCGGCGGGACTTTACCGTCGAGCCGACGGGGGAGACCTGGCTCGACCGGGTCGCGGCGGCCGGCAGGTCGGTCTTCGGCGTCGGCAAGATCGTGGACATCTTCTCGGGACGCGGCATCACCGATTCCGTTCACACCGGCTCGGATTCGGAGGGCATGCGGGTGACGGCCGAGGCCCTGGTCCGCGGGCGCGCCGACGTGATCTTCACCAACCTCGTGGACTTCGACAGCAAGTACGGGCACCGCAACGATCCGGCGGGATTCGCGAAGAACCTCGCCTCTCTCGACTCCCAGCTTCCGGATCTTCTCGAAGCCCTGGGGTCCGAGGACCTGCTCTTCGTGACGGCCGACCATGGCTGCGAGACGACGGATGTCTCGACGGACCACACGCGGGAATTCGTTCCGCTGCTCGCGGCCGGCGGCACCGTCCGCTCCGACGTGGACATGGGAGTGCGGCGAGGCTTCTGCGACCTCGCCGCCACCGCGGGAGAGTGGCTGGGAGTGCCGGCGCCGCGGGGGGAGAGCGCTCTCGCCCGGCTGCTGCGGTAGTGGTCCACGCCATCCTGGCGGCCGCGGCGGTTTGCGGCTGGCTTCTTCTTTTCCTCGTGATCGTGAACCTCGCCGCGACTCCAAGGCTCTCGCGAGTCGCGATTCCCGCGGGGCGCACGCCGAGGGTCTCGGTCATCGTCCCCGCGCGAAATGAGGAGCGGGGGGTCGCCGCCGCCGTCCGGTCCCAGCTCGGGCAGGACTATCCCGACTTCGAGGTCCTCGTCGTCAACGACCGCTCGACGGACCGGACGGGAGCGATTCTGGAAGGTCTCGCGCTCGAGAATCCCACGCTGCGGATCGTCTCGGGCGCGGATCCGGGGCCGGGTTGGCTGGGCAAGCCCCACGCCCTGTGGCTCGGCGCGCGGGAGTCGAGCGGCGAGATCCTGCTCTTCGCAGACGCCGACGTTTGCTACGACCCCCGATGCCTGCGGGAGGCCGTGGCGTTTCTGGAGGGCCGGAGGCTGGATTTTCTGGCGCTTCTTCCACGGATGGAGGCGGAGGGCTTCTGGGAGAACGTCCTGATGCCCTACATCATCGGGGCGTTCTTCGCGGGGCCGGGGATCCTGGCGAACCTCGACAGGCCCCGCTGGCTCGCCGCCGGCGGAGGAGCGGGCAACCTGATCCGCCGCGCCGCGTATGAGGCGATCGGAGGACACGAGGCGCTGAAGGCCTCCGTGGTGGACGACGTCGCCCTGGCGCTCAGGGTCAAGAGGGCCGGCTTTCGGGCGCGCACCGTCCGCGCCGAGGACCGCGTCGCCGTGAGGATGTACCGGGGCTTCCGCGAGGTCTGGGAGGGATTCGGAAAGAACGTGGCCTATCTCTTCCAGGGGTTCACGGGCGCGGCGCTGCTCCTGCTGACCGTGTTCTGGTTCGCGGTCAACATCGCGCCCCCGGCCGTGCTCCTCTTCGCGCTCCTGGGAAGGGAAGTTTCCCGTCTCGATCTCACCCTCGCCGCCTGGGGGACCGCGCTGCCCATCATCGCACGCCTCGCGCTCGCCACCGCTCTCGGCGATCCGCTCTGGCCCTCCTTCACGCACCCTATAATGGCGGCCGTTTGGGCGGGAATAACCTGCCGATCCCTTTTCCAACGGGTCGTCCTGAGGCGCCTGACCTGGCGAGGGCGGGAGTTCGACGCGCGCGGTGCGCATTTTTGAGGCGGAGGAGAGATGCGCTGGATCGGCCTGATTGGAATGCTCGTCATCGTCCTGGTGGCGCTGGCCCTGTCGCGCAACCGCCGGGCGATCCGCTGGCGGACGATCGGCTGGGCCTTCGCGCTGCAGCTCACGTTCGCGGCCATCGTCCTCTACTGGGAGAAGGGTAAGGAGGGTCTGGAGGCGTTCTCCAACAAGGTCTCGAGCGCAATCGGCTACGCCGACAAGGGCTCGGCGTTTCTCTTCGGCTGGCTGGCCGGACCGATGGACGAGCTGGGCGCGAAGCTCGGGATGCCGCTGCGCGGCTTCATCTTCGCGTTCAAGGTCCTCCCGATCATCATCTTCATCTGCGCGTTCTTCTCGCTCCTCTACTACTTCGGGATCATCCAGGTCCTCGTCAAGGCGATGGCCTGGGTGATGCAGAAGACGATGAAGGTCTCGGGCGCCGAGGCGCTCTGCGTGGCGGCCAACGTCTTCATCGGCCAGACCGAGGCGCCGGTCCTGATCGCTCCCTACATCCCGGCCATGACGACCTCGGAGCTCCTGACGATGATGACCGGCGGCATGGCGCACGTCTCCGGCGCGGTGATGCTCGCCTATGTGACGATGGGAGCGCCCCTGAAGTACCTGATCACGGCCTCGGTCATGGCGGCCCCGGGAACGTTCCTGATCGCCAAGATCCTCTGGCCCGAGACGGAGGTCCCCGTCACGATGGGAACCGTCAAGATGCAGGTCGAGAAGACGAGCGCCAACTTCATCGACGCGACGGCGACCGGCGCGACGCAGGGGATGACGCTCGTCTTGAACATCTCGGCGATGCTGATCGCGTTCGTCGCCCTGATCGCGATGCTCAACGGATTCCTCGGCTGGGTCGGCCACTTCTGGGGCAACCCGGAATTCTCGCTGCAGACGGTCTTCGGCTGGGTGATGGGGCCGCTGGCCATCCTGCTCGGCGCGCCGAAGCAGGACGCCGCGATCGTCGGGAACCTCATCGCGAACAAGACGGTGATCAATGAGTTCTTCGCCTTCTCGATGATGAAGGACGTCGTCGGGCAGCTCTCGGAGAAGGGTAAGCTCATCGCGACGTTCGCCCTGTGCGGCTTCGCGAACTTCTCCTCGATCGGCATCCAGATCGGGGGCATCGGCGGCCTGGCGCCGACGCGCAAGTCGGATCTGGCGCGCCTGGGATTCCGGGCGCTGCTCGCGGGCTCGCTCGTCAGCTTCATGACGGCCGCGATCGCGGGGCTCATCTGGGAGCTGGGGGTGGCCCGGTGAACGACGGCGGCCTCCTTTCGCGCCTCGACACGGCCGCGGACGCCATCCGGAGGAGGGCGAAAAGGCCGCCGCGGGTCGCTCTCGTCCTCGGGTCCGGACTGGGCGCCTTCGCGGAGGGCCTGTCGGACCGGACGGCGATCTCCTACGAGAAGATTCCGAACTTTCCCGTCCCCAGCGGCGTCGTGGGCCACGCGGGCGAGCTGGTCCTGGGCAGCGTCGGGACGACGCCGGTCGTCGTCCTGTCCGGCCGAATCCACTACTACGAAGGGCGCCCGATGTCCGACGTCGTCTTCCCGGCGCGCGTGCTGGCGAGGCTGGGGGTCAAGGCGGTCGTCCTGACCAACGCGGCGGGGGGCGTGCGCCTCTCCTTCCGTCCCGGCGATCTCATGCTCATCACCGACCACATCAACGCGCTCGGAGCGAATCCTCTCATCGGCGCCAACGAGGAAGCGCTCGGCCCCCGTTTTCCGGACATGAGCACCGTGTACGACGCGAAGCTCGGGAACGTGATCAAGGCGCAGGCGCGGAGGCTGCGCATTCCGTTGCGGCAGGGGGTCTATGTCGGACTGCACGGCCCCTCCTATGAGACCCCGGCGGAGATCCGCATGTGGCGCAAGCTCGGGGCGGACGCGGTCGGCATGTCCACGGTGCCGGAGGCGATCGCGCTGAGGCATGCCGGGGTGCGCGTCGCGGGCATCTCGACGATCACCAACATGGCCGCGGGAATCCTGAAGAAGCCCCTGAATCACGTCGAGGTGCTGGAAACGACCAGGCGCGTCGCCTCTCGTTTCGTCAGCCTGCTGGAGGCCGCGGTGCCGCGCATCGCGGCCGGGATCGAGAAGGCCTGATGACTGCGGCAAGCGAGGTTGAGCTCGTCGAGGTGGCGGCCCGCTACCGTGAAAACGCGATCTCGAAACGGAGCGGCTTCTCCGTCGGTGCTGCCATCGAGGACGAGAGCGGGAGGATCTGGGGCGGCTGCAACGTCGAGAACTCGACCTACGGTCTGACTGTCTGCGCCGAGCGAGTCGCCATCTGGAAGGCCCTCTCGGAGGGCGTGCGGGGATTCCGCGCGGTCGCCGTCGTGACGGGCGCCGACGAGCCCACGCCCCCCTGCGGCGCCTGCCGCCAGATCCTCTGGGAGTTTGCCGGCGACGTCCCGATCGTCATGGCGACTTCCGGCGGTAAGAAGAAACGCTTCCGGTTGAGCGAGCTCTTTCCGGAGCCGTTCGATTTCTAGCGCCATGAGGCATATGGCGCGGCTTCCCCCTCTCCCCCCGGGAGAGGGACAGAGTGAGGGGCCGACAGTGAGCCGCCGCGCGGTTCTTTCCGGTTTGTTCTCCGTCTGCCTTCTCCTTCTGGTCTCCGCCGCGCCGGCCAAGAAGGAGCAGGCCGACCTGCTCGTCGTCAACGCGCGCCTCGTGACGATGGACGAGGGACTGTCGTTCTTCGATCCCGGAGCCCTCGCTGTCAAGAATGGGAAGATCCTCGCCGCCGGTCCTTCCGCGGAGGTTTCGAAGCGCTACGCCGCGCGGGCGACCTACGACGCGAAGAGGAACATCGTCCTTCCCGGCCTCGTGAACACCCACACGCACGCCGCCATGACGCTGCTTCGGGGAATCGCCGACGACCTGCCGCTCGACCGCTGGCTGACGGAGCACATCTTCCCCGCGGAGGCCAGGAACGTTTCCCCCGAGTTCGTTTACGACGGGACGCTTCTGGCGGCGCTCGAGATGATCCAGGGAGGGACGACGACCTTCGCCGACATGTATTACTTCGAATCGGACGCGGCCCGCGCGGTGGACAAGGCGGGACTGAGGGCCGTGATGGGGGAGACCTTCATCGACTTCCCCGTGCCGGATCACAAGGACCTGCCGTCCACGCTGGCGCTGATGAAAGAGTTCGTGAAACGCTGGAAGGGACACCCGCGCATCACGCCGGCGGTCGCCCCCCATTCCACGTACACCTGCTCGAAGGAGACGCTGCTGGCCGCGAGGGACTTTGCCCTCTCGGAGGGGATCCCGATCCTGATCCACCTGCGGGAGACGAAAAAAGAGCTGGCGGACTCGAAGAACGCGTCGCCGGAGAGCCCCGTCCTGCATCTGGCTTCCATCGGGTTTTTCGATCCTTCCCCGGAAGGCCGGCACGTGCCGATCGTCGCCGCGCACGGCGTCTGGATGGACGAGAAGGACCGGGCCCTCATCAAGCAGTACGGCGTGGCTCTCTCCCATAACCCGGAATCCAACATGAAACTCGGTTCGGGCGTCGCCGACGTGACCGCCTGGCAGCGCGAGGGCCTCGTCTGGGGACTCGGCACCGACGGCCCGGCCGGCTCCAACAACGACCTGAACATGTTCGAGGCGATGGACTTCGCCGGCAAGCTCGCCAAGGTCTCCCGGGAAGACCCGACGGTCCTGCCGGCGCGCGTCCTCCTCGCGGCGGCGACGCGCGGGGGAGCGCAGGCCCTCGGGCTCGCGGACCGGATCGGTTCGCTCGAGCCGGGCAAGCGCGCGGACTTCATCGCCGTGGACGTCCACAACGCGCATGTGGAGCCGTTCGAGGATCCCTATTCGGCGCTCGTGTACTCGGCCAAGGCCTGCGACGTTACAGACGTCTGGGTCGACGGCAAGCGGCTGCTGCGGAACCGGCGGCCGACGACTCTCCAGGAGACCTCGATTCTCGAAAAGGCCCGGCGCTGGCGCGAGAAAGTCGAAAAATCGCTCGCGCGGTAGAGGGTATGCGCCGGGTCGTCCGGATTTTCCTGGAGCGGCTCGCAAGGCTCGCGCCTTCCGCCGTCATCGCGATCGCCTCGGTGCTCCTCGTCATCATCCTGTCCGTGAGCTATTGGATCCGGCTCGACTTTCGCTTCTCCGTCTTCTATCTCATCCCGATCGCGCTCGCGGCCTGGTTTGTCGGCCGGCGGGCCGGGATCGTCTTCTGTCTCCTCGGCGCCGCTCTCTGGCTCCTGGAATCGCTCGCCACGCGCCGGCCCGGCGCGACGAAGCTCCCGGAAGCCTCGATCAACGTCGCCCTTGTCCTCGGCTTCTTCCTCCTCGTTTCGACGCTCCTGTCCGCGCTTCGGGCGGCTCTCTGGCGGGAGAGGGCCGCCTCCAGAATCGACGTGCTCACGCAGGTGTCGAACCGGCGGGCCTTCGCGGAGCTGGCCGAGGCCGAGATCGAGCGCCTGGCGCGGTACGGGGGCCGCTTCACGGTGGCCTACCTGGATCTGGACGACTTCAAGCAGGTCAACGACCGGTTTGGACACGAGACCGGAGACCGCGTCCTGATTCTCGCGGCGCAGGCCATCCGCAAGAGCCTCCGCGTCAATGACATCGTCGCCCGCGTGGGAGGCGACGAGTTCATCGTCCTGCTTCCGGAGACGGACGCGCGGGACGCCGAGGCCGTCCTGAGAAAGCTCGAGTCGCATCTGGCGGCGGTCATGCGCCAGGGGCCGTGGGAGGTGACGGTATCCATCGGAGCGGCGACCTTCGAGAAGGCTCCCTCCTCGGTCGAGCAGATGGTCGAGACCGTGGACATGCTGATGTACTCTGCCAAGACGAGCGGTAAGAACCAGCTGGTGAAGCGAGTCATCGGCGAGGACAGCCGGGGAGAGGCCGGATGAGAAGCGTGTATGAGATCCTGCGCGCAAAGAGAGAAGGCCAGGAACTGCCGAAGGAAGAGATCGCATATCTGGTCGGCGGCATCGTCTCGGGAGAGGTCCCAGAGTATCAGGCCGCCGCCTTCCTGATGGCGGCGGTGATTCTCGGCCTCTCCACCGCGGAGACCGCGGCTCTGACGGAAGCCATGCGAGATTCGGGAGACCGCTGGGACCTGTCGGATCTCGCTCCCGTCGTGGACAAGCATTCTACGGGAGGCGTCGGAGACAAGGTCTCGCTCGTCCTCGCGCCTCTGGTCGCCGCGGCGGGAGCGCGAGTCGGGATGATGTCGGGCAGGGGTCTCGGCCACACCGGCGGCACGCTCGATAAGCTCGCGGCGATCCCCGGCTTTCGGACCGACCTCGATTTCCCCAGGGTGCGCGAGGCCCTCGCGAAAGTCGGAGCCGCGCTCTTTGCGCAGACCGACGCGATCGCTCCCGCCGACCGGATCCTCTACGCCCTGAGAGACGTCACGGGGACCGTCGAGAACCTCTCCCTGATCGTGGCCTCCATCCTGTCCAAGAAGCTCGCGTCGGGCACGACCGGGATCGTCTTCGACGTGAAGACGGGTGACGGCGCGTTCATGAAGACTCTCGAAGACGCCCGTGCCCTGGGCCGGGCGCTCGTGGACACCTCCCGCGCCGCCGGACGCCAGGCGTCCGGCTGGATCACGGATATGAGCCGCCCGCTCGGCCGGGCCGTCGGCAACTCACTCGAAGCGGAGGAATCCATCCGGGTATTGCGCAACGAGGGTCCGCCGGCGGTGCGGGAGATCTGCCTGCTCCTGGGCACCGAGATGCTCCGATTCTCGGATCCTTCGCTGACCGACGAAGCGGCTCGCCGACGCCTGGAGAGCGCATTCGACTCGGGTGCTGCGGCGCGAAAGTTCCAACAGCTGATCGAATTCCAGGGCGGAGACCCGGCCGTCGTGGACGATCCATCCCGTCTCCCGGCCCCGGCGCTTCGCATTCCCGCGCTCGCTCTCACCCCCGGGTACGTGCGATCGATCTCCACGGAAAAGATGGGCTTTCTCTCCATCGATATCGGCTGCGGCCGCCGCAAGCGTGAAGACACGATCGACTTCGCCGCCGGATTCCTGGTCGAGAAGACCGTCGGGGACCGCATCGGCCGCGGCGAGCCGCTCGCCTGGCTGTGTCTCGGAGAACGGCCCGCTCCGCGTCCCAACATGGAACGGGAGCTGGCCGCGCTCTTCCGCATTGGAGACGAGCCCGTTTCCCCGCCGCCCCTCGCGATCGAGCGGCTCTGATAGCCGGTGGAACGGGGGAGCCCCTGCAATGCAGCCGCGGTGACCAGGTAATTGCGGAGGATCGTCCCGGCCGCGGCGCATGCCGCCCCCGTCGTCTTCCGGACGGGCCGTTTCGCGGCCGTTGGAGATCTGCAGCGAACGTCCCTCACCGAGGTCTGGCGGGAATCGAACGATGCGGAACGCATTCGGATCATCCGGTCGATCGCCGAGGAGAGGCCAGATTTCGTCGCGCTCCTCGGGGACCTCGTGTTTCGCGGCTCCTCGCCGGCGGAATGGTCTCGTTTCGATGCCCTGGCCGCGCCTCTCCGGATGGCGCGGATCCCGGTCGTCCCCATTCTCGGCAACCACGAGTACTGGGTGGCGCGCGGGCCAGCGATGGCGCATTTCTTCGCGCGTTTTCCAAACCTGGCCGGACGTCACTGGTACGCCCAGCGCTACGGGCCCCTCGCCGTCCTGGCCATCGACTCGAACATCCGGTTCCTGCCGCCGGCCAAATGGGAGGAGCAGCGAGCCTGGTTCGCCGCGGAACTCGAGCGCGCCGACGAGAATCCGGAGACACGGGGAATCATCGCCCTGGTGCACCATCCGCCCTATACCAACAGCACCGTGACGAAAGACGAGCTCCATGTGCAGCGCGCCCTCGTGCCGCCGTTCGAAAAGGCCCGCAAGACGATCGCCATGATCTCGGGCCACGTGCACAGCTACGAACGGTTCGCGCGCGGGGGGAAGACGTACATCGTCGCGGGCGGGGGAGGGGGGCCGCGTGTTCGTCTCTCGGCGGGAGCCCGGCGGCGGCACACCGACGACCTCTTCGAGGGCCCGGCGGTCCGGCGCTTCCACTACCTTCTCGCGAGCGTCGGAGCGCGGGGCGTGGAGATCGAAATGAAAGGGATTCCCAAGGGAGGCTCGGAATTCGAGGCGCTCGACCGATTCCTCCTGCCATGGCCCGACGCGGGAGCCGGTCGGTGACGCTTCTGGGCCGGCACAACCCGCTGATTCGGGTCGGGCGCGCGCTCGCGGCCCTGCTCAGCCCGCGCCGTCGCGGCGGCCGCGGGCGGCATCCTGCCTGGGTCGTCGCGCATCGCGGAGCGGCTCGTTTCGCGCCGGAGAACACGATCGAGGCGTTCGAGCGCGCCATGGCTCTCGGCGCCGACGCGATCGAGGCGGACATCTGCGTCACGAAGGACGGGCTCTTCGTCGTCTGGCACGATGCCGACCCGGGGGGCGAGGTGGCGCTCGCACGGCAATCCGGACGCGAAGAGCTCGCGTACGTTCCGGACGTCCCGCCGATCGGTTCGCCCTGGCGGCGCCCGGTTTCCGATCTCACGCTGGAGGAGTTCCACGGGCACTACGGATACTCCCGGCGCCGGGGAGGGCTCGCCGACGTCGTCGCGACCTCGGACCCGCCCGAGATCCCGGCCATCACGCTCGAAGATCTCCTGGCGTGGGCCGACGGAGAGGCGAGGCTCGAGCACCTCTGCCTCGACGTCAAGCTCCTCCCGGCGCAGCGGGATCGAGCGCTCGACCTGCTGGAGCTCGCGCGCGAGCGCGTCACGCGCGCGGGCGCGAGAGAGAATCTCGCTTTTCACTACCTGTCTCCGCAGCGCGAAGTTCTGGAGACCCTCCTGGAGCGCTGCCGCGCGCATCCACTCCCGCCGCGGCTCGATGTCCACGCCGACTTCGAGTTCCCGGGGGTGCTGCGTTTTGCCCGAAGGCTCGGTTACCGGCACGCGAGCATGGGGATGGGACGGCGGCTCTGGAATGAGTTCCGCGCGGAGGCGGCGCGGGCGGCCAGGGCGCGCGACCAGGGCCTGTTGGATTCGCTGATCGTCTGGACGATCAACGAGCCGTCGCGTCTGCGGGAGCTCGTCGCGCTCGGCGTGGACGGGATCCTGACGGACGACCCGGCGGCGCTGCGCGAGATCGTGTCGGGGAGCGGCCGTTCCCGCGGGAGCGGGAGGGCAGGGCAAGATCGCGCTTAAAATCTCCTCGTGCTGTATCGGTTTGACCATGTGCGCAAGGCCTACGGCCCACGGGAGGTGCTGCGGGATGTGACCTGGCAGCACAACCCGGGGGAGAAGGTCGGGCTCGTGGGACGCAACGGGGCGGGGAAGACGACGCTTCTGAGGTTGGTCCTCGGGCGGGAGGAGCCGGACGCGGGCGAGATCGTCAAAGCCAATGCCGTCCGGATCGGGACGGTGGACCAGTCGCTTCCGGGGGACCTGTCCGAATCGCTCCACGACTACGCCGCGGGGGCTTTCGCCGAGCTCCACCGGGTCGAGGCCGACATGCGCCGCCTCGAGCACGCGATGGCCGACGGCGACAATTCCTCCACGATCCACGACCGGTACGACGCGCTCTCTCACCGGTTCGAGAACGAGGGGGGCTACGAGATGGTCGCGGAGGTCGAGAAGGCCCTCTCCGGGCTCGGCTTCGACAAGGCGGATTTCGCGCGTCCGCTCGGGGAGCTGTCGGGCGGGCAGAAGAACCGGGCAATGCTCGCGCGAGCCATCCTGTCTGCTCCGGACGTCCTGCTTCTCGACGAGCCCACGAACCATCTGGACTTCAACGCCGTGGAGTTCCTGGAGGAATACCTGGCGCGGTCGCGCCGCGCCTACCTCGTCGTCACGCACGACCGGCGGTTCCTGGACCGCGTGGCCGAAGAGATCGTCGACCTGGAGAACGGCAGGCTGACCGCGTACTCCGGCGGCTACACGGCCTACAGGCGGCAGAAGGCGGAGCGAATCCTGACGGCGACGCGCGCGTTCGAGAAGCAGCAGGACTTCATCGAGAAGGAGAAGGAGTACATCCGCCGGAACATCGCCGGCGTCAACTCGCGGCAGGCCAAGGGACGCCGAACGCGCCTCGCGCGCGTCGAGAGAATCGAGAAGCCGGCGGAAGACACGACCTCCGTGGCGTTCGAGTTCGACGCGGCGCGCATCGGGGGCCGCAGTTTTCTGCGGGCCAAACACCTCCACGCGGGATACGAGGCCGGCGTGCCGATCGTTCGCGACGTCTCCTTCGAGCTGCTGCGAGGCGAGCGCCTGGCGATCCTGGGCGAGAACGGCACGGGCAAGACGACCCTGTTGAAGACCCTCGCGGGGCGGCTGTCCCCGCTCTCGGGGAGCGCGCAGACCGGCCACGACGTCTCGATCGGATACTACGACCAGGAGCTGCGCGATCTCGACCCGGCCCGCCGCGCGATCGACGCCGTCTGGGACGAGCATCCACACGAGACCGAAGAGGCGATGCGGTCCTACCTCGCCCGCTTCGCGTTTCGGGGCGACGAGGTCTTCGCCGGGATCTCCGGCCTCTCCGGCGGAGAGAAGGGACGGCTCACGCTCGCCGTCGTGATGCGCGAGCGGCACAACCTGCTCCTCCTGGACGAGCCGACGAACCACCTGGACCTGGATTCCCGCGAGGCGCTCGAGGAATCGCTCGAGGATTTTCCGGGGTCGATCGTCTTCGTCTCGCACGACCGCGCGTTCATCGACCGGCTGGCGACGCGGGTTCTCGATCTGCGGGGGGGCCGCGCGCTCGCCTTCGACGGAAACTACACGGAGACGGCCGCGGCCCGCGCCGAGAGGCGGCGGCGCCCCGAGCCGCCGTGGCTCTCCGGGGATGCCGCCGGCGGTCCGGAGAGGCGGACGCATCCCGCGCCGGCCGCGCGGACCCCCCGGCGTACCGAAACGCCCGGGCAAAAGGAAAGCGCCCGCCGGCGCAAAAGGATCGCGGCGCTCGAAGAGAAGATCGCGGCGCTCGAGCGAGAGATCGAGGTGATGGAGACCCGTCTCTGGGAGGAAGCGCTGACGCTCGGACCGGTGGCCTCGCGCGATCTCGCCGCGAAAAAAGGGGAGAAGGGCAAGGCGCTCGACGCTCTCGTGGAGGAGTGGGCCGCGCTCTCCGAGGAAGAGAACCAGGCGGCGGCGGAGCGGCTTTCTTGAGCGGACCGGACGGCCGGCGCGCGGCGATCATTGCGATCGGGAGCGAGATGCTCTCCCCGCTCCGGCAGGACACCAACTCCCTGTGGCTGACGGCGCGGCTGGAAGAGGTCGGAATCGCGGTCGTTCGCAAGTCCATCGTTCCCGACGACCCGGAGGCGATCGGCGAGGAGATCGCCTTCGCCGCCGCGGCCGCGGAGATCGTCTTCACGACCGGAGGGCTGGGGCCGACGGCGGACGACGTCACGGTCCCGGCCGTGGCGCGACGGCTCGGGATGACGCTGGAGCGCAGCGAGGAGTATGTCGCCCGCATGAGGGAGCGCTTCGCGCGCCGCGGGATGAGGATGGCGGCGACCAACGAGAAGCAGGCGGATTTCATCGTGGGGGCCCGCGTGCTGGAAAACCCGAGGGGAACCGCTCCCGGATTCTGGATCGAGCGCGAAGGCCGGGAGTACGTCATCCTCCCCGGCGTTCCCTCGGAGATGCGTGAAATCATGGAGGCGCGCGTGCTGCCGGTCCTTCGAGCTCGGGCCGGGCGGACGGTCGCGGGCCGCCGCGTGCTGCGAGTCAGCGGGATGGGCGAGTCGGCCGTCGAGGAGCTCGTCACGCCGGTCTACGCGAAATGGAAAGACGATCCGGTCACGATCCTCGCGTCTCCGGGAGAGGTCCAGCTTCACCTGCGGATCGTGGGGGAGCCGGAACACGTCGAGCGGCGGCTGAATGAGATGGAAGCGGACTTCCGCGCGGTCCTGGGTTCGCGCGTGTTCAGCCGCGGCGGCGAGGAGCTGGCGGCGAGCGTCGGGAACCTCCTCCGCGACGGCGGCCAGACCCTCGCCGTGGCCGAGTCGTGCACCGGCGGCCTGATCGCCAAGCTGGTGACGGACATTCCGGGATCGAGCGAATACTTCCTGGGCGGCGTCGTCTCTTACGGCAACGCCGCCAAGAGCGAGCTCCTCTCGGTGCGGGAGCAGACGCTGTCGGCGCACGGAGCGGTTTCGGAAGAAGCCGCGCGCGAGATGGCGCGGGGAGCTCTCGAGCGATTCGGATCCGACCTGGCTCTGGCCGTGACGGGGATCGCCGGGCCCGACGGCGGCACGCCCGAGAAACCCGTCGGGACGGTGCATTTCGCGCTCGCGCGGCGCAACCGGCCCGAGATCGCCCGGAAGCGGGAATTCATCGGCGACCGCGCGGCCGTGCGCCAGGCGGCCTCGCTCTACGGCCTGGAGCTCGTCCGGCGGGGCCTGGAGGGCGAGCATGACTGAGAAGAAGAGAATCCGGGCCTTCCTCGCGATTCCCACCGATGGTCTCTGGGTCGAGAGCGCCCGCGACCTGGTCGCGCGCTTGAAAGGGGCTCTGCCGCGGGCGTCCTGGACGAAACCGGAGAGCTGGCACCTGACGCTCAAGTTCTTCGAGCGGATCTCACCGGAGGACGTGAGGGCTCTGTCGGAGGCGGTCGGGCCGCTGGCCAGCGCTGCCGTGCCGGGTGAGATGAAGGCCAACGGCGCGACCGTTTTTCCGCCCAGGGGGCCGGCGCGCGTCCTGGGGGTCGGCTTCGAGGCGACTCCAGCGCTGGAAGAGGTGTCCCGCCTGGCCCGCGAGGCGGAAACGGAGGGGCGCAGGCTCGGGTTGCCCGAGGAGAGGCGGCCCTTTCACCCTCACGTGACGCTCGCGCGCCTGCGTTTTCCCTGGCCGCCCGACACCGTCGAGACCTTCCGCCAGGAGATCGCCGGGTGGACATTTCCTCCGTGGCACGCGCGGTCGTGCGTGTTCTACGAGAGCCGTCTCCTGCGGGAAGGAGCGGTGCACACGCCTCTGGACGAGTGGTCCTTCGCCGGCGGGCCCAGGGGCGTTCGGGCTTGAACTGGCCGGCCGCGCTCCTGGCCGTCGTCGGGTACCTGCTGGGGTCGGTTTCGTTTGCGCTCTGGCTCGTCCGGTGGCGCACGGGCAAGGACATCCGCACGGTGGGCTCGGGCAACGCCGGCGCGACCAACGTGCTGCGCGCGCACGGCAAGGGACTCGCCGTGGCAGTGGCTCTCCTGGACGTCGCCAAGGGGACGGCCGCCGTGCTGCTCGTGCGTCTCGTCACGGCGGACCCGCGCTACGCGGCGGCCGCAGGTTTCGCGGCCGTCCTCGGCCACGTCTTCCCGCTCTACTCGGGTTTTCGCGGCGGCAAGGGAGTGGCGACGGCGGTCGGCGCGTTTCTGGCGCTCGCCCCGCTCGCGACGGTCGTCTGCCTGGCCGTCTTCGTCGGCGTCGTCGCCGCGACGCGCTATGTCTCCCTGGGTTCCATGATCGCGATCGTGCTCCTGCCTCCGGCGGCCGGGTTTCTCTCTCACGCCTCGCGCGCGGTCGTGGTCGCGGCCGCCGCGACGGCGGTCCTGGTGGTCTTCAAGCACGTCGAGAACCTGAAACGCCTCGCGCGCGGAGAAGAGCGAAAGCTCGGCACCCGATGAAGGTCGCGGTCCTCGGCGCCGGCTCGTGGGGAACGGCGCTCTCCATCCACTTCGCCAGAGGAGGCCACGACGTCCTGCTGTGGGGCAGGGACCCGGATTTCTGCGACGGCGCCGAGCGGACACGCCTCCACCCGCGCCGTCTGGCCGGCCGGCCGATGCCCGCGGGACTGCGGGCGACTTCGGACCTGGAGGGCGCGCTCGCGCACTCGGAGACCGCGGTCGTGGCGGTTGCCTGCGCCGGCTTTCGCCCGCTCTTCTCCGCTCTCCCGGCCGCCGCGGGGAAACGCCGGTATCTCAGCGTTGCGAAAGGAATCGAGCCCGAGACGTTGAAGCGGATGTCGGAGATCATCCTCGAGTTTCGTCCGTCGGCGGAGGTCGCGGCGCTCTCCGGACCGACGTTCGCGGATGGAGTCGCTCGCGGAGACCCCTCGGCGGCCGTGGTCGCCGGAGGCGGCCTGGCGCGCGATCTCCAACGGGAGTTCTCGAGCCCGCTCTTTCGCCTCTACAGCTCGGAGGACCTGGTTGGCGTCGAGCTCGCCGGGGCGTTGAAGAACGTCGTCGCGATCGCTGCCGGGATCGTTTCCGGGCTCGGGTTCGGACACAACACGCTGGCCGCGCTCGTGACGAGAGGGCTGGCCGAGATCGGCCGAATCGTCCGCGCGAGCGGCGGGCAGGAGCGCACGATCGCGGGGCTCGCCGGGATCGGAGATCTGATGCTGACCTGCACGGGCCGCGAGTCTCGCAACCGGCGGGTCGGAGAAGAGATCGGGCGCGGCCGGGGCCTGTCGGAGATCCTGGCCGAGATGCCCGAGGTCGCCGAAGGCGTCCGCACCTGCCTGGCGATGCCGAAGATCGCCGCCGCCGCCGGCGTCGAGGCGCCCATCGCGGAGGCCGTGAAAGCGGTGCTCTATGAAGACCTCGCGCCAAGGGAGGCCGTTGACCGCTTGATGACCCGGGCGCTCAAGGAGGAGTAGAAGGGGTCAGGTTACCCCAATACCTCGAGCCTACGGCGTCAGGATTACGTCGTCCTGCGCGACGGCATCTCCCGGCTTGACGCCATCTGCCGTCATCGTCGCGCCGACCGTGAGCTTCTTCGTCGCCTCGCTCGGCGAGAGCAGGCCCATCGTGGTGATGTCGAGCAACGACTGGCTGTTGGAGTCGAGCGTTCCCAGGCTCCAGTCCACGGTGGCGCCCGAGCCCCCGTTGGAAAAAGTCGCCGAGGTGCCCGCCGGGGCCTGAACCGAGATCACGGTCAGGGGAGACGGCAGCGTGACGGTCACGTGCCCGTCGTGGATGCCGGCGACGCCGACGTTCAGCGCGCGGACCTGGACGCCGAAGTTCGTGCCCGAATTCACCGTGTCGGGAGCGTCCACGGTCAGCCGCACGACCGACAGGTTCCCGGTGGTCGTGTCGGAGTTGTCGGAGCAAGCCCCAGCCGCGATGAGGCCCAGGAGGCCGGCCGCGAGACAGAAGATTCGAGAATAGTTCATGGTCCCTCCAGGGAGCAGGGTGAGCAAGGCTCGTGCCGAGGCTTGGACCGGAATCGCCCTACAATCCCGGCGTGCTCGAGAAGCTACGCACGCGATGGGTCGGCTATCCGGCCGCGATTCTCCTCGTTCTGGCGACGATCGGGATCCTGAAGCTCTTTCCCGGCCTGGCGGACTCTTCGGTAGCGCTCCTGCTTCTGGTGAGCGTCTTCCTCGCGGCGTGGATCTGGGAGATCGGGCCGGGCGCGCTCGCGGCCATCCTCGCGACGCTCGGTTTCAACTTCTTCTTCATTCCCCCGGTTCACACCTTCACGGTCGAAGACCCGCGCAACGTCGTCGCCCTCGTCGTGTTTCTCTTCTCCGGACTCCTGATCGGGCGGCTCTCGGCGCTGGCCCGGCGGCGGCTGCGCCTCGTCGAGGCGGAACGCGCCGACCTGGCCGCGATGACCCGCCTGTCCCAGGCGTTTCTGTCCGACACGAACCGGGAGTCGCTCCTGGGAGTTGCGGCCAACCGGCTGCGCGACGCTCTCGGCGCCGAGCACGTCACGATCCTCCTTGCCGAAGCCGAGCAGACTCTCGCGTCCGCGGCCGCGACCTCCGGCGAAGATGTCCGTCGGGACCTCGCGGAGCTCGCCTACCGCCAGGGCAATTCGGCCGCCTTCCCGTCCCGGCACGGCGGAACCGACATCTACCTCCCGATCCCGGTTGGGCTGCAGCGGGCGGGGGTCCTGGTCGCGACCGGGATGCGGGCAAGCGAGGGGCTCGCGGAGGGATGCGCTGTCCTCCTGGGCCTCGCCCTCGAGCGGGAGCGGTTCTTGAAGCTGGCTCGGCAGGCTGAGGAGACGAAGACAAGCGAGCAGATGAAGTCTACGCTGCTCGCCTCCCTCGCGCACGATCTGAAGACGCCCGTCGCGGCCGCGCGCGGGGCGATCGAGAACTGGTTGGCGGAGGCCGGCGAGTCCGAGAGCGCGAAGCTGGCGCTCGATCAGGTCGAGTTGCTGACCCGGCGGATCGGACAGCTCATGGAAGTCGTGCGGCTGGACTCGGGCCTGGCGAAGCCGCAACGGGAAGTCGTGACCTGCGCCGAGATCATCGAGGCCGCCGTCGCCCGGTTCGGGGATGCCGTCGCCGGGCACTCCCTCTACATCGACCTGCCGGGCTCCGACATCCGCGTCGAAGCCGATCCCGGACAGCTGACGGAAGCTCTCGGCCACGGACTCGAGAATGCCGCGCGGTACTCTCCCGCGGGCAGTGAGATCCGTGTCTCGGCCGCCGCCGACGGAGGGTCCGTCTTCCTCCGCGTCACAGACCAGGGATCCGGGATTCCTCCTTCGGAGCGGGAGAGAGTGCTGGAGCGCTTCGTACGACTCCCCGCGGCATCCGGAGTGCCGGGGACGGGGCTGGGCCTGGCGATCGCCCGCAGCCTCGTCGAGATGAACGGCGGCAGGGTGCGGCTGTCGGGCGCGGAGAAAGGCGGCACGCTCTTCGAGATCGAGCTTCCCCTGGCGGCCGCATGAGCCGGATTCTCGTCGTGGACGACGAAGCCGGTATCCGCAAGGTCGCAAGGGATGCGCTCGAGCGCGCCGGACATGAGGTCGAGACGGCCGTAGACGGGGAAGACGCGCTCGGCGTCCTGGAGGAAAAGGAGTTCGCCCTCGTCATCACGGACCTGACCATGCCGAACCTGGACGGCCGGGCCCTCGTCCGCCGCATCCGCGAAAAGTCGGATGTCCCGATCCTCGTGCTGACCGTCCGGCAGGAGGAGCGCGAGAAGGTGCGCCTCCTGGACGAGGGCGCGGACGACTACGTCACGAAGCCCTTCGGCGTCGCCGAGCTGGTCGCCCGGGCGCGCGCGCTGCTGCGCCGGGGCGAAGGCCGGAGCGGCGCGCCGCCGCTTTCCCGCTTCGCAGACGTCGAATTGGATCGAGAAGCGCGGATCGTCCGCAAGCGAGGAAAGCCGCTCCACCTGACGCCGACGGAGTACTCGCTTCTCGCGACGCTCCTTTCCAAGCCGGGAGCCGTCTGGACGCACCGGCAGCTCCTGGCCGCGGTTTGGGGAACGACCGCCGGCGTCACCAACGACACGCTCCGCGTCCACATGGGGAGCCTCCGCCGCAAGCTCGAGGCCGACCCGAACCGCCCCCGCTTCATCCGCACCGAGCCCTGGGTCGGTTACAGATTCAGCCCGGAGGAGTGATGCAGAGAATCACGCTCGCAAAGCCCAGGACGACGAAGACCCAGGTCCCGTCGCGGGCGCTGATTCCGGCAAGGATCAAGTACAGTCCGAACAGCCCCGCAGCCATGACGAGGTAGTAATAGCCCCGCCGGCGACGACGCCAGCGACTCTCCGTTTCTTGCATGCCTGAAGCTTGAGGCGATCCCCGGAAAGAAGTCCGGAGTCAGTTCGAGAGATTCTCGAAAGGTCGGGGCATAACTCGGCCCGGCTCCGACGGCTCCCTTTCCGGACATTGAAGCGAACGCGCTCTTGGCATGCAGAACTGCCGCACGGCGCGGAAAGGCGCCTTCCGGAACTCTTTCGGGATCCTTTCGAACTCCTTTCTGCCGCGGGGAGTTGAATGCCGTTGAATGCGATTGGATCCCGGAGACGCCAACACGGTTCACACGGATGATGAGTCGGACATCACATCGGCGAATCCTGAACCGGCGGGAGGCGCGACTCCTCGACGGGGTTTGTGCTGGATCCTCGCATCGTTCGGTTTCCTGGTAACCGGGCTGGTAGTGGGAACGATCCTCTTCGCGTGGAAGCCCGACTGGGTGTGGCCGTTTCCCGTGGCGGGGTTCGTCGGCTACATCCTCGCGTTTCGGCGTGGGATGCTGCTATGGAACCCAGCCGTTGATCGGACCTGGCGGCAGTATCTCTGGCTCGACCACGACACCGCGTTCGAAGATGGACGGCCGGCGGCTTCCAGGGCGCCCGCTCCACTCGTCTTCCGAGATTCTTTCGGTCCTGTTACGGACTTCTTTCGGAAGCGCGGGCGATCCTGACGCCATGTTGAAACCTGATCGTCGGTCCCGCCCGCTCCGATGGGTCCTTTCGGGAGTGGCGGCATTGGTTGCGGCTCTTCTTCTCGGTGCCGACGTCGAGCCGTCGTGGCAGCCGGTCTTCGTCATCGCGGGATTCGCGGCGTTCGTGCTCTGCGTCGGCCGCGCGCTCGCGCTCTGGCGAGTTGACGAAATCGTCTTCGACCAGCCGGAGAAGTTCGAGCCAAAGCGCGACAAACAACCCCGCCTGGCGGTAGCAGCGGGTTTTCTGGCCCTTGTCGCCGCGAGCGCGCTCGCGCAGCAGACACTCTTCAACGTCCCCAGCGCCGACGTCCTGGAGAAGGGCAAGACGTATCTCGAGGAGGACAACCTCTGGCGTCCTCAGGATCCCCATTTCGCGGTCTTCACGGTTCGGGGCGTCTACGGGTTCGGCGCGCATATCGAGGGCGGCGTCAATATCGCCGGATTCGTCACCCCGGGCCGTTCAACGCCGACGGCTATGGCCGCCATCAAGTGGCAGCCTGTCAAGTCCGGCAACTTCGCGTTGACCGCGGGAGCGCACGGGCTCTTCTTTCTGCGCGGGCCAGAAGACGGAACCCCGGCGGGCCATTTCTACGCCCACGGATCCTACGCCTTTCCGACGAACACCCGCGTGACGGCGGGCGGCTGGGTCGCCACGGCGGGCTATGCCGCGTCCGACGAAACCCGCGGCGGGCTGTTTGCCCTCGAGCAGAAGGTGAACGACCACCTGAACGTCAACGCGGACTGGTTCACAGGCAAGAGCGGACTGGGTTATTTCACCCCGGGAATCGCGTCCGCCTGGGGTCCCTGGACCGTCTATGCCGGCTATTCCTTCAAGAATGGGGACTCGAAGGGCAACGCGCTCCTGCTCGAGCTCGGGTTGACTTTCTGAGTCTGGTTAAGGAGGAGATGTGCTGCTCCTGGGAATGATCGTCCTCGGGCTCCTGACGTTCTGGGCTCTCGTCCGCTTCATCGATCTCTGCGAGAAGGTGTAGGACCATGATCAACGTCATCCTGCTTCTGCTTTGCGTCCTCGCCGGCCTGTACCTGCTCTACGCCATGCTCCGGCCGGAGCGGTTCTGAGGTCCGTATGAAGACGGAATACGTCGACGTCGCCTTCACGATTCTCTTCACGATCGCGACCAGCCTGCTCGTCGGGCGATATATGTTCCGCGTCTTCACGGGCAAGCGCACGCTTCTGGACCCGATCTTCGGACCCATCGAGAGGCTGGTCCTCAGACTGACCGGCGTGGATCCCGAGGAGCAGCAGGACTGGACGCGGTACGCGCTTTCGATGATGGTCTCCAACGTCGTCATGTGGCTGGCGACGTTCGCGGTGGTCAGCCTGCAGAAGTACCTTCCGCTCAATCCCGACGGCATCGCCAACATGGAGCCGACGCTCGCCTTCAACACGATCTCGAGCTTCACCACGAACACCAACCTGCAGCACTACAGCGGCGAGACGGGCCTCTCGTATCTCTCTCAGATGATCTCGATGACCTTTCTCCAGTTCGTGACTGCCGCGACCGGCGTGGCGGCCTGCATCGCGATCATCCGGGCGCTCACCGGAAACCGGCTCAAGCAGGTCGGCAATTTCTATGTGGACCTGACCCGGGCCACGATCCGCGTGTTTCTGCCGCTCGCCCTCCTGGTAGGGGCCGTTCTCCTCTGGCAGGGCTCGCCGATGACATTTCATGGCGCGGCGAAGGCAAAGACGGTCGAGGGCGCCGAGCAGGCGATCGCCCGCGGCGTCGTGGCGCCGATGGTGGCGATCAAGCAGCTGGGGACAAATGGCGGAGGATATTTCGGGCCGAACTCGGCTCATCCCTACGAGAATCCCACCCCGTTCTCCAACTTCGTCGAGACCTGGTGCATCACCGTCATTCCCATGGGCATGGTCTGGACCCTGGGGTTCTTTGCGGGCCGGCGCAAGCTGGCCGTCGTCATCTTCGCGACGATGCTGGCGGTCTATCTGCCGATGGTCATCTTCGCGGTCAATCAGGAAGCCGGCGGAAACCCGGCGATCGCGAAGATGGGGGCGGACCAGTCGACGGGATCTATGGAAGGCAAGGAAGTCCGCTTCGGTGCGGCCCACTCGGCGCTCTGGGCCGTTACGACCACGGTCACGTCGAACGGCTCGGTCGATTCCATGCACGACTCGCTGACGCCGCTCGCGGGCCTGATGCCGATGATCGGGATGTGGCTGAACAACATCTTCGGGGGGGTGGGGGTTGGTTTCATCAACATGCTGATCTTCATCATCGTCACCGTGTTCGTGGCGGGGACGATGATCGGGCGAACGCCGGAGCTCCTCGGCAAGAAGGTCGAGCCCAGGGAGATGAAGCTGGCGAGCCTGGCGCTCCTGGCGCATCCGTTGTTCATCCTCGTGGGGACGGGGATCGCCTGTTACATCTGGGCGCACACGGGCGACCCGGACAAGAATCTCGGCTGGCTCCACAACCCGGGTCCGCACGGCTTCTCCGAGATGCTCTACGAGTTCAGCTCAGCAGCCGCCAACAACGGCTCCGGCTTCGAGGGCCTCGGCGACAACACGCCGTTCTGGAACATCGCAACCGGCCTCGTGATGCTCCTGGCGCGCTACATTCCGATCGTCGCCCCGCTCGCTCTCGCCGCCTCGCTTGGGGCCAAGCAGGCCGCGCCCGAAGGGGCTGGAACGCTGCGGGCTGATTCGGCGATGTTCGGTTTCGCCCTCTGGTCGGTCGTCCTCATCCTGGGCCTCCTGATGTTCATGCCGGTCGCCGTGCTCGGCCCGATCGCCGAGTTTCTGGCGCTGCACACTTAGCGAGGGAAGACCCATGTTGAAGGAATTCAAACGCGGCATCCTGTTCACCGTCGTCACGATGGTTCTACTCGGCTTCGGCTACCACCTGGTCCTGTGGGGGTTTGGCCGCGTCTTCTTCCCGTCGCAGGCGGACGGAAGCCTGATCCGCCGCGGCGACGGGACAATTGTCGGATCGGGACTCATCGCGCAGAAGTTTGCCCGGAACGAATACTTTCATCCCCGGCCGTCCGCCGTGGACTACAACGCCGCTTCGACGGGCGCCAGCAACTTCGGGCCGTCCAATTCCGATCACCTGAAGGCGGTCCGGGAGCGCCTGGACGCGGAGACGAAGCTCGAGGGCGTCAAGCCGGAGGAGATGCCTTCGGAGATGGTGACGACGAGCGGCGGCGGCCTCGACCCGCACATTCCGCCCAACGCGGCCGAGCTCCAGGTGGCGCGGATCGCTCGCGCCCGACAGGCCGACGCGGAGCGGATCCGGAAGCTCGTCCGCGCGCACACCGACGGGCCGACGCTCGGCTTCCTCGGGCGCGCCCGCGTCAACGTGCTCGAGTTGAACCTGGCGCTGGACCGGGAGCTCGGCGGGAAATCGAAGTGAGAAGCGAGAGGCAACGATGACGTCGAAAGCTCAGAAGATCTCCCTGTGGGACCGCGCGATCCTCGGACGCGCGGTCGCCGAGTCCTTCACGAAGCTCGATCCCCGGATCCAGTGGAAGAACCCGGTCATGTTCATCGTCGAGATCGGCAGCGTGTTGACCACCGTCGCGTTCCTCCAGCAGCTCGTGACGCACAGCGGCGGACCGCTCTTTACGGGGCAGGTCGCGCTCTGGCTGTGGTTCACGGTCCTGTTCGCGAACTTTGCCGAGGCGGTCGCGGAGGGGCGCGGAAAGGCTCAGGCGGCGGCGTTGAAAGCCGGCCGCCGGGAAGCGGTCGCGCGCCGCGTGACGAAGAAAGGGGAGGAGTCTGTCCCGGCGACCGGGCTCCGCCGGGGCGATCGTTGCATCGTCGAGGCGGGCGAGGTGATTCCCGCCGACGGAACGGTCGTCGAGGGGATCGCCTCGGTGGACGAGTCCGCGATCACGGGAGAGTCGGCGCCCGTGATCCGGGAGGCCGGGGGCGACCGATCGGCCGTGACCGGAGGCACGCGAGTCCTCTCCGATCGGATCATCGTGGAGGTCACCTCGAATCCGGGTGAGACCTTCCTCGACCGGATGATCGCGTTGGTCGAGGGGGCGTCCCGCCAGAAGACGCCCAACGAGATCGCCCTGAACATCCTGCTGGCGGTGTTGACGCTCGTCTTCCTCCTGGTCGTCGTGACGCTTCAGCCCTTCGCCGGGTACGCGGGCCAGGTGATCCCGGTCACCGTCCTGATCGCGCTCCTCGTCTGCCTCATCCCGACGACCATCGGCGCGCTCATCTCCGCGATCGGCATCGCCGGCATGGACCGGGTCCTCCAACACAACGTCCTGGCCATGTCGGGCCGCGCGGTCGAGGCGGCCGGAGACGTCAACGTCCTGCTGCTCGACAAGACCGGGACGATCACGCTCGGCAACCGCCAGGCGACGGATTTCTTCCACGCGCCCCACGTTCTGCCGGGCGACCTGGCCGAGGCGGCGCAGCTCTCTTCGCTCGCCGATGAGACGCCGGAAGGGCGGTCCGTCGTGGTGCTCGCCAAGGAGAAGTTCGCCCTGCGGGCCCGCCGGGTCGAGGGGATGAACTTCATCCCCTTCTCCGCGACCACGCGCATGTCGGGGGTGGACTTCAACGGGCGCCGGATCCGAAAGGGAGCCGGCGATTCGGTCAGCGCCTGGGTGCGCGCCCAGGGAGGTCAGATCGCTCAGACGGTGACGGACCTCCTCAATCGGATCTCCGCCGAGGGGGCCACGCCGCTCCTCGTGGCGGAGAACGATCGCATTCTCGGGGTCATCGCCCTTCGCGACGTCGTCAAGGCGGGAATGCGGGACCGGTTCGATCGCCTGCGGGCCATGGGAATTCGCACGATCATGATTACCGGCGACAACCCTCTGACCGCTGCCGCCATCGCCCAGGAATCCGGCGTCGACGACTTCCTCGCGCAGGCCACTCCCGAGCAGAAGCTCGCCCTGATCCGCAAGGAGCAGGAGGGGGGAAACCTGGTCGCGATGACCGGCGACGGCACCAACGACGCTCCGGCGCTGGCGCAGGCGGACGTCGGCGTGGCCATGAACACCGGCACGCAGGCGGCCCGCGAGGCGGGCAACATGGTGGACCTCGACTCCAACCCGACGAAGTTGATCGAGATCGTCGAGATCGGGAAACAGCTCCTGATGACCCGGGGGGCGCTCACGACCTTCTCGATCGCCAACGACGTGGCGAAGTATTTCGCGATCATCCCGGCGATGTTCATCCTGGCGTTCCCGCAGCTCGCCGTCTTGAACGTGATGCGGCTCGCCACGCCCCAGTCGGCCATTCTGTCGGCGGTGATCTTCAATGCCCTGATCATCGTCGCCCTCATTCCGCTGTCGCTCAAGGGGGTGAAGTACCGGCCCCTCGGGGCGGCCCGGATCCTGGCCCGCAACCTCGGGATCTACGGGGTCGGCGGCGTCCTCATCCCCTTCCTCGGGATCAAGGCGATCGACCTGGCCATCGTGGCGCTGGGGCTGGCGTGAGAGAACACCCGTAGAATCTCGCGATGCCGCAGGAGGATTTCCGCCGCACCTCGCCGGACGTCTTCCTCAGGTTGATCGAGAAGTCCCGCCGCGGGAAGCTCAAGATCTACATCGGGCATGCCGCCGGAGTCGGCAAGACCTACCAGATGCTCGAAGACGCCCACCTGTTGAAGAAACAGGGGGCCGATCTGGTCGCGGGGTTCATCGAGACGCACGGCCGCGCCGAGACGGCCGACAAGATCGCCGGGCTCGAGCTCGTCCCGCGCCGGAAGGTCGCCTACAAGGGGAAGGAGCTCGAGGAGATGGACCTCCCGGCGATCCTCAAGCGAAAGCCGGAGATCGTCCTCGTGGACGAGCTCGCCCACACCAACGTCCCGGGGCTCGAGAACGAGAAGCGCTACCAGGACGTCGAAGACATCCTCGAAGCGGGGATCTCGGTCATGACGACCGTGAACATCCAACACTTCGAGTCCGTTCAGGAGATCGTCTCGCGCGTCACGAAGGTCGAAGTGCGGGAGCGCGTCCCGGACCGGCTGCTGCGCCAGGCCGACGCGATCGTCAACGTGGACCTGCCCTCCGACGAGCTGCGGGCGCGGCTCCAGGCCGGTAAGATCTACCCGGCGGAGCGGATTTCCGCCGCGCTCGAGAATTTCTTCAAGGAAGAGAACCTCGCCTCGTTGCGAGAGCTGGCGATGCGGCAGATCGCCGACCGCCTCGAGGCGGAACGGCGCGGGCCCGACAGGTCGCTGACGCCCGCTCCCGTCGGAGCCAAGGTCATGGTCGCCATGTCGTCGAATCCGGAGACGACGCGGCTCCTCCTGCGGCGCGGCTCCGCGATCGCCGGGCGCTTGAACACGAACTGGTTCGCCGTCTACGTGCGGACCAGGAAGGAGAGCCCGGAGAGGATTTCCGCCCGCGACCACCGGCTCCTCTCCGAGAACGTGACGCTCGCGATGGAGCTCGGCGCCAAGGTCGTCTGGCTCGCGAGCGAGGACATCGCCGGCGAGCTCCTCCGGTTCGCCCGCGAGCAGGGGGTGACGCTGGCGATCTTCGGCAAGAGCCGGCTGTCCCGGGCCCGACGCCTGATTCAGAAGAGCCCCATCGAAGTCTTCGCGAAGCTCGGGACCGGCGTGGACGTTTACGAGGTCGAGACGACTGCCTAGGAAGCCTTTTTCAACTTCCGTTTGGATTCCAGGACCCGGATGGGCAGGACGATGGCCTGCAGGCCCCCGAATTGGAGGCGCCGCTGGATCGCGAAAGCGGTCTCGTTGTGCAGCATGCGGTAATAAAAGCGGTCGTTCTCGAAGACGAGCTGGCCCAGATAGAAGATCGCGCGCGGGAACTCCTTGCGGATCTCCTCGCAGAGGGTGATGACCTGCTCCACGGCCTCACGGCCGATCGCGTAGCGCATCTCGGCGCGGAAGCCGAGCCGGTGCGCGAAGTCCACGTACTTCTGCAGCTCGGAGATGGTCTGTTCCTTCAACGCTTCGATCTCCGCAGCTCCCTTGAAGTGGGAGGAGTCGATGACGCCGACGGACACGAAGAGGTAATTCTTGTACTGGTGCGGGAAGAGACTCTGGACGGCAAGCACGGTGTGGATCCCGAGCCCGGAGAAACCGCTCACGAGCATCACCGCCACCGGTTCGTCTCGGGGGATGGCGCTCGGCGGCTGCTCGTGGGGACGGACCGGGATGTTGAGAAGCGTTTCGTCCAGGCGCCGCAGCTGCTCGCGCACCCTGAGGTAGTGCCGCTTGACGAGGAAGGAAAGGGCCACAAACGAAGAGGTCACCACGACGGTCAGCCAGGCGCCCTCCTCGAACTTTTCGTAGATCGTGACCCCGAGGATCGAGACGCAGAGCACAAGGCCGGTGCCGTGGAGCAGCAGATGCCGTTTCCAGTACGGATCGCTCGCACGCACCTGGATCCAGTGCCGCGACATGCCGAGCATCGTCAGGCTGAATGTGAGGAAGACGTTGATGGCGTACATGATGACGAGCCGATCCACTGCCCCCCGCGTGTAAGCGAGCGTCGCAAAGGCGGCGATCCCCATCAGCCAGATCCCATTGTTCGTCACCAGGCGGTCGGAGAGCTGGGCGAACCGGTGGGGCGCCCACGAGTCCGTCGCCATGTTGGCCAGGATCCTCGGGCCGTCGAGGAAGCCAGCCTGCGCCGCGACGAAGAGGAGACAGCCCGCCGACACGAGAGTGAGGATCACGAGCGTGTGCCCGATGGTGAATCCGCCGATCGTCCACGCCCCGAAGGCCTTCTCCGCGAGGACCGCGTTCATGACCTTGGTGGGATGCGGCCGGGAGCCTGTCACGAGGTAGCCGAGGATGATCCCGGACGCCGTGAAGGCCAGAGAGATCGCCATGTAGAGCATCGTCTTCTTCGCGTTGTGAACCCTGGGCTCTCTCAGGATCGGCACTCCGTTGGAGACGGCCTCGATGCCGGTGTAAGTCCCGCCTCCGAGCGAATAGGCCCTCAGGATGATGAAGAGCATCGGGAGGAAGCCGATCGTCGAGGCCGTCTTGCTCGCCTCGTGGGCGGCGCCGGTGAAAACGCCCGGCAGCTCGGAGGCATGCCCCACGAGCGCGACGACGATCATCAGGAAATGCATCGCGACGAAGGAGAGAAAAATCGGGACGAGTACCGTCACGCTCTCCTTGACTCCGCGCAGGTTCAAGATGATCAGAACGACCAGGATGACCACCTTCGAAGTGAAGCTGTATCTGTGCCAGGACTCCGGCAGGATGCTGAAGATCTGATCGATCCCCGATGCCACGGAGATGGAGATCGTGAGGATGTAGTCCACGATGAGCGCGTTTCCCGAGACGACCCCGAAGCGGGGGCCGAGCAGCTTGGTGGCGACGAGGTATCCGCCGCCGCCTCCGGGGAAGAGCTCGATCATCTTGCTGTAGGCGAGCGAGATGAGCATGACCGTTGTGGCCGTCATCACAGCCAGAATGACGGCGAGATACGGGTGTTCGCCGAGCGCCTTGAAGGCGGCCTCCGGGCCGTACGCGGAGGAGGAGAGGCCGTCTGCGCCGAGACCCACCCAGGCCAGGAAGGCGACCAGCGTGACGTGGTGGAAGATGCGCGGGTCCATCGGGTCCCGCGCCTTCCCGACGAGCAGGATCTTGAGTGTGTTGGGCAAGGTTTCAGCGCCCCGCGAAGGGCGGCCCGGCATTATGTTGGGCGCGATCCGGTGAGTCAATGCGGCGCGCGATGTGGCAGGCTCCGCCGCGGTTTTGCTTCGCGGCCGCGCGGTTTCCCCGGCGAGGTCCCGGCGCCCCGATTTCTTTTTTGGGAGCGGCTTACGAGGGCTTGCCGGGGGTGGATTTCAACTTCCGACGCGCTGCGTCCAGCGTCGAGAGCGCCGCAGAGTCCCGCTGGAGGACGTTCTTTCCATAGCCCTTTCGGGTAATGAATTCGAAATCCACTTGCTGATAGGGGACCCCCGCCGGAAGAAGCTCCCGCCGGTAGTGCCAGACCTCGCGCCAGTTGGCGCCGGCGTCCCTCACGGAAACTCCCACCCCACTCGACCGGTCGACGATCGTGCTCGTCTTCCCGGTGCTCAGTCTGCCGCCCGAGCTTCCCCGGGCGTTGGCGACCGCAACCTCTGCGTCATGCCGTCCCACCGAGGACAATCCCTGGGAGTCCGACTTGTCCTCCCCCGTTCCGATCGGGGACCTTCCACCGTACGTCGGCGGACCGAGCAGCAGAAAGACGAGGCCCCGGTCCGTCAGGCTCCCGCGCGTTTCGTCCTGGGCGAGGTACCTGTCGGCGAACGCGATCCGCTTTTCGAAGTCCTGGCGGAATTCGTTCTCGGGCGTTTCGGGCCTCGGGTCCCGCGCCGTCCAGAACTTCGTAACGAATTCCGAGCGGGAGACGGCATCGGAGAGCCCTGCCCACTCCCTCTTCTCCTCGGGCGTCAGGAGGACCTTGACGGGCCCCTCCGTCCAGTTCTCGTTGGGCGGCTCCGCGGCCGCTCCGTCGGGCATCCGGAAGTCCCGGTAGGCCGCCGCGAACGAAGGAAGCCCCGAAGGCGGCTCCCCGGCGGCGGCCATCTTCTTCTGCGCTTTTTCAAAAGCGTTCACGGCTTTCTTCGAGTACATCGCGCGGTCGAGCGAGGCGTTGGGGCTCGCCGCCAGATAGGTCTCGAACTGGGCCTGCGCCTCGGAAGGACGGTCCGTGTTGGCGAAACACACGCCCCGGTAGAACGCCAGGGCCGGCTCGAGCTGCTTGCGCTGCGGCTCCAGGCCCGGCTCACGGCTGGCGGAGTCCAGGGCGTCGAGAGTCTTGAGCGCGCCTGGCCATTGGGCGGTCTTGACCTGTTCCTTGGCCTTCTGAAACAGCTGAGGGAGTCCTTCCCCCGCGAGCGGCATGGCCATGGCCGCCGCCATGACGAGAATGCTCAGATTTCTTTTCATGAGTGGGTCTCCATTCCGCGGATTCTACGCCTCCGGCGTAGCGGTCCCGGGGACTAATGGCTGGTTTAGGAAGCGGCTCGCTCGACGGCAGCGAGCTGCTCGGCCCGGGCGAGGTTGGTCCGGGCGGCCTCGAAGTTGCCGTCGAGATCGATGGCTTTGCCGAAGGCCTCGACGGCGCCCGCGAAATCGCCCCGGCGCGTGCGCGCGACGCCGAGGTTGTTCCAGAGGGAAGAGCCCTTCGGGCTGACCTCGAGGGCCTTGACCAGGGCCGTTTCGGCCTCCGCCGGCTTCCCGGCTTCGATGAGCGCCGCCCCGAGCCCGCTGGCTGCCTCCTCGCTGGCCGGATCGAGATCCCAGGCCGCGCGGTAGGCCGACGCCGCCTCCTCGTACCGCTTCTGCTCGACGCGCAGATGGCCGAGCGCGATCCAGATCGCTCCGTCGCTGGGCGAGAGGCGCGAGGCCTCGACCAGCTCCCGCTCCGCCTCCGGCAACATCCCCTTCTTCCTGTAGGCCCGCCCGAGGTTGTCGTAGAAAGCCGCGATCTGGGGAGCCAGACGAACGGCTTCGGCGAGCTGCTCGATCGCCTGATCGGTCTCGTCGGAATGCGCGAGAAAGACTCCGAAGTCGTTGCGGGCGACCGGGTCGGCCGGATCGGTCTCCACCGCGCGGCCGAAAGCGATCCGCGCCGCGGTCTTCTCCTTGAGATCCTCCATGGTCCGGCCCAGGCCCAGCGCCGCCGGCACGCTCTTCGCGTTCAACTCCAGGGCGCGGCGATAGTGGCTGGCGGCGGTGCTGTATTTTCTCTGAGCCTCCGCCAGCCGGGCCAGTCCCAGCTCCGCCCGCGCGTTGCTCGTGTCGAGCGCGATGGCCGCCGCGTACTCGCGCTCCGCGTCGGCTTCCTTGCCGAGGGCGAAGGACGCGTCCGCGATGAGTCGGTGCGCCTCGGCATTCTTCGGATCCACGTCGAGAGCGCGGCTGGCGATGACCTGCGCGTTTCGGAAGTTGCCGCGTTTGAATGCCGCCTCGGAGGATTCGAGCAGAGGCGCCACGCTGACGCCGGCGGCTCCCGCGGGCGGGATGGCCGCGGTCCCCGGCAGCGGGGTCGCCGTCACGACGGTCCGTTCCAGGTCGGATGCCTTGCGGCGCTCCGAGTCCGCGTCGTTGCCGCGGCCGAGCTTCTCGTAGATCTCCGCCAGCAAGCGGTGGATCTCCGGATCGTTGGATTTCTCGGCCCTCTTCAGGTCGTAGAGAGCTTCTTCGGCCTTGCCGTCGGCCAGCTTTTCCCGCGTCATGCGCTTCAACTCGGCGATGTCGGCCTCCGGCGCCGAGGGGCCTGCCACTTCGGCGCGGACGGCCCGAGCGAGGCGCACGAAATCCGGGCTGTAGAAATCGGCGGCGATCTCCATCGTGGGCCGGGCGGTGAAGGCGGCCTTCAGTTGTTCACGGGTGGACTTGGAGTTCCCCCCGATGAAATAGGCCCAGGCGCTCTGGAAGTAGAGCTCGGACTTGCGATCCGCGGAAAGGTCCGGCGCGTCGGCCGCCTTGGCGTATTTGTCACCGGCTTCCTGGAAGCGGCCGGAATCGAAGGCTTTCTTGGCCTCGGCTTCGAACCTGCCCGGTTCCTGCGCGGCGGCCAGAGCCGCCGAGAGAAAGAGAAAGGCGACTGCCCGGCGCGCGTTCATGAGCCTTCCTGCTTCGGCGTGGGCGCGGGAGGCGAGAAGGTCTTCTTTTCCCCGTCCGACACGGCCACCTCGCCCGTGTAGGTATTGACGCCTTCACGCTGGAGGGTGACGTGATGCGAGCCGGCGGGGACGGGGAAACTCTTCTCGCCGATCAGGATGCCCTTGAACTTCGAGTCGATCAGCACGTTGGCTCCCGCCCAGGGCGGCGAATTGATGACCAGGACTCCCACCGGGAAACGATACGCGATCGGAGGCGAGCCCTCGGCGCCGACCGTGAATTGCTTCTCGTAGGGCGGCAGTTCCGGGCTCTCGAACCGCAGGGTGTGTTTCCCCTGCGCCAGCTCGACCACCTGGACGGGAATGGAGGGGCCGACCTTCTTGCCGTCCACGAAGAGAGTCGCGAGCGGGATGGAACTGAACTGGACCTTGAAGGAGCGGGCTCTGACCGGCTCGGCCTTCTTCGCGGGCCGTTCCTCTTTGGGCGCGGGAGCGGGAGGCGGCACTGCCTCCCTGGCTGCGGCCTTGCCTCCAGCGGGCTCCTTGACCATGTCCTTGCCCACCTGCGGAGCCGGAAACGCGATCGGCGCGGGGACGGCCGTAGGCGGAGCTTCCCGCGGCGGCGCTTGCGCGGGGCGACTCCTCGTCAGGATGATCAGGCCGGCGGCGATGATCGCGGCGGCCGCGAGTCCGGCGCCGATCCAGACCCCTCTTCCCGGACTCGCCGACGCGGGAGCCGCTGCCGCGGGAGCCGGCGACGGGGGAGCCGCCGCCATTCCCGTGAGCTCTCCCGTGCGCTGGGAAGGATCGCGAAAGTTGACGAGCTCGAGGCCCTCGGGGGCGCGGCCGGGAGGAGGTGTGATGGTCGTCACGGTTTCTTCTTCCGGCGCCGGGACGCGCGCGAGCGCTCCCGACGGCGGCGTGATGCTGGCGGCCGTGGCCATCCCTTTGCTCGGGGTCTTGATCGTTTCTTCGGGATCGAAAGGCACCGGGTGGCCGCCGGCTCCCCGCGCGGCAGCCTGGGCCGTGGAGAAGCCGCCGCTGCCTCCGACGATCTGGCGATAGACCGAGATCAGGTCCTGGCGCATCGCCTCCATGGAGGTGTAGCGATTCTCGATGTTCTTCTCCATCGCCCGGCTCACGATCGCCGCCATCCCCGGAGGGACGTCCGGCGCCAGGGATTGGATGGGCTCCGGCGCCTCGTTCAAGATCCTGTAGAGGATCGTGGAAAGGTGTTCTCCGCGAAACGGCTTCTGATACGCCAGCAGCTCGTAGGCGAGCACGCCGACGGCGAAGACGTCCGTGCGCCGGTCCAGCGTCTCTCCCCGTATCTGCTCGGGCGCGAGGTACGCCGAGGTCCCCAGCGTGATTCCCGTCTGCGTCAGGCTCGACTCTGACTGGAGCGACTTGGCGATGCCGAAGTCCATGATCTTGATCGTGCCGTTCTCCAGGATCCGGATGTTCGCGGGCTTGATGTCGCGATGGATGACGTGCGCCTCGTGGGCGAAGTGGAGGCCCTCGGCGATGGCGATCAGGATTTCGATCTTGCGCTGGAGCGGAAGGGGCTCTCCGCGCTTGATGACCTTGTCCAGGTCTTCGCCGCTCAGGAATTCCTGGACGATGAACGGGACGTCGTTCTCGATCCCGAAGTCGTAGATCGTCGTGATGTTGCGGTGATGGAGATTGCCGGCCAGCTCCGCCTCGCGGAAGAAACGGCTCTTGATCTCGGGGTCGTTCAACTGGCAGGTCTTGACCGCGACCGTCCGCTTGATGAACGGGTCTCTCCCCTTGAAGACGGCGCCGAATCCGCCGGTGCCGATCTGCTCCGAGATCTCGTACTTGCCGATTTTTTTCGGTATGGCCACCGATTCCGTCCCGACGGCGATTCTAACAGGCTAGCGGCCTTTGCGGGCGCGGGGACCCGATCACGAATGCCGGTAGACTCCCCGCGTGCACCGCTTCGCGACCATGGCGGCCGTCTGGACGGCGGTTCTTCTGGCGGCCGGCGCCTGCGGGCGGGCCCCGCGCAAGGGAACGGCCGGAGGCGGAATTCCGGGTGTTCCTGTCGTCCTGCGTTTCCAGCCTCCGGCCGACGGACTGCTGACCGACGCGCAAATCGAGAGATTCCTGCGCGTGCGGCGCGCGGCCAGGGGACCCGGCAGACCGCAGGGCGCCCGGACGCCTCCGCTCGAAGCGACTCCGCGGCCCCGCTCCGATGAAGAGTCCGCCCGCGCCGTCGGCGTCGATCCGGAAGAGTTCGCCTGGGTGCATGCGCGCATCGTCGAGGCCCTCGTCTCGCTCGACACCTCGCAGGTCCGGAGCGCCGCGGAGGCCACGTACGCTCGCACGATCGCGTCGATGCGAGAAGCGGCCGGAAGGGTCAAGGATCAGGAGACTCTGCGCCGGATGGAGGAGCAGATCGGCGGCCTCGAACGGGAGCGGGGGAGCCTCCGGGCCGGCGAAAAGCCTCCCGCGGCCCTGGCCGCCAACGCGCGCCGGGTGGCTCCCCGCCGGGCGGAGATCGAAGCCACTCAGCCGTGACGGCGGCGGCAGGGTTCCTCGATTCCGAGATCGAGAGAGGGTCTTTCCCGGGAGCCGCGGCGCTCGTCGCGTCTCCCCGGGAGGTCCTCGAGGCGGCGCATTCGGGCAACGCGGCCGTCGAGCCGGAAACGGTCCCCGTTTCGGCGGAGACTCTCTGGGACCTCGCGAGCCTGACCAAACCGCTCTGCTGCGGAGCGCTCGCGCGGATCGCCTCCGCCGGAGGCCTGTCTCTCGACCTGTCGCCGGGATTCTTCCTTCCCGCCTGGAAGAAGACCCGCTACCGCGGGATCACCCTGCGGTCCCTCCTGACGCACACGTCCGGACTGGCCGCGTGGTTTCCCCTCTACGCCCGCGGCGAGGGGGCCGGGGCCTACGGGAAGACGCTCGCCGAGATGGAGCCGCAGGCGGCGCCGGGATCGGCCGTCCTCTACAGCGATCTGAATTTCCTTCTGCTCGGCGACATCCTCGAAGCGCATTTCTCGGCGCCGCTGGACAGGGCTTTCGCCGAGCTGGTCGCCGCACCCGCCGGATCGGGGGCGCGCTTCCTGCCGGCGGAGCGGCGCGCGACGGCCGCGACGGAGAAGGGGGAAGTGACCGAGAGGCGCATGACCGCGGAGCTCGGGCTCTCCTATGGCCGATTCCGCACCGGCGTCGCGTGGGGAGAGGTTCACGACGGAAACTCTCTTCGCAGAGGAGGAGTCGCCGGCAACGCCGGTCTCTTCGGCTCGGCGAGAGACGTCTGGGCGCTCGCCCGGGGGTGGCTGGAGGATTTCTCCGAGGAGTTCTGCTCGGACGCGACGCCTCTCCTGCCGGAAGCGCGCGGCGTTTCCTGGCAGGGAAAGCGCGGCGCGGGGTCGGCCAGCGGCGGGATGTCGCCGCGCGCTTTCGGTCATACGGGTTTCACCGGCACCTCTCTCTGGATGGACCCGGACGCCGGCCGGATCGCGATCCTGCTGACCAACCGGGTGCATCCGGCGGTCCGGCGGATCGATTTCAACGAGGTGAGGCGGCGGTTTCATGAGTTGTACTGGTAACAGGAACTGCGGCTCTCGTTGCGCCCTCACCCCGCCCTGCCGGCCGCTCGCTGCGCGAGGCGCGACCTTCGGTCGCGGCCGGCACTGAGTGAGGCGAGGGGAGACCCCTCGCGCTCCCCCGCGGAGGGAGAGGGAGGGTTTGATATAGATTTCGGGGTTGGGAGCTGAAATGGAAGACATCGTCATCCTGGACGGCGCACGGACTCCGATGGCGGAGTACAACGGGGTCTTCTCCGACACGAGCGCGATCGACCTGGCGGTCCACGCCTCGAAAGCCGCGATGGAGCGGTCGGGCACGGATCCGGAAGAGATCGGACACGTCATCTTCGGCAACGCGATGCAGACGTCCGGGGACGCCATCTACGGCGCGCGCCACGTGGCGTTGAAGGCGGGGATTCCCAAGGAAGTGCCGGCGCTGACGGTCAACCGCCTCTGCGGCTCCGGCTTCGAATCGATCGTCCAGGCGTCTCACCGGATCCTCCTCGGAGAGGCTCGGACGGTCCTGGCCGGAGGCATGGAGAACATGTCGCAGGCCCCGCACGTCATTCGCGGCGCCCGCAGGGGCCTGCGCCTGGGCCAGGGCAAGCTCGAAGATTCGTTGATGGTCGCCCTGCTCGATTCCTACTGCGGCCTCTACATGGCGCAGACCTCGGACCGCGTGGCGGCGAAATACGGGATCACGCGCCAGGAACAGGACGCCTATGCCCTTTCCTCGCAGCGGCGCGCCGGGGAGGCCTGGGCCTCGTGCCGGCTCTCCGAAGAGGTTGTTGCCGTCGAGATCAAGGCGGGGCGCAAGACGACGCGTGTCGAGAAGGACGACCACCTGCGGCCGGACACGACTTTGGAAGCCCTGGCCGCTCTCCCTCCTTCCTTCGGAGAGGGGGGACAGGTCACGGCCGGCAACGCTTCGGGGATCGTGGACGCGGCGGCGGCGGTCGTCGTGACCTCCGGCGCGCAGGCGCGGGCGAAGGGAAAGAAGCCTCTGGGGCGCCTGGTGGCGTCGGCCGTCGTGGGATGCGAGCCGGAGCTGATGGGACTGGGTCCCGCTCCCGCCGCCCGAGCGGCTGTGGCCAGCGCCGGCCTCACGATGGAGGACATTTCTCTCTGGGAGATCAACGAGGCGTTCGCGGGCCAGATCCTGGGCGTCGCCCGCGAGCTCGGCCTCGACCTGGAGAAACTGAACGTCAACGGGGGCGCGATCGCTCTCGGGCATCCGCTCGCCGCGACCGGCACGCGGTGCACGCTGACGCTTCTGAAGGAACTGCGCCGTCGGGAATTGCGCTACGGCGTCGCCGGCGCCTGCATCGGCGGCGGGCAGGGCATCGCCCTCGTGGTGGAGTCGGTCGGGTAGCTGTCGGCTGCCAGCTTTCAGCTTTCAACGCAAGTCGGAGAAGCGATGAAGATCGAGAAGGTCGGCGTGCTCGGCGCGGGGTTGATGGGGTCGGGAATCGCCGAGGTGGCGGCGAAGGCGGGCTACGCCACGAAAGTGCGCGAGGTCTCCGAGGACCTCGTCCGAAAAGGGATCTCGCGTGTGGAAAGCTCGATGGCCAGAGCGGTCGAGAAAGGGAGGCTGACCGCCTCCGACCGGGACGCGGCCCTCGCGCGGCTCTCGACCACGACGAACCTGGAGGAGCTCGCCGACTGCGACATCCTGATCGAGGCGATCGTCGAGAACCTGGACGCGAAGAAGGAGACCTTCCGAGCGCTCGACGCCGCCTGCAAGGCGGAGACGATCTTCTGCTCCAACACCTCATCGCTCACGATCACCGAGATGTCGGCCGCCACCTCGCGTCCCGACCGTTTCGCCGGGCTCCATTTCTTCAACCCCGTGCCGGTAATGAAACTGGTCGAGGTCGTGCGGACGATCGCGACCTCGGAAGAGACGGAGAAGACGGTCTTCGAGTTCGCGAGATCGCTCGGCAAGGAGCCGATCCGCGCCCACGACAACTCGGGGTTCGTCGTCAACCGCCTGCTCGTTCCCTACCTGCTCGACGCCGTGCGCGCCCTGGAAGAGGGCGTCGGGACGAGGGAGGACATCGACCGGGGGATGGAGCTCGGGTGCGGTCATCCGATGGGCCCCCTGCGCCTGCTCGATTTCGTCGGGCTCGACACGACCTACGCAATCGCGGAGATCATGTTCAACGAGTATCGGGAGAAGCGCTTCGCGCCGCCGCCGCTCCTGAAGCGCCTGGTGCTCGCCGGGCGGTTCGGGAAGAAATCCGGCCGCGGCTTCTACGAGTACGGAGAGAAGAAATGACGGGCGAGTTCGTTCGGGCCGAGACAAGCGAGGGGATTTGCACGCTGACGGTGGACAGGCCCGAGAAACTAAACTCGTTGAACGCGGAGGTTCTGGAATCGCTCGGCGCTCGGATCGCGGAGGCGCAGAACGATCCGGATCTGCGATGTCTCGTCCTCACCGGCGCGGGAGAGAAGGCGTTCATCGCCGGCGCCGACATCGGCGAGCTGGCGCGTCTCACTCCGCTCGAGGGCCGGGAGCAGGCGAGGCGGGGCCAGGCTCTATTCGACCGGATCGAGAATCTGGCCGTCCCGTCCATCGCCGCCATCAACGGCTTCGCCTACGGGGGAGGGCTGGAGCTGGCGCTCGCCTGCACCCTGCGGGTCGCCTCCGAGAACGCGAAGATGGGCCTCCCGGAGACGTCCCTCGGAATCCTTCCGGGCTACGGGGGCACGCAGCGCCTGGCGCGTCTGGTCGGCAAGGCGAAGGCTGCGGAGCTCATCCTGACGGCGGAGAAGGGATTGACCGCGGCCGAAGCGGGAAGAATCGGCCTGCTCAACCGCGTCGTCCCTGCCGGGCAGGCCCTCGCCTCGGCGATGGACCTGGCGAGGGCGATCGCGAAGAACGGACCGATCGCGTGCCGATATGCGCTGGAGGCCGTGCGCCGCGGAAGCGAGATGCCCTTGCCCGAGGCGCTCTCCTACGAGGCGACCCTGTTCGGCCTCTGCGCCTCGACGCAGGACATGAGGGAAGGGATGAGCGCCTTCCTGGAAAAGCGGCCCGCGAGATTCACCGGCCGCTGAGGCGCTCGCGGGGCGCGACGGTGGTCGTTCCGAGCGGCAAGAGCGCGGCGCCACGCTTCGAATTCTCCGCCGGCTGGGAGACGTTGGTCCCGGGAACCGATCAGCAGATCCTGGCGCGCCGCTGGCTCACGGGCCCGGGCGCGATTCGCGCGAGCGGGATCGAAGGGACGGGCAACGTTCGCCTGCTCTTGAGCGTGCCGGAAGACGGCCCCGCGGAGATCGAGATCACGTCCTGCACGTTCCGTTCTTTTTCTTCGGGCCCGCCGATATCCGGCCGATGGAGCGAGGAGAATCGGAAGTCACCCTCGCGACTGCCTATGCGAATTCGTTCTCGCACAGCTGGCACGCTCCCAAGGTTCACGAGGATCTGGGGCCGCCCGGAACTCCCTTCCGCTCCGACGAGGCCGACAGGATCCATCAGAGCTTTCCGCAGGACACGGTATGGTTCGTGGATGGAGAGATCCTCCGAACCACGCTCGGGGACCGCGTCGGCCTCGGCCGGGGTCTCTCCCCTGACTCTCGAGGTCCCTTACGTCTCTCACGACGCCTTTACTCTCGACGGTTTCGTCGCGTTCTTTCATCGGGCCGTCGGCCTGGGCCAGGCGGGAAGGACGGAATTTCCCGACGGCAGCTACGTCCTCATGTTCCAGCCCTCCAACGGGCCCATGACTCTTGACGGGCGAAGGCCGCGCTCCGGCGTGGGCGATGTCTCCGCGACTCTCTCCTGGCGCCCGCCGGTCCGGGGCGGCACGAGCTACGGTCTCGACCTGGCTCTCAAGGCGCCGACGGGCTCCGCGCGCGATTACAACGGCTCGGGAGGCTGGGATGGAGGTCTTCGCCTCTTCGTGGCCCATCCCGGAAAGCGATGGCTTCTGCAGGGGGAAGCCGGCCTCGTTCTTCTGGGCGCCTGGAAGGCTCCTCCTGGAATCTCTCCCTCTTCCGTCGGGAGGCTTTTCCTCGGCGCCGCGTATCGCTTGAGCCCGAGGACGAGAATGGGAGCATCGCTGACCTGCGAGCAGAGCCCGTTTCGCAACGCGGGTCTGGGCGCGGTCTCCAGGGCGGGAATGGAGGCCGCGCTCGGATTGGAAAGGGACGTGTCGCGCCGCCTCGCCGCCCGGGCGACCGTGACGGAGCACCTGTCCGCGCTCGGCGACCGGGCCGACATCGGATTCTCGATTCAACTCCGATATCACCCGTAACGACAAAGGATGGCGAGCGCCCAAACCGTTGATCTCTTCCGCCGTCAGTTGCGCTGGGTGCCCCGACCTGTTGGCGCGCGTTTTCGCAGTTTTCAGATCGCGCGACTGTCCCGAACCGCTTAATGGAATCAGGGAAGTAATCGGGAATCGAAGGCATAAGGCTGCTCATCGCCAATCGAGAGTTTCCGAAAATCGGGATGTCGAGGGTTGAGCAGGTAGGTGAACTCGGTCTGGACAATGGCGCTTGGAACGCGTAAGACAGGTTTGAGTTTCGCGTCAAGCCATTCGTCGCCGACAGTCCAGAGTTCGGGTGGAGGAGGAGAAGCCATCCACCGCGCCGGCAGAGTTTTCGGATCGACGATCAGGATGAGATCTTCAGGGATGTCGACCTCGAACAACGAGAAGGCATTGACCAGGAGACTTCGGTCGTATCCCAGATGAGCCACGATCTCGAGCGTTGCCAGCGAAACACTTCCGGCGGCGTAAACGGTCGACTGGCCGACCCGGGTCCAACGTCCGCCGTAGAGGCGCGCTCCCTCGCCATCGAAGGCGGCTGCCGCGTATTTCTTCTTGACTATCCGCCAGGCAACGGGCACGTCAGGAGAACACGCCGTGCTCTGTGCGGCCGATCAGACGCTCGACCTCGATGGCTCCGGGCTCAGTCTTTGTCATCGCCAACGGACTCACGAGGCCGAGCGCCGGGAGCGGTTTCTTCATCCAGCGCAGGGCGGCTTCGGTGTCCCCCTCGAACAACTCAACAGCCTTTCCAAAGACCCGGGACAGTCTCAGCAGACGGTCGGACTCGTCGGCGTGGAGCCGGCCTTCGGTTTTCCTTCGCTGCAGCGTGCGCTCGGACATGAAGAGAACAGCGGCCGTATCCTGCAGTGTCATGCGCATCACCTCGGTGAGAGAGCGAAGACTCGCGAAGGGTAGACCTCTCTCCACTCTCGATCGAAGGCTCGCGGCGTCAAACTCATGGATGCCCAGGAAAGAGGCATAGGCGTGAGGCCCTTTCGAACTCCGCACGGCCCGGAGATAGGCCTCGACAGAGGCCCGGTCCCGGCTCTTTCGACGGACCGTTATAGCCATAACGCCATATTGTACCCGCCACTCTGGCGGCAGTCAATCGCCGGTCAAGGCGGGGCGGTCTCCCCACCCCGCGGTGCAGAGGGGTCCGAGACCCCCTGACCCGCAGCGGGAAAGGCCAGCATGCGGTTGATCACGAAAGCCAGCAAGAGCCACAAGTTGGCCATCCGGACTACCCAAGATAAGTGCCTCGCGTTCCCCTGGCGGATGGACGACAAAGGATGGAGCACGCTATCCGAGGCCGACGTGGTCTTGGCCGTATCAGTCGATGATGCTCAGCACCCCACCGCCGCGCTGGTTCATTGGATCGAAGGGGGCGACATGCGCGCGCGATTCGACCGCGCCTGCAAGGCCGCGTCGTAAGGCCCGGTGTCAAGTCCCCCTGGGACGCGGCGTTTGGCTGCCGCTCTACATCCGCGACGGCCAAAGCATTGTTCGCTACGTTGGAGGCGGTGCGGGATTGGACCATCCAGAGATTGCGCGGGTTCCTATCGATGGCGAAAGACCAACGGAAGGGGGGACAAACGAGCCTTTACACAATGACGGCGAGGATAAACTGCTGAACATCGCGGAGGCGAAGCGCCGACTCGCGCTGTCTCTAGGAGTCGCGGAATCAGGCATCACGATCAGTGTCGAGGCGTAAGCGGAAAGCCGGAAGTCGGGGATAGGAACTTCGATTTCTGGCGTCAAGCCGGTTGACGCGGCTCCTCGATTGATGCAGACGGATCATTGAAGGTGCACGCACGGCGGGGTATTCGTATTCTCAAGAGCCCCGGTAAGGAGGCCGAAAATGAAAGCCGCTGGAGACGTTCTGGTAAGCGTCACGATCGCCATCTGTCTGTCCGGCTGCTCGGTGACCGTGGTGGAGCACAATCTGGTGCCGGCCGGGTCCCCGCTCGGCCAGCCTGCGATCCTGGAATACAAAGTAACCGCATCAACCCTGTCAAGAGTTGATCTCGTCGAGGTCGACGGGCGTCCCGTCGATGCGAAGAAAACGAATGCAACACGGTACCTGTTCAAGCTAGCTCCGGGGACGCATAGGGTCCGGTTCCAGGGAGAAGAAGGCTTTCCAGTCCACCCGGAAGAGGTCGAGTTCGAGGCCGGAGCAGGGAAGCGATACGTACCCGGGTTCGAGAGGGTCAACCACAGGGAGACCGACGGAAGTGTAACCACTCTCTACTTCAACTTCGTTTCGCCACAAATCCTCGACGAGCGGGCCGTTAAAGTCGCAGCCGCGGCCTCGGCCCCGTTCACGACCGGGCTCGACGCCCAGAAGAACGTTCTTCTCTACGACGAAACCACACTTGCGAAGGAACGGACGGCGCGCGTTTACTGTCAGCTCGAGGGCTTGCTGAAGGTCCCGAGCTTTTTCATCGCGAGAATCTCGGGGCGGGCCGGTGAGACCCGCGTGGAGTACGAGAGGACCTGGTTCGATCTGTCGCAGTATTATCACCTCCTCCCCGGGTCCTGGTCCGACCCATGGCAGTTGCGTCTCCTTCCCGGCGAATACCGTTTCGAACTGACGATGGCGGGTCTGCTCGAGGAGGCGCAGTCGGGGGTCCCGGTGCGGGGGGCGGTCAAGTCGCTCACCGTGAACGCCGAAGCCGGCCACACATATCGGATCAACTCGAATATCGAAACGGTCAACACGCAGTTCGACAAGGACGCGATCGGAAGGCTCCGGATGACAAACACTCTCCGCTGGAATCCGGTGTTCGAAGACGTCACCGGAAAGGGATTTGTGGACCAGTGATCGGAAGGTCTGGCCCGGGCCGGTTCGATGTGGAATTCTTTCCTCTCTGAGGGAGTTTCCGTGGTGCCCCATCCGCGCATTGCCAGGGTGATGCTTGCTTGTGTGCTCGCCATCGGGCTCGCTCCCGCACTGGTGCGCGGGCAGCAGAAGAAAGCCGGCTGTCAGCTCCGGTGCAACGTCACAACCGAGAGCTACACCGTCGATCTCACCTGCGAAAAGGGGGGCTCCTCGGAAAAGGTCAGCGATCAGCAAAAGTACGAATACACAGCGTCCGGTGCCGTGGGCGCACTCGTGCTGACCCTCAACCACGAGCGCACCTACTCCACGTCAAACCGGACGTACCATATCGCCGGTAGCATTAGAATTGACAAGACAGCCGGAACCGCAAGTTACGATATCCAGGCCACTGGGGGTCTCCTAGGACCGGAGACAGCGACCTGCAAAGCTGGGAGTGCTGGAGCGCACCCCGGTCGCTCCGCCGCGGGCATCGCGGCACCGTCCGTTCGGCCGGCCAGTCCACGAGACAAAATGCTCAACCTTCGCGTTGCCGCCGGCTACCAGCCGGCCATCACCGTGCCGTTTTGTGTGGACGCGTTGAAGAACAGCCAAACACCAGTATTCGCCTGTTTTGTCAGTGAGCCTGGCGAGTACATCGGCCAGGGAAAGACGTGGCTGCTTCCGTCCCAGAATCCACCGGCATCCGCTGAGGTGTTTTTCGAACGTGTCTCTGTGTCGGTGCCCGACCCTGAGGGCAAGTGGGAATTTCGATTCAGCACGCCCAGAGAGTCGCCTTGGAAGGCCGGCTTGTTCGACAACGCGATGCGGGATAGTTTCCACGACGAACAGCATCCCGGTCTCGCGGTTAGTGGGCATTCGCGAGGATGCAGCGAGGTCGCCGGCCGGTTTGAAGTGCTCGAGCTAGTTACCGATTCGGACGGCCGGAAGATTCAGAAATTCGCCGCAGACTTTGAACAGATCTGTTCGGGCAAACGCCTCCAGGGCATCGTTCGGCTCAATTCCACGATCGATCGGTGATCCTGAGCGAAAGGAGTCACGCTGAAGACGCCGCCCTTCTCGGGTGATTCCTACCGCTCGCATCATGATGGTCACCCAGGCGGTAATTCCGGGGTACAGCCCGAATCCGGTCCGATGCCTCAGTTGCAAACAATTCTGGAATCGGGAATTGCCGATCCGAGCAGGCCGCTTTGCTGAAAGGCGAAGGGAGGAAAGCGGCGTCCCGGCAGAACGAGACGGGGGAGTAGAGGAGGGTCCCATGATAACTGCTCTGCGAATCGCCGTGATGGCCTCCGGCGCGCCTCTTCACGGCAAGGTCAGGCCTTCCATTGCATATCGCCCAGTTCGAACTCTCGGGCGGCACAAGTCAGGGGGAACATTCATGGTTTCCGTTCGTTCGCTTACGCTGAGTATTTTCCTAATTGGAGTCTGTACACCGGGGTCTGCATCTTCCCAGGTGAAAGCTCCTGCCAGGCCGGCTAAGCCTTCCGCTGGTATTCATGTTGATCGTCACTCACCAGACGATGGCGCAATCGTTACGCGCTACCAGGACTTGCGCAGCGGGCGAATATTGATCGTGAAAGGCACCAGTGAGCCCGCATTAGCCAAGCAGTGGATGACCTCCTTCAATGACATGAAAGATGTGAAGGAGGATCCCTTTGCGTCCCAAATGTCGAGGATGGTCACCGCCAATCTGCCGAAAGGCCTATTGGGTCTGACCGCCTACTCCGAGGGAGTACGCCTCACCGTTTATTCTGGCGAACTGCCGGGCGGCAGAGATGCAATCAGCGTTGATGCCTATGATGATCCCCGCTCGGGAGGGTCGGGAAGATCAGTAACCTGTGACGGAAGCGCCAGCCAAGCCGACGCCACCGCCTGGCTCGAAGCAGCCAATAAGGCAGCCACTGAGAGTGACCTCGCAGCCCTTCTGACGGCCAACCATAGCAAGGGCCTGACGGGTGTCTCCGGCTTTTTCAATGGAATGAAAGTCGAAACGCGCTGGCAAAGAAACTAGGGCACTCTTGAACGCAAGGAGGTTATATGGAATTCAAGCAGACAATCCGACCGGGAACGATCTTACGTCGAGGGTTGTTGTTGCTGCTTTCTGGCGTTCTAGTCTCCTCGGCTGGATCTGTGGCAGCACAAACTCGCCAGAGGCCAGCTCCCCAGAAGTACGGCGATCATCTGGAGATCCAAGTGACTGGGATCAAAGAGGCTAAGACATGGAGCATGTTTCCAGGGATGGCAGGCGCGCCAGGCCTCGCCGCTGGCCCCGGACAGATACTGCTCCTCGTGGAGTTCCGGGTGAAGGATCTTGCGAGCGGGAAGGAGGACACAGATGCTTCCTTCGATGGTTTCGAACTCGAAGACACGGCCGGGCAGAAGCATGCTTGTCCAATCAAGCGGTCGGATGTCAGGGAGGTCCCGTTTGCCGTACCAGAGGGAACCAGGCCCAAGGTGTTTCGCATCTCTGGCTTGACCTTTACCGTCGAAGCGCTGAATGCGAAAGAGACAAAGTCGAAAAAGACAAAGTCTTTGAACTAGAACTTTAGCCCTCTGGAACTTCAGTGCTGGCTCGGAGTTCGCGAACTTGGCGATTGGAGCCATCTCCTGGCGCGCATCGCTGAAGATTTCCAGGAAACGCGGGCCCGCACACTTGTTCGTCCGAAAATCCACGCTGGTGCCCAGATCACGCAGCCTTCAGGCCTTCGACGAACTCGTGATCGCAAGGGAAGCCGCGTGACGGGCGACTCGGGCGAGTGACATCGTCCCAGTTGATGAGGTGACGAATCTTTGCCATCCGTCGGGGCGATTCGCGGCGGTGGGCACGCGCAGCAAAGTCGGCGGCTCGGAATGCGTGCCTTCGTGTCCGCTCGACAGGGATCAGAGGTGACAGGGACAGCGCCGGCTGCCGCAGGTGGGGCGCGCTCGTGTGCGGTGCGTTCGGCGAAGTGATCCAGGATGCCGCGGATCAGAGGTGGCTGAGGGATGAAGGAGACCACGCGCATCACGTCTCGGCAGCGAGGACAGACGAGGGCGGCCCGAGCTGGGGACGGTGGCGACGGCTCCCGGCCCGGTCCTGGCGCGAGGGGCTGTGCCTTGGCGGCGTGGCCGCTGGCCTTTGCCTTACCCCGCGCCACGTTGGAGTACGGGCCGCAGGCTCGCAGGCCGGGCAAACGTGACGGAGCACATGTCCGCGCTCGGCGACCGGGCAGACGTCGGCTTCTCGGTCCGACTCCGATATCACCCGCGACAACAAAGGACGGCTAGCGCCCGAACCGTTGATCTCTTCCGCGGCGAGGAATAGACTGATTGCGGAAAAGAGGTGGCTGTGCATCCGCCGGAATCCGACCTGATCTACGACTGGAACCGAGCCGGGGGAGCGGTCTTCCCGGCCAGAGGGAAGGTCGAACTGGACGACGAGACCCTCCGCGATGGCCTGCAGTCCCCCTCGGTCAAGAGCCCCTCGATCGAGAAGAAGCTCGAAATTCTCCATCTGATCGAGTCTCTCGGCATCGATTCCGCGGACATCGGCTTGCCGGGAGCCGGGCCGCACGTCGTGCGGACCGTGTCGCGGCTGGCGCGCGAGATCGTGGACAGCCGGATGAAGCTGCGCCCCAACTGCGCGGCGCGGACCGTCAAGGCCGACATCCTTCCGATCATCGAGGTCTCGCAAAAGGTCGGGATCCCCATCGAGGTGGCTTGCTTCATCGGCTCATCGCCGATCCGGCAGTACGCCGAAGACTGGGACCTCGACCGCATGCTGCGCATGACGGAGGAGGCCGTGTCGCTGGCCGTGCGCGAGGGCCTCCCCGTGATGTACGTGACCGAGGACACGATCCGCGCGCAGCCGGACCACATCCGGCGGATGTACACGACGGCCATCCGGGCCGGAGCCGGCCGCGTGTGCGTCTGCGACACCGTCGGACACGCCACGCCCAACGGCGTTCAGAATCTGATCCGTTTCGTCTCCGATGTCGTCCGGGAGACCAACCCCGAGGTCAAGGTGGACTGGCACGGGCACCAGGACCGCGGCCTGGGAGTCACCAACGCCATCTGGGCCCTGGAGGCGGGCGCCCACAGGGTCCACGGCTGCGCGCTGGGCATCGGAGAGCGGGTCGGCAACACGCCGATGGACCAGCTGCTCGTCAACCTGCAGCTTCTGGGATGGATCGACCGCGACCTGACGCGCTTGAACGACTACTGCGCGGCGGTCTCCGAGGCGACCGGCGTCCGCATCCCCGACAACTACCCCGTCGTCGGGCGCGACGCTTTCCGCACGGGCACCGGCGTCCACGCGGCCGCGATCATCAAGGCGCGCAAGAAGGGGGACGACTGGCTGGCCGACCGCGTTTACTCGGGAGTACCCGCCAGCATGGTGGGGCGCCGGCAGGTGATCGAGATCGGGCCGATGAGCGGCCTCTCCAACGTCCATTGCTGGCTGGAGAACCATGGCATCGATCCGCAGCCGGAGCTCCAGGAGGCCATCTTCCTCCGCGCGAAGGAGAGCGATCGGGTGCTCTCGGACGAAGAGATCCTGAGCGTCGTGTCGAGCTTCGCCTCCGCCGCCGCGGCGCGGTGAGACGGGCCCGGGGTCCCGGGTCCAGGGACCAGAGCAGCGGAGACTTCCTCGAGCGGCATCTGCCGACTTATCTGGATCACCTCGCCGTCGAGAGAGGCCTGTCGGCGGCGAGCCGGAAGGCCTATCGCGGCGACCTCGAAGCCTTCGGGCGGTGGCTCGAGAGGTCGAAGCTCGCCGCGTCCGGAGCGCGGCGAGAGGATCTCTCCCGATACCTGAGAGACCTGAAATCGCGCAGTCTCTCGCCGCGTTCGACGGCGCGCGCATTGTCGGCGGTCCGGGGCTTCTATGCGTTCGCCGGCGCCTATCTGGGCTTCCCGCGTGACCCGACAGCCGACCTGGTCAATCCCAGGACCGGCCTCTCCCTGCCGAAGAGCCTGACCGAGGAGGAAGTCGAGGCGTTGCTCGAGGCTCCGGACTGCGGCCGGCCGCTCGGTTTGCGCGACCGGGCGATGCTCGAGCTGATCTACGCCTCGGGACTGCGGGTCTCCGAAGTCGTTTCGCTGCCTCGCGACCGGGTGGACCTGTCCGAAGGCATTCTCCGGGTAATCGGCAAGGGGGGGCGCGAGCGCCTGGTGCCCTTCGGGAAGTCGGCGGGCAAGTGGATCTCCCTGTACATCTCTCGAGTGCGGCCCGGCCTCGACCGGAAGGGTTCGTCCTCTCTTTTCCTGACGCCCCGGGGAAGCGCGATGACGCGGCAGCGCTTCTGGCAGTTGATCGAAGGATACGGTCGCGCGGCGGGCATCCGTTCGCGCCTGACGCCCCACCGGCTGCGGCACAGCTTCGCGACCCATCTGCTCGAGCACGGGGCGGACCTGCGCTCCCTCCAGATGATGCTCGGACACGCCGACATCTCGACGACGCAGATCTACACGCAGGTCTCCCGATCGCGCCTGCGCCGCGTCTACGACGAATTCCACCCCCGGGCTCGACGCAAACGTGTCAGAATGAAGGCTTGAAGCGTTTCGGGAATACCGGCCTTCGGTATGGAGTTTCCGCGGCAAAAATGACCCGTCCGGCATTGATCGCTGTTTTTCTGCTCGCGGCCGCCGCTCCGGCGGCGCTGGCGGAGCTCGTGATTTTCCAGGAGGGCCGCGTCGTCAAGGCCTCCTCCTATCGCGTCGTGGGGGACGAGCTGGAGATCGACCTGCCGGGCGGAGGCAGCTACCTGGTGGATCTCTCCCGGGTCGAGCGCATCGTGGACGACGAGGTCGCCATCCCCGACGTCACGGTTCAGGTCGCCGGCGGAGAGCCCGTCGCCTACGATCTCTCGTATCACGAGGAGCGCAAGCCGCTCTTCAACACGCCCTACGACAAGGCCATCGCGGTGGAGGCCAAGCGCTACGGCGTGGACGCCTCTCTCGTCTCCGCGCTCATCCGCGCCGAATCCAACTACCAGCCCCGAGCGGTGTCCCGCAAGGGAGCGCGCGGGCTGATGCAGCTGATGCCGGCGACCGCGCGGCGCCTCTCTCTCGCCCATCCTTTCGATCCCGTCGCCAACGTGCGCGCGGGCGTCCGCTACTTGAGGGAGCTCCTCGACCGCTTCGACCACAGGCCGGAACTGGTCCTGGCCGCCTACAACGCCGGGGAGAACGCCGTCGAGACCTACGGAGGCGTGCCTCCCTACCGGGAGACCGTCGGCTACGTGAAGCGCATTCTCTCCTGGTGGACGCCGGCGCTTGCCGCGGCCGTCGCCGCCCCGCCCTCCGCCGTCCGCGCCGCCCCTTCCGCGCCTTAGGCGTCCGGCCGGGCGGACCTCACTCTTCCGGCGGGCCGCCGGCCCGGGCGAGCTGGTCTGCCTTGACCGACTCCGCCTTGAACTTCTTCGCCGAGGCGAGCATTTTCTCGATCGTCGGCTCGAAGGAAGCCTTCGCTCCCTTCTGGAAGCGCAGCGGATTGATGCGGGCGACGACGAAGGCCCGCAGGTACGGGCTCTGGAATCCCTTCGCCTGAAGTTCCTGGATCGCGGCGGCGACCGCCTCCTCGAGCTCTCTCACTCTGGCGGCGCGCTTCTCGCGCTTCTCCAGGGCCTTCGGCAGTTTCTCCTCGAAGAATTCGTCGACCCGCTTTAAGACGGGGTGATAGGCGCCGCCGGGGAAGCGCCCGTTTTTCTCGTAGCAGACGCCGAGCGTCAGAAGCGCCGGCTCTTCGAAATCGAGCGCATAGTCCTTCTCCGGCAGCGGCGCGTGATCCGCAAGATCGCGCGCCATGCGGATGACTTCGAGCGCCCGCTCGCGCAGGTTGTGGGCCTTCTCGGTATTCAGAGCCAGGATCTTGTAGGCGATCTCCGCTTCTGGCAGAACGAGCGCGATGATCGAACGGCTCCCCAGCTTGCGCATCGCGGAGAGCCGGTGGTAGCCATTGGGGGTCCAGTAGCCGCCGCCCTTGGCCCGGACGGCGATGATCGGATCGAGGAAGCGGCCGAGACTGTCGATCACGTTGGTCAGCCGCTTGACATGAGCTTCGGAGAGATCGCGCTGGAAGGGGGTCGGCGCGACGTGGTCGAGCGGGAGCGCGGCGAGGATCTGCCACTGGCCGCCGAGCGGGTCCCGAAAGATCGCGAGGACCGATCCGCCGTCTTCCCGGATCTGCCGGGCGAGCTCCATGGCGAGGGCGGGAGGCGAGCCTTCCGCGACCTCGGCCGCCGCAAGTCCTCGCGAGGCTTCCCTGGCTTTCTTCCTTCGCGGCATCGTCAACGCCCCTGGGAAAGCGACGCTATATTGTCACGGCAGATGGAGACCTGGCCGATCTCCTTCCAGGAGGTCCTCGAAGCGCGGCGGCGCATCCGCGCGCATCTGCCGCCGACCCCCTTGCGCCGCTACGCCGCTCTCGACGAGGCCGTGGGCGCCGGAATCGCCGTCTGGGTCAAGCACGAGAACCACAACCCGACCAACTCCTTCAAGGTGCGCAACGCCCTCTCGACGATGAGCGCCTTGCCGGAGGAGTCCCCGGAAACGCGGCGTCGTCGCCGCCACGCGCGGCAACCACGGCCTGGGCGTCGCGTGGTCCGGCTCGCTTCTCGGAATCGAAGTGACGATCTGCGTGCCTCGCGGCAACAACCCCGAGAAGAACGAAGGAATGCGCGGCCTCGGAGCCAGGCTCGTCGAGGAAGGCAGAGACTACGACGAGTCGCTCGAAGTCGCGCGAGGGCTTGTCGCCCGGCGGGGACTCACGATGGTGCATTCAACCAACGATCCCCGGGTGATCGCCGGAGCCGCGACCCTGACGCTGGAGATGCTCCAGGAGCGGCCGGACCTGGACGCCCTGGTGGTCAGCGTGGGCGGAGGGTCCCAGGCCGTGGGGGCGATGACGGTGGCGCGGGCGATCCGGCCCGGCATGCCCGTCTACGCCGTCCAGGCCGAGCGGGCCTCCGCGACGCACGACTCCTGGCGCGCGGGGAAGCCCATCGCCGGATCGTCGGCGGATACTTTCGCGGACGGACTGGCCACCCGCAACGCTTACGAGATGACCTTTCCCGCGCTCAAGGCCGGGCTGGCAGGATTTGTGCTGGTATCCGAGAGTGAGATGGCGCAAGCCGTACGCCTGCTGCTCTCGACGACGCATAACCTCGCCGAGGGAGCCGGAGCGGCCGGTCTGGCCGGCCTGATGAAGCGGGAGGGGCTCTCCGGGAAGAAGGTCGGAGTCGTTCTCTCCGGTGGCAACATCGATCGGGAAACTCTGCGGCGCGTCGTCTCGCGCGAGCTCTGAGACGCGGCGGCGAACCCTTCAGGGTTCCTGTTCGCCAAAGAGAGGGAGGAACGATGACCCGCAAAATCCAAGGGGCTTTCGGCTTCATCCTGGCAGGCTTGTACTGGGCCAGACACCGGCGCGGCAACTACTGGATCGAGGGCCGGTGGCGGTGAGTCAATCCAATCTCGATGACAGGAGGGTGATGTCAAAATGCGCAAACGTCTTTTTGTTCTGATCGGTACCGCCCTCGCGGCGGTTTTCCTGACGGCGGCGTGCGTCGTCCGTCACGCGCGCGGCGGCGGCGTGTACGTCCGCGTGGCGCCTCCCGTTCCGGTGGTCGAGGTGGAGGGTGTGGCTCCGGGGCCGGATTACGTCTGGATCCGGGGTTACCACCGATGGGACGGCCAACGCTACGTCTGGGTCTCCGGCCACTGGGAGCGGCGCCATCATGCCGGTGCCGTCTGGGTGGACGGGCATTGGCAGAAGAATCGCGACGGCTGGTTCTGGGTCGAAGGGCACTGGCGATGAATTCGGCGCGGCGAAGTTCCGCGCCGAATTCATAGCTACGAGGGTGCTGGAGGGCGCCCTCATTACCAGGCGATCAACCCGTCCTTCGCCTGCGTCTCGAAGAACTTCTCCACCATCTCCGGCGTGCACTCGCCGTAATACCAGGACCCGGCCGAGAGCGCTTCGGCGCAGACGCGCCGCGCGATCGCCTCGGCGTCGGTCTTGCCGTCCACCCAGTTCATCGCCTCCCACTGCATGAGAGGCGTCAGTCTCTTTTCCTCCGGCGGAGGGGCCGGCTTCGCCGCCGGCGCGTCGCGCTCTTCCCGCCGAAGCCGCGCCTGCTCGGCTCGCTTCTCCGCCACTCTTCTCTCGAGAGAAAGCCAGTCGGCCAGGGTGACGGCCGCCCTCCGCGGAATCCGCTTCGCCAGCCGCCCCTCGGTCGCGGACGGGCCCGCGCTCCGGAGAGAGCTGGCGGATTTCATGACCGAGTCGCGGACCAGTTGAGCGGCTCTTCGAAACTCCCTCTGTCTTCCGGCGAGAGACGACGCCACCCCCGCATCCGTGGGCCCGAGCGTGCGGATGGAAGCGATTGTCGCGTCCTCCCTTTCGATCGAGGCGTCCATGAGAGTTCGCGCGGCGCGCGAACGCTCGATCGCTTCCCCTTTCCCCGACCGCATCCATTCCGCGGCGAGCGCGGCGTCACGGGAAACCCGCTCGAGTCCCCGGGCCATGACGAACGGCGCCAGGCGCTCCATCTCAGGGCCTCCCGCGTTGGCGAGCCACAGCGCCGTCGCCGCCACGATGAAGGCGTTCCTCTTCAGTTGTGTCGAATCTATCTGCCAGAGGTCATCGCCGCTCGAGTGGATGTTCTCGTCGGGCCAGTTGGTCAGCGTCGTGCCGGGCACTCCGACCCAGGAGTCGTTGAAGGCGAGGTGGTCGGTCGAATCGAAATACGGAACGGCGAGGGCGTGGAAGGGCTCGCGGGTCCCCAGGTGGGCAAACATCGGCTTGCTGTAGGCGACGCCGGGCGGGGTCGAACCGGCCTGGCCGGCGGGCAGGAACGCGTTGTTGCCCGAGACGACCATGTCGAGAATGCTCTCCTCCACGTCGGCGAGGTAGGAGGGGCGCGACCAGGGCATCCGGGTCAGGTGCTGGACGCGCCCGCCGACGGACTGCTTCGCGCCGACCATGTCTTCGTTCAGGTTCGCCAGGATTCTTTTCTCCTCGCCGGGGTGGTCCGCGAAGTACCGGTACTCCGAGCGGATTTCGTCGCACCACCAGAATCGGATGCCGCGCCGCGGGCGGGAGATCTTCCTCTCCGCGATCAGGCGAGTCAGCGCCCGTCCGATCTCGAGCATGTTCGCGACGCCGGACTGGTTGTCGTTGGCGGAGAACTTCTCCTCCTGGAGATGGCTCGTCAGGACGATCTCCGGGAGCGAGGAGTCCGTCCCCCGGATCCGCGCCTCGACCATCGCGGACTTCTTCTCCGGCAGCGTGGCGGACTCCACGAGGATCCGAACGCGCAGGGGAGGCGGCGAACCCTCGCCGGCGGGACGCGCTGCATCCCGCTTCAACCGGTCGGACAGGGACTTGCCGGCGCGCGCCGATAGGATGAAGGCGAACGTCGTCTTCTCCCCTCCGGGGCCGTCCTTCTCCGGCACGCGCTGCCAGGCGATCTGGTCTGGGGCGTCGGCGAGAGGATTCAACCGCGTCGAAGACCAGGAGAGGATCCCGGCCGCGCCTCGCTTCCAGACCGCCTGCTCCATGACGAGAAAGGGGCTCCCGAAAGAGAGCACGACCCTGCCCCGAACGTTCCTCCCCTCGTAGTCGGAAGATCGGTCGCCGGCTCCGACGTCCACGAGCTCGGCCGTCACGTCGGCCGGCCGCGAGTAATCGGCGATCGAGGTCGCGACCTCCGCGTAGGAGCCGAGCCTGGTCTCCTTTTCGGGAGAGGAACCATCGAAGAGCCAGGCCTCCGCGCGCCGGCACGTCCAGGACGCCGAGTCGCTGGCCTGGTCGATCGATAGCGCGTCCTCGAGCCCGGCCTCCCTGGCCTTCTCGAAGACGTAGCGCGCGACCGCGAAGAAGCCCTCCGAGCCGGACGGCTTGTGCCACTGCGTCGTCAATCGCATGTGCTCGAAGGCCAGGTCGCCGGAAAGCTCGTTGACGAGCGCCCGCTCGGTCCTCTCGTCCACGAAGGGAGAGGTCTGCGCCGGCGCGAGGGTGGCGCAGGCCATCCCGGCCGCCAGGAAAATAAAGCGCCGCATCGTGGCTCCTTTTCTCATTGGATCGTCAACACGACCAGGGTCCTGTCGTCGGCAGGCGCCTCGCCGCGGGTGTGCGCCGAGACAGCCGAGAGAATCGCGTCCCGAAGGCGGGCTGCATCCGACAGGATCTCGGCGCGGAGCAGCCCCTCCAGTCTCTCGAAACCGAAGGGCTCGCCCTGCGGGTCGGCCGCTTCGACGAATCCGTCGGTCACGAAGACGAGGCGGTCGCCGGCCGCGAAGGAGAACACGCGAGTCGGAAAGTCAGACCGCTCCGAGAGGCCCAGCGGGAAAGAGGGGAGGGAGAGGCTTTCGATCCCCTCCGCGGAGAGCCTGTAGGGCGCGAGCTGTCCGGCGTTGGTCAGCTCGCCGCTCCGGGAGGCGGGCTCGTAGGCGAGGAGCGCGAGCGTCATGTAGTTGCGGGAATCCGTCGAGCGGTGGATGAGATCGTTCAGGCGCGTGAAGAGGGACGTGCCGGCCAGACCGGATTCGAGAAGCGTTGACAGGCCCGCCTTGGCCATGGCGACGAGGAGTCCCGTGGGCAGGCCGTGCCCCGACACGTCTCCGACCGCGATCGCGGATCTGCCGTCGGGCATCGAGAAGTAGTCGTAGTAGTCGCCCCCCAGCTCGGCCAGCGGCTGAAAGTCCGCCAGCACGGAGATCCCGGGCAACTTCGCTTCGGCCGGAGGAAGCAGTTTCTGCTGGATCGTGCGCGCGATCGCGATTTCCCCTTCCAGCCTCTCCTTCTCCGCGGTCTGGACCATCAGCCCCTCGATCGAAGCGGCCATCCCGTCGAAGGAACGGGCCAGGTCGCCGATCTGGTCGCGGGAACGGGACCGCACCCGCACGGAGAAATCGCCGCGCGCGATGCCCTGGCTGGCGCGCGTGAGCCGGTTGACGCTGCGCGCGATCGAACCGACCAGCGTGAAGGCGATCGCGAGGGCGACGAGATAGACGAAGAGGAGCATCGCGGAGAGCCCCATCACGATCGCCCGGAACAACCTGGCCAGCCGCGGAATACCCTGGGTGAAGAGCTGCGTGAACAGGAGCCGCGGCGACGCGGTCGCCAGATAGAGCACCGCATTGCGCTCCCCTGTCTGCCGGCCGATTCCGGCCACGGCGGATTCGAGATAAATCGCGCCGATCCATTCGCTGTCGAGCACACCCTTTCCGCCCGGGGGTCTCGCGGCCGGCCGGACGAACCCCTCGGAGCGGCTCACCCTGCCAGTCTCGAAGTTGAACTCCTTCCCGCGAGTCCTGGCGCTTCCCGCCTCCACCTTGATGGCGTAGCCGGTCCGATCGGCGAGTCGCTGGAGCCAGGGCTTCGATCGGTCGGTCAGATGGAGGAGGGCCAGGCCGCCGGCCGCCGGCGCGGCGATCCAGACCTCCTCGCCGGAAATGACCGGTTTGGGCGCATCGACCTGGGAGGTCCAGGGAGTCCGGTCGCCCGCGGCGAGCCAGGGGACTTCCGAGGAGACGACTCGGCCGTTCTCGACATGGACGGAGGGGAGAGTTCCGCGAGCGATCTCCTGCTCGGTGATGGCGGAGACTTCCCTGCGGACGCGCGTCGCGATGAATTGGTTGGCGGTCAGGTAAGCCAGGCAGAAGAAGAGCATGGCCAGGAGGGGAATCGGCACGATTCCGATCAGGAAGTAGGAGAAGGCCAGCCGCAGCGTCAGGCGCCGGACGATCGCCCGGAAGGCGGCGGCGATCCCGTACGACAAGAGGACTATCCCCGAGACGAAGGCAACGACGGCCGTCAGGACACCCAGGCAGCCGAGTTGCCCCCGGAAGGAATGGAGCGCCGCGGCCGCGGCGAGGGAGAAGGCGAAGAGAGCGATCCAGACCCGCGTGGATTTCCTGAGCGCCATTTTCGGCGAACATTAGCAGGTTGCTGAAGAAGGGTGTGGGTGGCGTTGCGAGCGCCGCGGGGTCGGATGCAAGGAGACGCGACGAAGGCGATGCCGGGGCGCATCGGGGAGGAGCGGCGACGACGCAGACGGCCTCGCGCCGCCGCAACCGCCTGCGGTGGCTGGCCTTTTGCTCGCCGCTCTTTTCTGGCGAGAAGCTTCCCCTGCGAGGAGACTCTTCGGCGTCGCGAGTTGCAAAAGGTCAGACACGACACCTGCATCGATTCTTCAGCAGCCTGCTAACACCCGCCCGCGTCCGTTTTCCGTTTTTCCGTTTTCGGTTTCCCGGCTAGAATCAGCGGCGTTGACGTTCCTGCGCCAGGCCGCCCTCCTGCTTCCGTCCGCGTTTCTCCTCGGGGTCCTCCTCTTTCTCCTGACTCACGCTCACAACGACCCGGGCTTCGGGAGCTATCCGTTCATCGAGCAGTGGGCCGGGGGAAGGTTTTCGGCGGTGTCGCCCGAGGTCCGGTTCGTCGGGCAGGCTCTCCTTTTCTTTCTCCCGGCCTACGCCGTGGCCCTTCTCTTCATCCTCGGTGTCGTCCTGGCCGAGAGAGCTCTCTTCGGCTCGCGCGGGGAGGGCGGACGGCGGTCCGGATACGGACGCGCCTTCGGCCCCGCATTCGCGTTGCTCTTTCTGGCCGCGAGCGCGCTCGTCGTCTTCGAAGGCGAGCGCATCGCGGGCCGGCTCGCCCCCGGAGCTCTCGTGGCGCCCGTCCTCGTCGGACTCGCGCCCTTTCTCGCGGCGGCGGTCGCCGTGGTGCCGGCGGCGATCCTCGCGGCTCCGCTGGCCGCCGCCAGGAAGAGGACCGGGGCATGACCGCGCCCGGCAACTGTATCGTCGTCCTGGACTTCGGATCGCAGTACACGCAGTTGATCGCGCGCCGCATCCGGGAGGCGCGCGTGTTCTCGGTCGTGCTTCCCCCCTCCGCCACGTCCGAGGAGATTCGGAAGTGGAATCCCGCCGGCATCATCCTGTCGGGAGGGCCGCAGAGCGTGTACGAGGAGGGCGCTCCGCAGCCCGCCGCGGACCCCTTCGGCTACGGCGTGCCGGTCCTGGGAGTCTGCTACGGAATGCAGTGGATGGCGCGGGCAGCCGGCGGCGAGGTGGCCGGCGGGAAGGGCCGGGAGTACGGCCGGGCGCTCGCCCACCTCTCGGGCGGCTCGGTGCTCTTCGCCGGGCTCGAGCCGGAACAGACCGTCTGGATGAGCCACGGGGACACCATCCTGTCGTCTCCTCCAGGCTTCACGGTCACGGGGCGCACATCCGAGAGCCCGATCGCGGCCTTCGAGGATCCGGCTCGCGGGCTCTACGCGGTCTGCTTCCATCCCGAGGTCCGGCACACTGAGCACGGCTCGGAGATCCTGCAGAACTTCCTCTTTCGAGTCTGCGGAGTGGCACCCGAGTGGACGATGGATTCCTTCCGCCGGGAGAAGGTCGAGGCCATCCGCCGCCAGGCCCCCGAGGGCGCGGTCCTCTGCGCCCTCTCCGGGGGCGTGGACTCTTCCGTCACGGCGCTACTCCTGCGCGAGGCGATCGGCGAGCGCGTCCACCCCATCCTCGTGGATCACGGCCTCCTGCGCGCCCACGAGCGCCTCCAGGTCGAGGAGGCGTTCCGGCATTTCGGCCTCCCGGTCCGCTCGGTGGACGCTTCCGATCTGTTTCTGGCGCGGCTTTCGGGGGTCGTGGATCCCGAGGAGAAGCGCCGGATCATCGGCAGGAGCTTCATCGAGGTCTTCGAGTGGGAGGCGCGGGGCATCCCGGACGCGCGGTATCTCGCCCAGGGGACCCTCTATCCCGACGTCATCGAGTCGGTCTCGATCCGGGGGCCTTCGCAGGTCATCAAGACGCACCACAACGTCGGCGGGCTTCCGGAGAAGCTGGGACTCGAGCTGATCGAGCCGGTGCGCGAGCTTTTCAAGGACGAGGTGCGCCTGCTGGGAGCCGAGCTGGGCCTGCCGCGCGAGTTCCTGTCCCGCCACCCCTTCCCGGGGCCGGGTCTCGCCGTCCGAATCCCCGGAGAGGTCACCCGGGAGAAAGTCGCGATCCTCCAGCGCGCCGACGAGATCGTCCTGGAGGAGATCCGCGCGGCCGGGCTCTACGACGCCATCTCCCAGGCCTTCGCCGTGCTCCTGCCGGTGCGCTCCGTGGGCGTGATGGGAGATACCCGCACGCACGAGTTCGTTCTCGCCGTGCGCGCCGTCCAGACGACCGACTTCATGACCGCCGACTGGTTCCGCATGCCCCACGAAGTCCTGGACTCCATCGCCCGCCGCGTCGTCGGCACGGTCCGCGGCATCAACCGGGTCGTCTACGACATCACGAGCAAGCCCCCCGCGACCATCGAGTGGGAGTAGCTTCAGGCGGGATCGGCCAGGCAGTCGGCGATCGCGTCGAGGCCGCGGCGGAGCTTCTCGGTCGAGCCGCCCAAGGAGACGCGGAAGTGGGCGGGGGAGTCGAAGAAGGAGCCCGGGGCGACGGCGACGCTGTATCGCGCGAAGAGACGTTCGGCGAAGAGACCGGCATCGCGGAGGTCGGCGAAACGGGGAAAGGCGATCGTCGCGCGGGAGGGGACGCATTCGAGGTCTCGCCGGCTGGCGAGGAATCTCTCGAGGAGGCCCGAGTTGATCCGGACGAGCGCATGGGCGCGGGCGGCAAGCCGATCGAGATTGCGAAAGGCGACGACGGACAATCGGTCGGAAGGGATCGGGCCCCAGACGTCCACGACGTCGCGGGCGCGGCGGATGCGCCGCGCCATCTCGGGGGACGCAAGGGCCCAGCCGCACCGCAGCGAAGCGAGGCCGTAGGACTTCGTCAGACTGCTCGTCGAGAGGAAGGCAGGCGACCGGGTCGCCGCGGGCGGCTGCCCGCCCTCGAAAACAGCGTCGAGGTAGACCTCGTCCGCGAGGACCGGGATGCCCGCGGCCGCGGCGATGGAGGCGAGCTGCTCCAGGGAATCGGCCGAGGCGAGAACACCCGATGGGTTATGCGGATTCGTCAGAATGATGAGGCGCGTCTTCGAAGTGAGGGCCGCCGCGATGCGGCCGGGGTCCAGGGCATAGTCCTCCTCGAAGCGTCTTTCGAAGAAGCGCACCTGCGCTCCCACCATCTTCGCCGCGGCGATCAGGGGATCGTACGCGGGGTATTCGATCAGGACCTCGTCGCCGGCGTCGACCAGCGCCGCGCAGGCCAGGAAGTTCGCCCCCGAGCAGCCGCCGGCAGTCGCGACCCGGTCCGACGAGACTCCGTAGCGTTGCGCGATGGCCTCGACCAGGGGAGGGTAGCCGTCGGGGCTCTCGCCGGCGATGTCCAGCGCCTCCCGCGCCCCCGGAAGGTCCTCAAGCGTGCAGGCGAGGAGATTCGAGCCGGCCAGGTCCACGCCGGCGTGAGGCCGGTGTCGGGCCCATTCCATGTAGGGGGCGCGAGAGAGGACCATCATCGAGTCCCGGCGCCCGTCGCGCGCCTGCGCCGACTCGCATAGAAGAGATAGACCGGAATGCCTGTGGCGAGAAGGGCGGTGCCGACGAGCGAGCGTTTCGGATTGGAGGCGATGGCGCTCGCGACGGCGGCGACGCCGGTCACGACGAAGAAGGCGGGGAACCAGGGATAGCCGGGCGTTCGAAAGGAGCCGGCAGGACGAGCCCCCACGGGATAGCGCCGCCGGAAGAGGAAGACCGCCGCGACGGTCAGAGTGAAGAAGATCCAATCGCCGAAGACGACGGAGTCCACCAGATCCGTGTACGTGCCGGTGAGCACGAGAAGGATCCCCCACGCGGCCTGCAGGACGATGGCGAGGGTCGGAGTCTGAAATCGCGGGTGGAGGCGGCCGAGCCCCTCGAAGAAGAGGCGGTCCGCTCCCATCGCGTAGTAGATCCGCGTCTGGGCGAGCAGCGTCAGGTCGAGGAAACCGAAGGCCGAGATCGTGATGGCGGCGGAGATCATCCGGTCCGCGCGAGGCCCGAAGATCCGGCGCACGGCGTCGGCCGCCGGCGTTGTCGTTGCCGCGAGGCCCTCGCGGGTCAGCGCCGAGAGATACACGAAGTTGGCGAGCAGATAGACGAGGATCACGATCGCGGTCCCGGCGACGAGGGCCCGGGGAAGCGTGCGGCGTGGCTCGCGCATCTCCTCGGCGATGATGTTGGCGCTCTGCCAGCCGCCGTACGTGAAGAGGATCGGAATCAGCGCCGCGCCGAAGGCCACCGGCCCCGACCCGCCCGGAAAAGCCGAGGCCGGGGCGGCCGCCTGGGCTGGCCGGCGGGCGAGGAAGAGCCCGCCCCCGATCAGGACCGCGAGCGCCGCGATCTTCGCGACGACGAGCAAGTTCAGGAGCCGGCTCCCCGGCTTGACCCCGACGAAGTTGACCGCCGCGACGAGGCAAATCGCGGCGACCGCGAGGAGGCCTGCCGAGGACGCGCTGCCGCCGACGAACCGGAGGGTGTATTGCGAGAAGGCGATCGCGACCGCCGCGAGACCGCCCCCCTGGATCATGAGAAGCGACGCCCAGCCGAAGAGGAAGGCGACGCCGGGATGATAGGCCTCCCGCAGATAGACGTACTCGCCGCCCGCCTTCGGGAATATCGCTCCGAGCTCCGCGAAGGCAAACGCCCCCGCGAGCGCGATCGCGCCTCCGGCCACCCACGCCGCCAGCACGAGTCCCGGCGAGGAGAGCCGCTGCGCCACGATGTACGGGTTGATGAAGATCCCGCTTCCGATGATCCCGCCGACGACGACCATCGTCGCGTCGAAGGGTCCCAGCGCCCGGCGGAACGACATCGCCGAAGAATACCGGAGCCGGGAGACGGGAAACGGGAACGGGAAACGACTCATGAAGGGCTCCGTCCGTTTTCCGTTTACCGGTTTCCGATTCCCGGCCCTGCTTCTCTCACAGAAATCCTTCTCGAAGCATGGACATCAATTGGGAGAAAACTTGCCTTACAATCGGTCGGTGCCCGGCGACTTCGTCCATCTTCACCTTCACAGCCAGTACTCCCTGCTCGACGGCGCGAACCGGTTGCCGGAGCTTTGCAAACGCATCGCGGAGCTCGGGATGCCGGCCGTCGCGGTGACCGACCACGGCAACATGTTCGGGGCCTTCGGCTTCTATCGCGAGGCTTTGAAGCACGGGGTGCGGCCGATACTCGGGGTCGAGGCCTACATCGCGCCCGCCGACCGCCGGGACAGGGAAGCCGTGGCCGCGAGCGAATCGGGAGACGGGTACGCCTACCATCTGACCATCCTCGCCGCGACGCAGACGGGCTACCGAAACCTCGTCCGGCTCGTGTCGGAGGCCTACCTGACGGGCTTCTACCATCGCCCCCGCATGGACAAGGCCCTTCTGCGCGAGCACGCGGAGGGGCTGATCGGCCTCTCGGGATGCCTGAAGGGAGAGGTCGCCGGCGCGCTCGCCCGCGGCAATCCTGCCGCGGCCCGGAGGGCCTTTCTCGAGTACCAGGAGATCTTCGGCAAGGGCAACTTCTTCGTCGAGGTCATGGACCACGGCCTGCCGCAGCAGACCGCGATCGTGCCGGAACTCCTGCAGCTCTCCCAGGACATGGGAGCGGGCGCGGTCGCGACCAACGACAGCCACTACCTGAACCGCGACGATGCCTTCGCGCACGAGGTGCTTCTCTGCATCGGCATGGGCAAGACGCTCGAGGACGAGCAGAGGATGCGCTTCTACAACGACGAGTTCTACGTCAAGAGCGCCGACGAGATGAAGGCGCGCTTCGGGCGATGGAGCGGGGAGCTCGTGAGCAACTCGGTCGCGATCGCCGAGCGCTGCGCCGTCACGTTCGGCAAGAAGGAGCTCCATCTGCCAACGTTCTCGGCCCCGGAAGGCAAGACGCCGGCCGAGTACTTCGCGGATCTCGCCCGGGAGGGGCTGGAGAAGCTCCTCGCCCGGGGCGAAGGCGACCCGGCGATCCCGGCCGAGAAGTACCGGGAGCGCCTCGCCTACGAGATCTCCGTCGTCGAGAAGATGAACTTCCCCTCCTACTTCCTGATCGTCTCCGACTTCATCCGCTTCGCCCGGGAGAAGGGCATCTCCGTCGGCCCGGGGCGGGGGAGCTCCGCGGGCTCGATGGTCGCGTGGTCGCTCGGGATCACGGAGATCGATCCGCTGAAGTATGACCTTCTCTTCGAGCGGTTCCTGAATCCCGGGCGCATCTCGATGCCGGACATCGACATCGACTTCTGCCAGGCCCGGCGCGGAGAAGTCATCGAGTACGTCACGAAGAAGTACGGCCGGGAAAACGTCGCGCAGATCGTGACGTTCTCGCAGTTGAAGCCCAAGCTCGCGGTCCGGGACGTGGCCCGCGTGCTCTCGCTTCCCATCGCCCTGGGAGACCGGATCGCCAAGCTCATCCCCGACGGGCCCGACGTCACCTTCAAGAAGGCGATGGAGGAGTCCTCCGCGCTGCGCGAGCTGATCGAATCGGACGAGTCGGTCCGAAAGATCGTGAAGATCGCCGGACGCCTGGAGGGTCTCTCCCGCCACGCCGGGATGCACGCGGCCGGCGTGGTCATCGCGCCGCGCCCGATCATCGAGTACCTGCCGCTCTACCGCACGAACAAGGACGAAATCACGACGCAGTTCGACATGAACGCCGTCGAGGACATGGGACTTTTGAAGATCGATTTCCTGGGGCTCATCACCCTCGACATCATCGACGAGGCCCTCGCCGGGATCCGGGATCGAACCGGGCAGGCGCCGGACCTGAGCGGCCTGTCTCTGGACGACGAGAAGACCTACGAGCTCTTCCGATCCGGGAAGACGGCCTGTATCTTTCAGTTCGACTCCTCCGGCATGCGGGACCTTCTGCGGAGGGCCCGGCCCCGCGTGTTCACGGACCTGGCCGCCCTGAACGCCCTCTACCGCCCCGGAGCCCTCGACGCGGGGACCGTGGAGGATTACGTCCGGCGCCGCAACGGCACGAGCCCGATCACCTATCCGTTGCCGGAGATCAGCGACATCCTGGAGGAGACGCTCGGCATCCTCGTGTACCAGGAGCAGGTCATGCGGATCGCCTCGAGGGTGGCCGGATACTCGCTGGCGGAGGCGGACCGCCTGCGAAAGGCGATCGGCAAGAAGAAGCGGGAGAGCATGGTCGCCGAGGGAGAGCAGTTCATCCGCCGCGCCGTCGAGCACGGCACGCCCAAGGCCAAGGCGAAGGCGCTCTGGGCCTTGATCGAGCCGTTCGCGCGGTATGGATTCAACAAGTCGCACGCCGTGGCCTATGCCCTCGTCGCGTACAAGACGGCGTACCTGAAGGCGCACTACCCGGTGGACTTCCTGGCGGCCACGCTCTCGGCGGAGATCGGCTCGACCGACGGGATCGTGAAGGTCATCGGGGATTGCGTCGAGATGGGGATTCCGGTTCTCCCCCCGGACATCAACGAGTCTCGCCAGAAGTTCACCGCCGTCGGCTCCGCGATCCGCTTCGGGCTGGCGGCCGTCAAGGGGGTGGGGGAAGCGGCGGCCGAAGCCATTCTCCAGGAGCGCCGCAACGGCCCTTACCGATCCTTCGCCGATTTTGCCGTTCGCATCGATCCGCGCCTCGTCAACAAGCGGGCGCTCGACGCGCTGGTTTGCGCCGGAGCCTTCGACTCCCTCGGAAAGAGCCGCGCCACGCTCTCCGCCGCCTCCGAGCGCGTTCTCGCGCGCGCGGTCCGGACGCGCGAAGAAGCGGAGGTCGGGCAGACGAACCTCTTCGGCGGCGGAACCTCCGGGACCGAACCGCAGGGCGAGGATTTCCCGGAGCTGCCGGAGTGGTCGCTCGAAGAGAGGCTCAAGGGGGAGAAGGAAGTCCTCGGCTTCTACGTCACCGGCCATCCTCTGAGCCGTTTCGCGGAGGCGATCGAACGCTTCGCGGACTCGAAGATCTCGGAGCTCTCCTCGCGCGTGGAACAGACGGTCCGGGTGGGCGGCGTCCTCGTCGGACTGAAGAAACAGAGGATCAAGAAGGGATCGAACGAAGGCAAGACGATGCTCAAGGCAGTCCTCGAGGACATGACGGGCAGCATGCCGGTCGCTGTCTTCGCGAACCTCTACGAGAAGATCGGGGCCTGGGTGAAGCCGGACCTTCCGGTCCTCGTCACCGGCATCGTGCGGGAATCGGGGCCCGCCTGCGAGCTGACGGTGCAGGAGATCACGCCTCTCGAGGGGATCTCCGAGCGCCTGGCGCGCTCCCTCCAGATTCGGGTGAATCTCGCGTTCGCCGACGAGAAGGTGCTCGCGCGGCTGAAAGACAGCCTGAAGTCGCATCCCGGGAGGACACCCGTCTCCATTCGCCTCTTCCGTCCCGGCGAGTTTGAGGCGACGCTCAAGGCGGCCGACTCGATGCGGATCACTCTTTCCCCGCGATTGACCAGCGAGATCCGCGCGCTCGCCGGCGAGGACTCCGTGGAGTACATGTTTGAGTGAGCGGGAGAAGCCGGGGATCCGAGGTCGAGAGCGGGCAATCCGGGGCGCGCCGGGGTTTCCCGAAGCCGCCGGACCTGCGGCGGCTCCCGCCTGCGCTGCGACGGAGAATCGGGGCGGCGCGCCGGCTGGCCGCCGAGAGACGTCTTCCCCTGTATCTGGTGGGAGGCGCCGTGAGGGACCTGCTGCTCGGCCGGCCGGTTTTCGACGTGGATCTCGCCGCGGAGGGGGAAGCAATCGCGTTCGGGAAGTCGCTCGCGCGGAGGTTGCGGGCCCGCGCGCGGCCGCACGAGCGCTTCGGCACCGTGACCCTCGAGTTTGACGACGGTTCGCGCCTCGACGTCGCTTCGACGCGCGCCGAAACCTATGAAGCTCACGGCGCGCTCCCGCGCGTTGCGGCGGCTCCGCTCGAGCGCGACCTGGCCCGGCGGGACTTCACGATCAACGCGATCGCGGTCCGGATCGCGCCGCGGCGCCGGCCGGTCCTGATCGACCCCTTCGGAGGGGCGCGGGACCTCGCGCGCAAGATTATCCGGATGCTGCACGAGGCCTCGCCGCGGGACGACCCGACGCGGGCGTTGCGCGCGGTGCGCTACGCGAACCGCCTCCGGTTCCGCATCGACTCGCGCACGAGGCGCTGGATCGGGGATGCCGCGCGGCTCGGAGCCTTCGACGCGGTCTCGGGAGACCGGATCCGCCGCGAGTTGAAGCTCCTTCTTTCGGAGCCGGGCCGCGCGGGGGCAGCGCGCCTCCTGGGGGCGCTCGGGATCGCCCGGGCGATCGATCCGGCCCTGAAACACGATGCGACGATCCTGAAGCGCCTGCGCGCGGCCGAGGACATCGCGCGGCGCCATCCGGGGAGGACGACGTGGCTGCTGTTTCTCCTGGTCTGGTCCGGCTCATTCGATGCCGGCGAGCGGGAGCGCCTGTCGCGCCGGCTCTCGCTCGCGGGGGCAGAGGAGAGAGGGCTTCGCTCCTTCGCCTCCCTTCTGGCCGACCTTCGGGCGGATTCTCCCCGGGCGACGCCCTCCGTCCTCCTCGCGCGCGGCTCGAGCCCGGATGAGATCGCCGCCGCGGCGGTGCTGCTGGGTGGCGCGGCCGCGCGGAGAATGGATCGGGCCCTCCGGATCTCTTCGACGCGGCTGAGCATCGGGGGACGGGATCTGATCGCCGCCGGGGTCTCCGCCGGCCCGCGCGTCGGACACGCTTTGAGAGCCACCCTGTCCGCCCGGCGGGATGGGAAGATCTCCCGCGGCGAAGAACTGGCGTTCGCGCTTCGCGCCGCGCGCCGGATGGCGTCCTGATGGATCTTTCTTTGCTCCTGGTGCTCGCCCCGCTTCTCGGGATGCCCGGGGAGCAGAAGGCGCCGCCTCCGACCTTCTGCGTGGAGTGGATCCGCCAGTCGCGGGAGGGCTACGAGCGGTTCACCGTCTTCAAGGATCGGACGCTCGCCTGGAAGACGGCGCGAAACGGAGTCGAAGAAGTGCGCCGCAGGAGACTCGAGCCCGAGGAGCTCGCCTTCTACTGCGCCTATTTTTCCCGCCCGGAGGTCTGGGGCCTCGACGAAGACCTGCGCACCGGGTTGACGGGAGACTTCGCCGCCCAGTCGAGCCTGATCCTCGCGAGGGCCGACGGGTCTCGCAAGCAGGTCCGATTCGACGATCTCAGCGCTCTTCCGGCCGACGCGGCGTCGTTGCGGGCCTCTCTGGAAGGGCTCAAGCTCACGTTCCTGAGTCCGCTCGCTCCGGCATCGCGCTTCACGCCCGAGGCGCTCCCGCCGGGCACGCTCCTCAAGCGGTTCGACGGCGTCGTGTTCCGTGTTCGCCAGGTCGTCCAGGAGAAGGGGCTCGTGGAGCTCGAAGGAGTGCGCGAGCCCTACAGCGAGTTCAAGAAGATCGACGAGCTCCGCTTTCAGTTCTCGCCTCCCGAATGACGAAAGGGAATCTCCGTCAGAACCCGTGAGCCGACCGCGAGCGCCCTCCGTCCGCATATTCGCCGGGCAATGGAAACGCCGGCATCTGGAGGTGCCGGCGGGCGCCCGGCCCACCTCCGGCCGCGCCCGCGAGGCGCTCTTCAGCATCCTGCAGAAGAGGATCCCGGGCGCCCGCGTTCTCGATCTCTACGCAGGCAGCGGCGCCCTCGGCGTCGAGGCGATCTCGCGGGGAGCGGCGCGCGCGGTGCTGGTCGAAAAGGACGCCGCCGTGCTCCGCAAGAACCTCGCGAGACTTCCTGCCGCGGAGGGCGAGATCGAGGTGCTGGAGGAGGAGGCGGGCGCCGCCCTGGACCGGCTCGCGAGCCGCGGAGTGCGGTTCGATCTCGTGTTCTCCGACCCGCCTTACGCCCGGGAGAGCGCGGACGGCGATCCGCGCCCGAAGGTCGCCCGGGTGCTGGCGCCGGACGGGATCTTCGTCCTCCAGAACGATCGCTTCGAGAGCGGGGCTTTCGAGGCGCGTGGTCTGCACCTGCTGGATCGCCGGGGCTACGGCCGCAACGTCTTCTCCTTCTTCGCGCGGGATCCCGGCGTCCGCGTCTCGGGACGCGGCCTCGTGCTTTGACCCGCCGGGCGGCAAGATGTTAGGCTCCCAGCCCTTGAATCGCCCGCCCGAGAATTCCAAAGGAGTGTCCTGATGCTTCAAGACGGCCGCCACTTTTTCACTTCCGAGTCCGTGACCGAGGGTCATCCGGACAAGATCGCCGACCAGATCTCCGACGCCATCCTGGACGCGGTGCTGCGCGACGATCCGATGGGACGCGTGGCCTGCGAGACTCTCGTCACGACGGGTCTCGCGTTCATCGCCGGAGAGATCTCGACGAAGACCTACGTGGATTTCCCCTCGGTCGTTCGCCACACGATCAAGGAGATCGGTTACACGAGGGCCAAGTTCGGCTTCGACTACGAGACCTGCGCGGTCATCTCCTCGATCGATCCCCAGTCTTCCGACATCGCCCAGGGCGTGGACACCGGGGGAGCGGGCGACCAGGGAATGATGTTCGGATTCGCTGTCCGGGAGACCCGGGAGCTGATGCCGCTGCCGCTGACGCTGGCCCACCGGCTCGTCATGCGGCTCTCCCAGGCGAGGCGCAAGGGGCAGATGGATTTCCTGCGCCCCGACGGGAAGTCGCAGGTCACCGTCGAGTACGAGGGATCCCGGCCCGTCGCCGTCGAGGCCGTGGTCGTCTCCACGCAGCACGCCGAGGCGATCAAGCACCCCGAGCTGAAGGAAGCCGTCATCGAGGAGATCATCAAACCGACGATTCCGGCGGATCTCCTCACGAAGAGGACCAAGTTCCACGTCAATCCCACGGGCCGCTTCGTCATCGGCGGCCCGCAGGGGGACACCGGCCTGACGGGGCGCAAGATCATCGTGGACACCTACGGCGGGAGCGCTCCCCACGGCGGAGGCGCTTTCTCCGGGAAGGACCCCACCAAGGTGGACCGCTCGGCCGCCTACATGGCCCGCTACATCGCCAAGAACCTCGTCGCAGCCGGGCTGGCCGACCGGCTCCTGATCCAGCTCGCCTATGCGATCGGCGTGGCGGACCCGGTCTCGGTCCACGTGGAGACCTATAGCACGGGGAAACTCCCGGAGGAGAAGCTGGTGGCCTTGATCCGCGAGCATTTCCCCCTGACTCCGCGCGGCATCATCGAGAAGCTCGACCTGCGCCGCCCGATCTACAGGGCGACCGCGGCCTTCGGGCACTTCGGTCGCGATCTGCCGGAGTTCACCTGGGAGAGGACCGACGCGGCCGCGGCGCTGTCGCGCGCCACGGGCGTCGAGCCGGTCCTTGCGGCGAGGCTCTAGCCCATGGCGAATTCCGTTGTCACGCGCGAGCGCTTCGATGTCAAGGATCCCTCGCTCGCGGGGCGCGGGCGGCTGCGCATCGAATGGGCGGAGAAGAGCATGCCGGTCCTGGGCCAGATCCGCGAACGCTTCCAGAAAGAGAAGCCTCTGGCCGGAGTGCGGCTCTCGGCCTGCCTGCACGTCACGAGCGAGACCGCGAACCTGGCGCGCACGCTCGCCGCGGGAGGAGCGAACCTGGTGCTCTGCGCGTCCAACCCGCTCTCCACGCAGGACGACGTCGCGGCCTCGCTCGTGGCCGACGACGGAATCTCCGTCTTCGCGATCAAGGGGGAGCACCACGCGACCTACTACGAGCATATCCGCGCGGCGCTCGCCCACCGGCCCAACGTGACGATGGACGACGGAGCGGACCTGGTCTCCTCGCTCCTCTTCCTCGCTCTCGGCAAGGACGCGGACGTGGATCCCGTCCTCCGCGACTGGGCGAGGGGGCTCTCCGCTTCCGACCGGCGGGACCTGATCGCCGGCGTCATCGGCGGGACCGAGGAGACAACCACCGGCGTCATCCGCCTGCGCGCCATGGAGAAAGCGGGAGTCCTGAGGTTTCCGGTGGTCGCGGTCAACGAGGCGAAGACCAAGCATCTCTTCGACAACCGATACGGCACCGGTCAATCCACCCTCGATGGCATCATCCGTGCTACCAACCTGCTCGTGGCCGGCTTGAACGTGGTCGTGGCGGGCTATGGCTGGTGCGGCCGGGGCGTGGCGATGCGCGCGCGCGGCCTGGGCGCGCAGGTCATCGTCACCGAAATCGACCCGACCAAGGCCATCGAAGCGGTTCTCGACGGCTACCGCGTGATGCCGATGGAGGAAGCGGCCGGCGTGGGAGACGTCTTCGTCACGGTGACCGGGAACAAGGGCGTCCTGCGAGAGGAGCACTTCCGGAAGATGAAGGACGGCGCGGTCGTCTGCAACTCCGGGCATTTCAATGTCGAGATCGATATCCCGGCCCTCGAGGCGCTGTCGACCCGGCGCCGCCCGATCCGCGAGTTCGTCGAGGAGTTCGCCCTTGCGGCAGACCGGCGCATCTATCTGCTGGCCGACGGGCGCCTGGTCAACCTCTCGGCGGCCGAGGGGCATCCGGCCTCCGTGATGGACATGTCCTTCGCCAACCAGGCCCTCTCGGCCGAATTCATGGTCCGCAACCACGAGGCCCTGGAGCCCCGGGTCCATCCGGTCCCCGAAGAGATCGACAAAGAGATCGCCCGTTTGAAGCTCGCCACGATGGACGTCGCGATCGACGCTCCGACCCCCGAACAGGTCCGCTACATGACGTCCTGGGAAGAGGGAACGTAGAAGGCCGGACCCGGAGAGGTCCCGGCGCGCGGAGGAAGCGTCCGCGAAGCACGAAGGTCCTCTTGTCCTGCAAGGTCGCCTGCCGCCTCCCTCCTCCCGCCACGCGCCGGATGCCGCGCGGCGCGTGCCTGCTTCTGTTGCTGCTCTGTCCTCTTGCGGCCCCCGGTGAGGAGCCGCTTCGCATCGGCCGGATCACGATCCGCTCGGTGAATGTCTTCTCTCCCGAGGAGGCGGCGCGGGGGTGGGTCTATCGGGCGGCCAACGCCGTCCACATCGAGACCCGGGAATCCGTCATCCGGAAGTTCCTTCTCTTCCGCGAAGGAGACCCGTACGACTCCACGAGGCTCGAGGAGACCGAGCGCAACCTCCGCTCGCTGCCGTTCCTGAAGGCCGCGTCGGTCCTGCCGGGGCCAAAGCACGACGGCCTCGTGGACGTGGAAGTCATGACACAGGACGCGTGGACCACCCAGCCCGGCATCTCCTATGGCAAGAAGGGGGGAGTCACGACTTACTCCTTCTCCTTCGAAGAGAAAGACCTCCTGGGCACGGGCCGATCCAGCCAGGTCTCCTACGGCAAGGACGTGGACCGCATCAACCGATTCGTCGAGTACAAGGACCCGTACTTCTTCGGGCCTTACTGGAACTCCGATTTCCTCTACTCGGCCAATTCGGACGGAACGGAGGAGGCCGTGCGAGTCGGACGTCCCTTCTTCTCCTTCGTCAGCCCCTGGGCCGCGGACTTCCTGGTGACGCACCGGCTTCAGGACGACAAGCTCTACGAGAACGGCGCGGAGTCGGAGCGCTTTCGCCAGAGCCACCGCGAGTTTCACGTCCGCTACGGGCGCGCGATCACCGCGAGCGACGCGCGCGCCCGGCGCCTGACGGCTGGATTCGAGCTTCTCAAGGACGAGTTCGAGCACGCACCGAACCACCCCGGCGACACTCTTCCGGAAAACAGAAACTTCCGCTACGTCTTCCTCCGGTACGAGGATGTCTCCAACGACTACATCAAGCTGAATTACGTCAACCGGGACTCCCGTTTCGAAGACTTCAATCTGGGGAGGTCCTTCAACGCGACGGTCGCGGTCTCTCCCTCCGCGCTCGGCCTGGACCGCACGACCGAGTTTGTCGCGATCCAGGGGGATCAGGGTTGGAGAATGTCGCAGTCGAGCTTTCTCCAGGCGCATGTCGACTTTCACACGCGGCTGGACGACGGCGTGCAGAACGCGATTCTGTCGGCCGCCGTGAGCTACGTCCGGAAGTTCGACACGCCCCTGCTGCAGACGCTGGTCTCCCACCTCCGGTTCGACGAGGGTTGGAACCTGGACCGGGAAACCCAGTTCTTCGCCGACGGCGCGAACGGGTTGCGCGGCTATCGCCTTCATTCCTTCCAGGGAGACAAGCGCCTCGTGTGGAATCTCGAGCACCGGCTCTTCACGGGTCGGGAAATCCTGCAGCTGGCCTCCTTCGGCGCCGCCGTCTTCTTCGACACGGGCGCGGCGACCCCCCCGGGACGGCCGCTGAAGATCTCGGAATTCAAGAGCGACGTCGGCATCGGTCTGCGCATCGCGATCTCGCGCGCCTCGACCAACAGCATTCTGCGGGTGGATGCCGCCTACCCGCTCAATGCCGATCCCTTCGGGCGCAAGGGCTGGCTGATTTCCTTCTCCAGCGGGCAGGTCTTCTGACTGGAAACGGCTAATACACGATTCGCGCGGCGAGCCCGTGGCGGATCGGAACGAGCTGCAGATCCGCCTTGGACAGCACTCCCTTTTCCTTTTCTCCGTGGCGGTTGACGATGAAGTGGCCGACGGCGCTCCCCAGGAAGGCCCCGGCGAGAACATCGCTCGCGAAGTGGTCGCGCACGTTGACGCGGTCGATCGCGACGACGGTCGCGGTCGTGTAGGCGATGACGGGGATGATCCAGCTCTTCGATCTGGCGGAGATCACCGAGGCGACCGCGAAAGCCTCGGTCGCGTGCCCGGAGGGGAAGGAATCGTGGCTCGATCCGGGCACGAAGACCGTCCTGCCGTTGCTCTCGAAGGGTCTTTCCCTGCCGACGGCGCGCTTGATCACGAGGGTATCGACGACATAGGCCAGGACCCCCGCCTCGATCGCGTCGCGTCCGGTCTCGCGCATGTTCTCGTGATGGAGGAGAGCCCCGGCGATGAGCAGGACCCCGGACACGTGAAAGCCGTACTGGGACCCGAGAGCGGTCGTGGCCGCGGAAAGCCTGTCGGTGAAGTGGGAGCGCTGCTTCTGCGCGGCTCGGTCCACGTCCCTGTCGAAGAACATCAGGCCTCCGACGAGCAGAGCGCATCCTCCCAGGCGCTCCCATTCCGCCTTGTTCCAGTCGCCGGGCGCTTTCACCAGCGCGACGGAGTCCGAAGCGTAGCGCCTGGCCTCGCGGCGCAGCACGTCGAAAATCCTGGCGGGGAGTTTCTCCCCGGGCGGAGTCGGGGTGGGAACGCTCTCCGGCGCGGGAGGCGGCGTCGGAGGAGGGGAGGGTTCCTCCTGCGCGCGGGCCGCAGCGGGCGCGGCGAGGAGCAGAACGATGAGGGCCAGAGGAGCCAGGGGCGGGGTTCCCGCGGTTCGCCCGTGACGGCGGCGTTCCTTCACGTCCTCAGGCGTAGCAAAAGATAGGCCGCGCCGGTCGCGGCGACGACGTTGGGAGACCAGGCCGCGAGGAGCGCGGGGAGGGCCCCCACGTCGCCGAGCTTCGCGAAGAACGCCGTCGCGATCTGGAAGCCCATGCCGAGGGCGAGGCCGACGCCGATGCCCGCGAGCGCTCCCCGGCGGCCGATCCGGAAGGCGAACGGTACCGCCAGCAGAGCCATGAGCGGAATGAGGGCCGGCGTCGCGAACTTCGCGTAGAGGGCGGTTTGAAGATTGCCGGTGGGGTAGCCGCTCGCCTTCAGGCGCCGCGCATACCGCTGGAGCTCGCGCCAGCGCATCTGTTCGGGCGTGCGCCGGTCTCCCGCGAACGCGCGAGGAGGGTCCCCCTCCACGCTCTCCTCGAGATAGGTCCGGTAGGAGGTCTGCGCGGAGCCTCCGAAAGTCCGGGTCCAGCCCTGCCGGAAGATCCATTGCTTCCCGTTCCAGGAGGCCTCCCGGGCGCTGTCGCGCCGCAGAAGGTCGAAGTTCCCGTCGAACTGAAAAACGGAAGGGGAGATCAGAAGCCCCTTCTCGGGATTGCTCTCCTCCTCGTGCCAGATGCGACCGCCGCCCGCGAACCGCCAGTTGCGCTCGGCCGGGGTCCGGGCGACGCCATAGTCCACGGGCCGCCCGTAGATGATGTTTCGGTAGCGGGCTCCTGTCCTCTCGGAGAACGGGAGCACGTACTCGCCGAGCGCGAAGAAGAGGAGCGCGGCGACTCCCGTCGCCGCGAGAATCGGGGCCGCCAGGCGCCGCAGGGACACGCCGCTCGCCTTGAACGCCGTGTCCTCGTTGTTCTTGGACAGGACTCCGAGGGAGACGAGTGTCGCGATGAGCGCGACGAAGGGGGCGATCTGCGTCCCGATGGAGAGCAGGAAGCAGCGGTAATAGCCGAGCACCACCGAGGCCGGCGGGCGGTTCTTCGCGATCTTGTCGATGTGGTCCGCGTAGTCCACGATAACCGCCAGGATCAGGACCGACGCGGACGCGAAGAAAAGAACGGTCAGGAACCGCGCCAGCACGTAGCGGTCCAGAATGCCCGGGAAACGCAGGAGGCTGCCGAAGCGGGGGCGCGGCCGCGCGGGGGAGAGGGAGCGCTCGGCTTCCCGCGCGGCGCGACGCCGCGGCCAGCGCCAGCGGGCCCGTTCCCGTCCGGAGCGGGCGATCGCCACCGCCCCTCCGGCGAGCAGAAGAGCGTTGGGAATCCAGATGGCCACTCCCGGAGGCAGTCGGCCCTGCTGGGCCCAGGTCTCGCCGGAAGAGAGCAGCACGTAGTAGAGAATGATGATCGCGAGCGAGATAGCGAAGGCGCTGCCCTTGCCTCCGCGCCGGGAGCTTTCCGCCAGCGGGATGCCGGCGACCGCGAAGGCTAGGCAGGCAAACGGGATCGAGAGCTTCTTGTGGATCTCGACCCAGGCCAGGCGGTAGTTCTCCGGGGACTCGCGTCGGACCCGCCCGGCGGTCGCGAGAAGCTCGGACAGTGACTGGGCGCGCAGCGACTTCTGATAGGAGACCTTCGCGGCCGAGGAGTTCCAGATGTCGCCCGCGATCAGGATGCGCTGCGTCTGGCTGCGGTTGATCCGGTAGCGGGAAGGATCATTGGCGTCGTACTCGTGAAGCGTGGAGTTGAAGAGATCCAGCCACAGCCGATCCCCCTCGAGAGTCAGCGCGCCCCGCCGCGCCACGATGACGCGCAGGTCTTTCTCGTACTCCTCGCCGAGCTTGACGAAGACGCCGTCGAGCGACCTCCCGTCGGACGCCGCGCGGTCGAAGAAGAGGGTGACGCCGCTGCGGACCTCGCGAAAGGTGCGGGGCTGCACGACGTTGACGACGGAGGTCGCCGCGACCCGCGCGAGCGCCCGGGAGAGGGCCTCGTTGGCGTCCGGCAGCACGAGGTTGTAGAGGAGGAAGACGCCGATGGACAGGCCGGCCGCCGCCACCAGGGCCGGGCGGTACACGGCGGCCGGGCCGACGCCGCAGGAGCGAAGAGCGACGATCTCGCTGTCGCCGGCGAGCCTCCCGACGCCGATCAGCACCCCGAGCAGGAACGCCATCGGCAGGGTCAGGACGACGATCCAGGGAAGCGACAGCGCCGCCAGCCGGGCCACGTCTCCGAGAGTCGCGCTGCGCCGCACGAAGAAGTCGGCGAGAAAGTAGATCGTCCTCACCAGGAGGATGAACGTGTAGGCCGCGAACCCCAGGAGGAACGGCGGCCAGATCTCGCGCAGAACGGACCTGCTGACCAGGCGCATCGCCTTCGATAGTAGTGGAGACAGGGAGCGGCCGCAGCCGGATCGGGGAGCGGAGCGGCGGCAGCTCAGGGGGCGCTCCGGGCTGGTGCCCTCAACGTCCGATAAGATATATTATGTAAAGTCGCTAGCCGCAGTCTCGCGATCTGACGATCCGCCTCTTCACTGTTCGCCTTCCGTTAGGGTCGAGCCTCCTGGCGACTTTACATAATATTCGCCACGTTATGCGAAGTCCGCTTTGCGGAGCTTCGCTGCCGGGTGGTGCTCGGCGGCGGACTTCACATAACGTGGCGCCCTTTTTCCCGGGACGGCGGCTGGTAGCCGGGAAGTCCGCTTTGCGGAGCTTCGCTGCCGGATGGTGCTCGGCGGCGGACTTCACATAACGTGGCGCCCTTTTTCCCGGGACGGCGGCTGGTAGCCGGGAAGTCCGCTTTGCGGAGCTTCGCTGCCGGATGGTGCTCGGCGGCGGACTTCACATAACGTGGCGCCCCTTTTTCCCGGGACGGCGCCTGGTAGCCGGGAAGTCCGCTTTGCGGAGCTTCGCTGCCGGATGGTGCTCGGCGGCGGACTTCACATAACGTGGCGCCCCTTTTTCCCGGGAGAGCGGCTGGGCGCCGGAAACTACCGTTTCGGCAGCTTGATCTCGCCGGCTTCGAGCTGCTTGATGATGTGGCGCAGGGTTTCGATGAGCTCGCTCTTGTCGACGCGGGATTTCTGGAAGGAGAGGTTCAGCTTGAAGGGGCCGCCCCTGGGCTTGTAGACGAAGGCGAAGCGGGCTGGTCTCCTGCCTTCCGGCTCCCCTTTCTTCCTGCGCAGGTCGTCCCGCGTGGAGCCGGCGGCGGCCTCGGAGACCGCCTCGCGCATGGCTTCGGCGTCCTTGAGCCGGGCGATCGCGAGGAGGACCGAGCGGGCCGTGATGTCGGCGCGCCGACATTCCTCGCGAACCTCCTCCGGAATGTCGAGGAGGGACAGGCACTCGGTGACCGAGACGCGGGATTTTCCGACGGCGTCGGCGATCTGCTGCTGGGTGTAGCCGTGGCGGTCGGCGAGCCCCGCGTATCCCTGGGCCTCCTCAAACGGGTGAAGGTCCTTGCGGTGCAGGTTCTCGATGAGGGCGAGCTCCAGGACCTCGTTCTCTGGCACGTCGAACTCGATGCACGGCACCTCGGACAGGCCGGCCTCCATCGCGGCGCGGAACCGTCTCTCTCCGGCGATGATCCGGTATCGCCCGTCCCCGAGCGGACGGACCAGGAGCGGTTCCAGCACGCCCTTGGATTCAATGGATCGGACGAGGTCTTTCAGATCGCCGACGTTCGTGCGCGGCTGGTCAGGATTGGTCTCGATCTCGTCCAGGGAGATCCAGCGGCCGAGCGACGCCCCGAAACGGGTTGAGAGGGCGTCGACGAAATGCGAGTCGTGGCGCATGCGCGCTTCCTGCGGCAGTCCTCTTCGCTTAGACACGGGAGAGCACCTCCTCCGACAGTGAGTAATATTCGGCGGCGCCGGCGGAGCGGGGAGCGAACGTGAAGATGGATTCGCGGTGGGCGGGGCTCTCCTCCAGGCGCACGCTCTTGGAGATCGTGGTCTTGAAGACCCTGTCTCCGAAGACCGCACGGATCTGCTCGTACACGTCTCTCCCGATGATCGTGCGCTTGTCATGGAGGGTCACGACGACGCCCAGGATCTGGAGGCCCGGATTGGGGCGCGCCTTGATCTTGTCGATCGTCTCCAGGAGGTCGTCTGTCCCCTCGAGCGCGAAGTAAGAGGACTGGATCGGAATCAGGATGTGCGTGGAGGCGACCATCGCGTTGACCGTGATCATCCCGAGCGTCGGAGGCGTGTCGATCAGGATCGCGTCGTAGCGCTTGCGCGCGCCGTCGATCTTGTCACGCAGGCGAAAATGGCCGTCGATTTCCCCCAGGAGCTTCGATTCGATCTTGGCGAGCGCGATGCGCGCCGGCGCGATGTCCAGGTTGGGGAGACCCGAGGGCCGGACGATTTCCTTGAACCACACGGTGGGTTCCGTAAGGACGTCGAACATGGACTTCTCGACGGAGCGCCGGTCCAGGTACGACATGGTGCTGTTGGCCTGGGGGTCCAGATCCACGAGCAGCGTTTTCATCCCCTTCTGAGCCAGTGCCGCGGCCAGGTTGATCGCGGTGGTCGTCTTTCCGACGCCCCCCTTCTGGTTCGCGATGGAGATGATCACCGTAAAAGGCTATCAGCTCTCAGCTCTCAGCTGTCAGCTTTCGGTTTGGGACATGCATGGCTGAGAGCTGAGAGCTGACGGCTGAGAGCTACATGCGGTACTTGCCGAGGTCCTCGGGATTGACTTCCTCCAGCCACTTCTTCAGGCGTTCGGGGTCGGGCTCCGCCCCCTCGGCGCGAAGAGTCTTGCTCTTTTCCAGGACCTCCTCCTCCACAAAGATCTCCGACTCGCTGCGCAGGGCCAGAGCGATCGCGTCGCTGGGCCGACTGTCCACGACCCAGGTGGCGTCGGCGCGCGAGAGGTGGATCCGGGCGAAGAAGGTGTTGTCCTTCAAGTCGTTGATCACGACGCGCTCGACGCGCGTGCCGAGCTCCTTCAGGAGATTGTTGAGCAGGTCGTGCGTCATCGGCCGCGGGGTCTCGATCCTCTCCATCGCGATGGCGATGGCGTTAGCCTCGAAGATTCCCACCCAGATGGGGAGGAACACCCCGTCTCCGGCATCGCGCAGGATGACGACAGGCATGTTCGAGACCGGATCCATCAGGAGGCCCTTGATTTCCATCTTGACCATGGTGATTCCTTTGCCCGGCTACCGGGCCAGCTCTCCCATCAGCGAATTCGGCAATCCTCTTGTGATCCGAACGGACACATAACGGCCCGGCGTGAGCTCGCCCGCCTCGTCCGGAATGTGAACGACGCGATTGCAAGACGTGCGCCCCCGGCCCTGCCCCTGGCGATCATGTCCCTCGATAAGCACCTCAAATCGTTTGCCGACGAGGTCGCCGTTGGCCCGCGACTGCAGCTCCTCCTGCAGGGACAGCAGACTCTGCAGCCGCTGAGACGCGACCTCCGGGGCAACGGCGGTCTCGCTCCCCCACCGCGCCGCCGCGGTGCCCGGCCGCGCGGAATAGAGAAACGCGAAGATGCTGGCGAATCGCGCGCGGCGCACCAGGTCGAGCGTGGCTTCGAAATCCTCGTCGGTCTCTCCGGGGAACCCCGCGATGAAGTCCGAGGAGATGGCGGCATGAGGGACGGCCTGCCGGATGCGCTCCAACGTGTCCAGGTACTGCTGGCGGTCGTACCGTCTCTTCATCCTGTAGAGGATCCGGTCCGACCCGGACTGGGCGGGAAGGTGGAAATAGGGAGCGACCGGCCCGCCGGCCGCAAGAGCCGCGATCAGAAGGTCGTCCACAAAGCGCGGGTGTGACGTCAGGAACCTCAACCGGCGGACCCCCGGCACTCGCCCGGCGCGCGTCAGGAGCTCCCCCAGGCCCGAACCGCTTTCCGGGTCGCGATAGGCGTTGACCGTCTGGCCGAGCAGGGTGATCTCCGTGTAACCGCCGCGCACGAGCCAGGCGACTTCCTCGAGGATCTCGCCGGAGCGCCGGCAACGTTCCCGGCCCCGCGTGAAGGGAACGATGCAGAAGGTGCAGAACTGATCGCATCCCTCGATGACGGTGACGTAGGCCTGGAAGGGCGAGCCGCGCGAGATCTGCCGGAACTGATAGACGGGAGACTCCCGCGGCAGCTCGAGCTCGGCCACGCGGCGCCGCTCTTCGCGGATGCTCCGGACGATCGAGCCGACGCTCTCTACCTTTCCGGTTCCCACGACGAAATCCACCCACGGAGCGCGCTCCAGGATCCGGTCTCCAGACACCTGAGCCAGACACCCAGCGACGCCGATGACGAGAGCGGGGTTCTCGCGCTTGCTTTCGGCCAGGACCCCGAGCGCGCTGTAGACCTTGGATTCCGCCTTCTCCCGCACCGAGCAGGTATTCAGGATCACCACGTCGGCGGGTTCGCCTTCCTTCGCCCGCCGGAGTCCCAGGCCCTCGAGCTGCCCGGACATGCGCTCGCCGTCCAGGACGTTCATCTGGCAGCCCCAGGTTTCGACCCGGTACGCGCTCACTCGCGCAGCCATCCCGGCAGGGCTCCGGCCTTGCGCGCCTTCTCCGGCAGCTCCGCAAGCTCCTTCTGCGCCTGCTCCAGATCTCTTCTGGCCGTTTCCAGCTCCTCGCGCTTCTTGTCCCAGGCCGGCTTGATGACGCCGTCCCGGTACTGGCCATCGTCCCATGAATAGAAGTCGTTTTCGAGCTTCTTGGCCTCCTGCTCGAAGCGGCGCACCCGCTCGGCGAACTCCTCGACGCGGCCTCGAGCGCTGTGCATGCGCTCGCGCCAGTAAGCTTCCCCGCTCGATTCCTCGCCCGCGGCGGGCGTGGGCGTCGGCTCTTCACGCCCGGGTGTCGGCGCCGGAGGGGACGGACGGAGCGAGGATGTCGTCAGCTTCCCCTTGGTCGGATCGGTGATCAGCGTCTGGTTTGTAATGGCCACGGCCGGCTTCGATCCCTTGCGCTTCTTCGCCTTTTCGGAGGCGCGTACCGCGTCGGCGAGCGACTGGCCCGGCGTCTGCCCGGCCGCCGGCGTCACGACCGCGTCCGCCGCAGCTTCCCGGCCGAACCCGCCGGTGAGCTTGTGAGAACGAGGAGTCGGAGTCGGAGTCGCTCTTGGCGCGGCCGATGCCAGTGACGTTGTCGCCAGCAGAAGCAAGGCCGCGGCCATCCACGATCTCTTCACGGTTGGGTCGTTCCCGCGCGGCCGTATCGGTCCTCGAGGCGCACGACGTCGTCCAGCTCGGGGGAGGACACCTCCAGAACGTCAACGGGAGAGTCCGCCGACATCCTGTGCCGGACTCCCGGCAGGATACGGTGTGACTGGCCGGCAAGGAGCCGCATCTCTGTCATAACGCCCTCGATCTCGACGGACAACGTCACCTCCCCACTCAGAACGAAAAGGGTCTCGTCTTTTCTTTCATGGTACTGGAGCGAAAGGCAGTGCCCCGGCTCGAGATGGAGGATCTTCCCGGCGTACAGCTCGTTTTCGGCGAAGATGAGCTCGTGCCCCCAGGGTTTGGCGACTCTTCTCACCGGGCGGGCTCGCTCTCCGGAACCCGGGCGGCGGGGCGCCTCTCCGCGGGGGGAGCCGCGGCCTGCGGCTGAGGAAGACTCCGGAACATCTTCTCGACTTCGTGGGATTCGGACGCTTCCAGCGCCTTTTCCGCGAGAGCCTTCGCGCGCTTCGAGTCGATCCCCAGCAGGGTGTCCTTCACCCCCGCGATGGCGACGGGCGTCACCGACAGCTCCCGGATCTGAAGGCCCACGAGCACGCCGATTCCCAGCGGATCGGCCGCCATCTCGCCGCAGACCGCCACGGGCCGCCCGCGGGCGGCGCCGGCGTCGACGACGAAACGGATCATCCGCAGAATCGCGGGATGGAGCGGGCGGTAGAGATCCGAGACGTCCGGGTTCGAGCGGTCCACCGCGAGCGCGTACTGGGCCAGGTCGTTGGTTCCGATCGAGAAGAAGTCCGCCTCCTGGGCGAGCCGGTCGGCGATCAACGCCGCCGAGGGGACTTCGATCATCACTCCCAGAGGCGGAACGGTGGAAAGGCCGACTTGCCGCGCGACCTTGTCCAGGTGGCCCCGCGCCGCGCGCAGCTCGCGCATGCCGGCGACCATCGGCAGAAGGATCCGCACCTCCCCTTTCCGGGACGCCAGACAGAGAGCCGTCAGCTGTTCCTCGAAGATCTGGGGATTCGCCAGGCAATAGCGAAGGCCCCGGAGGCCCAGGGCCGGGTTCTCGGAGGACGCCGGTCCGATCCCCTTCTCCCCTCCGAGATCGTAGGTGCGCACGACCACGGGATAACCCCGGGCCGCTTCGATGAGACTCTCATAGGCCGCCAGTTGAGCTTCGACGCTCGGGGTCCGGGGCGCGGCCGCCAGATACAGGAACTCCGAGCGGAAGAGCCCCACGCCCTCGGCGTGGCACCGCTCGATGGAAGGGAACTCCTCGGTCAGCTCGAGGTTGGCCCGCAGAATGATGCGGACGCCGTCCGAGGTGGCCGCGGCGCCGGCCGTCCTCGCCCGCAGCCGCCGGCCCTTCTCCCGCGCTTCGCGGACCCTGAGGAGGCTCCTGCGGATCTTCTCCTTCGACGGGGCGGGGTCGACGATTCCGCGGTCCCCGTCCACGACGATGGGGCGCTCGGGGGAGACCGCGTCGCAGAGACCCGGCACGCCGGCCACGGCCGGCAGGCCGAAAGACCGGGCGATGATGCTGGCATGCGAGGTGGGCCCGCCCCTCTCCAGCGCGATGGCTCGCACGCGCCGGGGATCCAGGCGCGCCGCGTCGGCGGGAGAGAGCTCGTCGGCGACGAGGATGGACCCTCGCGGCAGCTCGCGCGCCGGAAGCGGGCCGCCGCCGGAGAGCTGCCGGGCGATCTCCCGCGCCACGTCGGCGATGTCCGCGGCCCGCTCGCGCATCGCCTCCGCGTCCGCCAGCTCCAGCCGGTGGGCCATGTCCCGCGCCACGGCCGCGAGCGCCCACTCGCAGTTGACCCGTTCCCGGCGCATGTGCTCGACGATCGCGGAGAGCAGGGTCTCATCCGAGGCGATCAGGCCGTGCGCCTCCAGGATCGTGGCCAGCTCGGACCCCATGTCGCCGCTGGACTCGCGGGAATGCTTCAGGAAGTCTTCGGTCGCCGCGCGGGCGGCGCGCCGCAGCCGCCGCTCCTCTTCCGCCAGCGCTTCGGGCGGCACGGCCCGGCGGAACGCGGGCGTGCCACCGAAGCGCACGATGACCGCGCGCCCGACCGCGATGCCCGGCGAAACCGGAAGTCCCTGCAGCATAGGTGTCAGGTGTCAGGTGTCAGGTGTCAGGGACGGGGGCTGGGCTCCCCCAGCACCTAACACCTGGCACCTATCACCTCGTCTTACTCCTCCTCGTCGAAACTGCGCGCGATCAGGTCCTGGACCGCCGCGAACGCGGCCGTCTCGTCCTCCCCCGCGATCGTCAGGACGATCCGCGTACCCTGGGAGGCCGCGAGCAGCAGGATCCCGAGAATACTCTTGCCGTCCACCTCTTCGCCGTTCTTTCGGATCTTGACGGAGGACTTGAAACGGCTGGCCGTCTGGACGAACTTGGCCGCGGCCCGGGCGTGGAGGCCCAGGCGGTTCTTGATCGCGACCTCCCGCTCGATCATGGCTCCGGAGACTCCGTGACGGCCGTCGCGGCGGATTCCTCGCTGGCCAGGAGGTCGGATGCCACGCAGATCGAGCGCTGTCCCCTGTCCCGGGCGAGCCGGGCGATCTCGGCCACGGGCTTTCCGCTGCCCTGCAGCGAGGCGCACTTCAGGACGATCGGGAGGTTGACCCCGGTGACGATCTCCACACGGTCCTTTTTGAGGAATGGAAGGGCCAGGTTGGTCGGGGTGCCGCCGAACATGTCGGTCAGGATGACGGCACCGTCGCCCCGGTCCGCCTCGGCGAGCCCGGCGGCGATGCGCTCGCGAGCGTCCTCGCCGATCTCGCTCCACTCAAGCGCGACCGCCACGATCGAAGAGATTTCGGGCTGGATGATCAGCGCCGCCGCCTTGAGCTCCTCCGCGAGCCTGCCATGAGTGACCAGAAGAATGCCGATCATGAGAGAAGGGGAATTCTAAGGCCATGGCCGGCGCTTCTGGCCGTCATTCGCGGGTCGCGTCCCGATGCGAGACCCGGACCGGATAGCCTTTCTCCTTGAGCGAGGCCGCCAGCTTCTCCGCCACGAAGACCGAGCGGTGCCTTCCGCCGGTGCATCCCACCCCGATCGAAAGGTAGCTCTTCTGCTCCCCCTCGTAGAGCGGCAGCAGGTAATCCAGAAACTCCCGGACCCGAGCGAGGAACCTCTCGGTCTCGGGATCCTTCTCGATGTACGCCGCCACGGCGGGATCCGAGCCGGTCTTGGGCTTGAGCTCCGGAACAAAGTGAGGGTTGGCGAGGAATCGCACGTCGAAGAGCAGATCCACGTCGTGGGGAACCCCGAACTTGTAGCCGAAGGAAGTCGTCGATACCAGCATTCGCGCGCGCGAGGGATCGCCCACGAACGTCTTCTGGATGAAGGAGCGCAGCTCGTGCACCGTCATCTCCGAAGTGTCCACGACGACGTCCGCCACCGAGCGGACCTCTTCGAGCATCTCGCGCTCGCGGCGCAGAGACTGGAGCAGCGACCGGTCTCCCGAGAGCGGGTGCGGCCGCCGGGTCTCGGAGAAACGGCGGATCAGGGACTCCTCCGAGGCGTCCAGGAACAGCAGCCGTGCCGCGGGAACTCTCTGGCGCAGGCGCGAGAGGATCTCGGGGAAGCGTCCGGCGAAATCGGGGTTGCGCACGTCCAGGATTACTCCCACCCGGGAGGCGGAGGCGCGGGAGAGCAGGGGCTCGACGAGCTCCAGGGGAAGGTTGTCCACGCAGAAGTAACCCATGTCCTCGAGACACTTGTTCACATAGCTCTTTCCCGAGCCGGAGAGACCCGTCACGATCACCAGGCTTTCGGGAAGGGCGGGCTCGCCCGCCGGCCCCCGCTCCTCCGAGGACGTCTTGCTCAAGCCGGCACCCTAGCGCCGGCGCGCCGGAGACTGCGCGTTCTTGGCGATCTGCTCGTCCACCTTGAGGGCGAACTCCTTGGCGGCGTCGTACCCCTGCATCTTGAGCAGCTCGTTGCGCGCGCCGATCTCGATCAGGAGGGCGAGGTTGCGGCCCGAAGCGACGGGCAGCCGCAGAAGGGGGAGGGCTTTCCCCAGGATCGAATAGGTCTCGCCGTCCAGGCCCAGCCGGTCGTATTTCTTCGCCGGGTCCCAGCGCTCGAGCTCGATGACCAGCTCGATGGACTTGGAAGTGCGGACGGCGGAGACGCCGAAGAGGTTCTTGATGTTGATGATTCCGATGCCGCGCAGCTCCATGTGGTAGCGGATCATCTCCGCCGCGCGGCCGACCAGGGCCCCGTTGGGGTACTTGCGGATCTCCACCACGTCGTCGGCGACCAGCCGGTGCCCCCGCTGGATGAGATCGAGGGCGCACTCGCTCTTGCCGATCCCCGAGTCCCCGAGCAGCAGCACTCCCATTCCATAGACGTCCACCAGGACGCCGTGCACGGTGGCCGAGGGCGCGAGCTCGTCCTCCAGGACCCGGGTGATGGACTGGATGACGACCGAGGTCGTCTGGTCGGACACGAGGAGGGGAATCGCGCGCCGGCGGCACTCGCGGGCAAGGTCTTCGGGGGCGTCCTGACCTTTGGTGATCACGAACGCCGCCACCGGAAGCGCGCAGATGGACGCGATGCGCTCGCGCCGGACGTCCTCCGGCATCGTGTCGAGGTAATTCAGCTCGCTCTCGCCCAGGATCTGGATCCGCCCCGGCTTGATGAAAGCCAGGAATCCCGCGAAGGCGAGGCCGGGCCTCTGAATGCGTCCCCAGGAAATGACCCGGGAGAAGCCGGATTCTCCCGCCACCGTGCGCATCTTCAGGTCCGCGAGGATCGGCGCGCGCAGGATCTCGGCCGTCAGCTCCGCGGTCCGGCCCGGCCCGTCAGGAACGCTCACGGGCTCGCCGCCGTCGGAACTTTCGGCGCTCCCGAAAGGAGATCCAGCATCTGCTCGCGGGTCTTCACGGCTCGCAGGCTCTCGACGACTCCCGGTGTGCGCAGGAACCGCGAGATCCGGGCCAGCGCCTGGAGGTGGACCGCCGGCTGGTCGGCCGGCGAGAGGATCAGGAAGATGAGCGTGACCGGGATCCCGTCGGAAGCGCGGAAGTCGATCCCTTCCGGCGCGAGGCCGATCGCCAGCACGACGTCGCCGACGTCCTTCGACTTGGAATGCGGGATGGCGACCCCTCCGCCAAGGCCAGTGCAACCCAGCTTCTCCCGCTCGACGAGCCGGCGGGTCAGATCCCCGGCGTCGCGGATGACGCCCGCCGCCGCGAGGCGCCGGGACATTTCGCCCAGCGCCTCCTCCAGGCCGGGGCCGCGCAGGTCCGTGAAGATGAAACGCGGATCGACCAGTCCCTGGAGAGGGCCCTCCGGTCCGGAGCTCAACAGCCCTCCCCCGGCGCCGGAAGATCCCGTCTTCCGCCGAGTCTCAGCATTCCGGCACGATCAGGCCGAAGTCCCCGTCCCGGCGCCTGTAGAGCACAGAAATCTTCTCGCTGGCCGCGTCGCGGAAGACCAGGAACTCCTGGCGTGAGCTCTCCAGCCTCATCCCCGCCTCCTCGGCGCTCATCGGCTTGATGGGGAGACGCCGCTGTCCGCTCCGGACGATCCTCGCCGTCGCCGCCGAAGGCGGCTCCGCCTCGCCCCCGGATTCGGAGAGCTCCTCGACCGCGGGCCGGGTCTTGCGGATCGACGCGGCGGGCGTGCCCCCGTGCATGCGGTCCCGCCGTCTTCCGAGGTCCCTCTTGGCCTGCGCCTCGATCTTCTCGAAAGCGAGGGTCATCGCCGCGCGGGGATCCCCCGCGGTCTCCTCCTGCGCCTTCCAGTGGCGCCGCCGGTGGCTGGCGATGACTTCCGCGCCGAACCGGTGTTTTTCGTGGGAGAGCACGACCCGAACGACCGCCGGCCCCCCCAGCCGCCTCTCGAGTCCCTGCGTCTGCCGCCGCGCCAGCTCCCGGAGCGACGGGCTGATTTCGACGTTGCGCCCGGTGCATTCGACACTCATCTCTGCTCCTCAGAAAGATTGTTTGCGCTGCGAGGAGGAGGGAATCCGCAGCTCCTCGCGGTACTTGGCGACCGTCCGTCTCGCGATCTGGATTCCCTCCGCGCGCAGGCGCTGCATGATGCGGGCGTCGGAATGGGGACGGCGCGCGTCTTCGTCGGCGATGTACCGCGCGATCTTGCTCTTGATCGAAAGAGACGAGACGTCGGCCCCCGTGGCCGAGTCGATCCCACTGTGGAAGAAGTACTTCATGGGATAAAGCCCGCGCGGCGTGTGAATGTACTTGTTCGAAACGACGCGCGACACCGTGGACTCGTGCATCCCAATGTCGTTGGCCACGTCGCGCAGGACGAGCGGCCGCAGATGCTCGATGCCGTGGTCCAGGAACTCGCGCTGGTGGCGCACGATGGAGTCGGCCACCTTGTAGATCGTCCTCTGCCGCTGGTCGAGGCTCTTGATCAGCCAGACGGCGGAGCGCATCTTGTCCTTCAGGTACGTGGCCGCCTCCTGGCCGATCGCGCCGTTGCCCCCGCGCAGCATCCTGCGGTACGCCGCGGAGATGCGCAGCTTCGGAAGCCCGTCCTCGTTCAACTGGATGACGTACTCGTCTCCGATCTTGCGCACCGCCACGTCGGGCTCGACGTAAATCGTTCGCTCCTTGGAGTACTTGCGGCCGGGCTTGGGCTCCAGGTTCTTGATGATCTCGACGACCGCCTGCAGCTCCGACATTCCCACGCCGAGAGACCGGGAGAGCTGCTGGAACTGGCGGTTCAGGAATTCCGGCCAGTGTTCCAGCACGATCTTCTCGATGAGCGGGTTGTCGATGCCCAGCGCCCGGATCTGCAGCATCAGGCAGTCGGGCAGGTCGAAGGCGCAGACGCCGGTCGGGTCGAAGGAGCGGACGAGCGCCAGGGCTTTCTCGACGTCCGCCTCGTTCTCGTAGCCCGCGGCCCGGATCTCCTCGCGCGCCACGCGAAGATAGCCGTCCTCGTCCACGTTCCCGATGAGATAGGTCGCGATCTCGCGAACTTCGGCGGCGGCTCCGGACATCGAGAGCTGCCAGGTCAGGTACTCCTGGAGGCCCGGCGTGCTCGACAGGGTGTTTTCGAGCGGGGTCTGCTCGCTCTCCTCGTACTGCCGCGGGTTGTAGGCCGTGTCCAGGTAGTCTTCGAAATAGGAGTCGAAATCGATTTCGTCGAAGGAATCCCGCTCCCGCTCGGGCGCGGGCTCGACCTCGGCGGGAGCCTCGCCCGGCGCCGGTGGGGAGACCGCCGGAGCGGCGTCGACCTCCTCCTTGGGCGGCTCGGGCGTCTCGGCAGCCTCCGCCGTCTCAGCCTCCTGGGCGATGTCCTCCTGCTCCTCCTCGAGGACGGGGTTCTCGACCATCTCCTGGGTCAGGACCTCTTCCAGTTCGAGCTTGGACATCTGCAGCAGCTTGATGGCCTGCTGCAGCGACGGCGTCATGACCAGCCGCTGAGAGAGTCTGAGGTTGAGCTTCTGTTCCAGCGCCATTAGTTCAGCTGAAAGGCCTCCCCGAGATAGATCTTCTTGACGACGGCGTCGCTCGACAAGGCAAGGGGCGTGCCAGCCCGCAGGATCTCGCCGGCGTTGATTATATAGGCGCGGTCCACGATGGACAAAGTCTCCCGCACGTTGTGGTCGGTCACGAGAACGCCGATGCCCGCGGAGGCGAGACGCCGCGCGATCGCCTGGATCTCCAGAACGGCGAGCGGGTCGATTCCCGCGAAAGGCTCGTCCAGCAGGAGGAAGTCGGGAGACACGACGAGACTTCTCGCGATCTCCACGCGCCGGCGTTCCCCTCCCGAAAGGGTGTAGGCGCGATGGGTGCGCAGAGCCTCCAGGCCGAAATCTCCGAGGAGGCGGTCGGCCCGCTCCCGGCGCTCACCGTGGGAGAGGTCCAGAGTCTCCAGGATCGCGAGCAGGTTCTCCTCCACCGTCATCTTGCGGAAGACCGAGGGCTCCTGGGGCAGGTAACAGATGCCGGCCCGGGCCCTCCGGTACATCGGGAGGTCGGTCAGGTCCCGGTCGCCCAGGCGGACAACGCCGGCGTCCGGCCGGACGAGGCCCACGACGATCGAGAACGTCGTCGTCTTGCCGGCCCCGTTGGGACCGAGCAATCCCACGATCTCCCCCGCCGCGATCTCGAGCGACACTCCCTTGACGACGGCCCGCCCGCCGTACGTCTTGATGAGTCCCTCCGCGCTCAACACGGAGCGGGCGGCTGGAGTTTCGGCTGTCTCTCTCACGGCGTAAGTCTAGCGGGGGACCCTGGGCTCTCCCGACGTCCCAGGGCGCGTCTTGTGAATTGTCTCGGTCTTCCCGCCTTCCGGAGCGGTGACTTCGACCGTACGCCCCCCCTGGGTGATCGTCAGGGTCGCTCCCGAGACCCGGTTGCCCTCGGCGTCCGTCACGGTGGCCGGAGAGCCCTCGAGAACCGTCTTGTCTTTCTGAGGCCAATCCACGGCCCTGTCGGCCTTGCCCGCCCGTCCCGCGGCGGAGTCGGCGAGGGAAACGTCTCCGGTCATCTCGACGCGCTCGATCTTGCGGTCCGGTCCGAAGAGGGCGGTCGCCTTCTGCGCGGCGCCGTGCCACGGTCCCCGCGTGACCGTCACTCCCCCTTCGAAGAGCGCCGTCGCCTCGGCTTCGCGGTAGATGACGCGGCGGGCCGTCACGATCGAGGGGCCGCGGTCCGATCCCCGCGCGGGCTGGACGGCCTCCGAAGAGACGACGGTCCGGGTATGGCCCACGGCGACGAGAGTGCGTTCGGCATCGTTCAAGGTTAGGTCGTCGCCGAAGAGAGAGGACGGGCCCTGCCAGAGGGTGGCGTCCCCCGACAGCGTCGCGATGCGGCTCGCGTCGTCGAAGACCATCCGCGAGGCCTTCCCGAAGGTGGGCCGGGTCGCATCGCCCACGAGGGCCGGAACCCTGGCTTTCGCGTTCGACTTCGAGTCGCCCGGCGTGAAGACGGCGCGCGCGTTCCCCTCGGCGTTGAGCGTGCGGCGCGTCCGGTCGATCTCGATCCGCGCGGCCGAGACCCGCGAGCCTTCGCTCTCGACGCTGGCGGATCCGGCGTCGCTTCCGGTCAAAATCCAGATTCCGCGGGAAGGCAGCTCCACGGCCTTGTCCGCGCGGGAGGACCGGCCCCCGCCCTCCGTCCGAACTCCGCCGGAGAGCTCGAGAGACGCGATCTCGCCCGAGGGCGTGAAGGCGAGGCTCGCGGTTGCCGACTCGGTGCGGTTCTCCGGGGACACGAGGCGCACGTTGCCGCGGGCCTGCGCGGAAGTCGCCTTGCCCTTTTCGAAGGCGACGTCGATCGTCGCGGCTTCGACCTTGCGATCGTTCTCCTCCACGCGCGCGGGCCCTCCCGTCAGAGAGAGCGAGCGCAGGCCGCCCTCCGGCGCGAAGAGCAGGGCCGCGCGGTCTCCCGCGTACCGCCGCTCCGCCGCCGGAGCCGGCCCGGCCGCCCGCGGCGACACCGGCCCCGAAGATACGAGAACTCCGCGGACGTTGCCTTCCGCCCTCGCCCACTCGAAACGATTGCCGTCCTGCTCGGTCTTGAAGACCATCCGGTCGCAGGCGACTCGATCTCCCGAACGCGAACTTCCCGAGACCTTTCCCGCGAGCTCGATGAGCCCCTCCTCGCGGCGGTAGGTCGCGCCGTCCGCCTCGATCTGCGAGAGCCCGCCGCTCCCCTCTCCCGTTCCGGATCCCTGGACCGGCCCGACGAGAGTCAGCTCGCGTTTCTGCAGGTCGTAGCGGCCCGAACGCGCCTGAACGTTGAAGGTGCCGCGGGCGAAGTGGATCGCGGCGGGAGCGAGGAGCTGGTGCGCGGACGGGTGGAATTCGACCTTCGAGGTCTCTCCGAGCGCCCCTCTCTCGTCGGACCAGCGGACGTTGCCCGAAAGCACGGCCTCATTGGTCCGGCGGTCGTACTGAGCCTTCTCCGCGCGGACCGTGAACGGAGCGCCCTCTTCCGGGTAGAGAGTCAGAGAGACCTGCTCCAGCGCGTAGACGTTGGGGACGAGGCCGGCGGCCGGACCGAATCCCACGGTCCTTTCCGATTGGATGCGAAAGAGCGGCTTGCCTCCCACCGTCTCCGTGTAGTCGAAACCGCTGGAGACCGTCATGGCCTGCCCGGCTTCCTGCGACGGCGGGGCTCCGGGGAGCGCCTCGGGCGGCTTGGAGGCGGGACGGCGGCCGGGGCGGAAGGAGTACGCCACGATAGCCAGAAAAACCGCGCCGAAGGCCAGCACGGCGATCTCCAGTCGCCTCTGGCCGCTCATGACGCGGTCACGGACGGTCGGTCAACTCGATCGCGCCGAGGCTGCGGAACTTCCGGTAGCGCCGCTCGCGTCTCTCCTCCGTGGTCAGCTCGAGCGCCTCGCGAAGATGGCGCTCGATCGCTTCGCCCACGGCCGCCGTCGCGCCGGCCGGGTCCGCGTGCGCGCCGCCGGGAGGCTCCGGAATGATCTCGTCGATCACGGCGAAGCTCTCCATGTCCCGCGCGGTGATCTTCATCGCCTCGGCCGCTTCTTTCTTGCGCGAAGCGTCTTTCCAGAGGATCGCGGCGCAACCCTCGGGAGAGATGACCGAATAGACCGCGTGCTCCATCATCAGCACTCGGTCTCCGATCGCCAGGCCCAGGGCGCCGCCCGATCCCCCTTCTCCGGTGACCGTCACGATGATCGGCACGCGGAAGCCCGCCATCGCCTTCAGGTTGACGGCGATCGCCTCCGCCTGCCCGCGCTCCTCCGCGTCGATGCCGGGGTAGGCCCCGGCGGTATCCACGAAGGACAGGATCGGCCTTCCGAACTTCTCGGACAGCTCCATCACGCGGAGCGCCTTGCGAAAACCCTCCGGCCGCGGCATGCCGAAGTTGCGGCGGATCTTTTCCCGGGTGTCCCGCCCCTTCTGGTGCCCCACGACCGCGACCGCGTGCCCGCGGAAGAAGGCGAAACCTGCAATGATGGCGGCGTCATCGGCGAACTTGCGGTCTCCGTGCAATTCCACGAAATCGGTGGTCAGCGCCTGGATGTAGTCGAGGGTGTACGGCCGCGTCGGATGGCGCGCCACGAGGGTCTTCTGCCAGGGTGTCAGGCCGGCGTAGATCTCCCGGGAGAGCCGGTCGAGCTTCTCCCGCAGCTTCTCCAACTCCCGCCGGTGCGCGGCGTCGTCGGGGAGGGCCGACAGTTCCTCGATGCGCTGCCGGAGCTTCTGGATCGGCTCTTCGAAATTGCGGTCGTCGTCCACGGGCTGATTGTACCGGCACGCGGAGGGGAGACGGCGGCCAGAAGGCCCGCCCACTTCACATCAGGTCCTGCGGGTCCACGTCCACGGCGATCTGGACGCCCGAAGGAGGCCGCTCCGGGATCGAGGACTCGAGAGCGTCCAGGACCGCGAGCCTCTGCGCCGCGCGGATCAGGATCTGGAAGCGCCAGCGTCCCTGGAGCCGCTCGAGCGGCGCGGGGGCGGGACCCGAGATCCGCAGATCGCCGCCGACGCCGGCCAGAGATTCGCCGACGCTGCGGGCGGCATCCTGAGCCTTCTCCCGATCCGGCGAGGAGACCAGAACGGACGCGAGCTGCGCGAAAGGGGGATAGAAGAAGGATCGCCGGAATGCCAGTTCCTCCGCCGCGAACCCGTCCACATCGTGTTTGGCCGCGCGGCGGATCGCGGGGTGCTGCGGGTGGAACGTCTGGACATGGACGGTGCCGGGCGCGTCTCCGCGTCCGGCGCGGCCGGCGACCTGGGCCACGAGCTGGAAGGTCTTCTCCGCCGCCCGGAAATCCGGAAAGTTCAGCAGCGTGTCGGCCGAGAGGACTCCCACCGCGGTCACCCCCGGGAAGTCGTGTCCCTTGGCCACCATCTGCGTTCCGATCAGGCAGGAGGCCCGGCCGGAGATGATTTCGTCGAGGACCGCCCCGGCCCCGCGGCGCCGCGCCGAGTCGCGGTCGAGCACGACGGCAGGCACCCCGGGGAAAATCTCCGCGAACCTCTCGGCGACGCGCTCCGTGCCCGCGCCGATCGCTTCCAGGATGGCGCCCCCGCAGTCGGGGCAACGCAGAGGTCTTGGAAGGCGCTCGCCGCAATAGTGACAGATAAGGACGCGCCCCTTCTCGTGGACCGTTCGCGAGACGCTGCACCGGCTGCAGCGGAAGTCGTGGCCGCACTGGCGGCAGAGAAGGAACGGCGCGAATCCCCGCCGCGGCTGGAGCAGGATCGCCTGCTCGCCCCGCGAGAACACTTCGCTCAGCCGGGCCACGAGCGCGCCGGAGAAGAGCGGCACTCCCTTTTCCTCGGGGCGCGCCGGCTCGCGTTTCAAGTCCACGAGGGTCACGTCCGGGAGAGGCCGGTCGTCCACGCGGGCCGTCAGGCGCATCAGATGGAGGCGCCCGTCGCGGGCCGCCTGGTACGCCTCCAGGGAGGGGGTCGCGGAGCCGAAGACGAGCGCCGCGCCGGCGGCGAGCGCTCGGATCGCCGCCACGTCGCGCGCGTCGTACCGCGGAGACTCCCGCTGCTTGTAGGAGCCGTCGTGCTCCTCGTCCACGACGAAGAGGCCCGGATCGGCGACCGGAGCGAACGCCGCCGACCGGGGACCGATCACGGCGCGTGCCTGCCCCGCCCGCACCCGATCCCACTCCCGCGCGCGCTCCCTCTCGGACTGGGCCGAATGCAGCAGGGCGGCGCGAGGTCCGAACTGCCGCCGCAGCTCCCGGGAGAAGACGGGCGTCAACGCGATCTCCGGCACGAGCCAGATGGCGCCTCGGCCCGCCGCGAGGGCCGAGGAGATCGCGCGCAGGTAGACCTCGGTCTTGCCGCTGCCCGTCACGCCCTGCAGAAGAGCCGGGAAGTAGCGGTGCGATTCGATCGCGTCGCGGATCTTCGCCAGGGCGTTTTCCTGCTCGGCGGTCAGCCGAAACTCCGGGCGCGCAGCGGGCGGCGGCGCCGGTTCCTCCGGCTTGCGTCCCTGTTCGAAACTGCGAAGTGCCCCCCGGGCGACGAGGTTTCGAAGCACGGAGGGGCCCGCGCCCGTCTGCATTCGGATCTCGGCCGCGACGGCCGGCCGTCCGAGGGCTTCGAGGTAGGCCAGCACTTCCTTTCCGCGCCGGCTTCCCTTCAGGCTCCGCTCCCGCTCCTCCGGCCGGACCGTGCCGGGGACGTAGGCGATTTCCGAGCGCGGCCTTCGCTCTCGGACGGAGGACACGGCGCGCAGGAAGCCCCGTTCTTCCAGAGACCTCAGCGCTTCCCGCCGGCCGGCCACGGGCAGGTCGCTCAAAGCGACCGCTTCTCCGCCGCGGAGCCGCTCCAGGATTTCCCCCTCCGCGCCGCCGGGGCGCGAGAGCGCTCCCCTCTCCGTGATGCGGTACCGGACGGTCCCCGCCGCGGGCAGCCGCGCGGGCAGGGCGGTCTTCAGCAGCTCCCCGGCCGAGGCGAACGATCTCTTCGCTACGCGCTCCACGGCGGCCAGCAGCTCCGGCGGGCAAACCGGCTCGACGTCGAGGACCTCGACGATCTCGCGCAGGCCGGCGGTGTCTTCTCCCTCCCGCGCGAGGACGACGCCCGTCAGGGCACGCTCGCCGAACGGCACGCGAACGCGGGCTCCCGCCTCCGGCACGACGAACGCCTCGGGCACCCGGTAGGAGAAGCTCTTGCGGATCGGTACGGGAAGGGCGACCGACACCACGCGAGATCGCGTGATCGGGTGATCGGATGATCGGGTGATCGAATCGCTCCCGTCAGTCAACCGATGACTCGATCGCTCGATCGCCGATGGGTCAGGTTCGGGAGGAGATCGGCGTCTCGTCCTCTTCGGCGTCGTCGCGGACGAAGACGTAGGAGCGCCGCAGGGGGTCCCAGCGATAGCGGCGGACGGCCTCGTCGGCGAGGTCCGGCGTGATCAACACGGCATCGCGGTCGATCGAGAGATCGCCACGCGCGAGCGTCACGTCCCGTTCGATGAAGGCGCCGGGCTGAAAGGCCGGACCGGCCGAATTGGAGCGGCCGATGAAGACGACGACGGAGAACCAGGGGCTCTCACGGTCGGAATCGCGCCGCACGAACGCCAGGACGAAGTCGAGGACCCCATCGTCGTTCAGGTCTCCGCGAACGAAGAACGGATGGTAGACCCCGTAGAGGCGGCGGACATCGTCGGCGTCCCGGGTGCGCTGGCGGTCCGCGTCGGTCGCGAGCCGGAGATCCGTGTGCTGCGCGAGAAAACCCTCCACGACGGCCTTCTCGGCGGGCTGGAAGGGGTAAGCGCCCGGTTCAACGCGCGCCGCCGGCGCCCGCGCCGAGCGCTCGGCCGTTTGCGGAGCGGAGGCCGGGGGGGCGGGAACGGAGGACGAGACGCTCGCCCTGTGACAGGCCAGCGCCGCCGCGCAGAAGATCGCGGCGGTGACGTCTTTGCGGATTCTGGGAAACCGGGTCATCTTCCCCTCTCGGGCGGTTCATTCTAACCCGTCGCCGCCCGTTGCGGCCTCGGCGCGCCGGGATCCTCGCTCGGAGATCCGATCTGCTAGGGTTTCCCCGGAGGAAGAGGAAAAAGAGAGGAGAACGGCCTTGAGAGAAGAGCGCGACAGTCTTGGGGTCCGGCAGATTCCGGACGATGCCTATTGGGGCGCGCAGACCTCGCGCGCCGTGGAGAACTATCCGATCTCGGGCGAGATGGCCCATCCCGAGATGGTCCGCGCGTACGCCCGGATCAAGAGGGCCTGCGCGGAGACCAACGGCGAGCTGGCCCGGCTCGACGCACGAAAGGTCGCGGCGATCGTCCAGGCCAGCGACGAGGTGCTGGCGGGACGTCACTCGGAACAGTTCGTCGTGGACGTTTACCAGGCGGGGGCCGGGACCTCCTTCCACATGAACGTCAACGAAGTCCTCGCCGGGCGGGCGGCGGAGATCCTCGGCGCCAGGCGCGGAGACCGCGCGGCCGTCGACCCCAACGACGACGTCAACCTCGGGCAGTCCACCAACGACACCTTCCCGACCGCGCTCCACATGGCCGCGATCGCCGTCGGGAGGACGCTCGCGAAGGAAGTCGGGAAACTGGCGGATTCCTTCGAGCGCAAGGGACGCGAGTTCTCTTCGATCGTCAAATCCGGCCGAACGCATCTCATGGATGCCGTCCCGGTCACTCTCGGACAGGAGTTCCGCGCTTTCGCTTCCGCGGTCGCGCGCCGACGGGAAGCTCTTTCTTCCTCGCTCGACGCGATGCGCGAGTTGCCGCTCGGCGGCACGGCGGCGGGAACCGGCATCAATACGCCTTCCGGTTTCCGGGAACGCGCGGTCGAAAAGCTCTCGAAGCTCGCGCTGGAGGACTTCCGTCCCGCGACCGACCCCCGGGAAGCCCTGCAGAGCCGAGCGGCCTCGGGCGACTACTCGGGAGCGCTCCGGGGGCTGGCCGTCGAGCTCGGCCGCATCGCGAACGATCTGCGGCTGCTCGCGTCGGGCCCGGCGACGGGCCTGGATGAGATCCGCCTTCCCGCCGTGCAGCCGGGCTCCTCGATCATGCCGGGCAAGGTCAATCCCTCGCTGCTCGAGTGCCTGAACATGCTCTGCTTCCAGCTGATCGGTCTCGACGCCGCCAACGTGCTCGCGGCCGGCGCCGGCCAGCTCGACTTGAACGTCATGATGCCGCTGCTCGCCCGCAACCTGACGCGCGGCCCGCAGCTCTTCGTCAACTTCCTCCCGATCGTGCGGAAGAGGTGCGTGGACGGGATCACGGCCAACCTCGAGAAGTGCCGCTACTATTTGGAAGAGTCGCCGTCCGTCATCACGGCGCTCACTCCGAAGATCGGTTACGCCAGAGCGGCGGAGATTTTCAAGGAGGCGGTCGCGCGGGGAGTCCGGGTGCGGCAGGTCCTCCTCGAGAGGAAGGTCATGACCGAAGAGGAGTTGAACGCCGCCATGACACCTCAGAACCTCCTCGGCCCCCTGGACTAACCGCGGTCGTCAGGCGTGAAACGAAAGACGTGAAACGAGACTACGAAAGGCCTTTACGTTTTGCGTCTTACGTTTTACGTTTTACGTTTTACGGCTCTTGGAGGGACACCATGACCTGGCCACAAGACTGGCAGACGAACGTCCTCTTCCTTCTCCGGTGGGGTCATCTGCTTGCGGGCATAACCTGGGTCGGCCTCCTCTACTTCTTCAACCTCGTCAACGTCAACTTCATGAAGGAGCTCGACGCGGCGAGCAAGGGCAAGGTCGTGCCGAACCTCATGCCCAAGGCGCTCTATTGGTTCCGCTGGGCCGCGGTCTGGACCCTCGTCTTCGGTTTTGCCTATTACCTCTTCCTGCTCGGCACCGAGAAGATCACCGGCAGGATCCTCGTCTTCCTTCTCGCCTGGACGGTCGCCTGGCTCGTCGTGGCCGCTCTCTTTCGGATGTCGGTCGCCGGAGGTCCTCTGAAGGACGGGCGCGCGCTCGCCGCCGTCATCGCCGTCCTCGTCCTCGCCGTATCCTGGATCGCGGTCTCCTACATGCGCAGCGGGGGGAGCAACCGCACCGTCGCGATCTCGATCGGCGGCGGAATCGGCTACATGATGTTCATGAACGTCTGGATGATCATCTGGCCGCTTCAGCAGAAGATCATCGCCGCCACGAAGGCGGCCGCCGAGACGGGCGCCCCGGCACCCGCGGACATGCCGAAGTGGGCGCGCCGCGCCTTCCTCGCCTCGCGGACGAACGCCTGGCTCTCGGTCCCGATGCTCTTTTTCATGGGCGCCGCCAGCCACTTCCCCATCTTCGGCGTGATCCCGCAGTAGAAGGACCCGGCCGCCCCGGAGGACTCAGGCCTTCGGACCGCCGGAGCCGAGACAGTCGCGGACGAGCTTCATGTCCTCCCAGACGTCTTTCTTGCGCTCGGGAGAACGAAGCAGAAACGCCGGATGGAAGGTCGGCATGACGCGTACGCCGCGGGCCGAGCGCCAGCGGCCGCGCATCCGTCCGATGGGCTCGTCGGTCTCGAGGAGGGCCTGAGCGGCGAAGGTGCCGAGCGTGACGATGACCTTCGGGGAGATGAGCCGGATCTGCTCCTCCAGGAACGGTCGGCACGCCGCAACCTCGTCCGGCTCGGGATTGCGGTTGTTGGGAGGCCGGCAGTTGTGGACCACGCCTCCCGTCGTGACGAAGTTATGGGTTTCTTCGACGTCGATGCAGAAGAACGTGGCCTCCCTCCCTTCACTCTCTCGCTCAAGCGCTCAGCGATCGCATCGCCCGCCTTCTCGCCGGCCCGGCGGACAGAAAAGAAGCCTTCCCTGTCGCTCCGTGGCCTGTCCGTAACGTCCTCGACGTCCACCTCGTCGTAGAGGACTTCCGCCGCTCCTCGCTCAAACCGCGAGGCGTCAAACGGAATCCCCGCGACTTCCGGATGGAGTTTGTATCTCATCGTGGGAGGAACGTACGGCGCGATGCGCTCCGACAGCTTTCGCGTCGTCGGAACGTCGAAGTAGAGCCGTCCCCGCATTGCCTTCGCCGGAAGACCGACTCGAGCGAGTTCCCTCAGGAGAATCTCGAGATCTCCCGGCGCGAAACGATACTACCCTCGATACCCCAGCGCTAATCCATCGCAGGTTGCAATCTCCGCCAGGGGGCCACGAGTCGGACGGATACGCGTATAGCCATCGTCCATGAACCAAACGGCGAGGATGCGGTCGTTCAATTGGCCCGCCAGTGACGGCGGAACAATTTTCTTTGGCCGATAGAACTCGCGCCGGATGACCCCAAGAGCCCGGTTCGCCAGGGTGCGAACCTGAATTATCGGGTACGATCTCGGACCACCTGCCACGGCCGCCACGGCCAGCCTTTGAGAACGAGGACTCAATTCTCCTAGGAGATTCGACTTGAACAGGGCGTAGTCGGCCTGGATGGCGGAGTGCGAGAAAGACAAAGATGCGGTGTGAGAGTGGAGATTCCCGTCTCCGAGGAGCGTGCCCCAGACGACATCTCTGGCGACAGGACTGAGGCCCTGGCCGGTCGCGATTCGCGTGCCAGGCTCCAGTCGTTCGACGGGAACGTAACCCTGATCGGTCAGAACGGGGTGGTCGCCGGTCAATTGAACTGCCGTCTGAGAGGCGCCGACCCGCTTGCCTGAGCGATAGGTCAGGCGAAAGACACGACGGCCCGCGAGCGGGCTGGAGTGCCAGCCGACCACACGCCGGGCAACAATCCGGCCGGAGTCGTCCACGGACATGACGGTTCCGTCGTATCGGCGGCGAACGAGGCGTCCGATCCGTTCCCACGAACCGTCACCCAATTGAACGGGCGCGTTATACCTGAGGCATTTCAGGACGTTGCAGATGTAGACGTCTTCGCGTTTCTTGCCGATCGCCTCGATGATCTTCGTCAGGAGCTGGCCCGCGCGGCCTACGAACGCGAGACCCTGCTCGTCCTCCTCCCTTCCCGGCGCCTCGCCGACGAACATCAGCTCGGCCAGCGGGTTTCCCTGGCCGAAGACGATTTGGGTCCTCCCCTTCGAGAGCTTGCAGCGCGGGCAGCCGGCCAGGAACTCCTGGAGGGTGGCGAGAGACGGGATCGAGCCGGCAACAAGGGAAGGAACGCCTCGAGTCGCCTCGAGGAAGAGATCCGTGACGCCGAGGTCGCGGAAGAACTTGAGCTGATCGCGGAGAGAATCGGCCGGCGGATCGGCGGACACGCCGGCAGTCTACTTCGGCCGAACCGGAAAGGTCGACGCCCGGACTTCCAGAAACGCGTCCCAGATCTTTTCGGCCACTTCCCGCTTCGACCGGCGCGAGACGATCTCCTTCGCGCCGTGTCGCCTCAGGATCACGACTTCGTTCTCCGGCGCTTCGAAGCCGATGTCTCCCCGGCTGACGTCGTTGGCGACGACGATATCGGCTCCCTTGGCTTCCATCTTCCGGCGGGCCCGGGACTCGAGGTCCTCCGTCTCCGCCGCGAATGCCACGATGGTCTGGCCTCTGTGCAGAGGCTTCAGGCTCGCCAGAATGTCGAGTCCCGCCGCCAGCCGCAGCGAGCGGTCTCCCTCTTCCCGATGAAGCCGCCGGGCGCTCTCCTCCGGGATGAAATCCGCGACCGCGGCGGCCATCGCGAGGCCTTCGCACTCGGGGAACTCGCGGACGAGGAGCCCGTGGAGATCCGCGGCTGTCTCGAAGGAGAGGAACCGGACTCCTTCCGGCCGGGGAAGCTCGGCAGGGCCCGAGAGGAGCGTCACGGCGGCGCCCCGGTCCCGAGCCGCCTCCGCGAGGGCATAGCCCATCCTGCCGCTCGAGCGGTTCGAGAGAAAACGGATCGGGTCCAGCGGCTCGCGCGTGGGCCCCGCCGTGACGAGGAGTCGCAGCTCCGCGAGATCGCGGCCGGCGCGGGAGAGGATGTCCCACGCCTCTCCGGCGATCGTCTCCGGCTCGGCCATCCTTCCGACGCCTTCATGGCCGGAAGCCAGGAACCCCGACCCGGGCCCGACCAGGCGCGCGCCGCGGGCCGTCAGCGTCGAGACGTTCCTTCGCACCGCCGCGCTCTCCCACATCGCGCTCTCCATCGCCGGAGCGAGGAGAACCGGCCCGCGGTGAGCGAGGTAGTAGGTCGAAAGGAAGTCGTCGGCGAGTCCATTGGCGAACTTCCCGATCGTGTGCGCCGTCGCCGGCGCGACGAGCAGGAGGGCGGCCCAGTCGGCGAGCGCCACGTGATCCACGGCCGGCGTATTGCCGTCTCCCCAGACCTCCGTGTGGACCGGCCGCTTCGACAGCGTCGCGAAAGTCAGGGGCGCGACGAACTCGCGCGCGCCCCGAGTCAGAACGACCTGGACCTCGATGCCGCGCTCGGTCAACCGCCGCACGATCTCGGGCGCCTTGTAGGCGGCGATCCCGCCCGTGACGCCCAGGACGACGTGAGGATTCATCGAAGGGTCCTCAGACCCGGGCTTCTTCCTCCGCGGCCGCTTCTTCGGACGAGGGCTCCGCCGTCCCGTCCTCCAGGACGCCTCCTTCCGGGCCGTAGTCCCATCGGATCAGGTTCTGGTCGAATTCCTGGGCGGCCAGGCGCGTGGGCTTGACCGGCCGGTCGGTCTCGATCTTGGGCCTGGCGCCGCGCATCAATTGCTCGGCGCGGCGGGCGATCAGGAGGGCCAGACGGAACTTGCTGTCCACACCTTCGGGCATCTTCTGGATCATGTCGCAAACCCCTCTAATGAAATTCGTTGCGGATGCGCTCCAGGCGCGGCGCCTGGCGGGCCGGTGTCAGTCTTCTGGCCCGAACGACTGATTCTAGCTCAAGTGTAGCCCGATTGAGATCATCATTGATGATAACGTACTGAAAATCCTCGGCTTGTCGCACTTCCTTGGCGGCGTTGATGAGCCGTTTCCGGACCGACTCCTCCCCGTCCAGCCCGCGCGCGAGGAGGCGCCGCTCCAGCTCCGCGGGAGAGGAGGGGACGATGAAGATCGCGACCGCCTCGGGATACGCGAGCCGGATCTCGCGGGCGCCCTGCACGTCGATGTCGAGCACCACGTCCTCGCCAGCCGCCAGGTGCGGCAGGACCTCGGCGCTGGAGGTTCCGTAGATGTGCCCGTGGACCTCGTTGTGCTCGAGGAACTCGTCGCGCTGGACCATCCGCTGAAACACTTCGGCGGTCACGAAGTGATACTCGCGGCCGTCCTGCTCCCCTTTCCGCATCAGTCGCGTCGTATGGGAGACGGAGAAGTGGAGAGGCTCCCCCGGAGGGTTTTCCAGAAGGCGACGGATCAGCGTGGTCTTTCCGCCCCCTGAAGGAGACGACACGATGAAGAGGTCGCCGCGGCCGGGGAGGGTCATTCGACGTTCTGGACCTGCTCGCGGATCTTCTCGGTCTCGGATTTCATCTCCAGGACTTCACGGGTCAGCTCGAGGTCTCGCGCCTTGGATCCCAGGGTATTGAGCTCGCGCAGGATCTCCTGCGAGAGGAAGTCGAGCCTCTTGCCGACGGGACCGTCGGCGGAGTCCAGAAGATGCCCGAACTGCTCGAGATGTCCCTCCAGCCTCTGCAGCTCCTCGGCGATGTCCGAGCGGTCGGCGGCCAGCGCCGCTTCCTGCTCGAGGCGGCCGGCGTCGAAGGCGACCTGGGGAAAGAGAATCTGGAGCCGTTCCCGGAGCGTGGCATGGATCGTCCGCGTGATCTCCTCGCGCCGGGCCGAGAGGAGACGGACCTTCCCCCGCAGGAACCCGATTCGCTCCGCGAGGTCGGCCGCCACGAGCTTGCCCTCCGCTTCGCGCATCCCGAGAAGAGCCGCCGCCGCCTCTTCGGCCACGCTTGCCACGGCCGAGAGCTCCTCGGCCGTGAAGCCCTCGGCTCCCGTCTCGACCGAGAAGATCTGCGGGATCGTCAGCAGGTCGCGCGCCTCCAGGCGGCCCGCCACCGGGTACTTCGCCGAAAGGGCCGCGAAACGGGCGAGGACCGCCTCGAGCAGGCCCTCGTCGATGGACACCTCGCGGTCGGCTGTGGCCCCCTGCCGGACGCGGAGCGTGACCTCGACCTTGCCGCGCGCCAGGTGGCGCGAGAACACGCGCCGGAGGACTGGTTCGAGCTCGTTCTCCGTCTCGCGTACCTTGACCGTCAGGTCGAGGAAACGATGGTTGACGCTCCGGACGACGACGTCCGCGGAAGAGTCCGGACCCAACGGGCCGTGCGCCCGGCCGAATCCCGTCATGCTCCGGATCATGATCCGCTCCCGCCCTGCTCGCGTCCGGCAGCTTCCTCTTCCTCCGCGAAGTACTGCATGTCATGAAGCCTGCGGTAGAGCCCCTGCCGAGTCAAGAGCTCGCGGTGCGTTCCCTCCTCGACGATCCGGCCGCGCTCCATCACCACGATCCGGTCGGCGCGGCGCACCGTCGAGAGGCGGTGGGCGATGACGAGCGTCGTGCGGTCCTTCATCAGGTTGGCGAACGCGCGGGCGACGAGCGCCTCGGACTCGGAGTCGAGCTGGGAGGTCGCCTCGTCGAGGATCAGGATCGGGGCATCCTTGTACAGCGCGCGCGCGATGGCCAGCCGCTGCCTCTGCCCTCCCGAGAGCCGCCCCGCGTCCTGCCCGAGTGGCGTGTCGTATCCGGCCGGCAAGGCCTCCACGAACTCTTCCGCGTAGGCGGCGCGCGCGGCTTCCCGGACTTTCTTCTCGGGAGGCGATGCCTGGCCGTAGGCGATGTTGTCTCGCGCGCTGGAGTCGAAGAGGATGGTCTCCTGCGTGACAACGGCGATCTGACGGCGCAGAGACCCCAGCGTCGCGTCGCGCAGGTCCATTCCGTCGATCGCGACCCTTCCGGCCGTCGGATCGTAGAGTCTCGGGAGAAGATTGACGAGCGTGGTCTTTCCCGCTCCCGACGGGCCCACGATCGCGACGGTCTCGCCCCGTCGGATGCTGAGAGTCACGTCCCGGAGCACGGGTTCCCCCGAGTAGGCGAACGAGACCCTGTCGTAGCGGATCGCGTTCGCGAAGGGCGGGAGATCCGGGGCCCCCGGCTTCTCGGCGATCTCGCTCGGACTGTCCATGAGGTTGAAGATCCGCCGCGCGGAGGAGAGCGCGAGCTGGACGGCCATGTTGATGCGGGTGATGTCCTTCAAGGGCTTGTACATCATCATCAGGGCCGCCAGGAACGTCAGGAGATCCCCCGGCGTCATCGCGCCCGCGTGGATCCGGGCGGCGGCATAGACGAAGAGAGACGCCAGGCCCACGCCGGCCAGCGTTTCCATGAGAGGCGAGTTGAGCGCCTGGATCCGGACAGTCCTCCGGTTGGCCCGGAAGTACGCCTCGTTGACGTTCTCGAACCGGTTCTCCTCGAAGGGCTCCATCGCGTACGTCTTGATCACCGGGTTGGCGCGGAGAGTCTCCGCCAGCAGCGCTCCCATCTCGCCGATCCGCTCCCGCGTCGCGGTCGCGGCGCGGCCGAGGCGGCGCGTGTTGTTGATGATCGGAAGCAGGACAAACGGCGCCAGGAGAAACACGAGGAGCGCCAGCCGGGCGTCGAGCGAAAAGACGTAGACCAGCAGGACCAGGAGCGTCAGGACCCCCTGCACGAGGTCGGTCAGGTTGTGCCCGAAGGCGTGCTGGATCTGCTCCACGTCCGACAGCATCCGGCTCATCAGATCGCCCGTGGAGCCCTGGGAGTAGAAACGCGTGGACTGATAGAGGAGCCGCCGGTAGGCGTCGCGCCGGAGGTCGCGCACCATCGCGACGCCGATGCCGTTCAGCTCGAACTCGGAGAGATAGGAAAAGAGGCTCTTCGACAGGAGCGCGAGAAACAGCAGCGCCGGGACCGCGTACCGCACCGAGATCCCCCGCGCCTCCGCGGCCCGGCGCGCCGCCGCGTAGCCCTCGTCGAGCAACCGGAGCAGCGGACCGCTCCGGGAAGCGGCCGCGCCGCGCAGCCCCCCCAGAGACTCCGCCGTTCCCTGGCCCAGAGTGTCGTCGAAGACTCTGCCGACCAGATACAGCATGGCCACCGCCGACAGCGAGACGATCGCCATGGCCCCGATCGCCGCCAGCGCGCGGGCGCGATACCGGCCGAAATAGAGGAGAAGCCGGCGGAAGGTCTTCACTGCCGCGCGTCCGCGAGATCCTGAGGAAGGTTCAAGACGGAGACATTAGAACATCAGGAGTCCATCCGAGGAATCCTTGAGCAGTCGGTTCAAAGGGAAACGCGCCTTCTCTAGGGGGCGGCGGCGGGTTCCCTCTCGAGCAGCTCCTTCTTCCAGTCCGCGCGCGGGAAGTCGAAGGAAGTCTCGGCGCGGGAGCCCGTCCCCGTGCGGCCCGCGATCCATCTCCGGTACCACGCCTCGAGGCTCAGCAGAAGCCATACCTTGTTGGAACGCCGCTGGGCGCCCGCCTCGACCAGCGAGCGGACGGCCGAGGGGTCGATGACGCCGTCGGAGGCCAGCAGGCCCCGCTCGAGGATCTCGAGAGCCGAATCCCTCTTCCCTCCTCCGACCCAGCGCTTGAAAGGAGGAGAGAACCCCGCCTTGGGCCGCTTCCGGATGGCTTCGGGAACCAGAGGCTCGACGGCTTCCCGGAAGGCCACCTTCGTCGCGCCGGGACGCAGGAGCCGGTGGGGCGGCAAGGAGAACGCGTACTCGACCAGGCTGCGGTCGAGCAGCGGCACTCTGGCCTCGAGCCCCACCGCCATCGTCGAGCGGTCCACGAGCGCCAGGCCGTTGTCGGGCAGGTAGGTGTGGAGGTCCAGCCAGAGCAGGCGATGCGTCAGCGGAAGGTCGGGCCTGTCGAACTGTCGGAACAGGCGCGCGGGGTCGCCCGGCGCGCGGCGCAGTACGCGCCGCTGCTCGGATTCCGAGAAGAACCCCCGCACCGCGAAGTAACGGTCGGCGAACTCGGGAGCCAACAGGCGCGCCGTTCCCGCCAGCCGGCTTCCCCGAGGGTGCCCCGCCAGCGGACGGACGATGCCGCTCCAGAGAGAGGCGAGGAGCCCGTCGAAGGCGCGCAACATGTCGCGCCGCGACTCGTAGCGCATCATCGTCTCGTGCCAGCCGTAGCCGCCGAAGACTTCGTCTCCGCCGTCGCCGCTCAGGACGACCTTGACCGTCTGGCGCGACATCCGCGCCAGGTCGAGCATCGCGAGGCCTCGCGGGTCGTAGAGCGGCTCGTCGTAGATCTCCGCGCAGCGCCCGAGCGCGGAAGCGAGCCCTTCCATCCGCAGGAGCGCCTCGTGGTGCCGCGTCTCGAGAGCCCTCGCCGCGAGGCGCGCGTAGCGCACGTCGGACAGATCGCCCTCGGGATAACCGACGGCGAACGTCGGGAAGGCGGTGCTCTCCCGAGAGGCCAGGGCCACGATGGTCGTGGAGTCGAGGCCTCCGGACAGAAGGGCGCCCACGGGCACGTCGGAGACCATGTGGGACGAGACGGCCTGCCGCAGGCGCTCGCGAAGCTCCCCGGGATCGTCGCGCACCTCCCGCCGTTCGAGCTCCCAGTACGGCCGGACCTCGATCCGCCCGCTGTCAGGCTCGTACACCAGCGTGTGGGCCGGAGGCAGCTTCCGGACGCCCGCGAAAATGCAGCGATCGAAGGGGACATAGCCGTAGGCGAGGTAATCGGAGAGCGCTTCGGGGTCGAGCCGCGCGCTGAGGGGCTCGAGGGCCAGCAGCGCCTTCGGCTGGGACGCGAACGCGAGCCCGCCCGGCATCCTCGCGTAGTAGAGCGGCTTGATGCCGAAGCGGTCGCGGGCGAGCAGAAGCCTCCTCTCGCGGCGCGACCAGTGGGCCAGCGCGAACATCCCTTCGAGGAGCTCGAGTCCCTTCGGACCCTCCCGGTCGAGGCATCGCTGGGCCACCTCGGTGTCGCCGTCGGACACGAAGCGTTCGCCCCGGGATTCCAGCCGCGCCCGCAGCGGCCGGAAGTTGTAGATCTCGCCGTTCTGGACGAAGACCGAGCCCCCGTCGGAAGCGAGAAACGGCTGTGCGCTCCGGGGCGACGGATCGAGAATCGCGAGGCGCGTGTGTCCCAGGAGCACGTGCCCTTCGGGAGATCGCCAGGTTCCGCGGCCGTCGGGGCCGCGCGGGGCCAGATGCTCCAGAGCGCCGTTCAGCGCGTCCCCGGGAAGAGGATCCCGGCCGACCCAGCCGGCGATGCCGCACACTAGGCGCGGCCCTCCGGCGCGAGCCGAGCGGGCCCGTGCCTTCGCTCCGGTACCCTCCGGAAGAGAGATTCGGGCTCTGTCGTCATGTCGAACGGAACGGGCTCCTGCCCGCCGGACCATTGTACGAGCGCGAGCGGCGGGAGGTTACGGGAATGCGAGCCGGCGCCGCGAAAAGATCTCGGGACTACGTCGTGCTGGAAAGCCGGTCCAGGACCTCGATCACCGCATCGGCCGCCCGGCTGCTCCCGCCCGGCGGCCCCAGGCGCTCCGACACGCGCGCGAGGCCTTCGCGCATCCGGCGCGCTCGCTCGGGAGACTCGATCAGCGCCGCGCCCTCGCATTCCAGGCGTTCCGCGCTGACGTCGTCCTGCAGAAGCTCGGGCACCACTCCTTCTCCGGCGACGATGTTGACGAGCGAGATCCAGGGAACGCGAACGAGAAGCCGGCCGACGGCGTAGCTCGATCGCGAGGTCCTGTAAACGACGACCATGGGCGCTCCGCAGAGAGCCGCTTCGAGGGTCGCGGTCCCGGAGGCGACGAAGGCGAGGTCCGCCGTGGCGAGCAAGGCGTGCATCCCGGAGGAGGCGATCCGGATTCCGTTCTCGCCGGCTCCCCCGAAGAGTTCTTCCGGGAGTCCCGCGGCGCGGACCGCGACGATCTCGAGGTCGAGCCGCCGCGACAGCCGGGCCGCGGCCCGCGACATCGGCTCCCAGTGTCTGCGCAGCTCGGCCGTCCGGCTGCCGGGCAGGAGCACGACCCGCCGGCGAGTTTTCGGGGGCAGCGGAGACGGTCTCTGGAGTCCTTCCCGCACGTCGTCCACGAGGGGATGGCCGGCGCACACGGCGTCCGCGCCGAGCCGCCTGTAGATCTCGGCCTCGAAGGGAAAAAGGGTCACGATGCGGCGGGCCCTTCGCGCGATCGCGCGGGCCCGTCCCCGCCGCCACGCCCAGACCTGCGGGCTGACGTAGTAGATGACCGGGATGCCGAGTCTTCGGAGCCTCCGCGCGAGAAACCCGTGGAAGTCGGGAAAATCGATGAGGACCGCGGCATCGGGCCGCTCCTCGCGGGCGGCGGCTCGCAGCGAGCGCAGGGCGCCCGCGAGCGCGGGAAGCTTCTCGAAGACCTCGGAGATTCCCACGACCGAGAGGTTCTCGGAGAAAGCCACCGCGCGGAGGCCCTCCCCGCGAAGCCGCGGGCCTCCCATGCCGAAGGCAGAGAGGTCCGGGCGCTTCTTTCGGAGGGCCGCCAGCAATCGGGCTCCGTGCAGGTCCCCGGAGGCTTCGCCGGCGGAGATGAGAAGTTTCAAGAAGACCCATTAGACCAGAGACGGGCCACAGGCCGGCCGCTTTGCTAGAATTCGCCGGCCCCATGCCCCCTTCCGCGGGACGCCTCTTGAATACGGCCTTCACGCCGACGCACTCCCGGCCGGGCTGCCGATGATCCCCCTCTCCCGCGTCACGGTCACGCCGGAAATGAAGCAGGCGATCCTGGACGTCCTGGACTCCGGGAGCTTCATTCTGGGCCCGGAGGTCAGGGCATTTGAATCGGAGTTCGCCAGCTACATCGGCGTCTCCCATGCCGTCGCGGTTTCCCAGGGCACCGCGGCGATCCAGCTCGCAGTGCAGGCCATCGGGATCGTGCCCGGCGACGAGGTCCTGGTTCCGTCCATGACCGCTTTCCCCACGATCGAGGGGGTCATTCACGCCGGGGCGACTCCCATCTTCGTGGATAACGACGCCCGCGGATGCATGGACCCGCGGGACGCGCTCCGGCGGGTGACGGAAAGGACCGTCGGCATCGTGCCCGTTCACCTCTACGGCGGAGCGGCCGACCTGGACGGCTTGCACTCTCTCGCGCGCGATCGGGGACTCTGGATCATCGAAGACTGCTGCCAGGCGCACGGGGCCCTCCATGGGCTGAGAAAGGTCGGCTCGATCGGCAAGGCTGGCTGCTTCTCCTTTTATCCCTCCAAGAACCTGACGGTCTTCGGGGACGGCGGAATGGTGACGACCGACGATCCCCGGATCGCGGACCGCGTGCGCCTGCTTCGGGATCACGGACGCAGCAACAAGTACACGCACGTCGAGGTCGGATACAACCTTCGTTTCAACGAGATGCAGGCGGCCGTGGGACGGCGCCAGCTGACGCTTCTCGAGGATTTCATCGCCAGGCGCCGGGCGGTGGCCGCGCGTTACGACGCGGCCTTTTCCAAGATCGCCGGCCTGACCATCCCGAGAGAGCGGCCGGGCACTCGGATGGCGTATCACCTCTACCCCGTGCGCTGCCGCGACGCGGCCACGCGCGACGCGCTGCGCGAAAGCCTCAAGGCCCGCGGCCTCGAGACAGGCATGCACTATCCGATCCCGAACCACCTCCAGCCGGCTATGGCCTCGCGCGGCGCTCCTCCCTTCCTGCCCGAAGCGGAAGCCCTCGCGCGAACCACGCTCTCGCTCCCGATGTTCCCGGCGCTCTCGGCTCCGGAAGTCGAGACGGTGATCGCGGCCGTCAGAGATTTCTTCTGACGACCGACCGACTCGCGGTGACCCGGAAACCCCGAATTTCTAAATCACTTTCTTCGCCAGTTGCAGGCTCGGATCCTGAGTGGTGTTGTCGGCGGTCGCGCCATAGACGATGAGGCTTCCCGAATCGACCGAGATCTGGATCGAATCATTTGCGCCGAGTGAAGCGCCCAGAAAATCCGCCGCGCTCCCCTGCTGGAAGAAGGTCGCCGGATAAGTCTTCGAGACCGTCCGCGTGACCGCTCCCTCCGCATTGCGCACGATCACCGTGATGGAACCGCCCGAGGTGAGCGTGCGGACGCCGATGTTGAAGCGGAACCTCGCGGGATCGATCGGCGCGACGAGCACCGCGCGCTGTCCCGCCGACAGGGCGTCCTCGGTCCGGATCTGGTCTTCGTTGAAGCCCGTGGTGCCTGCCGCGCCGGCGTCGTTGTAGATCCGAACGACCGTCAGGGGCGCGGGACCCGTCGTCGCGAGGAGATCCAGCGTTCCCACGCCGGACTGACCCATCGCGGGCAGGAGGTCTGTGAAATCGGTTGTCTGGTGAGGCTCGAGAGAGTAAGGGAGCGAAGGATCGCCGCTGCCTCCCGGAATACCCGACGGATGGAAAATCAAGAAGCCGGTGACGGAAAGTCCGCTGGAATTGTGGATCTGGACGGCGGTCTTGAAGAACGACCCCAGGGCGCCGGGGGAAGAAAGAACGACCGGCAGGACGCGCGTTCCGCCGGTGGTCGAGGGAGGCGCGGCCAGTTGGAGGCTCGGGTCCTGGGTGATGTTGTCGGCGGTGGCTCCGTAGAGGACGGCGCTTCCCGAGTCGATCGAGAAGGTGATGGACTCGCCTCCCGACAGCGGTGCACCCAGGAAGTCCGAAGCCGACCCCTGGACGAAGAAGGTCGGCGGGAAGGTCTTCGGGAGCGTCCGCACCAGGTTGCCCTGTCTGTCTCGGATCGTAATCGTCATGGAGGCTCCGGAACCCAGGGTCCGCACGCCGATGTTGAAGCGGGCGCGCGTGAAGTCGGGCGGGGCGAGGAGAACGCCGCTCGAGCCCGCGGAAAGGGCCTCACCGGGCCGGACCTGTTCTTCGTTGAAGCCCGTCGTGCCGGCCGCGCCGGCATCGTTGAAGATCCGGACGACCGACACCGGCACCGGACCCGTCGTGGCGATCAAGTCGAGCGTGCCGATGCCCGATTGGCCGAGATCAGGGAGAATGTCATCGCTGGCGATGGTCTCGTGCGGTCTCAGGCCGAACGTCGCCGTGGGGTCGGAGGTCGTCCCCGGGATCCCCTGGGGATGGAAGACAGCCGCTCCGAAAATCAACGAATCCGTCGGATTGTGAAGCTGCGCGGAGGTCTTGAAGAAGGACGGCGGCACGCCGGGCGCCGAGACAACGACGGGCAGGACGCTCGAGACAGCCCCAGTCGCGATCCTTCCGATCTTGTTTCCGTTGAATTCCGTGAACCAGATGTTGCCGTCGGGGCCCGCCGCGATTCCTTCGGGGAGACTGGTGCTCCCGGCCGGGATTGCGAACTCGGTCACGATGCCTGAAGGCGTCATGCGCCCGATCTTCCCGTTGTCTTCGTCGAACCAGAGGTTTCCGTCCGCACCTGTCCGGATGCTCTCCCCTCCGGAGCCGACCGGGAACTCCGTGACGGCGCCGGCGGTCGTGATGCGGCCGACCTTGCTGGCCGTTCTCTCGGTGAACCAGAGATTCCCGTCGGGGCCGAGCGTGATTCCGAAGGGGCCGCTCCCGGGCGTGGGGAGAGGGAACTCGGTGATGACGCCTGCGGTCGTGATCCGTCCGATCTTGTTACCCGCGTTCTCCGTGAACCAGAGGTTTCCATCGGGACCGGCCGTGATTCCGGAAGGCCCGCTGCTGGCCGTGGGGATCAGAAAGGCGGTGGCCACACCACCCTCGACCCCGATTCGCCCGATCCGATTCCCCGGGCTTTGGGCGAACCAGACGGCGCCATCGGGCCCGGGCGTAATTCCTCTGCTGGCGTCGCCGGAACGGGAAAGGGGAATCTCCGTGAACGACCCTTCCGTCGAGATGTGGCCGATGAAACTCCTTCCGGTCTCGGTAAACCAGATTCCTCCATCCGGCCCGGTGATGATCCGCGCGGGCTGGGTGCCCGCTACGGGAAGCGGAAACTCGGTGATCACGCCGGCCGTCGTGATCCGACCGAGCTTGTTGGCGGACTGTTCCGTGAACCACAGGTTCCCATCGAAAGCGGCCGTGATCCCCAGCAGCCCGCTGGAAGCCGTCGGGACCGGGAACTCCGTGATCAGCTGACAGCGAGCCACATCAGCCAGCAGGGAGACGGAGACAGCCAGGATCGCCGTGAGGAACCATCGCTGACGCATGATCTCCTCCTTCGAGTGGACACTCTGAGACGAGGTTCTGGCCGGAAAGCCTACTACCACCGCCGCGAACGCGGCAAGGTCTCGTCAGGCGGACGTGGCCACGCCGCGGGCCGCGCGCTGGCCGCCGGAGCGAGAAGGCGTATTAGACCGACGGCTTCTCCCCGCGAGAGGAGGGATTCAGGATCGCGAGCCTCCGATGTCCCGGGATGACGGTCGGGGCTCGTCCACGTTCCGCTCCCGTTCGGACCGCGGCGGTTCAACGTGGCGAGCGCCCGGTCCATGGCCGCCGGATCCCGGGAACCTGTCCGATTTCCGATTTCCGGTACCCGGTCACGAGGGGAACGGGTACATCAACCAGGCGATCGCGAGCGCTCCCACGACGAGCGCCAGAAACAGCTTGACGAACAGCGCCACGCGCTCCCGTCTCTCGTTGCGCCACAGGAGAGCGAAGAAGAGCGAGATCAGCAGCGCGTAGACCATCATGATCAGGAAATGATCGGCCGGCAGGAGCGAGCCCGCCGGCTTCACGGTTTCCTCCCGACCGCGATGTCGTAGGCGTCGAGCATCAGCAGGAGGTTCATGAGGCCGGCGGTCAGGAGGTAGGCGCAGCCGTACTCGTAAGTTACCGAGAGGATCGAGCCGTTCGGGTTCGTGGACACCAGCCGCGCCACGAGGTTCAGGAGGCCCGCTCCGTACACCGCGAACGTTGCGAGGATCGTCAGAGGTTGCCCGGCTTCCGGCGAATAGAGCCGGCCTTCGAACGAGAGTCCGAGCAGGAACGTCGCCGTGACGATCGCGGCGTAGAGGATCGCGGTCCGCGGGCGCTTGAGATAGAAGTGTCCCAGCCCCGGAAAGAACCAGGCCAGCGCCGCGGCAAGGACCGGACTTCCGGCGCGCCTCGCGGCGGCCCCCGGCGCCGGAGAAGGCGAAGGAGGAGCCGGCGGCGGGCTCGCGAACTCGCTCACCCTTTGGACTTCGCGAAAAGAGGGCGGAGCCGGGAGAGCGTCGCCGAGAGCTCCTCGGGGACCACCCGCATTCCCGCGGTGACGGTCATGAAGTTCGTGTCCCCGTTCCAGCGCGGAACGACGTGGACATGATAGTGGCCGGCCACGCCCGCGCCGGCCGCCGCTCCGAAATTGATTCCGACATTCAGGCCGTCGGTATGGTAGGCGGAGACGAGGATCCTCTCCGTCCTGGCGATCGTCTCGATCAACTCCCGCAGGGTCTCCGGATCCGAGCTCGACAGCCAGGCGTCGTGGCTGTACGGCGCGACCATCACGTGGCCGTTGGTGTAGGGATAGCGGTTCAGAATCACGAACACCCTCTCTCCCCGGAAGACGACGAGAGATTCCCCGTCGCCGGCCGCCGCGGCCTCGCAGAAGATGCAGCCGCCCGTTTTGTCAGCCACCAGGTACTCGTAGCGCCAGGGAGCGAAGAGGACGTCGGGCATGTCCGGATGCGGGCCCTAGCGATTGATGAGCTCCTTGAGTTCCTTGCCCGGCTTGAAGTACGGAATCTTCTTCGCGGGAACGGCCACCTTGACGCCGGTTTTCGGGTTTCGTCCCATGCGCGCGCCGCGGTCGCGCAGGCGGAAGGAGCCGAAGCCGCGCAGTTCGATCTTCTGCCCCTCCTTCAGGGAGCGCACGATCGCGTCGAAGACGGTGTCCACGATGGTCTCGGCCTGCTTCTTGGTCACATCCGTCGCGGCCGCGACCCTTTCGATCAACTCGGCTTTCGTCATCGCTCCCCTCTCCTCGCCCCGCGGAGACCGGTCTCCAACCGCGGATCAACCCTCGGAGGCCGTGTCCTTGGGCTTCTTGCGTACCCGCTTCTTCTTCGCAGCGGCGGACTCTCCTTCCGTTTCGGACGGTTCCGCCGCCGTTGCGGCGGGAGCTGCCTCGGGAGACGCCTGCGGCTCGGGAGTCTCGGCGCCCGCAGAAGCCTCGGCGCCCGCCGGCTCCGGCCCGGCGCCGGCCTCCAGGTTCGCCGCGGACAGCCCGACCTTCATTTCGGCGTCGTCGATCCGCAGAATGCGGGCCCGCACCGGATCTCCCTCCTTGAAGTGATCCTGCGGCTTCTCTCCGCGCGGCAGTCCCGTCTCCGAAACGTGCATCAGACCCTCGACGAGCCCTTCGATCTGCACGAACACGCCGAAGTCCGCCAGACGGGTGACGGCCCCCTCGACGATGTCGCCCGGTTGGTGCTTCTGCTTGAACGTCTGCCAGTCGTTGGGCTGGAATTCCTTGATCGAGAGGGAGATCCGGCGATTCTCCTGATCGATCGAGGTGATGATCGCCTGGACGTCGTCCCCCTTCTTGAGCACCTCCGAAGGATGCTTGATGCGCTTCGTCCAGGACATGTCGGAAACATGAACGAGGCCGTCCACCCCCTCCTCGATCTCGACGAACGCGCCGAAGTCGGTGAGGTTGCGCACCTTGCCCGAAACCGAGTCGCCGACTTTGTACTTGGCCAGAACGCCCTCCCAGGGATCGGGCAGGGTGTCCTTGAGCGAAAGGGAGATCCGGCGCGAATCGCGATTCACGTCCGACACGATCGCTTCCACCGTGTCGCCGGGGGAAACGACCTTGGCGGGGTTCTTGACCTTCTTGGACCAGGACATCTCCGAGACGTGGACGAGCCCTTCGACCCCCTCCTCGAGCTCGACGAACGCGCCGTAGTCGGTGACGTTGGTGATGCGTCCGCTGACGCGTGAGCCCGGCGGATAGCGGTCGGGAACGTGGGTCCAGGGGTCTTCGGTCAGCTGCTTGGTGCCGAGCGAGACGCGCTCGGTCTCCCGGTCGAACTTGAGGACCACGACGTCGATCTCGTCGCCGACCTTGACGATGTCGGAGGGATGATTGACGCGTCCCCAGGACATGTCGGTGACGTGGAGGAGGCCGTCCAGCCCCCCCAGGTCCACGAACGCGCCGTAGTCGGTCAGGTTCTTGACGGTGCCTCGCAGGACGCGGCCTTCTTCCAGAAGCTGCAGCGTCTCCTTCTTCCTGGCTTCCTGCTCGATCTCGACGACGGCCTTGCGGGACAGCACGATGTTGCCCCGCTTCTTGTCCACCGAGATGACCTTGAAATCCAGATCCCGGCCCCGCAACGACTCCAGGTTCTTGACCGGCTTGACGTCCACGAGCGAACCCGGAAGGAACGCCTTGACGCCGATGTCCACGGCGAGGCCCCCCTTGATCCGGTCGATCACTCGGCCCCGCACGGTCGAGCCGGAGCGGTAGGACTTCTCCACCTCGTCCCACACCTTCATCTTCTCGGCCTTGTCCTTGGAGAGCACGACGTAGCCGTTCTGGTCCTCGGTGCGCTCCAGCAACACATCCACGGCGTCGCCGGGCTTGACGAGAACATTGCCGGCGAAATCGGTGAACTCGGAGACGGGGATGATTCCTTCCGACTTGTATCCGATATCGACGATGACTTCGGAAGGCGTGACGGTCAGGACCCGGCCCCGGATGATCTGACCCTCCTGGAGGTTCTTGAAGGAGTTCTCGTATTGGGCCAGCAGGTGCTCGTACTCCTGGGCCGTCAGCTCCTGCTCTTCGGTTTCGGTCTGCATGGGTTCGGTTCGCCGACCTCCTTTGTCATTTTCTCCTGTCATTGGAAAGGGACTACCCCCTCATAAGTATTTGAAAGCCAAAACAATACTCTATGTTGGGGGCGCAGCTTGAGTCAACCGGAACCGCGCAGGCGCCGCTCGATCTGGCGGACCACGTCCTCGGCCGTCCGGTTCGTCGAGTCCACCACGACGTAGGTCTGGTCGTGCCTCAGGGGGGAATCCTTGCGGGTCTGGTCGTCCGTATCGCGCCGTTCCATCTCGGCCAGGACGTCCTCGTAGGGCTGCGGAGTGCCCCGGGCGGCAAGCTCGGCGGCGCGCCGGCGGGCCCGGACCTGGAGCGGAGCCGTGAGAAAGAACTTGTTCGGAGTGTCGGGGAAGACCTTGGTTCCGATATCCCGCCCCTCCATGACGGCGCCTCGCTCGGCCGCGAGACGTCGCTGCAGGGTCACGAGGCTCCGGCGCACCCCGGGAATCGCGGACACCGCCGACGCGTACCGCGAGATCTCCGGCTCGCGGATCGCGCCGGTTACGTCGCGGCCGTCGAGGAGGACCCGGACTTCCTTTCCCGAGGTCTTGAGCTCGATCGCGAGCGACTCCGCCAGACGCTCGACGCTGGCAGCGTCGGTGATCGGGAGTTCGATACCTCGCTCCCGCGCGGCCACGCCGACCGCCCGATACATGGCGCCCGTGTCGATGTAAGGGACGCCGAGCCGCGAGGCGAGCATCTTCGCGACCGTGGACTTCCCCGCGCCGGAAGGACCGTCTATGGCGACGATGACCGGGCGGTTCATGAGGGACCGGCAGAGGACGCGCCGAGGGTTCGCCGCAGGGCCGCGATCTCCTCGGGAGTCAGTCTCCGGTGGGCGCCGGAAGGGAGGCTCTCGTCGCGGATCGGCCCGATGGCGACGCGCTTCAACTTCGAGACCGGATTTCCGATCCTTTCGAACATCCGCCGGATCTGGCGGTTGCGTCCCTCGGTCAGGACCACGCGGAGCCAGGTGTTTCCCTCCTCGCCGCGGGCGGTTGTCGAGACCCGCTCGATCGTCGCGGGACGGGTTCGCCTGCCGTCCAGGACGACTCCCCTCCTCAGGCGTTCCAGCTCCTCTTCGGCCGGCCGGCCGGAGACTTTCACCCGATACTCCTTCGGGCAGCTCGTCGAGGGATGGGTCAGATCGCGCGCGAGGTCGCCGTCGTCCGTCAGGAGCAGCAGCCCTTCCGTCTGCACGTCGAGACGTCCCACCGGTTTGACTCCGCGCCGGAGGCCGCCCGGAAGCAGATCGAGAACCGTGTCGCGGCGCTGCGGGTCCGAGACCGTCGTCACGTACCCCCGAGGCTTGTTCAGCAGAATGTAGGTCCTGGGTCCCGTCCTCGTCAGGACGCGCTTGCCATCCAGACGGATGGCGTCCTTCTCGGGGTCGGCGCTCTGCCCCAGCCGCACCGCCTTTCCATTGACGAACACGCGGCCCTCACGGATCCACTCTTCCGCTTCCCGCCTCGAGCCCAGTCCCGCCCCGGCCAGGATCTTCTGGATTCGGACCGCGCCGCCGGAGCGAGGGCGCTCTGCTCCCTTTCTCGCCTTTCTCAATCCTCCCCGTGCCCCTCGTCCTCGCCGAAGTCCTCGACTTCGTCCCCGTCCTCGTTCTCGGCCGCCCTCACCATCCCCGCCATCGGCTCCGGCGGCAGCGGCTCTTGCACGGTCGCGGCCATGTCTTCGTCGAGTTCCTCGGGCCTGGGCAGCTCCTCGAGCTCCTTCAAACCGAACCGGACGAGGAATTCCGGCGTTGTGCGGTAGAGAAAAGGCATGCCGACGACGGCCTTGCGCCCGGCCGTGGTGATGAGTTTCTTCTCGAAGAGCGTGTTGACCACGCTCGCCGAATTGACTCCTCGCACTTCCTGGATCTCCGGCAGCGTGATCGGCTGCCGGTAGGCGATGATCGCCAGCGTCTCGAGGGCCGCCAGAGAGAGGCGGCTGCGTTCGGTCACCTCGTGGTGCTTGCGCAGCATCGAATCGAACTCCGGCCGCGTGACGTAGCGCCAGCCTCCGGCCACCGGCTCCAGGCGGATCCCCCGGTCGGGCGCGTCCGCTTCCTGGCGCAGCGATTCGAGCGCTTCCGAGACCGCCTCGCGCGTGGCCTCCAGAGCTTCCTCGATGTCCCGCTCCGGGACCGGGCGCGGCGAGGAGAAGAGAAGCGCCTCGACTCCCGCGCGGATCCGGGTCCATCGCGTCTCCTTGGGCCTCTCGAGGGGTTCCTCTTCAAACATGGTTGTTCTATGTTCTACGTTTTCGGGGCGGCCATTCACATTGCATACCCAACGGAGAACGTAGCACGTCGAACGGCGAACCCCTCACCGGTAAGTATCGCGCACCTGCTCGGTGGAAAAAGGCACGTCCGTGCGTGTGGCGTGGATCTCCGCGAACGGGGCTGGCTGGAAGACGCGAATCACTCCGAGCCGGATGAGCTCCAGCGTCGCCAGGAAGGCCGTCACGGCTTCCGCGCGGTACCGCATCGCGCCGAGGAACTCCAGGAGCGGGAGGGTCCCGTCTTCCTCCAGGCGCGCGAGCAGCTGTTCCATCTTCTCGCGGACGGAGAAGCGCAGGTGACGGATTTCCAGGGCCGCCGGGTGGCCGAGCCTGTAGCGCTCCGTGACCTTTCGAAAACCTTCGATCAGGTCGAAGAGCGAGACCTCCATCGTCACGCTCTCTCCGTCCTTGGGGAGCTGCATCTCCGGGCGGGGCCAGAGGCCCGCGCGCAGCGAATCGATCTCGTGCAGCGACTCGGCCATCCTCTTGAAGCGCTCGTACTCCAGGAGCCGCCGCGCGAGCTCCTGCCTCGGGTCCTCTTCCGGGGCGCCCGCCGGCCTCGGTAGAAGCATCCGGGACTTGATGTAGATCAGCTCGGCGGCCAGGGCCACGTACTCGGACGCGACGTCCAGGTCCAGCTCCTGCATCGCGTCCAGATAGGCCGTGTACTGCTCCGTGATCTTCGCGATCGGGATGTCGGTGATCGACACCTGGTTGACGCGGATCAAGTGAAGCAGAAGGTCGAGCGGTCCGGAGAAGGCCGCGGTCGCGACAGGGGGAAGCGCGCTCTCGGACCGGTCCTGCTCCTCCGCCATCAGAGCCCCCCGAAGATCAGGGTCTGGATCACTCGAAGGATCGGCCCGAAAATCCAGTTGAGAACCCCCAGGTAGAGGAGCCCGATGAGAATCAGGAAACCGAACCGCGAAAGCGACGCGTAGAGTCTCGCCACCGAGCCGCCGAAGAGGGAGATGACGACCCCGCTCCCGTCCAGAGGGGGAATCGGAATCAGGTTGAAGACTCCCAGGACTACGTTGACCATCGCGAAGTGAAAGAGAACGTACACGACCGGAGCCAGGGCGCCCTGCGCGAACCGAACTCTCTGCAACGCGTAGTAAAGATCCACGATCTCTCTCGGGGAGCTCTTCTTGATGATCAGGAGCGCCGTGATGGCCGCTGCCGCGAGCAGGAAATTCGAAAGAGGTCCGGCCGCCGAGACGACGAGGTTGGCCAGGCGCGGATTCTTCGTGTTGCGCAGGTCCACGGGCGTCGGTTTGGCCGCGCCGAAGATCAGCCGCCCCGAGGAGAGGATGTACATGAAGAGCGGAAGCAGCACGCTTCCGAAGGGATCCAGATGCCGGATCGGATTCAGGCTGATCCTTCCCAGGTCGCGCGCCGTCGTGTCGCCGAACCTCAGGGCCGAGTAGGCGTGGGCCGACTCGTGGAAGGAGATGGCGAAGAGGATGACCGCGAGCTGGATTCCGAAATCGACGATCTTGAAGGCGAGCGAGTCCACTCACCGGGGACTATACCGGAAGAAAATCCGCGTCTTCCCGGCATCGTCGGGCCAGAGATCCCCTCTTGCGGGGTCCGGCCGGGGACTCTGTCTTTCGGAGATCATAGATGTCAGAGGCGAAGAGGAATGTCTCCCTTTTGGACTGACGGGCGAGGACTTGTGACGGCCGCGAAACTTCCGCCGGATCCGGGCGTCTCTCCTGTTGTCGTGCCGGCCGGAAGATGAAGAGCGCCGATCTCGGAGGGGCGACGGACCGGAGCCTGCTCGAGCGGGTTGCGCGGGGCGACACGAGCGGCGCGGGCGAGCTTTTCGAGCGCTACGCGCCGGCTCTCCTTCGTTTCGCCGCCCGGCTGCTCTCGGACCGGAACACGGCGGAAGAGGTGACACAGGAGGTTTTCGTGAAGTTGATCTCGCGGGCGCACCAGTACGACGGGCGGGCGGAAGTTTCCTCCTGGCTCTTCGCCATCGCGGCCAACGCCTGCCGCGACCGACGCCGCCGGGACCGGCGGGCGACCATCGTGCCGCTCGATGCCGTCCCCGAGCCCGTCCACAAGGGGAGCGGCATCGAGAGCATTCTCGGAGACCGCCAGCGCCGGGAAGCCGTGCGCCGCGCTCTCTCCGCCCTCTCGGAGGAACAGCGCGAGGCGCTGGTGCTCGCGCGTTACCACGGCCTGGCCTACGCCGAGATCGCCGACGTGCTCGGGATCTCGGTCGGCGCCGTCAAGACACGGATCTTCCGCGCCGTCGAGGCCCTGAAGAGCCGGTTCTCGGAAGGAGAAGCTTCATGGAATGCCGCGAACTGAACGCACTCGCGATCGACAGCCTTCTCGGACAGGAGCCGGAGCCGGCCCGAAGCGAGATGGCGAGGCACCTGGAGAGCTGCGCGGCCTGCCGCGAGCAGATGGCCGCCATCGAGAAGACCTGGCAGGCGCTGGAGGACGATCCGGACGCGCCGGTCACGGCCGAGTTTCGGGAGCGGACGCTCGCTCTCCTCGAGGAGGAGATTCTCCGGCAGCGGATCCGGACCTTCCGGCCGCGGCCCCGGCAGCGCTGGGCGCGCGTCGCGGCCTATGCGGCGGGATTGGCGCTCGCCGCTCTGGTCGGCTTCTCGGCGGCGCGCCGCCTGGGAGCGCCGGCGGCGGGAAGCTCCGCGGACTCGAAACAGGCTCCTTCCTCCATCGAAGCGGGGGGCCGTCTCTCCAACGTCTCCTACACTCCGCCCGACGCCCGGGGGCGAATCGGCGTGTCCTTCGACCTGGAGTCTCGCCGCTCCTTCGTGGGGCGCCCGGACGACCCCGCGATGGCGAAACTCCTGGCTTACCTGGTCTCGCGCTCCGCGCAGACCGCCGGTGAGAAATCGCAGGCGATCGAGCAGGTGTCCTCGCACTACGGTTCGCGCGTCGCCCCGACCTCGCCCGAGATCGTGAACGCTCTGACCTCCACTCTTCGCAGGGACCCCAACCCGGGCGTGCGCAAGAAGGCGGCCGACGCGCTGGCGAGTTTCGCGATGACCCCGGAAATCCGCGGCGCCTTCCTCGACGCCTTGAACGCCGACAAGAACCCGGCGGTGCGGCTCGTGGCCGTCGAGGCTCTCGCCGCTGCGGCGAAGGAGTCGCCGGATGCCCGCACCATCGAATCCCTGCGCGCGAAGGCCTTCGATCCGGCGGAGAACGGCTTCGTCCGCACGAAGGCAGCCTCGGCTCTGAAAGCGATGGAGTTCTGAAAATGCCGATTGCCGATTGTCGATTGCCGATTGAGAAAGCCTCACGGGTTGTCCCTCAATCGTCCACCTTCAATCGTCAATCATCAATGTGAGGGGTTGAGTAACTTCATGACGAACGACGCGTCTCTTCAGGCGATGAGCGAAAAGAGAAACCACGGTCTCTGGATTCTTCTGGGGCTCGGCGCGCTCCTTCTTCTCGTTGCCGCCGTCTCCCGAGGGGAGGAGGCCGCCTTCACGGCGAAGCGGACGGAACGCTTCAACGCGACCCTGCCGGCGGGCTCGACCCTCCGGATCGAGAGCATCTCGGGGGACATCGTCGCGAAACCTGGGCGGGAGTTCTCGGCGGTCGTCACGATCACCGCTTCCGGCACGACCCGGGAGAAGGCGAACGATCTCCTGCGCGCGACGAGAATCGAGCAGTCGAACGAGGACGGTGAGTACAGCCTGACGACGGAGTGGCCTTCTCGCTTCCGGCGTCCGGGCGGGCATGCCAGGGGTTCCGCCCTGCGCGGCCTGGACCGGGGCCAGAAGTGGTGTCAGGACTGCAAGATCGCATCCCAGTACGAGGTCACGGTGCCCAGAGGCCTGCGCGTGATCCTGAAAACCGTCAACGGAGACGTCCGCGCCGAAGAGGTGGACTCCGCCCTCGAGCTTCAAACCGTCAACGGCGCGGTCAGGGCGACGGGAGCGGTCTCCGCAGTCACGGCGCAGAGCGTCAACGGCAAGGTGGACGTTTCCGCTCGGGCCTTTCCGTCCGACGCTTCCATGAATCTCAAGACGATCAACGGCCCGATCACGCTGACCCTCGCCAGGAACTCGCGATTCGATCTGGAGGCCTCGACGATGAACGGGACCATCGTCTCGACGTTTCCGCTTCCCGCGAAGGTCGAAGCGCCGGAGCCCCCGGAGGCCCCGCGCGACGCGGAGCTCCCCGCGCCGCCTCGACCGCGAGCGCAGCGCCGGATGATCGTCCGGCACGACGGGGATGACGTCGTCGTGGACGTCGAAGAGCTTCGCAAGGAGATCGAGGAGTCCATGAAGCAGGTGGACGTCGAGGTGCGCGATTCCCTCCGCGGCCTGGATGACTCGCTGCACGACGTCAAGCGGGAAATCCGGCGACTGAAGATCTTCGAGTTGCCGCGCCATTACAGCGGATCGGTCGGCCAGGGAGGCGGCAAGATGCGCCTCTCGACCCTCAACGGCTCGATCGCGGTGCTCGCGAGCGGGACACGGGAATCCGAGGCCAGGGCGCTGGTGCCCGAGCGTCACCGCGTCGCGGTCGCGATCCCCGAGATCCACGTCCGCGCGGCGCGCCCGCTCGTGCGCCTCCAGCCCCGCGCCCTGGTCCCCCCGGTCCCGCCGGGAGAGCCGGAGGATTCGATCATGCGCGGAGACGTCTCCGGGGATTTCCTGGCCACCTCCGGCGGAGGGACCTACCAGATCGGCCGCGTCAGCGGGACGGTGAAGATCCTGACCAATTCGGGCGAGATCCATGTCGCCTCGGCGGGTGGCGGGGCCGACCTGAAGACCTCCGGCGGCGACATCCAGATCGGACCCGTCGGCGGGGACCTGAAGGCGCAGACCCTGGCGGGCGACATCCGCGCGGGGACGGTCAGCGGCTCCATCTCCGTGGAAACTTCCGGAGGCGACATCCGAGTGGAGAGAGTCGGAGCCTCCGCGGGCGCCCGGACAGGCGGAGGAGACATCGTTCTGCCGTCCGTCGCCGGGGGCGTCGAGGCGCGGACGCAGGGGGGAGACGTCCGGGTCGGGGTCGTCGCTCGCGACGTCAGGGGCGGCGTCTCGATTCGCGACGAGGGAGGCGACGTGACGCTCACACTCCCTTCGGACTTCCGTGGCGAGGTGTCGCTCGAGGTCCGCGACGGCGACCCGCAGGAAACGCTGATCCGCTCCGATTTCCCCGAGATCGCCGTGACCCGCCAGCACACCTCGCAGAAGGCCTCCGGGGTCTTGAACGGCGGGGGTCCGAAGGTCTTCGTGGTGACCCACTCCGGAACCATCCGCCTGCAGAAGGGCCCGTCCGCCGGAGGATAGCGCGAGGGAAAGCTCGCAATCGCGCTTTCGGCCGGCGTAGGATCTCGGTCGTGGCCTATTCCTGGGAGCATCTCGAGCCGCGGGAGAAGTCCGCGATTCTCGATGCGATCGGGAACGCGGATGCCTCCCCTCCCCCGCGGGTGGTCGAGATCTCCTGGCAGGACCGCTGCAACATCGACTGCTTCTTCTGCTCGACCGCCGAAATGCGCGCGGGAAACTTCGAGCTTCCTCGCGGAAGGCTGATCTCCCTTTTCGAGGAGATGCGGGAGCTGGGGGTCCGCTCGGTGCGCCTGACCGGAGGCGGCGAGCCCCTGTTCCGCAAGGACGCCGCCGAGTTGATCGGCGAGCTGGGACTCCGCCGGATCCGCGTCAACGATGTCACGACCAACGGCGTGCTCCTGACCGAGCCGGTCCTTCGGGCCCTCTACGCCGCCGGGTGCGACGAGATCCACGTTTCCCTGAACACCGCGGAGCCGGGCTCCTACGCCGCGATGATGCAGACGGCGGAGAAGAACTTCGAGCGGGTGGTTGAGAACGTCCGTCGAGCGGCGGCCATCAAGAAGGAGACCGGCTCGCGCTGCGAGATCAAGCTCCAGTTCCTGATCTACCGCGACAACTACCGCAAGATCCCGCGGATGCACCGCCTGTTCCGCGAGTCGGGCGCCGACTCCTTCTGGTTCAATGGCCTCTTCGCCGTCGGTCGCCCTTTTCCCGCAATGAGCGAGGCCGAGATCGACGAGATGCTGCGCCTCTACCAGGGGGTGGTGTCGGAGGATCGGGGAGAATGCCTGACCGGTTTCTCCTTTTGGGAACGCCCGATTGCCGGCCGGATCGCGCAGGCGACGCGCGCGGCGCTCAACCGCGGGCCTCTCCCGCGCCGGCTCCGGGAGCGGGGGCGGCGGTTTCTCGCGGGGCGGGAGTCGCGCAAGCTCTCGAGCCTCCACGAGTTCTGTCTGATCGGCTGGTACTCGACGGCGATCAATGCCAACGGGGACGTGGTGCCTTGCTGCATCCTCCAGGATCGCAAGAGCGCCGTCCTCGGAAACATCCGAGACCGTCGGCTCCGGGAGGTCTGGGAGGGGCCCGCCTACAGACGCTTCCGGGCCGAGTTGCGAGAGATCATGGCCCGCCGGGGCGCCGGGCTGCCCTCGGCGGCGTGCGTCGTCGAGGAGGTCTGTGTCGGGAAGGGGCTCTGCCCCAACCGATCCTTCTACTGGGCGGACGACGCGCCGTTTCGCCGGAAGTTTCACCAGATGGTCGAGGAGATGCCGGCGCCCGACACCCCGGGCCGAAGCCGCGCCCCGCGGACCCTCTTGCCGAATTACCCGGGCGATGACGCGCCCGCGCGCGAAAGCCGGCGGCCCGCCGGGGTCATCCCCTAGTTCTTCGAGCTTCCGGTCTTCATCGGATCCGAAGCACGCGGACCGGCTCGAGATCGGCTTCGTTTCCCATGCCGAACTTCGGGTCGTGCTTCCTGCCCGAGAGATACTTGCGGATGCCCGTCCGGAAATCGCGCCGCGACTCGCCGAAGACCGCGGTGGTCCGCGAAGTGTCCCCGGTGTTGTCGCGGGCGAGGCTGCGAAGCTGATCGCGGGTCAGGGGCGGCTCCTGGATCCATCCCTTGCTCGCCAGCCATTCGAAGCGTCCCGCGAGGAATCTTCCCCACCAGGTCGGAAAATGAACGAGGGCTTTGCGTGGCTTCCCCACCGCGGCCGCGATCTCGCGGTAGATCTCGTTCAACGTGAAGGTCTCCGGCCCCCCCACTTCGAAGACCTCCCTCACGGTCTCCGGCTTCTCGAACGATTCGGCGAAGACCCGCGCGACGTCGTAAACGGAGACCGGCATGAACCGCGTTGTCCCCGGGCCGATGACCGGGATGAAGAGGGGATTGATTCGAATGAGCCCCGCCAGGAGAGTGACGAAACCGTCCCCCGGCCCGAAGATGATCGACGGGCGAAAGACCGTCCAGTCCAGATCGGAACCGCGGACCGCCTTCTCCCCCGCGGCCTTCGAGCGCCCGTATTCGGAGGGTGAATCTTCCGCTGAGCCCATCGCGCTCATGTGCAGAAGGCGCCGGACCCCGGCCGCGCGCGACGCCGCGAGGACGTTCTGCGCGGCCTCCCTGTGCATCCGGTCGAAGGTCTGGTCCCCCTTCTCCGCGATGATTCCGACGAGGTGGACGACCGCGTCGCGCCCCGCGAAGGTCCGCGCGAGGCTCCCGGGATCGAGCACGTCTCCCACCGCGATCTCCACCGGCCTGTTGTAGCGGTTGTGCGCCCGAGCCGGCTCCCGCGCCAGCACCGCCACCGCATGCCCGTGGCGCAGGAGCGCGTTGACCACATGGGTGCCGACAAACCCCGTCCCGCCTGTCACGAGGACCTTCAAATTGAGTCTCCTCTTTCCCTAATCCATATCACGGCGGCGACTTGAGATCGGGTGATCCGAGCTCACGGGTATCCGAACAGGTCGCTGACGATCTCCTCTCCCCGGCCCAGACGCTCGACGACTTCGCGCCGGACTTCGGCCAGCCGCGCGAGATCCCGGATCGGATCGGCGACGCGCAGGGAGGGAAGACCCGACTGGCGGCTCCCCAGGAGGTCTCCCGGTCCCCGGGCCTCCAGGTCCTTTTCCGCGATGAGAAACCCGTCGGACGTTTTCTCGAGGATCGAGAGACGGCCCCTGGCCTCCTCGCCCGCCCGGTCTCCGACGATCAGGGCGCACCAGGAAGGACGGGTGCTCCTGCCGACCCGCCCGCGGAGCTGGTGGAGCTGCGCGAGGCCGAAGACTTCCGCGTTTTCGACCACCATGAACGTGGCCTCGGGAACGTCCACCCCGACTTCCACGACGGTCGTCGCGACGAGGATCCCGACCCGGCCGGCCGTAAAGTCCGCCAGGACGCGCGACCGCTCCTCCGGCGGCATGCGGCCGTGCAGCGTCGCGATCGTCACGCCCGGCGCCGCCGCCGCGATCCGTTCCGCGGTCTCGCGCGTCGCCGCCACTTCACGGGGACCCTCTTCGATCGCGGGCACGACGACGTAGACGCGCTCTCCCGCCCGCACGCGCTCGGCCGCGAAGCGGTAGACGCGGTCCCGGCCGCCCTCCTCTCGCACTCGGGTCACGACCGGCGTTCTCCCTGGCGGCTTCTCGTCCAGCACCGACACGTCCAGCTCGCCGTAGATCGCCCAGGCCAGAGAGCGCGGAATGGGTGTCGCCGTCATGACGAGAACGTGGGGGGACTCTCCCTTGCGAAAGAGCCGGGCCCGATGGGCGACTCCGAAGCGGTGCTGCTCGTCCACGACAATCAACCCCAGCCGGCGGAATTTCACCGGAGACTCGATCAGGGCATGCGTGCCCACGAGCAGGTCCACCTCGCCCGAGACCAGGGCCTCCAGAAGCGCCCGGCGCGGGCGTCCGCGCGCCCGTCCCGTGAGGAGCCCGAGGCGCACGCCGGTCTTCTCCAGCAGCCCGGCCAGGGCCGCGGCGTGCTGCTCGGCCAGGATTTCCGTGGGCGCCATGAGCGCGCCCTGCACGCCGTTTCTCGCGGCGAGGAGAAACGCGAGGCCCGCCACGACGGTCTTGCCGCTTCCGACGTCCCCCTGGAGAAGTCGCGCCATCGCCCGGCCGGAAGAGAGATCCGCGGCGATCTCCCGCAGCGCCCGCTTCTGGGCTCCCGTCAGCCGGAACGGCAGCGCTCTCCTCGCCGCTTCCCGCAGGGCCGTGTCCGCTCGCAGAACGATTCCGGAGCGCTCCCGCAGCCGGGCGCGCTTTCGCTCGATCGCGGCGGCGAGCACGAGGAGCTCTTCGCGCGCGAGCAGGAGCCGCGAGGTCTCGGCCTCTCGGTCGCTCGCCGGGAAATGCGCGCCCTCCAAAGCGCGCAGCAGCTCCTCCGGCGGTGGGCCCGCCGCTGCCGGTTTCGGCGCGAGGTTGTCCAGCGCTGTCCGGACAAACGCCCGCCACGCTCTGGGCGCGATGCCGGCGACACGGTGGTAGATCCCGACGATTCGGCCGGAGTGGAGCGGATCGGCCTCCTCTCCGGTCTCGAAGAACTCGGTCTCCGGGTTTTCCAGCCGCAGCTCGCCGCGCGGCGTCACGATCGGCGTTCCGAAGAGCACGAGCGCCTTGCCCGACTGCGCTTTCTCGCCGAAGGAGGGATACCGGTTGTGCCAGACCACGCGGACGGCTCCGGTGCCGTCGTCAGCGATGGCCTCGAGGCGCAGGCTTCCTCGCCGCATCCTGGCGGACCGGACGCCGCGCAGGTGGACCAGAAGCGTGGCCGCCTCCCCTGCCGCGAGCGTGGCCACCGTGCCGTAGCGGCGCCGGTCTTCATAGCGGAAGGGGAGCGACAGCAGGAAGTCTCCCACGGTTCGAATGCCCTCCTGCGCGAGCCGGGTCGCGCGCGCGGGCCCCAGTTGGGGAATGCGCGCGGCGGGATCCCGAAGAGAAAGCGCCGCCGGCCCTCCGCCGGCCGGCGCCCTGGGAGGCTCTTCTATGCCGATGGGTTCCAAAACGTAAGGGCCACGACACCGAGCTTCAGGACGTCCCCGTGGTGGATCGCCGCCGGAACGCCCGTCGCCAGGCGCGCGTCGTTGACGAAAGTCCCGTTCACGGCGCCGAGCTCTTCCATCACGTAGATCGTCGCTTCGATCCGATAGAGCCGGGCGTGCCGCCGCGAGACGGAGCGCTTGGGATCGAGCGGAGTGAGGTCCACGTCGGGCATCTCCTGGGTGACCGTGCCGGCCCGCCCGACCACGGTATCCCCGTCTCGATTGACGGCGAAGCGCATGGCGCCGTCGGCGGAGACGAGCCGGCAGAGGTGCTCGTCCGCGTCGGGCGGAGTCTCCGGCGCCCTCCGCGCCGGCCCTCCCTCCAACCCGGCCTGCGTCTCCTGGAGCCGCCGCGAGAGATCGCGCATCATCCGAAGAGCGATCTGAGGGCGGCTCCTCAGCATCGCCTCGAGCGCCGCGCCGTTGACGCGGATGACCTCCACGTCGGTGCGGGCACGTGCCGTGGCCTCGCGCGGCAGATCTTCGAGCACGCTCCTCTCTCCGAAGAAGTCGCCTTTTCGAGGCCGGGAGACCACGCGACTCTCTCCCGCCGTTTCCCGCGTGATCTCCACCTGCCCGGAGCGAACGACGTACATATCGGTCCCGATCTCTCCTTCGAGGTAGATAGTCGTTCCCGCGGGGAACGCGACCAGATACCGCGACAGCGCGTCCCTGTCGGCCCTGGGCGGCGACAGGAGGCTCATCGGACGGCGGGCCCCGCCAGAGAGAGCCGCGGCGACTCTTCCAGATCCAGGCGCGCGCGAACTCCCAGTGGGAGCGTCCGCGGCCGCGGGAGGTGGCCGGCGGCCAGACCCGTCGCGACGGGAAACGGCGCGCGGGCAAACCGGTCGAAGAGATACTCCCGAACGGTCTCGGATGATTCAGCGTTGCGCAGCGGCACGACCGAGCCGATCACCATGCCTCGCAGTCCCTCGAATGTACCCGAGCGTTCGAGCTGGGTCAACAAACGGTCGAGCCGGTAGGTCTCTTCTCCCGTATCCTCCCAGAAGAGAATCGCTCCTTCTCCGCGGACCGCCTCCGGCGTTCCGCAAAGCGAAGCAAGAAGCGAGAGGCACCCGCCCATGAGGATTCCCTCGGCAGTTCCCGGCGTGATCACATCTTCCCGTGCGATCGCGTGCGGCTCGACCGGTTCGCCGCGCAGCATCGCCTCCCACCCGAGATCCCCGGTCTGCGCCGCCATCTCGACAGCGACCATCGGCCCGTAAAACGTCACGAGCCCGGAGTGCCGCTGGATCCAGGCAAACAGCGCCGTCAGGTCCGACCCCCCAAGTTGGATCTTCGGGTTCGCCCGCATCTCCTCGACGTCGAGGTGCCGAAGGACGCGCGACGCTCCGTACCCTCCGCGCGCGAAGAAGATCGCGTCGACAGAAGGATCGCAGAGCAAGGCGCGATACCCGGCGGCGCGCTCCTCATCTTTTCCCGCCAGGAACCCGCGCCGCGCCCGCAGATTCGATGCTTCGACGACCGTGTAGCCCTTCGCCCGAAGAACCGCGATGCCGCTTTCGAGCTTCTCCTCGTCTACCGGCCCCGAAACCGCCGCCACGCCGATCTTCGAACCGGGCGACAGCCTGCGCGGAAGTACCCATTCTTCCAAGGGGCCCAGTGTAAGGGAAGACCTCCCTGCTGCTACTGACGCTCCCGGACCACCCTCACAGCGCCGCGAGGACCCGATCTCCGAACATCCCGGAGGAGCAAGCCGCACAGAACCCTGAAAGTCTGTCCGCCGTCAACGCTCTTGAGAAGAGCGCTCCCGTTACGCAGATACAACACGTCGCCGTTGGAAGGATCGGCCGCGAGCACCGTGTTTCCGGGAGGCAGGAAGGGTTGCCAGCCGAGCGACCCGGAGCGACTGATCAGAACGCCATCTACACCGTTCGCAAAAACCTCGGAGGGACCTGCGACCAGATTATCCACGTGACAGTCGTTCACGAGCGGAAACACTTGCCACGTTCTCCCCCGATCCGAAGTCGCGTATGTGTTGCAAGCGATCTTGACGTGGAGGACCCTCGGATCTGCGGGATCCGCCACCAGATCGTTGCCAAAGGTCCCCTCCAGGCTGGTCGACCAGGTCAAGCCGCCGTCTTGACTCATCAGCACACCGCCGAGCAGAGGACCGGCCGAGGTATAGGCGCCTCCCCAAACGGCGACGAGGAGTCTCCCCGCCGAAGACGGGTCGAGGACGGGTGCTGTCATCACCTCGGCTGCGGAGAGCACGGAGTTCCAACTCTGGCCACCGTCGACACTCTTGTATAAGTAAACGAATGTGAAGATGCCGGTGCCTGGCCCGTAAGACCCGACGACGTAAAGAGTCTCGCGCTCGAAAGGATCAATCGCCACACCGCTAAGTCTCCGCAGGACCGGAAGGGGAGGCGGTGGAACGGCCAATTCCGTCCAGCTCCGGCCGCCGTCCTGCGATTCCACCAGACCTTTGCCCGACGAAAGAAGGAGATGCTGGCTGTCGCCCGGATCGACTGCGGGATTCCCTGCGCCTCCTGCATAAAGAAGACGCCAGGTGGGTCCCCCGTCAATGCTGCCAAAGAGGCCGCCGCTGCCGGTTGCGTACAAGACCAAGGGATTGGAGGGATCCACGGTGAGACTTTCTACTGGACACGGGAGAGACTGAGCGGCGCTCATCGCAGTGGTGAGCACGTACAGGAGAGACGAAACAGCGGCTTCGCCGAGTCTTCTCATCTCCAAATAATATCTACGGAGCTAAACCGCTTCCAGTTTGAGCCGTTTGGATCGCAGCGATACCCGAGCGTTTGCCCGGACGGCCACGATCACAAAGGCTCCGAGCGGGCCTGTAAGCCGAATTCTGTCCCCCGATCGCTCGGGGTCGCGATCATTCCTCTGGGCCCGAGGTCGCCCTCGGGCTCAAGCGGCCGACCCGGAGATGTCCCGCGCGAGGCGGGGCGGGACGGGCGCCCTGCATCTCCCTATTTGGCCTTGCTCCGCATGGGGTTTACCGTGCCCCCTCCGTTGCCGTCGGGGCGGTGCGCTCTTACCGCGCCGTTTCACCCTTACCGTCCGGTCCCGGAAGGACTCGGAGGGCGGTTTCTTTTCTGTGGCACTTTCCTTCGCGTTGCCGCGACCGGGTATTACCCGGCATGCCGCCCGTTCGGAGTTCGGACTTTCCTCCCCGATTGCTCGGGGCGATCGCGTGGCCTGCTCGGAGCCGAACGAATCTTAGCATGGCGCCGCGGAGCTCTATCTCTGCCGGTTGTTCTCGTCTTCGAAATACTTGAGCCAGTCTTCGACGTCCACCTTCGCGGCTTCTTCCGGCGACCCGGCGCGCGTCGAGACTCCGAATCGGCTCCAGAACTCGTCGGGGGACAGGGATGCCGCACCGGCGTCGCGGGAGCGGCGGGCGAGGTCTCGGTCCGCCGTCACCACGACGACCTCCCGGGGCGTCCGGGAACTCCCGATCTCCCGGAGGATCGCGTCGTCGGCTCCGGCGGACCCGGCCTCCCGGATCACGAGGTTTCCCAGAGAGGTCCTCTTCTCTCCAGGCCCGTCGAAGAAGAGCACGGCCTTCGCGCGCGTCCTTCGCAGCCGTTCGGCGACCTCGGACACGAGGGACTGGCGGTCTTCCTCGGAGGGCCGCGCCGTCGCTCTCGCGTGACCGATCAGGTTGTTTCCGTCGAGAAAATAGGGCATGAATTTCGAAATTCGAATTTCGAAATTCGCTAGACGCGCGGGGCGCGCCTGCGGGGATGGGCGATGCGGAAGAACAGGACGCCGAGAGCATGCTGGACTCGGGATCCGTGCGTCAGGAGGAGGATGAGCAGGGTCGAGAGAACCAGCGCCGTCAGCCAGGGCTGGAAAAAGAGAAGGACCGCGAGCACGACCGCGACGATGTCCTCGGCCAGGGAAAGGGCGAATTGCGTGAAGCCCCGCGTGGCCGCGGTGGAAGTCAATCGCGTCGTGGACTTGGCGGCGTGCGCGCTGAATGTGACGACGGCCGCCGCCAGCGCGATGCCGGCCCGCGCCGGCCAGGAGGGAAGAGCCACACAAGCGAGAGCGAGAAGCGCGCCCACGATCGGCCGCAGGAGCGTGTGGATGGCCTCCCAGATCCGATCCGCCAGCGGAATCTTCGCCACGATGAACTCGGCGAGAAAGAGGACGAGCGCGAGCTGCAGGACGAAGGGGCTCGCCAGGAATCCGGTCACGGGCCCGGGAAAGTCCTGAGGCAAGAGCCGCACGAGGCCGTGGAACAGCAGCAGGACCGCCCACGCGTTCAAACCGGCGGCCGCCGCCAGCCCGAGGCCGGTCAGGATCGCCGTCACGCTCGGCGCCGGAACAGCCGGGCGAGGAGACCGGACCGAGGCTTTTCGGCGAGCTCCTGATCGTCCGAGGGCCCCTCCGGCGCATGAGGGGACTGGGGCCGGGGGGACGGTGGGAAGGACTTCTCGGCACGCCCCAGCACGATGTTCAAGAGCTCCTGGTTCTGGGACGAGGGCTCCAGATGCACGGCGCGGCGCGCGAAGAGGAGAGCCTCATCCCGGCGCCCGTGATCGTGCAGCGCCTGGGCGGCCTCGCGCAGGTACTCCTGCCGCCTCGGTTCCAGGCGGGCCGCATCCATCAGGTTCTCCAGGCCTCTGTCGACCCAGTTGGCGTTCTGCAGCTGGATCTGTCCGAGGCAGAAGCGGTATTCCGCGTTCTCGGGGACGAAGTGGATGGCTTCCCGAAGCATCTCGACGGCCGGGTGAAAGTCTTTCTCGGCGATCAACTCGCGCGCGCGGGCGTAGCTCCTGGCCGCCAACGCGATGCGCTGCTGCGGATCGGACTCGGAGTCGATCAGCAGGTCCGCGGGAGCGGCGAGGCTGGAGTCATATTCGGCCCGGGTCTCCGGGTCCGAGAGCGTGTCGTGGGCCGTCTTCAGGCGCCCGAAAACAGTCGAGAGCTCTTTCGCGCAATCCGCCAGGTCCGCGCGGTGGCGCAGGTCGGGATGAAACAACCGGCTCCTTTCAAAATAGGCCTGTCGAATCTCCTCCGCCGTCGCCCCGGGCGCGACGCCGAGCAACTCGTAGTGCGTGAGCCAGTCGATCCTGCGATAGGTGTTGCGGACCATCTCGGCGTGGCCCGGCGAAACAGGGGCGGCCGCGGGTTGCGATTGGACCTCGACATTCAAGCGGTCGAGCCCGGAGGCCTCCGAAAGAACGGATCGGTCGCCTTTCCATTCCACGATCCCGCAGGACAAGAGGGCGTAGAGCGTCTTCGCCGCGGCCGCGCGGGAGGCTCCTCCGAGTTTCAGGAGCGCGTCGAGGTTCACCTTCCCGTCCACGCGAGACAGCAGGTAGGCTTCCTGCGGCGCCAGGGGAAGATACTGGTAGCGCAGCTGTGGGACTCTCGCCAGGGCAAGAATGCGTTTTCCGTCGCCCAGACGAGAGCGGAAGGCGTCGCTTTCGGGGAGGCGCCGGATTCCCTCGACGATGATCGCCGCGGTGGAGAGGCTCAGCGCCACGTCCGGGTCCACCCTTCCCGCCGAGGGAATGAAGCCGTAATCCCCCTGCTCCCACTCGAAGGTCGTGAAGACGATCTCCTCCACCAGACGCTTCACCTCGGCATCCAGCACCGAGCGGGAAACGAGGCCGCGTTCCACAAGAATCTTTCCGAGCCGGACCCGGCCCTGCCGCGCGACCGTCTCCAGCGCCCAGGCCAGGTCCTGGTCCGTGATCCAGCCGCGGCGCTTCAGGAAGGCGCCGATCTTCTGGGCTTCCCGGGACGACGTCGCGGTGCAGAGCTCTCCCTTCTGGAAGAACAGGTTCCGGGTCTCGTCGCGCCGGATGACCTGCAGCGTCCCCTTCAGTCCTCCCAGGAAGATCTGTCGCAGCACCTGCGGCAGCGGCGTCTCCGCCAGCGAGCCCTTGAATCCAGCATCCGGAGGTTTCATCGGTTCTGGCTCTCAGGTTAGCAGACGGCGGCTCCCCGCGTCGCCTGACCCGGATCTTTCCGGCCGGCCTGCGGGCTTAACGGACGGAGACGACCGTGGGACGGTTGCCCGGCGCCACGAAGAATTCGGGCACTCTTGCCTTCGCCTGCTTCGCTTCGGGGAGACTCGCGAACCTTCCCCACATCACCCGGAAGCAGGTCCGCCCGCGGTAGGACGTCGTGAGGAGCCACAGGGTGCCGGCAGGCCTGTCCCATTTCCAGGCCTTCTCGAGAGTCTCCACCTCGCAGGCGAGCTCCAATTGGACCGCGTAGCGGACGTTGCGGCGCTTCGAAAGCGCCTTGCGGTCTCTTTCGGCTCTCGCGATCCACGCCGCCCGGGTCGTCTCCCCGCGCGCCGCGGCCACCGCGGTAGGCGGGGCCGGTGTCGGCGGTCTCGTCGGGACCTTCGCGGGCGGGCGCGTGGCCTGCGGCCGCGTCGGGACCGGAGTGGGAAGCCTCGTGGGTTCAGCACGGGTCGGAAGGCGGGTCGGAACCCGCATCGGCGCCCTGGTCGGCGGACGGGACGTGGGGACGCGGGTTGGCGGTTTCGTGGGCGGCGCAAGAGTCGGAACGCGCGTCGGCGCCAGCGTGGGTCGGGGAGCCACGGTCGGGGCAAGGGCCGGCGGGATCGCCGCCGGCCGCGTGGCGAAAGGAGACGGCCGCGCCTCCCGCGCTCCGCGCGGCGGCAGAGGCACCGCCGTCTCCGCCGGCGGAAAGACGGGATTCTCCCGCGCCGTCGGCTGCAATTTCGCGGCGGCCGTCGGCAGACGGGAGGCTCCGCGAGATCGCACGATCACGAGCGCCGCGACAGCCAGGATGAGTGCTGCCAGAAGTGCCGCGAGGAGCGCTCCGGAGCGATTCGCCCGGCCGGAAGAGGGCGTATCGGCCGGAGGCACCGGAAGCGCTCGCCCGAAATCCTCGCCATGCGCCCGCGCCGGGGACCGGGGCTCGGCGATCTCGGGCAGGATGTCCGCCGGGACCCGCGGCGCGGGTCCGGCCGGTTCGGCCGCCGACTCGGGAGCGGGCTCCACGAGTCGCTCCTCGATTCGCGCTTCCGCCGCGAAGGGTCTCGATTCCTCCTCGGCTTCTGGAGCGGGCTCCCGTTCGGGCTCCGCCCGCGGCTCCCCTCGAACGGGATTCGGCGTCTCGGCTTGCGGCTGGATCGGGGGCGCGGTCTCGCCTCCGGGCTCGGGAGCGGCTTCCACCGGGTGCACGAGGCCGAGCGTCGTCAGAGCGGCCAGGAGCTTCAGGACAGCGAACTCCTCGGCGGGAGCCCGCTCCGCGATTTCCTCCGCGCTCGTGCTCCCGTCGATGAGGGCAACGACGGCGCCGGCGTCCGACGTCAGTCCGAAGGTCTCGAACTCCTCGTCGAACCTTTCGGCGCGAAGAAGCGGCAGGTCGGACGGCCCCAGAGAGTGCTCGACGAGGGTCCGGTCGCGGGAGCGCAGGAAGAGCTCCAGCACCAGCCTCGGGACCGGAAGCCTCCAATCGCCCTCCGCCGGAATCGCCGCCGGGTCGAAGGAATATTCGCCTTCCAGCCATCCGAGCACGTCCGAGAGGATCTCGATCGCGCGGATCTTCTGCCCCCACCTCCACTCCTTCACGCTGATCATCCCGGCCTGCAGGATGGCGAGGGAGGGGTCTTCCCCCGGAGGGCGCGGGAGTTTCTCCAGAGCCCCGGCGTCCAGCTTGCCCGCGCGCGTCAGGATCGCCGCCGTGTCGAACTGGGGCTGCGAGGAGAGCGACTGCACGATCTCGCCCTCGATCAGATCGAATGCGGCCGTCGCGCCCGGCCGGGAGAATCGAAGCGAGCCGCCGGCCCTTGCCCGCCAGAGGGAAGCGAGGGCAACCAGGAGATCCACGCTCCGGATATCCCCGCCACTCTCGAAGGCGGACCTCATGCGGTGCGGGGTCCGGAAATCTCTTCGGACAACTCCAGCGTGGCCTCTTCTTGAGGACCCTCCGCCACCATTTCCAGTGGCGGGTCCTGAGCCGCGCCGTACCCTCTGGTCAATTCCAGGTAGTCGCGGACCGCCCGCGCCGTGGATGGCCCGACGGCGGCTTCGATCTCGGCGGACGGTGCCGCCGCCAGCCCCGCGAGCGATCCGAACCGCCGCAAGAGGATCCGTGCCCGCGTTGGGCCCACGCCCGGAATATCCGTCAGGCTCGTCTCGCGCATGCGCTTGCCGCGCCGTCCGCGGTGCCGAGTGATGGCGAAGCGGTGGGCCTCGTCGCGCAGGCGCTGGACGAGCTTCAAGGCCGGGTCGTTGTGGGAGAGGCGAACCGGATCAGGGTGGTCCGGCAGCCAGATCTCCTCCTCCCGTTTGGCCAGGCCCACCACCGGCAGCTCGACGCCCACCCGGTCCAGGGCCGTCAGCGCGGCCTGAAGCTGGCCCCGGCCGCCATCCACGACGACGAGGTCGGGCATTGCCCGACCCTCGTCACGAAGGCGCCGGTAGCGGCGCTCGACCGCTTCCGCCATGCTGCGAAAATCGTCGGGCGCCAGCAGGCTCTGAGAAGCAATGCCAAAGAGCCGGTAGTCGGATTTCTTGGGCTTCCCTTCTTCGAAGACTACCACCGAAGCGATGCTGTCGGTGCCCTGCAGGTGAGAGATGTCGAAGGCTTCGATCCTCCGGGGCGGCACGGACAGGTCCAGGACCCGCGCCAGCCGCTCCAGCGCGAGCTGATTCTCTCCGCCGGCGCGGCGAAAACGCACTCGGTGCCGCTGCTGAGCGTTCGTGTTCGCCAGCTCCACGCGCTCGCGGGCCGCGCCGCGCCTGGGTACCCGCACGAGGACCTTCGCCGACCGCCGCGAGAGAAGGAATTCCTCCAGGAGCTCGCCGCGAGGGATCTCGACGGGGAGGTGGATTTCCGAGGGGAGAAACGGATTGACGTCGTAGAACTGGGTGAGGAACGCCTCCAGGAAGGCGACGGGCTCGACCTCCTCGGACTTCTCGAAGAAGAACTCCCGCCGGTCCTGGAGGACTCCCCCGCGCACGACGAGCACGCACACCGACACGTCGCCGCCGGCCTCGAAGAACCCGAAGGCGTCCACGCTTTCCCCCTTCAGGGACTGCACGAGCTGTCTCTCCGCCACGTCCTCGACCGTTCGAATGGCGTCGCGGTAGGCCGCGGCCAGCTCGTAGTTCTCCTCGCGCGAGGCCGCGAGCATCTTCTCGTCCAGCCGCGGCAGCAGCTCGCGGTTCCTCCCCTGCAGGAAGAGAACGACGTCGGCGACGGCCTCGTCGTAGGCCTCCTTCGTCGTCAGGCCCGAGACGCAGGGGCCCAGACAGGCGTGGAGGTCGTAGTAGAGGCAGGGGCGCGGGAGCTTGCCGTCGATCTCGATCGCGCAGGTGCGGATCTGGAAGTGGCGGGTGATCATCCGCATGATCCGGCGCGCGAGCCCCCCCCAGAAAGGCCCGAAATAGGAGTGGCCGTCCTCCAGCACTCGCCGGGTCACGAGAGCCCGGGGCCATGGCTCGCCGGTCGTGACCTTGATGTAGGGGTAAGTCTTGTCATCCCGCAGGCAGACGTTGTACCGGGGGTGATGTTTCTTGATGAGCGCGTTCTCCAGAAGCAGCGCCTCCAGCTCCGTGTTCGTTCCGATCGTTTCGAGGTCGTGGTAGGCGTCGAGCAGCGCCTCCGTCTTGCTGTCCCTGGCATCGTGGGAAAAGTAGGAGGCAACGCGTTTCTTCAGAGACGTGGCCTTTCCCACGTAGAGGACCTTGCCCCGGGACCCCTGGAAGAGGTAGACGCCCGGCGAGTCCGGGAGATTCTCGGGAGGGCGGCGCGGCGAGGCCATGCGATCAGTTTAACGCGCCGCACAAATTCGGGGTTCGGACTCCGGAATCGCGGCCAACCCGATCCCGAATGTGGTTATGATCGAGTCAGTGGAACAGCGATGAAGGAATGCCCGTACTGCTACGCGGCCGTCGGTCTCGACGATTCCACCTGCCCCAAGTGCGGCCGGGAGATCGAAAGATGGCAGACGGGCTTCTACACCCGCCAGCGTCTGCCCAAGCGCAAGAGCGCGGCGGTGCTGATCGTGGCGTCGGTCGCCTTCCTGCTCATCGTGGCCGGGTTCGCCCGCGCCTGTCACTGGATCTGACGCGCTAGGAATCGGCGTCCGCCGATTCCTAGCGGAAGATCTGGAGTTCGCGCAGGCCTCGCAGCTCGTCCCGCAACTGGGCGGCGCGCTCGAAGTCGAGCTCCTTCGCGGCGGCCTTCATCGCTTTCTCCAGGTCCGCGATCCGGCGGCGCAGGGACTCGCCGTCGGGCAGGTCGGGGGGCGGCGGAGCGATCAGGGCGTCGTGATAGTCGAGGCTGGAGAGGCGCACGAGAGGAGAGTTGATCTGCTTGACGATCGAGGCGGGTTCAATGCCGTGCTCGCGGTTGTAAGTCTCCTGGATCTTGCGGCGGCGCCGCGTCTCCTCGATCGCCCGGCGCATCGAGTCGGTCACGGCGTCGGCGTAGAAGAGGACTCGCCCGTGGAGGTTGCGAGCGGCCCGGCCGGCCGTCTGGACGAGCGAGGTCTCGCTGCGCAGGAAGCCCTCCTTGTCGGCGTCCAGGATCGCCACGACGGCGACCTCCGGGAGGTCGAGTCCCTCCCGCAGGAGGTTGATCCCGATCAGGCAGTCGAAGACTCCCCGCCGGAAGTCCGTCAGGATGGTGACGCGGTCGAGCGTCTCGATGTCGGAGTGGAGATACCGGCACCGCACGCCGACCTCCGAGAAGTACGTGGTCAGCTCTTCCGCCATCCGCTTGGTCAGCGTCGTCACGAGGACCCGCTCGCCGCGCCCGGCGGCGTCCCGGACGACTCCCAGCAGGTCGTCCACCTGCCCCTTGACCGGACGCACCTCGATGACCGGGTCGAGAAGCCCCGTCGGCCGGATCACCTGCTCGACGACTTCTCCCCCCGTCTTGGCCAGCTCCTCGGAAGCCGGCGTCGCGCTGACGTAGAGGACCTGGTTGAGCCGCGCCTCGAACTCCGGGTAGGTCAGGGGCCGGTTGTCCAGCGCCGAGGGGAGCCGGAAGCCATACTCGACCAGGACCTCCTTGCGCGAGCGGTCGCCGTGGTACATCCCCCGCACCTGAGGCAGCGTCACGTGAGACTCGTCCACGACGAGCAGGAAGTCCCCGGGGAAGTAATCGATCAGCGTGGGCGGAGGCTCTCCCGGGCGGCGCCCCGAGAGATGGCGGGAGTAGTTCTCGATGCCGTTGCAATAGCCGAGCTCCTTGATCATCTCGATGTCGAACATCGTGCGCTGGTGGAGCCTCTGCGCCTCGAGCAGCCGCCCCGCCGCGGTCAGCTCCGCCAGGCGCTCGTCCAACTCCTGGCGGATCGTCCCGACGGCCCGGTCCAGCGTCTCGCGCGGCGTCGCGTAGAAGGTTCGGGGATAGAGAGCGACGCGGTCCAGGCGCTCGAGAGCGGTCCCCCGCAGGGGATCGGTCCGGGTGATCTTCTCGATCTCATCGCCGAAGTATTCGACGCGCACTCCCATGTCCTCGTAGGCGGGATGGATCTCGACGACGTCTCCGCGCACGCGGAAGTTCCCGCGCGCCAGATCCAGGTTCGTGCGCTCGTACTGCATTTCCACGAGCTGGGAGAGGAGGGCGGGCATGCCGGAGCGGTCGCCGACCTGCAGATACGCCAGCATGTCGTAGTAGGCCTCGGGGGAACCGAGTCCGTAGATGCAGGAGACCGACGCCACGACGATGACGTCGCGCCTCTCGAAGAGCGCCTTGGATGCGGCCAGGCGCAGCTTGTCGATCTCCTCGTTCCGGGAAGTCTCCTTCTCGATGTAGGTATCGGACTGTGGGATGTAGGCCTCGGGCTGGTAATAGTCGTAGTAGGAGACGAAGTACTCGACCGCGTTTCCCGGAAAGAAGGACCGGAATTCCTGATAGAGCTGCGCCGCGAGGGTCTTGTTGTGCGACAGGACCAGGGTCGGGCGGTTCACCTTCTCGATGACCCTGGCGACGGTGAACGTCTTGCCCGACCCGGTCACGCCGAGGAGAACCTGGTCGCGCCGCCCCTCGTTCAATCCTTCGACGAGCCGGTCGATGGCCTGCTGCTGATCTCCCTGAGGAGAAAACTCCGTCTGGAGCCGGAACCGGCCTCCCGCGGCGGACTGGGCCTCCTTGTAGGAGCCGGGCTTGAGGACCGGGGAAGGCCGGGAGGGCTTCTCTCTGGTTCCGGGACGCGGGCTCACGGGGAAGGGCGCGGAGAAAGCGGCGGAGAACCGGAGATTCCGCGAGAGGATCCGGACGAGACGGCCTGTCGGAAGATCGCCGTGAGATCCCGAACCTGCTCGCGCGAGATCTCGTTCTGCGAGCCGCCCATCATGAGGCGCGAGCGCATCCCTTCGAGCGGCTCCCGCGCCACGCGGTGCGCTTTGAGCGCCGTCCGGAATTCGGCGTAAGCCGCCTGGAGATCCGCTTTCTCCTGGGGCGTGACGTCCGCCGCGTAGTGTGTTTCGACCTGCTTCATCGCGAAATCGGTGGCCGTCTCGGGATGCTGGCGCAGGTACAGGACGAGGCCGAGCAGGCAGGCTGCAATGATCAGGGCGACCACGCCGCAGCCGAGGAGGAGCTTCTTCCCCCAGCCGCGGGGGGCCGCCGCGGGTTCGATCGGAGCCGGAACGACCGGCGGGACCGGGGCACTCACAGGGGAAGGGCTTATAGCACAGCAGCCGATGCCCCGGCCCAACCCGGGCGCGTACAATCGGAGCGTGGGCCGCAGAGTGTTGTTCGTCGTGATACCGCTTCTCGTGGCCGGGGTCCTCGGGGGCATCGCGGGCTCGGCGGCCACGGGTCTGGTCCGCGTGCCTCGGGTGTCGGAGCTGGAGACCTACCGCCCCGACATCATCACGGAGATCCGGGCCAATGACGGCTCGACGATCGCCCGCTACGCCATCGAGCGCCGGATCCTGATCTCGCGAGCCGAGATCCCGGCCGTGCTTCGCAACGCGATCGTCGCAACCGAGGACAAGAACTTCTACCGCCACGGGGGCGTGGATCTGGTCCGCACCGTTTCGGCCGTCGCCTCCGACGTGCGCCGCCAGCGCTATGCGCAGGGAGGCTCGACGCTGACGCAGCAGCTCGCGCGCGCGATCTTCCTCTCGCCGCGCAAGACGATCTCGCGAAAGATCAACGAGTACCTCGTCGCCTTCGAGATCGAGCGGCGTTACTCGAAGGAGCAGATCCTGACGATGTATGCCAACGAGATCTACCTGGGACACGGCAGTTACGGGTTCGAAGCGGCTTCCCGCTACTACTTCGGCAAGAGCCTGAAGAACGTGACACTGGCGGAAGCCGCGCTGCTGGCCGGGATCATCCAGCGTCCGGAAGACCAGTCGCCCTTTCGAAACGCCGCGCTCGCCCGGAGCCGCCGCTCGACGGCCCTGCGGCGCATGCGCGCCGAGGGCTACATCACCGAGGCGCAGCGCGCGGCCGCCGATGCGGAGCCGCTGCCTTCCTCGCCGGCTCTTCGAGAGACGGTCGTCGCTCCCTATTTCTGCGAGGAGATCCGGCAGTATCTGGAGAAAACCTACGGCGAGAAGGATCTCTATCGCCGGGGCCTGAGGGTGGACTCGACTCTCGATCCGGAGCTCCAGGCCTTTTCCGAGGAGGCGCTGGGTTGGGGACTGCGCCGCCTGGCGCGGCGTCACGGCTTCCACCACCCCCGCAACCTGCGCGCCGAGGGATATTCGGACCTGGCCGCTTATGTCGACCCGTCGTGGGAGAACGCGCGGCTTGACGAAGGCGACACCACGCGCGGCGTCGTGATGGAAGTCTCGCCGGCGTCGGCGGATGTGCGGATCGCGGACAAGACTCTTCCTCTGCGGTCGTCGGGTTTTTCCTGGACCGGAGCGGCGCAGGCCACCCGGATCCTGAAGCCCGGGGACCTGGTGACCGTCACACTGCAGAAGGGGAAGGACGGCGGGGCGCTGCTCCTCGAGGAAGAGCCCCGAGAACAGGGCGCGGTCCTGATCCTCGAGAACTCGACCGGAGCGATCCGGGCCATGGTCGGCGGCTACGACTGGACTCAGTCGAAGTTCAACCGGGCCGTCCAGGCCCTGAGGCAGGCCGGCTCGACCTTCAAGCCCTTCGTCTATCTGGCCGCTCTCGAGGCCGGCTACACGCCGTCAGACACGATCTTCGACGGGCCGATCTCGATCGTCATCGACCCGCGGCAGCCCCCCTACCGCCCGGGCAACTACGACAGGAAGTTCCGCGGGATCGTGACGCTGCGCCGCGCGCTGGAACATTCCATCAACGTCCCGACGGTGCGTCTGGCGCAGCTGGTCGGCCTCTCCCACGTCATCGAGGCCGCGCAACGCCTGGGCATCCACGAAAAACTGCAGGCGTATCCATCTCTCGCGCTGGGCGCGTTCGAGGTGACTCTGGCGGAGCTGACCGCCGCGTACTCCGTCTTCGCCAACCAGGGGCTCGCCTTCACTCCGTACGCCTTCGAGCGCATCACGGACGCCAACGGCGACTTGCTGGAGAAAACCCATCCGGACGCGCGCGAGGTGGCGAGCCCCCAGGCGTGCTTCCAGCTCCTCCAGATGCTCAAGGGCGTGACCCAGCGCGGGACGGGCGCGGCGGCGGCGAAGCTGCAGCTGAACATCGCGGGGAAGACCGGCACGACGAGCGACTTCACCGACGCCTGGTTCGTCGGGATGACGCCCCGTTACACCGTGGGCGTCTGGATCGGCAACGACATGAAGACCGTCAGCATCGGCCCCGGCATGGAGGGAGCGAAAGTCGCGCTCCCGGTCTGGATGCGCATCCTGGAGAAGATGAAGGACAAGGGGCGCATCGACCCGAAGGCCGATTTCGACGCTCCTCCCAACGTGATCTTCACCGCCGTGGACTACGACACGGGCTTGAAAGCGACTTCCTCGAGCCCCAGGCCGATTCTGGAGACCTTCGTCTCCGGTTCGCAGCCGACCGAAGAATGGAACGCGCGCTCCGAGGAGATCACGAGGCTGCCCTGGTCCCTCCAGAAGTCCTTCTACCTGCCCAAAAAAGGCGAGAACAGCGAAGACGCCGGAGAGATGGGGATTCCTCCGCCGGCAACGCCTTCCCCGCCCGCAAAACCCAACTGATCTCGGTGCCGGTCAGGCAGGCCGCGGGCGCTCGCTGCGCGAGCGGCGGCCAGAGGATTTCAAACGAAGGCTTGGATTTCGGCGCCGGTCAGGCCGTTACCGGTGCTATCGGCTGGACAGGCCGCAGGCGCTCGCTGCGCGAGCGGCGGCCAAAAGATTCTAAACGAGGGCTTGGATCTCGGCGCCGGCTAGGCCGTGACCGGTGCTATCGGCTGCACGTCTACAATGAGCTCGGTGGTGACGTCGCGGTGGAGGCGGACGTGAACGCGATGCTCTCCCAGGCGCTTGATCGGCTCGGCCAGCTCGATCCTGCGGCGGTCCACCTGGATGCCGCGCTGCGCCAGCGCGTCGGCGATCTCCGAAGGGGTTACGGAGCCGTAGAGCGTCAGTTCCTCGCCCGCCTTCTTCGCGATGACGACCCTCATCCCTTCGATCTGCTTGGCCACCGCTTCCGCGCCGACCTTCTCGTGGAGAGTCTTCTCGTCGTATTTCTTCTTCTCTTCCCCGAGACGGCGCACGTTCGCCTGGGTGGCCTCGTAGGCGAATCCCTGGGGAAACAAGAAGTTGCGGGCGTAACCGGGCTTGACGGTAACGGTATCGCCGCGGTGCCCCAGCCCGCGAACGTCGTCGGCCAGAATCACTTTCATGACGTCTCTACGCTTTCTCGCCTCGGTGGCGAAAATCCGCGTACCAGTCGAAGAGGCCGAGCAACCCCACCCCGACGTTGATCGGGAAGTAGAGAGCCAGTCCGTACAGGCCGACGCGGAGGATCCTTGCCCGGAACCACTTCCGGGCGAAGTGGCAGATGATAGAGAGGCCGGCCAGGAAATACAAGGCCGAGAGCGGCAGGAGCGCGTTCCCCGCGATCTCCCGCAGCGGGCTCGGAGCGAGGCCGGCTCCCGCTCCGGCCGCCACGAAGAGCGCCACGACGGCGGCGGGCACGGAAAGACCGTCGAAGCGCGCCTTTTCCGCGGAAGGCTCGGGACGGGCGACCCGGGCTCCGAAGTAGAAGCCGATCGCCGCGGAGAGGATCCAGGAGGCTCCCACCAGGCCCACCCAGTACTTCACGGAGAAGTCGCGAGCCGCGGCGAGGGTCGCCTTGAGCCTGGCCACCGCCTCCGGCTCCATCCCGCCTTTCGTGTACGACTGGATCGCCGCCGGGGCCATGTCGTCGAAGGCGGCGGAGATCTCCGCCTTCATGGTCCTTCCCCCCGCGAGGGAGCGAAGGCCCAGGCCGGCCGCGAGAACGAGGAAACCCGCCGCGCAGAGAACAAGATATGCGCGCGAGGGGGCCGCGCCGCGGGAAACCCAGGCCGCCGACAGAGCCGGAAGGGCCGTGACGATCCCGGCGAAGAAAACGACGCCCAACGCCGCCGCCGCTCCTCCGGTCGCCAATCCGAGGCCGAGCAGCAGGCTCGAAGCCACCAGGACCGCCGAGAGGCCGGCCCCGGCTCCTCTTCGAAACGTGAGCCGGACGGCCGGGACCGGCAGGAGGGGAAGCGTCAGCGCTCCCACGATCGGCAGGACCAGAAACGCCCCGAAGAGCAGGGCCGTGGCGAGTCCCGCCATGAGGATCTCCCGCATGCCGCCGCCGCGCTCGGGGGACGCGGGGGTTTCCGTTGCGCCGGGGGGAGATTCAGTGGACATCAGATCAATCGGGAATCGAGACCGGGGCGGGCCGTCCCGCGGCCGAGTCCCGGATCCCGAGTCTCGTCCGATCAGTCGGTGGCGTATGGCAGGAGAGCGATCGATCGCGCCCGCTTGATCGCCGTCTGGAGCTTGCGCTGGTGAAGCGCGCAGGTCCCGGAGATCCGCCGCGGGAGGATCTTGCCGCGCTCGGGAATGAACGACTGGAGCAGCTTGATGTCCTTCCAGTCCACGTACTCCAGCTTTTCCGCGCAGAACTTGCAGACCTTCCGGCGCCGCACGAAGAATTTCTTTCGCGTCGTGGGCTTGCCTTCGCGGTCTCGCGCGGCCCCGCGGCCTCCGCCCGAACGGGTCGGCACGCTTCTCATGACTGGCTCCTTTCCGGCGCTTCGGCCTCGGGCGGGGGCGCCGCGGCGGACGCCATGGCTGGCGCCGGGCGCGGCGGCCTCTTCGCGGCCTTCTTGCGGATCCGTTCCGCCATCTTGGCCGAACGCTTCTGCTCCTCGTCGGCGCGGACGGCGAGGTGGCGCAACACCTGATCGGAAAGCCTCAGCCGTCTCTCCGTTTCCGCGATCAGGGCCGGCTCCGCCGAGACCTGAAAGTGGTGGTAGTACGCCTCGCGCTTGCGCAGGATCGGGAAGGCGAGGCGCCGGCGCCCCCACGACTCGTCTTTGACGAGCGTGGCGCCGCCGTCGGCGAGGATCTTGCGGTGATCGGCCGTCACCTTCGCGGCGTCTTCTTCGTTCAGATCCGGGGTCACCAGGACGACGATGTCGTAAAGCCTCATTTTTTCCTCCTCGTGGATGTCAATCCGAAGCCGAGGCCGACTCCGGAGAGGAAGTTTTCGTATTCGCGAGTTTCATCGCGGCATCGATCCCGTCGGAGAGCCAGACGTGAAGAGCCTCGACGGCCCGCTCCACGGCCTGTTCGAACGGTTCCCGGTCCTCTTTCGCGAAGGACTCGAGAACGTAATCCGCCAGGTCGCGCCGGCGGGAGTATCGCTCCCCCCGCACGCCCAGTCGAAGCCGCGGAATCTCCGTCGTGCCCAGGCTCGAGATGACCGAGGCCATCCCGTTGTGGCCTCCGGCCGAGCCTCGCGCGCGCATTCGCAGGGTCCCGACGGGGAGCGCGACATCGTCGAACACGACGCACGCGTCGCGGGGTTCGATGTCATTGGACTTGCAAAGAGCGTTGACCGCCTCGCCCGAGGCGTTCATGAGAGTCTGGGGAAGAGCGAGGAGAACCCGGACACGCTCGATCGTTCCCCGCCCGACCCGCGAGAGCGATTCCCGCGAGCGGAGCTTGATGCCTTCCCGCGACGCCAGGCTTTCCACCACTCGGAACCCCGCGTTGTGGCGTGTGTTCTCGTAGCGGTCCCCCGGGTTTCCGAGACCGACGATGGCGCGCAGGCTTCTACTTCTCCTTCTCCTTTTCTTCTCCCTCTTCCTCGGTCGCGGCCTTCCCCTTCTTGAGGACCTCGGGCTCGGTGATCTCGGGGGCGGCCTCGGCCGCCGCGACCTCCGGCTCCTTCTCGGCCGTCGGGTGCGTGACGTGGACGATGACTTTTTCCGGATCGTCCACGACTGTGACGCCTTCGGGAGCGACGAGCTGGGAGATTCTCAGGGCGTCCCCGATCGAGAGCGCGGTGACGTCCACGGGCATGTGTTTGGGGATGTTCCCCGGCAGGCATTCGACCTCGACCTCGCGCGTGACGGTGTCGAGGATGCCCCCTTCGGTCTTGACGCCGGCCGCGACCCCGACGATCTCTATGGAGACCCGGACCCGGATCTTCGAGGTCATCTCGATCCGCACGAAGTCGATGTGCAGCGGTTTGCGCGACACGGGATCCTGCTGCAGTTGCTTGATCATGACGTGCCGGGCCTGGTCGGTTCCGGCCAGCTTCAGAAGGAAGATCGCGTTCTCTCCCGCGCCCCCCCGAAAAGCGTCCGTGAGGGCCTTCCGGTCCACGCTGATCGGAACGGTGGGCTTCTTGGCGCCGTAGACGACGGCCGGAATCTTCCCGATCACCCGGGCTCGCCGGGCTTCGTTCTTGCCGATCGTCGAGCGTTTCTCGACGTTCAATTCGATGGTTTTCATGCCGTTCTTCCCCGCGACTGGTCCGCCTTCGCACGGCCTTCGGGCCGAACTGCCGCGGACGCAAAACGGGGCATTCTACACGAAAAGGGAGGAAACGGAAGTCCCCTGGTGGATGCGCTGGATCGCCTCCCCCAGAAGCGGGGCGATCGTGAAGGACCGGATCTTCGAGCATCGGGCGAGGGCGGCATCCACCGGGATGGTGTTGGTCACGATGAGGGACTCCAGCCCCGAGGCTTCGATTCGCTCGAAGGCCGGGCCGGAGAGGACAGGATGGACGGCCGCGGCGAAGGTCTTGCGGGCCCCCTGCCGGCGCAGGGCCTCCTCCGCCTGAACGAGAGTTCCGGCCGTGTCGATGATGTCGTCCAGGATCAGGACGTTTCTCCGCTCGACGTCTCCGATGACATGCAGGACCTCACTCTCGTTCTTACCGGTGCGCCGCTTGTCGATGATCGCGAGCGAGGCTCCCAGCCGTTTGCCGATCGCGCGCGCCCGCGCCACTCCCCCGACGTCGGGGGAAACGATGACGAGATCCTCCAGGCTCATTTCCCGGATCGCGTCGAGCAGAACGGGCGCCGCGAAGAGGTGGTCCACGGGGATGTTGAAGAACCCCTGGATCTGAGCCGAGTGCAGGTCCATCGTCAGAATGCGGTCCGCCCCCGAGGCCGTGAGCAGGTCCGCCATGAGCTTGGCGGCGATGGGAACTCTCGGCCTGTCCTTCTTGTCCTGCCTCGCATATCCGAAATAGGGCATCACGGCCGTGATGCGCGAGGCCGAAGAGCGGCGCAGGGCGTCGAGCAGGATGAGGAGCTCCATGACGTGGTCGTTGACCGGACTGCACGTCGGCTGGATGACGAAGACGTCGGCGCCGCGCACGTTCTCGTCGATCTGGCAGTAGTTCTCCCCGTCGGAGAAGTTGTAGAGGGTCAGCTCTCCCAGGGCGATTCCCAGGTATTCGCAGATCTCCTGAGCGAGCGCGGGGTGCGCGCGCCCCGAGAAGATCTTGAGTTCCCCGTAGGAGAAGTTGGCGGTCAAGCGCGCCGATTCTACCGGATCCGCCCAAGACGCCGCGTGAGCGACGGCCAGGAAAGCGTCTCGAAAAGGTCTCTTGTCGGTTGCGATTGCACCTCGCTGCGGAGGCGCCTCTCGACTTCCACACCCCACCCGCGAGAGCTGGCTTATCTTGACGCGGTCGGCAGAGGAAACCGGCCATCGCAACCGGGTCTGCGGAAGGATGGTACGCGGCCCTCTTCCGGCTCAAGAGAACTCTGAGCCTCGCCGCACTTTGGACAAGTCCAGCCAATGGTCTTTGGATGCTGTGTAGCCTTCCGCTTTGGTTTTCTCATGAGAGGCCTGCTACTACGATGCCCTTGCGTGGCGGTGAGGCGAGCGCAGAAACGAGGTATTCTGAACAGGCCCGTTTGGGGCGTCGCCAAATCGGTAAGGCACCGGCCTTTGGAGCCGGCATCTGGAGGTTCGAGTCCTCCCGCCCCAGCCAAACGTCGCTCCGCGGTTTCTGGTTCAAAGGCGGCTGTGAGGCGGCTCGGGGGGCGCGAAAGCTCGGATTCTTGTCATCCTGAGCAAAGCGAAGGATCTACTCGGCCAGCGTGAGCAGATCCCCCGTCGGAGAGTTCCCTCAGGCGACTTCGGAGGGGGCGGCGGTGGTCTCGGGCGGCGCGGTGGGGGTCTGCGCCCTCACGCGCTCGTATTCCTCCAGGATCCGGTGCTCCATCTGTTCCCGAGTCTCGCGGTTCAACGGGTGAGCGATGTCTTTGAACTCACCGTTCTTCTTCCTCTTCGAAGGCATCGAGATGAAGAGCCCGTTGGGGCCGTGGATGACTTTCAGATCCGATACCAGGAAGCAGTCGTCCAGGACAATCGAAACGTAAGCCTTCAGTTTTTCCTCGTCGACCGGAAAAACCTTGACCTGGGTGATTTCCATGGGAGCCTCCTCAAGCGGATGTTCGGAGCCTGTACTCTTCGCGGGTGAGAGTGCGGACTCGCCTCAGTGTTGCTTCGGGATGAATCTCGGCCAGCCGTTTCTCCCCTTCCGGGCCAACGCCGAGGAGAAGCAGCGCCGAGCCGGAGCCGGTGATTCCCGACTCGGACGCGACCCGACGGGCTGACAGCAAGTAATCCTCCATCTGCCTTTCTGTTTCTAGCACGGCGGATGCCAAGTCGTTGGGGCCGAGGAAACCGAGTCTCGTTTCGATCTCCAGTGCGTCGGGAAGCGCGGAAGCCGTGTCCCTCAGCCGGTCATAGGTCGCGTAGACCTGAGCCGTCGAGATCGGGAAGGGGGGAATCCAGAGCAGGATCTCCCGGTGCGGCGAATCGCCGAGCGGCGCGACCTGTTCGCCGCGGCCAGCCACGTCGGCTTCTCCGCCGGACAGGAAGAAGGGGACGTCGCTGCCGAGCCGGGCCGCGACCTCCGAGAGCTCTTCCGGCCGCAGGCGCGAGCCCCACAGCTTCGAGAGAAGAAGGAGCGTCACCGCGGCGTCCGCGCTTCCTCCGCCGAGTCCCGAACCGGCGGGGACTCTCTTCTCGAGCCGGATCCGGGCGGCAGCCGCGATGCCGAGCCGGTCCGCCAGCGCTCGCGCGGCCCGCGCCACGAGGTTCGTGTCCCCGCAGGGAATCGGGAGCCCGAAGCACGAGAGCTCCAGGCGGCTGGACTCCTCTACCGCGAGCCGGTCGCAAAAGTCGATCGTGGAGAAGCGCGACCGGATCTCGTGAAAACCATCCGGGCGCCGCGGACCCACCCGCAACTCGCGGTTGATCTTGGCCGGGGCCTCGGCGGTGAGGACCATCTCATCTACTCATCGACCGGTTCGGCAGCGAGGAGCGTGAGGCGCAACGTGTTTCCGGTTCTCAAGTCTTCCAGCTCGATTCTGCCGGGCCAGCCGGCCGACTCGCCGGAATAGATCGCGGCGATCGCGCCGTCGGGACGCGTGATCCGCAAGGACTTGAAGCGGCCTCGGGGAACCTCGATCACGCCCTCGACCTGCTCCGCCTCGCTCCAGCGCAGGAGAGCGTTCTCTCCGCCGATGCCGGCGACTTCCGGGGCCGCGGAACCCTTCCAGACTCCGGCCAGGAGCCATCGCAATTCCTCCTTATCGATCGCGATCGGGCGGATGCGGTTTCCCCGAAGGGCGCCTTCGTCGTAGCGGGCGACGGGATCGCCGAACGGGCCGGCGAGGGTCGCGTCCACGGTGCGCCGTCCCTCCCGGACGGCCAGCGTGCCCGACATCCGAAATGGGCCCTGCGAGACGCGGGCCTCGTAGAGGAGGCGGGCGGGTCCGCGGGAGCCCGCCCGGGCGACCGCTTCCCGCCAGGAGGCGATCGCGCGCTCGGCGTCTTCCCGCGCCGCCGGAGTGAACACCGGCTGCCGGCGCCCGGCGCAAGAGGGTGCCAGAGCGACGAGCAGGAGGACCGCGAGGAGGAACTTTCGATTTTGGATTTTGGATCTTGGATTACGCGGGGGTTTCTGCGAGGCAATCACCAATCACCAACCGCAAGTCACGGAGTCTCGGCGGTCTAGTGCTGCACGCCGGAGGCCTGAGGGGCGAATCGCGCGAGTTTCTTGCGCACCTTGTCGGGCTCGTCGGGCTTGAGTGTCAGCGCGCGCTCCCAATGCGAGACGGCCCGCGCGACGTTGCCCTGCCGTTCGGAGAGGTCGCCGAGGTGCTCCTCGATGGTCGGATCATCGGGTTCGCGTCGGTGAGCTTCGAGCAGGTTCACCTGCGCGGCGTCCAGCTTACCCATCCGGAAAAGGACCCAGCCCAGCGAGTCCAGATAGGCGCCGTTTCGAGGTTCCCGGCCGACGGCTTTCTCCAGCAGAACGTGGGCCTTCTCCAGGTTCTCCCCCCGGTCGGCCCACATGTAGCCCAGGTAGTTCTGGGCCGCGGAGTCGTTGGGCCTCATTTCCAGAAGCTTGGAGAAGATCTTCTCCGCTTCGGCCGAATTCCCCGAGCGCTCGAGACTCGAACCGAGACGGAACAGAGCGTCCGGGCTCTCGGGAAAACGCTTGACGGCCTCGCGCGCCACGCGCGCGGCCGAGGTGTAGTCCTTCAGGCGCGCGTACACATCCGCGGCGGCCAGGGTCCGCTCCACCTCTTTCGATCTGGCAAGGGCGTCGAGAGCTTCCGCCGCGGCCTTCCGGTCCCCGGACCGAAATTGAAACTCGGCGACCGCTCCGGTCCATTCGGCGTTCTCCTTTTCGGCGGCGGCGGCGGCCCTGGCCTCGCCCAGTCCGGAGGCGTAGTCCTCGGTATCCCGGGCGATCAGCAGCAAGATACGAACGGCGCGGGGATTGACGGCCGCTCCCGAAACGGCTGCCGGCTCGAGCAGCTTCCTGGCCGCCGCGTAGTCCTTCTGAAGATAAGAAAGATAGGCGAGCTCGACCTGCGCCCCCTGCCGCGCGGAGGCGTTCTTGGGATCCGTTCCCGCGCGGCGCAGGCTCTCTTCGAGAAGCGGCCGAGCTTCGCCGAAGCGCCTTTCCCTCAGCAGCTCTCCCGCGAGGGCTCGCCGGGCGGCATCGTCATCGGGGTCGGTCTTGACGAGATCCCGCAGGATCTTCTCGCCGCCGGACACGTCCCCCTTCTCGAAGAGAACGGAGGCGAGAAGCCGGCGGATGGATCGGTTCTCGGGCGTTCGGGAAGCCTGCTCTCTCGCCCTCTTCTCGGCCTCTCCGAAACGGCCGGCGCGCGCGAAATCAAGAGTGATCCGCTCCCCGATGGCGGCGTTCTCCGGATCTCGTTTCCGCATCTCCTGAAGCAGGAAGAGGGCTTCATCGAGGCGGTCCTCGTCCTCGTAGAGATCCACGAGGGCCGCCTGCGATTCCCGGTCGCCGGGATCGAGTGCCAGTAGTTCCCGATAGAGGGCTTCCGCCTCCCGAAAGCTGCCGCTCTTGGCGCGCGCCTCGGCGGTCAGCCGCATAAGGCCCGGCTGGCTGCGCGCCTCCGGGATCTCGTCCAACAGAGCCGCGGCTTCCCCCGAGCGACCGCGCGCCAGGAGGGCCCGCGCCAGCGAAGCCGTCGTGGGCGAGTCGCCGGGGGCGAGCCTGTGCGCCTGCCTCAGTTCCTCGATGGCCTTGTCGAGGCGAGCGGGGTCGGAACCGGCGCCGGAAAGCTCGATGGAGCCGAGCAGCCGGCGGGCCTCCGAGAAGGACGGATCGAGGCGCACGGCTTCGCGGGCCTGCTTCGCCGCCTCCTCGGAAACGTTCAAGTCCCGTAGCAGCTGGGCGTACTCGAAGCGCACGACGGCGTCTTCCGGAAGCTCCTCGATCACGCGCCGGTAGAGATCGAGGGCCTCGCGGTATCTTCCGTCCGCGACGGCCGAGCGCGCCCGGAGGTAGGTCTTTCGGGCCTCCAGCGTCGTCTCCGTGGCCAGCACGGCCGGGACGACCAGAGCCCCGGCCAACAGAACGGCCAGCAAGCGAGCCTTCACGTTTTGCAATGTAGCATGCCCGCCGGTGAGGCGCGGCGCGCGCATCCTCCTCGCTGGAAAACCCCGCGGCGCGATAATCTGTTCCGCCTTGAAGACGCGAATCGGCATCCTGCTCGTCCGGTCCGATCTGGTCACGGAAGCCCAGGTCGCCAGGGCCCTGGAAGTCCAGAACTTCGCCGGGGGGCGGATCGGCACGCTTCTGCTCGAGCGAGAGGCCCTCGGCGAAGAAGACCTCGGCCGGACGCTCGCTCTCCAGCATGGCTGCGAGTACGTCTCCTGGAGCATGCTCTCCGCCATTGCCCCGGAAACGATCGGTCTCCTTCCCGCTCGGTTCGCGCTCAAGTACTGCGCGATCCCCTACGAGTCCGAAGAGGGCTTCGTGAAAGTTGCGCTGCGCGATCCCGACGACCTGCGCGCGGTGGACGAGCTCGTTTTCGTAACCGGCCGCAAGATCCTCGCCGGTGTGTCGCCCGAGGTCCGGATCTTCCAGGCCCTCGAGAAGCACTATGGAAAACTTCGGCCGCCCCGTTTCGCGATTCTGGCCGAGAGGCTCGCGCGCTTGCCGAGGGCCCTCGCGCCGAAGGCATCCGGACCTCCTCCTTCTCCGGAGTTCTTCACGGAGAAAGCAACGGCTGCGCCGCCCGGCGAAACGCCGCCGGCTCCAGAGTCTCCCCCGGCGCCGCCGGCGGCCGCCTGGACTCCGTTTCTCGCACTTCGCACCGATGCGGAGCACCCGGGAGAGCCGGAGAGCATTCCCTGGGAGGATACGACCGGCAGCCGATCTCGGCCGAAACTGGAGAGCGTGAATTCTCCTGCCGCGCCTTTTGAGGAGCCCCGGGTCCTCGAGGTTCCGCCCTTCGAGCCGGCGCTCGAAGAGAAGGCGCTCGAGCCGTCCTCGCCTCCGGCTGGAGAAGGCTTCGACCGGGTGCTGGGCGCCACCGAGCGGGACGCGATCGCCGATGCGGTCCTCGCGGCGCTCGTGCGGCGTTTCCCCTGCGCGGCCATGTTCGCTTCCCGCTCGCAGGGAGTGGGAGGCTGGGCCGCCGCGGGAAAGGACGTGGACGCCTCCGGTCTCCGGTCCTTCTCCGTGTCGTGGGTGGAGCCTTCGGTATTCCTCAACACGCGTCTCTCCCGCAATTTCTACCTGGGTCCGTTGCCGCCGCTTCCGCGGCACGACGAACTGGCGGCCGCTGTGGGTGGCTGGCGCGAGGAAGGCATCATCCAGCCGGTCTTCATCGGAAAGAGGCCGGTCGCCTTCCTCTACGCTTCCGCCCCCTCCCCGGGCTCCTTCTCCGCTTCGGATCTCTCCTATGTCCGCGCGCTTTGTGATGCGGCCTCGACGGCCTTTGCAAATGCTATCCGGCTGAGAAAAAAAGAGATATAATGATTTGTACCGACCCGGAGGCGAAATGATTAAAGCGGACATCGTCGACCTCGTCGTCGATCTCGCAGCCATACCGCGCGCCAAGGCCACCACGGCCGTGGAGACGGTCATTGAGTCCATGCGCTCCGCTCTCGGCGCGGGGGATCGGATCGAGCTGAGAGGATTCGGCGTCTTTCAGGTCAAGCGCCGCAAGCGCGGCATCGGCCGCAATCCCAAGACCGGCGTCGAGGTCACCATTCCTCCCGGCAACACGATCCGTTTCAAGCCCGGCAAGGAGTTGCGCGACCTGGCTTGAAAGAAAAGGGTCCATCTTTGGCGCAGAAACCTCTCATCGGACAGATCCTGATCGCTGACGGAGCGGTCTCGGAGGAAGCCGTCGCCCGTGCCCTCGGATACCAGCGTGCCACCAGACAGAACATTCGGCTCGGGAGCATTCTGCTCGACTGGGACCTGCTCGCGGAAGACAAGCTGCTGGCAGCGCTCTCGAAGTTGCATCGCTGTCCTCCCGTGACCTGGGCGGAACTCTCGCGCTCCTCCCCCGAGGCCCTGCAGACCCTTTCCGCCGCCTTCGCCATGCGGCTGGGAGCCTTCCCATACACCATCGACGGCTCGGGGGTCCGGGTCGCGTTTGGGAATCCCTCCGATCTCGCGACAGTGGACGAGGTCTTCAGTGTGTCGCGCAAGCGCCTCGTCCCGGGCGTCGCGACCGAAGCCGCCCTCGTTCTCGCGTACCATCGTTTCTACGGGCGCCCCGTGCCGCCTGACTTCCGGGACCTCATCCACAAGGTCGATCGCGGCTGGACCGCGTCGGCACGCTCCCGGCCGGCAGGACGCAGCGCCCCGGTTTCCCCCGCCGTATCGGATCTGAAGAAAATCTCGACAGAGGCTTCGGATTCCGCGGCCGCGATGAGGCTCCCCGGGGCGTCCGGGATTGACAGAGCCGAAGCTCCGCACGCCGTGGACCGAGATCCCCTCATCGCGCCGATTCGGACTCTCTTGCCGCCCGCCTCGGAGCCGGAGTCATCTCCCCGGAGAGCGGCAACGGACGCAGCGCCTGGTCTGGACAGCAACCAGGCGCGGGTCGCCGATTTCGTCGTGGATAGACTCCTCGAGGTTTTCCCGCGCGTGCTCATGCTCGGCGTCGGGAAGTCCGCGATCTCCGGTTGGGCCGGACGAGGTCCGGGTCTTACGCCGGAGGTCGTCGCCGCGCTCCGCGTCCAAGCGGGCGGAGAGAGCGTGGTGCCCGAGGTGGCGCGCTCCGGCCTCCCGCACTTCGGCCCTGCCGAGCGCGACCGCATCTCCTTCGGACTGCGCGGGATGCTCGAAAGAGAAGCGGCCGGCTGTGCCGTGTTCCCCATCTGCGTCTCCGGCATGGTGGTCGGTATCCTCTACGCAGACCGGCTGGGAGATCCCATGCTCAACGGGGACTCCGCTATCCTCTCGGATGCGGCGCGGACCCTGGAGAGTCTGTTCTCTGAGTCGGATCTTCTAGACGGCGACAAGGGCAAGTAACCTACCATTCGCCGAAACTCGTTCGAGCGGTCCGAGCTCGTGAGATAACTCCACCGTCATGGAGAACGGGTGGAACCAGGACCCTCTCCCGCCGCGGCCATCGCCCCGGTGGAGCGTGCGCCGATTTCGCTTCGCGGAGCATCCCCTCTTCCATCTGGCGCTCCTTCTGGCCACCTTCACCACGACGACGATCGCTGGCGGGAGCTTCACGGAGAGTGGAGGCCTGCTGGGAAAGGGGTCCTTCTCCGACGGCCTTCCTTTCTCGGTCCCGCTCCTCCTGATCCTCGGGATGCACGAGCTCGGACACTACGTGATCTGCCGTCGCTACGGGCTGGCAGCCACGCTCCCCTACTTCATTCCTTCCCCCTTTCTGAACCTGATCGGCACTTTCGGCGCGCTGATCCGCATCAAGGAGCCGATCCGCCGCAAGAAGGAACTGATCGACGTGGGGGCCGCCGGCCCGCTGACCGGGTTTCTGGTGGCTCTCCCCTTTCTCTTCTACGGGGTCACGCGCGCGAAACCGCTCACGGCGCCTCCGGAGACCGGGACCATCCTCTTCGACTACCCCATGATGGTCCGCCTGGCCCAGAAATGGACCGGCACCGGCTCTTACACGAGCCTTCGGGTCCACGAGCATCCTGTTTTCATGGCGGCCTGGTTCGGTCTGCTCGTCACGGCCCTGAATCTTCTGCCGGTCGGGCAGCTGGACGGCGGCCACGTGCTGCGAGCGGCCGTCGGGCGCCGCCAGCCCCTCGTCTCTCTGGTCGTCATCGGGCTCGCCGCGGCGAGCGCCTTCCGCGGCATGACCTGGGCGGTCTTCGCTCTCGTCACGACGCTCCTCGTCGGGATCCGGCATCCTCCCGTCGAAGACGACGACGAGCCGCTGGACTACGGCCGGACCCTCCTCGCGCTCGCCTGCCTCGGAGTGTTCCTGCTCTGCTTCTCCCTCGTCCCGATCACCATCACCTAGGGAATCATCGTCCCGCCGAAGGCGGCGGGATGTCCAGCAGGAACGTGGCAGGCCCGTCGTTGACGAGCTCGACTTCCATCATCGCGCCGAAGACGCCGGTCGCGATCGGGACGCCGAGCAGCTCGAGGGCTCGGCAGAAATGGTCGTAGAGCGGGCGGGCCTCCGCCGAGGGAAGCGCCCGCTCGAATCCCGGCCGCCGGCCCCGGGACAGATCGGCCGACAGGGTGAATTGGGAAACGGCCAGCACGCTGCCTTGCACCTCTTCGAGACCCCGATTCATCTTGCCGGCGGCATCCTCGAAGACGCGGAGCCCGGCGACCTTTCGCGCGGCCTCCTCCGCCTGCATCGCTCCGTCCCCCTTCTCGGCCCCGACGAAGACCAAAAGGCCGCGCCCGATGCAGCCGACCGTTTCTCCGGCCACGCGGACCCGGGCGCTCGAAACCCGCTGGATGACCAGCCTCATGCCCGCCGCCGGCGCGCTATGGCGCGAAGCTCGGACGGCTCGGGCGCCCCCGCCACCGCCGCTGCCGCCCAGTAGATTCCCGCTCCGCCGAGGATCACGCAGGCGAGCAAGGCCGCTCCGGTCCAGCCCCGCGAGGCTTCCAGGGCGAGCCAGCGGTTGGCGGCCCAGAGGGCGACGCCCATGAAGGCCGACGCGGCCGAGACGCGGGCAAACGAGACGAGGATTTCCCTGCCGTGCAGCCGCCCCTCGCGGCGCCGCAGGATTGCGATGAGGATCGCGACGTTCACTCCGGCGGCCGCCGAGGCCGCCAGGCCGATGCCGGACAATCCCATCGGCCGGGTCAGAAGCGCGCAGAGAAGCACGAACGTCGCGCAGTCGGCCAGCGCGGCGAGGACCGGCATCCGCGTGTCTTTCAAGGCGTAGAAGGCCGGGACCACGACGCGGACCCCCGCGAAGAAGAGGAGTCCGGCCGCCAGCGTCGCCAGCGCCGCCGCGGTGGCGCGCGTATCCGGCGCGGCGAACCGCCCGCCCTCGAACAGGATCCGCACGATGGGAGTCTTCAAGAGGATCAGCCCGACGCTGGCCGGGATCGTCACGAAGATGAGCAGGCGCAGCGCGAAGGCGAGGTTCTCCTTGAAGGGACCGCGGTCCTCCGACAGGGCCTGGCGGGAGAGAAGCGGGAGGATCGCCGTGGCCAGGGAGACGGCGAACCCGCCGAGGACGAGCTCCTTCAGGCGATTGGCGTAATAGAAGTGGGAGACGTTCGCGTTGCCGAGGCTCGCGGCGAACCGCGTGGAGATGACGGTGTTGATCGTGTTGATGCCGTAGGCGAAGAGGCGCGGCGTCATGAGCAGGAGGACCGACCGCACGGCCGGATCCCGCCAGCCAAGATGCGGGCGGCCTACCGCCCGCATCTTAGTAAGTTGGGGAATTTGGATTGCGATCTGCAGGAGTCCGCCCAGGAGGACGCCGGCGGCCAGGCCGTAGGTCGGTTCGGAGAGCCGCGGGGCGATCACGGCCGCGCCCAGGATCATCGCCACGTTGAGGAAGATGGGAGCGGCCGCCGCGGCGGCGAATCGGTGCTTCGCGTTCAACACCGCCTGGCAGAAGGCTGCCACGCTGACGAGGAAAATATAGGGGAAGATCCAGCGATTGAGCGCGACCGTGAGTGCGAACTTCCCCGGCGTGGAGCGGAACTGGCGGGCGAGCAGGTCCACGAGCAGGGGCGAACAGAGGATTCCCGTGACGGTCAAGGCGGCGAGGATCGCGGCGAAGGAGCCGAGCGCTCTCCCCACGAAGGCCCGGGCCTGTTCCTCGCTCCTGTCCCGGGAGACCTCGGCGTAGACGGGGATGAAGGCCGAGGACATGGCTCCCTCGCCGACGATCTCTCTCAACATGTTGGGAATGCGGAACGCGACGAAGAAGGCGTCGGAGCGCGTTCCCGCCCCGAGCGTCAAGGCGATCACCTTGTCCCGGATGTACCCCGTCACCCGGGAAGTCAGCGTCAGAGGCGTGATGATGGAAGCCGAGCGGACCAGACGGTGGCGGGCGTCGTCGGCATCCTCGGCTGTCATGGGGATTCCGGATTCTAGCGGGACCAAGGCCGATTGACGATGCGATGAGGTCCCGTCGGGCTCTCAATTGAAAATCGTCTTCTCCAATCGATCAATGGATTCCCTCGGACATCATTTGTCCGTTATAGAGTTTCATCATTCCTTCGAACACATGAAAGGAGGCCGAATACATGGGCAGTGTCAACAAGGTCATTCTCATCGGCAACCTCGGCAAGGATCCCGAGTTGCGCACCACTCCGCAGGGCACCTCTCTCGCGCGGTTCTCGGTCGCGACCAAGACGGTCTGGAAGGATGCTTCGGGGGCGAAACAGGAGCGCACGGAGTGGCATGACGTGGTCGCGTGGGAGAGGCTTGCGCAGATCTGCGGCGAGTACCTGCACAAGGGCAAGCAGGTCTACGTGGAAGGGAGCCTTCAGACCAGGAGCTGGGAGGACCAGAACGGCCAGAAGAGATACAAGACCGAGATCAAGGCCAGCAACGTCGTCATGCTCGGATCCCGCGATTCCGCCCGCGGCGAGGCCGCTCCGGCTCCGGGGCCGCGCGAGGTCAGCGAGGTCGCCGAGTCCCCCACCTACGACGACGAAGTGCCGTTCTAGAGGCGCGTGGGTCCACCCCTGTCATCCTGTGAGCTCTTCGCCCCTCTTTGTCATCCTGAGCGCAGCGAAGGATCTGCTCCCGCCTGACCCGAAAGCAGATCCTTCGTCGCTTCGCTCCTCAGGATGACATGGGCTGTGCCGAGCGCAGCGACGCGATATCCACGATGAGGTCGTGGATCGGGCGATCGGGCAACCGCGCCGTCACGCGGATCTCGTCGAGGTGTCGCGCGTAGCCTTCCAGCCGTCGAGCCGCCTCGGAGAGGCGCTCCGGCGCAACCTCGCGGAGGACCTGCGCCAGACAGGCCGGGTATTCGGCGATGCGGCTGCAAATGAAGAGAAGATCGCAGCCGGCTCTCGCCGCGGCGGCGCAGCGCTCGGGAAGTGATCCGAACGCCGACAGAGCGCCCATTTCCAGATCGTCCGAGAAGGCCGCCCCGTCGAAACCAAGAGCGCGCCGGAGCAGGCCGGTCGTCGCCTCTCTGGACAGCGATGCCGGCTCGCCATCCGAACCTGCCGCATGCGAGATCATGACGGCCCGGGCGGCGCCCATCGTCGCCTCGAAGGGAGCCAGGTCGCGGCGCCGCTCGGAATTGTCAGCGGGGATGAGCGGCAGCTCCCTGTGCGTGTCCAGGTTCGCGCGCCCCAGTCCCGGGAAGTGCTTGACGCAGCCTCCGGTCCCTCGCGCGTGAAGTCCCGCGAGGAAATCGCCGGCGTGACGCGCCACTTCCTCCGGATCGCTCGATGCGCAGCGGTCGCGCAGCACTCTTTCCGAGGCGCCTGGAAGAAGCCGGTCCACGACCGGAGCGAGGTCCGCGTCGAAACCGAGCCGCGCGCAGGCCTCCCCGGCCAGCTCGCCCGCGCGCCGCGCGAGGCCGGCCCGGGCCGCCTGACGAAACGAGATCGAAGCGCCGAGCAGATCCCGGAACCGATCCACCGGCCCTCCCTCCTGATCGACGAAGATCCTCGGACGTCCCGGCGGCTCCCGGATCGCCGCGGTCAGCTCGCGGACCTGGTCCACGCTCTCGAGGTTGCGCCGGAAGAGGATGACAGCCCAGGGCGGATGGGCCTCCAGGATCTCCCGTTCTTCGGGAGAGATCTCCGTGCCCGCGAGCCCGACACCGAATAGCCGTGAGACCAGGTCCGGGACCTCCTCAGTCCTTCAATCTCTTCAGCCGGTCCTGCAGCGAGGCGAGGAGCGAAAGGGCCGCGACGGGGGTCAGATTGTTGACGTCCGCTCCGCGGAGCCTCTCCAGGACCAGCTCCTCGGCGGCGGAGAAGAGGAGCATCTGTCCTTCGCCGGCGCTCTCTCCTTCGTGGCGCGCCAGAACCGGGGCTCCCTGCACGTCCAGCTCCTGCTTCTCGAGATTCGAGAGGATCTCCCGCGCCCGCTCGGTCACGGCTTTCGGCAGGCCGGCCAGCTCCGCCACGTGGATGCCGTAGCTCCTGTCGGCCGAGCCGGGGAGAACCTTTCGGAGGAAGACAACCTTCCCGTTGATCTCCTTGACGGCCATCGTGGCGTTGGCCACGCCCGGGCGCACGAGAGCGATCTCCGTCAGCTCGTGGTAGTGCGTCGCGAAGAGGACGAAGGCGCCCTTCTCCGGCGTGTCGTGCAGATGCTCCACGAGGGCCCAGGCGATCGAGAGCCCGTCGAACGTGGAAGTGCCGCGGCCGACCTCGTCCAGGATGACGAGGCTTCGCGAGGTCGCCTCGCGCAGGATCGCGGCCGCCTCCAGCATCTCGACCATGAACGTGGACTCGCCCCGCGAGAGGTGATCGGCGGCGCCAACCCGGGTGAAGATACGGTCCACGATCGGCATCTCCGCGCTGGCGGCCGGCACGAAGGAGCCGGCCTGCGCCAGCAGCACCGCCGTCGCGACCTGCCGCAGGTACGTGGACTTTCCTCCCATGTTGGGCCCCGTCACGACCAGGATCCGCTTCTCGGAAGAGAGCTCGCAGTCGTTGGGCACGAAGGGCTCCTCGCGCCGGAGAGCCTCGACGATCGGATGCCTCCCCTCGACGATCGAGAGCCGCCGCCGCCGCGAGAGCTTCGGGCGCACCCAGCGGCCCGAGACGGCCACCTCGGCGAAGCTCGCGTGAAGATCGAGCTCCGCGACCGCGGCCGAGATCTTCGCGCAGCGGTCTGCCGCGCGGCCGAGCTCCCGAAGGAGCTCCGCGTAGATTCTCGCCTCGATCTGCGCGATCCGTTCCTCGGCGCCGAGGATCTTCTCCTCGAGGTCTTTCAAGGCGGGAGTCACGAAACGCTCGGCGTTGGCGAGCGATTGCCTCCGAATCCAGTCGGCCGGGACTCCCTCGCGGTGCGCCTTGCCCACCTCGAGCGAATAGCCGAAAACCCTGTTGTAGCGGACGCGCAGATTCGAGATGCCGGAGCGCCGGCGCTCGTCCGCTTCGATCGCGAGCAGGGCGCCCTGCGCGTCCCGCCGAAGGGCCCGCAGGGAGGCGAGCTCCTCGTCCGCCTCGTCGCGGATGACCCCTCCGGCGGAGGCGAGGACCGGCGGTTCGGGCGCGAGAGTCCGCTCGACGCGCCCCGCGAGGCCGCTTGCGTCGGGGATACCGTCGAGGATCGAACGCAGCCGCGGCGCGAGGAACTGCGCCCCCGCCGAGAGGACCCTCGGCACGGCCCGCAGCCCGCAAGCCCACGCGGCGACCTCTCGGGGGCCTGCCGTTCCGGTCGTGATCCGCGCGAAGCGGCGCTCGAGATCCCCGACGTCTTCGAGCGCGCGCTGCAGGCTCTGCCGTTCGGCGGAGAGGCGCGACAGTTCCTGGACGCAGTCCCAGCGGGCCTCCAGCTCGACGGGGTCGGTGGAGGGACGCGAGAGAGTGTCCTTGAGAGAGCGCGCCCCCAGCGGCGTGCGCGTCCGGTCCAGCAGCGCGCAGAGGCTTCGCTCCGCGGAGCCGTCCGAGGACTCGAAGAGCTCCAGCGTCGCGACCGCCGAGGCGTCGAGACCCATGCGCTCGCCGAAATGGAGCGGCACCGGAGCCCCGATGTGAGAAATGCCGCCGGGCCGCATCTCCCCGGCGTAGGTCCGCGCGGCCGCGGCGGCCCGGGTGGCGAGCTCCGTCATCGGAGGCTCGGCAGCGGTTTCGTTCGCTTCGGCGCGGGCGAACCAGTCCGCCGCGCGGCGCGTCAGCGGAATCCCCGCGGCGTGAGCCACGTCCCATCCCTCGGGAAGAAGAAGCTCCCGCGGCCGGAAGAGCGCCAGCGCGTCAGGCAGGCGCCCGAGCGGGACCGTTCCGGCGTGAAACTGCCCGGTCGAATAATCCAGGAAGGCGACGCCGGCGTCGCCTTCTCCGGCCACGACGGCCGCCAGGTACGAGGCGGCGCCGGGCCGGAGCGACTCCGGGTCCAGGACGGTGCCCGGCGTGACGACGCGCGTGATGTCGCGGCGGACGAGACCCTTGGCCGCGCGCGGATCCTCCACCTGATCGCAGACCGCGACCTTCCGTCCGGCCGAGACGAGCCGGGCGATGTGATGGTCGGCGCTGTGCCACGGGACGCCGCACATCGGCGCCTCGATGTCGGAGTCGCGGTGGCGAGCGGTCAGCGCGATGCCGAGAAGCGGCGCCGCCTCCTTCGCGTCCTCGAAGAACATCTCGTAGAAATCGCCCATGCGGTAGAAGAGGATCGCGTCGGGCACCCGGCTCTTCATCTCGAAGTATTGCTTGAGCATCGGCGTGGCGCGGGACGGGGCGAGATCGGGGGCCGGCGTGTCGCTCCCCTGTTTCGGTATCGTCGCCATGGCGGATGAGCTAGCATAAATCCTCGTGAACCGGTTCCGGCCATGAACGTTCTCGCCCTCGACACGGCCAGTCCGCGACCCGGCGTCTGCCTGGTCGCGCGCGGAGAGATCTTCGAGGAATCTCTCCCGGCGGACCGTCACGCCTCGGAGAAACTCCTCTCCGCGATTGCCCGCTGCTTCGAGCGGGCCGGGATGGCTCTGACCGGATGCGACCGCGTCGCGGTCTGCTCCGGTCCCGGCTCGTTCACGGGGCTTCGAGTCGGACTCTCGACCGCGTGGGGCATCTGCCGCGCCCTCGAGATCCCGGTCGAGGGCGTACCGACTCTCGAGGGTCTCGCGGAGGCGTCACGCTCGTCGGGAGGCGATTCGGTCACCGCCATGCTGGACGCCGGGCGCGGCGAGGTGGTTATCGAGCCTTTTTCCCTGCAAGGCCCGCGGGCCCGCCCGCTGTCCGGCCCCCGCCGCGTCCCCCGCGCAGAAGCGTCTGCCACGCCGGGGCGGCTGGTTTGCCTGCCGGAGGGCCTGGTGGGTCCGCGCGGCCAGGCCCCCGCCGTGTCCGTTTCCCGCGCCGTGGGCCTCGCCGTGGCGGGCGATCCGCGGGAAAGCGCCGCGGCCGGCGCTTCTCCCCCCGCCGTCTACTCCCGTCCCAGCGCCGCCGAGGAAAAACGTGGCGCTTCGTGAGCCGAGCCTCGCTCCCTATCGGGTGGTCCCCGCGCGGACCGATCACCTGGAGGAGATCGCCCGGATCGAGCGGGAATCCTTTCTCGTCCCGTGGAAGCGGGAGTTCTTCGAGAGCGAGCTCACCGAGCCCTACCGATATTCCCGGGTAATCGCGAGCCAGGACGGATCGATTCCCGAAATCGGAGGCTACCTCTTCGCGGTGTCGCTCTACGAAGAGTTTCACATCAACAAGATCGCGACCGACGCCCGGGTCCGCAACCGCGGCCTCGGACGCCTGCTGCTCGAAGACGCCCTCGCCCGCGCGCGTTCCGCGCGCGCCACGGCCGTCACGCTCGAAGTCCGGATCTCCAACATCCCCGCGCGGCGGTTCTACGCCTCCTACGGTTTTCGCGAAGCCTACCGGCGCAGGTCCTACTACCAGGACGGTGAGGACGCCTTCGCGATGATTCTTCCCCTGCGGCCGTAAGACGTGAGGCGTGAGGGGTTAGGCGAAGCGCCCAGGCACTGCGGGCCTCGTCTTACGCCTGACGCCTTACGCCTGACGGCCGAGAGTTGAAACCCTCGCGGTTGGCCGTTAGACTTCGGCCGTGGTTTTGTCTCTCGCCTCCCACATCCCTCGACACAAAAACCAAAGGAGGTCCAAGACAATGGAGAATCAAAACCCCGAGTCTCTGACGGAGATTGACCCCGAATACCGCCGCCTCCATGCGGAGCACCGGCGCCACGAGCAACGGCTCGAGATGCTGGCCGGCAAGCCGCGGCTGTCCGAGGATGAGGAGCTGGAAGAGAAGAGACTGAAGAAGGAGAAGCTCTTGATCAAGGACCGCATGGAGGCGATCGCGCGCACCCACCGCATGGGGGTCGCGAGCTGAGGATTCCTCTCGCCCGGGAGGGCTGGATCTTCATCCTCCCGCCGCTCGTTCTCGCTTCGGCGGCGGGGGTGGCCGGGCACGGAATCCTGGCGGCGGTCTTCGGGGCTCTCGGGATCTTCTTGCTCTCCTTCTTTCGCGATCCGGAGCGCGCCCCGGCGGGAGGCGAGGAAACGATCCTCTCTCCCGCGGACGGAACGGTTCTGTCCATCGCGGCGGCTCCCGAATCGCCGCCCGGGGCCGCCCGCCGTATCTCGATCTTCATGTCGGTCTTCAATTGTCACGTCAACCGGTCGCCGGTGTCGGGAGTCCTCGCCGACTACGTCTATTCACCCGGCAAGAAGCTGGCCGCCTTCGACGAGAAGTCTTCGACCCAGAACGAGCAGAATCGCATCACCGTGAGGTCCCCCCGCTCTCCCGTGATCTTCAAGCAGATCGCCGGAGTCCTCGCCCGCCGCATCGTCTTCTATCCACAGCCGGGCGACAATCTGGCCCGGGGCCAGCGGATCGGGATCATCCTCTTCGGCTCCCGCGTCGATCTCTTCGCGCCGGACGGCTCGGACGTGCTTGTCAGGCCCGGCGACAAGGTCAGGGCCGGACGGACGGAGCTGGCGCGATGGAGCTAAGATGAGACGCCTTTCGCGCGAGCGGCTGTCCCGCGGGCTCTTCGTCCTGCCCACGCTGTTCACGGTCGGGAACCTCTTCTGCGGCTACCTCTCGATCTGGTGCTCGATCCTCGGGAAGTTCGAGATCGCGGCCTACCTCATCATCGTCGCCGCGGTTCTCGACGCGCTGGACGGCCGTATCGCGCGCCTGACGAACTCCACGTCCGAGTTCGGCGAGGAGTACGACTCTCTGGCCGATCTCGTCTCCTTCGGCGTCGCTCCCGCCGTTCTCGCGTATTCCTGGGGGCTGTCGGACTTCTCGCGCCTGGGCTGGCTCGCGTCGTTCCTCTTCGTGGTGTGCGGATCGATGCGCCTGGCTCGGTTCAACATCCAGACCCACGTCGTGGACAAGAAGTACTTCGTCGGCCTTCCGATCCCGGCGGCCGCCGCCGTGGTCTCGACGCTCGTCCTCGCCACACCGGAGCCTCTGGTGGACCGAGTCTGGATGGCGGGGCTGCTCGCCCTGACGATCATCCTGTCCTATCTGATGATCTCGACGATCCGCTATCGCTCCTTCAAGGATCTCGACCTGAAACGCCGGCGGCCCGCCTGGATCCTTCCGCTCATCGCCGTCGTCTTCATTCTGATCGCCCTCCGCCCGACGCTCTCGCTGCTGGCCCTCACCCTGGTCTTCGCCGCTTCCGGCCCCGCGGCCAAGCTCGCGGGCCTCTTCCGACGCAAACATCCCGAGACGGAAATCGGAGATCGGGAATCGGAAACCGGCCCCCTCGAGCCCTAGCCGCCTCTTTTCTTTCCGATTCCCGATTTCCGATTCTCGTTTCCCGACTTCTGCGTGGATGTCCAGTCGGACGCCACCTCGGCGCCGGAGGCCGCGAGGAGATGGAACCGGACACGGCAGCAGCCCGGGGGCGCCCCCCGGTGCGTCAGGATGAGCGCCGGCTCGATTTTCTCGGACGGATCGATCAGGGTCTCGTAAAAGCGAACGCGCGCGGCGCGTCCCAACGAGACGCGGCGCCCGTTGGCCGCGAAGACCTCGTACCGGTCGAATCCACCCGGACGGACGTCCCGGATGCCGGGCCGGGTCAGATCCACTTCGATCCAGTTGCTCGTCCGCGAGAGGACCGTCGGGAAAGGCGAAAGATTCTGGGCCAGGACGCCGACGGAGTCTCTGCCCGGCTGGACGGACACCCGAAGACTCGGAAGGAGGGACCGGCCGAGCAGCGCGTCGTTCGAGGCGGCGAGGGTAAAGAGTCGCTCGGATTCCGATGCTCCAGGCAGGCGCACGACCCGGCCTCGCGCAAACCGCCGTCCGGCGACGTCGGTTTCGAGCTGCCGGATCATCCCGGCGATCAAGGGCTGTCGAAAGACGATCTCGTCCCCCGCCGCGAATTGGCGCGACTCGAGCGTGAATGGACGGAGGGCCGTGAAAACCTGGGTCAGACCGCCCGCTCTGCCGATGTCCAGGTCCTGGCGAAAGTCGAGCCGCGGATCATCCGACATCCTCGCGAGAAACTTCCCGGGGAGAGGACCGCGGTCCTCTCCCCTCCCGCTCGTCCAGCGTCCCCCGCTGCCCGGCGCGTAGCCGGCCCACCAGGGTTTGCCCAGAAGATCGGCCACGCCGGGATCGACCTGGTCCTGATCCCCGAAGACCATGGCGATCAGCCCGTCCGCCGCCCCGGCGAGTGGCCGCAGCTTCTTCTCGCCTCCTGCCGGAATGTCGGCCCTCAGGGTCACCGAGACGAACAGCTCCGGAGGCAACCGCCGCCGCACCCGCTGAACCAGGGCGCCGCAGGCAGGAGCGGTCTCCGCGGTGAAGGGCAGATCGAGGTGGATTCCCTTGACCGACCCGAAACGCGTACCGTCCCCGATCACGGTCCGCCCCGCGACGGCGAGCGCGTCCTCGAGGGAACGGCGGGAGGCGGCATCCTTGCTCGAGAGCGCCGACGCCGCATCCGGTCCCGCCCCGATGACCAGGGAGACGGGCAGTCGTGCGAGGGGCTCGGGCGGAGGCTGAAGCTTCACGACGAACCAGCGTCCTTCGCGGCGCTCGATCCGCGCGGCCGGCAGAAGCACCCAGGAAAAGCTTCCCCCGGAGAGCAGCCTCTCGGCTTCTTTCTCCGCGTCTAGCCCGTCAAAACCATTCGCGAACCAGACGCCGTTGCCGGCCGGAGAAAAAGCCGTCCGCCGCGCCGGAGTCCCGGGACGGGCACAGGCGCTGGCGGCCAGAAGAAGAAGCACGGAGGCGGCCCTGGGGTTCGTCATCCTACAGAGGTCGCGACGGGTCTTTCGAGAGGGAGGTCGAACCGCACCCGGAAGCCTCTCTTCTCGCGGTTCTCCGCGCTGATCGATCCCCCGTGCTCCTCCACGATCTTCTTCGCGATCGCCAGTCCCAGCCCCGTGCCGCCGCTCTTGGCCGAGAAATAGGGATCGAAGAGGCGCGTCAGGTTCTTCGGATCCACGCCCGGCCCGGTGTCCTCGACGCTCACGAAGACGCGGGAGTCCTGCCGCCGGGCCGTGATCCGGATCTCCCCCTTCGCCCCGGCCAGAGCCTCCACCGAGTTGAGGATCAGGTTCGAGAAGACCCGCGCCAGCAGGCGCGCGTCCGCTTGCGCGTGCAGACCGGGCTCGATGTCGATCGACCAGACGATCCCCCGCACACCCGCATAGGCCGCGGCGGATTCGGCGAGGAGCCGGCTCACGTCGGTTGGCTCGACCTCGGGCGCCGGCAGCCGCGCGTAATCGGAAAATTCGGACGCGGACCGGCGTAGCTCCTCGGTCTGCTTCAACACGCGAGACACGCATTCCTCCAGCACGCGGTCGAAGTCCGGGTCTCCCCGCTTCCAGACCTCCCGCAGGTGCTCCACGGCCAGGCGGATCGGCGTCAGCGGGTTCTTGATCTCGTGCGCGATGATCCGCGCCATTTCCGCCCAGGCGGCCAGGCGGTTGGAGCGCACGACGTCCGACACGTCTTCGATCACGGCCATCCGGGCCCCCTCGCCTCCCAGGGGAAGGGGCACCGTGACAACGCGCCACCGCTCTCCCGGGCGCGGTTCGATCTCGACGGCGAGGGAGGTCGCGCCGGGATCCTTGAGGAGCCGGCGAAGTCTCGCCATGCTCTCTCCCGGGAAGACCTCTTCGATCGTCGCGGCATCCGGGTTTCCGCCGCCCAGCACCGCCGCCGCGGGGTTTGCCAGAAGCACGAGCCCTTCCTCGCGAAACGCGACGACGCCGGCGGTCAGGTGGGCGAGCAGCGTCGCGATCCGCTCTTTCTCCTCCAGCAGGGCCTCCGTCTGGGATTTCAGGCTTCGCGACATGGAGAGGAAGGCCCGGACCAGCTCCTTCAACTCCTCGTCCGGAGGCTCCTCCAGGCGCGGGGAGAAGTCGCCTCGCGCCACCGCGCGGGTCCCTTCGACGAGATCGGCGACCGGACGCGCGACCCTCAACGCCAGGCGGCCGGCGACGAGCGCGGAAAAGAAGAAGACCAGGAGGCTGAAGGCCGACACGGCCGCCGTCAGTTGAGACGCCTCGGCCTCCGCCACGCGCCGCTGCGGCAGGAGAAGCAGGGACAGCAGGCCCGGGCTCCGGACGCCCGGCACGCCCGGGATCACCGAGAGAGGCGTCGTGAGCTCTTCGAAACCGCCTTCGGAGACGACACGGGAACCGACGAACTGGCGTCCTCCTCCGAGTCCGATCGTCATATAGGCGGCGGCGGGAACCCGATCCGGGACGAGGCCGGCCGCGTAGAGGTCCCGGCGGGAGGTCGCCGCGAGAGTCGAATCGGGCGAGTAGATGGAGAGATCGTAACCCACGGAATTGGCGAGCCAGGCGATGACGTCGTCCAGGGCTCGAAGGTTCCCCCGTCCCCCCGTCTCCGACGGAAGATAGTCGTCGAGCACGCGCCGCGCCGTGTCGAGACCCGTGCGCGCGTGATCGAGCGTGTCCTGCTCCGAATGCGTCAGGATCGTCGAACGCAGAAAGAAGGTGACGGCGACGAGCGGGACCATGACTCCGGCGACGAAGAGCGCGACGAGACGGCCGCGGAAAGTCCTCGCGAGCCGCGGCACGGCGTCGGGTCTCTGCTCCGGGCCGGCCGCCAGGATTCGCCAGAGAAGCAGCAGGCCCGCCGCGACGTAGAGCAGGACGATGCCGGGAATCAGGAGCGCCGCGGTCAGGAACCTCCCGAGGAAGTCTGGAACCGGAACCGCGACGAGCCGGTAACCCTCTGGCACCGGCCGGATCTCTCCCCAGAGCTGCTCGCCCCGGAAGGAAAGACGCACGGGGACCGGACCGGAGGAGCGGCGCAGGCGTTCGCGCAGCGCGGTCGAAAGCGTTGGCCCCTCGTCCCGTTTCTCGCCGTCTCTCGCGTAGGAGGCCAGCACGGGGCGGGGCGGCGAAGCGGCGGGCGGGCGGCCGCTCTCCCCGAGCACGAGGCGGCGGTAGACGTCGATCCGCGCCGGGAGCGGATCCCAGGAGGGCCAGTCCGCGACGGCGATCTCGACGCGTCCCCACTGCTGAGACCCGTCGGCGAGAGGCGCCTCGCGCCGCACGACCGCCACGTCGTGCCGGTCGATGGACAGGTGCCCCGCGCTCAACTGCTTTGCGCTCCAATCCGGGATGAGAGAAAAGCTGCTTCGCTCCGCGCCCGAAGCGTCGAACACCTGGTAAGCCATGAGCGCCGGTGCGCGGGATTGTTTCTCGCCATCCTTCCAGATCCGGTAGGCCAGGTCGGAGAGGTCGCACCGATCCAACGGGGCAGGCAGGTCCTTCCCGAGATCGAAACGTGCCACGCGCTCGGAGGCCCGCTCGGCGGCGAAGACGGCGCCCGGGGACACGCGGTTCGGATCCGGGAGAACGATCGCGCGGGAAGCCTCGAGAGACCGGACCCCTCGCCGATGCTCCGAGAGCGGCGCGACGAGAAGCATGAGCAGGAGCGCCGCGCCGGTCAGCAGCCGCGGTACGGCGAGATCCCGGGTCTGCCCCGTGGGCGCGGCCGCGCGCGACCAGAGCTCGAAGGCGCAGGCAAAGAGGACGAGCAGAACGAACGGAGAAAAGACCGAAGGACTCACGAAGTAGAGGCCGGAGACGGTCGAGAGCACCGTGAAGAGCAGAGCCGCGGTCATCCCCTTTCCGGAGCCGCCGCGCCGCCCGGCGGACGTCAGGGCCAGGGCATCGATCAGCAGGGCCGACAGCGCCGCCAGGCGGGCGAGCGAGGAGAAGCGCGGCGGGCTTCCCAGCTCCGGAACCGGGATGCTCGCGGCCGCCACGACGGCGAGAAGAGCAAGGCCGTAGCCCCAACCGAACCGAAACCGCCCCGGGAAGGCGCGAGGTGCGGCCGGGAGGCGCGCCAGCAAGTACGGCAGCAGCAAAAGACCGGCGGCGAGGAGCAGGAGGTGGCCGGAGGCGAGGACGTGAGAAGCCTCGCGCGCCTGGACCGCGAGGAACGCGAGCGCCAGAGCGCCTCCGATCCGGACCGGATCCCGGGCGCGTCCGACCAGCCACAGCGCGATGAAAAGGACGGCGGCGAAGAGGAAACCGCGCCAGGGTTGCCCGACTGTGGCAGCCGCGGCGCGCCTGCCCGCAACGACGACACGTCCCGAGGCGTCGCGGACCAGCACGGCCTCACCGGTCCGCGACACGGGCTCCCAGGACAGTGCCTCGCCGGACAGATCGAGCGCCTTCCCGAAGTCGGGCGCCTCGGCGGGGAAGGAGCGCGCCGAGTAGATGATTCCGGCGGAATGGCCTTCTCCGATCGAACGGCGATAAACGAGAGTCAGCGCCGTCGCGGACCAGTTCGCCCCGATCCCGTCCTCCTTGATGAGTCCGGTGAGCGAGGCCGGCGCGTCACCCCACCAGGCATGGACGGTCCCCAGGGGATCGGTCAGTGCGATCCAGTTCGAGGCCGAAGCTCCCTCCATCGTCTGGCGGGCCGCGGAGAAGAGCACCAGCCGGTTGACCGCGATTCCACCTCCTTGCAGGGAGCGCGCGACCTCCGGCTTGCGCGAGAAGTCCTCCGCCCTGCCGGAAAGGTCCTGGACCGCGCGGCGGACCGCCTCCACGAGCGCGGGAGGAGCGGAGGCCGCCGCCGGAGCGGCGCGCCGCAGGGGAACCCATCCATCCAGCGCGATGAGGAGGAGAACGCCGAGAAGCGCGGCCGCGAGCGGCGCGCGAGATTTCCAGTTCACGGCAGGTCGGGATCTCTCACACCGAAGGGAGGTCCACTCCTCGTTGGCGGGCGGCGGCGATCGCCTCCGGGTATCCCGCGTCCGCGTGGCGCATCACCGCGGTTCCGGGATCGGCGGTCAGGACCCTTTCCAGCCGGCGGGCGGCGGCGTCGGTTCCGTCGGCCACGACAACCATTCCGGCGTGGATCGAGTAACCGATGCCCACTCCGCCGCCGTGATGGACCGAGACCCAGCTCGCGCCGCAGGCGGTATTGACGAGAGCGTTCAGGATCGGCCAGTCCGCGATCGCGTCGGAGCCGTCCCGCATTCCTTCGGTCTCCCGGTTGGGCGAGGCCACCGATCCGCCGTCCAGGTGGTCCCGGCCGATGACGATCGGGGCGCGCAACTTGCCGCTTCGCACGAGGTCGTTGAAGAGGAGGCCCGCCCGGGACCGCTCGCCGTAACCGAGCCAGCAGATGCGCGCGGGCAGGCCCTGAAACGCGACGCGCTCGCCGGCCAGCTTCAACCACCGCGCAAGCTGCGCGTTGGCGGGAAACAAGTCCATCAGGGCCCGGTCGGTCGTCCGGATGTCCTCGGGGTCTCCGGAGAGCGCCGCCCAGCGGAAGGGTCCCTTCCCCTCGCAGAAGAGCGGGCGGATGTAGAGGGGAACGAAACCGCCGATGTCGAAGGCATTCTTCACGCCCGCCTTCTTCGCCTGGCCGCGCAGGTTGTTTCCGTAGTCGAACACGACGGCTCCGCGACGCTGAAGCTCGATCAGCGACCGCACGTGCGCGGCCATGGTCTCGTATGCCCGAGCGATGTACCGCTGCGGATCTTGCCGGCGCAGCGCGATCACGTCTTCGCCGAGCTCGGAGCGCGGGACGTAGCCGTTCAACTCGTCATGGGCGGAGGTCTGGTCGGTCACGAGGTCGGGCACCTCGCCGCGCGCCAGGAGTCTCTCGAGCAACTCCACCGCGTTGGTCAGCACGCCGACGGAGAGCGGCTGGCGCCGGTTCCTGGCTTCGATCGCGCGGTCGATCGCGCGATCGAGGTCGTCTTCCCGCACGTCGAGATATCGGATGCGCAGGCGCCGCTCGATTCTCTCGGTGTCTACCTCGGCGATGAGGGCCACCGCTCCGTTCATCGTGGCGGCCAGAGGCTGCGCGCCTCCCATCCCGCCCAGGCCGGCCGTCACCACGAGACGTCCCTCGAGGCTGCCGTCGAAGTGCTTCGCCGCGGCGGCCGCGAAAGTCTCGAAGGTTCCCTGCAGGATGCCCTGGCTCCCGATGTAGATCCAGGAGCCCGCGGTCATCTGCCCGTACATCGTCAGTCCCATTCCTTCCAGGCGCCGGAACTCGTCCGCCGTCGCCCAGGCCGGCACGAGCATGGCGTTGGCGATCAGGACGCGCGGCGCGTCCTCGTGCGTGCGGAAGACCCCGACGGGCTTGCCCGACTGCACGAGGAGGGTCTCATCGGAGCGCAGGCGCTCGAGCGTCGCGACGATCGCGTCGAAGCACTCCCAGTTGCGCGCCGCCTTGCCCGTTCCGCCGTAGACGATGAGCTCGCCCGGCTTCTCGGCCACGTCCGGGTCCAGGTTGTTCTCGAGCATCCGCAGGGCCGCTTCCTGTGCCCAGCCCCGGCAGCGCAGTCCCGTACCCGTCGCAGCCCGGATGACGCGGGGAGGAGACTCGACCGGCACGGGGAAAGTATAGCTATCCCGAGCCTCGTCTTGTCATCCTGAGCCTTTTCTTGTCATCCCGAGCCTCTTGTCATCCTGAGCGCAGCGAAGGATCTGCCCTCTTGAGAAAAGACGAGCAGATCCTTCGTCGCTTCGCTCGCGCCGTCGCCATGGCGGCTCTGGCGCGTCGGCGACCTCAGGATGACAAATCCACTAATCCAGCTCCGCGGCAAGCCGCTTCAAGGCGGCGCTGTCGAGGAAGGCGTGGGCGGCCTCCAGGTCGTCGGACAGGACCCGGTCCTTCCGCCAGGGCGCGACGGAGCGGCGCAACGCCTGCCGGACGCGCTCGAGCGGCGGGGACGTCCGGAGGGGACGCAGGAATTCCATCGCCTGAAAGGCGACGAGGAGCTCGATCGCCAGGACTCGCTCGAGAATCTCCACGACCTTCGAGAATTTCCGCGCCGCGATGGGGGACATCGAGACGTGGTCTTCCTTGTCGGCCGAGGTGGGAATCGAGTCCACCGAGGCCGGGTGCGCGAGACCCTTGCACTCCGAAACGAGGGCCGCCGCCGTCACCTGCGCCATCATGAGACCCGAGTTCAAGCCTCCTTCTTCGACGAGGAAAGCCGGCAGCTCCGAGAGGTCGGGGTTCAGGAGCTTCTCGATGCGCCGCTCCGAGATCGAGGCGAGGTCCGTGGCCGCGACGGCCGCGTAGTCCAGGACGAGGCCGACCGGCGCTCCGTGAAAGTTGCCTCCCGAAACGATCCGTCCGCCGCGGGCGAAGACGAGAGGATTGTCCGTCGCGCTGTTCATCTCCCGCTCGAGGACTTCGCGTGCGTGAGTGAAGGCGTCCCGCGCGGCGCCGTGGACCTGAGGCATGCAGCGCAGGGCGTAGTTGTCCTGGATCTTGCCGCAGCCGCGGTGGGACTCGCGGATGGCGCTCGCGGAGAGGAGTCTTCTCAAGTTCTTCGCCGAGGTCATCGCTCCCGGATGCGGCCGGGCCGAGAGGACCCGCGCATCGAACGCGGCATCCGATCCCCGCGCCGCGTCGAGCGAGGCGGCGCCCGCGATGTCCGCCACGCGGGCGAGGAAGAGAGCGCGGGCCAGAGCCAGTCCGCCGACCGCCACCGTCATCTGGACGCCATTGACGAGCGCCAGGCCCTCCTTTGCGGCCAGCGCCACCGGTCGCAGTCCGGCGTCGCGTAACGCGCGTCCGGCCGGCAGGAGGCGCCCTCGCCGCCGCGCGTGCCCTTCTCCGATCAGACCCAGCGCCAGATGCGCCAGCGGCGCGAGGTCTCCCGAGGCGCCGACGGAACCCTGCTCCGGAACGACCGGGAGGACGTCGGCGTGGAGCATATCGAGGAGCGCCTGGACCGTTCCCGCCCGGATCCCCGACAATCCCTTGGCCAGCGCGTTTGCCCTCAGGACGATCATGGCTCTCACGGCGCGATCCGGAAGGGGCTTCCCGACGCCCGCCGAGTGGCTGCGAACCAGGTTTCTTTGGAGCTCCTCGAGTCGGTCCTCCGGAATCGTCACGTCGGCGAACCTCCCGAATCCCGTCGTGACTCCGTACACCCGGGCGCCCCGAGCGACAGCCCGCTCCACGACGCGTCGAGAGGCCGACATCGCGCGCCGCGCCGACGGACCGAGTGTCGCGCGCGCGCGCCGGTCGGCGGCGTCCACGAGATCCTCGAGCGTCAATCCGGCGCCGGTCAGGACGAGACGTTTCACGCGACGCCGAATTGTATAGAACCCCCGCGGCCTGCTATCTTGCGGCGTTCTTCCAAACTCGAGAGAGGCGGCCAGCGTGAGAGTCGTGGCGGTCCTGGGCGGTCAATGGGGAGACGAAGGCAAGGGGAAGGTCGTAGACCTTCTCTCGGACCGCTTCGACATCGTCGCGCGATACCACGGGGGCCACAACGCGGGGCACACGGTCAAATTCGACGACCGCCATTTCGCGCTGCACCTTCTCCCGTCCGGGATTGTGCGGGGCCGCAAGGGGGTCATCGGCCCGGGAGTTGTGGTGGATCCGGAGGCGCTTCTCTCCGAGATCGACGCGCTCCGCGCCGCGGGGATCTCGATCGACGACAACCTTCTCCTCTCCGACCGCGCGCACGTCATCCTCCCCTACCACCGGCTCCTGGATGGCGCCCGCGAACGCGCGGCCGGGAACGCGAAGCTCGGTACGACGTTGCGGGGAATCGGACCGGCTTACGAATCCGTCGCCGCGCGCCACGGCGTCCGCGTCGCGGATCTCTTCCGGCCCGAGATCCTCATCGGGCGCGTCGAGGCTCTGGCCGCGGAGACCGGGACGCTCCTTTCAGCGCTGGGAGAGATCGTCGTCCCCGCGCCCGGATCGGTCGCCGCCTCGCTCGCAAAGTCCGCGGCCCGGATCGCACCCTACGTGACCGACACGGGGCGATACCTGCGAAATCACCTCGCTTCCGGGGGGACTCTGCTCGGCGAGGGCGCGCACGGCGCCATGCTCGACATCTCCGCTGGCACGTACCCGTTCGTTACATCCTCGACGTGCACCTCGGCCGGCCTCGCAGCGGGACTGCAGATCTCGCCGCGCGCCCTGGACGCTTCTCTCGTCGTCTTGAAGGCCTACACGACCCGAGTGGGAGCGGGGCCCTTCCCGACCGAGCTTTCGAACGCGACCGGAGAATTCCTCCGCGCGCGCGGCAACGAGTACGGCACCTCGACGGGGCGTCCCCGCCGCACCGGCTGGTTCGACGCCGTCGTCGCCCGAACCTCCGTCGCGCTCTCCGGCGCCGAAGCGATCGCGATCACGAAGCTCGACGTGCTCGACGACCTCGACGAGATCCCCGTCTGCGTCGGCTACCGCCTCGACGGCCGGTCGACGGACACTTTGCCTCCTCTCGTCGAGGACGTGGCCCGCCTGGAGCCCGTGTACGAGACCCTTCCCGGTTGGAAATCGAAGACCACCGCGGTGACGCGCTACGAAGACCTTCCTCCCGCCGCCAGCCGCTACGTCCGCTTCCTCGAAGACGCCGTCGGCGCCTCCGCTGCCTTCATAGCCACCGGCCCCCGCCGCGAAGAAACCATTCGCCGCCCCGACTCGAAATTCCTCGCCGCCCTCCCCTCCGCGGGCTGAGAGTCGACTCGACGCGTATACTTCTTCGCCAGCCCGGGCCGCTAGCTCAGTTGGTTAGAGCATCGGCCTTTTAAGCCGGTGGTCGTGGGTTCGAGTCCCACGCGGCCCACCATTTTCCTCAGCAGCAGGATCCGTCCTCGAAGTTTCTAGTGGTTTCGTCCGCAGCCGGAAGCGGCGGCGAGGCCCTCTGATACCCTAGCAATCAGAGACAATGTCGTGAGCGGGACCGATCTGAAGGATTCGTTCGCAGCTCTGAGCGGCACGATCTTCGTCGTCGACGACGATCCGGACTTGCGCCGTTTGCTCCTCGCGGGCTTCCTCCAGAAGCCTTGCACCGCGAGCGAGCTCACCGAGCGCCTGCTCGAAGCGCTCGAGGGCGAGAGGAAGACCGCTTGATCTCATGCGCAAGCACCTCGGCATCGCCATACTCTTCGGTGCGGTCGTTTTTGCGACGCCTTCGCGCGGGCACGCACAGGAGGCGAGGCTGGACGACTTCGAGGGCGCGCGAGCGCCGGAGCCGTGGATCTTCTCCAACGGATCCGAGTTCCCCGGAGCGACGGGATCGCTCACCAGGGGGACGGGGCACAGCGGCAGCGGCGCGCACCTCGCGTACGATTTTTCCGGCGGCGGTGCGTACGTCGCCGCGACGTTGAAGCTCCCCACGCCGGTCAACGCGGCCGAGGTCGCCTTCTGGGTCAAGGCGCCTGCGGGTATCCATGCGTGGCTGCGAGTCGTCGATTCGACAGTGCAGGTGCTCCAATACGGTCTCGCTCGCCCCTTCGGCGCCGATGATCCCGGCGCGTGGTTTCGACAGGTCGTCGAGCTCGACGCCCCCGACGTTCACTTCGGCGGCGCGGATGACGGCGTGCTGCACGGCCCGATCACCCAGGTGACGATTCTGGCCGCGAACCCGCTGGAGAAAGGGGTTGTCGGCGCGGTCGACTTCGACGAGGTGGCGGCGATCGGCGCCGTCGGCGCGGCGATCGATCTCTCGACGACGCCGATGATCGCCGGGGCGCCGGCAAGGGCCGACCTCGCGAGCCACCTCGCCGTGAACATCCACTTCACGCGCGACGACGCCGGGCTCGACGCCGCGAAGGGGATGGGCTTCTCCCGCGTGCGCATGGACTTCGCGTGGAGCGCAGTCGAGTCGACGAAGGGCATATACAATTTTTCGAACTACGACGCGCTCGTCGCCTCACTCGCCGCACGCGGTATGACGCTGCACCTCATCCTCGACTACACAAACCGGCTCTACCCCCCGACGGGCGACGCCGCGTTCGTCTCCACCACCGTCCCCGCGTTCGCCGCGTACGCGAAGGCGGCGGCGGCGCACTTCGCGGGCAAGGGGGTCACCTTCGAGATCTGGAACGAGGCGAACCTGGAATACTTCTGGATGTCACCGCCGAGCCCTTCGGACTACGCCGCGCTCGCGAACGCCACGATCGCGGCGGTGCACGCGGGGGATCCGTCGGCGAAAGTCTCGACGACCGGCGTCTCCGGATACGACTTCGCGTTCGTGCGCGGGTATCTCGCTGGCGGCGGCGCGGACGGCGCGGACGCGATTGGCGTGCACCCCTATCGCCTGAGCGGCGGCGAGACGATCACCGACGAGACGCTGCTGCTGCGATCGATCGCCGGCGCCCTCCCCGGCGCGCCCGCGGTCTGGGATACCGAGTGGGGCTACTCATCGACGTCGTTCGGCGGCGACGGCCACGCACCGACCGCGCGAGCCACGCAGGCGACGTTCGTCGTGCGCGAGATCCTTTCCGCCTGGGCACTCGGCTTCCCTCTCGCAGTCGTCTACGACCTTCGCGACGACGGAACCGATCCGACAAACGCCGAGCACAACTACGGATTGATCGCGAACGACTACACGGACAAACCCGCTGCCGTCAGCGTGCGCACCCTCGGCGACGTCGCCGGAGGGCGTGTCTTCAAGGGTTTCCTCGATCTCGAACCGACGAGCCTGCATGCGATGCGGCTCGACGGACCGAGGGATGTTGTTGTCGTGCTCTGGTCGAGCATGCCACAGGGAAGGGTTCCGGTGACGCTCGTGAATGCGAAGCGCGCGACGAGCATGCTCGGTACGAGCATCGACATCTCGAGCGGCTCGATCGTGGTGAAGAACGAAGACGGGCCAACGTACGTGACGTTCGATCTACAACCGCGGCGCCCACGCCTCGTGGGGTTCAGATAGAAGAGGAATGGTTTCAGGAGTGGTTTGCGAGCGTGTCGGCGCCGGCGGGCCTGGCGCGCGGCCTGAGCGTTCGACCGCACGAGATCGTCAAGCGGAGGAGCATAAAGACCTTACAGTCATTCGGGCGGTGGATGAGGCCTTTGCCTCTCATCGGCGTTCGCCTTCCCTTCTTGCCTTACGGAGGTACTCCTCGAGAGCCTGAGCGACGACTTCCTGAAAAGTCCGGCCTTCGCGAAACGCCTGGATCCTGGAGCTGCTCCCCACACCTTCTACGACTTTAGTCTAGTTTGACTCTTGCATCTTCCAGCGGATATTCTCCGCGCACTAGGAGGAGACTATGGACTCAGGGCGTCGCCGTCGCGTAGGGTCGCGTTTTTCCTGGTTCGATGCCTGGGCAAGTTCCGCCGGAGCGCGCAGAAGGTGGCGCATCTGGTCGGGCCTGGGAGTCTTGTGCCTGGGTATCGCGCTGGTGTCTCTGGCGAGAGGCAGCTCTCCCCAGAGGGGTACCCCGGTGCCCTCCACCCCCCAGATGGAGAGATCGTGCACGGCGTTGAGTTCGATCGAATCGGGCTTCAACGCGACTTCGATCGCCGAGGGCAACGTCATCTGGTTCAACAGCGCTCTGCGAGTCGATGGACTCGCGGCCCAGCCGGCGAGTATTTTCCTGAATGATTCGACGATTTCGTTCGTCGCCAACGGCAAGAGCTACAGCCTGGCCGTTCCGGCCGCCACGGTCGTCATCGACCCGGCGGCGACGGTCGCTTCGACGGGCTTCGATGCCGCGAACAATCGCTGGGTCACGATCGTCCCCGGCGGTCTCTCGGGGAGGGCTTTTCTCTCCGGGCTTGCTTTCCCGGTTCCCGCCGGGGGTCTGCCCGGGGGCATCGGTTCGGTTACCTGGTCGGCGGCCTTTTCCACCGACACGCCCGGGGTAACCGCGAAGTGGCAGTGGGCCTCCGCGGTCTACACCTCATTCGGCAACGACTACAACGCGCTCGCCGTCAAGCCCGTGGACGAGGAGCAGAGCCAGGGCGCCAATCTCAGGGCGGCGAACAACACGGGAGCGGACGGGCAGGATGGTTTCGCCGGCAAGCCGGCGAGCTTCGAAGCCTTCCTGACCGGCGGCGCGGGCGGCGAGGGAAACTCCAATTTCACGGGGACCTTCAGCGCCACGGGCGCTCTGACGCCTTGCCCCACGGGCATGTCGTCGAGTCAGGCCACCCACACGTCGCGGACGACCACCACGCTGACCAAGGGCAAGGCCGGGATTGACGCCGTTAATGTCACGACCGGTCTGGGGATAACCAAGACCTGTCCCTCCGTCGAGCCGCCGGGCGCCTCGTTCTCTTGCTCCTACACGGTCCAGAACCAGGACCCGGTCAACACGGTCATCAACCTTGCCATTACGAACGAGGTTCCATTTCCTGGCGGCGGTCCCGTGCCCATCCCCTGCGAATTCCCCGCCGGCACTCCTGTGACTGTTCTCCAGCCTCTTGGCACGCCGGGGGATACCTGCGGTGGCAATATAGACGAGACGGCGCCTTCCTGCGATCCGGGCGGGACCACTCTCTTCACCGATCAAGTCGCGGCCACCGGCACGGACACGAATGGCGGGGGTATCCCGCTTCCGGTGTCGGCCAGCACCACGAACACGGTTCTGGTTCTGGCCTGCACGCCCACGCCGACCAATACGCCGACCAATACGCCGACAAATACTCCGACAAACACTCCAACCCCCACCAACACGCCGACGAATACGCCGACGAACACTCCGACCAACACGCCGACCAACACCCCGACGAACACGCCGACCAACACCCCCACCGACACTCCGACGAACACCCCGACCAACACCAACACGCCGACGAATACGCCGACGAATACGCCGACGAACACGCCGACCAACACCCCGACGAATACGCCGACCAACACGCCGACCAACACGCCGACCAACACGCCGACGAACACCCCGACCAACACCCCGACCAACACGCCGACCAACACCCCGACGAACACCCCGACCAACACGCCGACCAACACCCCCACCCCGACGAACACCCCGACCAACACGCCGACCAACACCCCCACCCCGACGAATACGCCGACCAACACTCCGACCAACACTCCCACGAATACCCCGACGAATACGCCGACCAATACGCCAACGCCGGCGAGCGGCCGGATGACCGGTGGAGGCAGTGTGTTCACTACTGACGGCGTCAGAGTGACGCATGGATTTGAGCTGCATTGTAATGCCAGCAAACACCCCAACAGCCTTGAGATCAACTGGGCGGGCAACAGGTTCCACATGACTGATCTGGTGTCGGCTGCTTGCTTCGACGATCCGGCCATAGCGCCGCCGCCACCTGCCGCGCCCTTTGATACCTACATAGGTGTCGGCACCGGCAGGTACAATGGCGTGCCTGGCGCCACGGCGACGTGGACCTTTACCGATGCGGGAGAGCCGGGTACAAACGACACTGCCAGATACACCATCACAGATGCCGATGGCAACGTGGTCTTGGATGTTGTTGTCACCAATCTAACGTTCGGGAATCATCAGGCTCACAAGTAATAAGCGCGCTCTTTGGAGGCGAGAGGGAGTTTCCTCCCTCTCGCCTTATTCTCCGGGCTCTCTGCTTGTGGGCGAAGGGGCTTCGCTTCCCCCGGTTGCCCAACTCGACTCAGAGGCGGCAGCGTCGCGAACGGCCCTGACTGCCGCCGGGCCCCGATTCGGGCAGACGAGCCGACGCCTCGGCGAAGAGGCTTCGGGTGTGCTCGAAGCGTTGCGAGTTCAGGGGTGAAAAGGGATAAGAACGCGAATCCGAGATTCGTGCGAAATCGCGGAAGTCATTCTTCGGTCTCGTCGGTTGGGGTTCGAGTCACACGCGACCCACCAACTCCTTCGATCACCAGAGTCTCGGCCCTCGTCAGGATTGAGGAATCGCGGGTCCTTAAAATGAGGGATTCCCCTCATTGCCTCCGCCCTCTGCCGGCCCCTACCTTCGGGACGGCTTGAAAGGAGGTTTCTCATGAAACGGTTTCTGCAATTCCACGAACGCGGAGCTCGGCGCGAAATAGCCGGCGCATCCGGAATGGAGGTCAGGGCAGCGGCTGTCACGCCCAATGCGAACCGGAGAACGAGAGCGAAGCGCTATGCCCCCCGGCTCTTCGCAGTCTTCGCCATCCTGTTCGCTGTGGGCGCGACGGCCGCCGCCGATGCGCCGCCAGGGCCTTATTTCAATGGTTTCGAGACGGACACCGCGGGGTGGTTCAACAACAGCGGGGCCACGATCACCCGAGTCCCATCGGGGTCAACAAGCACCTATGCGAATGGGGTGGCGGCAGCCACGGGCGACTACTACGCCCGGCTGGGGAAAGACCCCAGTCCCGATACCTGCATGTCCGGCGGAGGACCCCAACCGATCCACGAGGGACCGTACACAAAATGGGGAGGCTACAGCGCGACCTTCCCGCCGGGCGGATACTCGACCGGGGTCGACATCTACCTCGATGTGCCCTACGCGATCGCTCACCCGGACACCCGTTTCGACTGGTCTTCGGCGATCAGCGACACCTCCGGGAACTTCAGGCGCGACTTCGTGTTCAACGTGGGAACGGACGCGCTCGGGTTCGTGATGACAGGCGGCAACAACGCGACACGCTGCGGAGCGAACCCGGCCGACCCGGGCCATTCCCCGGTCCAAATCTCGATGTCGGGCTGGTACACCTTCAAGCACGCCTTCAGCGGGATGCCTGGGGGCCCCCTCACCGTCACCTTGACGGTTGCGCCGACGGGCTCGAACACCCCGCTCGGCACGTGGGTTCTAAGCGATCCCTCCGACGTCATCGGGACGACCGTGGGCGGTAACCGCTACGGCTGGTTCGTTCAGAACGAGTTTGACGGCCTTGCCATCGACAACAGCTTCAGGACCGGCCAGGAATCCACTCCAGGAAGGGTCACGGGCGGGGGCCAGATCACGGGCGATCCCGTCTTCTCCTCCCTCGGGGAGCTCCTCTCGCCACCGGCTCTGACGGCCAGTGCGGCTGATCCGAACTCGCAGGCCACCTTCGGCTTCGTGGTGCGGTGCTGCGCGGCGACAGGGAACCTGGAGTACAACGACCATTCTGCAGGGGTCCGCATAAGAGCGACTTCCATGAGCGGACTATTCATCAGCGATGGGAGTTGCGGCCCGAACACGCATGCGACCTTCCAGGGAATGGCCGACGTGATCCGGGTGACCGGCACAACCTCGGAGCCTTTCACGGTTGACGTTGACGACTGCGGCGAGCCCGGGACTATGGACACCTTCGGCATCCAGACGACAACCTACTCGAATGGTCCGCATACCTTGATCGGGGGCAATATCCAAATCCACAGGTAGCGGAATCGATCCACGCAAATCGGAGGGGGGGCTGCGCAAGTAGCCCCCCAATTCCCGGGCTTCCCGTTCTCCACTTTCGGTGGTCCGCCATTTCCTTCATTGCGCTTCCAAGATCTTGCTTGCGACTCTTCGAAGGTCCTGGACGAAGGCCTCTTTCGCCAGGCGTCGGGCGGCGTCGTCCGGCGCCCGAAGAATCGAGGAGGGGTGGACCGTGGCAGTCACGAAGGGCGCGAGAGCCGACTTCACGAAGGAGCCGCGGCTCTTCGTCACGCGGAAAGAGGAGCCGAGCAAAGCCTGAGCGGCTGTGGCGCCCAGGCAGACGAGGACCTTCGGCTTGATGAGAGAAAGCTCCGCGTCGAGCCAGGGGCGGCAGGCGCCGATCTCCACCGCGTTGGGTTTCTGGTGGATCCGCTTCTTGCCGCGCGGCTCCCACTTGAAATGCTTGACCACGTTGGTGACGTAGGCCTTCGACCGGTCGATGCCGGCCTCCTCCAGGCAGGCGTCGAGGAGTCTTCCCGCGGGACCCACGAAGGGCCGGCCTTCGATGTCTTCGCGGTCGCCCGGCTGCTCGCCGACCAGGACCACCAGGGAGCCCCGCTTTCCCTCTCCGAAGACAGTCTGCATGCCTCGCTTCCAGAGCGGACAGGCGCGGCAGTCCCTGGCCGCCTCCCGCAGCCCGTGAAGCGTCGGCCTTTCGGGAATGAGCGGGAGAGCCGTGCCTTCGATCGGTGCGCGCTGTGCCATGCTCTTCCAGCAAGCATCGAGCGCGCCAGTTCCGCCGGGTGATCGACGCTAAACGAGGGGATAGCGTGACATGAAGAACCTGCTGAGATGACCCCTTCGGAAGAGCATCGCACGCCCCGTTTCGCGTTGTCACGTCCGTCGTGCTCTTCGCCGAGGGAGGCGGCGGACTGGGCGACTGGCTCTGGTTTCTGGCCGGGGTGGGAATCACGATCGAGCAAATCGGACGCCCTCAGCCCGGTTGAGTCATGACCCGCGAGAAGCAACGCGCGGTCTCTGAACTCTGCGCGGTTCCCGCACGACTCATTGTCGGCCCTGGTCCTGCTGACGAATAAAGCAGAGGCGGGGATCTCTCCCCGCCTCTCACACCTTCACTTCCCTCGAGGCCTTTAACTTCTCGTCTTCACGATCCGAGCTTCTGGTGCCGGACAAATCAACGCCAGGGTACACTCACGAAAATTGGCGAAGCCCCCATTGTCGCTAAGACACCCCTTGATTTGCTCCAGTATCGTGCAGTCAGAGGCCCCGACCGGAGAGGGGCCGGGAGGGCCTTGCGGCCCCGGAGGACCCTGAATACCTTGCGGCCCCTGCGGCCCAATCGGTCCTGTTGCTCCGGTATCACCCTTCGCACCTTGCGGACCAGCAGGACCTTCGGGCCCCTGCGGTCCGGCCGCACCTGTGTCGCCCTTGACACCCTGCGGCCCCGCCAGACCCTGGGGTCCTTGCGCGCCGGCCGCACCCGTATCACCCTTCACACCCTGCGGTCCCGCCGCGCCTTCGGGCCCCTGCGGCCCGGACGCTCCGATCGCGCCCGTGTCGCCCTTGACACCCTGCGGCCCCGCCGGACCCGCAGGCCCTTGCAGCCCGGTCGTTCCGGTCGCGCCCGTGTCGCCCTTGACACCCTGCGGCCCCGCCAGACCCGCAGGCCCTTGCAGCCCGGTGGCTCCAATGTCCCCTTTCTCACCCTGGGGCCCCTGCGGGCCGGCAAGGGCCGGGTCATCCACAAAGTAGCCGAGCAAATCGACGGTCACGTCGGCCTTCGCGCCGTTAACAGCAACTGAAATCTGGTCGTTGGTCAGAACAACTGCGTCTTGCTGGGCAGCCAGCACGCCGGCACCCGTCCAGCCAAACCACGTGGGTGTCGCCGAGGCTCCCAGCATCCTGAAGGCGCCGGAGACCGGGCCCGTCTCGGCGTTGTAGATCTTGACCATCACACTGAGGGCGATCCATGGCTGCGAAAACGTTCGCGCGTCGGGGTCTGCCGCGCCGCGGTTCCCGATGGCACAAGGGTTGGTCGGGCCGACCCCCGAAACGGAATATATCCGGGTCTCGTTGACAAACGCCGGTCCGCCGTAGGGCGCGTCGAAATTCGAGCCCGCGCGAGTGTCCACCAACCGGCACGGGACGATCTCCTGATACAAGGCCCGATGGACCACCCCGTCGAAATCAATCTGTGTCTTGACCTTCAAACCCTGGATCTCAAAGGTGGACCGGGACGCCTGCTCGGTCGTCGCCTGCGCGAGTAACCCGGTAGAACATAGAAGAAGGAAAGCGGCTGTAAGTATACGGTGCATTCTAGCCTCCTTTGTCTTGTGGTTGTTATCGACAAGAGCAGTTGTGTTTCGTGGACTGAGCCGTTCTGATGCAGTGAAAGGCGATTCTGTATTCTTGCTTCATAATCTGACCCGACTGTGTTGGCGACTATTAGAGCAGCGTGTCTGAGTCGTGTCTATTGGACATTGGTCGTTGGACATTAGTCATTGGACTTCGGTATACCCTCCAATTTCTCCGGAGGTGGTCCTTGCGCTCTTAGATCTCAGGCAGGTTCAGGCCCTGAAGTGCGCAGGGGTGCCGACTCCGAGCTATTCCAGGGTGGGGACACCTTCGGACTCCGGCGGGAACAAAACCAAAGGCTGAAAACCTCAGCTTACGAATAGCCGTTCTGAAATTGGCGGGAGATCGGCGGGCAGACGCCGGCCCTCGACCAGAACGTTCCGTCTTTTTGAGTCTCCGTCACGACAGCCTGACCGGCGCTCTCGGCTCAAGAGACTCCCGCCAGATTTTTCGGAGTGATGGGAATCACTCCAATCGGATGCCCGAAAGTGCCAACACTCTCACGATGCCGGACGCGCCCAGAGATCTTGCGTGAGGTTGAAGAGTTCAGGCCGCACAAGGCGACCAAAACGGCGGCCTCGCGGTGGGATCCGGGAGAGCCGGGTTCTCGGGAGGGGGCTACGGGTTAGCGGTGAGTTCTGGAAGGATCTCCTGGACCTGCATACCGGAATCGCCTGCCGTTCAAAGGCAAAGAATGGCGGGCTCCCCCCGGGGAGAGCCTCGCGTCCGGAGCCGGAGCCGGATCAGGAGCTGAGACGCTCGACGGAGGGAGCGGAGAGGGTCTTCTGCGAGTACTGGAGATCCCAGTTCGGGTTCACCAGAAAAAGGCCGAGCTGGAGACGGTCGGAGAAGCCCAGTTTCCGAAAAATCGAGGTCAGGTGAGCCTTGACCGTACCTTCGCCGACACGAAGCCGGCTCGCGATCTCTTTGTTGCTGGCGCCGGCGCCGATCAGAAAAGCGATCTCGCGCTCGCGCGGCGTCAGAAGGGTCAGCCGGCTGTCGGATTTCCGCCTCTGTTTGCGGTGCTCACCGTCCTGCGACGCGGCGTACTCTTCCAGGAGCTTGGGAATGAGCTTGCGCTCTGCCCAGATCTCTCCCTCATGGACTCGGTCCACGATCCTTCGAAGAAGCTGCGGATCGATGTTCTTGTTGCAATATCCCCTGGCGCCGGCCTTCAGCACGCGGATCCCTTCCCGCTCGTTGGGAGAGGAAGAGAACAGGACCAGCTTCGCACCCTGTGCCAGGCTCTGCACGATCGGACCGTCGCCAATTCCGCCGACGCCGAACAGGTCGAGATCGAGCAGGAGGACATCGGGCGTCAGAGTCGCGACCGTCCGGTCGAGGCAGGCGCCGTCGGAAACATCCCGAAGGGGATACCCCTCCTGGAGGACAGCTTTCCAATGGCCTCGCAGAACGGCATCGGCGGTCGCCAGGAGCACGGCGGGAGCGTCGGCTTTCGCCCGCCCTGAAGGGCTTTTTACGCCGGAGAGGTTCCATCCGAATCGCGATACTCGCGGGGGACCGGCTGCACTGCTCATCCTCGGGATCTCCTTCAAGGTTTGCTGCCCAAGAACTCCGCCGCACTCTTCCACACCCGATCTCTAAACGCTGGAAAAGGCAAACCTCCCCCTGGGAGGTACCCGCCGTTGTTTCTTTCCTGTGTCATTGCTCTTCCAGTGTGCTTCAGTAGCAACCCTTGTGCCCGATTCTGGCACAATTTGGCCGCGATCGCTTCAAGTATCTTCTCCACGCCGCTAAGCCGCTTCCTTCAAAAGACATAAGGCGGTTCCAGCTCGGAATCGGGCTAGCGATCAAAGCCAAACCGAGAGGAGGGAACGTGACAGAGATTTGCTTCCCACGAGTTTCGAAAGGTCGAATTCTGCCTGTTGCACGAAGAATTTCACCCGCAAATCCCGTGCCGAATTAGAGAGTCTGCGTCTCCTCGCGAGTAGCCGCCTCGGAACCCACGGGCATGGCGTCGACGATCTCGCCGCGCTCGCCTCCCATCAACCGCTTGAGCGGCCTCGAGAAGAGAAGGAGGACCAGCCCGGCCGCGCCCGTGACCTTCGCGACGGCGGCAAACATCTGTCCGACCGACATGCCTTCGAACCCGCCGCCGGCAAGGCCGGCGATCAGATTGCCGAGCGCGGTGCCCATGAACCAGGTCCCCATCAACTGGCCGACGAGGCGGCGCGGCGCGAGCTTCGTGACGCTGCTCAAACCGACGGGGCTCAAGCACAGCTCCCCCACGGTGTGCAGGAAGTAAGTTACGACCAGCCACATCGGGGACACCTTGGAGCCGCCGCGGGTGAAGGTCGCGCCCCAGGCGAGCACGAGAAAACCGACCGCGAGAAGCACCAGGCCGTAGCCCATCTTGGCGGGAGTCGAAGGCTCGCGCGACCTGAGCCAGACCCAGAGGGCGCCGATCACCGGCGCAAAGACGATGATGAAAACCGGATTGACCGACTGGAGCCACGAAGCGGGCATCTCCCAATGGCCGATCATGCGGTCGGTCAGCCGCTCCGCGAACAGGTTCATGGAGGACCCGGCCTGCTCGTAGCCCGACCAGAAAAGGACCGCGGCGAGGAAGAAGACGAAGATCAGGATGACCCGCTTCTTCTCCGGAGTTGACAGCTTGCCGAACAGAAGCACGGAGGCGAAATACAGCACGGCGAGGACCGCCATGAAGAAGCCCGTGCTCTGGGCCACCTGGACGAGGGTGAGCTTCAGAATGCCCAAGACCATGAGCCCGGCGAGAAGGGCGATCACGAGCGCGACCGCCGCGATTGCGATGGACATCCGGCGCAGAGCGACCCGGTCTCCGGACTCGGCCGCCCGAAGCCCCGCGGCGCCCAGGTACTTTCCGCCGAAGCGATACTGCACGAGGCCGAACACCATCCCGACTCCCGCGGCGCCGAAGCCCAGGTGCCAGTTGATCCTCTCTCCGAGAAAACCGCACACGAGGGGGCCGAAGAGCGCGCCCGTGTTGATGCCCGAGTAGAAGATCGAGAACCCGGCGTCCCGCCGCGCTCCTCCCTCGGGATAGAGATCGCCGACCATCGCGCTGACGTTGGGCTTGAGCAGTCCCGTCCCGATCACGATCAGGCAGAGACCCAGATAGAAGGTGGGCACCGTCGGCAGCGCCATGCTGAAATGCCCCGCGGCGATGATGCACCCCCCGAGGAAAACGGCCCGGCGCTGGCCCAGGATCCTGTCGGCGATCCATCCGCCCGGAAGCGCCATCAGGTACACCAGTCCGACGTAGAGGCCATAGATCGCGGAGGCCGTCTTGTCGCTCATCCCGAACCCGCCGGTGGCGACGGCGTTGACGAGGAACAGCAGGAGAATGCCCCGCATCCCGTAGTAGCTGAAGCGCTCCCACATCTCCGTGAAAAAGAGCGTGGAGAGGCCGCGCGGGTGTCCGAACCACTGCTTGTCGCTCGCCCGCGCCTGAGTCGTCATACCCGGCATCGGCCCCCTTGCGCTGTCGCTCGGCGACAGGCTACCAGAGATGAGCGCAGGACCTGAGTCCGCGATAATGGCCGCAGTGGCCGTTCCGGCTTTTCTCGCTCCGCTCGCCCTGGTCTTTCTGGCGGCCCTGGCGGCGGCCTACGTCCTGAACCGGCTGCGCCTGCCGCCTTTGATCGGCTACCTTCTGGCGGGCGTCCTTCTGGGCCCCCACGGGCTCGGGTTCGTGCAGGATGTGGGAACGGTCGAGGCTCTGGCGCAGGTCGGCGTCGTTCTGCTCCTCTTCACGGTCGGCCTCGAGCTTCCCCTCTCGAGTCTGCGCCGCCTGGGCTCGGCCGTCTGGATCGCCGGGCCCATCCAGTTTTGCGGCGTGACTCTTCTCGCGGCAGCAGTTCCGCTCCTGCGCGGCTACAGCTGGAACCAGAGCCTCTTCTTCGGGTTCCTCGTGGTCACCTGTTCCACGGTCATCATCCTCCAGCTCCTCGTCGAGCGCCGCGAGCTTGACTCGCCGCACGGGAGGTTTCTCGTCGGGATCAACGTCTTCGAAGACCTGATGGTGGTTCCGATCCTGCTGCTCATCGGACCGCTCGCGGCCCGCCACGGCATCCCGCTTCTGGAAACGGGCGTCGCCATCGGCAAGGCGGCCGCCGCGGTCGTCCTCGTGTTCTTCGCGGCGCGATTCGTGGTCCCACCCCTTCTCCACGCGGTCGCCGCGACGCGGCGCAAGGAGCTGTTCCTCCTGGCCGTGCTCCTGCTCGTGCTCGGCACCGCGCTCGCGACCGCGCGGGCGGGGCTCTCGCTCGCCATCGGCGCCTTCCTGGCGGGACTGGTCGTTTCCGATTCCGACTTCGGGCACCAGGCCATGGCGGACATCGCTCCCTTCCGTGACGCTTTCAACGCTCTGTTCTTCGTGTCGGTCGGCATGCTGTTCGACGCGCGGATCCTGACGACTCGGCCCGCGACCGTCGCGGCCGCTCTCGCGCTCGTTCTCGTCGGCAAGGCGGTCGTGGCCGCGATCCCGGTGCTCGTGCTGGGTTACGGCCCTCGAGTCGCGGCGATCGTGGGTATTTCCCTGGCCCAGATCGGAGAATTCGCCTTCGTGATCCTGGCGCAAGGGCGGGCGGCCAACCTGGTCTCGGCGGAGGTCTACCAGGTCGTGCTGGCGGCGACGATCATCTCGATGACCGCGACTCCGTTTCTGTTCCTGCTCGGCCACGCGGTGGGCGACCGGATAGCCGGGTTCCCGATCGGCCGTCCCCGCGAATTGGTCGCGGACGCTCTGGCCGGGCCAAGGCTCCCGGGCGAAGATCATGTCCTCGTCTTCGGATTCGGCCACATGGGCGAGACTCTTTCCCGCGTGCTGGCGCGGGCGAAGGTCCCGTTTCGCGTGCTCGATCTGAGCCCGGAGCGGGTCCGGGCCGGCCGGGCCAAAGGGGCGCCGATCGAGTACGGCGACACGACGAGCGCGTCCGTCCTGAGGCACGCCGGCATCGAGAGAGCGCGGGCCGCGATCGTGCTTCTGTCGGACCCGCGCGCGACCCGCCACACGCTCTCGCTGTGCCGCAGCCTGTCGCCGGCCATCTTCCTCCTCGCTCGCACGCGCTACCTCGCCGAGATCCCGGGCCTCTCGGGACTGGGCGCCGACGAGGTCGTGGCCGAGGAATTCGAAACCTCGCTCGAGATCTCCGGGCGGACCCTGCGTCGGCTGGGCTTTCCTCTTCCCTGGGTCGAGTCGGAGACCGACGAGATCCGCCGCACACGCGAGGACAGCTTCCGGAAGTTCCGCGCGCCCGACGTGGCCGCCGAGCGTCTGGAGCAGGCTCTCGGGGGGACTCGCATCGAGTTCGTGTCTGTCGGGCCGGATTGGCGGGCGGTCGGGCGGTCCCTGAGGGATCTGGAGCTTCGAGGCTCGGGCGGAACGATACTCCTCGCCGCCGTGCGCAACGGCAACGCCCTCGTCACGCCCGGCGCCGACTTCGTGTTCGAGCCCCAGGACCAGCTCCTGCTGCTCGGCACCGAGAACGCCCTCGAGCGCAGCCTCGAGGTCCTCCGAGGCACTCCGGGTTAGGCGAAGTGAAGGAGGGACAGAGATCTCTCTTTCAGCCGAGACAAAAGCCCTCGTTTCAACTCTCGCGACCGCCGTTCGCGGAGCGAACGCCGCGGTCGAAAGCCGCGGCCAGGCTCTCGCCGACGGCCCGGACGGTGCGGCGCAGGTCGGACTCCGAGTGGGCCGTGGACACGAACCAGGCCTCGAACTGCGCGGGGGGCAGGAAGACGCCTCGCTTGCGCATCGCGTGGAAGAAGCGCGAGTAGGCGGCCGTGTCGCATCCCTTGACCGACGTGAAATCCGAGGACGGACCCGGAGAGAAGAAGAGCGTGGAGAGCGAGCCGATCCGCTCGTAGCTCACACGGTCCGCGACTCCGGTGTCCGCGATCGCCTTTCGGACGCCCTCTTCGAGCAGGGCGCCTTTCTCCTCGAGCTCTCCGTACGGAGGATGGCGCGCGATCTGCGAGAGCATCGCGATGCCCGCGCTCATCGCCAGCGGGTTTCCCGAGAGCGTGCCCGCCTGGTACACCGGCCCCGACGGCGCCATCCGCTCCATCAGATCGCGTCTCCCCCCGTAGGCGCCGACCGGGAGTCCGCCGCCCAGGATCTTCCCGAGAGTGGTCAGGTCCGGCGAGACGCCGTAGAGTTTCTGCGCCCCTCCCGCCGCCACGCGAAAACCGGTGATCACCTCGTCGAAGATGAGAAGCGCGCCCTGCCGCCGGGTGATCTCCGCCACGGCCTCCAGATACCCCGGGCGGGGCAGCACGAGCCCGATGTTGGCCGCGATCGGCTCGAGGATGAACGCCGCGATCTCCCCCGGGAAACACTCGAAAGCCTTCTCGAGGGCCGGCGTGTCGTTGTAAGGGATCACGACGGTCAGCCTGGCGACCTCGGCCGGGACGCCCGGGCTGCCGGCGATTCCCAGCGTCGCGACGCCCGAGCCCGCGGAAACGAGGAACCCGTCTCCGTGGCCGTGGTATCCCCCCTCCGTCTTGACGATGCGCGAGCGTCCGGTCGCCGCCCGCGCGAGGCGAACCGCGCTCATCGTCGCCTCGGTCCCGGAGTTGACGAACCGGACCATCTCGACCGAGGGCACCATCGCGACGACGCGCTCGGCCAGTCGCACCTCGAGCGCCGTCGGGGCGCCGAACGACGTTCCCCGCCGAAGGGCCCCGGCGACCGCCCTCCGCACGAAGTCCGGAGCGTGCCCGAAGAGGTGCGGGCCGTAGGACTGCACGTAGTCGATGTACGAGCGCCCGTCGGCGTCGCGCACGCGCGCGCCGCGCCCCGACTGCACGAAGAAGGGCTCCCCCCCGACCGAGGCGAACGACCGCACCGGTGAGGAGACGCCGCCCGGCATAAGCGCGCAAGCGCGTTTATAGAGCGCCGCACTCCGCGCGGCGCCTCTCCCTTTCCGAGGCTTCACCAAGATCGAGGCGCCGGACGCCGTGCCCGGTCTCTCGACTCTCGACTCTCGACTCTCAACTTCCTTCCTTGAGCCACCTGGCGGCGTCCCTGGCGTGATAGGTCAGGACGAAGTCCGCCCCGGCGCGCACGATGCCCGTCAGGATCTCCAGGACGATCCTCTTTTCGTCGATCCATCCATTGGCGGCCGCGGCCTTGACCATCGCGTATTCGCCGGAGACGTTGTACGCGGCGATCGGAGCGTCGAAGCGGACGCGGGCTTCGCGGATCACGTCGAGGTAGGCGAGGGCCGGCTTGACCATGACCGCGTCGGCCCCCTCTTCCAGGTCCAGCGCGATCTCGCGCATCGCCTCCCGCCGATTGGCCGCGTCCATCTGATAGCCTCGCCGGTCGCCGAATTTGGGCGACGAATCCGCGGCCTCGCGAAACGGTCCGTAGAAGGCCGAGGCGCTCTTGGCCGAGTAGGCGAGGATCGCGATCTGATCGAAGCCGTTCTCGTCCAGGGCGCGGCGGATCGCAGCGACCCGCCCGTCCATCATGTCCGAGGGCGCGACCACGTCCACGCCGGCACGCGCCTGCGACAGCGCGGCCTTCGCGAGCAGCGGCAGCGTCGCGTCGTTGTCCACCTCTCCGTCGCGGATCACGCCGCAGTGGCCGTGCGAGGTGTACTCGTCCAGGCAGACGTCCGTGACGACCAGGATCTGCGGGACTTCTTTCTTCAGCCGCCGAACGGTCTCCTGGACGGCCGCCTCCTCGTCCCAGGCCTCGCTGCCCGTCTCGTCCTTCCTCTCCGGGATTCCGAAAAGGATGACCCCTGGCACTCCCAGGGAAGCCAGCTCCTGGGCTTCCGCCACGGCCTCGTCCGGCGAGAGGCGCAGGACGCCGGGCAGAGAAGAGATCTCCTGGCGAAGCCCCTTTCCGCGACGCACGAAGAACCCCGCGACGAAGCGGTCGGCCGAGAGTCGCGTCTCGCGCACGAGCGCGCGCAGAGCGGGAGACCGGCGCAGGCGCCTCAGACGAAGGGTGGGAAATCCGGTCACGGAGGGCAATCTATGTCCGCGCGGGCGCGGTCGCAAGAGTTTCGAGCAGCGCCACGGCCTCGGCGAAGCGCGCCTCTCCGGTGACCGCGATGCGCGAGACGCCGTGAGACTCGAGAAACCGCCGCGTGAACCGCCCCAGGACGACGGCGGGAGTCTCCCGCAGACGCCGGGTGGCGGCCTGTCCCAGGCCCTCGAAGAGCCAGCGCGCAGCGGAAGGAGATGTCGTGCAGAACGCCGCGAAGGGCCTTTCGAGAATCTCGCGCTCGAGGCCGGGATCGCGCGGCCTGGGAATCTTCCGGTAGAGAACCAGGCGGGCAAGGTGCGCGCCCCGGGAGCCGAGACGCTCGGCCAGCTCGGGGTTCGCGTCTTCTCCGCAAGGGAGCAGGAATCGCCTCCCGGAGAGATCCCCCGGGAGCCGCTCCAGAATGTTCTCGGCCGAGCCGCCGGCCACGAGGGCCGCCTTGATTCCCCGGGCCGCGAGCGCCTCCGCCGTCACCGGCCCGACGGCCGTCACGCCCCCCCCCGCCATCGCGGCGCGGAAGAGAGAAGCTCGGCGAGGGTCCGCGAAGAACCTCTCCACGGCGACCTGGCTGGTAAAGATCGTGAAGTCGGCCAGGGGTTCCAGAAGGGACTCGTCCGGCTCGACGGGCTCGATGGAATGGCTCGACCTCTCGACGATCTCAATCCGGGCGCTCGGCGCGAGGGAAACGAAAGGATTGGCCCCCGAACGCACGACGAGGGCTTTCGGCAGGGTCATCGGCTCGCGGCGTCGATCAGGGCCGCCGCCCCGCGATCGAGAAGTCTGCGCCCGACCTCGCGGCCGAGCGAGGCCGCCTCTGTCGCCGGACCCCCCGACTGCTCGCGCAGCGCGCTCGATCCGTCCGGAGAAAACACTCCCGCCGAGAGCGTGAGGGATCCATCGCCGACCCGGGCGAGACCGGCCACGGGGGCCTTGCACCCGGCCTCGAGCGTGGCGAGCAGGCTCCGCTCGGCTTCGACCTCGCGATGCGACGCGGGGTCGTCCAGCGCCTCGAGGAGAGCGAGCGTCTCCCGATCCTGCGCGCGGGCATAGATCGCGAGGGCGCCCTGTCCGATCGCCGGCAGGAGGAGGCTCACGGGCAGGACCTCGCAGGACTCCTCGGTCCGCCCCAGGCGCGCCAGCCCCGCGCTCGCCAGCACGATCGCGTCGAAGCGCCCCTCGGCCAGGCGCGCGATTCGGGTATCCACATTTCCCCGCGCCTCCAGCACCTCCAGGTCCGGCCGCGCCGCCAGCAGTTGGGCCTTTCGCCGCGGGCTGGCCGTGCCGACGCGCGCTCCGGCGGGAAGCTCTTCGAGCTTCCGGCGCGGCTTCGAGATCAGGACGTCCCTCGGGTCCTCGCGAACGGGCACCGCCGCGAGCGCCAGTCCCCGGGGAACATCCGTCGGCACGTCCTTCATGCTGTGAACGGCGAAATCGATCCGTTCGTCCAGAAGGGCTTCGTCCAGCTCGCGCGTGAAGTCCCCCTTCCACTCGATCGGAGAGCCGGCGGCCGAGAGACGGTCCCCCGTCGTCTTGACGACGACGAGCTCGACCTCCGCGATCCCCGCCAGGGATTCCGTGACGAGCCTTGCCTGAGCCAGCGATAACTGGCTCCCTCGCGCTCCCAGTCTGAGTTTCATGGTCGGGCCGAGCTCTTACTCCCTGTCCAGATCGAAGAGATGCCGCACCGCTTCGACGCGGTCCAGTTTGCGGGCGGGATCGGACTCCGCCTTCATCCGGCGCATGGGCTCGTGCAGGATTCTCGCGGAGAAAGCGTCCAGGAGCCTGCGCAGGCGCTCGCGCTCGGCCGCCGGCGCGCGATCGAGCTCGAGATCGCGCAGCTCTTCCAGCCGGTGGCGCCACTGCGTCACGGTCGGCACGACCGAGAGGTTCCCCAGCCACGCGAGATAGTTCTCCAGCTCTTCCTGGACGATCTTTTCGGCCACCGGAACCTCCCGCGCCCGCCGTGCGCGGTTTTCCCGCGCGACCTCCTCCAGGTCGTCGATCGAGTAGGAAAAGACGTTGTAGACCTCGGAGACGTCGGGGGCGATGTCGCGGGGCACGGCGAGATCCAGAAAGAACATCGGGCGGCCGCGCCGGTCGCGCATCGCCGCCTCGACCTGGGCGCGGGTGACGAGAGGCAGGGGGCTCGAAGTCGCGCTGACGACGACGTCGGCCAGGGGAACTTCCTGCGCGAGACTCTCCCAGGCGGCGGCGCGGCCGTTGACGCTCGCCGCCAGCTCCTGCGCCCGCGACGCGGTGCGGTTGAGGATCACGGGGGAGCGCACCCCGGCCTCGACCGCGTGGCGCGCGAAGAGCGAGCCGGTCTCCCCCGCTCCAATGACCAGCACCCGGCGCTGGGACAAGTCGCCGAAGACCTTCATCGCGAGCTCGAACCCGATGGACGAAACGGAGAGCGGATGCCGGGCGATCTCCGTCTCCGCGCGCACGCGCTTGCCGGCCGCGACGGCGCTCTCGAAGAGGCGGTGCATCACCGCCCGGGTGGACCCGGATTCCCGGGCGAGACTCAGGGCCTGCCGCACCTGGCCGAGGACCTCGCTCTCGCCGAGCGCCAGCGAGTCGAGCCCCGCGGCGACGCGGAAGAGGTGATGGACCGCGTCGGCTCCCACCCGGTAGAAACAGGAGCCTTCCAATTCGGCCTGGTCGAGGCCCCGCCACTCCGAGAGATACCGCGTCAGACCGTCGCGGGAGACCTCGTCGGAGGCGAAGCTGTAGATCTCGCTCCGATGGCAGGTGGATACGATGACCCCCTCGGAGATCACGCCCCGCTGCAGGAGGCCCGTCAGCGCCTCGCGGATCTCGTCGGCCGTGAAGGCGACCCGCTCGCGCACGGACACGCCCGCTCCGCGAAAGCTCCATCCCAGCAGGGCGAGCCGGGTCTCCTGAGAGATGCTCATCGGAAGACGTGCTGCGTCGAGAGGTAGAGGTTGACGAACGTGTACGAGAAGATGATCATCGCGAAACCGAGGATCGAGAGCAGCGCCACGCGCTCGCCCCCCCACCCCCGCCGGTCCTTGAAGAGAAGAAACCCGTAGATGACGAGAGTCAGGATCGCGAATCCGAATTTGGCGTCCGGAAGCCGGCTCCAGACCCGCTCGGCCCAGATGCTCCCCAGCACCACGGACACACCGAGAACCGACAGGCCGATCGAGACGCTCGTCCGGTTCATCCTCCCGATGACGTCCAGGGCCGGCAGCCGGGCGAAGAGAAGTCCCGTCTGGACCCGGCGAAGCTGGCGCTTCTGGATCAGGTACAGGACCGACAGCACGAAGGAAAAGGTGAAGGCGGCGTAGGCCAGGATCGCGAAGGTCACATGCAGGGCGAAGACGGGGCCGCGCGTATCCGTGCGCGCGACCACGCCGGGCTGCGGCAACAACAGACCCAGGACCGAGAAGGCAATCACAAACGGAATCAGGAACGGCCCGACGGCCCGTTCCCGGTGGCGGAAGAGGAGCGCGAGATAGGAGAGACCCAGCATCCAGCCGAAGAGCGAGAGGGAACCGCCGATCGTGCGGTAGGGAACCGAATGGAGGGCCCGCGCCCGGGCTTCGAGATCCGCGAACTGAAGGGCCAGGCCCGCCCCGACCATCAGATGGCCGGGCAGGGGGGACACGCGCGGCCGGACGAGGGAGACGATCGAGTAAGCCTCGGCGCCGAGATAGAGAGCCACGGCGACCCAGCCGAGAACGTGCGATTCCATCAGGAAGACCAATGTTAGCAGGCCGGGTCTCCGGCCCCGTCCCTGTCATCCTGAGGTCGCCGACGCGCCAGAGCCTCCGCCGAAGTCGCCGACGCGCCAAAGCCGCTATGGCGACGGCGCGCGGCTACTGCTCTCCAGCGAAGGCGGAAAGCCGCTAGGGCGACGGCGCGAGCGAAGTGACGAAGGATCTGCTCTCTCTCCGTGAAGGGCAGATCCTTCGCTGCGCTCAGGATGACAATCGTGTGATCAGCCCTTCGCGGGGGTCGGCGCGGCGGCGGGCGCGGGAGGCTTTTCCTGGTCGGGCATCTGCTTGTTGGCTTCGACCTGGATGTTGATGTCCACGTCGTCGGAGAGCATGAAGCCGCCCGTGTCGAGGGGACGGTTCCAGGTAATCCCGAAGTCCTTCCGGTTGAGCGGGAAGTTGATCTCGAAACCTGTTTTCTCGATCATGCCGTTTCGCCCCTTGATGCTGAGGAACCCCCCGTGCTTGACGGGAACGGTGATCGTCTTCGTGACGCCGTGCAGGGTGAACTCGCCGGTCACGTCGTAGCTGTCGCTCCCTTTCGGCGTGATCTTCGTGCTCTTGAACGTGATCGTCGGGTACTTCGCGGCATCGAAAAAGTTCTCCGAGCGCAGGTCCTTGTCCCGGTTTTCGCTGGCGGTGTCGATCGAAGCGGCCTGAATCGTCAGCTCGACCTTCGAGGCGGACGGGTTGGCGCGGTCGATCCAGATCGTTCCCTCGAAATCCTTGAACCGCCCTTCCACCTTGGAGACGAAGTGCCGGATGCGGAAGCCTACCAGCGTGTGCGCCTTGTCGAAGGTGAAGGTCTCGGTATCGCCGAGGAGAGGCAGGGCCGCCGCGGCCAGCAAGGCGAGGATCGCCACGAGACGGAGATTCCTTTTCATCCTGTTTTCCTCCAATTCCGGCCCAATCTATGACGGCTCGGGGGTTCGGGAGTGCGTTTTCAGGCCCCTCTCATGCATCTTGACCTGCCCGGAGCGCGCCCCATAGACTCGGAAACCGCCATGACAACGCCGCGGAGAATCGTTCTCTTCCCGGCAGCGCCGCGCCAGGCCCGGCCTCAGTGACCGATCCCTTCCGCGCCCGCCAGACTTTCCGGACCGGCGCCGGCGGCGAGGGCGCCTACTACTCGCTGCGCGAGCTGGAGAAGGCCGGCCTGGGAGAGATCTCGCGCCTCCCGGTCAGCCTGCGCATCGTCCTGGAGTCCGTTCTTCGCAACCTGGACGGCCAGAAGATCCGGGAGGAAGACGTCCGCCGGCTCGCGCAGTGGAAGCCGAAGGCCGAGCGCACCGCGGAGATCCCGTTCGTCGTAGCTCGCATCATCCTCCAGGACTTCACGGGCGTCCCGCTTCTCGTGGATCTGGCCGCGATGCGTTCCGCCGTCGAAGGCCTGGGCAAGGACCCGGCCGTCATCGAGCCGCTCGTCCCCGTCGCCCTCGTGGTGGACCACTCGGTCCAGGTGGACGTCTGGTCCGTGCCCGACGCCCTGGCCCGAAACATGGAGATGGAGTTCAAGAGGAACCGCGCCCGCTACGAGTTCCTGAAGTGGGGCATGCAGGCCTTCCACGGCTTCGACGTCGTGCCCCCCGGGATCGGCATCGTGCACCAGGTCAACCTCGAGTACCTCGCCCGCGGCGTGCTCGAGAAGAATGGCGTGTTCTATCCGGACACGCTCGTCGGGACCGACTCGCACACCACGATGATCAACGGCCTCGGCATCGTCGGCTGGGGCGTGGGCGGCATCGAGGCCGAGGCCGGGATGCTCGGGCAGCCGGTGTATTTCCTGACGCCCGACGTCGTCGGCGTCCACATGACGGGCCGGCTCGGCGAAGGCGTGACGGCGACGGACCTGGCCCTCCACTGCACGGAGATGCTGCGGGCCGCGAAGGTCGTCGGGAAGTTCGTGGAGTATCACGGCGAGGGAGCCGCCTCGCTCCCGCTGACCGACCGCGCCACCATCGCCAACATGTCCCCCGAATACGGCGCCACGATGGGCTTTTTCCCGATCGACGAGGAGTCCTGCAACTACCTCCTCGCGACCGGGCGGCGCAAGGAGCACGTCGAGACCTTCCGGAATTACTTTCAGGCGCAGGGCCTCTTCGGGATGCCGCGGAGGGGCGAGTGCGACTACTCACAGCTCATCGAGCTGGATCTCGGCTCGGTGCGGCCGAGCGTCTCCGGACCCAAACGCCCGCAGGACCGCATCGCGCTGCCGGACCTGAAGGCCCGCTTCCTCGAGCTGCTGGAGAAGCCGGTCGCCGAGAACGGCTACGGCAAGAAGAATGGAAACCGGCGCCGCCGCTTCGCGACGACGATCGGGTTTGCCGGAACGACGCCGGAAACGCCGCTCGCGGGAGGCGGCCGCCAGAATTCGGAGCCCGTTCTCCTGGGCTCCCGGGCGCGCGATACCAACGTCTGGACCGAGACCGAGATGGTGACCAACCGACCGACGCCGGACCGCGTCGAGGAGGTCCCCGAGGAGCACCTCTCTCCCGGCTTCGTGGACCTGGGCGACGGCGACGTGTTGATCGCCGCGATCACTTCGTGCACCAACACGTCCAACCCGAGCGTCATGCTGGGAGCCGGGATTCTTGCCAGGAAGGCGGTCGAGCGCGGGCTCTCCGTTTCACCGAGGGTCAAGGCTTCCCTGGCGCCGGGCTCCCGCGTGGTCTCGGAGTACCTGGCTCGCACCGGGCTGCAGCCGTATCTGGACCGGCTGGGCTTCAATCTGGTCGGCTACGGCTGCACGACCTGCATCGGCAATTCCGGACCGCTCGATCCGCGAATCGAGGAGGTCGTCACCGGCAACGACATCGTCGCCGCGAGCGTGCTCTCGGGCAACCGCAACTTCGAAGCGCGGATCCACCAGAACATCAAGGCCAATTTCCTGATGAGCCCGCCGCTCGTCGTGGCCTTCGCGCTCGCGGGGCGGGTGGACATCGACATGACGAAAGACGCGCTGGGCCGCGATCGCCAGGGGCGCGACGTCTTCCTGCGCGATATCTGGCCGAGCCCTGCCGAGATCCGCGATGCCCTGCAATCCTCCACCGACCCCGAGACCTACCGGAAACTGTACTCGGACTTCGCCGCCGGCAATCCTCTCTGGAACGAGATCCCGGCCACGGCGGGAAGGGTCTATCGCTGGGACGAGGCGTCGACGTACATCCAGGAGCCTCCGTTCTTCGAGAACTTCTCCATGAAGGTGGAGCAGATCCGCGACATCCGCGGCGCGCGGCCGCTCGCGATCTTCGGCGACTCGGTGACGACCGACCACATCAGCCCGGCCGGCGCCATCAAGCCGACGTCCCCCGCCGGGCTGTATCTGCAGGAGAAAGGGGTCGCGCCGCAGGACTTCAACAGCTACGGCTCGAGGCGCGGCAACGACCGCGTGATGACCCGGGGGACCTTCGCCAACGTCCGCATCAAGAACCTCATGGCGCCCGGCACCGAAGGCGGCGTGACGATCCACCATCCGGGCGGGGAGAAGATGTCGATCTACGACGCGGCCATGAAGTACCAGGCCGAGAGCGTCCCTCTGGTCGTTCTCGCCGGCCAGGAGTACGGCTCGGGCAGTTCCCGGGACTGGGCGGCCAAGGGAACGCGGCTGCTCGGCGTCAACGCGGTCATCGCCCAGAGCTTCGAGCGCATCCACCGCTCCAACCTGGTCGGCATGGGCGTTCTCCCCTGCCAGTTCCGCGAGGGCCAGAACGCGAGGACCCTCGCCCTGGACGGCAGCGAGATCTTCGACCTGACCGGCCTCGAGTCGGACTTGCGCCCCCGACAGGAGGTCACGCTCACGATTCACCGGGCCGACGGCCGGCAGGAATCCCTTCCCGTCATCGTCCGCATCGACACGCCCATCGAGGTGGATTACTACCGCCACGGCGGCATCCTGCACTACGTCCTGCGACAGCTCGTCGCGTAGCGCTGCGCGGGCGACGCGGCTCTGCCGCCGGCGCGAGGCTCCTCCTTCGATTACCTCAGGAGACTCTTCGCGCCGCGACCAGAGCAGGCACCACCGGGGCCGGGAAGACCGGGCTCGGGACGGCCGAGGGCCGTGGCGGCGCGGGACAGCTCGGAGAGCGTCTCCTCGTCGGAGCAGATCCAGAGATACGAGTAGTCGAAGCCCTGGCGGCCATCGAAGAGGCGCATGGCCTCCTCGAAATGCTCGGCTCCCTCTCCGGCGCGCGAGAGTCCGGCCAGAGCCTGCACGAGCAGGTGGCCGCCCCCGAGGGCCCGGGGGCGGCCCCGCAGGTGAGCGATGGCCTGGGTGAACGAGGCCCGCGCCGCCGGCAGGTCTTCCTGGTCAAGGGCGGCCCGCGCGAGAACGCAGAGACAGACCGCGCGAAAGGTATCGCGGTACTTGTGGTCGGATTTTTCGACGGCTTCGAGTCCTTCGAGGCAGCTGGCGCGCGCGGCCGCCGGCTCCCCCGCCCGGCGCAGGCACTCCCCGAGGAATCCGCCGACCCCCGCGGTCGGGCTCTGCGAGTGCTTCTGCTCCAGCGCGACGGCCTGCTCCAGGCTCCAGCGCGCTTCGGCGAACCGTCCAAGCGTCACGTACGACAGCCCCAGGCCGAGCCAGCTCCAGCCGTGCTCGGCATCCGCTTCCACCGCGCGGGCAAAGAGCGGAACGGCCTCCTCCGCCCGGCCGGTGGAGAGCCGGCACCAGCCCGCGAAATACGGACCGAAGGGATTGGCGGGAGCGAGCTCCGTCGCCTTGCGCTCTTCTTCGAAGGCCTCCTCGGGCTTTCCCTGACGCCAGAGCGAGTAGCCGAGCCAGATGTGCGGCTCCCCGAGACTCCCGTCGGCGGCGATCGAGCGCCGCGCGAAGTGAATGGACTTCTCGAGCTCCGCCGGATCCGTCATGAAGGTGAAGCGCATCGCGTGGACCGCCGAGAGACCCGCCAGGGCGGGAGCGTGGCCCGGTTCGGCGGCGATCGCCTCTTCAAAGAGCTCCCGCGCCTGCTCGAACGTGCCCTTGGCGAGCTGGTGGAAGAACCGGCTCCCCCGTGCATGGGCCTCATAGGCGCCCAGATTCCGAGTGCGGGCGGGAGCCGCCGCCGGAACGTCCAGGTCCAGAGCGGCGGCCGTGGAGGACGCGAGGCGGTCCTGCATCTGGAAGATCTCGTCGAGTTTTCCGTCGAGCTTCTCGGAGGAGACGACGCGGCCGGTCGCGACCTCGGTCAGCCTGGAGGTCACCCGCAGCGCCGGTCCCATCCGCTGGTAGCTCCCCGAAAGGATCCAGCGGCAGCCCAGCGCGTGTCCCAGCTCGAGTGCGTCCGAAGCCGCCGCGAGCGTCTTCTTGACCTTGAGCGCTTTTTCGCGCGCCACCACCGAGAGTCCGGCCACACGCGTCAGCTCTGCGGCGACGCTTTCGGCGATCCCGCTCCCGACCCAGTCGTCGTCGGGGTTTCGGGAGAGGTTCTCGAAGTCCATGACGGCGAGGGTGTCGGGCAGAGTCGCGACGAACTCTCCGGCGGTCGCCCGTCGCAAGTCGGAGAGGAAGCTGGCCGCCGAGGGATAGCGCTGCTCGGGCTCGCGGGCGAGCGCCCGCGAGAGGACCGCTCGAAGCTCCGGCGGCACATCCGCTCCGCGCAGGGGCGCCGGATCCCTCGTCAGGATCGCGGCGATCCGCTCGCCGGCTGTCTTTCCCGGGTAGGCGCGCTCGCCGGAGAGCGCCTCGTAGAAGATCGCGCCGAGCGAGAAGAGATCGGACCGCGCGTCCAGAGGCAGCCCCTTCAGCTGCTCGGGCGACATGTAACCGACCGTCCCGAGGACTTCTCCCGTCCCCGTCAACGCGGTGCCCGTGGCTTCTTCGGGATCGGCGAGAGCGAACACTTTCGCGATCCCGAAATCGAGCAGCTTCGCCGAGTTCTCGGAGGTCAGCATCACGTTCTCCGGCTTGATGTCGCGATGCAGGATGCCCGCGGCGTGAGCGTGGCCGAGCGCCTCGAGGAGCCACGCCGCCATCGAAACGGCCTGGCGGACGGGCAGCGGTCCGTCCCTCAGGCGGTCTCGCAGGGTCTGTCCCGAGACGTATTCCATCGCGATGAAGGCGACTCCCTCGGACTCTCCGGCCTCGTAGAAGGTCGCGATCGCGGGATGCTGCAGGCGCGCGGAGGCCTCGCCTTCTCGAAGGAGCCGGGGCTTGAGCGAAGCATCGAGGTCTCGCGGGAGGAGCTTCAGCGCCGCCGCCCGACCGAGCGCCATGTCACGAGCCAGGTAGACCTCTCCCATCCCGCCTGCGCCCAGGCGTTTCTCGACGCGGTAGTGGGAGACGGTTCTTCCGATCAAGCTAGGCTCGGCGGATACTATCGTGACGAGACAAGGGGAGTGAACCCCCCGCACCGGCTGCTATACTGCTCATTCCGGCTCAAACGGCTCGATGACCCGCTCCTCCCCCTCCGCCGCGCGTTTTCTGGACGCCTCCTTCGGGCGGCCGGTGGATCGTCCGCCTGTGTGGATGATGCGGCAGGCGGGGCGTTACCTCCCGGAGTACAGGGAGGTGCGCCGCAAGGTCTCGTTTCTGGAACTCTGCCGTACTCCCGAGCTGGCCGCGGAGGTGTCCCTTCAGCCCTTCCGGCGATTCCAGCCTGACGGCGTCATCTTCTTCTCGGACATCCTCGTCCCGGTGGCGGCCATGGGAGCGCGCGTCGAGTTCGGGGACGGAGGGCCGGACCTCCCCGAGCCGGTGCGGACCCTGGAGGACGTCAACCGCCTGCACAGCTTCGATCCTTCCGCAGAGATCGCCTTCACCGGTCAGATCCTGTCGACACTTTCGCGAGAGGTCGGGGAGAAAGCGGCGGTGCTCGGTTTCGCCGGAGCGCCGTGGACCCTGGCTTCCTATCTCGTCGAAGGAGGGGGCTCGAAGTCCTTCGCCGCGATCAAGCAGATGATGGGACGGGACCCCAGAGCTCTTCGACGCCTGCTCAACCTCCTTGCCGACGTCGTCGGAGAGGTGCTCTCCTTTCAGATCGAGTCGGGAGCGCGGGCCGTCCAGATCTTCGACACATGGGCGGGTGAGCTGACGGCCAGGGACTATCGCGAGTGGGCCTTGCCGGCGACCGCCCGCGCGATCGGAGGAATCCGGCGTGCTCCGCGTCTGCGCCCCGCAGCGCCGGAGGAAAAGGGTCCTCGTGTGAAGGAAGAAGATCCGCCGGTCATCCTCTTCGTCAACGGTTGCGCCCACCTGCTCGAGGCGATGGGCGAGTCGGGGGCGGACGTCCTGTCCGTCGATTGGCGCGTGCCCCTCTCCGAGGCGCGGCGCCGGGTGCCGGGTCTTTCTCTCCAGGGGAACCTCGACCCGGGCGCCCTGCTCGGCCCCGAGGAGGATGTCGCGAAGCGAACGCGGGACATCGTGGCCGACACGGGCGGCCGCGCCCACATCGTCAACCTGGGGCACGGCGTCCTGCCGCAGACGCCGGTCGAGTGCGCGCAGGCGTTCTTCGACGCGGCGCGGGAGCCCGGGGTCCTGCCGGCCGCGGCGCCAGCGGAGACGCGGGCTTGAACGTCAGCGAAGTCTCTCTGGAGTTGCTCCATCGGTACAACGTGCCGGGGCCGCGGTACACGTCGTACCCGACGGCGCCGGTGTGGACGGAGGACTTCACTCCCTCCGACTACTCACGGGTGCTGGAAGATAGCTCGGCCGCGCAGAGACCCGCGCCGCTCTCGCTCTACGTGCACCTGCCCTTCTGCGAAAAGCTCTGCTACTTCTGCGGCTGCACCGTCGTCATCACGGGCACGCAGCACGCGCTCGAGGAGTCGTACCTCGACGTCCTCGAGAAGGAGATCGACTGGGTCGCCGACCGGGTCGGAGCGGACCGGCCGGTCACCCAGTTTCATCTGGGCGGGGGGACTCCGACCTACTTCACGCCGGAGCGCCTCCGGCGGCTGGGGCGAAAGTTCCGGGACCGTTTCCGTTTCGCGCCCGACGTCGAGATGGGCGTCGAGGTGGATCCGCGCGTCACGACGCGGGAACACCTCCTGACGCTCGCCAGACTCGGGTTCAACCGGCTCTCCATGGGCGTGCAGGATTTCGAGCCTCGGGTCCAGGTCGCGGTCAACCGCGTTCAGCCGTACGACGACACCCGCCGGCTCATCGAACAGGCCCGCGCCCTCGGCTTCCCCAGCGTCAACATGGACTTGATCTTCGGACTGCCATTTCAGACGGCCGAGAGCTTCTCCGAGACGATCGACAAGGTCCTCGTGATCGGCCCGGACCGCCTGGCCGTCTATTCCTACGCCAACGTCCCCTGGATGAAGAAGCACCAGAGCGTGCTGCAGCCGCATCTGCCCGACGAGCGCACGAAGTTCGAGATCTTCCGCACGGCGCTCGAGCGCTTCACGCGGGCCGGCTTCGAGTACATCGGCATGGATCACTTCGCCCGGCCCACCGACGAGCTTGCGCGGGCGCGGACGGACAGGACCCTCCACCGGAACTTCCAGGGCTACACGACGAAGGCCGGGACGGACCTGATCGGCTTCGGGATGAGCGCGATCGGCGGGATCGGGCGCACCTACGTCCAGAGCCGCCGGGACCTCGGCCCGTACCAGCGGGACGTCGCGGCTCACGGCGCGGCCACGTTCCGAGGGTTCCGGCTTTCGGAAGACGACCTGCTGCGCCGGACCGTGATCCAGAACCTCCTCTGCCACGGCGTGATCGTCAAGTCCGAGATCGAGGCGGCGTACGGGATCCGGTTCGACGAGTATTTCGCCGGCGCTCTGGAGAAACTCGGACCTGCGGCCGCCGACGGCCTGGTCGTCCTCGGGAAGGACGAGATCCGGGCGACGACGGTGGGGCGCGTCTTCCTGCGCAACCTCGCGATGCCGTTCGACGCCTATCTCGCCGCGGCCCCGGAGAAGCCGGTCTTCTCCCGGACGCTCTGAGCCGTCAACCGTCAGGCGTCAGGCGTGGCCACCAGGACATTCAACCGCTGCTTCGCCTCACGCCTCACGCCTCACGCCTCACGGCTCATCTCATGACGGACCGGGCGATCCTGTTCCTGCAGCTGGGCGGCCCGGAGAATCTTGACGAGGTTCCCCGCTTTCTTTACCGGCTCTTCTCGGATCCCGACGTCATTCGGGTCCGCCCCGCGATTCTGAGAAAAGGGATTGCCGCCGCCATCGCGATAACGCGAACGAGCACGTCGCGGAAGCTCTACGCCTCGATCGGTGGAGGATCTCCGATACGGAGACTCACCGAGGAACAGGCCCTCGGTGTCGAGCAGTCCCTGCGCCAGCGCGGAAAGGAAGCGATCGCTCGTGCCGCGATGAACTGCTCTTCGCCGCTTGTCGAGGATGTCGTCGCGGAGCTCGCCGCCGCCGGAGTGCGGCGATTCCTCTCGCTGCCCCTCTACCCCCATTACTCGTTGACGACCACCAAGGGAGCGCTCGAGCGTGCCCGGGAAGCGGTGCGGCGATACGCCCCCGAAGCGCGGGTCTTCGAGGTCGGCTCCTGGCCGACGCATCCCCTCTTCGTCGAGGCTCACGCCGAGGCGATCCGCGAGGAGATCGCCAGGTTTCCCGACCCGCGCCCCGAGGCCGTGCGCCTGCTCTTTTCGGCGCACTCGATTCCGAGGAAGCTCGTGACGCGGGAAGGCGATCCCTACCAGAAGGAGATCGAGGCGAGCGTGCGGGCGATCCACGAGAAGGCGGGCGGAGAGAGTCCCTGGACTCTGGCTTATCAGTCCAAGCTGGGCCCCATCGAGTGGCTGGGCCCGGCCACGCTCGATGTCCTCGGCGAGCTCGGGCGAAAAGGCGAAAAGCAGGTCCTGGCGGTCCCCATCGCCTTCGTGACGGATCACGTCGAGACTCTCTACGAAATCGATCAGCTCTTCGGCGAAGAGGCGAAGAGGGTCGGGATCGCCCACTTCCGCAGGACCGCTGGACTGAACAGCCGCCCCACGTTCCTGCGGGCGCTCGAGGACATCATCCTTGCGCAAAGGGATTTCTGGAGCGCATGAGCTCGGCCAGCACGATCGTCGTCGGCGCCGGGATGTCGGGGCTGGTGCGCGCCCGGGCGCTGCAGCGGCGAGGAGAAGACGTGCTGCTGCTGGAGACGTCCGCCCGCGCGGGCGGGGCCGTCCGCACCGAGATCAAGGACGGGTTCCTTCTGGAGCTCGGTCCCAATACCGTCCGCCCGACGACCGAACTCTGGAACCTCGTCGGAGAGCTGGGTCTGCGTGACGAAGCCCTGCTCGCCGACCCGCGGCTGCCCCGGTACGTGGAATGGAAAGGAAAGCTTCGCGCTCTGCCCATGGGTCCGGGAAGCCTCGCGCGGACTCCGCTTCTCTCCGCGCGGGGGAAACTGCGTCTCTTCGCCGAGCCTTTCGCGCGCCGGGGCGCGGACGCCGAAGAGAGCGTGCATGCCTTCTTCACGCGCCGTCTCGGGGAAGAGATCGCCGACCGATTCGTCGAGCCGTTCGTCGGGGGCATATTCGCCGGCTCCTCCCGCGAGGTCTCGATCGCGGCGGCCTTCCCGAGCCTGGCCCGCTGGGACCGCGAGCACGGCAGCATCCTGCGCGGGGCTCTCGCCGAACGCAAGAAGACGCCGCGAGACCGCACCCTCCCGCGCGGCCTCCTCTCCTTCCGCGAGGGGCTCGAGACCCTCCCCCGCTCTCTCGCCGCGAGCCTGGGAGGCCGGATCGAGACGGCCACGCGCGTCGAGGAGCTTTCGCCGCGAGGCGAGGGCGGATGGAGGCTCGCCACATCGCGAGGCGAACGCCGGGCCGACAGGGTGGTCCTCGCGGCGCCGGCGTGGGAGGCGAAGCGCCTCGTGCGTCCCTTCGCCCCGGACGCGGCGGACGCGCTCGGGGGGATCCCTCATCCGTTTCTCGCGGTGGTCCACGTCAGAATTCCGCTGGCGGCGCTTACCCGCCCGCTTCAGGGATTCGGCCATCTCGTCGTCCCGCAGGAGGCCCGCCGGATTCTTGGAGCGGTCTGGAGCTCCAGTCTCTTCTCCGGCCGTTCTCCCGACGGCCAGGCGCTGGTCACCGTCTTCCTCGGCGGCGCGCGCGATCCGGAGGCCGCGGCGCTGTCTGATCAGGAGCTGACGGCGATTGCGGCAAGGGACACGGCCGCGGCGCTGGAAGCGCGGGAGCAGCCGCGCTGTGTTTCCATCACGCGGTATTCGCGTTCGATCCCCCAGTACGTGGCCGGTCACGTCGGGCGCATGGAAACCCTGGCGCGGGCCGAAGCGCGCTGGCCCGGCCTGACTTTTCTCGGCAACTACCGCGGCGGGGTCTCGGTCGGGGATGTGGTGAAGAACGCGAGTCTTTGACCGGGAAGCCCGGCCCTGGCCACCCGATATATCTTACGATTCCGTGCCGCTGTCGATTCGGACCGAGGACCTGCGCAAGGTCTACACGTCCGCCCCACCGGCGGCGACGATGGCCGGGGCCTTCTCGCTCTCGCGGGCGCCGGCGCGCTCGAAGGGAAAGAAGGAGAAGATCGAGATCACGGCCCTGGCCGGCCTCACGCTCGAGGTCCGGCCCGGGGAGATCTTCGGGCTCCTGGGGCCCAACGGCGCCGGCAAGTCCACGACGGTCGGCATCCTGACCACGCGGATCCGTCCGACCGGAGGACGCGCCTGGATCGGCGACCACGACGTCTGGCAGCGGCCGGTCGCGGTCAAGCCTTTGATCGGTGTCGTTCCGCAGCGGCCGAACCTGGACTTCTCGCTGACCGTCCGGGAGATCCTGACCTTTCACGGCGCCTATTTCCGGCTGCCTGCGGCGGAGCGGTCGCGCCGCGCCGAGGAGCTGCTGGCGCGGTTTCAATTGACCGAGCGCGCCGATCAGCTCCCGCGGGTCCTCTCGGGAGGAACGATGCAGCGGCTCTCGATCGCGCGCGCCATGATGCACGACCCGGAGGTTCTCTTCCTGGACGAGCCCTCGGCGGGACTCGATCCTCAGACGCGGCTTCTCCTCTGGGAGATCGTGCGCGAGTACAACGCTCGGGGCCGGACGATCGTCCTGACCACGCACAACATGGAGGAGGCGGACGAACTGTGCCGGCGAGTCGCCATCGTGGACCACGGCCGGATCATCGCGCTCGGCACGCCGGCGGAGCTGAAAAGCTCGATCCCCGGCGGCTTCGTCATCCGCCTGCAGTTCCATCCGCGCTCCCCGCAGCTGCTCGAGACGCTCGCGCGCCTCCCGGGTGTCACAGAGGTGCGCCCCATCGGCGAGAACGGAGCCGACCTCTACGCCGACCGCGGCGGCCCGCTGGTGCCGCCCGCCGTCGCCGCAGCCACGCAGGCCGGCGCCGACATTTCCGACGTCCACATTTCCGAGCCGTCGCTCGAGAACCTCTTCCTCCACCACACGGGGCGGAGCCTGCGGGACTAGGTGTGCTCCACTCCATCCTGTCATCCCGAGGTCGCCGACGCGCCAGAGCCTCCGCCGAAGCGGCTACGGCTCTCCGGCGAAGGCGGAAGGCCGCTATGGCGACGGCGCGAGCGAAGCGACGAGGGATCCGCTCTGACGCCAGAGCCGGAGCAGATCCTTCGCTTCACTCAGGATGACAAGGGCCGCATGAACGCGAAGACCTTCCTCGCTCTGCTCGGGCGCGACGCGCGCGTCGCGAGGCGCAACTTCATCCCCCTCCTGCTCCAGACGCTCCTGCAGCCGATGCTCCTCGTCTTCATCTTCGGGCGCGTGATGACGGCGAGCGGCTACATGCCGCTGCAATACAAGAGCCTGCTCTTGCCGGGCATCATGGCGCTCTCGATGTTTCTCTCCGGCATCCAGGCCGTCGCCATGCCGCTCATCTCCGAGTTCCAGTTCAGCAAGGAAATCGAGGACCGCCTGCTCGCTCCCATCGAGATCGAGTGGGTGGCCGTGGAGAAGATCCTGGCCGGCATGATCCAGGCGCTCGTCGCCGGTCTCGTCGTCCTCCCTTCCGCCTGGCTCGTCATGGGGAAGGGAGTGGACCTGCGGCTCCCCCACCCTCTCCTCTTCGCGGCGCTCTGCCTGCTGATCGCGTTCCTCTCTTCCTCGCTCGGATTGACGCTGGGATGCTCGATCGGGCAGACGCAGATCGGTCTGATGTTCTCGCTCGTTCTCGCCCCCATGATTTTCTTCGGCTGTACGTACTACCCGTGGAGCGCCCTGGCGCGGTTCTCTTTCCTGCAGAAGGCCGTCCTCATCAATCCCGTCGTGTATTCCAGCGAGGGTCTGCGCAGCGCTCTCGTGCCCCAGTTTCCGCATCTCTCCATTCCGGCGATCCTCGGCGCCCTGATCGGCTTCGACGCGGCGTTCCTGATCGCCGGCCTCCGCCAATTCCGCAAGAAAGCCGTACACTGAGAAGATGACAAATCGAAGTCTCGCCCTGTTTTCGATCGCGTGCGCGGCTTCCTGGATGATTGCGGCCTCGGCGCTGGAGGCTCAGCGGGCCGCCGCGGCGCTTTCCGAGCCGGCGTATCGGGAGCTGCGCCAGCTCTCCCGGAGCCTGGACGAACGCGCCGGTCATGCCAACGACCAGGCACAGCGGCGAGAATCCTGGATCTCCCGGCGCGACAGGAGCCTGCTCGCCTCGATCGCCGAATTCGAGCGAAGCGCGAGGAGATTCGACGAGCGCATGGCCAACTACAGGGGGGCGCCCTGGCCGGTGGACGATGACCTGCGGGGACTGTTGCGGAGCGCGCAGGATGTGCAGGAGCGGGTCCGCCGTTCCCGCTTCGCGGACGACAACACCTTGAGTGACTGGAACGAGGTCGTGGAGATCCTGCGCCGGATGATGAGAGTGAGTCAATCCGGAGAAGGCGTGATCGATCTCGCTCCCGCCGGCCCGGGCCGCGACGAGTATGGCGAGAGACGCAACCCGCCGGGTCGTCGCGAATCCGGAGAGCTCGCGGGTCTCGCGCGCGAGCTCGAGGACCGGGCGGGCCGGGCGCACGGGCTTGCGCAACGCGTGGCCGGCCGGGGCCCCTATCGCCGGGAGTTCTTCCAGTCCATCCGCGACTTCCACGACCAGGTCGTGGCCTTCCGCCGGACCGTCGATTCGGGGGCGAGCGACCGCCGGCAGATCCGGGCGGAGGCCAGCCGTCTCCTGGACAGCGCCCGGCGGACGGACCGGCGCATGCGCCGGAGCAGGGCCTTCCCCGAAGTGTGGCAGGACTGGCAGGGCGCGATCCAGATCCTTCAGAGGATCCTCAACCTCGTCGGAGGCTGAGCCGGGTGCCAGCGGATGAGCGGCGGGCCGAGCGGCTAGATCCCTACAATGAGAGGCACCGTCACGAATGAATCGAGTTTCCCTGCTGGTGCGAAGTGAGGCGGAGTCAGTGGACTATGCCTGACAAGCCGCCCCGGCGTCGGGGTCGCCTCCCTCGTCGGCGCGCGACGGCTGGCCTTGACAGGAAGACCTGCCGTCGCTCTGTCGCGAAGGCGCAGTCTGGGACGTTGCGAACGAAGCCGAGCGTTGCCTCCTGAACGGAAACCCGGTCTCGGGCCATGCCCTCGGGCCGCGCAGGTGGCGGCGGCGAGCATCAGGATCAGAACCTCCAGATAGCCTCGGAGCCCTCAATCCTTGTGGGGCTCGGTTCCCGGCGGGCGCGTCGGCGAAGGAGTTTCTCCGGCAGCGGGGTTCTCTTCCTCTTTTCCCTCCGGCTTGCCTCCGGACTCGGCCGCCTCGTGATGGCCCGCCTCTTCTCCGTGGCCGGCCCTCAGGATCTGCTGCTCTTCCCTGGTGACCTCGGGCAGGTGGCGGACGAAAGCCGCGATCTTCCAGATTTCCTCTTCCTTGTGAGTTGGGGAAAACGCGGGCATGCCGGTCATGCGGATCCCGTTGGAAACGATCCAGAAGAGCTCGCCGTCGTACATCCTCTGCACGGAGGGGAGCGTGAGATCGGGCGCGGGGGGGTTCAAGCCCTGGCCGAACTCGGACTCCTCGACGCCGGGCGCCCCGTGGCAGTCCAGACAGTTCTCCTTGTAGTGCGCGAGGCCGGCCCGGATGTCCTCCGGCTTCGAAAACGGGTTGGTCCGGACCGGCGCCCGCTTCTGGATGGAACGGTCCAGGGCAAACGCGGCGAACTTCTTTTCAAACCGGCCCGGAGGGTTCGTCGCCGCAACGTTGTAGGACCCGGTCCAGACGATGATTCCGACCGCGACGAAAACGAGCAACAGCCCTATCAGAATCCCGGCAATGACTCTCATGCTGACTCCTTCATGCGTGCCTCCGGCTCGAGGCGCACGTCATCTCGGACCCCCATTCCAGTTGGATCGTGGCATGGTCTACCCCGGCCTCTTCCCGGAGCAATTTCTGGACCGCCGCCAGCACCTCGACGCGGCTGCTCTCCGACGACGCGCGGATGTGGACGCTTGCCGAGTGCAGGCCGGACGTCAGAGTCCAGCAGTGCAGGTCGTGAAGCTCTTCGACCCCCGGCAGAGCCAGGATCTCCTGCCGCAGGGAGAGAAGGTCGATCTCGCCGGGAGACCCTTCGAGCAGGATGTGGGCGGACTGCCGGAGCAGTCGGGCTGCGCGCGGCAGGATGAAGAGAGCGACGCCGGCGGAGACCGCCGCATCCAGCCAGCGCCAACCCGTCAGAGGGATCGTGATGGCGGCCGCGATCACGGCGAGCGAGCCGAGCATGTCGGTGACGACCTCGAGATACGCGGCGCGCATGTTCAGGCTCGTGGCGCTGCCCCTGGAGAGGAGCAGGGCCGAAAGGACGTTGCCGCCCAGAGCCGCGGCGGCGATCCCGAACATGAGGCCGGTGTGGATCTCGACCGGATTCCGGAAACGCCGGACCGCTTCGTAGCCGACGTAAAGGGCCACGAGGAGGAGGATCTGGGCGTTGACGAAGGCCGCCAGGATCTCGGCCCGGTAGAGGCCGAAGGTGTGCCTTCCCGTCGGCGCGCGGCCCGCGAGCGTCAGGCCGGCATAGGCCAGAAGGAGAGCCGCGATGTCGGCGAACATGTGCGCCGCGTCCGCCAGGAGCGCGAGGCTGTGCGCGACGAGTCCTCCCGCGACCTCGACGAGCAGGATCGCGACAGTGACGGCAATCGCGCCCCGCAGACGGCGCTTGCGCGTCTTTCTCTCCTTCTCCGCGGGCTCCGCATCGGCGGCCGCGCCGACGGTCATTGCCCGGGCAAACGCTCGACCTCGACTCGGGCGTCGTTGAAGCAGGCGCCGGCGCCGAGGTCCGTCAGAGTGTCGGGCGCCAGCGCCGTGGCGCCCGTTCCCGACAGCGTGTTGTGTCGCCAGAGACCCTTGGGGAGCAGGACCACCCCCTCGCGCAGAGCGGGGTTCCTGCGGGAGAGGCATCGAACCTCTCCGAAGCCGTTGAAGACCCGGACCCGATCCCCGTCGCCGACGCCTCGGGCTTCCGCGTCCCGCGGAGCCATCTCGAGCGGAACCTGCTCTTCGTGCAGCTCCCCGAGGGTCGAGCTGATCGTGCGGTCGCTGGCCGGCGAGATCAGCGCGAGCGGATATCGGGAGCTCTCGGGATCGGGGCGATAGGCGTAGAGACCGTCGGGAGCCTCGCGGTCCAGGGCCTCGGGCACAAGGTGAATCCTGCCGTCGGCCGTGAGCGGGAAGGTGTCCACGAACTGGACGGGCGCGGGATTGCCGCCCGGAAAAGCGACCCCTTGCGAATCGAGGGCTCGCCGGATCGCCTCGCCCGAAGGGCTGGTTCGCAGGATCGCCTGCTTCATCTCCTTCGCCGACTCCGGGTCGTCCGGACGTGAGAGACCGGCGCGGCGCGTCAGCTCGGCGAACACCTCGTGGTTGGGCCGCGACTCGCCGACCGGCGGTATGACGGGCCTTCCCTCCTGAAGCACCATCGCGCCGTATCCGCGGGACATCTCGTCTCTCTCGAGAAAGGTCGTCGCGGGGAGCACGACGTCGGCATAGAGCGCCGTGTCCGTCATCACGGGATCGAAGACGACGGTGAAGAGATCCTCGCGCGAGAGTCCCGCGCGCACCTTCTCCTGGTTGGGGACCGTCGCGAGCGGGTTGCAGTTGTAGACGAAGAGGAGATCGACGGGAGATCCGTTGGGGCTGACGAGAGTCTCGCCGAGAAGATTCATGTTGACCTCGCGCGTCGAGGGCGCGCGCAACTCGCCCGCCGCCGCCAGCGCGTCGAGGTCCCAGGTCCTGGAGTTGCTCATCGTGTATCCGCCGCCGCGCACACCGAACTTCCCGGCCACCGCGGGCAGAGCCAGAACGGCGGCGACTGCCGAGCCGCCGTTGCGGTTGCGTTCGAGCCCCCAGCCGCAACGGATCGCCGCGGGGCTCGATTCCGCGTAGATCCGGGCGAGAGCCTCGATCCGCTCCGCGGGGACGCGAGTCGTCCGCGCCGCGGCGTCGAGCGTCCAGGGAGCGGCCCTCCGGCGCAGATCGTCGGCCCCGACTGCGTGAGTTGAGAGGAAGGCTTCGTCCGCGCGGCCATTCTCGAAGAGCCACCGGATGACCGCGAGGGCCAGGGGAAGGTCCGTGCCCGGGTGGGGCGCGACGTGCAGATCCGCCCTCTCGGCCAGGCGCGTCCGGCGCGGATCGACGACGGCGAGGAGCGCTCCGCGGCTCTGAGCTTCGAGCACGTAGGGCACGAGGTGGATGCCGGAGACGGAAGGATTCGCACCCCAGAGCACGACGAGCTTCGAGTGCCTGTAGTCCTGCAGGGCGGTTCCCGGCATCGCGCCATAGAGGCCCGCCGCGGCGCGCCCCGACGGGGCCGCGCAGAGGGTGCGAGCGAGCCGGGAGGCGCCGAGCCGGTTGAAGAGGCGAGCGTCCGACGTGTTCTGCGAGAGGTATCCGTTCGAGCCTCCGTAGCAGAAAGGAAGAATGCGCTCCCCTTCTCCCCGCGCCGTCAGGTCCTTCATGCGGGAAGCGACGAGATCCAGGGCCTCGTCCCACGAGACGCGGCGGAACCGGCCTTCCCCCTTCCGCCCTTCCCTCAAGCCCGGATGGCGGACGCGGCGCGGCCCGTGGACGTGCTCGGGAAAGCGGCGGACCTTCGCGCAGATGAAGCCCGCCGTGACGGGATTGACGCGGCTCCCTCCGACCTCGACGGCCCGACCGTCTTCGACTCGGACCTCGAGACTGCAGGCGTCCGGGCAATCGAGCGGGCAGACGGAGGGGAGGACCTGTGCCGGTGTCACATCGCCCATGGCCTCATTCTAACGGGATGGCTTCCGGCGTCTCAGAAGGAGAGCGAGCCGCCTGCCGGAACGTATCGCGAAATGAGGCGCAGCCTCCCTTTCGGCGGATCGCGCCCCCAGGAGCAGGAAGGCCGCCGCCGAGAGTCCCATTGCGTCTCCCCTCCATCGCGATCCTAAAGCAATTGCTATAGCTGTAAATCAAGTGCTATATGGGGCGTGATGAAAGACCGAACTCGCCCGAAGCCTCGGCGCCGGCGCCGCCGCGAGGGGGCGCCTCGCTGGTACCTGCTGATCCACCAGCTCCCGCCGAAGCCGCTCTACCTGCGCGCGAAGATCCGGCAGCGCCTGGCCAAGGCGGGAGCCGTGGCGCTCAAGAACGCCGTTTACGTCCTGCCCCGCCTGGAAGATTGCCTGGAGGACTTCCAGTGGATCGGGGAGGAGGCGATCGCGGGAGGCGGCGAGGCCTACGTCTGCGAGGCCGACTTCCTCGGAAAAGAGACGAACGCCGCGCTTGTCGACCGGTTCCGCCGGGATCGGGACGCCGACTACGCCGCGCTCGCCGCGTCCCTCCGCGAACGGGGCCGGAGGGCGAAGCGCGCGAGCGGCGCCGGTCCTCTCGAAGAAGACCTTCCCGCGCGTCTGGCCCGCTGGCGCAGACGCCTCGACGAAATCTCCCGGATCGACTTCTTCCGCGCCAGGGGACGCGAGGCCGCCGAGCGGCTGCTCGCGACGCTCGAGCGCCGCGCCGCGGCGCGGGAATCTGTTTCCGCGGGGAGGCCATCCACAACCCGGCTCTCCCGCAAGACCTGGGTGACCCGCAAGGGCATCAAGGTGGACCGGATCGCCACGGCCTGGCTCATCCGCCGGTTCGTGGACAGACGGGCGCGCTTCCGGTTCATCGATCCCAGGCGAGAGATTCCGCGCGCCGGCGAGATAACTTTCGACATGGTCGGCGGCGCCTTCACCCACGAGGCCGACCGCTGCACGTTCGAGACGCTCCGCCGCCGCTCCGGGCTCACCGATCCCGCTCTCGGTCCCGTCGCGGAGATCGTCCACGAGATCGACCTGAGGGACGGGAAGTTCGGACGCCCGGAGACTCGCGGGATCGAGCAGCTTCTTGCGGGTATCGTGAACGCCTGCCCGAGCGACGAAGAGCGGCTGGAACGAGGAATCACGCTTTTCGACGGACTCCACGAGTCGTTCCGCCGGAGGAGACCGGCTCCAGGAAAGCGGAGAAAATCATGAAGCAGTGTCGGAAGGCGCGTCGCGACGACCGGCGAACTTCGTCCTCGTCGCCGACGAAGTCAACCCGGTGATCCAGCAGCTGCGCGCCCACGGCCTTCGGATCGCCGACGACTCCCTCTACGCGAGTCTGAAGAGCGCGCCTTCGAAAGGGGACTGACGCGGGCCTGAGCGTTCCCGCGTCCACGGAACGTTCCGGATGCAAGAGATTCGAGCCGCGATGGGCCGCATTCCTTAGAATGCGTCCGGTGAACAAACGATCGCGCTCCGCGGACACGTTCGCCGCCGCCGGCCGCCTGGCTCTCCTGCTCGGCGCGGCCATCGCATGCGCCGCCGAGGCTCAGGCGCCGGTGACGCTCGAAGAGGCCGTGCGGGAGGCGCGGGCCTCCAACGCGCGGCTCCCGCTTCCCGCCTTCGACGTCGCGATCGCCCGGGAGAAGCGGACCGAGGCGCGGGCCGAGCGCTGGCTCAAGGTCGCCGTGGAGGGGGACTTCGTGTATGCGCCCCCTTCCGGGTACGACCCCGTCGTGACCAATCTGGGCGAATTTCGCTTGCAGGCCGTCGGGCGGCAGCCTGTCTACGACGGAGGGGCTCGCCGCGCCGCCGTTGCGAGGGCCGACGCCGAGCTCGACGCGGCGCGGGGGCGCTACCGCATCGAAGAAAAAGATCTCGAGCTCGAGGTGATCAGCCGCTACAACGAGCTTCTCGCCGCGCGGGAAGAGATCGCCGCGCGGCGCGAGGGCATCGCGCGGCTGGAGAGCTATCGCACGTCGCTCAAGAGCCGCCAGGCCTCGGGGCAGGCCGTCGCCTCGGACCTCATGAAGACGGACGTTCGCTTCGCGTCCGAGCAGGCGAGCGTCCTGGAAGCCGAGAAGCGCGCGGACGACGCCCGCCTGGAGCTGAACGACCTGATGGGGCGAGAACCGCGCGCTCTCCTCGAGATCGCGCCGCTTCCCGTGCCGGCCGCCGTTCCGGCAGCGTCAGCGGGCGCCTGGGAGGAGGTGCCGGAGGTTTCCGCCGCCCGCGCCGAAGCGAGCGCGGCGGACGCGGCCCTCTCGGGCGCTCGCGCCGAACGCCGGCCTCACCTCGATCTCTCGGCGGACCTCGGCTTCTGGGGATCGGATACCTCGCGCCTCGTCCCGCTCGACCTGAGGCAACGCGATCCCAATGCCACGTTCTTCGACCGTGTCCGCCGCGACGCGGGCTATTCCTTCATGCTCTCGCTCTCCTGGCCGGTCTTCGACTTCGGCGCCATGCGCGCGCGCGTGGCGCAGGCGGACCTCGCCCTGAGGCAGGCCCGCCAGAAGGTCGAGGTCGCGCGGCGGGACGCCCGTTTGAAATGGGCGCAGGCCCGTTCCGCGATCGAAACGCTCGGACGAGAGGTCGACCTCCTCTCCCGCGCGAGTCCGGCCGCGCGCGACGCCTTCCTGGAAGCGGAAAGCCGGTACCGCGGGGGCGCCGCGACGTCGCTTGAGGTCCTCGACGCCTACTCTTCCGCGGTGGACGCCGCCGTGCGCTTCTCCGACGCGGTCGCGCGCTACCGGATCGCTCGGGCGATCGGGGATCGCTGGGGCTCGCCGTGAAGCGCGAAGCCGTTGCGCTCCTGCTTCTCGCCGTCGTCGGATGCCGGAAGGGCGACGCGCCGGGTGAAGCGGCCCGCCCGGATAACACGCCCGCGCTCCCCACGCCCGTCCGGGTCGCACTGGCCGAGAAGGCGTCCTTGTCCCTCTTCGTCTCGGGACCGGGCAAGACGGCCGCTCTGGCGCAGCAGAAGCTGCGGGCGCCGTTCGCCGGAACCCTGACGGAGCTCTCCGTCTTCGACGGCGACCGCGTGCGCCGCGGGCAGAAGGTCGGGACGATCGTTGCCCGCGACAGCGAGGCCGCCCTCTCGGGGGCGCGGGAGATGCTGCGGCAGGCGGCCAGCGAAGCCGAGCGGCGCGACGCCGGCCGGGCCGTCGCGCTGGCCGAAAAGAACCTGGTCCGCAAGCCGCTGACGGCGTCCTCGGACGGAATGGTCCTGTCCCATGCGGCAAGCGCCGGAGATCGCGTCTCCGAAGATCAGGAAATCCTGACGATCAACGACGCCGGGTCCACCGTGTTCCTGGCCGACATCGCCCAGTCCGAACTTCCGCGGATCCGGCCCGGGCAGAAGGCTTCCATCCAGATCGCGGGAGAAACGCGCGCGATCTCCGGAACCGTCCACTCGGCGCTTCCCGCGGCGAACCCCGCCGATTCCACGGCTTCCGTCCGTGTCGATCTGCCCGAGCCGGCCCGCCGGCTGCCTCTGGGGATCGTGGGCACGGCGCGGGTCCTCGTGGGAGAGCACCCCGACACAACCGTCGTGCCCGACGCGGCCGTTCTCCGAGACGACGTGACCGGCGTCGCCCGGGTCGCGCTCGTCACGCAGAACCGGGCCCATTGGGTCGACGTGCGGACGGGAGTCGTAGAGGGAGGACGGACGGAAATCGTCTCGCCGCCCCTCGCGCCGGGCCAGGCGGTGATCGTCTCGGGCCTGGTCGGACTGCCCGAAGGCAAGCTCGTCGCAGCGCAGCCGTGACCGCGTGAGCCTCCTGCGCCTGTCCCGCGAGCGCCCCGCCGCGGTTTTCCTCCTGATCGCGATCCTCGTCGCCGGAGGCGTCTTCGCGGCCCTGCGCCTGCCGTCCTCGATCTTCCCTTCGGTCACGTTTCCGCTCGTGAAAGTGATCGCCGACGTCGGCGAAGAGCCGGCCGCCTGGATGATGCCGACGGTGACGCGCCCGCTTGAGGAAGCGATTCTTCGCGTGCCCGGAATCCTCCGGGTCCTCTCGACGACATCCCGCGGATCAACGGAGATCTCCGCCAACTTTGCCTGGGGGACCGACATGCAGACGGCCCTTCAGCGCGTCCAGGCGGAAGTCGAGCGGATCCGACCGGACCTTCCCGCCGGCGCGAGAATGGACGTCGAGTGGATGAACACCGCGATCTTCCCGATCCTGGGCTACGCGCTCTCCTCGCCGACCCGCAGCCAGGCCGAGCTGCTTGTCCTGGCCGAGTTCGTGCTGAAGCCCGAGCTCATCCGCATTCCCGGTGTCTCCGAGGTCCAGATCCAGGGAGGCCGCAAGCGCGAGTTTCAGGTTCGCCTGGACTCGCAGGCGCTCGCCGGCCGGCGACTCTCTTCCGCCGACGTCGTCACGGCGGTCAGGAAGAACAACCAGATTCTCTCCGCGGGGCTGACCGAGGCCAACCACGAGCTCTACCTTGCGCTCGTGGATGGACGCGCCGCTGGAACCGACGCAGTGGCGCAAATCCCGGTGCCGGTCCCGGGAGGCGGTGTCCCGGCGCACGTCGGGGAGCTCGGAACGGTTGCGGCGGGCGACGCCGTTTCCTACATCCGGACGACGGCCGACGGACGTCCGGCCGTCCTCGTCAACCTGATCCGCCAGCCCGCGGCCAACACGGTGGACATCGCGCGGGGGGTCGCGGCAATCTTCAAGGAGAAACCGGGGCTCATTCCCCGCGACGTCACCTGGACGCCTTTCTACGACCAGGCGACGTTTGTTTCCCGCTCGGTCGGCGGCGCCCGCGACGCGATCCTCATCGGCGTCGTTCTGGCCGCAATCGTCCTGCTGTTGTTCCTTCGAAGCCTGCGGCTGACCCTGATCGCCGTCGCCGCCATCCCCGTGAGCGTCGCGGTCGTGTTGCTCCTGCTCGGTGCGGTGGGACAGACCATCAATCTCATGACTCTCGGAGGGATCGCCGCCGCCCTTGGCCTCATCGCCGACGACGCGATCGTCGTCGTCGAGAACATCCACAGGAAACGGGAGGAGCGCGCGGACGACCCGGCCGGGCGCGGCGTGGCAGACCTGCTGCCGGCGCTCGTCGGATCGAGCCTCTCGACGATCATCATCTTCGTCCCTTTCGCGCTGCTGACCGGCGTCGCCGGCGCGTTCTTCAAGCCTCTCGCGCTGACGATGGCCCTGGCGCTCGTCGTTTCATTCTTCCTGGCGGTGTTCGCGGTCCCGCTGGCGGCCGGTTCCTCGCTCCCGCCGGCAAAGAGGCAGGGACCTCCTCGGGGCCGGCGCCTCGACCGCGCCCTCGGTCTGTTTCTTCGGCGTCCGGTTCTTCCGATCGCGGCCGCTCTCCTTCTGTGGGCCGGCGGATATGTCCTTTCCCGGATGATCGGAAGCGACTTCCTCCCTTCCATGGACGAGGGCTCGATCATCCTCGACTACTGGACCCCGCCCGGAACCTCGTTAACCGATACGGACACGATCCTTTCCGAGGCCGAGAAGATCATCCGATCGCTTCCCGACGTCCAGAGTTACTCCCGCCGCACCGGCACCCAGCTCGGCTTCTTCATCACGGAGCCCAACCGCGGCGACTACGTGATCAAGTTGAAGCCTCGTAAGGCCCGGCGCCCCGCCGGCGCCATCATCGACGACCTTCGCGCGCGGCTGGCGGCGGTCGAGCCCGCCCTCCGCACAGACTTCGGGCAGCTCATCGAGGACAACATCGGAGACCTGACCGGTGGCGCGCCTCAGCCCATCGACATCAAGATCTTCGGAGAGGACCAGGCGCTGCTCCAGCGCAAGGCGCGCGAAGCCGCCCGGATCATCTCCTCGGTCCGAGGCGTTGAGGACGTCTTCGATGGAGTCGTCATCGCCGGCCCCGCCCTGAACGTTCGGCCTCGCTTTCGCGAAGCCGCGACGTCTGGCTCCGCCGCGGGAGAAGAGGCGTCGCGGTTCGGGCTCACGACGGAAGACCTTCATGCCGTCGTGGAGCCGGCCGTCACGGGAACCGTCGCCGGAACACTCCGTGTCGGCGAACGCGTCTATGACATTCGCGTCTTCGAGAATGCTCCGGCGGGCCTGGACCAGCTCAAGATCCGGACTCCTTCGGGCGCGCTCGTGCCGCTCTCGACCATCGCCACGCTCTCGACCGGTCCCCCCGAGGCGGAGATCGACCGCGAGAATTTGAAGACGTTCCTCGGAGTGACCGCCCGCCTCTCCGGCCGTGACCTGGGAGGCGCCATCTCGGAGATCCGCACCGCGCTCCAGACGAGGCTCGACCTGCCTCCGGGCATGGAGATCCGATTCGGAGGGATCTACGAGCAGCAACAGGCCTCGTTCAAGGGACTCCTGCTCGTGTTGATCGCGGGACTCGTCCTGGTCTCCGTCGTCCTTCTCTTCGAGTTCGGGGATTGGAGGGCTCCGCTGGTCACGAGTGTTATCGCGCTGGCGGTCCTGGCCGGTGTCTTCGGCCTCCTCCTGCTGACGGGAATGACGCTCAACATCTCCAGCTTCGTCGGCGCGATCATGATGGTCGGAATCGTCGGCGAGAACGCCATCTTCGTCATTCATGAGGCGCGGAAGTCCCTGCGCGAGGGCCTCGTTCCCGCGCAGGCGTGGAGAGCCGCGGCTCGCCGGCGGCTGCGGCCCGTCGCGATGACGGTCCTTGCGAGTGTCTTCGCTCTCGCCCCGCTGGCGTTCGCGCTGGGCGAGGGCGCGCAGCTCCAGCAACCGCTCGCGATCGCCGTCATCGGAGGATTCCTCCTGTCCGGCCCTCTCGTTCTTCTCGTGCTGCCCGCCCTCTACTCCTTTCTGGATCCCCGGGGCAGGCTTGCCGGTCCCGGCAGCGCCGCCGGCGCGTGAATCTCACAGGTTTGAGGAGGCGAAGCCGAGTCTGAAAGTTCCTCTCTGGACGCTGGAGCGCTGCGGCACAAGACCAATAGTCTCAATGAGTTCGAGACTCCTCGAAAGGCCGTTCCCGCGTTCATGTTGGGTTCACTCGCAGAGATCTAGAGTCCCTGCCTGTGAGTGACGCGGTGCGTAGTGCCCCGCGCCGAAAAGGAGAGAAAAGATGAAGAAGTCCCTGTTGAAGTTCGTGGCCCTGGCGGTGGCGCTGGCCTTCCCGACCGGCGTCTTCGCGCAGACCACGGAAACCAAGTCCTCGACGGAGTCGAAGAAGTCGACGAACCCGGTCACCGGCTCCCAGTCCACGAGCACCTCGACCACGACTGAGACCAAGGAACCGGGCAAGAAGATGACCACCAAGAAGAAGGCCCACAAGAAGGTGACCAAGAAGGGCAAGACCACCACCAAGAAGAGCACCGAGACGAAGATGGAAACCGAGCCCGCCAAGCCCGAGCCCACCAAGGCCCCCTCGAAGTAAGACTCCGCCGATCACGGATCATCGAGTGCCGGCGCAAGCCGGCACTTCTGTTTTTAGCGCCCTTCTCCCTCTCCCGGCGGGAGAGGGTCGGGGTGAGGGGCTCACCGGCGCCGGCGGTACCGGTTCGAGTCCCGCGCTGCTCGGCGCGGAATGAGATCCCCGTGCTATCGTTTTTCTCGGTCCGAGGCCCCATCGTCTAGGTGGTTAGGACACGGCCGCTACGCGGCCGACACGGCTGGCCGATTTGAGCGGGGGGCCATGTGGCCCCCCGAGCCCCCCGGAGGCCGCGGCACGGGTTCGAGTCCCTCGCAGTTCGGCTCAATATGACATGCGTGCTATCGTTTTTTCGGGCCCCATCGTCTAGTGGTTAGGACACGGCTCCTGCGGAGCCGACACGCCTGGCTGATTTGAGCGGGGGGCCATGTGGCCCCCCGAGCCCCCCGGAGGCCGCGGCACGGGTTCGAGTCCCTCGCAGTTCGGCTCAATATGACATGCGTGCTATCGTTTTTTCGGGCCCCATCGTCTAGTGGTTAGGACACGGCTCTTTCAAGGCCGCGGCACGGGTTCGAGTCCCGTTGGGGCCACCAGTTCTCCTCTGTCGATCGAGATCTCTCCACGAGCCGTGTCCGAACACGGCTGGCTCCATGAGCGGGGGGCACGTGGTGCCCCCCGAGCCCCCCGGAGGCCGCGGCACGGGTTCGAGTCCCGTTGGGGCCACCAGTTCTCCTCTGTCGATCGAGATCTCTCCACGAGCCGTGTCCGGACACGGCTGGCTCCATGAGCGGGGGGCACGTGATGCCCCCCGAGCCCCCCGGAGGCCGCGGCACGGGTTCGAGTCCCGTTGGGGCCACCAGTTCTCCTCTGTCGATCGAGATCTCTTCACGAGCCGTGTCCGGACACGGCTGGCTCCATGAGCGGGGGGCACGTGGTGCCCCCCGAGCCCCCCGGAGGCCGCGGCACGGGTTCGAGTCTCGTTGGGGCCACCAACTCTCCTCTGTCGATCGAGATCTCTCCACGAGCCGTGTCCGGACACGGCTGGCTTCCATGAGCCGAGGACCGTGGCCTAGAATCGGATGCGTGAACGGTCGCTGGCATTGGCCTTGGCTCGGCGCATTCTCTTTTCTGATGATGGGCTCGATTTTGGTCCCGAGTCCTCGCAGGGTTGCGAAGCCTGCGACCACGGCCGAGACGCAGCGGGCGGACGTCGAGGCGTGGCGAGCGAAGAGGGTGGCGAGCCTGAAGAAGGAGGATGGGTGGTTGACGCTCGTTGGCCTCTTCTGGCTGCACGAAGGACAGAACGCTTTCGGCGTCGATCCGAAGACCAACCGCATCGTCTTTCCCGAGGCGAAAGGAGGCAAGGCGCTGGGCTCCCTCGATCTCTCGGGAGGAGTGGTCACCCTCCGGGCCTGGCCGGACGCCGGTCTCACGGTTGGCGGGCGTCCCGCCGCGACGATGGCGCTTCGTTCCGACGCGGAGGGTGAGCCGACCCTTCTCCGGCGCGGCAGCGTCAGCTTCTATTTGGTCCGGAGAGGGAAACGCTTCGGCGTCCGGGTCAAGGACAGCCGAAGCCCGGCGCTCCTGGCGTTCCACGGCATCGAAAGCTACCCCATCGATCTGAAGTGGCGGTTCGACGCGCGCTTCGACGCCTATCCGGCCGGCAAGACGATCGCCGTCCCCAACATCCTCGGCTCGATCGAACAGGAGAAATCTCCGGGCGCGGTCGTCTTCCGCCTCGGAGGGAGGGAGTTTCGAATTGACGCGGTCGCCGAGTCGGGAACCGAGGACCTCTTCCTGATCTTCGGGGACCAGACAAACGGCATCGAGACCTACGGGGGCGGCCGTTTCCTCTACGCGGCGCCGCCGGACATGAACGGGCGCGTCGTTCTGGACTTCAACAAGGCCTACAACCCGCCCTGCGTATTCACGCCTTACGCGACATGTCCCTTGCCGCCGGCTCAGAACCGACTTGGAATCCGCATTGAGGCCGGTGAGAAGACCTACGCGCATTGAACGAGTGAAGGATTTAAGGATCAGGCGTCCTCAATCGATCAATCCTCTCTAATCGTCAACTTACTTCAGGGCCTCGAGGAGCTCGGAGAGGATCGCGGCGGTTGCTCCCCAGATGACGTGGCGGTCGTGACGGTAGAAGAGGATGAGGCCCTCGCGCCCGGGCATTGGCTTCTTCTCGAGGACCGCGGGGTCCATGAGGGCCCGGATCGGGACCTCGATGACCTCGGCGATCTCCGCCTCCGCGGGCTTCCAGACGTAGGGCTGAGGCAGCGCCGCCACGTAGGGCTCGACGTAGAAGTGAGTGACCGTCACGATCGGCGAGAGGGAGCCCAGAGCCATGATGTCCGACGGCGCGACCGCCAGTTCCTCCTCCGTCTCCCGCACCGCCGTGGCAAAGAGGCTTTCATCGCCGGGCTCTTCGGATCCTCCGGGAAACGAGATCTGTCCGGGATGATGCTCGAGGCTTTCGGTGCGGCGGGTAAAGAGAATCCAGAGACCGGCGTCGCGCACGAAAAGCGGGACGAGCACGCCGGCCCGCCGGAGCTCCTCTCCGGGAATTTCGGGCTCGCGCGGATGACGAGCGGAGAGACGGGCGCGGATCTCGTCCATCCAGCTCCGCGGCGGGGCCGCGCGACCCAAGACTAGGCTCCGACGGCGCGGCCGGAATCGGCCCGGGACTTCAGGTAGGCCTCGATGAAGGGAGCCAGGCCGCCGTCCAGGACCTTGTCGGTGTCGCCGGTTTCGTACCCGGTGCGGTGGTCCTTGACCATCCGGTAAGGGTGGAGCACGTACGATCGGATCTGGCTTCCCCACTCGATGGATTTCTTATCACCCACGAGCTTCTCTTCGTCCGCCCGTCGCTCGTCCAGCGCCCGCTGGTAGAGGCGAGCGCGCAGCACCCTCATGGCCAGATCGCGGTTGCGCCCCTGGCTGCGCTCGTTCTGGCACGTCACGACGATTCCGGTGGGCAGATGCGTCAGGCGCACGGCCGAGTCCGTGACGTTGACGTGCTGGCCTCCGGCGCCGCTCGAGCGGTAGGTGTCCACGCGCAGGTCCTTGTCCGCGATCTCGATCTGGATGTCCTCGTCTACCTCCGGCGAGACGTAGATCGACGCGAAGGAGGTGTGGCGGCGCTGCGCCGCGTCGAAGGGGGAGATGCGCACCAGGCGATGGACCCCCATCTCTCCCTTCAGGTAGCCATAAGCGTGGTCCCCGACGACGTGGAGCGTCGCGCTCTTCAAGCCCGCTTCCTCGCCGTCCTGCCGGTCGATCAGCTCGGCCTTCCACCCGCGCTGCTCGCAGAAGCGCAGGTACATGCGCAGCAGCATCTCCGCCCAGTCCTGCGATTCCGTGCCGCCCGCGCCGGCGTGGATCATGAGCCAGGCGTTCTTGGGGTCCTCGGGCGATCCCATCTTGACCGACAGCTCCAGCTCGTCGGCGAACGCCGAGGCTTTTCCCAACGCCTCCCGGGCGTCCGGCTCCGCGGGCTCCCCTTCTTTGAGCAGCTCGGCGAAGGTGTCGAGCTCGTCGCGGAGCTCGTCCAGGCTGCCGGCCGTGTCGAGCTTGCGCTCGTGCGCGCGGCTCTGTCGAAGGACTTCCTGAGCTTCTTCCGGGCGGGACCAGAAATCCGGTGCGGCGGCCTTGCGCCTCAGTCCCTCGAGCGCGCTCCGCGCGGCGTCCTGATCAAAGATAGCCCCGGAGCGAGAGGAGTCGCTCCGAGGCGGCTTTGAGGCGGGCGATCAGGTCGTCGCGTTCGGTCATTGGATGATCTCAGCTGCCGCCCCTCGGCTTTCGAGAGCCGAGGAGTCGGACAGCGCCGAAGAGTAGCACGGCGAGCCCCGCGGCATCGCCCAGACGGGGCAGCCAGTAACCCCATCGCGTCCAGGCGGTCTCAGACTTGAGAAGCCGGGCGGTTCCGCGCAGGATGCCGGAGCGGTTCTCTCCCAGCTCCTGGAGGATGCGCCCCTTCTCGTCCACGATGCCCGAGATGCCCGTGATCGCCGCGCGCAGAAGATACCGGCGGTTCTCGACCGCCCTCAGGACGGCTCCCGCGAAGTGCTGGGGCTGCGCGCCCGCCCGCCCGTACCAGGAGTCGTTGGAGATCGTCGCCAGAAGGTTGGCTCCCTGCGCGACCTCCGCCCGAGCGAGGGAAGGATACAGAACCTCATAGCAGACCCCGAGGCCGACCGACAGCGGCCCCCATCCGATCGTCGCCGGGCGCGACGCCGCGGAGAAAGCCCCGATCTCCGTCGAGATCTGCCGCACGAAGAAGAAGAGCCTGGGCAGCGGAACGTACTCGCCGAAGGGGACGAGGTGGACCTTGCGATAGGGATTTCCGAGAAGCCCCTCCGGTCCGCAGAGGCGCGCCACGTTGTAATAGCGCCCGTCCGGCTCCTCCTGGACGTCGTTGAACAAAACGGCTCCGCCGCTCTCCCGCGCGATCCCGGTCAAGTCCCGCCGCATCCGCTCGCTCCTCTGCCAGTAGGTTGGAAATGCCGACTCGGGGATCACGATGAGCGACGGCTTCGAAGTCGCGGCCGCGCGCGCGGACTCGATCACGGCGAGATAGTTGCTCGCTTCACCGCCGGCGGCCAGGCGGGACTCCTGCGAAAGGTTCGGCTGGAGAAGAGCGACCGGCAGAGGCGCGCCTCCCTCGGGCTTCGCGGCCAGCCGCAGCGCTCCCCAGCCTCCGGCGGCGAGCGCCAGGGCCGCGGCCGCCAGGATGGGGCGCGCGCTGCGCTTCCGGATCGATGCCGCCAGAAGGGCCGTCGTGGCCATGACGGCGAGGCCGACTCCGTAAACGCCCCACACGGACGCGGACTGCGTCCAGACCGGGTGGCGATAGAGAGCGTGCCCGGTCAGATTCCAGGGGAACCCTCCATAGACGAAGGACCTCGCGTGCTCGGCCGCCATCCAGAGCAACGGAAAGGCGGCGAAACGCCTCCACGAGCCCGCCCTCGCGCAGGAGACGACTCCCCAGGCCACGACCGCGGGCCACTCGGCCAGAATCGCGGCCAGGATGAGCACGCAGATGACGCCCATGACTTCGGACTGGCCGCCGTAACGCGTGACGACGTAGAAGATCCACGGGATCGAAGCGCACCAGTAGGCGAGGCCGAAGACGAACCCGGAGAGGAGGGCGCGGGCACGGCTTTCTTCCGCCGCGAGCGCGAGCATCCAGGGCACGAGAGCCAGCGGCAGCAAGAGCACCCACTCGAGCGGCGGGAAGGCCAGGGCGTAGAGGAGACCCGAGAGGACGCCGGCGGCCAGCGTCCTCCAGGAGGAGGGTGTGGGCTTGGGTTGGCCCCTCACCCCGACCCTCTCCCGGAGGGAGAGGGAGAAGAGGCGGCGGCGAGGGCTTCTTCGGCGCGATAGGAGGAGCGCACGAAGGGACCGGAGAAGACATGGCGGAAGCCCATCCTCTCCCCCGCTTCGCGGTAGCGGTCGAACATCTCCGGGGCGACGTACTCCTCGACGGGCAGGTTCTGGCGCGAGGGGCGCAGGTACTGGCCGATCGTGACGATCTCCACCTGGGACGCTCGGAGGCCGCCGAGCAGATCGAGCACTTCCTGCTCCGTCTCTCCCAGACCCACCATCAAGCCCGACTTCGTCGTCATCCGCGGGTCGAGCCTTTTCGCTTCGGCGAGGACCGCGAGCGAGCGTTCGAGCTTCGAGCCGCGGCGCGCCCGGGAATAGAGACGCGGAACGGTCTCGACGTTGTGGTTGAAGACGTCGGGCCCCGCTTCGACGACGGTCCGCACGGAATCGAGCCGGCCGCGGAAATCGGGCGTGAGCACCTCGATTCCGGGAACCGGCGAGAGGTCGCGCAGCGCCCGGATCGTCCCGGCGAAGTGGGCGGCGCCTCCGTCAGGCAGGTCGTCGCGGTCCACCGACGTCACGACGACGAACTTCAGGCTCATCCGGCTCGCCGCCGCCGCCACCCTGGCCGGCTCCAGCGGGTCCACGGGGCGGGGCCGTCCCGTGGCGATGTCGCAGAAGCCGCAGGCCCTCGTGCAGATGTCGCCGAGCAGGAGGAACGTCGCGGTCCCGCGGACGAAACACTCTCCACGGTTGGGGCATCGCGCCTCCTCGCAGACCGTGTGGAGATAGCCGGCGCGCATCACGCGCTTGACCTCGTGGAGGTCGGCCAGGCGCAGGCGCTTTTCGCGGATCCATTCCGGGGCGCGGATGGGGAGCGTGCCTATTCTCCCGGCGGAACGATCCACGGCTTCGCTTTCTCCTTTCGCTCGAGCGTTCGCGCGGCCTTCGAAGCCTCCTCGCGCGACGCGAAGGGACCCACGCGTACCCGGTAAACGATCGGACCGCCGGTGGCGCGCGAGGGCTCGACGATCGCTCGATAACCATGCGCGGAGAGGCTCGTCCGGTGAGACTTCGCCTCGCGTTCCGATCTCGTGGACAGGATCTGAACCCAGAAGCCCCCGGCGGCTTTCGCCGGAGCCGGGGCTTTCGCCGACGAAGGCGCCGGTGCGGCCGTCGGTTCCGCCGGGCGGTCCTCGAAGAACTGGAGCCCTTCCGTCCTCCCGGGTTCCCGGGCGGCCACGGCGGGCGGCGGAGTCTGATCCTGTGCGGCCGGCGGCTCGGTGGCCGGCGGATTGGCCTTCACGGCGGCCAGCGCCGTGGGAAGAGGCGTCGGCGCGGAAACCGCCGCGGCTGGCGCCGGGGGGCGCCCCGAGAGCCCCGTCAGGAGTCCCAGGAAAAAAGCCCCTGTCAGGGCGGCCAGGACCAGGACGAAGAGAAGCACGGCCTGCCGCGAAGTGAAGGAGACCTGGTAGTGAGTGCGGGGCTCGGACACGCGGGCTACTTGTCCTTCGGCAGGAAGGCCTTCAACAGGTCGATCGGCAGCGGGAAGACGATGGTCGAGTTCTTCTCGCTCGCTAGCTCCGTGAGCGTCTGGAGGTACCGCAGCTGCAGAGTGGCCGGTTCGCGGCCGATGATCGCGGCCGCCTCGGAGAGCTTCTCGGCCGCCTGGGCCTCTCCTTCGGCGTGGATGATCTTGGCCCGCTTCTCGCGCTCTGCCTCCGCCTGCCTGGCCATCGCGCGCTGCATCTCCGGGGGCAGATCCACCTGCTTGACTTCGACGAGCGAAACCTTGATGCCCCAGGGTTCCGTGTGCTCGTCGATGACCTGCTGGAGGGAGAGGTTCAGCTTGTCCCGCTCCGACAGAAGCTCGTCCAGCGTGGCCTGGCCGAGCACGCTGCGAAGGGTCGTCTGGGCGAGCTGCGAGGTGGCGTAGAGATAGTTCTCCACCTGGACCACCGCTTTGTCCGGCTGGACCACGCGGAAATAGACGACCGCGTTCACCTTCACCGAGACGTTGTCCTTCGTGATGATGTCCTGCGACGGCACGTCGTGGACGATCGTGCGAAGGGACATCCGGACCATCGTCTCGACCGGCCAGAAGATCAAGACGAGACCCGGTCCCTTGGGCTGCTTCGAAAGCCGCCCGAGCCAGAACGTCACGGCGCGCTCATACTCCTTCAGGATGTTGATCCACTTGAAAAGGAAGAGGAGCAGGACCAGGGCGGCAAAGACGAAACCGGGAAGAGCCTGCGGCATCACGTCCTCCGTTCAACTCGAAGTTTCAACCCTTCCATGCCGACCACGCGGACCGTATCGCCCGGGGCGGCGCCGGGGGCTCCATAGGCGTCCCAGTATTCTCCTTCGAGGAGCACCGTGCCCGGGGAGTCCGGCTCGGCGGCGGACCGCACCACCCGCGCGTTCTTCCCGAGCAGGCCGGACACCCCTGTCCTCACGGGCATTCGCCGCAGCGAGATCGTCCGAAACGTCAGGAATCCCACGACGGCCAGCGTCAACGCGACGCCCGGCAGGATGATGGAGAGGTCCACTTGGTAGCCCTGGTCCCCGCGTCCCGAGAAGAGCAGGAGGGATCCCGCCACCAGCGCGATCGCCCCGCCGACGGCCAGAACGCCGTGGCTCGCCGCCTTGACCTCGGCGATGAAGAGCAGCACGGCGAAGAGGATCAGGGCCAGCCCGGCGAGGTTGACGGGAAGAACCGAGAACGCGTAGAGCGCCAGAAGCAGCGAGATTCCGCCCACGACGCCCGGCAGCACCGCGCCGGGGCTCGACATCTCGAAGTAGAGGCCCACGAGCCCGAGCAGGAAGAGAATGTAGGCGACGTTGGGGTGGGAGACGACGCCCAGGACCTTCTCGAGCCCGCTCATCTCCCGGGTCTCGAGACGGTAGCCCTTCAAGTGAAGGGTCGTTTGCTTCTCGCCGACGCGCTGGATCGTCCGCCCGTCGAGCTGGTTCAACAGGTCCGGCACGTCGCGGGCGACGACCTCGATGAGGTTCGACCCCTTCGCCTCCGTTTCCGTGAAGGACTTGCTGGACGTGACCGCGGACTCGGCCGCATCGGCGTTTCTCCCCCGCTGACGCGCGAGACTCCGGATGAAGGCCCGCGCATCCTGCTCCGCCTTCTCGTTCAAGGTCTTGGGCAGGTCCTGGCCTTCTCCGGCCACCGGGTGCGCGGCCCCCGAGTTCGTCCCGGGAGCCATCGCCGCGACGTCCCCCGACTCCAGCAGGAAGAAACCCGCCGAGGCGGCGGAAGCGCCGGACGGCGACACGAACGTCGCGACCGGGACGCTGGAGAGAAGAATCGCCGAGACCATCTCGCGGGTCGAGGTCAGGAGCCCGCCGGGCGTCGAGATGCCCACCACGACGAGCTCGGCGCCGTTCTTCTCCGCGCCCTTGATCAGCTTGTTCAGGTAGTTGGCGGCGGCGGGGTGGATCGGGGTATCGATGCGGCCAAGGACGACGAGGGGGGCGCGAGCGGCGCTCGCCGCCCCCGTCGCGGCGCCGGCAAGAAGAAGGCAGCCCGCGAGCGCCGGAAGAAAGAGAGACGCTTTCGCTGCCTTCATGAATACCGCGATTCTATCGCGCCAGGGGCCGCCGGCCGGGGCGCCGCCCGATTCGCGCTATAAATGCCGGCGTGAAGCCGCGCCCCCTCGAAGCACTGAATCTGTTGACTCTGGCCCTCCTTTCCGGGCTCGCGCTGTGGCTGGACGGCCGCGTCGCCGACCCGGCCGGAATCCTGACGCGCTACGCCCTCATGGCGGCGGGCGTCCTGATCGTGATGGCCGCCGCTCGGAGGGAGGATCGGCTCCCTCCGGCGCTTCGCGTGCTCGTCAACTTCTACCCGATCGCGTTCGTGCCCATCCTCTACGAGAACCTCGGACCCCTGATTGCCGCGGCGCGCCCCCGCGCGCGGGACGACCTCTTGATCGCGGCGGACCGCTGGCTCTTCCACGCGGACCCGACGATCGAGCTTCAGCGTTTCGTGAGTCCCGTCTTGACGGACTTCTTCTTCGTCGCTTACCTGACCTACTACTTCATCGCGATCGCGCTGGGCGTCGTCCTCTGGAGGAGAAGCCGCCCCGCGGCGCGCCGCTTCATTTTCACGCTCACCCTGGCGTATGTCGTTTCCTACGCCGGATACTTCGCGTTGCCTGCTCTCGGCCCGCGCGTTGCCCTGGCCTCCCGACACGCGGTGCCGCTCACGACGACCGGCGTCTCCCTCGCCATCTCTTCGACGCTCGATGAGCTGGAGAAAACGAAGTTCGACGTCTTCCCCTCCGGGCACACGATGATCGCCGTGGTGGTACTCCTCGCGGCCTTTCAGCGCGCGCGCGACGCCTTCTGGTGGCTGCTCCCCATTGCGGTCTGCCTCGTCCTCTCGACGGTCTATTGCCGGTACCACTACGTCGTGGACGTGATCGCGGGCGCGCTCCTCGCCGTGGTGACGGTCCCCCTGGGAGACCGCCTCTACGACCGATTCACGCGGAGTGATTCGAGAGGCCGGTCGTACATGCGGTAGGTCTTGTAGTGTTTCCCGCCCCACAGGCGGACGGACCGCAGCACGAGGTCGTTGTCCTCGAGCATCCAGGAGACCTCGCAGCCGGTGAGGCCGCGCTTGAGCGCGGCCCTGAGGCCTTCTTCGAACATGAGGGACTGGATGCCGCGCATGCGGAAGTCCTTCTTCAAGCCGAGCGTGACCACGCGGAGTGTCTTGATCCTCTTCAGTCCCAGGAGGAACTTCAGCCAGCCGAAAGGCAGAAGCCTTCCGCCGAGCGGCTGGATGGCGGCGTTGTAGTCGGGCAGGGAGAGCATGAAGGCGATCGGCTCGAGAGATCCGTCGGATCTTCTTGTCTCGCCGAGGAAGAGGAAGTTCTCGTCGAGGAGCGGCTTCAACCGGGCGGCCATGAAATCCATCTCCTCTGAGGTCATCGGCACGAAGCCCCAGTTCTTCTCCCAGGCGTCGTTGTAGACCTCCCGGATTTTCGGGAGATCCGCCATCAGGCTCCGCTTGGAGACTTTGCGGACTTCGATGTCGGCCGCGCGCTTGCGGAAGCGTTCGTTGATTCGGGCGAAGCGCGCGAGCGGCTCCGGCCCGATCTCGAACCAGTAGGCGAGGAGGTCCTTCGCTTTTCGAAACCCCGCCGCCTCGATCAGGTCAACGTAGTATCGCGGGTTGTAGGTCATCATCAGGACGGGCGGCTTGTCGAATCCCTCCACGAGCAGGCCGGCCTCGTCGTTCAGGCTCGGGTTCGCGGGTCCGCGCAGGGTCTCCATGCCGCGATGGCGCGCCCAGCCGGCCGCGGCGTCGAGGAGGGAGTCCGACACGCTCCGGTCGTTCTGCGATTCGAAGAACCCGAAGAAGCCCGTCTTCTCCCCGTGAAAGTCGTTGTGGTGGCGGTCCAGGATCGCGGCGATCCTGCCCGCGTCTTGCCCGCCGCGGCGCGCCACGAAAAGCTGCATCTCCGCATGGCGGAAGAACGGGTTCTTCTCCGAGAACGCCTTCGCGAGGTCGTCGCGCAAGGGTGGAACCCAGTTGGGATCGCCCCGGTAGATCCCATCCGCGACGTCGAAGAAACGTGAGAGGTCCCGCTTCGACCGTGAAAGCGGCTCGATCGAGGTCATCCGGCGGAGGAGACCCTCACACCTCGACGGTCCGCACGAGACCGACCTGCCGCCCGACGTTCTCGATCGCTTCGAGCGCGCGCGCGAGCTGCCCGCGGGTGTGCGTGGCCATGAGCGACGTGCGGATGAGCGCGCGTCCGGGCGGCGTGGCCGGCGACAGGACGCAGTTGACGAAGACTCCGGCTTTGTGGAGGCGCTGCACCATCTCCAGCGCGAGGGCATCCTCTCCCACGACGATCGGAACGACGGGGGTCTGCGAGTTGCCGGTGTCCAGCCCGAGGGATTTCAACCCTTCCCGGAAGAAGAGCGTGTTCTGCCAGAGCTGCGCGCGGCGTTCGGGCTCCTCCTCGATGATGTCCAGGGTCGCCAGCGCGGCGGCCACGGACGCGGGAGGAGGAGCGGCGGAGAAGATCATGGTGCGGGCCTTGTGCTTGATGTAGTCGATGATGGTGGCGTCCCCGGAGATGAACCCTCCCACGGAAGCCAGAGACTTGGAGAAGGTGCCCATGATCAGGTCCACTTCCTCCTCCACGCCGAAATGCTCGCAGGTGCCGCGGCCGGTCGGTCCGAGCACGCCGATGCCGTGGGCATCGTCCACCATGACTCCGGCGGCGGATGCGCGGGCCGCGGCCAGGATCTCCGGAAGGGGCGCGATGTCCCCCTCCATCGAGAAGACCCCGTCCACCACGATGAAGCGGCCCCTGGCGCCGTCCTGCCGCATCTGACGCCCCAGGTCGGCGGGATCGTTGTGGCGGAACTTGCGGACTTCGCCGAAGGAGAGGCGCGCCCCGTCGATGATGCAGGCGTGATCCTGCTTGTCGAGATAGACCGTGTCCCCCTTACCGACCAGGCAGGAGATCGCCCCCAGATTGACCTGGAATCCGGTCGCGAACGTGATCGCGGCCTCCTGGCGCGTGAACTCCGCGAGCCGCTCCTCCAGAAGCACGTGAAGGTCGAGAGTGCCGTTCAGGAAGCGGGATCCCGCGCACCCGGAGCCATAGCGGCGGATCGCTTCGATGGCTGCCTCCTTGACCCGGGGATGGTTGGTCAGCCCGAGGTAGTTGTTGGACCCGAGCATGATGAGCCGGCGGCCTCCGATCGAGACCTCGGGGTCCTGGGCCGACTCGATGACCCGGAAGAAGGAATAAACCCCCGCCTGGCGAACCCGTTCCGCCACGTCGTACCGGTAACACTTGTCGAAGAAAGGGACTGGACTTTCGTCCAAGAGTCTTGCCGCCGGAGCAGGTTTGCTCATCAGTCCTCCCAGCAGTTAGCGTCGAGCCCTGGACCCGGGATCTTAGCAAATTTTACAAAGAGAGCCACCGGTGTCGTCTGTACCAATTCCACGTCTCGGCCAGGGTGTCCTCCAGAGGAGACGGAGGAGGCAGATCAAGATGTTTCTGCATCAAAGCCGGTTCGCAAAGCCAATCGCCGGCCAGGATCTCCCGCGCCTTGTCCGCGTTGAATGGGCGAGAACGCCCGGTGACGGCCTCCCGGAGCGTTTCGACAGCTCCGGCAAGTCGAACCAGAAGATCGGGGACCGGCACGAGACGGGCATGGCGCTCCGGTAATCGAGCGATCGCCGCCGCGAGGTCGCGGACCCGGATTGGTTCCGAGTCGCAGAGAAAACCCCTCTTGCCGGACAGGTCGGGACGCGCGGCTGCCCGGGCGATGCCGGCGGCGGCGCGGGAAGAATGGATGATCTGGATCCTGCGCCTTGCCGCGGGCGTGGGAACCCAGCCTCGGGAAGCCGCCGCGAAGAGCCTCAGGAGACCGCGATCTCGCGGTCCAAAGATGACTCCTGGCCGCAGGACGAACCAGGGTCCCCGCCATCCGCGCGCGACCTCCTCTTCCGCCTCGAGCTTGGAAAGGCCGTACCAGGAGACGGGCCGCGGAGCATCGTCTTCCCGGACCGGCCGGCCGTCGCGGACCGGTCCGGCGGCGGCCTGACTGGAGACGAGCAGAAACAGCGCTTCGCGCGCCGAGTCCGTTCCCGCGGCGACGAGGCGCCGCGTCCCGGCGACGTTGACCTCCCGGTAATCCTCGAGCGAGCGCGCCTTGACCAGCCCCGCCACGTGCACGATCGCTTCGCAGCCCCGCAGGGCTTCTCGGAGAATCTCACCGGACCCCTCCGAGAGGTTCCCGGCCACGGTCTCGACGGGAAGATCCGGCGGAAAGTCCGGCATCGTTCGTACGAGCGCGCGCACCGCCCATCCTTGCGCGCAGAGCGCTCGGAGAACGTGGCCACCGACGAAACCGGTGCCTCCGGTCAGGAACGCGATGCGGCGGGACACGGCGGGATTGTATTGACTCGGCGGTTCGAGGATGAAACTCTTCGGCGGCTTCTGCGTTGAATGAGAATCTGGAAACATTGAAGAAATCTCGTTTTCCCGGCGCGGGAGGATCGGCAGGTTCGAAGAAGGCAGCCTGGCTCGTGGCGGCGGTCCTGGCCACATGCCCGTCCGCCCCTTCGCTCCTTGCCGCGACGCCGGTCTCGCCTCCGGTTGTGGAGTACACCCTCGAAGCGAATCTCGATCCCAGGACGCACGAGATCCAGGGCCGCGAGAGCCTGATCTGGAGAAATCCCTCCGGCGATGCCGTCTCGGAGCTGAGATTCCATCTGTATTTGAACGCCTTCAAGAACAACCGTTCGATCTTCGCGCGGGAGTCGGGCGGCCGGCTTCGCGGCGACAAGGCAGGCACGAAACCGGAGGACTGGGGATGGATCGACGTCGTCTCGATGAAGACGGAGGCGGGAGAGGACCTCAAGCCTTCGGCGAGGTTCCTCCAACCCGACGGCTATCCCTTCCCCGGCCCGGGGACCGACGAGACAGTCCTCTCGGTGCCGCTTGCCACGCCGGTTGCGCCGCACGGGGAGGTCAGGCTTTCGATCTCCTTCCGGTCGAAGTTGCCCAGGGTCTTCGCGCGCACGGGCTACGTGCGCGACTTCCATCTCGCCGGCCAGTGGTTCCCCAAGACCGGCGTCTACGAGCCGGCCGGGATGCGGGGACGAGCGATGGGAGGCTGGAATTGCCACTCCTTCCACGCCAACTCCGAGTTCTACGCCGACTTCGGGCGCTACGACGTGACGCTTTCCGTGCCGGCCTCCTTCGTCGTGGGCGCGACGGGAAAGCGCGTCTCCGAGTCGAAAAAGGGGAACGTCGCGACCTACCGCTACGTCGCCGAGAACGTCCACGACTTCGCCTGGACGGCCGATCCGAGGTTCGTGGTCCACGAATTCCGCTTCAATCCCCCCGCCGACATCCCGTCGGGATGGAGCGCGCTGGCCGCCCGGCAGCTCGGCCTGCCCGAAGAGCGGATCGCCCTGAAGCCCGTTTCCGTGCGGCTTCTTCTCCAGCCGGACCACGCGCGGGCCCGCGAGGCGTACATCGGCTCGACGAAGGTGGCTCTCTCCTTCTACGGGCTCTGGTTCGGCGCCTATCCGTACGAGACCCTGACGGTCGTGGATCCGCCGGACGACGGCCTGGGCGCGGGGGGGATGGAGTACCCGACCTTCATAACGGGCATGGCGCCCAGGCTGCTTCTCTCCAGGCCCTTCCATCGCGTGCGTTTCGTCGAAGACGTCAACATCCACGAATTCGGGCACCAGTACTGGTACGGGATGGTCGGCTCCAACGAGTTCGAGGAGTCGTGGCTGGACGAGGGGATCAACACCGACTCGGAGTTTCGCGCGATGCAGCTCGCCTACGGCCCGCGGCCGGCGCAGCTGCCCGGCGGCATCGGCTTCGACATGGACTCCTACGCGCACGGAGAATATGCCTCGCTCCCCAACCTGGACCCGATCCGGCGCTTCGCCTGGGGTTACTTCTCGGGCGGCTCCTACGGCGTCAACTCCTATCTCAAGGTCGGTCTCTTCCTCACGCAGCTGCGGCACGACCTGGGTGTCGAGACCTTCGCCCGGGCACAGCGGGAGTACTTCCAGGAGTGGTCCTTCCGCCACCCCTCGACCTCGGACTTCTTCGATGTCTTCGAGCGCGTTTCGGGACGCGATCTCTCGACCTACCGCCGAAATCTCGTCGAGGGCAGGGCGCGGCTGGACTGGAGCGTAGTCTCCGCGAAGACACAGGAGGAAGCCAGAGAGGCCGGCGTCGTCGACCGCGCCGGTGGGCGCGCCACGTACGAGCGGGGACGCCGGGTCCTGCCGACGAAAGAAAGGGACGACTCGTCCGCCGGGAAGAAGGAAAAGACCTACGAGAGCATCATCGTCTTCGGCAACCGGGGCGACTGGCCGCACCAGGCTCGGGCGCGGCTCGTCTTCGAGGACGGCAAGGTCCTGGACCGCGACCTTCCGGCGGACGCGAGCTGGGTCCGGCTGCGGATCCGTTACACGTCGAAGCTCGCATGGGCGGCCGCCGACCCGGATCGCGCCAATGCCTGGGAGTGGAACCGGCTGAATGATTCGATCGTGTTGGGCCAGGGAAAGGGCGCGGCTCAGACCGCCGGGGCGAGAGCGGCGGCGAAGTACTTTGCCAAGGCCACCTATCTGATCGGCCTGATCCTGCAGGCGGTGTGGGCGGCGGCATGAGTTCAATGGAAAGGAGAAGCAGCATCGGAGCGGGCTTCTCGGCTCTCGGCCGCGCGAAGGCGCTGGTCGTGCTGTTGACGGCCGTCACCATCGTGTTCTCCCTGCTGGCTGCGGCGCCGCTTCTCCCCTCTTTTCGCGATTCCTTCGCCGGCACGCTCGCGGGGGACCACATCCTGAAGAACCATCCTTCCTTTGCCCCGACGGACGTCTTCGATTTCCTTCGCGAGAAGAGCGCCGCCGTCGCCGGAGCGCGCGGCGCGGCGGACTGGGCGGTCTTGATCGTGATTCTCCAGCAGATCCTGTTCGCGGGAGGATTCGTGTCGGTCCTGGGGAAGGCCGCCCCCGCGACCCTGCCCGATTTCGCCTCGGGAGTCCGGAGGAATGCCTGGCACAACGTGAAATGCTTCCTGATCTTTCTGCTCGTCGCCGGAGCCGCGCTCGGGGTCTGGTTCGTGTCAAGCCACGCGATCTCCAAGAAGTTCTTCGAAGACCTGCCTCCGGCATCCTCGTCCACTTTCTTCTTCCGGGTCGCGATCGCCCTCGGCGCCCTCCTGCTGTACGCGGTCTTCTCGCTCCTCCACGACTTCGCCCGCGCCGCGCGCCGCTCCGAGGAGAGGATCGGCGCGTGGAGAGCCTACGGTCACGCTCGCCGGGTTCTGGCGGGACGCTGGCCGGGAGCGCTGGGGATCTTCCTCTTCTGGTTTCTCTTCGGAGGCGCTCTTCTTCTTCTCGGGGTCGGCGTCGAGTGGAGCTCTCCGGCGATTTCCGCGCTGGCGATCACGCTGCACGTCCTGCTTCAGATCGCCGTCCTGACGATCCGCCCCGCGATCCGGATCGCCGCCTGGGGCTCCTACCTCGCGCTGTACGACCGCGTCCAACCCACTCTCGCCCCGCCCGCGGTCGTGGTGGCGCCGCCGCCGGAACCTCTCTCTCCTCCTCTCCTGACCCTCGACGAAAAGCCGCTCGTGTAGCCCGAGGCTAACGGCGGAGCCAGGCCTCGAAGCGGCGGAGGCCTTCCTCGATGCGGTCGAGGGGGGTGGCGAAGGAGAAGCGCACGCAGGAGTCCATTCCGAAGGCTTCTCCGGGGACGGCGGCCACGCGGGCCTCGTCGAGGAGACGGCGGCAGAACTCGACGGAGCCGCTGACTCCTTTCCGGCGATAGAGCGCTTCGACTCGCGGGAAGACGTAGAAAGCGCCTTCCGGAGCGGCGCACTCGACATCCGGCAAGATCGAGAGCGCGCTCATCATGACCTCGCGCCGGCGGGTGTACATCGCGAGCATTTCGGCCACCGAGGCCTCGGAGCGCTCCAGGTCGGTCAGGGCCGCGCGGGCGGCCTCCTGCGAGATGGAGGAGGCGTTCGACGTCGAGTGGCTCTGGTAGGAGGCCATCGCAGAGACGAGCTCCTTCGAAGCCAGGGCCCACCCCAGGCGCCAGCCCGTCATGGCGTAGGTTTTGGAGGCTGCGCCGGTGACGACGATGCGTCCCGGATGCTCCGCCCAGAAGGAAGCGGCCGAGACGTGCCCGGCTCCGCCGTAGAGGAAATGATCGTAGGTCTCGTCGAAGATGAGCACGGCGTCGCGCGCGGCGCACCATTCGAGGATGCGGGCGAGCTCGTCCCGGGAGATGACCGCGCCGGTCGGGTTGCACGGAGAGTTCACGATGACGCCGCGCGTTCTTTCCGCCGCGGCGAGATCGAGAAGGGACGCGAGCGGCTTCCAGCCGGAGCGCAGCTCGGTCGGCACGAAGAGGGGCGTGGCCCCGGACAGCCGCACGATCTCCGGAAAGGAGACCCAGTAGGGCGCGAACATCGCGACGGCGTCCCCTTCCTGGAAGAGGGCCTGGCAGGCGTTGAAAACAGCCTGCTTGGCTCCGGCGGTGACGAGAACGTTCTCGCGGGCGCAAGGCGCCGCCTGTTCGCGCCGGTATTTCTCCGCGATGGCGTCCCGCAGCGCCGGGTCTCCGGCGGAATCGGTGTACCTGGTCCGGCCGGCCTCGATCGCGGCGATCCCCGCCCGGGCGACGAAATCGGGCGTCGGGAAATCCGGCTCCCCCAGGCCGAAGTCCACGACGTCCACTCCGCGAGCCACGAGCGCCTGCGCGGCCCGCGCGACGGCCGCGGTCGAGGAAGGCGCCAGATTCGCGACCCTCCGGGCGAGCCTCGGCGGCGTCACAGGTGCTTCCTCCAGACCCGGCCGAAGGCGGGGAATGCCTCCAGCTTCTTCTTTCCCGAGACCACCAGCCCCAGCTCGATCGCGATCCATGCCCCATAAACGTACAACATCGGGTGGCGCAGGGACGGGAGCAGGAACTGGACCAGCCACAGGACGAAGAGGCCCGCCGCCTCGTACGCCGCGAGGTCCATCGAGGCCAGGAAGAGCCAGCCCAGAAACGCCTGCAGGATCGTCAAAAGGATCTCATGGCGCTGAAAGGCGTCGAAGGGCAGAGGCTCGGTGGATCCGTGGCTCCAGCAATAGATCACCGCCAGCAGCCCCGACAGGATCCCCCACTGGTTGATGTTGGAGGACACCATGTTCATCAGGGCGACGGGAGCGCGCGTCACGCGCCGGGCCCAGGCGAACGCGGAGGTCTTCTCGGGAAACTCCGAGAGGAAGGGGGCGACCCACTGGATGAAGACGAACTGCGACATGCCCAGGCTCACGGCCAGCGCCAGCATGGAGTTCAGGAAGGGCTCCGCCACGAAGAAGATGATCACGCCGCCGCCCAGGAGGAGGGAAGCCACGGCGGCCCATCGTCCCGCCCCGCGGTAGGAGAGGGCCCACCGGGAAACTACCGGAACTTCCTCGTCCTCCTCGACCGTGTCGGGCCTCGGGGGAAGCCTGAGGAGGATCCAGAGGTATGCCACGTAGGTCGCGGCGAGGATCGCCGAATCCACGAGCGAGAGATTCCCTTTCGCCCAGATCACGACGAAATAGACGAGAGGCGGCAGCAGTCCCAGCACCTCCACGGAATGCTGGTCGTGGAGCCGGATCGAGCCGAGGCGCTCCTTCCGCTTCCGGACGGAGTAGAAGGCGGCGACGGCGTAGATCATCGGCCAGCCGAGGCCGGTCAGGAGACGCAGGCTGCCGGTGAAATTCGCGATCGCGAGATGGACCATGGGAGGGTTCTTCCCCGCCTTCCAGGCGATCACGGCCTCCACCGCGAACTCCGGGAACGTCTGGACGAGCGCGAGCACCGCGAGCGCCAGCCCCTGGGAGATGAGGAACTCCGCCGCTTCGGCGCCCCAGGCCACCAGGAACGCGGAGAGGATCATGGCCGGGAAGGTCCAGAGAGCCGAGAGAGGGGAAGCGGAGATGGCCTCCGTGGGGGTCGCGCTCAGATGGAACCCGCCGCGAAGCGATTTCATCCACGCCGGTTATAGCATGCTCGCCGTGGCGGCCATCGAATCTCCGTCCAATCCCCTCATTCGGGAAGTCGGCCGCTGCCTCGACGAGCGGACTCATTTTCTGCTCGAGGGAGAGAAGGCCATTCTCGAAGCCGTGGCCGCGGGACTTCCCCTCGAACACGTTTTCCACGACGCGAGCGTTCGCCCCGGAAGGCTCTCCGCCTTGACCTCCGCGCGGCCGCGGATCGTCTCCCGCGCGGTTCTGGAGAGGCTGGCCGATTCGAAGACGCCCCAGCATCTGCTCGCCGTCGCCCGGAGGCGCGACGTTCCCGTCGCCGAGATTCTCGGACGGCCCGGGCCCGCGGTTTTTGTCTTCGGTATCCAGGATCCCGGCAATCTGGGCGCGATCGTTCGCGTCGGCGAGGCGGCGGGCTGCTCGGGGATCGTGGCCGCTCCCGGGACGGCCGACTTCTTTCATCCGCGCGCGGTGCGGGCGAGCGCGGGCAGCGTGCTGCGGATTCCGGTGTCGGGCCGCGTCTCCTTCGAGCCGTTCGCGTCCGACGCGAAAGGGGCCGGCCGCACCGTCTGCGGAGCCGTCGCGTCGGGAGGAGAAAACCCCTTCGAAACTTCTCTGCCGGCTTCCTCGATCCTCGTCATCGGCTCGGAAGGAACCGGCCTGCCCGCCGGGGCCTACCGTTACCTCGACCGCCGCTACACGATTCCGATGCGGCCGCCGGTGGATTCGTTGAACGCGGCCGTGGCGGCGGCTCTGCTCCTCTACTCGGGCTCTTTTCCCTCTCCCTCCGGGAGAGGGTCAGGGTGAGGGCGCGACCGGCGCCCTCCCTTCCCATTTGCGCCCGGGCGATTCGTTGCGCCCTCACCCCTCCCTCTCCCGGGGGGAGAGGGGGAAGGCTTCACCCAGACTCTCTTCGCCGTCACGACTTTCTTCTGCCGGTTGCCGATGCCTCGCGCCATCTCAGCTCTCTCCTTCTTCCTCCCCGAAGACCTCCGCCTGGAACGCCCAGAGCCGGGCGCCCGGTTCGCGCCATGATCCCGGAGGAAGGCCCGCCTTCCGGCAGACCTCGGCCAGAAACCGTTCCCGGTCGAAGCCCCACTCGGTGGCGACCTGCGGAAGGAGCAGCCCGCTCCTCCCTCTCGATTCGATGATCAGCCCGTCGCGCCCCACCTCGATCGTTGCCGGGTCTTCCACCAGGGCGGGCGGCGTCAGGACGGAGATCTCGATGCGGCATTCCGGCAGCTCCTCGGAAGCGAGCGGCGGAAACCGCGGATCCTCGAAGGCGGCCCGCAAGGCGAACCGGGGCACCGAACGGGTCAGGTCCCCTTCCGGCGAAAGCGTTCCGATGCAGCCGCGAAGCTGCCCGCGCCGGCGCAGAGTCACGAAGAGCGCTCGAGCCTGACCGAAGGACTCCGCCCGGTCCGATTCGAGCCGCGGCGCCGCCTCCCCGCGAAAATGCGCCTCGAGCGACCGGCGGGCGAGCGCGAGGAGATCCCGCCGGGCGGTCTCCGAAAGAAGAGGCGCGGTCACGGCCGGACGGCCGCCGGCAATTCCTCGAGGAAACACGCGACCGCGCGCTCGAGCTCGGGAAGCCTGCCTTCGAAGAAATGATCGGCGCCCGGCACCACGAAGACCTCGGTCGAGTCCCCCGCCAGATCCGGCAGGAGGGCCGGGGGGCCGAAGGTGTCGAGCTCTCCCGTGATGAAGATCGCCGGGATCCGGGGCCTGTCAAGATTCGCGCCGACCTGGGTCGCGAGAGGCAGTCCGGCCGCGATGAGCGCGAGGACGCGCTCGTCACCCGCGGTCGCGCGCAGGGCCGCCGCCGCTCCGAAAGAGAACCCGCCCGCCACGATCGGAAGGCCTCCCAGCCGTTCCGCCTCGTCCAGAGCGGCGCGGAAGTCCTCGACTTCCCCCCGGCCGGCGTCGTGGCGGCCGCGCGAGAGCCCGACCCCGCGAAAATTGAACCGCAGGGTCCCATACCCGGCGGCCGTGAGGGCCCGCGCGGCACGGAACACGACCTTGTTGTGAAGCGTTCCGCCGTGGAGCGGATGCGGGTGGGCGAACACGGCACTGCCCAGGCGCGGTCCGGCGGCCTCCTTCCAGAGGCCCTCGAGACTGCCCGCCGGTCCGGGGAAGGTCACGGTCTTCAGCCCGGGGGTCATGAGCAACTCGCCGAGCGGGACGATTGGATAAATTCGCCTCTCATCGTATTCTCTTGCGTGTTCCCCGGAGAGCGACTCGCAGGACGTCGCCGGCCCCGCCGGCGTGAGGTGCAGGAACCATGAAGAAGATCGTACACGTGGTCGGAACCGGAACCATCGGAGAGCCGCTCATCGGACTCTTCGCGGACTTCAAGAAGTACCTCGGCATCGACGAGATCACGTTCCACAAGCGCACGCCGATGACGACCGAGCGGGCCAAGGTCAACCACCTCCTCCAGCGGGGCGCGAAGCTGGCCGTGGATCCCGACAAGGTCGCGGACTTCGAGGCGCTGGGGCACACCGTCTCCTTCGAGGCGCTGGAGGCGCTCGAACGGGCCACGGTCATCATCGATTGCACTCCGGCGGGCAACGAAAACAAAAAACTCTACGAGACCCTCTCCGGCCCGCAGGGTTTCCTCGCTCAGGGAAGCGAGTTCGGTTTCGGGAAGATGTACGCCATGGGCATCAACGACGAAGCCCTCGTGCCGGGAGAGGACCGGTTTCTCCAGATCGTCTCCTGCAACACGCACAACATCTCCGCGCTCGTCAGGACCCTGGGCGACGACGGGAACGGCGGAGGGAGCCTGCTGGAGCGCGGGCGCTTCGTCTGCATGCGCCGGGCCAACGACATCTCGCAGGACTCGGGCTTCTCTCCGGCTCCCTCGGTCGGCAAGCACGACGACAAGGAGTTCGGCACCCATCACGCCCGGGACGCCGCGGCCCTCCTCGCGACCATTGGCTGGAAGCCCAGGATCTTCTCCTCCGCCGTGAAGCTCAACACCCAATACATGCACACGCTCTGGTTCGACATGGAGTTCACCGAACCGGTCACGCGCGAAGGCATCTTCGAGCGCCTGCGCTGCAACCGGCGGATCGCGCTGACCGAGAAGCGCTCCTCCAACCAGATCTTCTCCTTTGGCCGCGACCACGGCTACTACGGCCGGATCCTGTCGCAGGCGGTGGTGGCGTCGCCCACGCTCGCGGTCAGCGGAGGCCGCGAGCTCGTCGGCTTCTGCTTCACGCCGCAGGACGGCAACTCGCTCGCCTCCTCGATCTTCGCGGCCCTCTGGCTGATGGAGCCCGACTTCGACCGGCAGGAGAGGCTCTCGGTGCTGGACCGCTTCTTCTTCCAGGAAGTCTAGCCCCAGCCATCCTTGTCATCCTGAGCGAAGCGAAGGATCTGCTCCCGTCTCTCACTGCGGAGCAGATCCCTCGTCGCTTCGCTCGCGCCGTCGCCATAGCGGCTATGGCGCGTCGGCGACCTCGGGATGACAAGCTACGGGGTGATGATGTATCCGCCGCTCTTGGCGTCCTTTTTCATCGAGAGAAGGCCCAGGCGCTGGGCGTCCTCGAGGAGCTCCGAGAAGGACTTGTAGCCGTAGTACGACTCGTTGAAATAGGGCTGCTTGCGCTGCATCGTCTGCTTGATCATCGAGCCCCAGATGACGTCGTAGTTCTCGCGCACGAGCGCCTGAAGCGAGTCGAGCATCAGCCGGAAGAGCTCCCGCTTCTTCTCCGGCAGGTTTTCGATCGACGGCAGCGCCCGCGTCTCGCGCACGAGGTCTTCGTAGAAGATGAACTCGTCGCAGTTGGAGATGAGCAGGTCGGAGGTCGAGTTCTTGACCCCCACGCCGATCACGATCTTGTCGTCCTCCTTGAGCTTCGAGACCAGCGGCGAGAAGTCCGAGTCCCCCGAGCAGATCACGAAAGTCGTGATGTGCGTTTTCGAGCTCGCCAGGTCCATGGCGTCCACGACCATACGGATGTCCGCCGAGTTCTTGCCCGAATAGGCTCGCTGGGGGATGTCGATCAACTCGATGGCCGCCTCGTGGAACTCCCGCTTGTACTCGGAGTAGCGAGTCCAGTCCGAGTAGGCTTTCTTGAAGACGATCCTCCCCTTCTCGATCAGGCGCTGGAGAACCAGGTTGATGTCGAACTTCTTGTACTGCGCGTCCCGGACGCCGAGCGCGATGTTCTCGAAGTCGATGAAGACCGCCAGCCTCTGCTCAACCGAGGTGCGGACGGGCGGTCCCGGGGTCACGGCGACCGAGGCGGACGCCGGAGCGGGAGGAGGCGCCGGCGCGAGCATCGCGACGGGCGCCGGGGCGGGCTCGAGGAGAGGCCGGGGCTCCTCCTGGCTCCCCCCGGGACGGGCCTTCCGGTGGCGCACGCCGCCGCGGCGGCGGCGGGGTTTCTTTGCCCCCTCTTCGGCAGGGAACGAAGCGGTGTCGTCTGTCATGAAGTCCTTTCCGGTGCGTAGTCGAAGGAGGACGTCGTGAGCAGGAAGCTGGTGAGCACCCGTGCGACCTCGCGCCCTTCCGCGTCCAGGATCTCCACTTCTCCGACGTTGACGCGCCGTCCCTTCTTGACGATCCGGGCGCGGGCCCGGACATCGGTGCGGGCGCGGCGAAGAAAATGGATCGTCAGGTCGGACGTGGCAAAGCCCATCTTACCGTCGAAATTCGTGGCCAGCGCGAAGGCGACCGCCGTGTCGGCCAGCGTCGCGAGGATGCCTCCGTGCACCGTCCCCGATCCGTTGGTGATCTGCTCCCTGTACGGAAGATGGAGGACCGCCCGGTCCGGCTCCAGCTCCTCGAGGCTCGCCTGGAGCCAGGCAAGAGCCGGCGAAGCGGAGAGTCTTCCGCGCAGGCGCTCCAGAAGATCGGGAGCCAGTCCGGGGGGCGTGTCGACGGTCGCGCTCATCCAGCGCTTGATTCTAAGCGAAAGGGCGGGACCTACCCCCGGAGTCTTGTCATCCTGAGCGAAGCGAAGGATCTGCTCACTCGACGAAGGCAGATCCTTCGTCGCTCCGCTCCTCAGGATGACAGCGGTTACGCAGAGACGTTCTTAAGGGAGCCCGTCCTCCCCGGAGTCTTCGCCGGCGTAGTAGGGAAGCTCCTCCGCGCGCCTGGTCGAGTTGTCCAGTTCCTTCGGGACCTCCACGAGCGTGCGCGTCACGTTGGGGTCGCAGATGTCGTTCTCGCACTCGTAGGTGTAGACGTTCTTGTCCGGATACTTGCGAAATCCCACGATCGTCTGGTAGGTGTCGCAGTTGCCGCACTTGACCGACATCATGAAGACGTCGATCACGTGCCGGTCGGGCCGGTCCTCTCCGGAGCTCATGCGGTCATAATATGCCGCGAGGAGAGTGCGGCGATGAGATGGAAAGCATTCCTGGTTCTGTTTCTCGGATCGTCTGTGTCGCTGACGGCCGCGGAAGGGAAGTTCGAGAAGTCCATCTCGATCCCTCACGGCGGCGACGCGAAAATCGGATTTGCCCGCGACGGATGCTCCGTCTTGAGCGTGACCCTGAGGAACTTCCCCAGCCGCGAGGACATCGACACGGCGCGGCGGGAGAAGCCGGACGACAAGTCGTGGGTCTGGTGGGACTTTCACGTCGAGAACCGCGGCAGCGCCGAATGCAAGATCTCCCTCTGGGTGGACATCTCCGACAAGAGCGGCCGGGCCCTGAAATCGAGCGACAGGACGGACACCGTGGATGCCGGGAAGCTCGATGACAACATCCGGCTCTCCACGCGCATGCGCACGATCGACATCGCCGACGCGCCCAGGGCGACGATCCGCGCGCAGATAGGACCGAAATAGGTGGTGGGTTTCCGGTGGTAGGGACCGGGGCCCTCGAATCCACCTCGCTTCTTCCGGACTACCGGGCGGCGAAGGAGTCGCTCGCGCATCGGGTGGAGACGGCGGGAGTCCTGGATGTCGAGGGCCCGGACGCCGTCGCGTTTCTGCAGGGACAGTTGACTCAGGAGGTGCGTTCGCTCGCGCCGGGAGAGGCGCGGCCGTCCGCCGCGTTGACGCCGAAAGGGAAACTTCTCTTCCTGGCCCGCGTGGTCGGCCTGCCTGCGGGAAGACGGCTCCTCCTGCCCCGATCCGAGCGAGAGTCGGCCCTCGCGCATCTGAAGAAGTTCGTGATCTTCCAGAAGGTGGAGATCATGGACCGGTCCGACGAGTTCGTTCGGGTCGGCCTCTACGGGCCTCGCGCCGGCGATGTCGTGGCCGGCGAGGGCGCGATGCGGCTTCCTGAAGAGGGCGAGCGGGCCGCCGAGATCCTCGTGTCCGCCCCGAAAGTCGAAAGCCTCGAGCGCGCGCTCGCGCTCGCCGGATCCGTTGCGGTCGCCGAGGAGAGCGCCGAGATCCTGCGCGTGGAAGCGGGGCGGCCGCGGTACGGACGAGACGCCGACGAGTCGAACCTCGCCGACGAGGTCGGGCTCGACGCCGCGATCTCGACGACGAAGGGGTGCTACGTCGGTCAGGAGATCGTGGCGCGGATGCGCACGTACGGCCGCGTCAACCGCCGGCTGGTCGGGTTCCGGTTCCCGACGGGCCCGGTCGCGCCCGGCTCGCTGCTCAAGCGGCCGGAAGAAGACGTGGCCGGCAAGGTAGAACAGGGGCGGGTCACGAGCTCGGTCCTCTCCCCCGCTTTCGGACCCATCGGCCTCGGGTACGCGTTCCGGGAAGTGGCGGCCGGCGAGCGCCTGGTGTCGGCGGCAGAGCCTTCTCTGGACGCGATCGTCGCCCCGCTCCCCTTCGTTCCGTGACGTCCCGCCCGGCGCCCCTCTCCCGGCCACCCACCGGTCCGTGGCCGGTGCATCTGGCGCTCGCCGCGGCGCAGACCGGATTCGCCCTCTTCCCGACGCTCGGCAAGCTCGCGCTCACGAGCATGCCTCCCCTGCCGCTCTCGGCGCTGCGCGTCACCGGCGCCGCCCTCATGCTGGAATTCATCCGGAGGATCTCTCGGGCCGAGAGCCTCGCCCCCGGCGATCACAAACGCGTTTTCCTCTACGGCCTCCTCGGCGTTTCGCTGAATCAGGTGCTTTTCATCCTCGGACTGTCGATGACCACGGCCATCAACGCGACGATCCTGACCGCCACGATCCCGGTGTTCACCCTGGGTGTGGCGGCTCTGCTGAAGCGGGAGGCCCTGACCGCGTCTGCCGCGGTCGGAGTCCTCCTCGCGGGAGCCGGCGCTCTCGTCCTCGTCGACATCCGGAACTTCGACTGGCACAGCCGGTACGCGCGCGGCGACCTGCTGCTCCTCGGCAATGCCCTGGCCTATTCGCTCTACCTGGTGCTCTCCCGGCCGATTCTCGCGCACTACCGCGTCCTGACCATCGTCTCCCGCGTCTTCGTCTACGGCGCGCCTCCGATCCTGCTCTTCACTCTGCCGGCTCTCGTGCGCTTCTCGCCGGCGGCCGTGACGTCCCGCTCCTGGGCGAGCTTCGCCGGCGTCGTCCTGCTCTGCACCGTCGTGCCCTACGTTCTGAACTCGTGGGCGCTCGCGAGAACCGGCGCGTCGAGGGTCGCCGTCTACGTGTTTCTCCAGCCTCTGATCGCCTCGGCCCTGGCGATCCTGGTCCTCAAGGAGAGCCTGACGTTGCGCACGGTCGTCGCCGGAATCCTCATTCTCGCCGGCCTGGCCGTCTCCGTCGCGAGGCCGCGGCTGGCGGCCGAGGAAGTCGCCTGAGAGCGTCGGTGATCATCCCGGTCTTCAATGAGAGGGACTCGCTCTCTCTCGTCGTGGGTCACATTCCCCGGGGCCTGGTGTCCGAGATCCTCGTCGTGGACAACGGATCGACGGACGGGACCGACCGGATTGCTCAAGGCCTGCCTGTGCGCCTCGTCCGGGAGTCCCGCCGCGGCTACGGCAGCGCCTGCCTCGCGGGACTCGCCGCGCTCGAGGCATCCCCTCCCGACGTCGTCGTCTTCCTGGACGGAGACTACTCGGATCACCCCGAGGAGATGCCGGCGCTCCTCTCGGAGATCGACCGCGGAGCGGATCTCGTCATCGGCTCGCGGGCTCTCGGGCAGCGCGAGAGAGGCGCGCTCCTGCCGCAGGCGCGGCTCGGCAACCTGCTGGCCTGCTTCCTGATCCGCCTCCTCTACGGCCACCGCTTCACGGACCTGGGACCGTTCCGCGCCATCCGCTGGGATGCCTGCCGGCGGCTCGACATGCGCGATCCCGACTTCGGATGGACCTGCGAGATGCAGGTCAAGGCGCTCCGGGCCGGCCTGCGCGTCGCCGAAGTTCCCGTCTCCTACCGCCGCCGTGTCGGCGTCTCGAAGATCACCGGCACCGTCTCCGGCACCCTCCGAGCCGGATGGAAGATCCTCTGGACGATCGCGCGCTACGGCCCGTTAAGCCGTAAAACGTAAGAACGTGGAAGGGGGGACCACGGTTCACGTCTTACGGTTGACGTTTTACGAGCCCCGGAAGGCTTCCAGCGTGGCGAGGACATCCGCGGGCGCCCGCCGGAGCGCGCCGGAGGGAGCGGCGAAGACGTGGCGGGTCGAGCCTTCGGCCAGAAGCCGGTCGGCTTCGTCCACGATCTCGTAGCCGAAGGCGAGGCCCCGGGACGCGAGCTCCGTCAGGCGCGAACGGACCCGCAGCGAGTCGTCGTAGCGGGCAGGCCTCCGGTAGCGGCAATCCACGGAAGTCACGAGGATGAAGAGGCCGGAATCCTCCATCGCGCGGTAAGGCAGGCCCGCCGACCGGCAGTAGTCGGTTCGCCCGATCTCGAACCAGACGATGTAATGGGAGTGATAGACGATTCCCATCCGGTCCGTCTCCGCGTAGCGGACGCGCAGCGGAGTCTCGACGACCCTCATGGGATCCTGCGGGTCACAGCCTGGCGACCAGGCGCCGCCTCACCGACTCGGGCACCAGACCGCTCACGTCGCCCCCCAGCCCCGCGACCTCCTTGACGAGGCGGCTGGAGACATAGGAGTACTCCTCCTTCGCCATGAGGAAGACTGTCTCGATCGAGGGGATCAGGCGCCGGTTCATGAGCGCCATCTGCAGCTCGTACTCGTAGTCGGACACGGCGCGCAGACCGCGCACGATCAGGGTCGCGCCGACCTCCCGCGCGAAGTCCACGAGGAGGCCGGAGAAGGAGCGCACCGGCGTCGAATCGTCGCCGCCGACGATCTCGCGGATCATCTCGATCCTCTCGGTGACCGTGAAGAGCGGCGTCTTTGCGTCGTTCTCGAGAATGGCCACGACAACCTTGTCGGCCAGGCGCCGGGCGCGGGAAAGAATGTCCAGGTGCCCGTTGGTCAGGGGATCGAAGGAGCCGGGATAGAGGGCGATGCGGTCGGTCATCGGTTGCTTCCCCTGGGGGCGCGGGGGACCGCGTGGTCCCCCGCCTGGATTCCTTGAGTCAATTTAACTCGTGCTCGCTCGACGCAGCCCTTCGGCCAGGAGATTATAGGCGGCCACGGTCAGGAAGAGCGCCAGGCCCGGAAAGAGCGCGATCCACCACGCCTCCTCGATGTAGGCGGGCGCCGCCGAGAGGATTCCTCCCCAGGAGGTCGCGGGAGGCGGCAGTCCCACGCCGAGGAAGGAGAGCGCCGCCTCGGCCAGAATCGCCCACGCGACGCCGAAGGCCGCCGAGACGAGCAGCGGCGCCAGCACGTTGGGAAGCAGGTGCCGCACCAGGATGCGCGCCGTCGAGGCCCCGGCCGCCCGCGCCGCGCGCGTGTAGTCGAGGTTCCTGGCCTTCAGGATCTCGGCCCGGGCGAAACGCGCGTCTCCGGGCCAGGTCGTCAGCCCGATCGCCAGGACGAGCGCCGCGGGAGAGGGTGGAAGGAAGGCCGCCAGGGCGAGCAGGAGAAAGAGCACGGGAAAGCAGAGAACCACCTCCACGAGCCGCGAGAGCAGCAGGTCCGCGACGCCTCCGACGTACCCGGAGATGCCTCCGACCGTGAAGCCGACGAGGAGCGACACGGCGGCGGCCGTCAGCCCGATCGCCAGAGAGATCGGCGTCGCCACGATGACGCGGGCGAAGAGATCCCTTCCCAGGTCGTCGGTCCCGAACGGATGCCCGGCGGACGGAGCGAGCAGCCGGTTCTCCAGCCGGATCTGCGACGCCGCGCTCGAGGCCGCGGGCGAGAACGCGGCCACGATCCACAATCCGATCACGACCGCCAGCGCGACCCTCGCGCTCCCCGGCAGCCGGAGAAAGAGGCGCCGGATCACGAAGAGGTCCCGTCCCGGACGCGGGGGTCGGCCACGGCGTAAGCGATGTCGGCCGCGAGCGTCACCGCGAGCGTCGCCACCGCGCCCACCAGCGACAGCGCGAGCACGACGGGGTAATCCCGCGAGAGGATCGAATCGAAGTACAGCCGGCCCAGCCCCGGCCACGCGAAGATCCGCTCGATGATGACGCTGCCGGAAAGAAGCCCCGGAAGCACGAGACCCAGAAGCGTGATCAGCGGGAGCAACGCGTTGCGAAACGCGTGCTTCCAGAGGGCCTGCCGCCGGGAGAGTCCCCGCGCCCGCGCGGCCAGAACGTAGTCGGCCGACCGGGCCTCGGCGACCCCCGCGCGCACGAGCCTCGCGTAGAACGCGAGCGAGCCGTAAGTCAGGCAGACGACCGGAAGGGCGAGGTGCGACATCCGGTCCGCCAGTCCCGCGAGCCCCGAAGGCTCGGGGTCCGAGGCGACGCCGTAGAGAGGCAGCCATCGAAGCTTGACGGAGAAGAGGGTCTGCAGGAGCAGCGCCGCCCAGAACGAAGGGGTCGAATAGAGCGCGAAGAGGAGGGCGCCGGAGGTCCTGTCGAAGACGCTCTCGGGATGTCCCCCCGCCTCGACGCCCAGGGGGATCGCCAGCCCGAGCGTCAGGAGGAGCGCGAGGCCGTTCAAAGTGAGCGTGTACGGAAGCGCCTCGCGGATGCGGACCGCCACCGGACGCCGGTCCACGAAGGACTCTCCGAGGTCGAAGCGGACGACCCGCCCGATCCACCGGACGAAGCGTTCCGGCAGAGGTCGGTCGAGACCGTAGAGCCGCCGCATCTCGGCCGCCGCGCGCCCGGAGACCCGCCGTCCGGATTCCGCTCCGAGCGCCGAGACCGGGCTCCCCGGCGCCAGATGGAGCAGCAGGAACACGAGCACGACGATCCCCGCCAGCGTGGGCACCGCCAGGGCCAGGCGCCGCGCGACGTAGCGGATCATGGACCGTCGCTCCGCGCCTGCGCTTGGGTTTCGCCCTTCGGGCTCACCAGCTCCGGCGCTCCGCTCCCGCGGCGCGCGCCTCCTCCCCTCTGGGAGACTTCGCGCGCCGCGACCGGGGCTGTGCTGGTCCGCCACCATCCGACGGGGCCGGGCCAGATTCCGGAGAATCCCAGCGGCGAGGTGGCGATCCCCGCGATCTCGCGCCGGAACGCGTACTTGGCCGACGCGTTCACGACGAAGATCGCCGGGGCATCGTCCCGAAACAACGCGTGAAGACGGTGATAGATCTTCAGGCGCGCGTCTTCCTTCATCTCCCGGCGAGCCTCCTCCATCAGGCGGTCCGCCTCGGGATTGCCGTAGAAGCCGCAGTTCAAGCCGCGCGGCGGCCACTGCGACGAGTGCCAGAACGGAAACGGGTCCGGGTTCGGGTCCGAGGCCGAGGTCGCGAGCGATGCGGCCTCGAAGTTCCCCGCGTCGACCCGCTCGACGAACGCGGCCCACTCCAGGGGCCGCACGGTGGCCTTCACGCCTACGCGGGCGAGCTCGGAGGAGAGCATCTCGTCGATCTGCCTCCCGTCTGTGGACCCGGCGGACACGAGGATCTCGAACTCGAATTCCCGGCCGGCGCGGTCCCTCGTGCCGTTGCCGTCGGTGTCTCGCCAGCCCGCCTCGTCGAGGAGGCGCGCGGCCGCCGCGGGATCGAATGGGAGGGGACGCACGCTCGCGTCGTAGGCCGGGGATTCGGGCGCCCACGGCCCGGAGATGATCCGCGCTCCTCCCCGAAGGGAGCGCACGATCGCCGGCCGGTCGAGCAGCATCGTCAGGGCGCGGCGCACCCGGGCGTCGGAGAAGAAGGGCGTCCTGTTGTTGAGCGCGATGTAGCTGTAGTCGAGGTTGTAGAACTCGACGATCCGGCAGCAGCGGGCGAAGTCCGGATCCCGAACCGCCCTCTCCTTGAGAGATTCCTCGATCGCCGTCTCGTCGAGATCGCCGGCGAGCAAGGCGCGGTAGGCGACGGAGTTGTCGGGGATGATCCGGAAGACCACGCGGTCGAAGTGGCCGCGAGGCCCGGAGTATCCGGGGTTCCGCTCGAGCACGAGCGACTCCTGCGTCTTCCAGGAGACCAGGCGGTAGGGTCCGTCCGAAAGGGGCGAGCGGTTCTCCAACGCCTTCAGGAAGTTCTTCCGCGCGTAGCGTTTCTCGGGGAGCAAGGGCAGCACGAACGCCATGGCGTGATACGCGTACGCCTCCCGGAATCTCGCGACGAAGGAACGCGGGCCGTTCGCTTCGATCGAAGCGAGGTCCTCGAAGACCGGCTGGAACACGGGCGAAGGCACAGCCGGGTCCACGATTCGCCCGATCGTGTAGACGGCGTCGCGCGCGGTGACCGGCGAGCCGTCCTCCCAGGCCGCGTCGGCCCGCAGGGTCATGCGGACTTCGCGGCCGTCGTCGGAGACCTGGAAGCTCTTGGCCAGTCCGGGCACCAGGTTCATGCTCGAGTCGAAATCGAGGAGATTGCGCGAGACGCACTGGAGAACCTGCTGCTCGGGCAGGCCGGCCTGCAGGACGGCGTTCAGCGTCGTCGGCTCGCCGATCAGACGGCGCCGCAACACCCCCCCGTCCACGGGTGTTCCCTTCCGGGTTTCGTCGATGTACCCGAGGACCGGCTCGGGAACGGCGGTGCGAGCCGGGGTCGCCCGCGGGGTCTTGACGGCGGCCGGCTCCTTGCCTCGGCAAGCGCCGGCGAGGCAGAGGAAAACAAAGACGTAGAAGATCTTCTTCACGTACCCGACATTATGCCGTCAGCCGCGGGCCCGTTCGCTCCGCGGGCCGTAGGGGCGGGGCTTGCCCCCGCCCGCGACAACGTAACTGTGACTACGCCGCGAGGCGGGCGGCCGCAAGGGCCGCCCCTACGGCACCGAAGCCGACCGCAGGCCCCCTCGAGCCTTGCTATGGGAGCGTGAAGCTCGCGGCGGCGGTGTTGCGCGAGGCGTCCGTCACGCGGATCAGGAGGAAGGCCCCCTTCCATTTCGGGTCGAGCCTGATCCGGTACGTCTCCAGCGGAGAATCGGAGAGCCCGTCCGTCGGCTCGACGCGCACCCACTCCCTGGCGTCCACGCTGTATTCGACCTCGAAAACCGGCGAGGCGTTGTCTCTGGCTTCGAACTCGAAGACGCCGGCTCCGCCCGGCAGCCGGCGAATGACGGGGGGCGTGTTGTCCACGACGATGTTGGACGAGTCGCGCGAGGAGGACTTGCCCTCCTCGGGGTTGGACTCCACGTCGGAAGCGGACAGCCGGAAGACGTACTCGCCGTCGGGAAGCGCCGCCGTGTCGAAGGAGTAGAACGCCTCTTTCAACCCCTTCTTCAGCGTGAGCCAGTGTTCCGAGCCGGCGGGCCGGAAGGCGATGTCGTACGTCAGCGTGTCGTTGTCGGCGTCCGTGGCCTTCCAGGTGAGCGTGCGGTAGCCCTTGCGCAGCAGGCGGCGCGGCGGCGGTTCCGACTTGGATTCCTCCAGGCTCGTGAAGATCCCCTTCTCGTCGGGCGCGGTCGTTTCGAAGACGTTGGACCCGCCCGGGGCCGAACGCGCCAGGACCTCGGAGGCGCCGAGAGCGACGAAGCTCTCGATCACGGGAGCCGCGTTGCGGTTGCGGTAGGCCGCCTCCACGCGGCGGATCCGGGGAAGCTTTCCGCCGTCGGAGCTCATGCGGACCTTCCACTGGAGAAAACGCGCGGGGGGAGCCGCGATCGTAGCCGCCCGCGCCGCGGGCGCGTAGGCGGACCAGTCGCTCCAGGTCGAGTCGGGAAGGCCGGACTCCCCCGACCGGAAAGAGAACTCGATCCGGCTCCCGGCGGGCGCGTCCCCCTCGAAGCGGAACGCCCCGAACCGGCTGGTGCGGCCCGTGTCCTTCACGGCCGACACGTACTCCCCGCTCCGCGGACCTTCGCTCAAGCGATAGAGCCCCGTCGCCGAGTTCGTCGCCACGGCGTTTCCCGCGACGGCGGTGACCTGCTTCTCGTCGAAGGTCCGGTCGAGCGACCAGAGGTTCGCCCCGACCCGGTAAAGCTTTCCGTTGGGGCCCGTGGCCGCCAGGACGGAGGAGGAGGCCGGGTCCGGCGCCAGGTCGAAGACGATTTCGTCGGGACTCGACCAGACCTGTCGCGGCGGCTCCTCTTCCTGGAAGAGAAGGACTTCCGACGAGTATCCCCCCTGCTTCGCGCCGGGACTGGGCGGGGCCAGGCGCGGAGGCCCGACGGTCACCGTGACCTCGGGCTTCGCCTGCGCCTGTTCCCCTTCCCGGATGGTCGCCTGCCGGGCGGGCCGCGCCGACGGCTGAGGGGCAGGCGCGGAGATCGGCTCCTGGCTCGCGGAGGGCATCTCGGCCGACGAGGCCGCCACCCAGACGCGGCCGTCGCCGCTGCCCGTGATCGAAGTGATCTCCGACTTCGAAGAGTCGTAGACCGTGGAGACGGTCCCCCGGGGATCCACCCTCAGGACGAGTCCGGAACCGGACGTGCCCGCCCAGAGGTTGCCCCGGGAATCCGCGTAGAGCGACCGCACGTGCGCGTCGCGGGTCGCGTGAACGCGCTCCCCCTTTCCCGGCGCGCCGACCCGAAGGATCTCGCCGGGAAGTCCGGTCGCCGCGTACAGGGTCTTCCCCGCGAACGCGAGAGCCCAGACGTACTGCGCCTTCGTCTCGTAGTAGACCTCGGCTTTTCCCTTTTCGATCCGGTAGATCTTTCCCCCCGGCGAGCCGCCGGCGAAGACCGCGCCCTCGGGGGACAAGGCGAGAGCCGTGACTTCTTTCTCGGGCAGCGTCGCGAGCACCTCGACCTTGCCGCCGGGCGAGACACGCAAGACTTTCCCTTCGTTTCCGGTTCCGATCAGGACGTTTCCTTCGCGGTCGCGAACGGCGGAGAAGAGCGTGGCCTCGGAGATCCCGTCCACGCGGTGCGACTCCCGGGAGAGCACGAGTGTTCCGTCCATGGCGACGGAAACACCCCGAGCCTCTCCGGTGGAGAAATCCGACGCGGAATCGCACACCCAGATCTTCGCGCCCGCCGCGCGCGCGGCCGAAGCCGCGGCGGTCAGGGCGAAGAGGCCGAGACCGAGCGCCCGGAGGATCCGCTTCACCACATTCTCGGCTTGACGTCGATGCGGAGCCGGACCGAGCCGTTGATGGGAGTCGGTTGCTCGACTGACAGGGACTGGAGCCTCACGTGCGACAGCTCCGGCGTCGAGGCCTCGCCGGGACCTCGATCGCGCAGAAGACTCGCGACGCTTCCGGGCAGGGCCTGGAGCGCGTCTCCGGCCACCACCGCTCCCGGCGCGCTGCGGTAGGCGAGCAGGTTCAGGCTGTTGGGCGGGCGCACGCGGGCCAGAAAATCCAGGACCTGGTCGAGCGACTGCGGGTCGGGAGGCACGAGCGCGAGATCGTAGGCGGTCGCGGCCGACCCGTCTCCCACGAAGACCGTCAGCGGCCCGGGCGGCGTATCGGGAGGGACCTTCAGGTTCAGGACGACGCGGCGCGTGCTTTCCCGGAAATCCACGACGTCCACCCAGACGGGGACCTCGTCGCCCGGATGGACGCGCTCCTTCTGGGCTTCGACGTGCACGACTCGCGCGCCTTTCAGGCGGTCCGAGTGGGTGATCTCCACGTCCACGCCGAGGATCGTCAGGTCATGGAATTCGTTGGCCATGAGGTAATTGGCCAGGACGGCGAGGGAGGCCACGGCCTCCTCGCGCGCGTTCAGACCGGAGAAGACGGAATCCCAGTGGACGTTGCGGCCGGGCGTGCGGATCGCCGACTTCCAGACCAGGGTGCGCTCCCCGCTGCGCTTCTCCAGGGTCGTCAGGACGTTGTCGATCGCGATGGCGGTCAGGATGGGCGTCAGCATCGAGTTGTGAACGGCCTGGAAGTGATAAACCTGCGAAGGGATCTGGTCGGAGGAGATGCGCACGGTGATCGGCACCATCGGGGCGTGCGTCCCGAAGGTCCCGAGGATGCCGGTCGAGCGGTCCTGGGTGACGGACCCGAGGACCGGTCCGGTCGCCGCGAACTTGAAGGAGCGGAAGAGAGACGGCAGGACGGTCAGGACCTGCGCCCGGGCCATCGGCATCGAGACGGGACCCATCGAAAGGAACGGATGGCCGAAAGCCAGGACCGAATTCCCCTCGACCCACGTCACCGTGCCCGTGGCCGACAGATCCATGTCTCCCGAAAGCAGCTGTGTCGCGACCGCCGACCCGGGCTGCAGCGGAGACGGCTTCCCGGCGGGCTTCGAGGCCGCCGCCCCGGAAGGAACGGTCATCCAGCTGGAGGCCTCGGCGACTCGATGGAAGAGGCCGCCGGGAGAGAGCGCCCCGCCGAAGGAGACCGGCAGGGGCAGAGCCGCCAGCGAGCCGGAGGAACCGGCCTGGAAGGGCTTGATCAGATCGTCCAGGCGGTCCGTGAAGTGTCCCGCCGCGAAAGCGGAGAGGAGGGACCTCGTCGACGCCGCCGCGGCCCCCCCCGCGATCGGAACCGGCGGCGCGGCGGGAGCATGACGGATGTCGAGCATGCTCTGGATCGGCGTGATGCCGCAGATCGGGTCCTTGGAGAACGGCCATCCGTAGGCGAGCGCGCCCACCAGCTTGCCGTCGATGTAGATCGGGCTTCCACTCATCCCCGCGATGACCCCGGCCTTCTCCAGGCCGATGCCGGACACGCGAGCGAGGATCAGATCCTGCCGGGGGGCATAGCGCTTCAGGAGGCCGAGGATCTCCACGTCGAACCGCTGGATCCCCTTGCCGTCCCCCATGTCGGTGACGCCGTATCCCTTCATTCCGGCCACGATCTTTTCCTGCGGCAGGATGTCGAAGGGTTGGGCGGCGGCCGCCGGCGCGCCGAGCGAGAGAGCCGTCCAGGCCGCGCACGCGGCCAACGCAGCTCCCAGCAAGCGATAGAGGTTTCTCACGCCGAGCACAACGCCGCCTCCTCTCGTGTCCATTCCCTTTGACGCTTCGGAATCTGTATGTTACGGTGCAAAACGATGATGGCGGCCTTGCTTCAGCCCGTCCGGGCGGAAAACCTGCCAGGCGGCCAGGACCCCTTCGTCATCTTCTTCCGCGAAACCAGCCCCACCGCCAAGGTCGTTCTGGGCATCCTGCTCCTTTTTTCGCTCATCTCCTGGATCATCATTTTCGCAAAGTACGTGCGGCTGGCGCGAATCTCCCGTCAGTCGGAGAAATTCGTCCAGTTCTTCCGCAAATCCAAGCGGTTCTCCGAGGTCAACACGATCGCGGGACAGCTCACCGACACCCCGTTGACGACGCTTTTCAAGGCAGGGTACGCGGAACTCGACGCCCAGATCAAGGCCGTCCGGCCGGAAGAGTCTCCGGTCACGACGATCGCCATGCAGCCGCCCGCCGTCCAGTCCGCGGGAAAGCTCCTGATCAAGAACATCTCCGGGGTCGAGCGGGCCCTGGAGAGAGCGATCGGCGTCGAGGTCTCCCGCCTGACGCGATACATGACCTTTCTCGCCACCACGGCCTCGGCGTGCCCGTTCATCGGGCTCTTCGGGACCGTCTGGGGCATCATGCAGTCCTTCCGCGCCATCGGCCAGACGGGATCGACCTCGATCGCCGCGGTGGCCCCCGGCATCTCCGAGGCTCTCGTCAACACCGCGGCCGGACTGGCCGCCGCGATCCCCGCGCTCGTCTTCTACAACTACTTCATGGGCAAGGTCAGGGATCAGCGGGCGGGAATGGAGGACTTCGCGCTGGAGTTCATCAACCTGGCCGAGAGGAATTTCACCTGAGGCTCGTAAGACGTGAGGCGTAAGGCGTGAGGCGAAGTAACCGGAGCGTGTTGTCCTCCGCCTTACGCCTGACGCCTGACGCCTGACGACCCGTCATGGCCTTTCACCGCACGTCCGGAGACCCGTACGATCATCTCGCCGACATCAACGTCACGCCTCTCGTGGACGTCATGCTCGTGCTCCTCATCATCTTCATGGTCACGGCCCCGATGCTCCACCAGGGCGTCTCGGTTTCCCTCCCGAAGACGGAGACGACCAACCTGCCTTCGAGCGTCGAGGACCCGATCATCCTTTCGATCACGAGCGACGGCCGTTACTACATCAACGAAACCCCCGTGGCGCGCGGCCTCCTTCGGGACCGCTTGAACGCGTTCCTGCGCACGCGCAAGGACCGCACCGTGTTTCTCAAGGCCGACCGGTCGCTTTCGGTCGGGACCGTCGTCGAGACGCTGGACGTCCTGAATCGGATGGGAATCGAGAACCTCGGCTTCATCACCGACACCTCCGGCTCGAAGAAGAAGTGAAATCCGGTTCTTCATGGATGCCGTCGGAGAAGTCCTTGCCGCCAGAGAGAAGAACGACATTCCCTGGGCGATGGGAACTTCGCTTTCCGTCCTGCTCCACTCGGGCCTCGCGGCGATGCTGCTGATCTCGGCGATGCACAGGCCCGCCCGTTTCCAGGCACCGCGAGCGGTCGCCGTCCGGCTGGTCCAGGCCGGCACGCTCACGGGCGGGGCGCCCGCCCCGGTCCCGGAAAAGGCTCCCGAGAAGCCGAAGATCCTGAAGCCCGCTCCTCCCGAGGAGCAGCCGCCCCCCCCCTCCTCCAAGGCCAAGCTGCTTCCGGCGAAGGAAAAGGAGGAGAAGAAGAAGCCTTCCCTGCCCGGGCCGCCGTCGAAGACGTCCTCGCGAGAGCCGGCCGCCGCCCCGGCGGCTCCGGTCCCCGAGCGGCCGGGAACCGGCGGCCCCGTCGGGACCGGCGGAAACGTCGGCGTCGGAGGCGCCACTTTCGACCAGCCGGACTTCAACTACTCCTACTACGTCGAGCGAATGCTCGTCACGATCGGAATGAACTGGTTCAAGCCGGCCGAGTCGGTCCCGATCTCTCCCATGATCCGATTCCGGATCGAGCGCGACGGAACGGTGACCGACCCCCAGGTCGAGAGATCGAGCGGACTTCCTTTCGTGGATCGCGCCGCGCTGCGCGCCGTCATCGCGTCGTCCCCGCTACCCCCCCTTCCCCAGGAGTTCGGAGGCCGATATCTCGGCGTCCATCTGATCTTCGAATGAGAAAAAAACACCTTCTCCTCTCCGGGATCGCGCTCCTCCTCGCCGCCTCCGCGTTCGCTCAGGCCCCGAGGCCCACGCCTCTTCCCTCGCCCCCCCAGGAGATGGTTCTCACGATCCGGAAGGAGGCGGCGGGCCGGAAGATCCCGGTCGCCGTCCCTCCCCTCTTCGCCTCCGGAATGCCCGCGGTTCAATCGAAGATCGTGGATCCGTTCACGGCGACGCTGCGGTCGGACCTGGACTACAGCGGGCTCTTCGTCGTCGCGGATCCCGCCCACTATCCGTCCGGCTCGCGCGACGCGAAGACCACCGAAATCGCCGACCGCTGGCGCGGGACCGGGGCGGAATACCTCGTGGACTCGCAGGCCGAGGTCACCGGCGACAGGGTCGGCGTCGAGGCGAGAGTCTGGGATTTGAAAGCGCATCAGCTGATCCTCGGCCGGCGCTACAGTGGAGGAGTCTCGTATGTCGAACGGATTGCGCACACGCTCGCCAACGACCTGGTCAAGGAATTGTTCGGGAAGAACGGCCTCTTTCTCTCCTCGATCGTTTTCGTCTCCGACCGCGGCGGCCCCAAGGACATCTCCGCGATGGACTTCGACGGAAGGAACGTCCGGCGCCTGACCTCCCATCACTCCCTCGCGATGAACCCCGACGCGCGGGGCGGGAAGATCGTCTTTACGAGCTACGTCAAGCGGTTCCCGCAGATCTGGATGATGAACGGAGACGGCAGCGGCGCCCGGGAGATCCCGACGGGCCTCGAGCTGAACGCCTCGCCGGCGCTCTCTCCGGACGGATCCCAGATCGCCTTCGCCGGCTCGGCCAGGGGCAATCCGGACATCTACGTGATCGGAACGAGCGGAAGCGGCCTGCGCCGGCTCACGACGACGCATGCCCTCGAGGCCTCTCCCGACTGGTCCCCCACCGGGCGCCAGATCCTCTACACTTCCGACCAGTCCGGCACGCCGCAAATCTGGATCATGGACGCCGAAGGAACGGGCGCGCGCCGGGTCACCTACGCGGGCAACTGGAACGACGAGGCGGCCTGGTCCCCGGACGGGTCGAAGATCGCGTTCGCCTGCCGCAACGAGGGGGACTTCAACATCTGCGTGATGGATTTCGCGAGCGGCAACACGGTCCAGCTCACCTCCGAAGGATCCAATGGCCATCCGGGCTGGTCTCCCAACGGCGACAAGATCGCGTACCAGAGCCGGCGCGGCGGAAGGACGCAGATCTACACGATGGACGCCGACGGCCAGAACAAACGGCTGCTGACCGAGGGCTCGAACAACATGCAGCCGGTATGGACACCATGATCTCTTCGCGCCATTCGCCTCGCTGCGGAACACGGAAACGCGGCGGGATCTGTTATATTCACTTCTTCTTGCGCGGCACGGAATACGCGCGAACGCTAACGGACAAGGAGATGGAATCATGACCAAACGGACAAGCACAATGGTCCTCGCGTTCTTGCTGGCCGCTACGCTCGGCTCGGTGGAGGCTTGCAAGAAGAAGCCCCCGACCACGACGGAAGGGGCCAAGCCCCTGGAGGCGCCGACCCGTCCCGAAACGACGGTCCAGCCTCCCTCGACCACGCCTCCCGGCGGTGTGGAGAGCTCGGAGTTGCCGGTGGACGTCCGGGAGATCAACGCCCGCGGCTACTTGAAGGACGCCTTCTTCGATTACGACAAGTCGGACCTGCGGGATGACGCGCGCACGGCTCTCGCCGCGGATGCGGACTGGCTGAAGAAGTACCGGACGATCCAGTTCCTGATCGAGGGCCACTGCGACGAGCGGGGAACTTCGGAATACAACCTCGCCCTGGGAGACCGGCGCGCCAACGCGGCCAAGGAATACCTGGCCTCTCTCGGAGTGGACGCCTCGAGGATCCGGACGGTCTCCTACGGGAAGGAACGGCCGTTCTGCAGCGAATCGAACGAAAGCTGCTGGCAGCAGAACCGCCGCGCCCACTTCCTGGTCACGGCCCGATAGTGATCCGAGTCCCCCGGCTTTTCGCCGCCGGACTGGCGGCCTGCTCGCTCTGTCTCGCCGCGGGCTGTGTGAGTTCCAGCGACATCGACGGCCTGCACCGCCAGATGAACGACATCGAGAAGGAGATCCAGACTCTCGAACGGAAGTCTTCGAGCAAGGAGGAGGTCTCCCGGCTCAACACGAACGTTTCCCAGCAGACCGAGCAGCTCTTGAAGTCCAACGCCGATACGGGCTTGAAGCTCGGAGAGCTCGCGGTCAAGATGGAACAGCTGGAGTCCAAGCTCGAGGACACGAACCGAAGGCTCGCCCAGCTCTCCCAGCAGATCGCCGAGACTCAGGGCGACCTGTCGCGGCTCCGCTCGACGGCCGGCGGCGGGCCTTCCGCTGTTCCCACGACGCCGGCGGGCCGCCCTGGAGAGACTCCCGCCGACACGGCCGTCGTGCGTCCTCCGGCCGGCGGCGGCCATCCCGCTCCCGCCGAGCTGTACGACACGGCGTACGCCGATTACAACAAGGGACGCTACGCTCTCTCGATCCAGGGTTTTGAGGAGTATCTGACCGCCTATCCGAACACCGACCTCTCCGACAACGCGCAGTACTGGATCGGCGAGTGCCGTTACGCCCAGAAGAAGTACAAGGAAGCCGCCGCGGACTTCGACAAGCTCCTGAAGGCCTGGCCCAAGAGCGACAAGGCGGCCGCCGCGTTGTTGAAGAAGGGTTATGCCCTGATGGAGCTCGGCCAGAAGGCCGAGGGAGTCGTCGATCTCCAGTACGTCATCCACGAATACCCGGCGGCCGAGGAGGCGCGGCTGGCCCGCGCCCGCTTGAAATCTATGGGGATCGACACGAGGTAGCCCGGAACGGGACTCGGGACTCGAAGGCAAGAAAGGACCGCGATCAGGAAGATGGCAAACATCAAGTCGGCGGAAAAGAGAATCCGGCAGGCGGCAAAGCGCCAGCTGCGAAACCGCGGAGTGCGAGCGCATCTGCGGACGAAGGTCAAGCAGCACCGTCAGTCCAAGGCGCCGGGCAAGGCCGGGACGCTTCCCGCGGCCTACGCCGAGATCGACCGGGCCTGGAAGAAAGGCGCGATCCACAAGAACGCGGCTTCCCGGTACAAATCGCGCCTCGCCAGAGCGGCAGCCAAGGCCTAGCGGAGTCGGTTTTTTCGCTGTCATCCTGAGGTCGCCGACGCGCCATAGCCGCTATGGCGACGGCGCGAGCGAAGCGACGAAGGATCTGCCCGCCTGATTGAGAGAGCAGATCCTTCGCTGCGCTCAGGATGACAAGAATCCCCCGGCCCGTCAAAATCCTTCGAGGAGGCTGGAGACGAGGCTCGCGGCGAATTTCTCGCCGACGCTGTCGATGACCTCGTTTTCGCGGTCCACGTAGGACGACGCGCTCGTCGCCAGCGCGTAGTTGTCCTGGAACGTGAAGGACTGGTTCTCCCAGAGGACCTTCTCGTCGGGGAGGGTCTTGAGCGCCACGCTGGCCGTCACGCGGACCTGATACTCCTTGGCCCGGCCGGCGTCGTCGAAGGCGACGGCGAAGAGGTCGAACGACTTGACCGCGCCCGTCAGCTCCGCGTCGGCCCCCGCCGCGTCGGCCTTGACCGAGAAGCGCCCGCGGCTGGCCAGCTCCTTGGCGATCTCGCTCGAGAGGCGCTGCTCGAGTCCCACCCGGGTCGTCTGGTTCGCGAGCGTCCGGAAGTGGATGACGCGGATCGAGGGGGGGAGAGTCGAGGTCTTCCCCACCAGAGCGTACCCGCAACCCGCAAGCACAACCGCCGCGAGCAGGCATAACAACGCGAGCAAGACTCGGCGGGTCTCCCCCATCTCTCCAGCAAGAAAAATCACCTTCCCCATTCTCGCAAACTCTTCCCTGAGGAAGTCCAGAAAATTCGGTCGCGACTCGACAATCGGAACGGGAGAAAGGCAACCGCCCCCTGCAACGCAACCGTCTCCCCCTTCTGAGGCACAAGTATCGGTGTTCTTGCAACGATCTTCCCCTCGCGGGAGCGTAGCGTTTGCGCGAAATCAGGCGGGCGGTCGAGGCCGCATCCGGCCGAGCCGCCCGCCGGTGCGCCGAAGGCGCAGATTCCGCGCAAGCGCGGAGCGACGTTACCGGACGACGAGGTTCAGCAGCCGGTCGGGCACGAAAACAGACCGGGCGAGCTCCCTTCCCTCCAGCCACGCGGCGACATGGCCGTCGGAGCGCGCCAGGGCCAGCGCCTCCTCCTGCGAGGTCCCTCGCTCGACGTCCAGACGCCCGCGGACTTTTCCGTTGACCTGCACGACGAGAGTCACTCGAGGCGTCGTCGCGAGCTCCTCGTCGAAGGCCGGCCAGGCATTCTCGATGAGGAATCCGACCTGTCCGAACCTCTCCCACCATTCCTCGGTCAGGTGCGGCGCGATCGGGTGAAGCAGCTTCAGGAGCGTCAGAGTCGCGCTCCTCACCGCGGCGTCCTCGTCTTCCCCCGCCTCCAGGGCCTCCGCGATCCCCCGCTGGAACTCCATGAGCGCCGCGACCGCCGTGTGGAAGTGAAAGCGGGAGACGTCGGCCGTGACCCGGGCGATCGTGCGATGCTCCAGGCGCGCCAGCGGCGTGTCCCGGCCCGGCGCGCCCTCCCTTGGCCGCTCCGCGACGCGGGCGCACAGCTCATGGACGCGATTCAGGTACCGGTAGGCGCCCACGACTCCTTCCTCGGACCACTCCGATTCCTTCTCGGGAGGTCCGATGAAGAGCGTGTACAGCCGGACGGTGTCGGCTCCGTAGCTCTCGATGAGCTCGTCGGGCGAGACGGTGTTGCCCCGTGACTTCGACATCTTCTCGACCTTGCCCGTCGCCGCGTTCAGCTTCGTGATCATCCCCTGATTGAAGAGCTTCGCGAAGGGCTCTTCGACGACGACGAGGCCCATGTCTTTCAGGACCCGGCAGATGAAACGCGCGTAGAGAAGATGGAGGATCGCGTGCTCGATGCCTCCGACGTACTGGTCCACGGGCATCCAGTGCGCCGCCCGCGCGGAGTCGAGCATCCTGGAATCGTCGCCGGGGTCGAGGAAACGCAGGTAGTACCAGGAGGAGTCCACGAAGGTGTCCATCGTGTCGGTCTCGCGCCGCGCCGGTTTGCCGCAGGAGGGGCAGTCCACGCGCAGGAACGCCTCGGATTTCTCCAGCGGGTTCCCCTCGGCGCCCTGGAACGAGACGTCTTCCGGGAGGAGCACCGGCAGGTCCTTCTCCGGCACGGGGACGACGCCGCACCCCTCGCAGTGGATCGCCGGGATCGGCGTGCCCCAGTAGCGCTGGCGGGAGATCAGCCAGTCCCGCAGCCGGTAGCCGACCGTGCCCTTTCCGACCCCTTTGGCTTCCGCCCATGCCACGGCCTTGCGCACGGCCTCGGGACCGTTGGGAGTCCCGTCCCAGTCTCCGGACCTGTAGAGGAAGCCCGAGTCGGGCACCGCCCGGGTCATCTCCTTCGGGTCGAGCTCCCCCTGCTCGGTCCGATAGACGGGGCGGATCTCCAGGCCGAACCGCCGCGCGAACTCGAAGTCGCGCTGGTCGTGGGCGGGCACCCCCATGATCGCGCCGGTGCCGTACTCGGGCAGGACGAAATTCGCGAGCCAGACAGGGATCTTCTCTCCCGTCGCCGGGTTCACCGCCGTGAAGCCCGTGTCGAGTCCCTCCTTCTCGCCGCCCTCCGCCTCGCGCTCCAGGCGAGACTCCCGGCGCACGCGCTCGATGAAGGCGAGGATCTGCTTCCTCTTCGGCGACATCGGCGCCAGCATCGAAGCGGCGGGATGCTCGGGCGCGAGCGCCAGAAACGTCGCGCCATGGAGGGTGTCGGGCCGCGTCGTGAAGACGGCCACGGCCTCCGGCAGTCCTTCCACGGGGAAGAGGATCTCGGCCCCCTCGGACCGGCCGATCCAGTTGCGTTGCATCGTCTTGACGCGGTCCGACCAGTCGAGCTCGTGCAACCCGGACAGAAGGCGATCCGCGTACGCGGTGATCCGGAAGAACCACTGCGTCAGGTCGCGGATCTCGACCAGATCCTCGGAGCGTTCGCAGCGGCCTTCGACGACCTGCTCGTTGGCGAGGACGGTCCGGCAGCCCGGACACCAGTTGACGGGCGCCGTCTTGCGGTAGGCGAGGCCCCGCTCCCACATCCGCAGGAAGAGCCACTGGTTCCACCGGTAGTAAGCGGGGTCGCAGGAGGCAAGCTCCTTGGACCAGTCGTAGAGAAGCCCGAGACTCTTCAACTGCTCCTTCATGCGAGCGATGTTGGCCAGGGTGTACTCGCGCGGGTGAACGCCGCTGGCGATCGCCGCGTTCTCCGCGGGCAGTCCGAACGCGTCCCAGCCCATCGGGTTCAAGGCCATCCGCCCCGCCATTCGCTCGTGGCGGTAGAGCGCGTCCCCCAGGACGTAATTGCGCCCGTGGCCCACGTGCAGGCGGCTGGCCGACGGATAGGGGAACATGTTGAGCATGTAGAACTTCTCGCCCGGAGCCGCGGTGTCCACGTAGGCGACCCGCTCCTGCTCCCAGCGTCGCTGCCACCGGGCGTCGATCGCGGCGTGGTCGAACTTCTCGGCCATGAGCCGGGCAATATACCCGATCACGAATCGGCTCTCGCCGATTCGTAGGTCAGCGAACGGAGGCGCGCACGCGGACTCTCTTTTTTCCGATTGAAATGGGTTCGTATTCCAGCGAACCCTCCAATGACATCGCCGTCAGCTTCAGATCTCGCGGACGGGCCAGCGCGCGTCTTGAAAACGGGAGATAACGCGCGTCCACGCCATTGATCGAACGCATCGGATCCGAGAAAACGTAACCGCGGTCGGGATAATAGACCTCGATCCAGCGGTGGTACGCGCCCCCGATCGAGGCCTCGTACCCGTCGGCGCCGGGGTCTGTTCGCAGAACGCCCTGCACCGTCCGCGCGGGGATCCCGGCCCGCCGCAGCAGATCGACCGCGAGCTCCGCGAAACCAACGCAGGAGGCGCGCCCCGAAGCGAACACCGCGGCCGGGTCCTGCCGCCGCAGCCGGTCCCGATCGTAGGCGATCCGGGAGGCGAGCCCGACCAGGATGCGGCGCACGGCCTCGGATTGCCGCCGGCTTCCCGCGGCCAGCCCGCGCGCGAACGCGTCCCGGTCCGGGGCGGCGGGCGGGGCGGGCTCGATCCGGGCGAGCGGAGGAAACGGAGCGGCGCTGGCCAGCGGAGAATCGGACACGCGGACATGAAGGTCCGTGACTCCCGTCGCTCCGGACGCGACCTCCAGCGAGTATCCGTCATTGTCGAACTGGTCGAAGAGCCCGGCGTCGGCTCCCGACGCGCGGTAGAAGGCCGATTGCTGTCCGGAGGCGGCGCCGGCCATGAGGCCGACGAGAACGGCGAGGACGGTTCCCCTCACGCGCGGGTGCCCTCCTCGCGCGCCTTCAAGACTCCGTCGAGGATTCCGTTGATGAACTGGGAGGAGCGCGGGGTCGAAAAGCGTTTCGCGATCTCCAGCGCCTCGTCGATGACGACGGGCCTCGGCGTCGAGGGCTCGTGCAGCAGCTCGAAGAGGGCGAGGCGGAGGATGTTGCGGTCCACGATCGGCATCCTCGCCAGCCTCCAGTTGTCCGCCTGCTTCGAGATGATGGCGTCCAGGTCGTCGCGGTTGGCCAGCGTCCCGGAGACCAGCCGCTGCGTGAAGTCGCGAAGCGCGGCGGGAGCCTTCTGCAGATCCGGGGACCGCCGGAACATCTCGTCCGGACCCGTGCCCGCGACGTCGTTCTCGAAGAGCATCTGAAGGGCGAGCTCCCTCGCCTTGCGCCGGGCACCCATCAGCGCGCCGCGAGAGAACGCTTCAGGTTTGCCATCTCGATGGCGGCTTGCGCCGCTTCGGCGCCCTTGCCGGAGCGCTCGCGCGCCTGATCCATCGTGTCGCAGGTCAGCAGGCCGAACCCGATCGGGTGGCCGGTCTCGGCCGCCAGCGCCGCGAGCGCGGTCGCGACGGCGTGGCCCAGGACCTCGTGGTGCGTTGTCTCTCCCCGGACGATCGCGCCGAGGACGATCAGCGCGTCCGTCTTTCCGGAGGAGATCTCCGCGCGCGCCGCCCCGGGAAGCTCGAAGGCCCCGGGGACGCGCACGACACGCGCGTCGGAGGCCCGCGCGCCGTGGCTCCGCAGAGTCTGGAGAGCGCTCCGGAGCAGGGCCTCGGTCACCGTCGGGTTCCATCGCGCGCAGATCACCGAGAAGCGGAGTCCGGAAGCGTCCGAATCCCCTTCGACCGTCCTCGGTTCAAAGACGGGGGCTACGCGGCGCGAGTCGCGACGATTGCTCAAGGATCGGTCCCTCACGTGCTGAGAAAACGGAATCTTAACATTGACGATCGGAGGATTGACGATTGAGAGATTGACGATCGACCGATTGGGCCCGGTCTTCGTGCTCAATCCTTCAATCCTTCAATCTTTCAATCCGTCAATCGTTCGAGGAGCGGTTCGTCGCCGAAGTTGCGAACGTACCGTTCGCGGAATTCCTGCCGCGTGTAGCGCGCCGGCTGGGGCCCCACGGCCTCCAGGCCGAAAACCGCGGCCACGCTCCCCATGCGTCCTGCCGTGGCCCACGGAGCGCCGATCCGAAACCCGCGGATGAGACCGGCCCGGAAGGCATCCCCCACGCCGGTGGGATCTACCGCTCCTCTCTCCAGGAGAGCGGCCGGGATGGCGTGGCGCGCGGTTTCTTCCCGCTCGCCGCTGACCGAGATCGTGGAACCCTGGGCGCCGTGCGTCACGACGACCACCGGGATCCTGTCCTCCAGTTCCTCGCGCGAGAGCTCCGTCTTGCGCGCCAGGATGCCGAACTCATAGTCGTTGACGACGAGGATCGCCGCGCCCGCGAGCCCGTCCCGCAATTCCTGGCCGGAGAGGCGGGCGACCTGCTGGCTCGGGTCGTAGAGGAAGGGAATCTCCAACCGCCGGCACTCTTCGGTATAGCGCGCCATCGCGGCCGGGTCATTGGGCGAGATCACGACGAGAGCGATCCCGCGGGGATCGAGCGTCTCGAGCGAGAGGTCCCGCGCCCTGGCCATGGCGCCCGTGTAGAAGGACGCGATCTGGTTCTGGTCCTGGTCGGTCGAGACGAAGAAGGACGCCGTGAAGACGTCGTCGAGCAGGAGAAGACCGGAGACGTCCACGCCCTCGCGGGCGAGGCGATCCCGATAATCGGAGGCGTCGTGCCCCGCCGTGGCGAAGAGAAGAGGGGTTTCGCCCAGGAGAGCCATGCTGTAGGCGATGTTCGGAGCGCACCCGCCGGACACGCGGCGCATCTCGTCCACCAGAAACGAAACCGAGAGCCGGGAAAGGCGGTCCGGAATCAGGTGCTCGACGAACCGTCCGGGGAACGTCATCAGGTAGTCGAAGGCCACCGAACCCGTCACGACCAGCCGCCCGGAACGGCCGGAGCCTTCTCGGCGCTCCGTCACAGGTAACGTCCGGCGATGGGACGAAGCCGTTTCTTCGAGTCCTCCGGGATGACCTTGGGGTCCGTCAGGATGGCATAGCGCAGGGCGTCGCGGCAGGAACAGGAGCGGGAGGGATCCACGCGGGAGACGGCCTCCCGCAGGCTGCGCCGGGCGGCGTCCGCGTTCTCCGAGAGGATCTGGAGAATGGTCTCCACGGAGACCGCGTTGGTGGCTTCCCTCCAGCAGTCGTAGTCGGTCACGAGCGCGAGCGACGCGTAGCAGATCTCCGCCTCGCGCGCGAGCTTCGCCTCCGTCAGGTTCGTCATGCCGACGACGTCTCCTCCCCAGCCGCGGTAGAGCGAGGCCTCCGCCCGCGTGGAGAACTGCGGTCCCTCCATGCAGACGTAGGTCCCGCCCCGGTGGACGGTCAACCCGCAATGGCGCGCGCCCGTCTCGAGAGCGGCGGAAAGGGCCGGACACACCGGGTCCGCGAAGGAGATATGGGCGGCGACTCCCTCTCCAAAGAACGTGTCGGGGCGATGCTTGGTCCGGTCGATGAACTGGTCGGGAACGACGGCGTGCCGGGGCGCGTAGTCCTCCTTGAGGCTCCCGACCGCGGATGCCGAGAGCAGCGCGTCGCAGCCCAGGATCTTGAACCCGCAGATGTTGGCGCGGTAGTTGATCTCGGTCGGGCCGTAGCGGTGCCCGCGGCCGTGGCGGGAGAAGAAGGCCACCGGCGTCCCCGCGAGATTTCCCGTGAAGTAGGAATCCGACGGAGGGCCGAAGGGGGTCTCGAGTCTCTCCTCGCGCGAATCCTCGAGATCGGCCAGGTCATAGACGCCGCTGCCGCCGATGAGTCCCACTCGCGCCCGTCCCGCCGTCACGCCCGGGCTCCTTCCGACGCCAGGCGGTGGAGCTCGACGGCCGCGAGGACCTCCTGCGCCAGCGCGAGCGCCTCGCGTCCCGCCTCCCCCGGCACCAGCGGCGGCTGGCGCAGCCTCGAGGCGCGGACGAAATCGGCGATCTCTCTGGCCAGAGGCTCCTGCGACTCGACCGGAAGCTCGGCGGCCACGATCTCGGGGTCTTCCTTCTCGCGCGAGAGCCGGAACGTCTTGACCGTCCGGCTCTGCATGTCCACGGAGACGTAGAGGGCGGGCGCGAAGACGCGCAGCTTGCGGACCTTGCTGGCGGAGACGCGCGAGGCGGTCAGGTTGGCCACGCATCCGCCCTCGAAGGCGATCCGCGCGTTGGCGATGTCGAGCCGCGGCGTCAGCACGGGCAACCCGGCCGCCCGGATCTCCACGGCCCTTCCGCCCGCCAGGGACTGCACGATCTGAAGATCGTGGATCATCAGGTCGAGCACCACGTCCACGTCCAGGCTCCGGCGCGTGAAGACGCCCAGGCGATGAACCTCGATGAAAAGTGGCGCTCGGACGACCGAGAGCGCGGCCTCGACGGCGGGATTGTAGCGTTCGACGTGGCCCACTTGAACGATCCTCCCCTTTGTCCTGGCGAGCGCCAGAAGATCGTCCGCCTCCCGAAGGCTCGCCGCGATGGGCTTCTCGACCAGCACGTCCAGGCCCCGCTCCAGGAGAAAGGCGGAGACATCCGCGTGGCTGACGGTCGGCGTCGCGACGATCGCCGCTTCCGCCTCCCGCGCGACGGCCGCCAGATCCGGCAGAATTCGCAGGCCGAACTCCCTGGCGACTTCCTCGGCGCGGCCGGGGTTGCGGTCGTGGATGCCCACGAGGCGCGCTCCCGGCAGCGATGCCGCCACCCGGGCGTGGTGGCGTCCGAGGTGGCCCACGCCCACCACGGCGAGCCGAACAGGTTTCTCCGCTGTCATTCTGAGGCCCGAAGGGCCGAAGAATCTTCTTCCTCTTCCGCGAGAGCAGATCCTTCGCGGAGACTGTCCCGAGCTGACGACACGACTCGAAGCGATGGAGCAGATCCTTCGCTGCGCTCAGGATGACAGAGAGGGGCGAGGGGCTCAGGATGACAATCCGAGATCCGGTTCATCGGTGGAAGCCTCGCTTGCTCTCCTTGATGAACCGGACGAGGTAGGCCACATCCTGCTGGCCGGGCATCTCGGCCTCGATCCGCTCGAGCGCCTGCGTCGTGTTGAGCCTGGATTTGACGAGCAGGCGGTAGGCGCGCTCCAGGGCCTCGAGCCTCTCCGGCGCGAACCCGAGGCGTTGAAGACCGATGCGGTTCAATCCGTAGGTCTTCGCCTCGATTCCGTCGGTCTTGCAAAACGGAAGCACGTCCTGGCGCAGCGCCGCGTAGGCGCCGGCGAACGCGTACTTCCCGATCCGCGTGAACTGGTGAGCCCCAACGAAGGCGCCGAGCACGGCATGGTCTCCCACGTCCACGTGCCCCGCCAGGGAGGCGGAATTGGCGAAGACCGTGAAAGACCCGATGCGGCAATCGTGCGCCACGTGGCTGTAGGACATGAAGTAGTTGTTGTCCCCGATCACCGTCTCGCCATGGCCGGTCACGGTCCCCCGGTGGACCGTCGAGAACTCGCGGAAGACGTTGCGGGAGCCGATGACCAGGCGGGTCTTCTCGCCGTGGTACTTCAGGTCCTGGGGATCGAAGCCCAGAACGGCGTGGGGGAAGACCCGGTTCTCCTCTCCCAGGACCGTCGGGCCCTCGATCGAGGCATGCGCGCCGACCCGGGTCCCCGAACCGATCACGACCTCAGCGCCGACGACCGCGTAGGGGCCGATCTCCACCCCCTCCGAGAGACGGGCCTCTCGCGAGACGATCGCCGTCGGATGAACTGTTGCCGTCATCTTCTCTCCACGAGCGTCGAAAGCAGCTCCGCCTCGGCGCAGAGGGCGCCGTCCACCGTCGCGACTGCGCGGCATTTGCAGACCCGGCTCTTCAAGGCGAGGATCTGCGCCTCGATCCGGAGCTGATCTCCCGGCAGGACCGGCCGGCGAAACTTGCAGCGGTCCACGGCCGACAGGTACAGGAGCTTCTTCTCGTGCTCGGGAACGACGCCTAAGAGACCGATCGCGGAAACCTGGGCCATCGCTTCCACGATGAGGACCCCCGGCATGACCGGGTTACCGGGGAAATGCCCCTGGAAGAACTCCTCGTTGAAGGTCACGTTCTTGATCCCGACCACCCGCTTTCCTTTCTCGATCTCGAGGATCCGGTCCACCAGGAGAAACGGGTAGCGGTGAGGAAGGATCTTCAGGATTTCAGCGATTCCGATTTCCACGTCTTCTCTCCTTCCCGGCCCCCCGCCAGAATCCTCTCGACCTGCTCGAGGCGACGCGCCAGCTCCGGCAGCCGCGCGAGAAGAGCGGCCCGTCTCAGGAACTCGCGATGGGGCGCCGCCGGCATTCCCGAGACGACGGCGCCCGGAGGAACGACGCCCCGGCTGACGACTCCCCCCTGCCCGGTGACCGTCGCCCCCTCCTCGATGCCGGCGTGGTCGCCGATCCCCGCCTGGCCGGCCAGCGTCACCCGGCGACCCAGCCGCGTCGAGCCGGCGATGCCAGCCTGCGCGCAGAGAAGGGAGTCCTCCCCCACGACGACGTTGTGGCCCACCTGGACGAGATTGTCTATCTTGGTGCCGCTGCCGATGACCGTCTCGCCGAGCGTGGCGCGATCGATCGCGCTGTTGGCTCCGATCTCGACGTCATCGCCGATCCTCACGATCCCCTTCTGCGGGATCTTCCGGTGCCGCGAGCCGTCCCAGACGTAGCCGAACCCGTCGGAGCCCACGACCGCCCCGGCCTGCAGGACGCAGCGCGCTCCGATCGAGCAGCGCTCGAGGACCGCGGCGTTGGGATGGAAAAAGCAGTCCTCGCCCACGACCGCCTCGCGGCCGACGAAACACCCCGCGGAGAGGACGGTGCGCGCGCCCACGACAGCCCCCGCCTCGACCGTCGCGCCCGCCGCGATGGAGACGCCTCCTCCGAGCGAAGCCGTTGAATGGACGTGCGCCTTCCGTGAGACCCCCCGCCGGACGGCCGCGGCGGGCAGGAATAGCTCCAGCCAGGTCGCGATCGCGAGCGCCGGAGAGGAAACGACGACGGAAGGCTTGCCCCCGGAGTCCTCTTCGGTTGCGACGAGCAGCGCACCGGCGAGACTCTTTCCGGCGTCTCGCGCGTGGCGGCGGTCGGCCACCCAGGAGAGGTCCCCGGGCCCGGCCCGCTCCAGGCCCTGGACGCCGGAGAGGCGGAGGAACCCGTCGCCGCGGAGGCGTCCGCCGACGGCCCTGGCCACTTGAGCGAGCGTAAAGGAGCCGCGAGGCGCCGGCCTGGCCCGTCCAGGACGCCCGCCTCCGGCCCGCGTGCGATGTGTCACCGGGGGGGGATACTACCCGACGGCGCCGGGCACGGGGAGTGCCTTCGAGCTCCTGGCACCCGCCTTCCCGATCGCTAGCCGGGCTTCTTGGGCGTCGGCTTGGCCGCGGATCCTCCCTGTTTCTGGGCCGAAGCCGCCGGCGGTCCTTTCGGCGCCTCGGTGGACTTCGCCTGCGGCAGCGCGACGCTCGTGTTGATTCGCCTCAAGACATCGTCGGTCACGTTGATCGCGTCGTCGGCGTACATGATTCCGGCACGGGAGTCGAGCACGACCGCGTAGTGCTTCTCCTTGAAGTATTCCTTCACGATGGGGCCGATGCGGCTTTCCAGGGCCGCCATCTCCTTGCGCTCCGCCTCCTGCAGGTCCTTCTGGGCATCCTCCTGCATCCGCTTCCAGGTCTTCTGCTTGTCGTCGGCCTGCTTCTGCAGCGCCTCGAGCCGATCGGCGGGCATGGAAGAGCCCTGGTCGGAGAGCTTCTGGACGAGGTCCCGGGCCTCCTTCTCGACCCGGTCGAGCTCGTCCTTCTTCTGGGCGGACAGCTTCTGCAGGCGGCCGTAGGCCTCCTTGCCCGGCGCGGACTCCAGAGCCAGCTTCTGAGCGTCTATGATAGCGATCCCCGCCGCGGCCGATCCCGCCGGCGCCGCCGGCGAGGAGGTCGCGGGGGCCGACGCCTGAGCCGCCATGGCCGCCGCGACACCGGCGCCCAGGATCGAAAGCACGAAACGTTTCATTCCATCTCCTTTGTGGCGAAGCCGGTAATCATAGCAAACCCGCCGCCCAAGAAGAACCCCGGCGCCGTCCGGACCATTCCTCGGACGCGGGAGCCGGCCTCCTAGAACGTCCGGCCGATCGAGAAGTCGAAGCCGGACCGCCGCTCGCTCAGGCTGTTGATCGGGAAGCCGAACTGGTCCATGGGCGTGATCGGATGGAGGTTCCACGAATAGATGAAACGCAGCGGCGCCTGGAAGATCGGCAGGAAGATGCGCATCTCCAGGCCCACCGACGAGCGCACGCGCGTCAGATCGAACTTCTGACTCTCGTGGTAGACGTTCCCGATGTCGGAAAACGCGAGGAGCTTGGCCGGGCCGACCGTCAGGAAGATGTACTCGAGGTTGAAGACGAAGTACTTGTTCCCCCCGAGGATGCGCCCCACGTCGTCCGTGAAGACCGTATTCTTCTTGTCCAGCGGCAGCACGGCGCCCGCCCGGAATCCGCGCAGGCTCTGCTCGCCGCCGATCTGGAACCGCTCGAAGATCGGGATTTCCTTGCTGCCGTAAGGGGTCACGTAGCCGGCTTCCAGGTTGAAGGCGAAGTACGTGTGGCGCGGGAAGCGCAGGCCGATGTAGCCGGAACCCCCGACGAGCGGCTTGATGAAATTGTCGGTGCCTCCGAGGACGGTGCCCGCGAACTGCGCCGACCCGAACAGCCGGAAGCCCTGGTTCGGATCGAAGGGATCATTGCGGCTGTCGTACCGGTATCCCGGGGTGATGGAAGAGGTCGTCCCGAGGACCTCGGTGAACTTGGTGGGAGGCGCGGGCTGGCCCGGAGGTATCTGCGCGCCGCTCACGGGGAAGTTCGCCTTGACGTCTTCATACTGGTAGAGCACCGACCAGCTGTCGAACAGGCTCAGCCCCTTGCCGAAGAACGTATTGCCGCCCTTTCGTCTCTCCTCGATGTTCAGGTAGCTGACTTCGTTGCTGTAGAGGGACGCTCCGACCGTCTGGTTGCGGTCCATGAACCACGGAATCGTGTACGAGAGATTGTAATAATTGGAGATCTTTCCGATCTGCGCGGACAGTCCCAGCGTTTCGCCCCGCCCCAGGAAATTCCGCGTCTGAAAGGAGAATTGCCCGAAGAAGCCGTCCAGCGCCGAGTATCCCGCTCCGAACTGGATCTCGTTTCTCGAGGTCTCCGTGCCCTTGAGAGTCAGATCGACCTTCTTCTCGGCCGCGCGCACCCCGAACTCGGGCTCCTCGTTGACCTTGAAGTAGCCGAGCTGCTGGAGCTTCTGAAGGCTCTTCTTGACGTACTCCATGTTCATCACGTCGCCTTCGTCCAGGGCGAACTCCCGCCGGATGACCTTGTCGCGGGTGGTGGTGTTGCCGGTGACCTCGAGGCGCCCGAGATAGAACTTGTCCCCCTCGAAGAGTTTCACGTCCACGTCCACGCGGTGGTTGCCCACGTCGCGGTAGACCGGATCGGCGTACCAGTAGATGTATCCGAGGGACTTGTACTTGCCCTCGATCGTCGACAGCGCCTCGACCAGGCGGTCGCGGTTCAGGACCGAGCCCGGAGGAAGGTCGCGGAACTCCTTCATGAGCGTCTCGCGGGGAATGACCAGCGGCGCGGTCGCCTCCTCCGGCTGTCCGGTCTGATCGACCTTCAGGATCTGGATCTGTCCCGTGAAGTACTCGTCCCCTTCCACGATAGGAATGGTGATCCGGACCCTCTTCTTTTGCTTCTTCGCCGGCGCGTTCGGGTTCTTTATGAAGACGTCCAGGACCGGGTCCTTGACGACGACGTCCTTGTAGCCTTTCGCATGGTAGACACCCTTGAGGCTCTCGACGTCCGCGTCATAGTTGGCCTGGCTGTAGGTGGTGCTCGTCTCCGAGAGGAACCTCCACCATGTGTTGACCTTGGTCTTGCCCATCGCGTTGCGCAGACGTTGCTGGCTGAAGACGTGATTGCCTTCGAAACGGATCGCGGCGATCTTGATCTTGTCCCCCTCGTCGATGACGAAGATGAGCTTCTTCTCGGTCTTCGAGACGTCCTCGATCCGGAAGTCCACCGTGGCGCTGCGATAGCCGTTCTCGACGTAGTAGTCGGCGATGTTGGAACGGATCTTCGCGATCTCGCGCAGCGAGAGGGGTGCGCCCGGCCGGACCTCGAGCTTGGCTTCCCTCAGGCGGTCCTTGATCTGCGTGTTGGAGAACTTCTTGTTGCCCGTGTAGTCCACTTCCTTGACGGTCGGCCGCTCCTCGATGGTCACGATGAGCGTGACGCCGCCGGCCGCCCGCTCCGCCTCGATGGACACGTTCTCGAGCAGGCCCACGTCCCAGAGCGTCTGGAAGTTGTCGCGGATCCTGTCGGGATCGTACGGGTCGCCGACCTTGACGCCCAGGTAGTGCGCGATCGTGTCGGGGGAAACCGTCTGGTAGCCGACGACCCGGATGCCGACGATCTTCTCCTTCGGAGCGGCCGCCGCGGGGGCGGGAGCGGAGGAGGGGGGCGAGGGAACCGGAGTCGGAGCCGCGGGAGGCGGCGTGGCGACGGGCGTCTGTCCCGAGGCCAGGGACGCGCAGAAGAGGAGCGTCGCCCAGGACGCGGCCGGCAGGACGCGAGACCTCACGGCCGACGCCCGCAACCTTCCCGGCGGCCGGGTGGCAGCCCCGGAAGGACGTTTCACTGGTGAAAGCTCATGCTGCTGCGGTCCGGAACGCCGGGCAGACCCCGGTTCTTCCCACCGGACCAGCAAGCGGAAGGCGTCTAATGGACGATCGGCTCGGGCTCACGCGCGATGACCGTGAGCCCCTCCGGACCGACGCGGACCTCGATCGCCTCGAGCTTCTCGTCGCGGGCAGCGATCAGGATCTCCGACACGGGGTCCTCGACGTGTTTTTGTATGGAGCGGCGCAGAGGCCGGGCCCCCATGTTGGGGTCGTCGCCGCTCTGCTGCAGGAGCCACTCGACGGCGGCATCGTCCACGTCCACGACGGCCCCCTTGGGCGCGAGCGTCGTGTTGACGTCGTCGATCAGGAGCCGGCAGATCTTCGCGAGCTCGACGCGGCCCAGAGGATGGAACACGATCGTCTCGTCGATCCGGTTGATGAACTCGGGCGGGAAGTCTTTCTTCAATTCCCTCAGGACCAGGTCCTCGAGTTCCTTGCTGCTCTGGATCTCGCGCGAGCCCCCGAAGCCCATCCGCGAGCGGTTGACCAGGTGCTTGGTCCCGATGTTCGAGGTCATGATGATGAGGGTGTTCTTGAAGTCCACCAGGTTCCCGTAGGCGTCGGTCAGGATGCCGTCTTCCAGGATCTGGAGCAGGATGTTGGCGATGTCCGGATGCGCCTTCTCGATCTCGTCGAAGAGGATGACGCTGTAGGGATTGCGCCGGATCTTCTCGGTGAGTTGCCCGCCGTCCTCGTGCCCCACGTAACCCGGGGGCGATCCGATGAGCTTGGAGACGGCGTGTTTCTCCATGTACTCCGACATGTCGAAACGAACCAGCGCCTTCTGGCTCTCGAACAGGAACTCGGCCAGGCGCCGCGCGACCTCGGTCTTGCCGACGCCCGAAGGGCCGAGGAAGATGAAGGAGCCCATGGGACGGTTGGGGTTGTTGACGCCCAGGCGCGACCGGCGGATGGCCTTCGAGACGCTGACGATGGCCGTCTCCTGCCCGACGATGCGCCGCCGCAGCGCGTCCTCCATGTGAAGGAGCTTCTCGGCTTCTTCCATGGCGAGGGAGGCGACCGGGATCCCCGTCCAGGAGGAGATGATCTCCTCGATGTCCCGGCGCGTGACTTCCTGCGTGGCTTCGCTCCGCTCGGCCGTCTGCGCCTTGGTGCGCTCGATCTCCTCCTTCAGCTCGATCTCCCGTTCGCGCAGGAAGACCGCCTTCTCGAAATCCTTGTCCGAGATCGCTTTCTTCATCTCCTTGACGATCTGGCGCGTCTCGATCTCCAGCTTCCGGAGGTTCTGCGTGTCGGCCACGCGCTTCAGCTTCACTTTCGCGCCCGCCTCGTCTAGCAGGTCGATCGCCTTGTCCGGGAAGAAGCGGTCGGTGATGTAGCGGTTGGACTGATAGACCGCGGTCTTGATCGCCTCGGGCAGGTAGCGCACCTTGTGGAATTGCTCGTAGCGGTCCTTGACCCCTTCCAGGATCTCGAACGTCTCCGTCTCCGTCGGCGCGGTGACCTGGATCGCCTGGAAGCGGCGCAGGAGGCTCCTGTCCTTCTCGATGTACTTGCGGTACTCCTTGAGCGTCGTGGCGCCGATGCAGGAGACCTCGCCCCGGGAGAGGGCGGGCTTGAGGATATTGGCGGCGTCGAGCGACCCTTCGGCGGAGCCCGCGCCGATCAACGAGTGGATCTCGTCGATGAAAATGATGAGGTCCGGGTTCTCCCGCAGCTCCCGGATGATCCCCTTCAATCTTTCCTCGAACTGGCCGCGGTACTTCGTGCCGGCCACGATCAGGGAGAGGTCGAGCGCCAGAATCTTCTTCTGCGCCAGGAAGATCGGAACCGCGCCCTCCACGATCCGCGTCGCGAGACCTTCGATGATGGCCGTCTTTCCGACGCCCGGCTCCCCGAGCAGGATCGGATTGTTCTTTGTCCGCCTCGACAGGATCTGGATGATCCGCTCGACCTCTTTCTCCCGGCCGATCAGGGGGTCGAAGGACCCGCTCACCGCCAGCTGCGTCAGGTCGCGGCTGTACTCGGCCAGGAAGGGAAGCTCCTTCTTCTGCTTGGAGACTTCCCGCTCCTTGATCAGCGAGATCGTCTCCTCGCGCACGCCGTAGAGGTTGAACCCGCGCGCGGTCAGCAGCCGTCCCGCGACGCAGCCGTCCACGCGGAGCAGGCCGATGAGGAGGTGCTCCGTCCCGACGTACGGGTGCATCATGGATTCCGCCTCGTGAGAGGCGTAGGCGAGGATCTTCTTGGATTCCTCCGAGAGGGGCAGCTCGGCCGTCGAGGAGATCCGCTCGACGAAGATGCGGTCCCCCTCGATCTCGCGCCGGACCTCCTCCGGCTTGACGTTGAAGCGGGAGAAGATCTCCTTGATGATGTCCTCCCCCTCGCGGAGGATGCCGAGCAGGAGGTGCTCGGACTCGATCACCTTGGAGCCGAGCTTGGACGCCTCGTAACGGGCGAAGAAGAGGGCTCTCCGCGCTTTCTCGTTGTATTTCTCAAACATCGCAGGCGCTCCGGGTCCGGTCCATTGGTCCGTCTATATCCCGCCGGAAGAACCCGGCGCGGGCGAAATTCCTTCCCGCGACATCAAGTAGATGGTATCACAGCGATTTGCGAGATCGGGGTTGTGAGTGACGAGGACGGTCGTCATGCCGCGCTCGCGATGCAGCTCCTCGAGTAGCTCGAAGACGGCGCCGGACGATTCCGCGTCGAGGTTTCCGGTCGGCTCATCCGCCAGCAGGAGACTCGGGCCCCGAGCGAGAGCGCGCGCGATCGCGACGCGCTGCTGCTCGCCGCCCGAGAGGGCGCGCGGGCGGTGGTCGCGCCGTCCGAGCAAGCCGACCCGGTCGAGCATCGCCGCGGCGCGCCGGCGCGCCTGCCCGGTGGTCTCTCCTGCGATGCGGTGAGGCAGCGCGACGTTCTCCTCGGCCGTGAACTCCGGGAGCAGATGGTGGAACTGGAAGACGAACCCGATGCGGTCGTTGCGGAATCGCGCCCGCTCGCGCGGGGGCAGGTCCTCCAGCGCCTGCCCGAAGACCTCCACCCTCCCGGCATCGGGATTGTCGATGCCCCCGAGCAGGTGCAACAGCGTGGACTTCCCCACTCCGGAAGGCCCCATCACGGCGGCGAAGATTCCCTCTTCCAGCTCAAAGGAGAGATTCGTGAAAACCGTGACAGGCGCCCCCTCGCCCGCATAGGTCTTCGACAGGTTCTCGGCTCTTATCGCCAGCATCTGATTGAAGATTCCAGATTCGAGTGTGTCATCCAGCTCCCTCGAATCTGGAATCTGGAATCCTCATCGCGAGAGGCGGATCGCTTCGCCCGGCGCGAGGCGGGAGGCGGCCCGGGCCGGAAGGACCGCGGCGGCGACCGCCGTGGCCAGAGCGAACAGGGCCACGAGGAGGACTTCGCGCGGGTGCACCGCGAAGGGCACGTGGGAGAGCAGATACACGTCGGCGGGCAGGGGCACGGCATGGAGGCGGTCGAGAAGCATTGAAGCGACGACTCCCACGAGGACACCGGCCGCGGTGCCGAGGCCTCCGATCAATCCTCCCAGGGTCAGGTAGATCTTCGCCAGCGATCCCGGCACCGCTCCGAGCGAGACGAGGACTCCGAGGTCCCGCTTCTTCTCGACGACGAGGAGCGCGATGTTCGAGACGACGTTCAGGGCCGCGACGACGATGACGAGAGCGACCGTCGCGAAGATCACGGCCTTCTCCAGGCGGAGCGCGAAGGAGAGGGGCGCGTTCAACTCCCGCCACGTCCGGACGCGGTAGGAGGCCGAGAGCCGGGCCGCGGCGGCGCGGGCCGCCGCCTCCGCGGCGTTCGGGTCCGAAAGCCGGGCTTCGTAGGCCTGCGCCCCGGAAGGCAGGCCCGCGAGAAGCCGGGCGGTCGGCTCGGGAACTTCCAGGTCCGCCGCCTTCTCCAGCGCGCTCCCCCGCCGGATCTCCGCGACGCGCACGAGAACGGCGATGGGTATCGGGCCGATGGGCGAAAGCCGCGAGCGCGAGGACAGCACGCGGAGCAGGCCTCCCGTCTCCGCGGCAACGCGCGCCGCGGCGGCGCTCGAGACGCGGGCCGGCGGCGCTCCTTCTCCGGACAGCCGCAGCGGGCCCTCGGAGACGTTGCGGTAGCGCACGGGAACCGCGTTCCTTCCGGAGACGTCACAGAGCCATCCCCGCCCCTCGATGACCGGATCGACGGAAAGCGCGCCGGGCAGCGCGGCCAGAACGCGGGCGACCAGCTGCGGGTCCCGGAGGCGGTCGCCGCGCGCCGGAGAAACGAGCAGATGCGGCGAACGCATCGCCATCTGCGCGCGGATCCTGTCCTGGAATCCCGAAAGCAGGGCGAGCGAGATGATCAGGGCGGCCACTCCGACCGCCAGTCCGAGGACCGAGATGGCCGAGATCAAAGCGACGTGCGCCCGGCGGCGCGAAGACGCCAGGTATCGCAGCGCGATGAAGGTCTCGTAACTCATGCAAGAGGCGTGAGGCGTGAGGCGTGAGGCGTGAGGCGAAGCGTCAAATCCGCCCCCTTCCACGCCTTACGCTTTACGCCTGACGCCTTGCGACCCTTCATTTCGGCCTCAAGAGAGGGAACAGGATCACGTCGCGGATCGAGTGCCTGTCGGTCAGGAGCATCGTCAGCCGGTCGATCCCGACGCCTTCGCCCGCCGTCGGGGGCATGCCGTAGCGCAGGGCGTCCACGTAGTCGCTGTCGTAGGGGGAAGCCTCGAGGTCTCCCCGCTCCCGTTGCCCGGCCTGCTCGCGGAACCGCGCCTCCTGCTCGACGGGGTCGTTCAACTCGGAGAAGCCGTTGGCGATCTCCATCCCCGCCGCGTAGAGCTCGAAGCGGTCCACCCACTCCGGGTCCTTCGGGTCCTGCTTGGAGAGGGGCGAGATCTCCGTCGGGAACTCGTGCAGGAAGGTCGGCTGCACGAACCGGGACTCGGCCACGGCCTCGAAGAGCTCCGCCAGGAGCTTTCCCTTCTTGCCGGAGAACCGCTCGGGTCTCTCCACTCCGAACCGCTGAGCGGCCGCGAGCAGCCCCGCCGCATCGGACAACTCCCCTTCCGTAACCGGTCCGCGAGGATCGGCTCGCGTCGCCTCGAGCACCGCCTGCCGCATCGTGACCCGCCGGTAGGGCGGCTCCCAGGAGATCGTTTCTCGCGCCCCAGGCTGTCCGGGAATCTCCGGTCAGCTCCCGCGCGAGCGAGGAGAGCATCTCTTCCGTCAGCTTCATCAGGTCCTCCGCGCGCGAATAGGCCTGGTAGAACTCGAGCATCGTGAACTCGGGGTTGTGCTGCGTCGAGATCCCTTCGTTGCGGAAGTTGCGGTTGATCTCGTAGACGCGCGGCATGCCGCCCACCACGAGACGCTTCAGGTAGAGCTCGGGCGCGATCCGCAGGTAGAGCTCGAGATCCAGCGCGTTGTGGTGCGTCACGAAGGGCCGGGCGAGCGCGCCCCCCGGGACCGGCTGCATCATCGGCGTTTCGACCTCGAGGTATCCGCGGGCGTCGAGGAAGTCGCGCAGGAAGCGGATGATTCTGGCGCGTTTCTCGAAGACCGCGCGCGATTCCGGGTTGACGGCCAGATCGAGATGTCTCTCCCGGTAGCGCCGTTCGACATCCTTCAGGCCATGCCACTTTTCCGGCAGCGGACGCAGGCATTTCGCCAGGAAGGTCAGCTGACGCGCCTTGACCGACAGCTCTCCCGTGCGCGTGCGGAACACGCTCCCCTCGACGCCGATCCAGTCGCCCAGGTCGAGCGCGCGGTAGATCTCCCACCCTCGCTCGCCGATCGCGTCCTTGCGCACGTAGACCTGGAGCCTCGAGGACCCGTCGGACAGGTCGAGGAAGCCGGCCTTCCCCTGGTTGCGCTGGGCGAGAATCCGGCCGGCGGTTCTCGCAGTCGCGGCCAGCTTCTCCAGGTCTTCCCCGGAGGTCTCCCGGTGACGGCCCACGATCTCCGAGACGGAATCGGTCACCGGGTAACTGAACGGATAAAGGTCCGCGAGCTCGCCGACGCGCGCGAGGTTGTTCAGCCGGTTCTGGACGAGGTCGGCCCCGGCGGCTCCCTCCTTCTCCGGCGCGGGCTCCGCGGGTTCTTTCATTGCGCGCGGAAGTATGCCACTGCGGCGCTTACGCGCCACGGAGCTATCGGTCAAGCGCGAGCCAGAGGGCGGAGGTGGCGTGGAGGAGCCGCAGCCGGGTTCGGGTCCAGCAGCGAATCTGCTCGCCCGACTCGGTAGGGGTTTGAATCGCGCCGGCAAGCCCGGCGAAGGCGCGGTCCAGCTCCGAAGCGTGCGCGAGCGTCGCCCGCGCCTCCTGGAGCAGGTCGGCCGGCAGGCAAGAGCTCGCGTGCTTGCGGGTGGCCTCCGTCTCCGACTCGGCCTTGACCCTCAGGGCGGCCGCGGAGAGCACGGCGCGATCGCTCCGGGAGAGAGGCCGGCGGGCGATCAGCTGCCGGGCGGCGTCCGTTTCCCAGGTCTCCAGCTTCCATACCGCGAGGCTCCTCAACCCCTCCAGGGACTGGACCGCGCCGCCGTCGCCGAGAGTGGCGAGGACCCGCCGCAGGCAGGGACCCCAGAAAGGATCTTCCAGCCCCCCGAGGGCGGCTTCCGCTTCCGCGCTCGTCTCCTCGCTCGCTCCCTCCTCGGAGGCGCCGAGCATCTTTAACGCCTCGGAGGCCGCCTGCCGCGCTTCCAAGAGCTGTCGCCAGCGGACGGAGCCCGCGGCGAGCTGCCGGTCCAGCTCGCGGCGGGATTCCTGGAAGAGGCGAAGCGCCGCCGTATCCTCCAGGTCCCTTGAGGAGGACCGCTGCTCCATCTCCTGGATGCGGCGCGAGACACCGCGCAGGATGCGCTCCTCCTTCTCGTAGAGCCGTCGGAAAGTGGCGCGGGCCGCTAGATTGCACAGGGCCGCGGCCGTGAGGATCTCCGCGTGCGCCAGCCCGCGGGAAACCTGGCGCTTGAAGTTCCGCAGGCTCTCGATCCAACCCTCCCCCGCGAGACTCCCCAGCTCCGACGCCGCGGAGATCTCCGCCGCGACCTCGTCGAAGGCGCGGGCGATCTCGGCCGCCGTGTCGCCGTCGACGCTCGGCCAGACGGATCCCAGGAGCACCGCGTCGAAGAGCTTGCGGATCTCGCCGCGGGATCTTTGAGGAGAAGCGGCCGGATCGGGGCTGCCGGCGGCCAGCACCGTCGCGAGGTAGTCCACCTTGTCCAGCAGGTTCTCGTCGGTCTGCGACTGCGACGCGTAGAAGCGGAGGATGTAGAACGGGATCCTCCGGTCGGAAGGGCGGACCTTCTCGAAGTAGCGGCGAGTCAGGGAAGGCGAAAGCTGGATGTCCGCCGCGCTCAGCTGCGAAGCCGCCGCGTCGAACTTCGCCTCCAGTTCGCGCCGGGAAGACTCCGGCGGCTCGCTCGTGCCCGCACCTTCCCCCGGGAAGAGACGCTTCAGCTCCTCATAGAGAGGGTCCAGATCCACGACGTCGCCGACGCGGGCGGAAAGGAAGGCCCGGTGGATTCCCTGGAGGAACTGGTCGAAGGCGGAAAGCGCCTTGAACCGCTCCGTCAGCCGGATATAGTCTCGCTCGAGAGCTTGAGATTCCGCTGACACTGAGATGATCGCTTCGAGTCGCATTGTAACTCCGGACGCCGCCGCGCGCTTGCGCTCCCGGCCCCATCCGTGAAGCTCGGCCGCACCCTGATCGACGCCGGAACCCTGGAGAAAGGGGTCTCCCGGCTCGCCTCCGAGCTGGACCGCGACCAGGATGGCAGGCCCGTGCTCCTCGTGGGAATCCTCAAGGGCTCGGTCTTCTTCCTCTGCGATCTCGCCAAGCGGCTCAAGACGCCCGTCTCGCTCGACTTCCTCCAGGTCTCCTCCTACGGATCCGGGACCAGGTCCTCGGGCAACGTCCAGCTGGTGCGCGACCTCTCCACCGACGTCGCGGGCCGGGAGGTCGTGATCGTCGAGGACATCGTGGACACCGGGCGGACGCTTCAGAAGATCATCGAGATCCTGGGCACGCGTCATCCCAAATCCGTCAAGATCTGCGCCCTCTTGAAGAAGCGGATCCCGGGAAACGAGAACATTCCGTTGGACTACCTGGGATTCACCATCGACAACCATTTCGTCGTCGGCTACGGCCTGGACTTCGCCGAGTCCTACCGCAATCTCCCCTTCATCGGGATCCTGGAGCCGGACGGAGAGCCGGGAAACGAGGGACGGGAAGCGGGAAACGGGTAGGACTCCGACGGTGATCTTTCGTTTTCCGTTTTCCGTTTTCCGTTTTACGATCCCGGGATGAAATTCCTCGCCACCGAAAGCGCGCCGAAGGCGATCGGCCCCTACTCGCAGGCGGTCGTCGAGGGGGGATTCCTCTTCGCCTCGGGGCAGATTCCGCTCGACCCGGCCACGGGCGAGCTCGTCTCCGGGGGGATCGAGGCGGCCACCGAGCGGGTCCTCGACAATGTGGAGGCGGTCCTGAAGTCGGCCGGCCTCGCCTTCGCCGACGTGGTCAAGACCACGGTCTTCCTCGTCCGGGCGGAAGACTTTCCCGCGATGAACGCGAACTACGCCCGACGCTTCGGTGACCACCGCCCAGCGAGATCCACCGTCATCGTCGCCGCGCTCCCCAAGGGTGCCGTGGTGGAGATCGATCTCATCGCCCGCGTCCGGCCCTGATCGGCCCCCTAAGAAGCGAAGCTGAGAGCGACGGCCGCGGCGATCCATCCGATGACCAGGACCCGCGTCGAGCGGCGGTGCAGCCGGTCGAAGCGCAGCCTCCACGGATCGTCCGCCGGCGCCAAGTCGAAGGATCCGACCTTCATCCGGAAGTAGTTGAGGCGCGGGCGCAGAACCATCGCCAGGTAAACGTTCGTGGCAACGGCTAGGAAAATTGAAATAGCCTCGACGAGACTGGTTCCGGCGAGCTCCCTGCGTTGTTCGAGCATGACGAAAACTGCGATCACCATCGCGAGCGACAGCACGTGCTTGACCGCCTCGAAGCGGCGGAGGATTTCGCCAAAGACAGCGCCTGCCTTGTCGCGGGAAGCGATCTCCTGAAAGATCACAGGCGCGGCAATGACGACTAGGAGCGTCGCCCCCACCCAGACCGAGAGGCAGAAGCGGATGACCTGGATGGAGAGCTGGAGCATCCACAAGAGTCTACGTTCAAGGCCGGACGGACAACACCTGCCGGCTGCAAGCTCGTCTTCGGAAGGGTACAACTCCTTCGGAGTCCTTGCGCTCGCAGTATTCGTGATCGCCAGCCTGGCGTTTCACGCTCTCTTTCTGCCCGCCTACGAAGGGCCTGACGAACCGCACCACCTGAGCCGGATCGTGGCCTTCGCCGACGGCCCGTTCCGGGCGGCTCTAGCGGGACTGCCACTGGACGGTTCGATCATCCGGGCCGTCGAATCGCGGCCTTGCGGCCCGGGACGACATCCGTGTCCCGCGTTCGGCAGCGCTCCGGGCGCCTTCAATCTTCTCCATCCATTTCCAAAGCTGACCGACTCACGACAGCATCCGAACCCCGAGAACCATCAGCCTCCCCTCTACTACCTGGTCGCTGGCCTTCTCCTGCGAGCCATGACTCGACTCGACCCGAGCGGGTGGCTCGCGACGCCGGACGTACGCCTTCTCTGGGCTCGATTGGTTTCCGTCGTACTCGTCGGCGTGGCAATCCTCTTTCCGCTGCGAGCGCTCTTTCGAGTCCGCTCCCGCCACGTTCTCATCGCGAGCCTGCTGTTTCTCATTCTCCCCGGAGCCGCGGAGGCCCTGGCCCGCTGCTCGAATGACGCGGCGGTGCTCTGTTGGTCTGCCTTTCTGCTTTACGCTCTCGATCGCCGCGCTCCGCTAACGTGGATCTGTGTGCTTCTGGCATGTGGCCCTCTTCTCAAGCTGACGGCGCTGCCGGTCGTCGCGTTCGCCGTCGCAGCGCTCTGGCAGCAGGGGCAGCGGCGCGGGGCTCTTCTCGGCGCGGTGGCTTCGGGCCTGGTCTTTCCAGCGCAGGCCCTGCGCGGCTGGTTGTGGGGCGGGACTTACGAGTTCAACAGGATGCTTCCCGGAATCCACGAGGCCGTTCCGCACGCGGCTCTGGGTCTGGCGCGCTCTCTCTACACAATCGTCAAGACGGTGTTCTGGCTCGGAGGCTGGTCGTTCCTTCGGGCACCGACGCTCCTCGTAATCGCTTGGTTCCTTCTGCTGGCGGGATTCCTGGCCGCGGCGCGGTTTCGGGCGAATCCGGCGGCCCGGTGGCCCCACGTCATCGGGGCGGCGGCGGCGCTCGTCGGATGCGTCATCTTCATCATCGGCAACCGTCGCTTCTACGGTGACTGGGGCGGTGTGGGGGGCTGGTATGTCTGGGACTGGGCTCCATGGATTCTCATTGCCTTCGACGATCTCGCGCTCGTCCCCGCGGGATCGCGGCGAATTCTCCTGCCGGCCGCGGCGGCGTTCGTCGTCGTCACGAACCTCGTCTATTTCATGATCGCGTTGCGTTTCTATGGCTGACGCTTCTGCGGCTAAGATGATCGGGATGGACAGCGAGTTGGCGGGCGCGCTGGACGATCTGATCCTGGGGCGAGGGGTGGCGCGCGGCAGGCACTCCCTGCTCCATCGCGGGAGACTCGCGAAGGCGGAATTCGAGGAGAGGCTCCTGGCGAACGGATTCCGTCCGATGACGGTCCGCGAGGCGCCTATCGAGCCGGGCGAGAAGATCCCCGCCTTTCATCTCCACGGCGATACCGCCGACTTCGGGTATATCCGATGGGAAATCTTTACGCCGACGAGCCGCCGCAAGCTCTTCGCCTCGGAGCACAGGCGCCCCGACAACGACGAGTGGGCCGTCCAGTTGAATCTCGCCTCCCGGGTCAAGGTCTGGGCGTCCCCCGAGCGAAAGGAAAGGCACGACCTGGAGACGGTCGTCGCGGTGAACCCATGACGGCGCGGATCGAGACGATCGTCGTCGGGCCTCTGCAGACCAACTGCTCGATCATCGCGGACGAGGCGACCGGCCAGGCTGCCGTCGTGGACCCCGGGGATGAGGCGGAGCGAATCGCCCGGACACTCGCCAGGATGAGTGCCTCGGCGGTTGCCCTGCTCCACACGCACGCCCATTTCGACCACATCAGCGGCACGGCGGAGCTGGCGGGACTGACCGGGGCGCCGATCCGCCTCCACGCCGCCGATCGCCCTCTCTACGACAGGCTCGAAGAGCAAGCGGCTTTCTTCGGCCTCCGGGTGGGGCCGCCGCTGCCTCCGGGCCCTCCGATCTCCGACGACGAGGTGATCCGCTTCGGAAGCTCCTCGCTGCGCGCGATTCATACGCCGGGCCACACTCCCGGGTCCACCTGCTTCCTGCTCGAAGGGGCGCGGCCCGTCCTCTTCTCCGGCGATACGCTCTTCCGCCGCTCGATCGGCCGGACCGATCTCCCGGGCGGGGACACGGAAGCCATCCTCGCGTCCATCCGAGAAAGGCTCTTCTCGCTTCCCGGCGCGACCCCGGTCATCTGCGGCCACGGACCGGCCACCACCATCGATGAGGAGCGCCGGCTGAATCCCTTCGCGGCCCTGTAGTCTTGTCATTCTGAGGTCGCCGACGCGCCAAAGCCACTATGGCGACGGCGCGAGCGCAGCGACGAAGAATCTGCTCGGACGCTTCATGCGAACGGGAGCAGATCCTTCGCTTCGCTCAGGATGACAGCTCTCTCCTTCTCTCGCTGAAAGCTGATAGCTATAATCGTTTCGATGGCTCTGTCACTGACCCAGAAGTCCACGCTGGTCTCCTCGTTCTGGAGAGACCTGCCCTCGCCCTGCCCGAAACACGAGATCCCGATGAGGACCTTCTTCGTCGAGCGGGTCTACAAGCCGCAGGTCGTGATGGTCTGCCCCAGGGGCGAGATGTTCCGGTTCGATCAGAAGCCCAAGCAGATCGAATTCTCGCGCCCGCACCTGAAAACGATGGCCCTGGACGCGCAGGAGAGTGAATTCCCCACCTGCCCGCAGGACTTCACGCCGCTCGTCGTGTATCGGACCCCCGCGGTCTTCCTGCCCGTCGGCTGGGACTACACGTTCGTCTGCCCCGTTTGCCTGTCCTACGGCCGCTGGGCGGACACGGGGCGGCCGGAGGAGGACGTCAAGGCCGCCCCGGCCGCCAAGAAGGAAGCCCCCCCCTTCCACGACGAGACGATTCCTCTGCCCAAGCGCATGGAGATGGCCAGAGAAGGCGACCTGAAGACAAAGCTCTATGCCGCGATGGCCCAGACTGATTGCACGGCGTGCGGCTACGACTGCGAGGGATACGCCGCCGCTCTCGCGGCCGGGTCGGAAAAGGACCCGAACCTCTGCGTGCCGGGAAAGGAAGAGACGCTCAGGGTTGTCAAAGATCTCTTGAAGGGCACGGGGCTCCCCGCCGCCAACGCCTGAGCGGTCCCACTGGTCTCTGTCATCCTGAGGTCGCCGACGCGCCAGAGCCGCTATGGCGACGGCGCGAGCGGAGCGACGAAGGATCTGCCTTCGTCCGGATGAGCAGATCCGCTTCGCTTCGCTCAGAGCTTGCCCTGAGCTGGGAGGGTTTCTCGAAGCGGAAAGGGCAGATCCTTCGCTGTGCTCAGGATGACAGGAAGGGAAGGCGAAGGGATGACAAGACCCCGGGCCCCGCATTCTCGACCTCCGACTCTCGACCTTCCTCCGACGTCCGCCTGGCGCCCGCGGGGATGGGAAGGAAAAACGTGAAGCGGCTGCCCTGGCCCGGCACGCTCTCGGCCCAGATGCCGCCGCCATGCAGCTCGACCAGGGATCGCGAGAGCGCGAGGCCGATGCCCATTCCGGAGTGGCGCCGCGTCGCCGATCCGTCCGCCTGGCGGAACCTTTCGAAGACGTGCGGAAGCTCGTTCTGCGGAATCCCGATGCCGTCGTCCTCGACGCTCACGAGAAAGCGCTGCGGCTCCCGCTCGATTCGCACGATCACGCGCCCCTGGCGCGGAGTGAATTTGATCGCGTTCGCGAGAAGGTTCCAGAGAACCTGCTGGAGCCGCAGAGCGTCGGCGCGGACCGCGGGCATGGACTCGGGCAGGGGCGCCAGGATGAGCACCACCCCTCTGCCTTCCGCCATCAGCCGCACGGTCTCGATCGAGCGCGCGACGACGTCCGCGAGCGAGACGGCCGAAAGATCGAGAGAAAGCACGCCGCGATCGAGACGCGAGAGATCCAGCAGATCGTCGATCAGGGCGAGCAGCACCCGGGCCGACTGGCGAGCCTGCTTCAACCCGCGCCGCAGCGTTGCCTCGTCCACCGTCTGCTCTTCGAGCAGATCCGTCCAGCCGACGATCGACGTCAGAGGCGTGCGCAGCTCGTGGTTGACGTTCTGGAGAAAGTAATCTTTCAGGCGGCTCGCGCGCCGCAGCTCCTCGACCGTCCCCGTCAGCCGCAAGTAGAGGCGCGCGTTGCGAATGAGGAGAGACGCCGCGTCCGCGAAGGAGACCATCGCGTCCGTCTCTTCGGGCCCGAATCCTCCCGGCCGGTCGGTCGCCACGACCACGCCCAGGGTCTCCTCTTCCGTCTTGAGGGGACAGAAGAGGGCGTTGCCCGCCCGCACGCCGTCCAGGAGGGCCTCGTCCGCGGCCGGGTCGCGACCCAGGTCGTTGGCAACGAGGACCTCGCCGCTGCGAAACACGCGGCTCGCGGCCGAGCGGGAGGCGAGAGAAGTCTGGAGCCTCGCCGCGGCGTCTTCGTTGACGTTCCAGCCGGGCCAGGCGGCCTGGAGACGGTTCGTGTTGGGATCGTGCAGGAAGAACCAGACGCGCTGCGCGCGGGTGAACGCCGCGATGGCCTCCGTCGAGCGCGCCAGGATCTCCGGCAGCGGAGCGGCCCGGTATTCCTGCCGCAGAAGCCCGTGCAGCCGCCGCAGGGTCTCGACGCGCCTCTCGACGCGGCGGCCCGTCCGGTCGAGCGCCGCGGCGAGACGGGCCAGGTCGTCGTCTCCCGGCGGAGGCGAGAGCGATACCGGGCGTCCCTGCCCGATCTCTTCGGCCGCGCGCACGAGATTCGCGATGGGCGCGGTGAGATGCCGCGTGATGAGGAGAAGGGCCGCGAGCATCGCCGCGATCAGATACAGAAAAGTCAGGACGAGATATTTCCGCAGCTCCGAATAAGACTTCGGAGCGAGATCCCGCGCCGCGTCCCGCCGGACCTGCTCCGGCGCCTGGCCCCGCCGGACCTCCGCCCGGCGCTGGGCAGACTGCTGCTGCAGATCCGCCAGCTTGGCGGACAGGAGAATCACGAAGAGTGCGACGGGGACGAGGAACGCCAGGGAGAATCCAAAGAGCAGCCTGGCCCCGAAACTGCGCCTCGGATTCACGGCGCGCCGGAGGCGGAGGAAAGCGCTCATGGGGCGGGGAGTCCGCCTGTGGCGACAGTTTGCATGAGCGTGAAACCAGGATTGTAACGCCTCCGGGCCGGCGTGACCCTCGGCTACTCGTAGCGCAGGGCTTCGATGGGATCCAGCCGCGAGGCCTTCTGGGCGGGATAGAAACCGAAGAAGATCCCGATCGCCGCGGAAAAACCGAAGGCGAGGAGAATCGCCGTCGGGGAAAGCACGATCGGCCACTGCTGCTTCCAGGCGAGGAAGCGGGACGTGCCGACGCCGAGCGCGATGCCGATCGCTCCGCCCGCGACCGAGAGGGCGAGCGCTTCGATCAGGAACTGGGTCAGGATGTCGCGCCCCTTCGCCCCGATCGCCATGCGGATCCCGATCTCCCGCGTTCGCTCGGTCACCGAGACCAGCATGATGTTCATGATCCCGATGCCGCCGACAAGAAGCGAGATCGAGGCGATCGCCGCGAGCAGGGCGGACATCTGCCGGGAGGTCTCGTCGGCCGTCTGCGCGATCTCCTGCTGAGAGCGGATCATGAAGTCGGAGTCCTGGCCGGGCTGGATGCGGTGGCGCTGGCGCAGGAGCGCCTCGATCTCGGTCTGCGCCTCGGCCACCGAGTTGCGGGAGACGGCGGACGCCATGAACATGTCGATCTTCGTCGTGCGCTTCAGCAGCTTCATGACGGACGTGTAAGGCGCGACGGCCAGGTCGTCCTGATCCTGGCCCATCGTGCTGCCGCCCTTGGATTCCAGGACCCCGATGACCTTGAAGGGGATGTTCTTGATCCGGACCATCTGGTCCACGGCGTTGCCGTCGGGGAAGAGGGCATTGGCGACGGTCGCGCCGAGGACCACCACCTTGGCCGCCGAGCGGACTTCCGAATCGCCGAAGAAGGCCCCCCTGTCCGGGTTCCAGGATCGGACGAACGGCCAATCCACGCCCACTCCCTGGATGGAGGTTCCCCAGTTCGTGTTGCCGGCGACGACCTGCGCCCCGGATCGGACCATCGGCGACACGTAGGCCACCGCCGGACACTCCGCCCGGACGGCGGCGACGTCCTCCTCGGTGATCGACGACTGGCCGGTGAAGATGTGGGCGCCGGACTGCGTGGCGACGCCCGGGAAGATCATCAGGAAGTTGGAACCGAGCGAGCTGATCCGGGCCTGCACCGCGGCCTGGGCGCCGCCTCCGACCGCGATCATCGCGATGACGCAGGCGACTCCGATGATGATGCCCAGAGCGGTCAGGGTCGAGCGCATCTTGTTGCGCGCGATCGCCTTCATGCCGACTTTCAGGATCGTCAGGAACTTAAGCATGGAGATGCTCCTCCGCCTGGTATGAGACCCGGCGCTGGTCCGTCACCGGCCGGTCTTCCACGACCTTGCCGTCGCGGAAGACGACGATGCGCCTGGCGAAGCCCGCGATGTCCTGCTCGTGCGTGATGAGGACGACCGTCTTGCCGGAGCCGTTCAACTTCTGGAAGACCGCCATGACCTCTTCGGAGGTCTTCGTATCGAGGTTCCCGGTCGGCTCATCGGCCAGCATCAGTTTGGGCTCGTTGATCAGCGCCCGCGCGATCGCGACGCGCTGCTGCTGGCCGCCGGACAGCTGGCTCGGAAGGTGCTCTTCGCGCCCGGCCAGCCCGACGGCCTCCAGGCAGCGGCGCGCCCTCTCCGCGCGCTCCTTCGAGGTGTGGCCGTTGGAGGAGTAGATGAGCGGAAGCTCCACGTTCTCCAGCGCCGAGGTGCGCGCCAGGAGGTTGAACGACTGGAAGACGAATCCGATCTTCCCGTTGCGGATCTCGGCGCGCTGATCGCGGTTGAGGCTCGAAACGTCCACGCCGTCGAGGTAGTAACGGCCCGAGGTGGGGCGGTCGAGGCATCCGATGATGTTCATGAGCGTGCTCTTCCCCGAGCCGGATGGGCCCATGACGGCGACGAACTCGCCCGGCCCGATCCTCAGGGAGATTCCGTCCAGGGCCCGGACCTCGACCTCTCCCATCTGGTAGATGCGTGTCAGGTCCTCGATCCGGATGACGTCGGCTTCAGCCACGGTCTAAAAGCCCCTGCGCCCTCCGCGAGCGGCGCCGGGCGGACTTCCCGCGCCCGCAGCGCTCGCCTTCGCGGTCGCGAGACCCACGATCACCGGGTCCCCCGGCTTGACGTCTCCCGAAACGACTTGTGTGTAGCGCCCGTCCGTGATCCCGGTGCGAATCTCGACCGGCTTGAGCTCGCCCTTGGGGCCCTGCAACTCATAGATCGTGGTCGGCCGGGATCCGCCGCGGCCTCCTCCGGCAGGACGCGTTCCGCCGCCGGTCTGCCCGAACTGGCGTGCCATCGCCTGAGTGCCTCCCTGCTGGTCGGACTTTGCCGCGCGCTCCTCGGGAGAAGACGCCGGGGCCGCGATCGTCACCTCCGGTTTCCAGCGCAGAGCGGCGTTGGGAATCCGCAGGACATCGTGCACCACCGCCACGTCGATCGAGACGTTCGCGGTCATCGTGGGACGCAGCATCAGATCGGGATTGGAGACTTCGACGATGACCGGATACGTCACCACGTTCTGGTTGACCGTGGCGTTCAGGCGGATCTGAGACACGCTGCCCCGGAACTGCCGCTCCGGATAAGCGTCGACGGTGAAGCGCACCGGCTCGCCGACCTGGACCCTGCCGATGTCCGATTCCGAGACGTCCGCCGAAACCTGCATCTTCGTCAGGTCCTGAGCGATGGTGAAGAGCGTCGGCGCCTGGAACGACGCCGCGACGGTCTGTCCGACGTCGAACTGGCGCGCGACGACGATCCCGTCGATCGGCGAGGCGATCTTCGTGTACTTCAGGTTCGTCTGCGCCTGCGAGAGGCCCGCCTTCGCCTGGCTGACCTGGGCGTTGGCGGCGTCGTAGGCCGCCTTGGCCGAATCGAAGTCGGCCTGCGCGGCGAGCCCCTCCGCGAGGAGCCGCTTCTGGCGGTTGAACGTGATCTGCGCGTTTCGGGCGTCCACGACCGCCTTCAAGACATTGGCCTGCTGCTGTTCGACCTGGGCCTGGAAAGGCGTCGGGTCGAGCTCGGCCAGCAGGTCTCCCTTCTTCACCTTGCTGTTGAAGTCCGCGTAGAGCTTCGCGATGATGCCGGAGACCTGGCTGCCGACCTGGACCGTGGTCACCGCGGACAGAGCGCCCGTGGCGGTCACCGTCTGCGTGATATCGCCCTTGTCCACGGCCGCCGTGCGGTACTTGGCTTCGGACTTTCCGCGGCTCCCGATCAGGAAGAAAAGGCCGACGGCCGCTGCCGCCACGACCAGGACCCACACGACTGTCTTCTTGCTCATGGGTACTTAGAAACCTCTGGCTCACGATCGATGTTCCCGGGCGGGCTCCGCGTTTCAAACGGGAACGGCCGGCCCAAGGTTACACGCGGCGCGCGCGTTTGACGCGGCAAGACGCGAAATCAGGCCATGGCACGGAGGATCGTGAAGGCGCCGGCTCCGAAAAGGGCAGCGGCCGGGAGAGTGACCAGCCAGGCCAGCAGTATTTCTCGGACCGTCGCCCAGCGGACAGACGCCGCTCCCCGGCGCACGCCGATCCCAATGATGGCTCCAGAAGAGACGTGCGTTGTCGAGACAGGAAGCGCCGCCACCGAGGCCAGCCCGACGAGAAGGGCCGTGACGGAATTCGCGCAGAACCCTTCCGCCGGGGACATCGGCGTGACCTTCCTGGCCAGAGTTTCCGTGACCCGGAGCCCCGCGATGAGGCTCCCCGCGGCCATCGCCACGGAGACCGCCGCATAGAAGGGGAAGCTCGAGACGCCGAGCGCGGAGGACGCGGCTATTCCCAGCGCCACGATCTTCGGGGTGTCGTTCAAGCCCCTCGCGGCGCTCGTCAAAGCGGCGGAGATCCAGTGAAGGGCGTCCACGGCCCGGAGCCGCGCCGCGATCGCCGGCGAGGACTCGCAATCCTCGACGCGCGAGATGAGCGTCGCGGAGACCTCGGCCGCGGGGACCGCCGACGCGGCCAGCGCTCCCCCCGAGGAGATCGCGATGCGCCGTTCGATGCAGAGGCAATACGCCTCGACGCGCGAGACGGCGCGGTGCAGCGGGGGAAAGACCGCGTAAACGAGCGCCACCGAGAGGAGAGGAGAGAGGCCGAGCGGCAGAGCCACACCTTTCGCGAGGAAGCCCCAGTGAAGCCGCGAGGCGCCCTGCGCGACGATCCCCGCCCCCGCCAGGGCGCCCGCGATGGCGTGAGTCGTTGAAACGGGGAGTCCGGTCTTCGAGGCAAGAAAGACCCAGGCGATGGCTCCGGCGGAGACCGCCGCAAGGAATTCCGGTCCGGGACCCGCGGTCGCGAGAAACCCCTCGCCGGAAAAGGTCCGCCACCAGCCCCTGGGACAGGAAGGCAGCCAGGAGCCCACCCGCGGCCGTCCAGAGGGCTCCCCAGAGCAGGGCCGCGCGAAGGCTGGAGACGCCGCTCCCGACGAGCGTCGCGACTCCCTTGCAGACGTCGTTGGAGCCGTTGGCACAGGCCAGCAGCGCCACCAGGACGACGAGGAGAGGAAGGGAAACCATCACGCCTTCATCCCTTGCGAACTGCCGTCCTCCGTCTCACGTCCCACGCCTGATGGAGCGCGCCGCGCGCTAGCAGCATCCCGTGGAGGGGTCGCAGGCGGCGCCTGCTTGCCGCGAGCCTTCGATGGAGAATCCGGGCTTCTCGTCCGGTTCCATGACGTGGAAGCTTCCCGCGTAGGGACGGTTCGAGAGCTTCGCCGCGGTGTCCGTGCAGATCTCGACCTCCAGCCCGCGCGGAAAGGTGTGGCCTTCTTCGTCCACGAAAGCCTTGGCGGGCCCCAGGTACACCGCGCGCTGGCCGCGATAGACGCAGCCGGCGGTCTTCTCGAACTTCCAGCCGCGCACGGTGACGGAATAGAACGGGTAGCCTTCGATGGACTTCCAGTAGCTCTTCTTCAGGACCTCGATGCCGTAGAAGCCGGCCTTCTCCAGCGCCGCCACGAATCCTTCCTGCGTGAGCGCCCCGACCGTGCATTCCCCCCAGAGCTCCGGGTTCGTCTTCAGGCGCGGCGGCACGTCCCGCTCGCTGACAATGTCGGCGATGACGGCCCGGCCGTGGTCCCTGAGCACGCGCCAGATCTCGGAGAAGACCTTCCCCTTGTCCGGCGAGAGGTTGACCACGCAGTTGGAGGTCACGGCGTCCACGCTCTTGTCTTCGAGCGGGATCGCCTCGAGGAAGCCCTTGCGGAACTCGACGACGTCGTAACCCAGGTTTCCGGCCACGATCGGCTGGTTCTCCGCGGCCACGGCGAGCATTGCCTCCGTCATGTCCACGCCGACGGCGCGGCCGGCCCGGCCCACTTTCTTCGCGGCGATGAAGACGTCGATTCCCGCTCCGGAGCCCAGGTCGAGGAACGTCTCTCCTTCCTTCAAGTCCGTCGAGGAGACCGGCGATCCGCAGCCGTAGAACCGGTCGATCACGGCTCTCGGGATGTGACCCACTTCCCCTTCGTCGAATTTCGTCGGGCAGCACAGCTCGGCCCGGGGCGTCTCCGCCGCCTTGCCGTAGTAGTCGCGCACCAGGGCGCGCGGCTTGTTCACGTCGAAGGAGAGAACGCAGTTGGAGTGAAGCGTCAGGACCGGCATCTCGGCGGCAGCGCCATCGGCCACGCCGCAGGCGATCGAGCCGTCTCCCATCGCGTGGTAGAGCGCGGGCGGGTCGTAGCCGCTCCGGCGGTTGGCCGCCGCGCGTTTCTCTTCGGCGGCCTCGCGCATCGCGCGGCGCACGAGAGAGACCGCGACCGGGTAGTAGGGATCAGGCGCGGCCAGGTCTCCCTCGCCGTTCTCGCCCGAAGCCGAGAACAGGTACGCGTGCTCGATGTCTCCCCCGCCGGTCAGGAACCGGAACGGATCGGCCTGGGCCTGTCCCCGGCGCAGGAGCGTCGCCTCCCGGAAACGGGCGAGCACGGGACTCTCCGAGAGGATGCGCGAGAGGGAAGTGTCGGTCACGCGCCCGCAGGCGAGCGGCCTGTGATCGGCCAGGGCGGCGGAGGGATAGACCGTTCCGTCCGCGTAGACGCAGACCGAGTCCCATCCGGCGTTGCCAAGGTCGTACTTGACGCCCGGCTGCCCGTTGGCGCGCCGGCGCGCGGCCTCCAGGTTGTCCAGGGAGATGCCGAGCCTCCGCGCGCTGTCGGCGGTCTGCTCGACCGCGCTCAGGATGTCCGCAGCTGCGGGGAAGAAGCCGTTGTGCGAGACCTTCGCCCGGCCGCGCCGGTGCGACCACATCAGGTGCTGCGACCTGGCGCCGCCCCGCGCCGCGTGCTCGGTCAGGAGCGCCAGCTCGGACAGGTTGCGTCGAGTCACGACCGTCGTCAGCGAGACCTCGAAGCCGAGGCCCGCGAGCAGGCGCAGGCCGTCCATCGCGCTCTCGAACGTCCCGGCGCCGCGGACCGGGTCATTGGTCCGCGGGCTCGCGCCGTCCACGGAGACCTGGAACTTCACCTTCTCGCGCGAAAGCGAACCGAGGCGGTTCCCTCTTGGACCGCGGAAGAGCGTGGCGTTGGTCAGGAGGATCAGCTCCCTGCCGTGCTCTCCGGTGATGCAGCGGGCCAGCTCGTAGATGTCGGGGCGCAGAAAGGGCTCGCCGCCCGTCATGTAGAAACGCTCGACGCCGAGGTCCAGCGCCTCGGAGATTACCCGCCGAAAAGTACCGCCCGGCAGCCCGGGGGTCTCGCCGGGTCCGGAGTTGACCAGACAGTGGGCGCAGGCGAGATTGCAGGAGTTGTTCGTGTGCAGCCACAGCTCGCGCAACCCCTCGGGGCGTCCGTAGCGAGACCGCCCTTCGTAGGCGGGCCTCGAGAACGGCTGCAGGGCAAGAAAGCCGGAGCGAAGACAGGACTGGAGGAAGTCGTGGACGTGGAGCCAGGCCTTCCCGGCTTCCAGTCCTTTTTCCGAGGCGTACGAGGAGACCAGAGCGCCGAACGGCGTTCTGCCGTCCAGGCGGCGCAGGATCCCGGCGCCGCGCTCGTCCACGGCAACCCAGTGCGGCGCCTCTTCGTCCAGAAAGAAGCTCATCCCCGCCTCGACATAGGCGTGGAGAGGCGGCGCGTGAACGATGGTCTTCTCCGTCAGGTGCGGCATGGCATCCTCCGCTGCAGAACGGCTGCAGCCTCGATTTTCGAGGTTCGGGATCGGATCAGGCGGGCGGAGGAGGACCCCGGAGGATGGGAGGGCCGTGGAGGGCGCCGGTGAAAGGAGGCCGCGGCGGCCGCGGCCTCGCGAAGATCGCGGAGGCGAGCGCGCGCCTCGCGGCCGAGACGAGAAGAACGGGGATCTTCTCCTCCCGGAGGAGCGTCCGCAGCGCGGGACGGCCGTCGAGGTCGGCCGCGGCGGATACGATTCGCACCCCTCGGCCTCTTCGAGCCAGAGCGCGGAGCAGGTCCGCCAGAAGCGTCCTGCGGCGCTCCCGGACGCCGCGCAGAAGATCCAGATCGGCGCCGGAGAGAGCGAGGAGCGAGACTCCCCCGTCGGGCGCGGGGGACAGGGCTGCGTCCGCGCCCTCCTCGACCGCTCGAAAGGATTCGGAGAGGACGGACGCGGAGGGAGCGACGTCGCCGCCGACCAGGACCGAGCGCCCCCCCAGCGCGGCGGCGCGGAGCGAGGCGTCCTCGAGCCGGAGGCCGAAGGTCCTGCCTCGTTGTTCGATCCAGACCGGCTCCGGCGCTTCCCAAAAAACCCGCCGCCATGCCGTGATGTCTTCGCGCGGAGCCGCCACGATGAGTCGCGCGCCCGCCTGACGGGCTGCTTCCCGCCAGCCTGTCGCGAACTCTCGAAAGAGGTCGGCCGCCGCGGATCCCAGCCCCTTTTCGCGCGCCTGACGCGCGGGCTCGCGGGCGAAGAGAACCAGGAAACGATCCATCGCTGCCATCCTACGTCAACGCGGACGGCCCGGAATTCTCTTAAACAGTCCTTGAGCCGGCTTTCCGCCGGGCAACGGGCGGCTTTCGCCCGGGGCGTGCGCTCCGGGCTTCAGAGGTTCCGGTCGATGAACTTGATGAACTCGCTGCGGGGGATCGCTCCCAGGACGCGGTCCGCGACCTCGCCGTTCTTGAACAGGATGAAAGTCGGGATGGAGGTGACCATGTACTTCATGGCCACCGCCGAGGATTCGTCCACGTTGATCTTGGCCACTTTCAGCTTTCCGGAGTACTGGGTCGCCAGGTCGTCCACGATCGGCGCCACTGACCGGCAGGGACCGCACCAGGGCGCCCAGAAATCCACCAGCACGGGCTTGTCGCTCTTCAGGATGTCTCCATCGAAGCTCGAGTCCGAAACCGCATGCACATTCGGGTTCTCCGCCATCGAGATGATTCCTCCAATTCGCGAATTACGCTGAGTTCCAGTCCGGGGATTCCGCATTCTAACCCGTTGAGCGGCGAGGCGCCACGGGCACGCGGACGCCGCGCGCTCACGCCCCATGCGCGTGCACCCGGCCGCGCGCGTGAGCGATCCCTTCGCGGAGAAACCACGGGACCATCAGGAGCGACAGCGCCGGGTCGAGCCACCCGGGCGCCCCCAGAAGGCCGCCGGCCATCGCGGCGAGCGTCGTCCAGGAATCGAACGAGCAGGCGATCGACTCCTTCGCCTCGGCGGCGAGACCCTTGCTTCCGAGCTGCCGGCCCGTCTTGTACTTGAAGTACCCGATGAAGGGCATGCCGAAGGACGCGAAGATCGTCAAGAGGAGTCCGATGACGCTCTTCTCCTGGTGAGCGTGGCCTCCGGCAACCTCCACGACGCCGCGCGCGAAAGTGTAAGCCGCGAGCAGCAGGAAGGAGAGACCGATCCATCGGGCCAGCATCTGGTCGCGGCGGGCGTGGTCCTCCTCCTCGTCGGCGAGGTGATGCAGGTGCCTGGCCGCGAGAACGGCCGCTCCCCCTTCGATCACGCTTTCCAGCCCGAACGCCAGGAGGGCCAGGCTGCCGGTCCGAACCGCCTCGAAGAGGGCAATTCCGCCCTCCCCCACGACGTGCAGGAAGGTCAGCCCCAGCAGCCAGCCCATCCGCCGGCGGAGGCGCGCCTGCCCCTCTCTGGCCGAGAGCCCGGCGGCGGAAGGCGCGGTCGTCGCGTCGGACATCCGGGCATTCTATTCATGCCCGTCGGGTCCGCGGGCCGGCGTGATCGGAATACAATGCCGGACGAGCCCGTTGGGCTCGAAGATGTTGCTCGCGCTGAGAAAGACCCTCTCCGTACGTTTCGTCCTGCTGGCCGCGGGCTTTCTGGCCGTCTCGGGCTCCTTCGGCCTGCACCCGGAACCCGAAGGGTCGGCCGCCAGCGTCACGACCGGAGACGGATGGAATGCTCTCGATCGATCCGGAACAGGGTCACCCCACGACTGCCTCCTTTGCCTCGCGCACAAGTCGATTTCGCTCCCACGCCTCGCCGCGCTCGTTCTCCAGCCGTGTTCGTCCGTCCGCGCCACGCCGGTCGCGGCCGCATCTCATCTCGGAAGACTCGACGCTTATCCCCGAGAGGGCCGCGCTCCTCCCGCCCTGGGCTAAGGGCTCGTTGCTCCCGCGCCGGGAGCAGCAAACCGTGCCGGCACTGCCGGCGGGAGGAGGACATTGAGGATCTGCAAGCCGCTCGTATTCAGCCTGGGAACCCTCGTGCTCATCGCTCGAACATCACCTGGACAGGAGACGACCCCGCCTCCTGCGCCGACCGCGGTCCCCACGACCGAACCCGCGCCCCCGGCCCCGCAGCCGACTCCGGCGCCTCCTCCGTCCCCGGCCGGAGGCTCCTCGCAGACCTCTAATTACTTCAATCCGTCGGTCTCGGTCATCGGGAACTTCCTCGCGGTGGCCGGCAAGAATTCCGTCGAGAACCTTCCGAGCGCCGACCTGCGCGAGTCGGAGCTGGCCCTCCAGGCCATCGTGGACCCGTACGCGCGCGCCGACTTCTTCATTTCCTACGGCGAGAGCGGGGTCGAGATCGAAGAAGGCTTCATCACCTTCACCTCGCTGCCGGCGGGGCTGCTTGCGAAGGTTGGCCGTATGCGCACCGCCTTCGGCAAGATCAACACGCTGCACCTTCACGTCCTGCCGTGGCCGGACGTGCCCTTGCCGATCCTCAACCTGCTCGGCGGCGAGGAGGGCTGGAAGGGCACCGGCGTCTCGGTGGCGCGCCTGATCCCGTTGCCGGCCGACATCTTCTCGGAGCTGACCGCGCAGGTCTTCCGGGGGGACGCGGAGGGCCTCTTCGAGGCGAAGAGGCGCAGCGACCTCGCCTACAACGGGCACTACCGGGTCTTCCAGGACCTCTCCGAGGATGTCAACCTCGATCTCGGGTTCTCCTACGGCGCCGGCCCGAACGACACGTCCACCGATGAGACGAGGCGCTGGACGAAACTGGAAGCGATCGACTTCACGCTCCGATGGAAACCTCTCCGGACCGGCAATTATCGGTCAGCCTCGTTTCGCGGTGAGCTTTTCCGGAGCCGGAGAGATCAGCCGGAGTCCCTCGGCGGCCTCCAGACCGCCCGGGGCTGGTTTCTGTCCGGCGAGTATCAGCTCGCCAAGCGCTGGTTCGTCGGAGGACGCGTCGAGTCCTCCGACCACGCTGACGACGGTTCCAAGCGCGACACAGGCCAGGCGGTGACCCTCACTTTCTGGCCGAGCGAGTTCTCGCAGGTGCGCGGGGAGCTGCGGCGGCGCCGCTATGCCGGAGCCGTCACCGCCAACGAGGCGCTCCTCCAACTTCAATTCGCGATCGGCGCCCATGGCGCCCATCCGTTCTAGGAGACACAAATGAAGAAGCCTTCGATCGCCCTGGCCGCGCTGCTGTTGTCGGCGCCGCTCTTTGCGAAAGTCAAAGTCGTGTCGAGCCTCCAGGACTTCGCTTCGATCGCGGAAGCCGTCGGGGCAGACCGGGTCGAGACGACGGCCCTTGCCAGGGGGTACCAGGACCCTCACTTCGTGGACGCGAAGCCCTCCTTCATCCTGAAGCTCTCGCGGGCCGACCTGCTCATCGTCGCGGGGCTGGAACTGGAGATCGGCTACCTGCCGCCGCTGATCGACCAGAGCCGCAACGACAAGATCCATCCGGGCAGCGCCGGCTATCTCGACGCCTCGATCGGCTGCGACATCCTGCAGCGGCCCACGACGCAGATCACCCGGGCCATGGGGGACGTTCACCCGTACGGCAACCCGCACTACTGGACCGACCCCGACAACGGACGCGTCATCGCCCGCGCGATCGCCGCGAAGCTCTCCGAGCTCGACCCTTCCGGCCGGGCGGCCTACGAGAAGAACCTCGCGGCCTTCGAGTCCCGCCTCTCGGAGAAGGAGAAGGAGTGGGCCGCGAAGATGGGTCCCTACGCGGGCACGAAGATCGTCACCTTCCACGACTCGTGGCCGAACTTCGCGAAGCATTTCAAGCTCGTGATTGTCGGGCACGTCGAGCCCAAGCCCGGCATTCCGCCGACCCCCTCGCACACCCTCGAGATCATCAACCTGATCAAGGAGCAGAAGGTCCCGGTGATCCTGGTCGAGCCGTACTTCGACCTGAAGACGCCCAACTTCATCGGCGCGCAGACCGGCGCCGCCGTCGTGACCTTCTACCCTTCCGTCGGCGGTATCCCCGGGATCAAGGACTACTTCTCCCTCTTCGACCATGACATCGACGCCTTCGTCAAGGCCATGCAGGGGAAGAAGTGACCATTTTCCAGATCTTGCTTCCGGCGTTCGTCGCGAGCCTGATTCTGACCGGGATTCACGCCTATCTCGGCGTCCACGTCGTCGAGCGCGGTGTCATCTTCGTGGATCTTTCGCTCGCCCAGATCGCCGCGCTCGGGACGACCGTCGCTTATCTGGCCGGCTACGATCTTCACTCGAGCACCGCGTATCTCTTCTCGCTCGGGTTCACGTTCCTGGGAGCCGCGATCTTCGCCATGTCCCGCTCGCACTCACGCAAGACGCGCATCCCCCAGGAGGCCATCATCGGAATCGTCTATGCGGTGTCGGCCGCCGTCGCGATCCTCGTCATGTCCAAGGCGACGCAGGAGACGGAGCACCTGAAAGAGATGCTCGTCGGCAACATTCTGTCCGTGTCCTGGAAGGAGCTGTTCAAGACCGCCGTCCTTTACGCGCTCGTCGGCCTCTTTCACTACCTCTTCCGCAGGCGCTTCCTCCTCATCTCGATGAACGAGGCGGAAGCGGAGCGGCAGAGCCTGAACATCCGGTTCTGGGACTTTCTCTTCTACATGTCGTTCGGGTTCGTCGTGACCTCGTCGGTCGCGATCGCCGGGGTCCTGCTCGTCTTCTGTTTTCTCATTGTTCCGGCCGTGACGGCGATGCTCTTCACCGAGCGTCTCGGACCGCGCCTGGCGATCGGGTGGACCATGGGAGCCGTCGTGTCGGCCCTCGGCGTCTGCCTCTCCTACCTCTGGGACCTGCCGACCGGGGCGACGATCGTCGGGACGTTCGGCGCGGTGCTCCTGGCCGTCGCCGGATACCGCCGCGCCTTCCGCCCGGCGGCGACAATCTGAACCTACGAAATTGACTTCGCCCGCGCCGTCTCGTAACCTCGATCTGGTGCGGACGCTGACGCTGGTCCGGCGGCTCCTGTGCGGCGCGTTGATCGCGGCGGTCGCCGCGATTTCGACGGCGCCCCACAACCATCCGCTCGCCGAGCTCGCCGGCGGGATGTCGGCCGGGACCGAGCAAGCCGTCACGACCCACGACCCGCACTCTCAGGCTTCGCACTGGCACGCGGTCATCCGGTTCGTCAAGGAGGCCCCGTGCCTCGCCTGCCAGTGGCACCGGCTCGCCGGCGCTTGCTCCCAGGCGGCCGCCGCTCCCGCGATCGTTGCTGTCTCCTCGGCGGACTACGCTTTTCCGGCTGCGGTCCGTTCCATCCCCCTCGGACAACCCTCCTCCCGAGCTCCTCCGACCCTCCTTTAGCCAGATCGACTCCCAATAGACCTCCCTCCGGGAGGCGCCGGCGTTTTCCGCCGGATTATCAGGCTTTAGGAGATCTCGACATGACCGATACTCGATTTCGATCCGTCCCGCGCTTCGCCACGGCCGCGTTGCTCTGTCTCCTGGCGCTCGCGGGACCTGCCCGCGCGGCCGTCTCCGCCGGGGCCGTGCATGGAACGGTCACGGGACCGGATGACAAACCCATGGGCGGCGTCCCGGTGATTCTTCGAAACGACATCACCGGGTTCCACGACGAGACGCGAACCGAAAAGGACGGCCGGTACCAGTTCTTCAACGTTCCCTTCAACCCCTACGAGGTGCACATCGAGGTTCAGGGGTTCAAACCGTCGCATCAGACTGTCGACGTCCGAAGCGCCGTTCCCAGGCAGGTCGACGTCAAGCTCGAACTCTCCAGCGTGACCGAATCCGTGACGGTCGAGGCCGAGCCGAGCACCGCCCTCGAAACCGACACCTCGGTGTCGCACATCGACATCGACAAGTCCTACATCCAGAGGGCGCCGGCCCCGGTCGCCTCGCGGGCCATGGAGGAGATCCTGACCTCCACGCCCGGGTTTGCCAAGGACGAGAACGGCCGGTTTCATTTTCAGGGGGCGCACAGCCAGGCCGAGTTCGTGATCGACGGCCAGACGGTCTCCGACCAGACGGGCGTCACGTTCTCGAACTCGCTCGACCCGGAGATCGCTCAATCCCTTGAGGTCATCTACGGCAACGTCCCCGCCGAGTACGGCGAGAAGATCGGGGCCGTCATCAACATGGTGACGAAGTCCGGGCTCGGATCCCCTTTCAAGGGAGAGGTCCACGGCGGTTATTCGCGGTTCGACACCTACGAGGCCGGCACCTCGATCGGGACCGGATCCGACCATTTCGGGCTCTACGGCTCCCTGGCCGCGTCCGGGTCGGACTACTTCACGGACCCGGTCAACTTCGACAATCTGAACAACAACGGGGACACCCAGCGGGCCTTCCTCCGGTTCGATACCAGTACGCCCGACAACTCCAACGCGTTTCGTCTGAGCGCGATCCTCGGCCGGACGGCCCGCCACGTCACAAACGCGTTCAGCCAGGAGGAGAACGGACAGGACAAGGCGGTGGCGACCTATGACCAGAACTACAACCTCGGCTGGCAGAATCTGCTTTCGCCGACCTCCATCGCCGATGCCACGGGCTTCTATCGTTTTACCAAGTTCACGCTGTATCCCTCCGCCGGCGACACCCCGATTCTCTCCGACTCGAACCGTTCTCTCGAGAACTACGGGATCGCGCCCAACTTCACCTGGGTGAGCGGGATCCACGAGGTCAAGATCGGAGGCGTCTACAAGAAGTTCCCGATCAAGGAGTTCTTCAGTTTCGGCATCACCGATCCCGCGTTCAACGATCCGGAGTCGGACGCTTACAACCCGAACATCGCCGCCTACGACCTGACCCGGGGTGGCGTTCCCTTCGTGTTCAACGGCGAGCGGACCGGCACCTACTATGCCGCCTACATTCAGGACAACCTGCACTTCAAAAACGTGACCGCCAATCTCGGACTGCGGTACGACCACAACAACCTGCCGGCCACGGACGTACAGCTCGAGCCCCGCGTCGGATTGGCCTACTACATTCCTTCCACCGGAACCGTGTTTCGAGCCGCCTACAACCGTGTGCTCTACACTCCGGAGTACGAGAACATCCTGCTCTCCTCGTCGGAGCAGGCGGCCTCGATCGTTCCCCCGGCGGTCATGGATTCCCGGGAGCTCGGAGGAGGGGTCCTGGTCGTCCATTCGGAGAAGCAGGACTACTGGACGGTTGGAGTCCAGCAGGCCCTCGGCAGCAAGGTGCGGCTCGACGGCGACTACTGGGAACGCAACACGAGGAACGCCGGCGATCAGGACCAGTTCGAGAACACCGGCGTGCTCTTCCCGCTCGCCTTCGCGAGCGGCGATTACAAGGGCTGGGACATCCGCCTCGATGTCGCGCAGATCCATGGATTCCGGGGCTTCGCGTCGGCGGGACACACGCACGTCATCTACGTTCCTCCCCCGGCCGGAGGACTGTTCCTCGATCAGGAAGCGGTGGATGCCGTGACGGGAGGCCCCTTCCTGATCGACCACGACCAGGACCTCGCGCTCCAATTCGGGCTCTTCTACGACGTGGCGGACACGGGCTTCTGGCTCGGGACGAACGTTCGCTACGACTCCGGGCTCGTCAGCGGAGGGGCGCCCGAGGATCTCGTCGGAGATCCCGACAATTCCTTCGCCCTGCCCTACCTCGACGCCAACCATGCCGGGACGGACCTCGACCCTTACCGGGTCAAGTCGCGGACGGTCTGGGACTTCTCCCTGGGCGCGGACCTGGCCAGATACCACATCCCGGTCTCGATCCAGGCGATGGTCTTAAACGCCTTCGACAAGAAGGGTCTCTACAACATCCTCTCGGTCAACGGCGGAACCCACGTGATCCCGCCGCGCCGCTTCGCGGTGCGAGCCCAGGTCAGCTTCTGAGCTTCGGCGAAGGTCCGATCCCTTGGCTGAACGGGACGCAGCAGCGGCGCTGGAGAAGCCCCGCAGGACTATTCCGCCCGCCCCGACCGCAGAGGACCGGCAGGTGCCTTCGCGGACCGCCGATCTCGTCCGCATCGGGCTGGTCGCCCTGTTTGCTCTCGCCGGCAGGCTGGGTTACTGGCAACCCCTCTTCCGCTTCGACGTGTTCTCCCTTCTCGCTGCAGTCGTGGGCGGCTACCCGATCTTCCGCGAGGCGGCGGAAGCGATCTGGCGCCGCCGCATGACGATGGAGCTCTCGATGTCGATCGCCGTGCTCGCGGCGCTCGCGATCGGCCAGCACTTCACGGCCGCGATCATCGTCCTCTTCGTCCTGGCGGCCGAGGTCCTCGAGGAGATGACGGTCCATCGCGGAAATCGCGCCCTGTCCGATCTCGTCCCGCTTCTTCCCGACACCGCACTCTTGCGGGAGCGCGGGGGCACCCGGAAAGTTCGTGTGTCCGAGCTGTCCCCGGGAGACACGATCCAGATCTGGCCGGGAAGCCGCATCCCGGTAGACGGCGAAGTCGTCTCCGGGCACTCGTTCGTGGATCAGGCGGCGATCACCGGCGAGTCCCTGCCGGTCGAGAAGGTGGCCGGCTCTCTCGTTTACGCGGGAACGATCAATCAGTCCGGAGCCCTGATCGTCCGGCTCACCGGGACCGGCCGCGAAACGGTCTTCGCCGGAATCCTGGAGACGGTGGAGCGGGCCCGCCGGTCGCGCGCGCCCGTCCAGAGGCTCGCCGATCGTCTCGCGGGATACCTCGTCGTCTTTGCGCTTCTCTCAGCCGCGGTCACGCTGGCGCTGACTCGAAACGTCACTTCGGCGATCGCGGTCGTCATCGTCGCGGGCGCGTGCGGAGTCGCCGCCGGGACACCTCTGGCCATCCTGGGCGCCCTCGGCCGGGCGGCTCGCCTCGGGTGCATCGTTCGTGAAGGGAAGACACTCGAGCAGCTCGCCGTGATCGACACGGTCGTTCTCGACAAGACAGGAACGCTGACGCTTGGCGCGCCGGCCGTCGTGGCGATCCATCCGGTTCCCGGCGTGACGGCCGAGGCGGTGCTGGCGTCGGCCGCCGCAGCGGAGAGGCCGTCGGAGCACCCTCTGGCCGCCGCCGTCCTCAAGAGGGCTCAGGAGCTCTCCGTCTCTCCTCCGGACCCGGACCATTTCGAGTACCGGCCCGGCCAGGGGATTCGCGTCAACGTCGGCCCGGACGAGATTCTGGTCGGGACGCCGGGGTTTCTGTGCGAGCGCGAGATTCCCCTCGCGGCGGCGACGCCGTCTTCCTCCGGAATGCTCGTCGCGAAAAGCGGACGGCTGCTCGGAGGAATCGAGATCGCCGACGTCCTGCGGCCGGAGGCCGCGCGAGCCGTCGCGAAGTTCCACGGCCTCGGAATCGTGACACTCCTCTTTACCGGAGACTCTCGGGAGATCGCCGCGAGCATCGGCGCGCAGCTCCGGATCGGAAGAGTCCTGGCCGAGCTCCTCCCGCAGGACAAGCTCTCGGAGATCGAGAGGCTTCGGTCGGAAGGACGGAGGGTCGCCATGATCGGCGACGGCATCAACGACGCCCCGGCGCTGGCGGGAGCCGATGTCGGGGTCGCGATGGGCTCCGGCACCGACCTGGCCCGCGAATCCGCCGACATCCTGCTTCTGGGCAACGACCTCGAGCGTTTCGCCGAGACGATCCGTGTTGCGAGAAGCTGCCGGCGCATCATCTTCCAGAACTTCGGCGGCACGATCTTCGTGGATCTGGCGGGCATCGTTCTCGCCGCGGCGGGCCAGCTGAGTCCTCTCTGGGCCGCCGCCATCCACGTCGGCTCGGAGCTCGCTTTCCTGATGAACTCCGCGCGCCTTCTGCCGGGTGCGGCCGGACGGGATTAGCGGGAACCAGGACCACCCGACGAGGTCAGGCCGCTCTCTGCCTGACCAGGCCGACCGCCAGGAAGGCCACCCCCGACACGAGGGTGATCGTGGGGCCGGACGGCGCGTTCCAGTAGAGCGAGAGGAAGAGCCCGATGAGGACGCTCGCGACTCCGAAGATGGGCGCCAGGAGGAACATCCCGCCGACTGATTTCGCCAGCCGCTTGGCGGTCGCGGCGGGCAGGACCAGGAGAGCGCTGACCAGGATGACGCCGACGACGCGAATGCTCGCGATGACGACCAGCGCCAGGAGGACGTTGTACAGCGTCAGCACGCGGTCCACGGGGATCCCGGAGACCCGCGCGCCGTCGGCATCGAAGGTCGCGAACGTGAGAGGCCGTCGAAGAGTCAGGATGGCGGTCACCACGAGGAGACCGATCGCCCCGACGGTGACGAGGCTCCCCGCGCTGACCGAAAGAATGCTCCCGAAGAGGTAGGAGAGGAGGTCGGGCTGGTACCCCGGACGCAGGGAAAGGATGAGAACTCCGAGCGCCATGAAGAAGGCGAGGATGAAACCCAGGATCGTGTCGATCGAAAGGCGACTGGTCCGCTCGAACCGGTTCAAGACGACGCCGATCCCGATCGCGACCGCTCCCGCTGCCAGGAGGGGCGGGATTCCCGTGACGACTCCCACCGCCACGCCGGCCAGGGAGGCATGCGCGATCGCGTCTCCGAAGAAAGAGGACCTGCGAAGAACGACGAACACGCCCAGGAGGCTTGGGATCAGGCCGACGATGACTCCGCCGGCCAGGGCGCGCTGAAAGAACGGCAATGCGAGCGCTTCATTCATGCGCCGGACCTCGAGTGTCGTCATGGTGGGTGTCATGATGGTGGGCGTCGTGATGGGGGGCGTCGTGATGGTGGATGGAGACGGCTCCCGCGTAGAGCCTGCGCAGGTTCTCTTCGGTCAGGACGGCCGCCGGGCTGCCGTGGCAGATCAAACGCCGATTGACGCAGATCACCAGATCGGCGTACCGCGCGACGAGCTGGTGTCCCTGGAGACGGCCCGGCGGCTGCCGTAAGGGGAGGCGCCCGAAATCCGATCTCGGCTGTTCTCACGGCGTCCGCCGCAACGAGCTCGACACGCCCGAAGGGAGGCGGCGCCGCCACGTGCAGTCCGGGCCCGATCTCGGCGGATTCGACTCTGCCCAGTAACCGCACGACCGCGAGTTCTCCCGGAGCAACCCGGAAGAAGGCGCTCGACAGCCAGAACGCGACGAGGAGAACGCCCGCCGCCAGCCCTGTGCGCCGCAGGAACAAACGCCAGCGCATCCCGCGCAGCGACCGGCCGATTTCCCGGGCCTGCTCGATCAGATCGAGGACATCTTTTCGAATGCCGCGCCGCCGGAGGACGAAGACCATCAGTCCCAGCAGCGAGAGGGCGGAGACGAACTCGATCAGACCGCGCAGAACACCGGCCGGAGCCGGCGTCTGAGGGAGAGACGCCGTTACGGGCACGAACCGATTCACGAGGAAGCCGGCCCCGAGCGATACCGCGAAGACCGTCCCGAGATAGGCGGCCACCGTTCTCCGGCCGAAGAGGCGCCCCACGATCAGAAGAGTCGCCGGATTCGTCGCCGGGCCAGTCAGGAGATAGACGAGCGCCGCTCCGGGGTTCAAGCCGCCCGCGACCATGGCCGCGGCAAGCGGCGTGGATGCGCTGGCACAGACGTATGTGGCCGCGCCGGCGGCGGCCATCACCAGGAACGAAATCGCCTCGCCGGGCAGGAATCGCGCGAAGAACCCTTCCGGCACGAGGGCCATCAGGACTCCGGACGCGGCGAGCCCGAGAAGCAGCCAGAAGGCGATGTCGCCGAAGAGCTCGAGAAATCCGTAGCGCATCGCCCGCCGGAGCCTCGTCGCGAGAGTGTCGGCCGGATCTCCGGGCTCATCGGGTGAAGATGAGACCGACGGGGGGACAGGCAGAGCGCCATCCGACTCGGGACCTCCGCGCAGCATCGCGACTCCCCCCGCCAGAACGCCCATGAGCATGCCGATCAGGGCTCGAACCAGCGCGAAGAGCGGACCCAGAAGGCCCCAGGAGAGAAAGAGCGAGTCCATCCCGGTCTCCGGCGTTGAGACGAGGAACGCGATCGTGGCGCCGCGGCCGGCCCCCTTTCGGCGGAGCGAAACGGCCGCGGGCAGGACTCCACAGGAACAAAAAGGAAGAGGAGCTCCCAGGAACGTTGCGACGAAGATCGACCTCCAGGTCCTTCCTCCCATAGCCGCGGTGATCCGTCGCGTGTCCACGAACTCGTGGAGGAGGCCCGCCACCGCGAGCCCGGCCAGAACATACGGACTCGCCTCGCGGACGACGATCCAGAAGGACGTCAGGATCGCGAGGACCGCCAGGAGCAGGTTCAACGCCTCCTCCCCGGCCCAGTGCGAATCGTGGCGTGTTCTCGTCGAACAATGAGTCTCATCGCGTCTCCAAGTCATCGCCGGAGGCAAAACGAGCCCCGGCGATCGGATCCCGGGCGCGACCGCATCCGTCTCCCCGGCGAGCGTGATCGCTCGACCGAGAGACGGGGGCGTCGTCGCGCCGGCTTAGCGGCCGGGAGGAGCGCGAGGACTCGAACCCGCCGTGGCTGGAGCCGAAGGGATGCCCGTGCGGGCGGGAACGAGGAGAGCGGCGACTCGAAGCATCGGCTCCAGGGAGATTCCGTCGGGGAGAGGAGCCGCGCCGACCGCGTGGAACCATTTGCACACGCCGCAATCGCGTTCCTGTTCGGAAGACCCGAGAGGGTGCCCGTGAAGCGATCCTGCCAGCAGCCCCACGCTGACGGCGAGGAGCACCAGCGAGGCGAGGAGAGAGCGGCGTCGTTTGTCGGACATGCCCGGGAAATTCATGCTAGCCGGCCCCCCGGAGGCTGTCAAGCGGGCTTGAGCCCGCCGCTGTCCGTCGCAGGAGTGCGGGCGAAGTAGGCGCGGGCGGTTTCGATGTCGCGGGTGATCTGCTCCGTGAGGGCCTCGACGGAGGGAAACTTGCGCTCCTCGCGCAGGCGATCGAGGAAGAAGAGGCGGACCCTGTCGCCGTAAACGTTGGCCGAGAAGTCGAGGACGAAGGTCTCGATCGTCGCCTTCTTGTCCTCGTAAAGCGTGGGACGCGTGCCGATGTTGGTCACGCCGCCGAACCGCCGGCCGAAGGAGCGGATCTCGATCCGCGTGACGTACACCCCGTCGGCGGGATGGAAGTCGTTCTCGGGGGCGAGGTTGATCGTGGGGTATCCGATCTTGTGGCCCACCTTCTCCCCCTTCGAGACGATCCCGTCCAGCTCGTACTCGCGGCCGAGCATCACGTTGGCCTCGGCGATCTCCCCCCGCTCCAGCGCGTTGCGGATCCGCGTCGAGGAGATCGGCTCGTCCTTGTAGATGACTTCTTCCGTGCCCGACGCCAGGAATCCGCATTCCGGTCCCATGCGTTTCAGGAGCGGGAGATCGCCGCGCTTCCCCCGGCCAAACGCGAAGTGCTGCCCGAGGTAGATCTCGGAGGCGCCCAGCCTCGCGACGAGGAAGTCCCGCACAAAGTCCTCGGGCTCGGTCAACGAAAAATCCCGCGTGAAGGGAATGATCAGGAGTTTCTCGATCCCAAGAGCCTCGATCGCCTCCTCTTTTTGCCGCAGCGTCTGGATGCGCCGCGGGGCATGATCGGGCCGCAGGACGGCCAGGGGATGGGGCTCGAACGTGATCGCGACGGAGGGCCGGTCGATCTCTTTGGCGCGGCCGACCACGGTCTCCAGGATTCTCCGGTGCCCCCGATGCACGCCGTCGAAGTTTCCGATCGTAACGACGCCGCCCCGTCGAAGGTCGGAGGCTCGGAGAGGGTCTCGGACGACGCGCATGGGTCAGGCCGATCGGGCGATCGGGTGTTCGGGTGATCGGGAGATCGGGGAGCCGGCGAATCGCTTCAGACGATCCCTCCCACGAGGTCGTAGTCGTGTGTCTCGGTGATCTTCACGCGGACGATCTGTCCGGGTTGAACGTCGCGGCCGGCGGTGTCGTTGATGAGCAGGCGGCCGTCGATCTCGGGAGCCTGAGAACGAAGGCGGCCCTCCAGCAGATGCTCGGTCTCCTCGCACGGCCCTTCGACGATCGCCTCGAGGGTCCGGCCGCGCAGCGCGCGGTTCTTTCGCCTCGCGATCGGACGCTGGAGCGACAGCAGGAAGTCCTTTCGCCTCTCCTTCTCCTCGGGCGGGACCGGGTCGCCCAGCGGTTCTGATTTGGAGCCGGGCTCGGGCGAGTAGGTGAAGGCGCCGAGGTTGTCGAACTCGGCGCTGCGGACGAATTCGCAGAGCTCGCGGAACTCGGATTCCCCCTCCCCCGGAAAGCCCACGATGAACGTCGTCCGGATGGCGATTCCCGGCACGATCCGTCTCATCCGCCCGAGGAGAGCGGTGTAGGACGCGGGATCCCCTCCCCGGCGCATCTTCGACAGGATCGCTCGGGAGACGTGCTGCAGCGGAATGTCCACGTATGGGACGAAGCGGGACTCGTGCGCCATGAGCTCCAGGACCGAGTCGTCCAGGGTCTTCGGATAGGCGTAAAGAAAACGGATCCAGGGCAAGGACGTCTCCGACAGCAGCCTTTCCATGAGGCGCGCGAGCCCCACGCGCCTCATGCCCAGGTCCTCGCCGTATCGCGTCGTGTCCTGCGAGATCAGGACCAGCTCCGAGACTCCCCGCGCTTCGAGAGCCCTGGCCTCGGCGGCAAGCGAGTCGAGCGTCCGGCTTCGCTGGCGGCCCCGCATCTGAGGAATCGTACAGAAGGTGCAGGGGTTGTCGCACCCCTCGCCGACCTTCAGGTACGCATAACCGCGGTTGCGCGAGAGCACCCGCGGCGCCGCCTCGTCGTAGAGCCGCGTCGCCAGCGGCTTTTCCGTGAAGCGCGGCAACGTGGAGAGACCCGAAACCGCCGCCGGCGCGAGCTCCAGCTCGTCCAGCCCGAGGAAGGCGTCCACCTCGGGAATCTCGTCGGCCAGCTCCTGCCCGTACTTCTGGACCATGCAGCCGGCGACGATGACGCGGTCGATCTCGCCGCGCTTCTTCCTCTCGACCTGCTCCAGGATCGCCTCGACGGACTCTTCCTTGGCCCGGTCGATGAACCCGCACGTGTTGATCATCACGACGCGCGCCGCGGAGTCCGGAACGATCGCGTGCCCCGCCCGCGCGAGATGCCCCAGCATCACCTCCGTGTCCACCAGGTTCTTCGGACACCCGAGCGACACGACGCCGACCGATGGAAGCGGCTTCGCCGTCATGCCGGTTCGATTACTTTCAGGCCGCGGAAATAGTCACAGTAGAAACCGCGATCGCGCGTGAGAAGCCGGTTCGCCTGCCGCAATGCGTGAGCGCCGATGAGCAGGTCGGCGATGCTCCGTGCTCTCCTCCGACCCGCGCGCTCCGAGTACCGAGCATGGATCCTCCCGGCCTCGACGGCCGTTTCTTCCCGGATCGGGTCGTAGGCGATGCCGAAGTCCCTGATCCACCTCGCTGCGTCCTCGTCCGGAGGAAACCCCCGCGCGAACTCCGCGAGTACGACGTCGCAAACGACGAGCGCGCCCTCGGACGCACAGGCTTCGAGCACCCGAGCCGCCGCTCCGGCTCTCGCCGCGTCCTCGATCCCCACGTCGATGAGAACATTCGTGTCGACTGCCGTGATCATTTCTTCTTTCGGCGCGGTCGGCGTCCTGTCAGCTCCTCGTAGGACCCCCCGCGAACGTAATCGATGTAGGCGTCCACCGTATGGGGAATTCCCTTCGGCCAGCGAAACTTCCCTCGCATCGATCCCACAGCGTCCCAGATCGGATGGCGACTCGCCCGCTTCTTTCGCAACAGGGCCCCGTCCTCCCGAAGTTCGAACTCCACTTCGGTGCCTGGCTCGAGCGCATAACGCGTCCGCACGCTCTTGGGAACCGTGATCTGGCCTTTGGAAGAGACAGTGCTTTTCATAACCTGAGTGTAAAGAAGTAAAGAGATTAAGTAAAGGAAGTTATGGGTAAATGCGCTTTAGCGTCCGCGGATAGGGGATCGCCTCCCGAAGGTGGTGGATCCCGCAGACCCAGGTGACCAATCGCTCGAGGCCCATTCCGAAACCGGAGTGCGGGAACGTCCCGTAACGGCGCACGTCCAGATACCACTCGTAGGATTCCTTCGGCAACTTGTGCTCCTTCAGCCGGCGTTCGAGCAACGTCAGGTCGTGGATGCGCTGCGAGCCGCCGATGATCTCGCCGTACCCTTCCGGCGCGAGCATGTCGAGGCCCAGGACGACCTCGGCATCCTCCGGGTCCGGCTGCATGTAGAAGGACTTGATGGCGGCGGGGAACCGAGACACGATCAGAGGCTGATCGGTCTCCGACGCGAGCGCCGTCTCCTCGTCGGCGCCCAGGTCGTCGCCGAACTTGACCTCGAACCCCTTCTTGCGGAGCTTGTCGATCCCCTGCCGGTAGGTGATGCGCGGAAAGGGCTTGCGGACGCCGGAGAGCTTCGAGGTGTCCCTTTCCAGGCGCTTCAGGTCCTCCTGGCAGCGCTCGAGCGTGCGGGAGACGAGCGACACGACGAAGTCTTCGGCCAGCTCGCAGAGCCCCTCGAACTCCAGGAAGGCGACCTCGGGCTCGATCATCCAGAACTCGGTCAGATGCCGCCGCGTCTTCGACTTCTCCGCGCGGAAGGTCGGCCCGAAGCAGTAGACCTTTCCGAAGGCGGCGGCCGCCGGCTCCAGGTACAGCTGGCCCGACTGCGAGAGGTAGGCCTTCTCCCCGAAGTAGTCGGTCTCGAAAAGCGTCGAAGTCCCTTCGACCGAGGACCCGGTCAGGATCGGGGAGTCGATCAGGACGAAGTCCCTCTCGTAGAAGAAATCGCGGATCGCCTGTTCGATCTCCGACCTCACCCGCAGGACCGCGTGCTGCTGCGAGGAGCGCATCCAGAGATGGCGCAGTCCCATCAGGAAGTCCACGCCGTGGTCCTTGGGCGAGATCGGATAGTTCTCCGAGGCCCCCAGGATTTCCACGCCCGAGGCCGCCATCTCGTAACCGCCGGGAGCGCGCTTCTCCTCGCGCACGGTCCCCGTGACGACGAGCGAGCACTCCTGCGCCGCTTTCTCCGCTGTCTCCCAGACCGAGGGCTCCACGTCCGCTTTCGCGACGACCGCCTGGAGGTAGCCCGTTCCATCCCGAACTATCAGGAACTGGATCCTCCCCGACGAGCGCCGGTTGTACAGCCAACCGCGCACTGTCGCGGTATGGCCGGTCTTCTCCCCGATCCGGGAGAGAGGGGTCACGTCCATGAAGGGCGGGGATTATAAGGGATCGAGAGCCGTGGATTGCGCTTCCCGGCGCGGATCAGCGAATGTTGATCGGACGAGTCAGCTCCGTCGTGCCGCCGTCCCGGCCCACGAAGATCACCTTGATCGTGTGCGGCCCCCGGGGCAGCTGCGGAACGGCAAAACCGAATCCGGCCGCGTCGTTCTCGGGATAGTCGGGATGAGCCTCGCGCACTCCCGGGTGCGGCTGATGAATGGCCGCCGGCGCGTCCGGCCCCTCATCGAAGGAGACGCGGACTTCCGCGATGCCGGAGTCGTCGAGCGCCCATCCGTAACACCACGCTCCCGGAGCGACGGTGTCGTCTTCTCTGGGAACGTCGAGGACGCCGAAGGGAGGGTGCAGGTTATGCTCGAGGTCCAGGACCCCCTCGAGTGTCCGTCGGGCCGCGGCCTCCTTCTCCGATTCCGGGATGCGCGGATCAAAGCGCGGACAGACAGTCAGGCGAAAGACCAGATCCGGCGCGCCGCGGTGGCCGAAGGTTGTGATCGGCTCGATCCTGCGCCGATCGATCCCCGCCCGCAGCAGCCCGGCGTAAGACCCTCGGGACTCGTCCGGGATCGCCCGGGAGTGAACGACGAGCAGGCAGGCCCCCATCTCCTCGATCCTCGTCCAGACCACCGCGTGGATTGGCTTCTCGGCGAACATCGCGGCCAGCTCGTTGTGCCGGGGAGGCGCGAAACCGGAATAGCCGTTCACGAGCGGTCTCCAGTGGGCGGTCGACCGGAACTCGTAATCGACCTCGCTGTCGGTCGCGAAGGGCAATTCGATGACAGCTCCGGAAAAGGAGACCGCGCCGAGCCATTTGTAAACAGGCGCCGGCTCCTTCTCGACGGGGCTGATGTCTACGGGAAAGGCGCGGTATTCGATCGCGGTCAGGAGCAAGGCCGCGGCCGGTAGCCAGCGCCTCCTCCTCGACAGGAGCGAGAGCCCCCAGGCGGCCAGGATTCCGAGTCCGAGGTCGAAGAGCACGATGCCGCGAGAGGGAACGCGCAGAGAGCGGAATACGGAGCCGAAGGACTGCACCAGAAAGCGGTAATACGGCGTGTGCATGCCGAGCGCGATGAGGACGCCCGTGGCCGCGACGGCGAGGAGCAGGCCGCGGCGCTTGCCCAGGCTCATGCGCTGGAGAAGGTCGGACAGGTCCGCGAACCGCGATCTTGCCGGAAACGCCAGGATGAGACGCGCCGCGAGGAGAACCGTCACGAAAAAAAGGATGCGGCTCGGATCACGGAGACTGAACGGTCCGAGCTGGACGAGGGAGAAGACCTCCCGCGCCGCCCAGACGGCGAGGCCGAGTCCGATCAGGATATCGAGAGCCCGGGAGATTTGCCGGCGCCCGGCGGAAGGGGAGCGCCTCTCGGGATCGGGGCGCGCGCGCCCGGCCACGACGGCGGCCACGGCCAGAGCGATCACGGCCAGGCCCGGGAAGAAATCTCCCTCGGCCTGCGCGAGCTTCTGCGTCAGCGGAGCGTAGAGCTTGTTCTGAGGGCCGGCCGTCAGGAAGTCCACGGGCCGTCCGGAAAACGCGGCGATCTCGTCCTCGCCGCGGCGCATGCCGTAGAGCCTGGAAGCCCTGGCATAGGGGACGTAGAAGGGAAGGACCACAATCCCCGCCACGACGGCGGCACCGACACTGGCCGCGACGCGCCGCCAGAAGCTCTTCCGCTCGGAGGACAACCACTCGTAGGCGAGGACGACCGCCACGGCGATACCCGAGAAGAGCGCGTAGTGGACGTTCGTCGCCGCGTTCCAGGCGAAGAACAGCGCGAAGAGCGCCAGATCCCGCCGCCGACCGGTCTCCAGATACCGCAGGAGAAAGAGGAGGAGAAGCGCGAGGAAAGCTCCCCACTGGTACTGGATGTGCGGGATCTGCGCCAGACGCCACGGGACGAAGGCGTAGACCACGCCGGCCAGAAGCGAGGCGGAGGCATCCCGAGTGAAGTAGAACGCCAGGGCCCAGGCCGCCACGCCCGAGAGGAACATCCCGAGCAGGAACAGAAAGTTGTAGGCCGTCAGCGTCGAGACTCCGGCGGCATACAGCGGAAAGCCGAAGAGCGCCGCGCCGTAGAGGTTCTCCGAAAACGCCAGCGCGTATCTGGCCGGATAGAAGATGTTGGCGTCGAACAGATGAGCGGGGTCGTGGAAGGTCTGGTGAAAATCCCAGTGCAGGATCCAGGCGTTCAATTTCGCGTCCCAGACGTCGCCCAGCCCGTTGGACAGTCGCGCCGCCGTGGGCCATGTGAAGAGGACCGTCGCCACGAGAAAGAAGACCGCCGCGAAGGCCCAGTCGCGGGGGCCGGGGCGCGCAGGACCGTGAGGCTCCCCGCCGAGGTCGCCGGTATCCGGTCCCGGACGAGGCGTCACGCCCGGCGCGTCCGCGCGTTGGCGATCGTCATCGCCTGCTGCAGGCGCTGAATCCGCTGTTGCCTCTTCTGAATCGCCTCGGTATCGGAAAGCGGAGGCTGATTGGACCGGACCTCCCTCAGGAGCCTCTCGGCTTCCAGCGTGAAGTCGGTGATCTCCCCGCTCTTGTAGCCGCGGAACGTCCGCTCGCTGACGCGGAGAAAGCCGTTGGCGATGTCTCGAACCATGTTGTAGGCCGAGCCGCCCAGGAACACGCTCATCCGGCGGCAGAGTCTAGACCTTCTGTCATCCCTTCGCTCACATCCCTGTCATCCTGAGCGAAGCGAAGGATCTGCTCTCTCTGCTTCGAGAGGCCCTTCCAGCTCAGGGCAGGCTCTGAGCGTACAAAGGATCTGCTCCTTTCTGATAGAGGAGGACGGACGAGAGCAGATTCTTCGTCGCTACGCTCCTCAGAATCTCCATGAGAGGAGTCTCGCCCAAGGAGATGAAAGTCACTTTCTAAGCAATGACAGGGGTTGAGTGAGATACGATTCGCCTTCGCATGGCCTTTGAAGGCGTGGACTATATGGACTTCGAGTCGCTTCTCACCGAGGACCAGCGCCTCGTTCGCGACACCGTGCGGGACTGGGTGGAGAACAAGGTCCTGCCGATCATCGAGGACGCCGCCTGGCAGGGGCGCTTCCCGAAGGAGCTCATTCCCGAGATGGCCGCGATGGCGCTCTTCGGCTCGACGCTCTCCGATTACGGCCTGCCTGGCCTCGACAACATCTCCTACGGCCTCATCATGCAGGAGCTGGAGCGAGGCGACTCGGGCCTGCGCTCTTTCGTCTCGGTGCAGTCCGCGCTCGTGATGTATCCGATCTTCTCCTACGGATCCCAGGAGCAGAAAGACCACTGGATCCCGAGACTCGCCGGCGCTTCGGCCATCGGCTGCTTCGGCCTGACGGAGCCGGACTTCGGGTCCAATCCCGGAGGGATGCGCACCACGGCGCGCAAGGACGGCGACTCCTACGTCTTGAACGGCGCCAAGTCCTGGATCACCAACGGCTCGATCGCCGACGTCGCGGTCGTCTGGGCCAGGCTCGGCGGAGTCGTCCGCGGCTTTCTGGTCGAGAAGGGCACGAAGGGCTTCTCGACGTTCGAGCACAAGGGAAAGATGTCTCTGCGCGCTTCGGTGACCTCGCAGCTCGCCTTCGAGGACTGCCGCGTGCCGGCGGACAGCCTGCTGCCCGGCGTCGAAGGCCTGAAGGGCCCGCTCTCCTGTCTGACCCAGGCCCGCTACGGCATCGCGTGGGGAGCGCTCGGCAGCGCCATGGCGACCTATCAGGCCGCGCTCGACTACGCCAGGACCCGCAAGCAGTGGAAGGACCGGCCGATCGCCGCACACCAGCTCGTGCAGGAGCGGCTGGCGTGGATGATCACCGAAATCACGAAGGGCCAGCTCCTGGCGTGGCGGCTCGGCCGGATGAAGGACGCGGGGACCATGCGGCCGCATCACGTCTCCATGGCCAAGCGCAACAACGTCTGGGTGGCGCGCGAGTGCGCGAAGCTCGCGCGCGAGACCCTGGGCGCCAACGGCGTGGTCAACGAATATCCGGTCTTCCGCCACCTTGCCAACATCGAGAGCGTCTACACCTATGAGGGAACGCACGACATTCACACGCTCGTCATCGGCGAGGCCGTGACGGGCATCCCCTCCTACAACCCCCCCATGGAATAGGCGGCAGGACGTCCCGGCAGCCTGCCACCGGCCGGCGAACCGGCTAGAATGACCCCACAAACGTGGGGATCTCCGGCAATTTGAAGACGATGCAGCTCTCAGAGCTGCTCCAGTGGCTGGCCCTCGGCCAGAAGACCGGAACCCTCGTCATCGAAGGCCACGGCGTCCAGAAGCGACTCTTCTTCCAGAACGGGAAAATCAACTTCACGTCCTCCTCGGACCAGCGTGAGTATCTCGGGCAGTTCCTGGTCTCCCACGGCTACATCACGGAGGAGGAGCTGAAGAAGGCGATGGAGGTCCAGGAGGAATCCAAGATCCTCCTGGGCAGGATCCTCCTCATGATCAACGCGATCTCCGAGACGGACCTGCTTCGGCTGATGAAGCGAAAGGCGGAGGAATCCATCTACGACGTCTTCCTCTGGGAGGACGCCACCTTCGAGTTCGTCGAAGGTACGCAACCGGACCTGCGGATGGTTCCGCAGTCGCTCGACGTGACGAGCATCATCCTCGAAGGTCTCCACCGCTTCGACGAATGGAAACGCATCCGCGAACGAGTGCCCGACGCCTCGGCCGTTCCCGTGATCCTCCGGCCTCTCAACCTGGACACGCTCCAGGAGAGCGAGAGGCTGATCGTTCCCCACGTCAACGGACAGCGATCGGTCGAGGAGATCGCCCTGCAGACGCACAACGCCGAGTTCGCGGTGTCCCGTTTCATCTACGAATGCCTTTGCGACGGCACGATGACGCTCGCGCAAGCCGCGCCGCGGCGCAGCAGAGCCGTCGCGACCGCACCCGGAGCCGTCGATACGGATGTCGAGCACTTCCTGCAGCGGGGGCAGGCGTCCCTCAAGGAGGACCCGCAGGCCGCCTACCGCATGTTCCGAGTGGCTTCGGATCTGGATCCCGCCGACGGCCGCGCCACGGAAGCGGTGCGCGACGCCGAGCGCGAGATCCGCGCCGCGCTTGAACGCGACGGCGTGACCGGCGAGAAGATCCCCGAGCTCTCGATTTCGATCCCCGAGCTGACCGAGCGCACCTTCTCCCCGCACGAGGGATTCGTCCTTTCCCGCATCAACAGCCAATGGGACGTCAAGTCCATCACCAAGATTTCGCCGATCAAGGAGCTCGAGGTCCTGATGATCTTCCAGCGCCTCTGGAAGGACGGGGTCATCCGCTGGAAGAAGCCCCCCGAGAGTCCGAAGTCCAGAGTCCAGAGTCCAAGGTAGACGACGAGGGAGTCAGGCCTGCCCTGGAGTTCGGGTCTTGGACCCTCGACCCGAGACCGCGGTGGAGCCTCGATCGAAGAAGCGGAGCGGCCACGCGGCTGCCTCTCCGGCATAGTCCACGCCGATCCGCGGCGATACGCCGATGCGCACCTTTCGCTCCCGCGGCAGAAAGATCCGGAAGCGCGCATGGACCACCAGGTCCAGGCCGCTCGCCGAGCGCGTCACGCCGAGAGCGTCGCAGAGCCTGGCCGGCCCCGAGAGCAGGTGCGGCGGCGCCCCTTCCGGCCCTTCCGCGGCACGCAGAAGGACGGCCTGCGGTTCGCCCGGCGCGCGCGTAACGACATTGGCGCAGTGGTGCATCCCATAGACGAAGAACACGTAGAGAAGGCCGCCGTCGCCGTACATGGGCTCCACGCGAGGCGTCCTCCTCCCCTTCCAGGAGTGAGCCGCGGCGTCTGCTGTTCCCAGATACGCCTCAGTCTCCACGAGGCGGCCTCCGTACCAGGCTCCCCTGTGGCGCCGGGCGAACCAGGCGCCGATCAGATCCCTCGCGACGAGGACCGTGTCACGGCGAAAGAAGGAACGCCGAGCGCCCTTCAAGCCGAGCGCCCTCGGATCGAAACGCAGGCGCCTGTCGGGAGCGGGTATCATGCGGGCTGAGATTCTATGAACATCCTCGTGACGGGCGGCGCTGGATTCATCGGGTCGCACATGGCGAAGCGACATCTGGACGACGGCCATCGCGTTGTCGTCGTGGACGACCTGTCCGCGGGGAGGCGCGAGAAAGTGCCGGAAGCCGCGCGCTTCGTCAAAGCCGACATCGCCGAAACGGACCTCGAGCCGCTCCTGAGGGAAGAGAAGATCGACTTCGTTTCCCATCACGCCGCGCAAATTGACCTGCGTCACAGTGTCTCCGACCCTTTGCACGACGCCCGCGCCAACATCCTCGGGTCGTTGAACCTCTTCGAGGCGTGCCGGCGAGCCGGCGTCCGCCGGGTCCTCTTCTCCTCCACCGGCGGCGCGCTCTTCGGAGAGCCCGAGGGGGGCCGCCCGGCGCGCGAGGACCATCCAGCCAATCCCGTTTCTCCCTACGGCTGCGCCAAGCTTTCGATCGAGAAGTACCTCCACTACTACAGCGTCGTTCACGGCTTCCAGCCGCAGGTCTTCCGGTATGCCAATGTCTACGGCCCGGGACAGAACGGCACCGGAGAAGCGGGGGTGGTCGCGATCTTCGCGGAAGCGATTCTGCACGGACGCAAACCCAAGATCCGCGGCGACGGGGGGCAGACGCGCGACTACGTCTACGTCGGCGATCTGGTCGAGGCCGCGGCGCGCGCCGCGGCGAGCGGGATGAGCGGCACCTGGAACCTCGGCACGGGCATCGAGACCTCGGTCAATCGCCTCTTCGAACTGGTCGCCGACGCGCTCGGATACCTCGAGCGGCCCGAATATGTTCCCCTTCCTCCCGGCGAGCAGCGCCGCAGCGTCCTCGACGGCTCGGCCGTGCGGCGGGACTTCGGTCTTCCTCCCTGGACACTTCTGGAAGAGGGACTCAAGATCACCGCCGACTTCTTCCGGAGCGTGTCCCTCATTTAGGACGTCCGCGGCAACCCGTCGGGTTGCAATTCGCGCCCCGGAGAGTTAAGAAGGAAACGATCGGCAAAACTCCGCTGCCGGGCGTTGGCCCGGCCGCGTGTTCACGGGAGGTGGAAGGATCTTGCAGATCGCCTTCCGCCAGCAGGCCGACTCCGGTCGTCGTCCGGAACGGGTCTCTCGGCGCTGTCGGCTGTTGTCCGATTGGGCGCCCGACGGTCTCCTCGCAACCGACTCTCGGGGGGAGCTCGGCTTTCGGGAGAGGCTGGATGCGCCGTGCGGACGAGTCCGGATCCGATCGGCGCCGCCGGGCACTGGTACGGTGCTCTCCGTGGCCCTCCCCTTCCGGAGGCGCCAATAGCCTGCCGGATCCTGCTCGCCGACGACCACGCGGTTGTGCGACAGGGATTGAAGGCTCTGCTGCAAGAGGAGGGCTTCGATATCGTCGGGGAGGCTTCTGACGGGCGCGAGGCAAGCCGTCTGGCGCGCGACCTTTGTCCGGACGTGGCGGTCCTCGACATCACGATGCCACTCCTGAACGGCATCGAGGCCGGGCGCGCGATTTCCCGTGGCAGCCCGTCCGTGCGCACCATCGTCCTGACCATGCACACCGAGGGCCACTACGTCCTGGCGGCTCTGGAAGCGGGCTTCAGCGGTTACGTTCTGAAGTCTCAGACGTCGGCGCAGCTCGTGCGCGCGATCAAGGAGGTCTCGCGCGGATCCATTTATCCTTCTCGAAGGAGCGGTCCAGATGCCTGTAGATGTGGACGGCCTTCTCCAGGATCGTGGTCGCCGATGCGCTCGTAGATGCGCGCCCGCGCCAGGACCCGATCGCCGTCCGTCTCGAACCCCCGCTCGTTGCCGAGGTTCTCCAGGATCGCGCGGGACTGCTCCAGGTCTCCGGTCAGCTCCGCGATCCATGCCTCGGCCAGCACCGCCAACTTGTAGAGGTCCGCGTCCTTGCCACGGTACTTGCGCTCGAACTGCTCGCAGTGTTCCCTTGCCTGGTCGGGCCGGCGCGCCAGGAAGAGGCGGAAGGCTTCCTCGAGCTCCAGGTGGGCCGCCGGCTTGCGCCAGAGCTGACGAGGATCCGCGCGTGCCGGATCCGGTCCTCCGCCGAGAACAGTTTCTCCTCCCGCGCCGCCGCGACCGGCCCGTTCGTGGACATCTCTTCTATTCTAGGCTGCTCCCTCTGCTCCCGGGAGAGGGCCGGGGTGAAGGCGCGGGATCAACCGACAACCTGTTTACAATCCGGACGGCGTCTTCGGCGCTCCATCTGTCAGCCGCGGCCCCGCCGCCGCCGGTGTCCCTTCCGTCAGGTACTTCACCACCACGACCGTCCGGTCGTCCTCCGGAGGACGACCTTGCGTGAAATCGTTCAATCGGTCTATGAGCGCCCGCGTGATCTCGGCGGCTGGACGGTCGCGCAGCGCGAGGAAGGCCTTCTTCAGCCGCTCGATACCGAACTCTTTTCCCCTGCTGTCTGTGGCTTCGATCATGCCGTCCGTGTAGAGGAGCAGCGCGTCCCCCTTCTCCAGCGAGAGAAACCCGCGGCTGTACGCCGCGGTGCCCGAGGGGCCGAGCACCATGCCCGTCTGCTTGAGCGGCGTGGCGCCCTTGGCGTGGAAGTGGAGCGGGAAGGGATGTCCGGCGTTGACATAGATGAAGTTGCCCTCCTCTTCTATCTCGCCGTAGAAAAGCGACACGAACTTCGTCGTCATGCGCGACTGATGGATGATCCGGTTCAGTCGCTCGACGGTCCGCACGATCTTGAAGTCCCGCGCCACCCCCATCCGCAGTCCCGTGTAAACGTCCCGCACCTGCAGCGCCGCGGGCAGCCCGTGTCCCGAGGCATCGGCGATCGCGACACCCCAGATCCGCTCCGAGACCGTGATGAAATCGAAGAAGTCTCCCCCGACGATCTCCGCCGGCGCCGTGAATCCCGACATGTCGAAGGGTCCGGCCTTCGGAGCCCGCCTGGGAAGGATGGACATCTGGATCTGCCGCGCCTCGTTCAAGGCGGAGACGAATCGCTCCTGCCGCAGCTTCTGGTCCACCGCGTGGCGCAGGATGCCGAGCGAGGCCATCAGGTCCTCGTCCGGCGCCCCCGGATCCACCGAGAACGACAGAATGTACTGGTCATCCCCGACCGCGATCGCCGCGAACCTGTCCGCGTCCAGCCGCTTCTCGAGTTCCGGGTCCACTCCCGGCGCCATCAGATCCATGACGACGACCCCCTCGTCCACGACCCTCTGCACCGGCGGGTACTGATCGGAGACGAAGAGCCCGATCGGCGCGGAGCTCACGCCCCCGAACGTGCGCGTGACCTCGTACCCGCCGTCCCGCCTCTCGTACAGCCGTCCCCCGCGCACCCCCATGTCCTCCCGGAAGTTCTCGACGATCGCGCTGGCCGTCTGGGCAATCGTGGACCCCACGTCGGGCGATCTCTCGATCGCCTCGATCGTCCTCTCCACCTTCCGGAACAAAGACTTCCGAGGATGCGACGCCATAAAGAGCCGGCCATTCTACCTGCTGCCCCTTCCTTCAGGGAGCCGCCGGACTTCGCCAGCAACGCTCGGCAGACCGGGCCCGGGCGACCCTACCAGAAGGAGGGGGGACCGAGATCGGGTCGAAGCGTCTGCATCCGTCTCCGACGCTCCTCCTCAATCTCGCGCTGCCGCCGCAACCTCTCGACACGGTTCTTCCGCCGGTCCTCCAACGGCGGCTCCTTCTTCGAACTTCGCTTAAAGAGCTTCATCAATGCAGCCCTTTCCGAAGCTGCTCCCGGAGCGCCTGGATCGTCGTCACATCGGTGCGCCGCTTCGCCATCGCCTCGCGAAGCAGCGCGACGGCGGCGGCGGCTTCTCTTCGAAGTTCGAACTTCTCGATAAGCGGGAGGGCGGCACGCAACTCCGTCTCAGCCTCCTGGTTCCTGCCAAGCAGCATCATCAGCTCCGCCACCAATACGCTGTAGTATCCGACGGACCCGGCTTGGCCGGTCCGCTGAAACTCGAGGCGGGCAGCCCGATAAAGTGAAGTCGCCTCCTCGAGCTTTCCAAGCTTACCGAGGTGTTCGCCTAAGGCGCCGGCCAGATCTGCCAGCTGGGTCGGATGGTAGAAACATTTCAATATGCTTCCCGCAGAGTTGAAGGCTGCGACCGCTTCGGATTCCTTCCCAATGTGGGAGAACGCCATTCCTAGTCTCGTCAAGAGACAAGCCTTTAACGAAGGCTCGATTTCAACGGCATTGTCTTGGAGCGCCTCTTCGAGAATCAGCCTCGCATCTTGCGCACGATTAAGATTGATGAGCGCCTGGGCCAGGACAAGTTGAGCTTTGATCTTGTCCCTAGGAACGACCAGCCCACGTATCAACGCCGAGGCCGATCCTGCAACAGCAGCGTTGTCTTCTTTGACTTGCTGTAGTACGAGGTGCTCCGTTCTGACTCTATCGAGATCACAAGTCCCGGCGGTCCGCCGAAAAGAGGAAGAGGCGCGTGCATAAGCTGCCAGCGCCAAGTCGACTCGCCCTAGGTGTCGGTATGCCATGCCAGCAGCGAGCATCGTCACCGCCTTGAGATATTCACCGTCATCCAGCCAGCCGAGTCGGTGGCCCTGCCTGGCTAAAAGATCCGACATTACCGCCGTCGCTGCTGCGACAATGCCTGGTCGAATGCCGGCCAACTTGAGGAGCCGCGCACACAATTCGCCGGCTTCTACAAGTTCGGTCGCCGAGTGTGTTCCGAGTGCCCTAATTTGATCCTGGAGTTGATCCGCGGTCTCACAGACCTCTCGGTGTCGCTCCTCATTTCCATGCTCCCAGACCGCCGAGCGAGCCTGAAGGATGGGCTCCAGCCCCTCCGGCACGGAGCGCCAGCCTATTCTTGCTACGAGATGGAGAATTTCATCGCGCTCCCCGAGGTATTCGTTCTCCATCGTGAGGGCCGCAACGAACTGATAGAACGTGTTGCACTCCTCAGACGTCGACCGGCCGAGCGTCTTCCCGTCGAGCTCTTCAACTGAGGCCCAGAGGATGTCCTTCAACTCGTCGCCGGCTTCTAGCTGATCCGGAACAACGGAGCCGGCCTCGATCGCAGCGAGGAGCTCGCGGCCACGATGGCGCGAGTCCTCGCGGGACAAACCCAGCGGTATCTCGACATCTGCCGTCGCCGCGAGCCACGCTCGGATCGCCGGGACGATTTCGTGCTCAGGTTCGGTGCTCATTCGCTTTGCCCCGAGGATCCGATGTCGAAATCGGTTTCGATCGAATCCGGCAGGTCTGCCGGATCGAGAAACTGGGCTTCGAGCCGCGCCCGGCGGGCGCCCTTCCGGCGGAAATTGACCGCGAGATGATCCACGGTGCTCATCAGCCAGGCCCGCGCGTTCCCGCCGGCCCTGAGCTTCACGACGGCTAGAACGAACGCGTCCTGAACCAGGTCGCGGGCATCCTCCTTGGAGAGACCGTGCTTCCATGTCGCGCGCCGAACTAGCGGAAGGAACAACTGCCGATAGAACGCCTCCAGCTCCGCCGCCAGCCGCAGTCGCCGCCTATTCGGCCCTCTGGCCGTCTCGGAGGGTCCGCCGTCCCCCGATACCACACGCCGCACTTTCTCTGTTTGCCCCCTTTGCTACATATTGTCACGAGGCCACAAGTCGCTACAGAACAGCGGGATACGAAGGAGAAACTCTCTTTAGAGGTCACCCGCTTAATGAGCGTCTCGCCTCGAGGTTATTCGGCACAGCCCGAGAGCCTCATTGGAACGGCTTCCAAAGGTCCCGGAACAGCTACTGCGCCGCGGGGCGCCAGGCCAGAGGCCCGCGAAGGAAGTGGAAAAGGCCAACCTGCGATGTCTCGACGCCTTCTATCCGTTTGGAGATCCCCCAGTACTGGTCAGCACTCCAAAGGAAGTCTGCCGGTGGATCTGCGGCGAGCAGGCGATGCACCTGGCGAAGAAGCTTTACTCTTTTGCCGTCGTCCATCTCCTGCTGCGCCGCCTCCATCAGGCGATCCGCTTCGGGATTACGGTAGAAGCCGGTATTGTCGCCGTTGGGCGGCGCCTGACTCGAGTGGTAGCGGCCGAATGGATCAATATGAGGCGGGTAAGGAATGTCCGCATTGGGCGCGGCGTCATAGTCACCAGCCGCGAAACGCTGCAGGTAGGCTGCCCAATCGAGAGGCCGCAGAACCAGTTCTACGCCGACCTTCGCATAGGTCTCATGCAGGACCTCGGCCATCGTCCGATAGATCGGAGAGAGGGTCGTGTAGAGAAACTCCAATGAGACACGCCGGCCGCCTCGCTGACGGAATCCATCCGGACCCATTCTCAGCCCGGCCTCGTCAAGCAGTCGCGCGCTCGCTTGCGGATCGAATGGCGGAGGCTGGACGTCAGGCGAGTTCTCCGGGACACCCGGCGGGTAGGGCCCCGACACCAGGGTGGCTCCCTCGGGCGGGTAGAGCCGCCTGGCGATTTCCGCCCGAGGCAACGCCATGGCGAGAGCGCGGCGGACACGTGCGTCGGCAAGGATCGGGTTGCGGCAATTCCACACGACCATCACCACCAGGAACTGAGGTACCTTGACCAGGCGGTTCTTCGATTGGAATTCCGGCGAGCGTTGGGCTAACGGGATCTGGTCCCGAGTGACGAAAAACTCGTCGAGCTCGCCCCGAATGCCTGCCTGAAAGCGCACAGTGTTGTCGGGGATGATCCGAAAGACGATCTTCTCGAAGGAATTCTCGAACGCGGGAGCGTCCTTTCGCCGCCGGAGCGTTATCGCCTGTTTCGGAACCCAGCTCTCCAACCGGTACGGCCCGGTCCCCACGGGCTTGCGGTCCACTTCGCCGGCGCGAGCATAGGCGGCTGCGGAAACAACGGGCATGCTGAAACCGAGCAGCCGCTCGGCATAGGGGCGCTGGAATCGCACGATCGCCGTGAGCAAGTTCGGGGTCTCGACGGAGACCGCATCTCCAAACCAGGGATGCCAATTAGGTGCCGCGACCTTCGGATCGCGGACTCGTCCTATCGTGAAGGCGACATCCTTGGACGTTACTGGCGATCCGTCCTCCCATCTGGCCCTGGGATCCAGCCGCAGCTCATAGGTGAGTCCATCCGAGGACACCGACCAGGACACCGCAAGCCCCGGCACGGAATGCCGTCGCGCGTCGATTCCGATCAGAGGTCGGAAGATCAGGTCCTCGACTCGCAGGCCCAGCTCCTCATCCGTCGTCGTGGGATCGAGCGTTGCGGGATCGCTCGAGAGGTGTCGATTGAGAACGTCCGTCGCGGCATGCTTCTCCGGTTGTGATCGTGCGCAGAACAGCGCGGCGCACGCCGTGAGCGCAGCCAGACCGAGGCACAAGCGCTTCATGGAGATATTCGGAAGATAGCACCACGCTCGCCCGAAATGTCAGTGCGAAGGAAGGGGCTTGCTCGATCAACCTTCCCGGCTGAAAGACCGGGGCTGAAGAAGAGCGGCAGACTCGCCGCTACGGAAGGGATCCCCTAAGACTTGGCCTGGAGCTGTTCGCGGAGCTCGCGGAGAGCGTTCGGATCGGTCTTGCGGCGCCGGACAGACTCCTTCAGGAGCGCAACAGCCGAAAACCCCTCCGGAACCATCTTTTGTTCTTCAATCGTCGGTAGAGCGGCCAGGATCTGCCATTCAGCTTCGCGGTTACGGTTCAACCGGAGGAGCGTTTCCGCGATGAAGATACGCAGATAGGCGAGCCGTGTCGCGAATCCGATCTCTTCGTAGTCCGCGGCCGCTGCCTGAAATGCTTCAAGGGCTACAGCGTACGGGTCCCTTTGACGGTGAGCTTCTCCTACGAACATCTTCAAGTCAGCGAGAGCTAGCGATGGGCCACCCTTCTGTAAGAGGGCCAAGGCCTCTCGATATGCGTCCATCGCGAGGTCAAAACGATCATCCGACTGGTAAAGGTCTCCAAGCTCAGACACGATTCGCGCCTTGAGAGGGGCTTCAAGTCGGCGGTCGTCCCACGTACGAACCGGTTCCAGCACACCGAGAGCATCCTGGAGACGTCCGCTCTGCTTCAACGTCATCGCCTCCAGCAACCGGCATTTAGCGATTTCAGCATCCATCGCCAGCTTCTCGAAACTCGCTCGAAGGGGGGGGGCAAACTCCAGAACGTACTCCAACTGGCCCATTTCATATCGGAGAGCAAGTCTCGCGTACGCCACGTTCGCCAAGCCCGGAGCCGGATTCAGGGTGTGTCTGAAATTCGCTTCGGAACGATCGAGCCAACGCGTCGCCTCCTCGCGTTGGCCAAGCAAGCGGTAGGAGACTCCAGCCAGAAAAGCAGACTCAGCCAGGAAGTACCACCGCTCATCAAAAATGCCGACCGTCGTTTGGGCCTTCATCCAAGCATGAATTGCCGAAGCCTCATCCGCGACGAGCCTGGGGAATTTCTCGCGCTCATCTCTGAGCAACCCGAAGACCGAAACCAACACATCGGGATCGGAAAGAGTCCGATCTCTAACTTCTTCCGAGCGCGCCTCAGGAGCAAGACTCCAGTACTCACGAGCAATCGAAAGTGCTTGCCAGGGCGCCAAACTGCGCCGCGAGGTTTCCCGCGTCGGGAATGGAAGAATGCGGGCGGTGTCAGGCATCTCTATGCTGGCGGAAATTCAGAAGTTCCAGGCTGCGAGAGAAGTCCCGCGCCACGTCTGTCGGCTCACGATCCAGCAGCTTTTTCAATCTGTCGTCGGATGCCCGAACCCCGGATCCGATAACGTATTTCTGATATTCGCGCGCGAACTGACAGCAGGCGACCAGGAGGAACGGTCGAGATTCGCGTGGAGAACGGTTTCCGGGCCGCATGCAGAACCGCAGGAACCAGAGATTGAGATCGCGTTCCAGTTCCATCGCCTCGCCTTCCTCCAACCCGTAATGCGTAACGAGGGCGATATGAATCAGGCCAAGGGTGTCCTGGAAGACTGCCCTGACCGCTTTTTCGTAGAGTTCCTCCGCGAGCACAACCGGGTCACTCGTCTCCATGGCCAAGTCCTTTCTGTGGGAGTTGGATGGAAGAGTACAGCTGCCCATGGGAACAGTCAAGACCTTTTCTTAGGCATTCCAGAGCAACGCCTAAGGGCCATAAAATCAATAACTTCTGAAGTGTTGTTTAGGGCGTCTCGGCTCTTAAGCCGGAACGCTACCGCTGATGCTATTCATGGCATCCTCATTTCACCAAAGGGCGAGCGACATGCACACCCTCAAAAAAATCAATGACGGCCGGTGTTTTCTTGGTATCCAGTTAGAAAACAGCCGGACGACGCGCCCCTGAAAAGCCGGGCGCTACTTGCCCTGAATTCGTGCTAGGGACCCACCTAGGGCTTTGTAAATTGAATCGTAGAGCATTGCACAGGACATGTTGCCCGTTGTCAAGGGGCTTTTCGATCAAACTTGGTCGAAGGGACAGGATTGAGACCTGTCCCAAAGGACAGGTCTCAAGACGACCGGGGATCGAATCAGCCTCGCCTGACAGGAGTTAGGGCAAAATCTGAACAAGAGGCGCCGGGAGCTCCCTCACCCCTTCACTTTCCGGAGAAGAACAGGGGGAAAGCTAGCCGTTCTTGATGAGGGCTCGGAGGAGGCGGTCCTGGTAGGCGTGGCCGCCGCCGTCCCAGACGCCGGGGCCGTTTAGAAGGATAGCGAAGGCATAGGTCTTGCCGGAGTCGGCGGTGGCGTAGCCGGCGAGGGTGGAGACGCCGCGAATCGAGCCGGTCTTGGCGGCGACTCGGTCGGCCACGTCGCGCAGGCGGTGCCGCAGGGTGCTCTCGGGATCTCCGGGCGTGGCGAGGGTGGCCTTCCAGACCGCGGCGTTGGGGTGCGCGTTCATGGCGCGCAGGAAACTCACCACGTCGGCGGCGGAGACGCGGTTCTGCGGCGAGAGACCCGAGCCGTCGTGGAGATGGAATCGCGTCGGATCGAGCGCAAGTGAAGCGAGGAACTGCTTCTCGAGCGAGACGGCGTTCGGCCAGGTGCCCTTGCCCGCCTTCTCGGCCGCGAGAGTCTTGAAGGTCTGCTCGGCGTAGAAGCCCTGGCTGCGCTTGTTGATGACGGCCAGCGTGGCCATGAGGTCGGAGTCGGTCTCGGCCACGATCGACCAGGAGGCGTCAGGCCGGACGTCCCTGTCCGCGATTGGTCCGGAGACCTCGATCCCGGCGGCCTTCAATCGGTTCTTCAGCGCGCCGCCGAAGAATCCGGCGGGATCGTCCACGGCGATCGGCGTGGACCACCAGACTCCGCGCAGCGGCACTGTCCCCGACACGGTCACGGCGTTGGAGCCCGGGGCGCGTCCGACCGCCACGTGAACGCTCCCTCTTCTGCCCACGGTGCGCGCCGAAGAGAGCGCGCGCAGAGACGCTGTCGGAGGCTCGATCGAGATCGCCGCCGGTTTGCCGGCGCGCGGACCTGGCCGGATTCCGACCAGGACGACACCGTCGTTGTACGCGAGGGCGCAGATCGGAGCCTGATACCACTTCGCCTCCTGCCCGGCCGGCCAATCGGGGTGGCGGAGAACCGAGTCGAAGAAGGAGTCGTTCAGGATCAACTCTCCCGCCACGCGCGTGACGCCGGCCGCCTTCAACGCCGCGGCCCACCTGTCGAAGACGGCGTTGTAGTCGTCGTTGTGGAAGCGGCCGGAGATGTTCGGATCCCCGCCGCCCACGACGAGAAGCGACCCGTTCAGGACCCCGTCCCGGATCTCGCCTCGGCGCCAGAAGGTCGTCTTGAACTTGTAGTCGGGTCCCAGGAAGTGAAGGGCGGCCGCTGTCGAGAAGAGCTTCGTCACGGAGGCGATCGTCTCGGGGGCGTCGGGATTCCGCGTGAAGACGGGCTCCCCCGTCGCGAGGTCCGCGATCTCGACGGAAAGGCCATTGGAACGGGCCGGGGGCCGACGCGCGGCGCGATCAAGCGCCTCGTCGAGGGAGCGCGCGGGCGGCTCCGAAACACGAGTACTGCGCGCCGCGCGGTGACGCCTCTTTGCGCCCTCCGCGGGCGCGGAGATCAGGATGCAGACGGAGACGGCGAGACCAGCCGCCAGGAGAGAGCCACGCCGCATCTGCAAATTATAATCGAGGCTCGATGAAATTCGACGAGGTCTCCCGAACTTTCGAGGTCAACGTCCGGGAGCTGGCCGAGGAAGACGGCTTTCGCCGGGTCGGCTTCGACCGGGGGGACGGGTGGCGGCGCCTGGGACTCGGCACGCAGGTCCACTCGAGGGTGCTGGCGGCGCGCCGCGAGACCTTCGGCTCGTACCGCTGCGAGGTGCACCTCCAGGCCCGGATCCCGGTCGAAGACTGGACGGCGGTGCTGACCGGCCGTCTGGACGGGTGCCTCGAGCGGGAAGCCGGCCACTGGATGATCGAGGAATTCAAGTCCACGGATCTCCCATCGGAGGGCCTGCGCCCCGCCGGGTACGCCTTCGAGCGGGACCGCCGGCAACTTCTGGCCTATTGCTATCTCTGGAAGCGCCTGGGGCATCCGCGCGTCTCGGCGGCCCTCGTTTACGTGGACATTGGCACGGGCGAGGAAGTCTCGGTTGCCGTGGCCTACGACGCCGAAGCGGCGGACAGGGACATCGAGCGGCGGCTCGCACAACTCCTGCGCGTGTGGAGGGCCCAGGCCGCGGCGCGGGCGCGGAAGGCCCGCGCGGCCGAGCGGCTCCCCTTCCCGCACACGGCGCCCCGCCCGATCCAGGAAAAGCTCATCGCGGCGGTCGAGCAGGCCGTGCGGTCGGGAGAGAACCTGATCGCGGAGGCGCCGACGGGTTCCGGCAAGACCGCCGCCGTCCTGTACCCGGCTCTGCGCGAAGGCCTGAAATCCGGCAAACAGGTCGTCTTCCTGACCTCGAAGACTCTCCAGCAGAAGATGGCGGTCTCCGCGCTTCAGGCCATGAACGAGCGCGCGTTCTCCACCCTCCAGGTCCGCACGAAAGAGAAGATGTGCGCCAACGACCGGATCCTCTGCCACGAGGAGTTCTGCCGCTTCGCGAAGAACTACCCGGAGAAGATGGCGCGCTCGGACGTCCTCGGACGCTTGCGCGAGACCTACCCCCACCACGACCCGGACACCGTCTTCGAGGAGGCCCGGCGAGAGGAGGTCTGCCCTTTCGAGGTGCAGCTCGAGCTCGCCCAGCGGGCCGACGCCATCATCGGCGACTACAACTACGTCTTCGAGCCGGGCGTCGCCCTGCGGCACCTGATCGGCGAGGAGTTGAAGGACGTCATCCTCCTCGTGGACGAGGCGCACAACCTGCCCGACCGGGCCCGGAAAATCTTCTCGCCGGAGCTGCTCGAAGAGGACTGGCGCGCGCTCTCGAACCACCTGGCCCTGCAGGCCGGCGACCTGTTCGCCGACCTCGCCGCCTCCGTCGAGGAAGTCCTCGCGCTCCTGCAGGCCGCCGCGGAGGAGCTGCCGGAGGGAGACGCGATCGCCGAGGTGCAGGCGCCGGCGGACGCGCTCCACGCGCTGCGGGCCGAATGGGAGCCGAAGCTCCTGCGATACCTGGCGTGGAAGCGGGAGATGAGGATCGCCCTGCCGGACGACCCGGTCCTGGACGCGCACTTCGCGCTCCACCGCTTCGCCGCCGTCCTGAACATGTGGGGGCCTGACTTCACGTGTGTCGTCGAGCGCCGCTCTCCGGGCGTCCGCCTGGCGCTCGTCTGCCTCGATCCGGCGCGCGCGCTCGCCCCGGTCTTCCGGGAGGCTTCCTCCACGATTCTTCTTTCCGCTACGCTGACGCCCCCCGAGAGCTTCGAGCGCCTGCTCGGCCTGGAAAGGGACCGCACCTCCTCCATCTCGCTTCCTCCGCCGTTTCCTCCGGAGAACCGCAAGGTCATGATCCTTCCTCACGTCCGGACGACCTACGCGGCGCGGGAGAAGAACTACGGGCGGATCGCGACCGTTGTCGCCGAAATGTCCGACGCGCACCCGGGCAACGATCTCGTCCTCTTCCCCTCCTACAAGTTCCTCGCGGAGGTGGCGGCAGCCATGCCGCGAACGCGGGCGCGGCTTCTGGTCCAGCGCGCGAATTTCTCCGACTTCGAAAGGCAGCAGATTCTTTCGGCTCTGGCCTCGCCGCCTCCCGAGGGGATCCTTCTCTTCGCGGTCTCGGGAGGCATGTACGCGGAGGGCGTGGATTACCCCGGAGAGCTTCTCTCCGGCGTCTTCGTCGTCTCTCCGGCGCTGCCCCAGGTCTCCTTCGAGCGCGAGCTCCTGCGCCGATACTTCGACGAGCGGGAGGAGTCCGGCTTCGATTACGCGTATCTCCAGCCGGGGATGACGCGGGTCGTGCAGGCCGCCGGGCGCCTCATCCGCAGCGAGACCGACCGAGGCGTGATCGCGCTCATCTGCCGGCGCTTCCTCGAGAGACCCTACGCCCGTTACCTGCCGCGCGACTGGTACGGCGACACGCCGGAGGAGCTCGTCACCAACCGCCCCGCCGACGAGATCCGCGAGTTTTTCGAAACCTACGGTCCCCCCGGGAGAGGGCCGAGCTCCGGGGAAAGGAGGCCGTGAAGGATTACTTCAAGAACAGGAAACTTCCCCGGTTGACGGTGGACGCTTTTGTCCGCGACCGGCGCGGGAGGCTGCTGCTCGTCCGGCGCGGGAGGCCGCCGTTTCTGGGGAGCTGGGCGCTCCCGGGAGGGTTCTGCGAGTACGGGGAGACGACGGAGGAGTGCGGCGCGCGGGAGGCGCGGGAAGAGACGGGGGTCACCGTCAAGATCGGCCGGCTCCTGGGCGTCTATTCGGATCCCAAACGCGATCCCCGCTGGCACACGGTCACGGTGTTGTACGCGGCGCGGCCGGTGCGCGGGACGGCCAGAGGATCAGACGACGCGGCGGAAGCGCGCTGGTTCGGACGGAGGGAGCTTCGCGGCCTCGAATTCGCCTTCGATCACGAGATGATCATTCGCCGGCAACTGGAGCGACGACGGCGGGCGGGTCTTTCTCGGCGCGCTCGGCCCGGCGCCTCTCGAGAATGAATCTCTCCCGCGCCTCATCGAAGGTCCGCTTGTGCCGCTCGATGATGGCTGTCGCCTCGCCGATCGTCTCCACCGGCTGAACCAGATCCAGGTCGGGCTCGTTGATCAGGCGGCGGGGGACCACGTCGCGCCGGAGCCAGTCGAGCAGGCCCTTCCAGAGATCTCCGACCAGGACGACCGGCCGCTCGGTCATGAATCCGACCTGCAGGAGCTGCCAGACCATGAAGAGCTCCAGAGCGGTGCCGATCCCGCCCGGGAAGATCACGAAAGCCTGCGACATCCGCACGAAGTGGTGAAGGCGCGAGAAGAATGTCCGGTGCGCCGTGACGCTGTCCAGGTACGGGTTCGCCTTCTCGTAGGGAATGGCGATCGTCAGACCGAAAGACCGCGTCTTGCGGGTCCCGCGCGAGATCGCCGCTCCCTCGTTGGCCGCCTCCATCAGTCCCGGGCCGCCGCCGGTCACGATGTCGCAGCCCATCTCCGTCAGCCGGGAGGCGAGCCCGCGAACATCGACGTACTCCTGGTCGCCGGACTTCAGTCTCGCGCTTCCAAACACGGCGACGCGATAGAAGCGGAGCTCGGCCGGAGTCAGCGCCTCGAGCTCCTCGATCGTGTCCCAGAGACGGACGATCGTTCGATCGATGATCTTGCCGACGTCCGGCTCGCGGCGGACCTTCTTCTCAGGCTTCCCGTTGTTATTCGTCATGGATTGAGAACCCTTGTCATTCCCTGCCGGACTTCTCCCTGTCATCCTGAGCGAAGTGAAGGATCTGCTCTCCTATCCCGATCCCGAGCAGATTCTTCGGCGCTGCGCGCCTCAGAATGACAGAGGGGTCCGTCTCCTGTCTTGAAGCTCCTCAGTCCGGCGTGCGCAGCGTCGCGGCGAAGGCTCTGGCCAGCGTGCCATCCTCGGTCACGGCCCAGACCGTGTACCGGTAGTAAGTTCCGGGACTCGAAGTCGGATCCACGAACATGTACTGCAGCGGTTCGCCTCCGTGGTCGGACGCGGGAAGGACCTCGGGGCCGGTCCGCGCGATGCGTCCATCCGGCTGGACCTCCTCGCGGAAGATCGCCCAGCCCGCCAGGCTCTCGTGAGAGGCCGTCGTCCACCAGACGCGCGGGCCTTCGGCGCCACCGGAGGCATGAGCGACGAGGCCGCTGTAAGGGAATCCCGACAGGCTCTCGAAAGACACCGGCAGGACGGCTGGCGCAGCGGTGAGACTGGAGGAGCCGGCGATCAGCCAGTCGATCCGCGCGACTCCCGCCAGGGGAATCGAGTGAATCTCGCCGGGCCCGACGAAAACAACGTCGGAAGGAAAGGCGGTGTCGCGGTAACGCACGACCGCGGCCGCCGGCGCTCCTGCCTCGGGCCAGGAGAACCGCAGCGCGGACGGCGCGTCCGCGCCGGGCAGGTAGCTCCTGTGCCGCAGGACGAACGCGGAAGGATTCGAGGCGTCGACCGCGCCGGTCTGAAGGTCGAAGAGTCCGATCCGGGACGGGCCTGCCTCCGGCTCCACCGAGGAGTAGAGCCGCGCGGCGAACCGCAGGAGAAGCTGATCCTCCGCCTTGCCGGTGTACTCGGAATAGGAGGCGAGGAAAAGCGGCAGCACCTCCTGCCCCGTTTCCGCAGCCTTCTCCCAGATTGCCTTGAGAGCGAACGGCCCCCCCAGCTCGCGAGCGAACTCCTCGACGTAGAAGCGGCCCAGGGATTCCGATTGCGCGGCCAGGTCGAGCCTCGGCGCCGCGGCAGCGAGAACAGCTTCTTCGCGGTCCTGCTCCGGGCGAACACCGGCGGACAGATAGTCCGCCGCGGCCGCGGTCAGGAACGTGCGGTCGGGCGCGCCGTAGGCCGAGAGGGTCGCCACCGCGTAGAGCCGCGCGGCTTCCGACACGATCTCGCCATCGCTCATCGCCGACCCGTCGATCTGGATCGCGGGGCCGACCAGACGCCCGCGTTCGAGCGACCGGGCGGAGAGGCGCCGCACGCCACCCGCATCCTTGCGCGCGACGAAGATGCGCAGCGGATCGCCTTCGGCAAAAGGCACCCGCCATCCATCCCGGTCGTGGAGCTCGGCCTGGAGCGCCTTGATCTCACGCGCCAGCTCGCCCGGAAGGGCCGCGTCGTCCCACTCGTCGGACACCAGGATCTTTCCGCCCAGGACCGCCCGCGCGGACCGGAAGTTGCGATAGGGGCTCTCCGTCCAGGCCTGATGCCCGGCGGGGATCTCGATCTTCTGCTCGGCGGCCAGGCAAAGGCCCACAACCGAAGCGCAGAAAACGCTGCAGATCAGTATTTTACGAGCGATCCTTCCCTCTCTTGCCGGTGCATCGAGAATCAGGATAGACGCCGGGCGCTCCTTCGTCAACCGTTTTACGGAGCGGGAAATGCCTGAGTTGGGGAAAAAAAGAACCGGCTCAGGCCTTTCCGGACCCCGCGACGGCCCTCTCGGCCGCCGCCTCGGCGGGCTCCTCACGGGCGGAGGAGGCGGGCTCCACGATATCCACGATGACCACCGTGATGTTGTCCACCCCGCCCCTTTCGTTGGCCATGTCCACGAGCTTCCGGCAGAGAGCCTGAGTATCCTTGACCGACGCGGCGGTCTCCATGATCTCCTCGTCGCCCACCATGGTCGTCAGGCCGTCGGAGCAGAAGAGGTAACGGTCTCCGGGCGAGAAGACAAGCTCCTGAAGGTCGGGAGAGACCGAGGGGCCGCCCCCGAGCGCGCGCGTCACGACGTTCTTCAACGGGTGAGTCTTGGCCTCCTCTTCCGTCAGGATGCCGGCGGTGACCTGCTCGTGGACCCAGGAGTGGTCGTCGGTCAATCGCGAGAGCTGGCCGTCGCGGAGGAGGTAGGCCCTGCTGTCGCCGACGTGAGCCAGCGACAGGAGTTTTTCGTTCAAGAGGCCGGCGACGACCGTGGTTCCCATCCCCTTCAGCCATGGCTGCGCCACGACGGCGGCCATCACGCGTTCGTTGGCCTTCTCGATCGCCACCGCCAGCCGGTTGCTGTTGAAATCGAGCTCGTGGTTGTACTTGAACGGCCAGGTGGCCTCTTCCTTCTGCCGCGTGGCCGCGATGAACTCTCCGATCGTCTCGACGGTGATCTTGGAGGCGACCTCGCCCGCCGCGTGCCCGCCCATCCCATCGGCCACGATGAAGAGCCCTTCGTCGACGTCCGAGGCGAACGCGTCCTCGTTGTGCTTGCGTTTGCGCCCCACGTCGGTCAGACCGCAGGCTTTGATCACGGCCGCGGCCATCAGACGCTCCGCTCCTTTTCCTTCTCCGAGCGCTGCGCGCGGATCTCCTCGAGGGCCTTCCGAGCTTCCGAAACCGACGGATCCCAACGCACGGCCTCGTGATACGCCTTCTCGGCCTTGAAGAGCAAACCGGCCTGGCGAAAGATCGCGCCGGCGTCGGCCAGGAGGCGGGCATTCTGAGGATCCAGAGCCATGGCCCCTTCCAGCGCCCGCACCGCGGCCCTTACGTCCCCCGAGCGCGCCGAGGCAAGGCCCAGGTAGTGCTGGGCGCGCGCATCCCGCGGGTTGCGGCGGACCGCCAGGTGGAAGTTGCCCGCGGCCTCCGCGTATCGCTTCTCCCGGAAGGCGGCGATGCCCTGATCCAGGTACTCCTGCGCGATGGCGTCGTTTTCCCCGGGCGTCCGGGCGGCGTGCACCATCGAGAGCTCGAAGTCGTACATCTTCCGGCGCTCGGCGTTGGTCAGCACGTTGACGGCCTGCGCCAGCTCCTGGAATTTGGCTTCGGCCTCGCCGCGGCGGCGCGCCGGGACCTTGTCCGGGTGCGCTTCGCGCGCCAGCGATCGAAACCGCTCGCGGATCTCAGTCTCTGTCGCTTCTCGGCTCACGCCCAGGAGCGCGTAGTAGTCGATGTCTCGGGGCATGATCTCCGAATTCGTCCGGTCTCGAGAGTGGCCCGGAAGATTAGCATAGGAAAAGAAGCCCGCCGCCCGCAACTCCGACCGCGGCGAGGAGAGTGTCCGAATAATCTTAGCGGGGGACCTTGCGGTCCCCCAAGCCCCCTAGCGGCGCCTCTGCAGGTAGATCTTCCTGGCCATGACCCGCACGGCTTCCGGCAGGTCGCGGTCTTTCCCGACGGTGCGCAATTCTCGCATCTGGAGGCGTTTGATCAGGGGTAGGGTGATGGTCAGCGGGACCTTCGGATTCTTCACGAGCGCCAGGAGGATCAAGGGGCGCCGGACCCAGTCCCTGGTGGAGGCGATCTTTCGGTAGATGTCGGGATCCAGGTGCCGCATCGAGCTGAACCCCTCGACTTCGGTGATCGTCAGGCCGCGAGCTCTCAAGACCGCGTAGCCGACCATCCGGCTGCCGTCGGCGATGAGGAACCGCCGCTCCTCTCGTCCGCCGGTCAGGGCGAGCTTGACTCTCTCGGGCACGGTCATCCTCGAAATGCGGAGGTAGGTCTCTTCCGTGCCGGGCGGGATCTCCGGCTCGGCGGCGGACGGGGAGATCCCGGCGGGCGCTTCCTCCTCCCCTTCTTCGGCTTCCTCCATGGAGTTCAGCGGCTCTTCGACGGGCAGGGGCTCGGTCTCCGCCGGCTCTTCTTTCTCCGGCGGCCGCGCCTTGCGCCGCTTCGCCTCCTTCTCGAAGAACTCCTCCTTGAGCTCGTTCAAGATGCGGCGGCCGTCCGCGGTCAGTTCGGGGTTCTCGAAGAGCGCGGCGATCAGCGAGGGGTTCCGCAGCAGCCGGGCCTGGTTGACGATCAACGCCTCCTGCGCGGTTCCGGTCACCGTTCGGGCCAGGGCGGCCAGAGTTGCGTCCGAGACATTGCGGTGGCCCACCACCCGCTCGTGCACGAGCACGTCGTCCGTGCGCTTCGCGATCGCTTCGATCTCGGTCGGATCCGCGTCGGGCGCGGCCAGGAAATCGACGAGGTCGTCGGGAGGGATGCGGGCGAAAGTGGCGGCGGCTTCGACCGCGATGGCTTGATCGGAGTCGGTCAGGACGGGGAAAAGCGCGCGCAGGCGATCTGCGGCATCCAGCGGAAGAAGGCCTCTCGCCGCGAAGCGGCGGACCTCCGGCGGCGCCTGCCGCGACCGAAGGAGAAGGACGAGGTCTTGAGGTTCAGTCGGGCCGGGGATCGCCAAGTGACGAATTGGAGGCCGGCTGGACTCAACCGCGCAGATTGGGCGCGGGCAGGCGAAGATCGCGCACGACCTGGCCCGCCCTTCCAAACGATTCCAGGACCCGGCCGTCCAGGGTGACCCGCACGCCGCCGGCGTTCCCGAGGGTCAACCGGAAACCTCCGCGCGCCTCGAAGCGTTTCGTCTCTCCTCTCCGGACGAGACCCACCAGCAGCGTTTCTCCGCCGGCGTCGAGCTTCGTCCAGGAATCGGCGTCGAACTCCAGCAGAAGCGACACGAGAGGATCTCCATCCGGCGCGCGAAGAGACGAGGGCTCCGGCGGACGGAGGGCGGGAGTGGGCTCGCTCGAAAAGGCCACGTTTTTCAACTCGACCCGCCCGGCGCGCTGCGCGGGTTTCTCGGGGCGCGCCGCGGGACGGCGCTCGGGCCGGGCAATCAATCCCAGAAGCAGAAGGACGGCGGTCACCCCGCCGACGATCATTCCGGCGGTCGCGCCGCGCCCGCGCCAGAACCGGCGCCGCACCCGCGCCGCAGAGGGAGTCGTCCCCGCCGCCGCGTCCGCCAGATCCGTCAAATAGGCGCAGACCTTCTCCTCGGGATCGATGCCGATGTGGATCGCGTAGGAGCGGATGAACCCGCGCGTGAACGCGGGAGCCGGAAGACGCGAGAGGTCGCTCTCCTCGAGCGCCTTCAGAAGCCGGATCGAGATCTTCGTGGCCGAGGAAATCTCTTCGAGCGTGATCTCCCGCACGAGTCTCTCGCGGCGAAGCTCCTCGCCGAACCGAAGAACGGTCCCATGGGTCATCTCGTTTCTCCGCGGATTGGTGTCGAAGCCGAAATGTTAGCCCCGCTCGCGTCGGCGCGCAAGAAGTCTTTCGGCGCAGGCCTTCACCAGCCGGGAAATACCGGGGACTTCCAGGATCCCGGACAGGTCCGCTGTACTCGCCCCGGACAGAAGCGAGAGCGCCACGGCCAGGGGCAGAGCCGGGTTCCGAAGGAGGGCGCTTCGAAGGGACGGCCGGAGACCCCACCGGGGATGCGCCGCGATGGCTTCGAGGGCGGGCGGGGGCGTCTGAGTCCGGGCCGCCACGGCGACGATGTCGATTTCGGTCGTCAGCCGGTTATCCAGAACGGCCACCAGGACCCGGGGATCCCGATCGAACCGCAGGGCCAGAAGCGTCCCGCGCCCGGCCGACAGGGCAAGGTCAACTCTTTCCGAGAGAGCCAGTTCGGGAAGCCGGCGGGCGATATCCCGGTCGGCCGCGCGCCGAACCTCCGGATGCACGCGAGAGTCCGCCGAGAGGCGGGCCAGGTCCCTCCAGTAGAGAGTCGTCACGAGCGAGAGGGCCGCGTGACGGGGCGTGCGCGGATGCCCGGCAAGAGCGCGGCGGACCGTGTGGAGCTTGCGGGCATTTCGGTCGGCCAGGATCTCCTCGAGGATATCCGGCGGCAAGTCGGGACGTCTTAGAAGTTTCAGCAGGTCGCCTTCGAAAGCCATTCCAAACAGGTGTTAGGTGCTGGGTGTCAGGTGTTAGGGACGGAAACGGGCCCTCGGCCCCAGAACCTGGCACCTAACACCTGGCACCTCTGCTCCGGCGGCATGCGTCCCGGAGGGACCGGGCCAGAGCCCCGACTGCCTTCTCCCTGCCAGCGCCGGCCTCTTCAGAGGCTCGGACGAGGGCGGATCCCACGATGACTCCGTCGGCCAGCCTCGCCGCTTGCCGCGCCGCTTTCGGAGTCGCGATTCCGAATCCCACCGCGATCGGCAGGGACCCCGCCGCCCGGCGTGCCCGCCGGACGGTCTCGGAAAGGTCCGGTGGCAGATCCCGGCGCGCCCCGGTCGTCCCGGGCCGGGAGACGACGTAGAGGAACCCGCTCGACAATCGGGCAGCGGCCTTCATCCGAGAATCGGGCGAGGTCGGAGAAACCAGGAAAACGGTGTCGAGCCCGGCGGATCGGACGGCGGGTTGAAACTCCCCCGCCTCCTCGGGCGGCAGGTCGGTGACGAGCGCGGCGTCGAACCCCGCTTCGCGGGCCTGACGGGAAGCGCGCTCGATGCCGGTGCGCAGCAAGGGGTTCAAGTACGAGAAGAGGACGAGCGCCATCCGGGTGGAGCCTGCGATGCGGCGGCCGATCTCGAACACCCTCGCCAGAGTCGTTCCGGAGGAGAGAGCGCGCCCGGCGGCGCGCTGAAGGACCGGTCCGTCGGCGATCGGATCCGAGAAGGGCACGCCGAGCTCCAGAACATCCGTTCCCGCCCGATCCAGGGCCCCGGCGAGCGCCACGGTCGAGTCCGCGTCCGGGTCGCCCGCCGTCAGGTAGGCGATGAAGGCCGCCCGGTTTTCGAGGCGCGCCTGCTCGAACGCGGCGGAGAGGCGACTCATGAGCAATGGTGGACGGTGAATGGTGAATGGTGAATGGTGAATGGTCCTTCGTTTCGGCTTATTCACAATTCACAACTCACAACTCACGATTTCTTCATCGGCCGCAGGCGCTCGTATTCCGCGAGATCCTTGTCTCCCCGGCCGGAGAGGTTGATGAGGATCCAGCTCTTCTTCGGCATTCGTTTCGCCAGCGTGAGCGCATAGGCGACGGCGTGGGCGCTCTCCAGCGCCGGCACGATGCCTTCCGTCGAGGAGAGAACTTCGAAGGCGTCGAGAGCCGCCTCGTCGGAAACGCGCGCGTACTCGACGCGCTCGAGATCCCGGAGTTGCGCGTGCTCGGGACCGACCGCGGGATAGTCGAGCCCGGCCGAAACGGAATGCGTCGGGAGAACCTGGCCCGCCTCGTCCTGCAGGAGCATCGTACGCGTCCCGTGCAGAACGCCGACCGATCCGCTCCAGAACCTCGCCGCGTGGTCTCCCGGGCCGGGGCCGCGGCCTCCCGCTTCCACGCCGACGAGACGCGCCCGCGAGGACAGGTAGGCCGAGAAGAGGCCGATCGCGTTGGATCCTCCGCCGACGCAGGCCACGACCGCGTGCGGGTCCCGGCCCGCGAGCTTCTTGAACTGCGCGCGCGCCTCGCGGCCGATGACGGACTGGAACTCCCGCACCATCGTCGGGTAAGGGTGCGGGCCCAGCGCCGATCCCAGAACGTAGTGCGTCGTGCGGACGTTCTCCGTCCAATCGCGCATGGCCTCGTTGATCGCGTCCTTCAGGGTCCGGGAGCCCGAGTCCACGCCCACGACCTCGGCGCCGAGAAGCCGCATGCGCGAGACGTTCGGCGCCTGCCGTTCCATGTCCACGACGCCCATGTAGACGCGGCACGGGAGGCCGAGCTTCGCGGCGGCCGCGGCCGTGGCGACGCCGTGCTGTCCGGCGCCGGTCTCCGCCACGACTCGGGTCTTCCCCATCCGCCGGGCGAGCAAAACCTGACCGAGAGAGTTGTTGAGCTTGTGGGCGCCGGTGTGAAGAAGGTCTTCGCGCTTCAAAGCGAGGCGCGCGCCTCCGGCGTGCTCGGTCAAACGATCGGCGAAGGTCAGAGGCGTCGGGCGGCCGGCGTAGGACTCCAGGAGACCGGCCAGCTCGTCCTGAAAGGCGCGATCGCGGCGGAAACGTTCGAAGGCGGCCTCGAGCTCCTCCAGGGGCGCCATGAGAGTCTCGGGAGCGAAGCGCCCTCCGTAGGGACCGAAGTAGCCGGGTCGGGATGCTGTCTTCTTGGTTCTCATCGCGGAAACTGCGCCCTCACCCCGCCCCTCTCCCGGGGGGAGAGGGAGAAGAAGCGTCGGCGCGTCTTACGGCTTCGAAGAAGCGTCGCATCCTGTTCTCGTCTTTGATGCCCGGGGAGGACTCGACGCCGGAGGCGACGTCCACGGCGGAAGGACGGACGCGCGCGATCGCCTCGGCCACGTTTTCGGGAGTCAGGCCGCCGGCAAGAATGAGCGGGACGGGCCAGGTCTGTCCGGCGAGACAGTCCCAGTCGAAGATGGTGCCCGTGCCTCCCGGCAGCCCCGGCCGGGACGTGTCGCAGAGAACCGATCGGCAGCGCGCCAGGAGCTCCGGCGGCGGCGCCTCGGCGCCCTCCGGCGAAACGCCCATGACGGCGATCACCGGAACGGGCGACCGATGCAGGTCTTGCGCGGAAAGGGGACGATGGATCTGGACCAGGTCAAGCCCCGCCGCTTCGGCCGCTGCCCCGATCTCTGCGGCGCTTTCCCGCACGAAGACTCCCACGCGGGCAGCTTCGGGCCGCGTGGCGCGGGCAAGCTCGCGGGCCCTGTCGATCGTCACGCGACGCGGCGAGAGCGTCGAGAAGTTGAAGCCGACGTAGGCCGCGCCGAGGGCGCAGGCGAGATCCACGTCGCTCTCGCGCGTCAGGCCGCAGATCTTGATGCCGGTCATTGCTTCAAGTCCCGCAGGGCCTGTTCCGGGTCCTCGTCGCGCAGGAGGGCCTCCCCGACGAGAAAGGCCTCGTAACCGGCCGCCTGGAGACGAGCCACATCCGATCGGCTCCGGATTCCGCTCTCCGCGAGGCGCAGCGGACCCGGCGGAATCTCCGCGGCAATCCGCTCCAGCCCCTTCAAGTCGGTCGCGAAGCTCGCGAGGTCGCGGGCATTGACCCCCAGGACGTCGGGCCGCGCGCCCATCGCTGCCGGGATCTCCCCCGCTTCGTGGACCTCGGCGACGGTCGCGAGACCTCGTTCCCGGGCGGCCTCGCCCATCTCGGCGAGCTCGACGGGAGTCAGGGCGCGCACGACCAGCAGCACGGCGTCCGCGCCGAGGGAGACAGCGAGGTCGAGCTGCCGGCGCGAAAGGAAGAAGTCCTTCATGAGAACGGGCAGGCCGGAGATGCGTTTGGCTCGCGGCACCCACTCGGGCTTGCCGCCGAAGTGGTCCTCCTCCGTCACGACCGAGATCGCCGCGGCATGGCCGCGCCGGTAGGCGAGCGCGAAGCTTTCGACCTTGCCGTCGGCCCCCGGCAGGATCTCGCCGGCGGAAGGAGAGCGATGCTTGATCTCGGCGATCACGCGGACGCCCGGCTCTCGCAGGGACCTGAGGAAGCGGGCTCCATCGGTCGCCGGAACCGTGGCGGCCGGCAGCGCGGCAGAGTCCTCGCGGGCGAGCCTCGCCCTCTTGTCCGTCAGGATCTTGTCGAGGATGGACGTCATGGCGCTGCCGCGGCCGGCGGGAGGCGGCTCCTCTCCCGCATGCGGTCGAAAGTCTCGCGCGCCGACCCGCTGTCGATCGCGGCACGGCCCCTCTCGTAGCCGTCCGCCACGTCGGGCGCTCTGCCCTCGACAACCAGTGCCACGGCGACGTTCAAGAGCGCCGCCTCGCGCCGCGGTCCGGCCTCTCCCTCCAGGAGTCGCCGGAGCATTTCGGCGTTCTCTTGCGCGCCGCCTCCGGCAAGTTCCGCGACCTCGACGGCGCGCTGCGGCAGCTCCGCCGGGTCGTACTTCCAGGGACGCGTCCATCCCTCGTTGACCTCGACGCCTTCGGCGGGGACGCCCGGAACGAGCTCGTCCAGGCCGTTGGCGGCGTGAAAGACCACGGCGCGCTCCGCGCCCAGGGAGGCGAGAGCGTCGGCCAGAAGCCGGACCAGCTCGGGCCTTCCCACGCCGATCAGCTGCCGCGTCGCGCCCGCCGGATTGGCGAGCGGTCCCAGCGCGTTGAAAATCGTGCGAACGCCCAGCTCCCTCCGGACTGTCCCCAGCTCCTTCATGGCGGGATGAAACGCCGGGGCGAAGAGGAAGACGAGCCCGACTTCGTCCAGCACCCGGCCAGCCGCTTGAGGGTCGAGATCAATCGAGACACCGCAGGCCGAAAGGACATCCGCCGATCCCACCCGGGAGGAAATGGAGCGGTTGCCGTGCTTCGCGACGGATGCCCCCGCGCCCGCGGCCACGATCGCCGCCGCCGTCGAGAGATTGAAGAGGTCGCGGCCGATCCCGCCCGGTCCGCACGTGTCCAGAAGCGGGGAGCGCACGGTCTCGACACGGCGCATGCGCATCCGGAGCGCTGCGACGGCTCCTGCGATCTCTTCCGCGGTCTCCCCTCGCGTGGCGATCCCGAGCAGGAGCGCCCCCTTCTGCGCCTCGGTCGCTTTTCCGTCCATCAGGTCGAGGAAGGTCCGCTCGGCCAGATCGCGAGGCAGCGGCCTGCGCGACGCGACGATCTTCAGGGCCTCGGCCACCGTCGGAGTCATCCGGCGATCCTCCGTCCCAGGAAATTGGCCAGGAGCGTCTCCCCCTCCGGCGTCAGCACCGACTCGGGGTGAAACTGGACGCCGAAGACCGGGAGCGACCTGTGGGAGAGGGCCATCACGACTCCGTCCTCGCTCTTCGCGGTCACTGTCAGCTCCACCGGCAGTTCCTCTTCCCGCACGGCCAGGGAATGGTAGCGCGCCGCCTCGAAGGGATTGGGCAAACCCGCGAAGAGACCCGCGCCGTGATGGGTGACGCGAGAGGATTTTCCGTGACGCGGCACCGGGGCGCGCTCGACGATTCCGCCGTGATAGACGGCGATGGCCTGGTGGCCCAGGCAGACGCCCAGGAGCGGAATGGCCTTCGACTCGGCGGCGGCGATCATCTCGATCGTCCGGCCGGCGTTCTCGGGACGACCGGGGCCGGGCGAGATCAGGACCGCGCGGGGACGCCTGGCCACGACTTTCTTCGGGTCGAACCGGTCGTTGCGGGCGACGACGATGTCCGGGTCGAATTTCCCAACCGCCTGCACCAGGTTGTAAGTGAAGGAATCGTAGTTGTCGACGAGGAAGATCATCGGAGAAGTCGTGAATCGTGAGCTGAGGGTTGTGAATGCGCCCAGCCGCGGGCGGTGTCGATGGCGCGGAAGAGGGCGGCGGCCTTGGATTCGGCTTCGCGATACTCCCGTTCCGGGACCGAATCGGCCACGATGCCGGCGCCCGCCTGGATCCGGCAGACGCCGCGCTCGACGACGGCCATTCGGATCGCGATGGCCACGTCGAGGTTGCCGGCGGCGTCCAGATACCCGACCGCGCCGCCGTAAACACCGCGGCGCGCCGATTCGAGCTGGTCGATGATTTCCATCGCCCGGATCTTCGGCGCGCCCGTCAGCGTTCCCGCCGGAAAGCAGGCCGCCAGAGCGTCGCAGGAATTTTTGCTCGAGGCGAGGGTGCCGCGGACCTCGGAGACCAGGTGCTGGACATGCGAGTACCTCTCGACCGACGCGTATCGCGGGACCGAGACGGAACCGATCTCGCAGACGCGCCCGAGGTCGTTGCGCGCCAGATCCACGAGCATCACGTGCTCGGCCCGCTCCTTCGGGTCGGCGAGCAGCTGCGCGGCCAGGGCGCGGTCCTCGCGGGGCGTCGCGCCCCGGCCGGCCGTTCCCGCGATCGGGCGTGTCTCGACCTCCCGGCCCCGGCAGCGCACCAGCATCTCCGGCGAAGCGCCGAAGATCGCCGCCTCGCGGGTCTCGAGGTAGAAGAGATACGGCGAAGGATTGAGCATGCGCAGCGCGCGATAGACGTCGAAGGGGTCCACGTCGAGCGGCCCGGACCAGCGCTGCGAGAGGACGACCTGGTAGATGTCGCCGGCCAGGATCGCTTCCTTGGCCCGGCAGACGGCCTCGAGGAACTTCCCCGGGGGCATGAGCGGCTCGAAGTCGGGGTTGATCCCGGTTCCGGGCCGGGAGCGGGCCGCTGAAAGCGGCGGCGAGGCCCGCTTCGCGGACCCGCTCTTGCCTCTCGCCGGCTTGCCCCGGCCGCCGGCGGCCCCGGTTTTCTTTGCCGGGGCGTCGGGAGGGTCGTCCCGCAGGAAGTTCTCGAGCCGGTCGAGGCGGGCTATCGCCGCGTCCACCTCTTTCTCCTTTTCGGCGGCCCGCTCGATGCCGATGTTGGTCAGAAGCAGAAGGCGCTGCCTCGGATGGTCGAAGGCGACGGTCGCGTCGAAGAGGAGGAAGAGACCGTCGGGGACTTCTCCCTCGCGAGGGTGGCTGTCCGGAATCGCCTCGAAGAGGCGCACGGCGTCGTAAGAGAGAAATCCCACCGCCCCCGCGGAGAGCGGAGGCAAATCCGGATTCGAATCGAAGCCCGGCCGAACCACGAGCCGGGAGAGCACCTTCAGGGCGTCGCCGCGAGCCGCCTGCCGCGATCCATCGCGCTCCTGCTCGAGCGCGCCGCCGCGGATCGTCAGGCGAGCCACCGGCCCGCATCCCAGGAACGTGTACCGCGCGATCGCCTCGCCCCCCTCGACGCTTTCGAGCAGAAAACATTCCTGGCCCGACCGGCGCATCCTGCGAAAGAGGGTGACGGGAGTCAGGGCGTCGGAGGGAAACACCCGGGCGACCGGCACGACGCGCCTTGCCGACGCGAGCGACAGGAAATCCGCCCGCTCCTGCTCGCGGCTCACGGCTTGCGTCTCCGCGCGAGCGCCTCGTTGACGGCGCGGGGCGCCAGGCCGCGCGCGGTCATGGCGGCGGCGAGATGGTAGAGAAGATCCGCGACTTCTCCGGCCAGGGCCTCCTCGTCGGGGTTCTTCATGGCGACGATGACTTCCGAGGCCTCCTCGCCGATCTTCTTCAGGATATGGTCGAGTCCCTTTTCGAAGAGCTTCGCCGAGTAGGACCCTTCCGGGCGCTCCCGCTGCCTCTGCTTCAGGACCGCGAAGAGCGGAGCCAGGTCGAAGTTCTCGGCGGGCTCGGCCGGAAATTCCCCGAGGGGCTGGTGGAAGCACGACGGCTGGCCCGTATGGCAGGCCGGACCCGAGAGGCGCGCCTCGTACAGGACGGCGTCGCCGTCGCAGTCGGCCGCGACCGAGAGGACCTCCATCCGGTTTCCGGAGGTCTCTCCCTTCACCCAGATCGCCTTCCGGGAACGGCTCCAGAAGGTCGCCTGCCGTGATTCGAGCGTTCTCTCCAGCGCCTCGCGATTGGCGAAGGCGAGCATGGCGACGGCGCCCGTGACCGTGTCTCGCACGACGACGGGCACGAGCCCGTCCGCGCCGAACTTGACGGCGTCGAGATTCACGCTGTCATCCTGACCGGTACTCCGGCGCGGGCCAGGGCCTCCTTCGCCCCGCGGATCGTCAGCTCTCCCCGGTGAAACGTCCCGGCCACGAGCAGCGCCGCCGCCCCGGCCTGCGCTCCCTCGACGAGATGCTCGTAGGAGCCCGCGCCTCCGGAAGCGATCACGGGAACGTTCACAGCCGCCACGACCTCCTCGAGAAGGTCCAGATCGTATCCGCGTCCGGTGCCGTCGCGGTCGATCGAGGTCAGGAGAATCTCTCCCGCGCCGCGCTGCTCCCCCTCCCGCGACCAGGCGACGGCATCCCGGTCCCACGCGCGGCGCCCCGCTTCCGTGCGGACCTTCCACCCGTCTCCCGCGCGGACGGCGTCCACGGCCAGCACGATGCACTGGCTGCCGAAATCGCGCCAGAGCTCGTCCAGGAGCTCGGGGCGCTCCACGGCCGCGGAATTGACGCCGACCCGGTCGGCGCCGGCGCGCAGCAGCCATTCGGCATCGGCCGCGGCGCGCACTCCGCCTCCGACCGTCAGGGGCACGAAGAGCGACCGCGCCGTGCGTTCCACGACTTCGCGCGCGGCGCCCCGCCCCTCCGGGGTCGCCGAGATGTCGAGGTAGACGATCTCGTCCGCGCCCTCGGCCGCGTAGCGCGCGGCCGCTTCGACCGGATCGCCCGCGTCCTGCAGCGCGACGAAGCGGGTCCCCTTGACGACCCGCCCATCGCGAACGTCCAGGCACGGCACGATCCGAACCTTCAAACCCGTCGTGATCTTTCCCTCCCGCTCCGGGGGAGGGCCGGGGTGAGCGCCTCTCAAGAGATCCCCTTCCCGAATACCGAGAGAGAGAGCGTCCCCTCATAGAAGGCCTTGCCGACGACGGCTCCGCGCACGAAGGGTTCCGCCTCCAGAGCCTCCAGGTCCTTCTCGCCCGCGACTCCACCCGCGGCGATCACGCCGCCCCCGAACGCCTCTGCCGCGCGCCGAAAGAGTTGGATATCGGGCCCGAGCATTTCGCCGTCTCGAGCGACGTCGGTCACGATGAGATCCTCGAGGCCGGCCTGCGCCAGCCGGGCCGCCGCCGCTTCGAGCGAGAGAGCCGATGTCTCGACCCAACCTCTCGTGCGGACGGCGCCCTCCTTGACGTCGAGCGAGACGGCCAGACGCTTCCCGAAGCGGGAGAGCGAACGCGTGAGCCGCTCGGGCTCCTCGATCGCCGCGGTGCCGAGAATCGCGACGGCGACGCCTGCCGAGAAAGCGGCCTGGATGTCCTTCGTCTCGCGCAGGCCTCCGCCGAACCGCACGGGCAGGGCGGTCGCGCGGCAGATCCGCGCCACGAGCGCCAGGTGGACCGGCGCGCCCGAAAAGGCGCCGTCCAGATCTACGACGTGCAGCGCTCGGGCTCCCGCCTCGGCGAATTGCCGGGCGATCTTCACCGGGTCCTCGGAATATCGCGTCTCCGAGTGGGCCTTCCCCTGCCGCAGGCGCACCGCCCTTCCATCCTTCAGATCGATCGCCGGCAGCAGGAGGAACGGCTCGCTCCTCACGTTCGCGCCTCCACGAGCTTCTCGAGAGCCGCTCCGAGCAGACTCACACCCGCCTGACCGCTCTTTTCCGGATGGAACTGAAAGCCCAGAAACCTCCCGTTTCCGACGGCCGCGGGGAAACTCTCGCCGTGCAGACAGCGGGCCAGCACGAGGTCGTCGGAGGCGGGATGCGCGGCGAAGGAATGGACGAAATAGAAGTCGCGGCCGTCGCGATCGCCGAAGAGCGAAGCTCCTCCGGGAGTCGCGACGACCCGGTTCCACCCGACGTGCGGCACTCGCGCCGCTCCCGAAAGCCGCGCCACGCGCCCCGGCAGGAGCCCGAGGCCCCGGCTCTCTCCTCCCTCTTCGCTCGATTCGAAGAGAAGCTGCATCCCGAGGCAGATGCCGAGAACTCGCGCGCCCGCGGCGGCGGCGGCCAGGATGGCCGGGCCGATGCCCATCGCCTCGAGCCGCCGGATCGCCTCGCCGAACGCGCCGACGCCGGGCAGCACGATCATGCGGGCCATGGCGACCGGTTCCGGCTCGCCCGCGGTCACGACCTCGTGTCCGAGCGCCTCGAGGGCGCGCCGGGCGCTCCAGAGATTGGAGAGGCCCAGGTCCGGCACGACGACCCTCACGTCAGCGTCCCTTTGGTCGAGGCGATAGTTCCGTCTCCCGAAGGCGCGATGGCGTCTTTGAGAGCGCGAGCAAAGGCCTTGGTGATCGCCTCGGCGGCATGGTGCCCGTTGCGGCCGGAGATCAGCGAGACGTGAAGATTGAACCTGCCCCGGTACGACACCGATTTGAAGAACTCCTCGACGAGCGCGAAGGCGAACTCGGGCGTCACGAGCAGCATCTCGCGGTCGAAGGGAACGTCCCAGACGAAGTATGGCCGGCCCGACAGATCCACGACGGCCCGCGCGAGAGCCTCGTCCAGCGGCACGTAGGCATTCCCGAATCGCCGGATGCCGCGCTTGTCTCCGAGGGCCTGCTCGAGCGCTTCGCCCAGCGCGAGACCCACGTCCTCGACCGTGTGGTGGAAGTCCACGTGGACGTCCCCCTGCGCTTCCACGGCGAGGGCCAGGCCGGAGTGCCGCGCGAACGTGTCCAGCATGTGGTCGAGAAACCCGATGGGCGTGCGGATGGACGTCGCGATTCGGCCGGCGGGAGCCAGCTCCAACCGGATCGAGGTCTCCTTCGTCGCGCGTTCCACGATTCCGCGGTTCACGATGTCGCCTCTTTCCATGCTTGCAGGAAGCGGTCGTTCTCTTCCGGCCGGCCCACGGTGACGCGCAGCGCCTCCGCCCGGGTGCCGGCCACGCGGCGCACGAGAACGCCGCGGGAAAGAAGAGCCTCGAAGAGCTCCCCGGCCGGCCGCTCCGGGCGCAGGTAGAGGAAATTGGTTTGCGAGGGAGAGAGACGCGCGCCCGGCATCCGCGCCAGCTCCCGCGACACCCGCTCCCGCTCTCGAAGGATCGCCTCGACCCGCCCCCGCGTCCCCGCTTCGTCTTCGAGCGAGGCCAGCGCCGCCGCCCGCGCGAAGAGGTTCACGCCGTAGGGAGGGAGGACCTTCTCGATGTCCGAGACGACCTCGGGAGAGCCGAGAATGTAGCCGATGCGGGCTCCGGCGAGAGCCGCGGCCTTCGACAGCGTCCGCGAGAGGAGGAGGTTGGAGAAGCGCGGGAGAAGATCGCGCGCGCTTCCACCCGAGAACTCGACGTAGGCTTCGTCCACCACGACGAGAGCGCCCGTCTCGAGGAGGCCGGCGAGTCCTTCGTGCGGGAAGAGAGTCCCGGTGGGGTTGTTGGGCGAGCAGACCACGAAAGCCAGATCCGGATCCTCCCGCGCCGCGGAGAGCATCCGCTCGACGGGAGGCGCGAGGTCTTCCTCGCCGAGCGGGAACAGCACGACGCCGCAGCCGGCCGCGCGGGCCCACGGCGCGTAGAGGCCGAACGTCGGAGGGCAGAGGGCGATTCTCCTGCCCGGGGAGCCCGCGGCGAGAAAGAAAGAGAGAAAGAGCGAGTTCGATCCGTTGCCGACGATGACCGAGCCGGATGAAAGCCCCTCGCGCGCCGCGAGGACCGACTTCAGCTCCGAGGCGTAGGGATCCGGGTAGCGCGACCAGCGCTCGGAAGCGAGGACCTCGAGAACTTTCTCCCGCAGGCGCGGCGCCATCTCCGCGGGGCTCTCGTTGCGGTCCAGACGCACGGGCGCGCTCGCCGTAGAGGTCGCGTAGGCGGGAACGTCTTGCATCTCGGGACGCAAGAGCCGCCGGGCCGACGGGCTCACTGTCTCTCCTCCCGCCGGCGAAGCGCGGCCGCCGCGCCGTGGGCAGGAAGGCCTTCGAACCGGGCCCAGACCTGAGCATGCGGGGCGAGGCTCTCGGCGTCGCGCCCCGAGAGGCAGACGACCGGCATCCGGCGCACGAAGTCCCGCACCGAGAGCGCCGAGGCGAAGCGCGCGGTCCCGTTGGTGGGCAGGACGTGGTTCGTTCCGGCCACGTAGTCGCCGAAGACCTCGGAGCTGGCCCCTCCCGCGAAGATCGCTCCGGCCCGGCGGAAGAGGCCCGCGTCGGCGAGGCTGTGCCGCGTCTGAACGCCCAGATGCTCGGGAGCGAAGCTCTCCAGATAGGCGACCGCGGCGGGAACGGATTCGGCGATCCCGATCGCCCCGTAGCGCGCGAGCGCCCGGCCCGCCCGTTGCCGCGTGGAGAGATCCGGCAGGCGCCGGGCGAGAGATGCCCGGACGCGCTCGGCCAGGCGCGCCGACGTCGTAACGAGGAGAGCCGCGGCCTCGACATCGTGCTCGGCCTGGGCGAGCAGGTCCGCCGCGACGCGCTCGGCGTCGGCGGAGACGTCGGCGAAGATGGCGACCTCCGTCGGCCCCGCCAGCCCCTCGATCCCGACGATCCCCGAGACGAGTCGCTTGGCCGCGGTGACGAAGCGATTGCCGGGGCCGACGATCTTCGCGACGCGCGGCACGGAACGGGTTCCGACCGCCAGGGCCGCGATCGCGTGGGCGCCTCCCATTCGGTAGATCTCGGTCACGCCGAGCCTTTCCAGCGCGTAGCGAAGCTCGGGCGAGCCGTCGTAGGCGGCGGGCGGGGTGGCCACGGCGATCCTCGCCACGCCGGCGATTCGGGCGGGAAGGATCGTCATGAGCGCGGTGGAGACATATGGCGCCTCGCCTCCCGGAATGTAGACGCCGGCCGAGTCGAGCGGCACGATCCTCTCCTCGAGGAGGCTGCCCGCGATGCGCAGGCGCGCTCCGGGCGTCTTCTGAAGCCGGTGAAAGGCAGTCAGGCGGCGCAAGGCCTGGTCGAAGGCCAGCCGGAACTCGCGCGAGACGCGCGCCGCTTTTCTCGCGGCCCGGGGAGGACCTGTGACGCCGTCGTAGCGCTTTCTCCACACAGCCAGCGCCCGGTCTCCGCCTCCGCGAATCTCCGAGAGGGCGCGCGCCGCCGTCGCGGAGGCCTCGCCGTCGAAGACAGACCGCGAGCGCCGGGAGAGAAGCGCCAGATGCGCCCGCGCCTGCCGCGAAGGAATCCGGAAGATCCGGATCTTCATGACGCCAGCATCCCTTCCAGCACTTCGAGGAACGCGAACACGTCGCGGCGCCTGCGCGCCAGAGCGGCGCGACTGACGATCAGATGCGGCGAGACATCGCAGATCTTCTCGACCTCCGCCAGGCCGTTGGCGCGCATCGTCTCGCCCGTGTCCACCAGGTCGGCGACCAGGTCGGCGAGCCTCATGAGCGGCGCGATCTCGACGGAGCCCGCCAGCGGAACGATGTCGGCGGCCATGCCCTTCTGGTCGAAATGGTCGCGGGTCAGGCGCACGTACTTCGTCGCCACCCGCACCGCGCGCCCCCGCGGGAATGGATCCTCGGCCGCCGCGGACCTGTCCGCCGCAACCCCGGCGAGGGCGGAGGACCTGTCCGCCGTAGCCTTGGCGAAGGCGGAGGAGGGCGCGAGCAGCGAGAACCGGCAGTGTCCGAACGGAAACTCGAGAGGTCTCGGCAGGCCGCACTCCTTCTCCGTCAGGACGTCCGAACCGGCGATTCCCAGCTCCGCCGCGCCCCGGCGCACGTAGGTCGGAACGTCGAAGTCCTTCAGCAAGAGAAACCTCAACGCTTTCTCCGGAACGTCCACGACGAGCCCGCGCCCCGTGAAAGGGGGGATCTCCAGCGGAGGCAGCGCGAAGAGGCGCGCGAGAGGCGCCGCGATGCGTCCCTTCGGAAACGCGACGGTCAGGGGTTGCGTCACGCGCCTCTCCCCACGGCGCCCTCCAGACCCAGCGCGAATCCGACGGCCGGGCGCGGCGCCCCGAACGCGGCGTAGAGACTGTCGTAGCGCCCGCCTCCCGCGATCGGCTCGCCGCCGGACTCCCCGTACACGGCGAAGAAGAAACCCGTGTAGTAGGAGCGCGGCGCCGGCTCCGCGACGTCGATCGCAAAGCGGCACCCGGTCCGCTTCGAAAGCGCCGCCGCGACGCGCGCCAACGTCGCGCCCGGCGCCCCGATCCGCTCCAGATGCGGATCGCCCGGCGGCAGATCCCCTTCCAGGAGGCGCCGCACGCGGCGGGCAAACCCTGAGGAGATCGCTTCCGCCGCGCGGGCAGTCACGGAAAGCCGGCGCTCCCGGATCGCGCGCGCGAGTTGAATGGCGCGTGAGCCGCTCACCTCGGGCGCGAGCATCCGCTCGAGCGCTCCGACCGCGGAAAGCACCACATGGGTGGTTCCCGCCCCGGCCGCCTGGAGGGCCGCGAGACACCGATCGGCGATCTCGAGGTCCGCGCCGGAGGAGGAGTCGCCGAGCAATTCGGCGCCGACCTGGTAGAACTCGGCGCTGTCTCCGTCTCCCGCCGCGCCTCGAAGCACCTCTCCCCGGTAGAAGACGCGCGTCGGCGATCCCTCCGGTGCCAGCCTCGGCGCCAGGTGCCGCGCGAGCGCGATCGTGAAGTCCGCGCGCAGGGCGAGGGTGTCGCCGTGGCGATCCACGAAGCGGTAGAGCTCGCGTTCCTCCCGCGCGGACAGATGGGAGAGATACGGGGCCAGATAATCGGCGGAGGGGACGATCGCCTCGTGATATCCCTCTGCCCGAAGACCGGCCACGATGTGGTCTTCCGCGTCACGCCGGCGCGTGGCCTCCTCGAAGACGTAGGCCGCCGCTCCCGACGGCAGGCTCGCCCGCCGCCGCCTCACGAGGCCCTCCGGGAGGGCTCGAGGAGGCGGGTGACCTCCTCCAGCGTCGCGTCCTCGACGCCGAAGAGCCGCGCCTGCCGGACCGCCTGGGCGGCGAACATCCGGATCCCGTCCACGACCGGGCAGCCGGCCTCGCGCGCCGCGCGGACCGTCGAGGTGGGCGAGCCGTCGCGGCGGTAGACGGAATCGAAGACGAGGGGCCGGTTCGAAAGGACGCTCGCGGGAAAAGCGGGAGGGTCCTCCCCCGCCGAGCCGATCGGCGTGGCGTTGAAGTACAGATCCGCTTCGCTCCGGGCGACATCCTCCCGGGCCAGGGAATCCACGTTCAGCTCCCGAGCGAGCGCGTCCGCCTGCCCGTCGCGGCGGCTGGCGACGAGCACTTCGTATCCGAGCTTCCTCGCCGCGACGACCGCCGCACGCGCCGCGCCGCCCGCGCCCAGGACCACGGCGCTGCGCCCTTCTCCCGTGTCGTGATCGGCGAGCGGATCGAAAATCCCGTCCACGTCGGTATTCTCCGCCCGCCACCGGCCGCGGGAGAGGAGGAGCGTGTTGGCGGCGCCTGTCGCGCGCACGTCCTCCGAGGGAACGCCCGTCGCGGCGGCCTCGAGCTTCCAGGGCCGCGTCACGGAGAAGCCGCGGAAAGGGGGATCGAAGACGAGCTCCTGCGGCCGTGCGCGGCCGAAGTCCGCGATCGGCAGGGGCAGGTAGAGAAAAGGCAGCCCGCGCGAACGAAAGAGAGCGTTGTGAAGAAGAGGAGAGAGCGAATCCGAGACGTCCGCCCCGACGATCCCGAAGAGAGCCTCGATCGGGCGAGACTGCGAGACCTCGTAGATTTGGAGGAGATCCTCGAGCGCAATTTGCCCCGGCGCCGTCCGCCGCTCGACCGAACCGTAGACGAGCGATGCGCCGAACAGAGCCGAGAGCACGCGCCCGGGAGCGCTCGCGGGTCCCATTGGAAACACGGACACCGCGGAGCCTTCCTGACGCTTCTGAATCGCCGCGAGCGCGAGGCTCGCCGGCAGGTCCGCCGCGCCCGCCACGAGCTTGACTGCGCGCGCGCCGGTCGCGCGCATGGCCGCGAGCAGACCCTCCCAGTCCTCCGGCAGCGAGAAGAGGGAATGGCGGGAGACAATGACCCGCCGTCTCTCCGGAAAATTCTCCGCGCCGGCAAGCAGACCGCTCGAATGCTCGACATCCACCGTCGCCCCGGCGTCGTAGGCCGCGGTGACGAGCCTGCGGTACTCCTCGGCGCCGCCGTTGAAGCCTCCCCCTTCGCGCGCGGTCCGGCACGTGACGATCGCGGGACGCTCATCCATCTCGAGAAGCGCGGCGGGCGGCAGTGCCTCTGTCGCCAGGTCCACGCGGAACTCGATCGCCGTCGCGCCTGCCGGGACGAGAGAAACGAGTCTCCGGGCATCCGCGAGATCGCGGGGAGCGAGCGAGGCCACGTATGCCGGAAATTGCAGAACTCTCTGGTCCAAAACAAAAACCCCCGAGCCCTTCCGGGTCGGGGGTTCCAATTCCGCTTTGCCTTGGTCCGCCCCGCCCGAACGAATCCGGCAGGGCGAGCGTCGCCCTACCGGTCCACCTCGTGATGCCAGTGATGCGTGACGGAAGGGAGCGCCATGTTCATGAGGGGCGGAACGTTACGCCGGGAGGGGTCCGGTGTCAAGAGCGGGGCCGGGGCGTGCCGGTCGGGTGACGCACGCGAACGGGCCTCGCGTGTCTCTATCCGGCTGCTCCTGCGCGCCGGCGGACAGGAGCACGGCCAGAATTCCCGGCGCGAGAGCGGCGAAGGCGCCCGTGGCGATCACTGGTTCAACCAGACTCCGGCAGAGTGTGGACGATCTTGCGGCGCGTGTCGAGTGTCACGAACGTCTCGACACCGCATCGCCGGGCAAGCGGGACGGTCTTCTCGTAGCCCCAGCCGACTTCGGCAGGGGCGTGGGAGTCGGAGGAGAACGTCACCGGGATTCCCGCGGAGACGATCTGCTTGAGCAGCCGGTCCTCGGGATAGGCCTCGGCGACCGGCTTGCGCAGGCCGGCCGAGGAGATCTCGACAGCGCAGCCTCCCTCCCGAGCCGCCGCGATCGCCTCGCGCTCGGCGGCCTCGCGTGGAGCGGCGGGTCGGTGTCCGAATTTCTTGGGAAGGTCGAAGTGCGTCAGCACGTCGAAGTGTCCGCTGCGCGCCGCTTTCGCGAGGAGGCGGTAGTACTCGTCGTAGAGATGGTCGGTCCCCTCCTTCGCGAAGCGAGCGGAGCAACCGGGAGCGTCGATCCAGTCCCCCGCGACGAAGTGGACGGAGCCCAGGACCAGATCCCAGGGCGCGCGAGAGAGCCAGGCGGCCAGCGCGTCCTCATGGCCTTCCGCGTAGTCCGCTTCCAGTCCCAGCCTGACGGCGATTTGCCCGCGAAACTCCTCGCGAAGGGACAGGACCTCCGCGACGTAGCCTTCGAACTGGTCCTCCCGCATGGCGAGCTTCGGGTCGCGCCGCTCCGGGGGCAGGAAGTAGAGCGGGATGTGGTCCGTGAACCCGATCTCCGAGAGCCCCCGCTCGATCGCCTTCAAGACGAAGTCCCGCGAGGAGCCTCCCGCGTGCCCGCAGCGGAACGTGTGGACGTGGTAGTCGGGCAACCCTTCTGTCTGCATCGCCCGGCCAGATCTTAGCGCGGGGCCCTTGGTAGCCGGCGCGTAGCGCCGGCTACGCCTTCTTCCAGCGGGTGCCCGCGGGAGTGTCCTCGAGCAGGATGCCTCTGGCCGCCAGGTCCGCGCGGATCCGGTCGGACTCGGCGAAGTCGCGCCGCTTTCGGGCGGCGTTGCGGGCTTCGATGCGCGCTTCGATCTCCGCGGGAAGGACTTCCGGCGCGGCAGGCAGGATGCCGAGCACCCTGTCGGCAGACCCGATCGCTTCGAGGGCGGCGGCCGCCCCGGCGGCGTCGAGCGAGCCTTCGTCCACGGCGACGTTGACGTCGCGCAGGTACGGGAAGAGCGCGCCCAGGGCCTCGGAAGTATTCAGGTCGTCGTCCATCGCGGCCGTGAATTCCTCCAGGAACTTCCGGCCTCCCTCCTTCGCGTCGAAGCCGCCGGGCTTTCCCCCCCCGCGGCGGCGACTTCGCCGATCCGCACGGCAACGGAGCGGATCCGGTCCACGGCGGACGCCGCTCCCGCCAGCGCGTCCCAGGTGAAATTCAGTTTCCTCCGGTACGGCACCGAGAGGAAGAGGTACCGCACCGCCGCCGTGTCGTCGCGCCGCGCGAGGACGTCGTCGAGCGTGTAGAAGTTCCCTTTCGACTTGGACATCTTCTCCCCGTCCACGACCAGGTGCTCGGCATGGAGCCAGATCTCGACGAACTTCTCCCCCGTCGCCGCCTCGCTCTGCGCGATCTCGTTCTCGTGGTGCGGAAAGATGTTGTCCACCGCGCCGGTGTGGATGTCGAAGTGAGTCCCCAGGTACTTCATGCTCATCGCCGAGCACTCGATGTGCCATCCGGGGCGGCCCTCGCCGAAGGGAGAAGGCCAGGAAGGCTCGCCCGGCTTGGCTCCCTTCCAGAGCGCGAAGTCCCTGACGTCCTCCTTCTCGTACTCGTCCTCGGCGACGCGCTCGCCGCGGCGCGTCTGGGTCAGGTCGATCTGCGAGAGCTTCCCGTAATCCGGGAACGTCGCGATCCGGAAATAGACGGAGCCCTCGGAATCGTAGGTGTGCCCCCTCTCGCGCAGCTTCTCGATCAGGGCGATCATCTCGGGCACGTGGTCGGTGGCCTTCGGATACTTCTCGGCCTGCTGGACGTTCAAGCGGCGGATGTCGCGGAAGAAGGCCTCCTCGTACTTCGCCGTGAACTCGCCGAGCGAGACTCCTTCCTCCCGGGCGCCGCGGATGGTCTTGTCGTCCACGTCGGTCAGATTCATGATCTGCGTGACGCGGTATCCCTTCGCGAGCAGGTGCCGGCGAAGGACATCCTCGAAGACGAACGTGCGCAGGTTCCCGATGTGGACCACGTTGTAGACGGTTGGGCCGCAGGTGTAGAGGCGGACGTGCCCCGGTTCGAGCGGGGTCAGTTCCGTTAGGCGCCGGCCGAGCGTGTTGTGGAGCTTCACCAGCCCGCCTTGCGCTTGGCGCGCTCGATCTTCTTCCACGTCAGCTCGCGCTTCAGTCCCCTCAAGCGGTGCACGAAGAGAAGGCCGTTCAAGTGATCGATCTCGTGGGAGAGCGCCCGGGCGAGGAGGTCCGTGCCCTCGATTTCCCGCACCACTCCCGACTCGTCGCCCGCCCGCACGCGGACGCGCCACGGCCGGATCACGCGCTCGGAGACATCCGGAATCGAGAGGCACCCCTCCTCCTCCTTCTGCTCGCCCCAGACTTCGATCACCTCGGGATTGACGAGCACGAGAACGCCCCTGGGGTCCGCTCCCACGGAGAGGTCGATAATCGCCACCCGAAGATTGACGCCGATCTGCGGAGCGGCCAGACCGATGCCGGGCGCGGCGTGACAGGTTTCGATCATGTCGCCCAGAAGAGCGGCGAAATCCGGAGCCGCCGGGTTCCCCTCGACGTTTTCGGCGAGCAGGCGCGTGTCTCCGTAGCGGATGACATCGCGAATCATTTTCGAGGGAAGTCCTCAGTCGAGAGCCGAGTGGCGAGAATGTTCGGAACCCGCGTGTCCTCAGCACCCTCCAGAATGTCTCCGGGATGGGACAGAGGCGGTGCCGGCCGCGCGATCGGACGATTCATAAGTCCTTTATTCAGAGCACATTCTTCGATGCTGCGCAAGGTGCCGGCGTGGCACGCGGATCGCTCCTTGTGGCAAGCGGAGGAGACACGGAGATGAAGACGAAACGAGGCTTCGGGACTCTGGCAGGCGCGATGGTTCTGCTGCTGGGCGCAGGCACGGCCTCGGCCGCCGAATCCGATCAGGACGCGAGCCGCGGCGGCTACTCCTACATCCGGATGATGACCGGAGAAGCCACCGTCGAATCGCGCTGGAACGGCAGCGTCGAGGCGCGCCGGAACATGCCGATCTCCGTGGGCGACGAGATCTCGGTTTCGCAGGCGGGCAGGGTCGAGATCGGCCTGGCCGACGGGAACCTCCTTTTCCTGGGAGGCGGCAGCCACGCCGCTTTCGATTCTCTCTCCGATCAGCAGGGCGAGGAGGACCAGTTCTCCGCGATCCAGCTGACCGACGGCGAGGCGGAGCTGGTGGCCATGGGCTCGAATGAAGACCAGATCCCGCGCATCGACACCGATGACGCCACGGTTTATCTGTCGGCCGGGGCGCGCGTGAGAGTCAACACCGATCCGCGCCGCGGTACGGTCGTGGTCGGCCGCGCCGGGTCTGCCGAGGTCCGCTCGCGCGCCGGCACGTATTCCGTCAAGGCCGGGCAATATCTGATGGTGCGGGGAGACGAAGAGGCCGAGACGGGGCGCGGCACTTTCTCGCGCGACCGTTTCGATCTCTGGGTGGCGGAGCGCCTGGAAACGCTCGAGGAATCGCGCAGCGCCTCCGCCCGCTACGTCGAACCCCAGTATGCCGACGACGTCGCGGCCCTCGACGGTTACGGAGACTGGAACTACGACTCTTCCTACGGGGGTGAGGTCTGGTCTCCCAGGGTGGACGCGGGATGGAGCCCTTATTCCTACGGCTCCTGGTACTACACGCCGGCCGGTTTGACCTGGTGGTCCTACGATCCGTGGGGCTGGTATCCCTTCCACTACGGCAACTGGTTCTTCGCCCGTAACCGGTGGTGCTGGGCTCCGGCTTCCATCTACTCGCCGGCCTGGGTCTACTGGGGCTATTCCCCCGGCTACGTCGGATGGTGCCCGATCGGCTACTACTCCTTCTTCTCTCCCTGGTTCGACAACTACTACCGGCATTGGGGCTTCCCGTCGCGTTCGAACTTCTACTTTCCGATCCATGGCACGTTCGCGACGCGACGCGTGGACTTCCGCGGCTGGAACTTCACGGGATCGGGGTCCTTCGCGACGACGGCCGGCCGCATGAGCGTCGTTCCGGGAGCGCGAATCGCGGACCGCCTTGGCGCCCAGGTCGCCATCTCTTCTCGTCCGATCGTCGTCAACCCGCGCGAGGGAGGGGTGCGGGACGCGATCCGGACCTATGTCCGGGAGGCGCCGCGAGTCATCGAGCGGACGGGGTCGGATTCGGAGCGCCTGGCCCCGGTGCTGGCCCGCGAGCGCACGCTCCCGGCCAACACCGTCGCGGCTCTGCGAGGGCGCGTCGTTGTGGCCGAACGCGGCCGCCTGGCGGGCCCGGGAGCGGCGGAACTGGCGCCGCGGGGCGCCGTGGCGGAACGGTCGCGAGGAGTGCCGTCGCCTTCGATGGGCCGCGAGCCGATCGCGGCGGACCCGTGGCGGACCTCCGAGCGCGGCAGCGCCGGCGTCGTGGGACGCGAGCGCTCTCCAGCCGCGGGGGCCGCTCAGCCGCAGGCGTCGCCGACGCGCCAAAGCCGCTTTGGCGACGGCGCGCGCGTGGCTCCGCGTTCTGTCGGCGAGGAGTCCTGGCGAACCCGCGGCAACGTGCGGCAGCGCGAAGCATTGTCTCCCGACCGCTCTGAGGCGCGCCCATCCGTCGCTCCTCCTTCGGGCCGCTCCCCCGGCCCGGCGCGGAGCGAGTCCTGGCGTTCGCGCTCCGACCTGCCTCCCGCGCGGCGCGTGATCGAAGGCGCCGTCCCGAAGCGAAGAGCGCCCGAGAGCCGGATCGAGTCACTGCCGCGCGGCGCGCAAGCTCCTCCGGATCGCGAATGGCGAACGCGCGAGGTCCCGCGCGGCCGCCAGTTCCGTTCGGAGCCGATCCCGCGGCAGAGGATCGAGCGAGGGCCGGTCTCCGCTCCCCCTCCGGCGAGGATCGAGCGGGCGCCGGTTTCCGCGCCTCCGCCGGCTCGTGTCGAACGAGGCCCCGCGCCCTCGGCCCCTGCCGCGCGGCCGCGCGCCGAGGTCCGGCACGAGTCGCCTCGCCAGAGGTCCGCGCCGGCTCCTCACGCTGAAAGAGGACGGCATCGCTGATCCAACGCTTGGTCCCGAGATCTCCTCACTCCTCCTTTCCGCCGCGCCCCCCGGCGCGGCCTTTTTTTTGCGGGAGCGCCGGTGGCGGGCGGCGGCGCGCCCTTACAATGCCCGCAAGCCATGAGTCGGAAAGCGATGGCCCTCGCGGGAAACGCACTGTTCGTCTTCTATTGCACCGCCGTCGGCGTGTATCTGCTCCTTCGTCCGTGGTCGTCCCGGCACATCGGGCTGCCTTCCTCCGGCTTCTTTCGCGGCTTCGTCTCCGGGCTCGGGCTCATTCACCTGGCTGCCGGCTGGAGCGACCTGCGCGTGCTCTCGCGCACCCTTGAGCCTCCTCCCTCGGAGCCGGGATGAAGGCGCTCTATGTGACGGACCGCCGGTCGGCGGGCGACGCGCGTTGGAAGGAAACGCTCGCGGCGCTCTCCGGCGCGCCGGGCCTGTCCGTCCAGCTGCGTGAGAAAAGCGTTGCGGACCGGGAATGCCTCGGCTGGGCCCGGCTCGCCCGCTCTCTCCTGGGCGCGGAAGTCTCTCTCTACGTAAATCGGCGCTTCGATATCGCGCTGGCCGCGGAGGCCGACGGGGTCCATCTGCCGGCGTCCGGGTTGCCCGTTCCCCGGGTCCGGGGGGTCACTCCCCGGGGATTTCGCGTCGGAGTCTCGACGCACGGCGCGGCGGAAGCCGCCGCCCGCATCGGCGAAGGCGCCGACCTCGTTGTCATCGGGCCGATCTTCGAGACTCCTTCCAAGCGAGCTTACGGTCCGCCGCTCGGCGAAAAGGCGCTTGGAGAGCTGCCCCCGCTCGCCGAGCATTCCTGCGAGGTCTTCGCGATCGGCGGCATCTCCGAAGAGAACCTGGACAGGCTCGATCCCTACAGGGACCGGATCACGGGCATCGCGGGCATCCGGATCTTCCAGGAAAACGCGCAGCCGCGCGCGGTCCTCGAGAGGATTGCCCGGCGATGAAGCCGGCCGGATCCTTCGAGGAGCGCATTCCTCTCGTCATCCGCCGCCTGGCCGGCCCGATCCTGCTGGCGCTCCTCGTCCTGGGGGGAGTCGCCCTGCTTTCGGCGCTGGGAGTCCCCACGACCGACGAGCGCCAGAACCGCAACTATGGCGCGCTGGCGGTCGGCATCGCGTTCGCGCTGGTCATCACGCGCCTGCTGGACTACCTCTTCTTCGACCTCGTCTTCCGGCTCCGGCGCAGGACTTCGGCGCCCGCCCTCCTGCGGCAACTCGTGGGGCTTCTCATTTTCGGCGTCTGCGTCGCGGCCCTCTTCAAACTGGTCCTCCCGGACGTGAGCCTCGGCGCCGTGCTGACGACCTCGGCGATCATCACGGCCGTCATCGGGCTCGCTCTTCAGGACACTCTCGGAAATCTCTTCGCCGGCCTGGCCCTGCACCTGGAGAAAACCGTGCAGGTCGGCGACATGGTGCGGCACGCCGAAACTTACGGCACCGTCGAGGAGCTTTCCTGGCGAGCGATCAAGCTGCGCACCGTCGAGGGGAATCTGCTTCTCATCCCCAACAGCGTGGCGGGGCGCGATTCCCTGGAGATCTACCCGCGACCGGGGCGCCCGATCGCCCGGTTCCTGCGGGTGGGCCTCGAGTACGACGCCTCTCCGGAGCGAGCCAGAGAGGTGCTGCGCGGCGCCGTGGCCGGCATTCCCGGCGTGGCCGCGCGGCCCGAGCCCGTCGCGTACGTCAAGAGCTTCGACGCCTACGCGGTCAACTACGAGCTGCGCTACTGGCTGGAAGACTATTCGCGCTATCTGGAGGTGGACTCCGAAGTGCACGAGCGCGTGTGGTACGCCCTCTCGCGGGCCAGACTGACCATCGCGTATCCCGTCATCCGCCAGCACCAGTACAGGGCCCCCAATCTCGAGCCTCCCGAGCGGCAGCCCGCGATCGCGGCGGTGATCGAGAAGGCGGCGCTCTTCGCCCGCCTTTCCGAGGATCAGCGAGGCCGGCTCGTCGACGCTTCCAGCGAACGGCAATATGCGCCGGGAGAGACGATCGTCAAGGAAGGCGAGCGCAGCTCCTCGATGTTCCTCGTCGAGAGCGGAAGCGTCGCCGTCTCGATCCAGGGGGCGAGGGGCGAGAGCCGGGACCTGACAGTCCTCGGCGCGGGCGCCGCGTTCGGAGAGATCAGTCTGCTGACCGGCGAGCCGCGCACGGCCACGGTCCGGGCCGTGAGCGAGACGACCCTGGTCGAGATCGAGAAGGAATCGCTCGCCCCGATCCTGCGGGAACATCCGCAGCTCGTTCAGGAGCTCGAGGCCACGATGGAAGAGCGCCGGCGCCATGCGGCGGGGGAATTCGACGCGAGCCGCGGTCGGGCGGCCACTGCCGAGGAGCGCGTGCCACTCGCCGAACGCATCGCCCGTTTCTTCGGCCTGTGAGCGGTCTTCTTCTCGGGCTCGACCTGACGGAGGTCGGGCGCGTCCGCGAGGTCCTCGAGCGCTTTGGCGAGCGCTTCGTCGCTCGAGTCTTCCTTCCGGAAGAAATCCGGCGGCAGCGGCGTGAGGCGGGCGCCTTCGCCGAGCACGTGGCCGGACGCTTTGCCGCCAAGGAGGCGGCGATGAAGGCGCTGGGGACCGGCTTTCGCGGCGTGGCCTTCAAGGAGATCGCCGTGCTCCGGGAACCGAGCGGCAAACCGCGCCTCGAGTTCCGGGGGCGGGCCCTGGAGCGCGCGCGGGCGCTCCACGTCTCCGCAGCCGAGGTGTCCATCACGCATACCCGGACCATGGCGGCCGCGGCGGTCGTCCTCCTGACGGAGGAAGGCCCGGGGTCCCGGGTCGAAGGGCCGGAGTAGAAAGACACGCGTCACCTGCCGTTCTCCTTCGGCCTTTGGACTTTGGACTTTGGACTCGGTAATCTCCCCCCGCGACACCATGAGCGAACCCGGCAACTACAAGGCCACGATGAACCTGCCCAAGACGGCCTTCCCGATGAAGGCCGACCTGCCGCGGCGGGAGCCCCAGCAACTCGCCGCGTGGGAGGCGATGGGCCTGGAAGCGGCCATCCGCAGGTCCTGCCTGGGGCGCCCACGGTTCATCCTGCACGACGGACCCCCTTACGCCAACGGGAACATCCACATCGGCCACGTGATGAACAAGGTCCTGAAGGACCTGGTCGTCCGCAGCCGCACGATGATGGGTTTCGACGCCCCCTATGTCCCCGGCTTCGACTGCCACGGCCTTCCGATCGAGAAGCAGGTGGACAAGAAGCTCGGCTCGAAGAAACGGGACATGGACGCCGTCGAGATAAGAAAGGCCTGCCGCGCCTACGCGGCGAACTTCATCGAGATCCAGAGCGCGGAGTTCCGGCGGCTGGGAGTCGGAGGGCTGTGGGATCGCCCCTACTCGACCATGAGCCTCTCCTACGAAGCCGAGACCGCCCGCGCCTTCGGCGAGTTCTACAAGAGGAACCTGGTCTACCAGGCCCTGAAGTCGGTGCGCTGGTGCTACACCGACCAGACCGCTCTCGCGGAGGCGGAGCTCGAGTATGCCGAGCGCTCCGACCCGGCGATCACCGTCGCGATGCCGTTCGAGGACCCGCGCGCGGTTCTCACCCGCTTCCAGGATGTCCCCGCTTCCGAGCAGGAGACTCCGGTCTTCGCGGTGATCTGGACGACGACCCCCTGGACGATCCCCTCCAACGTCGCGATCGCCGTGCATCCCGGCACCGAATACACGCTCCTGGAGCATGACGATCGGTTTTATCTCGTGGCGCTTCCGCTCGCCGATTCGGTGGCGGCGAGCCTCGGATGGGAGAGCCGCGCGACCGGCAGGGCGAAGGGGGCAGCCCTCGTGGGGCTCCGGTACCGCCACCCTCTCCCTGTTGAAATGCGCGGAGAGCTCGGGCCGGAGGAGCGGGCCGGCTCCTTTCGGCTCGTGGCCGCCGAGTACGTCACGATGGACGCGGGCACGGGACTCGTGCACACCGCCCCCGGCCACGGAGAGGACGACTTCGTCACGGGGCGCCGCGAGAACCTCCCGATCCTCTCTCCCGTGGACGAGGCGGGGCGTTTCACGACCGCCGCGCGGTACCGGGGAAAGAAGGTTCTCGACGCCAATCCCGAGATCGTCGAGGACCTGCGCGCGGCCGGAGCGCTTCTCCACGTCGAGGAGGACTTCCGGCACGACTATCCGCACTGCTGGCGATGCAAGAAGCCGGTCATCTTCCGTGCCACCGTCCAGTGGTTCGTGCGCCTGGACGATCCCGAGACAGACGTCCGGTCGGCCGCCCTCGAGGCCATCCGCCGCGTGCGCTGGGTCCCCGCCTGGGGCGAGCAGCGAATCGCGGGGATGGTCGACAACCGCAATGAGTGGGTCGTCTCCCGCCAGCGGCGGTGGGGATCGCCGATCACGGTCCTCTACGCCGTCCGGGACGGCGAGCGCGCCGCGACCTATCCCTGGGCGGATTCGCGCGAGGAGCAGCGGAAGTTCTTCGATCACGTCGCCGCCATCTTCGGGCGGGAAGGGGGCGACGCCTGGTACGCGCGGCCGGCGGAGGATTTCCTCCCCGAGGGAGCCGACCGCCGTGGTTTCACGCAGTTCCAGAAGGAGACCGACATCCTGGACGTCTGGTTCGACTCGGGCGTCTCGCACCTGGCCGTCCTGCGCTCGGGCGAATGGCCGGAATTGACGCGCGGAGGCGGCGGGCCGCCCGCCGACCTGTACGTCGAGGGACACGACCAGTACCGCGGCTGGTTCCAGTCTTCGCTCCTGACTTCCGTGGCGCTCTTCGGAGAGGCCCCCTACCGCGGAGTCATCACCCATGGCTTCGCGCTCGACGTCCAGGCGAGGAAGATGTCCAAGTCCCTGGGCAACGTCCTCGAGCCGCAGGACCTCTTGAAACGCTACGGCGCCGACATCCTGCGCCTCTGGGTGGCCAGCCTCGACTACCGCGACGACGACCCGATCTCCGACGAGATCCTGGCGCGTTGCGCGGAGGCCTATCGCAAGGTCCGCAATACCGCGCGCTATCTGATCTCGAACCTCTATGACTTCGTCCCGCCCCGGGACTCGGTGCCCACCTCCGACCTCCTGCCGCTCGACCGATGGATCCTGGGTGAGGCGCGGGAGCTGGCCGGGCGCGTTCGTGAAGCCTACGAGGGCTATCAGTTCCACGTCGTTTACCACTCGCTCGTCAACTTCTGCGCCACGACGCTTTCCGCCTTCTACTGCGACATCGTCAAGGACCGCCTCTACGCCTCCGCCCCCGCCTCGCGGGAGCGGCGCTCGGCGCAGACCGTCATGAACCGGATCGGCCGCGCCCTGGCGACTCTCGCGGCGCCGGTGCTTCCCTTCACGGCGGAAGAGATCTGGGGCGCCCTCCCGGAGCCCAAGGAACAATCCGTGCACCTGGCGCGTTTCGAAACCCTGGACGACGCGGCGCGGGACTCCGGCGCCGCTCCGGCGTGGGACAGGTTGATGAAGTTGCGAGAGGAAGTGGCCGGCGTGCTCGAGCAAGCCCGAAAGGAAAAACTGATTGGCTCCTCTCTGGAGGCCGCGGTTCTCCTGACTCCCGACGAGGCTCTGGAGGCCGACCGCGGCGCGACCGGCACGCAGGGCGCGTCGCTGGCCGACCTCTTCATCGTGTCCGCCGTGGCGCGGGGCTCGGCGGAGGACGGATCCGGCGGCTGGAGCCGCTCGGCCGCCTACCCCGGGCTCTCCCTGCGCTTCGAGAAAGCGCCCGGGCGCCGGTGCGACCGCTGCTGGAAGGTGACCCCGGAGGCGGAAGAGTCCGGCCTCTGCTCCCGCTGCCGGCAGGTCCTGGGGGAGATGGCGGCATGACAGACCTTCCCCGAATCAAGGAGAGCGCACTCTACCGGGCTGCGTACTTCCTGGTGTCGCTCGCGGTGCTGCTCACCGACCAGTGGACCAAGGGAATCATCACTCGCAACTTCGACGTGCACCAGTCGCGCACCGTCATCGGCAACCTCTTCGATCTGACCTACGTGCGCAACAGCGGCGCGGCCTTCGGCCTTTTCGCCTCCGTGGATTCCTCGATCAAAGCCATCATCCTGAACAGCGTGGCGGTGCTCGTCTTCATCGTGGTCTCCGCGTACGCCCTGCGCTCCTCGCACAAGAGCGTGAGGCTGCAGGTCGGCTTCTCGCTCATCCTCGGGGGCGCGGTGGGGAACCTTCTGGACCGCGTCCGATTCGGCTACGTCGTGGATTTTCTCGACTTCTCCGTCTCCGGGCACCACTGGCCGGCCTTCAACGTCGCCGACTCGGCGATCTGTATCGGCGTCGGGCTTCTCTTCCTCGACATGCTCGGCAGCGAGGAGGAGGCGCCTCGCCCGGAGCGGCCTCCGGCGACATGATCTGAATGTTTCCGCGCCTGTTTCACATCGGGTCCTTCTACCTGCCGACGTACGGCATCATCCTGGCGATCGCCTACCTGACGGGGATCTGGCTCCTGCGCCGCAAGGCGATCGAGGCGGGACTGCCGGACCAGAAGATCCTCGATCTCTCGCTGTACATCCTCGCGTCGGCGATCCTCGGCGCCAAGATCATGCTCGTCATCGTGGAGTGGCGCCGCTACGCGGCGCACCCGGCCGATCTCGTCGAGGTGTTGCGCTCCGGGGGCGTCTTCTACGGCGGCCTGATCTGCGCCACGGTCGTCGGGATCTGGTATCTGCGAAAGCACCGGTTGCCCGCCTGGCAGGTCGCCGACATGGGCGCCCCCTCGATCGCGCTCGGCGAGGCGATCGGCCGCTGGGGATGTTTCGCCGCCGGCTGCTGCTACGGGAAGCCTTCCTCCGGTCCCTTCCGCGTGACCTTCACGGACCCGTTTGCCCGCGACGCGGTCGGGACACCCTTGAACGTCCCGCTCCACCCGACGCAGATCTATCTCTCCGCCAACGCCTTCCTGATCTTCCTCGTGCTCCAGTGGGCCTATCGCCGGCGCACTTTCGACGGAGAGGTCTTCTGGCTCTACATCCTCCTCTACTCGATCACGCGGGGCATCATCGAGGTCTGGCGAGGGGATCTCGTCCGGGGGTTCGTCATCCCCGGCATCCTCTCCACCTCTCAGTTCATCGGCGTGCTGACCGCGCTGGCGTCGCTCGCGATGCTCTTCTACCTCTCGCGCCGCAGCCGCGCGGAAGCGTAGGAGCCAGCTCGGTCTGTCATCCTGAGCGCAGCGAAGGATCTGCCCTCTTCTTCTCGAGAGCAGATTCTTCGTCGCTACGCTCGCGCCGTCGCCATAGCGGCTTTCCGCCTTCGCTGGAGAGCCGCAGCCGCTTCGGCGGAGGCTCTGGCGCGTCGGCGACCTCAGAATGACAATGCGTGGAAATGATTCGTCGCTTTAGGGTCGGCCAGCCCGCCGCGGGGACCCGCCTGGATGTGTATCTCGCGTCCGTGTGCTCGGACTTGTCCCGTTCGCGGATTCAGAAGCTCATCGAAGAGGGGGCGGTCCGCGTCGCGGGGAAACCGGCGCGCCGCTCCCACGCCGTGCGCCCGGGCGAAGACGTCGAGCTCGAGGTGCCCGAGCCCCGCGCCGTCGCGATCGAAGCGGAGGAGATTCCACTTGCGATCCTCTACGAGGACGAGCACCTGCTCGCGATCGACAAGCCTCCGGGCCTCGTCGTGCATCCCTCGCCCGGGCACGGCTCGGGCACTCTGGTCAACGCGCTCCTTCATCACGTGCGCGATCTCTCCGGCGTCGGAGGCGACCTGCGCCCCGGCATCGTCCACCGCCTCGACCGCGACACGTCGGGAGTCCTCCTCGTGGCCAAGAGCGACCTGGCCCATGCTTCCCTCTCCCGCCAGATGAAGAAGCGCGCGATGCGCAAGGAATACCTGGCGCTCGCCGCCGGCGTGCCGAAGGTCCGTAAGGGCGAGGTCGCGTTCGCCATCGGGCGAGACCCGCGCGACAGGAAGAAGATGAAGGCGTTTCGCCGCGCGGACACGCCGCCGCCGGCGGGAACGCGCGAGGCTCGGACGCTCTACGAGATCGAGCGGGAGTGGTTCGAGCTGGGGCTCACCCTGCTGCGCTGCCGCCTCGTCACCGGACGCACGCACCAGATCCGGGTGCACCTGGCGGCCGAGGGCCTCCCGGTCGTCGGCGATCCCGTCTACGGCCGGCCCCGCTACGAACGCGTCAAGGACGCCTCGCTGAAGAAGACCCTCCAGGAGTTCCCGCGCCAGGCATTGCACGCCGTGCGGATCGTCTTCCGCCACCCCGACACCAACGAACCGATGGAAATCGCGGCGCCTGTCCCGGAGGACATGAGAGAGCTGATCGCGGCCATCGACGCGGCCCCGTCATCCTGAGCGTCCGATTCGCGGGCCGCTTCCGCCTTTCGCAACAACTCCTCAGAATTGGACTTGGCCTCCGGTGTCCTCGGCAATCGTGCCATGGCCACGGCGGCTTGTCATCCTCAAACAGTGTTCTCGAGTCTCAACGCTACCAGGCTCACGCTCGTGCAGGTGAGCCCTATACCCCTTCTCTCTTCTTCGGGACGACGACGATTGGAGGAATTTCCTCTTTGCGGACTTCCTGATTGAACTCGGCGAGGTCCTTGTCGAGAATCGCCTTGAGATCCGCCTGCACGGACGCCAGCTCTGTCTGGATCTGCTTCAGGAAGATCGGTGACGAGTCGGTCGGTTTCGCGTCGGCGGAGGCGACGACCGTCGCGATCCCCGCAAACTGGTGGTCCAGGGCCGGCTCGAAGTTCAACATGTCCTGGTTGCTCTTGATGTCGGGATTGACGAGCTTCTTCTCGATCGCGCTCAACTTGTCGGAAAGGGCCTTCCCCTTCTCCTTGAGCGTCTTGCCCTTGCCGAGCTTCTCGGCGCGGTCGCCGATCTCTTTGAGCTGATTCTTGACGTCTCGGATCTGCTGGACGTCCTCGTGGCAGGCGGAGAGACCCTCGCGGGCCTGGCGCAGGAGGTCGTACTGCTGCTTCAAGTCCTCGGCGGTCGCTCCGGCGTTCGGGTTGGGGCGCACCTCGAATTGTTCCGTCAGAGTCTGCCCGGCGTACTTCACGCGAACGGAGTAGGTTCCTGGCGCGACCTTCGGACCCCGGCTGTTTCCCCAGATGACCGCGCGCGGCAGGAGCGACGGCTTGACGATCCGCATGTCCCAGACGAGCCGGTTCAATCCCGCCTTCGGCTCAATAGGCTTCTCCCTTTCCTCGTCGCCCGGACCTCCGGCACTTCCACCCGGCGCCGCGCCAGCCTCCTCTCCCTCACGAGCCTTCTTCTCGCTCGTGAAGGCGCGCAACACTTTGTCGCCCTCGAGGAACTCGACGGTGACGAAGTCCTTCTCGGCAGGCTTCTCCCTCAGGGAGTAGTTGACGAGCACGCCGTTGGGAGGATTCTTGCCGATTGCGCCGAGGGGTCCCTCCTCCTCGCCACCGCCGAAGCCCCCGCCGGGGAAACGCACCGCGGGACGCGGCTTGAAGACGTGCAGGCGTTCGGCCGCGAGCGCGTCCTGGAATTGCCTCACGGGGTTCAGGTCGTCGAGTATCCAGAAGGCGCGCCCCTGCGTCGCGACGATGAGGTCTCCCTCCTTGACCGCCAGGTCGGTGACGGGCACGACCGGCAGGTTGAATTGGAAGGGCTGCCAGCGGGCTCCGTCATCGAAGGAGACGAAGAGACCCAGCTCCGTGCCGGCATAGAGGAGCCCGGGCCGCTCCGGATCCTCGCGAATGACACGCGTGAAGGCGTTCTCCGGGATTCCGTTGACGATCTTCGTCCACGTCCTGCCGTAGTCGCTCGTCTTGTAGAGATAGGGACGGAAGTCGTCAAACTGGTACATGGTCGCGGCGACGTAGCAGGTCCCCTTCGCGCGCGCCGACACGTCGAGCGAGTTGACGCGGATCCATTCCGGGATTCCCTTCGGGGTCACGTTCTGCCAGCTCTTACCGCCGTCCCGCGTCCGCTGCACGAGCCCGTCGTCGGTCCCGACCCAGATCACGTCCTTCTCGAGGGGCGACTCCATGACGGTGAAGATCGTGTCGTACACCTCGATTCCCGTGTCGTCGTGGGTGATCGGACCGCCGGATTTCCCCTGCTTCGTCCTGTCGTTGCGCGTCAGGTCGCCGCTGATCTCCTCCCAGCTCTGCCCCTCGTCGCGGCTTCTCAAGAGAACCTGCGCGGCGTGATAAAGCGTGTTCGGGTCGTGCGGCGAGATGACGATCGGAGCGTTCCACTGGAAGCGGTACTTGAGGTCCTTCGCGCCGCGCCCGATCGCGAGCTGGGGCCAGGCGACGACGTTGCGCGACTGGCCGGTCCTGTGGTCGTAGCGCGTGATGTTGCCGCCGTAGGAGCCGGCGAAGACGACCTCGGGGTTCCCGGGCTTGGGCGCGATCCAGCCGCTCTCGCCTCCCCCGACCGGATACCAGTCGCCGGTGTCGATGCCCCGGCCGCGCCCGCGACTCGCGATCGCCACCGTCGAGTTGTCCTGCTGCGCGCCGTAGATCCAGTAGGGGAAGCGGTCGTCGGTGACCACGCGGTAGAACTGCGCGGTCGGCTGATTCATTATCGAGGACCAGGTCCTCCCGCCGTTGAAGGAGACGTTCGCCCCGCCGTCGTTGGACTCGATCATTCGGTCCGGGTCGTCGGGATCGAGCCAGAGGTCGTGGTTGTCGCCGTGCGGGACCCGGATCGGGCTGTAGGTCTTGCCGCCGTCGTTGGAGCGGAAGAACCCGGTATTCAAGACAGAGACGCTCTCCGCGTTCTTCGGGTCGGCGTAGATCTTCGTGTAGTACCACGCCCGCTGGCGCAGTTTGTTCTCGGAGTTGACCCTCGTCCACTTCTCGCCGCCGTCGTCCGAGCGGTAGACGCCCCCCTTCTCCTTCGACTCGACGATGGCCCAGATCCGCTCGGGCCGGGCGGGCGAGACGGCGACACCGATGTTGCCGACGATCCCCTCGGGAAGCCCGCCGGCGAGCTTCCTCCAGGTATCGCCGCCGTCGGCCGTCCGCCAGATGCCCCCCTCCGGGCCGCCCGACTCGAGCGTCCAGGGCTTGCGGTAGACCTGCCAGAAGGCGGCGTAGAGGATCCGGGGATTGCCCGGGTCCATGCAGAGGTCCGAGGCTCCGGTCTTCTCGCTGACGAAGAGGACCTTCTCCCAGGTCTTGCCGCCGTCCCGGGAGCGGAAGATCCCGCGGTCGGGATTGCTACCCCAGACATGGCCGAGGGCGGCGACGTATACGAGGTCCGGATTCTTCGGATGCACGCGCACGCGCGAGATCTGGTACGTGCTCTTCAGGCCGACGTTCTTCCAGGTCTTGCCGCCGTCGGTGGACTTGTAGACCCCGTCGCCGTTGGAGACGTTGCCGCGAATGGGCGCCTCTCCCATGCCGGCGTAGATCACGTTGGGGTCCGACTCCGCGACGCCGATCGCGCCGACCGACCCGGTCTTGAAGTCCTTGTCGGACATCGGAGCCCAGTTGGATCCGCCGTCCACCGTCTTCCAGATACCGCCGCCCGTCCCCCCGAAGTAGTAGACGAGCGGGCTCCAGCGCACGCCCGCGACCGCCGTCACGCGCCCCCCGCGGAAAGGCCCGACGCTGCGGAACTCCATCCCCTCGTAGGCCTTCGCGATCGTCGCGACGTTCTTCTTCTCCGCGGTCATCTCCGCCGCGAAAAGGAACCCGAGCGAAGTGAGCGCGCACAGCGCCACGCAAAGACCGCGCAGAGTCTTCAAGGCAGCCTCCTCTTGACGAAGGGCCAGATTCTATCCGGCCCCCGTGGTGTCGTAGGGGCGGGGCTTGCCCCCGCCCGCGACGACGAAAGACTCAGCATGACGAGAGGCGGGCGGCCGCGAGGACCGCCCCTACGGCACGGGCGCCGACCGCGGGCCTCCAAGCCTATTCGTGCGTGTCGATCTGGGCCTTCTGGAGGCGTCCGGAGAAGTCCACGTAGATGGACTTCCACTCGGTGAAAACATCGAGCCCGGCGATGCCCGCTTCGCGGTGGCCGTTGCCCGTGTCCTTGACGCCGCCGAACGGAAGGTGGACTTCCGCGCCGATCGTCGAGGAGTTGACGTAGAAGATCCCGGTCTCGAAGTCGCGCATCGCCGTGAACGCCTTGTTCACGTCGCGCGTGTAGATCGAGCCGGAGAGACCGTACTGGACCGAGTTGGCGACCCGAATCCCTTCCTCGAGCGAGGAGATCGGAACGACGGTCGTCACGGGTCCGAAGATCTCCTCGCACGCCACCCTCATCCGGGCGTCCGCGTCGGCGAAGATCGCGGGCGAAAGAAACCAGCCCCGGGAGAGCCGTCCCTCCGTCAGCTTCTCTCCGCCGCACAGGAGCTTCGCGCCCTCCTTCTTCCCGACCTCGACATATCGCAGGACGCTCTCGCGCTGCTTCTCCGAGACGCACGGCCCCATTTCGACGTCCGGATCGAGCCCGTTGCCGACCTTGAGGGCGCGCACCCGCGGCATGAGCTTCTCCAGGAACGCGTCGTAAATCTTCCGATGCACGAGGAGGCGCGAGGACGCCGTGCACCGCTGGCCGGTCGTGCCGAAGGCGCCCCAGACCGCCCCGTCCACGGCCAGATCGAGGTCCGCGTCGTCCATGACGAGGATCGCGTTCTTGCCCCCCATCTCCAGGTGCAGCCGCTTGAACGTCGGCGCGCACGCGACCGAGATGCGCCGGCCGACTTCGGTCGAGCCGGTGAAGGACACGACCTTCACGTCCGGATGCTCGACCAGCGGATCGCCCACTTCCCCGCCCGAGCCCATGACGACGTTGAAGACGCCAGGAGGAAGTCCCGCCTCCTCGAACACGCGCGCGAGCGCGACGACGGAGGCCGGGGTGTCGGTCGCGGGCTTGATCACGATCGTGTTGCCGGCGATCAGGGCCGCCATGGACTTCCAGGCCGGGATCGCCATCGGGAAATTCCACGGAGTCACGAAGGCGCAGACCCCCACGGGCTGGCGGATGCACATCGCGAACTTGTTTCGCAGCTCCGACGGCGTCGTGAATCCGAAGAGACGCCTTCCCTCGCCGGCAGCAAGGAGGGCCATGTCGATCGCCTCCTGCACGTCGCCCCGCGTTTCGGCGAGCACCTTACCCATCTCGCGCGTCATGAGGCGCGCGAGCTTCTCCTTGTCTCGCTTCAGGATCTCTCCTGCCGCCGAGAGGATTTCCGCCCGGCCGGGAGCGGGCGTGTCCCGCCATCCCGGAAAGGCCTTCTTCGCCGCCGCGACCGCCTTCTCGACGTCCTGCCGGCTGCTCTTCGGGAAGACCCCGACGAGGTCGTCCACGTCGGCGGGGTTCCTGTTCTCGAACGTCTCGCCCGACGCGGCGGGGACCCACTCCCCGCCGATGAAGTTCGTCTCCTGCTCCAGGGCCAGCTCTTTGGTTGTCATGGCTCCTCCGCTCCGCGGGGGGCGGGCGCCTCTCCTCCGGCCGACATGGCCACGTTGCCCTGGAGATGCGCCCCCTCCGCGATGATGATCTTGGGGGCTTGCACGCTCCCGTGCACGACCGCGGTCGATGTCAGCTCGGCCCGCTCCGAGGCGATGATCTGCCCCCGCACCTTTCCGCCCACGACGATGGATTTGGCTGCGACGTCCCCCTCGACCTCACCGCCGGCTCCAACCGTGACGCTCCTCTCCCCGCGGACTTTTCCCTCGACCTGCCCTTCGAGCAGCACGTCCTCGTCGGAGATCAGGTCGCCCACCACGCGCGAGCCCGACCCGATCACGGTCTTCGAAGAAGCCGACGCCGGGACCGGCCGCGGCGGTGGAGCGTCCGCCGAGAAAGGGGAACCGGGAGTCTGGGGTTTTCCAAAGATAGTCAGAGGAACCTCCTTCGGAAGAGGTCAAAGTATACGCATTCCGCCCGCTTCCCGCCGGGACGCCACCATTGCCACGAAAGCCCTCAACGTGGCACACTAGACACATGAAACGCACAAATCTTGTGCTTGACAAGACACTCCTGGAGGAGGCGACAAGGCTCTCGGGACAGCGAACCTACTCGCGCACGGTCAACCGCGCTCTTGCGGATTTCGTTCGGCGCATCAAGGCTCGACGGATTCTGGAGCTCGAGGGCTCCGGCCTCTGGGAAGGCAACCTGTCGGAGATGCGCGAAGACAAGCCTCGCCGACGTGCTTCTCGTTGACACTTCCGTATGGATCGAGGTCTTCCGCAGCCGGCCCCGCATTCGCCTGGAATCTGTCGTGGATCTCGACGAGGTCGTGACCTGCCTGCCCGTCATCCAGGAGGCGCTCCAGGGCTTCCGCGATGAGCACGCCTTCCGGACGGCGCGCGAAGCGCTCCTCTCTTTCCCGATCATCGAGTCCCCGATGCGCCTGGAAGTGTTCGAGGAGGCAGCCGCTCTCTACCGCTCCGCACGCCGCGCCGGTCTCACCGTGCGCTCCGGGGTGGACTGCCTGATCGCCGCCTGCGCGATCCGCCACGGCCTGACCGTCTTCCACCACGGCCGCGACTTCGACGTGATCGCCAGGGTCTCGGGACTCCAATCCCGCAACGCTCTGTCTCGTTGATCCGGGATCCGCCGGCTCCTATGAGCCGGAGGGAGCGGAGAGGGCCGCAGCGGCGGGCTCAAGTTGCCGGACGGCCGCGTATCGCTCGAGGCCGGCGGCGAGGATGCGCACGGAGGCCTCGAGGTCCTCGGAGTTCAGGACGTAGGCGATGCGGACCTCGTCGGCGCCGAGTCCCGGCGTCGCGTAGAAGCCGCTGGCCGGGGCGACCATGACGGTCGCGCGGTCGAGGGAGAAATCCGAGAGCATCCAGCTCGCGAAGTCGTCCCCGTCGCGGATCGGCAGGCGGGCGATGAAATAGAACGCGCCCTCCGGCTTCGTCAGGAAGACGCCGGGAATCTCCTTCAAGCCGCGGTAGAGGACGTCGCGGCGCCGCCCGTACTCCTCGGCGACTCCGCGGTAGTACTCCGGGCCCAGCTCCGAGGCCCCGACGGCGACGAACTGGGCCAGTCCCGGCGGCGACAGCCTCCCCTGCGCCATCCGCAGGCAGGCGCCGTAGACATCCCGGTTGCGCGTCGCGAGGCTCCCAAGGCGGATGCCGCAGGCGCTGTAACGCTTCGACAGGCTGTCCGTGACGATGACGAGGTCTTCGAAGCCGGGAAGCTGGAGGGCGGAAAGCGTCTTTCGTCCGTCGTAGAGGAATTCCCGGTAGACCTCGTCGGCGACGAGGAAGAGCCCGTGGTCGCGGCAGAATCGGGCGACCATCGCGAGCTCCTCCTCGCGATAGACGGTCCCCGTGGGGTTGTTGGGATTGCAGAGCAGGACGAGCCGCGTCTTGTCCGTCACGGCGCGCTCCCACGCTTCGCGCGCGGGGAGATGGAATCCCTCCTCGACGCGGCCCGGCAGCGGCACCAGGCGCACCCCGGCCATCCGCGCGAACGCCAGGTAGTTCGTGTAGAACGGCTCGACGACGAGGGCCTCCTCCCCTTCTCCCGCGCAGGCCATCATCGCGAAGAGGATCGCCTCGCTCCCGCCCGTCGTCGCGATCACCTCGTCGAGCGCGAGCGGAATCCCGAATCCCGCGTAGTACTTTCGGAGCGACGCGAGAAACTCCGGCGTCCCGCCGGAAGGCGTGTAGGCGTAGACCCTCTCCTTCTCCAGAAGGCGCAGCCTCTCCCTCATCGGCGCCGGCGTCTCCAGATCCGGCTGCCCGATGTTCAGGTGATAGACATGGATCCCGCGCCGCTTCGCCTCCTCCGCGACCGGCATGAGCCTGCGGATCGGCGAGGCCGGCATGGCGATGGCTCGCTTCGAGATGGAAGGCGTCATCAACACATTCATTCTACCGTCCAAATGGGCTCCCGGACCCGTGACTCCATCAAAACAGTGGCCGAAATTCCTTCGGGCCCTCGGCGAGAGTCATGCCTTCCCGTCCCGTCGCTCGAGGAGCGGCCTCGCTGTCGCCATCTGCCCCGGGTCAGGACTCCGGCTCGCGGCGGGCGAGGCTCCGCCGGAAGCGGAGAGTCTGGTGGGTCCAGTCGGTAGGTCGGTCTCTGATTGAGTTTACGAAGCAAAGTGCATGAAAGTTTAGGCGCTTATGCCTTTTTCATCTTCGAGAGGCCTGCCGGTGGAAGCGAGAGCCCTCGAAATCTCAGAATTCGAATTGGAGCGGGCAACGGGGTTCAAACCCGCGACATCCAGCCTGGGAAGAGGAGGCTCCGATTCGGGACGTTACGCGACGCTTGCGGATGAACGACTTAACTTCCGTCCTCAAACGTCCCGAAGCGTCCGCGAGCATCCTTTAGACTCCGTTTGAACTCTCTTTGAACTCGTCTTTGTGCGCCACGCTCTCTGAACAGAGCGCTCAGCGCAGCCCTTCCGCCAGTTCCAGGCTCGTGAGGATGCGCGTGTAACAGTATGCGTAGCTGCGCGCATCGGGGGTCATGACGACGTTCTCGATCGTGATGAGTCCCGAGCGATCGGCGGGAGCGATCGTCTTCCAGAGCTCCCGCTGGCCGGTCGCGATGTCGATCTTGAAGATCCGGGCCGGCGTCTCGTTTCTTCTATAGACGTAGAGCGATCGGTCGTCGGAACTCCAGAGGATGGGGCTTTCCCCGGCCTCGGCGCCGGCAAGCGGGCGCGGAGCGCCTCCATCGACCGGGTAGATCGCGATCTTGGAGTCCGGCCCTTGTGCGGCAACCAGGCGCCCGTCGGGAGACACCGCCACGAACTCGCCCGAAATCCCGTCGGGAGAAACGGCCTTCGGATCGCCGCCGTCGAGATTCTGGAAGTAGAGGCGCCAGAAGCCGGACCCGGTTCGCCCGAGAAATAGAACGCGCTTTCCGTCAGGAAAGTACCGGCCAAGGTGCGCCGCAGTGATGCCCCGGTGCGGAAGGGTCTTCGGCTGACCGGGTCCGGTCGGTAGTAACACGAAATCCTCGGACGAAAACGAGGGCCATGACAGGACCCAGCGGCCGTCGGGGGAAAACGCCAACCCATGGCCATTGCCGAGGCGAACCGCCGGTGACCCATCCACCGCTCTGAGATAGATCGTCTCGCTCTCGCTTCTGCCTTCCCCCACCTCGTCGAAAACGAGGAGCCGGCCATCGTTCGAGATTGCGTTGATGTAGGGGTGGTTCAGCCAAGAAAGCTCGCGCTCGGCGCTCTCGCCGGCGGACATTCCAACGAGGCTCGAATACATGAAGTAGTCATTCAAGAGCACGCGGCCGTCTCTCGAGATGTCGTGGAGGTAGAGGCCGCCCGCCTCCCGGCGGACGAGTCGCTCCCGACCCGAAGGCGTGACGGCGTGAAGCGCAAATTTCTGGCCTGGCCTTAGACCGGAGAACCAAATCTCACCGCCGTCGGGCCACCAGGCCAAATTGCCGATGCTGACCCAGCCTTTCAGAAGGATGCTCGACTTGCCAGACAGGTCGAGGCTGACGATATCCCCACGTTCGAGGCTGATGGCAAGCCGGTCGCCCCGGGGAGAGAAGCGCACCGACTGGATCTCATCCGCGGTCTCGTAGAGGAGCTTGCCGATGGGAAACTCGACGCGGTCTTTTCCGGCGACGTTGTGCACGACCGCGAGGTCGCGTCCGTCGGGGGACCAGTCCGCCAGCGAAACGTTCTCGAGCAGCTCGCGCGGCGCTCCTCCCTCGAGCGGCACGCGGGCGAGCGTTCCCTTGCCTGTCCAGGTCGTCTCATGGCCGATGGAGATCGCGAGCTCTCCGGTGGAGGAGACCGCCAGGACTCTGGCGTCCGGCAATTGCAGGCTGCGCGACTCGATGCTGCCGGCGCGCGTTGCAAAAATTCGATAGGGCTGTCCCTCCCACGAGGCTGTGTAGACGACCGTCTGCCCGTCGGGAGCGAACCTCGCCCCGACAACCGTGCCTCGACGGAAGGTCAGGCGCCTGTAAGAAGGCGTGGAGGGCTTCTGTCGGATCGCGCTGATGCCCCAGCCGGCGAGAAGCCCGAGTCCGAGCAGTGCGACTGGCACGAGTAACTTCCGCCAGAATTGCAAAGGCGCCGCAGTAGCCCTCACTCCGGTCGAAGGCGCCGAGACGCCTGTCAGCATCTCCAGGTCGTAAGCGAGGTCCCTGGCGGACTGGAACCGCCGTTCGGAACTCTTCTCGAGACAGTGATGCACGAGCCGCTCGAGGCCGGGACTGATGTTCTGGTTCGTGGCGGAGAGATCCCGCGGGTCTTCCTTCAGGATCGCGGCCATCGTCTCGCTGGCCGAGTCGCCCTTAAACGGGCGCTCGCCCGCAAGCATCTCGTACAGAATCACCCCGAGAGCGAAGATGTCGCTTCGGGCGTCGGGGGGCCCAGCCTTGATCTGCTCGGGCGACATGTAGCCGAGCGTCCCCATGACGATGCCCGGCTCGGTCGCCGTCGGGATCTCGGACAAGCTGGGCGAGCCCTCGACTTGGGTAAGCTTCGCCAGGCCGAAGTCGAGGATCTTGACGCGGCCATCTCGGGTCACGAAGAGGTTCTCGGGTTTCAAGTCCCGGTGGATGATGCCCTTCTCGTGGGCGGCGGCCAGGCCCTGGGCGATCTGGATAGCGTAGTCGATCGCCTTGCGAGCGGAGAAGCGGCCTCCGGCCAGCTCCGAGCGCAGCGTCTCGCCTTCCAGCAGCTCCTGCACGACGTAGGGAGCGCCATCGTGCTGGCCGATGTCGTAGACGATCGTGACGTTGGGGTGGTTGAGCACGCCCGCCGCGCGGGCTTCCTGCTCGAAGCGCTTGAGGCGGTCCGGGTCTCTCGAGAAGGAGGCCGGAAGAACCTTGATCGCGACCGCGCGGCCGAGCCTCGGGTCGGAGGCCCGGTACACCTCCCCCATCCCGCCCGCGCCCAGCGGCGCCAGGATCTCGTAGGGACCGAGGCGAGTTCCGGCAGGAAGCGTCATCGAATCTTCCTTTGCCGCAATTCTAGAGGAGACCTAACTCCGGCGCTTGCCCCGGTCGCGGCGCGCGAAGTCTCCCAGAGAGGAGGCGCGCGCCGCGGGAGCGTAGCCCCGGAGCTGATGAGCCCGAAGGGCAAAATCCAAGCGGAGCGGGCGGAGCGACGTGTGGAGCGGGCAACGGGGTTCGAACCCGCGACATCCAGCTTGGGAAGCTGACGCTCTACCAGCTGAGCTATGCCCGCTCGGGCAGAGCGGAATATAGCGAAAGAGCGGCGGCGCGGCAACGGCGGTTCCTGTTCGTCCGATGGACAGGCGGCGAGGCGTCGGGTACCATACGCACGAACAAAACAACGGAACACCTGTCCGGCGCGTATCCACCCGGCCCCTCTTGGCCGAGATCCATTCACGGAGCCCCGAATGAACTCTGTCTCACGTCGCTCATCTCGCCTTCTCGCGCTTCTCACGCTCTCGACTCTGGCGGGCGGCGCTGCACGGGCGGCGACCTATCTGCCTCTCTCCGACGAAGATCTTGCTCGGCGCTCGCCCGTCATCGTTCGGGCGCGGGTCCTCGGGCAGGAGACGCGCGTCGAGACAGTGGACGGTTCGGACACGGCCGTGACTGTCACGCGCTTCCAGCCTCTCGAGGTCATCAAGGGAGAGATCGGATCCGACACGTTTCGGATCGAGCTGCCCGGAGGCGCCGCGGGGGACGTGGCGACCTGGGTGCCGGGAACGCCCTCCTTCGGCACGCAGAGCGAGGTCCTGCTCTTCCTCGCTCCGGCCGCGCCGGGTGATGACGCATTCAGCCTGACGGAGTTCGGTCTCTCGAAGTTCGACGTTCTCGAAGATCGATCCCGTCGCCGATTTGCGGTGAGGACCGTGTTTTCGTCACGTGAAGACGATTTTCTCTCCCTCGGCGAGAACACGGCGGCCATGGACCACGGCGGCCCGCGGCCACTGCGAGACGCCGACTCCTTCGCCGCGTCATTGGCCAGCGCGGCAGCGGGCGAGGAGTTTCCGCCGGTTGTCTACGCGGCTCCCGAAGGGGATGTTCGCGGGCCGAAGGGCCCCCATCCGGCCTGGGTCAACATCGGCGGCGCGGAAGGAGGCGGGGGCCTCTACCGCTGGTTCTGGGACACGGCGAGATCCGCCGCCGCCATCGTCTCGGCCAACGGCACCCAGAGCGGATTGACCGACGGGTCCGACGGCCTCTCCTCCGTCACTAACGCGGTGACGCAGTGGAGCGCTGTGCCGGGCGCGGCGGTGCGCTACAGCCAGACGGCCGGCACGGCGCCTGTCGTCGTCGACCTCGACGTGGAGAGCAAGTCGCCCTACTGGACATCCTCGCTCTCCTGCACGAGCGGCGGCGTGATCGGCGTGAGCGGTCCCGGCTCCGTCACGCCCGCCGGGAGCTTCAAGGGAGACAGCGGCTACCACGCGATCGCCAACGCGCAGGTCTTCATGAGGAAGGTCACGGGCGGTTGTTACTCTTCCCGGACGTTCCGCACTGCGGTCCTCCACGAGCTCGGCCACACGCTCGGACTGGGCCACCCGGACCAGGCGACGAGCCTCCACAGCACGACGGCGCCCGCCGACTGGGCGTCCGCCGCGATGACGTCCAGCGTGCCCCCTTCGCAGCCCTCCACGCCCCAGGCCGACGACATCCAGGCGATCCTCTGGTACTACGGCGTCGCGGTCAGCACTCCCCTCGAGCGCGCCCGGCCGGCGCTGAACTCCCACTCCTCTCTGCGTCGTCCCCGCCGAGTGGCGCCTCGCTAGCTTAGCTAGCCCAGCCTGCCATCCTGAGCGAAGCGAAGGATCTGCTCATTCGACCAGGGCAGATCCTTCGTCGCTTCGCTCCTCAGAGCCTGCCCTGAGCTGGAGGGACCCATTCGAAGCGACAGGAGCAGATCCTTCGCTGTGCTCAGGATGACAAAGGACGGCAGCGAAGGGATGACATTGATTACCGCGGCTCAGGTCTCCCTGGAAGCGGCGCGGCGCAGGCGGAGGGCCATCGCGAGACGCGGGAGGCGCACCTTGGCGAAGAGGCGGCCGTTGACAAAGAGAACGGGGATCGAGTCTCCGTAACGGCGGGCGAGCTCCGGCTCCTGGTCCACGTCCACTTCCTCCCACCGGCGGGGCCGGTCCGCGAGGATGGCATCCACCTGCCGGCGCATCTCGGCGCAGAGGTGGCAGCCCGGCCGCGACAGCAGCTTCAGACGTGTCAATGCTTGCCCGGATTCTTCACGGCCGGAGTCGATCATGAAGAATGCGGGCGGGCTTGTGTCTTGGACACGAGATAGACGTAGTGGAAGCCGGAGAGAACCGTCGTGGTCGCCGCGGCGCCGAAGGCGATCTGGACGATGGCCATCGGCCAGCTCCAGAGGTTCGCGCACAGGACGATGAGCACCGTCACGATGAGCGTTACGGTGGTGACCTTGCCGAGCCACGTCGGCGGGAACTGGCGGACGCTGGAGGAGAGGATCAAGAGCAGCGCCACCAGCATGAGAAGGAGGTCGCGCGAGATCACCATCACTGCCAGCCAGACCGGCACCTTCACGGCGGCGGGGAAAGAGGGCACTGCAAGGAAGAGATACGAGCTCATCATCAGGAGCTTGTCGGCGATCGGGTCGAGATACGCGCCGAGCGCGGATTTCATGTCGAAGCGCCGGGCGAGGTAGCCGTCGATCCCGTCGGAGATGCCGGCGACGACGAAGATGACGAGCGCGATGCCGAACGTGCCGTCGGCGATCGCGAAGAGAAAGAAAGGGAGCACGGCCAGCCTCAGCAGCGTGATGAAGTTGGGAAGGGTGAAAGGCCCCTTGAGCCGCTCCAACGCGCTCATTGCCGGGTTTCCCCTCTCGCCGCCGAGCGCGCGCGGTCCAGGGCCCGGAGGAACATCTCTCCGCCGACGTTGCCTCCCTCGCGTTCGGGAATCAAGCCGCATTTCTGGGCAAGGCGCAGCGCCTCGGCGTTGGTGAGAAGACCCCGCGCGGACCCGCGAAGGCACGGCGTCTCGCCCGACGGCGGCCCGAGAATCGCGAGGAGCCGGACGAGCAGCTTCGCGGCCGCAGGCAGAGTGAAGTGGGCGTCGGGGCTCACGCGGTGGGTCTCCTGGTCCACTTCGAGCAGACCGAGCGCCACCGCGCGGGTCAGCTGGCGGCTGTCGCGCCGCGAGACGGCGTCGCTCGCTATGACCGCCGCGCTTCCCCTCGCCTCCCGCACCTCCGGCACCATCCACCAGAGGAGCTGCGCGGCCTGCGCCCGCGTCAGGCGGGGAGCGCGCGCGGCCTCGCGCTCGGCCGGCGGCCAGTTCGCCACCCGGAAAGCGAGTCTCGCGTCCTCGGCGCGCCCCGCGAACTTCGGGTCGTCGCGCGCCAGGCGCTCGAAGACCTGGACCGCAAGGGCCTCGTCCCCCAGCTGGAGGGCGAGGCCGCCGGTTTTCTGGAGAACTGCCGTGTTTCGCGGCCCGATCTCGATCGCCTCGCGGTAGTGCCGCAGAGCGGCGGCCTTCTGCCCCGCTTCCGCCTCGATGTCCCCGGCCGCCTCGCGCAGAGACGAAGACTCGGGCGCGAGTTCGATAGCCTGCGCGACGGCGGCGCGGCTCTCCGACCACTTCTTCCTCGCCGCGCTCGCCCGGGCCCGCTCGAGGAGCTGATCTCGCGCCGCCAGCCGCAGCTCCTCCGTCCGGGCGTCCAGTCCCGGCCGGTTCGCGCCGCGGGCAACGGCCCTGCGATAGAGGGCGTGTCCCTCGACCGCGTCGCCCGCGCGCGAATTCACCTCGCCGCAGGCCACAAGAAGCGGGATCGTCGGGTCACCGGCGTCGAGCTGCGTCCGGCAATCGGAGAGAGCTTCTTTCGCGCGCCCCCGCAGGACCACGGCTTCGATCCACCCGATCTCGGCGGCCAGGCGCCGGTTCGGACCCGATCGCGCCGCCGCGAAGGCGGACTCGGCGGCCGCGGCGTCGCCCCGCGCCAGCGCTTCGCACCCCCGGATCGTCCCGTCGGCGAAGGGCCCCATCAGCTCCTCCCGGGGATCGAGCGGAAACTCATCCCGCCGGCTGATCGCATGCCGCGACGTGGCGCAGGAAGTCGAAGTCATGAGCAGAGCGGCGGCGAGAAGTCCCCACCCTCCCGACCTCTCCCGGCGAGAGAGAGTGAAGGCGCGGGGGAGGTTCCGGCGGGATGCGGGAGAGGCTGGCTGAACTCTCGACTCTCGACTCTCGACTTCCGGCTTCGTCACGCGCCCGGCGGGAGATTTTCCGAGCGGATCGAGGCGATCGCGTGCTTGTAGATCATCTCCTCGCGCCCCTCCACTTCGAGAACCAGGGCGAACTTGTCGAAGCGGCGCAGACGGCCCATTCGCTCTTCTCCGGAAGTCAGGCGAACCGAGATGACGACGTTGTCCTTGCGGAGGTTGTAGAAGAAAGAATCCTGAACGTTGATCGGAGTCTTATTCATGGTCGTCCGCTTCCCTTCCCCTCCGGCCTTCGCCGAGCCTCTCGAGCGCGATCGAGACCGCCTCGCCGGGCAGGACCCATTCCACTCCCGGCTCCCGCGCGAACCATGTCCTTTGCCTCCTGGAGAGCGCGCGAGTCGCGGCCACGATCTTTCGCTCCGTCTCCTCCCGATTCGAGCGCCCGGAAACCCACTCCGCCACTTCGCGATACCCGATGGCGGCAAATCCATTCGCGTCCGGCGAGACTCCGCTCGCGAGAAGTCGCCTCACCTCGGCGTCCCAGCCCGCATCGATCATCTGCCGGACTCGTGCGGCGATCCTAGCATAGAGATCCTCGCGCGAAAGGCGGAGGCCGAGCTGGATCAATCGCCATCGCTTCAAAAGCCCGCCGCCGGGGCGCGCCCTCGCCGACGCGGGCGCGCCGGTCTCGATCACGATCTCGATCGCCCGCAGGATGTACCGCAGGTTCGCGGGAGCGATCCTCGCCGCGGAGACGGGATCGTTGATTTCGAGGAGCCGGAGGGCGGCTCCGGGATTCGCCTTGCCCCAGGCGGCCAGGCCGGCGCGCCGGCCGGGATCGACCGCCGGGCCGGGCGGGAGCCCCTGGACGAGCGCCTCGACATAGAAGCCGCTCCCGCCGCACACGATGGGGAGCCGGCCGCGGCGGCCGATCTCCTCGATCACCTGCCGGGCCTCCGTGGCCCATCGCCCCGCCGAAAACGTCTCGTCGGGATCGGCCACGTCGATCAGATGGTAGGAGACCTCGCCGCGCTCCCGCGGCCCCGGCTTGGCCGTCCCGATGTCGAAGCCCCGATAGACGGCGAAGGCGTCGGCCGAGACGATCTCGCCTCCGCGCGCGAGCGCGATCTCGTGCGCCGCCGCGCTCTTGCCCGCGCCCGTGGGCCCCAGGATGAAGAGCAAGGGCGGCCTGGCAACGCTCACTGGATGCCCCTCCAGGCAAGGCGCGTGACGTCCGGGAGAAGCTCGACCTTCAAGTCGGACGAGAGATCGGTCCGGAACACCGGGACGCGCGCGGAGGCGAGAGTGTTCAGGGTCGCGGGCGCCGGGTGGCCGAAGCGGTTCTCCCGTCCGCAGGAGATCAGGGCGGCGCGCGGGCAGACCGCTTCCAGAAATGCGGCCGTCGTCGAGCTGCGGCTGCCGTGGTGGCCGATCTTGAGCAAGTCCGCCCGCGGCACGCGGAAATCGCGGAGAAGCGCCTGCTCCGTGGCCGCGCTCGCGTCTCCGGTCAGGAGCGCGCTCCTTCCATCTCTCTCGAAGAGAAAAACGAGCGACTCGTTGTTGATGGCGTCCACTTTCCGGCGCGGGCCGCCGGAATGTAGGACGGTGATTCTCGCTCCGCCTCGTTCGATCGTCTCGCCGGCCTCGAGCACGCGCACGGGCATGCCGCGGCCGAAGGCCAGGACATCCAGGCCGGCGAAAAAATCGGACTCATCCTCGCCGCTGGAGCGCCAGAACTCTCCAACCGGAAGGTCCTCCAGCACGACGAAGAGGCCCAGAGCATGGTCGGGATGCGGGTGGGTCAGGACGGCGGCGTCGAGCGAGGTCACGCCCCGATCCAGGAGCTTCGGAAGCAGGCGCGTCCTTCCGAAGTCCCGCCGCTCCAGGTCGAACGGACCTCCCCCGTCCACGAGGATGGCGTGCCGGCGCCAGCGCAGGAGCAGGGCATCTCCCTGTCCCACGTCGAGGGCCTCGAGCCGGAAGCCCCGCGAGGGTCCCAGCGGGCCGGGCCCCAGAGCGAGAACGAGGAAGAGGACCGCGGCGCTCAGGAAAGACGCGGCCCGAAGCCGCCGCGAAGCAAAGGCGCCGGCGGCCGTGAGCGCGGAGACCGCGAGCACCGCGGGCAACGGCGGGGTCGGCCTCAGGAACGCCGCGCCGGCGGCCCTGTCGGCAAGAAACTCCATCGTTCGCGAACCCAGCGCGAAGAGGTCCACCAGCGGCCGCGGAGGGGAACCCACGGCGTAGAAGAAAAGCAATCCGGCGCCGAGCGCGATCATCCCTCCGAGAAGCGGGATCGCCAGCGGCGCCGTCAGCCAGGCGCCGGCCGCCACGATGTTGAACCTCCAGAGGAGGACCGGCGCGGTCGCCGACTGCGCCGCGAAGGCCGAGGCGAGCCCGGTCAGGAGCTCCCGAGGACGCCCGGGCAGGCATGCGCGAACGGGAGAGGTCAGCAGCGCGATGCCGAGCACCGCGGCGAAGGTCAGCACGGTCCCGATCGAATAGACCTGCGCGGGGTCGAAGCCGAAGAGGATCAGTCCCGAGAACCCGATCGCCTGCAGGTTCGTGATCGGCCTCTCCAGCAGACGCGCCGCGCGGTGGATCCCGAAGACCGTCCCCGAGCGCACGGCCGGCGGGTGGCCGCCTCCCACCAGGACGAACAGGAACACGATCCCGAGGAAGACCGCGTCGCGGACCTTGCCGCGGACACGGAGCGCGCGCAGGCCGAGCATGGCGAGTCCGCAGGCGAGCGCGACGTGGAGGCCGGAGACCACGAGCATATGGTAGAGGCCGCCGCGCCGGTACCGAGCGACCATTCCGCGTTCGAGCTCCGAGGTCCTCCCGAGAAGGAGCGCCGACAGCGGCCCTCGCACGTCCCGGTCGAAGTTTCTGGCGGGCGATCCCGCCGCCGCGAGGCGCGCATGCAGCCACCTGTTCGGAACCGTCAGCCAGGACATGACCGTCCGCCCCCGGCGCTCGACCAGCATCGTGCTCTTGATCGAGAGACGGTACTGCGGCCACGGCATCGGGATGTCGCGCGTCGATGCGGGAAGGTCTTCCGGGATGAGGTGGCCGACGGCGAGAATCCGGTCTCCCCTGTCCGCCGTGCGCTCGGGAGGGACCTCCCCGGCCACGAAGAGAAACACGTCCGCCGGAAATGGGCGTGGGATTGCGCCCATCCAGATCCGCTCGGCTCGCAGACGCCCCGTGACGTGGGGCGGCGATCCGCTCCAGAAATCTTCCAGGACCCCCTCGACGCGGACCGCGCGGTCCCGCCGCGGATCGAGGCGAGCAAACGAGGACGTGGCCTCGGCCGCCGGCAGCACGATGCGCTCGCGCGCCTCAATGAAACCGAGACTCGCCCAGAGGAGCGCGAAGGCCGCGAGAGAGGCCGCTCCCCTCCGGCCGCGCGCGGAGCGAGAGACGAGCAGGAGAAGGCAACAGCCAGCCAGAGCGGCCTCACCCGCGGAGCCGGCCACCGACCGGGCCCCGAGCAGGATCCCGACGGTGAAACACGCCGCCGCCCCGGCCGCCGGGGCCGCGCGAGAACCGAAGATCGTCTCGCTCAATCCGCGCCGGAGGCGGAGAGCGCCACGACCGCTTCGACCCGATGAGTCAGCGGGAAGAGATCGTACAGCCGTGCCATCCGGATGTGAAGACCTCCGGCCACGAGAGCTGCCAGGTCGCGCGCCAGCGTCGCGGGCTCGCAGGAGACGTAGAGAAGCAGGCCGCCCCGGCGGGAGAGCAGACGCGGCAGCGGCGCGGGCAGGCCCGCGCGCGGCGGATCCGCCACGGTCACGGCGAAGCTATCCCGCGACTGCTCCAGGAACGCCAGCGCGTCGGAATGACGGACCGTCCAGGACTCGGCCCGCCAGCGCTTCTTCGCCGCCTGCGCCAACTCGACGGCGGCGTGGTTGGCCTCGACGGTCACGACCCGGTGTCCCGCGTCGAGAAGCGCGCCGGCGAAGAACCCGACCCCGCCGAAGAGATCGAGGGCGCGGCCGGGAGGAATTGACGCGGCCTCTCTCGCGACGGCGGCGGAGAGCGGCTCGAGAAGATGACGATTGCCCTGGAAGAAGGTCCCGGCGGTCAGCGGGAAATCACGATCCCGGATCCGGATCCAGAGTCGCCGCTCGCCGCCGCGCGCCAGGATGAGGCCCCCGGCGCCGGCGACCGAGACTCCGTCGAAGAGACCGGAAACAGCCTGGAGGACCGCGTTGGCATCGCGGCGGTCGGCGCGGGAGGGAAGCGCGGCGCGCGCGAGCCGCTGAGAGCCGTCCAGGTTCTCGACCGTGGCGACCTCGGCGACGGCGGCGCCGCTTGCCGTGATCGCGTCGCTCAGGCGCGGGAGGGTGGCGCGCATCGAATCGGAGAGGGCCTCGCAGTCCCCGGCCGGTTCCACGCGGTGCGTCCGCGGCAGGAAGTAGCCCAGGCTCACGGTCTCGCCGCGTCCGGCGACATGAAATCGGTTGCGCAGCCGGTAAGCGAGAGGCGACGGCTCGATGGGCAGGTCGCGAAAGAGGCGGGGCGACAGCTCGCCGATCCTTTCCATCGTTTCCAGGAAGAGATCGCGTTTGGCGCCGAGAGCGGACTCGATGTCGAAATACGACCAGTCGCAGCCCGCGCATCCCTCCGCGTGCGATCCGGAGCGGCGCAGCGGAGAACGCGAGAGGATCGCCGCGGCGCGCCCCTTCCAGAATTTCTTTCGGACCTCGAGGACCTCCGCGTCGACCTCTTCTCCGGGAAGAGCGCCGGCGATGAAGCCGACTCCGTCGGATGTCTTCGACACCCCTTCCCCGGTAGGCGCGAGGTTGGTGATCGAGACGCGGCGCAGCATCGTAGGAATGCTAAGCCCCGTCGCGCACCCGGCGCCGTAGGGGCGGCCCTTGCGGCCGCCCTCCTCTGCCGGCAGACACCACGAGAGGCGGGACGGCGCGAGGCCCTCCCCTACGGCACGAAGGAACATGACCGAGGCGCCACCTCGGCTCCTCAGAGGAGCGTCAGGCGGGGGAGGTCGAGGAGCTCGCGGAGGGTTCGGCGGGTCAGAGCCCGCGCGGTTCTCTCGGCCGCCTCGGCATCCATGCGGATGCGGGCTCTTGCGAGAGAAGCCTCCACCTCGGCGTCCAGACGCCGGCGCTCCCCCTCCGACAGCGCGTCGTGGAGGGCGCCGGCTAGGCGCTTGTCCAGCCTCGCCAGGGATGCCTCGGTCTCTTCGGCGCTCCTCGGCGATTTCTCCAGCCGTTCGATCGACCGCAGCGCCGATTCGAGCGTCGGCGCGAGGTCCGGCCGCAGGCTCGCGACCTGCCGGAGCCGCTCTGCCAGGGCCTCGAGTGCGCGAGCCACGTCCGGTTCCGCCGCGCGGAAGCGGTTTCCGCGCCCAACGGACGTCTGGAGCCGGCGCTCCCAGGCTTCGAGCACCGCGCCCCGGCAGTAGGAGAGGGAGTTGACGCGTCCGCTCCCCGCGGGAGAGCGCTCCTCCCGGCGGGAGAAGGTCTCATCGATCCCCTGCTCGATCGCTTCGATCGGCACGCCCAGCGCGCGCCATTCCTTGAGCAGCGCGAAATCCCTGGGCGACAGGAGGAAGGGGGTCCCGCGGCGCCGGATGAAGGCCGCCTCCGCCGCCTGGTAGTAGCCCCTATCCTCCTCGGTTTCGCTCATGGATCAGCAGAAGTCCCGTGAGCGTCAGGAGCGGATCCACTTCATCGATGCGCTCCGATCCTCCCCCGAAGAGCTCGGCGAGCCCTCCCGTCGCGATGACGCGCGGCCGGGCATCGAGCTCTCGCGCGATGCGATCCACCATGCCGTCCACCAGGGAGAGGTAGCCGAAGTAGAGCCCGGATTGGATCGAGGCCGCCGTCGTCTTCCCGATGACGCGTTCCGGCCGGCGGATCTCCACGCGCCATAGCCGCGCCGCCTTCTCGAAGAGGGCCTCGGCGGAGACCGAGATGCCGGGCACGATGACGCCTCCGGCGTATTCTCCCTTTTCCGTCACCACGTCGAAGGTTGTCGCCGTTCCGAAGTCCACGACGATGCAGGGGCCTCCCAGCCGCGCGTGCGCCGCGACCGCGTTGACGATGCGGTCGGCGCCGACCTCCTGGGGAACCTCGTAGAGGATGGGCATTCCCGTCTTGACGCCCGGCTCGACGAAGAGAGGCTCCTGCCCGCAGACCTGCCGCAATGCCTGGCGCATCGGGAACTTGAGAGACGGCACGACGCTGGCGACGATGACTTCCCGGGGCGCCTGCCGGCCGCCGGACGCCTCGAGCAGCCCGCGCACGGAGAGGACGATCTCGTCGGCCGTGGCCTCCCGGCGCGTCGTGAGCCTCCAGTGGCGCAGGAGTCTGTCGCCCTCGTACAGTCCCAGGACCGTGTTGGTGTTGCCGACATCCACCGCGAGGAGCGTGCCCTCCGGCCGCGTCACCACTCGGCCACCTCGCCGTGAGAGAGCACCGCCTCGCCCGAGGCCGTCTCGAGCTTCAAGAATCCCTCCTCGGTCAACCCGATGTACCGGCCGACGATCTCCTGGCCATCATGCCGGATTTTCATCCGGTCGCCTCGGCGGTGCACGGACGCCTTCTCCCACGCGGCCACTTCGACCTGCCAGCGTGGCGCCGCCAGCTCCGCGTCGAGGCCGTCGAGCAGCGCCTGGAGCAGTGGAGCCAGCCCGAAGGCGCGGCCGGTTTCCTCCTCGAGCGTCGTGGCTCCCGCCACGCCCAGATCCTGCGGGGAACCCAGGACGTTCAAGCCGACGCCGACCGCGACATAGGTGTCCTCCCCCTGCGTGCGCGCCTCGGTCAGGATGCCCCCGATCTTTCGCCTGCCGACGTACAGGTCGTTGGGCCACTTGAGCCTGACCTTCACGCCGCACGCGTTCTTGACCGCGTCGCGCAGCCAGCGCGCGACGGCGATCGGTATGAGGGAGAGAGGCTCCCCCGTCCGGGCCTGCCGGATGAAGGTGAAATAGAGGCCGCGGCCGCCGGGAGCCTGCCACCGGCCCTTGCGCCCTCTCGCGCCCGGCTGGGTCTCGGCCACCAGGACCGTCGCCGGAAAGCGCTCCTCCTCCTCGAAGTACATGTCGATGAGCTCCTTGGCGAGATCGTTGGAGGACTCCATCACGGGCAGAAACGTCAGGTTCTCGAACGCTCGCCACCGGCGCGCCTCGAGCTCTCCCCCCGCGAACGGAATCACGCGCCTCCCGTGGACAGCGCCGAGCGGCGCTCCTCCAGCTCGACGAGCCGCTTGCGCGTCTTCTCGACGACCGCCGGCGGAGCCTTGTCCAGGAAGGCGGTGTTCTGCAGTTTGGCGGAGAGCTCCGCGATCTCTCCGTCGAGAGCCGCCAGAGTGCGGCCGATGCGTTCCTCGTCTCCGGGGGCCGCGCCCCGCGGGGCCGAGAGCCCGATCGAAAGCCCCGCCGTCACGTCTCTGGCCATCTCCGGGGCCGGCGCGGCGAACGTCAGGTCCGAGAGCCTCGCCAGATGCCGGAGCAGAGGGGCGAGCGATGCGACCTCGCCGACGAGATCCCTTTCGGGCGAGTCCGGATCGACCGCGAGCGCCACCGGCTCGGTCGGCGAAAATCCGCGCTCGGTCCGGAAGTTTCGCACGCGGGTGACGAGCGCGCGCAGCGCCTCGACGACGCGCTCCGCCGGGTCGTCGCGGAAGGCTTCGCTGTCCTGCGGGTAGGCCGCGGCAATGAGAGTGCCCGGCTTGCCCGTCATCTTTTCCCAGATCTCCTCGGTCACGAACGGCATGAAGGGATGAAGGAGGGCGAGCGTGTCGGCGAGGCAGCGCGCCAGGATCGCCCGGGCAGTCTCCTTATCGCTCTCTCGGCCGTCGCGCGCCGGCTCGTCCGCCGCAGCCGCGCCGTCGCCATAGCGGCTTTGGCGCGTCGGCGACCTGGCGGAGGCGGAGAGCAGAGGCTTGACCATCTCCAGGTACCCGTCGCAGAGCTCGTGCCATACGAACGCGTAGATTGACTGCGCGGCCTCGTCGAAGCGGAAGCCGGCCAGGTCCCGGTTGACCTTGCGCGCGGTCGAGCTCAATCGCGACAGGATCCAGCGGTCGGGAAGGCTCTTGCGGCGCTCGGCCAGAGAATCCGGGTGGGCTTTGCCCTCGATCTGCCCGAGAGTGAAGCGCGCCGCGTTCCAGAGCTTGGTGGCGAAGTTCCGGGAGCCGGCCATGCGGCTTCTCTCGACCGACACCGTCGGACCCGACGCCGCGGCCGAGGCGAGCGTGAACCGGACGGCGTCGGCCCCGAACTCGGCGATCGCTTCCAGCGGATCGATCACGTTGCCGCGCGTCTTGGACATCTTCTCGCCGCCGACGCGGACCAGCCCGTGCAGGTGCACCACGGAGAAAGGCGCGCGCCCGGTGAAATGCAGTCCCGCCATGATCATGCGCGCGACCCAGAAGAAGAGGATGTCGTAACCGGTGACCAGCGTGTCGGTCGGGTAGAACTCCTTGAAGTCGGCCGTTTCCTCCGGCCACCCGAAGACGGAGAAGGGCCAGAGCTGAGAAGAGAACCAGGTGTCGAGCACGTCGGGATCCTGCTCGAGAGATTCGGAGCCGCAGACCTCGCAGGCCTTCGGGTCGGTTTCAGAGACCGTCATGTGCCCGTTGGCGCAGGTGAACGCGGGGATCCGGTGGCCCCACCAGAGCTGGCGGGAGATGCACCAGTCGCGGATGTTCCTCATCCACTCAAAGTACGTCTTGGTCCAGTTGGCCGGCGCGAAACGCACGTCGCCCTTCTCCACCGCTTCGATGGCGGGCGTCGCGAGCGGCTCGACCTTCACGAACCACTGGGTCGAGAGGTACGGCTCGATGACCGTCTCGCACCTCTGACAGGTCCCGAGGGTCATCTTGTAGGGATCGCTTCCCGCGAGCCGGTTCTCGGCGGTCAGCCGCGCGAGCACCTGCTTGCGCGCCTCGAAGCGGTCCAGACCCGCGAACTCCCCCGCCTCGGCCGTCATCTTGCCGTCCGGACCGATGACGACGATCGCGGGAAGCCCGTGGCGCTGGCCGGAGGCGAAGTCGCTGGCGTCGTGGGCGGGGGTCACCTTCACGATGCCGGTGCCGAACTCCCGGTCCACGAGGATGGGGTCCTCGATGACGGGAAGCTCGCGTCCGACGATGGGGAGGACGGCGGTCCTGCCGCGAAGCTTCGCCGTCCGGGGATCCTGCGGATGGATCGCGAGCGCCGTGTCCCCCAGCATCGTCTCGGGCCGTGTCGTCGCGACGACCGCGCCCGAAGGGACGCCCGGCACGTCGTAGCGGATGCGGTAGAGCGTGCCTTCCTCCTCCTTGTGCACGACCTCCAGGTCCGAGACGGCCGTGCCGCAGCGGGGGCACCAGTTGACCACGTAGCGGCCGCGATAGATCAACCCCTCGCGGTGGAGCTGGACGAACGCGCGGCGCACGGCGCGGGAGAGGTCGGGGTCGAGGGTGAACCTCTCCCGGCTCCAGTCCAGCGAGCAGCCGAGCCGGCGAAGCTGCGACTGGATCGTGTCCTTGGCCTCGCGCTTCCAGGCCCACACGCGCTCGATGAACTTCTCACGGCCCAGATCCCGCCGGTCGATCCCCTGCCTGGCGAGTTGTCTCTCCATGACCATCTGCGTCGCGATGCCGGCGTGGTCGGTCCCGGGAACCCAGAGGACGCGGTAGCCCCTCATCCGCATCCAGCGCGCCAGGATGTCCTCGATCGTGCGCCCGTAGGCGTGGCCGATGTGGAGCTTGCCCGTGACGTTGGGAGGCGGGATGACCATGACGTAACGCGGCGAGCCGGAGGGGCCCGCGGGCTGGAAACGCCCCTCCTTCTCCCAGAGCTCGTACCAGCGCTTCTCGAAGGAGGAAGGCTCGAAGGTCTTCGGGAGTCTCCTCGGATTCTCCTCCGAGGCCGCGGGAATCGGGTTTTCAGACATAAAAAAAAGGGCGCTTGCCCCTTTGAAAATATCAGAAACCGCGACGTCCTACTCGGCGCCGCTCTCCAGCTCCTCGATCCGCCGCTTGACGACCGTCTCCGCGACGTCCGGCACGACTTCCCAGACGATTTCCCGCAGCACCCGGTCGGAGAGCTTCGCGATGACGAGCGCCGCGATCCGTTCGATCTGTTCCTGCGTCAGCTCGGGGACGGCCGGCGCCGGCGGGGGCGGCGGCGCGACCGGCACCTCGACCGCGTGTTCCTGCGCCTCCGCGGAAATCTCTTCGATTCCAGCTTCCGCGGGAGGCCCGGTCGGAGGAGTCTCCGGCGCTGGAATCTCTTCGACGGGATGGCGGGTTTCCGGCTCTTCCCCGATCGCCGGCGCCTCCTCGGAGCTGGCAACGGCTGGAGCGTCGGAAGCCGGGACGGCGCTCTCCGGGATCTCCTCGGCCGCTGCCGGCTCCTCGCGCGGACCCTCCCGGGGGGGAAGAGGAGGAAGTTGCTCGAAGGGGTTCTCCCGCTCGATGGCTTCGGCGGCCCTCGCGGTCGGAATCGTGTCGTCGAGGAAGGCGGCGTCGAATTGACTTTCCTCGGGCACGGACGGGGGCGAAGGGGCGGCTGCCGCCCGCGCCAGGAGAGCATCGAACTCGTCGATCAGATGCCGCGCGTCGAACGGCTTCGAGACGATCCGGTCGGCCCCCACGCGATCCGCCCGTTCGCGGTCGAACGGCTCGAAGGTCCCGGAGAGCAGGACGACGGGGATCCGCGCCGTGGCCGGGTTGCTCTTGATCGCCTCGCACACCTCGTAGCCGTTCTTCTCCGGCATCACGACGTCGGCGAGAATCAGGTCGGGCCGCGAATGCTCGATGGATTCCAGGGCCGTCTGGCCATTGGAGACGCAGGTCAGCTGGTAATCGGTGCCCGCGAGTGTCAGCTCCACGACTTTCTGGATCGTGAGGCTATCGTCGGCGAGAAGTATCTTCTTGCTCATGTTGAGGTCACGGTGCGAGACGGGCCATCACGCTACTCGGGTCCCTTCGTGGTGTCAATGAAGAAGGTTTTGGGTGATAGGTGCAAGGTGCTAGGGAAGGCCCGAGGACCCTGGTCCCTGGCACCTAACACCTGGCACCTATCCCGTTTCCCAGACGGCGGCGAGGTAGCGGCCGGGAGGGCGCCGGCCCAGGGCGCCGGCGAGAAAACGCGACGCCTCGACGACTTTGGGAAGGTTGATCCCGGTCTCGATCCCCAGCCCCTCGAGCAAGTACACGAGATCTTCGGTCGCCAGGTTTCCCGCTGCCCCGGGCGCGTAGGGGCAGCCTCCAAGACCCCCGGCGGAGGAGTCATAGGCGGGAATGCCGCACTCCAGTCCCGCGTAAACGTTCGCGAGACCCGTGCCGCGCGTGTCGTGAAGGTGCAGGGCCAGGACCGCCCGAGTCAGGCCCGAGTCGTACAGTGTCTCGATGACGTCGTAGACGCCCGCCGGCGTCGCCACCCCGATCGTGTCTCCGATCGAGATCTCGTCCACCGGAAGGTCGAGCAGCTTGTGGACGACCTCGCGAACCGCGTCGGGCGAGACCGGACCCTCGTAAGGACAACCGAACGCCGTCGAGACGTAGCCCCGCACCCGGATCTTCTCCTCGCGGGCCCGCGCGATGACCGGCCGGAACCGCTCGATGGATTCGTCCACGCCGGCGTTGACGTTGTGGCGGTTGAACGTCTCGGAGGCGGCGGTAAAGACCGCGATCTCCCGCACGCCGGCCTGGATCGCGCGCTCGAGACCCTTCAAATTGGGGACGAGAGCCGGGTAGCGCGTGCCGCTCGCGCGATGGATCCGGGCAAAGACCTCTTCGGTGTCCGCGAGCTGAGGGATGGCCCTGGCGGACACGAAGGACCCGACCTCGATCGCCGGCAGCCCCGCCTCGGTCAAGCGGTCCACGTACTCGGCGCGGACATCCACCGGAAGGACCTTCGACTCGTTCTGCAGGCCGTCTCGCGGCCCCACCTCGTAGACGGTGACGTGCGCCGGAAAGTGGGGGCGTTTGATCGCGTGCTCTTCCCAGGGCTCCATGGCGAATAAGCTATCAGCTATCGGCTATCAGCTGTCAGCTTTGGCAACCTCAAGGATGGCTCGGCTGAAAGCTGAAAGCTGAGGGCTGACAGCTACTCGGTGATCTCCGCCAGAACGGCGCCGGCTTCAACCAGGTCCCCCTCGGCATGGAAGATCCTGTCCACGGTGCCCGCGCGGGGCGCGCGGATCGCGTGCTCCATCTTCATGGCTTCCAGAATCACGATGACGGCCCCGCGCTCGACGCTCGATCCGGCCTCTGCCACGATCCGGCGCACGCGCCCCGGCATCGGCGCGATCAGGCCGCCCGCCGCCTCCGACATCCGCGCGACGCGCCCGCCGGTGCGCAGGAACTCCCGGACCTCCCCGGCGCACCAGACAAAGACACGGTCCCGTTCCCTCGCCACGCGGACCCGGAAGACGTCCTGGCCGATCCGGATCCCCTCGATCTTCCCGTCACGGCGCGAGGCCTCGAACGCGACGCGCCGGTCCGCGATCCGCGCGTTGTCCCCCTCGACGCGCACCTCGGTCACCTCGCCGCCGCAGCTGAGCCTCATCGGCCGGCCCTCCAGGCCGTGACGGCATCCCACGGTTCGGGCAGGGAGGCCGGCACGGGTCCCGCTTTCGACTCCGAAAAGGAGAGGGCCGCGGCGATCCAGGCCGCGTCGGGAACGCTCGAAGAAGCCAGACTCAAGAGAGGCACGAAGTCCGTCGCGTAGCGGCCCGAGACGAATTCCTTCGACTCGATCACCGCGGAAAGAAGCACCTTGTTGGTCTCGACGCCCAGGACGACCCAGTCCTCCAGCGCCCGGCGCGCTCGCGCGATCGCGGACGCGCGATCGGGAGCGGACACAATCAGCTTGGCGAGCAGCGGGTCGTAATCGAGGCCGACGAAGGAGCCCTCTTCCACCCCCGCGTCCACCCGCACACCCGGGCCGGACGGCGGCTCGAAGGCGAGCACCCGCCCCGAGCGCGGCAGGAAAGTCGAAGGGTCTTCCGCGTAGAGGCGAAGCTCGATGGCATGTCCCTGAGGGAAGATCTTGCCTCCCCGCCAGGCCTGAGGCAGCTCGGCGCCGGCGGCGACCTCGATCTGGGCGCGCACAAGATCCAGTCCCAGGGTCTCCTCGGTGATCGGATGCTCCACCTGGAGGCGCGTGTTCATCTCGAGAAAGTAGAAGTTCTTCTCCTCGTCGAGCAGGAACTCCACCGTGCCCGCTCCGACGTAGCCCACCGCTCGCGCGATCTCCAGCGCGGCCCGCCCCATCGCGGCGCGCAGCCTCGCGTCCAGGGCACAGCTCGGCGTCTCTTCGAGGACCTTCTGATGCCTCCGCTGGACGCTGCACTCGCGCTCGTAGAGGTGCGCGAGGTTTCCCTGCTGGTCCCCGAAGATCTGGAACTCGATGTGCCGCGGACAGGCGAGGAACTTCTCCAGATAGACCCGGGAATCGCCGAAGGCCGCTTCCGCCAGGCGCCGAGCTTCTTCCAGCGCCCGCGGCAAACCCTCGGCCTTCTCGACGACCGTCATTCCCTTGCCGCCGCCTCCCGCGCTCGGCTTCACTAGGACCGGGAACCCGAGCTCCTCCGCCTTCTTCGCGATCGCCGCGTTGTCCGCCTCGAAGCCCTCGGTGCCGGGCACGATGGGGACGCCCGCCCGGCGGGCGCGGCGCCGGGCGGACAGCTTGTCGCCCATCTGCTCCATCGCCGAGGGGGGCGGGCCCACCCAGACGAGACCGGCCTTCTCGACCGCCCGCGCGAAAGCGGCGTTCTCCGACAGAAACCCGTAACCCGGATGAACGGCATCCGCCCGGGCTTCCCTCGCCGCCTCGAGAATCCGCGGGATCGAGAGATATGTCGCGAGCGGCGTCCCGGCCCCCAGGGGGACCGCGCGGGCCATCCGACCGACATGGAACGCCCCGGCATCCCCTTCCGCGTAGACTCCGACCGGCTCGATCCCCATCTCGAGCGCCGTGCGAGCCACGCGCACCGCGATCTCGCCTCGGTTGGCGATCAGGAGAGATCGGATCATCGGACCGTTCGAATCACTTCTCTCTCCCGCGCTTGCCCGTCTCCCAGTCGCTCCACAATCCGAACGCCCTCATCTGGTCGGCAATGTCGCTCTTCTCCAGGACCCGCGTCACCTGGGCCCGCGACTGACGCGGGCCCAGGGGGGCGGATGCGTTGGCGATCCCCGCCACGGTCACGGCGGCGACGGCGGCGTTCCGGCGAGCTTCGCGAAAGTCAACCTTGTCGAACGTGTCCGACTCGGCGTGGTAGTCGGGCAGGTATCTCTCGGCTTCCTGGCTGGCGACGAGGTTCGGCACGCCTTCCAGAAGGAAATCGAAATTGTCGGTTCCCAGCAGCGCCTCGTCGGAGAGCCGGCTGGATCCCCAGCCGGCGACCGGCTCGAGAACCTGGGAGAGAAGAGGGGCCAGTTCCGGCCTGCCGTTGTCGTAATAGCCGGTGACGCGCCCGTCTCCGATGTCGTGCACGACCGCGGCCACGTGACGGTCCATCTCGCCGCGGTGGCTCGCGACGTAGCCGCGAGAACCGAGGAGCCCGAATTCCTCACCCGTGAAGAGCACGAATCGGATCGTCCGCCGGGGCCTCGGGCCCGCGGCGATCGCCCGCGCGACTTCCACGACGAGGGCGCAATTGACGCCGTTGTCGAGAGCTCCGGTGCCGAGCTCCCAGGAATCCAGATGCGCGCCCAGCAGCACGATCTCGTCCGGCTTTTCGCTCCCGCGGATCTCCGCCACGACGTTGCGCGGCCGCCAGGGCCCCCCGACGCGGTTCTTGAGCTCCAGCGAGACCCTCAGTTCCCGCCCTTTCTCGAGGAGCCGCGCCAGACGCATTCCATCCTCGCGCGCGATGAGCGCCGCGGGAAGAGCCGAGATCGTCCCGTCCAGGCTGACCTGATGCCGGTAGAGCAGGCCGCGCGGGCGGCTGGACAAAAACAGGATCGCCGAGACCCCGCCCCTGCGGGCGGCGTCCAGCATCTCGGGACCCATGAAGTACTCGGCGAAGAGATCCTCGAGCGACTTCATCGGTTTCGTCCGCACGAGGGCGACCGCCCCCTTCGCCTTGCCGCCGAGCTTCTCGAAGTCCGCCCGCCGGCCCGTGCCCGCGTCCACCAGGGGCGCGGTCAGGCCCGCGGGCGTCGAGGGAGCGAGGGCGAAGGAGACGACCCGCAGGGGAAAGCGATAGGGGGACACGACCGCCGCCGACGCGGACTCGGCCTCCCAGCGGGCGGGCGCGTCGTAAGACTCGAGCTCGACCGAATCCGCTCCCGCGCGCCGGAAAGCCTCCCTTCCCCATTCGAGCGCCTCCTCGCAGGCGGCGCTGCCCGTGACGCGCCCCCCGATCTCGTCGGTCAGCACGCGCAGGTCCTCTTCCATGCGATTGCGCACGGAAAGGACTTCGCCGATGAGGACGGCCGGACCGGACTCGGTTCGGTTCGCCGCCGTCCTCGCGGGCGCCCGCGCCGGGAGCGACGATCCCGCCCCGAGCGCGAGAAGACACAGCGCCAGGGAAAGAAAGCGGCACCCGGTTCGTCTCATCGTTTCCTCTTCCACGCATTCTAATTCGCGCCGTGCGCTATGCTCTTGGCCGTGAGCGAAGAGGAGGCCTCGCGTGTCCGTTGAAGGCGGGATGAGCGGGATGCAGCGGCGCATCGTCTGCGTCAACTGCGGCAAGGTCTTCTTCTCCTGGCGGCCCGACACAGCGCCCGGGGCGAAGATCAAGTGCTACTTCTGCAAGAAAGAGATGGAAGACGAGGCGGCGAAACGCCCTCGCCCGGCCCCTCCTCCTCCTGCTCCCGCTCCGGCTCCCGCCGCCTCTCCCGCAAGCACCACGGCCGCCGCCGCGCCTCCTCCCGCGGCCGAGCCTCCAAAGTCCAACGTCCAGAATCCCAAGGAGCCGACGCCGGCCGGCTGACCCTAGTCCCTGGGGTTCGTCTTCGGTGCCCAGGAGGGCGCGCGCTTCTCCAGGAACGCGGTCAACCCTTCCTTTGCTTCGGAAGAGGCGCGGCGCTCGGCGAGCGTGCGGGCCGTCAGCGCAAGGACGTCTTCGGGGTTCTTCCCGGTGACCTCTTCGATGAGACGCTTGGCGACCGCGACGGCCTCGGGCCCGGAGGAGAGAAGAGACTCGACCTTCTTCCGGCTGGCCGACTCGAGCTCCTCCCGCGGGACGACGGCGTGTACCAGGCCGATCCGGTGAGCTTCCCGCGCGTCGAAGCGGTCCCCGGTCAGAAAGAGATCGCGAGCCTGGCGGGGGCCGATGGCGCGCAGGACGTACGGGGAGATGACAGAGGGGAGGATCCCCAGACGGACTTCCGAGAGAGAGAAGACCGTTCCTTCCGCCGCGAGCGCGATGTCCGCCACTGCGACGAGCCCGACGCCGCCCCCGATCGCCGCGCCGTGCGCGAGGACAATGACAGGCTTGGGGCAACAATCGATCGCGCGCAGCATGCGAGCCATCTTTTCGGCGTCGGCTTCGTTCTCCTCGCGCGAGTAACTCCCCGCCTTTCGCATCCAGGCAATGTCGGCGCCGGCGCAAAAGACTGGCCCTTCCCCCGACAGGACCACCACACGGGTCCGCGGGTCGGCTGCGACCTCGGAGAAGGTCCGAGTCAGCTCCTCGATGAGCGCGTCGTCGAAGGCGTTGCGCGCCTCCGGCCGGGCGAGGACCACGCGCGCGACGGCGCCCTCCGGCAGCAGGCGGACCCGGCCCGTCTCAACCCGCGCGCTCATCGGTGCGGGGAGAGCGACGTCGCGCCTTCGGGATAGGCGAAGACCCCTTCCCGGGAGCCGTCGGTGCCCATCCGATCGGAGAACCGGAACGGTACGGACACGTCGCCCGACGGAAGGCGAAGCGTGAGCGATCCTTCCAGCTCCGCGTCCACAGCCGCGCCCGCGGCCCATTTCTCTCCGGCGGCGGCGAGAAAACGGTCGTGGTCCACGCGGAAAGGGATATCGAGGCCGCCCTTCTTCCCGAGACGCAGCTTGCGCCGATGTCCCTCGCCTTTTCCGATCTCCTGCCCGCCGACGCGGACCCGGCAGCTGGCCAGGAGGGCTGGGATCGGGAACGGGTAACGGTTGGCGATCCACAGGACCGCTCGCCCCTCGCTCCTCTTTGACGAGAGCGCCGTCAGCTCGAAGGAAACGAGCTTCACCTCCGGCGCCGGACCAGGGTCGACCCCTGGAGCGCCTGCCAGCAGCAGAAGCAGAACCAGAATCATCCGGAGGCAAGCCTACATCCGGAACACGCCGAACTCGGTTTCCTCCACCGGCGCGTTGTAGGCGGCGGAGAGGGCGAGGGAGAGCGCCGTCCGGGTCTCCGCCGGATCCAGCACGCCGTCGTCCCAGAGGCGAGCCGTCGAGTAGTAGGGATTTCCCTCCTGCTCGTACTTCTCGAGGGTCGGCCGCTCGAACTCGGCGACCTGCTTTGCGGTCATGCGCCGTTTGCCGCCGCGCGCGAGTTGCTCCTGCTTGACGGTCGAGAGGACGGAGGCGGCCTGCTCTCCCCCCATCACGGAGATCCGCGCGTTGGGCCACATCCACAGGAACCGGGGCCCATAGGCGCGCCCGCACATCCCGTAGTTGCCGGCGCCGAAGGAGCCGCCGATGATGACGGTGAACTTGGGGACCGCCGCGTTGGCGACGGCGTGGACCATCTTCGCGCCGTCCTTGGCGATGCCTCCCTCCTCGTACTTCCTTCCGACCATGAACCCGGTGATGTTCTGGAGGAAGAGGAGCGGGATCTTCCGGCGCGCGCACATCTGGATGAAGTGCGTGGCCTTCAGGGCCGACTCGGAGAAGAGGATGCCGTTGTTGGCGACGATCCCGAGGAGGAACCCGGAGAGGCGCGCGAAACCGCAGACGAGCGTGATCGCGTAACGCGACTTGAACTCGTGGAAGCGCGATCCATCCACCAGGCGCGCGATGACCTCGCGGACGTCGTAGGTCTGCCGCACGTCCACGGGAAGCAGGCCGTAGATCTCCCTGGGGTCATAGACCGGCTCCTCCGGCTCGGTCCGGTCCCCGGGGAGCGTCTTGACTTCGTGAAGGTTCGCCACGATCGAGCGCGCGATCTCGAGCGCGTGTGCGTCGTTCTCGGCCAGATGGTCCGCCACGCCGGAGACCCGCGTGTGAACGTCCGCGCCGCCCAGCTCCTCCGCCGTGACCTCCTCGCCGGTAGCGGCCTTCACCAGCGGAGGGCCCGCGAGGAAGATCGTGCCCGTCCCCTTGACGATCACCGCTTCGTCCGACATCGCCGGGACGTACGCTCCCCCCGCGGTGCAGGAGCCCATGACGACCGCCACCTGGGGAATGCGCTTCGCGGACATGCGGGCCTGGTTGTAGAAGATCCGCCCGAAGTGCTCGCGGTCGGGGAACACGTCCGCCTGCAGGGGCAGGAAGGCGCCCCCCGAATCCACCAGGTAGACGCAGGTCAGGCGGTTCTGCTCCGCGATCTCCTGAGCGCGCAGATGCTTCTTGACGGTCATCGGGTAGTAAGTCCCGCCCTTGACCGTGGCGTCGTTGGCGATGACCATCACCTCGCGGCGGGAAACGCGTCCGATGCCCGTCACGAGGCCGGCGCCGGGGGCTTCTCCACCGTACATGCCGTTTGCCGCAAGCGGCGAAAGCTCCAGGAAGGGGGATCCGGGATCGAGAAGCGCGTCCACTCTGTCGCGCACGAACATCTTCTTCTGCTCGGCGTGGCGCTCCCGACCGGCGCCCCCCTCGCGCGCCCGCGCGAGCTCCGTCTTGAGCCGCGCGACCAGGCGCTCCATCGCGAGAGATCGCTCGCGAAAGTCCGCCGAGCCGGTGTTCACGCCGGTCGCGAGCGATTCGCTCGGATGGAAGGCCGCGGACGGATGTTCGGCCGGAGGGGCGCTCTCCGGCGGCGCCGGTTTCTTTTCCCGGCGAGTCTTCAGCTTCTCACCCGCCGTCCCGCCTCTTTGCGGACGAACTCGACGAGACTCTGCGTGGAGGTGCCCGGCAGGAAGATCTCCCGGATGCCGAGCGCCTTCAGCTTTGCGATGTCCTTGTCGGGGATGATTCCGCCGGCGAGGACCACGATGTCCTCGCCCCCCTTCTCTTTCAGGAGCTTCAGGATCTCCGGGAAAAGCACGTTGTGAGCGCCGGAGAGGATCGAGAGCCCGACGACGTCCACGTCCTCCTGGATCGCCGCCGCCACGATCTGTTCCGGCGACTGCCGCAGCCCGGAATAGATCACTTCCATGCCCGCGTCGCGCAGCGCCCGCGCGATGACCTTCGCTCCGCGGTCGTGCCCGTCCAGCCCGGGCTTGGCGATCAGGACCCGGATCGGTCTCTCGTCCATTCTTTCTCCCCTCGTCTCAGTTTATCAATGAGCGCGGATCAGGGCACCGATGGCTGCGTGAGGCGGAGGATGCGGTCGTCGCCGCGGCGGACGGAGCCGCGTCCGTCGCGGTTGCTCGTAGTGAAGTCGGACGGGATCGTCCCGTCGGGATTCAGGCGCAGGGTCTTGCCGCCCGGAGAGTCCATCTTCTGCGCGATCTCGCGCGTCGTCGCGTCTCCGGTCGTCACGTAGAGCTTGCCGTCCGGGCCGAAGCGCAGGCGGCAGCCGGCGTGGAACCGGGCAGCCGGCAACCCTTCGAGGACGACCTTGCGCTGCGAGAGCGCCGACCCGTCGTCGTGGAACCTCACGACGCGCACGCGAGTCCCGCCGGAATCGCTGTAAGCGTAGGAGACGTAAAGCAAGCGGCTCTTCTCGCTCAGCGTTTCCTGTTTCCAGGTTCCGAAAGATCCGGCAGCTCACGGGCCAGCGCCTCCCAGGCCCGCCGCCGATGCGACACCTGATCTTTCTCGACGCCGGTCATCTCGGCGAAGGTGCGGGTTTCGCCCTCCGGGATGAAGAGGCTGTCCCAGCCGAAGCCGTCGCTGCCCCGCGGCGACGCCGCAATCCTCCCGGAGACCTCCCCGCGTCCCACGACGACGCTGGAGCCGTCGAAGCAGGCCACTGCGCACGTCGCGGTGGCCGAGCGGTCATCGAAGGCGTCGAGCATGCGGGCGATCGCCTCCAGGCCGGCGCTTCTCTCCAGCCACTTGACGAGCGCTCCGGGGAAGCCTCCCCAGGCGCGCACCGCGAGGCCCGAATCCTCGACGATGACCGGGCGAGCGAGCCTTCCGAAGGCGTCACGCGCCTTCGATTCAACGATGTCCGCCGGATCCAGGGCCTGAATCTCCGCCAGGTCGAGGTCCACGCGCTCCAGCCGGAATCCGAGCCGCTCGGCCTCGCGCGCTTTCTCCACGCGCCCCGTAACGAAGACGGGCATGCTCATTCATTGGATTCTTGCACGAGAGAATCGGCGCGGGGAGACAGGAACACCGCGCGCCGGCCTCGCAACTCGGCGCCCCGGAGCGGTGTCCCCGCTAGAATGATCGAAATGGCCTCAGAAGACGCGCCGTGTCCGCGCTGTGGAGCGGAGATCCCGCCTCCGGCGCGCTTCTGCCCCGCCTGCGGTTACGCGGCGGCCCGTCTGACGCCGGGCCAGACCCTCGACGGCAAGTACGAGATCCTGGAGAAGATCGGCGAGGGCGGGATGGGACAGGTCTACAAGGCCCGCCACGTCCACCTGGACGAAATCCGCATCATCAAGGTCACCAAACCCGACGCCCTGGGCGAAGGACCCGACCCGCGCCGCTTTCAGGAGGAAGCGCGCATGGCGACACTCGTGCGGCATCCCAACGTCGCCGCGCTCTACGACTTCTCGCGCCTGCCGGACGGCTCCTACTACATGGTCTGGGAGTTCATCGACGGGGTGACGCTGGAAGAGTGGATGCGCCGCCACCGCCCGCTGCCCCTGTCCCAGGCCCTGGACGTCTCGCGGCAGGTCCTGGCGGGGCTGGCCGAGATCCACGCGCAGGGGATCGTGCACCGCGACCTCTCGCCCGACAACATCCTCGTGCGGGAGAACCGGGAAGGGCGGATCGTCGCCAAGATCATCGATCTCGGCATCGCCAAGCGCATGGCGGCCGAGTCGCTCGCGATGACGGGGACCGGTCTCTTCCTGGGCAAGCTCAAATACTGCTCGCCGGAGCAGGCCGGAGCGCTCGCCGAAGGGAAAGCCCTGGACGGGAGGAGCGACCTCTACGCCTTCGGCGTCGTGCTCTACGAGATGCTGGCGGGCCGCCCGCCGTTCGAATCGCAGACTCCGGAGGGTTACCTGGGCAAGCATCTCCACAGCGCGCCGCCGCCGCTGGACACGGGAAGACTCCCCGCGGGGACGGGCCCCGCCCTCGCCTCCATCGTCATGCGCGCCCTGGAGAAGAACCGCGAGCGGCGCTTCTCTTCCGCCGGAGAGTTCGCCGCCGCTCTCGAGCGCCTCGGCCCCGTGTCGAACGAGCCCGCCGGGAGTCTCTCGACCGGCGCGGTTGGGCGCGGAGGAAACCGGGCTCTTCTCTGGATCGCCGCAATCTTCCTCGTCGCGGTGGGCGTGGCCGCCTTCTACATCCTGAACAGATCCACGGCCCGGAGGCCCGCTCCTTCTCCGCCGCCGACTTCTCCCTCCTCCTTCGCTCCGACCGCCGTGCCGACGAGCGGACCCGACGAGGTCGTCATGGCGCCCCGGATCATCGAGCAACGGACGCCGACCGAGCCCGAACCGATCCAGGAGTCTCCCGCTCGCCCGCCGGCGACCGAAGCGCGGGCTCCCGTCTCCACGCAGCTTCCGCACGCCGCCGCGCCGGCCGTATCCGGCGACGCCGGCGACGCGACCCTCGAGGGCACGCTGACGGCGGCGAAACTGAAGAAATTCCTCGAGCTCTGGTCTCGGCGGCCCGTGGAACGCCGGGCTCGCCGGGCGCTGGAAATCGCCAATGCGGCCAACTTCTGGGCGGTCACCCATCCCGATGACCCTTACACGCCGGAGCTGAAACGCTCGCTGGTTCAGACGCTGAAGTCCGACACGGAGGCGGCCCTCTCCGACCGGCAGCCGGCGCTCGCGCGGCTGTTCTACCGCGCGTACCGGCAGCTCCGGTTCTCGCCGCCCGACCCGGATCTGGCCCGGCGCATCCGTCGGACGGGTTCTTAGGTCGCCTGGCCGCGCGGCGGCCTGGCCGCCGCGTGCCGCCAAGGGCAACGCCGGCGTCTCCCGGCGGAATGTTCGAGATGACCGACGAGCGGACCGCGGTCCCCGGGCTCTCTACGGGGAGCGCTTCTTGGGGGCGGCGGAGCGGGCTGCGTAGAGGGTCTCGTCCTCCGAGACCGAGCCCAGGACCTTGTACATCGGCACCTGCGCGGAGAGGCCCTTCAGGGCGAACTGCCCCATCTGCGCCACCTCGAAGCGGTTCTTGACTCCTTCGTAGGTGCCCGGCCCGATCACGATGTCGCCGGCGCCGGCGACGAACTCTTCCATGCGCGCGGCGACGTTGACCGCGTTGCCCAGGACCGTGTAGTCCACGCGCCTCTCCGAGCCGATCTCGCCGACGATGACTTCGCCCGTGTTGAGCGCGATCCGCACCGCGACGGGAAACTCTCCCCGGACCGTGCGCTCGCTGTTCCACGCCGCCATCTCCTCCTGGATCTTCAGGGCCGCGCAGACCGCGCGCACCGCGTGGTCGGGCTGGTCGATCGGAGCGCCGAAGAACGCCATCACGGCGTCCCCGATGAACTTGTCGATCGTGCCGTCCTGGGAGAAGATCGCTTCGGAGGCGAGCGTGAAGAATCGCGTCAGGAGAGTCGCGAGCTCGCCGGCCGCCATCTTCTCCGACCAGCTCGTGAATCCCACCAGGTCCGCGAAGAGGACCGTGACCGACTTGGTCAGGGCGACCTCACGGTGGCCCGTCGCCTCCGCGTGCGCGATGATCTCGTCGATGACCTGCGGGGAGTGGTAGCGCTCGAGGCGCCCGCGGATGCGTCGCTCCTCCTCGACGCGCTCGCGCAGGCGCGCCCGCTCGATCGCGACCGCGGCGAAGTTGGCCAGCGCCGTCAGCAGGTCCAGGTCCTTCTCGGTGAAGCTCCCGACGTGCAGGGGGGAGTCCACGTGGATGACGCCGATCACCGAGTCCCGGCTCCACAGCGGCGCGCACATCGCGGAGCGGATCTGCTGCATTCGGATGGACATCCCCGCCTCGAACCGCTCGTCGGTCTGGGCGTCGGAGGTCAGGACGGCGACCTTCTGCCGCACGACCATGTCCACGATCGTGCGCGAGTAGGGAGCCCCGTCGGTCGTCATCCGCGAAGAGGATTTCAGGCGGCTGATCCGGAGCTTCAAGCCGTCCTGCTCCTCCAGGAGGAGGAAGCCGCGGTCCACCGGAAGGTACTCGAAGATCAGGTCCATGACCTTTCCGAGCACCGTCTCGACCTCGTCCACGGAGATCAGCGTCTTGGCGACCTGCACGAGGATCTCGAAGACCTTGTTCTTGTAGGCGACGTCCAGAACGGCGCGCTTTCTCCCCGTGGTGGACTCGCCGACCGACTCGACCCCCTTCTCCAGGCCGAAGTCGAGGTTGAATTCCGAGATGGGCCGGATGCAGGTCGAGGTCGAGTCCGGCTTCCTCGGCGCGGCGGCCGGCGCTTCGGCTTCCTCCCGGAATCGCAGCACGAAGGTCCCCACGACCGCCTGGTCGCCGTCCCCGACCCGGGCGCTCTGGACGAGCTTCTCCTTGATGCGGACGCCGTTGGTGGACTGGTTGTCATGGATGACCCAGGAGCCGTTTTCCTTGCGGAGGGTGGCGTGCCGGCGCGACACTGAGAAGTCGTTCAGGACGATGTCGTTGTCGTTCGCCCGCCCGATCGTCGCCTCGTCCCTGGCGAGGTTGAAGACCTGCGGCCGGCCGTCTGTCTCGTACAACACCTGGAGCATGGAGGCGAAAATTATAGTCCGGGCACTCAGCCTCCCAGTGAGAAGGCGATCCGGATTTTCTTGTGGGAGGCGACGGGGCCTGACCGGCCTCGCGCGGGGTGGTACTTCCAGCGACGCACCGCCGCGACCGCGGCCTCGGAGACCCCGAGCGGCAGGCCCTGCTCGACGGCGACATGCGTGACGAGGCCCGTCTCGCTGATGGACGCGTCGAGAATGACCGTTCCTTCGACTCCCGCTCTCCGGGCGCCTTCGGGGTATTCGGGGTCCACCTTGGAAGCCAGGACCGCGGGCTCCAGCGGCTCCTCTTCCGCCGGCGCCTCTTCCCCCGCGCTGGACGGGGAGCTCTGCCCGGACGCGGAGTCCGGAGGCGGCGGCTCGGGCGGCGCAGGCGAAAGGTTCGTCACCGTCACGTCCTTGATCGTCCTGCCGGCGTCGGGAACGATCGCGGGACGTCTCGGGTCGGGCGGGACGAGATCCACGTCGCCCGAATAGATGAAGGCGACCGAGCCGGCGGCCGCGCGCACCGCGTAGTAGTCGTGATCCACTCCGTAGATGCGAACGGTCGCGCCCCGCCGCAGATGGCCCGTGCGGGGCGCCGACGGGAAGGGAGCGAGCAGGAGGTCCGTCTCTTCCGCCACCACGCCGGCGACCGGCGTGAACGAGAGGATTTGCCTGGCGCGCTCCTCCCTGGCCTGCCGCTCGGAGTCGGTCTCGATCGTGTCCGCCGGCACGAAACCCTTCTCGCCTTTGCCGGTGCGGACCTCCAGCCAGCGCCCTCGATTCGAGACGATCGTCAGGCGAGCGCCCTGCGGGAGCGTGCCCGCCAGGGCCGCGGCCGCCGAAGGCTCCCGGCGCAGGTCCGCGATCTGCGCCGCCACCGTCCCGGAGGAGTCCAAGGGAGCCGGAAGCGCCGCGCGAGCCCCGCGCGGTCGCGCCAGGAGAAGCAGGACCAGAAGCGCGATGAGAAGAGCCAATCCTCCGGCGAGAAGGGCCACCCGGCGAAAGAACGCGGACCGCCCCCGGAAGGCAGGGGCCTCCGGCGGGCTGCTCAGAGCGGTCCTTCCGGAGCGTCCGAGAGCAGCGTCAGCAGGAGGGCCTTCTGCGCGTGGAGCCGGTTCTCCGCCTGGTCGAAGACGGCGGAGGCGCGCGAGTCGATGACCGCGCCGTCCACTTCCTCGCCTCGATGAGCGGGAAGGCAGTGCAGGAAGATCGCGCCGGGAGCGGCCATCGCGAAGAGCTCGGGCGTGACGCGGTATTTCTCGAACTTCCGGGCCCGTTGCGCCGCTTCCGCCTCCTGCCCCATGGATGCCCAGACATCCGTGTAGACCGCGCGAGCCCCCGAGAGGCCCTCCTCGAGGGAATGCGTGGCGAGGACCGAACCTCCGGTGCCCGAGGCCGCCTCGCGCGCCCAGGCCAGGACCTGCGCCGGCGGCTCGAAACCGGGAGGGGTCACGACCGCCACACGCGCTCCCAGCTTCGCGCCGGTCAAGAGAAGACTGTTGGCCACGTTATTGCCGTCTCCCACGTAACAGAGCGGGAACCCCCTCGCCGTGCCGAAACGCTCCCGCACCGTCAGGAAATCCGCGAGCGCCTGGCAGGGGTGAAGAAGGTCCGACAGGCCGTTGATCACCGGCACGGTGCTCCACCGCGCCAGCTCCTCGACGGTCGCGTGCGCGTGGGTGCGCGCCATGATCCCGTCGGTGTAGCGCGAGAGCACGCGCGCCGTGTCCGCCACGGTCTCCCCGCGGCCCAGCTGCAGGTCCCGCGCGGAGAGGAACATCGCGAGTCCCCCCAGCTGGAACATCCCCGCCTCGAAGGACACGCGGGTGCGCGTCGAGGACTTCTCGAAGATCATCGCCAGGGTCTTGCCTTCGAGGCGCGCCCGGAAGCGGCCCGGGTCTTTCTTGACGCGCCCGGCCAGGTCGAGCACCGCGTCGATTTCCTCCGGCCGCCAGTCCTTCTCGTTGACGTAGTCGCGTTTCATGGTGAGAGTCTAAGGTCTCGGGCCGAAGTTCCGCGGCCGATCACCCGATCATCCGATTGCCCGATCACTCGATTCCTTGACGAGGGTGCCGGTCTTCCCCTCGAGAGCCTGCGAGAGCGACTCCGCGCGCGTGATCAGGACCTGACGGCCCCCTGCCTTGATGAACCTCGTCGCGGCGTCGATCTTCGGGCCCATGCTCCCCGGCGGAAACTGGCCTTGCGCCGCCAGCTCGCGGGCCATCGCCACGGTCATCTCCGGCAGCGCCGTCTCGGTCTTCCGGCCGAAGTCCCGGGCCACTCGCTCCACTCCGGTCAGGATGATGAAGAGATCGGCGGAGAGAGACGCCGCAAGCATGGACGCGGTGTAGTCCTTGTCGATGACCGCCTCGACTCCCCTCACTTCTCCCTCCTCGCTCATGACCACGGGGATGCCGCCTCCGCCGCCGGCGATGACGATATGGCCGCGGTTGACGAGAGCGGCGGCCACGGGCACCCCGAGAATCGCCCTGGGCCGCGGAGACGCGACCACCTTGCGCCAGCCGCGCCCCGCGTCCTCGACCATCCTCCAACCCGCGCTCTCTTCCAGCGCCGCGGCTCGCTCCCGGGAGAAGAAGGGGCCGATCGGCTTGGTGGGCGCCAGGAAGGCCGGGTCCGCGGCATCCACCATGACCTGCGTGATGAATGTCGCGACCTCCTTGCGGAAGCCGGCGCGCGGCAGCTCGTTGGCGAAGGCCAGCTCGAGCAGGAACCCGAGCGACCCCTGCGTCTGCGCCACACAGAAGTCAAGGCTCTGCGGCGGCAACTCCGCGGAAGCCATGTCGGCCTGGATCAGCAGATTCCCGACCTGGGGTCCGTTGCCGTGCACGACGACCAGCTCGTAGCCGCGAGCGAGGATGGGAAGCAGGTGCCGGACGGCCTCGCGGGCCCGCTCGAGCTGCTGCGCGGTGGTGCCCGAGTCTTCGGGCCGAAGCAGGGCGTTGCCTCCGAAGGCCACGACCGCCAGCGGCCGCACGAACGAGAAGAAGGGAGTGCTCACCGTTCGTAAGACGTAAAACGGGAAACGGGAAACGAGCCCAGGGCCGGCGGTCGCATCGTTCCCTTCGTTTTCCGTCTTCCGTTTCCCGTTTCCCGGCTCATGGGTCCTCCCGGACGAGGGGCATGGCCATGCACCGCGGGCCGCCGCGCGCGCGGGACAGCTCGTGCGCGGCCAGGCGCACGACGCACTTGCCCTTCCGGACGTCCAGCTCCTCGCGGCCCAGAAGCAGGTCGTCCTCGTCCACGATCTTGTAGCCGGCCCGTAAGAGCTCCTCGGCCGTCTGAACGTTGCGGTCATAGAGGAGGATGATCCCGGGCGCCAGAGCAAAAGCGTTGGCGCCGTCGGTCCATTGCTCCCGGCGTTCCGCGATCGGATCGTCCCCTCCGCACCGGACCGGCGCCAGATCGAGACCCTGTGCTTTCAGCGCGGCCAGCAGGTCGTTCTCCGACCGCCAGTTGATCTCCTTCCTGGTCAGATCGCACTGGTAGACGTCGGCCTCCTCTTCGCCCCCCGCGAGGATCATCGGCGCGTACACGAGGCATTCCTCGCGTGAGATCGCGGTGAAGACTGTGTCCAGGTGCATCGTGGCCCGCTCCGGAGGAATGGCGACGACGAGCAGCCGCTTGATCGGCGAGCGCTGGGCCTTCAGCGACTCCGCGAGGCGCTCGATCGTGGTCTTCTCGGTTCGCTCCGAATACCCGATCGCGAGGAGGTCGTGGCGCAGAACCAGGATGTCTCCCCCCTCGAGCGTCGGGCGCATGCGCGCGTAGGAGGTCGGAGGGTGGAATTCCGCCGAGAACTCCTGGAACCAGAAGACGCCTCCGGGACGCGCGAATCGGGGGTGGTACCGGAAGATGTAGCCGGACAGAAGCGGCTCCCGCGCCCTCGCCGGCGTGGCCATCGAACAGCGAATGACCCGGTCCCCGACAACCACGAGCGGATCCCGCTGGAAGAAGTAATTGGCCGCCGGCGGCAGCCAGTAGAGCTCCGAAGAGGACCGGGCCTCCCCCCGCGCGGGCTTCTCGATCCCGGTGACGAGCGCCGAGGCGAGCTGTTCGGCGGGGAGATCGCGGAGCCGGTGGTCCATGTCCGGCCCCCATTGCAGGTTCGCGGCGAGATCCTCCAGGACGGCGTCGCGATTCTCGTGGACCGCGAGCACTTCCGCGAGCAGGTCCCCCGCCTCGAGGACCTCGTCGGCGACGTACCCGAGTACCTGCTGAAAGCGCCGGTGCTCTTCCCGCGCCCGCGCTCCGAAAAGGATGTCGTCGAAGAGGGACTCCTTCATCATGGCGGGGATCATCCGGTCGATCTCCGGCCCCGGCAGATGGACGAGGACCGAAGACAGCTTCCCGACCTCGGAGTGGACGCGCAAAGTCATGGAGGGCGGGGCATTCTACCAACGAGGGAAAAGGTGTCAGGGAAACGCAGGTGTCAGGTTCCAGGTGCTAGGTGTCAGGGACCAGGGCCAACCTGATCCCTCAACTCCCGCTCAGGAAGGCGGGAGCAGCGGACTCACCTCGCTCCCGTTCGCCTCAACTCCCTCCAGTTTTTCCTGCGCGACCTCGGTGATGCCGGAGAGTTTCGCCGCGAAACGGTTCAAAGCGGCGGCGGCCTCCTCGTACTGCTTCTGCGCGTTGTTCATGTGCCCGCGAACCTTCAGGAACGGCTCCTCGGCCCGTTCCCACAGTCTTTCCAGCTCGGAGAGCCGCTCCTGGATCTCGCGGGCGTTCTTCTGGAGCTCCTCGCCGCTGAGCACCATGGCGACGGTCGAAAGGAAGGCGTAGAGCAGCCTCGGAGAAACCGGATAGACCCGCATCTCGATGCAGGCGTCCGCGAGCGCCTTCTCTTCGCTGTCGGCGACCATCTCGGAATAGACGGCTTCCGCGGGAACGTACATGAACGCGATGTCGAGGGTCCCCTCCTCCGGACGGATGTATTTGCGGCGGATCGCGTCGGCGTGCTTGCGGACGTCGCCCGCGAAAGCCGCGCGGGCCCGCCGCCGCTCCCCCTCGTCCTCGGTTTCGCGGCCGCGCCGGAAGTTCTCCAGCGGGAACTTGCTGTCCACCGAGATCCACCGGTCCTTGACGCGAATCACGGCGTCGACGGTGACGCCGTCGGCGAAGCGGTGCTGCATCTGCCAGGACCCCGGCGGCAGGGCCTGGCGCAGAGCCTGCTCGAGAAACGCCTCCCCGAGAGTGCCCCGCAGCTTGGGGGGCTTGAGAAGGTCCTCCAGGCGCGTGACGTTTCCCGCGAGCTCCTCGATCTTCTGGGAAGCCTTGAAGACCCGCCCTATCTGCTCGCCGACGTCCTTCATCAGCTTGCCCGATTCGCCCAGATGCTGGGCCAGGCCCTTCTGCCCGTCCGACAGGCTCTGCTCCACGGCGCGAACGCGCTCTTCGACAGATCGGCGAAACTCGTCGAAGCGGCGGTCCACGGACTCCGAGGCTTCGCGAGCCCTGGCGGCCTCCGCCAGCAGCCGGTCGAAGCGTCCCGACTGCCGGCCCCGCAGGAGGAGCAGCATCACGACGGCAACAGCGACGAGGGCCGCCGCGCCGAGCGCAAGCGCTGCCGATGAGGACATATTGGACAGAATAGCAGCCGTGCCGGGACAAACCATGTCCTAGCCGTCTCAGGCCGATTGCTGTCATCCTGAGGAGCGGAGCGACGAAGGATCTGCCTTCGCCGGATGAGCAGATCCTTCTCGGAGCCCGTCCTGAGCGGGAACTAGAGATCGAAGCAACCGGAGCAGATCCTTCGCTGCGCTCAGGATGACAAGAAGGCGCGAAGGGCTCCGTATGACAGAGCTCGGGTTCGACCCTACTTCTTCAGACGGGCTCTCATCGCCGGCCGGAGATGAGGACCACGACCGCCACGAAGAGGGTCGCTCCGACGACGGACCACACGAAGGGGAACTGCGCTCCTCCGGCGAAACGGATCATCAAGGGCTCCGGCAGCCCCGCCTTGTGGGCGATCCAGGACCCGAGAATGCCGCCGATGAACCCCAGGGCGATCGAGACCAGGCAGCCTCCGCGGGTTCCGCCCGCGATCGCGCGGCCGATCCCACCGGCGATCGCCGCGATCAGCAGGTAGATGAGGAGGGTCCAGGCCGTGAACTCCATTGATCCACCTCCGAGGCGTCGGATCTCCTCCGCCTGTGCGAGAATGTTTCGGAGACGCAACCGCTGTGCCAGACCTTCCCCCCCGCAAGCCCAAGCCGCCGGACGAGCGCGAAGTGGACTACCTGGTCTGCCGGCAATGCCAGACGCCTTGCTACGTCTTCGAGACCGAGGCGGGAAAGATCCTGGAGGCGCAGTGCATGACCTGCGGCAACGACGCCATTCTTCTCTTCAACATCGGCGAGGAAGGGGAAGAGGATGAGTGACGTCGAGTTCTACTCCAATCCCCTCGTCGATCGGTACGCCTCGCCGGAGATGGCGCGCGTCTTCTCCTCGCGCTTCAAGTTCGAGACCTGGAGGCGGCTCTGGCTCTGGCTCGCGGAGGAGGAGAAGCGGCTGGGGCTGCCGATCCCGGAGGAGGCGCTGGCCCAGATGCGCGCGACCCTCGCGAGGATCGACTTCGAGGCAGCCGTCCGGGAAGAGGAAAAGACGCGGCACGACGTGATGGCGCACGTGCGGGTCTTCGGCGCCGCCGCTCCCGCCGCGAGCGGGATCATCCACTGGGGAGCGACGTCCGCCTACGTCGCCGACAACGGCGACCTGATCCAGATGCGCGAGGCGCTCTCGCTCTCGGAGAAACGCCTCGTGGAAGTGTTGAAGCGCCTGCGGGCGTTCGCGCTCGCCCACCGGGACCTGCCCGCTCTCGCCTACACCCATTTCCAGCCGGCGCAGCCCACGACGGTCGGAAAGCGCGCCGCGATGTGGAGCGCCGATCTTCTTCTGGACCTGGACGCGATCCGCGCCGCGCGATCCAACCTGAAGTTTCTGGGAGCCAAGGGAGCCACCGGCACGCAGGCTTCCTTCCTGTCCCTCTTCGACGGAGACTCGGCCCGCGTCGAGGAGCTCGACCGCGCGCTCGCGGCCCGCGCGGGCTTCGAGAAACGCGTCCTCGTCTCGGGACAGACCTACTCGCGAAAGCAGGACGACGGGGTCCTGCATGCCCTCTCCGGCCTCGCCCAGTCGGCGCACAAGATCGCGACGGACCTGCGCCTCCTCCAGCACGACGGGGAGATCGAGGAGCCGTCGGAGGGCTCGCAGGTCGGCTCCTCGGCGATGCCCCACAAGAAGAACCCGATGCGCGCCGAGCGCATCTGCGCGCTGGCGAGGCACGTCATCGCTCTCTCGCTCGATACCGCGATGACCGCCGCCACGCAGTGGCTCGAGCGGAGTCTCGACGATTCGGCCAACAAGCGCATCGCCGTGCCCGAGGCGTTCCTCGCGGCCGACGCGATCCTCGTGCTTCTCGAGAACGTCGCGGGAGGCCTCGTCGTGCGCCCCGAGGTCTGCCGCCGCCGCCTCGCGGCCGAGCTGCCGTTTCTCGCGACGGAGGAGATCCTCATGGAGGCCGTGCGCCGCGGAGGAGACCGCCAGCAACTGCACGAAAAGCTTCGACTCCACGCCCGCGCCTCCTCGGAAAAGCGGGCGCGCGACGGCGAGCCGGCCGACCTGCTCGATCGGATCGGGAGCGATCCCGTGTTCGGGCTGACGCGGGATGAGATCGCCGCCGCGGCCGATCCCGGCAGGCTCGTCGGGCGCGCCGCCGAACAGGTGGAAATCTTCGTTCGGGAGGAGCTCGATCCCGCCCTGGAAGGCGCCGCGAGGATCCAGCCCGCGGCGATCCGGGTTTGACGACCCGAAGGCGGGACCGGCGGCCGCTCATCGCCTTTCTCTTCTGCTTCACCGCCGCCTGCGTCTCTTCCCGGCCCCCTTCGGCCCCCTCTTCGGGCTCCTCGAAGCCGGGGGCTGATCTCCCCTCCGCGTGGTCGCAAGAAGGCATCGCTTCCTGGTACGGCGGCGACGACGGCTTCGAGGGAAAGCCCACCGCTTCGGGCGAGATCTACGATTCTTCGCTCCTGACCGCGGCCCACCGCGAGCTGCCACTGGGGACCCTCGTGGAGGTCTGGAACCCGGAGAACGGGAAGAGCGTTCGGGTGAGGATCAACGATCGCGGGCCGTTTCTCAAGGGACGCATCCTCGACCTCTCCCGGGCGGCCGCCGGCAGGCTTGACCTCCTCGGCCCCGGCACCGGGCGGGTTCGGCTGACCGTGCTCCAGCGGGGAACGGAGCCTCCGCCGGTGTCGCCGTCGGGCCTCTGGGCGGTCCAGATCGGCTCCTTCGCCGACTCGGCCAACGCGCGGCGGCAGGCCGAGAAGGCGCGCGCGGCCGGCCGTTCCGTCTCGCTCGAGCCCCACGACGGCCTGACCCGAGTCAAGGTCGGGGCCTACGGCTCCCGCGACGAGGCGCGTGAGGTCCTTGCCTCTCTGGAGAGGCAAGGCTTCGAAGGCATCGTAGTCCCCGCGAAGTAGAAACATCCTCCGACCTGGGCGGCCGAAAAGCCGCCCGCTACGAACCGGCGACCGCCGGTTCGTGATGAGAGAATCCCGGTCCCCATGGAGACGCTCCTCGCGATCGAATGCCGCGGGCTCGTCAAGCGCTATGGCGACGTCACCGCGGTGGACGGCCTGGACCTGGCCGTTCGCGCCGGAGAGTGTTTCGGCCTGCTGGGGCCCAACGGCGCGGGCAAGACGACGACGATCGAGATCCTGGAGGGATTGAACCGGCCCGACGCGGGCCAGGTCACCGTCCTCGGCCGCCGCTGGGGGACTCACGAGAGAGAGCTGCGGGAGCGTCTGGGAGTCTCCCTGCAGGAGAGCCGGTTCTCCGACAAGATCACCGTCTTCGAGACGCTCCGGCTCTTCCGGTCCTTCTACCGCGACGGCCGCGACCCCGAGGAAGTCCTGCGCGACCTGTCGCTGGAGGAGAAGCGGCATGCCCGCGTCGGGAAGCTCTCCGGCGGCCAGCGCCAGAGGCTCGCGGTCGCCTGCGCGCTGACCGGAAACCCGGAGATCCTGTTCCTGGACGAGCCGACGACCGGCCTGGATCCGCAGAGCCGTCTCCAGCTGTGGGAACACGTCCGCGGCTTCCGTGCGCGCGGCGGCACGGTCCTTCTGACGACGCACTACATGGAAGAGGCCGAACAGCTCTGCGACGAGGTGGCCATCGTGGATCGCGGCAGGATCATGGGACAGGGAACTCCGGCGCAGCTCATCGGCCGGCTCCACGCGTCCAACATCCTGGAGTTCTCCTCCGACCCGCCGGCCCCCCCGGATCTCGTCGGCAGGATCCCGGGCGCGCTCGACCCGCGGCAGCGCGGCAGTCACTGGTCGGTCAGCGTCTCCTCGCTCGTCGAAGCCGTCCCGGCGCTCTTCCGGGAGCTGGAACGCTCCGGCTCCCGGCTCGAAGAGCTCTCCACGCGCCGGGCCAGGCTCGAGGACGTGTTCCTCGCCCTGACCGGACGGGAGCTGCGCGATGAGTAGGAGAGACCGGCGACGGAGATTCCATCCGTTGACGGAGCTCGTTCGGGTCCGCCTCCTGGAGGTCGTGCGGGAGCCGGAGGCGATCTTCTGGGTGTTCGTGTTCCCGATCGGGATGGCGCTCGCCCTGGGCTTCGCCTTTCGCGAGAAGGCGCCCGAGCCTGTCGCCGTGGGCATCACGGGCCAGGCGCAGACGAGCGTCCTGCGCGAGGCGCTGGCGCGCTCGAAGCTGCTCAAACCGAGGCTCTTCTCTTCTCTCTCCGAAGGCCGGGCGGCCCTGCGGACGGGAAAGATCGAGATCCTGATCGAGAACGGCTCCTCGATCGTCTACTGGTACGACCCGACCCGCCCGGAGTCGCGGCTGGCGCGCTTCGAAGTGGAAGACGCCGTGCAGGGGGCGGGCGGACGCAGGGACCCCGTCGCGGTGCGCGACGAGCTCGTCCGGGAGAAGGGCTCCCGCTACATCGACTTCCTGCTGCCCGGGCTCCTCGGCCTGAACCTGCTCTCCACGAGCGTCTGGGGGATCGGCTACTCGATCGTCAACGCCCGGATCAAGAAGACCCTGAAGCTCATGACGGCGACGCCGATGAGACGGTCCGACTATCTGCTGGCGCAGATGCTGTCGCGATTCGTGCTCCTGGCACTCGAGGCGGCGGTGATCGTCGTCTTCGGCCTCCTCGTCTTCCAGGTGCCCCTGCGGGGCTCCCCGGGCGAGCTCGTCCTTCTCTGCGCGGTCTGCGGGCTCTCCTTCGCCGGCCTTGGACTTCTTTGCGGATCGCGCGTCCAGACCCTGGAAGGCGTCAACGGCCTGATCAATCTGATCCTCGTCCCGATGTGGCTCTTCTCCGGCGTGTTCTTCTCGCCGGAACGGTTTCCCAGGTTCCTGCACGGCCCGATCGAGGCGCTCCCGTTGACGGCCGCCAACGAGGCGCTGCGCGCCGTCATGCTCGAAGGAAAGAGTCTCGCGGCGCTTCCATCGCAGTTGCTCATCCTGGCGATCTGGGGCACGGTCAGCTACGTCGCGGCCCTGAAGATCTTCCGCTGGCAGTAGGAGGAGAGCGATGCAAGTCCTCATCGTGAACCAGGAGGAGGTGCCCCGGCTCCTGCCGATGGCTGAGTGCCTGGAGGCCATGGAGCGGGTGCTCGCCACGCTCGCGCGCGGCGAGGCGATCCTGCCTCTGCGGAACATCCTGTGGCTGCCTCAGAAGATCGGCGGCCTCGGCCTCATGCCCGCGGCGCTCCTGCCGGACCACGCCGTGGGAGTCAAGGTGATCACGTTCTTTCCCGGCAACGAGGGAACGGAGCTCGACACGCACCAGGGAGCCGTCCTGCTGTTCGAATCAGAGAGAGGAAAGCTCCTCGCCGTCATCGACGCGACCTCGATCACGGCCATCCGCACGGCGGCCGTCAGCGGCGTGGCCACGAGGCTTCTCGCGCGGCAGGACGCCGGCGATCTCGCGATCATCGGCTCCGGCGTCCAGGCCCGCACGCACCTGGAAGCGATGGGAATCGCGCGGAAGATCCGCCGCGTCCGTGTCGCCAGCAAGGACCTGGAGAGGGCGAAGGCCTTCGCGGCGCGCGAATCCGCCAGGTACGGCATCGCGATCGAGCCGATCGCGTCGGTCCGGGAGGCCGTCGCCGGGGCGGACATCATCTGCACGGCGACCTCCTCGCGCGAGCCGGTCCTCCTCGGAGATTGGATCTCGCCCGGCGCGCACATCAACGCGGTCGGCTCGAGCGTCCCAGCCGCGCGTGAGCTGGACACGGCGGCCGTCGTCCGGTCGTGCCTCTACGTGGACCGCCGTGAGTCCGCTCTGAACGAAGCCGGGGACTTCCTGATTCCGAAGAAGGAAGGGGCCATCGGCGATCACCACATCGTCGGGGAGATCGGCGAGGTCCTGACAGGCCGCATCCACGGCCGGACCACGGCAAAGGAAGTCACGCTCTTCAAGTCTCTCGGCATCGCCGTCGAGGACGTCGCGTCGGCCCGCCACATCTACGAAAAGGCGAGAGCGTCCGGGACCGGACGTTTCCTCGACTTTGGAGGAGCGCGCCACGAGAACGATTGAGCCTCCTTCGATCGAGGAGATCCGCGCCGCCCGCGGGCGCCTCTTCTCCCTCTCCCTCCGGGACGGGGTGAGGGGTCCGATCCGCACCCCGCTCATTCCCTTGAACGTCGAGGATGCTCCCGCGGAGATCTGGCTGAAGCTCGAGAACCTCCAGCCGATCGGCTCCTTCAAGCTGCGCGGCGCGGGAAACGCGATGAGCCTCGCGCCGCGCGAGCGGCTCGAGAAGGGCGTCTACACCGCGAGCGCCGGCAACATGGCGCAGGGAGTCGCATGGAACGCGCGGCGGCTCGGCATTCCCTGCACCGTCGTGGTCCCGGAGAACGCCCCGCAGACCAAGCTCGCGGCGATCGAGCGCCTGGGCGCGAAAGCCGTGAAGCTTCCCTACGCGCGCTGGTGGCAGGTCCTCGAGGACCACGGCTATCCGGGCATCGAGGGACTCTTCATCCATCCCGTCAGCGACGCCGCGGTCATCGCCGGCAACGGGACGATCGGCGTCGAGATCCTGGAGGACCTGCCCGACGTGGATACCGTCGTCGTTCCGTTCGGCGGAGGCGGCCTCTCCTGCGGCATCGCCGCGGCGCTGCGAGCCTTGCGCCCGCAGGCAAGGGTTTTCGCCGCCGAAGTCGAGACGGCCGCGCCCTTTGCGGCCTCGCTCGCGGCCGGCAAGCCCGTGGCCATCGAGCACGCACCGAGCTTCGTGGACGGCATCGGCGGCCGGTCCATGCTCCCCGAGATGTGGCCGCTCGCGACCTCGCTGCTCGCCGGGTCCCTCGTCGTAAGAGTCGAAGAAGCCGCGGCCGCGGTGCGCACGCTCGTCGAGCGCAACTGCGTCGTCGCCGAGGGCGCCGGCGCCACGTCGGTCGCCGCCGCGCTGGCCGGAAAAGCGGGCGGCGGCAAGATTGTCGCCGTCGTCTCCGGCGGCAACATAGACCCCGCGAAGCTCGCTAGGATCCTCAACGGCCAGGTGCCCTAGGAGGGCGCCGGAGTGTGCTTCTTCTCATCCTGAGCCCTTCGCGCCTTCTTGTCATTCTGAGCGCAGCGAAGGATCTGCTCCGGTTGCTTCGATCATGGTTCCCGCTCAGGATAGGCCGCGAAGGATCTGCTCATCCGACGAGGGCAGATCCATCGTCGCTGCGCTCCTCAGGATGACAGCTCGCGCCGTTCTCGGTCCCCTCAGACCGTCTGGAGATATTGGTGGACCAGGCTTATGGCGCCGGAGCCTTCACCCACCGCGGCGGCGACGCGCTTGCCGGAGCCGCCGCGCACGTCGCCCGCGGCGAAGATCCCGGGAACGCTGGTCTCGAAGAGGTACGGGTCCCGGTCGAGCGTCCACCCGCGCGGCCGCCGATCGAGGCGCGGCAGGTCCGGACCGGTCAGGACGTAACCCTTTTCATCCAGCTCGACCAGGCCGGCGACCATCTCGGTGCGCGGCCTCGCGCCGATGAAGAGGAACATCGCCGCGGCGTCGAGGGCGCGCTCGTCTCCGCTCTCGCAATGGCGCACCGCTACCTGCTCGAGCCGGCCCGTGCCGCGGACCCCGGTCACCTCGAGGCGCGCGGCGACCTCGATGTTCGGCGTCGCCGCGATCCTGTCCACCAGATATCGCGACATGTTTTTCCCCAGCGACTCGCCGCGCACGAGCAGGGTCACGCGCCGCGCGTAGCGGGAAAAGAAGAGCGCGCCCTGCCCGGCCGAGTTCCCCGCTCCGACGACGCACACGTCCTGGCCGCGGTAGGTCGCGGCCTCCGTCATCGCCGCGCCGTAGTACACGCCGATGCCCAGCAGCGATTCCATGCCCGGCACCTGAAGCGTCCGGACCGAAACGCCAGTGGCCAGGACCACCGCGTAACAGGAGATCTCGGTCCCGTCGGCGAGCCGGACGATGCGGTATGGATCCTCGCGGCGCAGGGAGACGATCTCCTGCGCGAGGATCTCGGCGCCGAAGCGTCGTGCCTGCGTCGCGGCGCGGCGCGCCAGGTCGGCGCCGGAGACGCCGGAAGGGAACCCCAGGTAGTTCTCGATCCGGGAAGTCGTGCCGGCCTGTCCCCCCGGCGCGTTCTGCTCGACGAGCATCGTGCGCAGCCCTTCCGAGGCGCCATAGACCGCGGCCGCCAGCCCCGCGGGCCCTCCGCCGATGATCGCCACGTCGTAGAAGGGCAGCCGGGCCCGCGTCTGCAGGCCGAGCTTCTCCGCTATCTCGCGGTTGGCCGGCGCCACGAGGCGGCTGCCGTCGGGGAAGAAAAGCACCGGCAGGCGGCCCGGATCGCCCAGAGAGTGGATCAGCTCCCGCGTCGGCGCGTCCTGGTCCACGTCGATCCACTGGTAGGGAACCTGGTTGCGCGAGAGGAACTCCTTGACCGCGTAGCTCCTCGGAGAGGAGCGCGCGCCGGCGACCCGGATGCCTTCGTAGGGCAGCCGCACGTGCGCCGTCCAGTCCGACAGCAGGTCGTCCAGGACCGGATAGAGCCGCTCGGCGGGCGGATCCCAGGGCTTCAGGAGATAGTGGTCCAGGGCCACGTCGTTGATCCCGGAGATCGCGGCCTGGGTGTCGGCGTACGCCGTCAGGAGGACCCGTCGGGACTCCGGGAAGAGCTTGATCGCCTCGCGCAGGAGCTCCGTGCCCGTCATCCCGGGCATCCGCTCGTCGACAACGAAGAGGGCGACGGGAGTCCCGCGCTGCTTGAGCTGGCGAACGGCCTCGAGCGCCTCGCGGCCCGACCCGGCCTTCAGGATGCGGTAGTCGTTCCGATAGTGCTGGCGCAGGTCGCGCTCGACCGCGCCGAGCACCTCGGGGTCGTCGTCGACGGCCAGGATCGCCGGTCTGACCACGTCAGCCCCCGCCTGCGTCGATCGGCAGCGTCACGCTGAACTGCGTGTGCCCGGGGCGGGAATCGACCTCGATCTCTCCGCGGTGGCGGAGCACGAGGCGGCGCGCGATGTCCAGGCCGAGACCGGTGCCCTGGCCGACCGGCTTCGTCGTGAAGAAAGGATCGAAGATGCGCTCGCGAATCTCCGGCGGCAATCCCGGTCCATCGTCCATGACCTGAACGACGACAGAGTGACCCTGGCGGACCGCTGCGACGCCGACGTGACTCTTCGCCGCGTCCAGCGCGTTGTCGACCAGATTTGCCCACACCTGGTTGAGCTCGCCGCCGAACCCCGGGATGCGCGGAAGGTCGGCCTCCACGTCGAGGCTCACGCTCACCTGTTTCCCGCGGGCTTTCGCGTTGAGCACGGCGAGCGTATCGGCCAGCCCCTGGCCGACATCCACGGGTTTGGGCATGGTCGCCTGGTCCATGTAGGTGAAGCCCTTCACCGCCGCGACGAGGTGGTGGATCCTGGAGGCGGCCGCCTCGATCTCCGATGCCAGCTGGTACGTCGCGCAGCCGGCGACGAGCCACGGAAGGACCGCGGAGAGCGTCTCGCCGTCGAGCGCTTCCGCGAGCCGGTCCAGCGCGTCGAGCGTGACCGCGGACTCCGCCAGCGCTTCCGCGGCGGCGACATCGGCGCGGTGACGCGTCAGCCAGTCGGCGATCGCGTCTTCACGGTCCGCCTGCTCGATGGGCGAGCGCCCGAAGGTCGCGCCTGCCGCGGCCAGACAGGTCTGGCGCGCCTTGTCGACGGCAGCCTGCTGATCCGGAGACAATCGCGCGGCTCCGAGCGCGCGGGACGCCGTTTCGACCTCCGACAACCGAAGCTTGAGTCCCTGGGCGCTGCGCGCGACCGCCGAAGCGGGGTTGTTCAACTCGTGCGCGAGCCCTGCCGCCAGTTTGCCCAGGGAGGACATCTTTTCTTCCTGGAGGTCGCTCGACGTGAAATGGCGGGCGCGATCGATCATGACGTGCACGAAAATCGAGGTGAGTTCGTGGCAGTCGCGAATCAGCGCCGGCATCTCCTCGCGGGGGATCAGCAGGACCTCGCACGGCACCTCGGCCTTCACGTCGCCCGGAGGCGCCACGAGACGCGAGTACGGCAGGAACCCCGTCACATCGCCCCCATGCCACTCCATGACCTTGTGTGGTCCGGCGCCCCGGTCGATGTGGATCGAGAGGTGGCCGGAAAGGACGATGTACAGACCGAGCACCGGCCCGGTCTTCGGCGTGAGCACGACTCCCGGCTCCAGCCGGACCAGGCGGCCGTGCTCGGCAAGCCACGTCAGCTGGTCGGGAGGCGCGCCGGCGAGCAGCCGGTGAGCGGACAAACGATCCTGGATCGAGGTTTCCAACTCGCCTGTTATATCTCGGCCGGCTCTTCGAGCGCCGCGGGCCGGTCTCTCTTCCTTTCCTCCAGCTCCTCGAGCGTCTTTGGCCAGTCGCCCCTCAGAAGCTGCGACAGGGCGCGATCCGCAAGGAGTTTCCCGCCGGTCTGGCAGGTCGCGCAGTAGTTGGACTCGTTCTCGGCATACACGATCCGCTGGACCGGCGAGCCGCAGTCCGGGCAGGGCTTCCCGTAGCGGCCGTGCACGGCCATCCCTTCCCGGAAGGCGGTGACTTTCTCCGGGAAAGACTCGCGCGCCTCTTCGAGAAGGCGCGCGCTCCACTTCTCGAGCGTTTCACGCGTCGCGCCAGAGAGCCGCTCGATCTCTTCCTCCGTCATCTTCTTCGTCAGCTTCGCCGGCGACATTCGCGCGCGGTGAAGGATCTCATCGGAGTAGGCGTTACCGATGCCGGAGAAGAGGCGAGGGTCGGTCAGCGCGCGCTTGACGGTGTGGTTCTCCCGCATCAGGGTCTCGCGGAACTTCCGAAGGTCCGCTTCGAGCGGCTCGATTCCTCCCCGATCGAATTCCGTCAGGCTCTCCTCCCCTCGCGCCAGATGGAGCGAGGCACGCTTCTTCGTGCTCGCCTCCGTCAGCAGAAGAGTCCCGTTCTCGAAATCGAAGGCCGCCAGACCGATCCTTCCGGGGAGCTTCGCGCCTCGCGGCTTCCAGTGGAGCCGCCCGGCCACCATCAGGTGCAGAACGAGATAGAGATCGCTTTCCAGCTCGAGGACGACGCGTTTCCCGATTCGCCGGAGCGCCAGGACCCTCTTGCCTTCCGCCTCTCGCAGCGGCGGATCGACCGAGCGCACCAGGAAGGGACTGGCGATCCGAATCGCCACCAGGCGCTCGCCCACGATCCGGCGCCCGAGAGCCTCCAGATACGCGAGAATATCCGGCAGTTCCGGCACACGAGGAGCTTACCGCCGCGCCTCTCCGGACTGAGCCGGCATCGCCTCGACGCCTTCCCCGTCCGAATGAAGGAAGCCCGGACCCAGGTCCGTGGCTCCCCTGCCAGAGCGTCGGGAGGGGATGCCCCGACTCGAGCAGGGACTTCAGGCTCGTATCTGGCTGTCCAGCGTTCGGAGATCTCGTGGAGGGGGACGGGATTGAGATCGTGCCGTCAGCCGCGCTCGTGAGGGCCTTCGCCGCGGCGCTGGGCCAGCGACCAGAGACGGCGGTATTCGGATTGGACGCTCGGGTCGAGCTTGTCCGCCAGTTCTATCGGAAGACCGAGCTCTTCGATGAGGCGCTGGATGTCCCCCAGGTCCACGAGCTGCCGGTGCGGCGCGGAAAGGCCCGAGGCGATCTTCAGCTCGATCAGTTTCTCCAGTCGAAGAACGCGGTAAGCGCCGGCGGTGACCGCCGAAGCGGCGGGGTCTGGAAACGAGACCGGCTTCGGCTTCCCATCGCCAGGGTAATCGCCCGCGCGGATCACGTCGATCCGCACGCCGGTTTCGGCGTCGCGAAAGGACCTCTCCGCGCCCGCGAAGGCCGGCAGATAGCCGCGCCCGACGAATCGCTCGCGGAACCGCTCCAGGCCCTCGTTCGAGAGAAGGACATCGACGTCCACGGTCTGGCGGGCGTAGCCGAAGAGATTGAGCGCGACCGCGCCGATGATGGCGTAGGGAATGCCATCCGCGTCCAGTCTCTCGGCCACCCGCGCAAGCGTCGAATGCACCGGACCCCGGCCGGAGAAGAAGTCGTCCGTGTCGCGAAGCTTCTCCTCGACCGACCTCTCTGCCCGTGGATACTGCGGAGCCGCCATGCGGTCATTCTAGCGGGAGCGGTCTCGAGGAGAGCGAGTCCGGGAAGGCGATCGAAGGGCGCCCGTCATCCGAGGTCGCGGGTCATGCGCGCCAGCGGGAAACGGACTCCGTCGGGGAGCTCCACGACCGACTCTTCCAGCACGCGGAAGCCGTGGCGCTCGTAGAGCGGGAGTCCGGTCAGCGTCGCCATAAGCTCGAGTCTCCGGAAGCCAGCGGCCCTTGCCGCCCTCTCGCACTCCTCGAGCAGCCGGCGCGCGAGACCGCGGCGGGCCCAGTCGGGATGGACGAAGAAGGCGCGGATGCGGGCCGCTTCGGTTTTCGGATCCAGGCGATCGTCCGACCGGTCCGCGTACTGATCCCCGCCGAAGAGCGTCCGACGCCGGCTCCAGCCTCCGCAGGCCACCGGCTTCCGCTCCGCCTCGACGACGTAATACGTGCCGTCCTCGATCAAACGCGTATCCACACCGAAGAGATGAGTGAGAGCGCTCGCGAGCTGCTCGCGGGAGTAGTCGGCGCTGCCGAGTTCCAGAACCGAGGCCCGGAGGAGCGCGGCGAGGACCTCGACGTCCTCAAGAACGGCCGCGCGCAGGCGAAGCTCCGTCACGCCAGCTCGGCGGGGGGCTCGTGGGAGAGACGGTCGCGCTTTTCCTTGCGTTCGATCGCGAGGCGGATGAGCTCATCCAGGAGTTTGGGCAGCGGGAGGCCGCTCGCCTCCCAGAGCTTCGGGTACATGGAGATCGCGGTGAAACCGGGCAGGGTATTCAGCTCGTTGACGAGGACGCGGTCGGTCCCGCGCTCCAGGAAGAAGTCCACGCGGGCCATGCCGGAGATCCCGGCCGCGCGGAAGGCCTTCACGGCGAGCGCGCGCACTTCGTCGGAGACGGCTTGAGGGATCGGCGCGGGGATCAGGAGTTTCGCGTTGTCCTCGCGGTACTTGTCGTCGTAGTCGTAGAACTCGCGGCCCGGAATGACTTCTCCGACCACCGAGGCAAGGGGATCGTCGTTGCCGAGGACGGAGCACTCCAGCTCCCGCGCGTCGATGCCCTCCTCGATGAGGATGCGGTCGTCGTAGCGGAAGGCGACATCAAGAGCCGCATCGAGGTCGGGCCAGTCCTTGACTTTGGTGACGCCTACGGAAGAACCGCCGTTGGAGGGTTTGACGAAGAGGGGAAGCGAAAAAGGGGAGCTGCCGGCGGAGAGTCGCGCCCTCGCCCCTGTCGGCCGCTCGCTTCGCGAGGCGCGACCTTCGGTCGCGGCCGACGCGACATACTCTCGGCGAGGGAGACCCTCGCGCTTCCCAAGCGGGGGGAGACCCCCCGTGCCCCCCCGCTCCCTGGCACTCAGCACGAGGAAGCGCGCGGTGGGAATGCCCGCGTCGCGCAGGAGGGACTTGAAGACCGACTTGTCCATGCCGATGGCGGAGCCGGCGACGCCGGCGCCCACGTAGGCGATTCCGAGAAACTCGAGGAAGCCCTGGAGGACGCCGTCCTCGCCGGTGGTGCCGTGAATGATCGGGATGACGACGTCGGCGCGCGTCGGACTGATCTCCGCCGGCACGAGAGCCTGCTCGGGCGGCGCCGCCGCGGCGGACTCGGGCAGCCGGAACTTCTCGGGAACCGGGCCCGCGGAGAGCAGCCGGCGCGACTCTGCCGCCGGAAGGAAGCGCCCGTCCGGGCCGACCGCCAGCGGGACAACCTCGTAGCGCGAAGCGTCGAGCGCCCCGGCGATCGTGCGCGCGGAGAGGCGCGAGACTTCTCGCTCGACGGAACGGCCACCGAAGAGGACGACGACCTTCAGGCGGCCCACTCGGTCACCAGCTGACGACGCGGACGTCTTCGATGGCGGGCGCGCGTCGCAGCCGATCGAGCACCTCGGCCGGAGGCGGGGAATCCACCGCGATCACCGCCGCGGCCTTCGAGCCTTCGCCGCGAGCGAGCTTGAAGTCCGCGATGTTGAGTCCCGCGTCGCCCAGGATCGTGCCGACCTTGCCGACCACGCCCGGGACGTCCCGGTTTTTCAGAAACACGATCGTTCCCTCCGGCCGGAATTCCAGCGGCAAGCCGTCCACTTCCACGATGCGAGCGTCCCGCCCCGAGAAAAGGGTCGCGTCGGCGCTTGCCGGGAACCCGCCCCCCATAAGCGATACGCGGATCGAGCGGGCGTAGTTGCCGGGATGCTCGTGGCGTGTCTGCACGACTTTCAGGCCCCGTTCCTGGGCCACGACGAGGGCGTTGACGAAGTTGACCGTGCCCGGTGTGTGCCCTTCCAGAACTCCTTTGACCGCCGCCACGGTGATTGGCCGCAGGAGATCCTCCGGAAGACCCCAGGTCTCGACCGAAAGCGAGGTCAGGCCGGACGGCCCGATGCAGCAGAGGAACCGGGCGGCGCGCTCCGCAAGGCGCATCCACGCGGCCGCGCCCGTCGGGTCGGCCGGCCCGCGAAACGGAAGGTTGACCGCGGGCACGTAGGTTGCCCCGGTCAGCGCCTCGGCGACGGCCTCGACGGTCTGGAGGGAGACGCGCTCCTGCGCCTCGACCGTCGAGGCGCCGAGATGCGGCGTGGTCACGACGTTGGGCAGCTTGCGCAGAGGGTCGTTGGCGTCGGGCGGCTCCGGATCGAAGACGTCGAGAGCCGCCCCGGCGAGCCTGCCCGATTGGAGGGCCTCCAGCAGCGCCTCGCGGTCCACGAGCTTGCCGCGAGCCACGTTCAAGAGGATGCTCCCCTGCCGCATGCGGCCGAACTCCTCTCGCCCGAGGATCGGCTTGCCTCCTTCGCCGGCCGTGGCGTGGATCGTGACGATGTCGGAGGTAGCGAGAAGCTCCGGAAGCGGCAGGAGCGGAACTCCCAGCTCGCGGGCCCGCTCGGGCGGCAGGTAGGGATCGAACCCGAGCACCCTGGCCTCGAAGGCGCGGGCGCGAACCGCCACGCGTGAGCCGACCTGGCCCAGGCCGATGATGCCCAGCGTCTTGCCGGAGAGCTCCGATCCGACGAACTTCGACTTGTCCCACTTGCCGGCTTCCATCGAAGCGGCCGCGGCCGGAACGCGGCGAAGAAGGGCGAAGAGCAGAGCGAAGGTGTGCTCGACCGCGGAGACGACGTTGGCGGTCGGCGCGTTGATGACCAGGATTCCTCGCGCGGTGGCCGCGGGCACGTCCACGTTGTCCACGCCCACGCCCGCCCGCCCCACGACCGTCAGCCGCGGCGCCGCCTCGAGCAGCTCCCGGTCCACCTTCGTCGCGCTGCGCACGAGCAGCGCGTCCGCGTCGCGCAGCTGCTCGATCAGCTTCTCGCGCGGCTGCCCCTCCAGCTCCACGACCTCGTGTCCGGCCTTGCGCAAAACCTCGAGTCCCGCCGATGCCACCTTGTCCGCCACCACAATGCGACTCACGTCAGGCTCCTCCCGTCTTCGGCACCGGATTGTAGTGCCCCCTCGCTGCGTTCCCATCCGACTCCCCGCGTGTCGCAGGGGCGGCCCTCGCGGCCGCCCGCCTCCGGTCGTTGCTCCTCTCCACCCAAGAGGGTCTCAGGCGTTTGATGCCTGAATGCATCGACCGGTCCCACCGACAATGGGTATCGGGAAGAGGCGGGCGGGGACAAGCCCCGCCCCTACGGCACGGAAGCACGGTCGTGCTTCTTCAGCCAGGAGGGAAGATCCGTCAGCCGCTCGAGACGCGCGTCCGAAGGGACTCCCTCCAATTCGAGCCGGGAGCGCGAGCCTCCGGGAACCAGGACGACGCGGCAGCCGGCGGCGCGAGCGAATTCGGAGTCCACCTCCATGTCTCCGACGACCACCGTCTCGCCGGGCGAGGCGTCCGCCGCGCGCATCAGGGAGCGCAACATCGCCGGGTCGGGCTTGGTGGGCGTTTTCTCGTCCGGCCCGGCAATCTCCAGGAAGTAACGGGACACTCCGCTGGCCTCGAGGATCATCCGCGAGAATTTCGCCGGCTTGTTCGAAGCGACCGCCATGGGGTGTCCCCGAGCGTCCAGCTCCGACAGGACCTCGGGCACGTCCGGCATGAGGCGCGTCTTCGCGACCGCCACCTGTGGATAGCGCTCCCGGAAGAGCCGGACTCCCTCGGCGGTCCGCCGCGGGCCGACCGCTTTCTCCAGGAGCCTCTCGATCCCGTGTCCGACCATCGCCCGAACGGCGTCCGGAGCAATCGCGGGCTCGCCGAGGCGCTCCATCGCGTAGGCCAGCGCGTCACCGATCGCGTCGTAGCCGTCGATGAGTGTCCCGTCCAGGTCGAAGACCACGAATGACTTCGTCATTCGCGTGAGGCGTCAGGCGTGAGGCGGAAGGCGAAGTGCCAGGATCTTTCGCTTCGTCTCACGCCTCACGCCTTACGTCTTACGACCCCGGTCGAGGCCGGCAAGTCGCAGGACCGTGGCGACGATAGCCTGCACGTCGGCGAACGCGTGCGTTGGAAGAGCGTCCTCGGCAGGCCGGTCGGAGACTCGCGCGAGGACGCCTTCGATCCGCGGGCGGGCGGCGCGGGCGCGGGTCACCTCGATCTTGGGCACGGGAAGAGACTTGAACCCTTCGATCAGGACGAGGTCGCAGTCGGAGAAGTCGCGCGAAAGAAGGTCCTCGAGCCTCTCCTCCTGTCCGAACCGCCGCGCGGTCTCCCGCGCCGGCGTGACGAACGCGGAGACCGCCGCGCCGGAAGTGGCGTGGCGGTGCGAGTCCTTGCCCGGCACGTCGTCCTCGACATCCTTGGAGGTGTGCTTGATCGCGCCGACCTTCAAGCCTCTCGCGGTCAGCCACGAGACGAGCTCCACGATGAGCGTGGTCTTGCCGGAGTCGTGCCCTCCGACGAATGCGACCGCGGCCGGTTTGCGGTCCGGATAGATCAGGTGCGGCCGGCGCCGCGACAGGAATTCCCGCGCTCCGAAGTCGTGCCTCTCGATCTCGGGCGCCAGATCGCCGCCGTGCTCGACGAGCTCGCGGTATCGGGAGGAGCCCGTGAGCAGGTCGATCGCGGGGCGGGGATCGAACTCGTAGGGCTCGGTCCGCCAGCGAAACCGGCGCGGATCGAGGCGGCGCGCGGTTTCGATCACCCTCATGCCCGTCTCGAAGGAACGAAAGGCGCTTCGTCCCTCTTTCCCGCCGGGGCCTCGCCGCCCCTCCTGCGGCGAGCCGTAGCGCTCGCGGGAGTTCGTCACGTGCAGCATCGCGCCGCCGACCGTCTCCCCCGCGTGCTTGTCGAACATCGGACGGAAGTGCACGGGCACAAACGACACGCCGGGCAGTCCCAGAGCGTTCAGCGCGCCGGCAAACGTCGCCGGGTCGAGCCACGGCGCGCCGAAAACCTCGAAGGGCCGCGCCGTGCCTCTGCCTTCCGACAGGTTCGTGCCTTCCAGCAGGCACATCCCCGGATAGACGAGAGCGGTGGCGGGCGACGGGATGTTGGGCGAAGGCGAGACCCAGGGCAGGCCCGTCGCGGAAAAATCCATGTCCCGGGCCCAGCCGGACATCTCGCTCACGGTCAGGTCCACGTCCAGGTCTTTTTCCGCCGCGAGAAATCCCGCCATCTCCCCCGCCGTCATGCCGTGGCGGACCGGGACCGGGTGCATGCCGACGAAGGAGAGGTACTCCTCTTCCTGAGGAGCGCCTTCCGTCTCTCCCCCGATCGGATTGGGCCGGTCGCAGACCACGAGCTTCTTGCCGGATTCGGCGCATGCCTCCATCGCCAGCATCATCGTCCAGAGGTAGGTGTAATAACGGGCGCCGACGTCCGCGACGTCGAAGACGAGAGCGTCGAGGTCCGCCAGGTCCTCGCGGCGGGGCTTCAGGGAGTCGCGCGTTGAGCCGTAGAGCGAGACGGAAGGAAGCCCGGTCGGAGGGTGGACCGCGTTTCCGACCGCCTCCATGTAGACGGCCCCGCCGTCCACGCCGTGCTCGGGACCGAAGAGACGGACGAGCTTCGTGTCCTTCGCCTCGAAGAGGGCCTTCCACGTCGGGAGGCCGGATGAGGTGATTCCCGAGGGGTTCGTCACGAGCCCGACGCGCTTGCCCGCGATCGGCGAGGGATCGGCAAGGAGATTGTCGATCCCGACCCTGACAGGTATCTTCAGGTTGTCACTCCGCGGACGGATGCCCGGCTTTCTCTCCGCGCAGGAGAGCGATCGCATGGGGCAGCAGGCCGAGGATTGCGGTCAGGCAGTCGGCGGCTCCCTTCGGGGACCCGGGCAGCGCGACGACGAGCGTCTGGTCCCGCACGCCCGCGACCAGCCGGGAGAGATACGCGGCCGGGAAATCGCCGCCGGTGTCCGAGCGCATCTTCTCCGCCAGCCCGGGGACCTCGAACTCGACGACTTCCCGCACGGCTTCCGGAGTGCGGTCCCTCGGCGCCACGCCCGTACCTCCCGTCAGGACGATCAGGTCGGCGAAGCGCGAATACGCGGTCAGCCGGATGGCCCGCGCGATCTGGTGCCGGTCATCCGCCAGGATCTCGCGCGACACGATCTCATGGGCGATCCCCGAGGCGCGCAGGGCCTCCTCGCAGGCGGGGCCTCCGCGGTCTTCCCGCTCGCCCGCCGCCACGCCGTCGGACACCGTGATGATCGCGATACGGATGCTCATGCCGCGCATTATTCCTTAATGCGCCGGTACGTCCCCGAGCGGCCGCCGGTCTTCTCGAGCAGGAGAATCTCGCGGATCTCGATCGAGCGGTCCAGCGCCTTGGCCATGTCGTAGAGGGCCAGGCACGCGCCCGCGACGGCGGTCAGGGCCTCCATCTCCACGCCGGTGCGGGCCGCGGTCGAGGCGGTCGCCGTCACGATGACCTCGCGGCTCCTGGCGGCGAGCTCGCACTCGACCGAGACCGCGTCCAGGCTGATCGGGTGCGCGAGAGGCACGATCTCCGAGGTCTTCTTGGCGGCGAGGATCCCGGCCAGCCGGGCGACTGCGAGGGCGTCTCCCTTCGAGAGCTTCCCCCCGGCGAGCGCGCCGAAAGCCGCCTCATTCAAGCGCACCTTTCCTCGAGCCACGGCGCGCCGGCGCGTGGATGGTTTCGCGCCCACGTCCACCATGCGCGCGCGGCCCCGCGAGTCCAGGTGCAGGAGGCTGCCGCGCAGCGGTCCCGTCGAGCGCGGCCGCCGCGGGCGCTCGGGCGGTTTCCCTTCTTCCGTCATGCCCGCTCCCGCATCGCGTTGTACTGCTCGATCGTGTTGATGTTGGCGAAGGAGTTGCCCGACGGGTCCCCGGCGCGCCAGGTCTCTTCCGGAAGAATTTCCGCTCCGACTTCCCGCGCGAGCCCGTAAAAGGAGAGTTCGCCACGAGCGATGCGGGCAAACGCCGCCGGAAGAACGCTGCGGCGCCAGACCCCGGCGAGAGGCTGAAGCCGGCCATCGGCTCGAGGCAGAACGGCCGGCGCTTGCGTCGCCAGGCTCCGCTCCGCGATGATGCGGAGGACCCCTTCCGTGATCACCGGCAGGTCCACGGCGAGCACGAAGAGCCTGTCGGGGACCTCCTCGAGCGCGCGGACGAGGCCGTGGATCGGAGCCTGGTCGGAGGTCCGGTCGAGCACGAGCCGAGACGGCCCGGCGTCGAACGCGGGCGCCTCCTTGGCCACGACCAGAACCTCCTCGAACATTTTCGACAGCCGCCCCGTCTGGTGCGCGAGCAGTGTCGTCTCGCCGTAGGGCAGCGAGGCCTTCGCCACCCCCATCCGCCGGGAGCCTCCCCCCGCCAGGACCGCCGCCGCCATCGGGATCTTCATCTGTGACGACGATGCTAGCATCCGGCACCGTTTGATCTCGTTGATTATCCCGGTGCGTGACGAGCTCCCGGAAGCGGCCGAGCGGTTTCGTCCCTTCGTCATTCCCGGCCAGACGGAGATCGTGGTGGCCGACTGCGGGGACCGCCCGGAAACTTCCCGGGCCTTCGAGGCGATCGGAGCGCGGATCGTTGGCGGCGGGGGGAGCCGGGGTCTGCGCCTGGACCGCGCCGCGCGCCAGGCTCGGGGCGAGATCCTCTTTTTCGTGCACGCGGATTCGCGCCCTCCCGAAAACGCGCTGGCCGCGATTCGCGAGCGCCTCGAAGCGGGCGCCGCCGCGGGAGCGTTCTCGCTGGCCTACGAAAACGCGACCCCCGCCCTCCGATGGATCGCGTGGTGGGCGAATCTGCGGTCGCGGCTGCTCGGCCTCCCTTTCGGCGACCAGGGCCTCTTCTGCCGGCGCGAGGCTTACGAACGGTCGGGCGGCTATCGCGATCTCGTCATCTGCGAAGACGTGGACATCGTGCGGCGCGTCAAGCGCGCCGGCCCCTTTGCGGTCCTGCCCGGAAAGACCGTGACGTCGCCGCGCCGATACAGGAACGGCGCGTTCCGGCAGGTGCTCCGCAACTGGAGGGTCCTGGCAGGCTACTTCGCGGGCGTCTCTCCCGAGAAGCTGGAACGCTGGTACAGGAGAAGGTGAGTTTCGACTGCAGCGCACCTGTCATCCTGAGGAGCAAAGCGACGAAGGATCTGCTCCCGTAGGGAAAAGGCGCCGGAGCAGATCCTTCGCTTCGCTCAGGATGACAGGGACAGAACCCTCACTTTCCTTCGCCGCCCAGGATGATCGGCAGGCCGGACTTCTGGTTTCCGATCACGACCACTTTCGTATTCTGCGAGAGGGCGAGCTTCTCCGTGGCCTCGATCCCCTTCCATTCGAGCAGCTGCTGGCTGATCCCGGAGGCCACGATCCTCTGGAAGTCGGCCACGCCCTGCGCCTCGATGCGCTTCCTCTCCGCCTCCTGCGATTCCTTCTGGAGCACGAACTTCATCTGTTCGGCCTCCTGCTCGCGGCGCAGCTTCTCCTGAATGGCGTTGGCAACGACCGCCGGAAGGCCGATCTTCCGCAGGAGGATCGCCTCGCTGATGATCCCGCGGCCCTGCGACATACTGCGAAAAAGCTCGAGGGTTTCGCGGGAGATCTTGTCGCGCTCCGCCGAATAGAGCACCTTGGCCTCGTAGGTTGCCGTGATCTCGCGGATGGCGGACCGGACCTGCGGGATGACCGCGATCTCCTGGTAGTTGGGACCTATCGTCCGGTAGATCTCGGCCGCCTTTGTGGGATCCAGACGGTAGAGCAGGGAGCCTTCCAGGTCCATCGTGAGACCCTCCTTCGAGGGGACCTCTGCCGTCTCCTTGACCTCCTGCGTCTTGATGGACATGTTCACGACCCGCGTGAACGGGAAGACGACACGGACTCCTGGCCCCAGGACGCTGGAAGAGACGTTTCCGAAGAAATCCTTGACACCGACGTGCCCGGCCGGGATGACCCTGACCGGATTGCCGAGAAGAATGACGAGAACGACGGCAATCACGATGATGAGGCTTCGCAGGCTTCGCCCGCCTCCAGGCGTACCGCTGACGTCGATCAGACGTGGTGACATGGATTCCTCCTCTTGTTATTGATTTCGGGGCCTAGTCTATTTCGCTCCTCTCCCTTGTCATTCTAAGGAGCGCAGCGACGAAGAATCTCGCGTCACGAGAGAGCAGATCCTCGCTTCGCTCAGGATGACAGAGAGAGGAGAGCCTCAGACCATCTTCAGCAGATGCCCCATCTTGTTCTTCTTGGTTTCCAGGTATTTGCGGGAACGCTCGGTGGGACGCACTTCGAGAGGGACCCGCTCGACGATCTCCAGGCCGTAGCCGTTGATCGCGACGTACTTGGAGGGATTGTTGGTCATCAGTCGCATCTTGCGCACGCCCAGGTCGCGCAGGATCTGGCATCCGACGCCGTAGTTGCGGATGTCGGAAGGAAAACCGAGCTTCTCGTTGGCCGAGACCGTGTCGTGGCCCTCATCCTGCAGCTCATACGCCTTCAGCTTGTTGAAGAGGCCGATCCCCCGCCCTTCCTGGAGCAGGTAGAGGAAGACGCCGCACCGCGCCTCGATGATCTTCTCCATCGCGAGAGCCAGCTGCGCGCCGCAGTCGCACCGCGCGGAGCCGAAGATGTCTCCGGTCAGGCACTGGGAATGGACACGGACGAGGACCGGCTCGCCTTCGCGGATCTCGCCGTGCACCAGGGCGATGTGCTCCTCGTGGGTCACGTCGCTGCGGTAGGCGCAGACGCGGAAGTCGCCGAACCGGGTCGGCAGGTGCGGCGAGGCGATCCGCTGGACGAGGCGCTCGGTCTTCATCCGATGGCTGATCAGCCCGGCGACCGTGACCATCGCGAGGCCATGTTTCGCGCAGAATTGCGTCAGGTCCGGCACCCGCGCCATCGTGCCGTCCTCGTTCATCACCTCGCAGAGGACGGCGGACGGATTCAGACCGGCGATCCGCGCCAGGTCCACCGAGGCCTCCGTCTGCCCGGCGCGTTTCAGGACCCCTCCGGGCTGCGCTCGAAGGGGGAACATGTGACCGGGCCTCAGGAGATCCGATGGCTTCGTCGCCGAATCGATCGCCGTCAGGACCGTCGCCGCGCGGTCCGCGGCGGAGATGCCCGTGGTCGTCCGGCCGCGCGCCTCGATCGAGACCATGAAGGCCGTCCCGAAGTTGGACGTGTTCTCCTCGACCATCGGAGGAAGATCGAGCTGGGCGCACCTCTCCTCGGTCAACGCGAGGCAGATGAGCCCCCGCCCCTCCCGAGCCATGAAATTGATCGCCTCCGGCGTCACCTTCTCGGCGGCGAGGACGAGGTCCCCTTCGTTTTCCCGGTCCTCGTCGTCCACCACGACGACGAACCGCCCCGCCTTGAGCTCCTCGACCGCCTTGTCGATCTCCACGAACGGAACCGCGGCTTCCCTCATCTGATCCATTCTCGCACACGGTCCTCTACGGGCACGGAAATTGCCTATAGAATGCGCGGATGTTTGCTCGCGTCGGAAGGTATGTGTTGCCGTTCGCTCTTCTGCTCGTTCTGGGAGCATCCAGTCCTTCCCTTCTTCGAATCCGATCGGCGCGCGCGGCCCAGGAGAGTCCGGCCGACGCCGAACCGGTGGCCGCTCCCTACGACTGGCTGCAGATGAACGGGGACCCGCAGCACAGCGGGAACAACACGCGGGAGACGGTGCTCGGGCCTTCCAACGTGACGCAGCTCACTTTCCTCTTCCAGGCCACGCTCCCCTCGGCCGCGGACGGGGCGCCCGTGCTTCTGACGGGCGTCTCGACGGTCAATGGCACGCAGGACCTTCTCTTCCTCACGACGAAGGCGGGCCTTCTTCTCGCTCTGGACGCCTCCACCGGCGCCCAGGTCTGGTCGAAGCCTCACTCCGGGACGGGGCAGACCAATTCCTCCCCGGCCGTCGATCCCAACCGCCTCTTCGTCTACAGCTACGGCCTCGACGGGTATGTCCACAAGCACCAGGTAGGAGACGGCACGGAGATCACGACAGGCGGCTGGCCGGAGCTCGTGACCCTCAAGGGGGGCGTGGAGAAGATCGCTCCCGCTCTGGCGACCGCGACCGCGGGAAATGGAGCGACCTACCTCTACGTCGCCAGCGGCGGATACATCGGAGACGGCGGCGACTATCAGGGACACCTGACGGCCGTCAACCTGGCGACCGGGGCTCAGAAGGTCTTCAACTCACTCTGCAGCGATCAGACGGTCCACTTCGTCCAGTCGCCGGGAACTCCCGACTGCGGGAATAAACGGTCGGCTATCTGGGCCAGGGACGGCGTGATCTACGACGACGTGACCGATCGGATCTACATGGCCACGGGAAACGGCCTCTTCAACGCCAACGTCGGCGGGCTCAACTGGGGCGACAGCGTGTTCGCGCTGGCTCCGGATGGCTCCGGGGCGAACGGGAAGCCGCTGGACAGTTATACGCCGACCAACTACGCGTCGCTCGAGAGCGGAGACATCGATCTCGGCAGCACCGGCCCCGCGATCCTCCCGGCTCCGGGCTACTCCGGGCGGCTGGCGGCACAGTCGGGCAAGGATTCCGCCCTGCGCCTGATCGAGTTGACCAACATGAGCGGCCAGAGCGGTCCGGGGCACGTGGGAGGAGAGCAGCAGCTGCTGTCTCTCCCCCAGGGGGGACCCGTCCTGACGGTTCCGGCCGTCTGGACCAACCCGGCGGACAGCAGCACCTGGGTCTTCGTGACCAACGGGTCCGGCAGCGCGGCCTACAAGCTGACATTCCCCTCGGGCGCGCCCGCGCTCGCCCTGCAGTGGAACAACGGGATCACCCGATCCTCTCCGATCGTGGCCAACAACGTCCTCTACATTGCCGGCAACGGCGCGATTCGCGCCTTGAGCCCCGCGACAGGCGCGGTTCTCTGGAGCGACACGACGAAGGTCGGGAGCCTTCACTGGCAGAGTCCCGTCGTGGCCAACGTGCGGCTCTACATGATGGACGAATCGGCCCATCTGACCGCCTACGCGTTACCGCCAGCCGGAGGCTCTCCAACTCCCACTCTGACCCTCACCAGAACCCCGACTCCGACCGCGACCAACACCCCGGCGCCCACCGGGACCAACACCCCGACGCCGACCGGGACAGTGGCGCCGACGCTGACGCCGACGCCGTCTCTTCCCGACCTGGTCGTTTCCTCCGTCAACGCCCCTTCAAAGGGACGTGCCGGTCAGACGATCAAGGTGAGCGATACCACCCTCAACTCGGGCACAGGGCCGGCAGCCGCCTCGACGACCCGTTATTACCTCTCGTCGAACGCGACCCTGGATGGAGGAGATCCCGCGCTGGGATCCCGCCCCGTCCCTGCGCTGCCGCCGGGAAGCTCCAGCAAGGGCTCCGTCAACGTAACGATCCCGTCGGGCACGCCCCGCGGACTCTACTACGTCATCGCGAAGGCGGACGCGGACAACGCGATCCCCGAAAGCGACGAGTCAAACAACACCAGGGCCAGATCGATCAGAGTCAGCAACTGAGAGACTGCCCGGCCCTGTCATTCCGAAGAGCGAAGCGAGGAAGGATCTGCCTCGGAAACCCCGGGAAGCACGGGAGCAGATCCCTCGCTCCGCTCGGGATGACAGATGACGGCGCCCGCGGCGGCGCCCTTGAGAAGATCTCTTCGGTTCATACGGCGCAGTCTATTCGGACGTGTGGCAATCCTGGCGTCCTCACTCGTAAGCTCCCGTGAGACTCTTTGGCCGCCGTCCGCGAAGCGAACGCCTGCGGCCCAGTTCTACTCCCAGTAGTGGGAGCCGTATCCCAGGCGCGAGTAGGCGGCGTCGGAGAGGCTCGTGTGGAGCGCGTCGCGGCTCTCGCCGGAGTCGTTGACGTTCCTGTCCATCTCCTTCAACTGGCCGACGATCCGGTACTTCGCGGAGTGGACGAACGCCCGGGCGAGGCGGACTTCTTCCTGGGCCTTCTCGCGGCCGCGTTTCTCCAGGGCCGAGGTGGCGCGCGACAGGACCGCCAGGCAGGCGTAGAGGTCCATGACGATGTTGGCCAGGCGCTCCTGCTGGTATTCCTTCTCGATGATCTTCTTGCCGTGTTTCCTCAAGACCCTTTCGAGGATGTTGGACGCCGCCCCGACGTACTTCGCGACGATCGCGGCCTCACCGGCCAGCTCGGGTGCCGTTTTCGTGAGCCTGGCCGGCGCCACGGAGCGGAACTTCCGCGCGGCATAGTCGGAGAGGATGCCGAGCGAGGAGAGCGGCGCCTTCAGGGCCTTGCCGACCTCCTTCAGGTCCTCGCCCGCGTCCCGCATCCCCGAGAGCGCGACGAGGACGCGGAGGATCTCGTTGGTGCCTTCGAAGATCATGTTGATGCGCGAGTCGCGCAGGGCCCGCTCGTACGGGTACTCTTCCATGAAGCCGTTGCCGCCGGCGATCTGGAGCGCGTCGTTGATCGTCTGCCAGACGGCCTCGGTGCCGAAGACCTTGCAGCAGGCCCCCTCGAGCGCGTAGTCGGGCAGGCCCCGGTCCACCAGGCCCGAGGTCAGATAGACGATCGACTCCAGCGCGTAGGTGCTGACCATCATCCGGGCGAACTTGCCGCGGATCATCTCGAAGTCGGCGATGCGGGTGGAGAATTGGCGGCGCCGCGTGGCGTGCTCGGCCGCCAGGCGGATCATTACCTTGGATCCCCCGAGGCATCCGGCCGCGAGAGACGTGCGCCCGGTGTTCAGGACCTCGACGGCGATCTTGAAGCCCTGACCCCGCTGGCCCAGGACGTTGGCCGCCGGCACGCGGACGTTTTGCAGCTCGATCGGGACCGTCGAGGAGCCCTTCAGGCCGAGCTTGCGCTCCTCCTTCCCGGGCACGACGCCGCCCAGATCCTTCGTCACCGCGAAGGCCGTGATCCGGCGGTGCTCGTCCTTCGCTTCCAGCCGGACGTCCCTGGCGAAGACCGTGAAGAAACCGGCGAAACCGCCGTTGGAGATCCAATGCTTGTTCCCGTTCAACACGAAGGTGTCGGTCTTCTCATCGTAGTCCGCCGTCGTCTTGATCGAGGCGGCGTCCGAGCCCGCTTCCGGCTCGGTCAGCGCGAAGGCCGCGATCAGCTCTCCGGAGGCGAGACGCGGAAGAAACCTCTTCTTCTGCTCCTCGGTCCCGTAGAGAAGGAGCGCCTTCAATCCGATGGACTGGTGGCCCCCGACCAGGATGGCCAGAGACGCGTCGATCGTGCCGATCTCTTCCATCACGCGGCAGTAGGCCGACGCGGAGAACCCGTAGCCTCCGTACGGCTCCGGAATCGTCATCCCGAAGACGCCGAGGTCGGCGAGGCCCCGCATCACGCCGTCGTCGATGCGATGCTCCCTCTCGATCCGCGTCGGGTCGATGTGGTCGCGGGCGAACCCCCGGAGGGATTCGACGAACGCCGAGACCATCTCGCGCTCCTCGGGCGGTACTTCGGGGAACGGGAAGACGACATCCTCCGGAACCTGGCCCGCCATCAGGGCGCGCATGGGCGACTGGAGCTGGGACTCGGGCCGGGGCTTGGTCGTGCTTGCGGGGGTGCTCATGGGATTCTCCTCAAGTTGCTCGACCGATCCGGATGAAATGCCGCCCCCGTCTTCGCCATGTCGCGAAGCAGCGGAGCGGGCTGGAATCGTGTGCCCAGCCTCGAGGCGAGGTCCTCGAGCGTCGCGAGAACCCGCCCGGCGCCGAGCGAGTCGGCGTAGCGGAGCAACCCGCCTCGAAACGGCGGGAAGCCGGTCCCGAAGATCATCGCGAGGTCGAGTTTCGAGGCCGCGGCGACGAGACCCTCGGCCATGCAGAACGCCGCCTCGTTGACCATGCAGAAGACCAGGCGGGATTCGATTTCCTCGGCCGCCAGCGGTGACGTCTTGCCCGGCGTCACCCCCAGGATCTCGTAGGCTCGCGGGGAGGGGTCGCCGCGCCTGGCCCCCCGGTAGTCGTAGAAGCCGCTCCCGGACTTTCTCCCCAGCCGTCCCGCCGCGGCCAGCGCCTCCTCGCCGGAGGCCCTCAGACGCTCCGGGAAGGCCGCCTGCAGCACTTCGCCGGCCTTCACCGCGACGTCCAGGCCGACGTCGTCCAGGAGAGCGAGCGGGCCGACCGGCATGCCGAAGTCGGTCATCGCGCGGTCCACGTCCTCGATGCGGCATCCCTCCTTGACGAGACGGACGCCTTCCGAGAGATACGGAGCCAGAATCCGGTTGACCAGGAAGCCGGGCGAGTCCTTGACGACGACCGGCGTCTTCCCGAGAGTCTTCGCGAGGGCGAAGACCGTCGCCACGCTCGAATCGGAGGAGCGCGGCCCGCGAATCACCTCGACGAGAGGCATCCGGTCCACCGGATTGAAGAAGTGCATCCCGACGACGCGCCCGGGCACGAGCGCTCCCGCCGCGATCTCCCCGATGGGAAGCGTGGAGGTGTTGGAGGCGAAGATCGCCTGCTCCGGCACAACCTCCTCCCACTCCTTCAAGACCGCGCGCTTGACGCCGAGCTTCTCGACGACGGCCTCGATCGTGACCTCGCAGCGGGAAAAACCGGAGTAGTCGAGCGTGCCGGAGAGAAGCGCCATCTTCCCGGCCATCTGCCGGGGCTTCAACCTCCGTCGCTCGACCGCCTTCCTCCAGACTGCGGCGGCCGCCGCGTACCCGTGCGCCAGCGCGTTGGGCTCGATGTCCTTCATGCGGGCCGGGAGCCCCTTGTCCGCCGCGAGCTGCGCGATCCCGCCTCCCATGACTCCCGCTCCGAGCACGCCGACGCGCGCGACCGGGAGGGGCCGGACGGAGGCTTCCGCGACGCCCCTCTCTTTCTTGATCTCTTCGGTCCAGAAGAAGATCGAGAGCAGGTTCCTCTGCACCTCGCCGCCGAAGATGTTGGCAATGTGCGCGTTCTCGATCTCGAGAGCGGCTTCGATCGGCAGCCCGCAGGATTCCTCGAGGACGGAGAGGGCCTCGAGAGGGGCCGGATAGTGGAAGTCCGTCGCCTCGACGATCTTTTCGCGCGCGGTCTTGAAGATCAGCCGCCGCCCCAGCGGATTCTTCTCGAGCAGGAAATCGCGAGGGCCGGCGGGGCCGCGGCGCCCGCGACGCGGCTTTCCGCCGCGCATCTTTTCGCGCGCGAAGCGCCGGGACCAGTCTTCAAAGATCGCTGCGGGGACGGCCTCGTCCACGAGGCCGATCTTTTTCGCACGCTTTGCGTCGAGCTGCTTGCCCGTCAGGATAAGGTCCAGGGCCGCCGCGAGACCCACCAGGCGGGGCAGACGCGTGCAGCCGCCCCAGGCCGGGAAGATCCCCAGCTGGACCTCCGGCAGGCCGATCCTCGCCTTGCGCGCCTCGGACATCACCCTGTAGTCGCAGGCCAGCGCCAGCTCGGTGCCTCCGCCCAGGCAGGTCCCGCTGATCGCGGCGACCGTGGCAATCGGGAGGCGGGCGACCTGCTCGAAGAGGGCCTGGCCGCGGGCGGAGCCCTCGCGGATCCGTCCGGCGGGAAGACCCACGAACTCCTTGACGTCCGCGCCCGCGATGAAGGTATCGGGCTTCCCGCTGCGAATGAGCAGGCCGCGCAGCCGCGGCTCCCGCGTCATCCGAAGGAGCAATTCGGAGAGCTCCTCGAAGACCTCCCGCGAGAAGACATTGACCTTCTCGCCCGGCCGGTCGAAGGTCAGGACGCCGAGCCCGTCTTCCTCGATGTCGAGCTGGAAGGCGTTCATGTGTCTTGTCGATTCACATCTGCTCCAGGACGACGGCGCCGCCCTGGCCTCCACCGATGCACATGGTGGCGAGGCCGAACTGGGTCCCCCGGCGGCGCATCTCCTTGGCGAGCGTCGTCACGAGGCGGTTGCCGGAAGAGCCGACGGGATGGCCGAGAGCGATCGCGCCGCCGTTGACGTTGGTCCTGTCCCAGTCGATCTCGCCGATCGGACCTCCTGTGGCGTACTTCGCGTGCCACGACGCGGAAGGGAACACCCGGGCGCAGGCGAGGACCTGGGCGGCGAAGGCCTCGTTGATCTCGACCAGGCCGACGTCCTCCCATTCGATGCCGGCCCTCTTCAAGGCGAGCGGCGTCGCGACGGCGGGTCCCAGGCCCATCCGCTCGGGCTCGAGAGAGCAGAACGCGAAGCCGCGGATCTTCGCGAGCGGCTTGTAGCCACGGGCCTTCGCGGCCGAGGCGCTCATGACGAGCGTGGCCGCCCCGCCGTCTGTGATCTGCGAGGAGTTGCCGGCCGTCACGGTGCCAAACCTGCGGTCGAAGAAAGGGCGCAGCTTCGAAAGCGCTTCGAGCGTCTGGTTCTCCCGCACGCCGTTGTCCTGGACGGACAGGACCCTGTAGCCGGGAGGAATCGGCACCGGCACGATCTCCTCGGCGAGCTTCTTCCTCGCCATCGTCACCCTCTGATGGGAACGCAGCGCGAAGGCGTCCTGCTCCTCGCGGCCGATGCCGTGCTCTTTGGCCAGGACTTCGGCGGTCTCTCCCATGTTCAGCCCGCACACCGCGTCGGTCAATCCCATCTGCAGGCCGATGTCAGGCTTGAAGTGCCGGGGCCGGAACTTCGCCGCCGCCGCGATCTTCTTGCCCGCGTCCCTCGCGGTGAAGACCTCCGTGAAGACCTCCTGGCCCTCCTTCGAGTAGAGCAGGGGGATGTTCGACATGGACTCGATGCCGCCCGCCACGATCGCCTCGGCGTCCCCTGCGGCGATGCGGTACGCGGCCTCGACGATCGCCTCGAGACCCGATCCGCAGAGGCGGTTGACCGTGAAGGCCGGCACACTTGCCGGGACTCCGGCCAGGAGCGCCGCGACCCGCGCGACGTTGACCGCGTCGGGAGGCTCCGCGATGTTGCCGAAGATGACCTGGTCGAGCCCGGCGGGATCGAAGTCCGTGCGCGCCAGCAGCTCGACCGTGACGATGCGGCCCAGATCCTGGGCGGGAACGTCCTTCAGCTCCGTGTTCGCCTTCGCGTACGGCGTCCGCAGGCCGTCCACGACGACGACATCACGCGACATTCGGCTTTTCCGCGGCCTGGTACATCCGCTCGATCAGGCCCTGGTACCGGGTCTCCAGGATCCGCCTCTTGACCTTGAGAGTCGGCGTGATCGAGCCGTCCTCCACGGTCAGGTCCGCCGGCAGGAGGGCGAAGGCCCGGAGCTGCTCGTGATGAGGCTTGTCCACGTTGTATTGGTCGATCTCCTTCTGGAAGAGGGCGCGGATCTGCGGGTTTGAGTCGATCGTCTCCGGCTCCAAGCCGATGCCCTTCTGCGCCGCCGCTTCCTTCAGCCTCTCGAAGTTGGGAACGATCAAAGCCACCAGGAACTTGTGCCGGTCCCCCAGCACGATGGGGAGGCTGATGAAGGCCGACTTCTTTAGCTCCGTCTCGATCGGCTGGGGCGCGGCCTTCTTGCCTCCCGCGAGCACGATCAGGTCTTTCTTGCGGTCGGTAATCGCCAGAAAGCCGTCCTCGTCGAGCTGCCCGATGTCCCCGGTGTGGAACCACCCCTCGGGGTCGATCGCCTCCGCCGTCGCGTCCGGCTTGTTGAAATAGCCCTTCATGACATGCGGCCCGCGAGTCAGGATCTCGCCGTCGCCGGCGATCCGGACTTCGACGCCCGGGATCGGCCGGCCGACGGTCCCCAGGCGCCAGGCGTGCGGGCCGTTGACGCAGATGACGGGGGAAGTCTCCGTCAAGCCGTACCCCTCGTAGATCGTCACGCCCGCTCCCCAGAAGAACTCCGCCAGCTCACGCGAGAGCGGCGCGCCGCCGGAGACGGCGAAACGGAAACGGGTCCCGAGCGCATGCCGGATCTTCCCGAGCACGAGCTTGTCGGCGATCTTCGCCGCGAAGGCCAGCACCGCCGGCACCGGCTCCGCCTTCTGGTCGTAGGAAAGCCTCTCTCTCCCGGTGGCAACGGCCCAGCGGAAGAGCTGCTTCTTGAGACTGCTTCCCGACTCGACCTTGTCCATGATCCGCGCCAGGACCTTCTCGTACACGCGCGGAACGGCCCCGAAGCAGTGGGGATTGACCTCGAGGAAGTTGTCCTTCAGCTTCTCGATCGACTCCGCGTAAGCGATCGTTGCGCCCCGGTAGAGGTAGGCGTAATCGAGCATCCGCTCGAAGACGTGCGAGAGCGGCAGGAAGCACATCGCCGTCGCGTCCCCCGTGATCGGCACGACCCGGCAGGCCCCGAGCACGTTGGAGACGAAATTGCCGTGCGTCAACATCGCGCCCTTGGGCTCCCCCGTCGTGCCGGACGTATAGATGACGGTCGCGACGTCCTCCGCCTTGACCCGCCGCGAGCGCTGCTCGAAGGCGTTCGGGCTCATGTCGAGCAGTGGCCGCCCCCGGTCCACCGCCTGTCCGAACGCCAGGAACCCCGGCTCCTGCGGCGGGTGCGCGTCGAACGTTATGACGTACTCCAGGGCCGGACACTGCGAGCGGACCGTCAGGATCTTGCCGAGCTGCTCGAGCGACGAAAGAAAGATCGCCCGCGCGCCGGAGTCCTTGAGCAGCGGGGCGATCTGTTGGGCGGGAAGCGTCGGGTAGATCGGAACCGACCATCCGCCGGCACAGAGGATGGCGTAGTCGGCCATCGCCCACTCCGGCCGGTTCTCCGAGAGGATCGCCACCCGGTCGCCGGGCTGGATGCCGAGCGCGTTCAAGCCCAGCGAGAGCGCCCGGACGGTGTAGCCGAAGTCCATCGCGGAGATGGGCTTCCACTCGCCGCCGGCCTTGGAGACGAGCAGGTCCGGCTTGCCCGAAGCCGCCGCCTTCAGGAAGATGTCGCAGAGAGTGCGGACCTCGTCGCTCATTGTTCCCTCCGGGGCGCGATCGCATTCTGTCCCGCCCTCCACCCCCGGTCAAGAAGAGCACTCATCAGTCTCTCGAAAGCCGGATCGCGCATAATCGCGCCGATGGCGATCGCGCTGCTCCTGACGACGCTGCTGGCTCTCGCGGGCTTTCTCGCGACCTCCGCGCAGGGCCTTGTCGTCGCCTCGGCCCTGCATTCCGCCGCGCCGGCCGCCGGCCATCTCGTCACCCGGCACGTCGGCTTCGCCATCCCGACGGTTCTCTTCTCCCTCTTCTCGCAGTCCATGGTCATCTTCTATTTCATCGGCACCGGCAAGCTCGTGAAGGAAGAAGTCGCCTCGTATTCCGAGCCCGAGCGCCGAGCCGTCCTGAGCGCTCTCCGCCGCTTCAAGGCGAAGACCTCGCCGCCTGCGACCTTCGCGCTCCTTTCCGCGATCGCCGTCTTCGTCCTGGGAGGCGCCGTGCACACCAGCGCCCTCTCTCCCTGGACGCACCTGACCGCCGCCCTCTCTGCCGTCGCGATCCACGCCTGGGCCCTCCTCGCCGAGTGGGAAATCTTCGGCCAGAACCACGTCTTGATGAACGATCCGCGCGGCTACGCGCGCGGACACCTGACCTGAGGAGAAGACGGAGAACCAGTCCGGTCGGCTCTCGCCGGCCCTTCACCCCCTCCCTTTCCCACGGGGAGAGGGGTGCGCTATTTGACTTCGAGGGTCGTGGTTCGGCCTTCGGCGACTGTGAAGGGATAAGACGCTTCGCCGCCGGGACCGGTGACGATGAGCTGGTAGGAGCCGGGAGTGAAGTTGTTCCAGACCGTCACCGGCGGGCCCGGGTGCACGGTGCCGTCCAGCCGAAAGGGGCCCAGGAGATAGAGCGATCCGAAGCTGTCCACGATCCGCCCCGAGATCTGAACGGTCGGACGAACCTCAACGCGCCCGCCCGGCGTCAACGCCACGCCCAGAGTCGCGGAGGGCACCATCACCGAGGGGAATGAGCGCGGCGAGTAGCCGTTGGAGAAAACGTAGAGAGCGTAGGCCCCCGGCCCGAGCGAGCCGATGTCGCCGAGGCCGGTCGAATCCAGGCTGATCGTGCCGTTGAAAGCGATGGAGCCTCCCGCGCTGTACGCGATCACCGAGACGCCCCGCAGCGGCAACCCGGTCAGGCCGTCGTTGGCCCGAATTCCCAGTCCCGTCCCTCGGTCGAGCGCGAAATCCGCCTGAGCGTTGTCCGATCCGACCGCGAGGCTCTGCGTCTTCACCTGGTACTCGGCCTTCCGCGCCGTCATCTGGTAGCTTCCGGGATCCACGTCGTCGATGAAGTAGTGGCCGGAGGAGTCGGTCACGCCCTGCTTCATCCCGAACGCCTGCGTCTCGTTGCCGGTCTGCGCCTGGACCGTGACCCCCTCGAGCGGAATCCCGGAACCCGACTCCGTCACCGTGCCCGTCACCGAGATCGCCGGCAACTGGATGTCGCCGTTGGTATCGCCCGAGACCGTGAACGCGCGGCGATAGGAGACGCCCTGGCCGCTGACGGTGACCGCATAGCCGCCGTCGTCCAGGCCTTCCAGCGCATAGCCGCCGTTGTCGTCCGTCTGGGTAGAAGAGCGCCCGGTGTTCGCGCGCGGCGGATCCGGGAGTCCGATGACGAAGAGGCCGGACAGCGGCGAGTCTCCCCGCGTGACGCGGCCCGCCAGGCGCGAGACGCCCTGGAAGGCGATATCGGCCTGGAAATCTCCCCCGTCGGGAACCTCGAACGTCCTGGCGGTGGAGCGGCCCGAGAGAAGAGACGTCATGGCCTGCAGGCGGACGATGCCGGAAGGAACATCGTGGAGGGAGTAGGCCCCGCTGTCGTCCGTCTGCGTGGTGTCGGAGTAGTTGGTGCCGGACGCCGTGATGCGCACTCCCCCGAGTTGTCCGGACGGGAGCCCGCTCACCGCGCCGTGGACGAGCGCCCCGCTCACCATCTGGAGAATCACCCCACTCTGCTGCTGCCCATCCGCGACGACGACGTCCTTCGCCACCGTCTTGCCGGAGTTGCCCGCAGCGGTCACCTTGAAGCGGCCCCCGCTCAGATGCTCGAAGAGGAAGTTGCCCGAGCCGTCCGTGCGGCCGGACTCGCCCCCGCCGCCGAAGCCGCCTCCGCTCGAGCCTTCCTCGTTCAGCTGGACCAGCGCGCCGGGAACGGCGGACCGCCCGTCGCTTCCGACGACCGTGCCCGAGATGCTGGCCCCGGTGCCGAGGGAGAGATCCACGGCCGTCTCCCTGGAAGGATCGATGTCGCGAGACGCGTCGAGGTAGTCGGGATGCGTGGCTGTCACGGTGACCCGGGCGTCCGGGAGGCCGTCGAACTGGAAGTGGCCATCGGCGTCCGAGGTCGTCGAGCTCCCTCCTCCGCCCCCGCCCATCATCCGCGCCACCGCGGCGCCCATGGGGCCGCCCGCGCTCTCCGCCGGGTGCCACGTGACCGAGGCGTTGGCCACGGCGGTGCCGCGCGGATCGGTCACCCGCCCGGACATGCCGCCTCCCTTCCTGAGAGAGAGCACGACGCCTTCCTTCGTCTCCCCTTCGCCCACCTCGACGCCGGAGGCCTCGGCCGAGCGGTAGCCCGCGGCCGCGCCGCGGATCGTCCACTTGCCCGGAGGCACGTCGGTCAGCTCGAAGCTGCCGTCCTCCGATTGGAAAGTCTGATCGCCGCCTGCGGCGCGTCCGATCGCGATCTGGATGCCCCCGCCGCCGCGCGGGCCGCTCCGGGAGATCGTGAAGTCGGTGACCGGCTTCTTCGTGTCGCCGTCCTCCACGCGCCCGCGGACCGTGCCGGCGGTCTTCAACACGATCGCGAGAGCCGCGGCCGGAGGCGTCACGTTCTTCTGCAGCGTCGCGTATCCCGGAGCCGAGACATTGATGAGAATCGCGCGTTCGGCGATAAATCCGTCCAGTCGGAACCTGCCGTCGGCGTCGGAAGTCGCGTTCTGGGGCCGCCCGCCGGAGCCTCCCACGTCGATGCCGAAGATCTGCGCGCCGGAGACCGGCGCGCCGGCAGAGTCCTTGACCGTCCCCGCGACCGGAGCGCCCGCGGCGAGCGTGACCGGAGGCCAGAGGTTCTCCCCGGCAGCCTTCACCTCGAGCGATGGAACCGTCTTGCGGGCAAAGCCCTCCTTCGCCACGGCCAGGCTGTACTGCCCCTCCTCGAGGCCCTTGAGCGCGTAGGCGCCGTCAACGCCCGTCACCGCGTCCGGCTTTTCCTGCGAAACGCCCATGAGCCGCATCCGGAACCGCGCGCCGCCCGTCACTCCTTCTTCGCGATGGATCGCGCGGATCTCCGCTCCCGCGACGGGCTGCCCGGCGGCGTCCACGACCTTCCCGCGGGCTTCGAGCCCCCGGCGCACGACGAGAACGACGTCCTTGATCGCGTCGCCCGCCTTGAGCGAGACGCCCGGCTTGCGCGCCGGCGCGTAGCCTGTCTTCGCCGCCTCCAGAGACAGGTTGCGCTCCGGCTCGAGGCCGCGGATGCGAAACGCGCCGTCCGCGGCCGTCCGGACTCCCTCTCCTCCCAGGACCGAAGCCGGATTGGAAGCGGCGCCGCGCAGGAGCCGGCGAATCCCCATCTCCCGTATGATCCGCACGCGGGCGGCGGCGACCGGCTGCCCCTTCTCGTCCGTCACCCGTCCCGAAATGCTCGCCGCCTTGCGCAGAGCCAGGTTGGCCGGAAGCGCCGATGGCGCAGCGGAGGTGATTGCCGCGATCGACGCGGTCAGATATCCGTCCTTCGCGGCCTCGATCGAGTAGCGGGAGGGCGCGAGCCCCGCGAGCCGGAAACGTCCCCGGGCGTCGGTCCGCGCGGCCCGCTCCTCGCGGCGGCGGGCGAACCGCGCGAAGCGCGCCGCCGGGTAGGCGGAGACCCGCGCCCCGGCGACGGGGCGGCGAGTGCCTTCCTCGATCACCGTGCCGGAGATAACGGTGCCAGGTCTCAATTTCAGATTCGCTTCGACTTCCTCCCCTTTTCGCACGCGCAGGCCGTCCTTGCGGGCCGCGAGATCGTCTTTCGAGAGCGCCTGCAGGTGAAGGCCTCCCGCCGGAAGCCCCGCCAGGCGGAACTTCCCCTGCGCGTCCGTCTGCGCGGCCGCGTCGTCGGTGGTGACGAGGACGCCGGGGACCGGCTTGCCCGCCGGGTCGGTGACGAGGCCCCGCACGGAGCCGCCCTGCTGGAGCGAGATCTTCTCGTCGGGCTTCGCCTCGATCTGGATCCGGTTTGCCGGAATGAAATCCTGCGCCCGCACGACGACGACCCTCGCCCCCGACGGAGCGTCGGGGACCGCGAAGGCGCCGTCGGCTCCGGCGCGCGCCTCCGCGACGTACCGCGCGTCGCCGTCCAGGAGGCCCTCGCTCGACGTGACCAGGATCCTGGCCCCGCCGACGGGCTTGCCGGCTTCCTCCACGACCCGACCGCTCATCGGCTGCGCGGCCGGGAGGAGGATGTCGAACAAAGAGGTCTCTTCCGATGAGTCGAAGGGGCCCGCGAAGCGCGCCGACGGGTGTCCTCCCACGACGACGCGCAGCGCCGCGGAGACTCCCGGCTTGTCGAGGACGGCGCGGAATCTCCCCTCGGCGTCCGTGGAAGTCTCCCCGAGAACCGCGGGGTCTCTTCCGGCCGTCAGGTCCAGGAGCGCCTCGTCGTCGGAGCGGTAGGCCGTCCATTGAACCTTCGCGCCGGCGACCGGCTTTCCACCGGCGTCCAGGACTCGTCCGGTGACCGATCCCGCCCGCGCCTGCGCCGCAATCAGAAAGAGCAGCGCCGGGGCGAGCATGCTCCAGCGCGAAGGCGTCGACTTCCTCATGGTCTCCTCCCCCGAGGTTTGCTCACAACCAATTACGGTCCCTCGCTTCCAAAGGTTACGATGGCGCGCATGGTCGATTTCTCTTCCTCGCTGGAGGGCAAGGTCGCGCTCGTGACCGGGGCGGCGGTTCGCGTCGGGAAGGCCATCAGCCTGGCGCTGGCGAATGCCGGCGCGGACGTCGCCGTTCATTATCTCTCCTCCGCGGCGCGGGCGGAGGAAACCGTCCGGGCCATCCGCGCGATGGGCCGGCGGGCGCTGGCGATCCGCGCCGATCTCGCCCGCCCGGAGGAATGTCGCCGCGCGGTCGAGGAAGCCGCGAACGGGTTGGGCCCGCTCGACCTGCTCGTCCACTCTGCCGCGAACTTCTACCGCGCCTCGCTCGCAGAGACCGACGAAAGCCTCTGGGACTCCGCCATGAACGTCAACGCGCGGGCGGGATTCCTTCTCGCCCGGGAAGCCGCGCCGATGCTCGCGTCGCGCCGGGGGCGCGTCGTCCTCGTCTCCGACTTCCTCGCGAGGGACCCGGCCCGCAACTCCCTCGCCCACTCCGTCTCGAAGGCCGCCGTCGAGGGACTCGTGCGCGCGCTCGCGGTCGAGCTGGCCCCGGAAGTTTCCGTCAACGGCGTCGCGCCCGGCACCGTGCTCGTCCCCGAAGGGACGTCGCCGGAAGAAACCGACAAGCTCGCCCGCCGCGTACCGTTGAAGCGCAACGGAGATCCCGAGGATGTCGCCCGCGCCGTCCTCTTCCTCTGCTCCGGCCCCTCCTTCATCACCGGCCAGGTCCTCGCGGTGGACGGCGGCAAGTCGTTGACCTGACGCTCGTCATCCCGCGAACTCGCCCTCCTCTTCGGCCAGCCTTCGCGCGAACTCGAGCATGACCCGGCGCCGCTCGCGGGCGAGCGTCTCCCCCGCCTCCGTCCGGAGAGGCGCGCGCGCGGCCTCTTCGATCGCGGCGGCCATCTCGCCGAAGCTGAGACCCTCCCGGCGCCCCTCCATCATGCGGCGGGCAACGCCGCGAGCGCCCATCTCGTCGAGCTTGACGGCGTCGTGCGCGATCCTCTCCTCGTCGGTCGAAGGATGGGACCCCAGGCGCGAGAGGCCTCGAAAGAGGGCCTGGATCTTCTCGCGCGGGATTCCTACCGACGAGAGGAAAATCTCCGTCCGGCTCCTGTTTCCCATCCGCGAGACCCAGCGCTCCTGTCCCGAAAACACCGCCAGGAGATAGAGAAGATCGAGATCGAGGTCGGTCCTGCCGCCGGCGATCTTCTCGCACGCCAGGACGATCCGGCGCGTGTCCCCAAAATGGGTGACGCCGTCGAGCCCCGCGGCCAGAGGCCGGACGTATTCCTCGATTCGCATGCGCGCCGCGTCGTCCACGAGGCCGATCCTAGTTCGGAAACGGGCAACTCCTCCTCCCATGTCATCCTGAGCGAAGCGAAGGATCTGCCCTCACAGAATCCAGAGAGCAGATTCTTCGGCCCTGCGGGCGCGCCGTCGCCATAGCGGCTCTGGCGCGTCGGCGACCTCAGAATGACAAGAGGGGCTCGTGACCCGGAACGCGGCTCAGTCGGGGCGTCGGCCCCGGGGACCCGGACCCGGGCGCCCCTCCTCGCGGAACATGCGGCGGCGCTCCTTCATCCGCTCGCGCCACTGGCGCTGCTTCTGGACGAGCCGTTCCCACTGCTCCGGCTTCAGGACCTGCTTCATGTCCAGGATCATCAACGCTCGCGTTTTCTGGAGCGCCGCGCGGGCGTTCTCGACGGCCTCGATCCTCTTCTCGACGACGGCCCGGTCGGTGGCCTTGTCGTCCATCGCGGCTTGAAGGTCGAGCTCCTTCTTCTCCAGTTCCGCCCTCAGATCGATCAACCGCGGGCGGGAGCGGACGAAGACTTTCTCGATCTCGGCGGTCTGCTCCGGGGTCACTCCCAGCTCGGCGGTCACGCGCGGGTTCTTCCACCACTTCCCCTCGGGCATGTCCGCGGCCAGGGCCGCGGAGGCCAGGGCGAGCGCGATGCAGGGCGCGGCGGCCGAGGAGGCCCACCTCACAGTTGTTCCTCCTCGACGCCCGCGGGCTCCGGCGCGAGGGTGTTCCAGGGACCGCTGTCGTCGTCCTGCGAGAGCCGCGCCACGTCGCGCAGCAGCAGGTCGTCTTTCTGGTCCTGCGCCGAGAGCGTCGCCAGGGTGGCGTCCGATTGCGTGGCGGCCGCCGGCGCCGGCTTGCGGGATGGAGTCAGGAAAACCGCCAGAAGCAGAGACGCCGCGATCAATACGGCCCACCGCGCCGCGGCCGAGCGGCGGTTACGGCCGGCGCGCTTCATGGCGTCGATCGTCTTCTCCTCCAGCGCCTCCCACTCCGCGGGAGAGCGCCGGTCCAGCTCCTCGGTCTCTTCGTCGGCGAGCTCCCGCACCGCGCTCTTCCATTCCTGCAAGGCCCGGCTGCAGCTCCAACACTCGGAAAGATGCCGCGGCAGGGCCTCCGGCTCTCCCACGGGCGGGACCGCCAGGCTGAACAGCTCCGAGTCCGTCAGGTGCCGGCCGTTGGTCTTCGGATCCATGGTCATGCCTTCTTCTGGAAATCCCCGAGCCGCTCGCGGATCTTCTGAGCCGCCCGGAAGAGATGGGATTTGATCGTGCCGGAGTCCAATCCCGTCAGGTCCGCGATCTCCGGAATGGAGAGCTGCTCGAAATGCTTCAAAACGAAAACGGACCTCTGCCGGGGCGAAAGGGACTGCATCGCCCGGCGCAACCGCTCGCGGATCTCGCGGGAGAGCGCGCGGCGCTCGGGCGAGGGATCCGGATCCGCCGCGATCTCGCGCGGCCCCGTTTCCTCGTCCCGGCCGGCCGGAGCCTGGTGAAAGTAGAGGATGAGCCGGCGGCGCTTCAGCCGATCCTTGCACCAGTTGATGCAGATGCGCGTCAGCCAGGTCTCGAACGTCGAGCCCAGCCGGAAGGTGTCCAGGTTCTGATACGCCTTGAGGAAGCTCTCCTGAGCGGCGCAGTCCGCCTCTCCGGCGTCGCGCAGGAGGCGGTAGGCGATCCGGGTGATCCGCTGCTGGTAGCGGCGCACGAAATACTCGAAGGACTCGGTCTTCCCGGCAAGGACTTCCTGGATCAGCCGCGCCTCATCGACGCCGGGATCGGTCTGACGGGGAATCATCTGGAACGCGGTTGCCGGCACATGCGATAGACGAACGAAGCGCAGCCGGGTTTACGCGGGCAGAGCGGGGCGGAGCGATGACAAGTCATAGATGCGAAAGGATCTCCTGCCGTTTCGCGGCGTACTCCTCCGGGCTGACGAGACCGCGCTGCTTCAGACTCTCCAGCTCCTCCAGACGGGCCTGCGCCGACGCCGTCGAGTTTGGCGGCGCGGGGGTTGCCGCGCGGGATCCGTCCTCGGGAGGCGCCTGCCCCCAGACGTGATTGCGGAGGCTGTCCGGCGAGGCGATCGAGGGAAAGACCAGCATCCCCTTCTCAGACGCCGTTTCGACGATCACGGTTCCATAACCGAGCATCCGGGCGAAGGCTCCCTGCTCGACGGTGATGTCCTGGATCTTCTCGAGGGGCGCCTGCTGGATCTCGCGGGCATACAAGCCGACCTTGCGGATCACGCGGCGGTTCGTCACGACGAACTCGTCCAGGCTCGAGCGAAACCGCCGTACCAGATATGCGATGAGAGCGATCACGACGAAGGCCGCGGCGACATAAGCGACCGGGCGCCCCACCTCGTCTCCGGCCTGGGACTTTCTCGCGTAGAGCGCGGCGACACCCAGCGCGGCCGCCAGGATGAGGAGCACGATCGTGAAGCGGTAGATGATCCAGTGATAGCGCGCGCGGTAGAGGATCGTTTCTCCCGGCGCCAGGTTCTTGTCCGCGTAGCCCATGGTCTCGCTCTCGCCGCGCAAGGGTAACATCACGGGATGCCCGCCCAACGAGTGGTCCTCATCACGGGCTGCTCGAGCGGCATCGGAAGGGCCACGGCGCTCGAGGCCTCCGCTCGCGGACACCGGGTCTTCGCCACCGCGCGCAATCCGGAGAGCCTGCGAGACCTGGAGGGCGGGGGGCGGATCCGGCCGCTCCCCGTGGATGTCACCGACACGGCTTCGATCCGCCAGGCCGTCGCCTCCGTGCTGGCCGAAGCCGGGCGGGTGGACGCGCTCGTGAACAACGCCGGATACGGGCAGTACGGAGCCGCCGAAGACGTCACGGCGGAGGAATGGAGACGCCAGTTCGACGTCAACCTCTTCGGCGCGGTCGAGGCGACCCGGGCGGTCCTTCCGGCCATGCGCGAGAGGCGTGCCGGCACGATCGTCAACGTCTCCTCCGTCGCCGGCAAGATCGCGATCCCCTTCGCCGCTCCCTACTGCGCCTCCAAGCACGCTCTCGAGGCCTTCTCCGACGCGCTGCGCGTCGAGGTCGCGCCCTTCGGCATCCGCGTCGCCGTCATTGAAGCCGGCCCCATCGAAACGCGTTTCGGCGACCGCGCCCGATCCGCCGTCGCGCGCATGCTGGCCTCCCCCGGCCCCTATTCCCCCTTCTACAAGAATGCCGAGCGCGCGATGAACACCGACTTCCAAGCGGGCAGGCTTCCTCCTGAAGTCGTGGCCCGCGTCATCCTCGAAGCCATCGAATCGGACAACCCGAAGACCCGCTACCGGATCACGAGGATGGCCCACGTCCTGATCTTCTTGAAGCGCTTTCTCCCCGACCGCTTCTTCGACCATCGGATGAAGAGGGTCCTGAGGCTCCCCGACCGCGTTTAGGCCCGGGCAAACCTGAGCTCACGGCCCCTGCAACCCCACGCAGCCATCTGGCGGTTGACCCCGATCGTGGTATGGCCTTAAGATTTGATTATGGCCAGAACCACAATCAAGGCAACCTATGCGTTGGACGTCGAGACGGCTCGCGCTCTCGAGGACATGGCGCTCCGCTGGGGAGTCAGCAAGTCCGAGGCGCTGCGGCGGGCAATCCGGGCGGCAGGGCATGAGCCGGCTCCCGGAGCACCAAGGGCACTGGCCGCCCTCGGCGCGCTGCAACGGTCCGTCGGCCTCGACAGCCAGGCCGCGTCTCGCTGGGTGAAGCGGGCAGGGCGGGAGCGCCACGCTTCTTCGATCCGAAGAGCGTCCCGATGATCCATCTGGATACCAGTTTCCTGGTCCGAGCCCTTGTCCAGGGCTCCGCCGAGGATCGCAGGCTCCGGGCCTGGTTGAGGAGAGGCGAACGGCTGGGCATGAGCGCGATCGCCTGGGCGGAGCTTCTCTGCGGCCCAGTCGAGGCCGGGCACCTGGATCTCGCCGGCCGCGTGGTCTCGGAGCGCGTCCCCTTCCAGGAGGAGGACGCGCTCTTGAGCGCTCGGCTCTTTAACGAGTCCGGACGGCGACGTGGATCTCTGATGGACTGCATGATCGCGGCAAGTGCGCTGCGCGCAGCCGCGGCGCTCGCGACCGCCAACGTCTCAGACTTTCGCCGGTTCGCGGCCCACGGCTTGGCCCTCCTCGAAGTCTGAGAAGGACGCCTGCAGGTCCCGGCTGGTCAGTATCGGTGCGAGTCCCGTTTAGAAAGCCGTCGCGATCCAGAGACGATCCGGCGCCGGTGCCGCCCGGGAGGAGCGGCGCCGGCGGAGAGGCTCAACCGGGCGAGACAGTCGAAGACGGACGCCAGGAGCGGGGCCGCGCCCCCATCCGCGAGGCCACGACGAGCTTGCGCAGAAGCGGAGTGTCCCCCGTCCGGGCTTCCTGCATCGAGGACAGCACGTCGCTCAGGGAGAGGATCCCGACGAGCCTTCCCTCTCCGTCCACGACGGGCAGCCGCCGGACGCGCCTGTCTGCCATCACGTTCAGGGCGAAGACGAGATCCGTTCCCGGACCGCACGTGAAGGGATCGCGCGTCATGACCTCCCTCACCGGGATCGCCGCGGGGAACCGGTTCTTCCGGGCCACGGCCATGCAGACGTCCCGGTCCGTCAGGATCCCGACGGGCCGGCCGGCGTTGTCGAGCACTGGAAGCGCCCCGCAGTCGTAGTCCTTCATGGCCAGGGCGGCGGCTGCCAGATTCGCGTCCGGCGTGCAGGAATGAGCCGGAGAAGTCATCACGTCTTGGACTCTCATAAGGACTCTCCTCTCCCGCTCATCGTGCGCCCGGCCCGCTCCGTGCGCCTGATGCAGACGAACCAGCAAGCGCCCGTCGCGCCGGTGCCGGTTGCGCCCTCACCCCTTCCCTCTCCCGGAGGGAAAGGGAGTCCGCTTAATACGCGATGCGGCGCGAAGGGGGCAGGGACGGCAGACGGCCGACCCGGATGCGGGCGTCCACGACGCGAACGCCGCTCTGGAGGACCTTCACGGGATTCAGGTCCATCTCGCGGACCTCGGGGCAGTTCTCGACCAGCGCGGAGACCCGCAGCAGCATCTCCTTCAAGGCCGCCTCGTCGGCGATAGGCGCTCCGCGGTAGCCGCGCAGGAGAGCCGTCCCCTTCACTTCGTCAAGCATGGCGGCGACGTCCCTGTCCGTCAGAGGATGGAGGCGGAAGGCGACGTCGGCGACGAGCTCGACCAGAGTTCCTCCGCTCCCGTAGACGACCAGCGGCCCGAACGTCGAGTCATGGGTGACTCCCACGAGCACTTCGACGCCTCCCGGCACCATGGCCTGGACGAGGAAGCCGGTCAGGTCCGCGCCGAGTCTCCGGCTCATTTCGCGGCAGGCCGAGCGGACGGCGGCCTCGTCGGCAAGACTCAAGCGCACGCCTCCGACCTCCGTCTTGTGGAGGATCGTGGGACCCACGGCCTTCACCGCGACGGGATACCCGAGGGCCCCGGCCGCGGCGGCCGCCGAGGATTCGTCTCCAGCGACGCGCATCGGCGCGACCGGAATCCCGAAGGCGGTCAGGAGCTCTTCCGCCTCCAGGGGCCCGAGCCAGCCGCCGCTGCCCGCGAGTGCGCGGGTGATGACCGCGCGGGCCCTCTCGAGGTCCAGACCGGAGAGCGTCGGGATCTTCCCCGGCGGCTGCCGGAGCCATTCTCCGTAAGTGGTGGCGCGGCCGAGCGCGACCGCGGCGGACTCGGGGAACGGATAGCAGGGGATCGCGGAGAGGACCGCCGGCGTTCCCTTGGCGCTCATGAAGGTCGCGAGAACCGGCTTTTGCGCTCCCTCGACTCCCTGGACGATGGCCGTGGCAACCGCCTCGGCCTGGGTGGCGATCGGCGGGATGAAGACCACGAGAAGGCTGTCGAAATCCTCCTCGTCGAGCAGGATCCGGATCGCTTTCCGGTAGTCCTCGCCGGTCGCCGAGGCGAGCATGTCCACAGGGTTTCCCACGCTCGCCGCCGCCGGCAGAAAGGAGCGGAGCTTCGCAGCGGCCGAGGCGAACGGCGTCGGCAGCTCCAGCCCTCGCGCCTCGCAGGCGTCGGCCGCGAGGATGCCGGGCCCGCCGGCGTTGGTCAGGATGCCGACCCGGCGGCCGCGCGGGACGGGCTGGTGCGAGAGCAGCGTCGCGACGTCGAAGAGCTCCTCCAGGGTCCCCGTCCGGATGACGCCCGCTTGCCGGAAGAGCGCGTCCACCACGGGATCGGACTCGGCGAGCGCGCCCGTGTGCGAGGCGGCGGCGCGCGAGCCCGCGCTCGAGCGTCCGGCCTTGACCGCCAGGATCGGTTTCTTGCGGGCGACGCGGCGCGCAATGCGCGAGAAGCGGACGGGATTGCCGAAGTTCTCCAGGTACAGCAGGATCACGTCGGTGCGCGGGTCCTCGCTCCAGTATTGGATCAGGTCGTTGCCCGAGACATCCGCCTTGTTGCCGACCGACACGAACGTCGAGATGCCGAGATTCAGCTTCGAGGCGTAATCGAGCAGAGCCAGCCCGAGAGCCCCGCTCTGCGAGGAGAGAGCGACGCTCCCCTCCGGCGGGTAGACCGGACCGAACTGGGCGTTCAAACGCACCTTCGGATCCGTGTTGATGAGCCCCATGCAGTTGGGTCCCACCATCCGGATTCCGGCGGCGCGGATCTTCTCGACCAGAACCGCCTCCCGGCGGCGCCCCTCGTCCCCCGTCTCGGAGTACCCCGCCGTGACCATGATGACAGCCTTGACCCCCTTCGCCACGCACTCGTCCACGGCGGCCTCCACCTTCGCCGCCGGAACCAGGATCACCGCGAGGTCCACGTCGCCGGGGACGTCCGCGAGCCGCGGGTAGCACGGGATCCCCAGGATCTCCTTCGCGTTGGGGTTGACCGGCACGATCCTGCCCTGGAAGCCCGTGGAAACGAGGTTGTGAAAGAGCTCGGCTCCGATCTTGCCGCGCTCCCGGCTCGCGCCGATGACGGCCACGACTTTGGGCTCGAACAGGAGCTTCATCGAGGCCGCGGCGGCGCGCTCGGAGCGTTCGGCGTAGCTGTCCTCGAAGCGCGGAGTCGGCGTCAGCGAAAAGACGATTCTCGCGACTCCGCCCTCGAAGCGCTGCGTCACGTCGAAGCCGCAGTTGGCGAAGACCTCGATCATCTGGCGGTTCTGCGCGAGAACGTCGGCCTCGAAGGTCTTGATCCCCCGGGCGCGCGCGATCTCGGCCAGTCTCTCCAGCAGGTGGGTTCCGATCCCCTGTCCCTGCAGCGCGTCCTCGACGGTGAATGCCGCCTCCGCGCGATCGGGCTGGCCCGCGATCCGGAAGAAGTGGGCGGCCGCGACGATCCGCCCCGCGGTCTCGCCGACCAGCGCGAAGGTGTTCTCGTAGTCCACCTGGCAGACGGTCTCCGCCTTCTTGACGTCCACCTCCGGGACAGAGAAAAAACGGAAGTAGAGGCTGTCGGGCGAGAGCCGCTTGTAGAAGGCCAGAAGAGCCGGGGCGTCCCCCGGCCGTATCGGGCGAAGCCGCAGGGTGGATCCGGACCTCAGGACGACATCGGATTCTTCGTGGGCCGGATAGGCCGCGGCTCCAACGGCTCCGCCGCTCGTCACTCTTTCGAACATGCTGGACCTCCGGGCATCAGCTTGGACCAATCGGGCGCGCGCGCGTAGATACGAATGGACCATGTCGCCGCCGGGAAGATCGTCCTCTCCACGGCGCTGTTTGATGCAGGTTGATCTGGTGGTCTCTTCCCCCCGGCATCAAACTCTTCACTCGGGAGGATGAGGGAAATGAATGTTCAAGCACTGATGAATCCCCGGGTCAAGACCGCGGGAACGGATGCTTCTGTGGCCGACGTCATCCTGCTCATGGAAAAGCATGACTGCGGTGTGGTTCCCATCCTGAACGCCGCCAACAAGCTCGTCGGAATCGTCACGGATCGCGACATCTGCCTCGGGCTCGGATTCCGCCCGCTGCCGGCAGCCGGAATCCCCGTCACCGACGTGATGTCCAAGAGAGTCTACGCCTGCGCGCCCGAAGAGGACGTCGCGACGGCCCTTCAGACGATGAGGAACAAGAAGGTGCGCCGTCTCCCCGTCGTGGACGCCTCCGGGCAGCTCGTCGGCATCCTCTCGATGGACGACGTCGTCCTCCACGCCGAGGACAACTTCGGGGAAACGGTCAAGACGCTGAAGGCCATCTACAAGCGGCCCGTTCCCAAGAAGGAGGCCGCGGTCCGGCTCCCGAACTGATCTCCGCGGGCTACCCCGGCGGGCGAAGAGGCGCCGCTTGACGGCTTCGACGATGAGGAGATAGGTCGCCGTCGCCGACGCGAGAAACAGGAAGAACGCGCCCGGCAGCGGCATCAGGCCAGACCGGCCGGCCAGCGGGCTGTAATCCTGATGCGAACGGATCTTTCGACCCGACCCGCGTTCCCTTATTCTCCCGGGCGGAAGCGATGAAGATCCTGGTCGCGACAGACGGGTCTCAGACATCCGGCGCGGCCGTCCGTTTTGCCGCCGCGCTGGCCGCGAAATGCCGCCGCGGCAGCCTCACGCTGATCACCGTGGGAAGGCTCCCCGCGCGGCGGCGACCTGGACCGCCTCGCGGCGGCCGGGTGGAATCTCCGATCGAGGAGAGAGAGCGCGCCTGGTGCGAGAAGGTCCTGGAGAAGGGCCGCCGAGACGCGGAAGGGCTGGGAGCGCGCGTCCGCGCGGCTTACATGGGGGCGATCGGGCTCGAGCCGGTCGCCGAGACGATCGCCCGAGCCGCCAGGCGCGAGCGGGCGGATCTCGTCGTCGTCGGCAGCGGCGGCGCGAAGGAGTTTGCCCGCTGGATGCTCGGCAGCATCACGCACCGGCTGGTGCACCTGTCGCGGCTCCCCGTCGCGGTCGTGCGAGCCGGCGCGCGGTTGGGCCGCGGGCCCGTCCGGATCCTCGCGGCGACCGACGGCTCGAAGCCCTCGCGGGAGGCGGTCCGGTTCGCGGCGCGCCTGGCCGCCGCGATCCCCCGCGCCCGCCTGGTGGTCCTGACCGTCTCGACGCTCGCGGCCGATGTCGCGTTCACGGGCGCGGCGCTCATGCGCGCGCTGGGCGTCCTTCCGGAGCTCGATCGCGCCGAGCGGGAAGCCGCGGAAACGATCCTTCGGGACGCGGCGCGGGAGACCCGCGGGCTCGGAAAGCGTGTCCAGCTCGTCTATCGAAAGCCCGCGCGGCCCACGCGGGCGGCGCAGGTGATCGTCCGGGAGGCCGGCCGCGCGGCGGCGGGACTCATCGTCCTCGGCAACGCCGGCCGGAGCGCCGTCAACGATCTCGTCCTCGGCAGCGTCGCCCAACGCGTCCTCGACCTCTCGCGCCGGCCGGTCGTCCTCGTGCGCGCCCCATCACCAGGAAAGAGATGATCCCCTTCCGAGACCGCCGGGATGCCGGGCGGGCGCTCGCCGGGCGGCTCTCGTCCTATGCGGGCCGCGGCGACGTCACCATCCTGGCTCTTCCGCGCGGCGGCGTGCCGGTCGCTTCCGAGATCTCGCGGGCTCTGGGTCTGCCCCTCGATGTCTTCCTGGTGCGCAAGCTCGGGGTCCCGGGCCACGAGGAACTGGCCATGGGAGCCATCGCCTCGGGAGGCGCCCGGGTCCTCGACTCCGAGGTCCTGCGCGCCTACCGGGTGTCCGAGGAAGAGCTCGCGCGCGTCACCGCAGCCGAACGGCGCGAGCTCGACCGCCGCGAGACCGCTTATCGCCCGGACAGGCCGGCGCTCGACGTCCAGGGCCGCACGGTCATTTTGGTCGATGACGGGCTCGCTACCGGGTCCTCGATGCGGGCCGCGGTGGCGGCCCTCGCACCCCTGTCGCCGGCCCGTGTCGTGGTCGCGGTGCCGGTCGCTCCCCGCTCGACGGTCCTCTCGCTGGAGCGCGAGGCCGACGAAGTCGTGTGTCTGGAGATGCCGGAGCCTTTCCTGGCCGTCGGGATGTTCTACGAGGACTTCGAGCAGACGAGCGACGAGGAAGTTCGCGATCTTCTTTCGCTTCCGATATCCTCGCGAAGGGCGGGCTAAGAAGGAGGACCCATGCGCAATCGCCTGGTTCCACGGACCGAGTGGCACCGCTTCTTCCAGGAGTTCTCTCGCCGCCACGAAGACTGGCTGGCCACGGTCCGGGTCGTGAGCGCGGGCCTGGGGCCCCAGGTGGAATCGAGCGACCTGCCGCTGGAGGGGATCGTCGCCGATCCCGCCGGGCATGGCCCGATCTCGATCCACATGGGCCGCACGCCGCAACAGCACATCGAGCACGAGGTGGAGAACCCGACGCAGATCTGGATCGAGCTGTCCGAGGAAGGGGCCGAGAAGGCCCTCCAGATCGAGTCCATGGACGGGACGAAGACGATCGTGGAATTCCGATCGTCTTCTCTGCCTCAGGAAGTGGACGGCCTGCTCCACCCGTAGGACCGGCCGAACCCGATCCCGGACGTTGGACACCGGACCGATGCCTCCCATCCTGACGCTGACGATGAACCCGGCCATCGACGAGAACAGCTCCGTCGAGTACGTCTTCTCCGAGGTGAAGCTGCGGTGCCGGGCGCCGAGCCTGGAGCCGGGCGGGGGCGGGATCAATGTGGCGCGAGCCGTCGCCCGCCTGGGCGGCGAGGCGCTGGCGATCTACGCAGCCGGCGGGCCGTCGGGAGATCTGCTCCGGCAATTGCTCGACCGGGAAGGCGTGCCGCAGCACCCGATCTCCATCGTTGATTGGACGCGCCGCAACGTCAACGTGCGGGAAGACGCCACCGGCCGCCATTACCGTTTCGTCTTCCCCGGCCCGTCGCTGACCGAGACCGAATGGCGCTCCTGCCTCGACGCTCTCCGGGCCGTGCGGCCGGCTCCGGATTTTCTCGTCGCGAGCGGGAGCCTTCCGCCCGGAGTACCTCCGGATTTCTACGCCCGCGCGGCCCGCCTCGCCCGGGAGCTCGGGACCCGGTTCGTGCTCGACGCGTCGGGAGAGCCGCTGCGGCTTGCCGTCGAGGAAGGAGTCTTCCTCGTCAAGCCGAGCCTGCAGGAGTTCCAGCAGTTGACGGGTGTCGGCGACCAGACCGAGCCCCTCCTCGCCGAGGCGGCGCGGCTCCTGATCGAGAAGGGGCGTTGCGAAGCGGTCGTGCTGTCTCTGGGAGAAGGAGGCGCGCTCTGGGTCAGCGCGACGCGGGAGGAACGGCTGGGGGCCCCGGCCGTGCGGGTCGCGAGCACGGTGGGCGCGGGAGATGCGATGGTCGCGGGAATCGTCTTCTCTCTCGCGGGGGGCCGGCCTCTCCACGAGGCGGTCCGCTTCGGTGTCGCGGCTGGAGCCGCCGCGGTGATGAACCCCGGGACGCAGCTGTGCCGCCGGGAAGACGCCGAGCGGCTCTTCGAGGAGATGCGGCCGGCGGCAGCCTGAATCTTCCGGCTCTCCTCAGGAAAGGCGGGTCCGCTCCCGGCCGTGACGCGTGCAGTAGTCCCCGTGCCGGCGGGGGAACCGGCACTGCTGGGGAAACCCGACGGCGGCGAGGAATACGACGGCGAGGCAACGCTCCCCGGCGGGCCGCGGGATCGAGGGCCCCCGCCATGCTCTGATCCTGGTTCTCGCCTGCCGGCTCAACACAGGGGGCAGGGCTTCGGGATGGACGCCACCCGGGTTCAAGGCCCGCACGTTCTCAGCCTCCTTTCCGGCAGCTCACGATTCCCTTCGCTCGTCATTTCCTCGTCAGTCTTCGACGAAAGGATTATGCTCGATGAGACGCCGGCCGTCGTGCTTCTGGACTATCTCCCGGAGGGACGCGGCGATCTCCCGGCGCAGGACAGGAAACTCCGCCTCTTCGGCGCAGAGGACGACGTCGGTCAGCGACAGGACACCTTCCAGAATCCCCAGCCTGCCGACGACGGGAAGGTGCCGGATCCGGAGCTGCCTCATGACCCGGAGAGCGTCGACGACCGGGTCGCCGGGATGGCACGTCGCGGGCGAGCCCCTCATCGCGTCGCGCACGAACATATCGCTCAGGCGCCGATGGCTGGTCGTCCCGAGAAGGCAGATGTCGCCGTCCGTCACGACGCCGATCGGACGGCCCGTCCCGTCCACCACCGGAAGGAACCGGCAGTCCGCTTCGCACATCGCCATCGCCGCCGCCGCCAGCGTGTCTCCCGGGCGGCAGGACCGGACGTTGCGCGTCATGATGTCGCGCACCGTCGATCCGCCGCGATCCCCGGACTCGCGCGGCGCCGGCCTCTCCCCGCCGCCCTGCCCCGGGTGGAGAGAGAGCATTTCACCCGCCGCCTCCTGTCCTAACCGGAGGGAACGGCCAGGATCGTTGGTGCTTATACCGGTCGTCATCGCCGCCTCAGAGTCGGTTCTCCTTCAGTTCCACGGGTCGACGGAGAGACGATCCTTCACTTCGCGAACGCCGGGAGACTGACTGACTGTCGCCAGGACCATGTTCTTCTCCAGCCATGTCCGGAGGCTGCCTTCCAGAGTGACGGTGCCTCCGTCGACATTCAAGATGATCTTCTCCGCTTCGCGCTCCGCTTCCAGCTCGAGCGCTTCTTCGATGGATTCGCGCAGCTGCCCCGGATCCAACGCGGGTGCCGCGACCGTCAAGAAGTTATCAACGCCCCGCACTCCGGCCAGGACGCTCACGACCTTCTCCGCGTCCTCCTTCTCCCGCGGCGTGGAGACCTCCCCCTGGAGCGAGACCCATCCTCCGGAAACTTCGGAGCGGATCTTCTGGTCGGGCAGAAACGGGTCCCATTCGAGCGTGAGGCGGACCGTCCGCGCGATGTCGGCGTCGGTTCGAGCCGGGATCTGCGCGGGATTCCGAGGGACCTGGTTCACTCGCGAGTCCCACGGGTCCTCGCGGAAGAGGGGCTCCAGGGTCTCCTCGCCGGTTTCGTCCGCTGCGACAAGCATGGCGGCTCCTTTCGTCAAGGTCACGCCAGCACCGTCGCTCTCGGCCGGGCGGCGCAGCGGCGGATGCTCGCGGCCTCACAGAGGATGGAACGAAACGGGATTCTCCGCATGATTCGCCTACATCAATCCACGGACCGGCAAGCGGGGGAAACTCACGAAGCGAAGACGATCCTGGAGATCGCATGACGTTCGAACATTTCGAGCACGGGGCGGACATCGGGGTTCGAGGCTTCGGCGCGACGCCGGCGGAAGCCTTCGAGGGCGCCGCCCGCGCCGTCTTCGCCCTGCTCGCCGAGAAGCCTCTCTCCGTGCGAGCGGCGGCCGAAGAGCACATCGACGTGGAGGCGCCGGGGCTCGAGGAGCTGCTCGTGGCGTACTTGAACGAGCTCATCTCGATCGCCGACGCGCAGCGGCTCGTGTTCGGAGAATTCGAGGTCGAGATCGAGGGAAGCGGCGCGGGACCCTACCGCCTCTCGTCGCGAGCCCGGGGCGAGCCCTTCGATCCGGACCGCCACGAGTGGACCGTCCAGCCCAAGGGCGCGACCTACACGAGCCTGCGCGTGGCGAGCGAAGGCGGCCGGTGGGTCGCGCAATGCGTCGTGGACGTGTGAGAGGAGAGGTCATGGAAACGGTATTTCGCGAGATCGAGCCGAACGTCTGGGAGCTTCCCGCGGCCGGAGCGATGCGCGTACCCGGGCGGATCTATGCCAGCCGGGAGCTTATCGACGCCCTGGACGAGAAGGTCCGCGAGCAGCTCGCCAATGTCGCCGCGCTTCCGGGAATCGTGGGCGCGGCCTATGCCATGCCGGACGCCCACTGGGGATACGGCTTCCCGATCGGCGGTGTCGCCGCCTTCGACCCGGAAGAGGGAGGCATCGTCTCGGCGGGCGGCGTGGGATTCGATATCTCCTGCGGCGTGCGGACGTACACGACCGGCCTGAAGGCCGGGGAGCTCGACGGGAATCGGGAGACCCTGGCGCACGATCTCTATCGCACCGTGCCGGCGGGCGTGGGATGGGGAGGCGCCGTCCGGCTGACGATGGACGAGCTCGACCAGGTCCTTCTGGGAGGCGCCCGCTGGGCCGTCGAGAGCGGATGGGGGGACGCCTCGGAGCTCGCTCGCGTCGAGGAGAACGGCTGCATGAAGGGAGCCGATCCCTCGAAGGTCAGCCGGCGCGCCAAGGAGCGGCAGCTCGGCGAGGTGGGGACTCTGGGCTCGGGCAACCACTATCTGGAGCTCCAGGCCGTCGATCAGATCTTCGATCCGGCGGCCGCCCGCGCCTTCGGCCTCGAGACGGGAGACCTGCTGGTGACGATCCACTGCGGCTCGCGCGGCCTGGGCCACCAGATCGGGACGGACTACCTGCAGCGGCTCCTTCCGCTAGCGTCGAAGTACGGCATCCGGCTGCCCGACCGGGAGCTCGCGTGCGTCCCGATTCGATCGCCCGAGGGACAGGACTATCTGGGGGCGATGCGGGCCGGGATCAACTGCGCGCTGGCGAACCGCCAGGTGATCGGGGGTCTGGTGCGGCGGGTCTTCGCCAGGCACTTCCCCCAGGCCGGGCTGAAACTCCTGTACGACGTTTCGCACAACACGTGCAAGACGGAGGAGCACATGGTCGCGGGGCGCTCACGATCTCTCTACGTGCACCGCAAGGGCGCCACGCGCGCCTTCGGACCCGGTCACGCCGAGCTTCCCGAGGAATACCGCTCCGTGGGGCAGCCGGTCCTGATCGGCGGAACGATGGGGACGTCCTCCTTCATCCTCGCCGGCACGGCGGAATCGGAGACGCGCGCGTTCTCTTCCTCCTGTCATGGGGCGGGAAGAAGAATGAGCCGCACGCAGGCCAAGACCCGGTGGCAGGGGAAGGCCCTCATCCGAGAGCTTTCGGAGAAGGGAATCGTCATCAAGGCCCACACCGCCAAGGGCGCCGCCGAGGAAGCGCCGGGCGCCTACAAGGACGTCGAGGAAGTCGCCGCGGTCGCGGAGGCGGCGGGGCTCTCGCGCCGAGTCGCCCGCGTGCTCCCGATCGCCTGCGTCAAGGGATAGGATCGCCCCGTGGCGCGTGGCCGGATCCGGATCCTCGTCGGAGTGGACTTCTCCCGCGAATCGCTCGGGGCTCTGCGCGCCGCCCGCGCCCTCGCGGCGAGGATGGGCGGCCGCATCACCCTGGCTCACGTGCGCCCGACTTCCAACATGAGGGCGGCGGTCGTCGAGAATCGCGGGGACCTCCTGCGCCGGCCGCCGGCCGGTCTCTCCGTTGCGATCGCGGATCATTACGCGCGCCGGCTCGGCCGGCTGCGCCGCCCCCGCTCGGAGGAGGGGACGCTCCTGCTGCGCGGCGCCGCCAGCCCGGCCCTCTGCCGCGAGGCTCGCCGGGGCTATGACCTGCTCGTGCTGGGACATCGGGGACGGGGCCGTGTCGCCAACTTCCTGCTCGGCAGCACCGTCCAGGCGGCGATCCTCCGTTCGCCCGTTCCCGTCCTGGTGACCCGCCTCCGAAACTAACGGGAACGGCGGGGCCAGAGCTTGAAGAGCTCGAACCAGAAGATGCTCGCCACTCCCGCCGCTGCTCCGAAGAGGGCTTCCACCCATCCGACGCGCGCGAACTGGAAGAGCTCGCGCAGACCCGGAACGGCGAGGACGAGCGCGAGAGTTCCGGCCGCCCCGCCGACGACGAGCCACAATGCCGGGTTGCTTGCCCGGAAAGAGCCGAGAATCGTCTTCGACCAGGACCGGTTCGTCAGGATCAGCCCGAGGTTCCCCGCGATGAGCGCGGCGAACGCCACGGCGCGCGCGGTCCCCTCCGGAGCGCCGCGCGCGAGCATTCCGGCGAAAAGCGCGAGCACGACCGCAAGCACCCCCGCCCCCTGAAGCACGGACAGGGCCAGGACTCGCCTGGACAGGAGCGGCTCGGCCGCTTTCCGCGGGGGACGCCGCATGAGGTCCTCCTCGGCGGGCTCCGCTTCGAACGCGATCGAGCTGGCCGGATCGATGATCAGCTCGAGGAAGACGATCTGGACGGGAAGGAGCAGAAGCGGCCAGCCGGCGAGCACGGGGAAGAGCGCCATCCCCGCGATCGGGACGTGGATGGCCAGCAGATACGCGATCACCTTCTTGAGGTTGTCGAAGATCCTCCGCCCGAGCCGGACCGCCTGCACGATCGAGGAGAAGTCGTCGTCGAGAAGCACGAGGGCGGCCGCTTCCCGCGCGACGTCCGTGCCGCGCCCCCCCATCGCGATGCCGATGTGCGCCGCCTTCAGCGCGGGGGCGTCGTTGACGCCGTCGCCGGTCATCGCCACGATCTCTCCGTTGGCCTTGAGCGCCTGGACCAGCCGGAGCTTCTGTTCCGGCACGACCCGCGCGAAGACGGAGATGGTCCGTATGCGTTTCTCCAGGGCGGGGTCCTCGAGCGCGTCGAGCTCCGCTCCCGTCATCACGGAGTCGTCGGGCAGTCCGATCTCTCTCGCGATCTTCGTGGCGGTGACCGGGTAGTCTCCCGTGATCATGACGACCCGTATTCCCGCGGTCTTGCAGTCGCGGATGGCCGCGGGAACCGACTCGCGCACGGGATCCTCGAGGCCCAGGAGACCCATGAGCTCGAAGGGATAATCGTGGACGTCTTCGGGCAGGGCCGGGCTGCGGAAGCGTGCCCGGGCCACCGCCAGGACGCGCAGACCCTCCGCCGCCAGCTCCTCGACCGACCCGAAGAGCCGATCGCTCTCCCTGGCCCCGAGATGACACAGGTCCGCGATCGCCTCCGGCGCTCCTTTGGCCGCGATCACGGCCTCCTCCCGGCCGCGAGCCTTCCAGGCGTGAGTGACGGCGAGCCTCTCGGGCGAGAGAGGGTACTCCCGAAGAAGCTCCCAATCCCCGTGCAGGTGCTCGGTCCGGGCGAGCGCGCGCAGGCCGAGCTCGCGAATCGCCTGCTCCATCGGATCGAAAGGTGACGTCCGACTGGCGAGTACCGCATACTCCACGAGCTCGTGAAAATCCTCGGGAAGCGTTCCCCGCCCCGCGACATCCAGGGTCTCTCCTCCGACAACCAGGCGGGTCACGGTCATCCGGTTGACCGTCAGCGTGCCGGTCTTGTCCACGCAGAGCACGGTCGCGGCGCCTAGCGCCTCGATCGCGGCGACCCGCCGCGTCAGCACCTGTTCGCGCGAGAGCCGCCAGGCCCCGAGCGCGAGGAAGATCGTCAGCACCACCGGAAACTCTTCCGGAAGAATCGACATGGCGAGAGCCAATCCGGCGAGTAGGCCATCGAAGAGATTGCCCCGCGATCGCCCGTACAGGACCGCGACGAGGAGGCACAGGGCGGCCCCGGCCACCGCCAGCCGCACCACGATCCGGCCCATCTGTCTCTGAAGCGGCGTCGCCTCCAGCTCGATTGTCCCGAGAGACTTGCCGATCTTCCCCATCTCGGTGCCCGGTCCGGTCGCCGTCACTAACGCCAGGCCCTGGCCCGCGACGACGAGAGTCCCGGAAAACACTTGCGCCTCCGGCGGCGCCGGCTCCGGGCTTTCCTCAGGAGGCGCGCGCTTGGAGACAGGGACGGACTCGCCGGTCAGGAGCGACTCGTCCACGCTCAGGTTCGACGCCCAGAGGAGTCTTCCGTCGGCGGGAACACGGTCCCCCTCGGCGACAACGTCCAGGTCTCCGCGCACGACCTCCCGCCCCGGGATCCGCCGGGTTTCGCCGTCCCGGATGACCAGCGCGCGCGGGCTGGAGAGGTCCCGCAGAGCCTCCAGCGCCCGCTCGGTCTTGCGGTTCTGAAAGAACGTGATGCCAACGACGACCAGGACAGACAGGGAAAGGACGGCGGCCTCGCGAAGGTCTCCGAGCACGAGATAGACCGCGCTGCAGGCGATGAGGAGCAGAATCATCGGCTCGCGCACGACGTCCCGGGCCAGCCACAGAACGCTCCTGCGCCTGGCGGAGGGGATCTCGTTCGCCCCTTCCTCCCGCATCCGCGCCGAGGCCTCGGCCGAGGAGAGACCTTTCAGCTGGCCGGGATCGGGGAGTTCGGCGAGGGCCATGGCGGCAAGCAGATCACTCTTTCGCGCTGATCGCATCCGGCGGGCGGCGCCGGGCGATAGTGGGACCGGCGGCGAATCCCGCCGGAGGGACCCGGAAGGCACGCGCCGAGAGAACGAGACGGACGGCCCTGCTAAGGCCGCGCGATGAGGTCTTTTCCGTCGCCGGGCCGCTTGTAGATCCCCTTCAGAGTGTCGACGGTCTGCCCGTAACCGAGCTCGGATTTCTCCGCGACCTTCTCGGCCCCTCTGGCTTCGGCGTGGAGAACGACGTCGTCCATCGAGAGGATCCCGACGAGCCGCCCTTCATCGTCGATGACGGGCAGGCGCCGCACCTTCTTGTTCTTCATCGTTTCGAGGGCCGCGGAAACCTCCTCATCGGGCCCGCACGCGTACACTTTCTTCGACATCATGTCGGTGACCGCGATCCCGGCGGCGGGAAGCCGGCGCGGCCCCAGAGAGAGACAGATATCCCGGTCGGTGATTATGCCGACGACCTTGTTCTCCTCGTCGACGATGGGAATCGCGCCGCAATCGTTCACCTGCATGATCACGATCACGTCGGCCACGGAGGCGCCCGTGCCGGCGGACTTGACGTTGGGATTCATCAGCGCTTGGACATTCATGACGCCACCTCCTGCGAAAGCATGTTTCGCTTCCGCGGCCGATTACCAGATTCAGTTGCACCACTCGCGCTTCCCCAGAGCTGATGCGAACGGACCATGCGAAACCCGGCCGGTGGGGACAGGATCGGGGCGGCGGCGCGGGAGGGTTTATGACGAAATCGGCCCGGGGCCCTGTCGTTGCGACCGAGTACTGGCATCAGCTGGAGGACGGCCGGATCCAGTGCGACGTCTGCCCGCGCTTCTGCGCCCTCCGGGAAGGACAGCGCGGCCTCTGTTTCATCCGCGCCCGGCAGGGCGACCAGGTCGTCCTGACGACCTACGGGCGTTCCAGCGGTTTCTGCGTGGACCCGATCGAGAAGAAGCCGCTCAATCACTTCCTTCCGGGCACGGCCGTGCTCTCCTTCGGAACGGAAGGCTGCAACCTCTCGTGCAAGTACTGCCAGAACTGGGACATCAGCAAGTCCCGTGAGATCGCCAGGCTCGCCGACGAGGCCTCGCCGGAGCTGATCGCGCGGGCGGCGAAGGAGCTCGGCTGCCGCAGCGTCGCCTTCACCTACAACGATCCCACGATCTTCCTCGAGTACGCGATCGACGTGGCCGAGGCCTGCCACGAGGCCGGGGTCGCCACCATCGCCGTGACGGCCGGCTACATCTGCGAAAAACCGCGCGCCGATTTTTACCGGGAGATCGACGCCGCCAACGTGGACCTGAAGGCCTTCACCGAGAAGTTCTACCGGGAAATCACCGGCGCCCATCTCCAGCCGGTGCTCGACACCCTCCTCTATCTGAAAAAACACACGGACGTGTGGCTCGAGATCACCAACCTCGTCATTCCGGGGCACAACGACTCGGACGGGGAGATCGACGAGATGACGCGGTGGGTCGTCGAGAACCTGGGACCGGACGTCCCGATGCATTTCTCGGCGTTCCATCCCGACTGGAAGATGCTGAATGTCCCGGCCACTCCGCCGGCGACGCTTGCCCGCGCCCGCTCGATCGCCGAGGGGAACGGCGTGCGCTACGCCTATACGGGCAACACCCGAAACCGGGAGGGGGAAAGCACGACCTGCGACCGCTGCGGCGCGACGCTCATCGGCCGCGACGGCTACGTGCTGACGGAATGGCACCTCGAGGAGGGCCGGTGCGGGTCGTGCGGCGAGCCGTGCGCGGGGATTTTCGAGAGGGAGCCCGGTCAATGGGGAGCGCACCGGCTGCCGGTTCGGCTGAAGGACTTCGCGGCCTAGAGGACATCAGCCGGCTGCGGTCTCACGGTCATCACCGGGCATTCGGATGCCGAAACGATCCGCGCTGCGACGCTGCCGAGGAAGAAGCGCTCGGCCCCCCGGCGGCCGTGCGTGCCGATGACGATCAGGTCGGCGCTCTCTCGCCTGGCCGCTTCCAGGATCGCTTCGTCGGGAAAGCCCCCCAGCACCAGGGGGCGGGCGTCGAGACCCTCCCGGCGGGCCTGCTCGACGAGCGGCTCGAGCTTTTTCTCGGCTGCCGCCCGCGACTCGCGTCGCCACTCCTCGTAGCCGCTCGCCGGAGAGTACGCGATCTCCGGCGGTCCATACTCCGGCAAGGCGGTGGCGATCAGCAGCTGAGCGCCCGAGTCCTTCGACAGCCCGACGGCCTGCTCGAAAGCCGGCATGGAAGCGGGCGAGAAGTCGGTCGCCAGGAGAATAACCTGGAATTTCTTCACCCGGGCGGTGCCTGCCGAAGGATCCAACCGGACCCACTCCTCAGACGAACAGGGCGTCGCTCAACCGGCGCAGCATCGGCAGGCCGCGGATCTCGGCCTCGAAGAGGGGGACGATGGCGCGCACGTTGCCGTCGAACTTCTGCCACACCGTCTGCATGTGCTCCTGTTGCATCGCGACCCGGTTCTTGACGAAATCCGCCGCTTCCGGTCCGACCATGGTCTTGTCGATGAGCATGTTGACGATCACGCCGCCGACCGGGATCCCGAAGTCGCGGAACCACTGGATGAAGCGGGTGATGACGGCGATCGGCAGCGCCTCGGGCAGCGTGATGAAGAAGAAAGAGGTCTTCTCCGGGTCGGTCAGAAGCACCCGTCCGTGTTCCATCCGGTCGCGGAAGCTGAGCAGGTAATCCATCAGCGGGTCGGCTTCTTTCTTCTTGCTGAAGGAGAGCATCTCCCGCAGGGTCTTCGCCTCCTCGCGGCTCTTCAACATCTTGTTGACCCACAGCGAGTAGACCTTCGACATGCCGAGGAGCCTGCGCGCATTGGCGGTCGGCGCCGTGTCGAACACGTAGACGTCGTACTCGTTCTTGAACATGAGGTCGATCATGTTCTCGAACATGGCCGACTCCTCGAAGGCCGGGTTCATGGTCGCCGACTCCACGAAGTCCTCGGCCTTCGTCGAGATGTCCGCGAACTTCAGGAACCACTTGATCTTCTCGCGGATCTCCGTCTTGCTGCGCTCGATCGTGTCCTTCGTCTCGATCTCATAGGCCCAGAGGTTCGGAACTCCTTCCACCGGCGTGTGCTTTCCGAGAACGTTCTGGCCCAGGAGGCTCGACAGGCTGTGGACCGGATTGGTCGAGGCGAGGATCGTCCGGCGCCCCTGCCGGGCGTGCCAGATCGCGGTGGCGGCGGCGAAGACCGTCTTGCCGACGCCCCCTTTGCCGCCGAAGAAAATGTATTTCAGGTCGGGGTGCTGCTTCAGTTGTTCCCGCAGGGACTTTTCGATGTGGTTCATTTGCCGGCTCCTTGGCCCACGAGTTCGGCCACCTGGTTGGCATACATGATCTCCGCGAGCTTCTCGATCATCGGCAGGCCGGTCACGTCCCGCTCCAGCTCCGGCACGTAGGCAAGCACCTGGTCCCCCAGCGTCGACTGGATCGTGGCCATATGCCGGTCCTGCATCAGGATGCGGTTCCTCAGATAGTCGGGAATGGACTGTTGGAGGAGATCGTGAGGAATGACGCGGTTGACGACGTAGCCGCCGATGGGCACGTCGAACTGGGAGAAGAGCGCGGCGGCCTTCGCCGTGTCCTTGATGATCATCTCCTCGGGCGTGACCACGAAGAAGAAAGCCGTCTTCTTCTTGTCGGTCAGGATCGACGAGGACGCGTTGATCCGCTGCTTGATGTACTGGAGCTCCTTGAGGATCTCGTCCTGTTCGGTCTCCTTCTGGCGCTTGAGCCGGCTGACCATCTCCTCGTATTCGCGCATGTCCTCGCGCAGCTTGGTCACCTTGTTGATCCACTCGTCGTAGACCTTGGCCATCGAGAGGTAGTAGAGCGCGTGGCCGAGAGGCACGAGGTCATAGATGTAATAGTCGTAGTCCCCCTGGACGACGACGTCCACGACGGCGTCGAAGATCGCGCTCTCCTCCATGGCCGGCTCGGCGCTGGCCGCCTGGATGTAGTGCTCGATCTCTTCGGGCACGGCCGGGAGCCCGTACCGGTCGAGAATCTTCTGGCGAATCTCCTGCTGGTACTTCTTGATGTGGCTGTCGGCGTCGATCTCCTGGGCCCAGAGGTTCTCCATGATCTTCACCGGCCCCTTGCCGAAGATGTCGCGCTGGAAGATGTCCGTCAGCGAAGCCTGCGGATCGACCGAGAAGACGAGAACCTTCTTGCCCTGCGAGGCGAGCCAGTAGGCCGTCGCGGCCGAGAAGGTCGTCTTGCCCAGTCCCCCCTTCCCGCCGAACATGATGTAGCGCCGGTCGGGATTCTTCTCGAAGACCTCTTTCATTCCCATGGCAGGCTCTCCTCTCGAAAATTGTGGGCGGGGCGCCCCGATCCTCAGGCCCTCAGAACATGGCGTCGGAGACGTCCTTCTCCCGCAACATGCGGCGCTTCCAGGTCGCGATGGAAGGCACGACGTAGGGCAGCAGCCTCAGGCTGTAGTACGGCGGGAGAATCGGGATCCCGAGCAGGTCTCCCATGGTGATGAGGATGAAGAGGTGCTCCATCGAGGCGCGCGTGCGCAGCGCCGCGCGGCTCATGTCGTGCGCCGACATGCCGTAGATCGTCTCCCGGAAGCCGTGGAAGAACCCCTTGAGGCCCTTCGGCTTCTCCACTTCCGTCTTGGTCATTCCGTCCTCCTTGCGTTCGAGGCCCGACCCTTTCCCAGCCTAGGACGGATCTCCATCCGCTCCACGATGCAAACGAATCATCGCCGCGGGAAAGGAGGCGACGCGTCAAACGCCGTGCAGGTGGTGCTCGTGCCCCTCGCCGAACTGGCGTTCCCGCAGGAGCTGGCGTTTCCAGCCCGCGACGGAGCCGGTGACGAAAGGCAGGAGACGCAGGGCGTAATACGGCGGCATAATCGGCAAGCCGAGCATGTCGCCGAAGGTCACGAGCAGGAACAGCCTTTCCATCGAGGCGCGGATCTCCAGCGCCTGCTGGGCGGTCTCGTACCCGAAAAACCCGTACAGGAATTCCCGCAGGGCTTTCATCCGCCGGAGGACCCCGCCATGACAGCAGTTCTGACCGCGGTGGTCGTTTTCGTGATGGGATGGTTCGCCGTCGGAAGCATCTGGAACGTCCGCAAGGGAAGCTCCACTCTGCGCTGGTTCAAGGGGGGGCTGCCGCTTCTCGGAGAGAAGACCACCATGCGCTGGCTCGGGACGACCTCCATCGAGCTGGTCCTGGCCAAAGCGAAGCCCCCCTTCGAGAACGCGACACTCGTCGTCTTCCTGGAGCCCCGGGACGTTCCGTGGATCTGGGCGCTCTCGCGCCGGCGGGGGCGACACGACGCATTGATCCTCCGCGCGCGGACCCGGCGCGCGCCGCCCCGCGACATCGAGGCGCTCGACCTCGCGAGCTGGCCGGCGCGCGATGCCCGGCGGCGCATGGCCGGCGAGCCGTGGCAGGCGCGCGAGGGCGCCGGAGCGGGCGATTTGACGGTATTCACGAAAGTCGAAGACGCTCTGCCGCTCGCCGACGCCCTCCTCGATCTCGCCCGCGATTCCGGGATGAGTGTGCGGCGCCTGTCGGTCCGACAACAGGAGTCACACCTGCAGCTGTGGGTGGACCTGCCGGCCCCGCCGATGCCCGCAGCCGAATTCTTCGGAGCGCTGCGGGCCATCGGCGAGCGTGCGTCGCGCGCTTAGACCGGACGCGGATGCGGCACCGGCGGCACCGGCGGCACCGCCGCCGTGAGAGGCGGCTTGACGCGGTAGCGTTGATAGGCCTTCAGTCCGTCCCAGCCGATGTAGAGAGCCGCGACGATCAAGAGCGCCGAGACGACGATCATCGCCCAGGCGCCGGCGACCGGCAGCCCGGTGATCTTCGGGTTGGCGGCGATCGTCACGTAGAGATTCCGAGCCGTGACCGCCGTGGCGAAGAGCGTCGTGACGTACATGAAGATCATCGGAACAAGGGCGTAGGTCGGGTTGCGCTTCTCGGACTTCAGCCACACCGTGACCACCAGCAGCGAGAGCGCCGCCATGAGCTGGTTGGAAGCTCCGAACATCTGCCAGAGGTAGACCCAGGTGCCGGTCAGGACGAGCGCGAGGGTCAACGCCATGGAGATGATGCTCGACACGTGCATGTTACGAACCAGCGGAACCCGCTCGCCGACCCATTCGGACAGCGTGACCCGCATGACCCGGAAGACGAGCTGCGTGACCGTCAGCACGATCATGACGAAAGCGCCGAACCCGAGGGCCGTTCCCAGGACTTCCGGCAGGAAGCCGAACGTCCCGGCATAGATCAGCTTTCCAACTCCGACGGCAAAGCGCCCGCCGCCGCCGCCGACTCCCGCGATCGAGACCGCCATCAGCGAGAGGAGCGCCAGGCTGTACTCGCCGAACATCGAGCCCGCCCCCACGGGCAGGCCGTCGGTCTCATATTCGAGCTGCCGCGCCGTGCCGACCGAGCCGACCAGCGCGTGCCAGCCGGAGATCGCGCCGCACGCGATCGTGACGAAGAGCATCGGCCACAGCGGCTGCCAGGCCTTTCCGGCCACCGAGGTGAAGCCGAGGTCCTTGACGGCCGCCAGCGCGAAGGCGCCGATCGTGTTACCGGCGGCGTCCTTCACGCCGGTCAGCGGCGCCACCAGTCCCCCGATGGCGCTCAAGACGATCGTGATCAGCATGATCCAGAAGCCGATGTAGTTGACCGGCTGTGCAAAGCGCCAGATCGGAAGATTGGCGCCCAGGTAGGAGAAAACGAAGAGAAACGCCACCCAGACGAGGTAGTTCGGCAGAGTCCGCACGAGGCCGGTGGCCGGATCGTACGCGGCGGTGGCCGGGCGCTTGCCGTCCGGGCCGGGAGCGGGGATTCGCGGGTCGGAAAGTGTCGGATCGGCGACGCTCAGGAGAGCCTTCTTGTCGCCGAGCGAATCCACCGCGCTGTTGAGCGACGCGACGGCCCCGCCGACCGGGCCCTGCAGGAGCTTGCCCTTGGCGTCCTTGTGCTGTCCCATCGGGCCGAGCGCCATCGCGGCGAGCGTCACCGCGACGACAATCGCCGTGACGGTGATCAGGCCCATCTTCCAGCGGTACATCATCTGACCGGCGAGCAAGCCCATCAGCGCCAGCATGATGATGCCGAAGGGGACGTCCGGACGCGCCGAGAGGATGGCCGCGAGAATGCCCACGAAGGCGCCGGCCAGCAGCATCAGGTAGAAGAAGATGAACACGAAGAGGATCGTCCGCGTGCGTGGAGCGATCAGCTTGTGCGAGATGGCGCTCAGGCTGTTGCCGTCGTTGCGGACCGCGACCATGATCGCCGAGTAGTCGCTCGCCCAGCCGATGAAGCTGACTCCGACCACCAACCAGATCAGCGCCGGCAGCCAGCCCCAGATGTTGGCCGCGGTTATGACGCCGACGATCGGGCCCGCCGCGGCGATCGATTTGAAGTGGTAGCCGTAGAGCACGTTCTTGCTCGTCGGCATGAAATCCACGCCGTCCATGTACATGGTGGCCGGCGTGGCCCTCTTGGCGTCGGCCTGGATGATGTTGCGGTCCACCCGCTTCGCATAGAGGTTGTAGGCCATCGAGATCACGACCACCGCGATGAGAACGATCCACAACGTGTTCATCGACGAACTCCTTTCTCGGGAGATGAACTGCGGTCCACCTGCCCCTGGCGCCTTGGAATCCGCCGCGTGATGCCGGGATCCATAAGCGCCCGAACGCTTCTACCCACGCGATAAGGATTCGTCCGCCCGCCGTTCCCCGCCAGATCAACCTGCATCAATCGGGTTCTCCGGGGGCGATCCGATTTCATCGGAGGCTCCGCGCGATTGATACGTCTCAATCATGGCGTGGATTTCCCACGCGCTGCGAGTCCACTGATTCCGGAACATCTCCGTGGGCAGGAAGACCCGGTCATCGGAGGCCTCGCCCAGCCTGAGCGGCGAATCCCCCGCGCGGGCGGGCGCGGGGCGCTCGGCCTGACGCACGAAGCTCAGAGGCGAAGTCCCACGCTCCCCGAATCTGCCAGATTCAGCCCGCTCGCGCCGGCCCTCGGGTTGGAGGACCGGCACGACGGAATGGAAGCGGACCGGGCGAAAGGCTTGACGCCCGGCTACTCCAGCTGAAAAGAGATCTTCCCGTTGACTCGATAGCTAACGATCCTGTTTCCTTCCACCTTCGCTTCCATGTTCTCGATGTAGATCGACTTGATGTTCGTCAGCGTCTTTGCCGCCTTTTTGACGGCCTCCGCCGCGGCATCTTCCCAACTCTTTTCGGACTGGGCCAGAACCTCGATGACTTTCAGAACGTCGGACATATCGACCTCCTCTCGGCGAGACCCTATCGCTCGGGCAATGGTCTGCAAAGGGTCGAAAGCATCAGACGGACCGCGATGGAGGGACTCGGCGGCAGACCGCCAGACCTCGTTTAGGCGCGCCTTCCCGAAGCGTCCCTTTCCCGCCCCGCCGGGCCGAGGTGTTTGACGAACCAGTCACCCGCCAGGCGCGCGACGGCCTCCAGGGTCCCCGGTTCCTCGAAGAGGTGCGAAGCGCGCGGCACGACCGCGAGCTGCCTCTGGCAGAGGAGCCGGTCGTAGGCCTCGCGGTTCAACTCGAGGACCTCCAGGTCGTCCCCCCCGACGATCAGGAGGGTTGGCGCCTGGACGCGCGGGAGCGCGTCGCCGGCAAGGTCCGGCCGTCCGCCGCGCGACACGACGGCTCCGACGGCTCGCGGGCGGAGGGCGGCCGCAACGAGCGCCGCGGCGGCACCGGTCGAAGCGCCGAAGTACCCGATCCGAAGGTGGCGCGTCTCCGGCTGCTCGAGGAGCCAGTCGGTGGCACCGGCGAGACGATCCGCGAGCAGGCCGATGTCGAAACGCAAATGGGCCGTCTGGACGTCGATCGCTTCCTCGTCGGCGGTCAAAAGATCGATGAGCAGGGTTGCGAGTCCGCGCTCCTGGAGCGTGCGGGCGACGGATCGGTTGCGAGGGCTCAAGCGGCTGCTCCCGCTGCCGTGGGCGAACAGGACGACACCGGCCGCGCCTTCAGACACGACCAGGTTCCCTTCGACGTTAACTCTTCCCGCGGCGACGCGGACCGGGCGCTCCGCGCGCTTTTCGGTCCGGGCGTGGCTCATGGTTGACCCTCCTTTTGTCAGCTGCCGGCGACCAGATCGGCAAGCGATCGGTCCTCGTGCAGGTGCTGAATGGCTCGCGCCAGAACCGGCGCGACACTCACGACCTCGAGCGGCAGACGGAGCCCCGGCGGCGCGGCCACAGTATCGGTCACGATCACTCGCCGCGCGTTGACCGCGGCCAGGCGTTCTTCCGCGCCCGCCACGAAGAGACCGTGGGTGGCCGCGATGGCGGCGACAGGCAGCGAGCCCGCGGCGGCGAGTCCTCTCGCCGCGGCCTCGATGGTCCCGCCGGTGGAGATCATGTCGTCGACAATCAAGGGCTGACGTCCGTCGACATCGCCGCTGACGCCGTGTATGGCGACCTCCCGGCCGCTGATGCGAGTCTTGTGAACGATCGCCACGGGAAGATCGAGGAGCTTCGCGTAACGGTCGGCGAGCCTGGCCGCGCCGAGATCCGGAGCGACAACGACGCCGCTGGCTCCGACGCCCGAATGGCGCAGAGCTTCGGCGAGCAGCGGAACGGCCGTCAGGTGCTCGAGCGGCAAGGAGAAGAAGCCTTCGAGCGCCGGACTGTGAAGATCGATGGCAACGACGCGGTCGAGGCCGCCGGCTTCGAGCAGGTCAGCGATCAGCCGTGCCCCGATCGATTCCCGGCCGCTCACCCGCCGGTCCTGTCGCGCATAACCGAAGTAGGGAATCACGGCCGTGAGGCGCGCGGCGCCCGCGCGGCGGCAGGAGTCCGCGAGCAGGAGAAGCTCGACAAGGTTCGCCTCCACTGGCGGGCACGTCGAAACGACGAAGTAAACGTCGTGTCCGCGAACACTCTCGAGGATCCGCACGTGGCATTCGCCGTCGGGAAAGCGCTCCAGGTCGCGCTTGCCGAGCTGCAGCTCGAGTTGCCCGGCGACGGCGGCGGCCAGGGAGAGACCGCCAGAGCCCGAGAAGATGATCGGGCCCGTCCGGCCCGAGACTTTGCGCTCCCGCGGCCGGCCCATGGCTAGCGTTTCCCCGCGGCCGCGGCGCGCGGCGTGAACTCCCGCAGAATCCTCTCGACCTCGACATCCTCGGTCGGCTCGAAGTTCTCGTAGAAGTAACCGACCGCCCCGAAGGAGTCGGGGATCAGGGGACAGATGACCTCGTCGGCTTCCTCCTGCAGGGCGGCACACGCTTCTCGCGAGCCGACCGGCACCGCCACGAGGAGGAAGGCCGGTCCGTGCTTCCGGACAGAGCGAACCGCCGCTCGCATGGTGGCTCCGGTGGCCAGCCCATCGTCCACCAGGATCACGACGCGATCCTGGATTCGTTCCGCGGGCCGGTTTCCGCGGAACCGCGCTTCGCGCCGGCGGGCCTCGGCCATCTGGTCCCGCCTCACGTCCTGCAGGTAGGCCCGGGAAACCCCGAGAGAACCGACCATCTCTTCGTTGATGAACTCCCCGCCTTTGGCGGTCACAGCGCCGATCGCGAGCTCCGGCTGCCCAGGCGCTCCGAGCTTTCGGGCCACGAGCACGTCCAGTTCCGCGTTCAGCCTGCGAGCGACCTCGGCTGCGACCGGCACGCCTCCTCGAGGGATGCCGAGGACAAGGACGTCTTTGCCCCGATACGTGCCGAGCCGGTCCGCCAGGATTCTTCCCGCGTCGATCCGGTCGCGGAACCGGCCGGATTGGACTTCATCTTCCATCGCCACCTCCTCCCGCGGCGCATCCGCCGTGCCGTCCTACTGTTTCACGAAGAGGCCGAAGAAGGATGATACGAAGGTCTCAACGCGGGAAGCGTCAGGAACGACCCTCGTCCCGTCGCGGCCCGATGTCAAACCCAGGGATTGACCGCGAGCCTCTCCGTCACCTCTCGAACGCCGGGCGCGTGGCTGACGGCTCCCAGGATCGCCTGCTTCTCCGGCTAGGTTCGGACCTCTCCTTCCAGGAAGACTTCATATGATGGGTCCCACCCCGTTTCGCCACAAGAACCGCCCGGATCATTTGCTCGCCCGGTGCGTTTGGCTCATGCCGTCCGGACGATTTCCGTGCAGCATGCGCGGAGTACGCCGGACCGGTTCACGCAGCGTACCCGCCGGCCCGAAGGAGGCTTTCAAATGCTGCAGATTCACCTGCTCGACATGGCGGTGTCGCCGGCGGTCGAAGACCGGATCCAGGGATGGTCCGAGCGCCTCTCGCGCTACTCCGACGACATCCAGAACTGTCAGGTGTGGGTCGAATCCCCGCGCGGCCACCACCGCAAAGGGGCCCTGTTCGGCGTTCGCATCCGCCTGACGGTGCCGGGAGAGGAAATCGCCGTCGAGTTGCAGCCGACCGAGGAGGACGTGCATCTGGCCGTACGCAAAGGCTTCGAGGCCGCGCGGAGAAAGCTCCAGGATTACGAGAGGCGGCGCCGCGGCGATGTCAAGGCCCACCCGCGCGCCCGGGGGGACGCCTCCCGCCGGAGACTCATTCCCCCTCGGCAGGACCGGGCCGTTTAGCTCGGGACGGCCAAGCCCTTCGCCGCGCGAGGGGCCAGATGCCGGCGGACGCGCCCGCCTGGGAGACCTCGTCCTTGACTCCAAAGCGATGGGATCCGATGCTTCTTCGCTGACGTTGATCGCCTCGGCACTGGCAGCGTTGGCGCGAAAGGAGAAGGGCATGAATTTCCGGGGGACAACTCGCGGTCTCGGTGCCGTGCTGCCCACGCTCGTCTTCTCCGGAGGCCTCCTGTTGCTCACTGGCGAAGCTCGGGTCCCGGAGAAGCCGCCGGCCAAACCCGCCGCGGAGCTGACCCGCATGCTGGTTGGAACCTTTCGCGGCTCGAGTCCCGGCAACGATCTGACGATCGTCTCGGCGCCTCTCGGCGCGACGCCGACGCTCCAACTCGAAAAGGTCCAGGTCCGGGTCACGGGCAGATACAAGGGAGACGCGGTTCTTCTGCGCGGTCTCTGGCGGATTTCTTATCAGGGGAACGCCCTCTGGCTGGTGTTCATCCCGGGGGTCGACCCCGTCGAGGCGGCGCGGCGCTTCTCCGATCCCACTTTCTCCCCGACCGAGCTCGAGGCAGGCTGCTGGACGCTCCTGACGCGCAGGAACGACGCCTTCGAGGGGACGGTCAAACCGTTCCCCAATTGCCGCGCCGCGCTCGGAGCCGGAGAGGTCCAGAGCGTCGCGAAGGACTGGAGCGTGCGGTTCTCGGCAGGCGAGATGCGTTTCGAGAACCGCGAGGCAGGCGAGACGCTCTCCTTTTCGCGCGCGGCGGGGCGCTGAGCCCCGCTCCCGACAGCGCGTCGCGAGGATCTGCCGCGATGCGGATGCCGTCATTGAATCGAGACTTCGGCCGGACTGGGCTGACCGTTCCGGCGCTGGGCTACGGCGCCGCCGCGGCGGGAGATCCTGGGCTCTCGGAGGCAGAGGCCGCGGCGCTCTTGAACGGCGCCGTGGACGCCGGCGCGACGCTCATCGATACGGCTCGCAGCTATGGCCTCTCCGAAGAGCGCATCGGCAGGCACCTTTCGAGCCGCAGGAAGGAGGTCGTCCTTTCGACCAAGGTGGGCTACAGCGTGCCCGGCCTCCCTGACTGGACCGGGCCGGCCGTGGAGGCGGGAATCGATCTCGCGCTCGAGAAGCTGCGGACCGACGTCATAGACATAGTCCATCTCCACTCCTGCCCGGTCGAAGTCCTCGCGAGCGGCGAAGTCGTGGCGGCGCTCTCGCGCGCTCGGGAAGCCGGGAAGATCCGCGTGGCTGCCTACTCGGGCGACGGCGACCCGCTCGACTGGGCCGTGGATTCCGGCCGCTTCACCGGCGCCCAGACCTCGGTCAACGTCTGCGATCTCGCCTCCCTGGAGAACGGCACGGTCGCCCGCGCGGCCGCGCGGGGCATGGGCGTTCTTGCCAAGCGTCCTCTCGGCAACGCGCCCTGGAGCCGGACGGCGCCGCCCGCCGGCGACGCGGCCGCCGCGGCGTATTTCCAGCGCTGGAGAGAGCTGGCCTACGACCTCGGAGGGCTCGAGCCGGCGGAAGCCGCCCTGCGCTTCGCCGCGCACGCGCCGGGTGTCGCCGCCGCCATCGTCGGAACGCGATCGCTCGCGCGGCTCTCCGCGCACCTGGCGGCGGTCGCCCGCGGTGCCTTGCCCGAGGCCGTGCGAGCCAGGCTCCTGTCGCGCTGGCGTGAGCGCGGCCCGGCCTGGCCGGGAATGATCTGATGCGACCCCGGCTCCGGCACGAGGACGAGACCGACGCGCTCATCGCGCGCATCGTGGAGAGGCTCGCGGAGGTGCCGGGCATCGCCGCCATCGCCGTTGGGGGATCCCGGGCGCGCGGCGAGAGAGACTCCTTCTCCGACATCGACCTGGGCCTCTACTACGATCCGGCGCGTCCTCCGGCGATTCCGAGGCTGCGGTCCCTGGCGCGCAGTCTCGAGGGGCGCCGGAGTACTCCGGCCGTGACGCCGGTCGGCGGTTGGGGACCGTGGATCGACGGGGGCGCCTGGCTCCGGATCCAGGGACGGCGTGTCGACTGGATCTACCGCGATCTCTCGCGCGTCGAGCGGGCGATCACGGACGCGCGGCGGGGAATAATCTCCTCGCACTATCAGCCGGGGCACCCGCACGCGTTTCACAGCCACATCTACGCCGGCGAGGCGCACTACGCGGCCATCCGCCACGATCCGCGCGGGCGGCTCGCATCACTGCAGCGCCGCACGCGGCCTTATCCCGCCGCCTTGCGCGACGCGATCCGCCGATCGTTTCTGTGGCAGGCGCGGTTCGCCCTGGAGGCGGCGGAGAAGTCTGCCCGGCGCGGGGACGTGCTTCACGTCTCCGGCTCGCTCTTCCAGAGCGCCGCGTGCCTCGTGCAGGTGCTCTTTGCGGCCAACCGCCGGTACTTCGTCAACGAGAAGGGCTCTCTCGCGGCGACCGGCGCGTTCGCCCTGCGCCCCGCGCGCTTCCACAATCGCGTGAGACGGATCCTGTCCGAACCCGGGGCTCGCCCGGCCAGACTCGAAGCGCGGCTTGCGCAGATGGCGACGCTCGTCCGCGAAGTCGAGGGACTCTGATCTCATCCCCGAAGCCTGGTCCACCAGAGCTTCAGCCTGGCGAGCGGAGACCTGCGAGGCGTCAGCGACAGCTCGAAGTGCCGCACGGCCCGGGAAAGCGGGAACCTCGGCCCGTAGCGCTGCCGCAGATGATGAAGGTGGTCCATCGTGAACAGATAGAGGTCGGTCTCGGTCCGGTCCGGAAACTCGCGGAGGACGCGACTCCGCCGGATCGTCTCGATCATCGGCCGGTAGACCGTCTCGTACCAGGAGCGTGCCGCCTCCTCCCACGAGACCGGGCCCGCGCGCTCGATGCCGAGGTAGTAGCGGTGCACGCTGATGTGGTCGAGGAGACGCTCGTAGCCCCCCGGCTCCGTGACGCGGAACTCGTCGGGCGAGGAGGGAACGAGCCCCGACGCCTCGAGAAAGCCGGCCAGCCCCTCCTTGAGGATCACGTCTTCGATGGAAGCGCCCGGTTGCAAGGGAACGTCGGTCAGGAACTCCTTGACGCGCGCCTCGATCGTCGGGGCGCCCTGGGCGCGCGCGACGGAGACCCGGTGATGGCCGTCGACGACGAAGTCCACGTCGCCGACGCGGTAGAGCTCCACGGGCGGAAACCCGCGCGCGCCCTCGGCAAGCTCCTCGACGTCTTCCCACCGCTCCCGCAGCTTTTCCTCCCGCGGCAGGAAAGCGCGGGTGAACTCGCGCTCCCTCTGGACCGTGCCGGCGATCCGGTCGAGGGGAACGTCCTGAACCCCCCGGTCCACGACATGGCTCAGGCGGAGCCTCTCGCGCACTTCGTCGAACGGAAGCAGATCGGAGGGGCGCTTGAAGAGGTGAGACAGGAGGTCCTGGATGACGGCGGCTCGCCGGGCGCTGTCGAAACCGTTCACGGGAGAGACCCGGCGGCGGCTCGCCGCGGACGATAGAATAGCGGGCGGCTCTCGCCGAGCCTTCGAGCGGAGGGAGTATGTCCCGCGCGCGCCTGCTGCTGGTCACGCTGTTCGGCCTCGTCGTATGGACGTGCGCCTTTCGCAATCCGCCGGCCGCGCGTCCGCCCGAGCGTCCGCCAACACGCACCGTCGCCCCGAGAGGGCCGGCCCAGTGGCAGAACGGCTGGACGCGCGGCGCCGTCTTCTACGAGGCCTTCGTGCGCAGCTTCCGGACTCCGGCGGCGACGGCAAGGGAGCCTCGCCGGCCTGATCGAGAAGCTCGATTACTTGAACGACGGCGATCCGGCGACGACGACGGATCTGGGAGTGGACGCGCTCTGGCTGATGCCGGTCTTCGCGTCGCCGAGCTATCACGGCTACGACACGGTCGACTACGAGACGATCAACCCGGACTACGGGACGAACGCGGACTTCGCGCGTCTCGTCTCGGAGGCGCACCGGCGGGGATCCGGATCATCCTGGACTTCGTCGTGAACCACACGGGCTCCGGGCACCCGTGGTTCACCGACTCCGCCTCGTCTCCCTCCTCGGCGCATCGGGACTGGTACGTCTGGAGACCAGACGATCCCGGCTCGACGCAGCCCTGGGGCGGCGCGAACCCGACCTGGCATCCCTTGAACGGCTTCTATTTCTACGGCGTCTTCTCGAGCGGCGTGCCCGACCTGAACTCCGCACGCCCGCCGTCCGGCGCGAGATCGAGCGCCTCGCCAGGCTCTGGCTCGACCGCGGCGCCGACGGGTTCCGGCTCGACGCCGCCCGGCACATCGTGGAGGACGACCCGGGCAAGCCCAGGTGGACACGCCGGAGACTCATGCCTACTGGAAGGAAATCGCCGCTTTCGTGCGAGCCACCCGTACAGAGGCCACACTGGTCGGAGAGACTGGACGGACACGCCCATCATCGCGACCTACTTCAGTCCACGGCTCAGATCGCCGACGGCGACGAGCTGCCCATGAACTTCGACTTCCCCTTGGCCGATCAGATCCTCGCCAGCTGGACCGGGCGACGCCTCCGCCGTCGCGGCCAAGCTCGCCGAGATCCAGGCAGTCTATCCGCCGGGCGTCGTAGACGCGCCATTCCTGACCAACCACGATCAGATCCGCGTAGCCACGCGCTCGGTTAGAATCCGGCAAGATGCGCAACGCGGCGGCCATCCTCCTGACGCTGCGGGCGCCCCGTTTCTCTGCTACGAGAGGAGATCGGCCTGCAGAACGGGCCGACGAACAACGACGAGGCCAAGCGCATCCCATGCCCTAGAACGCAACACCCGGAGGAGGATTCACGAGCGGCTATCCTAGTCCCGTTTGCGCCGAGCCAGGCGACGCAAGTCGCGCGCAGACGAACATCCAGGCTCGATCCTCTCCCGCTGCCGTATCTGATTCGCGTCGGAAGTGTTGAACGTTCGGAAGGGAACGCTCGAACTGCTGACGCCGGCTCCCTTCGTCGAGAGTGCTAGCCTTCGTGCGCGTTGGAGAGACGGAGCGCGTCCTAGATCTACAAAACTTCTCGAATCGATCGCATCATCAATACTAACTCCCTATATATAAAGAAGACGAGAGATCATCGAAACCACATATGACATAATGGGCACTAAAACATCTTCGGGGAAGCGACAATAGAAAACAGAGTAACGCGCTATCTACGTGCAAACAAACACGTATCTACTGAGCACTCTCTGCTCTACCAAAATCATCAGAATCGTACTCTATCTCATCATCATCATCAACAACACAGACGCGCAACGAGAAGTAGAGAGAAAAACAAGAGACGTACAGCAACATCAATCATCTTCTCGAATCACTCAACGCAACTAGAAAATCCTCAACATCTAACAAAAAAAACAAAACATCATCATCACAACACAACACACACAAAAAAATAAACTAATCAATCACATTCAAATCTATCGTAAAACTAGAAAGTAAACTCGACGCAATCGCATCTACAACTAACAAAATCACAACGCCTGCCGCACATCCAAGGCGAGGGTCAACAGCTACAACACTCACAATCATCTCAAACTAGCACAAGCAGCGTATAAATCAACCAACGTCGGACGGTCGAGTAGAATCGAGTAAAGTTAGAAGTGTACGCGCACTCATCGAAAGCGCTCAACGCTCAATCAGAACACCAACTCACCTCAACAAATCATCAACATCGCATCAAACAATCAATCACACCTCAATCATCCCAAATCACAACCTCTCACATATCATCACACAATCAACAAAACCTCTCCTCACAAGCAAAAACACCACCAAAAAAAACAAAAAGCAAATCACACACATCTACCTCTCCAAAAGCAAACTCATCACCAAACCAAAATCAACAAAACACTAAACACCTACAACCACAATCAAATACCACAACAAAAATCATACCGAACCATCTCACAAACCAAACTAATACACTCAAACAACAAACACTAACATCATCAAATCAAAAAAAACCCATATACTAATAATCAACACACTCAACCACAGTATACTAAAACAACAAACTCATACTGCAGTATCAACATCATCTCAACAAATATAAACTACATCAAATATCATCATACAAGAAATTAGCGAAAGTAGTAGTAAGAGAGCAATAGAGTCGTAAAGACAATAAACACATCACATAAACATCCAATAATAAAACTACCAATCATCATCAACAATATCAACAACAAACACAAAACTCATATCAATGGTCACAATCATACAAAACACAATAAACATCAAACAAATCATATACCAATAAAATAAAAAACTAATAACTCTCACAAAATCATCACCAACAATCACTCACCTAACAACAATCACCTCAAACAAACATATATATCTCTAAAAACCCTAAAACTAATCAAATCTCAACCTACCAACTAAAAATACTTAACCATCATCACCCAATAAATCTAACATATGAAAACCAAACTACAAAATATAATAAACACCAAATCTAATCAATAATCAATAATCAAATACATAATCAAACACTAACATCATAAAAAACATACCAATAAAATCATAAATAATAAAAAACTCACTCAAACTCTACAATTCTAAGAGTAAAACACAAACATCAAACTCTCCCAATCAAAACATCTCAAACAAAAAATCATCAAAATACATAAAATCATTATACACATAAATCATAACAAATAATAACATCAACTCATACAAATCTTAGCCGAAGAAAAAACAATAATCATCGAAAACACTAGGAAACATTAGAAAAATCAAAAAACACAAAAAACTCATCATAACTCTCAAAAAGCAACAAAAAAAAAAAAAAAAAAAAAAAAAAAAAAAAAAAAAAAAAAAAAAAAAAAAAAAAAAAAAAAAAAAAAAAAAAAAAAAAAAAAAAAAAAAAAAAAAAAAAAAAAAAAAAAAAAAAAAAAAAAAAAAAAAAAAAAAAAAAAAAAAAAAAAAAAAAAAAAAAAAAAAAAAAAAAAAAAAAAAAAAAAAAAAAAAAAAAAAAAAAAAAAAAAAAAAAAAAAAAAAAAAAAAAAAAAAAAAAAAAAAAAAAAAAAAAAAAAAAAAAAAAAAAAAAAAAAAAAAAAAAAAAAAAAAAAAAAAAAAAAAAAAAAAAAAAAAAAAAAAAAAAAAAAAAAAAAAAAAAAAAAAAAAAAAAAAAAAAAAAAAAAAAAAAAAAAAAAAAAAAAAAAAAAAAAAAAAAAAAAAAAAAAAAAAAAAAAAAAAAAAAAAAAAAAAAAAAAAAAAAAAAAAAAAAAAAAAAAAAAAAAAAAAAAAAAAAAAAAAAAAAAAAAAAAAAAAAAAAAAAAAAAAAAAAAAAAAAAAAAAAAAAAAAAAAAAAAAAAAAAAAAAAAAAAAAAAAAAAAAAAAAAAAAAAAAAAAAAAAAAAAAAAAAAAAAAAAAAAAAAAAAAAAAAAAAAAAAAAAAAAAAAAAAAAAAAAAAAAAAAAAAAAAAAAAAAAAAAAAAAAAAAAAAAAAAAAAAAAAAAAAAAAAAAAAAAAAAAAAAAAAAAAAAAAAAAAAAAAAAAAAAAAAAAAAAAAAAAAAAAAAAAAAAAAAAAAAAAAAAAAAAAAAAAAAAAAAAAAAAAAAAAAAAAAAAAAAAAAAAAAAAAAAAAAAAAAAATTTTTTTTTTTTTTTTTTTTTTTTTTTTTTTTTTTTTTTTTTTTTTTTTTTTTTTTTTTTTTTTTTTTTTTTTTTTTTTTTTTTTTTTTTTTTTTTTTTTTTTTTTTTTTTTTTTTTTTTTTTTTTTTTTTTTTTTTTTTTTTTTTTTTTTTTTTTTTTTTTTTTTTTTTTTTTTTTTTTTTTTTTTTTTTTTTTTTTTTTTTTTTTTTTTTTTTTTTTTTTTTTTTTTTTTTTTTTTTTTTTTTTTTTTTTTTTTTTTTTTTTTTTTTTTTTTTTTTTTTTTTTTTTTTTTTTTTTTTTTTTTTTTTTTTTTTTTTTTTTTTTTTTTTTTTTTTTTTTTTTTTTTTTTTTTTTTTTTTTTTTTTTTTTTTTTTTTTTTTTTTTTTTTTTTTTTTTTTTTTTTTTTTTTTTTTTTTTTTTTTTTTTTTTTTTTTTTTTTTTTTTTTTTTTTTTTTTTTTTTTTTTTTTTTTTTTTTTTTTTTTTTTTTTTTTTTTTTTTTTTTTTTTTTTTTTTTTTTTTTTTTTTTTTTTTTTTTTTTTTTTTTTTTTTTTTTTTTTTTTTTTTTTTTTTTTTTTTTTTTTTTTTTTTTTTTTTTTTTTTTTTTTTTTTTTTTTTTTTTTTTTTTTTTTTTTTTTTTTTTTTTTTTTTTTTTTTTTTTTTTTTTTTTTTTTTTTTTTTTTTTTTTTTTTTTTTTTTTTTTTTTTTTTTTTTTTTTTTTTTTTTTTTTTTTTTTTTTTTTTTTTTTTTTTTTTTTTTTTTTTTTTTTTTTTTTTTTTTTTTTTTTTTTTTTTTTTTTTTTTTTTTTTTTTTTTTTTTTTTTTTTTTTTTTTTTTTTTTTTTTTTTTTTTTTTTTTTTTTTTTTTTTTTTTTTTTTTTTTTTTTTTTTTTTTTTTTTTTTTTTTTTTTTTTTTTTTTTTTTTTTTTTTTTTTTTTTTTTTTTTTTTTTTTTTTTTTTTTTTTTTTTTTTTTTTTTTTTTTTTTTTTTTTTTTTTTTTTTTTTTTTTTTTTTTTTTTTTTTTTTTTTTTTTTTTTTTTTTTTTTTTTTTTTTTTTTTTTTTTTTTTTTTTTTTTTTTTTTTTTTTTTTTTTTTTTTTTTTTTTTTTTTTTTTTTTTTTTTTTTTTTTTTTTTTTTTTTTTTTTTTTTTTTTTTTTTTTTTTTTTTTTTTTTTTTTTTTTTTTTTTTTTTTTTTTTTTTTTTTTTTTTTTTTTTTTTTTTTTTTTTTTTTTTTTTTTTTTTTTTTTTTTTTTTTTTTTTTTTTTTTTTTTTTTTTTTTTTTTTTTTTTTTTTTTTTTTTTTTTTTTTTTTTTTTTTTTTTTTTTTTTTTTTTTTTTTTTTTTTTTTTTTTTTTTTTTTTTTTTTTTTTTTTTTTTTTTTTTTTTTTTTTTTTTTTTTTTTTTTTTTTTTTTTTTTTTTTTTTTTTTTTTTTTTTTTTTTTTTTTTTTTTTTTTTTTTTTTTTTTTTTTTTTTTTTTTTTTTTTTTTTTTTTTTTTTTTTTTTTTTTTTTTTTTTTTTTTTTTTTTTTTTTTTTTTTTTTTTTTTTTTTTTTTTTTTTTTTTTTTTTTTTTTTTTTTTTTTTTTTTTTTTTTTTTTTTTTTTTTTTTTTTTTTTTTTTTTTTTTTTTTTTTTTTTTTTTTTTTTTTTTTTTTTTTTTTTTTTTTTTTTTTTTTTTTTTTTTTTTTTTTTTTTTTTTTTTTTTTTTTTTTTTTTTTTTTTTTTTTTTTTTTTTTTTTTTTTTTTTTTTTTTTTTTTTTTTTTTTTTTTTTTTTTTTTTTTTTTTTTTTTTTTTTTTTTTTTTTTTTTTTTTTTTTTTTTTTTTTTTTTTTTTTTTTTTTTTTTTTTTTTTTTTTTTTTTTTTTTTTTTTTTTTTTTTTTTTTTTTTTTTTTTTTTTTTTTTTTTTTTTTTTTTTTTTTTTTTTTTTTTTTTTTTTTTTTTTTTTTTTTTTTTTTTTTTTTTTTTTTTTTTTTTTTTTTTTTTTTTTTTTTTTTTTTTTTTTTTTTTTTTTTTTTTTTTTTTTTTTTTTTTTTTTTTTTTTTTTTTTTTTTTTTTTTTTTTTTTTTTTTTTTTTTTTTTTTTTTTTTTTTTTTTTTTTTTTTTTTTTTTTTTTTTTTTTTTTTTTTTTTTTTTTTTTTTTTATCTTTCTTTTATTCCTTCTCTTTTTTTATCTCTTTCTTTCTCTCCTTCTCTCCTTTCTTTTCTAGATATATGATGTTTTACATGTTGTAGTTCCAGACTACCTAGATGATGATCTCCTATATGAGCTCTATCTTCAGATACTTCTATGTGATCTCCCTTAACTGCTGCCAGCTCTTATCCCCTTCACGCTCGGCCTCGTAGATCTCACCCGGATCTACTGCAGAGCGCCGAGCGAAATGACCATCATGAAGGGGAACGAGAGCCAGCCGTTGGTCGTGAGCGCTGTCAGAAAGGAGGTGAAGATCTTCTCTAACCAGTAGACCATCTATCCCCCTTAGATCTGTATCACCTCTTTGATGACTCCTAACTGCTCTTGTAACATCCCTCTCCAGATAAGCGCTGTGATGTAGTTTTTCACTTCCCATATAAATATCAGTAGCACCCTTTATACCTTTCTCAGCTCTAGTCCCTTCTTGTTCTATATGAGATCCAATAGTAGCCCTACTTAGACTCCTATCTTGACTTTATATACCTTCCAGACTACTTGTAGAGAAACTTCCAGTAGAAGTTGAAGTAGTTGTATACTATATCTCCTTCCTCTTCACTCCTATCTATGTATAAGTCTCCTAATATGCTCTCATAGTTCTCCAATCTCTCCCATATCTCCTTCAGAATCTTCTATTTCTTATATATCTTCTCTTCTTTGAAATAGATCTCTACTCCGTAGAATAAATATAAGAAGACTAGTACTATCATGCCTAGCATATCTATCTTGATGTAGAGGTATTCCTCTCTTTTCTTTCTCAGTATCTCTCCCAATCTCTCAGCTCCTCCTATACCTATGTAATACAATAGTACTAGCTCCAATACCCCTACTCCCCCCATAGCCTTCCCCTCCTGCTCTCTCTTATCTTCTATCTCCTCTCTTATCTTCTTCTCTTCCAATCTTCCATCTTCCTTCACTATTCCTCTCTATCTCCTAAGCAGTTCTCTATCCCACTTCTTCTCATGTATCTCTCCTTACACTTACATCTCGGAAAAGACAGCTTTAAGCGCTGCCTCCTCTTTCTCTACTTCTCTCTACACCTCTTTTTCCAGATCCCGCCTGTCTGTCTCTAGTACTTTCTGTTAGTGCTCTTCGTAGCTCTCTAGCTCTCCTTCCAGCAGTACTTCTTCTAGCAACTCCAGTAGCCACTTTCTCTCCCCCACTTCGCCCTATAGCTAGAGTTAGAGCTCTACCATCTCTTCTTAGCAGAGAAGAGCTACTTCCCTATTCTTTTTACTCCTATATACTATCTCCTTCTTCTCCATCTGCTCCATCCCTACCACCATTTCCTCCTTCTCTATCTTTCAATCTACCTCTATTTTTCCCTACTTAGTCTTCTATATCTCTATCTCATCTACCCTCTCCTCTCCCTCTTAGCTTTTCTTCTCTATCTCCTCTCTAAATCTCTCTTCCTTATCTAAAAATATCTTCTCTTCCCTTTCCAGCCTCCTTTTTATCTCCTTCTCCCCCTTGTCCTGTATAAATGTCTAGTCCTCTAATCTTATCCCTTTCGTCTCCACTACTCTCTCCTTCTTTTTATCTCTCAATCTCTTCTTCCAATCTTCTATTAGCTTTTGCATTCCTTTCTCTCTCTTCACATCTAACTTCTATACTTCCTCCTTCTAATCTCTCAGACTAACCACCTCTAGCCTCTTTTCCTTCTCTTTCTCTCTCTTCCGTCTTTCTCCCTCTAGCAACTCGTAATCTATGCCTATCTCTATTTCCTACTCTTCTTCCATTCCTATGCCTAAACTCCTCCTCATATAGTAGTCCTTCTTCACTAACTCTTCCTTAATCCCTCTATTTCCTTCTCTACCTTCTTCTTTTCCTCTTCTATTTCCTGCTTTTTCTTTTCCTCCTTCTTATTTATCTTGTTCATCTCCGTCTTATCTATCTACCATACCATCTTCATCTCCGCCAGGTTCTGCATGAGCTCTCCACGTCTACCTGCTTGCTTTAGTCCTATAGTACCTCTTCCTTCTCCACATCTTCGTCTTTGTATACCTCCTTGTTCTACTCTTTCTATCTTCCTTCTACTTCCAATATCTTCTCCTCCCCTTCTTCCTTCATTTATTTATCTAACTCTTAATCTTCTTCCTTGTTCTTCTACTTATAGTCTATTAACACTCCTTCCACCTTCATCCATTATCTCATCTTCTTGCCTCCTTCTTCTTCTATCTTTCTCAGTAGCTCTATGCCTTAGTCTACTCCCTTATCTATCTCTCCCATTAACCATTTGCCTTAGTATACTATCTCCTCCTTCCCCTCTTTTTATATTTCCTTTATCATTGCCTTCTACTTCTCTTCCTTTACTATCTTTTCCTTCTCTTACCACCTCATTAGCAGCTCCATCTACTTCACTTTCTGCTCTTTGTTCTAAACCATCCATTTCTTCTCTTCTAAAACTCTTCCTCCTAAGCCTTTCATCATACAATCTTCTTAGTAGAAGTCTTCTTACTAGTAATCTATCCCTTATTGTCCCTCCTTCTCTTTCTTTAGCTTCTTATCCATCTCTACTATCTCTCCCTATTTCTTTATCTTCTCCTTGACTAGTTTCTCTTTGTAGATCATCGTCATCACCTTGTAGTTCAAGGGGAGACCGTAGACCGTGCCCTTGTCAGTCACCGCGTCCAGGTCGTCTGTATCAAGCGTCGCGTCTCGCCTTGTCGAGGAAGTAGTCGATCGGTCCCCGTGTTGCCGGCCTCGATCCAGCCGCCCAGTCGTCCTGCGCGTAGATGAAGATGTCGGTCCCCTTCCCGCGCACGGCGGCGGTGATCTTGTCCGCGAAGGCGTCGTAACGCCAGGTCGTGACCCGATTGCCCTTGCGCCGCGAGCGGTACTGGCGACACCTTCTCGAGGCTTCCTTCTCCTCGCTCTAGCGTGCCACACACGATCTCCGCGCCTCGCGCGAGCGCCCGCAGCACGAGGCCGAGCTCACAGCTGCAAATCGGAACGGTTTCATCGTCAACCTCCGTTTCTCGATCAGGTTCCAAGACATTTTTCCGTTTCGGCGTCGAAGAGATGCAGGCGGTCGAGCTCGACGGCGATCTCGAGCTTCTGGCCGACTTCCGGTGTCCGCTGCGGTTCAACCTTGTAGACGAGCAGGTCGTCCCCGACGCGCGCGTGCACGATCACCTCGTCGCCGAGAGGCTCGATGACCTCGACTTCGGCGGGGAGCTTCGCCTTCTCGCCGCGCGTCGGAATCGCGGGATCAAGGATGTGCTCCGGCCGGACTCCCACCGTGACCTCCCTGCCGTCGAGGGGGGCGGTCACCGGTTTGAGCGAAGCGGGCACCGGCAGCGAGAACTTCGAAGCGGCCAGCGTCGCTCCCCCGTCCCGGATCGTCGCGTTGATGAAGTTCATCGGCGGCGTGCCGATGAAGTTGGCGACGAAGAGGTTCCGGGGTTTGTCGTAGATCTCCAGCGGCGTGCCGACCTGCAGGATCCTCCCGTCCTTCATGACGGCGATCCGGCTCCCCATGGTCATCGCCTCGGTCTGGTCGTGGGTGACGTAGACGGTGGTTGTCTCCAGGCGCCGCTGCAGCTTCTTGATCTCCGCGCGCATCTGGACGCGCAGCTTCGCGTCCAGGTTCGAGAGGGGCTCGTCGAAGAGATACACCGCGGGCTTGCGGACGATCGCGCGGCCGAGGGCCACGCGCTGGCGCTGGCCGCCCGAGAGCTGCTTGGGCTTGCGGTCGAGCAGGTGCGAGATCTCCAGGATCTCCGCCGCCTCGGTGACGAGCTTGTCGATCTCGGCTCGCGGGAGCTTGCGGATCTTCAAGCCGAACTCCAGGTTCTCGCGGACGGTCATGTGCGGGTAGAGGGCGTAGTTCTGAAAGACCATGGCGATGTCGCGGCTCTTGGGGGGCAGCTCGTTGACGACCCGGCCTCCGATTTCGATCTTCCCGTCGGAGATCTCCTCGAGCCCCGCGATCATCCGGAGGGCCGTGGACTTGCCGCAGCCGGAGGGCCCCACGAGGACCATGAACTCGTGATCCCGGACGTCGAGGTTTAGATCTTCGATGACCGAGACCTTGTCGAACCGCTTGGCCACGTGCTCGAACCGGACGTCCGCCATCAACTCCTCCGCTGCGCCGTCACGGCGGCGCCGACCTTGCCGCAGGCGCGCGTCAGGATGCGCGCCGACAGCCCGCCCCCCTTCTTTGTTCTTTCTTTATTTTTTTTGTCATCTTTTTTCGCTTGTTTTTTCGCTGTTGATTGCTATCACACTCTTTCGATTCCGTCGCGCCGGAGAACGCGTAGAGGTCTCGTCGGTGGCGATCGCCAAGCGCGCTCATGCGAGAGGGCGGGATGCCCCTGCGGATGTCGATCGCTTCTTGTAATCGGCGCGGAGGGCCTCGTCGCGGGCCGCCGGCGCCGGGCGGTCTTGCGTGCCCCCACGGCATGTCGCTGCGATTCTCCGGCCAGTCGCCGCCCGGCCTCGCGACTTCCTCGCCGTAATGATCATCGGATGCCGCTCGCGGTCGCTGCAGGAGCGCCGCGAGGCGGAAGAGAGCGAGATCGCCGTTCAGGAGCTTGAGCGCGCCGGTCACGTCGTGCGAGGACAGGAAGTGCGAGACGAGGTATCCCTGGCCCTTGTCGCGCGACTGGAGGTACCTCGAAGGCGACGGTTCGGCCGCGGCCCAGCAGCCGCCCACGACGCTTCCGGAGAAGGAGAAGCGAAGCCGGCGTCGATCTCGTCCCCTTCGAACCACGGATCCAGGACGCTCGCGTCTCCCCCCAACCTCGCCCAGGAGGAGGCCCTTCCCGAGCGCCTCCCGGTGCGCCTGCGGTGCTCCTTCCAGAAGGAGTGGTCCATGTGCTTGACCGTGTCCAGGCGGAACCCGTCGACGCCGGAGCGCTTCGCCCACCCGATCTGCGCCTTCATCAGGAAGTCGGCGACCTCGGCAGCTCGGTCTTGAGTCGGGCAATCCGGCCACGCAGGAGGTCACGTCGTCCTGGCCGCAGGTCCCCGCCCCCTCCGTGCGGACCATCCCTTCGTCTTCGGATCCGCGAGGTAATGGGAGTCGTACCCCGCATGGTTGTGACGACGTCCAGCAGCACCTTGATGCCGCGCCGGTTGCACGCCTCGACGAGCGACGCGAGCTGCGTCTCGGTTCCGAATCACTGGTCCATGGCGAGGAAGTCATCGGCCCAGTAGCCGTGATAGGCCCAGTCCGGAAAGCCCGCTCCAGTGACGAACCCGTCGATGTTCTTGACGATCGGGTTGATCCAGAGAGCCGTCACGCCCAGATCCGCGATCTCATCGAGATGCTCGATCAGCCCCTTCAAGTCTCCGCCGTGGAAGGTCCCTTTCGAGCGGATATCGACGGCGACGTCGTTGGACGGATCCGCGTCGGCGAATCGGTCGATGAGAACGAAGTACAGGACGGCGTCCCGCCACTCCGTTTTCGAAATCGTAGCCGAGTCAGTCCGGCCGCGGAGACTGCCGACAGTTGGAAGCCGGCGAGAAAAAAGAAGACCGCGGCCGCCAGCCTCAGACGCAGCCGAGCAGATCCACCCCGGGCCCGCGGTTGATTCGTTTGCTCAATTTGAGCCGTTCGCGGTTTCTTCTACAACCTGCGGTGCTATACGTCAACATATCGGGAACGATGTGGTAATTCGCTTTCGTCATCCGGGAGAAATGGTTTCCGGAAGCGAAGTGGTCCGCGTTCTTGTCGCCTCGAGAAGCCTGTTGCGGGCCGCGCTCCCCGCGGTCTCGCTCCTCGTCGCCGTTGCGTTGCGCGGCGCCGACGCGCCCGTCCTGATGGTCGTGCCGCCGGCGAGCGACATGGCCCGCGTGGAGGCGGCGCGCGCTTCCGTCCCCGCTTCGCGCGCTCTCCTGACCGTCGGCGCCGCCGAACGCGTTCCCATGCGCGAAGGCGTCGAGCTCGTCCTCGACCGCACCTTTTCGGACGCGCCGCCCGCCGACCTCGTGATCGGCTCCCGGGCGAGGCCGCTGGCGAAGAGGAGTTCCTGGTCGCCCGCCGCGGCACGGCGAAGATCATCCTCTTTCTCGGAGAATCGCCGCTCGTGAAGCGCCTGAAGGGAGATGGATCGCGGGGCGCGCTCATCCTCATCGGGGGACCGGAAGCGGTCAAGGCGTTCGCAGGCGCGGAGATGGGCGCCGCGCCCGCGGCGGCCGCCGCGACGTCCTCCGAGGCGCCGCGTCCCGTAGAGGCAGCGACTCCGCGGCCGACCGCGGCCCGAAAAGCCGCGACTAGCCGCCGGAGGGCGCCGTCCGCCGGTACTTCTCGGCGAGGACGCCGACGCCGGTTCCCCATTCGTAGCGCGAGGAGGGAGAGCCAGACGGTGCGTGCCAGCTTGCGAGTCAGCCTGGCCGTCGCCGGCATCGCTTGGGCGGCCGCCGCGGCGTCACAGACGGCCGACGAACTGATCGCGAAGAACATCGAGGCGCGGGGCGGCCTCGAGAAGATCCAGGCGATCCAAACCATGCGACTGACGGGCACGCTGACGGTCGGAGACGCGGCGATGCCGTCAGTGCTTGAGGTGAAGCGGCCGAACAAGACGCGCTGGGAGTTCACGCTGCGCAGCCAGATGGCGGTCCAGGCCTACGACGGAACGACGGCCTGGGCCATCGCGCCTTTCGCGGGGAAACCCGAGCGACGCATGTCGGGAGGCTCGAATCACTGGAGCTTCGGCGACATGGATGGAACCCTCTGGTGGATTACCGGGCGAAAGGGCACCGCGTGGAGGCCATGGGACTCGAGAAGATCGGCGGACGCGATGCCTGGAGGCTCAAGGTCACCCTGAGGAGCGGAGAAGTGCGCGACATCTTCCTCGATCTGAAGACGCACCTGCAGGTCCTGGTCATCGCGCACCGAACGGTCCAGGGCTCGCAGGCCGAGATCGAGAACGAGATCGGCGATTACCGGCAGGTCATGGGCGTCCTGTTGCCCTACTCCTTCGAAACGAAGACACGGGGCGCCCCGCAGAAGCAGTCGGTCAAATTCGAGAAAATCGAGTTGAACGTCCCGATTGACGACTCGCGCTTCCGCATGCCCGTCGCGAAGAAGCCGGCAACCGCGGCGCAGCCCGCGCCGACGCCCGCCCCGAGCGCGGCGCCCCGTCGGTTGCCGTGACCAGGGGGATGCCACGCCCACCGACACACCCGTGGCCCTGCGCGGCCATGGCCTTTCCGTGATCCTGCGCGTTGGCCGGGGTGAAAGGAGAGCCTGATGGGACGGATGGAGGGAAAAGCGGCCATCGTGACCGGGGGCGCGCTCGGGATCGGCCGCGCCACCTGCGAGCTTCTGGCGCGGGAAGGCGCGAAGGTGGCCATCGTGGACCTGCTGGACGAAGAGGGAGGGCGCCTCGCGGACAGGATCGGGCGGGCGGGCGGCACGGCCAGGTGCTGGCGAGCCGACGTCGCCAGAGAGTCCGATATCGAGCGGGTCATGCGAGAGATCGGCGAAGCGTTCGGACGGATCGACGTTCTGGTCAACAACGCCGGGATCGCCGGGGCGAACAAGCCCACCCATGAGCTGTCCGAGGAAGAATGGGACCGCGTGCAGGCGGTCAACGTCAAGGGGGTCTTCTTCTGCACGAAACACGTGATCCCCTGGATGCGTCGGGCCGGAGAAGGAAGCATCGTCAATCTGTCCTCGATCTACGGGCTGGTCGGGGCGGCCGACTCTCCTCCCTACCACGCCTCCAAGGGCGCCGTCCGGCTCATGAGCAAGACCGACGCGCTCCTCTACGCGAAGGAGGGAATCCGGGTGAATTCGGTGCACCCGGGCTTCATCTGGACTCCCATGGTGGAGAGATTCCTGAGAGCCCAGGGCGACGTGGAAAAGCTCAGAAGCGCCCTCGACGCTCTGCATCCCGTGGGGCGCGTCGGCGAACCGGAAGAGGTCGCCTACGGAATTCTCTACCTCGCCTGCGACGAATCGAGATTCGTGACCGGATCGGAGCTGGTGATCGACGGGGGATACACGGCCCGGTGATCCTCGACGCGCGGGCGCCAGGGGGCTTATCCTCGAACGGATGGTGAACGCGATCGAGGTGGACGACCTCTCCATCGCTTTCGGGCAGACGAGCGTCTTGCAGGGCTTGAGTTTCCGCGTCGCCGAGGGCACGTCGCTCGCCATCATCGGGCCAAACGGGTGCGGGAAGACGGTCCTGTTCCGGGCGCTCGCGGGCTCCATCCCGTATCGAGGCCGGATTCGGTGGGCGCCTCGGACGCGAATCGGATACGTGCCTCAAAAGCTCGACATCGAACGCGACCTGCCGATCACCGGCCGGGACTTGCTGCTCGCCAAAGCGAGCGTGACGAGGGCCCGCGAGGACGTGCCCGAGGCTCTCTTGCAGGTCGGCCTGCGCGAGGTCGCCGGCAAGCCGATCGGCGTGCTCTCCGGCGGGCAGTTTCAGCGTCTCCTCGTCGCGATGGCGCTCATCGGACGACCGAGCGTTCTGCTGCTCGACGAGCCGACGGCCGGCGTGGACGAGCCGGGACAGGAGAGACTCAATGAGCTCGTTGCCCGCGTCCAGAAGGAGCGAGGACTGACGGTTCTTCTCATCTCACACGACCTGAGCGTGGTCTATCGGTTCGCGACCAACGTCCTTTGCCTGACCCGCGAGCGCTCCTGGTTCGGAGCGCCCCGGCAGATCCTGACCCCCGCGCTGCTTCAAGAGCTCTACGGCACTCCGGTCGAGTTCCACGTCCATGAGCCCTGAACCCGGAGCGCTGGCCCTCTCGATCGCCACCGCGATCGCCGCGGGTCTCATCGGCTGCTTCGCCGTCATGCGGCGAATGGCCCTCGCGGCCGACGCCATATCGCACGTCGCGCTTCCGGGAATCGGGGTGGCGCTCGCGCTCGGGATTCATCCTCTCGCCGGGGCGGGCGCGATGCTCTTCTTCGGCACGCTCCTCATCTGGGCGCTCGAGCGCGGAACGAGGATCGCCACGGAGACCATCATCGGCGTGGTCTTCTCGGCCGCCCTCGCGGTGGGGAGCCTGATGAGCTCGGGAGAGGAGCTGATCGAGGCGCTGTTCGGCGGCCCGGGCAAGCTTACGGCCGGCGAGATCGTCTTCGGGTTTCTGGCCGCGGCCGGCATGGTTCTCTTCGTCCTGAAAAAGAAAAACAGCCTCATCCTGGTGCTGGTCTCGCCGGAAGTCGCGCGGACAGCGGGCATCAACGTCGCGCGCCTGAACCTGCTCTACCTCGAGACCTTTGCGCTCACGGTGGCCCTCGGGCTGCGATACCTCGGGGTCCTGCTCATGGGCTCGATGATCATCATCCCGGCGGCAACGGCCCGACGGCTGGCTGGCAGCCTCTCCGGAATGCTTCTGTATGCGGTGCTCGCCGCCGTGCTCTCGACCGTACTGGGGAGCTATGTCGCGGCGCTCCTTCACAAGCCGACGGGACCGGTGATCATCAGCGTCGCCGCCGCATTCTTTCTCTTAAGCCTGCTCCGACGGCGAGCTTGAGCCGTTCCCGCTTTTGATGCGTTCGCATCATCGGCCCCGGTCAGGGATTGGCAAAGACTGCGCTCGTGACCGAGTCGTTCGTTTTCACTCGAAGAGTCCAGGGCGGCCCGCAAAAGGCGGCTCCCCTGGCCGTAGTCCTCGCAGGAGGCCGCATCGTCCGGCTTCGCTCCGGCGTCTGGTTCCTGCGCGGCGAGCGGCCGGCGCGCAACCGGGGCTGGGCTCGCCTTCCCGCAATGCGCCGGACCCCGCACCGTCCCCCCGCCATTCCGACAGGAACCGTCACGGCTTGCGTGAACCTCCCCGACCTCATCCTCAGCGGTCATCAGGACCGCACCTGGCACTAGCCCGCTGTCCGCGGCGCAAAGCTACGACAGCAGATCCTTCGCTTCGCTCAGGATGACAGGGGGTTGAGGGTTCCCTCGCAAAACCCTTAGCGGGCAGTCCCCTGCACTCGCTGGCATGCAGCCGGCACTCGCGGCGCACGTAGTCTCCCGACGAAGGAGGGAGGAGGCGCGCGCCGCGGGAGCGTAGCGCTTGCGCGTGGTCAGGCGAGCGGTCGAGCGCGCATCCGCGCGAGCCGCTCGCCGGTGCGCCCAGCAGGCGCAGACCACGCGCAAGGCGAAGCGACGTTAGTCCCAGGGACTGACCGTGAGCTTGTCCCTCACCTCTCGGACTCCAGGGGCATGGCTGACCGCTCCCAGGATCGCCTGCTTCTCCGGCCAGGTCCGCACTTTTCCATCCAGAACGACGGTGCCGTCGTCGACCTGCACTCGAATGCGTTCGGCTTCCCGCTCGGCGCGATGCTCGAGAGCCTCCTCGATCGACTCGCGCAGCTTCGCCGGGTCGGCTTTGACGGCCGCGACGAAGAGGCGATTGCGCACTCCCTTGACGCCGGCGAGATTGCGGACCGCCGCCTCGGCGTCCTCCCTCTCCCGCAACGTCGCGACCTCCCCTTCGAGTATCACGAAGCCGTCGGCGACCGTGGACCGGATCTTCTGATCCGGGACGAAGGCGTCCCACTCCAGGGTCGTCCGGACGGCTCGCGCGACGTCCGTATCCGTCCGGTCGTGGCCGCCCGGCCACTTGACCTGGATGTCGTCGGCCACGTCGAGGACTCCCACGACGCGGTGCGCCGCTTCCCGGGCGGCGAGCTTCTTGGCGTAGCTGTTCACGGTTCCGGTCAGGGTAACGATTCCCTTGTCGACTTCCACGCCGACTTCGGTCTCGTCCACGCGCGAATCCCAGCGCAGCTCCCGAAGGACCTCCTGCTGAACCTGCCGGTCACTCTTGATTGTCGCTACAAGCATGATCGATTCCTCCTCCGACATGATGGTGGCACCGTGCCGCCGGTTGCGCATGATCCGGAAAACCCAATTCCAGTGGGCCGCCGGCGATTCGCTCGGGCGCGACTTTTCGGATGCGTCTCCCATCTGATGCGTTTGTGTCATTTCTGGCGGCCGGCCTCTCGTACAAGATCATCCCGACGAGGAGGTCCCCATGACGCGAAGTGGAATGTCCGCGGCGCGGGCGGGCGGCCGGTCCCGGGGCCGGCAGAAACCGGCAAGCGCTCCCGCTCGGGCTCCGGCAACCGCGCCCGGCAAGAATGTCCGCGTCACGCGCGAGCGCCTGGTGCGGGACCTGATGACCGAGAAGGTGTTCACGCTCAACGGGAGAGACGACCTCGCCGCGCTCTACGACCTGATGGATACCCGGCGCGTCCGCCATGTCCCGATTGTGGACAACGAAGGAGAGCTGGTGGGCCTCGTCACCGACCGCGATCTCTCGCGCAGCGCGTTGGGCGGCGTCGAGGAGGTCCCTCTCTCGGTCGAGCGCGACATCCTGCGCCGGCGGAGGATCCGCGACATCATGGCGAGCGAGCCGGACACGATCGAGCCGGACGCGACGCTCCGGGAAGCCGCCGAGGTCCTCCTGGAAAACAAGGTCGGATGCCTTCCCGTCGTCGAGGGTCTCCGCCTGGTTGGAATTCTCACAGAAGCGGACTTCGTCCGTGATTTTCTAGAAAGGGGACAGCCATGATCAGAAGAGCCACCGGGATCTTCCTTGCCCTGCTTGTCTCGACGGCGATTCTCGCCGCGCGGCCGGCGGTCACGGAGATCGACAAGTTCAACTGGGTCAGCGACCGCTTCGCCACGGGCGGGCAGCCGACGGTCGCGCAGATCGCCTCCTTGAAGCATGAGGGATTCAAGACCATCGTGAACCTTCGCGAGGCCTCCGAGTATGACGCGGCGGCGGAGGAGGCGGCGGCGAAGGAGCAGGACCTCGCCTACGTGAACATCCCCGTCAACAAGGAGAATCCGAAGCCGGAGCAGGTGGACGTGTTTCTCAAGTTGATGAAAGATGCTCGTCCGCCCGTCTTCATCCACTGTGCCACCGCCAATCGCGCCGCCGCCTTCTGGATGATCCGGCGCGTGCTCGTGGACAAGTGGGACGTCGAGGACGCCGAGCGGGAGGCCAAGGTCGCCGGCTTGAAGACCGAGAGCACGAAGGCGTTCGCGCTCGCCTACATCCGCCATCACACGACGCAGTAGGCCGGTGTTCCGGCGAATTCTCGTTCCGGTCGATTTCACGCCCCGGAGTCTCCGCGCGGCCCGGGCCGCCGCGAGGGTCGCCGCCACGACGCGCGCGGAGACGACCCTCCTGCATGTCATCGAGCGCATCGACGACGGCGAATCCGGGGCGCTGGAATCGTTCTACCGGAAGCTCGAGTCGGCCGCGCGGGGGAAGATGAAGGCCCTCCTGGCGCCCTTCGCCGGAAAGGGCCTCCCCGTGCGCGCCGAGATTCTCTACGGCAAGCCCGTCGGGGAGATCCTCCGCTTCGCGCAGGCCAATCACATCGACCTGATCGTCATGAGCTCGCACAAGCTCCCCCTCCGACACAGCGGAGAAAGCTGGGGAACCGTCAGCTACAAGGTCGGAATCCTCTCGCGCTGCCCCGTGCTCCTGGTCAAGTGACGTGCGCGGCCGGTCCGGCTGCCGGTCCGCGTCTTCCCCGTCTACGGCCGGACCGGGGACCTTCGGGCGGCCTTCGACGCGCTGGCCGCTCGCGAAGGCCTCTCCGATCTCATCGACCCCGCCCGAGTGGATCACCTGCTGGCGCGCCGGGACGGCGTCGCCTCGAGGGTCAGTCGCTAGCTGACTTTCCGCACGTAGATCTCACCGGCGATGGCGGGGTCCATGGCGAGGGTCGTCTCGCCGATTCGCAGCACCGCGGCGGGGCTTCTCTGCTGAAGACTCACGGTCGCGCCCGGGACGATGCCGAGGTTGGAGAGCCTGACCAGCCGGTGCGACTCGCGAGGCACGATGTAGACGATCCGGCCCCGCTCCCCGACGCCCAACCGGTCGAGGGGCTGCACCAGCGGCTCGACGGTTCGAGTCAGCGACTCACAGCAGGGTCCCGGAGGGATCGGTTTTCCGTGAGGGCAGAACTTCGGGTGGCCCAGAAAAGCGCAGATGGAATCGGTCAGGCCGTCCCCGAGCACGTGCTCGAGCACGCAGGCGGTCCGGTTGACCTGCTTCTCGTCCCGCACCTCGAGGACGGTCGTGAAGAGGCTCTCTCCCAGCCGGTGGCGGCGCACCTGCAGCTCCGCCAGTTCCCTTCCTTCCGGCGTGAGCACGACCTGGTCTCCCGAGATCCTCGCGAGGTTGCGGCGGGCGAGTTTCTCGAGCGCCGCTTCCAGCTCGGCGACCTGCGTCGTCTCTCGCAGGTCCGCGAGCCGGTCCCGCCCCTGCTCGCCGAGCGTCCAGAGCTCTTCGGCGACTTCTTCGACGTCCTGATCCACCAGGTCCCGGTCATGGCTCATGGTTTCTCCATCGGTTCCAGATTCGAGAAAGCCCCTCCGCGATCCGCGACGAACGGGGAAATTGAAAACCGCAGTCGGGGCATTTGACCAGGTCGCATCCGTTCGATATCGGGCAGGCGCCGCAGACCCGGCCTCCGTGAGTGAAGCGCGATCCGCAGAGAGAGCACGTGAAAGGGGTTCCGGGGTCCGCGAGGGAGACAGGCGCCGGGAGCGGATCCCAGGAAGGCGCGGCGGCAGAGCGGCTCATTTGAGGGTCACCGGGAACGCCGTCAGAGCCCAGTGGACAGCGCCTCCTGCGCCCAGCGCGAAGGGCGTGATGAACGCCGCGATCGCGAGGGCGGTCTTCCAGCCGCGCTCCTTGACGATCATGAAGAAGTTCGCGATGCACGGGATGAAGAGGGTGATCGTCACCATGGAGACGACGATCTGCTCGGGAGAGAGCCTTCCGTGGCGGGCGAGCTCGAAGAGCCCCGCCGCGCCGAAGTCGCGCCGCAGGAACCCCACGACGAAGGCCCCGGCCGTCTCCTTCGGAAGTCCCAGGAACCCGGTCAGCACCGGCTCGGCAAGGCGCTCGACGAAACCCAGGAGACGCAGCCGGTCCGCCGTGAAGAGGATGAGCGTGCCGAGGACGAAGAGCGGGACCGCCTCCTTCAGGTACCACTCGATGCGGGCAAGCGTCTTGACGGCGATGTTTCCAATCCGCGGCACGCGCAGCGGCGGAAGCTCCAGGACGAAGTCGCTTCCCCGCCCGGGCAGGATCTTGGCCGCGAGGCGTCCGACGAGTGCGATGACGCCGAGGACGACGCCGACCCAGATCACGACCGCCCAGAAGGAGAGGCCCGAGAGCATTGCCATGACGACCGTCAGCTGCGCCGAGCAGGGCACGCCCAGGGCGAGCAGCAGGATCACGATGAGCCGCTCCTTGGGCGTCTCCAGGATGCGTGTCGTCAGCGTCGCCATCGTGTCGCATCCCAGGCCCAGCACCATCGGCAGGACGGCCTTGCCGTTCAACCCCATCTTCTTGAAAAGACGGTTGACCATCACGGCCAGGCGCGGGAGGTAGCCCGAGTCCTCCAGGGCCCCGAAGGCCAGAAAGAACGTGCCGACAATCGGCAACACGAGGGCGAGCGAATAGGCCAGGGCCATGGTGATGACGCCATAGGGGCCCACGAGGAGGTCGCGGACGATCGCCCACGGGATCCAGCGGTTGGCCGCGGCGGTGGCGGCCGGCGAGAGGATCTTCCCGAAGAGGCCGTTCTCCAGCAAGTCCACGAGAGTCCTGGCGCCGAAGACGCCGACGAAGAGATAGGAGAGATAAAGCACCGCCGCGAGGATCGGGAGGCCCCAGGCCCGGTGCGTCGTGGCGGTGTCGAGAAACCGGGCGATGCGGAGGCGGGGCGGCTCCTCCCCCATCCGCGGCGAGGCAGACCGCCCGATGCGGGACGCCTGCGCCAGCCGCGCGCGGTTGACGACGTAGGCCACCGGTTCGGGGAACTCGCGGCGGACGCCCTGCCGCGCCTGCTCCAGACGAGCCAGAGACTGCGGAGTCATCCGCTGGGAGAGCCACGCGGAGAGAGTCACGTCTCCCGAGAGGACCATCAGGGCGAGCGACCGGGCGGACAGGCGCGATTCGGGCAGGAGCGGGATCACCGACTCCAGAGCTCTTTCTATCGCTTCCGGATACTCGATTCGGACGTCCCCCGCGCGAGGCCGTTCCAGGGCCGCGGTCAGGCGCGCGATCCCCTCGCGGCGCACGGCCACCGTCGAGACGACCGGTACCCCGAGCCTCTCCGCGAGCCTTGCCTCGTCCACGGCCAATCCCCGCGCGCGGGCCTCGTCCATCATGTTCAGGCAGAGCACGAACGGGATTTCCATCTCCGCGACCTGGACCGCGAGAAGGAGCGTGCGCTCGAGGTTCTTCGCATCGCCGACGACGACGACGCTCTGTGGCGGACCCTCGAGCAGGATGTCCCGCGTCACGCGCTCGTCTTCGGAGAAGGGCACGAAGGAGGCGGCGCCCGGGGTGTCCACGATCTCCACGCGGCGGCCCCACAGGACCGCGTGCCCGGTCGAGACCTCGACGGTGGTGCCCGGATAGTTGGACACGGTCACGTAGGTCCCTGTCAGGGCGCCGAAGAGCGCGCTCTTGCCGACGTTGGGATTCCCGACGAGGACGACTCCCGAGGGCGAAGGGCTCCCGCCGCCCGCCTCGCCTTCGGCGCGATTGAGACTCGATCTCATGGGCCCAGCCTATCGTCTCGGGGGGTACCCCTCCTGATGCAAACGAATCAACCGGAAGCATTCAAACGCATCTTGTGGGGCGCGCCCCTCGGAGCGACCCTAAAGGCCTGGAGGTTCAAGGCCAGAAGGAGGACGTCATGAAACCCTTCCAGCGGATCATCGTGGCCACGGACCTGTCTTCGACCTCGGAGCCGGCCCTCGAGGAAGCGATCGCCCTGGCCAAAGAAAACGGGGCTGCCCTGTTCATCGCTCACGCCTACCAGCCCCCCGGCGTCGCGGACGCGCAACTGGTCGCTTCCGGGATCTACGAGGAATGGAACCGGACCATCCGGACGGAGGTGGAGGCCAGGCTCCGCGGGCTCGTCGAGTCCGCCGCGAGGGAGGGCGTTCCGGCCGAGCCGCTCGTTCTCGTCGGCGAGCCCTACGAGGCGATCGCGGAAGCCGCGAGGGCCCGCGGGGCGGACCTCGTCGTCATGGGGACGCACGGCCGCAAGGGCGTCTCGCGCTTTTTCCTGGGGAGCGTCGCGTCGCGCGTGATCTCGACCGCTCCCTGCCCCGTGATGACAGTCCGCGCCGCCTGAGCCTTCGAGAGGGGGACGTATGCGTATCGGAGAGATGATGACGAGCCGGGTGGAAACCGTGCCGGCCGGCGAACCGGCCGAGAACGCGCTGCGCAGGATGCGCACGAGAGGGATCCACCACCTGGTCGTGCCGCTCGAAGCCGGAGCGGTCGGCGTGGTCTCCAGCCGGGACCTCGAGTCCCTGGCGAGCGATCGGGCTTTGTGCACCGTCGCGGACGTGATGATCGCGCCGGCCGTGACGGTCGAACCGGACACGACCATCCGACAGGCGGCCAACCTGCTTCGCGGAAAGAGCATCGGCTGCCTCCCGGTCCTGGAGGCGGGAAAGCTCGTGGGGATCGTCACCGCGACCGACCTGCTCGAATTGATCGGCCGCGGCTCCGAGCGGCCTGTCTCGAAGGGAAAGCGCTGGGTGATGAAGGGGCGAGGCCCGCGCCGCAAGCCAACCGCCGTTCACTGAGGGCGACCCCCGTGCGCGCGGCGGATAACCTCAGAGCAGCCATGCATAGCTCTTCTGACTAAAAGGAGAGTTGTGCCCTTGCCCGATTCGTGGGCTCGCTAATCTTCCGCGATCTTCTCGAAAGGGATGTCGAGGATCGGATACTCTCTCCAGTCCCGGTAGTTGAAGTGCCACCATTCGTTGGGCTCGACGGTGAAGCCTTCCTTCTCCATCGCCTCCCGCAGGAGATCCCGCCGCGCGCGCTGCTCCGCCGTCCCTCCCGCGTAGTCGGGAGAGGCCCGCTCGGAGGTCTCGTCGTAGGCGCTCGGCATCTCGACCTCCTTTCCCGTGGCGAGTTCGTAGAGGGAGAGATCCACCGCGCAGCCGCGGTTGTGCTTCGAGCCCTTCTTCGGGTCCGCGACGAAGTCCCGCTGCTCGGGCCGGACGCTGTCCCAGAAGATCTTCGTCACCGACCAGGGACGGTAGCCGTCGAAGACGAGCAGGCCGTACCCTTTCTCCGAGAGGGTGCGGTCGGCCCGGACGAGCGCCTGCGCGGCCGGCCGCTGAAGGAATGCGCGCGCCTGCCGGTAGACAGGCCGATGAACGATGTTGTTCGCGGTCGCATAGCGGATGTCCAGATGAATCGTCGGGTCGAGCCGGACCAACTCGACCAACTCCGGCTTGTGGAATGATCCTTGCTCGACGGGAGGTCGAGCCGTGGCGCAACCAAGAAGAGAGAGTCCTGTGGCGGCGAGAGCGTGGAGAAGAAGCCTCCGAATGCGTGCCACGAGGCGGAGCATAAGCAATCCGGCGTTCTCCCGCCGAATCAGACTCTCCTTCTTCGCTCTCGCCACGGCCGGCTGGCTCGCCGCTCCGGCAGCGGGTCTCGGCCAAGGAAACCTCTTCGCGCCGGCCGCCGGAGACAACGTCGTCCTCCAGTGGAACAACGCGTGTCTCCAGGCGATCCGCGAGACCATCCCGGGGCCGACCATCGTGTCTCGGGCGATCGCGGTCGTCCACACGGCCATCTTCGACGCCTGGTCGGCGTACGACGCGGTTGCCGTTCCGACCGTGATGCGCCGCGGCTGGCGCCGGCCGGCCGCGGAGGCGACCGACGCCAACAAGGCGGAGGCGGTCAGCTTCGCCGCCTATCGCGCGCTGGTGGATCTCTTTCCGTCGAAGAAGGCGAACTTCGACTCGCTTCTGACGCAGTTGGGTTACGATCCGGCGAACACTTCGACCGACACGGCGACGCCGGCGGGGGTCGGCAACGCCGCGGCCGAAGCCGTACTGGACTTTCGCCACAACGACGGCTCGAACCAGCTCGGCGACCTCCATCCGGGCGCGTACTCCGATACGACGGGCTACCGGGCGGTCAACAAGCCTGACGTCATCGTGGACCCCAACCGCTGGCAGCCTCTCTTCGTCGTCAACGCCAATGAAGACCTGACGACCCAGGTCTACACGACGCCCCACTGGGGCAGGGTCATCCCCTTTGCCATGGCTTCGGGCTCGGCGCTGCGTCCGGTCCCTCCGGCGCTCTACCCCTCCCCCGATTACGCGAAGCAGGCCGCGGATCTCGTGGCGATCAGCGCGGGCCTGACCGACTTCCAGAAGGTCAGCGCGGAGTACTTCGCCGACGGTCCCACCTCCGAATTCCCGCCGGGCCACTGGGCCCTCTTCGCGCAGTTGGTCTCGCGGCGGGACAACAACTCGCTCGACGACGACGTCAGGATGTTCTTCGCCCTGGGAAACGCCCTTCTCGACGCCGGCATCTGCGCCTGGGACGCGAAGCTCGCCTACGATTCCGTGCGGCCCGTGACCGCCATCCATTTCCTCTATGCCGGCCAGACCATCCTGGCATGGGGCGGCCCCGGACAGGGCACGAAGCCGATCCGCGGGGAGTTCTGGAGGCCTTACCAGCTCTCGACTGTCGTCAGTCCCCCCTTCCCTGAATTCTTCTCGGGACACAGCGTCTTCTCCGCGGCCGGCGCGGAGGTGCTCAGGTCCTTCACCGGCAGCGACACCCTGGGGGCATCGGTAACGATCGCGGCGGGAACCTCGAAAGCGGAGCCGGGGGTGGTTCCGGCCGAGGATCTGACTCTCTCCTTCCCAACTTTCTCGAGCGCCGCGGACGCCGCCGGGATGTCCCGCCGCTGGGGCGGCATCCATTTCGAGCAGGGGGATCTCACCGGCCGGTCGCTCGGACGGGTGATCGGCGACCTGGTCTGGAAGAAGGCGAACACCTATTTCGACGGGACGGCGTACAGGCTCGAAGCGACGCCGCGGCGACACCCGCGCCCGGGGACGCGAGTCCTCAGCAACCGCTGATCAGTTGATCGGCAGAGCGCAGGAGTCGAGAGGCTCGACGCGCATCCCGTCGCCGAAGACGCGGGTGGATTGGACGTGCAGGAAGTAGGGAGCCGCGCATTCGGGCCGCTCTTCGATGCCATGGCGTCCGCAGCGCGGGCAAATCTCCACTCGTCCCTCGAGAGGAACCTCGAAACCGCACTCGAGCGACGTGAAATCTTCGACGTTCACGTTCAACATGGACCCTCCTCGGCCGAATGCCAAGGTATCCCGGCGATCCGCGGAGAGGCTGATGAAAACGAACCAAAGATTTCGCTGCCGGCGGAATCACCGCTTCGCTGCCAGCGAAAACGAAGCCGGGTCGGAGTCAGCGGCGAGCGACTCAGGCACGCCAGGACTGGAGGACCCGCATGTAGTTGGCGCGCTCGAGGGCGCCCGGGTTCCCGCTCCTGGACAGGCTCATGCTCCCCTGCATCTGGCGGAGCGACTCGTAGCCGTGCTCCTCCATCCACTGGGACATCTCCTCGCGAACCCGGCGCAGGTGCTCCGGTCCCCGGCGAAGCAGCGCCGAGACCATCTGGATCGCGTGAGCGCCCGCCATGACCGCCTTGATCGCGTCCGCCGCGGTGTGCACGCCGCCGGTGACGGCGAGAGAACAGCGGACGCGGCCGGAGAGGATCGCGAGCCAGCGCAGCCGCAACAGCAGGTCCCCGGAGTCGGAGAGGCGGACCGTCGGGACGACGTCCAGGGCTTCGATGTCGATGTCGGGCTGGTAGAAACGATTGAAGATCACGAGCCCGTCGGCACCCGCCTCGTCGAGCTTGCCGGCCAGGTTCGAGAAGGAAGAGAAGAAGGGCGAGAGCTTGACCGCGACGGGAATCGAAACGCTGCCCTTGACGGCGCCGGCCGTCTGGAGGGTGCGCGACTCGACGTCCTCGCCGTTCTCCAGCGGATCCGTCGCGAGGTAATAGACGTTGATCTCGAGCGCGTGAGCGCCGGCCTGCTCGATCAGCCTCGCGTATTCGACCCAGGAGTCCGGCGTCGTGCCGTTCAGGGAGGCGATGACGGGAACCGAGACCGCCCGGCGGATTCGCTGGATCTGTTCGAGATATTCATCCGGGCCCAGCGCGAAGATCCCGGCGTCGGGCGTGTAGGAGACCGCCTCGGCGAAGGATTCCTCGTGGCTCTCGACGAGATTCGCTTCCCGGCGTTCGGAAGCGATCTGCTCTTCGAAGAGCGAGTGCATGACGATCGCCGCCGCGCCGGAGTCCTCCAGCCGGCGCACCATGTCCATGTCGTCCACGAGGGGCGAGGCGCCGGGCATGAAGGGATGCGGCAGCTCGAAGCCCAGGTATTTCGTCGAGAGATCCATGGTCACGCCTTCACCGGCTCCGCCGCGGGCGGCTTGCCGGCGGAGAGCCCGGCGAGCTGCTGATAGAGCTGGAAGCGCCGTTCGGCGCCGCGCTGCGCGGCGGCCGCCAGCCCGCGGGCCCGGTCCGTCCCCAGTCGTTCCAGGATGCGGAAGCGGTTCTCGTTCTTCATGTACTGCTCGACGCGGATCTTGGGGGCTGCCGAATCGAGCTGGAGAGGGGGTTGGCCCGCTTCGATGCGCCGCGGGTCGAAGCGGTAGAGGGGCCACTCGCCGCTGTCCACGGCGAGCTTCTGCTGCTCCGCGCCGAACGCCATGTCATAGCCGTGGGCGATGCAGTGACTGTACGCGATGAGGAGCGAGGGCCCGGGATACGCCCCGGCTTCGAGGAAGGCCTTGACGGTCTGGGCGTCCTTGGCGCCGAAGGCGATCGAGGCGACGTAGATGTTCCCATAGGTCATGGCCAGAAGACCCAGGTCTTTCTTGGGGAGCTCCTTGCCCGCCGCGGCGAACTTGGCGGCGGCGCCGAGCGGCGTGGCCTTGGACTGCTGACCTCCGGTGTTGGAATACACCTCGGTATCGAGCACGAGGACGTTGACGTCGCGGCCGGAGGCCAGCACGTGGTCGAGGCCGCCGTAGCCGATGTCGTAGGCCCACCCGTCGCCGCCGACGATCCAGACGTCCTTCTTGACGAGGTAGTCGGCGAGGAGACCCAATCTCACGGCTTCCGGATCCGTGCGGCCCGCGAGCAGGAACTTCAGGTCCGCGACCCTCTCCCGTTGCGCGGCGATTCCGGCCTCCCCGGCCTGGTTCGCGGAAAGAAGGCCCTGCACGAGGTCTCCGGGGAGCCCCGGCACCTGACGCGTCAGGAGCTCCCGTGCGGTCTCCCGGTGGCTGTCGAGCCCCAGCCGCATGCCCATGCCGAACTCCGCGTTGTCCTCGAAGAGCGAGTTCGACCAGGCGGGGCCGCGCCCCTCGCGGTTGGAGGTGTACGGCGTGGTCGGAAGGTTCCCCCCGTAGATCGAGCTGCAGCCGGTCGCGTTGGCGATCAGGACCCGGTCGCCGAAGAGTTGCGTCAGGAGCTTCAGGTAGGGCGTCTCGCCGCATCCGGCGCAGGCCCCGGAGTATTCGAAGAGGGGCTGGAAGAACTGCGTGGACTTCACGTCCAGGACCCTCGGCTTCGTCCGGTCGGGCTCGGGCAGATCCAGGAAGAAGGCGTAGTTCTCGCGCTCGGCCTCGCGCAGAGGCTCCTGCGGATGCATGTCGATCGACTTGTGCTTGGGATTCGACTTGTCCTTGGCCGGACAGAACATCACGCAGAGCGTGCAGCCCGTGCAGTCCTCGGGCGCGACCTGCACCGTGTACTTGAAACCGGGATAGTCGGCCGCGCGGAAATCGATGGACTTGAAGGTCGAGGGCGCGTTTTCCAGGAGCTCCGGTTTGTAGACCTTCACGCGGATGGCCGCGTGCGGGCAGACGAGCGCGCACTTGTTGCACTGGATGCAGATCGCGGGATCCCACACGGGGATCTCGGCGGCGATGTTGCGCTTTTCCCACTGGCTGGTGCCCACCGGCCACGTGCCGTCCACCGGGAAGGCGCTCACGGGCAGGAGGTCCCCCTTGTTGGCGATCATCACGGCGGTGACGCCCTGCACGAAGTCGGGGGCTGCCGGCGACACGGTGTCGGGCCGCCCGCGCCGCGCCGTGACTGCGGCGGGAACCGGGACGGCGGAGAGAGCCGCCAGCGCCCGGTCCACCGCCTCGAAGTTGCGCTTCAGGACGTCTCCCCCCTTCTTGCCGTAGGTGTCCTGGATCGTCTCCTTGATCTTCGCGATCGCGGTCTCGACCGGCAGCACGCCGCTGATCGCGAAGAAGCAGGTCTGCATGATCGTGTTGATGCGCCCCTTCAAGCCGATCTCGCGCGCGAGGCGGTAGGCGTCGATGACGTGGAGCTTGACCCCCTTCTCGAGGATCTGTTCCTGGACTTCGCGCGGAAGGCGGTCCCAGACCTCCTCGGGTCCGTAGGGGGAATTGAGGAGGAAGTCGGCGCCTTTCCCCGCGTGCTCCAGCATGTCGTATCGGTTGACGAATTCGAACTGATGGCAGGCCACGAAGCCCGCCTTGCCGACGAGGTAGGAGGAGCGGATCGGACCGGGCCCGAAGCGCAGGTGCGAGATCGTGACGGCGCCCGACTTCTTCGAGTCGTAAACGAAGTACCCCTGGGCGTGGTCGGGAGTCGTTTCGCCGATGATCTTAATCGTGTTCTTGTTCGCCCCGACCGTGCCGTCCGATCCCAGTCCGAAGAAGACCCCGCGGACCATGGCCTCCGGCTCGATGTCGAAGTCCGCGGACACCGGAAGGGACAGGTGAGTCACGTCGTCCAGGATGCCGACGGTGAAATGGTTGCGCGGCGTCTCGGCCGTGAGGTTGTCGAAGACCGCCTTGACCATTCCCGGGTTGAATTCCTTGGAGGACAGGCCGTACCGGCCGCCGACGACGCGCGGAGGGACCCCCGCGGCGATCCGTCCGGCGTTTCGGGCTTCGACCAGCGCCGTCACGACGTCCTGGTAGAGAGGCTCTCCGACCGCGCCCGGCTCCTTGGTCCGGTCCAGGACGCCGATCGCGCGGACGCTCGCGGGGAGCGCCGCGGCGAAGCTCTCCACGTCGAAGGGACGGTACAGGCGGACCTTGACCAGTCCCACCTTCTCGCCGCGCGCGACCATCCAGTCCACCGTCTCGTGCGCGACCTCCGCGCCCGAGCCCATGGCGACGAGCACGCGTTCGGCTTCGGGGTGGCCGACGTAGTCGAAGAGGCCGTAGGAGCGCCCCGTCAGCTCCGCGAACCGGGTCATCGTCTCCCGCACGATGTCCGGGCAGAGGAAGTAGAAGCGGTTGCAGGCCTCGCGCGCCTGGAAGAAGACGTCGGGATTCTGCGCCGTTCCCCGCAGCACCGGTCGGTCGGGCGTCAGCGCGCGTCGCCTGTGGGCGGCGATCGCCTCTTCGTCCAGGAGCGCCCGCAATTCCTCGTCGCCGAGTTCCTCGATCTTGGCGACCTCGTGGGAGGTCCGGAACCCGTCGAAGAAATGGAGAAACGGGATGCGGGACCGCAGCGTCGCGGCGTGCGCGATGGCCGCGAGGTCCTGGGCTTCCTGCACGGACCCGGAGGCGAGCAGGGCGAACCCCGTCTGCCGGCAGGCCATCACGTCGGAATGGTCGCCGAAGATCGACAGGGCATGCGTCGCCAGCGTGCGCGCGGCCACGTGCATGCAAAAGGGGGTCAGCTCTCCGGCGATCTTGTACATGTTGGGAATCATCAGCAGGAGGCCCTGCGACGCCGTGAAGGTCGTGGACAGGGCGCCGGCCTGCAGCGCGCCGTGCACGGCGCCCGCGGCGCCCCCTTCCGACTGCATCTCGACGACGTTGGGGACCATGCCCCAGAGGTTCTTCCGGCCCTCCGCGGACCACTCGTCGGCGAGCTCGCCCATCGTCGAGGAAGGCGTGATCGGATAGATCGCGATGACCTCGCTGGCGCGATGAGCGACCGACGCCGCGGCCTCGTTTCCGTCAATCATGACCGTGTTCTTGGTTTTGTTCATCGGGGGACACGGTAAGGCTCGCGCGGTGGAAGCCAAATGATGCCTTTGAATCAGTTCGAGACGCGGAGAAGGCTTCCCGGCTCTCCCGGACCGGACCCGGGAGATTTTGATGCGAACACATCACGTTCTCCGGCGCCCGGGCTGCTACACATTCCTTTCATGTTGGAACGATCAGAACGCAGCCCATCCGCACGCCGGGGGTGCAAAGGAGCGTCGATGAGAATTCTCGTCGCCACGGACGGTTCGCGAGGCGGCGCCGCCGCGCTCAAGTTCGCCGCCCGGCTCGCCTCGCGCGACGCCGGGAGCGAGCTGGTCATCGTGACGATCGGAAAACCCGGCAACGGCGCGTCCGGCGCCTCGCTCGACGAGCCGGTCGCCGATCTGGGATCCGCCTTCGAAAAAGCCCTCGAGAAGCAAACCGCGCAGAAGATCCTGGACGACGCCGCCCGGGACCTCCAGCGCTGCGGCCTGCATGCCCGGTTCCGGTTCCTGGCGGCCGACAAACGGACGCCGATTCCGGAGGCCATCTCTCGCGAAGCGGACCGCCTCAAGGCGGACCTGGTCGTGGTCGGGAGCGAGGGGCGCGACACCTTGAACGAATGGGTCGTCGGCGGAGTCGCCCTGCGGCTCATCTATGTGGCGCGCCGGCCGGTGACCGTGGTGCGCCCCCCGCGGCGGCGCAAGGCCAGCTGACGCGCCCTTAGGATCCGGCAAACCAGCTCAAAAGAGGCATTCGAACTGGCCGGAGGGGACCGGTCGGTGGTAACTTAGCGCCGACAGGCATGCCTCACACCTCCGAGACCCTCGACAAGATCGCCCGGAGCGGCGAGGCGGTCTTTGCCATCGATTCGGCCGACAAGATCATTCTCTGGAACAAGAAGTGCGAGGAGCTCCTGGGCAAGTCCGCGCGCAGCGTGCTCGGAAAGCGCTGTTACGACGTCATGGGCGGCCGCGACGCGAACGGAAACGTCTACTGCTACCGCAACTGTCCGGTCGCTTACCAGTCGCGCGAGAGGCCCAAGGAGCCCGTACAGCGCTTCCCGCTCTCCGTCGAGGTCGGCAAGTCGGGGCGGCAATGGTTCGAGGTCTCCCTCTTCGCCATCCCCTCCTACCATCCGGCTCTTTCGACGGTCGTCCACGTCCTGCGGCCGGAGAACAAGAAACCGTCCACGCTCGAACGCCGGCTGGAGAAGGACGCCGCCCCTGCAACGGCCGAGCCTCTGTGGCCGATGACGACAAAGGAGGGTCAGCCGGTGGATCTGACCTCGCGGGAAAAGGAGATCCTCCGCTGCCTGGCCCAGGGCCTGTCCACCAGCGCGATCGGCAGGACCCTGTTCATCTCCCCCGTGACGGTCCGCAACCACATCCAGAACCTTCTCCACAAGCTGGACGTCCATACCAAGCTCGCGGCGGTGGTGTTTGCCTACCGCCACAACCTCATCTGATTGCCGATTGACGTTTGACGATTGACGATTGCCTTCAACCGGCGATCCTCAATCCTCGATCCCCGGTGACCTCTCCCTGATGCGTTCACATCAAATAATGCAAACACATCATCCGCTCCCTTCGAGGCCCGACCAAGAATTAGCCGCGGAGACTTCTTGGAGGGACTACGGATGCGAGGCTTTGACGAGACTCTGGAGCGGATCTCGAGGAGCGGCGAGGCGGTATTCGCGGTGGATTCCGCCCAGCGCATCATCCTCTGGAACAAGGCCTGCGAGCGGCTTCTCGCCCGCCCGGCCCGAAGCGCCGTCGGCAAGTCCTGCTACGACATCCTGTGCGGCCGCGACGTCAACGGAAACATCTACTGCCACCGCAATTGCGCGGTGGCCTACCAGGCCCGCGAGAGGAAGGACGATCCGGTGCGGACCTTCCGCCTGAGCACGAAGACCGGCGACGGCAAGAGGAAGAACATAGCCACCTCGATGTTCGCGATCCCCTCCTACCATCCCGCCTTGAACACCCTGGTCCACGTGCTTCGGGAAGTCAACGGCGCTCAATCTCCCGCGGAGCCTCCCCGGGCAGAGCCGAGGGAGGCGGAAACAGAATCCGAGCCCCTCTCTCCCGTCACGCTCGCCGGCGGCGAGACGGTGGTCCTGACCTCGCGCGAGAAAGAGATCCTGAGGTGCCTCGCGGAAGGAATGGGGACGGGGGCGATCGCGAAGAAGCTCTTCATCGCGACCGTGACGGTCCGCAACCACGTCCAGAGCATCCTCCACAAGCTCGACGTGCACACCAAGGTCGCCGCGGTCGTCCTGGCCTACCGGCACGGGCTCGTCTAGGTCGAACGAACTCGGCTCTTAGCCGATGCGGCAGGAGCGGCCGGTCAGGCTCGCGTAGAAGTCTTCCAGGGCGGCGTTGTCGAAGATGTTCCAGCCGTCGCAGCCGCAGTGCTCACGCGTCTCCACGTCGCAGCAGATCTCGGCGCCCGTGACCTCCTGGCGTCCGCGGTGGTAGGCGCTCGCCAGCCTTTCGAGCTCCGCGCGCGACACGCCCGGGCGGGGGCGGGCTATCCAGGCGAACCGCTTCTTCAGTTCATCGTCGGAATAACGGGCGAAGCCCTTGCAGAAGATGCCGTAGCGGGCGGCGATCGCGCAAGCACACTGATCGTCCTGCGGCAGCGCATTCATGATCCGCCGGATCTCGTCGATCGCCTGGGGGCGGGTCAAGCGGTCCACCCGGGGAAGCGGTTGCTTCTGTGGCGTCTCCATGAGCGATTCTGTGCGCCAGCGCAAATGACGCACCTGATTCAAACGAACCAATTGTCGCACCAGCGACGCGCCCGGTCAACGCCGCCTCCCTGATGTGTTTGCACCATTGCCGCCCCCGCGCGCCCGGCTGAACATGTGAGCCGTGCGCGCCTTCCCGTCTCAACCCGCTTCCGCCTTTTCCTTCAAGGAGATCCTCTACGGAAAGGAAGGCGGCGTCGCCCGCGTCACGATCAACCGTCCCGGCCGCTACAACGCCTATTCGACGGCGTGCCTCGAGGAGCTGGCCCGCGCGTTTCGAGACGCGGCCTTCGATGACGCGGTCGGCGTCATCGTCCTGACGGGCGCCGGCGACAGGGCGTTCTGCACCGGAGGGGACGTCAAGGAGTACGCCGAGACCTACGTGGCCGCCCCCCGCGACTACTGGAAATACATGGCGCTCTTCCGCGCCTACATCGACTCGATCCTCTCGACGGGCAAGCCGGTCATCGCGCGGATCAACGGGATCGCCGTCGGAGGAGGAAACGAGAGCGTCCTGGCCTGCGACCTGGCGGTCGCGGCCGATCACGCCTACGTCGGCCAGGTGGGCGTGCGGGTGGGCTCGGTCGCCTGCGGAGGCGCCACCCAGTGGCTCCCCCTGGTCGTGGGGGATAAGCGGGCGCGGGAGATGCTTTTCACCAACCGCCAGATCCCGGCGCGGCTGGCCCTGGACTGGGGGCTCGTCAACCGCGTCGCGCCCTCCGTGCGCCGCGGCGGCGAGTTTCTCGAACGGGCCTCGCCCGAAGAGATCCGCAAAGCGCAGAAGGGCGAAGACGGGTACTCTCTGGATCTCTCCCGGCTCGACGAAGAAGTGGACGCGCTCGCCCGCGAGATGCTCGCGACGTTCCCGGAATGCCTGCGCTACACCAAGCAGCAGACCAACTTCTGGAAAGACTTCTCCTGGGCCATGACCGCGCGCCACGCGCAGGACTGGCTGGCGCTCCACTACACCGACTACGAGCCGCTAGAAGGCATGAGCGCCTTCGCGGAAAAACGCGCCGTGGACTTCGAGGCCGTCCGCCGCCGCGCGGTCGAGCCGGGCGGGTCGCCCGAAACCCCCTGGGGAGCGCACGTCCGGGAGTGTCCCGCCTGCGGGGCCTCCGGACTGCCCGCCTCCTTCACGCACTGTGGACTCTGCGGCGCGCCGCTCGCGGTCGAAGCGAGCGTCCCGGCCTCATGACCCGGCGCGGCGAGCTCTCCGGACGGGTCGCGCTCGTCACCGGCGGCGCGAGCGGCATCGGCCTGGCGTGTGCCCGCGAATTGTCCCGGCGGGGAGCGAGGGTCGCCATCGTGGACGCCGACGCGCGGCGCCTCTCCCGCCTCGCGCGGAGCTTCGGCGGGGAAAACCTCTTCGCGATCGATGTCTCCGACGCGGCGGCGGTGCGCGGCGCGGTCGCGGATTTGACGCGCCGGGCGGGGCGGCTGGACATCGTCGTCCTCGCCGCGGGAATCTGCCGCGACGCCGTCCTATGGAAGATGACCGACGAGGCGTGGTCGCGAGTCATCGACGTGGACCTCTCCGGGGCGGCGCACGTTCTGCGGGCGGCGGCCCCGGCTCTGCGGCGGCGCGGAAACGGCCGCGTCGTCCTCATCTCTTCGATCAACGGGCGGCGCGGCAAGTTTGGGCAGTCCAACTACGCCGCCGCCAAGGCGGGACTCCTCGGGCTCGCGCGCTCGGCCGCGCGGGAGCTCGCGCAGAGCGGCGTGACCATCAACGTCGTCGAGCCCGGCTTCACGACGACCCCCATGACGGCCGGACTTCCCTCGCGGATCCGGCGGCGCGCGCTTTCCGAGATTCCGCTCGGGCGCGCGGGACGGCCCGAGGACGTCGCCTCCGCCGTCGCCTTCTTCGCCGGCCCCGGCGCCGCCCACATCACCGGCCAGGCCCTCGCCGTGGACGGGGGCCAGGGGATGGGCGCATAGAGGATGAGAGGCGAATCCAGCAAGTCCACGTTTGAACTCTCTCGGCCGCCGTTCGCGAAGCGAATGCCCGCGGCCGAAAGCCGGGGGCAAGGAATGGGTGCCTAGAGCGTGAGCGGTCAATTCGTCGGGTACGAGATGGAGGCGGCCGGCCAGCCGGTCCGGCGGGTCGCGCGCCCGATGCGCCGGCTCGAGCCGGACGAAGTCCTCGTACGAGTCGCGGGATGCGGTGTGTGCCACACCGACGTCGGTTTCCTCTACGGCGGTGTTCGGACGAAGCATCCTCCGCCTCTCATCCTCGGGCACGAGATCAGCGGCCACATCGAGGACGCCGGAAGCAGCGCCGCCGGGCGCGTCGGGCAGGCCGTGGTCGTCCCGGCCGTTCTCCCCTGCGGCTCCTGCTCTCTCTGCCTCGAGGGGCGCCCCACGATCTGCCGCCGCCAGATCATGCCGGGAAACGACTGCGACGGAGGATTCGCGACGCACGTGATCCTGCCGGCGCGCGACCTGTGCCGCGTCCCCGGGGCGAATGAAGACGCCGACTCTCCGATCGGATCGGTGCCGGGATTGACGCTTCGCCATCTGGCGGTCGTCGCCGACGCGGTCTCGACGGCCTACCAGGCGGTTGCGCGCACGGGCCTCTCCTCCGGCGGCCTCGCGGTCGTCGTCGGGCTGGGAGGCGTCGGGGGCTACGCCGCGCAGATCGCCGCGGACCGCGGCGCCGTCGTCGCGGGCATCGATCCGGATCCGCGGCGTCGCAACGCGGCGTCGGCCGCGGGCGTGGCGCTCGCGCCGGATCCGCAGGCGCTTCCTCCCCGCGAGCTGAAGGCTCAGATCGCGGAGTTCGCACGCGCGGCCGGAGCGCCGGAGACGGGCTGGACGATCCTGGAGTGCTCCGGGACGGCGGCGGGGGAAAAGACGGCCTTCGGCCTGCTCGTCCCCGGCGCGACGCTCGCGGTCGTGGGCTTCACGCTCGAGAGCGTGGAAATCCGCCTGGCCAACCTCATGGCCTTCGACGCCCGGGCGCTCGGAAACTGGGGATGCGCTCCGGAGCTGTATCCCGAGATCCTCGAAAAAGTGCTGGCCGGCAAGATCGACGTCCTCTCGCAAACGGAGCTGAGGCCTCTCGTCGAGATCCATGCCGTGCTTGAAGAAGTCGCGACCCACCGCGCCGACCGAAGGCAGGTGCTGACGCCCAACGGGGCAGAGGAGGTTTCATGACATCCCCGATCCGATGTTCCACCGAACATGCGGGACAACTCGAGAGGATCGTGCTCGATCGCCCGAAGGCGAACATTCTGGATTCCGAGATGCTCGCGGCGATCCGCGAGAGGATCGCGCAGCTCGCCGAGGCGCCGGGGGCCGCGAAACTCCTCGTCTTCGAGGGCGCCGGCGGGAACTTCAGCTTCGGCGCCTCGGTCGAGGAGCATCTGCCGGAGCGGGTGGCGGGTCTGCTGCGCCAGTTCCACCGGTTCTTCCTGGACCTGGAGAGGCTCTCCATTCCGACGGCCGCGGTGGTGCGCGGGCAATGCCTGGGCGGAGGCTTCGAGCTGGCCCTCTGGTGCGGCTACGTCGTCTGCGAGCCCTCGGCCCGTTTCGGCGTGCCGGAAACGAAGCTGGGCGTCTTCCCGCCGATGGCGGCCCTGGCGCTGCCCTGGAGAATCAGCGGGGCGCGCTCCACCCAGATGATCCTCTCGGGCGAATCGCTCGCCGGCGAGGAAGCGGCGCGCTGCGGGATCGCCGACCTGTGCACGGACGACGCCGAGGCGGGGCTCCAGGAATGGTTCACCACGCGCCTGGAGTCCAAGTCCTCTGTCGCCCTGCGCGCGGCCTGGCGGGCCTCGCGCCGCCTGCTGGCGGATTCCCTGAAGAACGACATCTGGTCGCTCGAGAAGTACTACCTGACGGATCTGATGTCGCATCACGATCCGGTCGAGGGTCTTTCGGCGTTCCTGGAGCACCGGACTCCGGTCTGGACGGACCAGTGACGCGGAAGAACGTCCTTGACTGGGCGTTCGAGATCTACGAAGACCTCGATTTCGCGGCCGTCCGCGGGTGGCTCGAGGCCAACCCGGGGAGAAAAGCCGCCGGATATCTCCCCGTCTACGCGCCGCGGGAAGTGATCCGGGCGGCCGGCATGCTTCCGGTCGGCATCCACGGCGGGGGCGAGCGGCTCGAGATCATCAAGGGGGACGCCTTCTATCAGTCCTACATCTGCCACCTTCCCCGTTCGGTGATCGAGCTGGCGCAGTCCGGACGGCTGTCCATGCTCTCGGCGGTCCTCTTCCCCTCCACCTGCGACGTCATCCGCAATCTCTCGGGCGTCTGGCAGCTTCTCTCTCCGGAAACCTACGTGCGCTACCTGGATCTGCCTCAGGTCGCGGATCCGGAGATCGGCGCGGACTTCTGGAGGGGAGAGCTGGCGACGCTCCTGTCCGAGCTCTCGGACGTCTCCGGAATGCCGGCCTCCGAGGCCGCTCTGCGCGAGGCGATCGCGACGGACAACGCGGCGCGCGCTCTCATCCGGGAGCTCTACCGGGCGCGGCGCGAGGCCCCCTGGAGCGTGCCGACCGAGGAGCTGTACGTCCTGATGCGCGCGGGCGAGATCGCGCCCGTCGAGCAGTTCCTGGAGAAGATGCGGGAATATCTCGCGGCCGTCGAAGAAGAGCCCGGGCGCGTGCGGGATCGGTCGCGAGTCATCGTGGTCGGGGCCTTTTGCGAGCAGCCGCCGCTGGGTCTCATCAAGACGATCGAGCGGTCGGGCTGCTTCATCGTGGACGACGATTTCCTGATCGGCAACCGCCTGCTCGCCGACGATGTCCCGACCGGGGGAGATCTCCTGAGCAACCTGGCGCGTGCCTACGTCCGCGGCTCCCTCAAGAACTCCACGATGTACGAGCCCGACCCGGACGGAAAACGCCGTCTCCTGGCCGATCGCGCGGCCGCCGCGCGGGCGGACGGAGTCCTCTTCGCTTCGGCGAGCTTCTGCGATCCGGCCCTGCTCGACCGCCCGATGCTGCGCGCCGGCGCGGAGGCCGCCGGCCTTCCCTGCATGGCCTTCAAGTATGCCGAGAACACCGGCCAGTTCCAGCAGTTTCGCGAGCAGACCGGCACCTTCGCCGACTCGATCAAGTTGTGGGGGGGGCAATGACCGAAGCCGCGAAGGACCGCTCGATGGAGCTGCAGAAGGAGATGCTCGCCGGCCATTACCGGCGGCTGGAGGCCGCGCCGGAGACGGGCGAGCCCGTCGTGTACACGTTCGTGCCGGGCAATCTGACGGAGCTCATCCGCTCCTTCGACGCGCTGCCCGTGCTTCCGGAGATCAACGCGCTGCAGTCGGCGATGCGCGGGAAGAGCCAGGCCTACATCGCCGCGGCCGAGCGCGCCGGACACTCGGAGGACGTCTGCTCCTATGTCAAGTGCGACGTCGGAATGATGAAGGCCGGCAACGTCGGGCCCACCGGCACGCGGCTGCCGAAGCCCGACCTGCTCCTTCTTTCCTACACCGGCTGCTACACATTCATGAAATGGTTCGAGCTCCTCCGCGAGGAGTACGGCTGCCCGGTCGTCTTCCTCCACGTGCCCTACCAGGGGGACGGCCGGCAGACTCCCGAGCAGAGGGACTACGTCGTGCGGCAGATCCGTAAGGAGCTGATCCCGGCGCTGGAGAGGATCACCGGCCAGCGCTACGACGAGGAGAGGCTCAAGGAGAGCCTCGCAAGGAGCGCCGCGTCCGAGGAGGACCTCGTCGCGGTCCTGGAGTCGGCGCGCCTGGATCCCTCCCCCATCGACGCGTACTTCGGCGCCGTCTACTACGTCGGGCCGATCTTCTCGGCGTTCCGCGGCACGCCGGAAGGCGCCGCCTACTACCGTGCGCTGCGAGAGGAAGTCGAAGAACGCGCGAGCCGGCGGCTGGGCCCGACGACCCCTTCGGGACCGCTGGATCGTCAGAAATACCGCCTGGTGATCGAGGGCCCCCCCAACTGGACTCACTTCCGCGAGTTCTGGCGGATGTTTTCCGACGAGGGCGCAGTCGCCGTCGCCTCGACCTACTCGAAAGTCGGCGGGACCTATGACCTCGGGTTCCGGCACGACCCCTCGGATCCGCTCGGGACGATGGCCGATTACTGCAGCGGCTGCTACACCAACCTCTCCCTTCCCGAGCGCGTGGCGATGCTCGTGCGCTACGCGCGCGAGTACCGCGCCGACGGGTTTCTCATCCACTCCGTCAAGTCCTGCAACTCCTTTTCCGCCGGACAGCTCACGATCCTGCGGGAGGTGGAGAAGCGCACCGGGATTCCGGGAGGGTTCCTGGAGTCGGATCTGGTGGATGCGCGGTATTTCTCCCCGGCCAACCTCAAGAACCGTCTCGAGAGCTACTTCCAGATGCTCGACGCGCGGCGCGCCGGCGCGGAGAGAGCCGGGGCCGGAGCATGAACTGTTTCGTCGGCATCGACCTCGGCTCGACGACGACCAAGGCGGTCGTTCTCGACGAGCGGGGGGAGACGCTGGGCCGCGGCATCACCAACTCGCGCTCGAACTACGACCTGGCGGCGGAGCTGGCCCGCACCGAGGCGTTCGTGTCGGCGCGTTTCGCGCTGCTCGAGCGGGAGGTCGAGCGCGCGTCCGGCGAGGCGGCGCTCGCCAGGCTCCTCGCGGCCTTCCGCCTCGAGCAGACGCTCGCGCAGCTCTCGCGCCTGCGCGTCCGCATGGAGGAAGAGGCGGAGAAGGCCGTGCCTCCGGACCGTCGTGGGACGCTCGCCGCGACTCTCTCCGCGCTGTTTGCGAGGATGGTCGCGGAGGAGGAGACGCGCTTCGAAGACCCGAAGCCCTCTGAGCGCTCCGATTTCTTCCGGGACGCGGCCGGCTCGGCCTTCGCGCGAATCGCCCAGGAGATGGCGGACCCGCCGGCCGTCACCTTCGATCTGCTCGCCGGCCTCTACGACAAGTGCATCGTGAAGGTCGAAAACGAGCCTGTCGAGCTCGGCTTCCGGGAGCACATCGGGAAGGCCCTGGAACGTGTCGGGGATTCTCCCGGAATCCGCAGAGGGGCCGAGAGCGCCGTCGCGGCGCCGCTGACAGTGCTCGGCAGCGTCGGCACGGGCTACGGGCGCGCGCGGCTCCCCTTTCCGAAGGAGCAGATCCGGTCGGAGATCCTCTGCCACGGCCTGGGGGCCCACGCCCTCTTCCCCGGCACGCGCACCGTGCTCGACATCGGAGGCCAGGACACCAAGGCCATCCAGGTGGACGCGCAGGGGATCGTTACGAGCTTCCAGATGAACGACCGGTGCGCGGCCGGCTGCGGGCGGTACCTGGGCTACATCGCCGACGAGATGAACATGGGCCTGCACGAGCTCGCGCCGCTCGCCCTCGCCAGCCGCCGGCCGGTCCGGATCACCTCGACCTGCACGGTCTTCGCCGGCGCGGAGCTGCGGGAGAGGATCTCCCTCGGGGAGAAGAGAGAGGACATCCTGGCGGGGCTCCACCGCGCCGTGATCCTGCGGGCGATGAGCCTGCTCGCCCGGTCGGGCGGCATCGAGGAGGAGTTCACCTTCACCGGCGGAGTCGCCCGCAACGCCGCGGCCGTCCAGGCTCTCGAGACGCTCGTGGGCGAGAACTACGGCCGCCGCCGGATCAACATCTCGCCCGACTCGATCTACACCGGGGCGCTCGGCGCGGCGCTCTTCGCGATGAGGAGCGCGGCGTGAGGGTCACCGCCGGAATCGACGTCGGCACCGCCGCGGTCAAGGCGGTCGTGATGCGCGTCGAGGGGCAGGACGAGACGATCCTGTCGAAGGCCGCCACGCGCATCCGCCGCCGGACGGTCGCCGTCGTCGTCGAAGAGACCTTCGCGGCGGCGTGCTCGGAGGCCGGCGTCGCGGCGATCGACTACGTGGCGACGACCGGCGAGGCGGACGAATCGCCGCTGGCGACGGGTCACTTCTATGGCATGACGGCCCACGCCCGCGGCGCCCTGCATCTGGAGCCCCGCGCCCGGGCCGTCCTGGACATCGGCGCGTTGCACGCGCGAGCGGTCGCGATGGACGAGCGCGGAAAGGTCACCGGCTACAAGATGACGAGCCAGTGCGCCTCCGGCTCCGGGCAGTTCCTGGAGAACATCGCCCGCTATCTCGGCGTGTCGCAGGCCGAGATCGGGCCGCTCTCTCTCGCCTCGTCCCATCCCGAAGCGGTCAGCTCGATCTGCGCGGTGCTCGCCGAGACCGACGTGATCAACATGGTGTCCCGGGGCGTCGCGGCGCCGGACATCCTCCGCGGGATCCACCTCAGCATGGCCGGACGGTTCGCGCGCCTGCTGCAATCCATCGGCGCCGGCGGCGTGATCTTCGTCAGCGGCGGCCTGGCCGCCGATGAGGGACTTCTCGCCGCGCTGGAGGAGAGTTTCCGGCGCGCGCCTGCCCAGGCCGGCACCGTGCCGCAGATCGTTCATCATCCGCTCTCCGCCTACGCCGGCGCCATCGGCGCGGCCCTGTGGGGAGCCTTTCGCCACGCCCGGCTCGGAATGGGAGGTGCCGCATGGACGGCAACGACAACGACAACGGCAACGGCAACGACAGCCTGAAGATCCGCACGCTCGTTCGAGAAGACGCGGCGCGCCTGGCCCGGATGGACGAGAGGGCGACCGGCCGGAACCGCAGGGCTTACTACGACGGCAAGCTCAAACGCGCCCTCGAGGAATCGGACCTCAAGATCTCGCTCGGAGCGGAAAAGGACGGCATCCTGGTCGGGGCCCTGCTCGGGACCCTCCAGTACGGGGAATTCGGCCTGCCGGAGCCCGTCGCCGTCCTCGACACGATCCTGGTGGACGGAGATTTTCGCCGGCGCGGCGTCGCGACGGCGATGTTCGACCAGCTCGTGAAGAACCTCGAAGCCCTCGGCATCGAAAGCGTCCGCACGGAAGTCCTCTGGAACGATCGCGAGCTCGTCGGCTTTCTCGGCAAGAACGGTTTCGCCCCGGCCAGGCGCCTGGTGCTGGAGCGGAGCCTTGGAGAGTCCGCTTAGAAGGAGGTCCCCATGGAGTATCCGATCCTGGTGATTCTGGGTGTCCTCGCCATCGGCCTCGTGACCGTCGTTCTTCCCGTGGTCCTGACGACGCTTTCTGACCATCGCGAGCCCAGATCTCTCCCCTGCCCGGAGACGGGCCTGCCGGAGAACGTCCAGGTGGACGCCGGGCGCGCGGCGCGCGCGGCGATCTTCGGCCGCGTTCGTCTGGCGGTCCAGAACTGCTCGCGCTGGCCAGAGCGCCAGGACTGCGCGCAGGGCTGTCTGGCCTCCGTCAGGAGCCCGGAGCCGACCGTCGCGAGTTCAGACACCGGAACCGACTCCCAGCGCTCCTAGCCGGTGGGGGGCTTCAAGCCTGACCCCTGAAGCCTCACAATTATCGAGCTCTCAGCGCTGCGCGGTAGTTCTCCAGCAAATCGTCAGGCAGCGGCAAAGGATCTGCCCGGCCCGCCGCCTCTGCGATCAGTACATGCGGCAGTTCCGGCACATCATCGCTCTTTTCGTGCCTCTCCAGATTCTGTAGAAAAGGGATGGCACTCTGCCCGTAACTGCAGAATTGGATCCTCGCAAAGCCCACGGAGCGGAGAACGGCCCTCAACATCCCTTCGTTGAATAGGAACTGATGCCCCCAACCGTGGAATGCCCGGTTGAGTTGCAGACAAAGCTGCATCGACTCAAGTTCCATTCGGGACGAGTCTACGCGATAGTGGGTGACGTAGACCCAATCCAGGTTGGGTGTTGACAAGCGGAGAACGCCCTCCGGCCCGAGTGCGCGGCGCGTCTCACGTAGGAAGGCAATCGCCTCGTCTAGTGTAAGATGTTCGACAAAGTGTTCCGCGAAAATCGCTTGGGCGTTATCAAACGGGAGGCCCTGGCGGACATCCAGGACTCGATCCACACCAGGCAATGCCTGGTTGTCTATGTTAATCCAGCCTAGCAGTTGCTGCGGACCGCAGCCGACATGTAATCGAAGCTCCCGAGTTGTGGGACTAGGGCCAGTTCGAGACAGCTGAAGGTTCACTCTATGCATGATATGAGGAAATGACCGGAGGCGCAACTCCAAACTATGGCCGCCCGCTCATTGGCCGAGGCGTGCTGCTTTGAAGTGTGTGTGCTAGTTGGTACCTCACGAGCGCAGCCGAATCTTTGGACGACTCCTCGACCGGGATTACGCTGCCGAATTGCCACAGGACGCTGGGCGGCCTCGCACCTCCTTCAAGAAGATTGGCTTAAGGTTCCCGCAAGAGGGCCGGCGGAGCCCACCCTCGCGCAGCGGTTAGCACCGCCAGCACCCAGAGGGCAGCCGCGTTGCCTCACTCCGGTCTGTTATCCTCACGGATATGGAGAGAGTCTGGTTGCGGCCACCAATCACCGCTATGCCTCGGTTTGTCTACTACGTTCTTCAATACGCCCGGATCAGCACCCTGAAGCTTCTGAGCCCGCTGGATGCCTTTCTACGAAAGCAACGCGGTCTGAACTCTTGGCCGCCTCTTTGGTTGCGCCGTCATGTCGGGCCGGTACGCAACTTCGAATCGTCAGCTTGCGAGATGGCCGACCTGATTCAGAAGCTTCAAATCGTGAAACCTGACTCTCAGGTTTTGGACATCGGTTGCGGCACGGGGGTAATGGCGCCCGTATTCGCACGGATGCTGGGTCCGACCGGCCGCTATCTAGGGTTTGACGTTAACCGACCGGCTATTGAGTGGTGCCGGTCATCATATGGCTCCTCGGATGCCAGGCTCTGGTTCGAGTTCGCAGATATCTGCTCGCCGTACGGGGACGGCTCGTCGACTGAAGCCTACCGCTTTCCGATGTCGGATCATGAGGCTGACTTCATTCTAGCCAAGTCCGTCTTCACGCACCTATTAGAGGCGGACACGCGCCACTATCTTGCAGAGATTCAACGTGTTATGGCGCCGGGTGGTCTCGCGGTCCTCACCTCTTTTCTGTTCGCCACAGAAAGCCGAACCGGTCGAGGTCAGTCGCCAGTCTTCTGCTTTGGTGACGCCAGCGGTCTGGTCCGCTGGCGCTGGAAGGCACGGCCAGAGGCTGCTGTGGCCTACGAGCGAAACCACTTCATGAGCATGACGTCTGACTCCGGTCTCCGTCTGCAGTGGCTGTGCGAAGGATTTTGGCCTGGCGACTCCGAACATTTCACTGGACAGGATATTCTTGTGATTAGTCGCTAGTCTTCGGAACAGAAATAGCCTCTCAGGCAAGTGGCCCAAGGAGCTCCTCGAGGCGTTGGCGCAATCGCGCTATTGGCCGGTGCCGTCCATCTTCCCAGCCCCAGACTGTGGTCATATCGACTTCGAGAAGGCTGGCCATGGATCGGGTCGAAATCCCCCGGGCGGTTCGCTCTCGTCGGAGCCAACCTGCGAAGCTCGCACTCACCCACCGAGGGTCGCACAGAGGTGGGGTTAGTCGTGTATTGTGGCATTATGGCCTGATGGCGCGGCTGTTACCAGCGTAGCTATCGAGCGAAGGAATAGGTTGTGCCTGCTCCTTTTCCTGACGACGCCCGCGACTGCCAGGACCGGTTCGGGACAGGCGCGCGCGGCGTATCAGCGTTTTCCGGAGAATCCAAACCATCCGGGGCTGAGGTTCAAGCGCGTTCATTCAACCGAACCCGTGTATTCCGTTCGAGTCGGCATGGGCTATCGAGCTGTGGGAATGTTGGATGGCGACGTGATGATCTGGTTCTGGATCGGGTCGCATTCCGACTATAACGATCTCCTGGCTCGGCGGTAGACCGGTCGCCGGACCCGGCGGTGAGGCTCGGGAAAACTTCTGGATTTGATCGGGGTAGCGGTCTACCGAGGCAAGAAGCCAATGGCCCAAGCCAGTGACGAGAGAGATACGCGCGAGTCTCGGGTCATCGCGGTCAGCCACGTGCCGGCAAGGAAGGCGCTTTGCGGCGGCCGGCGAGCATCTGGCGGATGGCGAGCATGGGGTGGGAGAGGAGCATTCTCGGCCCCGAGTACGCCATGACGACGCGGATCTGTTCGCGCCGGCTCGGCTGGTAGCAGTGGATGGGGCAGGTCGCGCAAGTGGGTTTCTCCTCTCCGTACGGGCATTTCTTCAGCCGCACGCGCGTGTGGTCCTCGAGCTCGGCGCACTCCCCGCACAAACGCTCGCCGGAGGCATGCCGCTCTCGGCAGAAGATCGCGATCATCGCGGCGACGGTGCGCCGCTCGCGGTCCAGACGCGCTCCGCGGCGAAAGCCGGTCACGCGTTGGAGGGAACCCGGCGCAGAAGGCGCGGGGCGGAAAGCAACGCGGCGCCGTAGAACACGAACGCAACGAAGAGGAGAGGTGGGGTCAATCGTGTATTGGGGTATTACGGGCTGAGAAGCTTTCCGTATAGCTCACACGTAATCGCCAGGAGCTGTGCTTGACGACGTAACAAGAACCGAGCCACACCGGTTCTACCTTTTTCCAGGGGTTGTCACGTGAAGATGCTGTTGTTGGCGCTCTTCGCTGGAGTGCTTCCGCTGTGTTCTCCTTCTCTTGCGCCGACGCATTCGCCAGGTCAAGAAGCAGGACCCGCGAAATCGCTCGCGCAAGTCTCATTCGGTACCTTGAAGAGCCTGGCAGGCACGTGGACCGGAACAGTCACGAGTCCCGAGATAGACGGGCCCATTCAAGTCCCGAAGCGCGCGGCCTCCGGCGGAAGCGTTCTGGTGCACGAGATTGCCCCTGGAGGCGTACCGGAACCGACCACGATCTATCTGGAAGGGGATCGTCTAATGCTCGTTCACTACCGCGAGACCGGCAATCGGCCTCGGCTCCTGGCTCGCAGGTCGCCCGACCAGGGCAGCGTGGAGTTCGATTTTGTCGCCATTTCTGGCAGCAGACGGCGGTATACCTGCGTCATTTCGGCTTTACGATCATCGACGCGGACCACCACACGGAAGATTGGACTTTCATGCTGGCTGGCGACGAGGTGATGCACGCGCACTTCGACCTCAAGAGAAGAAAGGAAGGCGTTGCCCCGCCGACCCACGAATGACGGCGGTCATCGTTTGAACAGCCGGGAGATAGCTTACGGAATAGGCCGGGCGCTATCGCGGACAGGCACGGGCCGGCAAAACCTGACCCCAGACGCTTGCTACAGGGATGGCTCATGCAACACGGGCCGGCCACGAAGGCCGTAGCGGGACGCGAGGCGCCGCGTCTCGTACAGGAGCGCCGCGGCGAAGGCAAAAACGGCGGCGGCTCCGAGGATCACGGCCATGCGAAGCCAGGGAACTCCGGCGGCTCGCCTCTCCGCGGCGATGCGGATTAGGGTGCGGCACCACTCGGCCGACGCAAGAACCAGCACCGCCTGAACCGTGCGCGCCGCCCAGGCTCTGGGAACGGCCGCTAGCGCGGCGGCCGCCAGGGATGTTGCGGCCAGGAGGATCGCGCCGCCTCGCAGGAAGTGCGCGGCGAGCAGAAGCGCCGAGAGAAACGTCGGAGCGAGAAGCAGCGGGGTCATCGCGGCGAGTCAGGGGGCCGGCGTCAACGAGTACGATTCCGGCCAACGATGAGGTCTCAGCGGGAGGCCTGCCGAATCACAAAGTCGCCACCTGACGATGCAGCCTTCAGCAGCGCGTCGAGCTTTTCGAGGCTCGGCACCGCGTCTCCCCGCTCGTACCGCGCATAGGCATTTCGCGACGACGCGCCCATTCTGATCGCTACCTCGCGAAGCGAGGCTCCGCTGGCTTCCCGGAGTCGTTTCAGAAGAACCGCCGTCATCGCGGCAGCGTTGCTCCCCGAGACTTCGAATTCGCGTTTCCCTCGCGAATGAACCTCGGCATGAAAGCCTTTCCGATTCACCATCGTCTCGAGCCAGTCGGCGATCATTTCCAGAGCCTCGGCCCTGGTCCTGCCCTGGGTCATGGCGTCCAGCAATGGAATCTCCGCAAGCCAGAATCGCCCGTCACGAATCAGTTTGCCTTCGAACCTCATGTTTGCCTCCCGCAAGCGCGTCGCAGAATCGCTTGCGCCAACTTCCCGTTGATTTCACGGTGGCGAGGAATCGCCTCCTCGCGTTCTCCGTCGGTCCAAACGTCGTGGCGGCCGCCTCTTCGCAAGAAACGCCATCCACACTCTTTGAGCTGCCGTTCCAGATCCCGGCGTTTCATCCGCCTGAAAGTGTACACCAATCTGTGTGCAACGCGGCGATCCGCCAGTCTGTGAAGAGAATCGCGACGTGCGAGCGCCGGCGCGGAAGCAGGGTCAGCGAGCCGAGGCGCGGGCGGGCAGCGGGGGCGCCTTGCGGCGGCCGGAGAGAATGTGGCGGATCGCGAGGATGGGATGGGAGAAGAGCATCCTCGGGCCCGAGCACGCCATGACATCGCGGATCTGCTCGCGCCGCTGCGGCTGGTAGCAGTGGATCGGGCAGTTCACGCAGGTTGGCTTCTCCTCTCCGTACGGGCACTTCTCCAGGCGAAGGCGCGTGTACGCCTCCAGAAACGAGCAGTCCGGGCATGGCCGCCCTCCGGACGGGTGTCGATCCCGGCAGAAGATCGCGATCATCGCGGCGACGGTGCGCCGCTCGCGGTCCAGACGGCCTCCTCGGAGGAAACCGTTCACGGGCTGGAGGGAACCCGGCGCAGAAGGCGCGGGGCGGAAAGCAGCGCGGCGCCGTAGAAAACGAACGCGACGAAGAGCGTGGCCGGGCGGCCGGCCGGAAAGTCCTCGACCAGGAGCTTGACGGCGCCGATCGAGAGGACGCCGTAGGTGAGCCAGGTGAGCTCCGGAAGAGGCGCGCGCCGGCGGGCCGCGGCGAGCAGGAAGGCGGCGGCGGCGAGGACCGCGGTGCGGGCAGCGGCGATGACCCCCGGATCCAGGCTCGCCGGCCCTCCCCCGATGAGATTTCTGATCGAAACGATGGCCAGGGCACCCAGGCCGAAGGCGACGATGGCCGCGAGCAGCAGACGCGGGAAACGTTCCCCGGCGCGGCTGGCTTCCCCCTTTTCCCGCGCGAGCAGGACGTAGCAGGCCGCGGCGGCGGCGACCGCGGCGAGACCCGCGGCCGTCAACGGCGCCCAGGGCCGCGTGGAAGGCGCCACGAAGGCGTCGATCGAGGCCCCGGCCGATCCCGACTGCCAGGCCGCGGCCGCCGCGTACACGGCGGCGTGGACGGCGAGAGTCACGCGCGTGAAGCGTCTCGCGAGAATCGCGGAGGCGAGCGCGAGCAGGCACCAGAGGAGGGTGAGGACGCCGCCTCCGGCGATCAGGGCGCTGCCCGAGAGCGTCAGGAGGAGCGCGAGCGTCGCGTAGAAGAGGAAGACGCGTCCGCGCCCCTGCTGCCGCTCGACGAAAACGAACGCGACGCCGTAGCAGCCCGCGGCGATCACGACGGCGGAGGCTCCCAGCGTGTGCTGCGCGGCCTCGACGTAGCGGACGACGAGGGCGGCGCCGCCGAATCCCACCGCGAGCGCGGCGATTCCCTGCACGGCGTCGAACAGCACGACGTCGCGCCGCCGGGCGAGCGTGCGAACCGCAAAGCTCCCGAGGTAGAGGAAAGGGAGCGCGAAAGCGAGCGTGAGAAAGAAGGAGAGCGAAGGAGCGGACCCGGACGCCGGCGGCCCCGACGGCGCCAGACGCAGGGCAGCCCAGACGACGAACAGGTCGGCCGCCGCCGCCGCCGGCCATCGCAACCCGCGCCACGGCCGCGGGGAGTAGGCGATCCAGAGCGACGCGACACCGATCGCCAGGAGCGCCGCCGCGAACGGCTCGACCGCTCCGGTCACGATCGCGAGGACGAAGGAGGAAGCCACGGCCGCTGCGAGCGAGGCCCAGGCGAAAAGCCCGACGCCGCGGCGCCAGGCCACTCCCAGGCAGAGAAGCGTCAGGACCGTCAGGATCGCGGCCGCGCCGGACGGCCGGAAGACGGCCAGGCGGGTGCTCGTCTCCACGACCAGCGGGTAGGCGATGACGACCGAAGTGATGCCGAGAAAGGCCGCGGAGGTGGAACGCCCGCGGGCCGCCGACCGGTCGGCGAGCAGTATCCACAGGACCGCGTATGCCAGCCCGAGGCCGGCCCCCACCGGGCGCTGGAGCGTCCCGGAATCTGTCAGGGCGCGAATGAGGAACGCCCCGCCCAGGACCAGGCAGCTTCGGCCGAGCTCCGTCAGCGCGTTGAGCACGGCTCCCTGCTGCGGAAGTTGCTCGGAGAACGCCGGGAGGACAGGCTCCTCCACGAGAGCGGATTGGGATTCGGGCTCGGACTCGGGGCCGGCAACGGCGGACGGGAGAGACGCCACCCTCTTCTCGAGGCGGCGGAGCTCGAGCGAGAACTCCTCGAGCCTCTGCTCGAGGGCGGCCAACCGCTCTTCCACTTCCGACTCGGTCGCGGATTTCATTGTTCGAGCCCTTCCGGGCTCATGCCTCGCGAAGCTAGAAGGCCGGGGCGAAGGCGCGCAGGACGTCGGCGGTGCTCGTCACGGGACCGGCGTTCAGCGCCTTGGCCCTCACCTCTTCGATCCTCTCGACGAGCGAGGGCTGCCGCACCTCGTAGAGCACGCCTGTCGTCATGATGTTGGTCTCGCGCGTGTAGGCCAGGGCCGCGGCGCGGCTGCCGCGGTCGTGATCGGGCGGAAGGAATTTCAGCTTCGCCTTGAGGATCTTGAACTGGTCGTCTCCGCGCCAGGTCACGCACGGGGACATGACGTTCAGGAAAGCGAACCCCTTGTGCTGCATCGCCAGGGTCATCAGCTCGACGAGAGTCTTCGGGTCTCCCGAAAACCCGCGGCCCACCCAGGTCGCGCCGAAGGAAATCGCCAGCTCGCAGGGATCCACCGAGGGCTCCGGGTTGCCCCAGTAGGTGGACTTGGTCTTGTCGCCGGTGGGCGTCGTGGGCGCGGCCTGGCCCTTGGTCAGGCCGTAGATCTCGTTGTCCATGAGGAAGTACGCGATGTCGAGGTTGCGCCGCGCGGCGTGGAGGAAGTGGTTTCCGCCGATCGCGATCCCGTCTCCGTCGCCGCCGACGGCGATCACGTTCAGCTCCGGCCGCGCGGCCTTGACTCCCGTCGCGAGAGTCAACGCGCGTCCGTGGACGCCGTTGAAACCGAAGGTCTCGACGTAGCCGGGCAGCCGCGAGGAGCAGCCGATCCCGGACAGGACGACCGTGTTCCAGGGCTCGAGCTGCAGCTTCGCCATCGCGCGGTGGAGAGCGGCGAGCGCTCCGAAGTCACCGCAGCCCGCGCACCAGACGGGCTTCAAGTCCGACTTGTAGTCGGCCGGCTGGAATACCGGATGCTCGGCCACGGTGCTCACGTCGCTGCTCATATCGCCACCTCCCTGTCCCCCGCGGATGCGATGGATTCGACCCTGCGGAGCTCGCGATTGACTTCGGCCACGGACAGGTTCTTCCCGCCCGACCGCTTGAAGACGTGCGTGCGCCCTTCGGGAAGCTTCAGGAACGTCCGCAGGTACTTGTAGAACTGGGCCGTGTAGGAGAGCTCGAGGACGAGCAGGTTCCGCACGCTCCGGACGAACTTCTCGAAGTCGTGCTTGGGAAAGGGGTACAGGATCTGCGGCACGAAGGCCGAGACCTTCTCGCCCCGCGCGTTGGCCGCGAGGACGGCCTCCCGGACCGGGCCGTCGCAGGCGCCCCAGCAGACGATCCCGATGTCCGCCTCCTCCGGCCCGTATCGCCGGAAGGAGTGGTACTTGTCCCGGATCGGCCAGAGCTTGCGGTAGCGCTTCGCGTTCATCTTTTCGTGGACGAGGTAGGCCGATGCCGGCTGGCCCTCCGCGTCGTGCTCGAGGCCGTTTGTCTGGTACATGCCGCTCTTCATCCCCGGCACGCTCATCGGCGAGACCCCGGTCGGCGAGTCCGCGTACCGCTCGTAGTTGACGAGCTGCGCCTCCGTGGGCCGGGCGCGGTCGAGCACGTCGTGGACCAGCCTGGAAGCCGGGAGCGTCTCCTTGCGCTGGCCGACGGGCTGATCGGAGAGGACGAGCACCGGGAGCTGGAACTCCTCGGAGATGTTGAACGCGTCGACCGTGGCGTGGAAGCAGTCCTCGACGTCGCCGCACGCCAGAACCACGCGGGGGGCATCGCCGTGCGAGCCGAAGACGCTCTGGAAGAGGTCCGCCTGCTCCCCCTTGGTCGGGTTTCCGGTCGAGGGGCCTCCCCGCTGCACGTTCACGATCACCGCCGGGACCTCCGCCATCGAGGAGAGCCCCAGCATCTCGGTCATCAAGGAAAGACCCGGCCCCGAGGTGGCCGTCATGGACTTCACGCCCGCGAAGGAGGCGCCGATCACGGCCCCGATCGCCGCAAGCTCGTCCTCGGTCTGGATGAAGGAGCCCCCCGCGCGGGGCAGCCACTCGGCGAGAAAGTGCAGGATCTCGGAGGAGGGCGTGATGGGATAGCCGGCAAAGAAGCGGCATCCGGCGTGCATCGCTCCCACCGCCGAGGCCTCGTTGCCCGACATGAGAAGAAGAGGCTCGCCGGCGACGTACTCCAGGCGCTTGGCGGCGAAGTCCTCCGTCAGCGAGCCCGCGAACGCCACGCCGGCCTCGAAGGCCTTGACGTTGGCTTCCCGGACGGACTCCTTCTTCCTGCCGAACCGGTGGCTGACGGCGCCGCGCAGGCTCTCTCCGGGAAGGCCGAAGAGGCCGGTCAGGATCCCCAGGGCCACGATGTTCTTGGAGGCGGGCGTGCCGGCGGAGTCGCGGGCAAGCTCGTTGAAGGGGACGGAGATCACGCGGCCGCTTCCCTGGCCGGCCAGATCCACCTCTCCTTCCGGGGTCGGGTCGTCGGATTCGACAAGGATGACGGAGTCCTCCGCGACGGAGATCTCGCCGCGGAAACGGGCGAAGTCGGCGCGCCGGAAGATGACGAGCACGTCCACCGTGTCCCCCTGAGCAAAGATGTCCTTCGAAGCGAGCCGGACCGTGCAGGAGGCCTCTCCCCCGCGGATCTGAGGCCCGTAGGCCTCGGTCTTGATCGCGTGAAGGCCCTCCCGGGCCGCCGCTTGCGCAATGAGGTCTCCGGCCGTCACCACACCGTCCCCTCCGGAGCCCACCATCGCGATCGTCAGGTCTTTCGTCGGCATCGGAAACCTATCCTCCATTTCCAGCGTGCGCGTGCGCGCGCACTCCGCCGCCAGTCTTCGGGAAGGTCAGAGCCCGCGCCTGATGCAAACTCACCATGGCGCCCCCCTCCGTGGGCTCAGAAGGAGAAACGGCTCCCGAAGTCGGGCGAAAACTCCGGATGAGTATATTCGCCGCGTTCGGGGTCGAGGACATAGCCGGGATCGAAGTCGTGGCGGCAAATGGCTTCCAGGGCTTCGGCCAGGGCTTCGACGTCCGAGATCGTGTTGAAAATGCCGAAGCTCGCTCGCACCGCGCCCGGGATCGTCGAGCGGTCGCGCGCGAGGATGCTCTTCTCCACTCTCCGGCCCTCGGCTTCCGAGACGTGGAGGAGGGCCTTGACGTAGGGGTGCGCGCAGAAGCAGCCGTTGCGCGTGCCGATACCCCATTCGCAGGAAAGCACGGCGGCGGTCAGGGCGTGCGGAACCCCGCGGACGTTGAAGGGAATCACTCCCAGCCTCGAGGCGGCTTCGGCGGGCCGCGTATCGCCGAAAAGGACGAGCCCGGGAATCGAGGAGAGGCGCTCGAGCGCCGCGCCGGTCAGCTCCGCCTCGTGGCGGAAGATCATCTCCCAGCCGATGTCCTCCAGCGCGCGGATCGCGCGGGCGAGCGCGACGACGCCGACGATGTCCGGCGTTCCGGCCTCTTCCCGGTCCGGCAGATCGGTCCAGTACGCGCTCTCGAGGCTCACGATGTCCACCGCGCCGCCGCCGACGATGTCCGGGTCGCCCGTTTCGAACGCGCCGCGGCTCCCGACGAGGACTCCCACGCCGAACGGCGCATACATCTTGTGCGCGGAGAAGGCGACGTAGTCGAGGCGGTCCGGATCCGTCTTCGCCCCCATGGCGATCGGCCGGTGCGCGGCCAGTTGCGCGGCGTCCACGACGATCTCCGCGCCTGCGGCGTGCGCCATGCGGGCCCAGTCGTGAACCGGATTCAGATAGCCGGTGACATTGGAAGCGCCGGTCACGGCGAGGAGGCGAACGCGGCCGCGGTAGGCCAGGAGCTTCTCCGCGAGGTCCTGTTCGTCCACGCGGCCGTCGCCGGTGACGCCGACGTGGACGACCTGCGCGACGCGGCGCCAGGGCAGCTCGTTGGAATGGTGTTCCATCAGGCTCGTCAGCACGACGTCGCCGGGCCCGAAGGGATAGCGGTGGGCAAGCCGGTTGATCGCTTCCGTCGTATTGCGGCAGAACAGGACGACGGCGTCGGTCGGATCGGCGCCGACGAAGCGCGCCACCCGTTTTCGAGCCTCCTCGAAGGCCCAGGAGGAGAGTCGAGACTTGTACCCCACTCCGCGGTGGACGTTGCTGTACCACCTCAGGAATTCGTTGACCGTATCCCGCACGCAGGCGAAGGCGGGCGTCGAGGCCGCGCAGTCGAGGTTGACGTAGCGCCGGGTCCGCCCTCCGAGGACCGGCACCTTTTCCCCGGCGCCGACGACGGGAAGGAGGGAGCGGACTGGAGCCGTGGGCCGTCCTTCACCTTCTCTCCAGCGATGGGGCTCGGGGCGAGAGGAAAGCTCGGTTTGCTCCATTGAGTCGTCCGACCCGGATCGGCTCACGCCCCGGCGAGCTTCAGCTTGACGAACTCGCCGACCAGGATGGACGCCGGGTAGAGCAGCTCCTCCTCGGTCTGCGCGTGGAGGATCATCTTCTGCGCCAGGCGCGCGTATCCGGTGAGCCCATCGAGCGTCGCGGACTGGAGGAGCTTCTGGAGAGCCGAGACGATCGCCTTGTGTTCCTCCAGCATCCGCGGAAGCTCGGCCTTGAGGACCTCGGTCTGCGCCAGGATTTCTTCCATGTCGGGCGTGAACTCTCCATTGGCGAGCCGGGGAAGGAGCAGGAGCGGCGGAATCGCGAACTGCTCTTCGCGATAGACGTGGGGGAAGAGCACCCTCGTCACCTGCCAGGCGGCCTCGCCGGTACGGCCACCCGACTGCGTCGCCCGGCCGAGCTCCTCCCGGATGGCTTCGTGCTCCATCGTCAACACCGGCGGCATTTGCTCCCTGGACATGGGACTCCTTGAGGGTGGAAGCGGGCGCTTCAGTCGGCCGGACGGTTTTCCGGCTCGATCGGAGTCCCGCAGCCGGCGGCGCGGCGAGTCTCCTCGGCAGGGAAGCGATAGTGTCCGCCGGGCGTGCGGAGGGTCTTGAGCAGGCCTTGCCGCGCCCAGCGCGTCACCGTCGAAACGGAGACGCCGAAGAGGCGCGAGACCTCTCCCCGTGACAGGAACGCGGCTCGAACCGGGGGCGCGGGCGGGGCCATAACGCTTTCCTCTCCTGTATGCATCATGCCGCGCATTCTGCCGCCCCGGCGGCGCCCCGGCAATGATGCGAACGGATCAATCTGCCTATTTCCACCAAAGAAGCCTTCTGGGTGATTTGCATCATGTGCGGCGGCGAGCGGAGCGCCTAGCGTGTCCGTCGAGGAGGTTCGAATGCTCTCGCCCGTCGAGCTGGAAATCGAGCTCTTCTGTCGCGGAATGCGCATCGACGAGTCCTGCAGCGTCGAAGAGGACGGGCGCCGCGTCTCGCGCACCCGGGCCGGCCTCGGGTCGGGCCTGGAGATCGTCCTGCCCGCCCCCCGCAAGCCGATCTGGGTCAACGTCCCCGTCGTCGAGAGCTTCGTCTCCTCGTCCCCCTTCCAGCTCGTCAAGCACGGCCGGGAGTACCGGGTCGTGGACGAGCGCACGGCGGACACCTATCGAGCCGAGATCCCTGAGGAGCCGTCCTGGTATTCGCGGCGGACTTCGTCGGGCGTCGAGATGAGCCGCGTCGGGGTCCTCCAGGGAAACTATCTGGGCGTCTACGTGTCCAACTCGTGCCTCTTCTGGTCGACCAGGCCCGCCCGCGCCTGCAAGTTTTGCACGACCGGAAAGAACGTGGGAGTCGCCGAACAAGCGCGCAAGTCCGTCGAGGACGTCGTGGAGGTGGCCCTGGCGGCCCGCGACGAGTCGGGATCGGTCTTCACGCACCTGAACACCGGCTATCACTTCGAAGAGGTGGACAAGCTGGAGCCGATCCACGGCCTGCGGCAATGCGAGCCGTTCGTCAGGGCGGTGAGAGAGAGGGTCGGCGGATTCATCGGAGTGCAGGCCATGCCGGTTCCGCGCCGGATGTTCCAGGAGTACGACGCGCTGATCGAGGCGGGCACGGACCACTTCTCTTTCTGCTACGAGTTCGAGGACCCGGAAGTCTTTGCGCGCCTCTGCCCGGGGAAAGCCGAGACGCTCGGACAAGAGGGCTTCTTCGAGGCGATGGCGTACACCTCGAAGAAGCTCGGACGCGGACGCGTCTCGGGCGAGATCATTGCCGGCCTCGAGCCGGTCGAGGCGACCAAGCGCGGCATCGACCGGATCGTCGCCGCCGGAGCCTTCCCGACCGTCTGCATCTTCCGGCCGACGGTGGACAGCGAGCTGGAGAAAGCTCCGCCGCCCGACCCGGAGGCGATGAAGGACGTCTTCGCCCACCTTTACGAAGCCTGCCGCGACGCGGGGCTGCCGGTGGGAGTGCTGCCGATCGAAGTCTCGCTCGTCGTGCAGCCGGAGGAGACCGCCGACCTGCTGCCGCCGAGCCTTTCCACTCGTCTCTACCAGTGGAAGCTTGCGGCCCTGCGCCAGCTCGCGCGCCCCTACATCGCCTGGAAGCGCCGCCCTCGCGCGGCTTAGGAGAGCAGAGGAGTGATCGGTCACGATTCGGCTCCCTGGACCGCGGCCGGCGCCGTTTTTGCCGCGCTGGGGCGGGCGTTTCTCTGCCTGGACGGCGATCTTCGCGTTCTTCACGCCTCCTCCGCGCTCGACGAACTGCTCGGGCCGGGCGCCGCGAGCGGGGCCGAGGGACGCTCCACCGAAGAGCTCCTGGGCGCTCCTCTCTTCGGCCCGGCCGCTCCGCTGCGGCAGGCCCTCCTCGCCGGGGAACGTCGCGAGGGTCTGCTCGCGATCCTGCGAGGGCGCGGCGAGCGCCCGTCGCGATTGGTTTCCGTCATGGCCGCACCGATTCACGCCGCCGAGGGGGCCTGGGATCCGCGCGTCGCTTTCGTGGTTGCCCTTCATCCGGCGGAGGATGCGCACGCCTTCAGAGAGTCGGCCCTTCCCGATCCAGAGTGCAGGGCGGAGAGCGAGGTTTCGTCCCGGGCGCGGAGACTGCAGGCGGTTCTCGAGGAGCATCACTGGCGGCGCTCGGAAGCGGCGCGCGCGCTCGGCATTTCCCGCACGACCCTGTGGCGAATGATGCGGGAAGTGGGAATCGAAGCCTGAGGGACGTCGACAAGAGCGCCGGCGCGCAGATCATCTTCCTCTGAGCGGCGGGCCGGCGCGAGGCTTCTCGTAGAGTCCGTTGGCGGAAACGCGGCGGCCGACCTCGACGTCGCGGCGGACGACCGTGGCCGGCACGACGCAGGAGAGACCGTGGCGGACAAGCTCCGCGTCGAGCGTCGGAGCGTCCACGAGAAAAGAGCGGCCGCTCTCGAACCCTTCATAGACATGGGGCTCGCCTGGAACAGACGCGATCCCCCGCCCCGTCAGATCGGTCTCGGGAGTGAACACCGAGACGAGGAGCCGGCCGCCCGGCGCCAGGACGCGGGCCGTCTCCGACAGCGCGCGGTCCCACTCGGCTCGGCTCTGCGCGCAGTGGTAGATGCCGAGGGCGACGACGAGATCGAAGCTCGCGCCCGGCGCCCAGCCAAGATCGTCCATTCGCCCGGTGCGCACGCGACGCTGCGCCTCGGCTTCTCCCAGGAGCGCCGCGAGGCGGCGTCGGGTCTCGGCGACCATGGCTTCCGAAGCGTCCACGGCGCAGACGTCGAAGCCAAGCCGGACGAGAAAGACGGCGTTGCGCCCGCCGGCGCAGCCGAGGTCGAGCGCGCGCGCGGCGCGCGGGTCGGGGAAGTCCGAGATCAGCGCCGCCAGGCGCACGTCGGGCTCGCGCGCGGAGAATCGCTCGACGTTTTCGGGCGATTCCCAGAAGGCCTTCGTCATGGCAGGACGGCGCGCGCCGTTACGGAGCGGCGGCGACCTCCCTCAGCGCCGCCGAGTTCCGGATGAGGAAGCCGGTCTTTTCGGTCTCGACGACACCTTCCTTCTGCCACCGGCTCATGACGCGGATGGCGGTCTCGATCGTCGTGCCGGCGAGATCGGCGATCTCCTGGCGCGTGAGAGCGAGCGGGATGAAAACGATCTGCCCCTGCTTCCGGCCCATCCGCTCCGCGAGCGTGGAGAAGAGGCGGGCCATGCGATATTCGACCGAGCCCGTCATGTCCGCCAGCCTCTTGTTCAGGGTGATCAGGCGCAGAGTCAGTCCCGCCAGCAGCCGTCGGGTGATCTCCGGCCGGCGCTCGATCAGGGCGAAGAACTCGCGCTCCGGGATCGAGACGACGCCGCTCGGCTCGATCGCGATCGCCGTGGCCGGGAAGGGGCGTCTCTCGAAGGCGGCCACCGTGCCGACCGGCTCTCCGGGGCCGAGGATCTCGATGATCAGGTCCCGGTCCGGCGTGGACTTGACGATCTTGACCCGGCCGACGAAGAGAAAGTAGATCTTCTCCGCCGGTTCCCCTTCTTCGAAGATTCTGGCTCCCTTCTCGTAGGCCTGCAGCTCGCAGAGCTGGGACAGCGCGGCGCGCTCCTCGGCCTTGAGCGTCGCCAGAATCGGGATCGCGTCGAACGGGATGGGGGGCCTTTCCACGACCGTTCGATTATAGGCACCGGTTCGCGAAACCTTCGGCCGCCCCCATCGTTCAATCAAGTATGGACAAGAGGAGGAGCCATGCCATCCACTGGAAGCCCCCTGAACACGAATAGAACGAAGCGGCACCGCCACGGCTACCGAGGCTACGGGTCGCCGCTCCGCCACGAGTACACGGGCACGATCCACTGGGGGCGGGGCTTCGGCGGCATCGGTGTTCCGGAAGAAGGCAGGATCCTCTCCCTGAGACCGGACGTCATTCCCGAAGAGCTCCGCGACCGCCTGTCATCCGAAGACGACACCCCCGACTCCTCGGACGGAACGCGCGGACGACCCGCCAGCCGCTAGATATCGGCCTTGCCGACGCGCCGCGACGCGACGGCGGCGGGAAGGACGATCCAGAAGAGAACGGAGACCGCCACCAGGACGTAAGCCCCGGCGGGGCCGCGGGTCGCGCGCAGCAGGGCAAGCGACGCCGCGCCGAACGCCGCCGTCCCCTCGATCGCCAGGAGCGTCCCGGTCCGCACGGCGTCCACCGGATTCACCAGGGTCGCCGCGACCAGCAGTCTCGATGCGCTTCCCGAGGGAAGGAGCATCGCGGAGCCCAGGGCCGCCACGTCGAAGAGCACGACGGCGATGAACCAGAGAATCAGCGCCAGGGCCAGCGTGCGGGTCCTGCGCCCGACGGCCCCCGACGCGAGCGCCGCGGCGAGACCGAGGAAGACCGCCGTCAGGGCCAGCGAGGCGGCGAAGAGAAACCCGTAGGCTCCGGCGCCGAGCTGGCCCGAGCGCCAGAAGATGACGATTCCCGCGCCGCCCAGGCCGACCGCCTGAGCCGCGGTGAGGGCCGCGAAGAGGCCGAGCAGGCGGCCGAAGAGGATTGCGCTCCGCGAGACTGGCTGGGAGAACAGCAGCTCCGCGGCCCCCCGCTCCGGTGACAGGGCCAGGACGCCGATCACGAGCGAGGTCAGCGGGACCAGGAGCAGCACCAGCTGGACGAGCGAGGCCGCGGTGCGGGCGAAGTCCTCGACGCCGCTTCCGCCGGAGAGGACGTAGCCCGAAGAGGCGACGGCAAGCGACAGCGCGGCAAAAACGACCGCGAAGATCTGGGTCCAGCGCGACCGCACCGCCAGCGTCAGTTCCTGCCGGGCGCAGAGAAGCAGGGGCGACTCGCGGTTGTGTTCTCGAGCCATGATTCTTCTCTTCACCTCGCGTCCGGAGGACCGGCCGCCCCGAAGATCCCGCTTGCCGGAACGTTCGTCCCTCCCGCCGCGACGGGGTCCGCGTCCCGCGAAGCGGCGTCGGCATGGGCGATCCAGTGCGAGCCCATCGGCGTCTCCAGATTCGAGCGCGTGTATACGGCCGCCGCGGCGCGCACCCAGGCCCGCGTGCGGTGGTCGGCGACATAGGCGACGCTCCTCGGGTTTCTCGAAGCGGAACCGGCGAGGAAGTCGCGCAGACACACGATGTCGTCGAAGAACTTCGGCTCCTCGCCCGGAGCCACGAGCTGAGCCGCCAGGCTCGCGTCGGAGACCGGCATGCGACAGGAGGCGCACGTCTCCGTCCTGGTGTCGAGCGCCGCGGGCCCGGGAGCGCGTCCCTCGCAGGCGAGTGTCACGATCAAAGCAAGCACTCCTGCGATGGCGATCGACTGAGGACCGAGGACAGAGGACAGAGGATTCCGCCCGCCGGTGCCTGGACGCATCGTGACTTCATCCATTTCAGTTCCGAGTCCTCAGTCCCGAGTCCTCAGTCCCGAGTCTTCGGTCCTCACTCTCGCCGTCCACTTCGCCGGTCTCCGGCCGGCTCACCATTTCCCTGTACAGCGAATCGAGGCGAGCTTCCTCGGCGACGAGGTTCACGATGCGTCCTCCCGCCGCGCGCACGACGTCGAGCACCCTCGGCCGGTCGGAGGCCGGTCCCGGCACGACGAGCTCCTCTCCCGACCACGCGGCCGCGGGCGCCACGGCTCGCACGGCGGAGAGCAGTCCCGGGACCGCCGCAGCCAGCGTCAGACGCAAGACGCCTCGCGAGGAGAGCCTCTCGGACAGCTGCGCGCGCGAGAGGGAAGCCGCGAGACGCCCCTCGATCAGAAGCAGGAACCGATCGGCCAGACGCTCGACGTCCCCCAGCTGGTGCGACGTGAAGAGCAGCGTGCGCCCGTCCCGGCGCCGCCTCTCCACGAGGCCGTAGAAGGCGCAGAGGCCCTCCGGGTCGAGCGCCGCGGTGGGTTCGTCCAGGAGCATCACGGGGGCGTCCGGCAGCGCGGCGACGGCCAGGCCCAGCCGCTGGATCATTCCCCCCGAGTAGGTCGAGACCGGTCGGGAGGAGGCCCCGTTCAACGACGCCAGGCGCAGGACCTCCGCGCTGCGAGAGGATTCGCCTCCGCGCAGGCGCCGGTAGAACTCGACGACTTCGCGGCCCGTCAGGGCCTCGGGAAAGGACACACGCTGCGGCAGGTAGGAGATCGCTCTCCTCGCCGGGGGGGCGGAGGCGTCCCGCTCGGGTTCTCCGACGAGGACCCTTCCCGAGGTCGGACGCACGAGGCCGGCCGCTCCCTTGAGCGTCGTCGTCTTGCCCGAGCCGTTGGGACCCAGAAGCGCCACGGCCTCGCCCGGCTCGACGCGGAAGGTCAGGGCCTCGACCGCGGTGTGATCGCCGTAGCGCTTGGTGAACTCCTCGAAGCGGATCATCGCCGTCCCGCCAGGAGCGCCGCGAGGCCTCCGGCGAGCCCGAGCGCCGAGCCCGCGATCCCGGCGGCATCCGCGCGCGCCGGCCTCCGCGCCGGCCGCGGAACCCGGGGAAGCTGCGGCGGCCGGGCGAGCGGCGCATGGTCTTCCACGGGGACCGGATCGAGAACGGGAAAGCTCCGCTCGGCCGCCGCGAGAGCGGCCGCGGCGAAACCCTGCGTGAAGAGGTCGGCGGCGGTCAGGTTGCCGCGGAAGTGGTCGAAAACCGAGGAGAGGCGGTACGGGCGGTCGGTACGGCCGTCGCCGTCCAGATCCGGCTCCATGTTGTCGGACCAGTAGTTCCCGTCGAACAGCGTGTCGGTGCGCCTCCCCACGAGCGTGAGCGGCGTCTGGTTCGCCACGAAGGAGTTTCCTTCGAAGCGGTTCCCCGCGCAGGAGTCGTAGAGGACGATGGCCGCGTCCGATTCCGCCACCACGTTTCCGCGGAAGACGTTGTTGTAGGAGCCCTCCAGGAAGATCCCGCGCGCGTTGTCCGCGATGAGGTTCGACTCGGCGAGGACGTCGTCGCAGGCCTTGAAGAGGAGCCCCACCGAGGCGAAGCCCCGGTTGTGGAGGAAGCGGTTTCGACGGAAGACGATGCGTTTCGAGTACATCAGCGCCGTTCCAGCCGCGCCGTTCTCGAAGAGGTTGTCCTCGAAGAGATTGTCGTCGGAGAACATGTAGTGCAGCCCGAAGCGCAGGTCGCGCGCCGTGTTGCCCCGGATGACGCCGCGCGAGGAGGACTGGATGTAGAAGCCGTCGCGCACCCTCGCGATCTCGTTTTCCGACAGCGTGAACTCCTGGGTGTTCCAGACGTGGACCCCGCTCCCCTTCTCTCCGGGGTCCTTTCCCGGAATCCCCTCGATCCGGCATCGTTCGACCCGGGAGCCATCGGCCTCGCGCAAATAGACGCCGAAGAGAGACCGCGTGATCCGGCAGTCCCGGACCGTGGCCCGCCGCGAGGCCACGTGGACGCCTGAGGAGTCCCGTCCGAGATCGCCTCCTCCCCGGCCGTCGATGTCGAAGCCCTCGATCACGACGCCGTCGGCCCGGACGCGCACGACGCTGCCCGCGCCGGAGCCCACGAGCCGGGGACGGCCGCGCCCCGACAGGCGCAGCGGTTTGTCGATCACGAGGTCTCCCGCGTAGACGCCCGGCCCGACCTCGACCACGTCGCCGGGCTGCGCGGCGTCCACCCGCGCCTGGACCGTCGAGGCCTGCGCCGCGGGCGGGCGGCCTTCGAGCCCCGCGGGCGCCGCCGCCGGCATCTCTTCGCCGCCCAGCGCGGCGAAGAGCAGGAGCGCGGGAAGGATCATCCGGCCACGACCCGGGCGTCGGCGGCTTCGCTCGCGCGCGCCTCGCGCCACGCGAGCCATGCCGCGCCGGCGAGGACGAGGACTGCCGCGAGGAGCGCATAGGAGCCGACGCCGGGATAGGAGTACACCTCGAAGTTGGCCAGCTTCTTGTGGCCGAAGATGGGCGGCATGAACGGCGCGACCTTCACTGCCGCCGTGGGGGCGAGGTTGTGCCCGTAATGGTAGAGCTTGTAGGCGAACGACCAGAGCGAGAAGAGCCCGAAATACAGGTAGAGAACGAGCAGGTCCACGACGGTGCTCAGGTTGCCCAGGACCGCGCAGCGCAGGAACAACAGCCCCAGCGCCCCCACGACGAAGGGAATCCACTTGAACTCGGTGAAGTCCGCCGCGGCCAGGTCCCGCATGCCGATGTAGTGGTTCAGGACGTTGATCTCCTTGACGTCCTGGCCGCCGTTGCCTCCGACGAGCTTATAGCTGTAGATGGACAGGCGCAGGCCGTCCGGATACTGCGGCGCGAACATCGTCAGCTTCCAGAGCGGCATCAGGTAGGCCGGCAGCAGCAGGAGTGCGGCCACCACCAGCAGGCCCCGCGGTCCCAGACCCAGGGGAGCCGCGAGGAGCTGGTTGGTGCGCTCGAAGACGGCTTTCATGAATTCTCCTTCCGGGGCGGGCGCGGCGAGCCGGAGAGGATCCGTCCCGCCGCCCATGTCCGGGAAAACGATCGCCGGATGTGTGTCCGAGTAATCTTAGCGGGGGACCTTGCGGTCCCCCAAACCCCCTAGCTTCTTGCCTTGACGATCAGGTACCCCTGCATCTCCTGGTGAAGGGCCGAGCAGAAGTTCGTGCAGTAGTACGGGAAGACTCCCGGCTTGTCGGCCTTGAACGTCACCACCTTCGTCTCGCCGGGATCACAGACGATGTTGAGGTTGTAGTCGAGCAGGCCGAAACCGTGCAACTCGTCGGTCGTCTGCTCGATGTTCGTCATGGCGATCTTGACCGTGTCTCCCTGGTTGACCTCGATCGCCGTCGGCGTGATCGTCGAGCGCACGAGGACGACCTTGGCGAGCACGTTGGTTCCGTTGCGCGTGACTCCGGCGTCCTTGACGTCCCAGATCGCCAGCGGGTTCTTGTTCTCCTCCTTCGGATAGACCTCGATCGGGTGGAGCTTCTTGGCCTCGATCATCTGGGCGTAGTGCGGCTCGGGCTCCGTGAACGCGTCGTAGATCAGCTTCATCTTCTCCTCGGAGATGTCCACCAGCTGCGAGGACTCCGGCTGCGACGGTCCGACGGAGAGGTGCCGGCCGTGCGAGAGTTTGTTCAACCCGACGAGGTATTTGCCCTTGGGCGAGACCGTGTCCCCCTCGGCGGAGCAGAGGTGGCCGATGTTGTAGGACATCGGGACCTTGTCCACGACCTCCCAGGTCCCGAGCTTCCACTTGGCGATGGCGGAGTCGAGGAAGAGCGAGGTGTAAGCGTAGCCGTCCGGGCCGAACTGGGTGTGGAGCGGTCCCAGGCCGACGGGGATCTCGGCGTCCTTGATGTTCTCGTACTTGAGCACCGGGATGCCGTCCTCGTCGCCGGTGAAGTCCTTGTTGCGGATGGCGGTCTGGACCTTCTCGAAGTTGAAGGCGGTCGTGACGCCCTGGAGCTTGCCGGAGCCCACGATGTACTTGCCGTCGGGCGAAACGTCCACGCCATGGGGCGACTTCCCGCAGGGCAGGAGATAGACGATGCCCGGGACTTTCTTCGGATCCAGGACCTTGACCCCTCCGATGACATCCCCCTTGCCCTCCGCGACAGCCTTTTCGGCGGCCTTCCAGTCCACCGCGGCGATGTAGTCGCGGTCGCGCTGCGAGGCGGTCACTTCCAGCTTTCCCGTGGCCCGCTCGGAGTTGTAGCAGGTGAAGAAGACCCATCCTTCGGACACCTTCTTGCCCGCGTCGCCGAGGTCGTAGTCGAAGGGGGGCATCAGGATCTCGAAGCCGTAGGAGATCTCGCCGCTCTTCGGATCGATCTTCATCGCCGCGACGACGCCCTTGTAATCCGTCGCGTATTTGTCGATCGACGCGCTGACGCCCTTGGGAATCGGGATGGAGAAGCGCGTGCCCATCAGCGCGTACTCGGTGTTCGGCGTCACGAACGAGGACGCGTGATTGCCCGACACGTTGGCCACCGGACCGAAGATCTGCTTCGTCTTGAAGTCGCGCAGGTCGATCCGCGCCAGCCGGCCGTTCATGTCGTTGATGAAGAGCCAGCGGCCGTCGTAATCCCCGTTGGTCTCCGAGAGGGCGGGATGGTGGGCGTCGCCCCAGGTCAGGTTCCCGAGCATCTTCCGCGAGTCGTCGTCGAAGCCGTAGCCCGTCCCGGGATAGGGCGTGAAGACGGGGATCGTCGAGAGATGCCGCATCGAGGGAACTCCGTAGACGTAGACCTGGCCCGAGTGCCCGCCCGAGGAGAACAGGTAATACTCGTCCAGGTCCCCCGGCGCGACGTAGGTCTTCTGGGCGGCCACGGCGAGGTCCGAGGCGCCGGTGGGCGCCTTCTTGCTCCCCTTCGGCGCCGACGGAGCGCAATAAAACGCGATGGCGGCTGCAACGCCGATCAAGATGATGAGTGCCTTCTTCATGGATGTTCCTCCTTGTCCTTCTCTGTTCTTCAGTACCCGCCGGATTCCTTGCGGTCGGGCTGCTGCTTCTGCTTCTGGAATTCCGCGAACGCCTCGCGGAGCTTGGAGACGGCGACGGCCTTCTCTTCCGGCGTCAGGATGATCTGGCGCGAGAGGACGACGGCCATCGTACCGGTCGGAGCCTTCAGGAAGTCGTCCACCGTGCGGCCGAAACGCGCCTGCACGTCCTCGACCGCCGTCGAGAGATCGGGCCCGATCTGCGCCGGGCTCTTGACGCCAAGCGCCTGGATCGAATGGCAGACGAAGCATCCGGTCTTGACGAACCAGGCGCCGGGGCCGCTCTTCATCCGAGCCTCGTCGGCGATCTCCTCCGGCGTCTGCGGATCCGTGTGCGGCGTGCCGGGGCGGTAGTCGGCGGGGATCGGGGCCTTGCGCCAGGAGAGAGCGAGCATCGCGAGCGACTGCGCCTCCTTGGTCGTCAGGTGGAAGTTGGGCATGACCGTCTCGGCCACGATCGCCCGCGGGTCCTTGAAGTGGGCGACATGCCAGGCGAAGGTCGTCTTCTGCCCCGAGAGATGGCTGTAGTCGTATTGCTCGGCCGCTTTGTCTCCGACGTAGGTCAGGTCGGGGCCGATCGTCCCGCCGCGTCCGTTGACGACGTGGCAGGCCCGGCAGCCTTTCTCCCTCACGATCTTCTTGGCCAGGTTGATGAAGTCCGCGTCGGGCGTCTCGCGGTCGAAGCGGTGGCAGGTGTTGCAATTCATCTGGATCAGGGCCTTCTTGTTCTCGGCGATCGTGTAGGCCTCGCCGAGCGCCGAGCCCAGGAGCGGCTCCTCCCAGTGCTCGACAGGGCCGTGAGCCTCCGGGGCGTCCACCGCGTATCCCTGGCCGCCGTGGCAGGCGGTGCAGCCGTAGCGCTCGAGGGGATGGTTCTTCAAGGGCGCGGGCGGATGCGATCGGTACGGCTCCTCTGCCGTGTCGAATCCCTTCCAGTAGACCGCCTGATGGCAGGTGATGCAGCGGTCGGCGCGGCGCAGGTCCGGGACCCAGATCTGCTGCACGCCGGAGGTCACGGTGCGGGCTTTCTCCACGCCATATTTCTCCGCGACCTGGTTCTTGAAAGAGTACTGGTAGTAGCGCCAGTCGTGCTTGCGGTCGCTCCAGGCGAAGAGGACCGTCGAGACGATGAGAAGAACGCCGATGACCGCCAGGATCGGGCGGTCTTTCTTCGGGTAGGGCGAATCGGTGCGCTTCTCCATGTCAGATCCTCCCCGGAAGTTCCGGCCAGGGCTGCCACGGCCAGTAGAAGTGCCAGTACGGCCCGCGCAGGAAGGTCCCGACGACCGTCAGGAGGACGACGACCAGCGCGAGAGCCAGGAAGACCGCGTTCTGAGCCTTGCGGCTCTTCGGGAACCAGAGGCCCGCCGCCGCCGCGGGGCTCCTGTCCAGCCACGGCCAGAGGGTCAGGAGCAGGATGAGAGCTCCCGGGAGCAGCACGCCGCCGAGGAAGGCGCCGTTGACCGTCAGCGATCCGATCCGGAACGTGGTGTCCGTGACGATCTCCTGGAGCCAGAGGAAGTACCAGGGCGCCTTGGCGGGGTTGGGCGTCACGAGCGCGTTGGCCGGCTCCTCCAGGGGCGAGCGGAGAAAGACCGAGAGGATGCTGACGATCCCGATCGTGCCGAGGATCACGATGGCGGCACGGCGGATCAAGTCCGGCACGGAGTTGACGGTGGTGTCGGGAGCCTCGAGCGTCGAGGCGCGGATCACCGGCGAGGTCCCCCGCGCGACGCCCAGGAGCGTGTAGGTCTTGGTCTTCGCGGGTTCGACCTCGGCCGGCTTCTCGAGCGTGGCGGCGCGGTCGGCGCGCGCCAGACCTCCGTCCTTGCGGATGCGCCACATGTGGTAAAGGAAGAGCCCCGCGAGCCCGCCGGGCAGGAACAGAACGTGGAGGACGTAGAAGCGGATGAGCGTCGGCTGTTCGATCGCGCGCCCGCCGATGAAGAGCTCGCGGATCTTCGGACCGACCGCGGGGATCGAGGCGGCGATGTTGGTGCCGACGGTCACGGCCCAGAAGGCGAGCTGGTCCCAGGGCAGGAGATATCCCGTGAACGACAGGAAGAGCGTGGCGAGCAGCATCGCGATGCCGAGCACCCAGTTCCACTCCCGCTTCTGCCCCCGGCCCGCGCCGTTCTTGTAGGCGCCGGTCAGGAACACGCGGGCCATGTGCAGGAACACGACCGCGACCATCAGGTGCGCCGAGATGCGGTGCACGGCCCGGATCCAGAAGCCGAACGTGATGACGTACTCGATGTCCTTGACCGAGGCGTAGGCCCGCTCGACCGAGGGGACATAGAGGAAGAGGAGCGGCAGCCCTGACACCGTTAAGAGAAGCAGGAGCGCGGCCGACACCGTCCCGAGCCAGAAGGAGTAGCTCCAGGAGAGAGACGGCTTGTAGCTCTTGGCCGGGAACCAGTGGAGCAGGAAGTTGGAGACGACGGCGTCGCCGGATTCCCGGTCCGACGCGGGGAAGAGGCTCCAGAAGCGCCTGGGATGAACGCCGGGCGCCGTTGCGGGCTTCTCCGCGGAAGCTTTGAGGGGGGCGGACGGATCTGCGCTCATGCTCACTCCTTCAGGCGAGGCTCAAACGGAAGTCGCGATCCACCGGGCGGGCGAGATCCACGACGAGCTGCCCGTCCTCGGGGGCGACGGAGAGGTGATACCAGGCGAGCGGCCTCGGAGCGGGCCCCGACACGTTCGTCCCGTCGCCGTTGTACTTCGAGCCGTGGCAGGGGCAGAGGAACCGGTGCGTCAGGCGAAGGGGCTTGCCGTCGATGGTCTTCGTCTCGGGCTGCGACAGGGCCTCCGCCCGGACCGTGCATCCCAGGTGCGTGCAGACGGCGGACACGGCGTGGAAGACGTTCCCCTGCCGGAAGACGAAGAGGCGCTGATCGGGGAGAAACTTCATCCCGTCGGGGAAGTCGGCGGGCATCCCGACCTTGACGGTCGTCGGCGCGTCGTAGGAAACATTGGGGACGAGCGACCGCAGCGAAGCCACGGCCTGTCCCGCGAGCGCGGCGATGCCGCCGCCGATGCCGAGCTTGACGAGCAGATCCCGCCGGTTGGATTTCGGTTCGTCTCCCATGATCCCCTCTTTCGTTAGCTCGCCGGGGCCGCGGCCGCGGCGAAGCGTTCCGTGATCGAGAACCTCTCCATGGTCATGGCGTCGGTCGGGCAGCGAGTCGCGCAAAGGCCGCACCGGATGCACTTCTCGTCGTCCTTGATCATCGCGGACAGGGGCAGGCCGTTTCCCTCGGCCCGCGCCGAGAGCTCCCGCCGCTCCTCCTCGGGCAGGTCGAGCTCTTCCAGCGGAACGATCGCGAGGCAGTACTCCGGACAGATGTCCACGCACCGGCTGCAGAGGACGCATTTTTCCGGGTCGTAGATCGTCTGGATGTGGCAGATGAGGCAGCGCGCGGCCTGCCGCCACGCCTCCGCTTCGCCGTAGCCCGTCTCGACTTCCGCGATGCCCGTGCGGCGCCCGACGTCGAGCGTCGGAGGGGCCAGCCGGTCGAAGACCTCGAAGCCGGCGATCATGCGGTAGAGCGGAGTCGGGATCTTCTCGATGTCCAGGCGCGTCGTGACCGCGGCGGCCTCTCCCGAGAGGTAGCGGTGCATCGAACGGGCGGCGCGCTTTCCGTTGGCCACCGCCTCGATCAGGTTTCGCGGGCCGAAGGCGACGTCGCCGCCGGCGAAGACGCCGGGGGCGGAGGTGGCGAGCGTGTCGGGATCCACGCGGATCGTGCCGCCGGGGGTCAGCGCCACGCCGTCCTCGGACCTCAGGAACGCGAGGTCGGCGCTCTGTCCGATGGCCAGGATGCATCCGTCCGCCTCGAGCGTCGTGACCTCGTTCTCGTCGTAGGCCGGGCCGAACCGCCCGGTCTCGTCGAAGACCGAGAGAACGCGTTTCAACTCGATCGTGGAGAGCCGGCCGTTGCCGCGGAACGCCTTGGGACCCAGGCGAGTCTGGAATGTGATCCCTTCCTTCCGGGCTTCCTCGAACTCCTCGTGCCCCTGCATGGTTTTCAGGACAGGCATCTCGTCGAAGGTCTCGAGCGAGACGATCGTCACCTCACTCGCCCCGCCGCGCAGGGCCGCGCGCGCGGAGTCGAACGCCTCTTTCAGGCGGGCATCTCCTTCCGGAACAGAAAGGTCGCCCGGGCGGCCTTCGCGGGGGACCTTCTGGTCCCCCGAGCCCCCGGCGAAGGCCGCCTCCTCCTCGCGCGAGAGGCGCAGCGCCGTGCGCGCCGCGTCGAAGGCCACGAAGCCGCCGCCGATGACGACGACTCTGCGCCCCAAGTCCATTCGGTAGCCGCGGTTGACGTTCAGGAGATAGTCCACGGCCTTGACGACGCCGTCGAGCTCCACGCCCGGCACCCGGAGGTCTCTCCCCTTCGAGACGCCCACCGAGAGAAAGACCGACTCGTATCCCTCCGCGCGCAGCTCTCTGAGTCCGAAGCCCTCGACCAGCGGGTGGCTCAGCCGGATGTCCACGCCGAGGCCGGCGATCCGGTCGATCTCGGAGCGGATCAGCGTGCGCGGCAGGCGGTATTCGGGGATGCCGAATCGCATCATGCCGCCCGGCTCCTCAGCGGCTTCGAAGACGGTCACGCGATAGCCCAGGAGTGCCAGGTCGTGCGCCGCCGAGAGGCCCGCGGGTCCCGCGCCGATCACGGCCACGCTTCTCTTCGCGATCGCCGCGGCGGCGGGCGCGCCGGAGACCGCATGCACGGGCAGGTGGCCGGTGAAGCGGTTTCCTTCGGAGACGAGCTCCCCGCGCAGGCGGTTCTGCGTATCCGGATGGACCGATTCGACGCCGTACTTCTCCGTGACGAAGCGCTTCAGGGCGCGGATCGAGATCGGCGCGTCGATCGAGCCGCGCCGGCAGGCGTCCTCGCACGGCGCGGCGCAGACGCGCCCGCAGACCGAGGCGAAGGGATTGGGCGCGCGGGCGACGAGGTAGGCTTCCTCGTCCCGCTTCTCCGCGATCAGCTGCACGTAACGGCCGGCGTCGGTCGCGACGGGACACCCCGCCTGGCACTTGACCTGGGCCTTCCAGTGGGAGAGGTCGGGAAGACGAACGGTGACTGGCATCAGTTAGAGCGCAAGCATCCGGCGGCGGGCGCCCGACGGGCTATGACGAAGATCATCCGGCAACGAGGTTCCCTCCTTCTCCCCTGGCTCTCGCAAGCCTCCGGACTCACCCGATCCGGTCTCCTCGACGTTTCTTAACGAGCGGAGGCGATACAGCCGGATCTCATAGCGCGGAGAGGGGGCCCTCACCAGATGAGGATGGATCAATCCGCGGCGCGAGGGCGGGCCGCGTCAACCGCAAATAAAGCGGGCCGGCCGTTCCTCGTTACGGCCGGCCTCGCGGTGAGGGAGCGCCGGGTTCGTGGTCAGTGGTTGGCCAACACCGAGAGAAGAAATGGCTCGCGGCCCGAAGCGAGGAAGCGGCATGACTGTGACTGAGGGTCGGAGCGAGCCATACGCGAACCCGGATCGGAGAAGAGTCGAGCCGCCTGCGTAGGCGCAATAGCGCTGAGACCTCTGAAAGTTCTCTTTGGTCTCATAGTCGGAAGGCTTCCCTTCTCCTTGACTCCGCGTTCAAGCATACGCGTCGCGTTCCGAAAATCCAGATGCAAACAGATCAAGTCAGCGGATCGGCAGTGTCGAAACAAAAGAAGTTCGCGGGGAGTCACCTTGGACCTTGGACTTTGGACCTTGGACCCCGTATTGCCGTCCCGCTCTCATCGTCCGCACCAGATTGAAGGTGAAGAGCAGGATCGCCAGCACCACGGGGACTCCCATCCAGGAGCCGATCCGGTAGAAGACAGGGTCGAACGCCGCGGGGTACTGCAGCAGGCGCATCGCCGCGCCGGCGGCGAGCAGCGCGTACGTGACGTAGGCCAGGCGCGGCGACCAGAGCGGCTTCCCGGAGAACACCGGAAGGATGCGCAGGCTCATCCCGACGATCAGGAGCGTCAGAAAGCCGACCGTGAAGAGATGGCGCGCCGCGTCGGACCACCAGAGGTTCTGGGCGGGGAGGGCGGTCGCGCGCGCGAGGACGATCGCGGCCAGCTCGAGAAGAGCCCAGAGCGCAAGACAGCCGAAGGCGCACCGGATCGCGACGTTCGGAGCGCCCGCCGCCCGCATCACCGGAAGCGCCGCGCGGCGCCACAGGAAACCGTTTCCGGCCAGATAGACGAGGGCCGAGAGCGCCGCGAGCCCCATCCCCGCGTCGCGCAGGAGCAGCGCCGGACGCAGTCCGAGCCCCGGCACATAAGAGGCGAGGAAGAGCAAAACAGCGCCGATCTGCAACGCGAGCGTGGCCGCCGGAGTCCCGCGCGCGGCGGGACCCAGACCCAGAAACAACGACACCACGCGGTTGCCGAAGCCATAGATCCAGGCCAGCAGGAACCCGTAGAGCGCGGCGAAGTAGAAGGGCTCGGTCAACGAAACGGGAACCGCCGTCTCGACGTGCCCCGCGAGCCAAACCCCCTGTGCCGTGACGAAGACGGCCGCGGCGACGAAGAAGATCGTCCCCCAACGCACGAAGCGCAGGATCGGGTCGCTCGCGTCGTATTTGCCCTGACGCACCCGGGCGAGCAGGGCGAAGACGAAGCGGGCAAAGAGGAGCACGGAGGCCGCCTCGAGAGCGCCCGACAGGAGCGACAGAAGCCGGCCGATCGGATAGAAGCCGAGCGGCTGCCCGGCGTTGCGAAGGACGACTCCCGCGAACATCAGCCAGAAGGCGGGCTTCGCTGCCGCGGAGCGCAGCGCGCCGATTCCCAGGATCCGGGGGAGCGCGTGAAACGCGATCCCCATGAGAAACAGCGCGGCGAATCCGAGGATTTGAGTGTGGCCGTGAATCTGCCGGTGCGAGATCGGCACGTCGCCTCCGGCCGCGATCCGCAGCAGGTTGATCATCCCGGTCGTCGCGCCGAGAGTCAGCGTCAGGAAGAGAGAGCCCAGGATGAAATGCGGCGCGAAGGGTGCGGCCGCTGCGGCGGAAGCGGGTTGCGGCGGGGCCGCGGCGGCATCGCGCACGGCCGCCTCACGGACATCGCGCAGAAACTCCTCGAGCGGCAATCGATGCACGGTGGCGAACCAGGCCAGCGGCTCCTCGGGCCCCTCGTCGCCTCCGCAATCCCCCAGGCCGTAACGCGTGAAGACCGCGATCGTCGCCGGGAATCGCCGCCGCGCCTCGCGCACGGACATCGTGGGGGGGACGAGATTCTGCGCTTCCGCCACGCGGTGAGCGGACTCGAGGTCTCTCAGGACTTCGGGCAACGGAACCGACTTCGCGGCGCACGCCTGCTCGAGCGGATGCTCTCCCCCGCAGCAGGTGTCCACGCCGTAAGCAGCCAGGACGGAACGGACATCCGGAAACCGAGCCAGGATCTCCTTCACCGGCAACTTCGGATCGAAAACGGGGCCGCTCATGTCCTCAGGATGCGGCCGGGGAAACCCGCCGTCCATGACATCCGTCATGGCCGGGCTACTTTGGGCCCTGCCGCCTGGGCCCGGGCCCGGGGCCGCGCCCCTGCCTCTCGAGCTCGATTCGGTGATAGTCGGCGAGGGCCTTGCGAACGATTTTTTGCAGGTTCTTGAGGCGCCTGCCCGAGCGCGCCCGCTCCCGCTCGGCCAGGCCGGATTGCCGGCGCCGGACGACCTCCCGCCAGAGCAGATCCACGGCCCGCCTCCAGCGCGCGTAGAGGAGCGCGGCCGCCGGATCCGAGACGTTTGCCATCAACGCCCGACAGTCTCCGGCGGCGCGGTCAGGGCTTCCTGATGCATCTGCATCATGAAACGCGACAGCGCCGAATCCTATTCTGCCAGGCGAAAAGGAGAACCCGATGCCCTCCCCTCCTCGCCGACTGAGCGTGGCCCTTCTCATCCTCGGCGCGCCGCTGTGCGCCGCGCTCGCTCTGGAATACGCCGCCTCGAGCCGTTCCGCCGCCCCGATCCGGTTCTTCGACGCGCCCTCGCAGGCGGCGGAGTTCATCGGCTACAACCGCTCGATCACCCTGACCGCCGCGCAGAAGGCGCTTCGCGACAAGGCCCTGGCGGCCATGCCGGCGGCCTGCTGCGACAAGTTCTCCCAGGCGACCTGCTGCTGCCCCTGCAATCTGGCCAAGACGGTCTGGGGGCTCTCCAACTACCTCATCGTCCGGCAGCACGCGAGCGTTCCCGAGGTCCAGTCCGCCGTCCGCGGCTGGCTGAAGTTCGTCAACCCGAAAGGTTTCACGGGCAACATCTGCGACGCGCCGGGCGGCTGCGGCCGCGAGTTCTCCGCCGACGGCTGCGGCGGAATGGACGAGAGGAACCTGATCGTCGCGCGGTAGCCGCGCTCTCCGGCTCCCGACTCACGTCGGACGGCGCCTCCGCGAAAGCGTCCGCTCTCCGTCGAAAACGCGCCGTCGGCCCCCGGACGCTTCTGATTCGTATGAATCATGAAACGGTCTCCATTCCGGCCGTAGAGTGGCCCGCAAGCGCGGAGGTGCACGGTGGCTACAACCTTTCTCGTCGTCGGCATCATCTTCGTCCTTTCCGTCATCCCGGTAGCATTCGTGCTCCTGCGAGGCTACAGGCGCTTCCGGGGAGCGCGGGTCGTCGTCTGCCCCGAGACAAAGAAGCAGGTCGCCGTCGAAGTGAAGGCCGGGAAGGCCGCCCTGAGCTCGGCGTTTGGCGAGCCCGAGTTCCGGCTTTCCTCCTGCTCGCGCTGGCCGGAGCGCCAGGACTGCGGCCAGGAGTGCGTGGCCCAGATCGAGGAGGCTCCCGACGGATGCCTGGTCCGGGAAAGGCTCGTCCAATGGTACGCGGACGCCCGCTGCGCTCTCTGCGGCCGGGCCATCGGCGAGATCCACTGGATCGACCGAAAGCCGGGCCTCCTGACGCCCGACTCCAGAACGATCGATTGGACCGAGATCGTGCCCGAGGAGCTTCCCACCGTCCTGACGACGCACAAACCCATCTGCTGGAATTGCCACGTCGCCGAAAGCTTTCTTCGCCGCTACCCGGACCGCGTCGTGAAGGACCCGAGAAAACCGGCGCCCCGGGAAACCAGATCGGCATGAATCCGGCCCCGTGACCTTCGAAGCTCCGATCTGGACCCGTTCCGAAGCCATCGGGAAGCTGCGCGACGCCCTCGTCAAACTGACGGACGACGATCATTGCCTTTGCCAGGTCGCGGGCGAGCGCGGCATCTTCTGCCACGGGTTCCGCCGGTGGAGCGACCGGGAGTTCGACCGGCGCTGGAGAAAAGCGATCGGCCGCAGCACGCATCTCTCCCGCCCCCAGATGGAGGAGTACGCCAACCTCTGGGAGCTCGCCGAGCAGATCCGCCGCAACGTGACGCTCGCCTGCGATGCGCAGTGCCTGGAGCGGGGAGCCTGCCGCGGCTGGGACGAGTTCTCCAACGCCGACCTCTCCCGATTCTGCAGCGACGTGCTCGGCAAGGACATCGAGGTCGTATAAGGCTTTCGGCCGCGGCGCTTGCTTCGCAAGCAGCGGCCGAGAGAGTTAAACACCGGAGCCCCCGGGGCACTTCAGATAAGTCCGCATTCTCGGCGGGTGTGCCGGCCGAGAGGCCCCGCTCCGGGAGAAGCCCGCTCCTCGCGAGGTCGGCGTGGGGCCCGGAGCCCAAAGAAAAGCGGCCGGCGGAATGCCGGCCGCGGAAAGCATGCCGCCCGCACGCGGGACGGCATCGAGGGATGAGACCTTCTAGAAAACCTTCACTTCGATGGTCTTGGGCAGCGGCTTGGCGAGCTTGGGCAGATGGAGCTGCAGCAGGCCATCCTTGTACTCAGCGGCGATCTTGGTCTCATCCGCATCCATCGGAAGAGCAAACGTCCGCACGAACGTGCCGTAGGCGCGCTCGATCCGATGGAATTTCTTTCCCTTCTCTTCCTTATCGAGCTTGCGCTCGCCGGTGATCGTCAGGACGTTCTCCTGCACGACGACGGAGACGTCTTCCTTCTTGACCTCGGGAATCTCGACCTTGAGGAGATACTCCTTCTCGGTCTCCTGGATGTCCACGGCCGGCGTGAAGTCTGCGACCTTCAGCGCTTCCTTGACCTCGAAGGGACGCGTCCAGGTGCCGAACAGCTTCCCGAAGCGGTCCGACATCTCTTCCATCTCCCGGAAAAACGGCGTCTCGAAGCGGGAAAAAACAGGGAGGCTGGGCTCACGACGAATCAGGTTCATATTCCCTCCTTTTGCATCTTTCATTTCGGGCAAGACTATGAACCGGACCGAGACTTTTGTCATGACGCACACGCATCAATTCCGCGCGCGGAGCGCCGAGGCGATCGCAGAGAGAGTGATTCGATAAGATCAGCCGACGCGAGATTCACGAACGGAGAATCGAGGAAAAGCAGAGAAGGGGGCCGTGCAAATTCCGCTTTCGCGGCCGCAACGGCAGCTCGAAGATCCGCCCCTGGCCGGCTCTCACCCGGCATCTCTTCCCGAACGGACGCGGGAGCCGGCATGGTTCTGGGCGACGCTGGTCCTGTCGAGCGCCAGCATCGTCGCCCTGGTGTTCGCGATCTGGGAGTTGGTGGAGAACCGTTTCTTCCAGGACGCGAACTACCTCACCCTCCACTATCTCTACATCACCCGAGGCGTCGGGTCTTCCCTGCTGCTGGCCTCGTGGGCCGCCTGGTACGTGCTCCGGCAGCGGCGCCGAAGCGAAGAGGAGCTGCACCGCTCCCGCGAGCACTACCGCCACCTCCTGGAGGCTTCGCCGGGCGCCGTGGCCCTCTACGACGACTCTCTGAGAGTCGCGGAATGGAACGCCACGGCGGAACGCCTCTACGGCTTCGGCAAGGCCGAGGTCCTCGGGCAGCCGCTCCCGACGGTGCCGCCGGAGCGTGAGGAGGAACTGCGGGACTTCCGCCGGCGGGCGCAGGCCGGCGAATCCATCCTGGACGTGGAGACCGAGCGGCGTGACAAGGACGGCGCTCTCTTCCCCGTTCAGTTGAGCCTGCTGCCTTTCCGGGAGGCGCCCGGCAGAACCGACTACCTCGAAGTCACGACCGACATCCGCGAACGCGTCCGCCTGCGGCATGCGATCGTCGAGATCGAGAAGCTCGCGAGCATGGGGAAGATGGCCGCTGGAACCGCGCACCATCTCAACACTCCCCTGGGGGCCATGCTCCTGCGCGTGCAGATGATGCAGGAGCGGCAGGCGGAAGGCTTCGATCTCTCGGACCTCGAGCAGCTCGAAAAGGGCATCCGCTTCTGCCAGCAGTTCGTTCGCCGGCTGCTGGAGTTTTCCCGCCGGCCCGCGCTTCAGAAGCAGCCCGAAGAAGTCGCCCTGATCCTGGAGTCGGTCGTCGCCTTCCTCGCCCCGGCCGTCCAGGCCAAGCGCGCGCGAATGTCGCTGGACGTCCGGGGGGCCGGCGAGGCCCGCGTCCTGGCGGACCGCAACCTGCTCGAGGCGCTCTTCTCGATTCTCTTGAGCAACTCCCTGGACGCCATCGCGGCGGGTGGCGCGATCGATATCCGCTGCCGCCGGCTCTCCGAAGGCCGCATCGAGCTCCAGATCGCCGATGACGGCGGCGGCATCGCGCCGTCCGACCTGCCTCACGTCTTCGAGCCCTTCTTCACGACCAAGGGCTCGGGCAAGGGAACGGGCCTCGGATTGGCGATCGCGCGCAACATCCTCCTGGAGCACGGCGGGTCCATCCGCCTGGAGAGCCCTCCGGGCGGGGGCACGACGGCCGTGATCGAGCTTCCCGTCTGGAATCCGGCCGACATTGGTTGGAGAATGCCCTCATCGTGAAACCGGGCGCCCCGCCGCAGACCGCCGCGATTCTGGTCGTGGACGACGACGCCGGGATGGCGGGAACGCTGCAGGAGCTCCTCCAGCGGGAAGGCTACGCGGCCGAGGTTGCGCAATCGGCCGCCGAGGCTCTCGCAATCTACGAGCGCAACCCGAAGATCGCGCTGGCGCTGGTGGACCTGATCATGCCGGTGACCGACGGGCTCGCGTTGATGGGCGAGCTGCACCGCCGCAATCCGGAGCTGCCGGTGGTCATCATGACCGGATACGGCACCATCGAAACCGCCGTCGAGGCGATCAAGGGGGGCGCGGAGGACTACCTGACGAAGCCTTTCGACCAGCAGGCCGTGCGCAAGAAGGTCGTCCGCCTGATGGAGGTTCACGAGCTGCGGGAGCGCGTGGGAGAGCTCGAAGCCAGTCTCGAGCACTACCCTTCCTTCGCGACCTTCGTTTCGGTCTCTCCCGCGATCCAGCGCGTGCTCGAACGCGCGCGCCTGGCGGCCGCGACCGACGTCCCGGTGCTGCTTCTGGGAGAGACGGGCACCGGCAAGGAGATGCTCGCGAGGGCGATCCATGCCGCCAGTCGGCGCGCCGGCCGCCCGTTTGTTCCCGTCAACTGCGGCGCTTTGCCCCGCGATCTCGTGGAGAGCGAGCTGTTCGGCTTTCGCCGTGGCGCGTTCACCGGCGCCTACACGGATGCTCCAGGCATTTTCGCGGCGGCGGCGCGAGGGACGGTCTTCCTGGACGAGATCGGAGAGATGCCCAAAGAGGCTCAGGTCAAGCTGCTGCGCGTGCTGCAGGAGGGCGAGGTCCGACCGGTGGGAAGCTCCCGGGCCGTCCAGGTGGACGTGCGGATCCTCTCGGCCTCCAACCGCCCCCTTGCGGACCTGCGAGCCGAGCACCTCCGGGAAGACCTCTACTTTCGAATCGCCACCGTCGTCATCGAGCTGCCGCCCCTGCGAACGAGGCCGGAAGACGTGCTCGTCCTGGCCCAGCACTTCGTGACCCGGCTGTCGCGCCGGTGCGAGCGCGAAATCACGCTGGCGCGTTCGGCCCTGGAGCTGCTGCTCAACTCTCCCCTCTTCGGCAACGTTCGCGAGCTCGAGAACGTCCTGGAGAGCGCCGTCGCGCTGTCGGAGGACAATCCCCAGACGATCACCGAAAAGGAAATGAAGCCGCTTCTCGCGAATTCGTCCTCCCCGAAACGCGAGAGCCTTCTCCCGGAGCAGCCGCTCTCGATGGAACGGCTCGAACGCATGGCAATCCAGCAGGCCCTCCGGCTCTGCCACGGCAACCGCACCCGGACGGCGTCGATGCTGGGAATCTCCCGCGACACCCTCTACCGCAAGCTCAAACAACTCAAGAACGGAGTCTGAGGAGAGACCCGTCCGGTTTTCAGACACCGGCGGATTTCCGGACAGTTCGGCAACGTGCTCTCCCCTCTTCCCCGGCGCTGGCTTCCCACCCGCGGGATGTCACGAAGCCCTTGCGAGCGCTGAGGATGCGGATGCGGTTCCGCGGCCGCGCGCCCGAGAAGACGCCAACCGCGGCTCCTGGCCCCCGCCTTGCTGACGACATCAACAGGTTCACGCTTCAGCTCGAAACGGTCACAGTCGCGCCGGCAACGGCGCGGGCGGATGCAAGCGAAGGAGAACCGAGATGCCGGACGCGCGCGAGGACGAGCAGAGCAAGAGGCGCTCCCGGTCGAGGCGTCAGCTTCTGGGGTGGGCCGTCGCCGCCCTTGCCGCAGGCGCCCTGCTCGTCGGAGTGCTGCGCCGGGAAGACCCTTCGCGTCGGCGCGGCTGGAACACTCTCCTGATGGGAGTCCCCCGGACGGGCGCGAAGCTCTTCGAGCAGAAAGGCTGCATTCGCTGTCACGCGGTCAACGGCGCCGGGGGCCGGCTCGCTCCGGACCTGGGCGTGGACCGGCCGTCGTCCGCGCCGGACCAGCTCGTCACCGCGATGTGGAATCACGCGCCGAGAATGTGGGAACGGATCCGCGAAGAGAAGATCGCCTACCCGGCCATGAACCCGCAGGAGATGGCCCATCTCTTCGCCTACCTCCACACGGCGCGCTACGTCGGCGAGCCGGGCGACGCGCGCGAGGGCCGGCGAGTCTTCGAAGCAAAGGGGTGCAGCGGCTGTCATGCGTCGGGCTCGACCGGCGCGGGTAAGGCGCCGGACCTTTCCCGTCGCGGACCCGTCAACTCCCTGGTGGGTTGGACCCAGGCCATGTGGAACCACGCGCCGGCCATGGAGGGCGCGATGCGGGAGGCGGGGGTTCCGTGGCCGAAGTTCGAAGGCTCGGAGATGGATGACTTGCTGGCTTATCTCCGCGGCGGGCGCGTCGTGGCGGGCGCAAGCGATCTCGCGCCCGCGGACCCGGATCGGGGCCAGAAGCTCTTCGAGGAGAAGTCCTGCTCCGCCTGCCACTCCCTCAAGGGAGAAACGGGGCGGGTCGGGCCCGACCTGCGTTCCCGCCAGAAGCTGCCGGCGACGATTCCCCAGTTCGCCGGCTCCCTGTGGAACCACTCTCCCGAGATGTGGCGCACGATGCGGGCCCGAGGCGTTCCCCGGCCGGTCTTTCGGGAACGCGAGATGGCCGACCTGGTCGCCTTCCTCTACAGCCTCTCCTCCGTCGAGCCGGGCGGTTCCGCGAGAGTCGGCGAGATGCTGTTCGCGGGACGCGGCTGCAGTCTCTGCCACGGCCCGGCCGGCCTCGGCACGTCGGAGGCCCCGGCGCTGCGCGCGCAAGGCAAGACGTTCAACTCGATCGCTCTCGCCTCGGCGCTCTGGCGCCACGGCCCGGCCATGTACAAGCGCGCTCAGGACGTCGGTCTCCCCTGGCCCGCCCTGGCGGAGACGGACGTCGGCGATCTCATCGCTTTCTTGAACACCTCGCCGCCGAGGGAACGGTGAGGAGCGGAGCGGATGGAGAACACCGGCCGTCAGCCCGGGCTCGAGGGACGGCCGTGGTCCTCGCGTTCCTCGCGTTCTTCTTCCTGACCGGCGCGGTGACGGTCTGGCGCGGCCGCGGTCCCCGATCCCGCGCGCGGCAGCCGATCGCCTTCAACCACAAGAAGCATGTCCAGGAGCTGGACCTGGCCTGCTCCTCCTGTCACCAGTTCTACGAGAAGGAGACTTTCTCCGGCCTGCCCGGCGCGGACGTCTGCGCCACCTGCCACCAGGAACCGCAGGGAAAGAGCAAGGAGGAGGCGAAGCTCGTCCGGCTTCTTCAGACCGGAGCTCCTCTCGAGTGGACCAGCCTCTTCCGCCAGCCCGCCCACGTCTTCTATTCCCATCGAAGGCACGTCGTGGCCGCCAGGATCGAGTGCGCGGTGTGTCACGGCTCGATCGCGGCGACCACGGCTCCTCCGACATCGGTCAAGCGTCTCCGGATGCAGGACTGCCTGGACTGCCACCGTCGTTCGGGCGTCTCGACCGACTGCACGGCCTGCCACAGATGAGAACGACGGCGGGAAGACCCGAGGAGAAGCCTTGAAAGTCGATCGACGGCGATTCCTGGGACTCGCGGCCGGGGCGGCGGCCGGAACGGCGCTGGGCGTTCCGGGCGGCCGGCTCCTGACCGGCATCCTCTCCTCGGGAGACACGGCCTTCACGCCTCCGAAAGGGACGGAAGAATTCATCCTCTCCGTCTGCGCCATGTGTCCGGGAGGATGCGGGCTCCGCGCGCGCCGCATTTCCGAGCGCGTGGTGAAGCTGGAGGGAAATCCTCTTCACCCGGTCAACGCCGGACGCCTGTGCCCGAAGGGCCAGGCGGCCCTGCAGAGCCTCTACCACCCCGATCGCCTGCCCGGGCCGCTCTTCCGCAAGGGACCCCGCGGGTCCCTGCAGTCCTTCGAGCGCGTTCCCTGGGACAAGGCCCTGGCGCAGATCGGCCAGCGTCTCCGGTCGCTGCGGGAAGGAGGGCGGCCCGAATCCGTCGTGCTCCTGCGGGGCGGCTCCGGAGGGGCCGGTGCCCGCGTCGCGCGGCGGTTCCTGCAGGCCTTTGGCTCCCCCAACGACGTGGCGCTCGACCGCGGCGACGAAGCCGCCTCTCTCGCTCTCTGGCTCACGCAGGGAGTGCGCGCGGTGCCCGCGTACGACCTCGCTTCGACGGATTACCTGCTCTCCATCGGCGGCGGGATCCTGGAGGCGTCGAGCTCGCCGGTGCACACGGCGCGGGCCTACGGGCAGTTTCGCCAGGGACGCACGGGGCGGCGCGGCAAGTTCGTTCAGGTGGAGCCCCGCCTGTCGATCACGGCCTCCTCCGCCGACGAGTGGATCGCCGTGAGGCCCGGCACGGAGGGGATCTTCGCGCTGGGAGTGGCGGGAGTTCTCGTCTCGGAGGGCCTCTACAACAGGGACTTCGTGCTCGAGAGAACGCAGGGATTCGAGGACATGGCGCCAGCGCGCGGCGGCGTTCGCGACGGCCTGAGATCGCTCCTCGCGCGGCACTACACCCTCGAGAGAGTTGCGGGCGAGACGGGCGTTTCCGTCGACGTGATCCTGCGCGTCGCCCGCGAGTTCGCCGCAGCCCGCAGCAGCCTCGCGATCGGGCCGCGGAAGGGTCCGCTCCTCCCCGGCCGCCTCTTCGATCATCTCGCGGCGCATGTCTTGAACGCGCTCGCCGGCAATGTGGATGGACCGGGTGGTCTGCTGGTGCCCGAGGATGCGCCGCTCGCGCCCTGGCCGCCTCTCCCCTCCGACCCCGTGGCGGAGGCCGGCCGCAGGCGTCCTCGCCTCGACGCCGCGGGAACGACCCGTCGCGATTCCGCGCTCCTCGCTTCCGATCCCGAGAGGCTTGCGGACGCGATCCTGACCGCGTCCCCTTACCGCGCGGAGGCCGTGCTCATGCTCCAGGCCGATCCGGTCTTCGCCTGCGCGGCTCCCGATCGCTTCGCCGCCGCCCTGGAAAAGGTGCCGCTCGCCGTCTCCTTCGCGTCGATCCCCGACGACTCCGCGCTCCAGGCCGATTGGATCCTGCCCGAGGCCCACTTCCTGGAACGCTGGGATCTCTGGACGACACCGCCCGGGCTCGCCTATCCCATGGTGAGCCTGGCGAGGCCCGCCCTGGCCAGGCCGCTCCACGACGCGCGCCCGGCGGCGGAGATCTTCCTGGAACTGGCGCGGGCGACCGGCGTGGAGTCCGCTCTTCCGTGGAAGGACCTGCCGGCCCTCGTCCGCGCCGAGATGGATGGTCTCTACCAGGCGCGGCGCGGCGCGGTGATGGGAGCCCCCTTCGACGAGGCCTGGGTGCGCATGATGGAGGGGGCGGGCTGGTGGGCGCCGGGATATCACTCCGCCGACGAGCTGTGGCAGCGGGCACAGGAGTCCGGCGGCTGGTGGGATCCCTTCTACGATCACGAAGACTGGAAGCGGGTTCTCAAGACCGAGTCGGGACGCTTCGAGTTCCGCGCCGACCTGCTCCGGCCGAAACCTCCGGCGGACAGCGCCTCCATTCTCTCGAGCGAGTCGGGCGCCCGGCCGTCCTCCGCCGGAGAGCGCGATTCCGCGCGCTCGTTCTCGCTGCTCCTCTTCGAGCCTCTCCCCATCGCGGGAGGGACCGGCGCGGAGCTGCCGTTTCTCCAGGGAATCCTGGATCCCGGCCACGCGGAAGGGTGGGAGACCTGGGTGGAGATCCATCCCGACAGCGCCGCCTCGCTCGGCGTCAAGGACCGCGGGTGGGTCCGAGTCCGCTCGGCCCGGGGCGCCCTCACGGTGCGCGCGCGCGTGACCTCGCGCGTCGTGCCCGGCGTGGCCGCGATTCCGGTCGGGCTCGGAAAGAAGGGGGGAGGGCGCTGGGCGAATCGGACGGGGGCGAATCCGCTCCGGATGCTCTCTTCGGCCCGGGATCCTCTCTGCGGCCTCCCCGATCCGGATGCCACGGTCGTTCAGATCTCTCCCGCCGACGCTCCGAAAAACGAACGCGTCTCGGAAAGGAAGGCCTGAGCCGTGGCGCGCTGGGGCATGACGATCGATCTGGATCGCTGCACGGCTTGCCAGGCCTGCGCCGTCGCGTGCCAGGTCGAGAACAACGTTTCGCCCGCCGATCCCGAGAAGTGGCAAGCGGGACGTGCGATCTCCTGGCTGCGCCTGGTCCCGTTCCAGTCCGGAGAACACGGCACGCGGCCCGAACTGCAGCTGATGCCCGTGCTCTGCATGCACTGCGAGCACCCCCCCTGCACCAAGGTCTGCCCCGTGAAGGCCACGCAGATCGATCATGAGGGACTCGTTGCCCAGGTCTACCCGCGCTGTATCGGCTGCCGCTACTGCACGACCGCGTGTCCCTACACGGTGCGCCATTTCAACTGGACTCGCCCGGAATGGCCCCGACCGATGGAGCAGGCGCTCTCGCCCGACGTCTCGGTACGGCCCAAGGGAGTCGTGGAGAAATGCACCTTCTGCCATCACCGCCTGCAGCGGGCCAAAGACAAGGCTCGCATGGAGGGGCGCCCGTTGAAGGAGGGCGACTACGTGCCCGCCTGCGTCGAGACCTGCCCCTCCGAGGCGATGGTCTTCGGAGACCTGGACGATCCTTCGAGCGCCGTCACGCGGCTGTCCCAGAGTCCCCGGGCCTTTCGGCTTCTCGAGGACCTCGGCACGCGTCCCAAGGTCATCTACCTTTCAAAAGGAGAGTCGGGTGGAAAAGTCTGAGATCGGCCAAGACGTCCGCCTCCTGCGCCCGATCGAGAGAACGGGGCGGCCGTTCTGGATTTTCGCGGGCATCCTGCTGGCGGTCGGGCTCTGGGGGGTCTTCGCCTGGAGCACGCAGCTCCGGCGCGGCCTCTCCGTCACCGGTTTGAGCGTGCCCGTGTACTGGGGCCTCTACATCACCAACTTCGTCTTCTTCATCGGCATCAGCCACGCCGGGACCCTGATCTCCGCGATCCTGAGGCTGTCGCACGCGGAGTGGCGCCGCTCGATCACCCGCGCCGCGGAGGTCATCACGGTGCTCGTCCTCTTCTTCGGGATGGGCTGCGTCATCCTGGACCTGGGCCGCCCCGACCGGGTCCTGAACGTCTTCCGGTCCGGCAACTTCACTTCGCCGCTCCTCTGGGACGTCCTGTCGGTGAGCACGTACCTTTTCGCCAGCACGATCTATCTCTACCTGCCGCTCATCCCGGACATCGCGATCCTGCGCGATGCCCTTCCGGGCCGGCGCTGGTTCTACAGGCCGCTGGCCCTGGGCTGGACCGGCGCACCACGGCAGCAGAAGGTTCTGAACAGGGCGATCGCGGTCATGGCGGTCATCGTGATCCCGATCGCCGTGAGCGTGCATACGGTCGTCTCCTGGGTCTTCGCGATGACCGTGCAGCCAATGTGGCATTCGACGATCTTCGGCCCCTACTTCGTGGTCGGAGCGATCTTCTCCGGCATCGCCGCGATCATCATCGCCATGGCCATCATCCGGAAGGCCTACCACCTCGAGGACTATCTGAAACCCATCCACTTCAACAACCTCGGGATCCTGCTGCTCGTCATGAGTCTTCTCTGGTTCTACTTCACGTTCGCGGAATTCCTGACGACCTACTACGGCGCCGAGCCGGCCCATATGTCGATCTTCCTGTCGAAGACGGAGGGCAAGTTCTCGCCTCTCTTCTGGACGATGGCGGTCTCGTGCTTCGTGATCCCTTTTCTGCTCCTTGCGAACAACCGCACGCGGCGGACGATCTGGGGAACGGTGGCGGCCTCGATCTCCGTCGAGATCGGGATGTGGCTCGAGCGTTTCCTGATCGTTGTCCCGAGCCTCTCGAAACCGCGGCTCCCGATGGAGGCCGCCACTTACTTTCCCTCCTGGGTCGAGTGGTCGCTGATGGCCGCGTTTCTCGCGATGTTCGTCCTGCTCTACGCCGTCTTCACGAAGGTCTTCCCCATCGTCTCGATCTGGGAGATCCACGAGGGGCGGGAGCACTCGGTCAAGGAAGTCACCTCGCGGGTGCGCAGCTACCTGCCCGTGGGCGCGGAGCCGGTCCATGAGTAAGGTGTCCGCGCGCGTCCCGGCGATCGTCCTCTCCGCGCTGCTCTTGCCGCTGGCGGCCGCCGCCGGCGTCGGGGATCCCACGCGCGGGCAATCGCTCTTCGTCGCGAAGGGGTGCGTCCAGTGTCACGCCGTGCGCGGCGCGGGGGGACGCGTCGGGCCGGACCTGGGACGGACCGCGGTCAAGGGCTCCTTCTTCGAGATCGCGGCGGCCATGTGGAACCACTCCACCGCCATGGACGAGAAGATGCGGGAGTTTCGCGTGGCCCGCCCCTCCTTCGAGAAAGAGGAGCTTTCGGATCTGCTCGCCTTCCTCTATTTCCTGAACTACTTCGACGAGCCGGGCGATCCGCGTGTCGGCAAGGTCCTCTTCGCTCAGAAGCACTGCATCCAGTGCCACAGCCTCGGGCGCGAGGGGGGGACGGCCGGCCCCCGCCTGGACGCCCTCCCCCGAGGCACGTCACCCCTTCGCATCGCCCAGGACCTCTGGAACCACGGACCGGTGATGGTCCCCGCGATTCGCCGGATGGGTCTCGACGTCCCCCGGTTCGAGGGCAGCGAGATCATCGACCTCTTCGCCTACCTGAGAAGTCGCGGCCAGCGGCAAACGACCCGCGAGTTCCGCTCCTCCGGAGATCCCGACCAGGGCAAGCGCCTGTTCGCGATGAAGGGTTGCGCCCGCTGTCACGGCGTCTTCGCCAAGACCCCTGGCATCGGACCGGACCTCGGCAGAACGGAATTGCGGGGAAGCGTCACGCAGCTCGCCGGGAGAATGTGGAACCACTGGTCCGCGATGTCGGAAGCCATGGGAGCGCTGGGGATGGCCCCTCCCACGTTCAAGCGGGACGAGCTGGCCGACGTCTTCGCGTATCTCTTCGTGTCTCGATACGACGGCGGCGGCGCCGGCAAGCGCGGCGACGACGTGTACCGGCTCAAGGGCTGCGCCGCCTGCCACGGCCCGGGCGGCCAGGGCAACGTCGGGCCCTCCCTTCGCAAGATGACCGCCGGCGAGACCAAGGAGGCCATCTTCCAGCGGATGTGGAATCACGCGCCGAAGATGCGCGACAAGATGGGCCTTCACCAGATCCCGTGGCCGCGGTTCGAAGCCGACGAACTGGCGGCGCTCCTTGCCCTCCTTGCCGATGGCTGGAAAGACGCGCCGGCGCCGGCCCGCGCCGCCGGAGGCTCACGATGACCCGGTCCCCGTTTGCGCTCGACTCGCGAAAGAAAGGAGCACGATCCATGAAATCCCCCCGGACAGGCATCGCTCTGGCTCTGGCCCTGACGTTCGCGCCGGCCGCCGTTCTCCTCCCGGCGACCCCCTCCTTCGTGGGGGCGAAGAAATGCCGGGCATGCCATCTCAAGCAGTTCCAGTCCTGGGAGCAGACGAGGATGGCGAAATCTCTCGAGCTGCTCAAGGCCGGCGCCCATGCCGACGCGAAGAAGAAGATGAACGTGGATCCCCAGAAGGACTACACCCACGACGAGAAATGCCTGCCCTGCCACACGACCGGCTACGGCAAGCCGGGAGGCTTCGCGAGCCTGGAGAAGACGCCCGAGATGGTCGGCGTCCAGTGCGAATCCTGCCACGGCGCCGGCGGCGAATTCCTGAAGGAAGGCTTCATGACCCTGAAGAACAAGGAGTACAAGCGGGCGGATCTCGTCAAGGCGGGCCTGGTCGTCCCGACCGCGGAGACCTGCACCTCGCAGTGCCACAACCCCAAGAGTCCCTTCGTCACCAAAGACTCCGTCTTCAATTTCGAGGAGCGCAAGAAGAAGGGAATCCACGAGCACGTCCCGCTCAAGTACCCGCACTGACTCCGTCTTTCGAGCCCGGTAGCTGAGGAGGGGGCCGCCCGCGCGCGGCCCCTCTTCCGGCTCGGATCCGGCCGGCCCGCGACATCGCCCCGCGAGCCCGGTGATGCAAACGCATCAGCGGCGGTTCCGCGCGGGGGCCTACGCTCATTTCATGCGCAGAGTCCTCTTTCCGCGACCGCTCGGGCGGCGAGTCCGAACCATTTCCCGGGGCCTCGGTGGCGCGGCCGCTAACACCTGCATTTCTCGCGATCCACGAGCCGGCGCCGGCCGGGGCAGGAAGCAGAATGATGAACACGCATCATGGGGCGAAGGGGCGCTTCCGATCGAATATCCCCGTCAACCGGAAAACTCAATGACGGAGGCGAGTCGATGAACGAAAACAAACGGAGAAGTGATTTCACCGTTAACGGTTTTGCGTCCCGCGGGGGCGCCAAGGAGATCGGCTTATGTTGAGGCGTGGCATTGCTCTGGCGATTACCGCTGGCTCTCTCGTGCTGACGAGCAGCCAACCGACTGCGACGCGGGTCGTCGCGCCGCGGGGAGGCGACGGTGGGCCGTCCCAGCATTCGATCTACCCGGCCACCTCCAAGGAGTACTACCTCACCCAGGACCAGTTCGACTTCGCGCGCCCCGGCTACCACATCACGGTCAACAGCGTGACCATCGGAGCCGACCGCAAGCCGGTGGCCGACGTCACCATCACCGACGACCTCGGAGCGCCGCTGGACAGAAACGGCGTCCAGACGCCGGGCGTCGCCTCGGCCAGCTTCGTGCTCGCCTGGTACGACCCGGGCACGCGCGACTTCACGTCCTACGCGGTCCGCACGCGGACGGGCGCCGCGGGCACCGTGACCCAGGCCACCTCCGACACGGGCGGCAAATTCAAGGACATCGACGTCGGGCATTACACCTACACCTTCGGAACAGTGCTCCCGGCGAGCTTCGACCAGACCAAGACCCACACGCTCGGCATTTACGGCACGCGCACGATGCCGGCCGATCTCCCGGGCCTGGGCGGCAAGACCTACAACGCCAACGCCGAGTTCGACTTCCGGCCCGACGGCCAGACGGTTTCCGACAAGTGGGACCAGATCCGCGAGGTGAACTCCTGTAACACGTGTCACGACCCGCTCGTCGTCCATGGCCGCAGGCAGGACGCCAAGCTCTGCGTGCTTTGCCACCAGCCCCAGACCGCGGATGCCGTCACCGGAAATGTCCTCGACATGAGGATCATGATCCACAAGATCCACAGGGGCCCGAACCTGCCGAGCGGCCAGGCCTACCAGATCGGAAACGGCAGCTACGCCGACGTCACCTTCCCGCAGGACATCCGCAACTGCGCCAACTGCCACGAGGGCAAGGTCGCATCGACCAAGCCGACGCAATCGGATACCTGGTACACGAAGCCGTCCCGCGCCGCCTGCGGCTCCTGCCACGATGACCTCAACTTCGCGACGGGTGCCAATCACGCCGGAGGCGCTCAGGCCGACGACAGCGCCTGCGCGAGCTGCCACGTCCCGCAGGGCGACCAGGAATGGGACGCCGGGATCAAGACCGCGCACACCGTTCCCGACAAATCCAAGCAGCTTCCCGGGTTGAACGCGGCGATCCTCTCGGTCACGGGCACTGGCGCTGGCCAGAAGCCGACGGTCACCTTCAAGCTGACCAACGGCGACGGCACGATCGTGGATCCTGCCCACATCGGCGCGAGCGCCAGCCTGAGCCTTCTGCTGGCGGGCCCGACGACCGACTACGGCACGGGCCAGGCCGCCCCCGCGCAGCCCATCAGCGAGAGCGCCATCGGCGCGAACTTCAACGGCAGCATCGCGACCTACACGTTCACGAAGCCGATTCCCGCCAACGCCACCGGCACCTGGGCGGTCGCTGTCCAGACGCGCCGGACGATCACGTTCAACCCGGCTCCGGCCAAGGGACCGAATACATTCACCGAGGGCGCCTTCAATCCGGTGACCTACTTCGCGGTGACGGACGGAGCGCCTGTGGCGCGCCGCACCGTCGTGTCGCTGGACAAGTGCAACGATTGCCACGACCGTCTGGCCACGACGTTCTCCCATGGCGGCCAGCGCATCGCGATCGAGTACTGCGTCTTCTGCCACAACTCCAATGCCGACGACGCGGTTCGGCGTCCGGCTTCGGCGCTCCCGGGGGAGTCGATCTCCTTCGAGCGGATGATCCACCGCATCCATACGGGCGAGAACCTGACCCAGGACTACTCGGTCTATGGCTTCAGCGGCACCGCGGCCAGTTTCAACGAAGTCACCTACCCCGGTAACACCAAGGACTGCCTGCAGTGCCACTCCTCGACCGGCACGTACAGCCTCCCGCTGGATAAGGGGGGGATCCCCACGATCACGAATCGCGACTACTTCACGCCGCAGGGCCCGGCCACGGCCGCGTGCCTGGGCTGCCACGACAACGTGGACGCGGCCGCACACGCGTACCTGAACACCGTGCAGTCCCCCTTCTTCGCGGAGGCCTGCGCGACGTGCCACGGCGTCGGGAAGGACTGGGACGTCGTCAAGGAGCACGCCCAGTAGAGAGCTTTTTTTGCCCCGGGGAGCGGCTGGTTTCAGCGGCCGCCCCCGGGGTTTTCCACATGAAGAGGGAAGGGGAAGCGATGTCGATGAAACCCTGGGTACTCGGCGGGATAGGCGCCCTGGTCCTCGCCGGGCTGTCCGCCGGCCCGGCTCTCGCACAGGCGCCGCCTGCCAAAGCGGAGAAGACGGAGGCCGCCGCCTGCATCGACTGCCACGACCAGCAGGGCAAGACGCTCCCGGGTAATCCGCACGCGAGGATTCCGGGCGCCGAGTTCGGCAAGCCGGGCTCCGGCAACGCCACCTGTAACTCCTGCCACGGCCCCGGCGTCAAGCACATGGAATCGAGCGGCGAGGACAAGTCGGACATCCGCGCGTTCCATGGGCGTCCGGGGGCGGAGTTCTGCGTCACCTGCCACACCAGCGACAAGGAGCATGCGTCCTACCAGACGGGCATTCATGCTTCCACGGAGACGGTCAACTGCCTCTCCTGCCACTCCGTGCATTCCTCCGAGCCGAAGACCCCGCATCTGCTCGTCAAGACGCCCTCGGAGCTCTGCGCCAACTGCCATCCGTCCGAGAGGGCCTCGTTCCGCAACAAGCCCTTCGCGCACCGCATCGGGCGCGGCGGGATGGAGTGCACCTCCTGCCACGATCCGCATGGACGGCCGATCCAGAAGGGCCTGAGGCTGACGCGCGTGGGAGAGATGCCCTGCCTGAACTGCCATGCCGAAAAGCGGGGACCCTTCGTCTTCGAGCACGTCAGCGGAATCGTCGGGACCTGCACGACCTGCCACGAGCCGCACGGCTCCTCCAACAACAAGCGCCTGATCCGGTCCCGCGTCGACCGGCTATGCCTCGAGTGTCATTCGACGCTCACGACCGCGACTCTCGGCTCCCAGCCTCCGTCGTTCCACAACGTTTCCCTCCCCCGCTACCAGAACTGCACGACCTGTCACGTGGCGGTGCACGGCTCGAACGTGTCACCCACGTTGTTCAAGTAGGAGACGCCGATGAGAACGACAAAACGCCTTCTCCCGCTGGCGCTCCTCCTCTTCTTCACCTCCGTCTTCGCGGCGGCGCAGACCGTCCCGCTGGACGTCACGTTCGGGTACCGCTTCCTGAAGCTCAACGGCAACAGCGACGAGTACCGAACGCAGATCAACGACCGGGAAGGGCTGATCCTGCGCAGCGTCACCTTCGCGACGTCGGACTTCGGCGGCAAGGTGGGCCTGGTGGATCACTTCCGTTTCGACGCCTCCGATCTGGGAGCGGGGCCCGCGGGGGCGCTGCGCCTGGAGGCGGGACGCGCCGGGATCTACAACCTCCGCTTCACCTACCGCCGCGTCGAGGCCTTCAGCGCCGTCAACGATTTCGCCAATCCCCTGTTCCCGGCGATCATCCCGGGCCAGCACACGATCAACCGCGTGCGCAACCTCTTCGACACGGAAATTGAGATCCTGCCCGGCCGGTGGATCACTCCGATCCTGGGCTACACGCGCAACACCTATACGGGACCCGGACGGACGACCTACCACGTCGGTGAGGACGAGTTCCGGCTCTCCTCGGATCTGGACGACATCGACCAGGAGGTCCGGGCCGGACTGGCGTTCGACGTCGGACCGGTCACCGGGCGTTTCGTTCAGGGGTGGCGCCAGTTCCGCGACCACGAGAACCTCGTCCTGGCCCCCGGCGAGAAGAACGGGAACAACGCCGGCCCCGTGCTGGGCGTCCCCGTGGACCTGAGCGACTTCAGCCGGACGACCTCGACGAAGACCAACACTCCCTCCACTTCCGCTCTGATCACCGGGCGCCTCGGCCCCCGCCTCAAGCTCATCGGCTCCTATCAGCGCGCCAGCGCCGACGCCGACACGAACGAGTCCGAGAGCCTGGCCGGCAATCTCGTCTCCTTCGAGATCAGCCGCTTCTTCGCGGGCCTGACCGAGACCGCCTCGACGCGATCCAAGGCGACGTTCTGGCGCGGCAGCGGCCGCGCGGAACTGGCCCTGACCGATAGCGTGGATTTCTCGGCCGGCTACTCCCGCCGCCACCGGTACCTGGATGGCTTCGCGCTCGTTTCGGACCTCTTCCTGAACTCAGTGGGCTTCGCCGGAGCGGACCCGAGAAACCTGCTCGTGCTCCTGGACGCACAGCACGCGATGGACCGCACCGACAACGTCTTCGACGTGGCCCTCTCGGCACGAGGCTTCGGGCCCCTTTCCCTGCGCGCCGGCTGGTCGCAGACCAAGCAGGACGTCAGCGTGACGGAGGACCTCTCCGAGATCGTCGTCCCGGGCAACCAGGAGGGGGTCTTCAAGCGCCGCATCGAGACCTTCTCGGCCGGGGCGGGCTTGTCCCGCGCCGGGTTCACCCTCGGCGCCGATTACCAGCACGACGCGGCCAACAACCCGATCGTGCGCACGGATTTCCTGGACCGGGACCAATACCGGCTGCGCCTCTCCTGGAAGTCCGGCGACGTGTTGCAGGTGGGGTTCAATGGCAGGCAGCTCGATTCCTCCAACGATCGCCCCGGGATCGGCTACGACGGGCGCATGCGCGAGTACGGAGGCGACCTCGAGGTCACTCCGGTCAAGCCGCTTCACCTGCGCTTCTCGGCCGGCAAGTACCAGGCCGACAGCACCATCCCCATCCGCAATCCCCAGGACTTCACGACGGCCATCTCGAGCAATCGCGAGCGGGGCCTGTCGCTGGAGGGAGGCATCGGCCTGGTCTTCCCTTTCGTGACCCTGGACGGCTCGTACGCGCGGTTCGTGAACAAGGGCTCCTATCCCTTCACCATCGATCGCGCGCGCATCACCGGCGACGTTCCGGTCAACGCCACCGTCGGCTTCGTGGCCGAATGGATGCGCGACAAGTACAACGACGTCGCGCAGAACACCGGCAGTCTCGGCAAGTTCGACGCCAACCGCTACGGCTTCTACGTCCGGCTGAGGCCATAACACGGAGCAAAGGAGAAGGGATGAAGACAGGATCTCGACTCGGAGTCGCGGCGGTCGTCCTCGCCTGGGCGGCCGGGATGCTCGTGGGAGGCACGTCCTCCGCGACGCTTCCCATCAGCAAGAAAGCCAAGGAGCTCGGCTTCAAGGTCGAGAACTGCCAGTACTGCCACCTCGACAAGCTGCCCAAGAAGGGCGCTTCCGCGCCCAACGAGCGAGGCGCGTGGCTGCGCGCCGAGAAGGAGAAGCGCCACGCGAAAGAAGTCGATCCTGCCTGGTTGAAGGACTATCCGGGAGACAAGGCGAAGTAAGCTTGGCAGGCGCAGGTTCCGAGGCACGGAGCCTGTGAAAGGAGGAAGCGCAGATGAAGAAGACAGGATCGGGTCTGGGTCTCGCGATCGTGCTCCTGGTGTGGTGCGGCGGCATGCTCCTGTCCGGGATCTCCTCGGCGACGCTCGACATCCAGAAGAAGGCCAAGGCGGCCGGCATCCCGGCCTCCAACTGCCTCTACTGCCACACGGAGAAGCTTCCCAAGAAGGGCGCCGTCACGCACAACGACCGGGGCAACTGGCTGATCAAGGAGAAAGAGAAGCGGAAAGCCAAGGAAGTCGATCCGGCGTGGTTGAAGGACTACCCGGGAGACAAGAAGTAGAAACGGCAAAAGGAGGTTCGATACATGAGGAAAACGAGCTGGCGTCTTGGACTCGGTGCGGTTCTGCTCGCATGGAGCGGCTGGATGCTCTTCTCGGACATCTCTTCGGGGACCATGGCCATGCAGAAGAAGGCCAAGGAGGCGGGCTTCACGCTGTCGCAAACTGCACGTACTGCCACGTCGAGAAGCTCCCCAAGAAGGGCGCCGTCACGAACAACGACCGTGGCAAGTGGCTCATCGCCGAGAAAGAGAAGCGCGGAGCCAAGGAAGTGGACGTGACCTGGCTCAAGGAGTACCCCGGAGATAAGAAGTAATTCCGGGGATCCCCGGACTCTCCTCCGGCGAAACGCTGACCGGGGGGAGATGGCGGCCGGGGGAGTTCGGCGGCCTCGCGTGGCGGCTGCGCTCCCCCGACGCCTCTTCAAAGCAAGCGTTTCGATGAAGACCACACCCCTCCTCACCGCAATAGCTCTCCTCGCGCTCGCCTCGGCGCTGCCGGCCGCTTCGCCGGTCAAGCCGCCGGGCAACGACGACTGCCTGACGTGCCACGCGGACAGGGACGCGAAGCGCTCCAACGGCAGTTCGGTCTTCGTCCTCAAACAGAAGTTCGATTCTTCCGTCCACGGCCAGGCCGGCCTCGGCTGCGTGGACTGCCACTCGGATCTCTCGAAAACCTCGGATTTCCCGCACAAGACGCGCCTGCGGAGGGTCGATTGCGCCTCCTGCCACGACGGCGCGGGCGCGGCCCACCCCTTCCATCCGGAGATCGCGCGAGCGGTCAGCGGCAAGCAGGAACCTCAGGTCGCCTGCGCGGACTGCCACGGCACGCACGAGATCACGTCGGTCCGGGACGCCGGGTTCCGATTCGCCCCCGCACGCGCGCCCCAGGCCTGCGGGGACTGCCACTCCGAGACCAGCCAGCACTACCTCGCGTCCGAGCACGGGAAGGCGTTCACCACCGGCGCGAGCCCCGCTCCCGGCTGTCTCTCCTGCCACCGCAATCCCGTCACCGCCGGCTCCGGCCTCGCGCCCGCGGACCTGAAGAGGGCCCAGGAGCGGCTCTGCCTGAACTGCCATCTGTACGACGAATCGGTCACGTCCCGGGCCGTGCCGACCGCAGGTTTCATCGCCTCCTTCGAGCACAGCGTGCACGGCACGGCGCTGCGCCGGGGAAACGCCCGGGCGCCCAACTGCGTCGACTGCCACGGCGCGCACGACGAACGCCGCGGCTTCGACACGTCTTCCTTCGTCAACAAGATGCAGGTTCAGCAGGTGTGCGCCCGCTGTCATCCCTCCGAGAACCTGAAGTTCTCCCTGGGTGTGCACGGCGCGGCGATCCGCAAGGGCAACCGGGACGCTCCCGCGTGCACCGACTGCCACGGCGAGCACAGCATCCTGTCCCCGAAGGATCCGAACTCTCCCGTCGCCGCCGCCAATGTCTCGGCGCGCGTCTGCTCGCCCTGCCACGGCTCCCTGAAGCTGACGGAGAAATGGAACCTCCCGCGCGACCGGCCGAAGACGTTCGCCGACAGCTATCATGGCCTGGCGGCCCGCGGCGGATCCGTCGTGGTGGCCAACTGCGCGAGCTGCCACGGCGCTCACGACATTCTCCCCTCCTCGAATCCCGCCTCGCGGGTCAACCACGCCAACCTCGCGGCCACCTGCGGAGCATCGGGCTGCCACCCCGGCGCCAACGCCCGGTTCGCCGTGGGGAAGGTGCACCTGACCGGCGCGGCGAAGGACTCGCCCCTGATCTACTGGATCGCGACGATCTACCTCCTCCTGATCGTCGGCACCATCGGAGGCATGCTCCTCCACAACCTCCTCGACTTCGTTCGCAAGTCAAAACAACAGATGAAGATCCGCCGCGGAGAGATCGAGGAGGAACCGACGGGCCACGGGCTCTACCTGCGCATGACGGTCTCCGAGCGGCTCCAGCACGGCGCCCTGGCTCTCTCCTTCACGCTGCTCGTCCTCACGGGCTTCATGCTGCGCTATCCCGAGGCCTGGTGGGTGCTCGCCATCCGGCGGTTGAGCGACCGGTTCTTCACGCTGCGCAGCCTGACGCACCGCGTCTCGGCCGTCGTGATGGTCGCGGCCAGCCTCTACCACGTCGGGTATCTGGCATTCACGGCCCGCGGCCGCCAGCTCGTGCGCGACCTCTGGTGGCGGGGAAAGGACTTGCGCGACGCGGTCGCGACGCTCAGGTACAACACCGGTGTGTCCAAACAGCGGCCGGAGTACGACCGCTTCAGCTACATCGAGAAGAGCGAGTACTGGGCCCTCGTCTGGGGCACGCTCGTCATGACCGTGACCGGGATCGTCATGTGGTTCGACAACACGTTCATCCGGCTCCTGACGAAGCTCGGGTACGACGTGAGCCGCACGATCCACTTCTGGGAGGCGTGGCTGGCCATGCTGGCCATCCTCGTCTGGCACTTCTACTTCGTGATCTTCAACCCCGACGTCTATCCCATGAACATGTCCTGGCTGAACGGCAAATTGACCGAGCGGGAGATGGAGGAAGAGCATCCCCTGGAGCTGGAGCGGATCCTCCAGCCGCCTCCCGACAGGAGCGTTACGATCGACGGCAAAAAAACGAAGGGAGATTCCTAAACATGAGCCGCGTCAAGGACTGGCTCCGGCCGGCCGTTTATCTCGGTCAGAACCCGATCAGCCTGATCGGAGCCATTCTCACGACAAGCGCCGCGATCACGATGCTCGGTTTCTGGTTCTACGAGCTTGTACATGCCGGGCCGACCCGCCCCTACGCCGGCATCGTCTTCTTCTTCATCCTGCCGGCGATCTTCGTCCTGGGGCTCGTCCTGATGCCCGCCGGAGGGCTTCTTCGGCGCTACCGCTTGAAGCAGCAGGGAAAGCTCCCCCACGTCTATCCCACCATAGACCTGCGCCAGCCGATGCTCCAGCGCGCGCTCGTCCTCGTCGTCGTCATGACTTTCGTCAACGTGGCCCTGATGGGGACCGCCAGCTACAAGGCCGTCGAGCACATGGACACGGTTCAGTTCTGCGGCCAGACATGCCACTCGGTGATGGCGCCCGAGTACACGGCATATCTGAACTCCCCGCATTCCCGCGTGGCCTGCGTGGACTGCCACATCGGCTCGGGCGCGCCCTGGTTTGTGCGGGCCAAGATCTCGGGCGTGCGGCAGCTCTTTGCCGTCGCGCTCAAGACCTACGACCGTCCCATCCCTTCGCCGGTCCACAACCTGCGCCCGGCGCGCGACACGTGCGAGCACTGCCACTGGCCCGAGCGGTTCACGGGCGACAAGTTCCTGGTCAAGACCAAGTACGGCGACGACGAGCAGAATACCCCGTCGACGACCGTGCTGCTCATGAAGATCGGCGGCCGGACGACCCAGGGACTCGTCGGCATCCACGGCCGCCACCTCGCCGAGGCCGAGAGGATCGAGTACCTCTCGACCGACGGCCGGCGCCAGGTCATTCCGCGCGTGACGTACACGCAGGACGACGGCAAGAATGTCGAGTACGTCTCCGACGAGGTGAGCCCCACCCCCGAGCAGCTTGCCCGCGCGGAACGCCGCAAGATGGACTGCGTGGACTGCCACAACCGGCCCACGCACGCGTTCGAGATGCCCGAGCGGGCCGTGGACGAGGCCATCACTGCCGGCCGCATCGACAGGCAGCTGCCGTACGTCAAGAAGCAGGCGGTCGCCGCGCTGCGCGTCGAGTATCCCGACCGCGCGACCGCGTCGGAAAAGATTCCGCAGGCGATCGCGGACTTCTACAAGGCCAGGTACCCGGAGACCTACCAGACGAAGCGCCCCGTCGTCGAGACGGCGGCCCAGCAGGTCACGGCGATTTACCTGCGCAACGTGTTCCCGGAGATGAAGCTGACCTGGGGGACCCATCCGAACAACCTCGGCCACGACGATTTCCTCGGCTGCTTCCGCTGCCACGACGGCAAGCACAAGGCCTCCGACGGCCGCGTCATCAACGACGACTGCTCCGCCTGCCACCAGATCCTCGCGATGGATGAGAAAGATCCGAAGGTGCTGGCCGACCTCGGTCTGAAGTGAAGAGAACCGGGAAGTCCTTCCGCCTGACCCTGGCCATCCTGGCGCTGGCGGCGGGGCTTTCCGGCCAGCAGCCGACGCCGGCGCCGCCCCCGAGCAACGACGACTGCACCGCATGCCACGAGGCGGGGGCGCGCATCGGCAAGCGCAAGAGCGGCGAGGCGCCGCCCTTCAATGCCGCGGCGTTGAAGGCATCGCCCCACGCGTCTCTGGACTGCGTTTCCTGCCATAGCGACATCCAGGAGGTTCCCCATCCCGAGAAGCTCGCTGCCGTGGAGTGCGGAGCCTGCCATTCCGACGAGCAGAAACAATACGCCGCGAGCGTACACGGCCGGAAGGCGGCCGGGGGCGACTCCTCCGCTCCGGGTTGCAAGGCGTGCCACGGCACCCACAACATCCTGCGCCCCTCCAGCCCCGGCTCTCCGACGTCCACGATGGAAATTCCGCGCCTGTGCGGAAGCTGCCACCGCGAAGGCACGACCGTCAGCCTGACGCGACAGATTCCCCAGACCAACATTCTCGGAAACTACATGGACAGCATCCACGGAGAGGCCCTCTTCAAGAAGGGCCTGACCGTGGCCGCGGTCTGCACCAGCTGCCACACGGCGCACTTCGTCCTGCCGCACACGGATCCCCGCTCTTCCATCGCCAAACAGAACATCTCGAAGACGTGCACGCACTGCCACGGGCAGATCGAGACCGTGCACCGCAAGGTGATCCGCGGCGAGCTCTGGGAGAAGCAGCCGCACATGATCCCCGCCTGCGTGGATTGTCACTCGCCGCACAAGGTGCGGAAGGTGTTCTACACGCAAGGCATGGCCGACCAGGACTGCCTGCGCTGCCACGCCGATCCGAACCTCAAGGCAACTCATAACGGGCAGACGGTCTCGCTGTTCGCGAACAAGGACGAGCTGGCGCACTCGCGCCACGTGAAGATCGCCTGCGTGCAGTGCCACACCGGCGGCGACCCGGCCGACGCCACGCGGGCGTGCCGCACGATCGCGCCCAGGGTCGACTGCTCGATCTGCCACGCCGAGGTCGTCGATCAGTACAAGGAGAGCAAGCACGGACAGCTCTCCGCGCAGGGCAGCCCGGACGCGCCCGTCTGCCAGGACTGTCACAGTCCCCACGGGACGCTCTCCAAGAACGACTCGAACTCCCCGACCTTCTCGCGCAACGTGCCGGCGCTGTGCGCCAACTGTCACCGCACCGGACAGAAGGCCGCCGTTCGCTACAAGGGGTCTCAGCGGCGCATCGTCGAGAACTATCTGGAGAGCATCCACGGCAAGGGGCTGATGCAGTCCGGCCTCACGGTCACGGCCAATTGCGCGGACTGCCACACGGCCCACCGGGAGCTCGCGGCCGCCGATCCGCGATCGAGCGTGAATCGCGCCAATGTCGCCCGCACCTGCTCGAAGTGCCACCGGGGAATCTACGAGCTTTTCACCGCGAGCGTCCATTCGCCGTCCGTGACGCATACGAGCAAGACGCTGCCCGTTTGCAGCGACTGCCATTCGGCCCACAGCATCCAGCGGACGGACCTCTCCAATTTCCGCCTCCACATCATGGACCAGTGCGGCCGCTGTCACGAGAAGATCGCGGAGACCTACTTCGACACCTTCCACGGGAAGGTCTCCAAGCTCGGATACCTGACGACGGCCAAGTGCTACGACTGCCACGGGTCGCACGACATCCTGCCCGTGACCGACCAGCGCTCGCGCCTCTCCCGAGCCAACATCGTCCGGACGTGCGGGAAGTGCCACAGCGGCTCGCACCGGCAGTTCGCGGGATATCTGACGCACGCCACTCACCACGATCCGAAGCGCTATCCGTTCCTCTTCTACACGTTCTGGGGCATGACGACGCTTCTGGTCGGGACGCTGGCGGTGGCGGGCACACACACGGCGCTCTGGCTCGGCCGTTCCCTCGCGGAGCGCCGGCCTGCCTTCCCGGAAAGCGCCGAGGCCGGCCAGGTCTACGTCCGCCGCTTCTCCACGTACCAACGCAATCTCCATCTCACGGTGATCACGAGCTTCCTCGGCCTGGCGCTGACCGGCATGCTGCTGAAGTTCTCCTATGCGACATGGGCGAAGGTCCTGGCGAGGCTCCTCGGCGGCTTCCAGGCCGCCGGCTACATTCACCGTTTCTGCGCCGTCGCGACCTTCACCTATTTCGGCCTGCACATCTTCGACCTGTTCCGAAAAAAGAAGGCGGCCGGTCAGAGCTGGCTCAAGTTCATCTTCGGGCCGGAAAGCATGATGTTCGGCCGCCGCGACTGGAAGGAGTTCGTGGGGTCACTGAAGTGGTTCATCCGGAAAGGGCCGCGGCCTCAATACGGCCGCTGGACCTATTGGGAGAAGTTTGATTACTTCGCCGTGTTCTGGGGCGTGGCGGTCATCGGCATGACCGGCCTGATCCTCTGGTTCCCGACGGTCTTCACGTGGATCATGCCCGGTTGGATGGTCAACGTCGCGACCACCATCCACAGCGACGAGGCGTTGCTGGCGGTCTGCTTCATCTTCAGCATCCATTTCTTCAACACCCACTTCCGTCCGGAGAAGTTCCCGATCGACACGGTCATCTTCACCGAAGGCGTGCCACTGGAGGAGCTCAAGCACGACCGGCCCCGGGAGTACCAGCAGCTCGTGGAGAGCGGCGAACTGGAGAAGCTCATCATGCCGGCACCTCTTCCTCACGTCCGGCGCAAGTGGCGGCGGTTCGGTTTCACCGCGCTCGGCATCGGGCTCTTCCTGATCGTGCTGATGCTCTACGCGATGCTCTTCGTGTACCGGTGATCTGGGAAGACTGTTGAAAAGCTGAACGAGAGCCGATGAATTTCTAAACAGGCCTGAAGAGCCTCACTGGTAGGGAAACCAGCTCCACGGCCCTGTCGGGGCCGTTTTTCATTGCTGAAATTCTCAGCACCAACGGCATCACCTCGAGTCGGCCTAATACAACAACTATCTAAACCTCAATAAGTTACATCTAAACAGCCGAATGGCAGACCTGTTGCTCTACCAATCAGTCGAGATCACATCATGAACACCCAAGACACGAACCTCGAAGGTCTCGAGTCGAGAAAATCCTCGCTCAAATGCTGCTGGATGCTCGCCGGGGTCGTCGCCTACAAGCTCTGCGACCGCGGGTACGAGTGCGAAAACTGCAGCTTCGATCAGGCGATGGGAGGCCGTCCCCGTCCCTCAGCCTGGGCGGCTCTTCCCCGGCTCTCCGACCGCATCGCCGCCGAGTCGCTCCTCTTCCACGACCGGCATGTCTGGGCGCGGGTCGACTCCCCGGCGCGGGTGATGAGCGGCCTGGACGACTTCGGCCGCCGCCTCTGCGGCCGAATCTACTGTGTCGGGCTCCCCAGGGTGGGCACGCGAATCGCGGCGGGTGACGCCGCCTGGACCATCGTCCATCATGAGGGGGAGATCTCCCTGGCCTCGCCGGTGGCGGGCGTCGTCGAAGACGTCAACGAGCAGCTCCGCCACAATCCGGCGCTCGTGAACCGGGACCCCTACGGCGCGGGCTGGGCGATCGCCTTGACCCCGCTCGATCTCGCCAACGACGTCAAGGGCCTTCGCTCCGGACCCGAGATCGGTCCCTGGATCGCGGGTGAGTCCGAAAAACTCTCCCATGAGCTCACGCGGGCGGGGCTGTCGCACTGGACGCTGCCGGACGGCGGACGGCTGGTCGACGACCTTCACGAGGCCATTCCCCCGAACCTGCGCGCCCGAATGCTCGAGTCTTTCCTGTCCGCCAACACGAGCCGCCCGCCCGGTCTCCCGGAGACCGGGACGGCCGGCGAATGAGAAGGGAGATGAACATCATGGTCGCTATTTTTGTGGTCCTCTTCATCGTCGCCGCCATGACGATCGATGCCCTCGTCCGCAGAAGGGAACCGGCCCCCGCTCTCGCCGTACGGCGCGAGATCCCGCTTCCGGCCGGCCTCTTCCTCGACACCGGCCACACGTGGACCGCCCTGGAGCCGTCCGGACGGATCCGCGTCGGGGCGGACGACCTCGTTCGCGCCGCGATCGGCCACGCCGACAAGGTCGAGTTGCCCCAGCCGGGGGCCGAAGTCCAGAAGGGCCAGCCGCTCTTCACGCTCGTCTCCGGAGAGCGCCGGGCGGTCGTCGCCTCGCCCGTGGACGGCGTGGTGCGCTCGGTCAACCCCGCACTCGCCGAGAACGGCGCGACCCTCGCGCGGGACCCCTACCGCAGGGGATGGATCTGCGCCCTCTCGCCGAAGAACCTCGGCGCCTCGCTGCGCAACCTGAAAGTCGCCGAGGAAGCCGGTGAGTGGCTTCGCAAGGAGCGCGAGCGCTTCGACGAGTTCGCCGCTTCTCAGGCCTGGCGCTCCGCCGTGCCCGGGACCGCGATGGCCGACGGCGGGAAGCCGGCCGACGGCTTCCTCAACTCCCTGGACGACGAGGCCTGGGCGGCTTTCGGCCGCGAGTTCCTCGCGCCGCGCGACGCGGCGCCCGCCGAGTGACGAGAGGCTGAGCGAGTCAGGAGCGCAAGAACCATGATCACCACCAGAGAAAAGAAGGGAATCCTCCTCGACACGACGCGCTGCATCGGGTGCGGGGCCTGCTCCCTGGCCTGCAAGGAACGCAACGGGCTCCCCCGCACGTCCGACGACGTCCTGTCGGACACTCTTTCCGACAAGACGTTCTCCGTCGTCAATCGGAAAGGCCCCCGCTTCGCGCGGAAGATGTGCATGCACTGCAACGTCCCCAGCTGCGTCTCGGCCTGCCCCGTCGGCGCGTTCCAGAAGACGGCCGCGGGCCCGGTCGTGTACGACCAGAGCAAGTGCATGGGCTGCCGGTACTGCATGCTCGCCTGCCCGTTCAACGTGCCCAAGTACGAGTGGGGCAAGACGCTGCCGCGGGTCCGCAAGTGCGACATGTGCGCCGACCGGATCGCGCAGGGCCTCGCCACCGCGTGCGCCGCGGCCTGCCCGACCGGCGCCACGAAGTTCGGCTCGCGGGAAGAGCTTCTCGCCGAGGCGCGGGCGCGCATCGCCGCGGAGCCGAAGAGATATTTCAACCACGTTTACGGCGTGGAGGAAGTGGGGGGCACCTCGGTGCTCGTCATCTCCGACGCGCGGCCCGAGGAGCTGGGACTGCGCACGGACCTCGTCAACGAGCCTCCGGCGATGCTGACCTGGCGGGTCCTGAACAAGATCCCCAACGTCGTGACGATCGGCGGTCTCGCGCTGGGCGGCATCTACTGGGTCACGAAGCGCCGCGAAGAGGTCGCCAAAGCCGAAGGGCGCCGGGGCGACAACCGCGGCGGTCAGAGTTAGAGAAAGAGGAGCATGACCATGAACCGTTCGCTCACGCTTCCGCGCCTGACCTTCTGGAGGGTCGTCCTCCTTCTCCTCCTCGCCGGCGGCCTCTACAGCACGTTCGTCCGATTCTTCCACGGCCTCGGCGCGGCGACGAACCTGTCGGACCAGTTCCCGTGGGGCCTCTGGGTCGGCTTCGACATCCTGTGCGGGGTGGCGCTGGCCGCCGGCGGGTTCACCGTCAGCTCCATCGTCTACATCTTCCACCTGGAGCGTTTCCGCCCGATCGTGCGGCCGGCCATTCTGACGGCGTTCCTCGGCTATCTGCTCGTCATCGGCGCGCTCATGTTCGACCTGGGCCGCCCCTACCGCGTGTGGCATCCGCTCGTGATGTGGAACCCGCACTCGGTCATGTTCGAGGTCGGATGGTGCGTGACCCTCTACACGACCGTCCTCGCTCTGGAGTTCTCGCCGATCGTCTTCGAGCGGTTCAGGATGAAGCGGGTCCTGAAGGTCCTCAAATTCGTGATGCCGCCGCTCGTCCTGCTGGGCGTGCTGCTGTCGACCCTTCACCAGAGCTCGCTCGGCTCCTTCTACCTGATCGTCCCCTCCAAGCTCTACCCGCTCTGGTACACGCCGTGGCTGCCGGTCTTCTTCTTCCTGACCGCGCTGACGCTCGGCTGCGCGATGACGATCGTCGAGTCCTTCCTGAGCGCCCGCGCGTTCAAGAAGGAGATCGAGATGAGCCTCCTGACCGACATCGGCAAGGTCCTCTTCATCCTGGTCTGCATAAACCTCGTCGCGAAGTCTCAGGACCTCGCCAGCCGCGGCGTGCTGCGCCTGGCCTTTGAAAGAACCTACGAGGGGCGTCTCTTCCTGGCCGAGATGCTCATCGGACTCGTGGCGCCGGCCGTTCTCCTGGCCTTCCCCGCGATCCGGAAGAATCCGCGCGGCCTCTTCTCCGCGGCGCTCCTGACCGTGATGGGCATCGTCATGAACCGGTTGAACGTGTCGATCACCGGAATGGAACGCTCCTCGGGAGTCTCCTACCTGCCGAAACTGACGGAGGTCTCCGTCACGTTGATGATCGTGGGCGTCGGGTTCCTGATCTTCGCGCTTGCCGCCCGCTATCTCCCCATCTTCTCCCACGTCACCGAGGAGTCCGAGGCCGACGCCGCCTGGCCCGAAGCCGAGCCCGTCCGCCGGCCACTCTCGGGCCTCCCCGCCTGGGTCGCGGCCGCCGCCGCGTTCCTCTTCGTGAGCGCGATCGGGCTGACCTATGACGGCGTGATGCGCCGCCAGCCGGCGCCCGTCAAACCCGCCCCCGCGAAGGTGTCCGACGTCCAGAAGGCCATGGCGCTGCCGAGCTTCCGGATGCCGCCCGAGGTGGTCTTCCTGCAGTCCCCCGACAGTCCGGCGCCCGTCACATTCCGGCATGCCGTGCACGTGGACGCCGGCTCGCCCGATTGCGTCTCCTGCCACCGCGGCGGGTTCTCGATGGTGAGAACGGCGGCGGCGCGGAAGCCGTTCCCCGCCGGCGCGATGCACAAGAGCTGCGGCCAGTGCCACGACGGGACGTCCGCCTTCTCGGTCGAGGCAGACTGCGAGAAGTGCCATGTGGAGGCGGGTGCCCGCTAGGTGCCCCTTGTCATCCTGAGCGAAGCGAGGGATCTGCTCTTCCGGGGAGGGCAGATCCTTCGTCGCTCCGCTCGCGCCGTCGCCATAGCGGCTATGGCGCGTCGGCGACCTCAGGATGACAGGGACCCCTGAGCCTGTGGAAACAAATGCATATGACTCAGGCGGAAAACACGCCGGCCATGGAACACTGAACTGCCAGGAAGGCTGACCTGGCCCCCGGCTCCAGGGCCCCTGGGACCGGGGGCGGCCTTTTTTGCAGCGATGGAATTAAACCAACAAGAGCGGAAGGACTCCGGGGCGTCCGTGCCCGGTCGAGCGGGCGCGCCTTCTTCCGGAGCGCGCTTTCTCCTGCCCGGCAGCCTGAGCGTCAAGCTGGTTGTATACCTCGTCGCGGGCCTGGGGCTCGTTTTCGGGTTGATCGGCTGGCAGCACACCCTCCTCCATCGCCGGGACCTCGAAGAGCGGACGTTCGCCTCGACCGAGCGCATCAGCGAGACGATCAAGCGCAGCGCCCGGTACAGCATGCTGAACAACCACCGGGACGAGGTCTACCACATCATCACGACGATCGGCGCCCAGCCAGGGATTGGCCGCATCCGGATCTACAACGAACAGGGGCGCATCAGCTTCTCCACCGACGAGCACGAGGTGGGGAGCTTCGTGGACAAGAAGGTCGAGGCCTGCGTCTCCTGCCACGCCAAGGAACAGCCCCTGACGCGCCTGAACCGGCCCGACCGCCTCCGGATCTTCCGCAACGCAACCGGGGAGCGAATGGCCGGCCTGATCAACCCGATCGAGAACGAACCGGGCTGCTGGAACGCCGAGTGCCACGCGCACCCCGCGGGTCAGCAGGTCCTCGGCGTCCTCGACGTCACGATCCCCCTGGGGAGCCTCGACGAGACGATCGTACACGGAGCCCGGCGCATGGTCGGCGACACCGTCGCCGGCATCAGCATCGTTTCGCTCCTCGCCGGCGTCCTGACGTGGCTCGTGGTCCAGAAGCCGATCAGGCGCCTCGTTCGCGGCACGCGACGGGTGGCCTCGGGCGACCTCGAGGCGAAGATCCCGGTGCAGTCGCGAGACGAGCTGGGCGTCCTGGCCCAGTCGTTCAACCAGATGACGGAGGACCTCAGGAACGCCCACGAAGAGGTCAGCGGCTGGACGCGGACACTGGAGACCCGCGTCGAGGAGAAGACTGCGGAGCTGAAGAAGGTCCACCAGCAGATGCTCCACGTCGAGCGGATGACCTCGATCGGGAAGCTGGCGGCGATCGTGGCCCACGAGATCAATAACCCTCTGGCGGGAATCCACACGTTTGCCCGCCTCCTGATGAAGCAGGCCGACCGCGGCGACCTCGATCGGGCAAGCGCGAGGGAGAATCTGGCGATGATCGCCTCCGAGTCGGCGCGGTGCGGCGAGATCGTGAAGGGGCTTCTCCAGTTCTCCCGCCCGAACAACCGGGCCGAGATGCATCCGGGGGACGTGAACGAAGCCGTCCGCCACTCGCTGCGGCTGGTGGAGCACAAGATCAATCTGATGGCCCTGAAGACGCGGGTGGACCTCGCCCCGGAGCTGCCGCCCGTCCTTTGCGACCGGCAGCAGGTGGTCCAGGCCCTCGTCGCGCTCCTGATCAACGCCTGCGAGGCCACGACGCCCAACGAAGGGGAGCTCGTCCTAACGACCCGCCCGCTGTCGGCGGTCGCGGGGCGCCCGGGCGTCGAGATCCGCATCCGCGACAACGGATCCGGGATGGATGCCGAGACGAAGGCCCGAATCTTCGAGCCGTTCTTCACCACCAAGGAAGGGGAGAAGAGCCTGGGAGTCGGGCTCGCCGTCGTGATGAGCATCGTGACCCGCCACGGCGGCGAGATCGATGTCGAATCCGCTCCGGGCGCGGGAACGACGTTCGTGCTGCGGCTCTTCGAGCGGCCCGAGGCGGCCCCGGCAACCTCATCTTCGGCACTGGCCGGCGCGGCCCCGGCCAAGGAGGCAATCTCATGACCGTCCAGACGCAGAAGAAGGCGGCCCCACCCGTTCGGATCTTCATCGTGGACGACGAGCCGATCGTGAGGGAGTCGCTCGGAAGCTGGTTCAAGGCGGAAGGCTACTCGGTGGAGCTGGCCGACTCGGGCAAGCAGGCCCTCGAGCGGCTCGCGGCGACCGACGCGGAGATCTTCCTCCTCGACATCAAGATGCCCGGCATGGACGGAATCGAGCTGCAGAAGAAGATCCGGGAGGCCAAGCCCGACGCCACCATCATCATCATGACGGCCTATGCCTCGGTGGATACCGCGGTCTCCGCCATGAAGCAGGGCGCCTACGACTACATCATCAAGCCATTCGATCCGGACGACCTCGAGCACCTCGTGCGCAACGCGCTCGAACGCCGCCACCTCGTGGCGGAGAACCAGGAGTTGAAGGCGCGCATCGACGAGCTGTCCCCCTTCTCCGACATCGTCGGCGAGAGCCCCGCGATGCGCCGCGTGCTCGAGCAGGTCACGATGGTCGCCCGCGCGGACACCAACGTGCTGATCCGGGGAGAGAGCGGCACCGGCAAGGAGCTGATCGCGCGGGCCCTCCACGCCGGCTCGGAACGCCGCTTTCTGCCGATCGTCGTCGTCAACTGCGGAGCGCTGTCGGAAGGGATCATCGAGAGCGAGCTCTTCGGCCACGAGAAGGGAGCCTTCACCGGCGCCCAGTACCGCCGCAAGGGGAAGTTCGAGATGGCCGACGGCGGAACCCTGTTCCTGGACGAGATCGGAGACATCTCGCTCAAGACGCAGGTGGATCTGCTGCGCGTCCTGGAGGAGAAGAAGATCGTGAGGGTCGGGGGCAACGTCCAGATCTCGGTGGACTTCCGGCTGGTCGCGGCCACCAACCGCAACCTGGAGGCGATGGTGGCCGACGGGAGCTTCCGCGAGGACCTCTACTACCGCTTGAACGTCTTCTCCATCGCGATCCCTCCCCTGCGCGAGCGGCGCGAGGACATCGCACCGCTGGCGGAGAGCTTCCTCGCCCGTTTCGCGCGCGGCATGAACAAGCCCGTGACCCGGATTTCCCCGGAGGCGATGGCTCTGCTGACCAACTACGACTGGCCCGGCAACGTTCGGGAGCTCCAGAACGCGCTCGAGCGCGCGGTCCTGGTCTCCCGCGGCCGCGAGGTGGGTCCCGGGGACCTCCCTTTCCACGTGAACGGGTCCCGGGGAACGCCAACCGGCAAGACGCTTTCGGACATGGAACGCGTGCACGTGAAGCGGATCCTGGAGGAGTCGGCCTGGAACATCACGCAGGCGGCGCGCCTGCTCGACATCGATCGCGTGACGCTCTACAACAAGATCAAGAAGTACGGACTCGAGAGGCAGAAGTCGGCGGACTGATCGGCCGGGACCCTCGCCGATGCCGCACATTCAGCTGGTTCCCGTCGGGAAGGTGGACTCCAATCTCCTGGACTACCTCGCGCTCGCCCTCCCGGCCGGCGTGGGCGGGCCCTGCGCCGTGGCCCGGAAAGGGATCGATCCGCGGGCGGCCTTCGACGCCCGGCGTCAGCAGTTCCATTCCACGGCTCTCCTGACGAGCCTCGCCGGCCTGCCTCTGGAGGACGGCGCGAGCGTGCTGGGCGTGGCCGACGTGGACCTCTTCATTCCGATCCTGACCTACGTTTTCGGCGAGGCCCGGATGGGGGGCCGGGTCGCCATCTTCTCGGCCACGCGCTTGAAGCAGGAGTTCTACGGCCTCCCCCGGGACGAGGTGCTCTTCTATGAACGCTGCGAGAAGGAGGCCCTGCACGAGCTCGGCCACACCTTCGGGCTCGTCCACTGCCCACTCTACGAGTGCGTCATGCACTACTCGAACTCGATCGAGGACGTGGACGTGAAGGCCGCCTCGTGGTGCCCCGACTGCGCCGCCAAACGCCTCGGGGAGCGGACCTGTCCAGGGACTTGACGCTTTCCCGCTCCGGGCAGATGATTCCCGAGTCGTTTTCCTGAACAAGCGGTCTATCGAGCCGGAAAAGGCCCAATGTCATATTCCATCGGAGCTGCCAGAGAGCCGTCATGAACTCCTCTCGCCCCGCGCTGGCATACGGCTCGGAGACCTTCGACCGGATCGCGCGAAGCAGCCAGGCGGCCTTCGCGACCGACTCGGGCGAGCGGATCATCCTCTGGAACAGGAAGTGCGAGGCTCTTCTCGGGCGCTCGGCCCGAAGCGTGCTCGGCAAACGCTGCTACGAAGTCATCGGCGGTCTCGACGTCTTCGGCAACATGTACTGTTGTCGTGGCTGCCCGGTCGCGTCCCAGGCGCGAGAGAGACCGAAGCAGCCCGTCCATCGCTTTACCCTTTCCATCGAGGTCGGCGGCAACGGGCCCCGGAAATTCGACTACTCTCTCTTTGCGATTCCCTCCTATCACCCGGCCCTCTCCACTCTCGTCCACGTTCTGCGCGAGAGGAAGAAGGAGTCACCGCTCGAGAGGCAGCTCGCCAGCGAGGCAGAGGTCCGCGAGCCGCTCTGGCCGATGACGAGCGCGCAGCACGCGGCGGACCTGACGGACCGCGAGACGGAGATTCTGCGCTGCCTCGCCCGGGGCATGGCCACCGTGGCCATCGGCAGGAAGCTCTCCATTTCGCCCACGACGGTGCGCAACCACATCCAGCACATCCTCGAGAAGCTCGACGTGCACAACAAGCTCGGCGCCCTCGTCTTCGCATACCAGCACAAGCTCATCTGAGTCCCCGGCAGGGGATCCGCAGAATTGGTGCACCTGCATCATAGGAAGCCGCACCGAGCCGAGCCTATGGTAGCGCCAGGCGGAGGGCTGATTTGATTCGAGGCGCATCCCCTTCCACGCCGCCTTTGCGCGTCGGCGGCACCCGCGATCGCTCGATCTCTCCTCGTCCCGGAGCCTCACGCCCCCGGATCTTCCCGGCGCGCAACCTCGAAGATGGCCGTCCGACAGCAAGGAGGCATCGCCGATGACCGAGTCGAACAACTGGTTCCTCGACGAGCTCGAACGAAGGGGCGTCTCGCGGCGCGAGTTCGTGGGTTTCTGCGGGGTGATGGCCTCGGCCCTCGCCCTCCCCAGGACCGCGGGCGCTCGGATCCTGGCCGAGATCAAGAGGACGGAGAAGCCCGTGCTGGTCTGGCTCGAGTTCCAGGACTGCGCCGGGAACACCGAGTCGCTCCTGCGGGCGAGCCGGCCGACGGTCGCCGAGATCGTGCTGGACACCCTGTCGATCGACTACCACGAGACGATCATGGCCGCCGCCGGCCAGCGCGCCGAGGACGCCCTGAAGAAGACCGTCTCCGACCACAAGGGGAAATACATCGCCGTCGTGGAGGGCTCGATCCCCACGAACCTCGACGGCGCGTACTGCACGATCGGCGGCCGGTCGGCGCTCCAGATCGCCCGCGAAGTCTGCGGCGACGCCCTGGCGACGATCGCCATGGGAACCTGCGCGACCTTCGGCGGCCTCCCTGCCGCCTCGCCCAACCCGACCGGGGCGCTGGGCGTCTCCGACGCCGTACCGGGCGTCAAGAACCTGATCAACCTGTCCGCCTGCCCGGCCAACGTCGAGAACCTGACGGCGCTCGTCGTCTACTACCTCACCTTCAAGAGCCTGCCGCCGGTGGATCGGTACCGCCGGCCGCTCTTCGCCTACGGCAAGTCGATCCACGACAACTGCGAGCGCCGCGCGCACTACGATGCCGGCCAGTACGTCGAGGCCTGGGGCGACGACGGGCACCGCACGGGATACTGCCTCTACAAGATGGGCTGCAAGGGCCCGGTCACGTATCAGAACTGCCCCAGCGTCGGCTGGAACGAGAAGACGAACTGGCCGATCGGCTGCGGGCACCCCTGCATCGGCTGCGCGGAGCCGGACTTCTGGGACAAGATGACCCCCTTCTACCAGCACCTCTCCGGCGTCCCGGGCTTCGGCGTGAATTCCAACATCGACCGCGTCGGCGTCTGGGCCACGGTCGGTGTCGGCGCCGCCTTCGCCGCCCACGGCCTGGTCTCGCTCGCGAAGCGGTGGAAGGAGGGGCAGCCGGCCCGGCACCTGCCGGAGGAGACCGGGACGGAGACTCCCGAGAAAGGAGATCGGCCATGACTCACGTCGTCGTCGACCCCGTCACCCGGATCGAGGGTCACCTGCGGATCGAGGCGGAGGTCGATGGAGGGAAAGTCAAGGACGCCTGGTCTTCCGCGACGATGTTCCGGGGCGTCGAGCTGATCCTGAAGGGACGCGACCCGCGAGACGCCTGGGCATTCACGCAGCGCATCTGCGGCGTCTGCACGACCGTGCACGCGATCGCTTCCATCCGCGCCGTCGAGAACGCCGTCGGAGCGGTCCCGCCGCCCAACGCCCGCCTCCTGCGCAACCTGATCATCGCCTCGCAGTGCGTCCAGGACCACGTGATCCACTTCTACCACCTGCACGCGCTCGACTGGGTAGACATCGTCTCCGCCCTTTCGGCCGATCCCGCGAAGACCTCGGCCCTGGCCCAGTCCATCTCCGACTGGCCGCTCTCCGGCGCGACGTATTTCACCGGCGTGCAGCAGCGCGTCAAGGCCTTCGTCGGGCGCGGCCAGCTCGGTCCCTTCGCCAACGCCTACTGGGGCCATCCCGCCTACCGGCTGCCCGCCGAGGCGAACCTCATGGCCGTGGCCCACTACCTGGAGGCCCTGGACTGGCAGCGCGAATTCATCAAGATGCACGCGGTCCTGGGCGGAAAGAACCCGCACCTGCAGAGCTTCCTCGTCGGCGGCATGGCGACGCCGGTGGACCCCGACCGCCAGGCCTCGTTGAACGCCGGGACGATCGCGCAACTGCGGGGGCTCATCGCGAAGGCGCGCGATTTCGTGACCCGCGTCTACATCCCGGATCTCCTCGCCGTCGCTTCCTTCTACAAGGACTGGGCCGGCTACGGCGGCGGCGTGGGCAACTATCTGGTCTATGGCGAGTACCCGGAAGAGGAGGGGGCGAGCGCGAAGCTCTTCCTCCCCTCGGGGGTGATCCGAAAGCGCGACCTCTCGAAGGTCGAGTCCTTCGACCCCTCCAAGATCACCGAGCAAGTCAAGCATTCCTGGTACGAGTACGGCGGCGGCGACGACCAGGGCCTCCATCCCTTCAAGGGCGAGACGAAGCCCAGCTACACGGGACCCAAGCCTCCGTACGAGCGCCTGGAGACCGGCGGCAAGTACAGCTGGTTGAAGTCGCCGCGCTACGACGGGGAGCCGATGGAAGTCGGGCCTCTCGCCCGCGTGCTGGTGGCGTACGGCTCCGGACACGCGAGAGTCAAGGAATTGGTCGGGGCCGTCCTGGGCAAGCTCGGCGTCGGGCCGGAGGCGCTCTTCTCGACGCTCGGCCGCGTGGGAGCCCGCGGGATCGAGACCCAGCTCCTCGCCGAGAAGATGGACGACTGGCTCTCCGCGCTCGCGGACAACATGGGGCGCCGCGAGCTGCGCATCCACGACAACTCGAAATGGGAGCCGAGCACCTGGCCCCGCCGATGCGTCGGGAGCCGGGTTCCACGAGGCGCCGCGCGGGGCGCTCGGCCACTGGGTGCACATCCGCGACGGCCGGATCGCCAACTACCAGTGCGTCGTACCGAGCACGTGGAACGCGGGACCGCGCGACGCCGCGGGCAAACGCGGACCGTACGAGGAGGCGCTGCTCGGGACCCCGGTGCACGATCCTGCCCAGCCGATCGAGATCCTGCGCACGGTTCACTCCTTCGATCCCTGCATCGCCTGCGGGGTCCACGTCGTGGACGCGCAGCGGCGCGAGCTCGCGCGGGTGAGGGTCCTGTGAGCGCCGTGCGGCCGGTCATCGACCCCGGATCGATTCCGCCTCCCGCCGACACCGATCTCGTCCGCCTGTACGTCTGGGAGTGGCCGGTGCGGCTGGCGCACTGGCTGATCGTCATCTCGATCTTCTTCCTTTCCTGGACGGGCCTCTACATCGGCCGTCCCTTCCTGATCTCGGCCGGCGAAGCCCGGCAGCAATTCCTGATGGGCACGGCCAAGGCGATCCACTCCTACGCCGCGATCGTCTTCGCCATGGCGGTCCTGGTGCGCGTCATCTGGATGTTCAGCGGCAACCGCTTCTCCCGCTGGAACAAGTTCATTCCCGCCACCCGGCGCCGGCGGCGCGCTCTCCTGCCGGTGCTCAAGTACTACCTCTTCATGCTCCGCAAGCCCCCCGGCTTCGTTGGCCACAACCCGCTCGCGGGCCTCACCTATACCCTCGTGTTCCTGCTCTATTTCTCGATGATCGCCACGGGAATCGCGCTGCGGACGGTGGACGCGAGCATCCACTCGCCGCTCAAGATCTTCGCCTTCCTGGTGCCGCTCCTCGGAGGACCGCAGACGGCTCGCTGGATCCACCATGTCGGCATGTGGCTGCTTTGGGGGTTCGCGGTTCACCACGTGTACAGCGCGATCCTGATGTCGCAGGTCGAGGCGAACGCGACGATCGAATCCATCTTCTCCGGCTACAAGTTCGTGCACCGCGACGACGTCATCTACTCCGGATACCGGTTTCTCGTTCGAAAAGACGAGAAGCATGGATAACACGTCGGCTTCGCTCGCTCCGGGACCTGCGCCTGACGGCGCACCGTCGCCATGAGTGACAGGTCGGGCCAGGAATTGGCTGGAGACGTTCCCAAGTCGACCTCTCTTCTGATTCTGGGGCTCGGGAACCTGCTCTGCGGCGACGATGGATTGGGGGCGGCCGCGGTCGCGCGGCTCGACCGTGACTGGGAGGCGCCCGGCGGAACCCTCGTCCTCGACGGGGGGACGCTCGGGCTGGCTCTCCTTCCGTATTTCGAGGACGCGCGCGATGTCATCCTCGTGGACGCCATCCGCGGCGACGGGCCGGCCGGCGCGCTCGTGCGTCTGACGGGGGAAGAGGTCGCGCCGGCCGTTCTTCACAGGCTCTCCCCTCACCAGATCGGCGTGGCGGACATCCTGGACGGCGCCCGGCTCCGCGGCCGCTGCCCGGACCGTCTCGTCCTGCTGGGCCTGGTTCCGCTGACCTTGCGCCTCGGGATCGAGCGCTCGCCGGCGGTGGAGAGCTGTCTGCCGCGACTGGTCGACGAAATCGTCGCCGAAGCGCGGCGCATGGGCTATGTGTTTGTTCGGAGACCCAACGATCAGACGGGTTCTCGGGATCGCGGCGATGTCGCTCGCGTTTTCGGCCTGTAGGGGCCGCGACGGCGATCTGCCTCCGCGCTACCGCGATCTCGCCGTTCCCGAGGCGGCGCTCTCCTCCCCGGCTGCCCGGGAGCGGGGACGCGCTCTGTTCCTGGAGCACTGCGCTCTCTGCCACGGCGAGCGGGCCGACGGCCGTGGTGTGCGGCGCGAGGGTCTGACGAGCCCGCCGCGCGACTTCACCGACCCGGCTTGGCGGCTCCGCACTTCGCCGCGGCATGTCTTCTCTACGATCCGCGAAGGCGAGCGCGGCACCCCGATGCCCGCGTGGGCGGCCCTGAGCGATTCGGAAGTCTGGGACCTCGTCGCGTATCTCCGCTCCGTCGCCGGAAACCGGCCTTGAGAGACGAGCGCCGCTTCGAAGAAGTGGCGAAGGGCGCCCGATGAACGCCGTTGCTCCGAACGACCCAATCCCGGGACCGACCCGCCTCGCCGGAGACGGGCCCCGCTGATACGCTCCGAAGCGCTCTCTTCGAGGCGCGCGCGGGAGGGCATTTGGGGTCTCGGTTGCGCGAAGGAGAAGTCTTGAACGCCCTCGTCGGAGTCAGCGGGAACACGGGAGGCGCGACGTCCGAGCGGCGCGACTCGGGGCCGTTCGTCGGAGGAGGCGTCTTGCGCCGCGCCTGGCAGCTCCTTCGGGTTGCGGGCAGGCGCCTCTTGCTTCCCTGGCTGCTGCGGAGGGGAACGCCCTCGGGCGCCGAGCGCGTCCAGGCCGCCCTGGAGGAGCTGGGCGGGACATGGGTCAAGCTCGGCCAGGCGCTCGCCCTGCGCTTCGACGTCCTCCCGCCGGATTACTGCCTCCAGTTCTTCCAGCTCCTGAACCGCGTGCGGCCGTTTCCGGCGCAAGAGGTTCGCCGCATCCTCGAAAAGGAGCTCGGAGGAACGATCGAGACGATTTTCGGATCCTTCGAGTGGGAACCGATCGCCGCGGCCTCCATCGGCCAGGTCCATCGGGGGCAGCTCCCGGACGGCACCGCCGTCGCGGTCAAGGTTCAGCGCCCGGGAATCCGCGGCGTGATTCGAGCCGACCTGCGCCTCATGAAGTGGATCGCGACGCTCGTGGACGCGACTCCGCTCTTCGGAAACACCCGGGCGCGCGACATCGTCGAGGAGTTCTCGCGGTGGACCGAGGAGGAGCTGGACTACCGGATCGAAGCGCGCCACGCGACGGTCCTGCGGCGCAACGCCGAGGGAGACCCGTTCGAGCGAAACCCCCGGGTCTTCCCGGATTACACGACCGAGCGCGTCCTGACTCTCGAGTATTTCGGAGGGATCTCCGTTCTCGACATCGTGGCTGCGATCCGCAACAAGGACGCGGCGTTCCTCGAGAAGCTGGCCGCGGAGGGACACGACACCCGCCGCATCGCCAGCCACATCGTCTGGAACGCGCTGAACCAGATCTACCGGATCGGCTATTTCCACGCGGATCCCCATCCGGCCAACCTCTTCGTCCTTCCCGGCGACGCGATCGGTTACGTGGACTTCGGGATCGTCGGGAAGCTCGACGGCGAGACCACCGACGCCCTGCGTTACTTCGCGCAGAGCCTGTTCGCGGGGCACACCGAGAAGGCCGTGGAGGTCTTCCTGCGCTTCCTGACCCCCTCGCGCCGGACCGACATGGCCGCCGCCCGCCGCGACCTGGACGAAGCCATGAAGAACTATCTCGAGAGCGCTCGAGTAGGCCCCGAGGGGTTTTCGCTCTCGGAGGATATCTTCGAGATCGAGATGCTCGAGGTCGTTCGGGAGAATTCCATGGCTCTCGCGCCCGACGTCGTCCGCTACCTGAAAGCCGTGCTCACGGCGGAGGCGATGGTCAAAGAGCTCGACCCGGACTTCGACCTGCGCGCCCATGAGAACCGGTTCTTCGGGCGCCTGATGCGGATCGAGGCGGCGGAGAGCCTGAGCCCGCGCAACGCCGGACAGTGGCTGCTCGACGCGAGGTTCCGTCTGGGGAGGCTGCTCGAGTCGCTCGAATCGGCGGAGGAGACCCCGGAGCACCTGGTCGCGGTGGCGCGCGACGTGCGGCGGCGGGTGCAGGTCTTCTCGGCGCTGACCATGCTCGGATGGGCCGCGGCCCTTCTCGCGATCTGGACGACGCGGGCGCGCGGAGGCTCCCTTCTCTTCGGCTATCCCTTCCGGACGCTGGCGCTCGCCGGCGCGCTCGTCAGCCTTCTCCTTCTGCTCTTCTCCATCCTGCAGGTCCGCCGCCTGCCGTCCGAGCGCGACCCGGGCCGCTTCTCTCACTACCCGCGCAGGACCCGGTGAGCCCCTCGATCCGCGCGGAGCGACGTCCTAATAAGGAACCCGGGTACGCCGCGGCTCGCGGGAGAACTCTTCCTCGCAGGTCCTTCCCGCGCGGATGAAGTAGGACCAGAGCGCGGCCGGAGCACGAGACAGCGCGTAGAAGGAACCCTTGGCGACAAGCTCCGCTTCGCGCAGAAGGCGCTGCGCCGCCTCGGGGAGGGCAGGCTCCGTCGAGGGCAGGCTCGTCAGCTCGGTCCAGAAGCCGCCCGCCTCGTGCCTTGCCCACTCCTGTTTCTCGTCGTCGGAGGGACCCTCGAGCCATTCGCGGCGCCGGCGCCTTTCCCTCTCGGCCCAGGCCTCGATCTCCTCCGGAGCCGGCGGCGGGGCCGGCTCCGAGAGTCCGACCGCCGAGGCGCGGCCGTGCCGGCGCGCCCAATCCCGTTTCTCTTCCTCCGTGGGGCCGGCGACCCAGGCCTCTCGCCGCTTGCGCTCGCGTCCGGCCCACGCCTCGATCTCCTCCGCGATCGGCCCCAGACGAGACTCTTCGAGGCCGAAAACGGCGCGACGGCGGCGCCGGCGAGCCCAGTCCAGCTTCTCTCCCTCCGTCGGGCCGGCGAGCCAGGCTTGCCGCCGCTTGTGCTCGCGCCCGGCCCACGCCTCGATCTCCTCGGGTGCGGGCTGCAGAGGGTGATACCGCGGATCGACCGGCGACTCTTCGTCCATGGCCTCCGAGACTGTTATCACGAACTCCCGCGAGCCCGCAAGACGAGGCGCCTACCGCAGGATCGAGACGGCGAGCCCGGCGCCCGCGAGTAAGTAAGCGATGAGCGTCGCCGATTCCGCCACGACGATCCGCGGGCCGGACCGCCGCGTCAGCTCGCGCACGGCGATCGCGGCGGCCGGCGCGCCGAGCAAAAGGCCCGCCAGCCGGGACGTTTCTCCGGCGGCGATCGCGATAACGGGCAGGCCGAACCCGATGAGAAACAGGATGGCCGCGGCCCACAGGGCTCCCCGGCGTCCGAGCCGGACGACCCAGGTCCGCTTGCCGGCGCCGCGGTCGGCCCGCTCGTCGGGCAGCTCGTTGACGAGAAGGACGTTGGCGATGAGGGCTCCGAGCGAGAGAGAGGCCCAGACGGCGGTGGTCGTGATCCGGCGCTCGAAGAGCCATTCCGTTCCGAGAACGATTCCGGGCCCATAGGTGACGAAGACGGCGAGCTCCCCGAGCCCGCGATAGCAGAGCTTGAAGGGCGGCGCCGTGTAGGCGATGGAGACCGCCGCCGCGGCCGCGCCGAGCGCGAAGAGCCGCGCGTCCACCGCGAGGCCCAGGTAGAGACCGAGCAAGAGCGCCAGGGCAAAGCCCACGCACGCGTTGAGGATGACCTGGCGCTCGGTCAAGAGGCCTTCCACGAGAACCCGCTTGCCGCCCGAAAAAGGGGTGCGCTCCGCGGGCCGCACTCCGAGATCGGCTCCGGAGCGAAAGTCGTAGAGGTCGTTGACGGCGTTCTTGCCCACCTCCACGCAGAACACGGCGCCCAGAGCCACCAGGGCCAGAAGCGGCGAAACACGCGCCCCCTCCCGGTGGGCGATGGCCGCGCCGGCAACGAAGGGAACGAGCGAGGCGAGCATGATCTTCGGGTCGGCCAGCCGATAGATGCCGACGAGCCATCGGGCCGTCGGCCGCGGGGGCGCCTCGTTCAGAAAAGCTTCCTCTCGCGCGCGAGGCGCAGGAGCGCGGCCACGGCCTCCTCGGGAGGGGCCTCGCCCGACACCACGAGCTCGGGATGCTTCGGCTCCTCGTACGGCTCCGCCGCGCCGGGCAGGTGTGGCGCTCGTCCGCGGCGCGCCAGAGCGTAGAGTCCCTTCGGATCCCGCGCCTCTCGAGTCTGCCGGGAAGCCTCGATGAGAACCTCGAGGAACGTCCCGATCTTCGAGCGGAGGTAATCCCGATAGGCGCGCCGGGGGGCCGTGGCGTCCACGATGACCGGAAAGCCCTGGGAGACCAGAAGCGCCGCGAGCTCCGCGATTTCGCGGTAGAAGCGGTCCCTTTCCGCCCGCGAGTATGTCGGCTCGGGAGTCAGGATCCGGCGCAGAGCGTCGGATTCGAGGTGCACCGCGCGGAATCCTTCTCTCGCGGCGACCTCGAGAAAGGCGCGCGCGATCGTGGTCTTTCCCGCCGCGGGGGGACCGGTCAACCAGATCGCCCAGCTCATGGGCTCCCCCGCTCGAGATATCGCGGCACGTCCTGCGGATCGAAGACCGGCGCCTCCAGGACCGACAGCAGAAATCGGAAGAGGAGCCGCCGCGTCTTTTCGCTCTCGCGCGGGTACCAGAGCGGGTTTCCGAGCACGAGGGCGCGGAACGCGAAATGCGGCGCGAGGACTCGCGACAGTCCCTCATCGCCCGAGCCCTGGCGATAGCGGCTCCAGAAGAGGCGGAACAGCTCCGCGAAGGGCCCCTGGAAGGAGCCGGCGGAGCGCAGGGCGAAGAAGATGTAGTTGACCGAAAGCGCCGCGATGTCGTCGGCGGGATCTCCGAACCTTCCGCGGCTTCGATCGAGCACCGAGAAATCCGTCTCCTCGCGGAAGAGGATGTTCCACGGATGGAAGTCGCCGTGGATCTCGCGGAGCCGTTCGGAATGCCCGCGCAGCCGGTACCGCCAGGCAAGGGCCAGCCGCTCGATGTCGTGGAGCAGATTCTCGTTCACGAAGCCGCACGGCGCCGGGTAGGAGTCCGCGATTCCGGCGATGCACTCTCCCGAGCCGACGAGGTCGCGCAGGCGGCGCCGGTAATAAGTGGGGTGCCGGACGGGCTCCCGATGGATGGAGACGAGATAGTCCGCCAGCGCCGCACACCGATCGCGGTCGCGCTGCTCGAGGCCCCCCCGCGCGGTGATGGCTTCGAAATCCGCGGCGTAGGGATTGCCTTCGCGGTACTCGGTGAGCATGAAGAACTCTTCGGTGCCGGAGAGGGAAACGGCGGGCCCTTCCCGCCGGAACACCCCGGCATCCACTGCGGCCACGTGAAGCGGCAGGCTTCCGGAGTCGTCGTAGCTGCGCACGACGATCGCTGCCCGGTCCGCGCGGTCCTCGTGGCCGAAGGCCCCCGGGCGCACGGTCTCGAGGACGAGACGGCGCCACTCGCCCCCGGAAGGCCATCGGACGAGATACGGAAACCCGTAACCCCCTTCTTTGGCGCCCTTCGCAGTCAGCGCAAGCGTCTCCACCGTGGCCGCGCGCGCGTCCTCTCCAAAGCGCTCGACGAGGTAGGGCAGGAGGCCGGGAAAAATCCGCATGCTCGCATCCATGCCGGAATCCTCTAAGCCCGACGGAGGCTCGGAAGCCCCGCTCTGGCTCTCAAGGAGGAACGATGTGCCCGGAGGAGAAAAGGCGCAACCCCCACTTTCATCACTCCGCGAGCTGACGCGTTTGCATCATGCCGCCCCCTCGTCCGGGCGCCATATTCGCCGCGTGGGACGACGGAACGCCGATGCATGAGATGGGGCTCTCCGCGGAGATCTACCGGATCGCCCGCGGGGCGGCGGACAGCAACGGCGGCGGTTGCCTCGAGTCGGTGACCGTCATCGTCGGAGAGCTCGCAGCCGTCGAGCCCGACCTTCTGGAATTCGCCTGGCAGGCGATCGTGACGGGCACGGCGGACGAGAAGGCGCGGCTGCTGGTCGAATGGCGATCCGCGCGGCAGCTCTGCGACTCGTGCGGCGATGTCCCCGAACGCGCGTCCGGGTCCTGGCTTCGCCTCTGTCCGCGATGCGGCGGAGCGCTCGCCGTCTCCGGCGGCGACGAGCTCGAGGTGCGGACGGTGTCCTTCTCGGGCGAGCCCGCGGCCATCGCGGCGGACCGATGACCGAGATCGACGTTCGGCAGAAGGTCCTGGCCGCCAACGCCGCGGCGGCGCAAGCGCTGCGGGAAACGTTCCAGGCCTCCGCGACACTCGTCGTCAACCTGATCTCTTCGCCCGGCTCGGGCAAGACGACGCTGCTCGAGGCGACGGCTCGGGCTCTCAAGGATCGTTTGAGCCTCGGAGCTCTCGACGGAGACATCGCCACCGAGCGGGACGCCGAGCGCCTCGAGCATGCGGGGATCCCGGCTCGCCAGATCCTGACCGGCGGCGCGTGCCACCTGGACGCCCGGCAGGTCGAGAAGGCCCTCGGACAGGAGGCGCGCCTGTCCAGCCTCGACATCCTCTTCATCGAGAACGTCGGCAACCTGATCTGCCCGACCTCCTATGACCTCGGAGAGGACTTCAAGGTCGCGCTGCTCTCGGTCGTGGAGGGGGACGACAAGCCGTTCAAGTATCCCGCGATCTTCTCGCGCGCGGCGGTGACGATTATTACCAAGGCCGATCTGCTTCCTCACGTGGACTTCGACCTCGAAGCGGTCCGGCGGCAGGTCGCGACACTCAACCCGGCGGGGCGGTGGCTCGTCACCTCCGCGCGAACCGGCTCGGGGATGGAAGAGTGGTTCGCGCTTCTGTCGCGGGAACTTTCGGGCAAGCGTTCGCGTGCTCGCGCGGCCACGGCCGGTTGAGCGAGCGCTCCCCCGCGCTCCGGCCACGTGGCCCGCAAATTGATGCATCTGCACCAAGTCGCGCATCTGCGCCGGCACCTAACGTCATGGCCAAGGTGAACGAGGGCGGCCGGCGAATCGAGATTCGCGGGACGGTCCAGGGAGTCGGATTCCGCCCCTGGATCTGGCGTCTCGCCCGCGAGAACGGCATCGGAGGTCGAGTCTCCAACGACTCGCGCGGCGTCACGATCGAAGCCTTCGGGGGAAACGAAGCCCTCGAGAATTTCCTTCGCGAGATCCGCACATCGCCTCCGCCGGCCGCCGAGATCCGCGACCTCGTGTGCCGGCGGATCCCGCCCGAAGCCTCGCGCGGGTTTGTCATCGAGCCGAGCCGTCAGGCCAACGATCTGCAGGTCTCGATCCCGCCCGACCTGGCGACCTGCGGCAAGTGCCTCGACGAGATCTTCGACCCGGGCAACCGCCGCTATCGCTACCCCTTCACCAACTGCACCGACTGCGGCCCCCGCTTCACGATCGCGCGGGAGGTCCCCTACGACCGCCCGGCGACGACGATGGCTCCGTTTGAGATGTGCGCGCTCTGCCAGGCGGAATACGACGATCCCGCCGACCGCCGCTTCCACGCCCAGCCCAACGCCTGCCCCGCCTGCGGCCCGCGCCTCCGCGCTCTCTCCCCGACGGGCGAGCCGGTGCTCTGGGAGGACCCGATTCGCGGAGCGGCCCTCGCCGTCGGCGCGGACCTGATCGTCGCGGTCAAGGGCCTGGGAGGCTTCCATCTCGCCTGCGACGCGACTTCCCCGGCGGCGGTCGAGCGCCTGCGCCTCCGCAAGCGCCGGGAGGAGAAGCCCTTCGCGGTGATGGTCCGCGGAATCGACGAGGCCGAGACGCTCGCGATCCTCTCCGCGGAGGAACGCCGGCTCCTCCTCTCTCCCGAGCGCCCGATCGTCCTCGTTCGGCGCCGCGAGACTCCGGGCCGCCTGCCTCCGGAAGTTTCTCCCGACGGGAACCCGCTCGTCGGCCTGCTGCTGGCGTACACGCCTCTCCACCATCTCCTCCTCTCCGACGCCGGGCGGCCGCTCGTCATGACTTCGGCGAACCTGTCGGAGGAGCCGATCGCCTGCGACAACGACGAGGCCGTCGCGCGGCTGGCCGGGATCGCCGACGGCTTCCTCGTCCACGACCGGCAGATCGAGTCGCGTTGCGATGACTCCGTCGTCCGCGTCATCGCGGGAGGCCCGGTGCTTCTGCGCCGCTCGCGCGGCTGGGTGCCGAGGCCGATCGCCGTGCAGAGTCCGTTTCCGGAGCCGGTCCTCGCCTGCGGCGGGCATCTGAAGAACACCTTCTGCATCGGGCTCGGCTCCTCCGCTTATCTCGGGCCGCACATCGGCGACCTGGAGAACCTGGAGACGCTCGCTGCCTTCGAGGAGGCGGTCGCGCGCATGGAACGCTTCCTGCGCGTGGAACCGCGGATCATCGCCCACGACCTCCATCCGCAGTACGTCTCGTCGGTTTACGCGACGCAATCGCGCACGGGCCGCAAGGTCGCCGTGCAGCATCACCACGCCCACATCGCGAGCGCGATGGCGGAACACGGCCTCGCCGGCCCGGTCCTCGGGGTCGCCTTCGACGGGACAGGCTATGGGACCGACGGCACCTCCTGGGGTGGCGAGCTGTTGCTCTGCCGGATGGAGGGCTACGAACGGCTGGCGACTTTGAGACCCATCGCGCTCGCCGGAGGCGAGACTGCCATCCGCGAGCCGTGGAGGATCGCGCTCGCCCTCCTCGAGGATTCCTTTCCGGAAGGTCCTCCGCTCGATCGCTTCCCGCTCTTTGCCGGCGTGGAAGAACGGGCGCTGAACGTCGCGCGGCAGATGCTCCGGAGCCGTTTCCAGGTCTCCCTGGCGCGCGGCGTCGGGCGTTACTTCGACGGGTTCGGCGCGCTCTTTCTCTCCCGGCCCTTCTCGCGCCACGAAGGCCAGGTCGCCTTCGCCTGGAACGTGGCGTCCGACGAGGCCGAGCCAGGCTCGTACCCCTTCACGGTGGATCCCGCGCCCTCGACACCGGAGCTGGACCTGCGGCCGGCTCTGCGGGCAGCCGTGGCGGACTTCCTCTCGGGAGCCTCCGCGGGAACGATCTCCGGGCGCTTCCACAACGCGTTGGCGAAGGGGACCGGCACTCTCGTCCGGCGCGCGGTCGAGAGGTCCGGCCGCCTGCCGGTCGTGCTCACGGGCGGGTGTTTCCAGAACGCGCTGCTGACGGAGCGTGTCCTGGGCGAGCTCCAGGATCTGCCCGTCTTCCTTCACCGCCGCGTGCCTCCCGGCGACGGCGGTCTCGCTCTCGGCCAGGCGGCGGTCGCGGGAGCGCTCGCCGGATCAGGAGGTCTTTGATGTGCCTTGGAGTTCCGGGGAGAGTCGTCTCGGTCCGCGAGGGATTCGCAATCGTGGACTTCTGGGGAGTGCGCCGCGAGGTCTGCCTCGACATCGTGGACGAGCCGGTCGCGCCGGGCGACTACATCCTGAACCACGTCGGCTTCGCGATCCGGCGCATCCCGCAGGAGGACATCGGCGAGACGCTGGCTCTCTACGAGAGTCTGCTCGCGCAGGCGCCCAACGACGACTTGATGGCCGCCGACGTGCGGGGCGAGATCGAAGGGACGCGGGGCGGCGATGAATAGCTTGTCCCAGAACGCGGCCCGGGAAACCCGGTTGACCGCGGCCGATGAGACGCGGCTCACCGCCGCGATCCAGCAGCTGAAGTTTCGCGACCCGGCGCTCGCGCGCAGGCTGGCGGAGACGATCGCCCGCGTGACCTCGGAGATCGGACGCTCCCCCGTTTCGATCATGCACGTCTGCGGCAGCCACGAGCAGGCGATCGCGAAGTTCGGCTTGCGCGCGACCTTCCCCAGAGACCTGAACGTCATCATGGGCCCGGGCTGTCCCGTGTGCATCACCGACCTGCCCGAGGTGGACGAGGGCGTGGCCCTCGCGCGGCAGGGTCACGTCATCGCCTCCTACGGCGACATGCTCAAGGTGCGCGGGACCGTCCACTCGCTCTCCGACGCGCAGGCGGAGGGCGCCTCGATCGAGGTCGTCTACAGCGCGACGCAGGCCGTCGAGCTCGCCCGCCGGACCGACCGCGAAGTCGTCTTCTTCGCCACCGGCTTCGAGACGACCGCCGTCGCGACGGCCGCCGTGGTCCGGTCGAGCCCCCCGAAGAATTTCTCGGTCCTCTCCGCGCACAAGTACATCCCGCCGGTCATGGAGATCGTGGCGGAGATGCCCGAGACCCGCGTCGAAGGCTTCCTCGCCGCGGGGCACGCCGCGACCATCACGGGATGGGGAATCTTCGAGCCCTTCGTCGAGAGGCACCGCATCCCGGTAGTGGTCGCGGGGTTCGAGCCGCTCGATATTCTCGCGGGCATCGCCCGGCTGGTCGAGCTCGTGCGCGACGGCAAGCCCGCCGTCGTCAACATGTTCCCGCGCTGCGTCACGAGGCTCGGCAACCTGCGCGCCCAGGAGGAGCTCTGGAGCGTCTTCCGGCCGGTCGGAGGCCGCTGGCGCGGCATCGCTCACATTCCCAACGGGAACCTGCGCCTGCGCGGGGAATGGGCGCATCTGGACGCGCGCCGGCGTTTCGTGATCGACCTCGCTGCTCTCTGGGACGGCGCGCCGCCGGCGCTCGCCGCCGACTGCATCTGCGGCGACATCATGTCGGGGATCTCCTCCCCCTCCGACTGCAAGCTCTTCGGCAAGGAGTGCGTCCCCGACACGCCCGTCGGAGCCTGCATGGTCTCCTCGGAAGGGAGCTGCAAGATCTGGCATCAGTACGGCGGCCACCCGGACCTGGCGGCACTATGAAGACGGGACTCGCGCTTCTCGAGCAACGCATCACGCTGAAGCAGGGAGCCGGCGGACGCGCCATGCGGGCTTTGATCGAAGAGGTCTTTCTCCAGGACGCGCCGGATGTCTCCTCCGCCGAGGTCGGGCCGCGGGCGATGGACGACGGCGCGGCCCTGTGGATCGGGGACCGCTGGCTCGTGGTGACGACCGACTCTCACGTGGTGCATCCGATCTTCTTTCCCGGCGGAGACATCGGCCGGCTCGCCGTCTGCGGTACGGTCAACGACCTCGCCATGATGGGCGCGACCGAGGTTCTCGCCCTGACCTGCGGGGCGATCCTGGAAGAGGGATTCCCGCGCGCGGACCTGGAACGCGTGCAGGCCTCGATGGCCTCGGCCTGCGTCGAGGCCGGCGCGCGGATCATGACCGGAGACACGAAGGTGATGGGCCGCGGTGAGATCGACGGGCTGGTCTTGAACACGACCGGAGTCGCGGTGACCGATCGCATCGTCCGCGACTGCGGCCTGCGTCCCGGCGACCGCATCCTCGTGACCGGCACCGTCGGCGATCACGGCCTGGCCGTCATGGCGGCGCGCCACGAGCTGAAGCTCGAGGGCGACCTGCGGTCCGACGTGGCCGCGATCAACGGCTTGATCCGCGCCGCGCTCGAAGTGGGCGGTGCGGCCGTCGTCGCCATGAAGGACCCTACGCGCGGAGGGCTCTCCAGCGCCCTCCACGAGATGGCGGGAAAGAGCGGCGTGGGGATTCTCCTGGAGGAGACGAAGGTCCCCGTCACGGATGCCGTTCGTGCCGCGGCAGATCTGCTGGGCATCGACCCGTTGAACGTCGCCAACGAAGGCAAGGCGGTCCTCGGCGTCTCTCCGGAAGCGGCCGCCGCGGTGCTCGAAGCGTTGCGCGGGCACCCCCTGGGACGCGACGCCGCCATCATCGGGACGTGCCTGGCCGAGCGTCCCGGAAACGTCATCCTCGACACCGGCTTCGGCCGCCGCCTGCTGGCCGAGCCCGAAGGCGAGCCTCTCCCGAGAATATGCTGACGCAGGCTCCCGACAGCCCCGAGACGCGGACGAGCCACATCCGAGTCGAGCGGGACGGCGCGGTCGGCATCCTGACGATCGACCGCCGGGAGCGTTTCAATTCTCTCGACGTCGCCACGGCGCGGGACTTTCGCAAGGCCGGGCTGCGGCTCGCGCGCGACCAGAAAGTGCGCGCCGTCATCCTGCGAGGCGAGGGAGGCGTCTTCTGCAGCGGCGCCGACCTGAAGTACATCCGGGCCGGAGGAGACGGCGCGGACCTGGGCTACCTCCAGGCCAGCCGTCCGGCGCCCGGCGGATACGGCGAGGTCTTCAAGCAGATCCTCGAGTACATCCACTCGACGATTTCCGAGATCAAGCGCGCCCCCAAGCCCTTCCTCGCCTGCGTGGACGGCGTCGCGGCGGCGGGCGGTTTCGGGATCGCGATGGCTTGCGATCTCGTCTACGCCTCGGACCGGGCCTTTTTCGAATGGGCCTATGGCAAGACGGGGCTGACCGGAGCGGAGAGCTCCACGTTCTTCCTGCCACGCCTGCTCGGCCTGAGGCGCGCCATGGAGCTCGTCCTGGTCAACCCGCGGCTCTCCGCCGGCCGCGCGCTCGAGCTCGGCCTCATCAACGCGGTCTTCCCCGCCGAGTCCCTGGACGCGGAGGTGCTGGCGATCGCGCGGCGCATCGCCGACGGTCCGGCGGAGGCCCTCGCCATCGCCAGGAGCCTGGTCAATCAGGCCGCCGGCGTCGACCGCCTCGATCACCACCTCGACCGGGAGCTCGAGCAACTGGCGAGGATCGCGGATGGGGCCGATTTCGCCGAGGGACTGGACGCCTTCTTCGAGCGGCGTCCCGCGAGGTTCAAGAAAGAGAGTCGCGATGAGTAGCGGGCTCCTCGCCGCCCTGGCGGCCGCCGCGGTGACCGTCGGCGGCCTCCACACTCTGGCCCCCGACCACTGGGTCCCCTTCGCCGCGCTCTCCCGCGCGCGGGGATGGTCTTTGCGCCGGACGATCTCGGTGACGCTCCTCTGCGGCTTCGGCCACGTCACGATCTCCGCGCTCCTCGGGCTCGCCGGCCTGCTCTTCGGCCTGCGGATGATCGAGGCCTTCGGCCGGCGAATGGAAAGCCTCGCAGGACTGTTCCTCGTCGCGTTCGGGATCGCCTACGGACTCTGGGGGCTGCGCCGCGCGGCCGGCCGGCGCCTTCACGGCCACGCGCATTCCCACTACGACCACGTGCATGACTCCGAGCGCACGACGGCCTGGACGCTCTTCCTCCTCTTCTCGGCCGACCCGTGCGTGGCCGTGATTCCTCTTCTCTTCGCGGCGGCGCCGCTCGGCGCCCTCCCGGCTGCGGGAATCGTGGCGCTCTACGAGGTGGCGACGCTCGCGACGATGGCCGTCCTGGTGGCGGCGGCGCGGGCCGGAGTCCGGCGAGTCCGCCTCCCCTGGCTGGATCTCTACGGCGACACCGCCGCCGGGGCCGTCATCGCCGCCGTGGGCATCGCCGTCCTGGGCCTCGGCTGGTGAGCCGGCGCTGCGCGCCGGCTAGTAAAGCGAACCCGAAGTGCCGTATGGTAAGTTTGACTTCAAAGCTCATTGATGAAGTCGCATCACGGCCGATGGCCTGCGGGACAATAGTTTTGCGCCGGAAAAGTATGAGGGAACCTTGCACGTAGCGGCGGGCGAACCGGGCCAGACTCGGCGGAGATGGGTCACCTACCTGCTGGGGACGAGCTTCGTCGCCGCGGCGATCTCCTTTCTCTACCCCGTTCTGCGCTACCTCGTGCCGCCGGAGGCGTCCGAGCCTTCGCTGACGGAGTTCGAGCTGGACGTCAAGGCCTCCGATATCGCCCCCAACTCGGGCCGGATCGTTCCTCTGGGGGGCAAGCCCGTGCTGCTTTTCCGGACGTCCTCCGGCGAGCTGAAGGCGCTGACCGCCAAGTGCACGCACCTCGACTGCACGGTCCAATACCGGCCGGAGCGCTCGGACATCTGGTGCGCGTGCCATAACGGCACCTACAACACCAAGGGCCAGAACGTGTCGGGCCCGCCGCCGCGGCCCCTCACGCCGCTGGAGGTCATCACGCGCGGAGAGAAGATTGTCCTCAAGCGGGTCTGAAGCGCCCGGGTGGGCGGTGAGACTCAAGAACTGGGCCGAGGAGCGCCTCGGATGGGACGACATTGCTCATCTGGCCCAGAAGAAGGAAGTGCCGGTCCACCAGTGGACGATCTTCTACTACCTGGGCGGCATGGCTCTCTTCCTCTTCACCGTGCAGGTCGCGACGGGGATCCTTCTTCTCCTCTACTACCGGCCCAGTTCCGCGGAGGCGTTCGAAAGCGTCCAGTACATGATGGCCGATGTCCCGTTTGGCTGGCTCATCCGCTCGATCCACTCCTGGGGAGCGAACCTCTTCGTGGGAGTCGTGTTCTTCCACATGATCTCCGTCTTCTTCCTGAAGGCCTACCGACCGCCCCGCGAGGCGACCTGGATAACCGGCGCTCTGCTCCTTTTCCTGGCGATGGGATTCGGCTTCTCCGGGTATCTGCTCCCCTGGAACACTCTCGCCTATTTCGCGACGAAGGTCGGGACCGACGTGCCGGCGCAGATCCCCGGCATCGGGCACCTGCTCTCGAGGATCCTGCGGGGCGGCTCCGACGTCACCGGCGCGACCCTGTCGCGCTTCTACGGCATCCATGTCGCGATCCTCCCCGCGATCACGACGGTGTTGCTGGGCATCCACCTCTACCTCGTCCAGCGGCACGGCATGAGCGTGCCGCCGGCCGTCGAGCGGAAGGGCAAGCCCCGCACGATGCGCTTCCTGCCCGACTTCCTCATGCGCGACATGGTCGGCTGGCTCGTTGCCGTCGCGCTGCTCGCGGCGCTCGCGGCGTTCCTCCCGTGGGAGCTCGGCGTCAAGGCCGATCCCTTCGCTTCCGCTCCCGCGGGGATCCGTCCCGAGTGGTACTTCCTCTGGATGTTCCAGGCGTTGAAGTACCTTCCCGCCAAGGTGGCCGGCATTCCCGGCGAGACCCTGGGCGTCTTCGCGATCGGAGGGCTCGCCGCCGTCCTCGTGATCGTCCCCCTGCTTGACCGCAAGCGGTCACGCATCTGGAACGTGGCCGCCGTTCTCGTGCTCATCGGCGCGGCCATCCTGACCGTGTTGTCGCTCCAGCCCCCGAAAGGCGCGCCATGAGGACGCGCCTCCTCGCCGCCGCGGGATTGCTGCTGGCTACGGCTGCCATGGCGGGACCGGCCGCGACTCCTTCCGCGGCCAGACCGGCGGCCAAGCCGGCGCCCGCAGCGGCGATCGGCTGTGTGGACTGCCATCTCGCGCTGGACGACGAGCGGATCACCCCTCCCGCGAAGGCCTTCGCCGACGACATCCACGCGAAGTCCGGCTTCACCTGCGCCTTCTGCCACGGCGGCGACGCGAGCGCGACCGACCAGGAGTTGGCCCATGACAAGAAGAAGGGCTTCATCGGGAAGCCTTCGCCCCGCGACATCCCCGGCATTTGCGCCAGGTGCCACTCCGACGCCGCCATGATGAAGAAGTTCAACCCCTCGCTCCGCGTGGACCAGCTCTCCGAATACAAGACGAGCCAGCACGGAAAGAAACTGGCGCAAGGCGACACGCGCGTCGCCCAGTGCGCGAGCTGCCATGGCGCGCACGGCATCCAGCCGGTCAAGGACTCGCGCTCCCCGGTCTCGCCGCAGAGGGTCGCGGAGACGTGCAACAGATGCCATGGCGACGCGGCCCTGATGGCTGACTACAAACTGCCCGCCGACGTCTACGCGAAGTGGAAGAAGAGCGTTCATTACCAGGTCCGCGTCGAAAAGGGGGACCTCTCCGCGCCGACCTGCAACTCCTGCCACGGGAACCATGGCGCGGCGCCGCCGGAGGTCGGCTCGGTCGCCAACGTCTGCGGCACCTGCCACGCGGTCTTCGCGGAGAAGTTCAGAGGCAGCCCGCACTGGGAGCCCTTCAAGGAGATGAACCTCCCCGGCTGCGTCACCTGCCACGAGAACCACGAGATCGTGCGGCCGACCGAGGCCTTCCTCGCCGAAGGCGACCAGGGCAAGTGCTCGAGCTGTCATGAGCCGGCGTCGGCGGGCGGGAAGGCCGCCGCCGTGATGCACACCGACCTCGTCGCTCTCGCCGGCGAGATCCGGGCGGCCCGCGAGAAGCTCAACCGCGCGGCCGAGGCCGGCATGGAGGTCTCCCGGACCCGGTTCGAGCTCTCCAAGGCCGACGATGCCCTGACGACCGCGCGCACCGACGTGCATCGCTTTCAGGTCGCCGCGGTCCACACGACGGCTTCCGGGGGCCTCGCCGTGGCCCGATCAGCCGTGAAAGCCGCCGACCGCGCTCTCGCGGAGAGAGACTTCCGGCGCAAGGGACTCTTCATCTCCCTGGGTCTGATCCTCGTGGTGATCGCGGCCCTGTTACTCAAGATTCGGACTCTCCCGGGCGGGCCGTAGCAGGCTTCAGGGCGCAGAGTCCGAGGTCGCAAGCGCCCTGAAACTGGCCTAAACTCCGAGGGCAGGAGAGGAGAGGAAAGATCATGGCCATCAAAGTCAAGTCCATCACGCTATGGCGGCGCGAAGTCGAGAGCAGACCCGGCGCGCTCGCCGGGACGCTCGAGCCTCTGGCCCGCGCGGGCGCGGACCTGCAGGTCGTCATGGGTTACCGCCAGCCCGGCGGTGGAGGCCAGGCGATCCTGGAGCTGTATCCGGTCTCCGGGAAGAAAGCGGCATCGGCCGCCGGTTCCGCGGGGCTTTCCGCTTCGACGATCCCCACGCTGCTCGTCGAAGGTGACAACAGGCCCGGGATCGGTCACGCGATGGCGCGCGCCATCGCCGGCGCAGGGATCAACATCAACTTTCTCGTCGCTCAGACGATCGGCAGGAAGTTCTCTGCAGTCTTCGGCTTTGAGACCGAGGCCGACGCGAAGGCAGCAGCCTCGCTGCTCAAGAGGGCCAGGCCGCCCGCGAAGAAATGAGAGGCTGACACGTCGGCGAGTCGCGGCGTCGCCGCGCCGGAAGCCGCTCGCGCGGTCCCGGTCTCGATCACCGGAGCGGGTCCCGCCGGCCTCGCCGCGGCGGTCACGCTCGCGCGCGCCGGAGTCCCGGCGGTGGTCCACGAGTTCCGTCAGGACGTGGGCGCCCGATTCCACGGCGATTTCCAGGGAATCGAGAACTGGACGACGTCCGGGGACGTCCTGGAAGAGCTGGCCGAGCTCGGCATCGAGGCCCGCTTCGATCTGACGCCGTGCCGGGAAGGCGTCTTCTACGGGCCAACGGAACGCGAATCGGTCCTGCGGTCCTCGGATCCTCTCTTCTACCTCGTGCGGCGGGGGCCGGAGCCCGGCACCCTCGACTCGGGAATGAAGGCCGCGGCGATCGAGTGCGGCGTCGAGCTCCGTTTCGGGCAACGAGGAGGGCTGCCCTCCTCTGCGACTGCGATTCGAGCCCACGGGCCCGGAGGCTCCGACACCGTCGCGGTCGGATATGTCTTCGACACCGATATGTCCGACGGAGTCTTCGGGGTCCTCTCCGACCGCCTGGCTCCGAAGGGGTATGCCTATCTGCTGATCCACCGAGGACACGGCACGGTCGCCGCGTGTCTCTTCGACGGGTTCGAAGACGAGCGGCGTTACCTCGACCGCACGCTCGAGTTCTTCCAGCGGCGCGTCGGGCTGAAGATGCGCAGCCCTCGTCGCTTCGGAGGCACGGGACAGTTTCGTTTGACGCGCAGCGCGTGCAGCGGCGGCGTCCTGCTGGCGGGCGAGGCGGCCGGCTTCCAGGACGCGCTGTGGGGCTTCGGAATCCGCTACGCGCTTCTCTCGGGCTGCCTCGCCGCGCGCGCCCTGCTCTCGGGCGCCGATTACGACCGGCTGTGGAAGGAGCGCTTCGGAGGGCTCCAGCGGACTTCCGTCGTCAACCGCTACTTCTTCGCCCGCATGGGTCACCCCGGCTACCGCTGGCTCATGCGCGCCCTCTCCCGCGCGCCCGATCCACGCGAGTGGCTCCGCCGCTTCTACGCCCCCTCCTTCTGCAAAAACCTCTGGGCCCCCATCGCCGCCGGGCCGACGGCTGGATGCAATCCGTCTGAGCGGGCGGACTCCGGACACCCCTGGGGCCCTGTGCTAGCATCCGTGCCTACGCCGCATTTCTCAGTTGCTCCGGCGCGGCCGATGCGGTCGCGATTGCCTCGACTCGCCGAGCCGCAATCATGAGCCTTCGGGCTCGAGTGCCGGAGGAAGCTCTTCCGCTGCTGGCCGCGCTGGCCAACTCGCCCGATCCGGTCTTCGTCACGGACCGCCACAATCACATCGTTTTCTGGAATCTCAGCGCCGAGCGGGTCCTCGGCTACTCCGCCGAGGATGTCGTCGGCTCCGCCTGCGCCGGAGCGCTCCAGGGGTGCGACGTCTACGGCAACCGGTACTGCTCGGAGACCTGCCCGGTAACCCAGATGGCTGTTCGCAACGAGACGGTGCGGCACTTCGATCTGCGGTTTCGCTCCAAGGACCAGCGCACGGTCCTGGTGGACGTGAGCATCCTGAATCTGGCCGTCCGGGCCCCGGACCACTTTCTGCTCGTGCACGTCCTGAGGCCTTCGGAGAAACCCGAGCCCCCCTGCGGCCGGCGGAAGAACCCGCCTCTCCTCCGCGCTCCCCGTTGACGATCGTCCGGGAATCCCCGGACGCGCGCGCCCGCAAGCTCACGAGCCGCGAAGTCGAGGTGATCGGAATGCTCGCCGCCGGACACACCACGCCCGAGATCGCCTCGCGTCTCCACATCTCGATGCTGACGGCCCGCAACCACATCCAGAACGTGCTCGAGAAGCTCGAGGTCCACTCCAAGGCCGAGGCCGTCGCCTTCGCTTTCCAGAAGCGGCTCCTGTAGCCGCCGCCGGCCGGCCGGGGATCCCGGTTCACCAGGAGAATTGGTGCGCCTGCGGGATCGCGCTCCGCGGCGTCTCGCCGGAGGATTCGCCCAACGCAATGAAAGGAGCGTCCTCCGTGAAGAAGACCCGCCGCTTCCCATGGATTCTCTTTGGTCTGGCTCTCGGCCTGGTTCTTCTCGATGCGCGACCCGCGGCCGCGGTCCCAGCGTTTTCCCGCAAGTATCAGACGTCCTGCCAGACATGCCACGCGATCTTCCCGAAGCTGAACCCCTTCGGGCAAGCGTTCCGCCTGAACGGATACCGCATGCCGCTCGAGACCGAAGAGCAGGTCAAGCAGAAGCCGGTCTCGCTCGGCGCGGACGCCTACAAGCGGATGTGGCCGGAGATGGTCTGGCCGAGCGATCTTCCCGGCAACGTCCCGTTCGCTCTGAACACCAAGATGGCGAACATCTACTCCTCGAGCCTCGACGACACGGGACATCAGGTTGTCCACAACGACTTCCAGTTTCCGCAGGAAGCCAACCTCTTCGCCGCCGGGACTCTCGGAAAGAACTTCAGCTTTTTCGGCGAATTCACCTGGGCGGAGCGGCCTGACGGCGGCAGCGACACGGAGATCGAGCACGCCCGCATCGACGTGATCTCGCCCTTCGGGCCCGAGCACCTCGTGAACTTCCGCATCGGCAAGCTCTCGCCGAACCTGTACGACGGCTTCCAGGAAATGTGGCTGATGACCGACAACGGCGTGGACACGCTCTTCACGTACAACCCGATCGGCTTTCACGGAGGCACCGGCCTCTCCGAGGAGGAGGCGGGCGTCAGTCTTCCGCAGCGCGCCCGGGCGATCGAGATGTACGGCGTCGCGGCCCACCGGCTCTTCTACACGATCGGCGTGGCCAGTCCGATCGGGCCGGGAGGTCCCAACGGGACCTTCGGGAGCAACAGCCAGAAGGACTTCTACGCCCGCGTGGACTACAAAATCGGGGGCATGGGCCTGGACGGCGACACGACCGGCGTCCAGCTCCCGCTGGAGAACTGGCTTGTGATCCTTGCGCGTCGGGGTCCTCGGGTACACGGGCAATGGCAAGGACGTCAACTTCGATGTCACGGACGACGAAGGAGCCCCGTTCAAGATGCAGGACCGGCGCTACAACCGGATCGGCCTCTTCGCCTCCCTGTACTTCGGGGACTTGAACGTCTTCGGCGTCGCCCTGCACGGGACCGACAAGCTGGCGCTCCTCGACGACACGACGCTGGCGCAGATCAACGAGACCCGGCGAAGCTACGACGCCTGGTTCGCCCAGGCGGACTACGTCATCAAGCCGCCTTTTCAGGTCTCCGTCCGCTACGAGAACCTGCGCGTCGCGGACCCGACGGTTCCCTCGATCCGAACATTGAACGCCAACCTGAGTGTTCTCATTCGCGCCAACATCAAGGCCATGCTCGAGTACAACCGCGACCTGCGGCAGTCGCAGAACTACACGCTCGCGACCGTTTTGCGGTTCGCCCTCTAAAAGGAGTCGCCATGAAGCAGATCCTCTCTCCCGTTCTCTTCCTCCTGCTCACGGTCCCGCTGTCAGCCGGAGACCTCCACGGGAAAGTCGCCTGCAAGGGCGTGCGGGACAGCTCCGACGCCGTCGTGTACGTCGCGGCCGTCCCGGGAAAGACTTTCCCCGCGCCCAAGGAGCACGCGAAGATCGACCAGGCGAATCTCGTCTTCCATCCCCATGTTCTCCCGGTGCTCGTCGGCACCACGGTCGATTTCCTGAACTCCAACGCCGTCCTGCACAACGTCTTCAGCCCGGACGCCTGCGCCGAGAAGTTCAACCTGGGCACGTGGCCCAAGGGCCAGACGCGCAGCTACGAGTTCAAGAAGGAGTGCGTCGCGACGCTCCTTTGCAAGGTCCATCCCGAGATGGAGGCCTTCGTCGTCGCCGTGCCGACGCCGTACTTCGCCGTGACGAAGGCCAACGGCGGTTACAGCATCCCCAACGTGCCGGATGGGACATACACCGTCAAGGTCTGGCATCCGAAACTCAAGGCGACGCAAAAATCCGTGACCGTGGCGGGCCCGACGACCGCCGAGTTCGAGATCGCGAAGTAGGCGACCTTGGCCGAGTTCAACCTCGAGTGGCTCGAGCGTAACTTCCCCTGCAGGCAGGCGTGCCCCGTTCACACGGAGGCAGGCAAGTACGTCACGCTCGTCGCCGAGGGGCGGTACCGCGAGGCCTACGCGGTGGCCCGTCACCCCAATCCTCTCGCCTCGATCTGCGGGCGCATCTGCGCCGCGCCGTGCGAGACCGTCTGCCGCCGGGGAGAGCTCGACGCTCCCATCGCCATTCGGGCATTGAAACGGTTCGTGACGGAGAGGTTCGGCGTCGAGAGCATGATGGACTTCTCCGTCCTGACCGAGATCTACGGGGAGCGCCGCGGCCGCTATTCCGAGCGCATTGCCGTGATCGGGTCCGGACCCGCCGGCCTCGCCTGCGCGCATGACCTGGCGTTGATGGGCTATCCCGTCACGATCTTCGAAGCCTCGCCGGTCGCCGGAGGGATGCTCCGCCTCGGAGTCCCCGAGTACCGCCTCCCTCGCGCCCTGATCCAGCTCGAGGTGAACGCCATTCTCTCTCTAGGCGTCGAGCTGAAGACCAACGTCCGGCTCGGCCGCGACTTCACGCTGGCGGACCTGAAGGAACAGGGGTTCACGGCGATCTTCCTCGGAGTCGGCGCGATGCGCAGCCGCGACCTGACGATCCCGGGCGTCGAGCTCGACGGCGTGCTGCGCGGGATCGACTACTTGCTGAACATCAATCTCGGCTACAAGGTCGAGATGGTCAGCACATCGTCGTCATCGGCGGCGGCAACGTGGCCCTGGACGTCGCGCGAACCGCGGCGCGCGGTGGCGAGCAGGTGAACCTCCAGCGCAACCTGTCGATCGTGGCGGCGCTCGACGTGGCGCGCAGCGCCATCCGTTTCGGCGCCCGGAAAGTGACCGTCTGCTCGCTCGAATCGGAGAGCGAGATGCCGGCGGCCAGAGAGGAGATGGAGGAGGCGGCGAGGGAAGGCATCCGCTTCCTCCACCGCGTGGGCCCCAAGCGCCTGGTGGGCGAGAAGGGAACGGTGACCGGGATCGAGTTCCTCAAGGTTTCACGGGTCTTCGACGAGACGGGCCGCTTCTCTCCGCAGTTCATCGAGGGCTCCGAGACGATTTTCCCGACCGACACCGTCATCATCTCGATCGGCCAGACGGGAGACTTCTCGTTCTTGCGGCCCGAAGACGGAATCGAGACGCGCGGGGGACGCATCGTGATCGACCCCGACACGCTCGCCACGACCGCTCCGGGAGTCTGGGCCGGCGGCGACGCGGCGTTCGGGCCGCGAATCGCGATCAACGCGATCGCCGATGGGAAGAGGGGGACGCGCTCGATCGACGAGCATTTCCGAGGGTCGCTGCGTTCCGAGAGAGAGCTCGCCGTCGAGATCGATCTCCACTCCCGCTACGAGCGGGACCTGGACTTCGAGGGCATCCCCCGGCAGAAGCCCCCGACGCGGCCGATCTCCCGGCGCATCGGGATCGCCGAGGTCGAGGAATGCTTCGGCGAGCGGGAGGCGCGCCTGGAAGGGAAGCGGTGCCTGCACTGCTGGACCAACACGATCTTCGAGGAAGACCCGCGGGCCGGAACCAGTGCATTCTGTGCGGGGGCTGCCAGGACATCTGCCCGGAGGATTGCATCGAGATCCTGCCCGTCGCCGTGGTGCAAGAGCCGCCCCCCGAGGTATGGGAGCTCGCGCCGATTCTCGAGAACGGAAGACGCGTCGGCTCGATCTTCATCAAAGACGAGGAGACCTGCATCCGCTGCGGGCTCTGCGCCCGGCGCTGTCCGGTGGGCACGATCACCATGCAGAGCTTCCACACGAAGGAGGACGCCGTTGCCTGAGGATCCCGAGGATCTGACCGGAATCGAGGAGGACGGGCCGAGCCGGCGCGATTTCTTCGGCCGCGTCGGCGTGGCCGCCTGCGCCGTGGCGGCGGTCGGGTCCGGGGTCGTGACCCTGGACTACCTCAAGCCCAAGGTCCTGTTCGAGCCGCCGACCCGTTTCCGGGCCGGAAATCCGCTCGACTACCCCGAGGGCGTGGTGCGGTTCAACAAGCAGCAGAAGGCCTACGTCATCGGCGCCCCGGGCGGCGTGTATGCCCTGTCGGCCGTGTGCACGCACCTGGGATGCATCACCCGCTTCCTCTCCGACGAGAAGTGCATCGCCTGTCCGTGCCACGGCAGCCGGTTCGACCTCGAGGGCAACGTCATTCACGGACCCGCCCCGCGCCCGCTCCCATGGCTCGAGATGCAGGTGGACGCGACGGGCACACTCCTCGTTGACACGAGCGTGACGATCCCCCACGGCAGGATCTTCAAGGCATGAAAGAGATGTCGCTCGGCTCGCTCGGAACCCGCCTACGGGATACGGCTCTGTACCGCTCGGTCGTGCGGCACGGCATCGCCGACACCAACCGCAACCGCTCTCTCATCATCTTCGAGAACCTCTTCCTGCACGTCCACCCCGTCAAGGTCCGCAAGAAGACGCTGAGCTTCTCTCACACCTACTGGCTGGGCGGGATCACGCTTGCCTGCGCCCTCGTGCTCATCGCGTCCGGAATCCTCCTGATGTTCTACTACCACCCTTCCGCGCCGCAGGCCTACCGCGACATGAAGGAGCTCGCGTTCGTCGTCGAGAACGGCATGTTCCTGCGCAACCTCCATCGCTGGGCGGCACATCTGATGGTCTTCGCCGCCTTCCTCCACATGCTGCGCGTCTTCTATCACCACGCGTATCGTCCGCCCCGGCAATTCAACTGGGTCGTCGGCGTCGTTCTCCTCCTCGTGACGCTGCTTCTTTCCTACACAGGCTATCTGCTTCCGTGGGATCAGCTCGCGTTCTGGGGGGTCTCGGTCGGGACGAACATGGCCAAGGAAGCCCCGTTGATCGGCGAGCAGCTCCGGTTCCTCCTGCTGGGCGGGCACGTCGTCTCGGAGAACGCCCTCCTGCGCTTCTACGTCCTGCACTGCGTTGTTCTGCCCGTCGCGCTGCTGCTTCTCCTCTCCGTCCACATCTGGCGAGTCCGCAAGGACGGAGGAGTCCAGGGACCGCCCGAGGAATCGGACGAACGCGGAGAAATTCCATGAGCGCCTTGCCGCCGATTCACGTCGTCGAGTCTGCCGATCCCCTCGCCACGCCGCGCCGGGTCGCGCTGGTACGTCCCGATATCCGACCGGCCGTTCGCCGCCGGGAGGAACGCTGGGTCATGACCTTTCCACACCTGATCCTTCGCGAGGCGATCCTCTTCCAGATCGTCGTCATCGGGCTCGCCCTGGCCGCGATCTTCTTCGACGCGCCGCTCCAGGGCATCGCGAACCCTCTGGAGACTCCCAATCCGGCCAAGGCTCCCTGGTACTTCCTGGGGCTGCAGGAGTTGCTCCACTACTTCCCGCCGGTCGTGGCGGGAGTCCTGATGCCCGGCCTCGTCGTGGTCGCGCTCGTCGTCATTCCCTATGCCCGCGTCAACCTGACGGCCGGCCCCCTCTGGGCGGCCCGGCCGGGGCGCACGGCGGCCGTGATCGGAACCGTCACGGTGCTCCTCGTGGCCCTCCTCTCGGCCTTCGCGTGCTGGTTGATCGTGGTCCCCACGCTCGCAGTGGTGGCGGCCATCTTCGCGGCGCGCGGAGGGGAACGCGGCGGCCCGCTGCGGCAGCGCCTGGCGCGCGTGACGCTGCCGGAGTGGATCATGACCTGGTTCGTGGTGGTCGCCACGATCCTGACCGTCGTCGGCACCTTCTTCCGCGGACCCGGCTGGTCTCTCGTCTGGCCGTGGGACGCGGCGGTGTTCGGCTAGACAGGAGAGCCCGTTGTCCATCAAGCGACTCTTCGCCGCGACCAGCCTCCTCTTTCTGGTGGTCCTCGCGGTCTCTCCGGCCAAGAGCGCGCTGCGGTCTTACCGATCGATCCAGCACCGGTACCGCAAGCTCGGCGTGGCCCGGGCCCGGAGCCTGAAGGCGGCGCAGGATTACGAGCGGCGCCCGGTGGCGATCCAGCAGGTCTGGCTCCGCGACTTTCAGGACCGCGTGGACCGCTGCACCACGTGTCACCTGGGCGTCGCGGATCCGCTGATGAAGGGGGTTGCCCAGCCTCTCGCACTCCACGCGCAGACCGCCCATACGCCCGCCGCGTTCGACCGGTTCGGCTGCACGTCCTGTCACGGGGGACAGGGGCCCGCGACATCCGCGCGGGAGGCGCACGGGACGGCGCCGGACGCCGGGCCGCCGATGACTCCCGCCGCGTATCTCGAGGCAGGCTGCGGCCGGTGCCACGGTTCCGAATCCGTTCCCGAAGCCCCGATGCTCTCGCGCGGACGGGCTCTCATGGCCGGCTCCGGCTGTTTTGCCTGCCACGCCGTCCGCGGGCAGGAAGCCTTTCGCTCACAGGCTCCTCCTCTGACGACGATCAGCATGAAGACGGGAGGAGCGTGGCTGCGGCTCTGGCTGAGCGGGCCGCGCAAGGTCGACCCCAACGCCACGATGCCGAACTTCCACCTGACCGAAAAGGAAATCGAGGATCTCTCGCACTACCTCTTCAGCCAGTCGGTTCCGTGGGATCTGGCACACAGAATCCAGCTGGCCCAGGAGGAGCCGCCCGGCAACGCGGCCAACGGAAAGAAAGTCTTTTCGGAATCGCGCTGCATCTCCTGTCACACGGTCGAAGGCAAGGGCAACGGCTCGGCTCCCGAGCTTTCGAAGGTCGCCTCGTCCGCGACACGCGGCTGGTTGCTCGCATTTCTGCGCGACCCTCAAGCTTTCTATCCGCGAACGAAGATGCCGCGCTACCACCTCTCGGAAACCGAATCCCAGGACGTGGTCGCCTACATGGAAGACGAGCTGCGCGACTTCGACGCTCCCAAGGACATCCTCGCGCCGATTCCCGTCAATCAGACGCTCGCCGAGAGCGGTGCGAGGCTCTTCCGGACCGCAGGATGTTCCTCCTGCCACTCGGAGCCGAGCGGCTCGGAGGAGAAGTTCGGCCCGGAGTTGAACGGCATCGGCGACAAGAAGGCGTCGTCGCTCGATTTCGGCCGGCGGTCGGATCTGCCGCGGACGCTCCCCGCCTGGCTCGCCGCCAAGATCGACTCGCCCCGCTCCTTTGCGCAGGGTCTCCGGATGCCCTCTTACGAATTCAACGCGCAGGACACGGGCGCGGTGGTCACGGCCCTGCTCTCGCTCGGGTCGCAGCCCGTCCCGGAGTCCTATCGATTCGCTCCGCCGCGCGTCGCCGCCCTGGTGCCGGGCGGCCCCGTCGGCGCTCTCATCGGGCGGTACCGGTGTCTGTCCTGCCATCACATCGGTGAGGAAGGGGGAGACATCTCGACCGCCCCGTTGACCTTCGAAGGAAGCAAGGTCCAGCGCGACTGGCTGATCGACTACCTGGTGCTCTCCTATTCGCTGCGCCCGATTCTCGAGGAGCGGATGCCGGCCTTGCGCATGCCGCGGGAGGAAGCGACCCAGCTCGCCGACGCGTTCGAGAGCTTCTACCTGGATCCCCGCATCCCCGCGGATCCCTTCTCCGGCCGCCCGGCGTCCGACTCCGACGTCACGGAAGGAGAGAGGCTCTCCGTGACGCTCGGGTGCCGCGCCTGTCACATTCTCGGAGCCTCCGGCGGTTATGTCGGGCCGCCGTTGACGGACACCGGCAAGAGACTGAAGAGCGGATGGGTGTACACCTGGCTGAAGGGACCGCAGCGCTGGAGAGCGGATGTGCGCTGTCCCAACTACGGCCTGACGGACACCGATGCCCTGCGGCTGACCGCATACCTCGGGACGCTCCACGCCGAACCCGCTACGGCATCGCCGCCGGGAGGCGGGCGATGAGGACGTTTCGCTGCTGGAGCCTGGCAGGCATCCTCTTGCTGTTGCCGGCCGCGGCGTGCTCGAAAAGGACGCCCTCTCCGAAGCCGGTCGCGGCCAGAGTGCCCGTGGACTCCTACGAGCTCCGCCTCGGAAAGAATATCTACCGCCATTACTGTCAGACGTGCCATGGCGAGACCGGAGCCGGAGACGGCTTCAATGCGTTCAACCTGGATCCTCGTCCCCGCGACCTCTCCGACCCCGCGTTTCAGAAGAAGAAGAGCGACGCGAACTTTGCCGACGCGATCCGCCGCGGCGGTGCCGGCGTCGGTCTGTCCGCGTTGATGCCCCCCTGGGGACGCACTCTCTCGCCCCGCCAGATCGACGAAGTGATCCTCTCCATCCGCGCGCTGAGCAAGGCGCCGGAACCGGCCGCCCCGAGCCCAGGGAACCTTCCCCCCTCTCCGTCCGCACGCTGATCGGGTTTTCGTCGTTCCAGGCCCCGCTCGCGGCGCGAGGAGTCTCCTAGAGAGGAGGAGCCTCGCGCCGCGGGAGCGAAGCGCCGGAGCGGGATCGCGCCGTCAGGCGCAGATCCCGCGGAGCGGGCGAAGCGACGGTATGGGGCCGGGCGGACTCGAACCGCCGACCTAGAGTTTAGGAAACTCTTGCTCTATCCACCTGAGCTACGGCCCCCCGGTGTTCTCAATGATTTCATGATTCAGCCCACCTTGCCGACGAGGGCCGAGCGCCGCGACCCTCACCTTCGGCGCTACATCCATCCTCTCGCCTTGTAGTAGGCCATGCCCAGGTATTCATGCATGACCTCGGAAAAATCCAACAGATGCCGCGGCGTTGGAATGAGGGCGGTGATTTCGTGGTACCAGGGCCTCGGAATTCCATCCGTCACCCGGAAATCCGTCGGCGCGGGGATGAACTCGATCTCAGGATACTGCTTCCGAAATACACCCATCGATCTGGCATATGCATTGCCGAAGTCACCAGCAGAACGCGCTTGATCCTGCGCTCCTGAAAGATGACACGGAGGTTTTGGGCATGTTGATGGGTATTGCTCGAGCGGCCTTCGGTCACGACCGCTTCTCCTGGCACATCGAGCATGGCCAGGAATTCCTTCATGACCTCGGCGCCCGGTCTGGGAGCAACTCCGCCGGTCGCGATGCCACCCGTGCAAATAATCAAACCTGCCTTCCGTTGCTTGTAAAGCCGGGCCGCGTAGATCACGCGATCCCCCGCGTCGGCAACCTCGACAGTTCGACGCGGTGGAACCTTATCCAGAAGTCCGCCGCTGAGAACCAGGATGACATCGGCCTTCGGGGCTGGCTCCGGCAACCGGTAGCGCCCCTCGAGGTTTCTTGTGAGCGCGTCCACCAACCAACCATTGCCGCATACCATCAATACGGCCACCGCCATCCAGAAGCAGAGCCGGCTCGCAATCTTGCGCTTGCGGAGCATCGCCGCCGCCAACAGCGATAGCAGGCAGAGCGATGTTGGAGAAAGGAGCCTGAGAAGGATGCTGTAGATAAAACCCATGACGAGCGGGGAGCACGAACATACGGAAGCCCCCTTCGGTTGTCAAAAGGGAGCGTGGAAGCGCCCGAGGGAGGGGGCCCCCGGGGATGCAGCCGGCCCGGGGCTGCTAGCCCGGATCCGAAATAAACGCCTCTTGGAAAGCCGCCGGCAGATAGGTCTGTTTCGACAGGAAGCGACGCCGAAGCGGTTGCGCTATTCGTGCCGTAGGGGCGGGGCTTGTCCCCGCCCGCGGGCGGCCACAAGGGCCGCCCCTACGACCGAACCAAATACGCGGCGTGCGAGATATTTTCGGATTGAGGCTAAGCCTGACGCTGAGCGAACCGAAGCAGGATCAGCTCGGCGCGCCGCTTGACGCCGTGCTTGGCGAGCAGGCGGGAAATGTGGAACTTAGCCGTGCGTGGAGAGATATGAAGGCGGCTCGCAATTTCCTTGTTCGAGAGGTTTTCGTGAACCAGCGCCAGGACTTCATGCTCCCGGGGGGATATATCGAGCTTTTCGCGGGAGCGCCGGGCTCGAGAAGCCCCGCCGAACGTCTGATCGAAAAAGCGCGACAGCAGCGACCGCGGGACCCAGTAGCCGTCGGCCGAGAGCGTGTCGAGGGCCCGTCCCAGGTTCTCCCGAGCCTCCGCGTAGCGGACGAGGCCTTTGACGCCTGATCGGAGCAGGGCGAACGCGGTGGGGTCGTCGAAGTCCTCCCCGACCACAAGGATGCTCGCGTGGGGCGCCAACTCCAGGATCCGTGAGATGAGCAGTCAGCGGTATGGCGATGCGGGGGCAAATCCAGGACATAGGCAGAGACGCGCGGCAATGACACCGAACGCTGGCTGCCGCCGTCGGGCTCGAGCTGGCGAGTTTGCACACGAAACCGCCGGCCCCCAAGCGACTGTTCAAACTCTGCCAGCGCGAGAGGGTGGGCGGCGCAAATACAGACTGTGGCGCCACGCGCCGTGACCACCTTCGACAACGTCTCAGGGTACACGATTTCGTTCATCGGAGCAACGGCTTCCTGTCCGATCGGACAGGTCCGATCGGACAGCTTTCAGGTACCGGGGTTCAGTCCGCTTCTACTGGCGACGCTCGCCGACGCTTCAGTCGTTCGCCGGCTCCGTTTCGCCGTCCGCGTGAGCGAGGACGATCAGATCGGCTCGCCGCTTGACACCGAACTTGGAGAGCAGGTTCGAAACGTGGAATTTGACGGTTCGCTCCGACATGACCAGCCGCTCCGCGATGTCCCGATTGGACAGATTCTCGAGCAGGAGGTCGCAAACCTCGCGCTCGCGCGCGCTCAACCTCCCCTTCGCGGGTTCGACGGCCAGACGCCGCGCCGACTTGAGCTCCTCCTCGACGAAGCGCGACAGGATGGTGCGTGGCACCCAGAAGCCGCCGCGGGCCACCACCTCGACAGCCGTCGGAAGCTGGTCGATGGTGTCCAGGTCGAGGAGTCCCTTCGCGCCGCACCGTAAGAGGAGGAAGGAGCTCGGCTGGTCGAGCCGCTCCGCTACGGCAACCAGGCGCATCCGGTGGCCGTCCGGCTGGAGCATTGCAATGGCTGCCTCGGTCGTCGCGCTGACTGCATTGGCCTCGAGGACGTAGACGGAAGCGGCGGGAATCTTCATCGGCTCCAGGCCCCCAGACGCATTGATGTCGAAGCGTCGGGACATGACCCGGAAATTGCCCTCGGCGAGGCGCCGCTCGAACTCGGTCAGCACGAGCGGGTGAAAGGCTGCGAGGCAGACGCTCAGGCGCCGGCCGGCATGGCTCTCAGTCAGGTTCGACCTCGCCGGCGCTGCGTGGACGCGTCTTCGAGGCAGGACAGCGCGAGTCCGTGAGCGCGCCATCCGACGGTTTGGTCACGTGCGCTCCAAAGATAAGCGAAGGAGAGAAGCGTCGCAAGCCGATCCCTGTCCAACCGGACAGGGGCATGTTCAACCGGCCAGCGACGCGAACCTGTAGACCCCCTGTCCATTTTTTGGTCTCGTGGGCAGTAGTTTCCTGCGTTTCGGGCGCCTACCATCATCCCAAAGCTATTCAGACAATTACCAAGGGGGAGAGAGATGGATATCACCGCGGGCCGGCACAGCGAGCGGGCGATTTCACCAGGCGGTTCTTTCACGGTTGCTACCGACGACAAGAGGATGAGGGGAAAGGGCCGGTCACCCAAGCGGGTTGCCCCGGTGAATCCGAGAAGAATCTGCCTCGCGTCATTCCTCGGATGTGCCCTGGCGCTCCTCGCAACGGCGGCGGGCGCGGCAGATTTCTACGTCGCTCCAAACGGCAGCCCCTCCGGATCGGGAAGTATCTCGAGCCCCTGGGATCTTCAGACCGCGTTGAACCAGCCGGCGGCCGTGCACCCCGGCGACAAGATCTGGCTGCGCGGCGGGACCTATCGGGCAGCTACACCAGCCGGCTGACCGGTACGGCGGCCGCCCCGATCATCGTACGGGCGTACCCGGGCGAACGCGCCACGATCGACGGCGGCAACACGGGCACGACTATCATCGCTGATCGGTCGCCGGCTCCTACACATGGTTCTGGGGGCTCGAGCTTATGAGCTCCTACGGATCGCACCTCAACGCAATCCAGCTCCTGGCCGACTGACATCCTTTACGGCGAGGGCGTCACTACCGACCAAGCCGTGCGAACGCATCCGGGCCTAAAGATTCATCAATATGATCATGCATGATACCCGTCAGGGCTTCGCCTTTCTGGACGCAGGCGACCGACTCGGAGATCTACGGCAACTTGATCTATTACAACGGCTGGGATTCACCCGACCGGAGCCACGGCCACGGTATCTACACCCAGAATAGGACCGGCACGAAGCGCGTCGTCGATAACATCTTTTTCCAGCACTTCAGCCAAGGCTATCAGACTTACGGTTCAGCGACAGCCTTTCTGGACAACTTCTGTCTCGAAGGAAATGCATGTTTCAAAACGGATCGATCGACAGCTGACAACCGGCGCAATTTCCTCATCGGGGGCGGTTCGGATTGCCAATAACGCGACGCTTATCTCCAACATCTTTTATTACGGGCACGAGCGACTCGGCCAGGAACTGCCTTCATGCTGGCGGCTATGCCGATATTCCCAGCGGCGGCTCCGCAACGCGACGCAGCCAATCAACCGTCGTGACGAACAACTCATGTCCCAATCATTCGACAATTTCACCGTCACCGGACTAGGCAATGACCGGCGAATACGTTCTACGGAGGGGTCAGTGGCGATTTCTCCGAGCAACTACCCGAGCAACACCTATCTCTCCTCGCGGCCAACCGGGTTCAGGTCTTCGTGCGGCCCAATCAGTACGAGCCTGGTCGGGCGAACATCACTGTCTTCAATTGGGATCTGCTGAGCACCGTCAGTCGTCAGACGTCGATCTGACGGGTATTCTGTCGGTCGGGCACGGCGCTTCGAAGTCAGGAACGCGCAGAACTTCTTCGGGGCGCCGGTGCTCACCGGAACCTACAACGGCGGTCGGTCCGTTCCAGCTACCGACGTCGGGCGCTCGCTCAGCCATTGGCCCGACCCCGGTCTGGTCCTTTGCCATCGCCGCAGGCCGACGGGTCCTGGAGCTTAATCTCTACGTCCTGCTGCCGTTGTCCGGCGCGTCCACCCCAACGCCGACTGCCACGACCATACTTCCGACGCCGACGGCAGCCCACGCAAACCGCGACGCCGGTGCCGCCGACCGCGACCGCGACGCCCACAAGCACCCCAACACCGACCCCCACGCGGACATCCACCGCTGTGCCGCCGACCGCGACGCGACGCCCACGGCCACCCCGACACCGCCCCCCACGCAGACACCCACGGCTGTGCCGCCGACCGCACGCGACGCCCCCTGCCCCGACGTCCACGCCGACCGCGCCTCCTCCGACTCCGACCGCGACGCGAACTCCTACGCCGACCTCGGTTCCTCCGAGCGCGACGCCCACGCGGACGCCGACACCGGCGGCGACCTTCCCGCCCACGCCGACGCCGACGCCGAACCTCTCAATTGTTCCTCTCGCAGACTTCACGTGGACGCCGCAGTCTCCGCAGGTTGGGGAACCTGTGCATTTCACCGACCTCTCGAGCGGGTCGCCGGCGACCTGGTCCTGGAAGTTCGCGAAGTCGGGGGCGAGCTCCAACCTGGAGAACCCGGTGTACGCCTTCGCGCGGGCGGGCAGGACCAACGTCACTCTGACGGTGCGAAACCCGAACGGCCGCAGCTCGAAGGTGAAGGACGTCGTCGTCTCGGTGGGCGGAGCGCTCTCAACGGCGCGCACCCTGACGATCCCCGTCGCCGGGCACGCGCGCGGCTCAGGCGGGCAGGGCACGCTGGGGCATCCTGCGGCATTCCCGGATTCCGAAGATCCGCACACCTCCCTCTTCGTGACCGGCCTCGCTCAGACCGAGCTACTGCGTACGAACCTCGCAGCCGTGAACGGCTCCGACGCGTTCGAGAGCTTTCAGATCGTTCTGCGCAGCCGCTCCGGCTACGTCGTCGGCGAGAGCTCGGCCATCGGCCTGGCGGCAAAACACCAGACCCAGATCGCCTTCAGCGATCTCTTCCCGTCGATGCAAGGCAAGGGTTTCACGGCGGAAATCCGTCCGCTGGCGGGATCCGCGGCGCCGTTCGCCTACGCCGCGGTCATCGACAATCTCTCCGGCAACCCGAGCTACTACCGGGCCGCTTCACCCAGTTCGATGCTGTACCTGCCGGCAGTGGCACGCGTCACCGGCCTCAACGGAACATTCTTCTCGAGTGACGTCTCCTTCGCGAATACGGGCGACGACCCGGCGAAGGTCGAAGTCGCCTTCCTCGAGCACGACCGGGACAACCGGAGCGCCCCGACCGCCTTCCTGAGGCTCGGTCCGCACCAGACGCTGCAGATGGACGACGCGCTCTGGACACTCTTTGGGCGCTCGGAGACTTACGGTGGCCTCGCCATCGAATCCGGCGACTCCTCGCAGATCGTCGTCGCGGAGCGGATCTACACCTACTCCGGGGCCGGGACCGTCGGCCAGCAGGTCGACGCGATCCCCGAGGAAGGGCTCTTCGAGCGAGGGTCGATCCTCAGTCTGCGGCAGGACGCGGATTTCCGCTCGAACATCGGCCTCTTCAACCCCCAGCCGGTGGAGGCATGGATGGAACTGACGCTGCGACGTTCCGACGGGACGAAGATCGCCGAGACCGCCATCCTCGTGCCGCCCCGCGGATACCTTCAGAGGAATCTCGCAGTCTTGTTCCCGGACCTGGAGCAACGGGAAGGAGAGGCGTACACGCTGACGGTCGACGCCGGGAAACTCGACGTGTTCGCTTTCGCCGTCGTCATCGACAATCTGTCGCAGGATCAGACGTTTTCGCCGGGATTGAAATAGGCAGTAGGTTCAAGCTCTCGCTTGACATTTTCTTGGATCGCCCGCATTTCCGTAACTGTTTCGGAGGGGAACCTCGTGGCGGCTCCGTGTGAGCCTGACATAGAATTACGCGGGAACGGTCCACATTGCGACACGTTGCGAAGGAAAAGCTCGCTCTTCTCGTCCTGATCATCTCCACGGGAGGAGTCTGTCAAAAGGCCGCTAACCCCGCGGAACCAGTCGCGACGCCTCGCTCCCAGGTGACCGGGAGTTCAACGGTCCTCCCGAAGCTCGCGGGAAGGGACTTCTATGTTTCACCCGGAGGGAGCTCCGCCGGCGACGGGAGTCTCGGCAGTCCCTGGGATCTCGCGACGGCGCTCGCGCAGCCTGCAGCGGTCCAACCTGGGGACACAATTTGGCTCCGTGGCGGTACCTACGTTGGAACCTTCACCAGCGACTTGACAGGCACGCCGTCATCTCCCATCAAAGTCCGTCAATATCCTGGGGAGCGCACCACACTGGACGCCGGCACCACTCCCCCCAGCCACAACGCCAGCACTCTGGCGGTCAACGGTGCCTACACGTGGTACATGAGCTTCGAATTGACTAACTCCGACACTGCGCGAACAAACCCCGACGCCGACTCAAACCCGCCGAACATGCGCACCGTTGGGGTGGCCGTTTTTGGCCCCGGAGTGAAGCTCATCAACATGGTCGTCCACGACACTGGGCAGGGCGTCGGCCTCTGGACCCCCTCCGGAGACACAGAAGCCTATGGCAACCTGATCTATTACAACGGCTGGGACGGTCCGGACCGCGGCCACGGGCACGGTATCTACGCCCAGAACCAGGCTCCCCACCTCATGCGCATCGCCGATAACATCCTCTTCCAGCAGTTCGGCCTCGGCATCCACGTTTACACGGAAGGCGGCTACATCGACAACGTCGCTCTCGAGGGCAACACCGCCTTTGCCAACGGTGCCCTTTCCCACGTCAGCAGATACACCGACAATCTCCTTATCGGCGGCTTGCGAGTGGCCAATAACCCCTCGATGATCTCCAACTTCACTTATACCCCGCTGGCTGACGGAGGCTCCGACAACCTCGGCTACAAGGCTGGATGCACCAATGGCGTGGTTACCGGCAATTACTTCGCCGGATATACCGCGCTGCGCCTAGTCAACTGCAGTTCCGGGCTCTCGATGACCGGCAACATATTCTGCGGCGCTCTGCGGACTTCAACTCCGCCCAGTACCCTTCCAATGCCTACTTCCCATCACGACCTACCAGCACCCAGGTCTTCGTGCGCCCCAACTACTACGAACCCGGTCGCGCCAACATCACCGTCTTCAACTGGAGCCTCGCCTCGACCGTCAACGTCGACCTCACGGGCGTCCTCACGGTGGGGTCGTCCTACGAGATCCGCAACGCCCAGGACTACTTTGCTACGCCCGTGCTCACCGGCACCTATGCCGGCGGAACGCTCG
>CAWINF010000002.1:0-965893 GCA_963837495.1 uncultured Acidobacteriota bacterium | reverse complement strand
GAAGTATTCGAACCGCATCGACGGGATCAATCGCACCCTACCGCTGACCTCCAGCCGTTTCAGTGCTTCCAGAATGATCTCCGCTCCCGCATCGTTGTTGGGAAACACTGCCACGTAATTGAGGCCGGAAGCTTCAATCGCCGCCGCTACCTCGGCGACGTTCTCCGACATAACTGCGGTAGCTCAGTAGTCACCGGATGATAGATGAGAATTGCGTATTCATCGAACGGAATCCCATACTTTTCCTTTACCTCATCAATTCCGGGGAGCGCATCGCTAAGCATGATGTCGATATCCGGTGACCCGATGACGAAGATGCTGCTCGAAGTCTCACCCATCTGGATAAGCCGCAGTCTCGCCTCGTCGTCGTTGGCAACGAAGTGCAGATGCGAGAGCTTTGTCACGGCGTGCCGCACAAGCTCATCCACGGTTCCGGAGCGCTCGCCGCCCTCGACGTGAGCGACAAGAGTGTTTGTGAAGGCGCCCACAGCTGCGCCCGCAAGCGCCTCGAGGCGGTCGCCGTGCACAACAATGAGATCAGGCGGAAACTCGCGAATGTAATGGCCGAGCCCCTGGATCGTAGTCGCCAACACGAGGTCCATCTGCGACGTGACCGCGCCGTCCTGATTGATGTGAGGATAGAGCCGCGTGAAACCGGCCTTCGTGATCTCATTCACGGTCGAGCCATACCGGGCCAACATATGCATACCGGTCACAAAGATCCGGTAGGAGAAGTCCTCTGATCCAGCACGTGGGTCATTAGCGACTTCAGCTTGCCGAAGTCGGCGCGCGTCGCCGTCAGGAAAAGCAATTCGCGGCGCCCGCGCACCTTCAGGTCGCTCTCCCCCCCGGGCGGTTTCGCGCCTTCAGGTGACATCGCTCCATCTCAATTGCGTGTTCGCTGGGATGTCCCGAGTCGCTTTCTTCTGCAAGATCGCATCAAGGTCTCGGGCGAGTATCTCTCCCGTGCCTGGCCGCCGCACCCAGATGTTCTCGAGGCACAGGATCTCGCCCTTGGCGACGGCCCGTGTCGACACTACGCAGGCAAACGCGAAGTCAATGGTTGGCTTCTCGCCGGGTAGGATCTCCTTGTTCCCGCCTCGCGCCGCGAACACAGCCCGGCTGCCCTCAATCAACTGCCGAAGCTCTTGCGGATCGATCGATATTGGCACGTCCGGGCCGGGCCACTGCTTGTTATCAGGACGTGAAGTGCTTCTCGAGAATGCAAGCACCCAGGGCGACAGCACCGAGGCAGGTATAAATCCCGAGTGAGTGATCGCTTAGCCCGACTACGGCGTCTGGAAAGGCCTTCGACAGAATCGCGAGTGCGCCGAGTCGGACCTGCTCATAGGGCGTCGGATACATGGAGGTGCAGTGTAGCAACCCGAATCCGTGACCGCTCTCGCGTAGGATCTCGACTGCGGGAGCAATAGTCGCCAAGTCATTCATCCCAGTGCTTAGAATCACCGGCTTGCCGGCACCCGCAATATGGCGCACCAGCGGATAGTTGTTGCACTCGCCTGACCCGATCTTGAAGGCAACGACGTCCATTCGTGCCAGCCGGTCGGCCGCCGCTCGCGAAAACGGCGTGCAAAGGTACAGCATCCCGTGGCTCTCCACATGCTGCTTGAGCCGCTTCTCCTCGACCTCGGAGAGGGCGCACCGCGACATGATTGCCCAGATCGACTCTGCGGCATTTGCGGGCACAACGTCGTTGGGGACCATTTCATCTTCGATCACATGGGACTAAAAATTCACACACTCGCAGCCGACTCGTGAAGCGTCATCAACCATTTGAATGGCTTTGGCAAGACTGCCTTCATGATTGATGCCGATCTCCGCGACGACGAGCGGCGGATCTTCCGAGCTGATGCGCCGGGATCCGAGTTGAATGGCCGGTGTCTTCAACGGTCCAGTCATGATCGCCTCGCTTTGGGAACGGGAAAGCGCTCCCGATACTCTTGAAAGAGGAACTCGGCGATGTGAAAGTCGAGTTCGGTATCAATGTCGCCGAGCGCGTACAGCGGATCCGTGACGAGCGGTCTAACCCGGCGGCCGAAGAGGTCGCCGCGCTGTCCCCCCTGGTCGGCGCCCGACACGTACACCTGGCCATTCTCGAAGTAGAGGGGCGGGAGATCCTGCGACCTAATGCCCAGCTGGTATGCGGGGACGAAAAGGTCATCGACGATTTGACCGCTTTTCTGATGGGACCGCGTCACGGAGACTACGGAGTCGAATTCGCGTCGCCCGAACAGCTCAACAGCATCGGAAACCAGATCCGCCGTGCGGAGGGGGCAGCATGGTTGAAGGGTGATGACGATGTCGCGACCGCCATCCACCGAGAGACAGGCGAGAGTGTGCTGGACCACGCTGCCAGTGCTGGCCGTGTCCGTTGCCAGCTCGGCCGGTCGTTCTACGACCTCGGCACCGTAGGATCGAGCGATCGCGGCGGTTTCCGCATCATCGGTCAAGACGACCCGACGGTCGATCGCCGGCACGGCTTCGGCGATGGCGATGCTGTAAGCCAGCATGGGATGTCCTGCAAACGCCCGGATGTTCTTTCGGGGAAGCCTTTGCGAACCACCCCGCGCCGGGACGACCGCAATGATCATGACGTCTTGTGCCTCGCGACGCCCACCACGGCGCTGGCGTGGCCCAGAAGTTCCGCGAACAACAGCTCGGGCTTGGCGCGCCGTCCGCTTCATACTCCCGAACTCGCTCCAGGAAAGGCAGGAGAGCGACCTCGCTTTGAGCCGCGCATCCCCCCTAGTGAAGGCCTCCGCCCTGCTCCAGCCCTCCGGGGTGTCGAGGTTGACGGACCGAGAGCCGTCGAGCTGATAGCCGAGGAGGCGACGGCCGTACAGACTGTTCTGCCCCAGCACAATATCTCGACGCGTCACGTAGATCGATCCTTCGCGGTGGAAGGCGGGCGACAGATCCTGCCGCCGCCCCGATCGGGGCGAACTCTCCGGTCGAGAGGTGGATGCACCCGTCTTCGCACTGAAAGTAGACCCAATGCGGGTTGTACTCGAGCGGAATCGGCAGCACCGCCACAACGGCGTCGGCGCTCTTGTCTTCGAGCATCGCGATGCAGGCATCGATGTCTTCGGGGCTTCGGAACGGACTCGCCGGCTGCAGCGAGCAGACGGCATCGAATCGGTCGCCGCGCTCCTCGAGCAAGCGCAGTGCGTGCTGCACGACAGGAAGCATCGGAGTCTCATCACGGGCCAGCTCTGCCGGCCGGAGGAAAGGGACCTCGAGTCCGCAACGCCGGCCGATCTCGGCGATCTCTGGTTCCTCCGTCGAAAGGATCACGCGCGAGAGGCGGCGCGCCTTGCCCGTCGCATCTGCTGTGTACGCGAGAGGAGGCCGCCCGGCGAGAAACCGCGCGTTCTTGCGTGGGATCCCCTCGGAGCCACCCTGTGCAGGGACGAGTCCCAGTACCTTCATCAGTAAGCCAATCTCTTCTCAATCGTCAGCGGCTGAGTGGCCAGCAGACCGGCAACTCTCTCTCCCACCCGGGCGTCGCCGTAAAGCGAGTCTGACGGAAAGCTGCCGTTCGCGAACCGGTCGCTGACTGCTTCCGAAATCTCACGCTCGTCACACCCAGACGCCCCCCCAGACGGCCCCGGAGCGTCCTTCACGGGCTCAGCCTCCCCACGCTGCGATCGCCGCCCCGTCAGACCACGTCCGCGAAGGTCTTCTCAACCCGGCGGAAGTAGAACGCCCCGGAGACGAGAAGGAGCATGCTAATCGCGGCGCTGGCACGATCAGCCCCCCGGGCCGCGCCCCCGCCCCAGCAGGACCAACGGAACCCAGCCACCACGCCCGCCATCGGATTGAGCCCGTATAGCCACGCCGGCAACCCCAGCCGGCTAACATCTCGGTCACGCGGCTGGTCGGGTAGATCACGGGCGTGACGAACAGCCAGAGCTGAATGAAGAACGGAACGACGTATCGGACGTCGCGGAATCGCACGTTCAGCGCCGACAACCAGAGACCGGTGCCGAGTGCCGTGGCGAATGCCAGCGCCAGTGGAAGCGGAAGGGCCAGAATCGCGGCCGAAGGCCAGATGCCGTAATACGCCATCATCGCCAGGAGCACGATGAACGCGACGGCGAAGTCCACCGCAGCACTGAGCAGCGCCGCCAACGGGATGACCAGGCGCGGAAAGAACACCTTGCGGATGAGATTCGACGACCCGACGAGGCTTTCGGCTGATTGACTGAGCCCCTGCGCAAAGAAGATCCAAGGGAGCAGTCCAGCGTACGAGAAGATCGGGTACGGAACACCTTCGGAGCCGACGTTCGCGAGCCGTCCGAAGAAGATCGTGAAGACGACCATCGTCAGCAACGGTTGAAGGATGGCCCACGCCGCGCCGAGCGCCGTCTGCTTGTAGCGCACCTTGACGTCGCGCCAGGTCAAGAAGAAGAGCAGCTCCCGGTACTCCCAGGCGTCCCGCAGACGCAGCGAGGTCCATCCGCGGGTCGGCTCGATCAGCACGGTCGGGATAGCCGAGGAGCGCGCGGCAGAGACCGTCGCACTCATCGCGCAGCCCTTTCTGTGACAGCGCGCGCGGAGCCGCGCGACGCCGCCCGCGCGTAGTGCTCGCGCGACCGGTCGGGGCCGCGGGAGACGCTGCTTCCTCCGGGCACGTTATCGCTCAAGCCTTCACGACATTGGACCTCGACGCGCGGTAGACGCCGCGTGTGTCGATAATGAGCGGCGCGTGTCGTGCGACGAGGTCGTAGTCGACCCTGGTGTGATCGGTCACGATCACGACCGCGTCCTGTCCGGCGAGGACCTCTGGTGCCAGCCGCTGCGAGACCATTTCGGGCAGGGCGGGCCAGGTGCGCATCCGGGGCGCCCGCGGAATGTGCGGGTCGTGATATGCCACGATGGCGCCCAGGCGCAGGATCTCCTCGATGATCTCGAAGGCGGGACTCTCGCGCGGATCGTCGATGTCCCTCTTGTACGCCAGACCGAGGACGAGCACCCGGCTCCCCTTGACCGCCTTGCCCCGCTCATTCAATGCCGCCTGGAGCTTGCCGACCACGTAGTGTGGCATCTGGATGTTGACCTCGCCGGCGAGCTCGATGAACTTCGGAGTAACGCCGTACTCACGCGCCTTCCAGGCGAGGTAGAAGGGGTCGAGGGGAATGCAGTGACCTCCCCAGCCGGGCCCCGGATTGAACCTCATGAACCCGAATGGCTTGGTCGCCGCGGCGTCGAGCACCTCCCAGATGTCGATGCCCATGCGGTCGTAGATCACCTTGAGCTCGTTGACGAGGGCGATGTTGACTGCGCGGAAGATGTTCTCCGTCAGCTTCGTCGCCTCGGCGGTCCGACACGAAGAAACCCTTATCGTCTTCGCGACAATCTGGTCATAGAGCGCCTGGGCCAGGTCCCCCGCCGTCGCGTCGACGCCGCCGATGACCTTTGGGATCGTCGCCGTCCTGAAGACATCGTTGCCGGGGTCCTCTCGCTCGGGCGAAAAGGCCAGGTAGAAGTCGATTCCGCACTTGAGACCGGACTCCTCGAGGATGCCCCGTACGAGCTCATCGGTCGTTCCCGGGTAGGTGGTCGACTCGAGCACGACGAGCTGGCCCGGTCGCAGATGGTCGCGGATCCGTCGCGCGGTGCCGACGACGTGGCTCAAGTCGGGCTCGCGCTGCGGAGTCAGCGGCGTGGGCACGCAGATCACCAGGACGTCCGGCTCCGCGAGACGCGCGAAGTCGCCCGTCGGACGGAAGAGCTCGGAAGCCATGGCCGCCGCCACGCGCCGCCCGTCGAGATGCTTGATGTACATCTCCCCGCGAGAGAGCGTCTCGACCTTCGCCGGATCCACGTCGAAGCCGAGCACGCGGAACTGACGCTCGGCGAAGGTCAGGGCCAGGGGGAGACCGACGTAGCCCAGGCCGACGACGCCGACGACGGCCGTGCGGTCATCGATGCGCCGATGCAGATCGGCACCGGCGACGGGAGGGGCCAGAGCGCTCATGATTTTCTCCTGCTTGCCCGATCAGACTCCGTCCCCTTCGGTGTACGAACACCGAAGGGATCAGCACTGCGTCGGACGCGCCGCTGGCTAAGCGCTTGCGGCGCGTAGAGCCGCGGTCGCCGGCCGTAACCAGGGAGACACCGGCGCGAGCACGGCACTGTCGAACTCGACGGCCACGGCCTTCCGCAGCATCGAGATCGAGATGACCAGGCGAGGCCGTCCACCGCAGCGGACGACCACACCGACGTATCCCTCGAACGGACCCTCGATAACGCGCACGGCATCACCCGGAGCAAACGCGGGGTGCGGCGCGAGGCTGGCGCCCGACTCCTGAAGAAGCCGCAGCTGCGCGAGCTCCCCGTTGAGTATCTCCTGCTGGGCAACATCGAGAATCTGGCACACCAGGTTGGTGCGGAGCGCCGCGAGCCGCTCCTCTCCTCTGCCGCGGCAGAAGACGTAACTGGGGAAGAGCGGCAGGTGCGAGACGAATTGCCGTCCGCCTCGCCGCACCCGCTTCTCGTGGAGCGGCAGGTAGAAGGGAACACCGAATTGGACGAGATGGCGCGCGAGAGCTTTTTCCTGCCGGCTGCGCACGTGCGCCACCCACCAGGGAACTGCCGTTTCGGACAACTCGAAGACATCGGTCGGGAAGAGATCTGTCTCGAGCCTCAGAAGAGTCATGTCTCCGAATCTCCTAGTCTGAACCCGATCACCGCTGATCTAAGCCCGATGTTCTGTTGTCGGGAATCCTAGCACTGTCCGGAAGGACAGTCCACTGATCTTTGGTACAGGTCAAGCTTGAGTTGCCGGATAGCTTACACCCGTACCCGTTTTCCCCCTAACCAACGCGGGGTGAATTACTTGCGGCATTCCCTGGGGGGATCGCTGGGTGTGCCGGACCCGTCCAAGTCGTTCAGAATCAGAGACTTGTCTCGCATCGTAGGGGCGGCCCTTGCGGCCGCCCGCGGGCGGGGACAAGCCCCGCCCCTACGGCACGTTTACCGCGATTGCATCAGAAGGTCTTTCTTGCACGAACGCATCACCTCTGTTCAGCGCTCGCAGGCCGCAGCCTTCGCGTCGTAGGGGCGGCCCTTGGGGCCGCCCGCGGGCGGGGACAAGCCCCGCCCCTACGGCACGTTTACCAAGATTCCATCAGAAGGTAGAACTTCCTCTGCTCGGGAGAAAGCTCATTTGATTCGTCGTCCCGGTCCCTCCCGATTTCGAAGCGGACGCCGGACTGACACGGTACGCGAAGCAGCGAAATCGCGTGTCTCCACTTCGCATCCACCGCCGGGCAGCCGGAACGGGACCGGCTTGCCCTTGAGGACGGCTTCCGGATTCGTTCCGAAGATTCCGGCAGCCGCCTCTCGCCCCCAGTGCCCTTCGAAAAGGTCACGCGCCGCCGCCAGGCGTGGAGGCCGCGACGAGAGCGAGTGGGCATCGGAGGCGACCAGATGCACGAGCCCCCGCTCGACGAACTCGAACGAGGCCTTGCGCGGAAGTTCCCCGAAGTCGCCCAGGAAACTCCCCGCCGTCAGCTGCGCGATCGCGCCGCGCTTCACCAGGAGCTCCAGGGCACCGGGGTCTCGGATGAAGTCCCGCTGGCGCTCCGGATGAGCGATCACGAGCGTTACCCCCATCAAAGAGAACTCGTAGAGGATTCGCGTAACGTTCTCCACGTCGATTCCCCAGGGAAACTCGGTCAGCAGGTAGTCGGTCCGGTTCAGGCCTGTCAACGGGCCGGCCGTCCCCCGATCCCAGAGATCGAGCGCGTCGGAGGAGAAGAGATACTCGCACCCGGCGAGCACCTTCGGTCGCCCGCCGAGCAGCGTGTTGAGCTTCAAGATCCGCTGGTCCCGGGCCGCAGCGTCGTCGTTGACCCACGGATAGCGCAGGACGTGTGGAGTCGCGACAATGATCGTCGAGCCGTCGAGGGCCGCGGCGCGACATAGCGCGACCGCCTCGTCCCATTCCGACGGCCCATCGTCGAGGCCCGGCAGACAGTGGAAGTGGAGCTCGATCAGGGCGTCGGTCATCCGCGCCGCGCGGCTGCGTTCGTCGTCTTGCCCGCCCCTCCGGCCGATTGCCTGTAGTAGGCGTCGTAATAGTCGGCCCGCCTGGTCTCGTCCTCGGCCATCGTCAGCGCGACGCCCAGGATCCGAACGCCGCTCCACAGCAGCTTGTCCCGGGCACCTGCCGAGAGCTCCCGGGGCGTGCTCCCGGCGTGAACGCAGAGAATCGCCCCGTCTGATTGTGCGCCCAGGAGGACCGCGTCGGTGACCGCTCCCACCGGCGGAGAGTCGATCACGACGAAATCGAAGCTCGACCCGAGCGCGGTCAGAAGACGCGACATCGAGTCGGAGGCCAGCAGCACGGACGGATCCGGCGGGTTGGGCCCGGCCGGAAGCAGAGTCACTCCCGGGACCTGCGTCGCCGTGAGAACCTCGAGAAAAAAGTTCTGGCCGGCAAGGACGGACGCGAGGCCCAGGCGGTTGGAGACGCAGAAGATCTCGTGGAGACGCGGGTTGTAAAGATCGCCGTCGACGAGAACGACCCGTCGGTCCAGCTGCGCGAGAGCGATCGCCAGATTGGAGGCGAGAGTCGTCTTACCCTCCTTGGGCGCAGCCGAAGTGACGACGATCGACTTGATTCCGCCGGCGCGCGAGAGCAGGAGAGAGGTTCGCAGGGCACGATATGCCTCCGCCATCCGGGTGCGGGGCCGGTCGACCACGACCAGCTCCGGCGCCCCGAGCTCTTCCTCCGCCTGTTTCCGCCGCGGATAGAGGCCTGCCATGCCGCGTGAGAGACGAAGAGAAGTGCGCAGGGCGTGAAATGCCTCGGCCGTTCGCGTGCGCAGCTGGCGGATCAAAACTGGCTCCTGAGGCAGATCCCTTTCTTCTCCAGGTTTCCCCCGCGCGTACGGGCGTGCCGCACCGTAGCGGCTACCCGCCGCCGGACCGGGAATGACGGCGAGAGTCGGCAGTTGGAGAGTTTCCTGGACTTGCCCCGGCGAGCGCAGGCTGCGGTCGAGATGGGAGAACAGGAAGATGAGACCCACGCCGACGAACCCGCCGAACGCGAGGCCGAACAGGACGTTCTTCTCCAGAGAGGGCGCGAAGGGAGACGAAGGAACCAGCGCCCGGTCCACGATCCTGACGTTGGACGCGCGCTCCCCCTGGAGGCGAGAGAGCACTTCTGTCTCCGCCTCGCGGCGCAGCAGCGTGTCGAGCAGGGCGCGCTGCGTCTGGACCTCGACCCGGATGTTGTTGTATTCGACCGCGTCACTGCTGGCCGCATGCGCCTCGGCTTTTTGCGACCGGAGCTCGGCTTTCAGGCTTGCCTCGCGGCGCAGCGCCGTCACGTAGTCGCTGCGCGCGGATTCGCGCGCCTTGTTGACCGTCTGCTGAATGACGGCGTCGAGATGCTGCCGCCCCTTGTCGATCTGCGTCTTCAACTGCTGCATCGCCGGCCATTCCGGCTTGTAGATGTTCAGCTTCTCGGCATAATCGCGCTCGAGCTTCGCAAGATCGCTCTGCAGCTGTGCCACGAGCCCGCTCGACAGCGTGTTGGCAATCGAATCCGGCGGCGCCGTGCGCACCTCCTGGTAGCGCGCTTCCTTCGTGACGCGGTCCGCCACGGCCGCCGCGTAGTCGGCATTGAAGGCGTCCAGGTTCTGGAAGGATGGGTTCTTCCCCTGATCGGCCGGGATGATGTCCTTCTCGCGCCCGTAACTCAGCAGTTTCTGCTCCTTCTCGTCGAGGTCCTTCTTGACTTGCGCGATCTGGGACAGGAAGAACTCCGCGCGCTCATTCAGGGAGCGCACGCGCGCTTCGAGGCCCCAGTCGATGTAGGCCTCCGCGACGGCGTTGGCGATACGCGCGGCTTTGACCGGCGAAGGAGAAACGGAGGACAGTTCGACGAGTGTCGTGTTTCGTACGGGTTGGACCTCCAGGCTGCGCTTGACCGCCAGCGCGGCTCGGGTCGTCGCGTCCGGCTGATCCTTCGTCTCGGCCGTCTTCCCCGGCGCCCCCCTCCGTGGCGACACCGCGAGCTGGAGATTCCGAACCACGCGTTCCGCAATCTCTCGACTCCTCAAGAGCCGCATCTGTGTCTGAAGGAACTCCGGATCGACCTGGCTGCGGCCGTCGTCAGACGCCTTGATGTCGCTGATCCCGGCCTGCGCCGGCACGACATTCAGGACGACGGTCGCGCGATAGAGCCGCGTTGCCAGCGCCCAGTACGTGAGAAAACCGACGAGCGCGACGGCCAGCGATATGACCAGGATCCGCCAGTGGCGCCGCACGAGCGCGGCGTACTCGCGCAGATTCAGATCCGGGGCAGAAGGCTCCGGCGCGCCGAGTTCGTCGGGCGGAAATTCCGGCTCTGGTCTCATCAGAAGAACGACTCCTTAACGACGACGATGTCCTCCGACTGCAGGACAGGGTCCGGGACCTTGCCGCTCAATACGCGCCCGTAGTTGACTTCAATCTGCGTCTCGCTGCCGTCCGCTTGCCGGCGCCGGATCCGTATCGTTTTCGAGGCGCGGTCCGTCAGGCCTCCCGCCCTGGCGATCGCTGCCAGGAGTGTTACGCGCTGGTCGGCGTCGAAGTCGAACGCGCCGGGGGTCTTGAGCTCTCCGAGGCAGAGGATCCGGATCGCCTGGCGCGCCGGAACATTGACGATATCCGACGGGTAGATCGACACGTTGGCCTCCGGGTCCCCCCGGAAGAGCCTCTCGACGTCGACCTCGACCGTGTGCGAGCCGCCTCCCGCCTCGGGCCTCAAGACGTATACCTTGCGTCCGGCCTGCGTCGTCAGGCCGCCCGCCGCGGAGATCGCCTGAAGCAGCGTGAACTTTCCGGAAACCCGCAGCGCTCCCGGCGCGTGGACCGCGCCGAGAACCGAGACCGGTTTGTCCGCGAACTCCTTGACGACGACCGAAACGTTGGCGCGGTTGACGTACTTCTCCTTCAAGACGGTCTCGAGCTTCTCGTGCACCTGGGCCGCCGTCAGCCCGCCCACGGCGAGATCGCCGAGGAGGGGCAATGCGATGGAGCCGTCATCCGACACCCGTCGCTCCACGTTCAGCTCCGGAATCTCGATCACGCGGATCTCCAGCATGTCCTTTGGACCGATCACGTAACCGCCGCCCCCCGCGTCACCCGTCCGGGTCGGAACGGGCGTCGGGGTCACCTGCCCCAGCGCCAGGAGAGGTACTGCGAGAAAGACGAAGGCGGCCGCGACCCTCATGGTGTCGGAAACCCCTCGAAGGACAGGCCCGTCAGCAGCCGGACGACCGTCCGGTTCTGGTCCGGGACGGGAGACCGGTACCGATCAGCGGCCGCGCCCACGTTGAGCACGATGACCTTCGAGAATAGCACCGACATGGACCCCCCGTAGGTGGCTCTTGTCGTGCTCGCCTGCGGCGGCGGGGCGGCGGCCGCGGATGTCACCGAGTAGTCGTTCTTCCCGTTGTTCCCGTAGAGTTGTACGCGAATCCTCGGGCCGAAGCTGAGGACCGGTCCGCCCCCGTAGCGCGTTTCGTAGAAGAGGGGATAGTTCGGGTCGAGGCTGTACGAAACGTTGCGGTAGTAGCCCCAGGCCTGGAACTCCAGAAACGAGGTGGGAACCCACGACACGAATGCCGAAGCGACCGGCGAGTTGAACGCCGGCAGGAGCGAGCCGTTCAAGGACCGGCCCTGCCGATATCCGACGGTTGTGTTGAGGAAGATACGCTGTGTTGCTGCTCACGAGGACGTTCGCCAGGTAGGAGCGCGTCTCGTTGTCTCGCTGCGACGCCTTGTTGACGAATTCGGCGCGCCCGTCTGCCGCGACCAAGGTCACGACCAGCGGACCGAGCAGCGAGTGGCGCACCCCGGCAAAGAACGAGCTGTCGGTCCGATCCTGGTCGGCGAGCGAGGCGGTCGGGATCGGCGAACCGGGGAGGCTGTCGTAGCGCGTCCGGCGCACGCTGCCCCCGCCGAGGACGGATACAGCATGCGTGACGTCGAGCGCGAGTGTTCCCGATCCGGAGGTCGCACGCTGGACCGAACGAGCCGGAGTCTCCGAGGTCGGAACGACGGTCGAATCAGAGTACAGACCTGACGCCTCGATAGAAAGACGGTTGAAGAACGCGAAGGCTGACCCGCCGTAGCCCCCCCCGAAATGGCGAAGGTCCGTCTCGCTCGCATACCAGTTGTACTGCGGTAACACGTCGGCCTGGAGATAAACCTTCTTTCCGAAGGGCAGGAGAAAGCGCGCGCCCGCCGTGGCGGTCGCCTCCCAGTCGCCCACTTCGTTCTCGCTCGTGCCGAAAACGTTCGAGTTGTAGCCGGCGTTGGCGACCGAGACCTTCGGAAAGACCCTCACCGGACCGAGCCGGTAGCGGGCATTCTCCATCGCCTGCTTGATCGCTTCGCGGGAGGAGCTGATCCGGGTCTGGGGGACGGGACCGGACCAATCCTGCGCTCGCGAGCCGGGTGGAGGCGCGGCGCACGCGAAAGCGACGGAGAGGAGAAGCGATCGGGCAACAAGACTTCGGGCGGAGGTGAGCCATGCCTCTGATCGAGCCGGCAATTCTCCAACGCCGGAGCACGCAACCATCTCAAGATTGTTTCTGTCTTGTACCGCAACCATTTTCAAGACGGATCCGCCTCCTCGGCGGCCGACGCAGCGAACGGACCCCTTATTTGTTCCGAGACATATTACCACCGGATACCTGTCCATAGGGACAGGGTCCTGGCCCCCGGCCAGCAGCTCCCGCTATCCTTCGTCCCTGGAGGAGATTGCGCGATCCGAGGTGGAGAGCGCCAACTACGACGAAGGGTCAACGGGATCCTTGTGCAGGTGCCGCTAGCCGCCCTTCGACGACCGATTCGTGGGAGCGGACGCCGGGTGCCGCGCTGCAGTCGGGGTCGGCGCGAACGGAGCGGTGGGGGTCGTCGGGGCGGACCGGACTCTGCCCCGATAAAACGGCAGGGCGGTCATCGCGGGGGAACGCGCGCGACAGATCGTCTCGCTCGACCAAATACTAACGCCACCACGGTGAATGCCACCAACGCAAGAAACCCGGCGTAAACACTCACAACAAGAATGTTTACTACGACATTGCCGATCGGGTGTGCGGCGTCTGGGCGATTCCACGGCAGCGGAGTCCCCTCGTCGTGAGGAACGAGCCCGGCGATAACAGCCAACACTAGGAACATCGAGATAAACGCCATCCAACCCTGAAAAAGCTGAGCGCTGCGGTTTTCGGGAAGTGCCATGGCTGCGGTCTCCTCAGCTTGCTCTCAGATTCTTGCGACCACGTGGTGCTCGCACGCTGCCTCCGTTACTGAGTTGATGCAGCATCGGAGGCAAGGTAGGAGGATCCGGTCAAACATCCGACGGTGCCGTACCGCGGCTTCAATTCGGCTCTCGAAGTTTCCGCCACATCCTCGCCGCGCGTTGCACCGAGGTTGGCAGAGTACAGAATCCAGCGACCGCACCGCCTGACCTCTCGCAACGGAAGATTGGGCTGTCCCATCCAGAAAGGGACACATCTGTCGCTTACCAGGACGTGCGTAATACGTGTGTTTCGGAGCCAGGCGTCGTGCCAGCCCGACCATGCCGCGCCGAAGAATCGCTTCAGAGCACTGACGCGCTCAACCGCGTCTGCCGGAGTGTAGATGTGGTGGTTCAGGTTGGCCACGAGAACCCTGTGCCCTGCATAGCCACTCAGAAGCGGAGCGCGCAGTCCCCTCTTGAAATCCTGCGCCGGATCCGCAAGGTCGCTGGCGATCAACAGGCTTCCATCCCGCGACAGCGTGCTGAGCAATTCGTACAGACCGACGTCCTCTGCCGCGACGAATCCCTTCAGCGGTCGGGCGAAGTCCCGCAGCATCAGTGGCATTGGTAGCACACATAAGAGCGCACCAGCAGCCACAAACGTCGCCGTGCTCCTGCGCAGCGCCGCCAAGGATCCGAGGACACCTAGGCGCCGAATACGATTACCACTCGAAGCGGCCGCAGCGCTTGCGCGAAGTTCCACTGCTCTGTTGTCGCTTTGTAGCCGTTCCAACCCAGTTGTCGCGCGCGCTCCACCAGCTCCGGTCGCACAGGAATGCTCACTAGCGAAAGACTTATGGCCAGAATGAACAGACTGGCGACAGCTCCTATGAGTAGTTCAGGCGGACAGACTAGGGGCTCAGTCTGGCGCCACCGCTCAGGGACCACGCTCCACGCCGCCACTGCGGCGATTCCAAGAACGGCCGCAAGGCTGACCAAGTCGGAGAGTCCGTATCCAGTGTGGCCGGGAGCCACGACGGGACGGAGGAAGCGCGCTGGATGCGGAAAGTCCGTGGCTCTCATGAGCAGAGCAAGCACGAACGCTCCCACAGCAGCCAAAATGAGTGCGTAGCTGCGAGGAGCAAATCGCCTCACGCCGACTGCACGGCCTATGCCCAGCAGTCCTGCGAGCGTTCCTAAGCCCACTAAAAACTGTGTCTTTATTATAATAACCTAAGCCAACCCTATATCTCCACATTCCATACTATTAGCCCTTCTTCGTCTGTCTTTTAGCAGTACTATCGCTTAGAACCCAACCGCCTATGCTAAAAACTAGTTCAGATTGAGTACTATACCTATTTGCCAGAATTCTTTATCGAAGAGCGCTGCAGTAAGAGAACTGTAGATCTTGCGCAGCGAGAAGTGTGCACCTTTAACTAGAAGACCCATCGCCACTGCTGCCGAGCCAAGCTTTATCGTACTCCTCTAGCTTGCATCGTCACTACTGCAGCAACAGCGACTGAGAGCACCTACAGTAGCTGCACAAAGCCTTATAGTACGCCCGTCAGTCCTCCGCCTTATAGATGTTCTACCGCTCCTGCAAGCCACGCCTGCCCTATGTGATAAGCCAGCTGCGTTCCTTGTAGTCTAGCGTCTGATCCTCTCCACCCGTGCTAGCTACCGCCTGTGCATAGCTCAGCGCTACTCGCCAGTCTACATGCCAGACTAGAGCCTAGCTGTCCCTGAGAACGCGCACCACTTCCAGTTCACTCGCCCAGAAAGCTTCTATCGCTATGCCTTCTATCCCTATAATGCTCGTTCCTCTCTCGCCCTAGTTAGTACTTCCTGCCCTGATCACCGCCACGCTGCACGCTTAGACAAGCGCGCACATCCAGATCGCTAGCCCTTCTACCAGTACCTTAGCGCGTACCGCAGAATTATGGCGCGTGCAACCGCCACAAGCGCCCCAAGTAGCGTGATCGCTATGAGCTCTAGGTTTGCTGAGTAATTGAAATCGCCTATTTTCGTCTGCTCCCACTCCCTGTTAGCCTTGTACGCCGACCCGTTGTGTTCTCCCGTAGGTTGCCCGTTCGACGCTCGTCTAGCGGCGAATCCCGCCTCACACATTCGCTACCTGCCTGTCTGCCTTCACATACACTAAGCGTTACTGCAACGTCGCCATCACGCGTTCATCGATGCTACGACTCTGTGTGTCAAGTCGCGTCGTAGCCGGCCGCGACCCGCGCATGCCGCGCGACGCCCTCCCGAATGGCGCAGTTGGTGCAGCTATCCCCCTTGTACACTTACCCAAGACTTCATCGCCTCATTACTGTTGCAGAGAAGCCCCTTCGCGTCAACTCACTTCTGGCTGCTAGTTCCGTAAACCCCGCCGTCGCTCCTCCTTGTTCTGCGCCGTTCCTCCCATTTTTCCGCTGAGTCTATCTCCAGCGTCCCAGCGCCGCCTGTCTGGCCTATGCCCATCTCTGCCACCGCCCCGCATTGTTTCCTTATTCCTCCCGTCTTTCACCTCTAAGCTTTCCTTTAGCTTCATACTGCCTTTCTCTCCCCTCAGTTCCACCCACAGCCCCCTCCACTCCTCTTCCATTCTTCACCCTTTTTTTCTCCCTTAAGTTCCTATCTCCCTTTGCCTTATCTTTCTCGGTACCATATTCACACCTTTTTATCCTAAGTAGATCTTCCCCTCTACTATACTTCCTACCTATTTTTTTTGCTGCTTTCTATAGCCTTCATCTCTTTCTTCCTTCTCTTTTCTCCTTTTTCTTTGGCTCCTTCTCTTCCAGTTTCTGACTAACCTCTCCCTGTTTATTTACTAAGCTTCTCTTTCTCTTAACCTTATTCACTAGTCCTATTCATCCCTTTCATTTCATCTTTACTACTTCCATATATCTCCCATCTTTTTTCTTTCTCTTTAGAAGTCAGTGGTCCACCTCTTCTGAACTGCGAAGCCGCGCTTCGCCTCTTGCCCTTCTGTGCAGGTCGCCGCCCTCTTTGTGTTTGCGCGGCTGTCATCGACCGTCCTCTGCCCGCTTGGCGCCATCGTGGCGGTTTGCCTCTTCGCTGTGAATCACCTGCTCATCTACTACTCCTCCGAAGTCAAGCAATACTCTACCGACGTCGCCGTGACCGTCGTGCTCCTGACTGTCGGGGTGGCTCTGACACGGGACCGATTCACGGCGCGACGTTTGACTGTTCTCGCCGTCGTCGGCACGTTGGGGGGCTGGTCGTCGCACGCCGCGTGCTTCGTCCTTGCCGGCATCGGAGCCTTGATGGTTGCGGCGGCCTACCAGCGTCGCTCGCTGCGCGCCTTCTCGTTCGCGGTGGCGCTCGGCTCCTGGTGTGCGGTCAGCGTGCTTCCGGTACTCATGCTCGAGCGACGTAATCTCTCCGCCGAAGATCTACGAATTCTCAACCATTACTGGTCGGATGGATTCCCGTCGGTCTCGGCGGTCCCGGCGCCGTCTTGCGATGGCTGGCAGTGCTTTCCGGAGTCAGCTTTCCTATCTCTTCGAACCTTCCCACTTCAATTGGCTGTGGGCCACGTGATTTTGATGACTTTACCGGCAGCGCTCGTGCTCAGGGGCGTGTTTCTGGCGAGAAGGCGGACCGACATCTTCCTCCTGGTCGTCACGCCTCTCGTATTGGTGCTCGCCGCGGCCGTCGTTCACGCGCTTCCTTTCAGCCGTCGTTTAATGCTCTTCGTGCTTCCAATGATCCTTCTGCTCGTGGGTGAAGCCATCGACGCGCTATCGGCCCTGTCGCTCGATGGGGGCCGGCGTTCGCCTTCACGGCCGGTATGAGCCTCTTCGTATTAACGCTGGCCCGGACCCTGGCCGTTCTGCCGTAGTACGGTGAGGAGCTTCGACCAGTCCTCGAAGCGGTGCAGCGACGCGCTCGCGCGGGAGATACCGTGTATCTCTACAACGGTGCCATTCGCGCCTTCCAATATTATCAGCCGCGATTGAGGTTCCCTTCCCTGCGCGTGACGCTGCGCTGCTGTTCTCGTGATCAGTGGCAGATAGATGTCGAAGCGCTGAAGCGCTCAGCGGTCGCAACCTCGTATCGCTCGTGCTCGCTCACTGGTATGTGGCCTAGTCTTCGTTCTTACTTCTCGCGATGTACCGATTCTGTCATCTACAGGTCGCTATTCTAGCCCGCCGCGCCTCAGCTATCTCTACGAGCTTCCGGAAGTGCCGAGGCAAGCGTTCGAAGACGTTCTGGCAGCCATTCCTCCCGATCGACGCCGTTCCGCCCAGCAATGGATATGCTCCGGCGAATCCTGCATGAGCCCACCTGTGGCATCCGGTAGGGGCCTCCGTGCTCAGTCCCTCCCGTGTATTCGCATCTCGCTTGTCGACAGAAACGTTCTTCAAACGCCGCCTTCATCCTCTTCATGTAGTCAACCGAGACGCCGTGGATTCGCATGCTGACTATAATAGGCCTCTACTTCGCGATCGCCGTTGTGGTTGGCATCGGTGGTTTCTCTGCAGTGGCGGCAATGAGTCGATCGATCCGGAACTACCGTCTTGGTCCGCCGGGGATCGACAGTGTGAAGACGACTGCGCTATTGCCGGCGTGGAGTTGACCCAGTTTCGTGGACAGATTCAGACTTGGGGGGAAAGAGTTCACGATGCCGACGAGTGATATAGAGGCGCGTAGAGGTTCTGGGAGAGGCTCTGGGATTTCCTATTTGCTGCGGTCAGCTCTCGAGGATTATTTCTTGATGCCCTTCACCTTTCGAAAACGCAGCGTCTCGCCGGTGTCGAGGCTGCGGATGCGGAAGGAGCCGGGCTCGGTCTGGAACTCCCACTTCCCCGGAGTCGGGTTCTGGAACGCGGTCTGGCACGTGTTCGGGAGAGTCACGCCGGCGAAGCCGTCCCCTTCGGGATGGATGTCCACCTGGCAATCGTTGCCGCGGCGCATGAGCCAGATCAGGCGCGCCGAATCCCCCTGGGGCTCGAGAGCCAGAAACCCATCGAAGCGGACGTTGCCGCCGTTGTAGGTGCCCTGGACGGTGACCGTCAGCCGCTGCTCGTCAATGGAAGGGCGCGCCGGCTGCACGATCACGCGCAGCTTGTTGTTCGGTCCCGCGACCCCCTCGTACTGCCCGGCGAGCTGTTTGGCCAGGCCGACGTAGGGCTGATCGGCGGCCAACATCGTGGCTCCGAAAACGAGAATTCCGATAGCCGCTGTCAGAAATCGCGAAATCAAGGTCTTCATCGAGATCCTCCGTCATGATTCAGAGCAAGTCCGAGGCCAGGAGCTGCTGCGACAGAAAGCGACATTTGGAGCGCTTGCGTCATACGTGCCGTAGGGGCGGCCCTTGCGGCCGCCCGCGGGCGGGGGCAAGCCCCGCCCCTACGACGGAAATCACGTACGCGACGCTCGGTCAGCCCCTAACCGCCCCAGCGGGCTCGGGTGCCGCGGGCGTCGATGTGGACGAAGGGGCCATGCGCGCCGGTGGCGGGATAGATGCCGATTCCGCCGGCAAGCTCGGGATGCTCGCGCTCGACGGCTTCCGCCGCGTTGGCCAGGATTCGAGCGTCCCTCAGGTCCACGCGGCCGTCGCCGTTCAAGTCGTCCATGCGTCCCTTGCCCTGGTCGTCGGGATACACGTCGGCGGCATCGCCGTACTGGTGGCGCGAGACGGCGGAGCGCCCGCCCGGACCGACGCCCTGCTCGTTGTATTCGGGAGTGCGGAAGCCGCTCATCACGAAGAGGCCTCGGACGGCGTGCCCCTCGCGGCGAAGCTCTTCGATCGTCAGTTCGAGCTTGTCCAGGAGCCGCGGCTGCAGGACCACGTACTTGGGCCACACCGAAAGCTGGTCCTTGGTAATGAACTGCCCCAGGGTGAAATGCTCGGAGAGATGGGTCGAAGAATTCTCCGGCGTCACTTCCACGAACCCCTTCGGGTTGGCGTAGATGGGGTTGGACGGCTGGCGTCTCTCATACGGCCAGTCCCCGAGCCGATAGGAGCCGATGCGCCCGTTGACCTTCGCGGAGAAGGGCACGAGAGGAATCCGACGCGAGGAATCCGCCTCCACGACACGCTCATTCGGCAGGGCGAAGAAAGCCCTCAGTTTCCCCGAAAAACCCGCCAGCGGCGAGATGGAGAGGCCCGAAGGTTTACCGGCGAGGGGTCCCAGAAGCCCGAGCAACAAAAGCCCCGCCAGAGCCAGTGATGCGGCGAGTTTGAACCACGAGAGACTGTGCATGGTAGGGACACTCTGAGCCGATGTCAAGAGGAAGAGGCCGAAGCCGGTCCTTCAATAGATGATGACCCTGTCGCCGACCTTTGCCATTCCGTAGAGCTTCTCGATATCGGCGTCGGAAAGGCGCACACAGCCGTGAGAAGCGCTTCGGCCCAGTTGACTGGTCGCGAGAGTCCCGTGGATGCCGTAGCCGTTTCCGATGTTCAAGCGGTAGTGTCCCAGGGTCTTCTCGAACCGGCGCTGCCGCGTCCCCGAGGGAGGGACCACGATCGCCTTGCCGGCCTTGATGAGTTGGCCCGGTGGCAGCTCCCGCTCCGAGCCGTCGGGCCCGACCTCGACGACCGTGTTCTGCCGGACCTTCAGGATGCGGCCCTGCGGCCGGTCGGAGATCAAGGACCACACCCCGCGCGGCCGCTCCTCGGGAACCGGGTTTCCCGTGTCCGCGTCTATGGCCTGCCCGGGATTCAACCGCACGACGCCGAGGTTCTTCTTGCGCGCCTCCTCGATGAAATGCCAGTCGGGAGGGACCCAGACCGGGTTCTCCTCTCTCGACTGGATCCGGAAGCTCCCGGTCGGGGTGTCGAACACCATCGTCCGGCCGTTGACGACCATCGTCGTTCCCTTGCCGGTCGAGCAGACGGCCTCGAAAACCGTCCGGCCGGAGCGGCGGACGGAGAGACGATTCTCCGCTGTGGAGACGATGATGGTCTGCTCGCTGTCCTGCGCGTCGTCGAGCCGGATCGTGGCCCCGGCGACCGCGGAACGGAGCTTCTCCACGCGCTCCTCCCGCTCGCCGGCCAGATCCCGCAATTGCCCGACCTTCTCTCCCATCCGCCGGGCGATGGCGCGGTCGATCCGTTCGAGCCGGGAGAGTCTCGCGGCCTCGCCCCAGCTCTCCAATTGAGCCGCCACCGCGAGGCCGGCGAGGCCGGCGGCAATGATGAAAAGCGCCCACGCTCCGAGGAAGCCGAGCCGGAACCGCGTGATCATCCTGGAGGCCTCAGAACACGTAAACCCGGGTGCCGGGTCCCACCCGGCGCCAGACGGCGGACAGGTCCGCCTCCGGGACCATGAAGGAGCCGGGCTTCGCGCCCTTCAAGGGGCTCTCCGGCGGGGGCGGAGAGTGGATCACGTAATCATCGGAGAAGACGAGGACGTATCTGCCGAGCCCCGACGGCACCGTCGGAAGCGGGTCAGGCGGCTTCTCGCGGTTCATCAGATACACCCAGGGCGGCACCTTCCAGTCCGCTCTCTCCACCTTCTCCTTGACGGTGAAGGCGCCGGTGACCGGCGCGAATGTCCAGCGCTCGCCGTTCTTCCCCTGGATGACCCGAGGAGCGCCGGTGTCGAGACTTGCTTCGCGGACGACCTTGTCGCCGTATTTGAACGCGAACTGCCGGCGCCTGGTGTCGAGGAGGATGTAGAACTCGCTTGCCTTCTGGATGCGCGCGTACTTCAACCGCGAGTCGAGCTCGGCGGCAAGCGATCTCTCGTCCAACTCCAGGTCGGCCAGGTCCTGTCGGATCCTCTTGATCTCGAAAGGCGCCGAGTCGGTTTGCCGCAGGAGGCTCGCCAGCCGGACGTCGAGAGCGCGGTGATACGCCGTCGCCGTCGCGCCGCCGAAGAGAGCGAAGCCGAGAAGAATGAGGTTCAACCAGAGAGGAGGCCGCCGGAGCTTGCGGCGCGCGAGGTCGGGAGAATGCTTCGGGAGGAAGCCCGTCTTCACCCGAAGAATCCCCGAGGCGCTCATCGGGTTCCGGCGCCACCACGTCCTGCGCGGATTCGGCTCGTTCATGAAGGTCCCGCGAGCTCCGGGATCAGCGGTTGCGGCATACGTACCGTAGGGGCGGGGCTGGCCCCCGCCCGCGACAACGAGGCGCCGACGACGACGGGAGGCGGGCGGCCGCAAGGGCCGCCCCTACGACGCCAATACCGACCGCGGGCCTTTGGTGCTCCCCGTACCGTAGGGGCGGGGGTTTGCGGCGGGCGAACCCGCCGCATGTCCCGACGCTCGGAGTATTTTCGGATTGAAATCAGATGCTCCCGAGCTTCGAGCGCTCGGCGCCGAAACCGGACAGAGGCGATGAGGAGGCGGCGATTTCCTCCGGAACCCCGAGGTAGAAACCCTGCCCGAACGGGATCCCGAGACTGCGGCATTCGTTCAGATCTTCCGGCGTCTCGATCCCTTCGGCCACGCAGGCGGCGTCGATGCGCCGGGAGAGGTTGACCAGCATCTCAACGACGTCCCGTTTGATCGTGTCGGCGTGGAGGCCGGTCACCAGCGTGCTGGCGACCTTGAGGAAGTTCGGGCGCAGTTCCGCGATGGACTGGAGCGAGGCATAGCCCGATCCCGCGTCGTCGATGGCGACCCGGAAGCCCTGCCGCCGAAGAGTCGCGAGCGCCTCGCGGAAGACCGGCACGTCCCGGATGGCCGACCGTTCGGTGACCTCCAGGACGATCCGGTGCCGCAGGTGCTCGAGCGGCACGAGCGCTCCCGGCCGCGCGGCCAGCGCCGTGATCGAATCCGCCTCCACGTTCAGGAAGAGGAGTCCCGTGCCGTTCTCCGAGTAGTGGCCCGCCGAGGAGTCGATGCAGAGCTGCTCGAGGTCCCAGGTGGCCTCGTACTCGCCGGCGAACTCGAAGAGGAGCTCCGGGCTTTCAAAAGCGGTGTCCACGGGGCCCCGGGTCAGCGCCTCGTGTCCCCAGACCTCCATCGTGTTCAGGTCGAAGATCGGCTGGTAGACCGTTCGGATGCGGCGCTTGCGCAGGATCTCCTTGAAGGTCTCGCGCAGGCGGGACTGGCGCTCCCCCTCCTTCGTCGTCGCCATCGCGATTGCCTGACGCAGTGCCCGGTAAACCAGGCGCTCGACCCTCATCTGCGGGTTGGATTGGATGACGGTGTGGCCGACGAAGACGCCGATGCGTTTGTGGATGCGGGGGCCGAAGGCCTCGTCGAGCGTCCCGCGCAGCGATTCCTCCACCTGCCTTGCCTTGCGTTGAAGGCGCGCGAGCGAGTCCTCCGCCGCTTCCAGCGTCGTGAAGACATAGAAATCCGAGCCGCCGGCCCGGTTGACGGCGACGAAGTCTTCCGTCGCGAAGACGGTTCCGAGCATCCGGCGCAGGGCCCTCGCGGCGGATCGCAGCAGGCCGTCGAAGACCTCCCAGCCGTAGGCCTCTTCGATGTGGCTGTACTTCTCGACGTCCACCACGAGGACTCCGAGGTCCCGGCTGTCCAGGAGGCGGTCTCTCAGCGCGTCGATGATGACGGGGATCGTCGGCAGCTCCGTGATCGGGTCGAAAAGCAGGTTGCGGAAGCGGACGTCCTCGTTTTCGGTCGAAAGATAGGCCGCGGACGTGGCCTCGCCCCGCTCGTCCAGGAGCCTGCGCACCGTGGAAAGAAGCCTCCTCCGGGTGAAGGGCTTCGTCACGTAGTCATCCGCTCCGACCTGCATCCCGGTGATGAGATCCCGGATCTCGCTCTTGACGGTCAGCATGGCCACCGGAATCTGCCGGGTCTCGGGGGCATTCTTCAGCGTCGTGCAGACCTCCCAGCCGGACAGCTCCGGCATCATGACGTCCAGGAGGATCAGGTCGGGCTGGAGCCGCAGCGCCATGTCCAGGCCCTCGCGGCCGTTGCGGGCGAGGAAGGTGTCATAGCCGGCGGAAGAGAGGATTGTCTGGACGATCGACAGGATGTCGTCGTCGTCATCGACGATGAGGACCTTCTCTTCCGACATGCGGCGTCGGGCTCCGAACGCTGTGGCCCCTGCGGATTTCTCTCTTGCTCGGGAGCGCCTGCCGGCAATTGTAACAGGGAAGGAGCTTCAGAGCAGGAGGACGGAATGCAGCCGCCGCGAGACGAGCCGGGACCGTCCCTTCAGTCCTTCGAGCTCGATGAAGAAGGTCATCCCCGCGACTTCGGCCCCCAGCCGGTCCACCAGCTCCGCCGCCGCCTGCGCGGTGCCTCCGGTCGCGAGCACGTCGTCCACGACGAGGACTCTCTCCCCCGCGCGGCAGGCGTCCGTGTGGATCTCCAGGCAGTCCTTGCCGTACTCGAGTCCGTAACTGACCCGAAGCGTCTGCCGCGGGAGCTTCCCCGGTTTTCGGACGGGGACGAACCCGACGCCCAGGTCCTGAGCGAGCGCGGCGCCGAACATGAAGCCTCGCGCCTCGATTCCCAGCACCTTGTCGGGCGGACGGGCGCGGAAAGGCTCCGCCATCGCCGCGACCGCTTCCTGGAAGGCCTCGGGAGAGGCGAGCAGCGGCGTGATGTCGCGAAACAGAATTCCCGGCGTGGGAAAATCGGGAATGTCGCGGACGAAGGCGCGCAGGTCCGTCATCAGGACGATTATCGCGTTATTTCGAACGACTCGTAGCCGTTGACCGCCGCTTCTTCCTCGGAGAACGACGTGACGCGGCTGCCTCCCGGGCCCGCCCTCAGCCGCTCGAGGTATCGGGCGACGGCCTCCTCGTTCCCCTCGACGAACGTTTCGACGCTTCCGTCGGAGCGGTTGCGGACCCATCCGGTCACGCCGGCCTCGCGCGCCGCCCTCTCCGCGAAGAAGCGGAACCCGACGCCCTGGACACGTCCGGCGAGAAAGGCCCGCCGAGCGATCACCGCGCGGCCCCATCCCGGCCGAAGCGTCCCAGAAGCGGCACGAACACGACCTCTTCCCCATCCTCCTGGCCGAAGTGGTCCTTGTGCCGCCGGATGACGCGCAGGCGCTGGCGGTTCGGGGGACCGATGGGGACGACGAGTTTTCCGCCGATCGCAAGCTGCTTCAGGAGCGGCTCCGGGACTTCCGCGCTCCCGGCGGTCACGAGGATCCTGTCGTAGGGCGCCGCGGCGGGAAATCCGTAGGTCCCGTCGAAGGCCTTGACGGACACGTTGTGGCAGCCGATCGAGCGCAGGACCGCCGCCGCCGCCCGGGCGAGATCGTCGACCCTCTCGAGCGAATAGACGGAACGCGCCAGACGCGAAAGCACGGCGGCCTGGTAGCCCGAGCCCGTGCCGATCTCGAGCACCCTGTGCGCGGGGTCCAGCGCCAGGCGCTGCGTCATGAGACCCACGACGTAGGGCTGCGAGATCGTCTGCCCGTGCCCGATGGGGAGCGAATGATCGCCGTAGGCCTTGGATCGGAGGGGTTCCGGCACGAACCGGTGCCGCGGGACCTGGCGCAAGACTTCCAGCACTCGCGGGTCGTCCACTCCCCGGGGCTCGACATAGCGAGCCACCATCTCGCGCCGCAGGGCCGCTTCCCGGTCCGCCGGCGCCGCCCGCTCGGCTCTCAAGGGCATGTGTCTCCAGTCTAAAGGATTTCCGGCTGCCGAGGCCCCGGAAATCGCCGGGGTTAGAATTGCTTTTTTTGAGCGGAGGAGTGTTGACGCCTCAAGAAACAGCGGAACTCACGCGGGTGTCGGGACACCCCGACGTTTCCCGGGAAGAGCTGAAGAAATGGTACGGGCTGATGCACCTGTCCCGGGTGCTGGACGACAAAGCGCCGAATTACTTGAAACAGGGGCTCGGCTGGAGCTACCACGCGCCTTGCGCCGGCCACGACGCGATCCAGCTCGCCCTGGGCATGACCTTCCGTCCCAATCGGGACTATCTCTTTCCGTACTACCGGGATCTGGCGACCTGCATGGCGGCGGGGCTCACGGCCGAGGAGATTCTCTTGAACGGCATGTCCAAGGCCACCGATGTGTCTTCCGGCGGCCGCCACATGTCCAACCACTTTTCCAAGCCGGAGATCGGCATCCAGAACGTCTCCTCCTGCGTCGCCAACCATGCCCAGCACGCCGCGGGCCTCGGCCGCGCGATCAAGACCTACGGCAAGGACTCGATCGTCTTCTGCTCCGTCGGGGAGTCCTCTGTCTCGGAGGGCTATTTCTACGAAGCGGTCAATGGCGCCTCCCGGGAGAAGCTCCCGGTCGTCTTCGTCATCCAGGACAACGGCTACGGCATCTCGGTCCCCAAGAGCGACCAGACCGCGAACCCGTGCGTCGCGGACAACTTCTCGGGGTTCCTGAACCTGCGAATCGTCCACTGCGACGGGCTGGACGTGTTCGACTCCTTCCGCGCCATGCGGGAGGCGGTCGAGTACGTCCGCAGCGGCGCCGGCTGCGCGATGGTGCACGCGACCTGCGTGCGCATTCACTCGCACTCCAACTCCGACCGGCATGAGCTCTATCGCACGCCCGAGGAGCTCGAGGCGGCGCGCGCCGCGGACCCCCTCCCCCGTTTCCGCCGCACGCTGATCGAGAACGGTCTCGTCAACGAGGAGGAGATTGCCGCGATCGAGGCGCGCAACCAGAAGATCTACGACGAGGCGGCCGACCGCGCCCTGACCGCCCCCGATCCCGACCCCGCCTCCATCCACGATTTCGTCGAGCCCGAGCCCTGGGTCCCGAAGGACTGGCCGGAGGGTCTGCCGGACGGGTCCGGCGCCCCCGAGACCATGGTTCAGGCCATCAACGCGACGCTGAAGGACGAGTTCCGCCGCAACCCCGACACGTACCTCTGGGGACAGGACGTCGCCTACCGCGACAAGGGAGGCGTCTTCAACGTCACGAAGGGAATGCAGCAGGAGTTCGGGCCCCGGCGCGTCTTCAACGGGCCACTGGCGGAAGACTTCATCCTGGGCACCGCCGACGGGTTCTCGCGACTGGACGAGAAGATCCGCGTGGTCGTCGAAGGCGCGGAGTTCGCCGACTACTTCTGGCCCGCGGCCGAGCAGATGGTCGAGATGTCGCACGAGTACTGGAGGACCAACGGAAAGTTCGTGCCCAACGTCACCGTGCGGCTGGCCTCGGGGGGCTACATCGGCGGCGGCCTCTATCACTCGCAGAACATCGAAGGATGGCTGGCGACGCTTCCGGGCATCCGGATCGTCTGCCCCGCTTTCGCGGACGACGCGGCGGGATTGCTGCGGACCTCGATCCGCTCCCGTGGACTGACGCTGTATCTCGAGCCCAAGTTCCTCTACAACAATCCGATGGCGCGGGCGAAGGTGCCGGCGGAGTTCGCGGTGCCCTTCGGGAAGGCGCGGGTTCGCCGCGAGGGAACGGAGTTGACGATCGTCGCGTACGGGACACCGGTGCACTTCGCGCTCGAAGCGGCCAAGAAGCTCGAAGCGCAAAAGAAGAGCGTCGAGGTGATCGACTTGCGCTCCCTGGTCCCGATGGACCTGGAGGCCGTCCAGCGTTCGGTGCGCAAGACCAATCGCGTCCTCGTCGCGCACGAGGACAAGGTCCACGGAGGCTTCGGCGGCGAGATCGTCTCGCAGATCCAGGAGGCCGTCTTCCCGTATCTCGACGCTCCGATCGCTCGCGTGGGCTCGGAGTTCACGCCCGTCGGGTTCAACCGGATCCTGGAGCGTGCCATCCTCCCCAACACGGAAAAGGTCCTGGCCGCCGCGGAGAAGGTCCTCGCCTACTGATCTGGCGGAGGGACCTTGCGGTCCCCCCGAGCCCCCCGATCTGGCGGAGGGGACGGCAGGCGTGCTGTAGGCAACCTCGATGTAATCCCGAACGGCCTTCCGCTCGTTGTTAATAGCGTGGGCCGGCGTGGAAGCCGGTCAACGAAAGGAGCCAAGAAACGGTATGAAAAGAACTCTGACAGTCCTGACGCTGGCGGCCGTCGCCGCCATCTTCCTGACTCTGCCCGCCGTCGCGCAGGACCGCGGGCCCATCGGCATGGCGGACCGGATCGAGCGCCACACCGGAGGGTTGCTGCGCTGCCTGAGAGGGCTGGATCTGACCGCCAGCCAGAAGTCGGACATCAAGGCGATCCTGGATACTGCCAGGCCGACGTTCCAGGCGGACGTTGCGGCGATCCGCGCAGCCCGCCAGAAGCTCAACGCCGACTACCAGGCGGGCGCCGACAAGTCGGTCCTCGGGCAGGACTACATCGACGTGCGCACCGCGGTGAAGAAGCTCCAGGCCGACCATTCCGCGGTCAAGGACCAGGTCCTTGGCAAGCTCACCCCCGAGCAGGGTGACAAGGCGGCGGCGTGCCTGAGCGCCCACCCGCACAGGATGAGCGCGCGCGGGATGGGCGCGCACCTCTCCGACTGAGCCTCGTCCCGGATTTCGATCGCGCGGGGGCTCCGGTCAGATCGGCCGGAGCCCCTTTTCGGTTCAGGACCGAGAGCTTCGGAATTCCAGTTCCGCGAGCCCCCTGGCGATCCCCTCCAGCACCTCCATCGAGCGGTAGTCGGTCAGGTCGAGGTGAAGCGGAGTCATGGAGATGTACTTGTCGGCGATCGCGCTGATGTCGGTCCCCTCTACGGCTTCCCCGACCGGGATCGTCGAGCCGATCCAATAGTAGGGCCGGCCGCGCGGGTCGGTCTTCTCGACCACGGTCTCGCCGTAGCGCCGCTTCCCGAGGCGCGCGACGCGGACCCCCTGCGGCTCCCCCGCCGGGATGTTGACGTTAATGAGAGTCCCGGGAGGCAGCGGCTCCTCCAGCAGCCGCCGCGCGAGCCGCTCGGCGAAGGCCGCCGCGGCGTCGAACGTGAAGCCCGTCTCGATCTCCTGCGAGATCGCGACGGAGGGAATCCCGATGAGCGTGCCTTCGAACGCGGCCGAGACCGTGCCCGAGTAGGTCACGTCGTCCCCGAGGTTCAGGCCGAGATTGATGCCCGAGAAGATGAGCCTGGGCCTCTCGTCTTTCAGGAGGTGCAGCACTCCCCAGTTGACGCAGTCGGTCGGAGTGCCGTCCACCGACCAGCGGTTGGGCCCTACGAGCTTGGCCCGCAGCGGGCTCTGGAGCGTCAGAGAGTGGCCGGCGGCGCTCCTCTCCTGGTCCGGGGCGACCGTGAAAACCTCGCCCACGGCCGACAGAGCGGCGGCCAGCCTCTCGATCCCCTCCGAGAAAACGCCGTCGTCGTTGGTGGCGAGGATCCTCGGCCGGCTCACGGTTGGATTTGGTTCTGGTCCGGGGGCGGCATCACGAACATCAGGATGATGTAGGCGAGGATCCCCGGGAAGGCGACCGAGACGATCGAGATCAGAACGTAGGCGACGCGCACAACGGTCGGATCGAGCTGGAAGTACTCGGCCAGGCCCCCGCAGACACCGGCGATCATCTTGTGCCGGCTCGACCGGGTCAGCCGCCGCGGCGGTGGGACGCTGCTCATGTTCTTCCTCCTTCGTACACCACGCGGTTCTTCTCCGTCTCGTCCAGCGTGACCCGCACGAGCCTCGCCGGAGCGACTCTCGACTCGAGCTGCCGCCAGATGCCGACCGCGATGTTCTCCGCCGTCGGGTTGACCCCTCGCAGGAAGTCCACGTCGAAGTTCAGGTGCCGGCGGTCCACCCTGTCGATGACGTTCTCCTGGACCGCGCGCTTCAAGTCTCCGAAGTCCATCACGTAGCCCGTCTGCGGGTCGATCTCCCCATCCACCGTCACCTCGAGCATGTAGGTGTGCCCGTGCCCGTTGGGATTGTTGCACTTGTCGAAGACGCTCCGGTTCCTCTCCTCGTCCCAGTCCTCCCGGTGCAGCCGATGCGCCGCCGAGAAATGCGTCGAGGAGACGAGCCGGACCCTCACGGATTGGATTCTAGCCTCCCCTGTTGTTTCCGAGCAGCGCTACCCCTGCTTGTCATTCCGAGGAGCACTACCCCTCCTTGTCATTCCGAGGAACGCAGCGACGAGGAATCTGCTCGGCGTCGCTCGACCGGAACGGAAGCCGATCGTTTGACTTCCCGCCGTTCCCCTGCTCAAATGCGCCCTTCCGGTCGGGACGTGGCGCAGTCTGGTAGCGTACCTGAATGGGGTTCAGGGGGTCCCGGGTTCGAATCCCGGCGTCCCGACCAAATCCCCCAATAAATACGGCCCTTTTAGAGCATGTGTGTCTGAAAAGGTGGGGATGTGTGTCTGCGGGGTGTCTGTCGGCGGGTCCGGGGAGGGGGATCGAAATGGGGCGACGTTCTGACCCACAGCGGCGCGGGCGACGGCGTACTCCCGAGCAGCCTTGAGCGCCTTCAAGCGGTCCGTGTCGTCCGTGATCGCGTACCTTCTGAACATCGAAGAGGTTCGGTGACCCGTGATCGTCATCGCGATGGACTCGGGAACGCCCGCCTTGACCATGTTCCTCGCGGCGGTGCGCCTCAGATCGTGCGGGATTCTCCCGATCACTCCGGCGGCCTTCGCCGCCTTCCGAAAATGCCTGTTGTACGTCGTCGTGCTCATCTTGCGACCGTTGAAGTTGAAGACGTGTTCCGCGATCCCGATCGTCCCGAAGGCTGTCCTGTACTCCCGCCGCATCCACTGCCGCTCGATGATCGCCCTCAGATCCTCATCCAGCGGGATCGTCTGCGGGTCGTCGTTCTTCGAGTCGGGCAGCGTCACCAGCCCGCCAAGGAGATCCACGTCCCCCCACTTCAACGCGATCAACATGCCCCGCCGCCACCCCGTCGCGAAGGAGAACCTGAGCATGTCCGCCAACGGTTGCGGCGCGACGGCGGCAACCTTCAAGTAGTCGCCCGTCTCGAAGAATCCCTGTCTCGCGTTCTTCTCCTTGAGCGCCTTCGGAAACTTCGGCATGCGGAGCACGCGCCCACTCTCAACGCCGAGACGAAACGCGGCCTTCAACTGCTCCACCTCCCGGTTGATCGTCGCGTTCTTCATCCCGGCGGCTCGACGCGCTTCGACGTAGGCGGCAACGTCCCGCCGCTCGATCGCCGCCGCCTTCCTGTTGCCGAAGGTCTGGCGGAGCGGTCCGTCGTCCCGCAGACGCGACTCCTCCCGGTCGAATCCCTTTGTCTGCCGCCGCTCGTACTCGGCTTTCAGATCGTCAAACAGGGTGTGGACCGTGACGCGGCGGTGCTTCGGCTCTTCCACACCGGCGGTCAGTCCGTCCTCCGCGTTGGCGGAATCGCGCAGTTTCCGATCCAGCGCCCTCCGCGCCTCCGCCTCATCGCGTGTCTTTGCCGACTCGCGCACCAGCCGCCGAGCATCTGCCGGACCGACGTGGTACGCGAGCATCCAGACCTTCCGGCCCGGAGGCTGATAGACCCGTCCCTTTCCGTTCTCCTTCATTTGCCTCCCTTCTTCTTCAAGTAGGCTTCCAGCGCGTCGGCGATCACGTCCTGAGCGTCGCGCCGCTCCCGGGCCGCCTGCTCCTTCACGCGCCACCAGAGCCCTTCAACGAGCAGGATCGTCGTCTTCCTCTTCTCCGGCTTCTTCATCGGCTTCTGCATCGGACCCCCTTTCTTGGGGGTCATCTTACCATACGGCAAGCCATACGAGAAGCGCCTCAGTCCGTCCGTCCCTTGATCCACTCTTCCAGCCGCCTCGCCCGGAGGCCGTAACGCCCGCTCGGAAACCGCGTGAGCGGTAGGATGCCCCGGTGCCGGTACACCCACCACTTCGATTTCCCGAGGACTGCCGCCGCCTCCACGACGGAAAGCACCCGGTCCGGCTCCCCTTTCGCCGGCGGAGGCGCTACCGGGCGTGTGGCGTCGAGCAGGACTTGCGCCCGGATCTTTTCCAACGCGGCAAGGAAGTCCGGGAGCAGCCCAGCGTCGGCGGCTTCCCGCGCCGCGATGCGGACCTGATCGAGCGCCGCGCCGACGCGAGGACTCACGGCTGCCCGACCCCCACGTCCCCGACCCACGGGGGCGGTGCGGGCATCCGGTCCAGCTGCTCGCCCAGCCACCTCCACGCCCCCCGGCGGGCTTCCTCGGGGCGCAGTAACCCGCTCGCGAGCAGGGCCGCCACCCGCGCCTCGAACGCCCGGAACATCAGTTCGGCCCAACCGCGCCGGTCCGTGGCGACGACGGCGCACCGGAGATAGTCCTCGGCGGTCAGGACGGGGGTGATCTCAGTCATCAGAGCCGTCCCGCCGCCGGTCATTCCTCCATTCCTCCATTCCTCCCGCATTCCTCCCGCATGCCTCCCGGGAAGCGTTCCTCCAACGCCTCCATTCCTCCCGCTCCCTTAGTAAGGGAGGAATAGGCGGGAGGAATAGATCGCGGCGAGTCATGACGCCTCCCGGCCTTTCTCGCGGGAGGAATAGCTCCAGCGCTTCGATCGTCCGCTCGTCGTGCAGGTGGCCCGTCCCTTCCGGTGCAGTTCCTCCAGTATCGCCACGAGGCGCGAGTCGCGCAGGTGGACCTGCTCGCGAAGGAAATTCTGCGAGCGTGCCGGGTACTCCTTCATTACCCCGATGACTCTCGCTTCGTCCGCTGACCACCTTGCGGCTTCCTGCTCCCGCGCCGTCTCCTCCGCCTCCGCCTCAGCCGCCGTCGCGTCGATCGCGGCGAACGTCGCCCGGTCCCGGTTGAACCCGAGCGCGATCGTCGGCCTTGTCCCGTCGCCGGGACGGTTCTTGCAGACCGTGAGGAAGACCTTCTCGGCGGGATCGCCGCTCAGGAAGAAGAGGGCATCGGAGTCGTATTCAATCGAACTGTCGTCCAAACCCCCGGCCAGCGGATCGGTGTTGTCGCTCGGCTTCTTGTTTTTCCAACTCGCCCGGTTTGCCTTCGCGGCGTCGAGAACCACGGCGTTGTGGCGACGCGAGATCGCCTTCAACTTCGACATGTTGGCGGCTACGCGCTCCTTCCGGCTCTCCGGCTGAGCGCCCTTGCACAGGCGCACCGTCTGAACGCTATCCGTAGCGAATACGATGAGCCTCTTCGGATCGACCCCTTCGAGCCATCTGTCGATCGAGTCGAGCACGGTGTCGGGGTCATCAGGGTGCGGGAGGCGAATGTCGAGGGTAGCCGTCTTCTCGGCAACGGCGGGACGAATTTCCCCGTAGGCGTCTTCCAGTCTGTCGCGATCGAACCCGAGTCCCTCCGCCATCATCACCGCCGCCTGCCAACTCCCCTCGTCGCAGAAGAGTCCGATCACCAGCGCCTTGTAGCGGGCGGCGAACGTCCGGCATAGCTGCGTCAGCAGTGCCGTCTTCCCCTTGCCGGGGGGTCCCAAGAAGGTATAGACACGCCCACGGGCGAAGCCGCCACGAGAGCATTCGTCCAACGGGCGGATTCCGGTTTCGAGCCGCTCGCCCGGTCCCGGCATCGAGGCGAGCGTCTGATCCAGAGTCGGAAGATCCGCCAACGTCTTGTCGCCAAGCCGTTCGATCGCCCCGAGCGTCTTGCCGTCGAGTAGCGCACCCGCGTGCTCGTGAAGCCGTTCGGCGGCTTCGTCATGCTCGCTGTAGAGCTTGTAGAGGCGATCGCGCTCCCGGAGGTGGTAGTCAAGAGCTACCGTCATCTTCCGGCGGGCTTCATCGAGTGCGGCGCGGCGCTCGGCGTCTTCCGGGGACAGGGACGCGGCCTCTTCCTGAATTGCGGCGCGTTCAGCTTCCGGGGTACACTCGCCGCGCTGTTCGGGTTCGGGTTCCGGGCCGGGGTCGGTGTCAGCCGCCCCGGTCCTTCCATCTCTGGTCACCGCGTCGCCTGCTTGACCTTCCTCTGAGCGAATGCTTCAAGGTCCGCGAGCCGAATCAGCCGCCGCGAGCCGATCTTGAATGACGGGATCTCGCCGTCGAGCACGAGTTGCCAGACCTTCCGCGACGAAAGTCCGAGCGCGATCGCGGCGCGACCTACACTTGTCGTGATCGGTGCCGTTTCAACCCCTTGCGTCCCGTGTGCCATTAGAATCACCTCCGTGCGGACTTATTGTCGGGGACGCGAGGCGACGGCGTGAGAGGAAACCGCTCAATTCCGTGCGACAAAAATCGAGGTCGGCCACGCCTCCCAGCGAGCGAAGTCAGCACGAAGACGGCGGAGTTGGTCGATTACGACACGCTTCTGGCGGGACTCCGTGCCGCGCATCGCGTTCTTCCGCCGATGAGGGACACGGTGACGATTCACACGGGGCTGTGTGCGCGGGTGCGAGAGTTTCTCGCGTCTCCGCCGCCCTTCGGCTCCTTAGCGAAGGATCACCCTGAAGTTCATCTTCTCCCGCTTGGATTCACTGAAGAAGGAACCGTCCTCGGGCGGCTCGTCGTGTGGGCGCTCGCTGAGTACCGGACGCGGCGCGAACTGGCCGACAAGCGCCAAAGGAAGCCGCTCCGGCACTACGCGGCCATGCTGGCCGCCACGATTCGCAATCCGAACCCGCGATACCTCGAAGAGGAAAGGGCGCTCCCTTATGAACTGGCCGGAATAGACGTGTCGCCTTGGAACATCCGAGCAGCCAAGCGCCTTCTTTCCCGTCGCCAGCAGGAACGCACGAAATAGAGAGAAGTCATGCCAGACAACTCGACGTTGATCCCCATCGTTACAGCCCTCTTGGGGGGCGTTCTTGGCTCGGTGATTACCAGTCTTTGGACAGGTTCGAGAGAGAAGGCAAGACTCGCTTCAGAGGAGGCCCGAGATAGGCAGCGGCTTGAATCCGAAGAACGCCGTTGGAAAACAGATCGCCTGCTCATTCGCGAAATCGAGTCTCTCATTGACCTTCACGTTGCGCTCGTGAACTGCAACTTCTACTTCAACACGTACCTACTGTACCCAAAGATCCTGACGGGCGAGATTCTCCACGGGACTTTGTGGCCGCTACGAGATACGTACATAAGATGCAAGGCCATCGCCAGCATCTATCTCACCAAGGACGAGCGAGAGCTGCTCAACTCCCTCCTCCGTCAGTACGACCTCGCGCTGGGAGCGATGAATAAAGGACTTGGAACGGGCGAACCAGAGTTTGACGATTCGACGCTAACGGAACTCGTCGAACGGGCGGAATCGTTAATCCGCGAACGCCTTCGCCCTAGTCTTTTGGGATTGCGCTAGGGTCGGAGCTGTCCCTGCTTTCGGGCAGCGATCAGCGTAGCGGCCAGCCCCTCATCCCTCGGTCGTCATCACTTTGTCCCGGCGGAAAGCCGGACGCACGGGCCATCGCGGAAAAATCGACTTCCCACTTGGGGGAATCGGGATCTTCCGAACGCGCCATTGAAGCCCTCCCGCAACTCCTCCCGCGAAAAGTGAAATCGGGCGGAGGGCGGGAGCGGGAGCCCCGGATTCGGTGCGCGATGTACGGTCGCGGACCTATCCGCCCGCGCCATTCTATCGGACGCGCCCGGACAAACTACGTCCGAGCAGCCAAGCGCCTTCTGTCGGATCAACTCCAGCCGAGGACGGCGACGCTCAGCCTCCGCAGATGCAATACTTCAAGGGGAGGGCAAGATGATGAAGACGGAATATATTCTGGAGATCTACGAACCAGGCAGCGACGAGCGAATCCTCGAACGGGCAGAGCAGACGGGCAGATTTGAGTCCGAATCGCCTTTCGGGGCGGTACAGCGTGGAGACCTTATCGGGTTTCCTACTCAGGGACCGAGGACGGTCTTCAGGGTCGTCGCTCTGGAGCACTGGTTCTTTCACAGAGCGCAATCCGGCAACACCGTTCACAAGGTGGGGATCTACACGGAAGAGGTTGAGAACACGCACGGCCTCAGAACGGCGAGAGACTCCCACTGACAGGCAGCGGTCAAGGCCCTAGCCGCCGGAGTCGAGCACACGTCCGACACACGCCCTCGTAAGTGACGGTGTTGGCGCGTCTTGGAAAGGCGTCTCGGGTCAGCGACCCGGAACCACAGGACGAGGACGAGGACGGGACTGCCCTCTTCCTTCGCCGGGAGTCCTCTAACTTTTCTTTTTGTTATAGGAGCCGAATTCGCCCGCTGCGCCTTCGATCGTCGCCGCCCGACCGTCCTACGTCTCGCCTCACGAGCGGGCCTCCACGCGGCGCGCAGCGAACAGGACGAGGGTTTAATACGAACGCCGCAGGCTCGCCCAGCGCGAGGAGTCGCGGCCCGTCTCCAGCCGGAAGCCGCCGGACCCTTCCCTTTGAGCAAGCCATGCGCCCAAGGCCAACGCGCTTATCAAGTCGTCATGCTGACCGGGCGGGGCGCTGTAGCTCTCATGCCCGGAGTCGGCCAGCTTCACCGTGTAGGACTCCAGCTCCCGCCGGAGAACGTCCCCGGTCTTCATCGTCGCGGACAGTTTCAGCCGGTTCGTTTCGAGCGCCAAGCCGAGGCCGCCGATCAATTCACGCTTCGGGACGGTGAATGCCCCGCCCTCATGACGGACTTCGCGTCCTCCCGTGCTCGTGATCGGGACGATTCTCGCCTTCAAGCCTGCTTCTCGGAAGAAGTCCGTGACGGGACCGCCGAGTCCTGTCGCGTCAAGCGCCAGAGTCGAGGTTCCGCCAAGGCGTTCGAGCAGGATCTTCAGCTTCTCGGCCAGCGCCGGATAGGCGAAGCCGCGCAGCCGCTCGACGTGGCGAACGGCGAAGGTCATCGTCTTGCCAGCGCCCTCCGGCTCGACGACGGCGATGCCCGCATAGTCAATTCGACTCGCGGGATCGAGGCCGACGACGAAGCGCCGGGGGGACGGCGGCATGGCCGGATCGCGCACGACGAAGAAATCCCCGTCGTCCGGGAAGAGGGGGGCAATGTCGGGACGAAAGGCGCGGGATATCGCTGCTGCATCGAAGAAGCAGCCCTCCGAATCGACAAACGCCGCCATGTATTCCGCCCGGAACTGCAAATCCCCCAGCGCGGCGCGCTCGCCCTTCAGGAATTCCGCGCTGATCCGTGGACACTCGCTCGCCGTGATCGTGTACCTCTCCCACTCGTCGCCGTCGTCCGTCCAAGATGAGTGAAACCAGCCAGCTCGCAACCATCCGGTTGAGGCCGCGATCAGCCGCCCGTCCGACACCGCGAGCGACGGACGGATGCTGAAATAAAGCCGGTCTTCGATTCGTGCGCCTTCGTCAGCGACGACCAAGTCAGCGGCGGAAAATCCGCGTATCGTGTTGGACTCACCCGGCAAGGAAATGACTCGGCTCCCGTTGCAGAACTCCGCTTTCAGAACCGACTCGCTCTCGGTCCCGACGAGGCCCGAGACGGGCCGGTAGAATTCCAACACCTTCCGGAAAATCTCGTTGCTCTGCCGAAGGCTCGGGCTGACGAGCAGCACCAACGCCTTCGGAGTGAAGAGCGCCGCATGGAGAGCACGCACCGCGCAGACCGTGCTCTTGCCCGTCTGCCGAGCGCAGAGCGCCAGTATCCGCTTGCTCTTCGATCGAAGGAACTTCGCCTGCCACGCGTCCGCCGTCATGCCGTTGGCGGCCATCAGCTCGACTGGATCGAGCGCCAGTCGCAGCGCCGTCCGTTCAAGCGTCGGAGGCATCATCCGCCAGAGCCGCGACGACGCGAGCCCGAGCCTCCGGGAAGTCCTCCAGCGCCGCGACGACTCGCTGTTGCAGTACGAGGAAGGACGGGTTATTGAGCACGTTGACCGTCACGCCGCCGCCCGTCTTCATCTTCAACTCGCCGGAGACTTCCCCGAAGAGTTTCAGCAGTTCGCGCATCTCTCGCAGCAGCGCCGCCGCCGGTCCGAGCTGGCCGGTGCGTTCGGCGTCATCCAGCAGCCGAGCCGCTCGCGCCTCCAGCGCCTCCCGCTTCCGGAGGAACTGCCCCGCCGCCGCAACCTCCGCCGCCTCGTGCGCCTTCGGTCCCCGCTCTGCCGCCAGCGCCGCCGCCCGCGCCAGCCTTTCGGGGATGTGCGCCTTGTGGCGGAGCAGGGAGGGCGGGCTTGTTTTTCCGTGTTGTTCCACGATGCTCCGCAGCGTGACTCCGCGCAGCAGCATCGCGTCGATTTGCTCGCGGTCTTCTCTGGGGCAGATCCGGCAGGTCATCATCGTCTTGTTCCTCCTCGGTCCCGCCCTACAGTTTGGGGTCAGGAGCCTTCAGAGCGCAACGTCTCGCGGTTGCCGGTGTCAGTCGGGCCTGTGGGGCGACGGCGGGGCTGTCGTCGCGAATCTCGATCGTGAAGCCGTCCCGCTTCAAGTCTTCCAGCAGCTCACGCGGATCTCTCGGAATACCGCCCTCCTGCCTATCCCGTCAGCTCCGCCGGTTCGCGCCGTTGAGGGCGGCTTCGACTTGCTTCCAGAGCCTCTCCCGCCGCGCCTGCATCAGCCCGTCCCACGATCGAGGCACTTCCGGTTCCCGTCGTTTCGCGGTTCCGCGATTCTTCGGGGCGCTGCGCCTCCGGAAATCTCGGCAGGCGTACGCCGGTTCAGGCGCGGCCACGATTCCGGCTCCGTCTCGCGGGCATCGTCGCGTCGAGCAGGCGCTCAAGGCGTGCAAGATCCTGCCGGGGCAACCCGCGCCGCAGTTTCGAGCGCGGCGATCGTCTTCGAGAGGCGATCGACCTCCGCCTCGATCTCCTCCCGTTCGGCTCGCGGCTTGAAGGGCAGCAGGGCGGGCACGGTCAGCGCCCGGTTTCCCGCCTGCGTTCCTCGATGAAGGCTTTGCGACTGACGCCCGTGGCGCGGATCGTGCGTTCGTCCTCCGCCGTCAGCCCGTCCGCGTTCCCGCCGCCCGTCTTCGCCGCCTGCTCTTCGCGATCGCGTTCCTCGATGAACCGCTTGCGATCAACGCCTGTGGCGCGGATCGTCCGCTCGTCGGCCTCCGTCAATTTCGCCATGTTCCCTCCCTCCCTTATCCGAACACGTGTTCGGATTACGATGCCGCCGTCGCCACTGTCCTGCGCCTGCCCGCCGCCCCGCTCGCCGCTTCCGCTCGTGGAGTGATCGCCGCGCCCTGCTCCTGTTCGAGACGATCCAGCGCCGCCACGATCGCGCCTTCGATGAATCCGGAGATCGTCGCCTTCGACTGGAACGCCGCGACGCGGAGACGTTCGGCGGTTTCGAGCGGCAGATAGAATCCGATTTTCGTCCGCGAGGGATCGGCCTGCGCGGGTTTCCATGTGTCCAAGGTCCAGTCGATCAGGCCCGCCGCCCGCGCCTTGCGCGCAGTTTCGGCCAGCGCCCACCATTCCCGCTTACGGGCCTGTGCCGCTGCGGGATCGTCGGAGAGCGCGTCCTGATAGGCGTCGAGCAGCGCGATCGCGCCCGCTTTCCCGTGTCCCAAAAACATCTCGAAGAAACCTTCGCCGGGACGGACTCCGCCCACGTCCGCGCTGCACTTGAGGAACAGCCTGAACGGTTTCACGGCCAAGATGATGCCTTCCGACAGCCGATCCGCCAACGCGCCCCAGCCTCGCGGCCCTCGCCCATCCGGCACCGCCCCAGCCGCTTCGAGGATTCCCTTGGCAAAATCTGTCATGTCACCTCCGCTTAGAACTATATCAACTGCTAGAGCCGTGTAGCAGTTGCTACAGAGAACCATGCTAACATAATTTCGGTCTTCGCCGTCGCGGACCTTCATCCGGCCCTCGCAACGGCGCGGGCCAGCGTCGGGCGGGTTTTCTTTCGAGGCAGGCTCGTCCGGCGCTTTCCTCGCCGTTCGTTCGTCGGCCTTCCCGCTCAGCGACTCGGAAGACTCAACCGCGTTCGTGGCGGGACAGGCTGCGCCGCAACGACTCTTCCTCCAGCCGCCAGCCGTCGTCGTACAGCTTGAACAGTGCCTGCCCCCGAAAAAGGTTTTCCGTATCCTCCATCGGGCCGCCGACCCAAATCCACTTGAAATCGACTGTTGCCTGAGTCCCGTCGCCGCTCATGGCGATTCCGTCAACGCTGAAAAGTTTCCGGTGGGACTCCGGGAAAGGCGAACCTCCTCGCGGCTCCGTCAGACCCATGTCGGCTGGATTGAAAGGCTCCGACATGGGCCGCGAGCCTGCGATGATCTTTCCGGCGAGATCCCGATCGAGCTTCGGCTTCCCCCCGCATGAGACGGCTGAGAGCACGAATGCGGTCGCAGCGAGAGTCAAGGTCAGCCGAGCGAAGTGCGTGCGTGCGAGAAAGCTAGGTTGACTGTCGGCCCTCAGCCGCCCTAGAAGTTCTTTCGCGTTCATTCAACGACCCCTTCCGGCGGTTTTACAACCGCGCCGAGCGGCTTGGCGCTGTACTTGGTCCTGATGTGATTTGCCAATGCGTCAAACCTGACCATCAGCTCACGTCGTAGATACGGACACCGCTCGTAAAGCGAGTCCGCGAGAGTCTTTAGCTGATAGTGGAAAAAAGGCCCAGCATGCTCTTCGAGTTCCTTCGTCCAAAAGCCTTGCTCGCCCTCCGTGCGCTTTTCTTGATCTCCCTCCGTGCGTGTTTCTATCCGTCTCGACGTCTCGTCCCTCCATTCCGAATAGCGATTTACCGTCATCAAAAAGCCTTGAAACCCCTGCTCGATTTGGTGCAGTTCACCGAATAGCTGGGGCTCACTCTGGAGAATGAACTCAACGCGTTCGAGTCCGAGAGGCTCGGGCGGAATGATGCCGGAGGTTCCTCTGAGCGCTCCCCAGTGACCTCCATACCTCTCCTTGGCGGGAGCGAGCCACTGACTCCAGAGCATGTCGAGGGTGGTGACCCTGTCAATCAGGGCGAACTGCATTCTCCGAAGCTCCCGAATCTCCTTCTCCCGGCGTTCTCGTGTTTCCTTGCGCCCTTGCAACCAGAACACTATCCATGCTCCGCCGAAGGCTCCTGCTCCGGAGCCTATGGCGGCGAGGACCAGCGATCCCAACCATCTGTCCCAGATGCTCTCGGCGTCCTTCTGAGGCCCCGTAGCGGGGCCGAAAAACGCGGCGGAAGGTGGTTGCCTTGGCGCTGTCGAAAGGATTGGAACCGGGGTCTTGGTGAAGGAAATGCCGTCGCTATTTTGCGTTGGTCTCGATGAATTCGGGGATGGGCTCTTGCCGCTCGTGCGGGGTTGCGAGACACCGTTCCCGGTGCAGAGGAGGAGCCAAAGCCCGAGGATGACCCGGCAGGCCGCCCGCATAGCTTCCTCCCTATTTGGATCGGTGGGAGGATTCTACGCCCCAACGCTTAGCGAAGAAAGGGAGCCGCCCTCCGGTAGAATCGGCCAAGTTGCCCCCCGGAGGCTCCTCTGAATGCCCAGCCCCGCAGGCCATCAGGTCGTGGTGTTCGAAAGGTTCAAGCAAGCGGAGCCTAAAATCGAGGCTCGGCGCGATAGAATGAGCCAAAGGAACAGCCCCCTGCTTGTCGCAAGAAAGCCAAGCCGTGTCTGAACGACCACCTTTCTTCGTGCCGACCGTCACAGTCGATCAGCAGGAAGCGGTTTATGCAGATTTCGCAAAACGGTGCAGCCGGTCGCTCCCGATCGCGAAAGAACGAATCTACTCGATAACCTACATCCACGACTCTGAAGAATGGACCGCAACCGTCGGGGAAGCTCTACGCGGAACTAGACGCACGGTCACTCGGTCGGGAGGCAGAAAGACAGAACGAGAGGTCTCACTCTCTGACCCGGCGGTTGTCCTAGCGATCTTTCCGGGGACTCCGTACATCGTCTGGACAAACAAGGACGCGTCCACTGGAGTTCGATCGGCATGGGAGAACCCGTTCATGGCGGGTCGGCTGAGGTCGGTCACTTACTTTTCGGTGTCGCCATGACAGCCGGACAGAAACTCGCAGTCTGGGTTGCGGCCATCCTCTTTTCCATTTTTGTGTGGCCAACTCCATACAGAATGGACGGTCGGGCGAAGATCAGCCGCCTCGCTTGGGCTCTCGATCTCGATCGCGGCGATACCCTGAATGATACGGTCACACTTGGTTTGCTGGGCTTTGGTCTGGGCGCGGTAGTCGGCTACGGAGCGGCGAGGGCTTTTCGCCGGACCAAGGACCGTTCCTCGATGGACAGCAAGGAACTGTCGTCCGCCGCCGCCCAACTCGGCACAGAGTCCGCCCGAGCAGCTTCGCATCCCCCGCGTGACGCTAGCGTCGTGAAGCGAGCCTCCATCCTCCTTCACGCGCACAAAGGTGCTGCGCTCGGCATCGGCCTCGTGGTGATCGGCATTGCCCTTGCCGTGCTCGGCAACAGGCTTGCCGGGGACCCGCCTATCAACTGGATGTCATATCTCAGTTTTGGGGGCATCCTTCTTGCGGCGATCTTCCTTGCGAAGCTAGTAGCCGCGGCTTGGCAAGCCGTCGTTAAGTACCTAACGGAACGGTGAATTCCGCCGACGTGCGGAATCCCCGGCTCCGTCCTCCGATTCGTGGAAAGGAGGCTCCCTTGGTGAAGCATCCATTCGGACAAGGTAGCGCTCTCGCCTGTTCAGTGCTGCTGGTAGCGACACCGTCCTCCGGTCAGTTTCCTCAGACTGTAATTTGTGAGTTTGAGAGAATTGCCACGGCGGAGTTGGACGCGACTGGCAAGATCGTCACGGGGGCTGACAGCAGCAAGGGCGAACTAGTCATTTCGAATCTCAATTCGGACGCGCCGGTCGGCTCGGGGAATATCGGATCGGTCAGCCTCCGGATTCTCGCCAGATCACAGGACACGATTTGGCTCGGTGAAGTCACAGGTAGCGAACTTACCGGCGTCATCACGCTGTTCCTGAAAACCGGCATCGTCATGTATACAAAGCACGAGACTCTGCGAACTGTCAGCGGCGAAAAGCCGTTCGGGTTCGTTGGGATCGGTAGGTTTCGGCGGCTCAAATGAGCGCAAGATGAAGCCAGCTAGCAAATCGCTTGCAGCGGTCGCGTCGCCCCGGAAAGCCACGTCCGACTGCGCTGGGAGCGAGTCTGTGATTGGGAGGAAGAACGCATGAAAACAAGTAAGAGTGAATACGTCCGGATGTTGCGGGTGAAGTTTGCGCAGGCCGAGAAGGACGGTCTCGCGATCGACTACAAGATGATCGATGGGTATTTGGGCGAGGTCGAGAAGCTGGCCGAGACGGATACGATGTTCGACGCTGTGGCGATCGCGCAGATAAATGCCGAACAGGCAGGCATCCTCGCAGAAAGCAAACGGGCTGCTGACGCCGACTTGGAAATGCTCAGGTCGGTGATTTCGCATTCGGTCGAGGCCTATAAGGCGGGCCTATTGATCAACGGCGGCGCGGCAGTAGCGCTGCTGGCCCTAGTCGGTCATTCTCTTTCCGCAAGGGCAGAGAGTAGATTCACGGACGGCCTCGCTGGCCCGCTCCTCTGGTTCGTGGTCGGCGTGATGTTGGCGGCAATTACTTCGGGTGTGGCGTACCTGACCCAGCGTCTCTATCAGATGCGATGGATAAAGTCGGCAGGCGCCTCGAACCTAGTCGCAGTTCTGTTGATGCTTGCATCGTACGCGGCCTTCCTAGTGGGGTGCATTGGCGCCTATCGGGTCTTTACGGGTCTCACGCATCTGTGACCGCACAAATGACGGACAAAATTGGCGATCGGGCCGCATGTGTTCGAAGGAATCTGCCGTTTCCGGCAGGGTTCGAGTCCCTCCTTTCGCACCAATTCCAAAAGGCTCGACCCGACTCCATCCGAGCGTGTCCTCGAAAAACCTAGGTTCTCTGAGGATCTGATCGGAAGGGAGACTTCTCCGCGCTCCAATTTGTCCCTGCCGGGGACGTGTGTTCGGATGTGTGTCTGCTGGAGCGCAAAAGGACGCAAAAAAAGCCAACGCCCGGAAGGGAAGACCTCGCCGGGCGCTGTTGCGAATCGCCTGATTTTACCGGGGTTTCTTCTCTGACTCCTTGCTGTTCGCTGGCAGCGTTGGCGCGGGATCTCCGGGTTCGAATCCCGGCGTCCCGACCACTCAAATCCTCGCGAAATCCAATCCCTGGAATCTAACCCTCGACGTTCTGTCTCACCGGTTTCCGTCGGCGTCTGAGGATTTCAATTGCCGGCCATCACACCGTCAGCCGACGCTGGAAGACCTACGGGATGACGACGATCGAGCCGAGCATGCCCTCGTGCTGCGCCGTCGGACCGCAGTCGAATTCCTGGCAGGAGAACCCGTATGTGCCGGGAGCAGGGGCCACGACCGTCACGACGTAGTCCGGCGAGTTGTACGGCAGCTGCGAGCCCGCGATCCACCCGAATATGCCGCTGAACCAGTGCGGGCGGTAGACGTCGTCCGGGATGTCGCCGTTGAAAACGTGGAGTTCATATGTCTGGCCGGTCTTCAACGTGATCGACGAGGAGGGGTTGCTCGGTGTCGTTCCCGGTCCCTCGATCCACTGCCACGCCCAGCGCACCGCGCGCAGTCGGATCACGGTCGCGGCTCCGGGAGTGGGCGTGCCCGTCGGCGTTGTGGGCCCCGCGCGATCCTGGCAGGCGGTGAAGACGGCGGCGCCGACGAGGAGGACCGCCAGCCCTCTCGCGGCTTTGCCGAGCCAGTTCCTGCCGGTCATCGAGCTCCTACATCAAGAAGCCCAGATCCGAGACGGCGAAATTGCCGATGTTCGGAAAGACCGTGGGCATGCTGGCCGCCGAAACGCCGAACCACTTCGCGATGGTGGCTCCGTATTGATCGACGGCCGTCGTCGGGATGAACCGACCCCGGCTGTCCGCGTCGTCCGGGCCGGCGAGCTGGAGCGTCGGAAACACGGTGCCGTTGGATCCAGGAGTCCCGTAGAACGCGCCGCCCCTGACCGAGTCGCCCATCACGAAGACATGGCTGCCCCAGCCGTGGTCCGTTCCCACCGTGCCGGCATTCGTGCCGGACGGCTGCAGCGTGCGTCCGAAATCCGAGAGCAGGAAAGTCGTGACGCTGCCGGATACGCCGAGCTCGATGGTCGCGTTGTAAAAGCCATTCATGGCGGCGGAGAGCTGAGCGTACAAGTTGGTGTGCGCGGAAAGCTGGTTCTGATGCGTGTCGAAGCCTCCCAGCGAAGCGAAGAAGATCTGCCGCCGCAGGTTCAGCGACGGAGTCGTCTGGTTCAGCTTGATCACCTTGGCGATCTGCTTCAGCTGGTTGCCCAGGCTCGAATTCGGAAAGACCGTCGTGAGCGCCGGATCGACAGTGATGTCGTTCATGATGTCGAGGGCTTCCGAAGTCCCGTCGCTCGCGGCGGCGATGAGCGTCGCCGACCGATCGATCGTTCTCAGAAGGTCGAAAGCGCTGCGCCTGGCGACGTCCGCCGGGTCCGTGGAGAAGCCCGAGAGCACGAGCACCTGATTGAGAGGCGTTCCGGAGGAGAGGACGAGCGGCCGGGTCGAGAGGCCCTGACCGAACACCGCCGAGCCGGCGACCGACGTGGTCACAGGGAACAACGAACCGTTGTTCAAGGAGACGACCTGATCTCCCGTGCGGCCGCCCCAGCCGCTCTGAGTGCGAGCGTCCGCCCGTCCGCTCTGCCAGATCTCCTGTTGATCGGCGTGGGAAAAGAGCTGATAGGGTCTCGGGACCGTGCCGTTCAAGTAAGTCGTGCGTGTCAGAGGATGGACCAGTGGGCCGACATTCGTGACGATCGCAAGCTTGCTCCGGTTGAACAGGTTCTGAACCTCGGGCATCGACGGGTGGAGACCGAAAGCGCCAAAGGGCTGCGGGTTGAGAGGCAGGATGCCGGCCTGCGGGATCGCCAGGCCTGAGCCCTGCCGGATGCTCGAATAGGCCGGATACGAGAACCCCAGATTCGGGCTCGGATTGGAGTCGATCGGGATCAACATGTTGCTCGAGTCATTTCCTCCGAAAAGGAAGATGCAGACGAGCGCCTTGTAGCCCTCTTCCGCGGCGGCTTCCCGGGCCCTGTCCTGAGCGTAGAGGTTCATCAGGCCGAGCTTCTTGAAACCGGCCGAGAGCGCCATCGCGCCGAGGCCTGCGCAACCCGTGCGCAGAAGGAATTGACGCCGGGACTGCTCATTCATGGCTTACCTCTGCACCTGGTACTGCGACGAGCTGGCGACGAGATAGAGGGCCGTCTGCGCGCGCGATAAAGGGTTCGTCGCGGGTACCGCGTTGACGGCGTTCAGGATCTCTGCCTGCATCTGCGAGGACATGCTGTCGTGCAGGAGCGAGTGATTGAGTCCCTGGACCGCCGCCACCGGGTCTGCTGCGAGGGCCGTCAGAGCAGACAGGTCGAGCGAGGTCCCATTCGGGGCGTTCCCCGTCGGAACAGTCGCCGGTATGTTCGAGAAGACCATCGTATTGACAAAATTGGCCCGTTTCAGCGCCGTCGTCTGATCGAAGATGCCGAACTCCGGCCCAACGATCGTCGTGCCCGGAGCCTGGTAGAAGGCCGGGTAGTAGCTGAAGACCGTGGCAGGCCGGAAGACGTCCTGACCGAGCGCCGAGACCGTGGGATTGAGATAGCCGTCGGAGGTCGTCTGGCCGTTGGCGGACCGCGCGTTCATTGAACGAAGGAGATTCAGAACGAAGAGAACCGGCTCCTTCAAGTGCCCGAAATCGGCGCTCGCGGGCGCCGGCTGGCGGGCCTCCGGATCGAGGAGGATGGCTTTCACGACAGCTCGCATGTCTCCGCGCACGGCGGAGCCGTTGTCGTTGAACACCGTCGCGACGCGCTGGATGTAGGCCGGCGAAGGGTTGCTCGTCACGAGGTACTTCATCAGATGACGCGAGACGTAGGGCCCTATATTGGGATGCGCGAAGATGTTGTCGAGGGCGTTGTTCAGGTCCTGGTCCGGCGACCGGCCCGGCGGGATCACGTATCCGTTCAAGAGCGTCTTCGAGCCCGCGTCGTGCTTTGCCGTTGACGCGATCATGGGATCGCGATAGTTCCTGATGCCGGGGCCGATATCCGGAGCGAAGTGCCAGCCCGTCAGCGCGCGAGCCAGCTCCGTCACCGCGAACTGATCGTAAGTCGGGATGATCGTGCCATCGGCGCGCGTCTGGGGTGAGCCGTCGATGTTGAGCAGATCCGTCCCGAGAGAGAAGAGCTGCATGATCTCCCGGGCGTAGTTCTCGTTGGGGAGGTTCGCGGTGCTCGTGTTCAGGTTCAGGTAGTCGCCCATGCCCGGGTTCAACGTCATTTCGTAGAGGAGCTGGCGGTAGTTGCCGAAGGCATTGCGATAGATCACGTCCAGATAGGGCTGGTACCAGCTCGGCCGATTCAGGTCGAGACCCGAAACGACGATGAGCGAGTGCAGGGCCCAGGCGACGCGCTGCCGCAGCTGGTCCTGGCCGTAGAGCGCGTTCAGGAAGAACTGCTTCTGCATCGGGTACATCGAGTAGTTGTCCCGCTGACAATTGCCCGTACAGCTCGGGTCCGGGCTGTTGGGCACAGGTGTGAACGCCGGGTAGCCTGTGGGGGCCTTTGCGAACTGGTCGTCGATCCAGGCTGACATGCCCATTTGAAGGACACGCCCGGCCTCGACGTCTGTCGGACCCCACGTCGCCTGTTCGAGGAAGCGAATGATGTCTGCGGTGGGGGCTGTGATCGTGCTCCGCGGAGGAAGCACCCTCGTCCCCGGCCGATGAACACTTGGGGGTAATTGCCCTTGAGCCAGCAGCGGGCCCACGAGTGCCAGGCCTGCAAACACCGGCACGAGACTGATAGCGAGACGTCGAAGGCGCCTGCGGTCGGAGGTCGTTGCCCGGAAGAAGTGTGTTGAGTCTCTCATCGCGCCCTCCGACTCGAGACAACGAGTGTAACGAAGCCTTAGACGGTGGATCCAACCCGACGGTTTACAACCGGCTGGCAGTAACGGGCTGAGCCGCCCGGCGTCCCGAACGCGGTAACCCGTCCCCGAGAGCTGCCGCCCTCGGGGGAAAGTGTATGTCCAAGAGCAGCAGGCGTAGACTTCCGCGATTCGGATGGCCCTCACATCGGGGACTCGTCTGGGCCCTTACGAGGTCCTGTCGCCGCTCGGCGCGGGCGGGATGGGGGAGGTCTACCGGGCGCGCGACCCCCGGCTCGGGCGCGAGGTGGCCTTGAAGGTGCTGCCGGAAGAAGTCTCGCTCGACAAGGACCGTCTGTCCCGCTTCGAGCAGGAGGCGCGCTCGGCCTCGGCCTTGAACCACCCCAACATCATCACGATCTACGAGATCGGACAGGCGGAGCAGGTCGCTTTCATCGCGATGGAGCTGGTGGACGGCAGGACGCTGCGCGAACTCTCCGCCACCGAACCGTTGCCGGTGCGTCGCTCGATCGGCATCGCCGTGCAGATCGCCGAGGGGCTCGCCAAGGCGCACGCCGCCGGGATTGTCCACCGCGACTTGAAGCCCGAGAACGTGATGGTCTCCAAAGACGGCTTCGTCAAGATCCTGGACTTCGGCCTGGCCAAGCTCGTGGAGCCGGAATCGGGTGAGGTGTCGGCCATGCCGACGCTGGCCAGGCCCGAGACATATCCAGGGACCGTGCTGGGAACGGTTGGCTACATGTCGCCCGAGCAGGCGAGCGGGCAGCCGCTGGACTTCCACTCCGACCAGTTCTCCCTGGGCTCGATCCTTTACGAGATCACCTCGGGACACAAGGCGTTCGCGAGGAAGACCGCGGCGGAGACGATGTCGGCCATCATCCGCGAGGAACCCGAGCCTCTGGTCAAGCGCCGGGCCGACGTCCCGCCGCCTCTGCGCTGGATCATCGAGCGCTGCCTGGCCAAGGACCCGGAAGAGCGCTACGCCTCGACGCGCGACCTCGCGCGCGAGCTGGCAAGCGTACGGGACCATCTCTCCGAGGCCGGAGTCTCGGGAGAAACCATCACGGCTCTTGCGTCGCGCCCTCGCCGGCGTCTCTGGCCCGCGCTGATGGGCGTTGCGCTGCTGATTGCGGTCGGATTCGCCGCGTTCTTTCTGGGCCAGCGCGCCGGCAAGAGCCCGCCCGCTTCCTTCCAAAGGCTGACGTTTCGCCGCGGGTATGTCTTTTCGGCGCGGTTTGCCCCAGACGGCCAGACGGTCGTCTACGGCGCGTCCTGGAACGGCATGCCCGTGCAGCTCTTCTCCACTCGCCCTGGCAGCCCCGAATCCCTCCCGTTCTCCCTGCCGAGCGCCGATGTCCTCTCGATCTCTTCTTCGGGAGAGATGGCTCTGTGCCTCGGCCGGCACTACATAGATGGCTGGGAGACGCTGGGAACGCTCGCCCAGGTGCCGATGTCGGGCAGCGCTCCGCGGGAAGTCCTCGAGAACGTCCTTGCGGCCGACTGGGCGCCGGACGGAGTCAACCTGGCTGTGGTCCGCCAGGTCGGAACGCGAACAAGCCTTGAGTTCCCCGTCGGGAACCGGCTCTACGAAACCTCCGGCTGGATCAGCCACCCCCGCGTCTCACCTGCAGGGGATGCGGTCGCCTTCATCGACCATCCACTTCGAGGAGACGACGCCGGCACCCTGGCGCTGGTTGACAGGGCCGGCAGACGAAAGGCCCTTTCGGAGTCCTGGCCCAGCGTGCAGGGCGTCGCGTGGTCTCCCGGCGGCAAGGAGATCTGGTTCACCGCGACGTCCCTGGGGACCATAAGCCGCCGAACGCTCTATGGTGTCACCGCTTCGGGGCGCAGGAGGGTGATCGAGGAGTCCGCCGGCACCTTACACGACGTTTCGCGGGATGGCCGTGTCCTGTTGACGCGCGACGGCGTGCGGGCTCGGATGGCCGTTCTGCCGCCGGGCGAAACGCGTGAGCGCGATCTCTCCTGGCTCGACGGCACGATACCCGCGGACATCTCGACGGACGGGACGACACTTCTTTTCTACGAAGGGATAGGGGGTGGAGGAGGCACGGGCACCGTCTACGTGCGCAAGAGCGACGGTTCGCCGCCGGTGCGCCTCGGCGAGGGCTACGCGCTCGCGCTCTCACCCGACAAGAGGTGGGCCCTGGCGACTCCGCAGAGTTACTCTCAACTGACCCTGTTGCCGACCGGAGCCGGTGAGGCCAGGCGGCTGGAGCGCGGCCCGATCGAGAACTATCAGGCGGCAAGGTTCCTTCCCGATGGCAAGCGAATCCTTTTCGCGGGAAGCGAGAAGGGCCGTCGCGCGCGACTGTACGTTCAGGACCTGGCGGGGGGAGCTCCCCGGCCGGTGACGGCCGAAGGCGCCGGAGGAGGTTTCCACGGAGTCGTCGTGTCTCCGGATGGAAGATTTGCCACGGGCGCCGCGCCGGGCTCCGGGTTCGCGCGCTATCCGCTGGATGGGGGTTCTCCGTTGCCTATCGAGGGCCTCGCGGAAGGCGAATTCCCGGCGCAGTGGAGCGCGGACGGCCGGTCGCTCTTTGTCTACCGGATCGGAGACGTGCCGGCGCGGATCTTTCGGCTGGATCTCTCGACCGGGCGCCGGGAGCTCTGGAAGGAATTGATCCCGCCCGATCTGGCCGGGGCCAACGTCATCCCGAATGTCCAGATCGCGCCGGACGCAAGGGCCTACGCCTACTACTACGGTCAGGTTCTCTCGGAGCTCTATCTGGTCGAAGGGCTCAAATAGACGATGACGCTCGCCTCGGGCTCGCGCCTCGGACCCTGCGTGGATAAGGCCATCCGGCCAGCAGACGCCGCTCAACCCGCGACTTCAGCGCACTCGCTCCGCTGCTCCGCGTTCGGCCCCGTTGCGCGCCGCTGGCAGATCGTGACCCTTGCAGACCCTTAACCCGGCGGGCGAAAGGCTCACTCACTTGGCCATCTGCTTCGCCTCCGTGCAGGGGCAGCGGCGGGGTCAGGGTTGAAAATCGGCGATTAAGGAAGGCCTGAAGGCCAGGCGCGAGGACCGGACGGCCCACGCCAGATCAACTCCCGATATTCAAGCCCGACCCTCGATCTTCTTGCTAGGCTCCCCGTCAACCCCAAGCTCAAGAACCTGCTTCCGCCGTGCCCTGGCAGCTTCTCTTACAAGTATTGGGAAACGCTCAGAGACTTTGCACGGCAAGGACACGGCGGACGCCGGGATCATCATCGAGAGATAGGGGCGCAAGCGCAGGGCATAGAATCGCTCGCGCGAATCCATGGCCCTGCAACCGGGGACACGTCTGGGCAGTTTCGAGATCCTCGATCCGCTCGGGAAGGGCGGCATGGGAGAGGTTTATCGCGCGCGGGATAGGCGCCTCGGCCGGGATGTCGCGATCAAGGTACTTCCCGAGACATTCGCGAGGGACCCGAAGCGTCTGGCGCGTTTCGAGCGGGAGGCTCGTCTCCTCGCTTCGGTCAACCACCCCGCCATCGCCGCCATTTACGGCGTCGAGGACCTCGAGGGCGTGCCGTGCATCGTGATGGAGCTGGTCCCGGGCGAGACCCTCGCGGAGAAGCTCGCGCAGGGAGCGATGTCCCTGGAGGAGTCGCTGGCGATCGGCCGGCAGATCGCGGAGGCGCTCGAGGCGGCGCACGAGGGAGGCCTGGTCCACCGCGACTTGAAGCCGGCCAACATCAAGGTCACGCCGGGCGGAAAAGTCAAGGTCCTCGACCTCGGCCTCGCCAAGGTCACGGAAGCGCCGTCCTCCGGAGAGTTCTCGAGCCTCCCGACGCACGTCGCTGACGAGACGCGCCCGGGCGAAATCCTGGGAACCCTCGAGTTCATGAGCCCCGAGCAGGCGCGCGGGAAACCCGTGGACAAGAGGACCGACATCTGGGCTTTCGGATGCGTTCTCTTCGAGATGCTCTCCGGAGTGCGGCCCTTCGCCGGCGAAACGGCGTCCGACGTCATCGTGGCGGTCCTGTCTTCGGAGCCGCAATGGAGCGCGCTCCCGGCGGGCACGCCCGCGCGGATCCGCGAGCTGATGACCCGCTGCCTGCAGAAGGACCGCTCTGACCGCCTGCGGGACATCGGAGACGCCCGAATCGAGATCGATCGCACGCTGGAGGAAATGAGGTCGGGGACTCTCACCCCAGTCCTGCCCGCGCGGCGTGGACACAGGAGGCTGGCGGTTTCTCTGGCCGCTTCTGCGCTGATCGTCGCGACGGCCGCCGCGTGGCTTGCCCTGCGGCCTTCTCGCGGGCTGAGGGCCTCGGGGGCCGCGGCCGGACAGATCTCGCTCGCGGTGCTGCCCTTCCGAGACCTGAGCGGGCAGGCGAACGGGCAGATCCTCGGCGACGGTCTCGCCGAAACGGTGGGCGCGCGGCTCGCCCGTTCTTCCGGGCTGCAGGTAGTGGCGTCCTCCGCGCTCACGAGCGCCGCGGAAAAACAATCCGATCCGTACCGCGTCGCGGCGAGCGTCGGGGCGACCATCGTCGTGTCCGGCTCGTTCCAGCGCGCGGACAACCGCATTCGCATCACGTTCGCCATCCTGAACGCCGACGAGAAGCGGCAGATCGCGGTGGACCAGGTCACGGGCCCCGCGTCCGACCTCTTCGCCCTGCAGGACGAGGTCGCCGACCGTGTGGCGGGCAAGTTGAAGCTCCCCGCGCGGCCGGGCGGCGAGACCGCCTCCGCGTCGGGCCTGAAGACGGCGAGCCAGCAGGAGCGCTACATGCAGGCGCTCGGGTCTCTTCAGCGGTACGACAAGAGCGCTTCTGTGGACGAGGCGATCGGCCTTCTCAAACCTCTCGCCGCGGAAGAGCCGGGCTCCGCGCTCGTCGCCGCCGCCCTGGGGCGCGCGTACCTCTTCAAGTTCAACCTGACCCGCGAGAAGAGCTGGGCGGAGGAGGCCCGCTCGGCTACGGCGCGGGCCGCCCTGGTCGACGCCACGCTGCCCGAGGTCGACATCACGTTGGGCGAGCTGCGCCTGAGGACGGGCCAGCCCGGGGAAGCCGTCCGATCGTTCCAGCATGCGCTCTCGATCCGGGGGAACGATTACGAAGCATCCCTCGGCCTGGCCCGCGCAGAGGACGCCGCCGGAAACGAAACTGCCGCCGAAGCATCGTACCGCCGCGCGATTCAGCTCCAGCCGTCGTACTGGTTCGGCTACAGCAAGTTCGCCGGCTTCTATTTCAACCGCGGAGACTACTCGCGGGCCGTCGAGATGTTCCGCCGCGTCACGGAGCTCGCTCCCGACAGCGCGCGGGCGTTCAGCAATCTCGGAGCCGCCTACCATCAGATGGACAACTTTGAAGAAGCGCTCGCGGCCTACAAGAAGTCGATCGCAATCGAGCCGACGAGCGGCGCCTACTCCAACGCCGGCACCACGGAGTTCTTCCTCGGCCGCTATGCCGACGCCTCGCGGGACTTTGAAAAGGCCGTCGCGTTGACGCCGGGAAGCTATGACGGCTGGGCCAACCTCGCGGACGCCTATTTCTGGAGCGGGCAGAAAGCGCCGGCGCAGGACGCCTACGCGCGCGCCATCCGTCTCGCGCGCTCGGACCTCGAGGTCAATCCTCGGGGTGCATCGGCTCGCGCGCGGCTGGCGGTCTGCCTGGCCCGCGCCGGAGACGGGGACGGCGCGAAGGAGGAGATCGCCAGGGCGCTCGCCCTTTCGCCCCGGGATCCCCGGGTCCTCTACGACGCCGCGATCGTGACGAGTCTCGCCGGCGACGACGGAAAAGCAATAGACTGGATCGAACGCGCCGTCGAGGCCGGCTGCGGGATCAAGCAGATCCGCCAGGAGCCCCAGTTCGCGAGCCTCCGAAAGGACCCGAGATTCGATCGAGCGCTCCAGCGCAAACCGCCGAAGAAGGTCTGATTCGAGGATTGAAAATGAGGAGGATCAATGTCGCATCGTAGAAAACGGCTGATCGCCCCGGGCATCTCGCTATTCCTGCTCGTCGTTTTCCTCACTGCATCCGACGCGACGAAGACGGCGGCCGCGGCGCCTGCCGGAGGCAACCGCGTGGTCGTCGATCTCACGCTCGACCCCCAGACCAACAAGGTCACCGCCAGCCCGGATCCGGTCGCCCTGCACTACGGCAAGAAGGACTACGCCGACTGGCAGGTCGCCAAAGGAAGCGCGCCCTTCGACTTCACGATTGGGATGGAAAACCAGACGAACCCGGAGAAGAGGAAGCCGGCGAAAAAGCTCCCGGTCCCGATCTGCTCCGGAAAGGCCACCGCGAAACACTGCGCCTCGATCGTCCCGACGGCGGACCACAAGGGCGATCACAAATACAGCGTGACGGTCAAGACGCCTAACGGGCCCGTCAAAACCGATCCGGAAGTGACAATCGATCCCTAGCAGGCTGCTGAAAAATGGATGCGGGTGTCGTGTCTGGCCTTTTGCAACTCGGGGCGCGGCCCATAGTTTCGGCGAAGCTGCGCTTTTCGTACACACTTTTGTCATTCCTTTCATTCTTTCCCTCGACTTCATGACGCGACAATAGTCCGCTGCTTAATTGCCGATGTGTGATAGTGTGGAGTTCCTTCAAAGGTCCACTCGGCTTCGGAACCTTGTCGTCGCCGTCTTTCCTTCGAGTCGGGGAACACCCGATGGAGGCCATCTACCTCAAGGACTCAGGAGATTCAGTCATGAAGTTCGCACGCGAAGTCCATTTCCAGATCAAGAGCGGCAAAGAGAGAGAGTTCAACAACATCTTCGAGAAGGAAGTCCTTCCGATTCTGCGGAAGCAGAATGGTTTCCAAGAGGAAGTGACGCTCGTCAACCCCAAGGGCGCGAACTTCATCAGCCTCTGGGATAACCGCCAGCACGCCGAGACCTACGGTACGGCTACTTATCCGCAGGTTCTGGCGAAGCTCACGCCCGTGATCGCGGGAACGCCTACGGTGGAGACCTACGAGACCGCCTCCACGTACCTTCCGAACTAACGAATAATGAGCGCCTGAGAGCGCTCGTTCAGCCGAGGCCCCAAGAGGGGCCTCTTTTTTTGCCTTGCATGCGCTGCCGGATTGGGCGAGAGGAAGTAGAGACGCGTTACTCGACCGAGAAGTCACGATCAAGGTTCCTCCGCCGCTCCGCTCAGCCCGCTTTTGACCTCTCGGCATGAGGGGAGGTTCTAGCCCTCTGGGACCGCGGCGTTGAGGTTTCTTCTAAAGGTCTGCTCGCGAGAAGACCCTCAAATTGCGACGAGATTGAGTGCGCAGAGACTTTCCAACTGACAGGCCATCGTTCTTGCCTATCAGAGTAATCGAATCAAACGATCACCAGCCGACCCGGAACAGGAGTAGCCTCCATCTAGTCGTCGGCCGCGCCCTTCGCACAAGAGGCGGTGCCTTTCGGCATAATTGGCCGCACCGACTGGAAGCACGCCGCTCCGGTAATCGGGGCGGCGTTTTGATGTTACCCCTGTTCGCCACGAAGCGCAGGGCGCCATCCCGAAGAGCTTACTTCGCCATGCGCTTCGCCGCCGCGATGGCCGCGTCCACGTCCCCTCCTGGCTTCCTCCGAATCGCCCTGATCTGCGCCTCCCGCCGCCTTTCGGCCTTCTTCCTCTGGCTCCTGATCCTCCGCACCGGGACCGGCGGCGCGATAGAATCTCGCCAATTGCATGCCGAGCGAAGCGCTCCCGCGGTGCGAGTTCGAGGACAAGGACCTGCAGGTCAAGGTGGACCTCCGGCTGCCGGGCGACGTCAATGCCATCTCGCCCGCGGTCGGGAAGATCATGGGCATCGTCAACGAGATGGGCTGCGCCGTCGGGCATGAGTTCGAGATCGAACTCGCTTTGCGCGAGGCGCTGTCCAACGCCATCGAGCATGGCGTACGGCACGACGCCTCCAAGCAGATCCAGTGCTCGGTGGCCTGCGATCGGGGGCGCGGAATGTTGATCGTCGTGCGCGACCCGGGGCAGGGCTTCGATCCGGCGAGCCTGCCGTCACCGGTCGTCGGGCAGAACATCTTCTCGACCGGCGGGCGCGGCATCTATCTCATCAACCGCCTGATGGACGAGGTTCGCTTCGAGAAGGGCGGCACCGAGATCTACATGCGCAAGAACCCGCCGCTACCCTGAGCCCGGCGTGCCGCCGGTGGGCATAGCAGACCGGGACGAAGTTATCGTTGCCGTGGAAGCGAGCCAGCTACAGCGAGCTTGCCCGTGTGGCCTACTTTCGGCAGGCGCCGTAGACCGCTGCCGGCAGCGGCAAGAAAGCCGCCTTCTCGGGTTGCGGAATGTTACCGGCGCTTAGCTTCGATGGTCTTGGCCTTGTTTCCCGCGCCGCCTGCTTTGACGGCGACCTTCACTGCGCCTTCCATCGGATCTTTGAAGGGCACCTCGATTCGGAGCAGGCCGTGCTCGTAGGTCGCTTCGGCTTTGTCAGGTCTCACCGGCCAACCTAAAGCCAGTGCTGCAACATACTCGATCTCCCTTGCTGGCGCTGTCAGGTGGACGCTGTCTTCCAGGACCTTCACATCGATTGTATCCGTTGGCGCTCCTGGGATGGCAAACTCCACTACTAGCTTGTGGTTCTCCCTGTCAGCATACGCTACTGTATTGGGCGCAACCCTAATCCGATCTTCCGGCATCTTGGCACCTTCCTTCTCAACAGGTTATTCCCCCGAATTTCCATTTTGACATCCGGGACGCACTCAGTATACGCGCTGGCGTGTCGGATCAAGAGCACGGCCTGCGGCCAGAACATCGGTCGCCGCTGACCACGACTTCAGGGTGCTGGATAAGGGACTTGGCGCTGAAGGTCCTGCCGCAGGAGATTGGCGTCGGACGCAGCCCGACGCCGGCACTGACAAGGCGAATCATCGCCTGGCCGAGTGCCCCCGTGCCTCCCTCCGCACTCCCCTCAGAAGCACGCCCCTCCGCAGGACGGCCCGGCCCTGTCGACTCAAGCATTTCCGGGCAACGGAAGCCTTGGCCCGTTCAGGAGCACCTGCCCAGGAGCGTATCGTGGCCCTCGAATGTTCGACCTGAAGGTCAACCTCGCGCTTGACCGGTCGCTTCAGCGGGCTCGCTCCGCTTCGCTGCGTTCGCCGATGAGCTTCAACGCGTTCGGTTGCTCGGTACAGGCATCGACGTGAGTCGCCCGCGACACGCCTCGAAGGAAGAGGGGGAAGCATGTTACCGATCAGCGGTCTTTACGAAGTCGCGATCCGAGTGAAGTCGCTGCCAAGAGCAGAGACCTTTTACCGGGAAGTCCTGGGGTTGCAGGTAGCAATCCGTGATCCGAAGCGTCCGATGCTCTTCCTCCGCCTGGGGGCCAACGCGGGTATGCTCGTCCTTCAAGAAGATCCGGCGGAGTTTCCCAAACTCCATTTCGCCTTCACCATAGCCGACGCTGACATCGAGCGGGCCGCAACAGTCCTTCGAGAGCGCGGGCTGGCGGTAAGGGGTCCTGTATTTCACGGCTGGATGCCCGCGAGATCGGTGTATTTTGCGGATCCAGAGGGTCACGACTTGGAACTCTGCGCCCCGGCCACGAGTTCGTAGATGGCGCTCTCACGCCGTCGAACATCGCGCTGCAGCGGACTCGCTCCGCTGCTCCGTGTTCGACCCCGTTGCGCGCCGCTGGCAGATCGTGACCCTGCAGACCCTTAGCCCGGAGGCGAAGGCTCACTCACTTGGCCATCCGCTTCGCCGCCGCGATAGCCGCCCGCACCCCAGATTTCTCCCGGATCGCCTTGATCTTCGCTCGGGCGGCTTTGGGCAACGGCCGAAGACTAGCCATGTACCGGCCTTGTTGCTGGTACATCTTCCGGGTGGCGGCCGAAATCTTCGGCTTCCTTCGGGCCGCCCGACGCACTGCCGCCTTCCGCGTTCCGGCCATCGCGAAGAGGCCGTCCTTGAGAACCCGACGCCCGACTCCAGCCACTCCCGCCTCAAGAGCGGCCAGGCTTGCGCGCAACGCCCGGACCAGGCGGTCGCGCCGTTGCAGAGCCTTCTTCACCTCGCTCGCGGCGAGCTTACCTTCCTGGATGAGAACCGCCAGAGCCTGGCGAGCGTGTTCTCCAGAAAGGGCAAGAGATTGCCTACGACGTTTTGCCATGAGTCCTCCTTCAAGACGGACAGCGTATCCCAACAGTCCCTCGTTGTCGGATCGCCGAGAGGCAGTGCGATAATGCGAAAAGAGACAGAAAGGCATTCGGCAAATGGTGTTCGCTGGTGGAGACTCGGTAAGGGACGCCTCCCGCAAGGCGCTGGCCAGCGCAGTGCGCGAAACCCATCGAGCCCACCCGCTGGCGGGATTCGAGGACAGGTTCCGAGTGGTCGAGTATCTCCTCGGCCAGAACCTGGATCTCTCCGAAGTGGCCGACGTCCTGGGTCGATGGGTTGAACAGCTCGCAGCCTCTCTGGATTCTCCCAGGCCGGTGCCCGACGACAGGAAAGAACGGCAGCACCGATTGCGGGCCGCGAAAAGAAATTTTGAGGAGGCCTTCCGGGGAAGGCGGGGGGTCTCCTTCTAAGCCTGTCGGAGCAAGAGAACCGGTTCGGAACACGTTGGCCAGATCTCGCCAGCGGCGGGCCACGGGCGGTGACTCCGGAAGGCGTGCGTCTCTTCGACGGCCGGGAAATCTCCAGCGACGGCCGCTTCGTCGTCGCGCTCGGACCCGACCGGAAGGCCTACGTCTATTCCCTGGAGGGAGGCGAGCCGCGGCCGATACCCGGCTGGACCGACACCGACGAGATGTGCGGGTGGGCCGAGGACGGCAAGGGAGTCTTCGTGTTTTCGCAGGGCCACCTTCCGGCGAAGGCCGTTCGCATCGACCTCGCCACGGGAAAACGCGAGCCGTGGAGGGAAATCCTTCCGGTGGACCCGGCCGGCGTCATCACGATCGCGCCGCTCCTCTTCACGCCGGACGGGCGCTCCTACGTCTACAGCTACCCTCGGATCCTCTCGCAGCTCTACGTCAGCGAGGGACTGAAATGATTTGCCTGGGCTCCGCGGCAGGCTAGAATGGTCGCCCAAACCGGAATGCAGGACCTGCTTCGAAAGAGGAGGGGAAATGAAGACCAAGACCATCCTGGCGTCTCTGGCGGCGTTCTTTGCGGGTATCGCGATCTGCCTCGCCGCGGATCCGAACATGGGCACCTGGAAGTTGAACGAGGCCAAGTCGAAGCTCGGCCCGGGAGCGACGAAGAACAACACCGTGATCTATGAGGCCGTGGGCGAGAACGTGAAGATCACGGTGGAAGGCGTCACCAGCGATGGCAAGCCGGTGCACCACGAGTGGACGGGCAAGTACGACGGCAAGGACTACGCGGTCACCGGAGATCCGACCCATGACATGCGGTCCTACAAGAAAACCGGCGACCGGACTCTGGAGTTCAACTCCAAAAAGGACGGCAAGCTGGTCGGTACGGGCCGCGTCGCCGTCGCGGCGGACGGCAAGAGTCGCACGGTCACAACAACACTGACCGATCCGAGCGGCAAGAAGGTGAAGAGCACCGCGGTCTACGACAAGCAGTAGGGGGCACAGCGCTCGTCGAGGGCGTGCGGTGTCCGGCCTCGCTGGTCTCAGCGCGGCATGACCGGGATCATAGGGGTGGAGCCGGCCGCGTGCGATCGTCCGCCGAGGAAAGGGGACCTACGCATGACAATCAGCCTGACGATCGAAGAATCGCTCGACCTTTGCCAGATCGCCGCCGGCGAGCGCCCGTCGCATCTCCTGGCCGCGTTCGACAGGCTCGCGCCCGGGGACATACTCGTGATCACGGCCGGCGACGCCGGCGACAACCTGCTGAGGAGCCTGCAGGCGCAACGCCGTGGGCTCTTCGAGTGGTCTCACCTGCGCCCGGGGCCGCCTTCGTGGACGATCGCGGTCGCGCGCCGCGAGGCCCCGCCGGGAGCGGCCCGCGGGATCAACGAGGCGCTCTCCTGGGATCACGACCGGCTCGACGCGCTCGAGGCGGCGGCGTTTCAAATGCGGGCCGAAGGGGACCTGCAGGCGGCCCGCGAAAACTACGCCGCGTTCGCCGCGGGCCTGCGCCGGCACATCGCCTTCGAGGAGCAGGTCCTGTTCCCCGCCTTCGAGGAGGCCACCGGCCTGTCGCCGGCGATGGGCCCCACGGCGGTCATGCGGGCGGAGCACCGCGAGATCGAGGCCCTGATCGGCGAAATCGAAACGGGGATCGCGGACCGCGCCGCCCCGGTCGAACAGCTGCGCCGCAGCCTTCACGACGTCCTCGGAGAGCACAACCTCAAGGAGGAGGGGGTCCTCTACCCGACGACCGATGAGCTCCTCGGCGCCGCCGGGGCCGACGAGCTGTTCGAGCGGATTCAGCGCTTCTAAGTCCGATCGCGCCGCCGCCAGACTTCGACGCATCAGGCGGCTCCGCGTATGATCGAGCCCAGGTCCGGCTTTCAAATGAGCAGCAGAGAGCACTGGGACAAGGTTTACACCTCCAGGGGTACGGAGCAGGTGAGCTGGTTCCGCCCGCACCTCGATCGGTCTCTGGCTTTCCTGGAAGCGGCGAATGTCGGCCGGACAGGAGGCGTGATCGACATCGGCGGAGGCGCATCGACCTTCGTGGATGATCTTCTCGACCGCGGCTACACGAACGTCACGGTGCTGGATCTCTCGAGAACAGCCCTGAACGCGGCCCGAGACCGCCTGGGCGAGCGCGCTTGCCGGGTCCGGTGGATTTGCACCGACGTCACGGAGACGCAGTTGCCGGCCCATGCGTACGACTTCTGGCACGACCGCGCGGTCTTTCACTTCCTCCGGGAACCTCGCGCGCGCGAGAAATACGTGGCCGCGGTTCGAGGGGCGCTGAAGCCGGGCGGCCACATCGTCGTGGCGACATTCGGGCCCCACGGCCCCGAGAAGTGCAGCGGTCTGGAGGTCCTGCGCTTTACTCCTGAGCAACTCCATGCCGAATTCGGATCCGAGTTTGCGCGACTCGGGAGCGCGACGGAGGTCCACAAGACGCCCTCGGGTACCGAGCAGGAATTCGTTTACTGCTATTGCAGAATGCCCGAATAGGGACGCCGCCCGGCGCTCGCAGCGGACGAGGGTTGATCAGAGGCTTCTGATGGCGGAGCGATCTTGAATCCCGAGGTTGCCGACGCCATCGGCGTTCTGACGGAGAAGAGGATCCTCTCCCCCGGTCAGTCGGCGACGCTTCTGCGCGTAGCGCGGCGAGATCTCGTGTCCGTTCGCTTCGAGCTGCGAGCGCTCCTCTACGCGGGCGTCCTGCTCGCGGTCTCCGGCGTGGGCCTCTTCCTGAAGGAAAACCAGGAACGGATCGGGCCCGTGGCGATCGCTTCGCTCCTGGCGGCCGCGGCCGCCGGGTGCATCCTCTTCGTGCTTCACCGCTCGCCTCCGTTCTCGTGGAACGCCGCCGGCGAATCGCACGTCGCGGCGGACTATCTCCTCTTGCTCGCCGTGCTGCTCGTCGGCTCCGACCTCGCTTACGTCGAGAGCCGCTTCCGTTTCCTCGGACCGCACTGGGCCTACCACCTGCTCGTCCTGTCGGTCATCGCGCTCGCCGCCGCCTATCGATTCGATTCGCGCGTCGTCCTGTCGCTCGGGCTTTCCTCGTTCGCGGCCTGGCGCGGCCTCTCGACGCGGTTTCCTCTGGAATCGAGTCTGGCGGAACACCCCGGCGAAGTCCGCGCCAACGCTCTGGCTTGCGCCGTCCTCTTCCTGGCCGCCGCGTTCGTCTCGGTCCGCGCGAACCGGAAGGCGCATTTCGAAGCGGTGTTCGCGGCTTTCGGCTGGCTCCTGCTCTTCGGCGGATTGCTCTCGGGGGTTTTCCAGGACGGGCCGGTCTGGCCACTGTGGGAAGTCGCCGCGTGCGGCGCCTCGGCGGCCGTCATCGCCTTCGCTTACAGGTTCCGGCGCCTGTTCGACTTCACCGTCGGCGTCATCGCCGGCTATCTGGCGCTGTTGCGTCTCTGGAAGGCGGGCAACGCCACCGACGAGGTGTTCTTCCTCGGCGTCGCCGTATCGAGCCTCGCGGTGGTCGCGCTGCTCGCCGCGACCTACCGGACGATGCGGAGGCGGGCGTGAGAGCCGCGTGGTCGCGGGCCGAGCGGGACAGCGAGGTCCGGGAGGCCGCCCGCTCCTGGCGCGAGGCCGACGTCATCGACCAGGACGCCTTGTCGGCCATCGAGGCGCTCTATCCCGCCGTGTGGCCCAACCCGGCGCTCCTGTGGGGAGTTCTTCTCTTCTTCTTCGTCACGTTCTTCGTGGTGGCTCTTCTGGCTTCGGCCGGGATGGCACACCAGGTGGAGGTGCCCGCGTTCCTGCTCGCCGGAGGCCTGGCTCTCGCGGCAGACCGTCTCCGGCCGTCGGGCTCGACGGTGGGAGCGGCGGCGGCCGGCGCCTCCGCATTCTGGTCGGTCGTCTGCCTGCTGATCGGAACCGCGGAGGCGATGAGGCGGGGAGAGCCCGCCTGGACGCTGCTGCTTCTGGTCGGCGCCACGGCGTGGGCGGCCGCGGCGTGGCGCTGGGGCTATCCGGCCTTCGCGCTCTTCGCCGCGGTGTTCTTCTTCCTTCTCACGGCCCGCTTCCCGCAAGGCCGCGTGCTCTGGCTCGTCCTCGGAGCGGCCCTAGCGGCAGCATGCGCCCGGTTCCTCGACCGGGCCGCGCTGGCTCCTTCTCACCGGCGCGGCGCCGCCGCCGTCGTGGTCGCGTCGCTCGCTGCCGTTTACGGGGCGGTCAACCTGTACGCGCTCGACCACCGAGTCGTCGAGAGTGTGGCTTCCACCGGATGGAGCGCCCCGGGCGCTCCTTCCGCCGCCGCGCGGGTTCTGGCGGCGATCGCGACGGCCGTCTTTCCGCTCTTCGTCCTTGGCTGGGCGATTCGCGCGCGGAGGACTCTGGTGCTGGACGCGGGAATCGTCAGTGCCGCGCTGTCGATCGCGACCCTGCGCTTCTACGTCCACATCGCGCCGTTGTGGGCGGTCCTCTCCGTCGCGGGCTTCGCGCTCATCTTCGTCGCCCTCGGCGTCCATAGCTGGCTCGCCCGGTCGCCCGGGCGGCAGCGCGGGGGCCTCACCGCCGAGCCTCTCTTCGAGGACAAGGAGAGGCAGCAGACGCTCGGCGCCCTCGGCGCCCTGTCTCTGTCGCCGCAGGCGCGGAGCTCGCCGCCGGAACAGGGAAAGTTCACGGGGGGCGGCGGGAGTTTCGGCGGCGGCGGGACGAGCGGCACGTTTTGAGATGGAATGACCGGTAAGGTCACCCCTCGAAATACAATCCTCCCGACTTGTCACTGGCACAAGGCTCCCGGCTCGGCCCTTACGAGATCGTGTCTGCGCTCGGCGCAGGCGGGATGGGAGAGGTGTTCCGGGCGCGGGACACGCGGCTGGGTCGCGAGGTGGCGATCAAGGTCCTGCCCCAGAAGCTCTCCGCCGACGCCGACGCGCTCGCCCGCTTCGAAAGGGAGGCGCGCGCGGTCGCCGCCCTTTCACACCCCAACATCCTTGCCCTCCACGACTTCGGCCGGGAGGACGCCGTGGTGTACGCGGTCTCCGAGCTGCTCGACGGCGAGACGCTGCGAGACCGGTTGTCCGGCGCGGCGTTGCCGGCGCGGAAGGCCGTTGAATACGCGATCCAGATCGCCCAGGGTCTCGCGGCGGCCCACGAGAAGGGGATCGTGCATCGGGACCTGAAACCCGAGAACGTCTTCGTGACCTGCGACGGGCGCGTCAAGATCCTCGACTTCGGCCTGGCAAAGGTGACGGGATTCGGCGGCGAGCTCACGAAGTCGCCGACGGTGGCGGCGACCGAGCCGGGCACGGTCCTGGGGACGGTGGGTTACATGTCGCCCGAGCAGGTGCGCGGACAGCCCGCCGACCATCGGTCCGACATCTTCTCCTTCGGCTCGATCCTCTACGAGATGCTCGCGGGACAACGCGCTTTTCGCGCCGACTCGGCGGCGGAGACCATGGCGGCGATCGCGCAGAAGGACCCGCCCGAGCTGTCGGGGGTGGATGTCGCCCTGGCTCCGTCGCTCGACCGGATCGTGCGGCACTGCCTCGAGAAGAGCCCGGGCGAGCGCTTCCAGTCCGCGCGCGATCTCGCGTTCGACCTCGAGTCCGTCGCCGGCCGATCGGTTCCCGCGCCCGTCATCGCCGCCACCGGTCCGAAGCGCGCTCGCCGGCTCTCGCTCGGGCTTGCGGCGATCGCGATCGCCGGAGTTGTCTTCGTTCTGGGTCTCTTTATCGGCCGAGGAACCGTCCGCCAGACATTTCCCCACTTCTCTCCGCTGACGTTTCGCCGCGGCACGATCCGCTCCGCCCGGTTTGCCGCGGACGGCTCGACGATCGTCTATGGCGCCGCCTGGCAGGGCGCGCCGATCCGGCTCTTCACCGCGCGGCGGGACAGTCCGGAAGCGGGACGCATCGATCTTCCCGAGGCCGACATCTTCGGAGTCAATCAAAACGGCGAGATGGCGATCTCTCTGGGCCGGCGCTTCCTGACGACGCATCACTCGATTGGAACGCTCGCCATCGCGCCGCTCTCCGGCGGCGCCCCGCGGGAGATCCTCGAGAGCGTCGAAGACGCCGACTGGTCCCCCGACGGCAAGGATCTCGCCGTCGTTCACGAGGCGGAGGGGCGCTACCGGCTGGAGTTTCCGATTGGAAAGGTGCTCTACGAAACCCTCGGTTGGATCACCCATCCCCGCGTCTCTCCGGACGCCTCGCTTATAGCGTTCTTTGACCATCCAAGTCGTTTCGACAACCGGGGAACGGTCGCGATCGTGGACCGATCCGGGAAGAAGAGGGCCTTGACGGCCGAGGAGAACTCCGAGTCGGGGCTCGCCTGGTCGCCCGACGGGAAAGAGATCTGGTACTCCGCCGGCTACGGCCTCTCGGGCGACAACATCCTCGCTGTCGATCTTCGGGGGCGCCGCCATGTCCTCTATCGGGCGACCGGCGACGCGACCCTTCTCGATGTCTCCCGCGACGGGAGGACGATTCTGGCTCGGCAGAACAACGAGCGCGAAATGCGGGCCTTTCGCCAGGGCGACAAAGAGGAGCGCGATCTCTCGTGGCTCGACTGGACGCTCCCGTATGACATCTCGCGGGATGGGGGCACAGTCCTTTTCGGAGAATCGGGATTCGGAGGTGGGCCGAACTACTCGGTCTTCGTGAGGAAGACGGATGGCTCGCCCGCCGTGAGGCTCGGAGAAGGGAACGCGCAGGCCCTGTCACCCGACGGCAAGTGGGCGATCTCCATTCCTCTCCAGCCGCCCTATCGGATGATTCTGTTGCCAACCGGGCCGGGGCAGCCGCGGCGCCTCGAAGGGGACATCGAAGTTCACTTCGCCCGCTGGCTTCCGGACGGGAAACGGATTCTCTTCGAGGGCCACGAGGCGGGACGAGGCGCTCGCCTCTTCCTCCAGGATCTCGCCAGGGGCGGACCCCGCGCGGTGACTCCGGAAGGCGTGCGTCTCTTCGACGGCCGGGAAGTCTCCGGCGACGGCCGCTTCGTCGTCGCGCTCGGACCCGACCAGAAGGCATACGCCTATCCCCTGGAGGGGGGCGAGCCGCGGCCGATTCCCGGTTGGACCAACACGGACGAGATGTGCGGCTGGACCGAGGACGGCAAGGGCGTCTTCGCGTTTTCGCAAGGTCATCTTCCGGCGAAGGCCTTTCGCATCGACCTCGCCACGGGAAAACGCGAGCCATGGAGGGACATCCTGCCCGTGGACCCGGCCGGAGTCGTCACGATCGCGCCGCTTCTCTTCACGCCGGACGGGCGCTCCTACGTCTACAGCTACCCTCGAATTCTTTCGCAGCTCTACGTCAGCGAGGGATTGAAATAGCTGCTCGACCTCCGCGGCGGCGCGAGCATCGGCGCTCGAAGAGAGGGCAGGATCTGCCTTCGAAAGAGGAGGGGGACATGAAGACTCGCTTCGACGGAGGTCCGCCGTGGTGAAAGGGTTCTTTCTCGGCATCGTCGTCTCGATCGCCGCCGCGATCGCGGGCGCCTACTTCTTCGTGACGAGTGGAGCGCTGCCGGCGGGACAGGACGTGAAGCCCGGCGCCCTGGAGAGGTGGGCCGCCAAGCGGTCGTTGAGGGCGACGATTCGCCGCGAGGCGGGGGGGCTAAAGAGCCCGCTGCCCTCGACGGACGACAATCTGGCGGCCGGCATCGCCCTTTATGTGGCCCACTGCCAGATCTGCCACGGGGGGCCCGGGGGCGCCCCTTCCGCGGTCGCCCGAGGCCTGACGCCCGACGCGCCGCAGCTCGCCAGGCACGGCGTCGAGGACGATCCCGAAGGGACGACCTACTGGAAGATCGCGCACGGCATTCGCTTCACCGGCATGCCGTCCTTCCGCCAGAGCCTCTCGGATCGGGAGATCTGGCAGATCACTCTCTTCGCCAAGCGCATGAACGCGCTGCCGCCCGGAGCCCGGCAGGCCTGGGCGGCAGGGAGAACGTCTCCCTGACAATACGTTCCGAATCGAACGGAAAGAGAAGCCCCCGTATGGGAGGTCCCATGAAATACCTCAGATTCCTGCTCTTCTTTCTGGGCGCCGCTCTGGCCGCCGGGCTGACGGCACAGTCGGGCAGCCGGGCTTTCCGGCTTCGGCCGTCTCTCGTCTTCACTTCTTCGGACGGCAGGACGCACCCGGGCTGGGAAGTGCTGGTCGTCGGAGATCGGATCGAATCGGTCGGTCCGGCCTCGGCGATTCATGCGCCTCCCCTCTCCGAGACGATCGATCTTGCGGGCACGACGCTCCTGCCGGGCCTCATGGATCTCCACTCGCACCTGTTTCTTCATCCCTACAACGAGACGCTGTGGAACGACCAGGTTCTCAAGGAGCCGGTTCCTTACCGCACGCTCCAGGCGGCTGCGCACGCGAAGGCGACCCTCGAGGCCGGCTTCACGACGCTGCGCGACCTGGGGACGGAGGGAGCGGGCTACTCCGATCTCTCGATCCAGCGCGCGATCCGCGAAGGTCTCATTCCAGGCCCCCGGTTGGCCGTCGCGACCCTCGCCATCGTGGCGACCGGCTGCTACGGCCCGGGGCCGCGCGGATTCCGGCCGGATCTCGAGCTGCCGCAGGGAGGCCAGGCCGTCAGCGGCGCTCCGCAGATCCTCGCCGCCGTCCGCGAGCAGGCGGGCCACGGGGCGGACTGGATCAAGGTGTACGCGGACTATCGCTGCGGCCCGGACAGCGCGGCGGTTGCGACCTTCACCCCGGAGGAGCTCCGGGTCCTCGTCGAGGCTGCCCGTTCGCTCGGGCGAAAGGTTTCCGCTCACGCCACGACCCCCGAAGGAATGCGGCGCGCGGTCGAAGCCGGAGTCAGCACGATCGAGCACGGCTATTCGGGCACGCCGGAGGTCTTCCATCTCATGGCCCGGCGAGGCGTGGCGTACCTTCCGACGTTGACCGCCGCCGAGGCCTACGCCGAGTACTTCTCTCACTACGTCGCGGGCAAGTCTGCCGCGACGGACGAAATGAACGAAGCGCGACGCGCCTTCCAGGCGGCGCTCGCCGCCGGCGTGACGATCGGATGCGGCAGCGACGTCGGCGTCTTCCGCCACGGGGACAACTGGCGGGAGCTCGCCTGGATGGTTCGCGACGGCATGACTCCGGTCCAGGCGCTCGTCGCGGCGACGGCGACCGACGCCCGCATTCTCGGCTGGCAGGACCGCCTCGGGGAGATTCGCCCGGGCGCGCTCGCCGATCTTGTTGCCGTCGAAGGCGACCCGACGAAAGACATCCTGGCCGTTCGAAACGTGCGGTTTGTCATGAAGGACGGCGTAGTCGTCCGCCGCCCGTGAAGCGACGCGGCTCGGGCCTTTAGCGTTCTGTCGGATGCGATCTCCCACGCGGGATGAACGAGCGAGAGCGTCGATGCGGTACGCACCGGCCGCGAGCACGTAGAATTGGCGCCGTCAAGACGAACCGGAAGGAAGCGAGGGTCCCGGCTGATGGGTTTCCGTGGCGATGACTCGACGAAGCCGGGGAGCGCCGGCGAAGCGGGCGGAAGCTCCGGTCTATCCAGGGAGCTCACGGTCGCGACTCCCCTGCCCGGCTCCGGCCCGCGCGGGCCGGCCGCGCCCTCGGTCGGTTTCGGGACGACGCTCGATCGCTTCGAGATTCTGGAGCTGCTCGGCGCGGGCGGATTCGGCGAGGTCTACCGGGCGCGCGACGCGCATCTGGAGCGGATCGTGGCAGTCAAGGTGCTGCCCGAGGATTTCGCGCAGGACGTGGACCGCCGCGAGCGGTTCCGGCGCGAGGCGATGGCCGCGTCCGCGCTGAACCACCCCAACATCTGCACGGTCCACGACCTGGTGGAGGCCGGAGGGCGGCACCTGATCGTGATGGAACTGGTCGAGGGCCGCACCCTTCACGATGTTGTCTCGGGCGGCCCGCTGCCGCCGGCGCAAGTCGTGGCGCTGGCGCGGCAGATCGCCGCGGCGCTGGCGCAGGCGCACCGCGCCGGGATCCTCCATCGGGACATCAAGAGCGGCAACATCGTTCTGACGCCCCAGAACCAGGTGAAGGTCCTCGACTTCGGGCTCGCCAAGAGGCTGGCGCCGGGACCGGGGGCCGGTGGCGCGGCGCCCGAGCTGACTCGCGAGGGGATGGCGGTCGGAACGCTGACGTCCATGTCGCCCGAGCAGCTGCTCGGCAAGCCTCTGGACGCGCGCAGCGACCTCTTCTCGCTCGGAGTCGTGATGTACGAGATGCTGGCGGGCCGCCTGCCGTTTGGCGGCAGCACGGCCGTGGCGATCGCGGACGCCATCCTGCACTCTCCGCCGCGGGCGCTCACCGGCGTCGCGGCGCCGGAACGGCTGAAGGCAGTGATCCTCCGGCTGCTGGAGAAGGACCCCGCGCGGCGATACGCGAGCGCCGAGGAGTTGAAGGCCGAGCTCGATCAAATCGAGGCGTCCCTGACTCCCGCGCGCGCAGAGCGCCTGTCGAAGAGATCGGTTGCGTTCCTCGTTGCCGCCGGCCTCCTCGTCGCGGCGCTCGGAGGCTGGCTCTGGCATCGTACGGCCCGCGCGAGATGGGCCCGCGAGACGGCAGAGCCCGAGATCGCCCGGCTGGTTGCCGCGGAAGACTTCATCAAAGCCGCGGCGCTCGCCCGGCAGGCGCGTCTCGTGCTTCCGCGGGATCCGGCGCTCACAAAGCTCTGGACGGACGCGACGATGGAGGTCTCCGTCGAGAGCGTTCCGCCCGGCGCCGAGGCTTTCTACCGGCCCTACCAGGGAAATCCCGGCGCCTGGGAGAGTCTCGGGAAGACGCCCCTCCTGAAGGTCCGCGTGCCCAAAGCCTTCTACTACTGGCGAATCGTCAAGCCGGGCTACGAGGCCGCCTACCGGATCGCGCCGGCCTGGGCCTATGGTTTCGGGAGGGACGTCTCTTGCCGCCTCGATCCGGCCGGCAGCGCGCCGTCCGGAATGGTCCGCGTGGCGGGCGGAAAGATCGGCCTCGCGATCCCCGGGCTCGATCACCTTCCGGAGGTTCCGCTCGACGACTACTGGGTCGATCAGCATGAGGTGACCAACGAGGAGTACAAGAAGTTCGTCGAGGCCGGCGGCTACCAGAAGCCCGACTTCTGGAAGCAGCCGTTCGTCGCGGAGGGACGAACGCTGTCGTGGACGGACGCGATGGCGCGCCTGCGCGACGCCACCGGGCGTCCCGGCCCGGCGACCTGGGAGCTGGGCAGTTATCCGAAGGGGCAGGAGAAGCACCCCGTCGCGGGCGTGAGCTGGTACGAAGCGGCCGCGTACGCCCAGTTCGCGGGCAAGAGCCTCCCGACGATCTACCACTGGAACGAGGCGGCGCAGACGCGGGCCAGCATGCTCATCGTGCCCGGGAGCAACTTCCGCGGCGCGGGGACGGTCGCGGTCGGAGGCGACGGCGCCTGGAGCGGCTTCGGCACGACCGACATGGCCGGCAACGTCAAGGAGTGGTGCTGGAACGAGAGCCCGGGCGGCAAGCGATACATCCTGGGAGGCGGCTTCGGGGAGCCGACTTACATGTTCATAGACCAGGACGCCCAGTCACCCTGGGACCGCCGGGCGAACTATGGCTTCCGTTGCGTCAAGCTGTCCTCGCCGCCCCCCGCGGCCGCTGCGGCGGCGATCGAGCCCCCCTTCCGGGATTTCTTCAAGGAGAAGCCTGTCTCCGACGAGGTCTTCGCCGCGTACAAGGGGCTCTACACGTACGACAAGGGCGACCTCAACGCGAAGGTCGAAGCGACCGAAAAGACCGAGGACTGGACCCAGGAGAAGGTCAGCTTCAACGCCGCTTATGGAGGCGAGCGCGTCATCGCGTACCTGTTCCTGCCGAAAAACGCGGCGCCTCCCTACCAGACGGTCGTCTATTTCCCGGGCTCCAGTGCCATCCATACCGACAAGTTCAGTCTCTCTGTCTACGCCGATTTCATTCCGAGGAGCGGGCGGGCCCTGATCGCTCCCGTCTTCAAGAGCACCTTCGAGAGGCGGGACGATCTGAAGTCGGACTATCCGGAGCCAACGGCGTTCTGGCGCGACCACGTCATCGCGTGGTCCAAGGACGTCGGGCGCTCGATCGACTATCTCGAAACGCGCAGGGACATCGACCCCGGGAGGCTCGCCTATGTCGGCCTGAGCTGGGGCGGCGCCGTCGCGCCGGTGGTCCTCGCGGTGGAAAAACGTTTCAAGACCGCTGTTCTGGAGTCCGGGGGTCTGGAGTTCCAGCAGGCGCTGCCCGAAGCCGACGCGATCAACTTCGTGACCCGCGTGAAGATTCCGACGCTCATGTTGAACGGCCGCTACGACCACTTCTTTCCGGTCGAGTCCTCGCAGCTTCCGCTCTACCGCCTTCTCGGAACGCCCGACACGGACAAGCGGCACGTCATCTACGAGACCGGCCACGCCGTTCCCCGCAAGGAGTTCATTCGGGAGAGCCTGGACTGGCTGGACAAGTACCTCGGACCGGTAAAGAGGTAGTCAGGGAGTCAGGAGCAGTCCAGGGGCGCTCCAGCCGTGTGGTAAATTGTCCCTGCGAAACAACCTCTTGCGACCCTCGAGAGCCCGGATTCTTCTCGGAGCCCGGCGGGGATGTTGGGGCGCTCGATCGCGATGGACGAGATTCTTCGCACGAACTGCTGCCGTGAGCTTGACTGGCAGGTGTCCTTTGCGCGGATCGCGATGAGGGACTTGCGCGCGGCCCTGACCGAGAGGGACCAGGCAGCGCGCGACTTCCGGTCCCAGCGCGAATGGTTCGACGTCGGGTCCTGGACGACGCTGCACGCAGAATTCGACCGCCGTCGGACCGCCGCCACGAGACGATTCTGGTACTCGGCGCAGGGCTTCCTCCTGGCGGTATCAAAGATTTCGAGCACGCTCTGGCCGGCGGAAGACGGTCCAAGAACTGCGGGGGGCTTCCCGCCGACCATCGGGATCGAGCTTCGAAAACATCTTGGCCTGCCTGCCCGGTCGCCGCTGGCGGATCGGGCCGTCCGGAATCATCTCGAGCACCTCGATGAGGGGGTCGATCCTTGGGTCGAGTGCGAGAGAGGAAACCTCGAGAACGGCAACCGGGGATCGACGACACGGGTTCCCGACGCGAGGAACAAGCTCCGATACTACGATCCGGTCAGCGAGACGCTTTCCTTCGAGGGCGAGCGGATATCACTTCGGGAGCTGGACGACACCCTGCACGATCTCGCCAGGAAGCTCGAAGCGGCGCAGAAAAGGGCCGCCGCCCCGGACACATAGCCTCTTCCCCGCCGACCCCCAGGGCCGGCTTCGCGGGAGTGTGACCGCGGATTTCGCTAGGGAGCTTGTTCGACTAATACCCTGTCATCCTCAGCGAAGCGAAGGATGACAAGCTGGGGAGGCGCTCTAGTACGTCGCGAGGACCTCGGCGACCGCTGCCGACTGGTCGGCCTTGACCGCGGCGCACTGATCGATCACCTCGAGCGCTTCGGCAAGCGGTCTCTTCGCGCCCACGAGCTTATCCGCCCTTCCGCGACCACGCGAGCGTGACGAGGTCTCCGAACCACTGGTGGGCCGTCTCGTGCGCGCAGATGCTCGCAAAGTCGCGCTCGAACTGGCGAGTCTCGTGATCCGGCGTCGCGAGGAGGACCGTCTCGTTGTAGGTGAGCAGCCCCGCGCTCTCCATCGCTCCGAAGCGGACCGTCTGCGGGATGACGAGATTGTCGAGCTTCTCGTAAGGATAGGGGATTCCGAAATAGTCCTCGAGGATCTCGAGCAGCGGCCCTGTCGTCTCCGCGGCAAACCGCGCGTCCCCGCCTCGCCCCCGAGGCACGATCATCCGGATCGGCGTGCGGTTCCTGCCGGCCCGCTGGGAGCTCTAACGCGTCTTTCCCCGGTCCAGGAACTTGACGATCTCCTTGAGTTCCCTGACAACGCGTTTGCGTTCGGGAAACGCGGCGGAAAGGGGCGCGGGCGCGGGCTTCGGGGGCGCGGCGGACTCGGAGAGGAAGGCGGGCTCGGCGAGCTCGGGCGCGCCGTCGCCAGAGCGGCTTTCCGCCTTCGCTGGAGAACCGTAGCCGCTTCGGCGGAGGCTCTGGCGCGTCGGCGACTCGACCGGACCCGTTCGCATGGAAGGAAGGGGGGACTTCGCGGCCGTCTTCTGGGCGGCGGGGGGCGGCGCCGTCTTCAGGCCATCTTCGAAACGGCCTTCCGAGATCTCGGCCTCGAGGCGCTTCTTGGCGCCGGCGACCGTGAAGCCCTCGTCGTAGAGGAGCTCCCGGATCCGCGCGATGATCTTGACGTCGCGGGAGGAGTAGAGCTTGGCGGCTCCCTTTTCCTTCCCTTCGGCCAGCGCGGGAAACTCGGTCTCCCAGTAACGCAGGACGTAGGGAGCGACCTCGGCGAGCCGGCACGCGTCGGCCGGCTTGTAGAACTCCTGCTCGGTTTTGGCCACTGAAATACTTTAACTCTTTCTGGCGCTTCCCCGACTCCCCAGTTTGGTCCCTGGACCTCCGGGCTTCGACTTCTCCCGGGGCCTCCTCCTCGCCACCGGAGTCTGCGCCCGGCCGCGGATGGAGATCCGGATCGGGCTGCCGCCGAAGTCGGCGGCCTGCCGGACGATGTTCTCGATGCGGCGGGTCTCGGAGAAATGGAGCGCCTCGGCGCGGTTAGCCACCAGGGTAAAGGTCGGTGGCGCGGAACCGGTCTGAGCGACGTAGAAGACCTTGAGCCTCTTGCCCGAGGCGGTCCGCGGCGGCTTGTCGCGCAGCGGGCGGCCGAGCACGCGGTTCAACTCCCCCGTGGTGATCCTGCGGCGGCGGTTCTGCGCCACCCGGGCCGCGGTCTCGAGCACGCGGGAGATCCCGCGTCCGGTCCGCGCGGAGGCGAGCAGGAGCGGCGCATGAGTCGCGAAGGGTAGACGCTCCTCGACGGTCGCCGCAAACTCCTTCGCGGCCTCCTCGCCGGGCCTGCCCGCGAGGTCCCACTTGTTGCCGATGAGAACGAGGCCTTTGCCCCCTTCGTAGGCCGCGGAGGCCACGGCCGAGTCCTGGGCCGCGACCCCCTCGTTCGCGTCGAGGACGAGCAGCACGACGTCGGATTCCTCGATCCGTTTCCTGGCGGAAACCACCGAAAGAACCTCCGGGCCCCGCTCCGTGCGCGACTTGCGGCGTATGCCCGCGGTGTCCACGAGCCGGAAGCGCCGCCCGGCATGGACGAGCACCGCGTCCACGGAATCGCGCGTCGTTCCCGGCGTCTCCGAAACGATCGCCTGCTCGCGCCCCAGGAGCGCGTTGACGAGAGAGGATTTCCCCACGTTGGGACGCCCGACGACGGCCAGCGCGATCTCCGCGGAACCGTCCGCCGAGCGATCCTCCGTCCTCTCCGTTGAAAACCCTTCCGACGACTCCGACATCCGCGCCGCGATCGCCGCCTGGATGTCGTCGACGCCGACCGCGTGCTCGGCCGAGACGCCGTACACCTCCGGGAATCCGAGCTCCCAGGCCTCGACCTCTCCCTCGCTTCCTTCCTTGCGGTCGATCTTGTTCGCCGCCACGATCGTGTCGGCGCCCGCCTCGCGCGCCGCCCGCGCCGCAGCCAGGTCGCCCGGCAGAATGCCGGCCGAGGCGTCCATGACGAGCACGACCAGGTCGGCGCCGCGGATCGCCTCGAGCGCCTTCTCCCGCACCGCCTTCGGAATCGGCTCCCTGCCCTCCGGGTCGTAGCCGCCCGTATCCACGAGACGGTAGGTCCGCTCGTCGGGAAGCCTCGCTTCGGCCTCGAGGACGTCGCGGGTCATCCCCGGCAGATCGTGCACGAGCGAGCGGCGCCGCCCCAGCAGCCGATTGAAGAGCGCCGACTTCCCCACGTTCGGGCGCCCCGCGATGACCACGGTAAACCTCCCTCTCTCCCCGCGGGGGAGCGCGAGGGGTCTCCCCTCGCCGAATTCAGCGCCAGCCGCGACCGCAGGTCGCGTCTCGCGAAGCGAGCGGCCGGCAGGCCGGGGTGAGGGCGCCTCTCTCACCACGATGCTTCTACGTCGTCGCGCGCCGAACGCCTCCCGCCAATTTCAGAGAGAAGCGGGGATGCTGGAAGGGATGAACGTCCGGAAAATTCGTGAAGATCCATCCGCTGAAGATCTCGCTGCCCTTCTCGACGACGGTGATGCGCGCGGCCGGATTGGTCAGCTCGACGCCGTTCGACGTGATCTCGTCGGCCGCCATCGTGAACGCGGGAAGAAAGACGTCCGACCGGACTTCCATTTCAGAATCGGGCACGCGGGCGGAGCCGCCGAGGGGCACGTCCAGTGTGCCTTCCTTGCCGCTGCCGGAATCCTTCCAGGCCAGGCGGATCGCCGAATATGTCTTCGCGACCTCGGGCGGCACCACCAGACGAGTGGGGACCTTCGGCGCGCCGGCGCTCCCGGCGTCGCCCTCGGTCCCGGTGCCGGCCTCCGTCGCCCCTCGCTGGTGGGACGGGACCATCATGACGCCCGGCTCCGGCCGCCCTCTCTCCTGACACGCGTCGAGGAAAACGACAGGGAACAACAGGAGCCCCGCCATCGCGAGCGAGGCGTGGAGCCGACCCACGCGTCGGACTGTTTTCATTTTGAGACCTTCCGCGGCCGCCGGGAGGGCGCGGAAAGCTCCGCGGCGGCCGCCGGGAGGCGGAAATCGAGGCGGCGGCGCGGTTCATCGATCGCGGACAGCCGGACGCGCACGCTGTCTCCCAGCCGGTAGGACTTCCCGCTCGCGCGGCCCCGCAGGCGGTGCTGCTTCTCCTCGTACACGAAGAAATCCTCTCCGAGCGCGGAGACGGGAACGAGACCTTCGACGAAGAAGTCCTTGAGCATCACGAAGAGCCCGAATGATGTCACACCGGTCACAAACGCGTCGAATTCGCGCCCGACCTTGTCCTTCATGAAAACGATCTTCTTCCAGAGGAGGCTCTCCCGCTCCGCCTGTTCGGCGCGCCGCTCGCGTTCGGAGGAGAGCTTCGCCATCCCGGCCAGGCCGTCGTTCACCGATTCGAAGTCCCTGGCCGGCACCGGCCGCCCTTGCTCGAGCAGCATCGTCAACTGGCGGTGGACGACGAGATCCGGATACCGGCGGATGGGGGAGGTGAAGTGGCAGTAGTAGGGAGAGGCCAGCGCGTAATGGCCGCGGCACTCCTCGCTGTAGAGCGCCTTTCGCTGGGCGCGCAGCAGAAGGTCCGAGAGCAGCCGCTCCTCGGGCTTGCCTTCGATCTGCTTCAGGATCCGCTGAAACGCGGAGGGCGGGACTTCGTCCAGGTCCCCTTTCAGCTCGTAACCGAAGCTCTCCAGCACCTCCCGCAGGTCCACGAGCCTGTCCGGATCGGGCCGGTCGTGCACCCGGTAGATCGCCGGCTGCCGGGAGAAGAGGAGCTTCTTCGCCACGGCCTCGTTGGCCGCGAGCATGAACTCCTCGATCAGGCGGTGCGCGACGTTGCGGGACTCCGGCACGATCCCCACGACGAGCCCCTCGTCGTCCAGGACCACGTCGGCGTCCGGCAGATCGAAGTCGATCGAGCCGCGCGCGAAGCGCCGCTCCCGCAGCAGTGCGGCGAGCTCCGCCATCGCGCGAAAATCCTCCAGCAACGGTCCGTAACGGCTCTCGTCCGCGGCGCTCGGGCGCGTCTCCAGCAGCCGCGCGACCTCGGTATAGGTCATGCGATGAGCGCTGCGGATGACCCCCTTGACGAATTCCGACTTCGTAACGCGCCCCTTCCGGTCGGTCTCGAGAATCGCGGAGAGGACCAGCCGGTCCACGCGGGGATTCAGGGAGCAGAGTCCGTTGGAGAGACGCTCCGGGAGCATCGGCAGCACGCGACCCGGGAAATAGACCGATGTCCCGCGCGAGAGCGCCTCGTCGTCCAGAGCGCTTCCGGCGGCGACGTAGTGCGAGACGTCCGCGATGTGCACGCCCAGGCGGAAGCCCTGGGCCGTCCGCTCCACCTCGACCGCGTCGTCGAAGTCCTTGGCGGTCTCGCCGTCGATCGTGACGATGCGGTGATCGCGGAAGTCCCTCCGCCCGAGCAGGTCGTCCTGCGCGACCTCCTCGGGAAAGACCTCCGACTCTTCCACGACCTGTTGCGGGAACCGCGGCGGCAGGCCGTGGGACCGCAGCACGATCTCGATGTCCACGCCCGGCTCTCCCAGGAACCCGATCCTCTCCTCGACGACGCCGTGCGCGATCCGGCGCGCGTCGGGAAAGGAAGTCAGGCGCGTCTCGACGATCTCGCCCGGGCGGGCGCCGTGCGCCTTGCCTTCCAGGATCCGGACGACCGCGTCGATTTTCGGGTCATAGGGCAGCACGATCTTGTGCCCTTCCTCCGCCTGGAACCTTCCGACGACGCGCTCCCGCGCGCGGACGAGCACCTTGACGACGCTCCCGGAGATTCTCTCGGGCTCCCTCCGGCGCCCCGCCGCGCGCGCGCGCTCCTCGCGCGCCAGCACGGTGTCCCCGTCCATCGCGCCGTGCATGCCGGAGCGGGGCACGAAGAGGTCCTGGCCCCCCTCCACGAGCACGAAACCGTACCCTTCAGGCCGAACGCTCAGGCGTCCCGCGGTCAGGTTCGAGAATTCGATGGCGGAGTACTTTTCGCCTCGAACCCGGGCGATCTCTCCCCTGCGCTCGAGCGAGTCGAGACGCTCGCGGAGGGTCTCTTCCTCCTCCGACTCGACGAGGAAGGACCGGACGAGATCCTTAAAGGAGACGATCCGCGAGCCCTTCTCGCGCAGGCGCTCCAGGATGTCGGATTCTCGCGGCAACACGCGCGGGAGTCTACCCTCAGCCGCGGCCCGCCGCAGTGGCACGTCCCCTGCTGTGAATGACTAACGAACAAACAAGAAAGCGGTGCAGCACGCGGGACCGGTGGGCGTGTAAGCCGCTGGTGCGCAAGCACGAAGACCCCGCGCGCGCGTCAGCGACTCCGTCTTGCACGCTTTCAGGAGGGTTGGGAAGTGACAAAAATGAGGACTCGCAGCCTCGGCCTCTTGCTGACTTGTGGCGCCCTCACTCTGGCGCAGCCCGCTCGCTCGCAGGAGAACCCGGCCCCCCTGGACGACCTGCTCGAAGCGAAAGTCAGCGCCGCCTCCAAGTATGAGCAGACGGAGCGGCGGGCGCCGGCTTCGGTGACCATCGTGACCTCGGAGGACATCCAACGTTTCGGATACGACACGCTCGCCGAGGTGCTCGGCTCCGTCCGGGGCTTCTACGTCAGCAACGACCGCAACTACACCTACGTCGGCGTCCGGGGCTTCAGCCGGCCGACGGATTTCAACAACCGCATCCTGCTCCTGATCGACGGCCACACGGTCAACGAGAACTTCTACGGCACGGCCTTGCTCGGATCGGAGTTCGGACTCGACCTGGCCGCCGTCGAGCACATCGAGATCGTCCGGGGACCCGGCTCCGCTCTCTACGGCACCGGCGCGATGCTCGGCGTGATCAACGTCGTCCTGAAGAAGGGGGGCGCGGCCGGGACCGGGTCGGCCGCCGTGGGCGTGGGCAGCTATGGCCGATCGAACGCCTATCTTTCCGCCGGGACCGAGACGAAGAGCGGGTTCGACCTGTTTGCCGCCGCGTTCGGCTCGGATGTCAAAGGACAGAACCTCTATTATCCCGACTACGCCTCCGACCCCGCCACTCACGGCGTCGCCCGCGGACTCGACGGCGACAGGTCCTACGGCTTCGTGGCGTCCGCCTCATACCAGGGCTTCCACCTTCTCGGCCTCACGACATCGCGCGAGAAGGCCATCCCGACGGGCTCCTACGGCGTTGTCTTCGGACAGCAGGGCGCGAAGACCACCGACAAGCAGCAGTTCCTGGACGTCTCCTACGACGCGGACCTCGGCCCGAATCTCGCCGTCAAGACGCGGGCCTTCGCCGAGTTCTACGGCTACAAGGGGCAGTACCCGTACGACCAGATGCAGTTCGACGGCACCGATGACAACTGGTACGGGGGCGAGGCACAGCTCAAGTGGGACCCGCGGCCCGACAACCGCGTCGTCGCCGGGATCGAATACCGCCGGGACACGCGCGCCGACTATCGCAACTTCACGGCGACGCAGACCTACTTCCGCGGCAACTTCCCTTCCAATGTAGTCTCGGCGTACGTTCAGGACGAGTACCAGATCACCGAGGACCTCGCTCTCTTCGCGGGGTTGCGGCACGACCGGTACTCGACCGGCTTCAGCAGCACCAACCCGCGCGGGGCGCTCGTGTATTTCGCGTCCCCCCGCGCGACGGTGAAGCTCCTCTACGGCCAGGCGTTCCGCGCTCCCAACGGCTACGAGTTGCACTATGAGGATCCTCTCTCCGGCGCGGAAGGCAATCCGAACCTGAAGCCGGAAAGGATCGAAACGGCCGAGGCGGTGTGGGAGCAGCGGCTCGGGCCATCACTCTTCGGGACCGTATCCCTCTACCAGTCGCGGTTCCGCGATCTGATCGAGCAGACGACAGACCCGACCACCTCGCTCCTGCAGTTCCAGAACATGGAATCCGCCACCGCCCGCGGCGTCGAACTGGAACTGAAGGCGAGGCTCGCCGGCGGACTCGACGCCTATGGCAGCTACTGCTTCCAGCGCGCCAAAAACAGCCGCTCCGGCGCCACGCTCACGAATTCTCCCGAGCACATCGCCAAGCTCGGAGTCTCGCATCCCTTGCGCTGGGGCCTGTTCGCCTCGGTGGATCTGCTCTACGAGACGAGTCGCCTGACCGTCCAGGATACGCGCACGGATCCCTACTTCCTGGCCAACGCGACGCTGACATTCGAGCCGAAGGGCTCGCCACTGCGCCTGCAGTTCCAGGTCCACAATCTCTTCAACACCAGTTACGCCCTTCCGGGAGGATACGAGCACATACAGGCAGCGATCCCGCAGGATGGCCGCAACTTCGCGGCCAGAGTGGAGTACAGATTCTGACCGGGAGGCGCTTCTTCCGAGGCTCTTTCGCCCGGGCGCTTGCGGGAGCGGCGCTGGCGGCAGCCGCGCTCCTCGCCACGGCCGCGGTCCGGGCGGCGGACATCGCGGTCCCGGCCGAGATCCAGGCCCCACTCTTCGCCAAGATCGTGACGTTCGACAGGAGCTTCGCCTCGCGCGCGCCGCGAGAGCTCGTCATCGGCATCCTCTACCAGCGCAAGGTGAGGTCCTCGCTCGAAGTCAAAGACGACTTCCTGAAGGCCCTCGAACGGATCCCCGGGCGGCAGGTCGCGGGCGTTCGCTTCCGCTCCGTCGCGATCGATTGGGACGGCTCGAAGGACATCGCCGCCGTTCTGTCCCAGGAACGCCCGCACGTCCTGTACGTCGCGCCGCTGCGCACGGTGTCGATCGAGGAGGTTGCCGCGGCGGCCCGGGCGCAGGGAATTCACACGTGGACGGGGATTCCCGAATACGTCGAGCGCGGCCTGGCCGTGGGCATCGGCCTGCGCGGAGAGCGGCCCTTGATCCTGGTCAACCTGACCGCGGCCCGCGCCGAGGGGGCCGACATCTCCTCCCAGCTCTTGAGCATCGCTCGAGTCATTCCATGAAAATCCGCGCGAAGATGGTGCTGTTCGTCTCGCTGCTGATCGGCAGCATCTCCGTCTTCATCTTCCTCTATTTCCCCGCCCGCACGAAGGAGCGCATCATCCAATCGGTCCAGACGGAGGCGCACAGCGTGTCCCACGCCACCGCGTTCAGCATCGCACCGGCTCTCCTCTTCGGAGACAGTGAGACGGGCCTGGCGACGCTCCAGTTGGCCGAAAAGATCGGCGATCTCACATACCTCGTGGTCCTCGACGCGCGTCATCGCCTGTTCGTGGCGGCGCGGGAAGACCTCGCGAAGGACCACTTCCGCGCCGCGAACTCCGGCCCCGACCAGACCGCGGGCGAGATCTTCCGCGCGACCGTGCCGATCCTGCACGACGGCCGGCAGATCGGCACGCTGTTGGCGGGGTTTTCCCTCCGGCCCATGCATGCCGAGATCCAGCGCATGCGGCGCACGATCGCTCTGGTCAGCCTCGCGGTCTTTCTCGCCGGAGTCGTCGCCGCGTTCGTGATCAGCGCGCTGGTGACCCGGCCGATCGCGCAGATGGCCGAAGCGGCGAAAGCCATCACCCGCGGAAACTGGGACCGCCGGGCTCCGGTCGCCTCCCGCGACGAGGCCGGCCAGCTCGCCTCCTCCTTCAACCTGATGCTCGACCGGCTGGCCGGCGCCCGCGGCGCTCTCGAAGAGTTGAACAGCGGCCTCGAGCGCCGGGTGGCGGAGCGGACCCTCTCGCTCGAGCAGGAGGTGGGAGAACGGCGGCGGGGAGAAGAGGCGTTGAGGCGCGCAAACGAGAGGTTCGCGCTCGCGGCGGCCGCCGTCAACGGAGCCATCTATGACTGGGACATCGAGAATGGAAGGATCGGCTGGACGGACGGGCTGACCCGGGTCTTCGGCTACTCGCTCAAGGACGTCCCGGCCGACGTCCACTGGCGCCAGGCGCGCATCCATCCCGATGACCTCGCTCGCGTCGAGGCGCAGCTCTCGCAGGACACGCGGTCGCGAGAGGACTTCATCGCCGAGTACCGTTTCCGCGCCAGCGACAACTCCTACCTTCATGTCTGGGACCGCGGCCGTGTCGTGCGCGACGGGAGAGGCCGGGCGGTCCGGATCGTCGGATTGATCGAAAACGTCACGGAGTTGAAGCGGCTCGAGGACAACCTGCGTCAGGCCCAGAAGATGGACGCGATCGGAAGGTTGGCCGGCGGGGTCGCGCACGATTTCAACAACCTGCTCACGACGATCCTCGGATACTCGGAGTTGCTGATGGGCCGTCTCGGTGAAGGCCCCGAACGCGAGGAGGTCGGAGAGATCCAGAAAGCCGGCGAGCGCGCGGCCCGCCTGACGCAGCAATTACTGGCCTTCAGCCGCAAGCAGATGGTGGAGCCGCGGGTCCTGAACTTGAACGCGATCGTCGCCGAGACCGAGAAGATGCTCCGCCGCCTCATCGGCGAGGACGTCCTGCTCGAGACCAGCCTCGACCCCTCCCTCGCGCCCATCCGCGCGGACCGCGGACAGCTCGAGCAGGTGCTGATGAACATCGCCGTCAACGCGCGCGACGCCATGGAGCGGGGAGGCCGGCTGACGATCCGAACCTCGAACGCCCTCGTCCACGAGCAATTCGTCCGGAAGCATCCGGGCTCCTCCGCCGGGCATTTCTCGATGATCGTCATGACCGATACGGGCTGCGGCATGGGCGAGGACACGCTCAAGAGAATCTTCGAGCCTTTCTTCACGACGAAGGGACCGGCCAAGGGCACCGGCCTCGGAATGGCCACCGTCTACGGGATCGTCAAGCAAAGCGGCGGCTACATCTGGATCGACTCCGAAAAGGAGAAGGGCACGACGATCTCGATCCTGTTCCCGCAGGTGGATGCGGGCGTCGCGTCCACCGGCACGGGGTCGCGCGCGCTGCCGCCCCTGGGAGGGCCGGAGACGGTCATGCTCGTCGAGGACGAAGACGGCGTGCGGAGGCTGGTTCGCGGCGTGCTCCAGTCCCACGGCTACAACGTGCTGGAGGCGACCGACGCGAGCGATGCCCTGCGCATCGCGCAGGAGACCGAGAGCGCGATCGACCTCCTGTTGACCGACGTCGTCATGCCGGGCATGAGCGGCCGCGAGCTCGCCGACCGGCTGCTGCGGGACAGGCCGGAGACCCGCCTTCTCTATATGTCCGGCTACACGGAAGACACGATCCTGCTCCACGGCGTCCGGACTTCGGGAACGGCATTCCTCTGCAAGCCCTTTCCGCCGGACCTGCTGCTGCGGAGGGTGCGGGAGGTCCTCGACTGCCCGCAGGGCTCCGCGAGCCTCTCCGGCAGGTTCCCGGTCGTCCAGTCAGACTCTGTCATCGCGAGCGACTAGACTCCGGCGGTGGGCAGAATTGATCCGCCGCCGGCGCCGCGGGGCGGCGGCGCGGCTGTATCGTTCCTTCGACAGAAGGGGGAATGATGGTGGCCATCCGGCTCCTGATCACGGGCGGGACGTTCGACAAGGAATACGATGAGCTGACCGGCAGGCTCTACTTCAAAGACACGCACGTTCACGAGATGCTCCGGCTCGGTCGCTGCCGGCTCGACGTGGCCGTGCGGACCGTCATGATGGTGGACAGCCTCGAGATGACCGCCGCGGATCGCGAAACGATCCTGGCCCACTGCCGCCAGGCTCCCGACGGGCGCATCGTGATCACGCACGGCACGGACACGATGGTCGAGACGGCCCGCGTCCTGGCCGCCGGAGCCGGCGAGAAGACGATCGTGCTGACAGGCGCGATGGTCCCCTACGCCTTCGGCAGTTCCGACGGCCTCTTCAACCTGGGTAGCGCTCTCTCCTTCGTCCAGGTCCTTCCTCCCGGCGTCTACATCGCCATGAACGGCCGCTGTTTCCGCTGGGACCGCGTGCGAAAAAACAAATCCCTCGGCGTCTTCGAGGAGATCCCGGAGTAGCTACGGTTGCCTGAGACCGTCCACGAACTGACGCGGCGACAACACGGTTACCCCTCCGCGGGCCTCCGCCGGGAAATGCCTGAGGTTTCCGGTCACAAGAGAACACCCGAGCGCCGCAGCGACGGCGAGAAACGGTTCATCGTCCGGATCGGGCAACGTTTCCGACCGCGGCAGCGGCGCCGCCACCTCGAAGCCGAATCGGTCGATGACGTCCAGAATCAGCGCGACCCGCGAAGGTTCCAGGGACAGCTCCCGCCGGGCAAGCACGTCCTGATATTCAGCCCGGATCGCGGCGTCGTAAGCCGGCTCGATCTCTCCGGAAAGAATGGCCTCGACGATCCAGCCCGGAGGTCCGGACCGGGACAGCAGGCCCGCCACGAGGACGTTCGTGTCCACCACGAGCCTCATCCACGAGCGGACCGGCGTCGCGCCTTTCTGGTCCTCGCGATGATGGTGTCGATCTTTGCGACGCTTAACCGGTCGAGACCGCGGACCTTCGCGTCATTCCGGATCTCCCGAAGAGCCTGGAGGGCGCGCGCGCGGCGCAGACTCTCGACCGCGTCTTCAAGCGAATCCGAATCCACGTGAACCATCAACGCCACGGGCCGCCCGTTTGATGTCAGCAGCGCCTGGCCATCCTTTGCCAGGGCCCGCTGCGCCTGCCGGGGCCGCGTCCGGAAATCCCGGATCGAGAACGTCTTCATGCGTCCGAGGGTAACAGATCCGGGTGACAAATGTCACCCACCCGCGGTCGTCGACGGTGTCATCCCGGACGAAATTCCTTGGTGCGAAAGGAGGGACTCGAACCCTCACGGTGTTACCCACAGGTTCCTGAAACCTGCGCGTCTACCAGTTCCGCCACTTTCGCAGGGTTGTTGATGCTAGCGGTCGGGTTCCATCCCGTCAAGGGAACCTGCGGGCCACAGGTTCGGCTGGACTGATGCGGGGGACACCCCCGCGCCCCCGGCCTGCGCGTCTACCAGTTCCGCCACTTTCGCAGGGGTTGGAATGCTAGCGGTCGGGTTCCATCCCGTCAAGGGAACCTGTGGGCCACAGGTTCGGCTGGACTGATGCGGGGGACACCCCCGCGCCCCCGGCCTGCGCGTCTACCAGTTCCGCCACTTTCGCAGGGTTGTTGATGCTAGCGGTCGGTTCCATCCCGTCAAGGGAACCTGTGGGCCACAGGTTCGGCTGGACTGATGCGGGGGACACCCCCGCGCCCCCGGCCTGCGCGTCTACCAGTTCCGCCACTTTCGCAGGGGTTGGAATGCTAGCGGTCGGGTTCCATCCCGTCAAGGGAACCTGTGGGCCACAGGTTCGGCTGGACTGATGCGGGCGACACCCCCGCGCCCCCGGCCTGCGGGTCTATGCCGCGGATCTCTTGTGGGTGCTCGGGGGGTGCTTTGCCTTCGCGCAGCAGTCGGCGCAGACGGGCTTGTGGGTCGCGAAGGCTTCGGCGAGATCCTCCACGGAGAGGTCGCGCCATCTCCGGATCCTGCCGTCGGGGCCGGCCAGACCGGGGACGCGGCCGACGTTGTGGACCTCACCGATCGCGGCCTGGCAGAGAGAGCACGTGGCGCCCTGGTACCACTGGGCCACCCGGGTCCTCACCAGGCATCCGTCCGGCGCCTCCTCGATCTGGGCCAGGCATTTCTGGGAGCAGTCCTTGCGCTCCGGCCACCGCGAGCAGGAGGTCAGCCGGAACTGCGTGTCGGCGGCCGCGGCGGTCCAGGCGGCCCGAAAAGCGCTGATCTCGACGGCTTCGGGAGTAATCGTCTCGGGGCACACGACGACTCGGGCGCCGCGGAAGCGGCCGTAGTTGCGAGACAAAACATAGACCAGGGGAACGAACGACGCGACGAAGATAACGGCAAGGACCACGAAGAGAGTGCCCATCGGCCACCTCCAACGCGTCCCACTGTAGGCCCGGGACCCAGGCCGTTCATGATGCAAGTTGATCAGGGGGAAACCTGCTCGGAGTCCGGGGACAGGCATCAAGATTGCTCTTGACCCGGGGAAGCGGCGCGAGTGTCCACGAGCCGCCGCGGGGAGGAGTGATGAAACGGACTCTCCATCTGGGAAGCGCCGTCCTGGCCGCGGCGGCCGCGATCGCGATCGCGGTTTCTGCGCAGAACACGGGAGCGAAAACAGCCGGGACGCCCCGTGGCGGGCCGCGCGAGAAGCTGTTGCCCGCGGGCAATCCGGACAGCGCCAGCCCGGCCAGCGCCGGCGCTTGCGCGAATGAAGGGTGGCGGCTCTACTCCCGGCCGAAGTTTCAGGGCCAGAAGAGCTGCGAGGCCTGGGCGCGCAAGCACGCCGCGCCGAAGCCCTCCACGGAGAATCCTCCGGCGGAGAAGCCGGTCAGCACGGAAACCCGGACGGAGCTTCCGTTCCTGACTTGAACGCTTGCGCTACGCCAGCGGCAAATCCGTCTTCGCGAAATCCGCGCCGGCGCAAAGCTGGAGTTGACCCGGTTTCGTGGACAGATTCAGACTTGGGGGGAAGGAGTTCACGATGCCGAGGAGTCATGCGCCATATCCGGAGGAGTTTCGGCGGCGGATGGTCGAGCTGGTGCGGTCAGGGCGGACGCCGGAGGAGCTGGCAAAGAAGTTTGAGCCGTCCGCGCAGGCGATCCGCAACTGGGTGTGCCAGAGCGATCTGGACGAGGGTCGACGCAGCGACGGGCTGACGAGCGCGGAGAAGGAGGAGCTCGGGCAGCTGCGCCGTGAGAATCGGCGGCTGAAGCTGGAGCAGGAGATTCTGGCAAAAGCCGCGGCCTGGTTTGCTCGGGAGACCGGCTCGGTGCCCGAGAAGTCTTCGGGTTCGTGAAGGGCAACCAGGCCGAGTACGAGATATCGATGATGTGCCAGGTGCTGGGAGTCTCCCCCAGCGGGTACTACGCATGGGCGCAGAGGCCGCCATCGGCGCGCAGCCTTGCCGATGCGGCGTTGACGGAGAGGATCCATCAGATTCACGCGGACTCCCGAGGAACCTATGGGGTTCCGCGAGTCCATTTCGAGCTCGGGGTGGAAGGAGTCCGAGTCGGCCGCAAGCGAGTGGCTCGTCTGATGAAGGCGGCCGGACTTCAGGGAGTGAGCCGTCGCAAGGGTTTTCGTACGACGGTACGCTGTCCGGAGGGGTGCCCGGCCCCGGACCTAGTCGAGCGCGACTTCACGGCGCCCGGACCCGACCGGCTGTGGGTGGCCGACATCACCTACATCGCGACCTGGGCGGGGTTCCTGTTTCTCTCGGTTGTTCTGGATGCCTGGAGCCGCAAGGTCGTGGGCTGGGCGATGGCGACGCATCTGAGGACCGAGCTCGTGCTCGATGCCCTCAACATGGCTCTCTGGCAGCGGCGGCCGAGAGAGGTCGTGCATCACTCGGACCATGGAACGCAGTACACGTCCATCGCCTTCGGAAAGCGATGCCGGGAGGCCGGCGTACGTCCCTCGATGGGTTCCATCGGAGACTGCTACGACAATGCTCTGTGCGAGAGCTTCTTCGCGACGCTCGAGTGCGAGTTGCTTGACCGGCGCAAGTTCAAGACTCAAGCCGAAGCCCGCATGGCCGTCTTCGAGTTCATCGAAGGCTTCTACAATCCGCGGCGCCGGCATTCGTCCCTGGGTTACCTCTCACCGACCAATTACGAAAGGAGGATGGAAGCGACCACCGGAGGAGCCAACCTATGCTGAGGGAGGGCGGGGCTCTGCCCCGCACCCCGCGGCGGGCCTTTGGCCCCCTCGACCCCCTCTACGATCCCAAGCCGTAGAGTGTCCACCGAAACGGGGCAGCTCCACGCAGTGGCTGCTGGGCGAGTTTCGCTACCGCGTACGCCATGCAATCGCCGAAATTCAAGGCGGCGCGGTGCCGGCCCTTCCCATATCGCTGATAGGCATCCACCGCGCTCCGCCAGTGGGCTTCACCGAAGGGGATGATCGTCGGCTCGGTTTCCACGAGGAACAAGGAGAGCACCCTCTTGGCGTCTGCTCCGAGCCGCGCGCCCAGTACGATGCCGGTTTCGGCCAATGTCGGAGCGCCTACCCCCGCCGTCGAAGCGGAAGCGAGTTTCTCCACGAACGTCTCGAACCCCGGTTCCCCGAAGAGAATGGCGAGGATAGCCGACGAATCGAGGATCACACGCCGTCCCGCCCGTATCCCAGGATCTTCTCCTTCTCCCGCCGCGAGAGCCTCGCGCCCCGAAGCGCGCGCGGGATGATCGGCCAGATCTCTTCCTCCAACACGCGGAGAAGCTCCTCGCGCCGGTTTCGACGCGATACACGGTAGGAAAGGCGTTCCTTGCGCTCGGCGAGCGAGGACCGGATTGCCTTCGTCTTGCTCTCGCCCGTCATCGCGGCGACCTCGGCCGCCAGCCGCTCCGTCTCCGGATCCTTGATATTCAGGGCCATGGTGTAATTCTACCAAAAAGGTGTAATCGATGGGTTCTTGCGGGTCTGGTGTTCCTCGAAAGTGCAACCGGCCCATCGTGTCGCCAGTGGCAAACAACTGGGGCTCCGGTCGCGGCGCGAGGAGTCTCCCAGGGGGGAGGAGCCTCGCGCCGCGGGAGCGGAGCGCCGGAGCGGGATGAGCCCGAAGGGCGATATCCCGCGGAGCGCGCGAAGCGACGGTTAGTAGACCGCCGGCTCCTCGTAGGTGGCGAAGACTTCGCGCATCACGTCGGAGATCTCGCCGACGGTGGCGTAGGTCTTGACGGCGTCCACCAGCGCGGGCATCACGTTGCGGCCGCCGGCGCAGGTCTGGCGCAGCGCGTGGAGCGCGGAGGACACCGCCTTTCCATCCCGCTCGCGGCGCAGTTGCCGGACCGCCTTCTTCTGCTCTTCTTCGACCGAGTCGTCGATGTAGAGGATCTCCAGCGGCGCGTCCTCCGCGTCGGTGAAGTCGTTGACTCCCACGACGACCTTCTCCTTCGAGTCCACGGCTCGCTGGTAGGCGTAGGCGGCGTCCATGATCTCGCGCTGCGGGAATCCGGCCTCGATCGCCTCGACCATGCCTCCCAGGGCGTCGATGCGCCGGAAGTAGTCGAAGCAGCCCCGCTCCATCTTCGTCGTCAGGTCCTCGACGAAGTAGGAGCCGCCCAGCGGATCGATCGTGTTGGCGACGCCCGACTCGTGGGCGATCACCTGCTGCGTGCGCAGCGCGAGCTTGACGGCGAAGTCCGAGGGCAGCGCGAGCGTCTCGTCCAGAGAATTCGTGTGGAGGGAGTTGGTCCCGCCCAGGACTCCCGCCAGCGCCTGGATCGCCGTGCGCACGACGTTGTTGTAGGGCTGCTGTGCGGTCAGGGAGCATCCCGCCGTCTGGGTGTGGAACCGGCACATCCAGGAGCGCGGATCCTTCGCGCCGAAGCGCTCCCGCATCGTCTTGGCCCACACGCGGCGAGCCGCCCGGAATTTGGCGATCTCCTCGAAGAAATCGTTGTGGGAGTTGAAGAAGAAGGAGAGGCGCGGCGCGAACTCGTCCACCGGCAGGCCCGCCTCGATGCCGTAGTCCACGTACTCGATCCCGTCGCGCAGGGTGAAGGCCAGCTCCTGCAGCGCGGTCGAGCCCGCCTCGCGGATGTGATACCCGGAGATCGAGATCGTGTTCCATTTCGGCACGTGCTTCATGCAGAAGGCGAACTGGTCCGTGATCAGGCGCATCGAGGGGCGCGGCGGGAAGATGTATTCCTTCTGCGCGATGTACTCCTTCAGGATGTCGTTCTGCAGCGTGCCCCCGACGCTCGTCCATGGCGTGCCGTTCTTCTCCGCCACGGCGAGATACATGGCGAGCGCGATCGGCGCCGTCGAGTTGATCGTCATGGACGTCGTGACGCGCCCCAGGTCAATGCCCCCGAAGAGGACTTCCATGTCGCGCAGGGAATCCACCGCGACGCCGCACTTGCCGACTTCCCCGCGGGCCATCTCGTGGTCCGAGTCGTAGCCGTAGAGCGTCGGCAGGTGGAACGCGGTCGAGAGGCCCGTCTGGCCACGGTCGAGAAGGTAGTGGAAGCGCTGGTTGGTCTGCTTCGCCGTGCCGTAGCCGGCGAACTGGCGCATCGTCCAGAGCCTGCCGCGATACATGGTGGGCTGCACGCCGCGCGTGAACGGATATTCCCCGGGCCACCCGAGGTCGCGCCCCGCGTCGAAGCCCGCCAGCGAGTCGGGACCCGCCAGCGGAACGACCTTCGCTCCCGACACGGTCGTGAAATCGGATTTCCAGGCCGGTTTTTTCCGGAAGCTTTCGGCGGCGGCCTTCTCCCACCGCTCCCGGCCCTTGCGGGCCTCCTCGGGAACCGTCGGATCTTCTTCCCTGCGTTCGGTCATCGAGAGCCTCCCGGAGACAGGATAGCCGCAGTCTGCCCGATCGCAAAACGGCACGAAAGATGCAACCTCCGCTGGCGGGCAGAGGTCTCGTAAAGGAGGATTCTCATGTCGAGGAAAAGCTCAAGCCTCTATGCGATGTTCGCGGCCTTCGCGGTTGTCGCGATCCTCGTCAGGTGCGCGCAGTCGGACGCGGGCATCACGACCAAGATCAAGGCCAGGCTCGCCGCCGACAGCACCGTGAATGCGTCCCAAGTCCATGTCGAGACCAAGGACAAGATCGTGACCCTCTCCGGCGCCGTGGACAGCGAGGCCGCCAAGGCTCAGGCCGTGGCTCTCGCCCGCGGGACCGAAGGCGTCGCCGATGTCGTGGACAACATGACGATGGCGCCGTCGAAGGAGGCCGAGGCGAACCCCTCGGTCGGCCAGGTCGTGGATGACGCTTCCATCACCGCGGCGATCAAGACCAAGCTCATGGCGGACTCCGTCGTCGGCGGTCTCAAGATCGACGTGGATACCCGGGACGGCGTTGTCTCTCTGAACGGCCCGGTCAAGAACCAGAACGAGAAGGACACGGCGCTGCGGATCGCTCGCGAGACGAGCGGGGTCAAGGACGTCAAGGACAACCTCGTCGTCCAGAGCGGATAGAGAAGCAGGTTTCAGGTTCAGGTTCCAGGTTTCAGGGCCCCGAATGGGGGCTGGGACCTGGAATTTGAGACATCCGTGTCTTCCACTGACAGAAGCTGTGGAGGCATGGATGCTGCAACTGATCGTTGTAAGGGCCGGAGGCGCTCCGCCGCCAACATGAACGGTGCGGTGTGTCGCAGGCCCGGAAAAGGAGGTTTCATGCGCAGACATGCATTCCCGATTCTCGGCGCTCTCGCGCTGGCTGTATTCACGACTGCTTGCAGCCAGTCGGACCTGGGGATCACGACAAAGGTCAAATCGGTGCTGGAAACGGATCGGAACATCAACGCAGCCCAGATTCAGGTAGCCACGCAAAACAAGGTCGTCACGCTTTCGGGCCCCGTGGATAGCGCGGCCTCGAAGGAACGCGCGGTCGCCGACGCGCGCCGTGTCGAGGGGGTCGTGGACGTCGTGAATAACCTCACGGTCTCGTCCTCGGTCGCCGCGATGCCGGCGCCGGGCGCGGAAGCCGCGGCCGATACTGCAATTACGCAGGCCGTCAAGGAGAAACTGCTGACTCAACCGGAAACGGCGGCGGCGAAGATTGACGTGGACACGCACCAGGGGGTCGTGACGCTCTCCGGAAAGGTGAAGACCCCGGAGGAAAAAGAGCAGGTCATCCAGATCGCCCGCGCCACGGAAGGAGTCCAGAAGGTGGAGGATCGCCTCGAGGTGGCGACCTCCTGAACTTGTCATTCTGAGGTCGCCGACGCGCCAGAGCCTCCGCCGTAGCGGCTACGGCTCTCCAGCGAAGGCGGATAGCCGCTATGGCGACCGCGCGGAGCGACGAAGAATCTGCCCTCGGATGGCGGAGAGCAGATCCTTCGCTTCGCTCAGGATGACAGGTAGGAGTGCGAAAGGATGACAGGTAGGAGCGCGAAGGGATTACAGTTGGACGCGAACGGGTGAGGGGGCGGCCCTATCGCGCGGGAAGGAGGGCGCTCCTGGCGAGGTGCGCGGCGCCCTTCACCGAGAAGGGCAGCGACGACGTCATGAAGCAGGAGTGGGTGCACCAGCACTCGCGGTTGGCAATCCGGCGGCGCATCGCGCGGGCCTTGTCGGAGAACCAGGCCCTGGAGAAGGAATAGCCGTAGTCCCGGATGTTTCCGATCTCCCACTGGACTTCGCAGAGCGAGACGGTGCCTTCCGGGTTGAGCACGCCGGAGATCGTCCCCGCATAGCACGGGAAGACCATCCGCTCCTGCTCGAGTGTCGCCAGCTCCGCTTCGCGCGCGGCGATCTTGAGCGAACGAAGGAGAGGCCGGTAGCGGCGGAAGCCCGCCCAGTAGGGCTTGAGCAAGTCGAGCGCCGCCGCGTATTCGCGCGGCGTCAGCGGCGAAATCGAGGGGTCCGGAAACGGAGGGCGCAGCAGCTCGAAGGAATGGAAGTCGATCTCCGGAAAGTTGCGCGCGACCCAGCTCGTGATCTCGGGCAGATCGTCCCGGTTGAAGGACGCGAGCACGGTCTGCACGTTCAAAGTCAGCCCGCGCGCCCGGCTCTTCAACGCCGAGAGACGACTGTACGTCTCGCCGAGTCTCGCGAAGTTGCCGGGCGCTCCGCGGATCGCGTCGTGCCGCTCCCCCAGATGATCCATGGAGAGTCCGACGGTGAAAGTCTGCCGATCGTCCTTGCGAGACTCGAGAACGCGCGCCACGATCGCCTCGACCTGATCGGGAATCAGAGCGTTGGTCGGCATGGTGACGTTCGAAGCGTCGTGCCTCCGGTAGAGGATTCGCGTAATCTCCGGCAGGTCGCGATTCAAGGTCGGCTCTCCCCCGGTCAGGACCACGGAGTAGAGAGAGGAGAGGTCCGCGAGGGCGCGATCGTACTCGTCGAGGCGCATCTCCAGGTGCCGGTTGACGTTCAGGTGATCCCAGTAGAAACAGGTCACGCACTTCGAGTTGCAGAGATTCGTCACGCCGAGGATGAGATACCGGGGAAGGGTCTCCCGCCCGCGAACCCAGTGGGCGGCGAGGTCGAGCGTCCTCACGTGCCGCTGCCCGTGCGCGCCGTCTGAGGACGCGCGGCCCGGAGGAGAGTCCGGGCGCCACGCGCCATCCCCACGAGCAGCCCGGAAAAATACACCGCGTGGTGCAGGGCGAAGGCGAAGGGAACCGCCGGAAAAAGAAGCGGGTCCCGCCGCCAGATCGGGAAGGAGAACGCCCAGGTGGCCGCGGCGTAGAGCGCGAGCGCCGGCGCCAGGAAGGCCGGACCGTAGAGCGCGGCCCCCCCGGTGAAGAGAAATCCTCCGCCCAGGAAGAGCGCGATGCGGCCGCGCGCATGGACGCCGGGCCTCTCCAGGAGCATTCGCCCCGTCTTGATCCGATAGCGCCAGCGCTGCGCGAGATAGCCGCCGGGAAACCGCCGGCGGTGGTGCCGCACGCGCACGAAGGGATCCAGCTCCACCCGCAGGCCCGTTTCGAGAGCGAGGCGCACGAAGGCGGTGTCTTCCGAGATGTATCCCAGCGTCTCGTCGAAGCCGCCGAGCGCTTCGAAGGCCTCCCTCGAGACGAAGAGATTGCACAGCGCCACGTCGTGCGCCGAGCGCACCGGCCCGCCGCGAGGCTCGCGCTCGTGCGCGGAAACTCCGCTGCCGATCCAGGGCGTCGCGAGCAGGAGATCCGAGAGGCGCTCGGCGTAGGGAGCGCCGCTCGGGAGCAGATCCGGCCCGCCCGCGATCGAGCACCGCTTGAGAGCCTGCGCGCCCGCCGCGAGCCAGTCCGGCTCCGCCTGCGCGTCGTCGTCGAGAAAGGCCAGCAGCGCGCCCCGTCCCTGGCGGGCGGCGCGGTTTCGCCGCCGGGCAGGGTTGCGGTCCTCGGCGGCCACCCAGGCGAGCGGAAACGGCCGATGAGGAAGCGGCTCCGGCTGAACCGCGGAGGCAACGAGGACCTCGAAGGAGGGCGGATCCCGCTGCGCCGCGAGCGATCTCAGGCAGTCGGCCAGAGACTCGCCGGTCCGATCCGACGCGATCACCACGGAAATCCGGGGCGTCTCCACGCCGCGATTCTAGTCGAGCCGCGTCTCCTCGCCGCGCGCCTCCGGCCGCACCTCCGTATAATCCGGCAGAAGAGCGATGCCGGATCTCACGCGCGAGCAGAGGATCGAGATCTACCGGTTCATGCGTTTGAACCGGGGCGCGGAGGACCGGCTCGTCAATCTCTATCGCCAGGGCAAGGTCGTCGGCGGCCTCTACCGCTCGCTCGGCCAGGAGGCGACCTCCGTCGGGAGCGCCTACGCGCTGGAAGAGGGGGACGTCCTCGGACCCCTGATCCGGAATCTGGGCTCCGTCTTCGTCATGGGATACCCGCCGCGCGACGTCTTCACGCAGTACATGGCGCGCTCGGCGTCGCCGTCGGGAGGAAGAGACTCGAACCTCCACTTCGGCTCGCCCGAGCGGGGCCTGGTCTCCCCCATCTCGATGCTGGGCGCGCTCGTCGCCGTCATGGCCGGAATCGCGCTCGGCGCCCGGCTCCAGAAGAAGACGCTCGTCGCGCTGACCTACATCGGCGACGGAGGAATGTCCACCGGCGCCTTCCACGAGGGCTTCAACTTCGCGGCCGTGCAGAAGCTGCCGCTGATTCTCATCGCGGAGAACAACGGCTGGGCCTATTCCACGCCGATGAGAAGGCAGACGCTGGTTCGATGCCTCGCCGACAAGGCCCGGGCGTACGGCGTGCCCGGTGTGACCGTGGACGGCAACGACGCGCTCGCCGTTTACGAGGCCACCCGGCAAGCGGCCGGCCGGGCGCGCGGAGGCGACGGTCCCACGCTCATCGAGTGCGTCACCTACCGGATGAAGGGGCACGCGGAGCACGATTCGCAGGCCTACGTCCCGAAAGAGGAGCTGGAGGACTGGAAGCGGCGGGATCCGATCGAGCGGTACATGCGGACGCTCGTGGATTCGGGCGTCGCGACCGCCGAGGATCTGGCCGCGGTGGACCGCTCGGTCGCCGAGGAGCTCGACCGCGACGTCGAGTTCGCGGAGAAGAGCCCCTTCCCTCCTCCCGAGTCCGCCCTGGGAAACGTCTATGCGGGCGAGGCGGCCCGCGCCGAAACGGCCATCCTGCGGAGGCTCTTCTGAGCGAGTCCGACATCGGCATCGCGGCGGCCGCGCAGGCCGCGTCGAGGCCGCTGACGACCTACGTGGAGGCGATCCGGGAGGGGATCCTCGAAGAGATGGAGCGCGACGACCGGGTCTTCCTCCTGGGCGAGGACATCGGCGTTTACGGCGGCGCCTTCAAGGTGACGGATGGCCTGCTCGGCAAGTTCGGCGAGGACCGAGTCATCGACGCGCCGATCTCGGAGACCGCGATCGTGGGAGCGGCGGTCGGCGCCGCGATGATGGGACTGCGCCCGGTCGCCGAGATGCAGTTCGCAGACTTCATCTCCTGCGCCTTCGACATGATCACCAACTTCGCCGCGAAGTCCCGCTACCGCACCGGCGTCGGCGTCCCCCTCGTCGTCCGGGGCCCGTCGGGCGGCGGCGTGCACGGCGGCCCCTTCCATTCCCAGAACCCCGAGGCCTACTTCGCCCACACGCCGGGGCTGAAGATCGTCCAGCCGGCCACGGCGTACGACGCGAAGGGGCTGATCAAGGCGGCCATCCGCGACGATGATCCGGTCCTCTACTTCGAGCACAAGTATCTCTACCGGCGCATCAAGGAGGAGCTGCCACGGGAGGACTATGTCGTTCCGATCGGCAAGGCGATCGTCCGCCGCGAAGGACGCGATCTCTCGATCCTGACCTACGGCGCGATGCTCTGGACGGCCCTCGACGCCGCGGCCACTCTCGAGCGCGAAGGCATCGACGCCGAAGTCGTGGACCTGCGCACCCTCTTCCCTCTCGACGAGGAGACGATCCTCTCCTCCGTCGCCAGAACAAACAAGGCGATCATCCTGCACGAGGCCACGCGCACCGGCGGCATCGGCGCGGAGATCGCGGCGGTCCTCTCCGAGCGCTGTTTCGAATATCTCGACGCGCCGCTGCTGCGAGTTACCGCCCCCGACACTCCTGTCCCCTATTCGCCCCCGCTCGAAGAGGCTTTTCTCCCCAGCGCCGAGAGGGTCTGCCGGGCCGCCCGAGCCCTCGCCGGTTACTGACTCAAGCAGCCGTTGACGTCCACGGTGAAGGCCAGATGGCTGGCGCCCATCTGGACCCGCACCCCGAGCTGATGGAGGACGTCCAAACCCTGCGCCCCGGCGTCGCTCCGCTGCGCCTCCGTCGGAGGTCGATCCACGCCAACGTCGAGTTACTGGAAATAACCGTTGACGTCCACCGTGAAATCCACCCTCCCGCCCCCCTGGTTGACCTTGACCACGATCTGGCCGGAACCGTTGAGCGGCAGAAACCCGGCGTTGCCGCGCTGCGTTTCGCCCGGCGGATAGTTGATCCACGCGGGCGTCGGATCAAGATCCGTGCCGACCTGGAAGACGGCATTCCCTCCCGCCCCGGTGATACCGAAGACGGTGATATTGGCGGTGACCACCGTGGCACCAGGCGGAACGCCGCAAGGCGCGCCAATCACGGTCACGATGCGGTTGGTATTGTCCGGCAGCGGCGTCGCATCGCGCGAGTCGTACTGCCGGCAGGGCGTCAGCGTGAAATAGTTCGCCGGTGGAGGATTGATGCGGTAGATCTTTCCGGTATTGATCGCCGCGTAGTAGATCGCCTGGTCGGGACCCATCGCGAATCTGACCGGCCCTTCCGCGGAGGTGGCAAAGTCCTGAAGCGGGCCGACGACCGTATCGTTCGGGGAGAACTCGAGGTACCGAATCCAGCTCGATACGTAATCGCCGAAGACGTATTTGCCGCGGAGAAACTGGGGATAGAGCCCGCCGGTGACGAAGACACCCCCGATGATCGCCTGGCCGACTGTGTGGTCGTATTCGAAGACGGGCGGAATACAGCCCGGACAGCCGCCAAGAGTCCCCTCGGCCATGGGCCAGCCGTAATTCCCTCCCGCCGTCACGACGTCGATCTCCTCCCGGGCGCTCTGTCCCACGTCGGCGACGTAGAGAGAGCCGTTGGACGGGCGGAATATGAACCGCCAGGGATTCCGGAATCCGTAAGCCCAGATGCGTCCCTCCCTCGTCGGGTCGCCCAGAAAAGGGTTCCCCGCGGCCGGCGAGCCATCGAGCTCCATCCGGAGGACCTTCCCGTTGAAGCTGCCCACGGAGAGGTCCTGCGACTTGGCGCCGCCCGTCCCGGAGTCCCCCGGCGCCGCCCAGAGCTTTCCGTCCGGGCCGATCGCAAGTTCGCCGCCGTTGTGGTTCCCGTTGGTCGCGTCGATGTGATCGAGGATAACCGTCTCGCTCGCGGGATCGAGCGTGTTTCCCGACATCGTGAAACGCGAGATACGATTCTGCGGAACACGGTCGGTGTAATAGAGATAGACGTAGCCGTTGCTCGTGAATCCGGGATGGAGGCATATGCCGAGCAGCCCCTTCTCCGAACCCGAATCCACCAGGGCCGAGATATCGAGCGCGGGCGTCGCCTGCAGCACGCCGCCGACGACGATTCGCACCCGGCCGATCTTCTCCAGCACGAGCATCCGCCCGTCCGGCGTCCAGGTGAAGGCGGTGGGCTGGGACACGCCGATGACCACAGGGGTGTCCGAAAACCCGGCAATGGAGTAGGTGGCTGTGCGGCCGGCAGCCGGCAACAGAAACACGCCCAGGACGGCAAGGAGAAACAAGCGGCCGGCCCGCGCGCCCCGTTCCCCTCGCCTCCTCGCTGCGAGAAGCGCCATCGGATTGAGGAGCGTATTCCATCGCAGGCATGGTCGCAACCCGACTTGTCGAGCGGTCGGAAACGAAACTCCGGGCCGCAACTCCACTACTGGAAGTAGCCGTTGACGTCCACCGTGAAATCAACCGTCCCGCCCCCCTGGTTGACTTTGACCACGATCTGGCCGGAGCCGTTGAGAGGCAGAAAGCCCGCGTTGCCCCGCTGGGCCTCGCTCGGCGGATAGTTGATCCATGCAAAGCTCGGATTCGCCGCTGTGCCCACCTGGAAGACGGCGTTGCCGCCCGCCCCCGTGATGTGGAAGACCGTGATGTTGACCGAGACGGCCGTGGCATCCGCCGGAACCCCGCACGGCGCGCCGATCAAGGTCACGAAGCGGTTGGTATTGTCGAGCAGCGGCGTGGAGTTGCGCGAGTCGTACTGGCGGCAGGGAGTCAGCGTAACGAAGCCCGGGATCGGTGTCGGCGTCACCGTCGGCGTGTTGGTCGGCGTCCGCGTCGGCGTGTTGGTCGGCGTCCGCGTCGGCGTCGGCGTCACCGTCGGCGTATTGGTCGGCGTATTGGTCGGGGTCTCCGTCGGGGTATTGGTCGGCGTCCGCGTCGGCGTGTTGGTCGGCGTGATCGTGGGCGTGTTCGTGGGGGGCGGAGGAATCCGCTCGTAGGCGCCCATATCGACGATCGGAGGCGTTCCCGATCCGGTGTCCGCCACATCGGGGTCATCGAAGAAGCGCGGTTGACCGGCAAGGTCGGTGGTGACCCCGGGCGGCACCGCGGCGTTATTTGCGGAGTCCACGGCCGGGGAGCTGGAGCCGAGCTGCCAGTTGCCCGCGCCGGGGTTGACGAAATGGGGATTCGCGTTGATGTTTCCAGGGCCGAAGAAGCCGCCTCCCTGAACGTCGCTGTAGCTGACGTTGAGAGACGCGGCCCCAAGAAAGACCTCTCCGAGAACGTCGCCCCAGAGGATGGAGTTTGCAACCGTGCTCGTGCCCACGTAAACGGCCACGCCGTAGCCCGCATGGCCCGTCACGGTCGTGTTCGTCAGCGTGTTGCCTCCCCCGAAAAAGACGACGCCGTTGTTGGAGTTCTGCGCGATGAGGCAGTCGGTCACGGCGACGTTGTTTGTGACGTCGATCCCCCCGCCGCGGGTCACGTTGGAGTTTGTGTTGCCGCGGATCAAGCAGCGGAGGAGCGTCAGGCTGGTCACGGATCCCGCCGAAACGGCGCCGCCGGCCGTGCTCGCGGAGTTACCCGTGAACGTGCAGTCCTGGAAGGCCGCGCTCCCGCCGTCCACGCGGAAGGCCCCGCCGAGACTGGAGGCGCCGTTGCCCGTGAAGATGCAGTGCGCGACCGTCGGGCTGGCGTTGGTGGAGCCGAGCAGACCGGCGCCGGCGTCATCGGGACTGGCGCCGTTGGCGTTTCCGCCAGTGACCGTAAAACCGTCCAGGGCGGCCGAGGCCGTCACGATCGAGTCGGCGGTCACCACGTGATAGCTGTTGTCTGAGATGTTTCCTGCGATTCCGATATCGCCGGAGAGGATCGTGACGTTGGCGACCGGATCCCTCTGGTCGCGAGAGGTCTCGTCGCCGATAAAGCCGCCATAGACGCCGACCCCGTCCTTCAGCGCGAAGCTGATGCCTCTCGCCGTCGTGCTCGTCGGCTTGTAGGTCGCTGAGGCGACCCAGATTTCGTCCCCGAAACCCGCTGCCGCCAGCGCCGGCGGAAGGCCCGTGTAAGCATCCATCCAGCTCGATCCGTCGTTCGCTCCGGTCGCGGCCGCGTTGACATAGATCACGGCGGCCCCGGCGGTCGAGCACGTCGCCAGCGCGCAGAGCAAGGCCGCCACCAGCCCGAAGCGCCTACGAGCTAAAAGCATTCTCTCTCCGCGGGCGCGGTTATTCGACGACTTCGAAGGAACGACGCCCACTCGAACGGGGCGGCACGCCCGCCTCAACCGAGACGTCCAGCCTCCCGAGCCCCTTGATCCGAGACAGGACATTTTCTCAGGAAGTCCCGCTCCGCAGAATGATGCAAACGGACGAGTTCGCGCCAACCGCATCCCGGTCCGGCCGACTACCTTCTCGAAAAGGACTCTCTGCCAGCCCCGGAGAGCACGCCCATTTCGGGAGGAAGCATCACGTCCAGTATCAACGCGAAGCTGGCGGCCCCTCTCCGCTACTGGAAGTAGCCGTTGACGTCCACGGTGAAGTCCAGATGGCCCGCGCCCATCTGCACCCGCACCCAGAGCTGATGAAGAGCGTCCAGGGGCAAAGCCCCCGCGTTGCTCCGCTGAGCCTCCGCCGGCGGAAAGTTGATCCACGCAAACGTCGGTCCCGCCGCCGTCCCCACCTGGAACACCCCGTTGCCCGTCGCCCCGCTGATGTTGAAGATCGTGATGTTCACCGACACCGCCACCGCACTCGTCGGCACCCCGCACGGCGCACCCGTCAGCAGCACCGCCCGCGACGTGGCCTGCGGCAGCGGCGTCGAATTGCGCGAGTCGTACTGCCGGCACGGCGCAATCGTCACAAACTGATACGGCTGCGCCACGGCCTCCCCCGCCCACATCCCCAGAAACACACCCGCGCCGGCCAGAGACATCAACCGGAACAGCCCCGCTGTCTTCATCAAATCCCTCCTACTGGAAATACCCGTTGATGTCCACCGTGAAATCCACCATCCCGCCCCCCTGGTTGACCTTCACCACAATCTGACCCGAGACGTTCAGAGGCAGAAACCCCGCGTTGCCGCGCTGCGTCTCCCCCGGCGGATAGTTGATCCACGCAAACGTCGGATGCGCCGCAATGCCCACCTGGAAGACCGCATTGCCCCCCGCGCCCGTGATGTTGAACACCGTGATGTTGACCGAGACGGCCGTCGCCGACGTCGGCACGCCGCACGGCGCCCCGACCAGGGTCACGAAACGGCTCACGTCGTCCGGCAGCGGTGTCGAATCGCGCGAGTCGTACTGCCGGCACGGAGATAGCGTGAAATAGCCCAAGCCAGGCGCTGGCGTCACCGTCGGCGTGCTGGTCGGAGTATTCGTTGGAGTGTTCGTCGGTGTCGGAGTCTGTGCCGAAAAGCTCTCCACCTTCGCCACGAAGGCGTCTACCGGGTCGCCGTTGTAGGTCGTGTCCGGCCCGACGCTCACAGGGAAAGTATCCTCGTGAGAATTGGTAAATCCCGTGATGTAGGCGTTGCCCGAAGCGTCCACCGCGATGCCGTAGCTCTCGTCGTCACCGCTGCCTCCGGCGTAGCCGCAGTAGACGAGCGCGTCGCCCGCAGCGTCGATCTTCGCCACGAAGGCGTCCCCGCCCAGGTTGTACGTCAGGTCCGGCCCGACGCTTACGGGGAAAGTGGCCTCGCTGGAGGAGGTGATTCCCGCGACATAGGCGTTGCCGGCACTGTCCACCGCGATGCCATGCGCGGTATCGACGCCGCTGCCGCCGATGTAGCCGCAGTAGGCGAGCACGGTGCCCGCGGCGTTGACCTTGGCCACGAAAGCGTCCGCGCTGCCGCCGTTGTAAGTCAGATACGGCCCGACCGCTACGGGGAAATCGGCCTCGGTGGACGACGTTTCCCCAGCGAGATAGGCGTTACCAGAACTGTCGACGGCGACGCCCCAGGCGGTCTCACTGCCGCTGCCGCCGACGTAGCCGCAGTAGGTGAGCCCGTTGCCCGCGGCGTTGACCTTGGCCACGAAGGCGTCCCCGCTTCCGCCGTTGTAAGTCAGATACGGCCCGACCGTCACGGGGAAAGAGGCCTCGGTGGAGGCGGTGTCTCCCGTAACATAGGCGTTGCCCGAACTGTCCACCGCGATGGCGAAGCCTTCATCAAAGGAATTGCCGCCGATGTAACCGCAGTAGACGAGCGCGTCGCCGGCTGCGTTGACCTTCGCCACGAAGGCGTCGTACAGTCCGCCGTTGTAGGTCGGGTCGGGCCCGACGCTCACGGGGAACGTGGCCTCGGTGGAGGCGGTGCGTCCCGTCACATAGGCGTTGCCCGAGCCGTCCACCGCGATGCCGAAAGCCTCATCGTCGTCGTCACCGCCAATGTAACCGCAGTAGAGAAGCGAGGTGCCTGCGGCGTTGACCTTCGCCACGAAGGCGTCCACGGGGCCGCCGTTATAGGTCAGGCCCGGCCCGACGGTCACGGGAAACGTGGCTTCGGTGGAGGCGGTGAGTCCCGTGACGTAGGCGTTGCCCGAACCGTCTACGGCAATGCCGTAGCCCTCATCGTCGTCGTCACCGCCAATGTAACCGCAGTAGAGAAGCGAGGTGCCTGCGGCGTTGACCTTCGCCACGAAGGCGTCCACGGGGGCGCCGTTATAGGTCGGGTCCGGCCCGACGGCCACGGGGAACGTGGCCTCGGTGGAGGCGGTGAATCCCGTCACATAGGCGTTGCCCGAGCCGTCCACCGCGATGCCGAAAGCCTCATCGTCGTCGTCGCCGCCAATGTAGCCGGCATAGACCAGCATCGCCGGATCGAGCACGAGAGCCTTCGTACGGTCATAAGGGTGGACCGCAAACCCGTAGCCATGGGGCGCTCCGCCCCGCGCTCGATCGAGCGAGTACGCGACGTCAATGGCCATTCGCCGACCGTCGATCTCCTGATACGCATCGGGCCGGTCGTCCTGGAGGACTCCCGCCGGCGTCTCTATCTCCAGCTGCCCGGCACCGTTCACCTTGACGGCACTGACGCCTCGATACGCGAGCCGGATCTGCGCCGGGTCGGCTCCGGGTTTCACCAGAAAGCTGTACTTGAGACGGTTCGCAGCCCCGGAATAAACCAGATCAATGCCAGGCCAGAGATTGGAGTACGTGATCGACGCGTACGTCGCGAGGCCCGCCTTCCAGGTCTCCGGCCGCCCCTTGAAGTAGCTGACCAGGGTCGGCGTCGGATCTCCCGGCAGGATCTCCGGGTTCGGGTCGGCCCCGACAAAGTCGAGTTTCACGACCTGGTGACTCCGCGGCCGAGGCATCCGCCGGCTCTGTCCGAAGGACAACCTCTCCAACCTGCCTCCGGCCCCCTCTCCGCGATTCGGCTCGTCCAGCGCCAGGGTCATGCCCTCGGAGGTGAAGTAGAGCGTCGTGTCCCGACCCTGAACAGAGAAAGCGACTCGAGAGTCGAGCTGGCCCCGATTCTCGATGAAGGAGAGCGGCACGTTCTGGAGCGCGCGCGCCGCGGCGACTCTGCTCTCCGAGGCGCGGCCCGCGGATTCGCCTCCGCTCCGCAGGGAGGCGGCACCCGAGAAAGCTCCGCCGGGGGTCTCGCGCCCGGCCCGGTTGGCCGAACGACTCAGAAGGAGGACCGCCGAGGCGAACGCTGGCGCCAGGAGCAAGACAACAGCCCGAGCGGGTTTCTTCATCCGCTTCAACTCCCCCGAAAGCACAGGAATCCTCCCAGACCAAAGAAGCCATGTCAACGAAAAGCCGATTCCACCCTGCCTACCGCAGAGGCCCGGCGCCACTTTCCGATCGGGCATTCCGGAGCGGCAGCCGTCGCGCCGGCGGGTGCAGGACCCGACCTGCGCTACTGGAAATAACCGTTGACGTCCACCGTCAAATCAACCGCCCCGCCCCCCTGGTTGACCTTCAAGACGATTTGCCCCGAGCCGTTGAGAGGCAGAAAGCCCGCGTTGCCGCGCTGCGTCTCGCTCGGCGGATAGTTGATCCAGGCGAACGTCGGGTCGGCGGCCGTGCCGACCTGGAGGACGGCGTTGCCCCCCGCCCCCATGATGTTGAAGACCGTGATGTTGACCGTGACGGCCGTGGCCCCGACCGGGACGCCGCACGGCGCACCGAACAAGGCCACGAAGCGGTTGGTGTTGTCAAGCAGCGGCGTGAAGTTGCGCGAGTCGTACTGCCGGCAGGGAGCCAGTGTGAAGTAGCCCGAGGACGGTGTCGGCGTCACCGTCGGGGTGTTGGTCGGGGTGTCGGTCGGGGTGTTGGTCGGCGTCGCGGTGGCCGCACTGGTCGGTGTCGGCGTCGGGGTGTTGGTCGGAGTTACTGTCGGAGTGTTGGTCGGAGTCGGCGACGGCGTGTTCGTCGGCGTCCGGGTAGGCGTATTGGTCGGCGTGAGAGTCGGCGTGTTGGTCAGCGCCCCGGTCGGCGTATTCGTCGGGGTCTGAGTCCCGATCAAGCAGGTCGGGAACCTGAGACTTCCGATGCGCGTGCGCCAGTTGAAACTCGACGTCGTCGCATAGTACTCCTGCGTGTACCAGAACGTGCAATCGTCCACCGGATCCACGCTCATCGCGCTGTAGTCGCCCCACCGGCTGCTCGTGTCGCTCTGGCTGCCCGTGCCGGCAAACAGCGTGGCTTCCCCCTGAGCCAGCGTGCTCAGGGGATCGGTCGCCAGGCGGCCCGCGTAGCGCACCTGCGGAAACAGCGCCGCGCTCGAGACGCTGAAGCCGAGCATCATGTTGGCGTTGTGATCCATCGCCACACTCCCCATCCAGCGCCAGTCGGCGTCAGGCTGGTAGGTACTCTCCTGGAAAACCGTCACGGGTCCGCTGGTGACGTCGCGCAGCTCGATCCATCGTATTCCCGCCACGCCTCCGGAGCTGACGGTGTAGTTGGTCACCGCCGACTCGTGGTCGCCGAAGTTGCGGTAGGCCAGCCGATGCATGAACCGGTCGCCGATGGCGTCCAGGTAGTCCGGCGGCGTGACGCCCGATTGCGGCACACAGGCCCGCGTGGTGGGACAGAGCTGGGTGAATCCCGCTGCCGGGGGAGAGGCGAAGAGCGCAAAAGTCGAGTTGCCGGGAACCGCGAAGTCCACGTGAAAGTGATAGACCTTGTAAACCCCGCTACCCGGCCATTCCACGAACGAGTTGGGCGAGCCGGCCGGCGGAGGGTCCGTGCCGTCGAGGTCGGAAGGCAAATAGGGGTCCTCGCTCGACCCGCCGGTGATCCCCGTGCTGACGAAGGTCGCCGCAGCGCCGGCCAGCATCGCCGTGCGGTCGAAAGCGAACGGCTGCGGGCCGAGATAGACCGTGGCCTGCGCGTTGAATACGATCATGCTCATGTAGTAGGCGTCGGGCCAGACGGAGAGCTTGGGATAGTCGAAGAAGTCCGAGCCGAGGTGAAAGCCGTAGCGGTTGTATGGGCCGGTGGCATCACTCGTCGTCGAGACCGCCACGCACTCGTCCGTCGGGACCCCCCCAACCCTCGCGAACTGGCTGACGAGCCAGCGGTTGGCGAGTTGGTCGTAAAGGACGATCGGGTCGCCGGCGCCGGCGGTCTCGCAAGGCGCTCCAAAGCCGGACCAGATCGTGGCGATGCCCACAGGACCAAGCACGGAGGCGCCCGTGGTCTTGTCGAAGACCTGGTAGCCCCTGTTGACAATCTGGACGTATTGCGTGAGGCCTATCTCGCCGTTCGTGTCAGGCGGCGCGCAGAAGCACGAGACACCCGGGTACGGGATGCCGTCGAAGTTCAGAATCGGAGCGGGGACACTCGGCCCGGAGACGTGCCAGTCCTGGAGCGCGGACTCGTCCGGGCTGTTTTTGTGATGCGGCGGTATTTTCGGGTTCACGTTGGCTTCCTGTTCTCCGCTCGCCTTGACCGGCAACGGGACCATGTCACGCAACGGCAGCGAGGTGTCGTTATGATACGAAGCGCCGGCGATGACCCCGCTGCCGGCCGCCGCTTCCTGGACGGCGGGCCTCGCGGACGACCGGATCACGGCGCCGCGGAGAACTTGGGGAGGCAGGGAGAAGATTCCCTCTCGGAGGTTTCGCACGCTCTTGAAGATCCCGGCAACCCGGGCCTCGCTCAGAGGCACTGAAACCACGACGGGAAGAAGCAGGAGGCTGAGAATGGCGAGGATCCACCGGACGGGGGTCTTCATGTCGAGCTTCAAGATCAGGAGGCGGCGCCTTGGCTGTCATTATAGCAGGCCGCAGTCGCTGTTTCCCGGTTCCGATGCCGCCGGTTGCGCAGCGGGAATTGGAAGCGGCGGTTGGACGACGGCCACCGGATGCCGGCCGGCACAGGGCGCGACCTTCGCTACTGGAAATATCCGTTGACGTCCACCGTGAAATCCACCCTCCCGCCCCCCTGGTTGACCTCGACCACGATCTGGCCGGAGCCGTTGAGAGGCAGAAAACCCGCGTTGCCGCGCTGGGCCTCGCTCGGCGGATAGTTGATCCAGGCAAATGTCGGATCCACGTCCGTCCCCACCTGGAAGACGGCGTTGCCCTCCGCCCCCGTGATGTTGAAGACCGTGATGTTGACCGAGACGGCCGTGGCATCCGCCGGAACCCCGCACGGCGCGCCAATCACGGTCACCACGCGATTCGTGTCGTCCAGCAGCGGCGTCGATTCGCGCGAGTCGTACTGCCGGCAGGGAGGCAGCGTGTTGAAGGCGCCTTCGCACGCAGGCCCCGGAGTGATCGAGACGCTCCTGGAGCCGTCCGCGGCGCATCCACGGACGTCCGTCACGGTCACACCGAGCTGCATGGAGCCGGACGCGCCGGCCGTGAAGGTGATCGCCGAGGTCCCCGCGCCCGCCGTGATCGTCCCGTTGGCGATCGTCCAGGTGTACGTCGCCCCGGCCCCGGCCGAGGCGACCGAAGCGCTCAGGCCGGCGGTGTTCGGGCACGTCGTCGGGGGAGCGGCAATCATGGCCGACGGCAACGGGTTGACCAGGACCGTCGTCGTTGCCGGAGCCGAGCTACAGCCATCCACGGTCGCTGTCACGCTATAGATCCCCGAAGCCGACGCCGGAGCCGAGAGGATCTGGGGATTCTGCTCGCTCGAGGTGAAGCCGGCCGGCCCCGTCCAGGAGTAGGCTGCGCCCGGAATCGTGGACGCGTTCAATTGCAGCGTCTGCCCCGCGCAGATCGGGCCGTTGTTGCTCGCAGACAGAGTCGCCATCAGAAGGGAGCCCACCGATACCCTCACATAACCTCGCGCCCGACAGCCGGTCGCGTCACTCAAGAGGACACCGTAGTCGGTTGATTCGGAGGGCGTGACGAAAATGGTGGAGGTCGTCTCGCCGCCCGGCAGCCAGTGGTAGGAAGCCCATTGGCCGGGCACCGACAGCGTCGTGCTTCGCCCCAGGCATACCGGGTTGGACGAGGAGACGATCGAGACGAATGGTGAGCCCTCATAGACGTCCATCACAAAGTCGCGCTCCGCCGAAGTCGCCAAATCTTGAGCCCTGATGCGAAACGAGAAGGAGCCGACGGCCGCCGGCGTGCCGGAGATCTCACCGCTCGAGCCATTGAGCGAGAGCCCCACCGGCAGGGCGCCGGAAACGACGATCCACGTAACAGCGCCCGTCGCGTAACCCGCGAGCAGCGTCTTCGAGTATGCGTGCCCGCAATACGCTGGCGGGACCTCTTCGGGCAGCGTCCGGATGCCGAAGACCTCGTCATAGGCAGCGGCCAGGAAGCTGCCGATCGTTCCGGCGATCACGGCCGATTCCCCCCTGACCACCATGTCGTGAAGCAGGAGATCGTCATCCCCCAGTCCACCGGCGATGACAGGCTCCCAGAGCGGAGCTCCCGTGACGCCGTTGTACTTTACGATCGCTATGTCTTTGTTATGCGCGCCATTCCTTGTCGTGCCGGCCACAACGGGGTTGCCCGCCGAATCGAGCCCCAGGGCGAATGCATAATCATTGTCGCTGGCCGAACCGTCGAAGAACTGCGGCCCCCAGAGCACAGCGCCGTCACTCCCCCGGTACTTGATCGTCGCGAAATCCGGTCTCAACGGGTTGTAGGCGTAGCCAGCCACCAGGACGTCCCCGATGGCGTCCAGGGCGACCGCGGTTGCCGAACCATTTTGAGGGGTCGTCAGGGGCCCCCAGAGCACCGCTCCCGTCGCACCGCTGTACTTGATAGTGGTCATCGGGCTGCTGGTCTCCGAGCTCGTCGTACCGACCACCAGGATGTCCCCGGCCGCGTCTATCGCGAGGTCTTCAACGCTGTCTCTGCTGAGAGGGAGTGTTCCCGTGAGCAACGCCGGGCCCCAGATCAGGCTGCCGGTCGCGCCGGAGTACTTGATCGTCACCCACTCGGCTGAAGAACCATCCGTTATTTGCGAGATCCCAGCTACGACGACATCTCCTCCGGGCGTGATCGCGATCGCCGTCGGCCAGTCGGCGGTTCCCGGCCCCCGATCGAAAATGATCGGCCCCCAAAGGGTCGCGCCGGTGGCTCCGGAGAGCTTGAAGGTAACGAAGTCGTATTCGTTTCCGAACGCCCCCTTGACGAGCTGTTCCGACACCAGGACATCCCCAGCGGAATCGATGGCCAGGCGCCACCCGGACAGGTCCACGCCCGGCTCCCTTTGCCAGATCAGCTCTCCCGTCGTCCCGCTATACTTGAGCACGACACCGCGCTGACCGAGAACGAAGACATTCCCGGCCACATCCGTGCGGGCCGTCATGGGATAGAAGCCGCCTTGGTCTGGCGAGACGGCGACCCACAGGGCGGCGCCGTTGGAACGAGCGATTTTGGCCGTAACGAAGCTGGTCACAGGCCCGTAGCCGGTAACGAGCACATTTGCGTCCACGTCCTGAGTGACGTCGGTCACGCGGACTGTGTCCGGGACCATGACCGTGAACGGGGTGGGTCCCCAGACATCCGTTCCCGTAGCCGGGTCCCGCTCCAGCTTGAGAAGGCCGGAGGACCCGGAGAAAGCACTCAGGATGCGGCCGCTTGGGCAGACCAGGGTCAGGGGACGGCGGTCATGGAAGCCGGCCGCCATCTCGGTCTGCGGCCCCCAGAGAAGCGAGCCGGTCGCACCGGAATACCTCCACGTGTTCAGGGTCGAATCCGGGGATGCGGGTCCCCACGCCGATACCACCACGTCGCCGTTTCCGGCAAGCCGAACCGTTTGCGGGATGCCGTTGTATGTCGGCTGCTGGATCAGCGGGCCCCATACGAGGTTCCCGGCCTCGGCGCCGTACTTGAGTATCAGCGGGTGCTCGAAGGTGTTTGCCGAGACGATGACATCACCGGCGACTCCCACGATGATGTCTGTCGCCTGGGGCGATGTGGAGACGGTCTCTGTGTAGAGGACGGGCCCCCAGAGGACGGAACCCGTGACTCCGCTGTAATTGAACAGCTCGATTCCGTCCGAGCGCTTTCCTGCGATAAAGACGCTGCCGTCCGGGCCAGCGGAGAGCGCCGTGACGGCGTCACCGTTGTCTCCAGCGAACTGAATCGGCCCCCAAACGACAGCTCCGGTCTGACTGTCGAACTTGTACAGGTCGGAATAACCGGAGATGCCCCGGTACAGCGCGAGAAGAAGGCTTCCCGCCGGATCCAGAGATGCCCTGGGAGAAGTCTTGCCGGCAATAACCGTCGGCCCCCAAAGAAGTCTTCCCGTGACTCCTTCGATCTTCATCACGACGGTGTCCAGGCCGCGGGAGCTCCCGACGACTACAGCGTCGCCGGCGGAATCAAGGAAGAGAAGCTGAGGAAGATCCTTCTGGTGAGTGGAGTCGTCGAATATCGTCGGCTCGCTCCACATGGGTTTCCCGGTGAACCCGTCATACTTCATCAGCCAGATGTCCCCCTTCAATTGCGACAGGTCGGAGGCCGAGGCCACGAAGACTCCTCCGAACGGGTCGATCGCCACGAGAGAGGCCTGCGAAACGTTGGGTGGCGGGAGCGTGATGACGGAAAGAAAGGGCGGGCTGAAGTTGGCCGTGGAAAGAAGGTTCCCATCGTGGTCGTAGCGGATCGCGGGCGGCCCCACGATCATGGTCGAACCGTCTGCAAGCTCTCTGGCCGCGACCGGCACGGGAGCGGCAGACCTGGCAGGTCCAGCCCAGGTCTGCCTCCAGACTTGCACGGCATCAGCCGCGCTGGCTGCTCGAGCCCCCAGAAACAAGGCCGCGGCGCACACGCTCCCCAGAACAACGCGGCGGGCTCGCAGGCCGCGCCGGAGAGACTCCCGCTCCCGCCGGTGTCGTGCAGCCGCTAGAGGCTCGATCATCAACCCAGTGGTCCTTCCCGGTTGAACTTGCCCGAGTCAACCGCGAAACGTTCCTGTGCCAATAATATGACCGGCCCAGGAGTCAATAGGAGCGGCGCAGGGAGAGTTTGACGTCGGCATCGTTGCCGTCGGCGCCGGGGCGGACGAGAATCCTGACCCACTCGGTCTGGTAGCCCCGCAACGAGAGTCTGGCGTAGTGAGTGCCGGGACGGGAGAACTTGTAGACCTGGTGGTGGAAGTCTTCGGCAACTCCAGCGCGGCGGCCGTCGATAGTCACGACCGCTTTGTCGGGGTCTATGCTGAACTTCACGCCGCGGCGGCACTCGTAAGTGGCGCGGACGCGGAGAGGACGCTTTGCAGACGCGGCGTCCGAAACCGCCGCGGGAGGCGCGGCGGCGCCCGCGGCGGATGAATCTGCGAAGGGCTGGACCGGCGCGTGGACTGCGGCGGCCACCGTGGCGGGGCTCGGCGAGCGCGAGGGAGCAGGCCGGGCGGTACCCGGGCCCCGAGCAAAGATGAGGGCGAACAGCGCCAGGACGAGGAGCACTCCGAACGTGACGAGCAGTCCGAAAGGAACCGGAGCGGCCGGGGGCCGTGGCGGGCGCGCGCCGGGCTTGCGCGCGGCTCCGGGCGCGGCGGCCAGTCCGGGAACGGGACCGGGCGAAACGACCCGCGCGGGCCTGCCGAGCATCGTGTCCATGACCTTCTGGACCTTCGCGCGGGCCGCGTTGACCGGCGCAGTCCGGGTCGCCGTGCCTTCCAGGCGCGAGAGAAGCGCCGTCACGGCGCCGGCCAGGCGCTTGATATGCGCCTCGACGGGCGGTGTCAGGGCATCCAGCCAGTGCGGCGAAGACAGGAAGTACTCGAGCGAGCGGGAGGGCATGACCTCCTCGATGCGGAACGGAATGATCGGGAGGCCCTTGTTGACGGCCCGCTCGACCTCGCGCCGGATCTGAGGAGAGGCGTTGGCGTTCGAGGAGAAGACGAGCACCATCACGCGCGAGCGGTTGATCCCGTCGATGATCCCCTCGCCCCACTCCATGCCGGGCAGGATGTCGCGGGGGGCCACCCAGCACCGCAACCCCGCCGCCTCGAGCCTCGCCACGACGGCGTCGGCCGTGGGCTTGTCGTGAGACGAATAGCTGACGAAGACGTCGTGCGCCATTTCGAAAGAGAAAAAGTATAGTGTCCGTCCGCAAATCGCCCATGACTCAAACGACCCTGGAAGGAAGGCTGCGGGAGCCCGGGCCCAAGCGCCTGCTCGCGCTGGACGGCGGCGGGATCCGCGGCCTGATCACGCTCGGCTACCTCGGCCGGATCGAGGAGATGCTGCGGCGTCGCTACGGGAAGAGCGACCTCGTCCTGGCCGATTACTTCGACCTGATCGGCGGCACGTCCACGGGCGCCATCATCGCAACGCTTCTCGCGCTGGGTTTCCCGACCGGCGAGATCCTCGAGCTGTACCGGTCGGTCGGACACGACGCGTTCCAGCCCCAGAAATACTGGTTGGGACCGGTCGGAAGGCTCCTCAAGGCGCGGTTCCAGGCGGCGCCGCTCGAAAACCTCCTGAAGAAATTCCTCGGAGACAGGACCCTGTCGAGCCCGGACCTTCGCGTCGGGTTGATGATCGTCGCCAAGCGCGCCGATACGGGCTCGGTCTGGAGCCTCGTCAACATTCCGGAGCAGAGGTTCTACGCGATGAACAAGGACCTGCGTCTCTGGGAGGTGGTGCGGTCCTCGACCGCCGCACCGACTTATTTCAATCCGCAGCAGATCGCCGACGTCGGGGAGGGAGAGAAGGCGGTCTTCGTGGACGGCGGCGTCAGCATGCACAACAATCCCGCCCTGCAGCTCCTGTTCGTCGCGACCCTGGAGGGCTTCGGACTGCGCTGGCCCCTGGGAGAGAACAACCTGTTGCTCTGCTCGGTGGGGACGGGCTCTTTCTTCAAGCTGCCCAGGCGAGAAGATCTCGCCGGTTATAACAATCTCCGGTGGGCGGGACTCCTGATCTCGCAGCTCATGAACGACGCGTCGGAGTTGAACCAGACGGTCCTGCAATGGCTCTCGTCCAGCCCCAACGCCCGAACGATCGATCTCCAGATCGGGAGCCTGTCCGGCGACAGGCCCGGCGCCGCGACGCTCCTCCACTACCTGCGCTACGACATCCCGCTCCTCAAGCAGTCTCTGGCGAACGTCGGGCTCGACTATGAAGAGACTCGCGTGCGAGAGCTCTGGGAGATGAGCGACGTGCGCAACCAGGCCGATCTGGAGAGGATCGGATCCTCCGCCGCGTCGGCCGCCGTCGCCGAGGAGCACTTCCCCGCGGCCTTCGACCGCCGCCCCTCGTAGTCATCCTCCCGCCGCCGCCCCTCATCCCGAGGAGCGGCAGCGTGTCCTTCACTCCGCGCTCACCGATCGGTACGCGCCCGCGTTCCCGGAACGTTCGAGTCAGCGGGATCCGAGGTCGAGCAGCGCGGCGCGCAGGCGAGCATGCCGCTGCATCAGACGCAGTGAGCGGGACTCGAGCCGGCCCGCCTTGGCGCGGAGGATTTCGGCCACCGCGAGCCTCTCCTTCGAGGACCAGAGGGGCAGATCGGGAATCAGATCGAGCGCCGGCGCGAAGTCCGAGAAGACCCGGCGCTCGTTGGCGGACCATTGCCTCGCGGAAAAACCCAGGGCCTTTCCGACTCGCTTCTCTGAGGCTGACCGGATTCTCCCCTCGTCTCCTCCAAATTCCCGCGCCATGCGGGCAACGACGGCGAGAGCGATGTTGCGGACATGAAACCGGTCCCAGGGCGATTTCGGATTTGGGACTTTGGATTTCGGAATGCCGGAGCCCGGGACTTCGTAAAGAAGGTTGTGCGCGGCCAGGCGCCGGAGAACGGACGGCGGCGTGCGGTAGGCCGGGTCGGCGGCGAGCTTCGCTTCTTCGCGGGCGGTCAATTCGCGCAGCCGCGGGTCCGTCGACTGGAAGCCGAGCTTGCGATAGAACCAGAAGGCCCCGGAGGAGATGGCCTCTTCGTTCTCGTAGCCGATCTGATAGGGATCGAGGGAGAAGGACGTCACGCCAAGGGCCTGGCGGAGAAACTTCAGGGATCGGGCGAACGTCCAGGCGGACTCCCCTTCCCGGAACGCGTAATAGAGATTGAAGCCGACCTCCATCCGCTCGAAGAACGCCAGGGCTTCGAAATATCCGATGGGAACGCCGTTCTTGACGAGGAAGCCTCCATAGCTCGCGCGCAGCGGCAGCCGCCGGTTCGCCCCGACGCCGACAAGAGTGATCTCGAGCCCGCGGCCCGCATCGGTCTGAAGGATTGAAGGTGTATCGCCGTAAGTGAAGGCGTAGTACTCGCGGTATCGGAGGGCCGTCGCTTCGCGTGCGACCTCCAGGATCGCCGCCGCCTCGCGCTGCGGGAGCCTCCGGATCGGAAGCGGCGGCGAGGCGAATTCCTCGGCGAGCGACACGTCCCGCCGGGTCAGCAGAGGCTCGTCGTGGAAGAAGATCTTTCGCGCCAGACGCCGCATGCCGGTGCGCGTCGCGCGGCCGCCGCCCGGCTTCCAGACCACCGCGAGGCCCAGGGCGTCGTAGCGCTCGGCTTTCTCGGCGGCAGGCAGCGCGAGGGAATCGATTCGATCGAGAAGCCAGGAGAGCTCGTCCTCTCCGCTGCGGCGGGCCGCGCGCAGGTAATCCCGGTACGGAACATTCGCGTCTTCGAGCGCCTCCTCCTCCAGAAGCGGAAGAAAGGCCGGCAGTGCGGCGCGCAGCCGGTCGTCGGCCTCATATCCCTCCCAGTCGATCGCGACGCTCTTGCCGAACCGGCGCTTCAACCACCGCACGACGTCGTAGGAGTAGTCGGTCGTGACCGACATGCCGGTGATCCCAGAGACCTCCGGATGATCGAAGGGCGACAGGTCCGCGCCCGATGCCACGAGCTCGTCGATGCGCGAGCCGAACGTCGAGAGGATTTCTTCGCAGAGGCGCAGGACGGCGCGCGAGTGGGGATGGGCGCGCAGAAACAGGACCGCATCGTGGAAACGGATGAGGCTCGCGGCGTCGGAGAAGGTGCGGGCGCGCAGCGATCCCAGCGCCCGCGCCGCTTCGGCGGCTCCGGGCCTGCGCCTCTTCGCGCTCTCGAGCCTCGCCAGGAGACGCTCGAGGGAACCGGTCATGTTCGGCCCGCTAAAACGCTCTCGACGGCGGAGAGGCTCGCCTCGATCTCGATCGGCCGGTTGGCGCGGGGCGGGGGCGGGTCGGACTCCTGGTGATAGCGCAGAAGAAGCCCGGGGTCCTTCAGGATGTGGCCGGTCAGGACCGCGACGACCCGCTCTCCCGGCCGGATGACGCCCTGCAAGGCGAGCTTTCTCACTCCCGCGACGCTCGCGGCGCTCGCGGGCTCGCAGCCGACCCCCGAGGAGTCCACGACGGCCTTCGCCTCCAGGATTTCCGCGTCGGTCACGTCGGTGACGACGCCGTTGGTCCAACGCACGGCGCCGATCGCCCGCTCCAGGGACGCGGGGTCGCCGATCTTGATCGCGGTCGCGATGGTGTTCGCCTTGACCCTGTGCGCACGCGCGAAGCCTTCGCGAAATCCCCGAGCGAAGGGATTGGCGCCTTCGGCCTGAATGCAGGCGAGCCGCGGCAGCTTCGCGATCAGGCCCAGCTCTTTCGCCTCCTTGAGCGCCTTGCCGAAGGCGGACGTGTTGCCGAGGTTCCCCGCCGGGAGCGCGATCCAGTCCGGCGATTCAAAGAGAAGCTGCTCGAGCGCCTCGAACACGATCGTCTTCTGCCCCTCGATACGGAAGGGATTGATGGAGTTCAGAAGATAGACATTCAGTTTCCGGGCTGCCTCTCGAACCAGGGCGAAACAGGCGTCGAAGTCCCCGCGCACGAGGAGCGTCCTGGCGCCGTAGGCGAGAGTCTGCGCGAGTTTGCCCAGGGCCACCTGGCCTGCCGGAACGAAGACCAGGGCGGGAAGCCCGGCGCTCGACGCGTAGGCCGCGAGAGACGCCGACGTGTTGCCCGTCGAAGCGCACGCCACGGCCCGCGCCCCGACCCGCCGGGCCTGCGTGATCCCGACCGTCATGCCGCGGTCCTTGAAGGAGCCGGTCGGGTTCATCCCCTCGTGCTTGAGGAAGAGTGAGTCCACCCCGGCGAACCGCGAGACCGCCTCGCGCGCGAGCAGTGGAGTGTTCCCTTCCGGAAAGGTCACGACCTGCTCGGGCCGCGCGTCCGGCAGCACGAGCTCGCGATACCTCCAGACGCCGGAGGCATCGAGCGGATCGGGGCCTCCGCGGCGCCCGATGAAAAGAGCCTCCAGCACCTGCCCCCGGTCGCCGGGCGACGGGGGCCGGTGCCGGACTTCGAGCAGCCCGCCGCAATCCGGACACTGGCTCTCCGGCGAGGAGGCCGCCAGTTCCCGCTCGCACCTCGCGCAGAGCTGCCAGGTGAGCGGCCTTGCCGGCAAGCCCGGTCCGCTCAAGGCGTGACTTCCAACAGGCGGGCGCCCATAGCGTCGATCCGGCTGGCGCGGCCGCGGGCGGCCACGCCGCGGCTCTCGTAGGCGCCGATCATCGCCGCCGCGATCCGGCTGGCGCTGTCCTTTCCCACCGCGAACGCGAAGGCCGCCGGCCCCGCCCCCGAGATCGAGCAGCCGAGCGCTCCGGCTTCGAGCGCCGCCGCCTTCGCCTCGGAGAAGCCGGGGAGAAGAGGCGCGCGCGCGGGCTCGGCGATCCGGTCCTCGACCGAGCGCGACAGCAGGCTGTAGTTGGCGCGGGCGAGCGCGGCCACGATCGCGCCGACCTGCGCCGCCTGAGCGAGCGCGAGGCCGCGATCCACCACCGCCGGAAGGACCGCGCGCGCCTCCTCCGTGCGCAGGCGCTGGTCCGGGGCGACGAGCACGACCAGGAGATCGTCGGGAAAAGAGAGCGCGACGACGTCCAGGGGATCGAGCGAGCGCACCAGGACCACTCCCCCGAAGAGGGCCGCCGCCGCGTTGTCGGCGTGGCGCCCCGCGACGGCCTCTTCCGCCGCGAGGCACGCGCCGAGCAAGTCGGCCTTCGCGAGCGGCGAGCCCAGGAGCGCGTTGACCGCGACGGCCGCCGCGGCGGCGGACGCGGCGCTGCCCCCCTGCCCTCCCGAGAGCGGCAGGCCCTTGACGACCTCGATGACGAGACCGGTCGCCGCCGCGCCCGCGGCTTCCAGGACCTTCGCGGCCGCGATGCCCGCGGTGTTTCTCGCCGCGTCGCGGGGGATGTCGGGATGGCCGGAATCGCGAATGGTGATGCCGGTCCCCGCCGCCCGCTCGACGCGGACCGTGTCGCCGGCGCCTTCGATCGCCAGGCCCAGAATGTCAAGACCTGGCCCCAGGTTGGCGACGGTGCCCGGCGCGAAAGCGCGCACGGCGCTCATGCGGGGGCTCGGGGGACTGCAAGGTTCCCCGCCTTTGATCCAGCCGCCAGCTCCGCGACGTCGTTGAAGATGCCTCCCGCCGTCACGGCGAGCCCCGCGCCGGGGCCCTGGATCACCAGAGGGTTGGCGCGGTAGCGCGCGGTCGTGAAGGCTACCTGGTTGTCCGTGCCCTTCAAGCCGAAGAACGGAGAGCCGGGCGCGACTTCCGTGAGACCCACTCGGATCTTCCGGCGCGTGACGGAGGCGACGTAGCGCAGCGTTCTGCCTCGGGCGCGCGCGCGTTCGACGCGCTCCAGCCACTCCCGGTCGAATCCGGAGAGGCTCTCCAGAAACCTCCTCAGGTCAACGGAGCGGGCGCGGTCGGGCACGAGAGATTCGACCTCGACGTCCGCCGGCTCCCCCGGGAAGCCGAGCAGCCGGCCGAGGATCAAGGCCTTCCGCCCGACGTCGGCGCCCGAGAGATCGTCGCGAGGATCGGGCTCCGTGTAACCCGCGGCCATCGCGCGCCGGAGGCTCTTCGAGAAGCTCTCTCCGCGCTCGATCTCGGAGAGGAGGAACCCGAGCGTCCCCGAGAGACAGCCCTCGATCTTCAGGACCCGGTCTCCCGATTCGACGAGCTTCCTGTGGGTGTCCAGGATCGGGAGACCCGCCCCGACCGTCGCCTCGAAGCGCAGCCGCCGTCCCTTCTCGGCGACCGTTCTCTCCAGGCTCCGGGCCTCCCCGCGCGGCCCCGACAGAGGGCGCTTGTTGGCGAGCACGAGGTCGAAGCCCGACGCGGCGGCCTTCTCCAGGAGCGGGGCCGTGGACTCGGCCGTCACGTCCACGAGGATCGGGCGGGAGAGCGCGTGCTCGGCAAGCGCCGCGATCGCGTCGGAAGCGGCGGCCTTGCGCCCGCGGCCGGTCGCCGCGACCGAGAGTTTTCGCTTCTTGGCGACGGTGATCCCGGCGACGTCGCGCGCGGAGAAGCCGCCGGGACGGAACGCGAAGCCGCCGCGGTCGATGACGGCGCAGAGTCGAAGCTTTCCGCGAGACGCGCGCAGCAAACCCGCGAGCGTGCGTCCCACCTGCCCGAATCCGAGGAGGACGACGTCGGCCGGTTGCTCCGCCGCGGCCGCCCCTCCGCCGATCTTGGAGAGCTGGAAGGTCTCGTGGATGCGCCGCTGCGCCTCGGGCGCCTGGGCCTCCGACACCACGAAGGAAATGTTCAGCTCCGAAGAGCCCTGCGCGATCGCGATGACGTTGATGCGCCCCGCTGCGAGCGCCGAGAAGACGCGCGCCGCGATGCCGGGCGTGCCTGCCATACCCAGGCCCACGACGGAGATGGTCGAGAGATTGGCAAGGAGCTCGACTCCGTCGATCTCCCGGCGCGCGATCTCCTCGGAGAAGGCCTCGAGCAGGCTCCGCCGAGCCTCCTTCGAGCTGGCCTGAGGAACGGAGAGGCAGATCGAGTGCTCGGAGGATGCCTGGGAGATGAGCGACACCGAGATCCCGTCTCGGTGAAGGGCCGCGAAGGTGCGCGCGGCGATGCCCGGGACGCCGAGCATGCCGTTGCCGGTGACCGTCAGCAGCGCCTGGCCGGAAATCGCCGACAGGGCCTTGACCGGATAGCGCTTGAGGGTCCGCCGCCGCGAGACCTCCGTGCCCGGACTGTCGGGTTGCGCGAAGGGCCTTACGAACACCGGGATGGCGCGGCGACCCACCGGGATGAGGGCGCGCGGCTGCAGGATCTTCGCTCCGTAGTACGCCAGCTCCGCCGCTTCCCGGATATTCAGTTGCGGGATGACCCTCGCGTCGGGCACGACACGCGGATCGGCCGTGAGGATTCCCGGCACGTCTTTCCAGAGAAAGACCTCCTTCGCCGGGAGCGCCCGAGCCAGAAGTGTCGCGGTCAGGTCCGAGCCGCCGCGCCCGAGCGTGACGATCCTCCCGTCCGGCGCCGCTCCGTAGAAGCCGGCGACAACGGGAACAACGCCCTTCCTCAGGATGGGAGCGAGGACCCGCCGGATACTGCGATCCGTTTCGGCAAGCCGCGGCGAGGCTCCCCCAAAGCGTCCGTCGGTCGCGATCACGTCGAGCGGGTTGACGAACAGGGCGGGACGTCCCGCCGCGGAAAGGCCCGCGGCAAAGATCCGCGCCGACATCTCCTCCCCGCGGGAGAGCAGCGCGTCGAGCGCCGCCGGCGAGAGATCCCGCACGAAGACCGGCGCCCGCGAGAGAAGCGCCAGCTCCTCGAACGCGCGGCCGACCGTCGCGAGCAGTTCCTGCCGGATAGGGCCAGCGGGAACGACAGCCAGGATCGCCTGCCGGTGGCTTCGCGCAAGATTCCCGGCGATCTCCTCGATCCGCGCCGCATTCTTCCCGACCGCCCCGGCCGCCTCGAGCAGCGCGTCCGTCACCCCGGCAAGCGCCGACACGACAACCGCCGCCGGTCCCTCCCTTCGCGCGGCGAGCGCCACGGCATTCCGCATCGCCCGAGCGTCGGCGAGCGAAGCCCCCCCGAACTTGTGGACCCTCAGACCCCGAGCCATTCCTCGCATTGTTCTGTCCGCAAGGTTAAACCACGTCCTCTCCCCCTCCAGCGGGGGCCGCTTCCCCGGCCTCCGCTGGCGAGATCCGCTCTGAAGGAGAGGCGTCCTACGGCGTCACCGACCGCGGTTGGCCATCGAGGTCGCTGTCGATCCATTGGCAAGCTCGCCGGCCGAAGAACCTTTCCCCGATCCCGCCACTTTCCCCGGCTCGCTGAGAGCACGACCTGGCACCTGGCGAACCTGCGCCCCGTGAGTCACGGGAGTGGATAGCCTGGGATACCCAGGCGACCGGCGGCCGTCGATAGTCGGTCGTCGTAGCTCGCGAGCGCGACATCCTGGCCGCGCGAGCGAAGGAATTCGATCGACGCCAGGTGGAGCGCGTCGAGCGTGCGGACAGGCGAAGGGAAAGGCTCCAGGGCCCGCGCGAGGAGAGGCGGCGCCAGCTCGAGGAGCGACACGCGGCCGATGAGCGCTCGCACGGCCTCCCCGTGCGACGCGGCAAGGTGCCGGGCGTGGACTCTGGTCCAGACCTCGTACTCCAGCAGACGGCTCGAGACGAGCGTCTCGGTCCAAAGCTCCTTCGGAGGAATTCGGTCCTCGGCGAGGAGCTGCGCGAGCGCCACGGAGGTATCGAGGTAGATCAACGATCCCGTCGATCCGCTTCGAGCTCTGCCAGGATCTTCTTCAGACGGGCGACGGGCAGATTGGGTGGAGGCTGTCCGGGAGGCAGCAGAGCGGGGGTGATCCACCCTGCGCGCACAGCCTCTGCGAGCATGGCGTCCGAGAGCAGGGGACTGCGGCTCTCTCTGGGCGGCACGAGTTCAGCCACCACGCGCTCGCGGTCCGTGACGAGGACGGTCTCGCCCTGAGCCGCCAAGCGGACATATTCAGAGAGCTTGTTCTTGAGAGTCTTGAGCCCTACAGAGCGCACGCCACAAAGTAGCCTCTGGAAGCTTCTTTGTCAAGTCACTGGTGAGAGGCTGCCGATGGCGCGGATCGGGCTTCGGCCGTCTCGACGTGTTGGCGAGACGAGAGGGGCGAGCGGGGCGTGGGTCCCCGCCCCTACGGCGCGGGGGGATGGCCGTCTAAGAGTTGGCGGAGGCGGGCGTGGCCTTCCCGGCTGACGGGGATTCGGGAGCCGTCGGCGAGGATGGCGATGTGGCTGTTCTTGGCGTAGAGCTCGACGCGCTGCAGGCGGTCCAGGTTGATGACGTAGGAGCGGTGCACGCGCAGGAAGCGCGCGGGGTCGAGGGAAGCGGCGAGACTCGCGAGGGTCTGGGGCTTGCTGTACTTCTTCCCCTCGCTCTTGAGCATGACGCGGTCGTCCTGCGCCTCCGCGAAGTCGAGTCGCGCGATCGGGATCACGCGGATGTTGGGGCCGTCCCGCACGACGACGCGGGCGAGGAACTGGCCCGGCGGACGGGAGGCCGCCGCCAGGTCGCCCGGGTCCGGCCTTCTCTTCAAACGCACTCGCTCGCGCGCCCGCTCGAGAGCCTCGGCGAGCCTGGCTTCGGAGAAGGGTTTCAGGACGTAGTCCACGGCGCGGACTTCGAAGGCCCTGACGGCGTAATTGTCATAGGCGGTGACGAAGACGACGGCGATCGCCGGATCCAGGAGCTCCATGGCTTCGAAGCCGTCGAGCCTCGGCATCTGGATGTCGAGAAAGACGGCGTCCGGCTTGAGCTGCCCGGCGGTCTTGACGGCTTCCATCCCGTCGCCGCACTCTCCCACGATGGAGACGCCCGGCACGCGGCCGAGCATCTCCCGCAGGACCGCCCGCGCCGGCTCCTCGTCGTCCACGATGATGACGCGCGTAGGATCGGGCATCCGCCCGATCCTAGATCGAAAAACCAGGCGGCGCGAATGCGCCGCCTCGGGCGGGAATGGAGATGACGGCGAGGTGTCGGCCCTCAAGACGCCTGGCCGCGAACATGGCGTCGGGGCCGTAGAGCGCGGCGAGGCGGTCTCGCACAAGCTTCAGGCCCAGGCCGCTGCTCGCTCGGGCTGGCGCGTCGGGATCGAAGGGGTTCTCGATCACGATCCGCAGGCGATTGCCGGCCCGGCTGGCCTCCAGGCGCACGGCGCCCCCTTCCGGCAGCGTCGCGATCCCGTGCACGACGGCGTTCTCGACGAGCGGCTGCAGGAGAAGCGGCGGCACCAGGCACCCCTCCCCCGAGGGCTCGACAGTCTCCTCGACGGAGAGCCTCTTCCCGAAGCGGATCCGTTCGACATCGAGGTAGCTTCGGGCGAGCGAGAGCTCCTCTCCGACGGGAATGCTCGCCCTTTCGCCCACCGCGAGGCTCTGGCGCAGGAAGCTCGCGAGACCCAGGCACATCTCTCTCGCGCGCGCGGGATCGCTCCCGGCCAGCGCGCTGATGGAGTTCAGGCAGTTGAAGAGGAAGTGCGGCTGCACCTGGGACTTCAGGGCCTTCAATTCCGCTTCTCTGGCGAGCAGGCGCAACTGCGCCTCCCGGCGCTCCGCTTCCCGCGCCGCCTCGAAGGCGAGGAGCACGTAGTGCAGGGCGACCGACAGGAGGTACAGGAGAACGCCGATCGCGAAGAGCGCCGGGACCTGCGCGGCGTAACCCTCCGCCATGCCCGAGAACGGCTGGCTCTGCTCGAGGAGGCGGCAGATCCCCGCCCCGAGCAGGACCCACGCGGCGCTCGTGACGAGCGCGGCTCCTCCGTGCGACGCGAGCAGGAGCGGCGCCTTCGCGCGCGTCAGCGGAAGACTGCGGCACGGATACCAGGCCGAGAGACCGAGGAACGCGTAAATGACCGCGAGGGGAAAGGAAACGGCGGCCGCCTGCGCCAGGGAGTACGCGCCGGGGCGCGCGAGCAGCACGGTCAGGAGCGCGCCGAGCGGCAGCGATGCCGCCAGATACGGCAGCAACCTCCCCTTGCGCGCGAGAATCGGATGCATCTCTATAGAGTCCTTAGTCCCTGGTGCTTAGTCCTTGGTCCCGGGTTGGGCGACTAAAGACTAAGGACCAGGGACCATTCAGTTCTTCACCTCGACGCCTCCCATGATGGCGACACCCTTGACGACGAGCGTCTTCGCCGCTGCGTCTCCCTGCCGCAACGCGTGCGCGGAGTTGGTGAAGACGCCGAGGATCGGCGTGCCGGCCACCGCGACGTTCCAGTCCTCCGGCACCTTCAGGTCCACGCCGCCCCAGAGCGTGAAAATGTTGATCGTCGCGGAGTCGCCGGCGATTGCCGCTCCCCGCAGGTCGATGCCGAAGCCTCCCATGATGGCGGTGACCTCTCCTCCGCGGAAATCCTGGGCCCGCACGACGCGGTCCCCGCCTCCCATGAAGGCGAACTCGTTCAGGACCGAGCCCAATTCCATCCTTTCATTCCGCGAGGCCGCGAGTCCCTCCCGGCCGCTTTCCAGGACGCGCTCGCCCGGATTGCCTTCGTTCGCTCCGCCGACGGGTGTGCCGGCGGGCGAGCGGCGGTGCATCAGCGCCTGCCAGACGAGAAAGCCGCCGACCAGGAGAAACACCACCGGCCACAGGTCCTTCCCGCGGAACCAGACGAGGTTGAGCGCCCGGAGCAGGAAGACGCCGCCGATCGCGACCAGGATGAAGCCCGCCGTCCGCTGCGAGGAGAAGCGCGCCTGCGAGATCTTCGTGGCGCCGATCCCGATGAGGATGAGCGGCCAGTAACGGAAAATGTCGCCCGCGGCGAGAACGCCGAAGGCGTCGAGAGCGTAGAGGACGCCGAGCAGGATCAGGATCCCGCCCCAGACGATCCGGCCGTCGCCGTGATAGCCGCGCCGCCCGTTCATGCCCCACCTCCGGGACCGGCCTGCGAAGAGGGCGCGACCGCGTCGCCCGCGCGCCTGCGGCCGATGAGCGAGTCCGCGATCAACCCGAAGCCGAGCGCGATGAGGAGAATCGGCCAGAATCGGTGCATGGGAACCCAGATCACGTCGAGCCGGTCGAGCTGGAAGTAGACGCCGAGAGCGAAGAGGACGAGCCCCGACGCGAAGTGCCGCGCCCGGGCGGGCCCGAGCATCCGGCAGAGGCCGATCCAGACGAGAAACAGCGGCCAGTAGTCTTCGAACCTGCCGGCCCGCACGAGCCCGAGGTTCTGCAATACGAACAGGGCGCCGACGAGAAGCAGAAGCCCTCCGGCGATCAGTCTCGAGATCCGACGCCCTTCACTGACGTACGTCATGTTGGCTCCTCCCTCCCTGCCACGAAGTTACGCGCGCGCGGACGGCATGTCCCTCTGTTTTCGGCCGACGGTGGCGCGGCGCCGGTCAACGGTGGAGGCGAAGCGGCAAGTGCAGGTGCTATCCTTCTCTTTGTCATCCTGAGCGGAGCGAAGGATCTGCTCCAGCGTCACCGGACGAGATTCTTCGGCGTTGCGCGCCTCAGAATGACAGGGGCGAAACAAGAGGAGGCGCATGGCTACCGACGTCATCATGCCGCAGATGGGCGAGTCCATCGCCGAGGGGACGATCACGAAGTGGTTGAAGAAGGTCGGCGATCCGGTCAAGAGGGACGAGCCGATCTTCGAGATCTCCACCGACAAGGTGGACGCGGAGATCCCTTCCCCGGTCGCCGGCACCCTGCTCGAGATCAAAGTGCCCGAAGGGCAGACGGTGGCCATCAATACCGTCGTGGCCTCGATCGGCGAAACGGCGGCGCCCGGCGCCGCCGTTAGCGCGCCTGCGGCGCCGGCCGAGCCGAAGGCGGAGGCGCCTGCCGAACAGAAGACGGTTCAGGCGCCGCCTCCTGCCGCCGACATGACGGGCTCCGCAAAAACTCCGGAAAAGGTCGCCGAAAAGCCGGCGGAGAGACCGGCGCCCGAGCCCGCCGCTGCGCAGGCGCCGCAGCCGCAGCCACCCCCGGCGGCCCAGGCCGCGGCGGAAGGCTTGCCCTCCGAAGCTCCGGCGAAGGAGGGGGGACGCGTCGAATCCATCGAGGAGCGTATCCGGCGGCGCTCGTCGCCGCTGGTGCGGAAGATCGCGGCCGAGGAGGCGGTGGACATCACGAAGCTGGAGGGGACGGGCATCCACAACCGCGTCACGAAGAACGACATCCTCTCCTACATCGAGAATCGCAAAGTCGCCGCCGCTCCCTCCCGGGCCGCCACCGCCGCAGCGGAACCCATCGAGGTCGGCCGGGCGGAGCCCGCCGCGGCGCCGGCACGCCCGGCGATGGCGATCACGGACCGCGACGAAGTCGTGGCGATGACGAGGATCCGACGGATCACGGCCGAGAACATGACGCTCTCCAAACGGACCTCGGCGCACGTCGCGACGGTCTTCCAGGTGGACTACTCGTCGCTCGCCCGCCTGCGGGCCGAGCACAAGGAGTCGTTCCTCCAGAAGAACGGCGTCAAGCTGACCTATCTCCCCTTCATCTTCCGCGCCTGCGTGCAGGCCCTGAAGGAATTCCCGCAGGTCAATGCCTCGATTGACGGCGACAACATCGTCTATCACAAGGACGTCCACCTCGGGATGGCGGTGGCGCTCGACTGGGGACTGATCGTGCCGGTCATCAAGAACGCCGACGAGAAGTCCATCCTGGGCCTCGCGCGGGCGGCGAACGACCTCGCCGAGCGCGCGCGCACCAAGCGTTTGAAGCCGGAGGAGATCCAGGGCGGGACCTTCACGGTGACCAATCCGGGAGTCTTCGGCTCGCTCCTCGGCACGCCCATCATCCCGCAGCCCCAGGTCGCGATCCTGGGCGTCGGCGTGATCGAAAAGCGTCCGGTCGTCGTCACCGACGAGCGCGGCAACGACGCGCTCGGCATCCGCACCGTCGGCTACCTCGCGCTCTCCTTCGATCACCGCCTGATCGACGGCGCCGACGCGGATAAGTTCCTGGCCAGCGTGAAGAAGACCCTCGAGAAGGGGGAGTTCGATTTAGGGTAGCTGCCGGCTATCGGCGGGCCTTGTCATCCTGAGCGAAGCGAAGGATCTGCCCTGGTCACCGCGAGAGATTCTTCGTCGCTTCGCTCCTCAGAATGACAGGCGTACCTCTGGCTTCCTCCAAATGACAGAGGAGAAGACGCCGCGTCTCGGAGGACGAGCGGTCCTCCTCATCTTTCTCCTCGCCTTCGCCGTGCGCCTGGCAGGGATCGCCCTCGTTGGATTTCAAGCTCTTCGTTTTGGAGATGCGCGGGCCTATCTCTTCGCCGCGAAGGAACTCGTCCGGACCGGTCACTACCCACTTGCGACGGAACCGTTTTACTTCCGCGCGCCGGGCTATCCCCTGTTCCTCGCCGCGGCCACGCTCGGTCATCCCGACCGGATCGCGCTCGCCAAGATCGTCAACGCCGTTCTGGGCGCCCTCGCGGCGGTCATGCTGGCCTCCGTCTCGGCGCGGATCTTCCGCCGCCGGGGCGTGGCGCTGGCGACAGGAGCCGCTGCCGCGATCCATCCCGGGTTCGTCTTTCTCTCGACCGACATCCAGAGCGAGCCCCTGTTTCTCGTCCTGCTGCTTGCCGCGGGCTGGCTCCTGCTCGTTTCGTCCGATCGCCCCTCCTCGAGCCTCGCCCTCTTCGCCGGCGCGGCCGTCGCCCTCGCGGCCATGACCCGTCCCTCGGCGCTCCTGCTCGCGCCGCTCCTCGCCGCGCCGTTCCTGGATCGGCGTTATCCACTTCGGGTTCGCTCGCATCTGGCCGCGGCCGCCCTCCTGGGCTTTCTCTGCGCGCTCGCGCCCTGGACTCTGCGCAACGCCGTCGTTTACAGTGAATTCGTGCCCGTCAACGACGCCGGCGGCAGCGCGTTCTATCAGGGAAACTCCGATTGGATGGTCCGCTTCTACCAATTGAAGAGTGCCGAAGAGTACCGGTCCTGGAGCGCGGCGATGTTCGCGGATCTCGACCGCCAGACCCAGGCGATCGAGACGGCCGCGCCCGGCTCGCCCAACGCCAAATCCCGCTACTTTCTCCGCAAGACATTCGAGGAGCGACGCGCCGAACTCGCCGCGTGGGCGAGACTCCTGTTGCGCAAGGCCTGGGACTGGCTGCGGCCGTATCCGAGCCCCCTCTTCTGGCCTTCGTGGGTTGTCTGGACGGTAGGAATCTTCTACACGGCCCTCTCTCTTCTCGCCGCGGCCGGACTCGTGACTTCTCCGCGCCCCGGCGTCCGCGCTTTCGTGCTGGTCTATCTCGCAATCACCATGACCGCGCACGTCGCGATCATCGTCGTCTGGCGCTACCGCGTTCCATACTGGGACCCCGTCCTTCTTCTCTACGGCGTGTTCGGCGCCTTGCTTCTGGCGGAATCTTTCGCACGACCGCTCTTGGCGCTCGGACAGACTGCTCCGAAGCGATCATGACCTCCTCGTTCACAGAGTTACTGCGCCCGGGGCACACCGCGGCGCTCCGACTAGTGCCGTTCCCTTCTGGACGAGGACATCCTCCTTCTCGGGCTCTGATCCCCGGTAAACTGCTCCTGATGGAAGCGATTCTGGAGCGTCGGGTTGCCGGGGCGGTGTGGCTCGGGCGCGTCGGCTATGGCGAGGCGCTGGGGATTCAGGCGGAGGCGGCGCGGCGGGTGGCGGCCGGGGAGCTGGAGACCCTCTTTTTGCTGGAGCACGAGCCGGTCTTCACGTTGGGACGCAACGCTTCCCGATCGGACATCCTTTTCACGCCGGAGAGGTGCCGGCAGCTCGGAATCGAGGTTCGCGAGACCGACCGGGGGGGCAAGGTCACCTATCACGGCCCGGGACAGCTGGTCGGGTATCCGATCCTCAATCTTTCGCCGGACCGGAGGGACGTCAAGCGCTACGTCACTGATCTGGAAGAAGTCCTGATCCGCGCGCTCGCGGATTTCGGCGTGACGGCCGGGCGATCGCCGATCCGCGAACGCGTGACGTCCGTCTGGGTGGGCAACGACAAGATCGCGGCGATCGGCGTGCACATCTCGCGCTGGATCACGACGCACGGCTTCGCCCTGAACGTCACCGACGAGCCGCTCTCCTGCTTCCAGGGGATCATTCCGTGCGGGATCGTGGATGGGGGTGTGACATCGATGGAGCGCGTCCTCGGAAAACGGCTTGCCGCATCTGACGTTGCTCCGGCGGTGCGCGCGCGGTTTGCCGAGGTGTTTGGAAGGGACATAATCGCCCGATGACTGTCGCGCGGGAGCTGCCCGTTCTTCGGGCCTCTTCGGAAGGCCGGCCTTCCCGTATGGAGAGGCCCGCCTGGCTCAAGGTCCGCCTGACCACGACCGGGGAGTACGAGGAGGTCCGCGGGATGATGCGGCGCCTCTCGCTCGTGACCGTGTGCGAGGAGGCGCGCTGCCCCAACATCCACGAGTGCTGGGCCCGCGAGCGCACGGCGACTTTCATGCTGATGGGGGACGTTTGCACGAGGACCTGCGGCTTCTGCGCGGTCGCCCAGGGGGCGCCCGGGCGGCTCGACCCCGAGGAGCCGGCGCGAGTCGCCGAGGCCGCCGCGGAGCTTGCCCTCTCGCACGCGGTCGTGACCTCTGTCAACCGCGACGACCTCGAGGACGGAGGCGCCGCGCATTTCGCCGCGACAATCCGCGCGATCCGGCGCCGGCTTCCCGGCTGCACCGTCGAGGTCCTCATCCCGGATTTCCGCGGAAACCGGGAAGCGCTCGCGGCGGTCCTCGACGAAGAGCCGGACGTCCTGAACCACAACACCGAGACCGTCCCGCGCCTGTACCGCCGCGTGCGCCCGCAGGCGCGCTACGAGCAATCGCTCGAGCTGCTCGCGCGATCCGACGCTCGCCGGCGAGAGCGCGGCTCTGCGGTGAAGACGAAGAGCGGACTCATCGTCGGGCTCGGCGAGACGCGGGAGGAGGTCGTCGAGACGCTCTCCGACCTGAAGCAGGCCGGCTGCGACATCGTGACGATCGGCCAGTACCTGCAGCCGCACCAGCGGCGGCTTCCCATCGAGAAGTACTACACGCCCGAGGAGTTCGAGGCCTTTCGCCTCGAGGGAGAAGAGATGGGATTTCTTCGCGTCGAGTCGGGCCCGCTCGTGCGCTCCTCCTACCACGCGCGGCGGGCGCTGGACGGAGGGAGAGCTTGAGCCGCGAAACCTGGAACGGAAACCGGAGAACGAATCCTCCCTTTCGATTCTTGGCCCTGATATTTCTCCTACTAGCCGCCGCGTCAGCGGCGGCTGCGCAGACCACGGGCGCGCAACTCCTGAAGCAGCCCAAACCCGTTTACCCGGAGAATGCGAGCAAGGGACTGCGGCAGGGCAACGTCAATCTGATCGGCCGGCTCGGAGTGAACGGGAAGCTGCAGGATCTGCGCTACGTGGACGCGACTCTCGAAGCGTTCATCGACCCGACCGTTGCCGCCGTCAAGACGTGGGAATTCCGCCCGGCCAGGCGCGGCGGAAAGCCGGTCGAGATCGCGGCCAATATCGTTCAGCGTTTCCGGCTCGAAGGAAAGAATCACGGAGAGATCGGGAGGCCCATTCTCGGAGACCTCGCGGTCTTTCCCGCCGACGCGTCGGGCAGGAGCACAGCGCCGGAGGGCTTCCCGATCCATCGGGGAAAGGACCCTCGCCTGCGGGTGGAGGCCGTTCTGGACGTCACGCCAGATCCGAACCCCCGGAAGGTCAGCCTCACCGTCGCGGCGATCTCCCCAAAGGGAAGGCTGGTCCTGATCCACGAGGAACTCATAACGGTCAATGCCAAGGCGTCCGAGGTCAAGATCCCGTTCACGCCGGCGGTCGGCGCCGACTGGGAAGACGGAGTCTGGCTGCTTCGATTCCAGGTGGACGCGAAGGACGCCGGAGGCGGGCAGTTCTGGCTCGCGGGCGACCCGGAGCACTACCGCTTCGTCATGCCGGGCAAGCCGATGGTGCCGGTGACCGGCCCCGCGGCGGCGCCTCCAAAGTCCAGCACGACTCCGCGCGCCGCGACGCCTGCGGCGAAGACGAAGAAATAGAAGTGCCTCCCGCGGTCCCGATTCGCGTGGGCACGGCGGGCTGGGCCTACGACGACTGGAACGCGATCGTCTATCCGGCCAGGCCCGGCCGCGGGTTCGACCGGCTCGGCCTGATGGCTTCCCTCTTCGACACCAACGAGATCAACTCCAGCTTCTACCGCATCCCCCCGCCGCGGATGACGGCCGACTGGGCGCGGCGCGTCGCGCACAATCCGCGCTTTGCCTTCACCGCCAAGCTCTATCGGGGCTTCACCCATGAGGGGAAGGCCGGCGCCGCCGAAGAGAAGGCCTTCGCGGAGGCGATGGAGCCGCTGGCGCGGGAGGGGCGCCTCGGCTGCGTCCTGGCCCAGTTCCCCTTCTCCTTTCACAACACTGCCGAGCACCGCGCGAGACTCGAACGCCTGCTCGCCGGCTTCCCGCGGCTCCCGCTCGCGGCCGAGTTCCGCCACGCGTCCTGGAACACGGCCCCGGTGCGCGAGCTGCTCTCGCGGCGCGGCGCGGCCTTCGCAAACATCGATCAGCCTCGCCTCGAAGGAAACCTCCCGCCCACGGACCACGTCACGGCGCCGTTGGCGTACTTCCGCTTTCACGGGCGCAACGCGGACAAGTGGTTCGGCCCCGACACCTCCAACGAACAGCGTTACAACTACCTCTACTCGGAGGAGGAGCTCAAGCCGTGGGTCGAGCGGATTCGAGGAAGCCTCGCCCGCGTCGCGAGCCTGGCCGAAGGCGACCCGGCTGCGAAAACGGGCATCTATGCCATCCTGAACAATCACTTCCGAGCCCAGGCCGTCGCCAACGCGATCCAGCTCGAGGCGGTATTGACCGGCGAAACACGCGACATCCCGGAAACGCTGCGAGAGACCTACTCCGCCCTCGTTCCGATCACCGGCATGAACAAAGAAGTCAAGCAGAAGAGCCTGTTCTGACTCTTCGTCAGCGAAAATCGCGGATGTCTCGAAATGGAGTCTGGCGGTCGCGGAAATCAGGCCGGTAGTACTTGTTCGCGGTCTCGAATTCCTGGTGGTAGCCGTTCTCCATGCCGTTGGACGCGAGCGCCGACAGGGCGTCCTCCCATTCCGCCGCCGTGATGGATCGCGAGAGAGCCGAATATTTCTCGCTCGAGGCCGCGCGGTGGATGGGGTAATACTGAGACATGAGAGAGATCGCGACGCGGGGAGAGAGCGTCTCGGCGATCCAGGCCAGCGACTCGGAGATGCCGGCCACGTTCTCGGGAAGGACCAGCATGCGGACCAGAAGGCCGGCTGCGAGTGATCCCTCCTCGTCGAAGACGAGTCGGGAGCCCTTCTGCCGGTACATCTCGATGAGAGCTTCCCGCGAGCGCTCGGCGTAGTCCGGCACCTTCGAATAGACCCACCCCGAGGCGGAGTCGGCGTACTTGAAGTCCGGCAGGTAGACGTCCACGATCCCGTCGAGCAGTCTCAGGACCTCGACGGAGTCGTAGGCGTTGGTGTTGTACACGATCGGAAGGCGCAATCCCCGGCGCGCCGCAAGCAGGACCGCCTTCGCTGCCTGCGGAGCGTAGTGCGTGGGCGAGACGAGCCCGATGTTGTGGCAGCCTCGATCCTGAAGCTCCAGCATCATCTCCGCGAGCCTCTCCACCGATACCTCGTTCTTCCTCTGCGCCGCGAAGTCCTGGCTGATCTGGTAGTTCTGGCAATAGACGCAGCGCAGGTTGCAGTTCCCGAAGAAGATGTTCCCGGCCCCCCGCGTGCCCGAAAGAGCCGGCTCCTCTCCGAAATGGGGCGTGTAGGAGGAGACGACCGGACGCAGTCCCGAGGCGCAGGAGGCCAGCACGTTCTCCAGCCGGTTGTTGCCGCAGTCGCGCGGACAGACCGTGCAGGAGGCGAGCAGGACGTACAGCCTTTCCACGCGCCGCTCGAATTCCCCCGACGCGAGCAGCTCCAGATACCCGGGCCTCGGACTCATCGGGGAAGGATAACCCGAGGCCGGCGGCCTGGCGTATCTTGACGGACGCTGTCCGAGAGAGAACGGAGGCTCCATCCATGTCGGAATCCCGCGGAAAGGCGCCCGAGGCACCGCGCCGGCGGCTCGTGGGCGCGGCGGGGCTCGCCGCCGTTCTGCTTTTTCTCGGGCTCGTCGCGAGGTTCTGGCACCCCGTCTACGGATTCACCGCGTTTCTCCAGCTCGACGCATCCAACAACGATCGAAAGATCGCCGCTTTCCGCGCGATTCCGGTCTATGTCTATCGCGATACCGGAGGCTACGACGGGCTCTACTACGCGCAGATCGCCTACCACCCGTCGCTCGCCGCGGCGGAGCTCAGGCCGGCCATCGACGGCCTGGCCTTTCGCGGCCGGCGGATTCTGGCGCCGCTCGCGGCGTGGACTCTCGCTTTGGGCAACCCGGCCTGGATCGTGCACGTCTACTCGCTCCTGAACGTCGCGGCATGGCTCGCGGTGGCGGCCCTGCTCTGGCGGCTGCTCGCCGTCGGCGACGGGCGCGGCTGGCTCGCCTGGGCCGGGGTGCTCTTCTCCGCAGGCGCGCTCTCGAGCGTGCGCTTCGCCCTGACAGACCTCGTAGCGCTGGCCATCCTCGCCGGCGCGATGCTCGCCGCCGAACGCGGCCGCCAGGGGGCGGCGGTGGCAGGGATGGCCGCCGCCGGCCTCGCGCGAGAGACGTCGCTCGTCGCGTTGCCCGGGCTCTGGGAGCGCCCGTGGATGTCGCGCCGCAACGCCTTCGCCCTTTTCATCTCCCTCGCGCCCCTCGCGGCGTGGGTCGGCTACGTCCGCTGGCGCGTCGGCCCCGGCCTCGCCGGGGCTCGCAATTTCGCCTGGCCGCTGGCGGGCTGGGTCCAGAAGTGGCTCGCCACGCTCGCCGCGATGAGGACCGAGGGCGATCGCCTGCTGGTGTGGACCACCCTGCTCGCCACGCTCGGGCTGACCGCGCAGGCGGCTTATTTCCTGATGCGACCGCGCTGGAAGGAGCGCTGGTGGCGCGCCGGCGCGGGCTATGTCGCTCTCTTCCTCTTCCTCGGCGCCGCCGTCTGGGAGGGCTTCCCCGGGGCCGCCACGCGCGTGCTCCTGCCGCTGACGCTGGCCTTCAACGTCCTCGCCGAGCGAGACCGTGCGCCGCTCCGGTGGCTCCTGGCCGGCAACCTCACGGTCGCGGCCGGCCTGCTCGCGGTCAAAGACGTGCCCCGCGATCCCGCCGAGCTCGCGGCCATGCGCGCCCGCGGCACCGCCTGCGTCGCGACGCTGGGCGAGGGCTGGTACGGAAGCGAGCGCGCCTCGGGCGACACATGGGTCTGGTGCCGCGGCCGCGGCGCGGTCTCCATCGAGGCCTGGCCGAAGGACGCGCAGACGCTGCGGTTGGAATTCGGCGCGCGCAGCCTCGTTCCGCGCGCGCTCATCCTCCGCCAGGCCGGCCGGGAGATCTGGCGCGGGGCGGTCGGCGTGGAGCGCACGTCACGGCAGTCGGTGGCCGTGCAACTGGCCGGCGGCCGGGCGGAGGTCGAGTTCGACACGGACGCGCCCGCCGTGCCCGAGGTGTCCGGCGCCGGCGCCCGCTCGCTCAGTTTTGCGCTCTATGACGCGCGCCTGGCCGTGCCGGCGCCGTAGCGATCCATGCCCGAGTCCTTCGAAAGCCGGAAGCTGCGCTGGGGATTCAATCTCTTCCCCGCGTTCCGCGGCACCGGCGCCCGCGTCACCTACATCTCGTCGGATTTCCGCGAGGCGCTCGTCCGGCTCCCCTTGAACTGGCGGACGCGCAACTACGTCGGCACGATCTTCGGGGGGAGCCTCTACGGCGCCGTGGATCCTCTGTACATGATCCTGCTGATCAAGATCCTCGGTCCCGACTACACAGTCTGGGACAAGGCGGCCACGATCCGTTTCGTGAAGCCCGGCCGCTCGATTCTCTCTGCCCGCTTCCTCATCGAGGAGGACGAGATCGCGGCGATCGAGCGCCTCCTCGAGAACGCTTCCTCGGTAGACCGCGTCTATCGAGTGGACCTGACCGACGCCGCCGGAGTCGTCCACGCCACCGTCGAGAAGACGATCTACATCCGGAAGAACACGCCGCTGGCCGGTCCCCCACGGCGCCCCTGACCTTCAGTCTGCGACAGGATGGAGGATCCATCCGGCCGCCGGGAGAACGAGGCGAGGCGGACCGAAGCGCCGTCCCAGAAACGCGATGAGCTATTGGAGGGATTCCACGAGACAAGTCTTTTGTCCAATGTCCGGTGTCCAGGGGGCGAGATCCAGGGCCCAAAGTGGAAGCGCATCGGCTCGCGTGCCCGGCCGCAAGCCCATGAAGATGCAGTCGTTCTGGTATGATCGCTGTTTCCGATGAATGAGACATTGGACACCGGCGTGAGCGGGCGGGGTCCGGCTCGCGGGCAAGGACCTGCCCCTTCGCGTCCTTCGGCTCCGGTCAAGGTCCCTTCCGGCGCCGGCTCAACCGGCGCCCCCGCTGTCCACGCGAGTGCCGGCGTGCGCGGCTCCGCGCTGCCGATGAGAATCCTGATGGTCCTGACCTACTACCACCCTCACTGGACGGGCCTGACCGCGTATGCGAAGCGGCTCGCGGAGGGCCTGGCGCGGCGCGGCCACTCCGTGACGGTCCTGACCTCCCGGCATCTGCCCTCGCTCCCCGAGGAAGAGTCCCTCGAGGGAGTCCGGGTCGTCCGCCTGCCGGTCGCCCGGCGCATTTCGCGCGGGGTCATCATGCCGTCATTCCCCGCGGCGCTCTGGAGAGAGATGAAGCGGTCGGACGTGGTTCAGATCCACACGCCGCTGCTCGAAGCTCCGCTGATCACCCTCTCCGGAAGACTCCAGCGCAAGCCCGTCGTCTTCACGCACCATGGAGACCTCGTCATGCCGGCCGGCGGCGTCAACCGCGTCATCGAGACCGTCGTCACGACGCTCATGACGCAGGCTCTCCGGATGGCGACCCGGATCACGGTCCACAGCGGAGACTATGGCCGCAACTCGCCCTTCCTCTCCCCCTTTCTCCACAAGCTCGACTTCATCTATCCACCCTCGGACCTGCCGGCCCCCGACCGCGCGGCGGCGGCGCGCTGGAGGGAGGAGCTGGGGATGGGAGACCGGAAGCTCGTCGGCTTCGCCGGACGCTGGGTCGAAGAGAAGGGGTTCGACTATCTGCTCCAGGCCATCCCCCGCGTTCTCGCCTCCGTTCCCGACGCGCACTTCGTCTACGCGGGCGAGCCAAACATCTTCTACGAAGACTTCTTCCGCCGTTGCCAGACCTATCTGGATCCGGTCCGCCGCCACGTCACGATGCTCGGCCTGATCACAGATCCCCAGAAGCTGGCGAACTTCTACGCCCTCTGCGACGTTTTCACGGTGCCCAGCCGCACGGACTGTTTTCCGAGCACGCAGGTGGAGGCGGTCCTCTCCGGGACTCCGCTCGTCACGGCGGACATCCCGGGAGCGCGCGAGGTCGTGCGGGTCACCGGAATGGGGCTTCTCGCTTCGCCGCGGAATCCGGCCGCTCTCGCCGACGCCATCGTGGAGGTCCTCCGCAGCCGGGACGGCTACGTCCGGCCGCCCGAAGAGATCCAGGCGATCTTCAACATGGAAAAGAGCGTCGGGGAGTACGAAGACCTGCTCCAGCGCCTCGTTCGGGGCGAGGCGGCGGCCTCTCCGCGCCGCGCCGACTGACGCTCTCATGGCCTACGACGAGGCGGAGCTCGCGCGGATGCTGCGCAACGAGGCGGACGTCGCGGCCAGGCGGCGCGTCCGGATCGTGCTCGAGTATCTCGACATCCGGCCGGGCGACCGCGTGCTCGACTGCGGCTGCGGGCTCGGTTGGATAACGCACGTGATCCGCGAAATCGTCCCCTGCCGCCTCGCGGCGACGGATTACGACGTCGAGCGCCTCCGCACGGCGCGCCGGGAGGTCGCAGCCGACGTCTCCATCGCCGCCAGCGACATCTATTGCCTCCCCTACCCCGATGACCTGTTCGACAAGGTCGTGCTCTCCGAAGTCCTCGAGCACGTCCCCGACGACTCGTCCGCCCTCCGCGAGGTTTGCCGCGTCGTCAAGCCGGGCGGGACGATCGCCATCACGGTTCCCAACCATGACTATCCCTTCCTCTGGGACCCGATCAACTGGACGCGGGAGCGCCTGGGCCTCCAGCCCATCCGTCAGGGGTTCTTCGGGGGCCTCTGGACGAATCACGTCCGTCTCTACCGCCGCGAGGAGATCATCGGCCTCGTGCGCCGCGCGAACCTCGAGGTGGAAGACGTGCGGCAGTTCGTGCATTATTGCTTTCCGTTTGCGCACAACCTGGTCTACGGCCTGGGGATGAGACTGGTCGAGAGCGGGCTCCTCGCCGAGGCCGATCGGTTCCGATACGACGCCAATACCGGCTCGGCATGGGGTCCCTTGAACATCGGCAGAAGGATCTTCAACGCGATCGATCGCCGCAACGACGACGTCTCCGACGAAGGCCGGACGACCGTGATCGTCAGCGTCAAGGCCAGGAAGGCGGCGGCATGAGACGCCCGGGAGACGCGGGAGCGCGAGGAGGGCGGGCGTGCAGATCCTGAGATCCTGGCGCGACCCGGCGCGATCGAGGGCGCGGCAGCTCCTTCTTCTCATCCTCATTGCCGGAGCCTATTTCAGGCTGGTCGGGATCAACTGGGACAAGAACCATCATCTGCACCCCGACGAGAGATTCATGTCGATGGTGGAGGAGAAGCTTCAGCGGCCCTCGTCCATCGGCCAGTACTTCGACTCCGCGAAATCCACCCTGAACCCGTACAACCGCGGACACGACTCCTTCGTCTACGGGACGCTTCCGATGTTCCTGGCGAGGTGGCTCGGCGGCCTGGTCGGGATGAAGGGCTACGATGGGACGTATCTCGTCGGCCGCGCCCTTGCCGCTCTCTTCGATCTCCTGAGCGTCTGGCTGGTCTACCGGATCGTCCGCCGCTTCGCCGGCCGGGGTCCGGCGCTCGTCGGGGCGGGTCTGCTCGCGTTTTGCCCGCTGGGGATCCAGCAATCTCACTTCTGGACGACGGATCCCTTCCTGACGATGTTCTCGACAGCCGCCCTCCTGGGCGCGGTGCGCCAGGCTCAGGGGGAGACGCGGCTCGCCTTCCATCTGGCCGCCGGGGCGGCCGTCGGACTCGCGGTCGCAACCAAGGTCACGGGCCTCGCCCTCCTGTTCCCGGTGGGCGTGGCGATTCTCGTCGGCCTCTTCACGCGGAGAGATCCCGCCGTGAAACCCGACCGGCCTCCGCTCCTCGCGCTCGTCGCGCGATCGCTCGCCGTCCTGATCGGGATGGCGATCACGGTCCGGATCGCCTTCCCCTACGCCTTCCTCGGGCCGAGCCCGCTCTCTTTCCGCCTCGACCCGCGCTGGGTCACGGACTTGAAGCGACTGACGAGCCTCTCCACGTCGGTGGCGGGCTACCCTCCCAATTTCCAGTGGGCGGGCCGGACTCCTCTCTTCCCGGTCAAGAACATGGTCCTCTGGGGAATGGGACCCTTCTTCGGGCTGGCGGCCGTCGCTTCGCTCGTCTGGTTCGCGGTGGCGCTCTGGAAGCGCCAGCGGCTGGCTCTGCTGCCGCTGCTCCTCCACGTCCTCTTCCTGCTCGCGTATCACGGCCTGACGATGGTCAAGTCCATCCGCTATCTCTACCCGGCGTATCCGGCCCTCGCGGTCCTCGCGTCCCTCTTCCTCTTCGACCTGGCGCGACGGCGCGCATCGGGCGGGCTCTCCGGGCGGGTCCTGCGGGTCCTCCCCGCGACGGCGCTCGTCGGAACCTTTCTCTGCGCGATCGCGATGACCTCGATCTACCGCCATGAACAACCCCGAATCGCCGCTTCCCGCTGGATCTACCAGAACGAGCCTCCCCCCAAGCGCGTCCTGAACGAAACCTGGGACGACGGGCTTCCCCTGCCGATGCCCGGATACGACAGCGGGCAGTACTCCGGTCCGCAGGTCAACTTCGTCGGCCCGGACAACTCGGCCAAGGTCGAGGAGATCGTCAGGGCCCTCGAGGGATCGGACCTGATCGCCATCACCAGCAACCGCGCCTACGGGACCCTGACGCGCGTTCCCGACGTCTTTCCGATGACGCGCGCCTACTACAAGGCGCTCTTCGAGGAACGCCTCGGTTTCGACTGGGTCGCGGACTTCGCTTCCTACCCGTCGCTCGGCCCTCTCCGGATCCCCGACGACGGCTCCGACGAGGCGTTCACGGTCTATGACCATCCGAGGGTCCTGCTCTTCCGGCGGGGCAAGGCGTTTTCCGCCCCCCGGGTCCGCAAGACCCTGATGGCGGCCTTGCCGCCCGCGGTCCCGACGCTGGGCGACTGGGAGAGATTGCCGCGCTCGCAGCGGCGCGTTTCCTCGCCCCTCGTTCCCCCGCACCGGGCGGACCTGGCCCGCGCCGAGAAGGCCACTGTCAGCCCGGAGCGGACCGTGGGGTCTTTCGCCGCGGCCATCCTCTGGTATCTCGTCATCGCCGCCGTGGGCCTGCTGGCCCTTCCGCTCACGCACAGGCTGTTCGCCCGCCTCTCGGACCGCGGTTACGGACTCGCGCGGATCGTGGGCCTCGCGGTCGCGGCCTACGCGTTGACGATCGCGGTCCAGTCCCATCTCGTGGCCAACGGGCGCTCTGCCGCCTTGCTGGCGCTGGCGGCGCTGGCCGCGGCCTCGGTGGTGTTCGGATGGGGACGCGGGGCGGAGATCCGAAGCTTCCTGCGCGACAACGCGAAGTCCATCCTGGCCGGGGAGATCGCATTCGCGATCGGTTTCCTCCTCTTCCTCGGGATCCGGGCGCTCACCCCGGAGATCACCTGGGGCGAGAAGCCCATGGACTTCTCGATCCTGAACATCCTCGTGCGGACTCGCACGCTGCCCCCCTCCGACCCCTGGTTCTCCGGAGCGCCTCTGAGCTACTACACCTTCGGCCATCAGATCATCGCGATGCTCACCCTCCTGACGGGCCTCTCGACGCGCTACACCTTCAACCTCGCGTTCGGCCTGCTGGGCGGGGTCACGCTCCAGGGCGCGTTCTCGCTCGCCCGCAGCTGGGGCGGAAGCCTCCGGGCCGGGGTCGCGGGCGCGGCCCTGACGGCGATCGTCGGGAACCTGGCGGGGCTGCGCGAATGGCTCATCAACAAGAGGCATCTCGACTGGGATTACTTCTGGGCGACCTCTCGCGTGCTGCCGAACACGATCAACGAGTATCCGGTCTGGAGCCTGACGTTCGCCGACCTCCACGCCCACGTCCTGGCGATGCCGCTGCTCCTGCTGCTGTTTGCCTGCTCCCTGCAGTTCGTCCGCACGCACACCGACCAGGGCTCGCGGCTGCGCCAGAGACTCCTCCACGCCGCGCTGCTCGGGGCTTCCGCGGCGTTCGTGGCCCTGACCAACGCGTGGGATGTGCCGCTCCTGGCCGGGCTCCTGCCGCTCGTCGCCCTGATGTCAACCTGGTCGGATGGGCGCTTCTCGCTCTCTTGCGCCGGGCGCGCGGCCATCGGCTACGTGGTGGCGCTGGCGACCTTCCTTCTCGCCGTCCTTCCGGTTTCAGTCCGCCCCGGCGCCCTGCCGGGGTTCGGCCGCAACATGGACGAGGGCCGGGGAGTGGACATCCTGACCGTCTTCGGGCTCTTCTTCTTTCTCGCCTTCGCGGTGGGGTTTTCCTACGCGAACCGGCGGCTGGCCGCCTCCGGCCTCAGCCCGCTCCGGCGGTGGGGCGCCCTCCTGGCCTCGATCCTCCTGCTGATTCTCCTGGCCGTCCGGTCCGTGGACATCTTCCTGGCGGCGGGCGTTCTCTTCTTCCTTTACGCGGCCGTCGGCCTCGCCGATCGGGGGGAAGAGCGCCTGGCTTTCGGGTTCATCGCGGCGTCCTTCTTCCTGGTCTTCTTCGCCCAGCGTTTCTACATCATCGACCGGATGAACACCTTCTTCAAGCTCTACTTCGAGACCTGGCTTCTCCTGGCCATCTCGACGTCCGTCCTCGCCTTCGGCGGCCGGGAGAGGGTGGGGACCTTCCGGCGCTGGCCCCTCCCGGCGCGCGCCGTCTTCGTCCTGCTGGCGGCCGCGGCCCTGTTCACTTCGGCCACGGGAGTGGCCGGCGCTCTCGGCCGGCACTTCGGCGCGTATTCGGGTCCCTCGCTCGACGGGCTCCGCTACCTCGAGGAGAGCCGCCCCGGCGAGTACCTTGCCGTCAACTGGATGCGAAACAGGATCCGGGGCACGCCGGTCACGCTCGAGGCGCAGGGCGCCTCCTATCAGGACTTCGGGCGCATCTCGATGTTGACCGGCCTTCCCACGGTTCTCGGCTGGGACTATCACGTCAAACAGCGCGGCAACCCCGACGCGGAGATCGAGGCGCGCAAGAGGATCGTCGAACAGATCTACTCGAGCCCCAACCCCGATTCGGTCGAGGGACCCTTGCGGCGCTACCACGTCGGATACGTCTATGTCGGATGGCTCGAGAGAAAGACGTATCCTTCGGCGGGACTCAAGAAGTTCGACACGGCGAAGAACCTCTTCACGCTGGCCTACGAGAACCGGGAGTCAAAGATCTACCGGGTCGTCGGAGGCGAGACCGAAGACGTGATCCTCGTGACGCGCGAGAGCCTCCCCGTCGCCCCCAAGACCGAGTCGACGGCGGACGAGCCCGAAGAGGCTCCGGCGATCGCGGAGACCGCCACAACCGACAATCCCCCCTTCTCCGGGATGAGACAACCACGCGGCGCGGTCGTGGACGGGAAGGGGCGGCTCTGGGTCGCCGACCTCGGCAACAACCGCCTCCGGGTCTTCGACCCCGATGGCGGCCTCCTCGGCGGCTGGGGAGGGCGGGGCAGCGGGACGTTCGGTTTGCGCGAGCCCAACAGCGTGGCCGTCCAGGGAGACGACCTCTACATCGCCGACACCTGGAACGGGCGGGTGGAGTACTTCACGCTCGCCGGCGAGTCGAAGGCGACGGTGAGCGGCCTCTTCGGCCCCCGCGGCGTCGCCGTGGCGCCGGGCGGCGCGGTGTGGACGACCGACACGGGCAACAACCGGCTGGTCCGCTACAACAAGATGCTGGCGGAGCCTCGAAACGTCGGAGAGAAGGGAGCCGGGCCGGGCAAGTTCTCCGGCCCTGTCGGGATCGCCGTGGGACCATCGGGATCGGTCTACGTGGCGGACGTGGGGAATCGCCGCATTCAGGTCCTGGATCCGGAGGGGAACTTCGTGTCCGTGATCGCCTTCCCGGGCTGGACGGAATGGTGCGAGGCGTACCTGGAGACGGGCGAGGACGAGACTCTCTACGTCTCCGATCCGATCAAGAACATCGTCCTTCAATTCGACCGCCGGGGCTCCGTCTTGAAGACGTGGACCGGAGGCGATTCCGGACAGGCCTTCTCGAGGCCGACGGGCGTCGCGATCGATCGCCAGCGGGGCATGCTTTACGTGATCAACTCGGGAAACAACTCGGTTGCCCGATGCAAGCTCTCGGGAAAGACGACACCGTGAGCCGGGCCGGCCGGCTCCCCTCCCGGGCGCTCGAGGCGCTGCCCTGAGCGCCGGAGAGACAGGCGGAGGCCGCGAGAGGCCCGTGTGGCGGTCGGCTCTCTCCGCCGCGGCGTTCGTCCTGAGCCTCGCGGTGGCCTTCCTGGTTTTCCGCGGGAAGGACTCGCCCTGGCTGGCCGTGCCCTGGCTGATCGCGGTCGCCGCCTTCGCGCTGGCCGAGCGCGACCGCCCGCTGCCCGGCGGCCCGCGGGGCTTCCGTCCGTCCCGCGCGGCGCTGCTCCTCTTCGCGGCCGTCCTGCCGGTCCTCGTTCGGGTCGCCAACTTCCAGTCCGACCGCATGCACACCGACGAGTTCCTGACCGGATACTTCTCCGCCACCCATGACTTCGCGCACAAGGGGCTCTTCGGCTTCCTGCCGGAGTACTGGGAGTGGCAGGGCCGCTTTCCCAAGCCTTTCTTCTTCCTTCAGCGGGTGTTCTTCACGCTCTTCGGAGCGAGCACGCTGACCATGCGTCTCTCCGTGCAGGTCTACGTCGCCGCCGTTTCGGTCATGCTCTTCCTGATCGTCCGCGAATTGCTCGATCAGAAATCCGCGGTCGTCGCCGTCGTGCTCTATTCCTTCCTGGCCGCCAGCGTGTACCTGGAGACTCTGGGCTTCATGTTCATCAGCAGCACGGCGATCTTCACCGTTTTTTTCTATTGGGCCATCAGGCAGTATCGCAGTGGACGGCCCTTCCACGCGGCGCTGGCGGGGGTGGCGTGCGGCTTCTGCTATCTGACCTACTACTCGAGCTACCTCGCGCTCCCCATGCTCCTGGCCTTCTCGGTCTTCCAGTGGCTGCGCTCGAGGAGTCTCCTGGCCGTCCGCAACTTCGTGATCTCCCTGGCCGGGATGCTCGTCGTTCTGGCGCCCTTCGCGGCTTTTTTCTTCCGGTCCGAGAACTACGTCTCGCCGCGGGCCAGGCAGGTCTCCCTCCTGACGGGCGAGTGGTCCCCCTACCGCCAGGCGATCGAGAAGGGCACGACGACGGCCGCCGCGGTCCTGCGCACCAACATCGCCCTCTCGCTGAAGTCTTTCTTCCGCAACGGCGTCGGCGGGCACGGCGGCTACGACTTCGGCCATCTGGCGCTCTTCGACCGATTCTCCTTCGCCCTCTTCGTGGCGGGACTCCTGGCCGCGCTCGTCCTGATGTTCCGAAAGAGCGAGGTCTTCTTCGTGCTCCTGGTGATCGGGGCCGCCTTCCTGACGGGGATGGCCTTGACGATTCCGCCCCCCGCCTATCACCGTTTCTCGATCGCTTTCCCGTTCCTGGTCATCGTGATGACTCTGCCGTTCTTCCTCCTTCTGCGCCTTTCTTCGCTGCCCCGGACCAATCGTCTGGCTCTGGCGGCCGGCCTGCTCCTTCTCTTCGCCTGCGTCAACGAGCGCCACTTCGTCGAGGCGACGATCCGGGACGCGCCCGCCGACGAGCTGCGCCTCGCGGAGCTGATCAACCAGAGGTACGACAACCGCAATCTCTACGTCGGAGCGTTCGACGCCTTCGCCTTCCAGAAGATTTTCTACTTCCGCGACAAGTGGAAGAACCGCCACGTCCGGACCACGTTCCACGACAAGCTGCTGCAGGACTTCAACCGCAACGAGAAATACGTGTACGTCATGATCCTGGGCGACTTCTTCCGCAAGCGTTTCCAGGAAGCCGATCCGAAGGGGCGATTCATACGTTTCTCGCAGGGCTACAGCCTCTTCGTGAATTGATCTCCGGCGGGGAGCGATGAAGCCGTCCGCCCGGGTGGTCCTCTTCGGCCTGGCGCTCGCGACGAGCCTGGCCGTCGCCTGGTCGGTGCTTCGCGGACACGCTTCGCCCTGGCTCGCCGCCGTCTGGTTTGTTTCGCTCTTCCCCTTCGCTCTTTCCACCCTCGAACCCCGAACCGAGGACCGCCTCCGCCGGTCCGACATCCTCCTGATGCTGCTTGCGGCCGCTCTGCCCGTCCTCGTGCGCGTTGCGAACATGGACGGGAATCGAATGCACTCCGACGAGTTCCTCACGGGATACTTTTCCGCCACCCACGACTTCGCGCACACTAACTTCTTCGGTTTCCTGCCGGAGTACTGGGAGTGGCAGGGGCAGTTCCCGAAGGTCTATTTCTTCCTGCAGAGGCTTTTCTTTGCGATCTTCGGGACGAGCACGCTCTCGCTCCGGATGTCCGTCCAGGTCTATGTCGCCGTCGTCGGAGTCATGCTCTTCCTGATCGCCCGGGAGATGTTCGGCAGGCCAGCGGGGGTCATCGCCGTCGTCCTCTACTCCTTCCTCTCGATCTCGGTTTACTTGGAGACCCTCGGATTCTTCTTCATCGGGGCCACGGCGGCCTTCACCGTCTTCTTCTATTTCGCGCTTCGGGCTTACCGGACGGGAGGAATGTTCCCCGCGGCGATGTCGGGGATCGCATGCGGCTTCTGTTACCTGATGTACTACTCGAGCTACTTTGCCTTTCCCCTGCTCGTGGTGTTCGCCGCGATGAGCTGGCTGCGCACGAGGAAGATCGCGGCCCTCCAGAATTTCTGCATCGCGCTCGCCGGGATGCTCCTCGTCCTGGCGCCGTTCCTGGCGTTCATCGTCCGGGAGGGAGACTACGCCCTGCGCCGGGCGAAGGACATGTCCCTCCTCACGGGGCTCCACTCCTCCCACCGCGAGGCGATCGCAAAGGGAGCGAACCCGATCCCCATACTCCGCGACAATCTCCTTCTCGACCTGAGAGCGTTCTTCCGCGATGGCGTCGCCGGCGGCGGAGGGTTCGACTTCGGGCGCCTCGCGCTTTTCGATCGCCTTTCGCTCCTGCTGTTTCTCGCCGGGCTGCTCGCCGGGCTGGTCCTCGTCTTCCGAAAGCCCGAGATCCTTCTCGTCTTCTTCGTTCTCGGAGGCTCGCTGGCCGCGGTCGTGATCACGGTTCCGCCCCCGACGTGTCACCGCTTCGCCATCGCCTTCCCCTTCTTCGCCCTGCTGATGGCGTTTCCCCTCTCCCTCGTTCTCCGGCTGCCGGATCTGCCGGCCAGCGTCCCTTCCGCGCTGGTCGCCGGTCTTCTGCTGCTTTTCGCCGGCATCAACGAGCGCCGTTTCGTCGAAGCGACACTGATCGACCCGCCTTCCGGCGAGCTGCGGCTTTCGGAGCTGATCAACCAGAGGTACGACGGCCGTCCCCTGTACGTCGCCGCCTACGACGCGTTCGGGTTCCCGAAGGTCTTCTACTTCCGGGACCGCTGGAAGAATCGCCGCGTCGAGACTGGCTTCCACGCGAGTCTGCTCAAGAAATTCAATCCGAACGAGAAGTATGTTTACGTCGTGACCCTCGCCGACGACTTCCGCAAGCAGTTCGAGAAGGCCGATCCCAGGGGGCGGTTCTTCCGCTTCTCGGCCGATTACAGCCTGTTCGCGAATTGACGCCGGCCGCCATGAGGTATTCTTGCGGTCCAACTTTCTCGAGGAGACGAATCGTGTGCGATGTGACACCAGGCCCGGTGGAGAAGACCCGCGGACTCCTCGTCCGGGCGTTTCCGATCGTCCTGCTTCTCGCGGGTCTGCCGTGGCTCGCGGCCGGGTGCCGGAAGAAGGAGAGCCCGCAAGGCGCGGCGTCTTCTCAGAGCGCGGGCCAAGCGGCCCCACAACCGACGGTGACGCCGGACCCCGGAGAGGCTCCTTCACTCCGGCAGATCGCCGAGACCGGCGAGGGACCCTTCTCGGCCGTCAAGTCTCCGTTCGAGGCGAGAGTCGATGACCGCGAGCGCGTCTGGATTCTCGACGCTCCCAACTCGCGAATCCGTCTCTTCGACGCCAACGGGGGATATCTGGGAGGATGGGGAGGCAACGGCGACGGAAAGACCAACTTCAAATACCCGGAGGGACTGGCCACAACACGCGACGGCCTCTACGTGGCGGACACGTGGAACCACCGGGTCGAACGCTTCTCCCTGACGGGAGACTGGAAGGGCTCGGTCACCGGGTTCATGGGTCCCCGAGGCGTGGCCGTCGGACCCGACGGCTCCGTCTGGGTGGCCGACACCGGCAACAACCGGGTCGTCAAGTACGACGCCTCGCTGCAGAATCAGCAGGTCATCGGGGAAGCCGGAAGCAAGCCGGGAGAATTCAAGGGTCCGGTGAGCATCGCCATCGCCCCTTCCGGAACCGTCTATGTGACGGACCCGGGCAATGGCCGCATCCAGGTCCTCGACAAGGCCGGCAAGCCCGTAGCGTCCTGGAGCGTTCCGTGGATCGAGAAGTCGTGGCTGGCGCACCTGGAAACCGACCAGAACGGGACGCTGTACGCGAGCCACCCGGAGGGACCCGAGGTCTTCTCCTTCAGCAAGTCGGGCGCACCCGATCAGCACTGGACGACGGACGATTCCGGCCAGAAGTTCGTGCGGCCCGTGGGGATTGCGATCGACCGGAAAAAGGGAACGATGTACGTCATGGACGCGGGAGCGCGCAAGGTCCTGACCGTCAGCCTCTCGGGCCGCAAGGGTCGTTGAGGCTCCTTCGCCGCCGGAAGCGGAATCCTCGGGGCGCCGGGAGATGAGCGGATCGGAGTCGCCCGAAACCGAGAAGGCGCGCCGGCGGCTCGCCGCCGTCTCTCTGATCGCCCTGTTTCTTGCGATCCTGCTCGGCGTCGAGGCGTCTGGAGGGCGAGGAAAGGCGTGAAGACCGCGTCGGCCCCCGCGAGCGCTCCCCGGCCGGTCCCGACTCCGACGCCGGACCCGGGAGAGCCCGTCGTTCTGCGCGAAGCCGCCATCTCCTCCGAAGCGCCATTCTCGAACGTCATCGCGCCCTTCGAGGCCAAGATGGACGACAGGGGACGCCTCTGGGTGCTCGACTCCGTCAACTCCCGCATTCGCCTCTTCGATCGCGAGGGTCGGTTCTTCGGCGGATGGGGGGGCGTCGGCGACGGAAAGTTCGCTTTCCGCAATCCCGAGGGGCTGGCCATCTTCGGCGACAACGTGTAGGTCGCGGATACCTGGGACCACCGTGTCGAGAGATTCTCGAAGCGCCGCAGACGGGCCGACGCAATAGCCGGGGCGGACAGCGCGCCGAGAACCGCGGCGCGTCATGGTGTGCGCCTCCCTCAGATCGACCTAACCATGCGCCGGCCCCCCGACAGCGGCGCCTCAACAGGCCGAATCGACTGACGAGCGCCCCCGGAGGAGCGCCTGGGGTTGACAGGCGAAGCCCGCTTGTTTTACTTACGCTCCCATCAATGGCTGTCGCCTTCATCGTGAAGATACTTCTCGTCGCGCTGCCCGGAGTATGCGTCGCTGCTTTGGGATCCGCGGCCCCTCGTCGCGGTGTCGTATGGACGATCGTCGCTGGACTGAGCTTGTATCAGATCCTGCTTCTCTGCATCCCGCTCACACTCGGCCATCTTAGCGTGCTCTCCTCTGCGACAATGAGAGCCACTCTCGGAGCAGCTAGTGCGGTACTACTCTGGATGGCTCTGCGTGGCACCGTTCCTTTGTTCAGAACGGCGTGTGCCGCTTTGCGCTGGCATCCTCGTCTGATCGACGCGCCCCTCGGTGCAGCGGCCCTTCTCGTTTTCGCTTTCTTCGCGATCCAGGTGGTGTCCGACTGGACCGTGGGCGCAGGGCAATTCGACGCACTCGTCTATCACATTCCGCGCGCTCTCCTGTGGAGCTGGCATGGAGGGTTCGAGCCCTGGCGGACGGCTGAGTGGACGCAGGTCGGTCTTCCAGTGGGTGGAGATGCCATGCTCCTTCCGGGCGTTCTCGCGGGCGTCGGGTGGCTAGGAGCAGCCTGGACCTCGATGTGTCTTTCAGCCGGTGCGGCTGTGGCGGTTTTCGACACCGTACGTTTCCAGGGATCGGATCGGCGATCGGCCCTGATCGCTGCGCTGGCCTTTCTCTCCTTCCCGGCGGTCGGTCTGAGACTCATCGACGTCAGCACGGACATCGCAGCTGCCTTTCCGCTACTCGCGGCCTGGGTGTTAGTTCATCGCGCGGCCTCGCTTCGAGAAGCGATGCTGGTGCTTCCCGTTCTTCTAGGAGCGGGGATTGCTTGCAAGCCGACCGTTGCGTTTGTTGGAGCGCTGCTTGCGGCGGTGATTCTCTTCCCACGACTTCCAGCTCTCGTTCGTGACCGGCAGGCGCTGGCCTTTCTTCTGTTGGGCACGATCCTCGCGGGGCTCTTGTGTCTGGGCTCCTTCGCGCCGGTGTACTGGCTGTTCGGAGACTTCATGGGTGGACCGAATGGCCGCGTATCCAGTGCTTTCGCGCACGGAGGCTGGAGCGGGGTCCTCCGTAGTACGGTGTTCGGTACAGCGCACTGGATCGTGGAACCGTTTTGCGTGCTGCCTGAGGCGCAACGAGACGAGGTACTCGACCGATTGGGGGTCGGTCGTGTCTACAAAGCTCTCGGCGCCGGTACTCGGTCTCGGTGGTATCCGGCGATGAACCGGGAGACCAATGCCTCGGGCTTAATCCCCGTGCTGGCCCTCCCATGGTTGCTCGCCGCTCTTCCCCCTGGGCGCCGGCTTCTGGCTGGCGGAATGTTCGTGGGCGGACTCGTCGCTCAGTTCGGCCCATTCAAGATCAACGAATTTGGTTCGCGCTTCATGGTGCCGTTGCTTGCTGGCTTCGCGATCCTGTGGGGCGTGCGTGCACGTTTCTCCCCGCGACTTGTCCTCGCGTTGCTTGTTGCCGCATTGGTCGTCGACCTCCCTTCCATTTCTCGCTATTGGGGCGCCGTGCGGGAAGGCTGGAATCGACCCGAGCCTAACGCAGCAATTGCGGCAAGAGTCGGGAATGAGACACTCCTCGTCCTCACCCAAGTTTTCTCGACCGAAGCGCAGCACTCCGGACGGCGGCATCCCATCCGTTTCGAATATCTCTCCTGTCCGCCGAACGGCGACTGGCCCGGGCTCTTCCGAGCGGCACGCCAGCGGTCAAGGTGGATCCTCATGTATATGAATGACTCACTTAGGCCGGGTCCTGATTACGAGTCACGCCTCGGTCCGCCCTGCCCTCCCGTGCCTGCCGCGCACGTCACTCGAGCGCTCCTAGAAGCGGGGTGGCAAAAGGTTCTAGAGGAGCGAGGGTATCAGCTATGGAGCTTCTCCGGCTACTCGACCCCGGCTGGTCGGTGAACTGATTCAGCCTGCCGGGAGCGATTCTCTGTCGGAAGCGGGAAGAGTGTGGATGGACAACGAAACGGTCTCGATGTGAGGCCTTGGATTCCTGGGCCGACAGCCCGTGGCGGGCCCGTGGCGGATCTCCGTGTTCAAGGCGGCCCTGAATGAGATCCGCCTCCGGCCGGCGTACTCCTTCAGCCGGGCGACAAGGTCGGCTCCAGCGTCACCATCGTGCGCATGCTCGCATCATGATCACACCGGATCTACCGCAAGACACAGCTTCCTTCTCAACGGACGAGCGCCGCCCCTCTAAAGGTTCTTCAGGGCTTTGAGGGCGGGCTTTAGGTCCTGGCGGCTCTTGAAGAAGTCGGACCAGGGGTCGGGTTTCTTGAGGCGCTCGGCGAAGTTGCCCAGGTTGAAGTCGGCGGGCTTCAAGGACGGACGGACCTCTTTCCAGGCCAGAGGGGTGGAAACAGGGGCGGCGGGGGCGTGCCGGACGCAGAAGGGAGAGACGACCGTCTGGGCGAAACCGTTGCGGAAGGGATCGAGATAGACGCGCCCCTTGCGCGCCGCAATGCGGCCTTCGACGGTCAACTCCTTCGGGTACGCCGCCGCCAGGCGCGAGCCCAGCGACTGCGCGAAGCCGAGCACGTCGTCGGCATCCGGCCCGACGCGGATCGGAATGAAGACGTGCATCCCCTTCTTACCCGAGGTCTTCGCGAAGGAGACGAGGCCCAGCGCGTCGAGCGCCTCCTTCACGATCAAGCCGGCCCGGGCCGCGTCGGCGAACCGGCCGGAGTCCGGATCCAGATCGAAGCAGATCCAGTCGGGCTTGCGCGGATGGGCGGCGCGAGCGCCCCAGACGTGCACCGCGATGCAGCCGAGATTGACCAGGGCGAGCTGGGTCTCGAGCCGGCCTCCGAGGACGTAGTTGGTCGTCCCCTTCTCATGCTCGACCGCTTTCGTCGGCGTGCCCGCCGGCATCCCCGGAGGCTTTTCCTTCTGGATGAAGCACTTTCCCTTCATCCCGTCGGGGCAGCGCTCGAGCGACAGCATGCGGTCCTTGACGTAGGGCCTCAGTTTCGGAAAAACGAGGTCGTAGAAACGCGCCAGATCCAGCTTCGTGTATCCCTCCTCGGGCCAGAAGACCTTGGAGGGGTTGGAGAGACGAAGAGATTTTGGATCCTGGATCCTGGATCCGGGATCGACCCTGGACCTTGGACTCACTTTCCGCCTCCCGGGAGGATGACTTCGGCAGGGTTCTTGTCGTCGCGAAGACCCAGGTAGACGGGCTGGCGCAGCCGCTCGTCGGCGGTCCACTCGTGAAAGGAGACCTGCGCGACGATCCGCGGCTCGACCCAGGCCGCGCCCTTTTCGCGGGGAGGGTTCTTCACGGGTGGCGTCTTGACGACGAGGGGCTTCAACTTCGCGTGAAGGGAGTTCAGGGTCTTGTGGGTAAACCCCGTGCCGACCTTCCCGACGTAGAGAAGTTCCTCCCCGCGGTAGGCACCGAGCAGGAGCGCGCCGAAGTGCGTCCGCGAGCCCGCGGGAGGCGTGAAGCCGACGATGAGGAACTCCTCTTCCTGGTGGACCTTGACCTTGAGCCATTTCGTCGAGCGTCCCTGGATGTACGGGGCCGCGGAGTCCTTGGCGATGAGCCCCTCATAACCCTTCTTCTTCGCCACCCGGAAGGCGGCCAGGCCGTTGCCGGCGAGCCTCCGGGAAGCGAAGAGCCTCTCCGTGTCGCCGATCGCTTCTTCGAGGGCGGCGCGGCGATCGGGCAGCGGCCTCGAGCGAAGGTCTCGGCCGCCACGATAGAGACAGTCGAAGACCGCGTACACCGACGGGACCTGTCCCTGCTGCAGGAGCTGGAAGCGGGAGACGAGCTTCTTGTCGAACGCCACGACCTCGCCGTCCAGGAGAAGCGTGCGGTCCGGCAGCGTCGCGACCGCGCGGGCGACATCCGGAAAGGTCTGCGTGCGGTCCTTGGCGTTTCGCGAGTAGAGCGTGACCTTCTTGCCTTCCTTGTAGGCGAGGATCCGGTAGCCGTCGTACTTCTCCTCGTAGACCCATCCCGGTCTCTGGAACGGCTGCGCCACGAGTGTCGCCAGCATCGGCTTGACGCGAAAAGGAATCCGATCGCTCAAACTGTCTCAATCCGAGGGCCCGCGGTCGAGTCCCGTGCCGTAGGGGCGGCCCTCGCGGCCGCCCGGCTCGCGTCGTCGTCAGAAACCCGTTGTCGCGGGCGGGGACAAGCCCCGCCCCTACGGCACGGAGGGACCAGTGCGAGGACGGAGGTGAGTGCCAATGTCACTACGAGAGGCCTCGCTTCGAGTGCCACACCGACTTCTTCCTCGTCTTCCTCGGCGGAGTGATGAGACCGGGGTTCTTCAACATCTTCTTCAGAAGCTCGGGCGGATCGCCGGTCGCGGCCTTCTCGAGGTTTCCTCCCTCGTCGCGGGCGATCTCGACCAGGAGGCGCTTCGTGACGACCGAGCGCGGCTCCTCCTCGGCGATCTCCTTCGTCGTGGCGAACTCGTCGCGGTGCTTGATCAGGAGCCAGGTGGGCTTTCCTCCCTGATAGCGGCCCCTCGTGCGGACGAGCACCCAGGAGCCGCGCAGCTTCTTGCCGTGCAGCGAGAACTTCAGGTCCCCCTTCTTGAGGGCGGCGTCGACATCGGGCGATTCCGCCGTCCAGGTCCCTTTGTCCCAGACCATCACGGTGCCGCCGCCGTACTCCCCTTCCGGGATGATTCCCTCGAACTTCGCGTACTCGATGGGATGGTCTTCGACTGCCATGGCCAGGCGCTTGATGGAAGGATCGAGCGACGGCCCTTTCGGGACGGCCCACGACAGCAGCACGCCCTTCCACTCCAGGCGGAAGTCGTAGTGGAGGGCGGTCGCGCGATGTTTCTGGACGACGAAGGAGAGGGCCCTGCGGCGCGCGGCCGCCTTCTCCCCGCCGGCCGGTTCGGGAGTCACGTGGAACCGCCGCTTGGCGCGGTATTCCTTGAGGGCCATGGGGGTCCTTTCGTGCAAGGGCGGTGCCCCGCGAAGAATCAACGATAAACCACCGGGCGGGCCTGGATCCGGGTTGTCTTAAACTCTGCCTCATGCGCGACATTCTGTTGTGGATCCTCGCCGTCGAGGTGCTGGGACTCGCCTGCCTTCCGCTCCTGCGGGCGTTCTTCGAGAACAGGCGGGACGCGGCCCTGCTGTCGCGGCCCGTGGGACTCGCGCTCGTCGCTTATCTGGGATGGGCCTTCTCGCTCTCGAAGACCTTCGGGTTCGACCGGGGCACGCTGCTTCTCGCCCTGGTTCTCATCGGCGTTGCTTCCTACCTCGTGCGGCGTGCGGCTCGGCGCGCGGGAGCCCCCGCGGCCCCTTTTTGGGGAAAAGAGGAGACGTCGGCGGCTCTCTTCTTCTGGATTCCAACGGCCGTCTTCGTCCTGATCCGCGCGGCCGTGCCCGAGGTCCTGGGTGCCGAGAAGTTCATGGACCTGGCCTTCTTCAATTCGCTGACGCGGTTCGGGGCCATGCCCCCGACGGACCCGTGGATGGCGGGTCTGACCATCAACTACTACTACTGGGGCTACCTGCTCGCCGCGGCGCTGGCGAAGATCGCGGCGGTCCCGACCTTCGTCTCCTATAACCTCGCGGTCGGGACCTTCGCGGGCTACTCCTTCGTCGCCGCCGCCTGCCTGGGGCTGAGGCTCTCGGGCGGGCGGCGGGCCGCGGGCGTCTGGGCCGGGATCGGCTCGGTCTTCGCCGGGAACCTGACCGGCGCCTTCGACGCCTGGCGCGCGCCGTTTGCCAGGGACTTCGACTACTGGCACGCCTCACGCGTCATCGCTTCCGGAAACACGATCAACGAGTTCCCCTTCTTCACGTTCTTTCACGCGGACCTCCATCCCCACCTTCTCGCCTTCCCCTTCTTCATCGCCGCCTTCGTGATCGCGCATCGCTACCTGCTAATGGCCCCGGAGCCTCTGCCGACCCCCTGGAAACCGGCCGACCTCCTTCGAAAGTTGTGGCCGCCTCTCCTGCTCGCGCTCCTCGCGGGCACCTCCAGGTCGGCCAACAACTGGAACCTGCCGGCCATGGCGTTACTCCTCGTCTTCACGGGCGCCTTCCGGCAGACCGGAGGCCGACGGATTCCGGCTCTGGGGGACGCGCTCTGGGGCGCGATCGTCGGCGCGGGACTCCTTCTTCTCTCCCTCGTTCTCTTCATCCCTTACTCGCGCTCGTATTCGCTCCAGGTCCAGGGCCTCGGCCTGACGACCATGAAGTCGGACCTTCTGGAGTTCCTCGGCGTCTGGGGAATCCTCCTTGCCGCGGGCTATGCGGGTCTCCTTCCGGCGGCAAGAGCGAACGAGAAGGGCGAGGCGTCGCGCCGCCGCGGAGATTTGCTCCTCACGGTCTTCGCGGCCGCGTCTCTTTTCGCCGCTTTCGCCGCCAGGGCGCCCGCGCTGGTGGCGATCCTGCCGCTCGGGTTTCTCGGCTTGTGGCTCGCTCTCGGCGCCTTGAAATCCCCCGAAGGGAACCCGGACGACCTGTTCACGGCCTTTCTGATCGTCCTCTCTGTCGGGATCATCGTCGGCTGCGAGTTCATCTACTTCAAGGACTCCTACGGACAGGCCCTCCAGCGCATGAACACGATCTTCAAGTTCTACCACCAGGCCTGGCCCCTGCTGGCGGTCGGCGTCGCGGTCCTGGCCGAGCGCGCGTGGCGCGAGGCGGCGCGCGCCCGGATCGCCATTCGCGTGACGCTGGCGGCTGCTATGGCGCTCTGCCTCTTCTATCCCGTCGAAGCGGCGGCGTCGCGCTTCCGGCAGCGGGAAGGCCCGTTCTCCCTCGACCTGCGCCAGGCGCTCGCGCGCCGCAACTCCGGGGACGCCGCGGCGATCGACTGGCTGGTCAAGCACGCGGCCGGCGGCTCGGTCGTACTCGAGGCGACCGGAGACCCCTACTCGGAATTTTCCCGGATCTCCTCGCACACCGGCCTGCCGACGGTGCTCGGATGGGCGAACCACGAGGGCCTCTGGCGATCCAAAGAGGCCGAGGTCGCGCAGCGCGTCGCGATCGTCCGGAGCTTCTATGCCGCAAGCGACCCTGCGGCCGCGCAGCGCATCCTCCAGCGATACCATGTCGCGTACGTCGTCGTGGGAGACATGGAGCGCCGGGCCTACCCGACGGCCGCCAACGTGGCGTCCTTTCCGTTTCTCCAGCCCGTCTTTCCCGGAGACACGACTGTCTATCGGGTCAACGCGGGTCCCTGAGGCCCGCCTCCGGGCTCGCAATTGAGCGAAAACGCCGTATGCTGTACCCCGTCAACTCGACAGAAACACAGGGTTTCCAGAATTCCGCCGGAGAGGGAAAAAAGATGATGAGAACGAGGGACACCCATCCCGGGGACCACTGCCTGCTTCGGATCGGTAAGCCATGACGACGCCCCCCACGACCGCGGCCCGGGAGACCACCGCCGCGCCCGGGCCTGTCGCTTCACCCGCCCCCGCCTCGCGCAACGCCTGGAGAGCGCTGGTGCTCCTGTTCGCCCTGACCGCGCTCGGCACGCGCTTCTATCGGCTGGGCGACCGGCCTCTCCACCATGACGAGTCCATCCACGCATTCCAGTCCTACACGCTCGCCAAGGACGGCAACTGGCGCTACGACCCCGCATACCACGGGCCGTTCCTCTACTACGCCAACGCGCTCATCTACAAGATCGTGGGCCTGCCCCGCGTCACCAACGCGGCCGCGCGCTTCCTGCCCGCGGTCTTCGGCCTGATCCTGATCGGCTTCGCGTGGCCCCTCTCTCGCTGGATCGGCAAGCCGGCGGCGATCGCTTTCGCCCTGCTCGTGCTGATCTCTCCGCACCTGGCGTATTTCTCCCGCTTCATCCGGGAAGACCTGTATTCGCTGGTCTTCACCTACGGGACGATCCTGTCCTTCATCTACTTCCTGGAGACGGGGCGGGCAAGGTGGCTGACGGCGGCCGCCGCCCTCTTCGCGCTGGCGGGAGTGACGAAGGAAAACGCCTACATGACCGGCGTGCTCTTCGTCCTCTTCGGGGTCTGGGCTTTCCTCGAGCGCGTCTGGAAGGGCAAGGGGCGAGCGGCCGCCTTCGGGTCCGCAGTGGTCTCGACTCTCGCCTGGATCCGGCGCAACTTCGCGCCGCTTCTGACGGCCGGCATCGTCTTCCTCTTCATCTGGTCGCTGATGTACTCGGCCTTCGGCAAGTATCCGGGCGACTGGTGGGCCATCAAGAAGGCGGTCCACTACTGGATGGGCCAGCACGCGATCGCGCGGATCCCCGGACCCTGGTATTACTACTTTCCCCAGCTTCTCTATTACGAGACCGGCTTCCTGTTCCTCGCCATCTTCGCCTTCCGTGTCCGGAGGCGGGACCCGTTCTTCCGGTTCCTGGTGTTCTGGACTCTCGGGACGCTGGCCATTTACGGCTGGGCGCGCGAGAAAGTGCCCTGGCTGACCGTGCACCCGCTGCTCCCGATCACGATCCTCGCGGCGATCGGCCTCGCGGACCTCTGGCAGGACCGGCGCAGCAAGCGCTCGCGCATCGCCCTGGCGATCGCGGCAGTCCTGCTCGCCGTCAACACGGGAGGGATGCTGCTGGCCTGCTTCCGCTACGGCGCGTACGACATTGAGAAGGAGCCCCGCCACGCCGAGATGCTCGCCTACGTGCAGACGACGTGGGACCTCGCGCGCGCTCTCGAATCCGTGGACAGGGCCAAGACGCGCGTTCCGGCGGGACAGCAGGTCATCACGGTCGCCGGCGAGGCGACCTGGCCCCTGACCTGGTACCTGCGCGACACCAACACCCGCTGGGTCGCCCGGGTCGAAGACGCTTCGACGCCGATCATCGTGGCCGACTGGGACCCCCAGGGAGCGCTCCAGAGACAGCTTGCCGACCGCTATAACTCCAAGCGCGTGCCGATCCGCGCGTGGTGGTTCCCCGAGAAGACCCGATCCACCGCCGAAAACCCTCTCGTCCGGCCCACGCCTCTGGACTTCCTCCGGTGGTGGCTCTTCCACGAGATCTGGAGCCCGATCGGGTCGCAGGACTCGATGTTCTACGTCCGCAAGGACCTGGACGAGGGCGCCGGACCGCTCGCGCCTCTGAGGCTGGCCGTGCAGGACACCTCGGCGCGCGACTATCCCTCCCCCGCCACGGTCGTCCCGCCCGCGAAGGAGTGGGGCGTGGCGGGCTCCGGCCAGGGTCAGTTCGCGGAGCCGCGCGGCCTCGCGACCGACTCGCGCGGGAACCTCTACGTCGCGGACACGAAGAACTCCCGCATCCAGGTCTTCAACGGCAACGGCCAGTTCGTCCGCGAGTTCGGCTCGAAGGGACAGGGCCCCGGGCAGATGAACGAACCCTGCGGCCTCGCCGTGGACCCGAAGGGCGACGTCTGGGTCGCCGACACCTGGAACCATCGCATCGTGCACTTCGACTCCGAGGGAAAATTCCTCGGCTCCTTCGTCGACGCCGAGAAGGGCTTCTTCGGGCCGCGCGACGTCCTCGTCCTGAAGGACACCCTCTATGTCGCCGACACGGGCAACAAGCGGATCGTCCGGTTCGACCGGGAGGGCAACAAGCTCTCGGAATTTGGCGGCAACGGCATCGGACCGGGACAGTTCGTCGAGCCGGTCGGCCTGGCGAGCGATCCGGCGGGCAACCTGTACGTCGCCGACACGGGAAATCACCGCGTGCAGATCCTCGACCCGCAGGGGAAATTCCTGCGTCAGTTCCAGGTCCTGGGATGGAAGGACTTCTACACGGAGCCCCACCTCGCCATCGGTCCGTCCGACGCCGTCTTCGTGACCGATTCGGTGGCCGGCCGGATCGCGCAATACGATTCCTCCGGCTCCTTGAAGCGCACCTGGAAATCGGACAAGGACTTCAAGCAGCCGACCGGCATCGCGCTCGATTCCTCCGGCCGCCTGATGGTCTCCGACCGCGGCACCAACCACATTTTCGCTTGGACCCTCGGAGCCCTGCCGCCCTAGAACCGGTCAAAGGGCGGGGGCGGCGTTGCCCCTCCGCCGCTCTCGCATCGTGGGGGCGGCCCTTGCGGCCGCCCGCCTCTGCCGATGGACACCACGAGGGGCGGGAGGGGGCGGACCGAGCGTCGTCGGCCGCGACGGCGGCCGAGGGGCGCGACATGCGGCGGGTTCGCCCGCCGCAAACCCCCTCCCCTACGACACCAACCCCGGAGCCCCCGTCGCGCCTCCCGCGCCGCAGGAGTGGAGAGGGCGCTGAGCCGACGCTAGCTGCGGAAGACTTTCTCTTCGGTGCCGTCCAGCCAGCGGTCCACGAGCTCGACTCCCTGCATCATCGAATGGTCCTGGTTGCCGATCTCGTATTTCCAGGAGCCGAACCGGCCGCGGGAGTAGATCTGGCGGGGCTCCAGGTACTCGTGGATCACGGCGAGGGCTTCGTCCCGATCCACGCTCGGGATCGGATAGGCGTGCCCCGCGTGAATCAGGTAGGTGGACTCGATCAGGGGAAGGTCCGACTGCTCGAGAATCCCCTCGGCGACGAGCCCGTCGATCACGGCCCGGACGAAGTCGCCCGCGGGTAGCGGCCGGAACCGGGAGTAGGTCGTCTCCATCAGCAGCGAGCAGTAACGCGAGGTGTCTCCGCCCGGCACGATGTCGGGGGAATAGTTGGAGAGGTACGTCATCCGGTAGAAAGGAGTCTTCGGATTGGGGAAGTAGATCCAGTTCTTCGTCGAGGGAGACGGGCGTTTCAAGCCCACGCCGACGGTGAAGAGACGGTTGAAGAGGAGGCTGCGGGAGGCCTCGCGCACTTTCTCGGGAGCGTGGGCCAGGCGCGCGACGAAGGCCTCGAGAGGCAGGGTCGTCAGGAGCCGGTCGTAACGGCGCGAGGAGCCGTCGGCGAAACGGATCTCGCGTTTCTCTTCGTCCACCGAGACGGCGCGCTTGTGATAGCGCACCCGTTCGGGCCCGATGAAGGGAAGGGTCGCCAGCCAGAGACCCACGGTGCCGCGCGTGGCCGGATATCCGAACGTGGCGTTGGGTCCCCAGTCGGTGACCTTCGGGAGCAGCGTCGTTTCGAGCGCCTTCTTCCAGTCCACGACGGCCACACGCTCGGCGATCCAGTAGAAACCCATTTGGTTCAAGGGCGTGGACCAGACCTTCAGGTTGTAGGGGACCATGAAGTGCCTGGCGATTCCCGCGCCAAAGCGCGCCAGAACCCATTCCTCGAAGTTCCGGTAGGCGCGGTCGCGGTCGATCGTCTGCGACTCGATGAGCCCCACCAGGCATTCGAGCATCGCCTGTTCCGGGAGAGACGAGAGGTGATTCTGGAAGGGATAGCGCACGTAGCGGTCCTCGAATTTGATCCAGCTCTCCCGGTCGATGCGCCGGACTCCATCCTTTCCGAGGACTTTGTCGAGGAGATCGTTGAAGTACTTGTAGCCGGAGAAGATGATGTGGCCTGAGACGTCCCAGGTATATCCCTTCCGATCGAGGAAGCTCGTGGCGAGTCCGCCGACCCGGTCCGACCGCTCGAAGATCTCGAAATCGGTCTCGCCGCGCTCGCGCAGGCGGTACGCCGCGCCCAGCCCCGTGGGGCCGCCTCCCAGGATGACGGTCCCGCTCACCGGACCGCCACCACGCGTCTGGCGGCGTCCGCTCTGCGGATCTCGTGGCGCAGGTCGAAGAGATACCGGATCACCCGGGTGATCGTGCCGAGCATCTTCCAGGGACGGTGGATGCTCTGCCCCGCCTCGCGGGGGAAGTGGCGCACGACGACCTCCGCGACCTTCCAGCCCGCGATGCGGCAGCGCGCGAAGATCTCGTCTCCCACGAAATTGATGCGGTGGCGGATCTCGATCTTGCGTGCCACCTCCCGGCGGAAGGCTCGGCAGCCGCCGTTGATGTCGTGGAGCGGGGAGCCCAGGACCCAGCGGGAGAGGGTGTTGAGGCCCTTGGAGAGCACCAGGCGCGCGAACGGATCGTGGCGCTCCTTCTTCCAGCCGAAGACCACGTCGGCCCCCGCGTCGATCGCCTCGAGAAACCGCGGCGCGTCCGCCATCGTGTGCTGGCCGTCGCCGTCCACGACCATGACGACTTCGCCCGGCGTGTTGCGCAACGCGGTCTCCGTCGCCACGGCGTAGCCCTTGTTTCCCTGGTGGTGCACGACGGAAACGCGGGGGTCCTTCCGGGCGAGGTCCTCGGCGATCTCGCCCGTGCGGTCGCGGCTTCCGTCGTTGACCACGAGGACACGCCAGTCGAGCCCCGGGATCGCCGAGAGAGACGACACGGCCTCCGCGACCGTCTTCGCGATCAGCTCCTCCTCGTTGTAGGCGAGAAACCCCACGCCCAGGCGCGGCGGCTTTTCATCGGGCATAAATGATTCCTCCGGCCGTGAGCACCCAGCCCACGACGATAAACAGCAGCCAGGGGTCGTCGATCAGGAGCGCCTGCGTGGGGTTGCCCCCTCCTCCGCGCCGGTACACCAGGCGGATGTACCGCGCGACCCCCAGGATCACGAAAGGCACCGTCGGCGCGAACGATCGCCCGCCGTGCATCTGCAGGGTCGAAGGGACGACGCTGTATGCTGCGTAAGCGGAGACCGTCGTCAGAGCGGTCAGGACGAACAGAAAATCGAGCCCCTCCGCGCGGTAGGCGGCGAGCACCGCGCGATGGTCCCCGCGGCCGGCGTTCTGCATCTCCCACTGCCTCTTGCCGACGACGAGGAAGAGCGCCAGCAGGTAGGCGCATCCCATGAGGAAATAGGAGGGAAGCAGCTGCGCCAGCGACGCTCCCGCCAGCGCCCGCAACGGCAATCCGGCGGCGACGATGAGCGCCTCCACGAAGGGCAGCCGCTTCAGCCACAGGGAGTATGCGACCATGAGCGCCGCGTAGAGGAAACACCACTGTCCGAAGCTGCGGGAGAGCAGGAAGCCCACAAGGAGCCCCGCGGCAAGGAGAACGGCGGCGGCCGCCAGGGCCGACCCGACCGTCAGATCGCCCGTCGCCAGGGGTCGCCGGCGCTTGACGGGATGAACCCGGTCGCGTTCCCGGTCCATGACGTCATTGACCAGATAGACCGCGCTCGACACGACGCAGAAGACGACAAACCCGGCGCCGGCCAGCACCCATCCCCGCGCTTGCCCGAGCGCCCCTCCGAAGAGAAACGGCAGCGGAAGAACCAGGTTCTTCACCCACTGCGCCGGGCGCAGGGAAACCACCAGCGCCGTCAGCGGGCGCATCGGGATCTCTCCGGCCGCCGGTGCCGGCTCGCCCGGGGATTTGGCCGCCATTTCGAGCATTGTAACGGCTTTCGGCGGCGGCACGAATCCTGCGGGCTAGAATCGCGGCGGAGGTTCCGAAACCCGAATCTTGCAGCAGCCGGGCACGTTGATCGAGGGGAAATACGAGATCCTCGGCAAGATCCGCGAGGGCGGCATGGGGACTATCTATCGGGTCCGCCACCGGCTCTTGGACGAGATCCGCGTCGTCAAGGTCTTGAAGTCTCAGGCCCTGGCCAACGAAGAGATGAAGCGGCGCTTCCTCGAAGAGGCGCGCACGGCGACGAGGCTCAAACACCCCAACATCGGCACGATTCACGACTTCGCCCTGGACGAGGAGGGAAAGGCGTACCTCGTCATGGAATTCATCGACGGAATCAACCTGTCCGACCTGTTGAAGCGCAACGGCCCTCCCGGGACCGCGCTCTCGCTCGAGATCGCCCACCAGACTCTCCTCGCCCTGGGCTACCTGCATCGCAAGAACGTCGTCCACAGGGACATCGCTCCCGACAACCTGATGCTCACGCGCGACGAAGACGGAAAGCCTCTCGTCAAGCTGATCGACCTCGGCATCGCCAAGGCCCTCGACCGGCCGGGAGAGATGACTTCCACGGGCATCTTCCTCGGCAAGCTCAAGTACGCCTCCCCGGAGCAGTTCGGCGCTCTCCCGACGGGAGAGAAGCTCGATGGGCGAAGCGATCTGTACGCGCTGGGGGTCGTGCTCTATGAGCTGCTAACCGGCGTCCACCCCTTCACGGGCGAGAGCCCGAGCGAGCTGCTGCGCGCTCATCTGTTCGATTCGCCCCTCCCCTTTTCCCGGACCGACCCGGAAGGAAGAGTGCCGCCCGAGGCGCGGGAAGTCCTGGGCAAGGCGCTCAAGAAGCGCCGGGAAGACCGTTTCGGGTCGGCGGAGGAGTTCGATCGCGAGATCGTCCTCCTGCGGGACCGCTATTCCCGTCCCGACGACCTGGACGACACGGCGCGGATACTCTCGAAGGTCCGCGGGATCTCTCCCTCCGCCGCCGGCCCGAGCGTCACGCCCAGCCTTCAGGACCGGCTCGACCGGCAGTTCCTCGCGGCCACCACGCCTCACCCTTCGCGCGACACTCTCTTCGGTTCCGCCCCGGAGAGATCCGAGGTCACCGGCGTGACGCAGTCCTCTCCGCCAGGCACGACCCAGATCGACACCCGGCCTCTGGACAGACCGCCCAAACGCCAGGGGCTGCCGACGGGCGTCGCGATTGCGATCGTCGTTCTGGCCGCGGCCCTCGCGGCGTTTCTCGTTCTCCGGCGCCGCCCGGCCCCCGAGAGGCGCGTTTCCCTTCACGCGCCCGCCACGGCGGCGGCACCGACGAGGAACCCGCCGGAGACGGCCCTGCCTCCGGCCGCTCCCGCCGCGCAAACGACCTCGGCCGCACAGGCGCCCGCGGTTCCGCCACCGCCCACGCCCATTTCGGAGCCGACCCGAGTCGCCGCGGCCGAGCAGACTCCGGGAAGGCAGCGCAACCAAGCGGAACTGGCCCGCTCGCGCGCCGCCTCCGCCCGCCGGTTGGCGCAACGCGCGCACGCGGCCGAGCGAGTCACCGCGCTGTTTGACTTCGGCGCGTCCAAGGAACGGGAAGGGCGCGACCTCTTCGCCCGCGGCGAGTTCGCCGCGGCGGCGGCGGCTTTCGACGCCGGCCGGGATTCCTACGGAAGGGCGGAACAGTGGACCCGCTCTCATCCGGTCGAGAGGCCGACCGTCTCGGAAAGGATCGCCGCACTCTCCGTTCCGACGAGGCATGCCCAGCCTCCGGCCGCGCTTCCCCCGCCCACCTCCGCGCCGTCGCCGGCCCGGGCGGCAACCGCGGCTCCGGCCCCTGCGGAAGCGCCGCACAGCGAGCGCGTGAAGGAAGAAGACCGGATCCGCGAGACCATCGGGCGCTACGAGAAGGCCCAATCGACTCTGGACGCCGATCTCTATTCTCGCGTCTATCCGGGCATCGACAAGGCCCGCGTGCGCGCCGCCTTCGAGCAGCTTCGCTCCCAGACGCTCGAGTTCGAGATCCAGAAGATCGAGCTTTCGCCGGGGGGAAGGACCGCCGTCGTGCGCGGCCTGGAGAAGCGCGCGGCCCTGCCCCAGGTCGGGAGCGAGCAGCATCTGGTCGCCAACCGCGTCCTCTCCCTCGAGAAACGGGGCGAGACCTGGGTGATCACCAAACTCAATTAATCGGCGATTGTCGCCGACCTGTCATCCTGAGCCCTTCGCGCCCACGTTGTCATCCTGAGCGAAGCGAAGGATCTGCTCCCTTCCCTTCGACGTGCACTCTGCGGCTCAGCACAGGCTCCGCGAAGGATCTGCTCAACCAACCAGGGCAGATCCTTCCTTCGTCGCGTCGCTCCTCAGGACCGCTTCGCTCGCGCCGTCGCCATAGCGGCTATGGCGCGTCGGCGACCTCAGGATGACCGCGGCCCTAGAAGCTGTAATCCAGACCGACCAGCGGCGAGAACCTGGCCTGGAGGCCCCGGTTGTTCAGGTTGAAGAGGCCGTTGATCGTGATGAGAAGGTTCCCCACAGGGTTGATCTTGAAGCCTACCGAGCCCAGCAGACTGGTCGCGTCCTGCTCGGTCGCGACGAGCTGTTTCAGCGTCGCCGAGCGCAGGTCCACCGGGTCTGTGCTCACGTTCACGTTGTACTGGAAGGTCGTATCCACTTCCCGCAGCACCTGGCTTCTGCGCAGCGTCCGCCCCAGCCCGTCCACGACGAAGGTCACCCGAGGGCTGAGGGCCCAGTCGAATCCGGCGGCGTAGTCGATCTCATCGGGAATGGTCCCTTTCCGGCTTGTCCACGTGTAGCCGCCGTTGACGTGGGGAGAGAACGCGCCCAGGTGCGCGGACCCGATCAGGAAGCCCTTGATTTCCGCCGACCCGGTGCCGAGGAGATCCCGTTCCTCGCCGGTCGGCAGCCTCACGTCCAGCCCGAGCGCGAGTCCCGCGCGGGCGCCGGAGATCGCCCGGTACTTGGCGCGCAGGACGACGTCGCCCACGCCCGAGGCGCTGCCCGACTGCTGGAACGTCTCGCTGTCCTCGCCGCTGGGGAACTTGTGGATCCCGACGGTCGTGGAATTGCCGCCGGTCGCGAGCTTGTCGATGGTCGCGTCCGTCCGGGCCTCGATCTGCACCCGGACGATGGGGATCGCCGCTCCGACGTCGAGCCGGTCCGTGACGCCGTAGCTGACGGTGAAGGCCGTGATGTCGGTCTGGATCTTCAGAAACGTGCGCGTCGTGATGACGTCCCCCTCGAAGAAGGGGCGCAGGCAGCAACCCGCGGGGGGCAGATCCTGATGCGTCAAGACGATCTCCACTCCCCCGCTGCGAAGTCCGATGTCGTCGATCCGGTTGAAGGAGAAATGGCTGAAGTTCACGCCCATCGCGAACTTCCCTTTTCCGATCGTGTCGGCGCGATCCGCGTAGATCGGTCCGAAGCTGTCGGTGGCGCGCGTGAAGACGCCCAGGGCGGGATCGAAGCGGTAGGTGAAACCTCCGGCCGAAGAAGCCAGCGGGAAGGTGGAGAGCTGGGCCGCCAGCTCGCTGTTCAACTGCTCGAGGGGAACCAGGGAAGCGTCTCCGACGAAGTGGTGCGCATGGCTCGGAAAGGGGGAGCCCGCCGGAGGCTCGGCCAGGGTAATGCCCTGCCGGAAGAAGTCGGTCAGCAGGTCCCTCAGGTTGAAGCTCTGCGCGGCGAGAGGACCGGAAACGAGAACGGCGGACAGGATCAGGACGACCCGGCGGGAAGTCATGGCACCCCTCCTTGTCGAATTTCGCCGACGGACGACAAACTACCACCTTACGGCGGCCTCCCCCGAATCAGGACGCGGTAGTCCTTCAGGTAGCGCAGCGCCTCCGCGGGGCGACCGAGCCTCTCGCAGAGATTGGCGGCGTTGTAATGAGCGTCGGCGTTTTGCGGATCGAGCGCGACCGCTTTCTCATAGGCGGCGAGCGCGTCCTCCGGCCGGCCGAGATCCTCCAGGGCGACGCCCATGTTGAACGCCGCCGTCGCGTCCCGAGGGCGCTCCTGGAGGGCCCGGCGGTAGTGTTCCCTCGCCGCCTCCGCGTCTCCCCCCTCGTGGAGGAGTCTCCCGAGGTTGACATGAGCGTCGGCGTGCCCCGGATCCGCCGCCAGCGCGCGACGGTATGCCTCGGCCGCCTCCTCGGGCGCGGCGGTCTCCAGCTCGCAGCCCCAGCGGTACCACTCCCCGGCCGAGAGAGCGCGTTCCTCTTCCTGCTTCGCCTGCGCGAACGCCCGCCGCGCGACCGGAGCGGCCCGGAGAGCGAGATCCGCGACCCCGAAGTCGAAGAGGACCTGGCCCGATTCCGGCTGCCAGCGAGCCGATCCGTCGCTGACGACGATGCGCTTGCCCTCGACGGCGATGCGGACGCTCCCGAGCCGGCGCCCTCCCGCGAACCGCTCGCGCAGCTTCTCGAGAGTCTCCCGCACGCGCCGCGAGGGGATCCGAGCCGCGAAGAGGCCTCGGGCGGTCTTCAGGGCGACGAGATCCTGGAAAGAGAAACGAAACTCCCCGCGGCTGCCCCGAACGGGCTGGACCCAACCCGAACGGACGGAAGCGCGGACCTGCCGCGGCGTCAGCTCCAGGATCCGAGCGACTTCGCCGGTGGAATACCCCTTCACACTCGCCTCGCCGCCGGGCAAGGACCGACTACTTGCGCGCCGCCGCCTTCTTCTCGTTGCCGGCTCGCGGCGCGCGTCGGGCGGGCCGGCGCTCGGCCACGGAAGCCGCCGCGGGCTTGCGCGGGGCGGGAGCCTGCTTGCCCAGGCTCCGCCGCAGGGCCTCCATCAGGTCGATCACTTCGCCCTTCTCGGGAAGCGGCGCCGTCGTGATCTCCTCGCCCGTCTCGATCTTGCGCTTCAACTGCGCCTGGAGGCGCTTCTTGACCTCGTCCTCGTATGCCTCGGGCCGGAACCGGTCGGCGGCCCGCTGCTCGATGAGCATCGTGGCGAGCTTCAACTCCGCCTCGGGAACCTTCTCCCGTTCCAGGCCGATCTCGGAGATAGGCCGCACCTCGTCGGCGTAGAGGAGCTGCTGCATGACGAGCCCTTCCTCCATCGGGCGCAGCATCACGAGGTACTGCTTTCCGCGGGCGGCGTATTTGGCGAGCGCGACCCGTCCGGTCGTCTTCAGCGCATCGTTCAGGAGCCAATAGGCCTTGGCACCGCCCTTGTCTGGCCCGAGGTAGTAGGGCTTGTCGTAATAGACCGGCTCGACCTCGGACACCGGCACGAACTCGGTCACCTCGACCGTCTGCGTGGATTCCTCCTCGAGGGCCTTCAGTTCCTCGGGAGAGAAGAGGACGTACTGATCCTTGGCAAACTCGTATCCCTTGCTGATCTCCTCGCGAGGCACAACGACGTTTTCTTCCTTGGGGCAGATGTACTGCTGCTTGACCCGGGAGCCGCATTTGGCGTGGAGCATGTTGAATGAGATTCCCGAAGAGCTGTTGGCAGCCGAGAAGAGCTTGATCGGGATGGATACGAGCCCGAACGAGATAGTCGCTGTTCCGATTGCGCGTGCGCTCATAATGTCAAAGTCTAGCAGGCCAGAGCCCGGGGGGTTGGGGGACCACCAGGTCCCCCGCTAAGAACCCGTCTCGTTGCTGAGAATCCTCGTCAGCCGCTCGGCCAGCTTCGGACCTGTTCCTCCTTCCTCGTGTTTGAAGAATACGTACGCCTCGTTCCACGGTTGCGCAAGGAGCTTTCCGGCGCGGTCGCGCAGGCTTTCCTCGCCGTAGTCCTGGCGGCGCAGGCGCAGATACCCCCAGCCCGCCGTAGCCACCCACGGCGTCGCCAGATCCTCATCCTCCGCAACGCAGAGGGCGCACCCGCGGCTCCGGAGAGCCTCGAAGACCTCATCGTCGAACCAGGACTCGTGGCGGAACTCGAAGGCGCACCGGGACGCCGGCGGCAGCACGGCGAAGAAATCCGACAGCCTCGGCAGGTCTTTCTTCAGGTTCGGGGGAAGCTGGAAGAGGACCGGGCCCATCCTGTCGCCCAGCGTGACGGCGATTTGGAAGAAGTACGCCACGGGATCCGCCGCGTCCTTCAATCTCTTGCGGTGCGTGATCTGCTGCGAGGCCTTCAGCGCGAAACGGAACCCGTCCGGAACCTGCTCTGCCCACCGCGCGAGAACCTCGGACCTGGGCATCCGGTAGAAGGTGTTGTTGATCTCGACGGACGAGAGCCTGGCGGCGTAGTAACGCAGCATCTCTTCCGCCGGCAGATCTTCCGGGTAGAAGCTCCCCTTCCACTCCTTGTAGCTGTAGCCGCTCGTGCCCGCCAGCACCCGCATGGATCAGCGGCCGGCCCCGGCGACCTCGATATCCTGCCGGTAGAGCTCGTTGGCCCGGCTGTACTCCATGACCCGGGCGACCTCCGCCACGAGCTCCTCGGGATAACCGGCGCGCCTCAGGAGATGAAACCCCATCTCCATGCCGGAGGTGATGGCGCCCGCGGTGATGACGCGCCCGGCGTCCACGACGCGCGCGCGGCTGATCCTGGCGGCCGAGGCGATCTTCGCCAGACGGTCGATCGGCGTCATTCCGGCGAACTCTAGCATCGCGCGGCCTTGCGGGATCCCCGGCTTCCTCCGGTTAGACTTGGCCGAGGCTGTCCAGCCCGGAGGAGTCGGATGCACGGCGGCATGATCGACATGGAGAGCAATACGACTCTCGTGCAGTCCTACCCGGCTCACGAGGCGATCCCGGACGGGCAGGGCCCCTTTCCCGCCGTCATCGTCGCCCACGACCACTTCGGCTTGAATCCGCACGCCAGGGTGATCGCCAACCGCCTCGCCAGCGCCGGCTTTTACACGCTCGCGCCGAACCTCTACGCCCTGCCCACGAGCGTGGCGGACGTTGCTCCCGACTTCATGCGTCCGAGGGGCGCCGTCCACTTCAGCTACGAGGAGGAGGAACGGGCGCGGGACGCGGCGGCCACGCTCTCCGACGAGCGCGCGCAGGCGATCCTCGATCACGCGGTGGGATACGCCATCAGCCGGGCGAAGGTGCGCGCCCCGGCGGGGGTCGGCCTCCTGGGCTTCTCGATGGGGGCCCGGCTCGCGTTTCTCGCCGCGTGCCGGAACCCCGCGGAGGTCCGCGCCTGCGTGGCGTTCGAGGGGAAGGGAATCGCGAATTTCTCCTCGCTGCCGCATGGCCGGCCGGCGCCCCTCGAGATAGCGGGGAATCTCCGCGCCTCGCTCCTCCTCTTCTACGGCCAACTGGACACGACGATCTCGCAGCGGGAGCGCGAGGCGATCCGCGAGAGGCTCACGGTCCTCGGCAAGGACTTCCGCATGGAGGTCTTCCACGACGCGGGAGAAGGCTTCTTCCTCGAGGAGCGCGACAGCTACCGCCTCCGCGCGTCGAAGGTCGCCTGGGAAGAAACCCTCGCGCTCTTCCGCCGGTGTCTATGAACCGGCGCTCGCCGGTTCATAGTGCTACAATGTGCTACGTGAGCGAACGGGAGAAGCGGGTCGGCGTTCGGGAGCTGCGCCAGAACCTGAGTGTCTATCTCGCGCGAGTGCGGCAGGGAACGACGTACGAGGTGGCGGAAAGAGGCAGGCCGGTCGCGCTGCTGACGCCGGCTCCGGAGGTCTCCACCGCGTTGCGTCGGCTCGTCTCATCCGGGCGGGCTTCGGCGCCCTCCGGGGATCTTCTCGCTCTCAAGCCGCCACCCAGGAGGCGCCGGAAGAAGCCCCTGAGTGAGGCGCTCGCGCGGAGCCGGGCGGAACGCCTCTGAGCCGCGACCTCCTCTATCTGGACTCTTCCGCCATCGTCAAGCTCGTGGCCGAGGAGGCGGAGACCCCGGCCCTGCTCTCGGTCTTACACCGCCACCCGCAACGCGCGTCGAGCGCCCTCGCGCGCGTCGAAGTCCTGCGAGCCCTCTACCGCTGGCGAGCCACGCCCACCGACCGCCGCCGCGCGGTCGAGATCCTCGCCCGCATCGCCCTGATCCGGATCGACGACCGGATTCTGGAAGCTGCGGCCGATCTCACGCCTCCGTTGCTACGCTCTCTTGACGCCATCCACATCGCCACCGCACTCTCGGTGAGGGACGATCTGGCCGCGCTCGTCACCTACGACCGCCGTCTCGCCGCCGCCGCCCGGAGTCTCCACCTCGAGGTCATCACCCCAAGCTGAATCCTCCTCGACGTACCCAAGCTACCGGGAAAGAGTCTTTCGTGCCCGGGCGAGGGCGGCGCGGACCCGGCCGGGCGCCGTGCCGCCGGGCAGGTCGCGGCGGGAGACAGAAGACTCCGGCGTCAGGCGGCGGAGGAAGGGGCGCAGGTCCGGGGACTCGCGGGCGGCCACTTCGCGCAGGTCCGCCGAGGAGTCCGAGGCGCGGCGTGCCCAGCGGGCGACGCGCTCGTGCGCGGTGCGGAAGGGGACCCCGCGGCGCACCAGCTCTTCGGCGATGTCGGTCGCGAGCATCGAGGCCTCGAGGGGGGGACGCTCGGCGGCGGGGCGCAGCTCCAGCCCGGCGACGGTCTCTGCCATGGCCGCGAGAGAGGCTTCCAGCGTGTCGGCCGTGTCGAAGAGGGCTTCCTGCGTCTCCTGAAGGTCGCGGTTGTAGGAGAGCGGAAGGCCCTTCAAAACGAGGAGCGTGCCCGCGAGATGCCCGGCGACGCGGCCGGCCTTGCCGCGCGCGAGCTCGAGAGCGTCGGGATTCTTCTTCTGGGGCATCATCGAGGAGCCGGTCGTCGTGGCCTCGGAGAGACTCAGGAGCCGGAATTCATCGCCGGTCCAGAGGACCAGGTCCTCGGCCAGGCGCGAGAGGTGGACCATCGCCAGCGCCGCGCAAGCCTCGAACTCCACGATGAAGTCGCGGTCGGAGACGGCGTCGAGGCTGTTGGCCGTGATCTGCCGAAGACCGAGGTCGCGGGCGACGCGGACGCGGTCAAGAGGCAGCGTCGTCCCGGCGCAGGCGCCGGAGCCCAGAGGCGAGACGGCCGCGCGGCGGCGGCAGTCTTCCAGGCGCGAGAGGTCGCGCAGCAGCATCTCGACGTAGGCGTGAAAGGCGTGCGCGAGGAGGACCGGCTGGGCGGGGCGCGTGTGCGTCCGCGCCGCCACGACGACGCGTTGCGCCAGCGACATCTCCGCCTTCTCGAGCAGGACGAGGCCCAGAAGCCGCAGTCCCTCCCGGGTCCGCGCGATTGCTTCGAGCGTCCAGAGGCGCAGGTCGAGCGCCACCTGGTCGTTGCGGGAACGGCCCGCGTGGACGCGCCGGCCCGCCTCGCCGGCCAGCTCGATCAGGCGCCGCTCGATGTTCAGGTGGATGTCTTCGTCCGAGTCCTCGAAGCGGAAATGCCCTTGCGCGATCTCCTTCTCGATCCTCCTCAACCCCTTCTCGATCCCGGCCAGCGCAGCCCGGGTGAGGAGCCCGGCGCGGCGCAGCCCGCGGGCGTGCGCCCGGGTGCCGGCCACGTCCTGACGCGCGAGGCGCCGGTCGAAGGGATGCGAGACGGAGAGCCTCGACAGCGCCTCGCCGGTCGCGCCGGCATAGCCCGCGCTCCAGAGGGCCCGCCCGCGGGGATTGCGTTTCATGAGAAATAGTTCGCGATCGTTCTCAGGTAGATGCCCGGCGCCTCCAGCAGCGCCTCGATCGCGATGGATTCGTCGGCGCGATGAGACTGCTCCGGCTCTCCGGGCCCGAACACGATGGCGGGTTTCCCGCCGAGGTGCGCGAGATCGCTCACGCTCGGGAAGCCCGTCACGCCGGCCGCGCCGGTCGCCCGGAGCGCCGCGCGGGCGATCCGGGAGGACGCGTCTCCCCGCACCGGGTTCAGGCGCGACGAAAGGACCTCGACCTGCGAAGAGACGGCGGCGCGGACAGCCGAGATCATCGCGTCGTTGTCGAAACCGCCGATCGTCCGCGCGTCCACGGTCAGCTCGCAGCGGTCCGGCACGACGTTCGATTTGATTCCGCCCTGGACCATCGTGACTGCCGCCGTCGGCTTTCCGAGATGGACGTCCTCGGCGGGAAACTCCAGCCCTTCGACCGCGAGGACATCCCGGGCCGCGCGCGCGATCGCGTTGTCCGCCAGATGCGGCCGGGCCGCGTGCCCCGCCCGCCCGCGCGCGGTCAGCTTCAGCTTCACGAGCCCCTTCTGGGAAACGGCCACGGAGAACCCGTTGGGCTCGCCGATGATCGCGGCGTCGAACTCCAAATTTGGCGCGAGCTTCTCCAGCCCCTCGCCTCCGGTTTCCTCGTCGCACGTCGCGGCGAAGAGAAGACTCCCTCGCTCCGGCAGCGGAGCCGCCAGGAAGGCTTCGAGCATCGCGGCCACCGACGCCTTGGCGTCGTTTGCGCCCAGCCCGATCAGACGCTTCCCTTGCAGACGGGGCGTCCAGGGGTCCGCGGACCATCCCTCGACGGGCGGCACGGTGTCGAGGTGGGAATTCAAGAGCAGGCGGGGCGGTCCTTCTCCCCGCGAGGCCATCACGTTACGGCCCCGCCGCCCGGCGGAGACGCCGCCTTCCTCGCAGATCTCGCCGATGCGGTCGGCGAGGCCGGCCTCCTCCCTCGAGACGCTCGGGATGGAGACGAACTCCGCCAGCCGCTGCACGATCCCCGAGGCGGCGTGGCTTCCGATCACGCGCCGACGACCATCGTGCCGCTGCCACGGTCCCCGAAGATCTCCGAGAGCAGCGCATTCCTCTGGTTGCCGTTGACGATGTGGACGGCGCGCACGCCCGACTCCGCGACGCGCGAGATTTCCTCGAGCTTCGCGACCATGCCTCCCGTGACGGCGGCGCTCCTGGCGAGCTTGCGAGCCTCCGCCGCGGTGAGCCGGGAGGCCAGGCTCTCCGGATCGCCCGGTTTCAAGAGGACGCCGGGCACGTCGGAGAGGAGGATCAGCTTTTCCGCTGAAAGCTCGATCGCGAGGGCCGAGGCGATCGCGTCCGCGTTGACGTTGAAGACTCGCCCCTCCTCGTCGGCGGCGAGAGGCGAGACGACCGGCAGATACCCCGCATCGAGCAGAGTGGTCAGCAGGCGCGGGTCCACGTCCACGACGTCTCCCACATTGCCGAAGTCCACGGTCTCGCGCTTTCCCGTCTCGCGGTTGATCACCCTTTTCTTCGAGCGCCGGCGGGCGAGCACGACGTTGCCGTCGATGCCGGAGACGCCGACCGCGTGCACGCCGTTGGCGCGCAACGCCGAGAGGATCTCGACGGAGATCTTGCCCGCGAAGACCATCTTGACGACCTCCAGGGTGTCGTCATCGGTGACGCGCCGGCCGTTGACGAGCCTGGTCTCCATCCCCAGCCGCTCGGCGAGCTGCGTCGCCTGCGCGCCTCCGCCGTGGACCGCCGTCACCCGGATCCCGACCTGGTGGAGCAGGGCGATCTCCTCCGCCAGCGAGTTCAGGTTCCCGGGATCCTCGGTCACCTTCCCCGAGACCTTGACGATGAACGTCTTGCCCTTGAACCGCCGGATGTAGGGAAGGGCCTCGCGGAGGATCTCCGCGTCAATCGACTGAGCCTTGCTCCCTCTTCCTCCGGGAGGGGGTCGGGGTGAGGGCACAACCTTTGGCATCAAAACTCCTTTTCCGTCATCGCAAAGACGCCACGGCTGTCATCCCGAGCGTAGCGAGGGATCTGCTCCCGTCGCTTCGAGTTGCCACGGAGCAGATTCTTCGTCGCTTCGCTCCTCAGAATGACATGGGATCAACCGTTCTCCTCGGCGAGCCACTCCAACACCGCCTGCTGCGCGTAGAGCCGGTTCTCCGCCTCGTCCAGCACGGCGGAGCGCGGGCCGTCCAGGATCGCGTCGTCCACGACGACGTTGCGCCGAACCGGCAGGCAATGCAGGAAGAAGGCGCGTTTGCCTCGCGCCATGCGCGCCTCGGTCACGCGCCAGTCTTTGAGCTTTGTCCGGCGCGCCGCCTCGGCCGCCGGATTTCCGTAATCCGCCAGAGATCCCCACGACTTGGCATACACGGCCTCGACGCCGTCATAGGCGCTCTCCAAGTCTTCCGTCGTCGTCAGCGACCCTCCGTTCTGCCGCGCGTTCTCCTGCGCCTCGCGGAGGATCTCGGCGTCGATGTCGTAGCCTTCGGGACGCGCGAAAACGAGGTCCGTGCCCAGCCGCGTCGCCGCCAGCAGGAAGGAGTTCGGCACGGCCATGGGCAGCGCCCTCGGATGATAGGCCCATGTCAGGAGCACGCGGCGTCCCCGGGTCTGGCCGAGACGCTGCCGGAGCGTCATCGCATCGGCCATCGCCTGGCAGGGATGGGAGAGAGTCGATTCCAGGTTCACGATCGGAACCCCCGAGTGCTGCGCGAAGGACAGGAGCACCGGCTCGGCGCGGTCCTTCGCGTAGTTCATCCCTCGCGGAAAAGAACGCACGCCCAGCATGTCGCAGTAGCGCCCAAGGACCCCGGCGCCTTCGCGCACGTGCTCCGCCGCGGCGCCGTCCATGACGGTTCCGTCCTCGTATTCCATGGCCCAGGCCTCGCCTCCGACCGAGAGCGTGACCGGCGTGCCGCCGAGCTTCGAGACCGCGACTTCCATGGAAACGCGGGTGCGCAGCGACGGGTTGAAGAAGACCAGGCCGACGTGCTTTCCGGAGAGCGCGCCGCTCGAAGCCCCGCGGCGGAACTCCTCGCCGCGCGCCAGCAGCGCTTCGAACCTCTCCTGCGCGAGCCCCTGCGTCGTCAGGAAATGCCTCAAAGGACTCCCCTCAGACCTTCGAGGAAGCGGTCGATCTCTTCCTCCGCCAGGACGAGCGGCGGGAGAAGCCGGAGCACGTCGGGGAGATCGCTTCCCCCCACGAGGAATCCCCGCTCGAGAAGCGCCGCGCGCACGGGTCTGGCCGGCTTCTCGAGCGCGACGCCGAGGAGAAATCCCTCTCCGCGCACCTGCCGGACGCCGGCGAGCCCGGCGAGTCCCTGCCTCAATCGCTGCGATCCCGCGCGGACATTCCCCAGGAGCCCTTCCTCCAGGATGACCCTCACGGTCGCCTCGGCCGCGGCGCAGGCGAGCGGGCCGCCGCCGAAGGTCGTGCCGTAGTCCTCGGGCTTGACGGTGGCCGCGATCTGCTCGGAGACGAGGACCGCTCCCATCGGAAAACCGCTCCCGATCCCCTTGGCGAGCGCGACGAGGTCCGGCACGACCCCGTGGCGCCCCGCGAAGAAGAAGGTCCCCGTCCGCCCGAACCCGGTCTGCACCTCGTCGTAGATGAGCCTGGCTCCGCGCTCGTCGCACAGCGTGCGCAAACCCTGGAAGTAGGACGCGGGCGCCGTGATGACGCCCGCCATGCTCTGGATCGGCTCGAGCAGGATCGCCGCGACGTGCTCGTCCAGGGCCGCCTCGGCCGCCGCGAGATCGCCGAAGGGCGCGAAGCGATGGCCCGGCACGTTGGGCCTGCCGAGCTCCCGGTATTTCACGAGCCCCGTGGCCGAGATCGCGTCCGCCGTGCGGCCATGGAAACCGCCGTCGAAGGAGAGAATGTCCTGCCGCCCGGTGAAGCGGCGCGCCAGGCGCATCGCGTTCTCGTTGGCTTCGGTGCCGGAATTGACGAAGAAGACCTTCGAGAGCGGCGGGGGCGCCTGTGCGGCGATCGCTTCCGCGGCCCGGGCGCGCACCGGAATCGCCACGACGTTCGAATAGAAGAGGAGCTCTCCCGCCTGCTCCCGGATCGCGCGGACGACCTCCGGATGGCAGTGGCCGGTCGCGGCGACCGCGTGTCCGCCGTAGAGGTCGAGGTAGCTCTTGCCCGATGTGTCCCAGACCGTCGAGCCCTCGCCCCGGACGAGCGCCACCGGCCAGCGCGTGTAGGTCGGGAGCTCGGCGGAAGAGACGGCCGTGTTCACGGAAAGACGCCCGTCATCTTCAGGCCCGTGGGCTCCGGCAGGCCGAACAGGATGTTCATGGCCTGGATCGCCTGCCCGGCCGCTCCCTTCACCAGATTGTCGATCGCGATGAAGATCTTGGCCACGTCCCCCTGGAAGGCCACGCCGATGTCGGCGAAGTTCGTCCCCTTGACCGCGGCGATGTCGGGCGATCCCTCGACCAGGCGGATGAAGAACTCGCCGGCGTAGGCCTCCTCGAAGACCGCCTTCAGAGTCGCTCGATCCATCGCGGTCTTCAAGGGGACCGTCGCGGTCGCGAAGATCCCGCGCACCAGAGGCGCCGAGTGGGTCTGGAAGACGATCCGGCCGGCGGCGGGGCGCCCGATCGCGGACAGGGACTCCTCGATCTCCGGAAGGTGGCGGTGACCCTCGATCGCGTAGGCGAAGAACGCGGCGGCCCGGCGCGGGTGGTGGGTCGTCGGCGAAGGGACCACGCCGGCGCCCGAAGAGCCGGTGATGGCGAAGACCGACACGGGAGCGCTCTCGGAGACGAGGCCTTTCCTCCAGAGCGGGGCAAGGGCCAGGATCGAGGCCGTCGCGAAGCAGCCGGGCGAAGCCACGGCGCGCGAAGAAGCGATCTCTTCGCGGAAGAGCTCCGGCAGGCCGTACACCCACTCGTTTCGCCGCGCGAAGGCGGGCGGAGGAGGGCCGTAGTACTTTTCGAAGGACGCGGGATCCTTCAGCCGGAAATCCGCTGCCAGGTCCACGACCGGGATCCCCATGTCGAGGAGTCCCGGCGCGATCTCGGAGGAATAGCCGTTGGCGCCCGCCAGGAAGATCACCTCCGGCTCGTCGGCCCCCCGCGGCAGCTCGGACGCGAAGGTCAGATCGATCAGGCGCGAGAGGTGCGAGTGGACGGCGGAGACCGGCTGCCCCGCCTGCGAGCGGGAAATGACGGCGACCGGCTCCACCCGCGGGTGATCGAGCAGGAGCCGCAGCAGCTCGCCCCCGGCGTAGCCGCTCCCGCCGAAGATCGCGGCCTTGAGGATCGCAGTCGTCACTTGCGGATCTCCTCGTACACGATCCCGAAGAGCGCGCGCCCGTCGGTCATCGCGTTGGCGGCGGGCAGCCGCATCTCCTGGCTGATGTACTCCGTGCCGGTCTGGTTGTCGGTCACGGGACCCGACATGACGGTGATCGGGATCTTCCACTGCTCCATCAGCTTCTGCGCGCCCCAGGCGGCGACGAGATCGTTGGCGCACATCACCACGGCCCGGGTCGCGCGCACCAGATCGGGATGGGAGAAGAACGTCCCGACGCGGTAGTCGCCGAGGATGCCGTCTCCCAGCTCGACGACGATGACGTCCGGGCTCTTTGCCCCGAGCTCGGCCAGGATCGCCCGCGCGTACGGAGCGAGGTCCTTGACGTGCGCCGTCGAGGGGAGCCCGCAATCCAGGAACGACAGCGTGGCGAAGGCGCCGTGGTCCTCCATGTCGAGCGTGTCCTTGAGGCACGCGACGCCGGAGAGCTTCGCGGCGGCGACCTTCAGCCCGGCGTGCGCGAAGCGCTTGACGATCTCGGAGGCCGCGGCCGTCTTGCCGGCGCTCATGCAGGTGCCGGCCACGACGACGAGCGGCGGCCCGTCGGGGAGCTCGTCTCGCGGCGGCAGGGCGTTGCGCGAGATGTTGACGGGCTTGCCGTCCAGGAGGACGGCGCCCAGGACCTCCGTCTCCAGGGGCGAGCCCACGTCGGGGTTCCGGCCCACGCACAGGCCGAGCACCCCGCCCAGGTTCAGGACGTGGATCGTGTCGCCGACGTGGAGGGAGTCCGGCACGATGCCGACGAAGCCCTTCAGGGCGCGGCGAAAGCCCAGCGTCCCCGCGATGACGTCGCCGCGGTTGATCTTGGCCATTCGCCCGCTCGTCAGCTCCAGCCGGTCGTAGACGCTCTTCTCCATGAGCGCCCGCACGGCCAGCACGTTTCCTTCCCGCGCTTCGATGTGCGGCGAGATCTCCACCTCCCGCGGAAGCTCCAGGCGTGCGGTCGAGGAGGCAATCTTGTCCAGCGTAATCTTCATCGGGTCTTCCTGCCCCCCGCCAGCATCCAGAGACTGCCCGGAAGCGCGAGCGTCTTTCCGATGCCCTTCGCCTCCGCCGGGGAGATGTAGGCGTTGGATTCTCCGTAGCGCACCACGGAGGTCCGCAGAAGGGAGTGCGGGCTGCGCACGCCCGCGACCTCGAAACGTCCCGGAGAGAATCGCACCTTGACCTCTCCGGTCACGCGCGACTGCGTGGCGCGCAGATAGGCCTCGGCGTCGAGAAGAGCGGGCTCGAAGGCGAGCCCCTCGTGCAGCAGCCGCCCGTACGTCTCGGCGACGAGGAACTTCAACTGCCGCTGTTCTTTCGTCATCACGAGCTTCTCCAGCTCCGCATGGGCCGCGATCAGCGCGAGCGCCGCCGGCGCCTCGAAGACGATCCGGCCCTTGGACCCCAGGATCGTGTCGCCCAGATGGACCGCGCGCCCCGCCGCGTAGCGGCGCCCCAGCGCGTTCAGTCTCTCCACGAGCTCGATCCCGGCCAGGCGCCTCCCATCGAGAGACACCGGGCGTCCCCCGCGGAAACCGACGACCGCCACGCGCGGCTTTCTCGGCGCCTTCGCCAGCGTGCTGCCCGGATAGAGAGTCTCGGGAGGAAGCTCCCACGGGTCGTGCGTCTCGCCCCCCCCGATCGTCGTGCCCCAGAGGCCCTCGTTGATCGAGTAGCGCGTGGTCCGGGCCGGGATCGCGATGCCGCGGGAGGCGCAATAGGCGGTTTCCTGCTCGCGCGAGATGCCGGAGTCGCGCACGGGCGCCCGCACTTCGATCCCGGGAGCGAGGACGCGAAGGCCGGCGTCGAAGCGGAACTGGTCGTTGCCGGCGGCCGTCGAGCCGTGCGCGATCGCGCGGGCCCCGATCCGCCGCGCGTGGCGCGCGACCGCCGCGACCTGCACGGCCCGCTCCGCGGCCACCGAGAGAGGATAGACGCCTCCGCGCAGCACGTTTCCGAAGAGAAGAGGCAGCGCGTAGCGCTCGAAGACCTCCGCGCGGCCGTCGGAGAAGACGTGCTTCTCGACCCCCGCCGCCTTCGCGCGCGCGGCGATCGTCCGCTTCTCGCGGGCCGAGAAGCCCCCCGTGTCCACTGTGACCGCGTGGACGCGAAAGCCCTCCTCGCGCAGGAGAAGGGCGCAATAGGTGGTGTCGAGACCACCGGAAAAAGCGAGGCACACGGCCGGCATGCGGCGTTTCATGGGGCGGCGGTTTGTCGGAGTGTTTACGGGATCAACGCGCCGCCGCCACGGAGGTCCTCCTCCTGGCAGAGAGAGCGCGTCGCGCGATCCTCGCCCGCGGGGTCTTCGGCGTCTCGAGAATCGCGGCCATCATGGAGGCAATAACTTGGGCCAACCCGCGCCCCATGTCAAGACCTTTTTCGCCCCCTCGAGGTCCTGCCGGTGAGGGTCGCGAGGCGGTGAAGGCGCGCGGCGCGGTCCGGAGTGAAGTCGGCCGCGCGGGCTCGCCAGGTCCAGTTGCCTTCGGCTTGCCCCGGGGTGTTCATCCGGGCTTCGCTGCCCAGGCCGAAGACGTCCTGGAGCGGGACGATCGCGCGATCGGCGACCGACTCGTACGCCGCGCGGACCATGTCCCATTCGATCCGGCTCCCGTCCCCGCCCAGGTAGTCGAGCGCCCGGCGCGTCTCCTCCTGCGAAAGATCAGCGAACCAGCCGCGAGAGGTGTCGTTGTCGTGCGTCCCGGTATAGGCGACGCAGTTGTGAGCGTATTGGTGCGGCAGATGCTCGCTGTCGTCTTCGGAGAAGCCGAACTGAAGGACCTTCATGCCGGGGATCCCCAGAGCCGCCAGAAGCTCCCGCACGTCGTCGGTGATCACCCCGAGGTCCTCGGCAACCAGCGCGACCTCGCCGAGCGCCCGGCGCGCGGCTTCGAAGAGCTTCAGCCCGGGGGCGGGGACCCAGCGGCCTTCGATCGCGGTGTCGGCCTCGGCCGCAACGTTCCATCCGGCGGCAAATCCGCGGAAGTGGTCGACGCGGACGGCGTCGGCCGCCAACAGCGCCTGGCGCAGGCGCGCGATCCACCAGGAGAACCCGTCCCGCTCCATCTCGTCCCAGCGATAGAGGGGATAGCCCCACAGTTGACCCGTCTCGCTGAACGCGTCCGGCGGCACTCCGGCGACAAACGTCGGCATCCCGGCTTCATCGAGGAGGAACAGTTCCTGTCTCGCCCAGACGTCGGCGCTGTCGTGCGTGACGTAGATTGGCAGGTCGCCCAGGATCGCGATGCCGCGGCGGTTGGCTTCGCTCTTCACGCGCGCCCACTGCCGGAAGAAGATCCACTGGACGAATTCCTTATAGGCGATCTCCTCGGACAGATCCCGGCGGGCGGAGGCGAGGGCGTCCGAACTGCGGCGCCGCAACTCCTCCGGCCAGGAGATCCAGCCGGCCGGCCTCTTCTCGTTCAGCGCGGCAAAGAGCGACCAGTCCGAAAGCCACGCGGACTGCTCGGGCGCGCGGCGGAAGGACTCGAGCTCTTCCTGCACGCGAGGAGAGGCGCGCGACGCCTCCCAGGACGCTCGCAGGATCTTCTCCTTCCAGGAGCCGGCCCCGCCAAAGTCCACGCGCTCCGGAGGGAAGGCCGGAGCGCCCTCCAGCGCCGCAGGGGACAGCAACCCTTCTTCGCAAAGGCGTTCGGGTGAGATCAGGAGCGCGTTGCCGGCGAAGGCCGAAGAGGCGCCGTAGGGCGAGCCGTGAGGAGCGGGGTGGAGAGGGAGCACCTGCCAGAGTGTCTGCCCCGCCGATTGCGCCCACTCCAGAAAGCGTTCCGCCTCCGGTCCCAGATCCCCGATCCCGAACCGCCCCGGCAACGAAGTGGGATGGAGCAGGATCCCCGCGCCGCGCCCGAGAACTCCCTCGTGAATCGAGCTTTCCACCCCTCAAGAATACCGGCAGGCCTCTCCCGCCGGGAGAGGGAGATGAGGCAGCAAGATGGATCTCCGCGTGATTGTCGTCTTGGCCCCGGTCGCGGCGCGAGGAGTCTCCCAGAGGGGAGGCGGACTCCCCCCTCGCGCCGCGGGAGCGGAGCGCCGGAGCGGGATCACGCCGTCAGGCGTAGATTCCGCGGAGCGCGCGGAGCGACGGCTAGGGCAGGTAGTCCCCCGCGCGCAGGCGCTCGCCCGCGTGGCCGAGCAGCGAGTAACGCCACTCGGCGCCCGGCAGGTAGCAGCCCTCCAGATAATCGATCATCATCCGATCGGCGGAGAAGAACCGCGAGATTCGAGAGGCGCTCTGAACCATCTTCTCGATCCACCCGAGAGGCAGTCCCTGCTCGTTCCTGTCGAAGAAGAGCGGAAGCACCTGCTGCTCGAGGACCTCGTAGAGGAAGCCGGCGGTCTGATCGTCGGGCAGGTCCTCGGTGGCCGGGCCGATCGTGAAGCCGGTCTCCTCGTAGGGGGCCTCGTCCCACCATCCGTCGAGCACCGAGAGGTTCAGGCTTCCGTTCATCGCGGCCTTCATCCCGGAGGTCCCGCAGGCCTCCCGCGGCCGGATCGGGTTGTTCAGCCAGACGTCACACCCGGCTACGAGAGCCCGGGCGAGCCCCATGTTGTAGTCGGGCAGGAGGACGACGCGGCCTCGAAACTCCGGCCTCTGGCAGAAATGCGCGACGTCCTGCAGCACGTGCTTGCCCGGATCGTCGTGAGGGTGGGCCTTGCCGGCAAAGATGATCTGGACCGGCTTGCTCCCGAGGATGCGCGCCAGCCGCGCGGGATCGTGGAAGATCAATCCCGGCCGCTTGTAGGTCGTGAAGCGCTTGGCGAAGCCGATGGTCAGCGCCTCGGGATCGAGCACGCGCGAGGCCTCCTCGATCTCTTCGGGAGAGGCGCCCTCCTCCTTCCTCGCCGCGGACAACCGTTCGCGGGCAAGATCCACCAGGCGCGCGCGCAGCTGCTCGTGGACGCGCCAGTAGGCGGCCCGGTCCACGGAGCCGGGTTCGTCGACGAGGGGAAGCTTCGCCACCTCCGGATCCGTCCAGGTCGTCCGGTGCACGCCGTTGGTGATCGCGCGGATGCGGATACCCTCGTCGGCCAGCTCCGGTAGAAGCGCGAGCCAAAGGCGCCGCGACACCCTCGCGTGGAGCTGCGAGACCGCATTGACGTGTCCGCAGAGGCGCAGCGCCAGGACGGCCATCGAGAAGGGCTGGTGCGGGTTGGGAGGGCCGTCCTGTCCGAGCTGCAGGAACTCCCCCCAGGAGAGACCGGCTCCGGCCACGTACGAAGAGAGATACTTCTCGACCAGCTCGGGCGGAAAGTGATCGATCCCCGCGGGCACCGGCGTGTGGGTCGTGAAGACGTTGGTGGCCGCGGCCCTCTCCCGGGCCTCCGGGAACGTCAATCCCCCGAGCGTCACGAGCAGCCGGATCTTTTCCAGGCCCACGAAGGCCGCGTGCCCTTCGTTGATGTGCCGGATCGTGGGGCGCATTCCGAGAAGCTCCAGGCCGCGCAATCCTCCGATCCCCAGCACCAGCTCCTGACGGATGCGGGTCTCCTGATCGCCGCCGTAGAGCCTCGCCGTGATGTCGCGGTCTTCGGGAACGTTCTCGGGGACGTTGGTGTCGAGCAGCAGCAGCGGGACCCTTCCCACCCGGACGAAACGGACGAGCACCGACACGTCCCGCTCTCCGATCGTCACGACGACCAGGGGCGGCCCTCCGCCCGGCACGAGAGGCAGCGAAACCGGCAGCCGTCCGAGGTCGAGGGGAGGATTGGATTCGTGCTGCCAGCCGTTCTTGTCGAGAACCTGCCGGAAGTAGTCCTCCTTGTAGAAGAGGCCGACTCCGACGACGGGCAGTCCCCGGTCGCTCGAGGACTTCAGGACGTCGCCCGCGAGGATCCCCAGGCCGCCCGCGTAGATCGGCAGGTGTTCCGTCAGCCCGAACTCGGCCGAGAAGTACGCGATGCGGTAGCCGTGCTCCCGGAAGGCCCGGACGGCGGGGTGCCAGGAGGGCGAGGCGTCCTCCATCGCCATTTCCGTCTGGACCGCGGACATCTGCGAGAGGAAAGACGGATCGCCGGCCGCCTCTTCGAGCCTCTCGGGCGAAACCGTGAGAAGCAGCTCCACGGGATTCCCGCGGTTCTTTCGCCAGGCCTCCTGGTCGAGCGCGGCGAACAGCGCGCGCATCGTTGGCCGCCAGGTCCAGCGCAGGTCCCGCGCGAGCCCCCAGAGAGGAGCGATCGCGGAAGGCAGGGGGCGAGGCGGAGAATCGGCTGACTGGATCAACTGGCCTCGATAATACCCGAAGAAATCCCCTCGGACAGATTCCCGGCCGAGACCCGTTTTCCTCGAGACTCCTCGTAGATCCGCCGGACATTGCCGGCGGCGGGGTCGTTGCTCACGGCGGCGTCCAGCCGCCGCAGGAAGTCCTCTTCGAGCCGCTTGTCTCCCAGCTCCTGCGCGAGCTCCACCGCCCGCGCCGCATAGCGCAGGACCTGCCTCGTCTCCAGCCCCGAGGGGTCATCGAAGAACCAGCCGCAGCTGGTGAACATGCTCATGGCGCACCGCTCCATCTCGAAGAGGCCGAGCGCCCGGCGGCTCTCTTCGGAATCGAGATGACGGCCCGCGTGACGCGCGAGGAAGTCCTCCGTCTCTCGGGACCCGGCCAGGACGAGCTCGATCGAATCGTCGCGCGCCGCCCAGGGATCGCGAAGAAACCTCCCTCCCTGTTCCTCGAAAAGAACGTCGATCTCGTCGCGAAGAGAATCGAGCGCTTGCTTGAGCGGCGCCCGCCACTCCTGCGTCCAGCCCGCGTGCTGTCCGGTCGCGCAGCCGCATCCCTCCTGCCACCGGCCCACTCCGTGCGCGCAGCTCCAGGAGGTGTTCTCGCGGATCTCGACCTCGCGGCGGGGAGGATGCTTCGCCAGATGTTCCGCGTAGGTCGTCAAACGGACGTCGCTCCCCTCTTCGACGCTGGCGAGCAGCCCGGAGAGGACCCGGTCTCCGCCCCGGAAGTGGTGTCCGTACGTCTCGCCATCGGTCGCGACGGAGACGATCTGGGGCTGCGCCCCGCCTTCGAAACGGTCCAAGAGGAGCCGGGCGAGGTTCCCGGAGCCTCCGGCCAGCCCTCCGAACGCCACCGCCGAGGAGGCGGGGCCGTCGTAGAAGAAAAGACCGATGCGGGCGCCGGAAGGAAGCCTGGCTTCGTAAGGCTGCCGCGTGTCGAATCCGTCCGCCGCCTCTCGCCAGTCTTCTTCTCCGATCGGGCGCCACCGCAGCGCCTGGTGAGGCGACAGGATGGTGAACTGGCCCAGCTCCGCCAGGACCTCGAGCGTCTCGGAGTCCACCGCGGTCTCCGGCAGCCACATCCCCTCGGGCGATCGGCCGAACCGGTGCTCGAAGTCCCGGATGCCCCAGTAGACTTGCGTCCGCTTGTCTCTGGAACGGGCAAGGGGAAGGATCATGTGTCCGTACGCCTGCGCGAGCGCCGAGCCGTGTCCGGAGAAGCGCTCGCGGCTCTCCCGGTCGGCGCGGAGGATCTTCCCGTAGACCTCGGGCGCCCGTGACTCGAGCCAGGTGAGGAGCGTCGGGCCGAAGTTGAAGGACATGCGCGGATAGTTGTCGGCGTTGGGGCCGTAGCACTCCGCGGTGATCCTCTGGTTCCAGTCGTGGAAGGGAGCCGCCGAAGACTCCCGCTCGACCCGTCCGGTCCACGGGTTCTCCCGCGGCGGCTGGTAGAAGTGCCCGTGGATGCAGAGGAAACGGTTCATGAAGAAGTTGCGGGCTCCGGCCCCGCTGCGGTGTCATCCTGAGCGAAGCGAAGGATCTGCTCCGGTTCACCCTGAGGCAGATCCTTCGGCCCTTCGGGCCTCAGGATGACAGAGTCACTATCGGCTTTCAGGAAGACCGCCGCCAGTGGCGGCAGAGTCAGACTCAGGCTGAACGGTCGGCCGTGCGCCGGGATCGCGTCGGCGGGGAGGCCGCCCAGGTTTCCCAATCCGCTTCCGCCGTACTCGAGCGCGTCGGTGTTGGCGATCTCGCGCCAGAAGTCTCCGGCGGGCGCTCCGACGCGGTACCGGTAACGCGGCACCGGCGTGAAGTTGAGCGCGACGAGGATCACCTCCTCCGGCGATCCGCCCCGGCGAACGAGAGAGAGGGTGCTCTCTTCCCAGTTGTGGCAGTCGATCCACTCGAACCCGGCGGGATCGAAGTCGCGGGCGTGGAGCGCCGGCTCTCCCGAGTAAAGGCGATTCACGTGCGCCGTCCAGCGCTGCACGCCGGCGTGCGGCGGGGATTCCAGCAGGCGCCACTGGAGAGCCGAATCATGATCCCACTCGGCCCACTGCCCGAACTCCCCTCCCATGAAAAGGAGCTTCTTGCCCGGCACGACGGCCTGGTAGGCGAGGAGGAGGCGCAGGTTGGCGAACTTGCGCCAGTCGTCTCCCGGCATCTTCGTCAGGAGCGAGCCTTTCAGGTGCACGACCTCGTCGTGCGACAGGGGGAGCAGGAAGTTCTCCGAATGGGCGTACATCGGCCGGAAGGTCAGCTCCGTATGGTGGTACTTGCGGTGGATCGGATCGCGCTTCATGTATTTCAGGGTGTCGTTCATCCAGCCCATGTCCCACTTCATGTCGAAACCCAGTCCCCCGATATGCGTGGGGCGCGAGACCATCGGCCACGCGGTGGACTCCTCGGCGATCGTCAGGACGTCCGGATGGGCCTCGCCGATGTAGTCGTTCATCCGGCGCAGGAACGAGATCGCCTCCAGGTTTTCGCTTCCTCCGTACACGTTGGGGATCCACTCGCCGGCTTTGCGCGAGTAGTTCAGATTGAGCATCGACGCGACCGCGTCCACTCGCAGGCCGTCCGCGTGATACTTCTCGAGCCAGAACTCCGCGCTGGAGAAGAGGAAGCTGCGGACCTCGCTGCGCCCGTAGTTGAAGATCGCGCTTCCCCAGTCCGGGTGGAATCCCTGCCGCGGGTCCGCGTGCTCGTAGAGATGGGTCCCGTCGAAGAACCCGAGCCCGTGCTCGTCGGAGGGAAAGTGCGAAGGGACCCAGTCCAGGATCACGCCGATCTCGTGGCGGTGGAGGTAGTCGATCAGGTACTGAAAGTCGGCGGGAGAGCCGTACCGGCTGGTCGGAGCGAAGTAGCCGGTCACCTGGTAGCCCCAGGACGCGTAGAAGGGATGCTCCATGACCGGCAGAAACTCGACGTGGGTGAACCCCATCTCGCGCGCGTACTCCGCGAGCTGCGGGGCGATTTCTCTGTAGGTCAGGAACCTGTCGCCGTCCCACGGCCGCCTCCAGGAGCCCAGGTGCATTTCATAGATCGAGATCGGGGCCTGCGGCCGATGCCGCTCCCCGCGCGACTCCATCCAGGCGCCGTCGCCCCACTCGAAATCCAGGTCCATGACGACCGAGCCCGTCCGGGGCGGAAGCTCGGCCGCGAAGGCGAAGGGGTCCGCCTTGTCCACGCGATAGCCGTTGTGCCGGGAAACGACGTGGTACTTGTAGACGGCCCCCGCGCCGACGCCGGGGAGGAAGCCCTCCCAGATGCCCGATTGCGCTCGCGGCCGGAGCGGATGGCTCGCCTCGTCCCAGCCGTTCCAGTCCCCGATCACCGAGACGTCCCGCGCGTTGGGGGCGAAAACCGCGAAGACGCAGCCCTCGGCGCCGTCCGCGACGATCCGGTGGGCGCCGAGCTTCTCGTAGACGCGGAAGTGAGTTCCCTCGTTGTAGAGGTGCAAGTCCTCGTCCATCAGGAGCGTCACGGACCCGCCCGGGGAAGCGGCCCGTCTGCGCGGCCGCCGCCGTGTCGTCTCGGATGCTTTCTTCGTGGCTATCTCACACCTCCGGTCCCAAGGGTATCCGTCCCGCACCCTCCCGGCAATGCCAGGAATCGAAGCTATCGTCGTGCTGGCCCCGGTCGCGGCGCGCTGGCGGGGAGCGACGGTTAAAAGGAGGGGCGGCCGCATGGACCGCCCCTCAAACGACCCGCCCGGAGGAGGAGAACGGGATCAGTTGACCTGAACGGTCCCGGTCATCATGTATCCGTGCACCACGCAGTAATAGCGGTACGAGCCGACCGCCGTGAAGACTTGAGAGAACGAATCCCCGGCCAGCCTCTCTCCCGAGTCCCAGTTCAAGCCGGAGGGCAGCGGGCTGCAGTTGCTGCCCCCGTAGTAAGGGTCGACGGCGCAGGTCCCGGAAGTCGTCGAATGGTAGCCGGTGTCTTTGAAATCCCACCGAACCGTGTCGCCGGCGTGAATGGTCACGGTGCCCGGCGCGAAACTCATGGCGCCGCCCTGACCGACGTTGACGACGACGGTGGTTCCGGACGGGGAGGGTGTCGGAGTCGGCGTCGGAGAGGGCCCGCTGCCGGCCGGCGTCGCTGTGGGTGGATGGAAGCCCTGAGGCGCCGCGACGTCCGGCGCCCCCACGATCAGGATCAGGTCTCCGGACTTGTTGTCCGCCTCCGCCGCGTAGGTGAAGAGCGGGCTCGCCGGGTCGCTCGACTCCACCGTCGCGTACCCATCGCTGCGCTTCAGATTCTCGAACCCCACCTCGTCATAGATATTGCTGATCTGCGTTCCCGAGTGCGGCCCAAAGTCCTCCGATTTGGTCCCCAGCAACACGTTCCCGTCGTAGAGCCGGATCGTCGCCGTGACTTCCTTGCCATTGGGGTTGTACACGCCGATGTTCGTCCTCGCGTCCCCGTTGACCAGCCCCGTCAGCACCGTCACCGCCTGCGCAGCCGACTGCGGCAGCCCCGGTATGAACATCCCCACGAACCCGCCCGCCGTCATCGGGGAACGCAACTGGGAGGAGACCACCAGAGTCCCCGGCCCCCCCGAAGTGGTGAACTCGATGGCCCCGACAGAGCCGGAAGCCCCAAACAAGCTCAGCCCGATGTCGTCGAAGGCCTTGGCTTCGCGCGCCGCAAGCTGAAACACCTGCGTCGCGCCGTTGAACCGGTACACCGCCGTTACCGTCAGCACGTCCGTATAGGACGTGTTGAACACACGCACGTCCGAAACGAACGGCACGCCTCCCACTCCCGTTGTCGACGCCGCCACCGGCAGGGTCACGGTCTCGGCGGAGAGAGGCCGGGCGGACATCGACAACAGCAACAGAGACGCCGGGAAGGCCAGGAAAATACGCTTCAACATTTGTGTTCGTGTCCTTTCGCCGCCAAGATAGGCCGCCCCGGCGCGAAAAATCGGGACTTTAGATGGTCTTTAGTCAGGCGTCGGACTGGATGGTTGCCCGGGCCAGACCCCCCATTACATAGAATCGCTTTCATGAAGCGCTTGCGTCGCCTTTCCGTCCTCCTCCTTCTCGCGGCCTGGACTGCCTCCTGCGGGTCCCCGGCCTCTCCGGCTCCGGCCGGGGCGATCTCGTCCGCCCCGCCTTCCGGGATTCACTATCACCTGCTCAACAAGCTCCCGATCGGAGGCGAGGGGGGCTGGGACTACCTGACGGTTGACAGCGCCGCGCGCCGCCTCTATGTCTCGCGGGGAACGCGCGTCGTCGTTCTCGACGCGGACTCCGGAGCCGCGGTCGGCGAAATTCCGGGAACGCAGGGCGTGCACGGGATCGCGCTCGCGCCGGAGGCGGGGCGCGGCTTCACGAGCAACGGCCGAGTTTCCACCGTCACGATCTTCGACGCGAGGACTCTCGCCGTGATCGGGGAGGTCAAGACGACCGGCGAGAATCCTGACGCCATCCTCTACGATCCGGCCTCCCGCCGCGTCTTCACGTTCAACGGCCGGGGCAAGAACGCCACGGCGTTCGACGCGGCGGCCGGGACAGTCGCCGGAACCCTCGCGCTGGACGGCAAGCCCGAGTTCGCCGTGGCCGACGGGAAGGGGCGCGTTTTCGTGAACATCGAGGACAGGAACGAGGTGACGGTGATCGACTCCCGGGCCCTCCGCGTCGAGAAGAGCTGGCCGATCCCCTCCTGCCAGGAGCCGACCGGCCTGGCGATGGACAGGGCGCGCCGGCGTCTCTTCGCCGTTTGCCACAACCGCACCATGGCCGTTCTGGACGCCGACAGCGGCCGCGCAGTCGCCTCGCTTCCGATCGGAGAAGGCGTGGATGGGGCCGCCTTCGATCACTTGACGTCCCTGGTGTTCGCCTCGAACGGGGACGGCACGCTGACCGTCGTCAAGCAGGAGAGCCCCGATTCCTACCGCGTCGTCGAGAACGTGACGACGCAGCGGAGCGCGCGGACGATGGCGCTCGACGAGAAGACCCATCGGGTGTTCCTGGCCGCGGCCGAGTTCGGCCCTCGCCCCTCACCCACGGCCGACCAGCCCCGCCCCAGACCGCCCATGATCCCCGGCAGCTTCACGATTCTGGTGTACGGGCCGGACGGCGCGTCAACTCCGTGAGTCTGGCGCAGGCTCTTCTTCTCGGTGTGATCCAGGGGCTGACCGAGTTCGTGCCCGTCTCCTCGACCGCGCACCTCTACATCGCCCAGGCGCTCCTCGAGATTCGCAACGACGAGATCGCCCTTTCCTTCGACGTCGTGCTGCACCTGGGCACGGCGGCAGCCCTGGTCCTGGCGCTCGGACGCGAGATTCGAGAGATCGTGGAAGAGGTCTTCCTCGCCCTCTCGGGGAAGCCGGCCCGCAGTGCCACGGCCCGCGCCCTCATCGGTCCGCTCATCGCCGGCACCGTCCCCGGCGTGCTGGCGGGTCTCTTTCTCCTGAAAAAGATCGAGAGCGTGCGCACGCTCGGCTTGATCGGGCTTTCGATGCTCGCCGCCTGCGCATTTTTCCTCTTCGCGGAATGGCGAGGAGCGCGCCACATGCGGGAACGGGACCTCTCGGAGTTGACTCTGGCCGATTCTCTCTGGATCGGCATCGCGCAGGCCGCCGCGGGGCTCCTGGCCGGGTTCTCCCGGTCCGGCTTCACGATCAGCACGGGACGCTTGCGCGGCCTCGAGCGCGGCGAGGCGGCGCGCTTTTCATTCCTGCTCGCCCTGCCGATCATCCTGGGGGCCGGCGCCAAGGCGCTCCTCGACCTGCACAGGTCCCCGCAGCCCTCGGTGGGTTCCGCCGAGCTCGCCGCCGGTTTCGCATCGTCCCTCGTCGTGGGCTATGTCGCGGTTCGCTTTCTGCTGCGATTCCTCAAGACGCACACTCTTCGCCCCTTCGCCGTGTATCTCGCCGCCCTCGGTCTTCTTCTGCTGGCGGTGACGTACGCGCGGCACCTTCCTCTCCTCGCCGCGTTCCTGCCCTGATTGCCGCGGCGCCGAGGGGACCGCCGGAGGCTCAGGTGTCGCGGATCGCTCCGGCGCGGCTGGAGAGGCCGATCCCGCCGGGAGAGAACTGTCCGGTCGCCCAGAGATAGGCGGCATAGGCGGCCCCGGCCGCGTCGAGCTCGCCGCGACGGGCCGCCGACCCGGTCAGGGACAGATCGAGCCCCTCGGCTCGCAGGATTTCATATCGCCGCCGCCGCGCTGCCAGGAGACCTTCTCCGCGCGGAAGAGTTTCGGCTCCCAGCCTCCTCCAGACCAGATCCGGATGGACCCGAAGAACTTCGGCCTGATCCTCGCCTCGGCCGAACAAGCGGAACCCGCGGCGCCCGAGCGAATCCAGAAGCTCGTTCGCGAGCGGGTCCTCCGCCCCGACCGCGAGCACGAATCCCTCCCTCTCCGCGGATTCGGGCAGCAGGTCCGCGGCGCCCGGATCGTAATTCCAGGGGACGAACCGGCAGCGGCGAAAACGGTCCATCACGCACAGGACCATCGGCCGGCCGGCGGACGGGGCCTCGGTGAGGCAGAGGCCCAGGAACCACGGGCGCAGCGCGGGCGGCGCGTCCGGCCGCCCGGCGAGGGCCGGCGACAAAACGGAGGGGATTCTTCCGGCGAGTCTTTGGAGCCCGTCGTAGGCGGCGTACTTGAAGCTCTCCGCCAGCGTCGGATAGTTGTAGACCGCGTCAATGAAGACCTCGATCGCGCCTCCCGAGGAGAGCACGTGCATGGGGATGTGGATGAGTTCCGTGGCGTGCTCTCCCAGGATGTGGGCGGCTATCAGCCGGCGGCTCTCGGGATCGAAGAGAAGCTTGATGAATCCCTCGGCGTCTCCGATGATCTGGCCGCGCGGGTTGTTCTCGAAGCGCGCGTGCCCGATCTCGTAGGCGGTCCCGTTCTTCTTCAGCTCCTCCTCCGACGGCCCGATCGTCGAGATCTCCGGGATGGAGTAGATCCCGTGTGGCTGGAAAGGCGACACGCCGGTCTTGTAGGTGATGTGGAACGCATGGCACGCCGCCACGCGGCCCTGCTCCATCGAGGTCGCGGCCAGCGCGGGAAAGCCCACGACGTCTCCGGCGGCGTAGATGTTCGGCACCGCCGTCTGGAAATGCTCGTTGACGCGGACATGGCCGCCCTCGGTCAGGGCCACGCCCAGCTCTTCGAGCCCCAGCCCTTCCGTGTTGCCGGAGCGGCCCGTCGAGAAGAGAGCCTTGTCGGCCCGCAGGCGGCGGCCGGACTTGAGTTTCAGGCTCAGCGCATTGGTCCGGCGCCCGGGAAGGCGCTCGACGGACTCGACCGCGTCCCCGAACAGGATCTCGGTTCCCATCCTCTCCAGCGAGAGCTGGAGCGCGGAGACGAGCTCTTCGTCCACGCCCGCGAGCAGCCGCTCCCCGCCCTCGACGAGCGTGATGCGCGTGCCCAGCGCCGCGAAGACGCAGGCATACTCGACCCCGATGACGCCGCCGCCCACGACCGTCATGGTGGAGGGGACGCGGTCCAGGTCCAGGATCCGGTCGCTGTCCACGACGTCGGGATCGCTCATCGCGATGCCTCGCGGCGGGGTCGGCGAGGAGCCGGTCGCGATCAGGAAGAAATTGGCCGAGAGCCGCCGCCGCGTGGCGCCTTCCGCGTCGCTCACGCGGATCGTCTGAGGGTCTTCGAAGCGCGCGGAGCCTTCGACGAGCTCGATCCCGTGGCGCTTCAAGTTCCGGGAGACCTGGCTCGTCTGGCTGTCGGTGACGCTGCGCAGCCGGCCGACCAGCTGCCGAAGGCTCTTCCTGCGGTCGAGGCGCACGCTCATCCCATAGAGCTCGCGCCGCCGGAAACCGGTCAGATACAGGGCCGTCTCGCGCAGCGTCTTGGACGGGAGCGTGCCGGTGTGCACGCACGCTCCTCCGACCGCCGGCGCTCGCTCGATGAGGGCGACCTTCCTGCCGAAGTAGGCGGCCTGCGCCGCGCCTTTCTCGCCGGCGGGCCCCGAACCGATCACCACGAGTTCGAAATGCTCGGCTTCCGGCATGGCCCGGCGCCAAGTCTCCGCGCGCGGCGCCCCAAAATCAAATGGGCGAGGGCCTCGACTTGAGGAGATCGGCACGTTCCGGACCTCAGGCTTCGGAGGCGCCGGCCCGGACGAGCCACTGCTTCATCTGCGCGCTGCCGACGAGGCCGGCCTGCTGGTAGAGCAGGAGGCCTCCCTTCATCACGACGAAGTTGGGAATGCCCTGGACGCCGAACTGCGCGGCCAGCTGAGGGTGTTTCTCGGTATCCACCTTCAAGACCAGCGCTTTGCCCGCCATCTCGGCCGCCGTGCGTTCGACCTCGGGGGCCGCCATCTTGCAGGGCCCGCACCATTCCGCCCAGAAATCGACGAGGACCGGAACTCGCGCCTCGCGGGTGACCTCCCGGAAGGTCTCCGGGTCCGCCTCGATCGGCCGCCCCACCGGGGAGATCTCCGTCTTGCACGCGCCGCAGCGCCCGACCTCGGCCAGACGCTCCGCGGGCGACCGGTTCTTCCGGCCGCAAGACGGACATTTCAGGATCATGCCGACCTCCCTGCAACAGCTCTGCCGAGCATCCGATTTTCGTCCGCTAGAATCCCGGGCGCAACAGAGTGAAGGAGCTTCCATGGTGATCGCGGCGGCCCTGTTTTCTCTCCTCGCGCCCCTGGCCGCGGCGGCGCGGCCCGCGCCGACCCCGGCGTTCTTCGAGTCGCACCGGGAGAAATTCCTTTCCCGGCTCCCCGCAGGTTCCGTCGCCGTGCTTCGCGCCCCGGCCGAGCCGCCCGCGGACGCGCGCGCGGACACGCGCCGCCAGGACTCCGACTTCTGGTACCTGACCGGATTCGAAGAGGCCGACGCCGTCGCGGTGTTCCTTCCCGGGCCGGCGAAGGAAGGGCATTACATCCTGTTCGTGCAGCCGAGGGACTTCGCGGCCGAGCAGTGGACCGGCTGGCGCGCCGGCGTGGAAGGGGCGAAGAAAAACTACGGGGCCGCGGACGCTCATCCGGTCGCGGAATTCTGGGACCGCTTGCCGGGTCTTTGGGCGGACGCGCAGAGCCTCTATTACGGGGCCGGAGCGGACAAGGAGTTCCAGCGGCGCCTGCTCGACGCCTGGAACGCCGGCAACGCGAACGCCGCGTCCGCGCGCCCGGCCGCCGAGGTCTCCCCGATTCTTGCCGGCCTGCGCCTGATCAAGGACGGGATGGAGCAGGATCTTCTTCGAGAGGCGAGCCGCATTTCCGCCGAGGCCCACCGGGCGGCCATGGCGCAAACGGCGCCCGGACGCCACGAGTACGACCTGAAGGCCGCGATGGTGGGAGTCTGCCTTTCCCGCGGAGCGGCTCGCACCGCCTACCCCTCCATCGTCGGTTCCGGCAGGAACTCCGTCATCCTCCACTACGAGCGCGACGACAAGGCGCTCGAGGAGGGGGAGATCCTCGTCAACGACACGGGCTGCGAGTACTCGATGTACGCCGCGGACGTGACGAGGAGCTATCCGGTCTCGGGCCGGTTCTCCGCCGAGCAGAGGAAGATCTACGAGATCGTCCTGGCCGCCCAGAAGGCGGGCCTCGCCCGGGTCCGCCCCGGCACTCCGATCAAGGACGTGTTCAACGCGACCGTGGACGTCGTCGTGGACGGGCTCCTCCGGCTTGGCATCCTCCCGGGCAACCGCGAAGAGATCCTCCGGACGGGCGCCTACCGGAAGTTCTATCCGCACGGCTCCAGCCACTGGATCGGATTGGACGTCCACGACGCCGGCAGCTACGAATACCCCTCCGGCCTCCAGCGCGCCGAACGATACGGGAAGGCGGAAGTCCTGCTCCAGCCCGGCATGGCTCTCACCGTCGAGCCCGGCATCTACGTTCCCGAGCGCTCGACGCCGGACCCGAAGTGGTGGAACATCGGCGTGCGTATCGAAGACACCGTCCTCGTCACCCCGCAGGGAATGGAGTGCCTCTCCTGCGACGCCCCGAAGGAGATCGCCGACGTCGAGAAGGCCATCGCGAAAGGCCGCTCGGCCCGGTAAGACCCGGCTTTCTCCCTCCGGGCGGCGCCTTCGGCTGCTGTACGCTCCCGCGTTCATGTCCGGCTCGCCGCCTCCCCGCTTCGACCCGGCGCGGCGCCGAGCCGTCACGGTCGCGCTCATCCTGGTGACAGCGCTCGCCTCGTTCGAGTCCACCGTGGTCTCGACGGCGATGCCGACGATCATCGGGGACCTCGGCGGCCTTCCCCTCTATGCCTGGGTCTTCTCGGTCTATCTCCTGACCTCGACGGTCGCCATGCCCCTCTACGGCCGCCTCGCGGACATCTACGGTCGCCGCCGGATGATCCTCGTCGCGATCGCCTTTTTCTTGACCGGTGCTCTGGCCTGCGCCTTCGCCCGGTCCATGCCGCAGTTGATCGCCGCGCGGGCCATCCAGGGCCTGGGCGCGGCGGGGCTGATCCCGATCGCGCTGACCGTCATCGCCGATCTCTATTCGCTCGAGGAACGCGCCAGAGTGCAGGGACTCTTTTCCAGCGTCTGGGGTTTCGCGGCGCTCGTCGGGCCGCTTCTCGGCGCCTTCTTCACAATCCACTTCGGGTGGCGGTCTATCTTCACGATCAATATCCCGCTCGGGGCGATCGCGTTTTTCCTCGTGGCGACCCGCATGATCGAGTCGCGCGCGTCTCTGCCCGATCCGGTGGACGTCGCCGGCGCTTCCACCCTTGCCGCCGGAGTCTCGCTCGTTCTGTTCGCCGTCCTCCGGGCGCCCGGCTCCGAGGAATCTTCCGCGATGATTCGCATCGCGCTTCTGGCTGCCGGAGCGGCCTCCCTCGCGGTCTTCGCGCGGCTCCAGGCGCGGCGCCCGCACCCGCTCGTGCCTCCCGAGCTCCTTCGCCACTGGCAGACCGCGTCCCCCTATCTCGCCGGGATTCTTCTCGGCACGACGATCTACGGCGTGGACACATTCGTGCCCCTCTTCGTGCAGGGAGCCCGCGGGGGAACCGCGGGGGCGGCGGGAGCCGTCATCACGCCGCTGGTTTTCTTCTGGGCGACCTCGGCCGCCGTCGCGGGCCGGCTCATCCTGCGATTCGGGTTCCGCCGCACGGCTCGCTTCGGGGCGGTGCTGGTCCTCCTGGGTCTCGCGGGTCTCGTTGCGGCCGCCCTCGCCAACGCGAGCGTGGCCTGGGCAAGCGCCGCCTGCGCGGTCGTGGGCGCGGGGCTCGGCCCGTCCTCGCTCGCCCAGGTGCTCTCGATCCAGCACGTCGCGCCGGAGCGTCACCGCGGCGTCGCCACGAGCCTCGTCCCCTTCTTCCGCACCGTCGGCGGATCGATCGGCGTCGGCGCGCTGGGCGGAGTCTTCGCGGCCGGAGTCTCGGCGAGGCTGGGAAGCGGATTGGAGGCGGCCAGCCGGCTGCTCGCGGGCGCGCATGACGCAAGCGTGGCGGGATCATCGGGCGTCGCGCCGGACGTCTTCCGTCACGCGATCGAGAGATCGCTGCTTCCCGTCTTCGCCGTGCTTCTCGGCCTCGCCGCCGTGAATCTCTTCCTGGCCTCCGGCTTCCCGGAGACGACGGCATCGGCGGCCGCGACTTCCAAACCCGGCGACGCCCTCGTCTGATCTCGAATCGCGGTCTTCCGCCCGGAGGACGCTCGCGACAATAAGAAGATAGACATCCGCACCGGATGTCTCTTGAGAGCGAGTCCGGAGCCGTTCTGGCGCCGGCGACAATGAAAGGAATCTCGAGACACAAGAACCGCCAGACATCCACCCGCCTTCTCGTAACGGTTGGTCCTCAACCAGTTTGCCGCCTCCCGGCGGCGTCGTGGGAGAGATGCGATGAGATACAGAGTCTTGTTTGGTTTCCTGGTCTGCACAGTCTTTGCGGCGGCGGCGCGCGGCCAGAGCGGTCCGGACAACGATCCGGATGCGGCGCCGGGCTACATCAACAGCGTGTTCCACAACGGGCAGGTGGACTCGATCAACCTGTACAACGGCCAGTTGACGATCCCGATCTCTCTGGGGCCGACGTATCCGGTGGGTCCGAAGCTGAAGTTCCAGGCGGTCCTGACATACAGCTCGCGCAAGAACGAATACGGGCATCCGAAGGTCCAGCCGCCCGATTACATTTATTACCCTTTCGCGGGAAATCCCGCGCTGGGGCATGGCTGGGAGTTCACGCTGGGGGCGATCAAGCTGTGCAAGCAGGGCAACACCACCGGCTTTTGCTACTTCGGGCCGGACGGGAGCCAGCACATGTTCAATCGGATCTCCAAAACCTCGGACGGGTCGCAGCTCTATCTGACCGGGTACGGGCCCTTCGAGATGTGGGATGGAGACGGGAACCACTATGTCTTTGGCTGGCAGGTTTCGGGATTCGACGACAGGCCGACAATTGACCCGGGTTACGTTCACGACTTCGGCATGGGCCGGGATGGCTGGTACCTGACCTCGGTGACGGACCCGTTCGGCAATTCCTATTCCGTGGGCTATCACACGGTTGTTCCGCCCTGCTGGAGTTACGGGACCCCGACGGGGGCCTGCACGGTGACGCCGGTGATGGCGTGTCCAACGAGCGCGGTTGCGACGTGGATCCCGCGGGTCGTGGCTCTTCCGGCGGGGACCGTGCAGGTCCTCCTGCGGCCTCAGGGACCGACGTCCAACATGATCAGCGACTTCATCTTCCCGGTGGCGGGAGGAGCGTCGGCGGTCTGGTCGCTCTCCTACGAGCAGGTCTGGGACAGCTTTCATGATTGCTCGTCGGCCACCATCAAGATGCCGGTGCTGGTCCAGCGGATCACCGAAATCCGGCTTCCCCAGGATCTGGCAGGCTCGCCGGCCTACCGATTCGACAACTCCTGCCCCTTCACGATGACGCTCCCGACGGGCGGCAGCATCGCCTACACGTTCGGGATATACACTTTTTTTCACGGCCGCGCGGGCGCGGTAGTGCCCAATTGCCAGGGGATGACGCCCCAGAACGTCCAGTACGTCGAGACGTCGGCTCCGAATGTCTGCGGCCCCTCGGAACCCGGGCCCGAGCCGCCGGGTCCGCGAGCCGCCGCGGCCTGCACTCCGGACAATGACGCGCGCTGGGTGGATACGGTCAGCGGCGTTCTTCGGCGCGTCGAGACCATTCCCGGAATGGGGACGGCGACGACCGACTATACCCAGTACAGCTTTCCCTACGGTGAAGAGGGCTCGATCAGCGCCAAGCAGGACGCGGAGACCCTGACCGTAGTGCTGTCGCCTGCCGACGCGGACAACCGGCGCCGGGCCAGGGCGGTGCGCTTTCGCAGCTCTCCCGTGTCCATCGGGCCGGCGGGGACGCTCTTCAACGAGCCGGGAGACCGGGTCGGAGCGGACCTGGAGGAGCGGGTCTTCGACAGCGATCCCAACACTCCGGCTCCCATTCCCACCAGCTCACCCGCCTGCGGCGGTGGCGGTGATCAGCCCTTCTGCGCCTCCAGGGCCGTGCGTGTCACGCGGCGCGTCTACGAGTATGACGACGCGGGCCACGAGATCGGCAACCGGCGCCTGAAGGCCGAGACTGTCTGCTATGGCCCGGCCTCTTCCAACGGGAGCTGTCAGACGGGCCTCTCCCATACCGTGGCCCTTTCCAACCCGTCCGGCGTGGAATGGGACGCCAACGGCCGCCACTACAACATCGAGCAACACTCCGGCACGCTTGGCAACGACGCGAGGACAGTGACCACGACGTGGACGCCGTCGGTCTCTCCCTGGCTGCCCAACCTTTTCAACCGCCGCACGGAGACTCAGGGCTCGAGCACCGTGGACCACTACTTCGAGTTCACCGCGTCTAACGGGTTCCTCCGCGGCGACTTCCTCCACGACGCCGGCCGGCAGATGGTCTTCCTGACCTGCCGCTACGACGACGGCTCCGGCAACGTGGGGCAGGATTTCTCGGCGACATACGCGGGCTGGCCCGACCCTCCTCCCTCCGACTCCTGTTCCCGGTTCTATCCGACCTACCCGACGGCGGGCGTCGGGGTCAATGGCGATGCCTTCGGGAAGATTTACACGCACCGGCATGGCCAGCTTCTGTCGGCGCGCTGGATGGCCAATCCGACGACCCCGGCCGGCTGGTACGTCAAGAACCTCGTCCGCGATCCCGCAACCGGCTGGATCACCTTCTCGAGCAGCCCGGCGGGACTCTGGACGAGCTACTCCTATGACAGTCTGGGGCGAGTGACGAACATCGCCCCTCCCGGCGACGCGCCAACAACAGTCAATTACGACTCGACCACGCAGACGACGGCGACCCGGGACGGAGGCGCGGGCCTCTTTACCTTTGAGCGCTACATATACGACGGCCTGGCGCGCACCAGCCGCGAGATCCGACTGTTGCCGTCCAACTCGCCTTCTCCCTATGCCGTGCGCCTGACTCAATACGACCCCGCCGAACACACCTCCTTCGTCTCCGAATGGACAGGCTGCTCCGACCTGCCGGGATGCGCCGCATCGACGCCCTCGGCGGGGACGAGGTCTTCCAACTTCGATCCGCTGGGCCGGCCCCAGACGACGCGGAACGCCGACGGCGCCACGACCTCGATCTCGTACGCCGACGGCTCCTCGCTCTTCTCCGACACGAAGAAGGCCGTCACTGTCGGCAATATCAACGGCGCTTGCACGGGCGTCTGCTCGGGCGGGATTTCCGCGACGACAACCTACCGTTACGACGCTTCGGGCCGGCTGACTTCCGTCACGGAGCCGGGAGGCGCGGACGTGACGAGCTACGCCTACGATGTCAATGGTAAGCTCACGGGAGTTTCGCAGGGGGTTCAGACGCGAGCCTTCGCCTACGATGCGGTGGGCTTCCTTCGTTCCGAGACAACGCCGGAGAAGGGCACCGTCACTTACGACTCCTATGGAAGCCTGGGCAACCTGCTCTCGCAGACCGAGCCTGGCGGACTCGTATCGACGAGGACCTACGATTTCGCGGGTCGGCTGACAGGCGTCGTCTCCGGCGGCCAACGCTACCTGACCAACTGCTACGACGGCCAGGCGTGCGCGGATGGAAACCCCGGCTACTCCGGAGGCCTGCACCCGCCTGGCAACCTGACCCGGCGCATCGCCTTCAATCCCCTGTCGCCGTCGGCGCCCACCGTGACGGACGACCTCTCCTACTCGGATTCCGCCGGCCGGCTCTCCGGCCAGACGACCGCGATCGCCGGCGGCGGCAACCTCGCGACGACCCAACGGTGGCAGTTCAACGCGCTGGGTCTGGTGGCGCATCATTCCCACCCGCGCCCGGACGGCTTACCGCCCTTGATCGTCTCGACCGACTACGACGCGGGTCTGCCCAGAACGCAGTACTTGAACGGCCTGCCGGTAGTCACCGGCATCATCCACCGGGCCTCCGGCTCTCTGGCCACTTACAGCACCGGCATCGGGATCGGCCACAACGTGACGACCACGATCGCGGAGGACTCTTCGACGCTGCTGCCGCGGCCGTCCCGGATCTCGGCAACGGCCGAAGGCGCGCCCTCGCCCGCCTTCGACACGCAGGGCTACACCTACGACGGCGCCGGCAACATCGTCGGAATGGGAATCGACAGCTTCGCTTACGACACCCGCAGCCGCCTGACCTTTGCGACTCTTTCAGGACTCGGAAGCCAGGGCTTCACCTATGACCGCTACGGCAATCTGCTCTCCAAGGGCGCCGTGAGCTTCTCGGTCTCCCCCTCAACGAACCACATCACCACGGCCGCCTACGACCCCCGCGGAAACCTGACCGCCAACGCCGGCGAGTCCTATGACTACGACGGCTTGAACCGCCAGTTCCGGCACACGGCCGACTCCAACGTTTGGAACTACGCCTTCGACGGCGCTGACGAACGCCTGGTCAAGGCTCCTCCCGCCCAGGGCGCCTGGACCTACACGCTGCGCGACGAGTCCCAGCGCATCGCGTCGGAATTCGCCGCGGCCACACCATCCCGCGACGACGTCTTCCTGGGCAACCTGCTCGTCGCCTCCTACGCCAACGGCGCCGTCGCCGGCAACGACAGGGTCTGGACCTTCTACGCCTCCGACCACCTGGGAACTCCCAGGCTGGTGACCGACATCTTCGCCTCGACCCTCGAGACCCCCAGAAACTGGCCCTACGGCGAAACCGCCACCCCCACGGGCCTCTTCCAGCGAATCCGCTTCGCCTCCATGGAACGCGACACCGAAGCCTCCCGCTACTACGACCACGCCCGCAACCACGAATTCAACCTCGGCCGATTCCTCAGCCCCGATACTGCTTCTGGCATGACAGTAGAAGCGCAAAGCTGGAACAGATACTCCTACACTCTCAACAGCCCTCTCAACTACACGGATCCTACGGGCAGAATAACAGCAACGGTGACCGCATGCCCCCCTGGCGAGATCTGTGCTTCGGCTGAGGTGACGGTGACCGCCGAATCAGAAGAGACACGCCGAGCGCGTGAGATCCAAGCACCTTTCAATTCGCTGGAGAACACGGGTATCTACCGGGAGTTCGTCGAATCAGAGCGACGCTGCGAAATGGCACTCCCCTTTGGGGTAACGCCCATCATGCTATCCGGACTCAGCTTTCGACGTGTCGTCATCGGCAAGATGGGAGATCTCGGACGCCCGGGCGCCTTGCGACTTGGAGAGCGCACCATGCTCAGTAGACTGAAGCCCGATCTGGGCGCCGCCGATCTGAACTGGGCACGCAACGAACGGGTTCTACTAGACGTGATGGAGGAAGGCTTTCCCATTCGCGACGCCAGTGTCAACCCCGTCACGGGTGACCTCATCAACAACACCGGTTTTCTCGGAAGGGAGCGCGCTGTTCTAAGAAGTCATGGCTGGGTCTGGGACACATCGTATCGCGTGTGGGTACCCCCAGGACAGATGATGTTTTGAATGGAAGTGCCAATGAATCTAGCGCGTGAGACATTCGGATTCGATACCGCCGCCATCGCAGCGTTTCAGTTCTTGATCACGGACTTCGGTTTCCGCGTGGTGCAGAGGGAGCCGACTCTCGTTAGATTCGAATCTCAGACTGTGTTCGTGAACGTCTACCACGGCCGCTCATCCTACGAGATCGGGATCGAGGTTGGCCCGATCGGACTTCCGTCGCCTGCTACCGAGGAGAAGTTCATGCTAGGAGATATCCTGGAGGCTTACGGGAGGCCGGAGGCCCTTGCCTTCCGGCAGGCTACCGCCGCCGACGAGATTCGCCGCTGCCTTCTCGAGTTGGCGGTTTTGACAAAGCAACACGCCACACGCGCGCTCGTTGGGGACAAGGCTTTCTATTCCGAGCTAAGAGCGACACAAGCCCGTCTCGCCGCCAGGTTTATAGCGGCGACTCAGAGATTACGCCGCGCCAGGGTTATAGCTTCGGAAGCCTTCCGGCGAGGAGACTATGCGAGGGTGATCGCCGAATTGCGGCCCTTGTCGAGGTACCTGGATAGCGAGGATGCGGGGCGACTTGCCGAAGCCGAGAATCGGCTGCGCTAGGAGGACACTGACGTGACGGTTCGGGGTAACGCCTACAAGGATTACGAATGAGTGAGGTCCGCACAGGTGGAACGAGCGAGTTAGCCGCTGAAGTTGAGTCAGCCGGTCGCGAGAGCTTCGGCTTTCTGACGGAGCTCGGCTTTCACGCTGAACAGGTGCGTGTGCACCTGCCCGAGGTATGGGTAAGCCTCTCCGGCGATGTAACGGAGGTCACGATAATCTACGGAGCCGGCAGTACTCCGTGGGTCGAACTGGCCCGCCGCGGCACGAGCCAGGGCACAGTCGTTAAGGCTGAGACATCGTCGCTCGAATTGCTTTTGGAGGAGCGAGCGCCTTCGGCCTCGATGCCGCAATGCGAGATTGCTCAGCCGGGCTCGGAGGCATTCCGCGCGTGCCTGCGAGCAAAGGCCGCCGCCTTAAGAGAGTTTGGCTCAGACATTCTCGGCAGCAATTTCGAGGTATTTCCCAGGCTAAGAATCCGAGCCGCCGAGAATGAACGGAAACGTAATCTGGAACTAATTGGCAGCACGAACGGCGAGACAACCAGGAACTAGCCCACTACGATGGCCCACGAGAACATCGGCGGAACAGGAAGTGCACTGGCGGAAGATCGCTGGCCGGCTACGAGACGACAAGCTGCAGGATCTGGAGCGCGCTCTGCCGCGAGAACGGTCTGCTCCGGTTTAGGAAGCATCGAGCAATGAAGAATGCGGGACCGCGTTCTCCAGCCGCCGCGCAGCAGCGGGAAGGATGTCGGCAATGAGCTCTCGGTCAGGCAGACATGTCTGGAGAGGAAGCGAGGGGCTTGTTGCGGGCCGGCCTGTCGCGATGATGGTCAATGAGCCCTGGGAGTTTTCGAGTGAGCACGGGACGGGTCCGTTCGTCGGGGAGATCGTCAGAGCGGCGGTCGCTTCCGAGGCGACCGAACGGGCCGTCATCCTGGTCAGGCTCTCTCGGCCGCTGCTTTACGAGGGCAGTCCGTGCGAGTACTTCGTGGCCGCCCCTCGCTGGTTCGGCGACGACCTGAGGGCCATCTCGCTGGAACAGAGTGTGAACTGCAGTTTCATAATGACCTCCGAACAGGGTGCCAGATCGAAAGACCCGTTTGACCTGGCGTGGTGGAGGAGCGGCGCGCCGCTGGTTGGAAGTCTCCTCGCAATATAACGAAGCCGGTATTCGGGTGGGGTTGAGACCCGAGACCGGCCCTTCTTAAGAGCCCGCGTTTCCTGGTTCCTCATCGGAGTCCGATTTCTTGAACGCCCGTGGTGTCTGTGTGCGGCGTGTGTGGCGTTGGCAGGGATGACGGATTGATTGGAGGAACGATGGAACGGGTTCTGAAGGCATGGCGGACGGTTCTCGCGGCGGGAATCGCGGGGATGGTGTCGGTGATGACTCACGCTCAAGGTTCCCGGAGGGACCTGTCGGTGAGCGTTACGGCGCCTCAGAGCGCTACGGTCGGGAGCGCGGCGGCGTTCGACGTGGGGATCGGCGGTTCGGATGGGGCGGCCGGTGTCACGGTCACCGCTGTTTATTTGCCGAAGGTGACGCTCGACTCGTCGGTGCCGGCGGGACTCTGTACGGCCAACACGGCGTCCGCGGAGCTTTCTACGACAGTCCTGTGCTCGGCAACGGGACTGAGCAGTCTGGTGATCAGAGTGATTCCGCAATCTGCGGGGACGCTCACTGCCGTCGTAGGGGTCATTGGAAGCGACTACGACCCGTTCATGGGAAACAACAAGGCGTCGGCCATCGTCACAGTCACGTCCGGCGGGACGCCGACTCCCCTGCCGACGAGCACCCGGACAAACACGCCGGCCCCCACGACGACGCCAGGCGGACCGACTGCGACGCCCACCCCGACGGTTACCAGGACGCCCACCTCGTCGCCCACGCCGTCGGGTCCCACTCCCACGCCGGGCAGCGCGTGGACGCTTTTCGGGGCGAGAACGCCCACTGCCAACAATCAGGAGGGCTCCAGGGAGGTGGGCGAGCTCTTCCGGTCGTCGCAATCGGGCACCATCGTGGCGCTTCGCTTCTGGAGGTCTCCGTCCGAGCCCCAGTCGGGTCCTCACGTCGTGAGGCTCTGGGATACCGGCAGAGGGCTCAGGGCAAGCGTGTCTATCTCTGACAGCGGCGGTTCAGGCTGGCAGGAGCAGTCTCTGGATCAGGCCGTGACCGTTTCGGCGGGTGACTACTACTGGGTGTCCTATACGGTAAGTTCCTGGGCGAGCGAGACTCCCGACGCGCTGGGCGGCTGTCTTTTTGGGATCGGCTCGATCGTCAACGGGCCCCTGACCACGTACTGTGGCGGAACGGCCGGTCCCTCTCAGTTTCCGGGAGCATCTCTTAACGGGACCAACTACTTCGCCGACATTCGCTTTCAACCCGGCGCGGCTCCCTCGCCGACCCCGACGAGCACTCCGACCGCCACGCCCACCATCACGCGCACCCGGACGCCCTCAATTACGCCGACGGCCTCCTTGACCCCCACGCCGACACCGACACCGAGTCGGACGACGACACCTTCGATAACGCCGACGGCCACGCCGAACACGTCGGGAACGGCCGTTTACAACGGCGTCCTGGGCGCTCCCGCGTGCGGCGGCATAGGGACTTTTTGCGATTCCGGGACCCTCCTGAACGGACGGGACAGCGTCCAACCAGGCCCGGGGGCAGGGGGCGGACCCGAGCCGAACCAACCCAACACGCTCTTCGGTTCACCATGTCCGGACGGAGGATCGGGGACGTATCACGTGGACGAGTCGATTGACGCCATCCGAGTATCGGCGCAGGGGCCGGCCGGCACGACCCTCGCCGAGGGCGTCACGGTGAGCGTGGATGTGACCGTGTGGGCCGCCGCGAACGCACAGGACTATCTGGATCTCTATTCCGCCTCCGACGCGACGGCCCCGACCTGGACGTTCCTTGGCTCGGTGGCAGCCAGCCAGAATTCCAATGCGCAACACCTGTTCTGGAGCTACGTCTTGCCTTCGGGTGGTCTGCAGGCCCTCCGCGCACACCTCCGCCGTGGCGGAAGCGCGGCCTCATGCACGCCCGGTAGCCCGGGAAGCCCCAACTTCAACGACCACGACGACCTCGTCTTCGCGGCCGGGGCGCACCCGACCTCGACGCCGACGGGCACGCCGACGGCCACTCCCTCACAGACTGCCAGCGCCACTCCGACCTCCACGCCCACGAAGACACCCACGAGCACCCCTACCCCGACTCAACCTCCGCCGACGGGCACGCCGACGGTCACCCCCTCACGGACTGCCAGCGCCACTCCGACCTCCACACCCACGAAGACACCCACGAGCACCCCTACCCCGACTCAACCTCCGCCGACGGGCACTCCCTCACAGACTGCCAGCGCTACTCCGACCTCCACGCCCGCGAAGATACCCACAAGTACCCCTACCCCGACTCAACCTCCGCCGACGAGCACGCCGACGGCGACTCTCACGAAAACTCCGATCCCCGGTTCGCCCACAAGCACTCCGACGCCCACGCCGGCTCTCACGCCCGCGGCGATTACTCTGGTTCAGAAGAAGACCGCCGGCGCCCAGGGCGTGACGGCGGTTGCCGCCACTTTCTCACTGCGGCCGGCCGCGGGGAATCTGCTAGTAGCAGTCGTCGGCGTCAAGGGAAAGGACACGATCAATCTGCCGACCGACCAGAACGGCGCGTCCAACGGCTGGCTGACGGCGATCAACCAGACCGGGACCTCGGGTCCCACCCGGCCGGGCCAGGCGATTTTCTACAAGATCGCTGGAGCCTCGGAGACGCTGACGGTCAAGGAGACGCTCACGGGCTCCAAGACCACGATGGCGATTCAGCTCTTCGAGTACACCGGCATCGCGGCCGGCGGCACACTCGACGGGACCGCCAGCGCGAACGGGACAGGCTCCGATCCCGCTTCCACGGGCACGGTGACGGCCGGCGCAGCCGATGATCTTCTCCTGGCAGCCATCACGACGGATGGCGTCGACAACGTCACGGCGGCCAGCAACGGCTTTACTCTTGAGCAGAACTTCGTCGTCGGCTCATCGGGCGGGCGGGAGACGTTCGGCTCGGCCGATCGGAAGACGAGCGCGTCCAACAACAGCACCACATTCACCCATGGCAGCGCCGCCTGGCGCGCTCAGATCGCTGCCTTCCGTCACCAGTAGCTATGCCCGCGCGATCCGCACCTCGATCTGGCCTTTTCGAATGCGCGTTTGCAGGCAGGGCTGCGGGAAGGCCGACGGGCCGTCAATGACTCTTCCCGTTGCGAGGTCAAACCGGGAACCATGCCAGGGGCAGACCACGGCGTTGTCCTGGAGCTTGCCTTCGGAAAGAGGGCCGCCCAGATGCGCGCAGGTCTCGGCGAGGCAAAAGACCTCCTTGCCGCTCTTCACCAGAAGCAGAGGCGTCTCTTTGTAGAGAACGCGCTTGGGCTTTCCCTCGGGAAGGTCCGACTCGTCGAGCACGGCGGTGAACTTTTCCGGCAGCTCGCGGCCGGAACTGTGATCCACGCCGATCTGCTCGTGGAAGACGAGGTCGCCCCCCAGGTAAGCCGCGGCAATCGCGGCGAGGTAGCCCGCCAGCGCAAGCCGGCGACCGGCGCCGCGGCTCCCGCGGCCGCGCGAAAGGAGCGAGCCCGCGAAGAGGGCCGTCGCCCCGAGGTTCAGGAGAGCGTGGGCCATTCCGACGCGGCGCGGCCGGGCGTCCGTTTCGCCCCAGTCGGTCAATCCGGTGGCCGCCGAGCTCAGCGCGCCCGCCAGTCCCAGAGCGAGACTGGCGTCGGCGGCGCGTGCGAGTCCATCCCGGCCATGCCGGCCGCCCAGGCCGTCGAGCAGCAGCGTCGCGGTCCAGGCGCCCAGAGGCACGTCGGTCAAGACCGGATGCAGGGGATGGCCGAGCCAGGTCCCGTGCAGAAAGTTCTTGACTCCCCGGCGGGCGGGGCCGAGCGCGTCAAAGAAGCCTTTCACCGCCGGCTGCAGGATATCGGCCGTCGAGTCGAGCCAATCCTGCTCGTCGAGCCACGAAGTCAGCCCGCGCAAGTCCATTCTTCAACTCTCGCGATGCACGAACCGCGCCCGCCGCCGGGCCACGGCGATCAGTTTTTTTGAGTCCGCCCGGAAGGGCCGCCGGTCGAAGTCGCCCCAGAGCGTCTCGATCGTCAGGCCGCAGGAGGCGAAAAGGGAGCGAATCTTCGAGGGGTCCCAGGAGCGCGCCACGAATTCCGCCCGCACACTCCGCTCCGTCCCGCTCACGCCGCGATCGCGGTAGCGATATCGGGCCTGCCAGAGATTGCGCCCCGTCCGAGTCCACGTTTCGCCGATGCTCAGGACGCCTCCGGAGCGCCGGAGCCGGCGCTCGGGGATCTCGATCCGCCGGCCGCGCCGGTAAAGGCCCTCGAGCACGAAGCGTCCCTTCGGGGAAAGATGTTCCGCGACGCGACGGAGAGTCCTCCGCCGGTCCCGGATCGACGTCCAGTGGGAGAGCGGATCTCCCGGAGCGATGATCAGGTCGAAGGAGCATCCGAAGGCGAGATCGCGCATGTCCGCCGCGACGAAACGGGCCCGGCTCCCGGCGCCGCGCCGGCCTCGAGCGCGCGCGAGCATGTCGAAGGAGATGTCGATCCCGACCGCCGGAGCGTGACGCGAGAGAGCTTCCGTGATCCGCCCGAGACCGCTGCCGATCTCCAGGATGTTGCCGGGGCGCCAGCTCCGGGCGAGGCCCCGCCAGAAGGCCAGGCGCGCGTTGCCGGCCGACTCCTTCTCATAGACGGGAAGGATCCTTCTGTAGTACGCCCGGAGGTCTTCGACCGTCACGGCAGCCGGTGTATACCACTGCCGTGGCGCGCCTGCTCTTCGTCACCGGCACGCCGGCGGACGTGCGCGGCGGCAGCGGCACGTTCGTCGGGATCTCGGTGCTCCGGCGCGCGCTCGAGTCCCGCGGCCACGAAGTCGAGACGATCGCTCCCGCGCCCGGCCATCCGGTGTCGCTGGCCCGCCGGTTCCTCTTCAACCTCGCCGTCCGGAACGCGGCGCGGCGATACCGGCCGGACGCGGTAATCGGCTTCGATCTGGACGGCGTCTTCGTCCGGGCCGAAGGCGTCCGCAGCGCGGCGTCCCTGAAGGGAGTCGTGGCGGACGAGGCGCTGTTCGAGCGAGGCTCTGCCCGGGCGCGGCTCGGCATCGAGGCCTTCCTGGAGAGACTCCACGTCCGGCGCGCGGACGTCGTCCTGGCGACGAGCGCCTACTCCGCCTCCCGCGCCGTCGAGCTCTACGCCGTCGCCGCGGACCGGGTGCGCGTCGTGCCGGAGCCCATCGAGCTCGACCGATGGAGACGAGCGTTCGAATCGGCGGAAGCGCTCCCCCGCGAAGGCTTCTCGATCCTCTGCGTGGCTCATCTCTACCGGCGCAAGGACTTGGGAACTCTGCTCGCGGCGATGACAAAGCTCCCGGGAGAAGCGGCGTTGCGGATCGCCGGCTCAGGCCCTGAGCTCCTCCGCCTCCGAAGCCTGGCCGGGCGGCTTGGGCTCGCGCGGCGCGTCGAATTCCTGGGCCACGTCCCCTTCGCGCGTCTGGCCGCGGAGTACCGCCGGGCGGATGTCTTCTGCCTTCCCTCGAGGCAGGAGGGATTCGGAATCGTGTTTCTCGAGGCCATGGCGGCCGGACTCCCGGTCGTCGCGGCTCGCGCCGCCGCGGTGCCCGAGGTCGTGACGGAAGGCGAATGCGGAATCCTTATCCCGCCGGGTGACGATTCCGCGCTCGCGGCGGCTCTGGAGCGGATCCTGCGCGATCCAATCGAGCGGCGGCGCCTGTCGGAAGCCGGTCACCTTCGCGTGGAGCGCTACGACGCGCCGCTCGTCGCTGCCCGGTTTCTCGAGGCGATCGAGCTGCCGGCATCCGGTGCCGGCAGCGGCCCTCCATCGAACCGACGGCAACACGTTTGACCGCCGATCGGGCGGCGCGGGTTATCCTTCTTTTCGAGTCTCCCGATGCCGGAAATCGAAGAACCCTTGCGTCCAACCGCCATGACGGTCATCGGCTCCTTCTGGTTCTGGCTCTGGAGAAGAATCGCGGCGGCTCCTCAACCGCCCGTGAGGCCGCCGGGCTCGACCGGGCTCATCGTGGTTCTCGCCGTCTGCCTGGCTGCCGCCGCCGGGCTGGCGCTGATGATCGCCTTGCTCCAGAGCTCCCGCGTCCGCGCAGCCTTCCGGCATCCGCCGGAGCCGGCGACGCGCAATGCGGGCTAGTGCCGTTCCAACTTGACGTCTCTAAAGCGGGAGAGTGCATCATTCAACGGTCCTTGGCGCAACAAGCTGGAACGGCACTAGAATTGCCGAAAGGGAGGAACGAGTGAGACGAAAGACGAAGAAAGCCCTGAAACTGTCCGCCCATCTCGCCGGCGTGGCGCTGCAGATGCTCATCGAGGAGGGCAAGATCGCCGCCGCCGACGTCGCCCGGGCACTGAAGAACCGCGAGAGCTTAATCAAGGATTTGAAAGCGAGGCTCTCGGAGATCGAGAGCGTCTCGCGCCCCATCGCCCGCAGAGTCGCCTCGGCAAGCCGTAAGGCCGTCCGCCGCGCCGCGCCTCGCGCCCGCAAGGCGATCACCCGCGCCCAGCGAGCCGCGCGGCAAGCCCAGGGCCGCTACATGGCCGCCGTCCGCAGCCTCTCGGAGGAAGCCCGCGTCAAGATCCGCGAGATCCGCAAGGAATCCGGGGTGGATGCGGCGATCCAGGCGGCGCTGAAGATCTCGGGCGCGAAGTAAGCGGCCCCCGCTCAGTCCGAGTCGGTCGAAGTCTCGGCAACCTCGTTGCCGACGGCGCGAACGAGCGCCTCGACGGCGGTGTCCTCGAGCCCCTTGGGACCGAAGCCGCGCTTGGCGAACTCGACCCAATCTCCGTCGGCTTCCACCTGGAGCGCGAGCAGCCGAGCCTTGCCCTTCCAGAACAGGCGCACGGACATGTTCGGTGACTTGAAGACGGCCTGCCGGTCTCCGGAGGGGTCGGAGGCCTTCTCCTCTTTCGAAAAGACATATCCCTTCTGCCGAAGGGCCGATCCGATGCGATCAAAGGCAGCATCCAGCGTCAGCATCTGCGACCTCGCTGTGGTTCCCCACATTCTATTGTCCCGACCCGCGAATCCGCCAGCACGGCTTTCCGCTCTTTCGTGCGGCGCGGCGTCAGCGGGACCGGGGGCTGGAAGACAGGACAAGGACCTGGTCTCGCTCCTCGCGGCTCGCGCGAGCCGCCGCGAGCGCCGCCGGCCCGCGGTCCCGCCACCAGGCCCGCGCATCGTCGAGCTTCCACGGCGGCGCGACCTCGCAAGCCTCGAGCATCGCGTCGAGCGCCTGCGCGGAGCCCGGCCGGTCCTCGCGTCCGAAGGCGAGGCAGCGGCCGATGACGTCCTCCAGCGAGGCAGGCACGGGATACAGGCCCCCTCGCGAGAGAGGCGGAGGCGGTCCCTGGCGCTCCGACTTGAAGACCTCGATCGCGGTGCGTCCGGGGAAGGGCGACCTTCCCGCCAGCAGGAAGTAGCCCACGGCGCCGAGAGCGAAGAGATCCGCGCGGGCGTCCACTTCCGAGGGAGAGGTCATCCCTTCCGGAGCCATGTAGAGCGGCGTCCCGAGGAGCGAGCCGTCCTGCGAGAGAGCGGCGTCGCCCCCGTCGGCCGCCGCCTCCCCTCCCCGCGCCCGCTCCACCGCGGCCACGTCCTTGACCAGGCCGAAATCGAGGACCTTCAGAAAATCCGGGATTCCGCCGCACACGCAGATCATCAGGTTCGCCGGCTTGATGTCGCGGTGGATGAGACCCGCGCCGTGGGCCTCCGCGAGGGCCCCGCACGCCTGCCGCAACAGGTGCACCACGCGCGCGGGCGGGAGAGGCCCCTCCAGTTGGACGAGCTGGAGGAGGTTGATGCCGTTGACCAGCTCCATCGCGTAGTAGAAGACGCCCTCGCCCGTGCGGCCATAGTCGTAGATCGCGATCGTGCTCGGATGAGTCAGGCCGGCCGTCAGCTGCACCTCCCGCTCGAACCGCGCGAGCGTGCGGTCGCCCTGGGTGCCGGGCGCGAGCAGCTTGACGGCCGTCGGCCGCCGCAGCAGGGCGTGGCGCGCCTCCCAGACGACGCCCATGGCTCCCTGCCCCAGGCGCGCGACCAGGCGGTACGGCCCCACTTTCTCCACCTGGCGGCGCAGCCGCAGGATCGTCCGCAGGGAGGTCAGCGTGACCAGTAAGAGCAACACCGAGGTGATGCCCGCCGCCGCGACGGCGATCGCTCCGCGGCCGGAGGGAACAAAGGCGGCGGGGAGCGCGAAGACGGCGAGGTTCCAGCGGCGATCGGCGAAGGGCACCGGAAAATCGAGCGCGAATCCCGCTCGCCTCGGCAGCGCCGCTCCCCTCCGGGGGCGCTCCGCCAGCGCGGGCATCTCTCGAGCGTCGGGATCTCTCAAGATGAGGCCGAGGCCGGAAGCATCTACCGCGGAGGCGGCGCTATCCACCAGCGGCGCGACGCGGAAGATCGCCATCGCGAAGCCCGAGAGCGCGGCGCGGCGGCCGGTCTCCGACGCCGGATCGCCCTCCCTGTAGACGGGGGCGTACATGGCGACGACCGGCGGGGCATCCGGTTTGCCCGCGTCCTCGACCAGAGCGAAGGGACGCGAGGCCGCGATCTGACCGGAGTCGCGCGCCGTTTCGGCGGTCGACCACCGGTGCGGCTCCGCGGCGATGTCGAACCCGAGAGCCAGCGCGTTGGGCGGCTCCATGTAATGAACCGGCACGTAAAAGGGGCGGGAGCCGGATTCCCGCGGCTTCCCATCCGGACCCGATTCCCAGAAGTGATATTCCGTCAGGCCCGCGTCCCGCGCTTCCGCCTCGAAGAGGGAGCGTTCCGATTCGCGGACCAGGGGGAGCCACTCGAACGCGTAGACCAGCCGGTGGCGCTCCAGCATGGGCTCGGTCAACAAGTAAAACTGGCGGCGCGTGGTCATGCCCGAGGCCTGGAGGAAGCTCGACAGCGCCGTCAGGTCCTCCTGAGGAAGCACCAGCCCCTGCGTCACGGCCGCCTGCAGGCGCTGTGCGCGCTCGGTGAAGGCCAGGTGCGCCGCGGCCTCTGCCCGCGCCAGGAGATACGCGCCCAGGCCAAGCGACAGCGCGACGAAGACGCCGGCGACGAGGACGTCCGTCCCTCGGACCGAGGACCGCCACAGGGAGACAGCCGACCGCAAACGCCGGCCGCTGAACCAGCCCGTCTCCGGGCCGGACCGGGACCCGCTTCTGCCCGGGCTGCTCGCCACACCCCGATTATCTTGCGGATCGGCTCCGCCCGGGGCGTGATCCGGTGCCGTCCCGCAGGTTGAAGGTCAGCCCGACGTCTTCGACAGGATCAGCGAGCCAACACGTTGAATCTGCTCGAAGTGGGAATCGTGGGTCAGAACGACAGCTCCCACGTTGGCGGCTGTCGCCGCGATCCAGATGTCGTTGGTTGGTATCGGAGTCCCCGCCCGGCGAAGGGCGACCGCGATCTCGGCGTAGACACGAGCCACGTCCGCGTCGACGACGAGCTCGTTGACGACGGGATTCCCCAGAAACTCCCGGAGCTCGGCGATGTTTCTTTCCACTCGGCCCCCGGCCAAAAACCCCATCCACAGCTCGCCGAGGACGACAGTGGGCACTCCGATCCACTCCGCGGCCTCCAGGAGACTCACGACCCGCTCTTCACCACGCTTGAAATGACTGTAGGCAGAGGTGTCGAGACAGTACCGGCTCAACGCCAGAGGTCCTCGTCGATCGCTTCCGTCACCTCAATCGCCTCTGTGAAGCGCTTGAGCTCGGCCTCGCTCCAGGTTCCCGCCAGGCGACGCAGGCCATTGTTGCGTCCATGAGGGAGGGGGACATCGAGCCCCTGGCCGAGCAACTCGATGACCGTCTTGTTGAGCGACTTCCCTCTGCGCCTCCGTTCCTTCTCCAGGGCCTTCGCAATCGGAGGCGGCAGGTTCCGAACCGTCAAATGCTTCATGAATGCATTCTAAGACTGCGAGGTATTGCAGTCAATCAGGCGCCCCCGAGAAGCCGGCCTCGTACGGTGGTAAAGACTAGTTCAGCTGCTGATAGAAATCGTTTCCCTTGTCGTCCACCAGGATGAAGGCCGGGAAGTCCACGACGTCGATCGCCCAGATTGCCTCCATTCCCAGCTCCGGATACTCGAGGACCTCCACCTTCTTGATGTTCTCCGACGCCAGGAGGGCGGCCGGGCCGCCGGGCGAGCCGAGGTAGAAGCCGCCGTGCTTCTTGCAGGCCTCGGTCACCTTCGGGCTCCGATTTCCCTTCGCGATCATGATCAGGGAGCCCCCGTTGGACTGGAAGAGGTCCACGTAGGAGTCCATGCGTCCGGCCGTCGTCGGGCCGAAGGAGCCCGAGGGCTTACCCTTCGGCGTCTTGGCCGGGCCCGCGTAATAAACCGGGTGATCCTTCAAGTACTGGGGCAGGCCGTCGCCGGAATCGAGACGCTGCTTCAGCTTCGCGTGGGCGATGTCGCGCGCGACGACCAGGCGGCCGGTCAGTGCGAGGGGCGTGGAGACCGGGTGCTTCGAGAGCTCGGCCAGGACCTCTGGCATCGGCCGGTTCAGGTCGATCCGAACGATGCCGTCGTGTCCCTTCGCGCCTTCGTGGACCGGGAGGAGCTTCTCGGGATGCCGCTCCAGCTCCTCGAGCCAGATCCCCTTCTCGTCGATCCTGGCCAGCACGTTCCGGTCGGCCGAGCACGAGACTCCCATGCCGACCGGGCACGACGCTCCGTGGCGCGGGAGCCGGATGACGCGGACATCATGGGCGAAGTATTTCCCGCCGAACTGCGCTCCGAATCCCAGCTTCTGCGCCGCGGTGAGGAGCTTTGCCTCCAGCTCCGGATCCCGGAAGGCGCGGCCCGTCCTGTCGCCCGTCGTGGGAAGCGAATCGTAATAGCCGGTCGAGGCGAGCTTGACCGTCTTCATGCACGCCTCCGCCGAAGTCCCGCCGACCACGAACGCGATGTGATACGGGGGGCACGCCGCCGTCCCGAGGCTCTTCATCTTGTCGACGAGGAAACTCTCGAGGCTCGCCGGGTTCAGGAGGGTCTTCGTCTCCTGGAAGAGGTAGGCCTTGTTCGCCGAGCCGCCCCCCTTGGCCACGAAGAGGAACCGGTATTCCGCGCCGGGCGTCGCGTAGATGTCGATCTGCGCCGGAAGGTTGTTGCCGGTGTTGACCTCGTCATACATCGTCAGCGGCGCCGTCTGGGAGTAGCGCAGGTTCTCCCCGGTATAGGTCTTCCAGATCCCCTTCGAGAGAAGCGCCGCGTCGTCGGCGCCTGTCCAGACCTGCTGCCCCTTCCAGGCCACGACCGTGGCGGTCCCCGTGTCCTGGCAGAAGGGCAGCTCGAACTTCGACGAGACGACGGCGTTTCTCAGGAGCGTCGTCGCCATGAACCGGTCGTTGGGAGAAGCCTCCGGGTCATCGAGGATCGCGGCCACCTGCCGCTGGTGCTTCGGGCGCAAAAGAAACGACACGTCGCGCATCGCCTCCCGGGCGAGGAGCGTCAGGGCCTCGGGCTCGACGACGAGCACCGGCTTCCCGGCGAAGGTCCTCCTCCGGACGTGCTCTTTGCTCACCAGCCGGTATTTCGTCGTGTCTTTTCCATGCGCGAAAGGGTTCGTGTAAACGAAGCCGCCCTTCGGCTCGCCGGCTCTCTTCGCGTTTTTTCCGGCCGAGGCAAGTCTCGCTCTCGCCGGCCTCTTCCGTTCCGGGGAAATCACCTGGGTCGTCGCCATAGTCGTCTCCTTCGACGCTCGAATCTACCCGAGGACCGGGAAGCCGGACTGATCTGAATTCACCAGAGCCGAAGCGCGGCGTCGCGCGCTCGTCTCTCCTCAGGGGATTCCACCGAGGAAGAACACCGCCGAATCACTTCGCGCCGGCGGCGAGCTTCTGGAACCTGGGGTTGCCGCGCAGCGGGTCGAAGTTGGGATCGATCCTGAGCCAGCCAGGCGACAGGATGTAGGGCATCTCGAGAAGGGGTTCCAGCCGGTCGAGCGCCCTCTCCGGCTCGCCGGCGACAATGTAGATCCGCGCGAGCTGGTGTTGGATGTAGGGGCCGACGGCGGCATCCTTGCTCACCGGAAGAAGCCCGGCCCCGCGCTCCCCCTCCCGGATGGCTTCCTTTTTTCGTCCCAGGTAGGCGAGTGCGAGACCCCGGAAGACGAGGAGGTGCGGGGCTTCGGGGGCGGAGCGGAGCTGCTGCTCAAACTCCCGCGCGGCGATCTCGGAGTATTTGCGAACGCTCTCTTGATCGGCCTCGAGGGCGGAGGTCTGGAGGAGACAGAACGCCCAGGTCCCGCGGTCCCCGTCGAACGCGCTCGGGGTCAGCCGAAGGAGGAGCGCCCGCTCTTCGCGGTCGAGAACCCAAAGGAGATCGTAGCCGACGGCTACCGACGCCACGAGCGCCGTGGGCTCGACTTTTGCGGCAGTGGCGCGAAGCGCCCGACGGGCAGCCTCGAGATCTCCCTCGCCCAGGAAGGTCATGGCCTTGTTCTGGGTCAAGGGGAGATCGGCAGAAACGACCGCGAGCCCTTTGTCGGCCGCCTCCCGTGCCTCGGGATAGCGGCGCAGGAAGAGGAGCGCCTGGCTCAACCGCATATGAGTCCGGACCGACCGGGGGTCCAGGCGGTTTGCCTGGCGAAAACGGTCCACCGCCGCTTCCCAGTGTCCGAGCGACTCTTCCGCCAGGGCGGTCGCGGTCAGCAGGTCCGCGTTGGCCGCCGCGACTCGATGACCCCGGTTGTACTGCTCCAGCGCTCGGTTGTAGTTCTTGAGAACCAGCCTTTGATAGTTGCCGAGCGCGAGATACGCCTCGGGAAGATCGGGGGCGAGGGCGACGGCCTTCTCCGCGGTCTCTCGCGCCCGCTGCATGAGCTCCGGATTGCGGGGGCTGTTGGCGTAGAGGGTCGAGGCTCCCCAGGAGATCCTCGCCCAGGCCTGAGCGAAACCCGGATCGAGAGCCGCTGCCTGCTCGTAGAAGTCCAGCGCTTGGCGCACGCCGGCCGGATTGCCGACCGTCAGGCGCCTCCAGATCTCCTCGCCTTTCAGGAAGGCGTCGTAGGCGGCGAGGTTCGCCGTCGGCTTCTCCGAGAGGCGCTTCTCCTCGCCCGCTCCGAGCGCCACGCCCAGGGCCAGCGCGACTCGCGAGGCGATGTTCGACTGCACCTGGAAGACATCCGTCAGCGACGCGTCGAACGGCTGCTGCCACTTCGATGTGGGGGCGTCCGGGCGCGTCACGTCCACGAGCTCGGGAGTAACGTGGACCCGGCTCGCGCCCCCGGCCTTCTCCCACCGCACCGTGGCCGTGAGCAGGTAGGGGGCATTGAGCTCCCCGGCAATCTGCCTCGGAGTCTTCGTCGTCTTTTTATACGGCGTGGAACTGGCGCGGGCGATTATCTGGAGGCTCGGCAAGGAAGTCAGCTTGGCCCTCACTTCGTCCGCGATCCCATCGGCGAAGTAGTCGTCCTCCGGAGACCCCAGATTCTCGAACGGCAGCACGGCAACACGCTTCACGCCCCCGGTCTCACCCGTGGCCCCGTGCGTCCGCCGCAGGAGGAGGGCGCCCGCCACGCCGAGAACGGCGATGGCGGCAACGGTCGCAGCGCCGATCAGAACACTCCTCCTCCGGCGTGGTGGCGCGGCATCCTGCGCGCCGCTCGTGACGGCCTGCGAGGACTGCTCCGAGAGGTTGAATGCGATGTCCCTGGCCGACTGAAACCGGTTGTCCCGGTCCTTCTCCAGGCAGTGCCGCACGACGCGGTCGAGAACCGGCGAGATGTTTCTCCTCGACTCCGACAGCTCCGGCGGGTCTTCTTTCAGGATCGCCGACATCGTGTCCGCCGCCGTTGGCCGGGCAAACGCTCTCTTCCCCGAGAGCATCTCGTACAGGGTCGCCCCGAACGAGAAGATGTCCGAACGGTGATCCACGGGTAACCCCCGCACCTGCTCCGGCGACATGTAGCCGAGCGTTCCCATGACCGTCCCCGGCTCCGTATGACGGGAGACCGTGGGAACGCTCGTCTCTTCTCCCGGCGCGACGGCATCGACTCTCTTCGCCAGTCCGAAGTCGAGGATCTTCACGTGGCCGTCGCGCGTCACGAAGATGTTTTCGGGCTTCAGGTCCCGATGGACGACGCCTTTCTCGTGAGCGGCGGAGAGACCCCTGGCGACCTGGATCGCGTAGTCCACGGCCTGTTTCTGCGCAACGGGACCCGCATCGAGTTTTCCGCGCAGCGTCTCCCCTTCCAGAAGCTCCATGACGGCGTAGGAGACGCCGTCATGCGTCCCGAAATCGAAGATCGAGAGGATGTTCGGATGTGAGAGCGCCGCGACCGCCTTCGCCTCGCGCTCGAACCGCGCGAGCGCCTCGGGATCCGCCGCAACGGACTGGGGGAGGACCTTGATCGCGACGTTGCGGTCCAGCTTCTCATCCCGCGCGCGGTAGACCTCTCCCATCCCTCCCGCGCCAAGCGGCGAGAGGATCTCGTAAGAGCCGAGCCGGGCACCCGGAACGAGCGGCATTTCTTTCCTGCAGCTGGATTCTAAGACTCGACCTACACTTGTGCCGCGCGCGGCACGCGGCGCTTCCCGCGCTCCGCGGTCAGCGCAGCATCATCCAGAGGTAGGCGTACTGGAGGGCGGTGACGGTCGCCGTCTCCTTGTTCACCGCGCCGCTCGAGTGACCTCCCTCGGTGTTCTCGAAGTAGTAGACGGGATGCCCCTGCGCCTCCATCTTCGCCACCATCTTGCGCGCGTGCGCAGGGTGCACGCGGTCGTCGCGCGTGTTCGTCCAGAAGAAAGGCGTCGGATACTTCGCGTCCGCCTTCAGAAGCTCATACGGCGACCAGGTCTGGATGTAGGCCCAGTCCTCGGGCTTGTCCGGATCGCCGTACTCGGCCATCCAGCTCGCGCCGGCCAGGAGGTGGTTGAAACGGCGCATGTCGGCGAGCGGCACCTGCGCGACCACGGCGTGAAACAGATCCGGGTAGAGGGTGAAGGTCCCGCTGACGAGGAGGCCGCCCTGCGAGCCCCCCATGATGCCGAGGTGACGCGCCGAGGTGATCCTTCGCGCGATCAGGTCCCGAGCGACCGCGGAGAAGTCTTCGAAGTTGTGGATGTGCTGCTCCTTCACGGCTGCCTTGTGCCAGGCGGGGCCGAACTCTCCGCCGCCGCGGATGTTCGCGACGGCGTACACGCCTCCCCGGGCGAGCCAGGCGGACCCGAGGACGCCGCTGTAGCGCGGCACCTCGGAGATTTCGAAGCCGCCGTATCCGTAGAGGAGGGTCGGCGCCGTTCCGTCGGCTTTCACACCCTTTGGCGTCACGACGAAGTACGGGACCTTCGTGCCGTCGCGGGACGTGGCTTCGAACTGCTCGGTCTTCAGCCCCTTCGCGTCGAAAAACGCAGGCATCGTCTTGACTTTCTCGGGCTGCCCGCCGCCGCCGGCGAGCCACAGCGACGCGGGGGCCGAGAAGTCCTGGTAGGTGAAGAAGAATGACTCCGTCAGGTCGCTCGTGGCCGACAACGACGCCGTGCCGAGCCCCGGTGTCGGAATCTCGGTCCGCTTCCACGCGCCGCCTTCGAGGGTGAGCGCCGTGATGCGGCTGTGCACGTTGTCGAGCGTCTGGAGGAGCACGCGGTCACGGGTACGCTCGACGTCGGCCAGCGAAACACGCTCGCCCGGCTCGAAGAGCACGTCGAAGCGGCGGGCGCCGCGCAGGAAGTCGTCCACCCCGGATGCGAGCAGAGAGCCTGCGCGATAGGTCTTGCCGCCGACTGTCCAGTCGCTGCGCAGGGAGAACAGGAGCCGGTCGCGGAAGAACGCCCGGGGCCGCGAGTCCTCCGGCAGGTCCAGCTTGACGAGGCGGTCACCGAGGAGGAAGAACGACTCCTGGCGGAAGAACGCCGGGCTCCGAGTGATGAGGTCGTACCGTCCGTCGCTCAAGATCTCGCTGCTGCCTCTCGAAGAGACGTCCTCGCTCTTGCCCTCGAAGACCGTGCGGGCGGACGAGAGCGGAGTGCCGCGCTTCCAGAGCTTCACGATCCGGGGATAGCCCGAAACGGTGAGCGATCCGGGCCCGAAGTCGGTCCCGACCCAGAGGGTGTCCTCGTCGCGCCAGGAGACGCTCGATTTCGCTTCCGGCAGCGAGAAGCCGCCGGACACGAATTGCTTCGTCCCCGTGTCGAACTCCCGCTTCTCGGAGGCGTCGGAGCCTCCGGGCGAAAGGCTGACCATGCACCGCGCGTAAGCCGGCGGAAGGCAGTCTGCGCCGTGGAACACCCAGGCCTTGCCGTCCGCTTTCGCGAGCGCGTCCACGTCGAGCACCGTCTCCCATTGCGGCGCGGCCGTGCGGTAGGAGGCGAGCGTCGTGCGCCGCCAGATGCCCCGCTCGTGCGCATCGTCCTTCCAGAAGTTGTAGACGGTCTCGCCGAGGAGCTCGGGCGACGGGATCTTCTCCTTCGAGTCCAGGATCTCCAGCGTGCGCGCGAAGATCGGTTTGTATTCCGCGCGGGCCTCCAGGACCGCGGTCGTCTTCGCGTTGTGCTGCCTCGCCCAGTCCAGGGCCTTCTCGCCCTCCACGTCCTCGAGCCACCGGAACGGGTCGTCGCTGCTCTGCGCGGCGGCAGCCATTCCCGCGACGGCAAGCGCCACCGCGACAAGCACCCTCTGGAACATCCTCATGCTCCTCCTTGGTTCGCCGATCCAGATGATAGGCCGGTCTGCAGCAGAAGCGGGAGAGAATCGGGCACATGATGAAAGAGCCACCGGACCCTGCGGCGAGCGGTCCGGGAAGCGCTCGAAAGGGCCTGAGCGATCCGCCTCGCTTGTCGAGTCCGAGCCTCGTGGCTACTATAATGGCCATCCATGACGACTCTGACCGTGAGCCAGGCTAAGAATTCTCTTCTCGAGCTGCTTCGGGACGTCGAGGAGCGTGGGGAGACCGTCCAGATCACGCGCAATGGCGTTCCGGCAGGTGTCCTCGTGTCGGCCGAGGAGTGGGAGAGCCTTCTGGAGACGATCTCGATTCTCTCGGACCCTGTCGCGATGAAGAAGATCGCGCGGGCTCGCCGGGAGATCGCAGGAGGTGCTCGGCTGACGCACGAGCAGGTCTGGAGGAAGAATGGCGTACCGGCTGCTCTACCTTCCCGGCGCGGAAAAAGACATTCAGGCTCTGCCGGGAAGCGTGATCGAGCGAGTGCGCCGCGGTCTCGAGCGGCTCGCCGAAAACCCTCGCCTCGGTAAGCCCCTTCACGGCGAGCTCGCGCCCTTCTGGTCCTACGGGGTGGGCGATTACAGGGTCGTTTACCAGATCCGGGATGAGGAACTCATCGTCCTGGTCGTGATGCTTGGACACCGCCGCGAAATCTACGAGCGCGCCCGCCGCAAACGACCCGGGGCCTGAGAGATCGCTTTACTTATCGAATCCGAGCTTCTTCATCAGCGCGACGAAACGCGGCTCCGAGCGAAGCGGATCGAAGATCCGGTCGTTCTTGAGCCATCCCAGCCACTGTGTGTCCGAGGCGTAGGCCTGCTCCAGGTAGCTCACCGCGCGGGCGTGATCGCCGGAGCCGAGGGACACGAGTGCCGAATTGAACGCCGTGACGGAGCCGCGCAGCGACAACTTCTTCAGCTCCTCGAGCTCCGCCAGCGCGCGGGCGCGGTCGCCGGAAGCTCCGTAGGCGTACGCGAGCCAGGCGGATACGAAGGCCGGCGATTCCATGGCCTTGGCCTTCTGGAACTGCGGGATGGCTTCCTTCACCTTCCCGGCCTGGAGGTCGATCCACCCATCTTCCCAAGGGGGAAAGAAGAAGGTCGGATCGAGGTCCGCGGCCCGCCGGGTCTGCTCCCTCGCCTCTTGATACCGGCCTTGCCAGGCAAGCGCAATCGAGTTGTCGAGCGGGACCTGTGGCGACAGCGGGTCCAGCTCGGCGGCGCGCCGGCCCTCGGCAACCGCCTCCTCGAACCGTCCCTGGAAGGCGAGCCCCAGGCCAAACTGGTCGTGGGCGAATGCGTAGTTCGGGTTGAGCGCAAACGCCCGGCGATACTCGCGCTCGGAGCCGGCCCAGTCGTATTCGTAGAACAACTTGAACGTGGCCAGCGAGGCGTGGCCCTCGGCCGACTCGTCGTCGAGCTGGATGGCCTTTTCGGCGGCGGCCTTCGCCTTGGGACGCGCCTCTGAGGCGGTCAGGAATCCCTCGTTGTAGCCGGCCCAGAGGTAGGCGTCGGACAGCCCCGAGTGAGCGGGGGCGAACCGAGGGTCGAGCGCGACCGCCTCTTCGAACAACGTGATCGCTTTCTTCAGGTTCTCGTCGCTCGGGCGGTTGAAGTAGTACCGGCCCTTCAGATACGCGTCGTACGCCTCGGGATTCACGCTCGCGGCGCGCGCCAGCCGCGACTGCTCGGCGGGAGTCAACTGCACATGAATCTCGCGCGCGATCGCCGACGCGAGCTCATCCTGCAGCGCGAGGACATCGCGCGAGCTGCGCTCGAAGCTCTTGGCCCAGAGATGCCGGTCCGACCGCGCGTCGATCAACTGCGCGGTGATCCGAACCTTGTCGCCGGCTCGAAGGACCGAGCCTTCCACGATCGCGTCGACGTTGAGCTTCCTGGCGATTTCCGGCGTCGGGGGGCGCTGCCTGCCTTTGAATTGCATCGTAGAACCGCGCGAGATCACTCGAAGCTGACTGATGGTCGCGAGATCCGCCGTCAATTCATCGGTCATCCCTTCGGCGAAAAACTCCTGGTTGGCGTCGCCCGAGTAGTTGTCGAGGGGGAGCACGGCAATCGACCGGATGACGTGCGGCTCGATCCCGGTCTCCGGCGCGCGAGACGCGCGGCGCATGACTCCGGAACGTATCGCAAAATACAGCGCCGCCCCCAGGAGGATTGCAGCGGCGGCCACCCAGGCCGGCCGCCTCCAGGCCGCGCGCGCGCCGGCCGCGGTCCCGGGCCGCGCCGAAGGAGCCGAAGAGGCCAAGGACGTCTCCGCCCGAAGCTCCCTGAGCTCGTTGAACACGTCGCGCGAGGTCTGATGCCGGTCGCGCGGGTCCTTCTCCAGGCAACGGCGGAGGATCCTCGCCAGGTGGGGCGGAACGTCCGCGCGCAGGTCCGTGACCGAGGGAGCTTTGTCGCGCAGGATGGACGAGATGATGTCCACGGCGCTCGCGCCCTGGAACGGGCGCTGGCCGGTCACCATCTGGTAGAGCAGCACGCCCAGCGAGAAGACATCCGACCTCGCATCCACCTTGCCGCCCCGCGCCTGCTCGGGGGACATGTAGGCGACGGTGCCGAAGACCTGGCCCTCGCTCGTCAGCTCCGCTCGGCTTTCCGTCGGCGTGCTGGTGAGGTTGGGGTCGGATTCCGCAACCTCGCGCTTGGCGAGGCCGAAATCGAGCACCTTCACGCGCCCCTCGCGGGTGACCATGACGTTGCCGGGCTTCAAGTCCCGGTGCACGATGCCGCGCTCGTGCGCGGCCGACAGCGCTTCGGCCAGCGGCACGGCGATCTCGAAGAACCGTGAGAGAGGAAGCCCGCCCGAGGCGAGGAGCATGTCCAGGCTCTCGCCCTCCACCAGCTCCATGGCGAGGAACCGCGTGCCGCCCGACTCTTCGATCGAGAAGATCGTAACGATGTTCGGGTGGTTGAGCGACGCGAGCGAGCGGGCCTCCCGCTCGAAGCGGGCCAGGCGCTCGGCGTCCAGCGCCACCGCCTCCGGAAGGACCTTGATCGCGACGTCCCGGCCGAGCTTCGGGTCCTTCGCCCGATACACCTCCCCCATCCCTCCCGCGCCCAGCGGCGCAAGGATCTCGTAGGGCCCGAGACGGTCGCCCGGTGAAAGCGCCATGAATTCCTGGACGCGGATTCTATCGCCGCTCAGGGCGAGTTGGAGAGCGAACAGGGTTGCGTGCCCCGGCCGGCACGTAATACAATATCGTATTACGGAGGCGTCATGGCGACTAGCGTGCGGATGGATCTGCAAACGGAAAGGCTTCTCGATCAGCTGGCGCGTGACAGCGGCCTGTCCAAGTCCCAGGTGGTTCGTGATGCCGTCCGGCTGGCGGCGCGTCAGGCTCGCCCCTCCGGACGCACGCCGCGCCCCTACAACACTTTTCGGGGAATCCTCGGCTCGGTGCGGGGTGGACCTCCGAACTTGTCCGAGCGGACCGGAATGAGTTTCCGCCGTCTCCTCGCAAACCGCCGGGCAGAGCGCTCTTGATTCTGATCGATGCCGGGCCGCTCGTGGCGTTGATCCATGCCGACGACCGCCACCACACAAGTTGCAAGGACGCGCTCAAGAGGATCCGGGAACCCCTGGGCACCGTGTGGCCAGCCTTTACCGAGGCGATGTATCTGCTCGGGTTTTCCTCCCGGGCTCAGGATGCGCTCTGGCGCCTTCTGGATATGGACGCCTTCAAGATCCTGGGGCTCGACACTGCCGACGTTCCTCGCATGCGCGACCTGATGCGTAAGTACAGAGACCTCCCGATGGACCTCGCCGACGCTGCCCTGGTCCGCGTCGCGGAAAGAGAAAAGATCGCTCGAGTCTTCACGATCGACCGCAGGGACTTCGAGCTTTATCGCCCCCGAGGCCTCTCCCGCTTCACGATCCTCCCCTGACTCGTGGCGAACTCCTCCGGCGTCAGGGATTGGGCGCCCGCGAATCCGCCGATCCACCGGATCGCCTCCGGCCGGATCGCGAACATCGAAAAATCGCCGAACCCGAACATGGGCTCGGAATCGGGAAATCGTTCCAGGTAGCGGGCCTTCGCCGGAGCGTGCTCCGCGGCCTCCTCGTCGATCTGCCTCGCCTGTCCGAGCACCGTCACGCGGCCGAGCTCCTGAGGAAGGACCTCCGCGCTCTCGGACGCCGTGACGAGAAGGCTGACGCGTGGATCGTTGAGCATGTCCTGCGTGTGCGCCGAAAGCTCGCTGACATGGATGATGAACGCGGACCCATCCTCGAACAGCGCAAACGGAACCATCGAGACATAAGGCGCTCCCTCATGAAGAGTCCCGAGCGCAGCGACCTTCCGACTCCTCAGGAGCTCGCTCAGCCCGACCAGGTTCTCATCCATCTCGCAGCCTCACCACCCTTTGTCCCTCCGGTCGAGGGCCGGAGCACGGATCATCTTAGTCTTGATAGCCGCGCTTGTCCGGATCGAACCCGCTGTCATCCAAGATAGCCATATTCTAGCTATAATCTAGCCGAAATGAGATACGAGATCGTCCTCGCCCCTGAGGCGGTCGAGGATCTCGAGGCTCTCCGAGCCAATGTTCGAGCGGAGGTCAGAGATGCGATCCAGCGGCATTTGCGGCATGAACCGACGAAGCGGAGCAAGAGCAGAGTCAAACGACTGCGGGACTCTCTCGTCCTCAGTTCAGGCTGCGCGTTGGCGACGTGAGCGTGTTCTACGACGTGACAGAGACGCGAGTCGAGATTCTAGCGATCGTGGCCAAGGATCACGCGGCATCCTGGCTCGATCGAGCAGGAGAAAGACCATGAAAAAGATCGCGCTTTCGGACGCCAAAGACGACCTGTCGAGAGTCCTTCGGATGGCGGAGAACGAAGACATCGTGATCACCCGTCATGGCAAGCCGGCAGGCGTGGTGATCGGTTTCAAATCCGAGGACGACTGGTTCGAATATCGTCTCCAGAACGACCCTCGCTTCCTTGCCCGAGTGGAAGCCGCGCGCAAGAACCTCCGAATGAGAAGCGGAATCAACCTGGAAAACGCGCCTCCGTAGAGAAGCCGTCCCGCCTCCGACAGCTGGGAGGCGAAACCCCGAAATACACGAATACACGATCGACTCCCTATTTGCGCTCCGCTGAATCCCGGCGCGAAGCGCCAGGCGTGGCGACGGTTACTTCCTGATCTCCGCCGCCCAGTTCAGCACGAGCGTGATCGGGCTGGCCTTGGGTTCGTCGATGACGACGTTGGCCAGGAACCGTTGCCCGTCGGGGGAGATGTCGTATTTCCAGCCGTTGACGGACTTCAGACGCACGTCGAAAAGCGCCCTCGGCGGGCCCGCCTCGAAACCCGAATCCGCCTTGACTTCCACCGCCATCAGTTTGTTGTCGGCAGACACGTAGAAGAGCTCCTTCCCGCTGCGATTCCAGACAGGCTGAGTTCCTCCGGCCGTGGAGATCTGCCACTTCCCGCCGTGGCCCGGGAAGGGTCGAACGTAGACCTCCACCGTGCCCGACTCGTCCGACTGACAGGCGATCCACCTCCCGTCGGGCGAGAAGCGTCCGTTGACTTCGGCCGCCGGCGTGGAGAGGAAGGCCGAAGTCTTCTTCTCGGGCACCGAGTAAAGCCCGAGATCCCACGTCTTCGTCTTGTTGTCGATCACATGGTAAGCGAGGAACCGGCCGTCGGAAGACAAGTCGGTGGGAACCTTCAGACCGCCCTCCTGGACCAGGGACTTCTTCGTTTCCCGTTCCGGAGGAGACCTTCTGATAAAGAGCGCTTTGCCCCTTCCGGTTCGACTGAAACACGATCCGGCTGTCGTCCGGCCACCAGATTGGAAAGACGCTGTCGGCCTCGAACGTGAAACGGGTCGGGACGCGCCGGGCAAGATCGTAGATCCAGATGTCGAAGCGTCCGGTCTGGGGGTCTCCAACGTCGATGGCGACGCGGCGGCCGTCGTGGGAGAGCCGCGGCCGAAGGTAGTCGGCGGGCGGGCCCAGGACGTCGACCTGCTTGCCCGAGCGATCCAGCCAGACCACCTGAGTTGTGCTTTCGGTGCCACTTGCCTGGTAGGCGAGGATCCCGTTGTCCGACGCCGTGAACACGCCAAACCCGAAGTTCGCGAAGTACTGCACCTGCTCGCCCACCGCAAAGGCCTCGCCCGAGAGCCGCAAGCGTTTCGCGTCGAACGGCTGAGCGAGAAGGGTTCGCTCGCGTGAAAAGAGAATGTGCCCGCTCGACGCTCCGGGAGCCGCGGGCGCGAAAACGGGGTTGGAGTTGGCGCGGAGAAGAGATCGGCGCTCCCTGGACCCGAGCGAACCGATGCAGACTTCATGTCCTCCGACCTGGCCGGCCTCCATGGCCTGAGCCAGATAGAGGAAATGCCGGCCGTCCGGCAGGAAGAAGGGGAAGCGGTGGCTGTACTCCTGCCTGGATGCATCGAGCTCGGTCGCCGGCGCCGAGGATCCTCCCGCGGAGGAGACCCGCTGGAGGGGGGCGTCGCGCAACGAAGGAGAAAAGAGGATCACGCCTTCGCGATTCCAGGTTCCGCCGCGGCCACTCTGGGCGGCGCAAAGGACTTGCGGGGGCCCGCCCGAGGCGTCGATCTTTTTGAGCTTGCCTCCCGCAAAGAATCCCAGGAAGCGGCTGTCGGGGGACCAGAAGGGATAGCCCGCACCGTCCGTGCCGGCGAGCGGCTGAATGGCCATCCCGCTGAGTTGCCGCACCCACAGCAAGTTCTTTCCCTCGGACGTCGGGGCAAGAAACGCGAGGCGGCGGCCGTCCGGCGAAAGCGCCATCGGCCCCGCGTCGAAAACGAAAGAGGACTTCTCGGGAGGAGGGATCGAGGCCTGCACCCTGCTGACGGCCTCGCGCGGGCGCGCCAGAAGCAGCAGGGCCATGGCGAGCGCCGCCAGCGTGGCCACGGCCGCTGTCGCCCAGGCCAGGCTCTCGCGGCTCCGTCGGGGCGCGACGACAACCGCGGGCACGCCTGCCTGGGAGCCGCCTTCCGCGATCCATTGGAGCTCGAGCCGGAGGTCGTGCGCCGTCTGGAAGCGGTCGTCCGCGTCTTTGGAGAGGCAGGTCTTCACCACGCGGTCCAGAGCCGGCGGCGTCATCGGCTGGACCATCGAGATCGGAGGCGGCTCCGTGTGGAGGATCGCGCCGATCAGCGACGCCTGGCTGGTCCCCGAAAACGCTGTCCGGCCCGTTGCCATCTCATAGAGAACGGCACCGAAGGCGAATATGTCCGTTCTGGCATCCACCGCTCTGCCTTCGAGCTGCTCCGGCGCCATATAAGGCCACGTGCCGAGAAGAGTCCCTTCTCGCGTGACGTTGACCGCCGTCTTGGCCGACGTGACGCTCTCGACCGGTCCTCCCGGCCCGAGCGCCTTCGCCAGCCCGAAGTCGAGCAGTTTCACTCCGAACCTGGTCAGCATCACGTTGGCCGGCTTCAGATCTCGGTGCACAATGCCCTGCCGGTGCGCGATGTCCAGCGCATCTGCAATCTCCACCGCATATCGCAGCGCCTGTTCCAGCGGCAGGGCTCCCCTCGCGAGACGAGCAGACAGTGTCTCGCCCTCCAGGAGCTCCATCACGAGATACTCGGTCTCCCCCTCGCGGTTGACGTCGTAGAGAGCACAGATGTGCGGGTGTGAGATCCGGGAGATCGTCTTCGCCTCTCTCTCGAAGCGCTCGCGCAGGTCCGCCGAAGAAGACAGGTGTCGCGGCAGGACCTTGATTGCGACAGTCCGCTCGAGTCGCGTGTCTCGCGCCCGGTACACCTCCCCCATCCCGCCCGCGCCGAGCGGCGCCAGGATCTCGTAGGGCCCCAGACGGGTCCCGGCGGAAAGTGTCAAGAGATGATCTCAACGAGGATTCTAAGCCGGATGCCCGAGGTCTCGCTCGCAGGCGGCGGGGAGGCGACGTATCGATCGGGAGGGCGCAGGCCGCCCCCGAATCACTTCGCGCGGGCGACGAGTTTCTGGAAGCGGAGGTTCTTGCGGAGGGGGTCGACCGTTGTAGGCATCCTTCGAGATCGGCCTCAACTCGACGCAAAAACGAGAACCTCGAAAGACAAACGCGGGCGACCCCGGGGCCGCCCGCGTCTACGAAGACTGGCTTGTTGGGAAGCTCTTAAGCCGCGGCCCGCCGGCGCCCGCTCCGGGTCTTAGTGAGAAGGTCGTAGCGATCGAGGTTCATGACCTTGTTCCAGGCCTTCACGAAGTCCCGCACGAACTTCTCCTTCCCGTCATCGCTGGCGTAGACCTCGGCCAGCGCCCGAAGCTGGGAGTGCGCGCCGAAAACGAGGTCCGCGGCCGTGGCGGTCCACTTAGCCTGCCCGGTGGCGCGATCGCGTCCCTCGTACACGTTCTTGTCGGAAGCCGACGGCCTCCACGCCGTGCCCATGTCGAGCAGGTTCACGAAGAAGTCGTTGGTCAGCGTCCCGGGCCGGTCGGTGAAGACACCGTGTCTGGATTGACCGTGATTCGCGTTGAGCGCGCGCAGACCTCCGACGAGGACCGTCATTTCGGGCGCGGTCAGCTTCAGGAGATTGGCCCGATCGAGCAGCCGCGTCTCGGGTGACAGCGTGTCTTCCACCCGCCGGTAGTTGCGGAACCCGTCGCCGATCGGCTCGAGCACGTCGAACGTGGTCGGGTCGGTCTGTTCCTGCGAGGCGTCCGTGCGGCCGGGCTCAAACGGGACGGTGACGTTGTGCCCGCCTTTCCTGGCCGCTTCCTCGACGGCGGCGCACCCGCCCAGCACGATCAGATCCGCCAGCGAAACATTCCTGCCTCCGGACTGGGACTTGTTGAAATCCTGCTGGATCTGTTCGAGAGCCCCGAGCACCTTCGCCAGCCGGGGCGGCTCGTTCGCCTCCCAGTCCTTCTGCGGGGAAAGGCGAATCCGGGCTCCGTTGGCGCCGCCGCGCTTGTCCGTGCCGCGGAAGCTGGAGGCGGCGTTCCAGGCGGTGGACACGAGCTCCGGGATGGACAGTCCCGAGCCGAGAATCTTGCGCTTCAAAGCCGCGATGTCCTGCTCCCCGATCAGCTCGTGATCGACCTCCGGGAGGGGGTCCTGCCACAACTGCGGCTCCGGGACCCACGGCCCGAGGTAGCGCGCGCGGGGACCCATGTCGCGGTGGAGCAGCTTGAACCAGGCGCGGGCGAAAGCGTCGGCGAGCTGGTCCGGATTCTCGTGAAAGCGCTTTGTGATGGGCGCGTAGATCGGATCCATCTTCAGCGACAGGTCCGTGGTGAGCATCATCGGCGCGTGCCGCTTGTTCGGGTCGTGCGCATCCGGCACGGTGTTCTGGGCCTCCTGGTTCTTCGGCTTCCATTGCTTCGCGCCGGCTGGGCTCTCCGTCAGCTCCCACTCGTATTTGAAGAGATTCTCGAGGAAGCCGTTGTCCCACTTCGCCGGGTTGCTGGTCCAGGCGCCCTCGAGGCCGCTGGTGATCGTGTCGTCCCCCTTGCCGCTGCCGAATTTGTTCTTCCAGCCGAGGCCTTGCTCTTCGAGGGGGGCGGCCTCGGGTTCCGGACCGACGTTCTCAGGGGCCGGGGCGGCACCATGCGTCTTGCCGAACGTGTGACCGCCGACGATGAGCGCCACGGTCTCCTCGTCGTTCATCGCCATGCGGGCGAAGGTCTCGCGAATGTCCCTGGCGGCTGCCAGCGGATCCGGGTTGCCGCCGGGCCCCTCGGGATTCACGTAGATGAGGCCCATCTGCACATTGGCGAGGGGTCTGGCGAGGTCCCGGTCGCCGCTGTAGCGCGCGTCTCCCAGCCAGGTGTCCTCGGGGCCCCAGAAGATGTCCTCGGGCTCCCAGACATCGGCCCGGCCGAAGCCGAAGCCGAACGTCTTGAACCCCATCGATTCCATGGCCACGTTGCCGGCCAGGACCAGCAAATCGGCCCAGGAAATCTTCTGCCCGTACTTCTTCTTGATCGGCCAGAGCAGCCGGCGCGCCTTGTCGAGGTTGGCGTTGTCCGGCCAGCTGTTCAAGGGCGCAAAGCGCTGTTGGCCGTCGCCGCCGCCGCCGCGACCATCGGCAATCCGGTACGTGCCCGCCGCATGCCACGTCATGCGGATCAAGAGCGGCCCGTAGTGGCCGTAGTCGGCCGGCCACCAGTCCTGCGACGTCGTCATCACCTCGATGAGATCCCGCTTCAGCGCGTCGAGGTCGAGGGACTTGAACTGTTCCGCGTAGTTGAAGTCCTCTTCCATCGGATTGGACAGGTGCGAATGGGTGTGGAGCACCGAGAGGTCCAGCTGATTCGGCCACCAGTCTTTGTTGGTCCTCGGCCGAGTCCGCTTGGGACTCGGGGAAGGGATTGCGGGGCTCTCGCTCTCGCTGACGCTCTTCGTGTTTTCCTTGTCAGGCACGGTGATCCTTCTCCTTTCCGAATCTTTCGTTCTGCCGGGCGGGAGCCTTGTGCCCCCGCATGACGACCTGGTAATCGCGGATCTCGAATCCATCCACCTTCGGGAGCCTTCGCATCTCCACCTTCTCCCACGGGATGTCATAGATGCGGCCGGTCTCTTCGTCGATGAAGTGATGGTGCGCGCCGGTGTTCGCGTCGAAGACGACAGAGTCGGGCGAAAAGTGCAGCTCACGGACGAGCCCCTTCTCGGCAAAGAGATTCAGCGTGTTGTAGACCGTGGCTCGTGAAATCATCGGGAATCGGCTGCGCACGCGCGCCCACACTCTGTCGGCCGACGGATGCTCGTCGGTGAAGAGGATGTACTGCGCGACCGCCACCCTGTGCGCCGACGGCTGAATGCCTCGTTCTCGGAGCAACTCGACGACGTCCGGGCGCATCACGTATATAGATAGCGTCCCGGTTTAGACTTTGTCAAGCCTCTGCCGAGCTCGGGACTTCTCGCAGATGCCGGTTTCGCGAAACATATCAGCGCTGGCGCGGAGCGGGCGAAGCGACGGTCTGGAGCGGGAAACGGGGGTCGAACCCGCGACTTCTACCTTGGCAAGGTAGCGCTCTACCACTGAGCTATTCCCGCTCGGGAGGGCGAAGGATAGCGGAGGGGTCCGCGACGGTCAAGTGATGCTGATGTCTTGCGCGGCGCCGCCACAGTGCTGGCAGACGCGAATGGTCGCGCCGCCGAACTTCTTCTCCGGGGCGCAATCCTCGCAGAGGGGCCGGCCGGTGTCGTGGCAGCGGAAGAAGGCGACCCTGTCGGTGTGGGTGCGGCAACAGGCGGGAGGCCGGATTCTCTGGGCCCTGGCGAGGCTGAAGAGCGATTTCAGGTAAGGCAGATCGCCCGCCGGGACGGACCCCGAGCTGTCCACCTGGATTCGGTCGGTCTCGAGCAACTCGCGGGTCCGGATGAGATTGCGGATCCCCTTGCGATCGAAGACGTCCGTCTGGTAGCCGTGCTTCTCGATCCGGAATCGCGTTCCCCCGGCGGCCGTGGCCCCCGGGCTGCTGCCGCCGCCGGTAGCCTCGGCGGGGTCCGGATCCGGCGGCGCCGCGGCCGGGGTCGAGGCGGCTCCTGCTTTTTCCTTCTGAAGCTGGAGGTGCAGGCGGGCTTCTTCCCGCGAGGGGAAATCCATCGGCTCCTTGCAGTGCGGGCAGCGAAAGCGCGCCTGCACGGGCGGGATTCGATCGAGCTGGATTGAGAAGTTTCCCGAACAGTTCGGACAGATAAAGTTGTAGCGCGGTTGCGGTTCTGCCAAGTTGTGTTGTTCTCCAGTTCTCGTAAAGCTGCGCTATTTTAGCACGCTGCCGAGGGGGTCACCGCGGGAGGCGCGGGCGTGGCGGTCCGACGAAGGCGTCTCGAACGATCCTGACGCTCGACACCGACTCGTCCTGGAGGATAGAGACAACATCGAAGCGGCAGGTCGCGTTCTCGAGGCGCTCCCGCTGCAGATAGGCCTGGGCGGCCCGGAAGATCCGGCGCTGCTTCTCGGCGTTGACCGCTTCCTCGGGTGTGCCAAAGCCGGTGCCGTGCCGTCCCTTGACCTCGACGAAGCACAGGACCTCCCCGTCCTGCGCCACGAAGTCGATCTCTCCGACGCGGGTCCGGAAGTTCCTCGCGCGAATCTTGTAGCCCGCCTCCCTCAGATGTTTCTCCGCCACCCTCTCCCACTCCTGTCCCACCCCCCGCAGCCCGCGCATCCTCGGCGGCCGGCGGCTCAGGAAGGAAACAAGCCGAGAGAGGAGCACCGACGGGAACACCGGCCCATGGTAGCCGTCCCGGATTGCGCCCGAGGATTGCATAAGATATTCCTTTTTCGTATGCTTCATGCATGAGAACCACTCTCGACATTCCCGAAGGGATCCTCGAGGAAGCCCGGCGCGCCTGCGGCCATCGAACCAAACGCGAGACCGTGATGTCGGGACTGGAGGAACTGATCAAGAAGGCGAAGCGGGAAGAGCTGCGCCGCCTCGCCGGCAAGATGAACCTCCGGATTGACCTGGCGCGGTCCCGGCGGCGAAGAACCGCTTGAGCGATGTCCTGGCCGATACTTCGGCCTGGATCGCATTCCTGAGGGGGGATGCGGCGGCGGTGCGCCGGATCGACCCGTTGCTCGCCGAAGGGCGACTCGCGATCGCCGGGGCCGTCTATGCCGAGGTTCTCTCCGGCACGACATCGCGTGGCGACTTCGACCTGTTGACAGGACTGCTTCGTGGCCTGGAATGGCTTCCGGAACCTCTCGATTCCTGGGACAGGGTCGCGGAGGCGCGTTTCGCGCTCGCACGGCGGGGCTTTCAGGCGGCGGTCCTGGATCTCGTCATTGCCCTCTGCGCCTTCGAGTCGCGCCACACACTTCTGACGCGGGACCGGGATTTCGCCAGGATTCAGACGGTCGTGCCGCTCGAGCTGGAGGTCTTCTAGGTTTCTGACGGCCTGTCATCCTGAGCGAAGCGCCTGTCATCCTGAGCGAAGCGAAGGATCTGCTCTCACCGTCTGACCCGGAGCAGATCCTTCGTCGCTTCGCTCGCGCCGTCGCCAGAGCGGCTGTGGCGCGTCGGCGACCTCAGGATGACAAGGAGGGAGAGGGAGAAGAAGACATCGAGCGGCGGGCTAGCTCCAGGACGTCGAAGGGGGCGGTGGTTGCGCCGATCTCGTCTTTGGCGTTGCCGATCATGACCATGCAGAAGGGGCAGGAGACGCCGACGGCGTCGGTCCCCGCCTCGGCGATCTCCTTCATGCGGGTCTGATTGATTCGGGAGCCGAGCTTCTCTTCCATCCACATCCGGCCGCCGCCGGCCCCGCAGCAGAGGCCGCGCTCGCGCGAGCGCGGCAGCTCGCGCAGCTCGAGGCCGGGGATGGATTGGAGGATCCGCCGCGGCGCGTCATAGATGCCGTTGTAGCGGCCGAGGTAGCAGGGATCGTGGAAGCTGATCGTCTCCGCGATCGACCCTTCCATGCGGATGCGGCCCTGATCGATCAGCCGCGAGACCAGCTCCGTTCCATGCATCACCTCGTAGTTGCCGCCGAGCGGGGCGTATTCGTTCTTCAGGCAGTTGAAGCAGTGCGGACAGTTGGTCACGATCTTCTTGACGCCGTAGCCGTTCAGGCTCTCGATGTTCTGCTGGGCGAGCATCTGGAAGAGGTACTCGTTGCCCATGCGGCGCGCCGAGTCGCCGTTGCAGGTTTCCTCCGTCCCGAGGATCGCGAAGGAGACGCCGGCCGCGTTCAGGATCTCGACCAGGGAGCGGGAGACGCGCTTGGCGCGGTCCTCGTAGGAGCCGGCGCATCCGACCCAGAAGAGGACCTCGATCTCCTTCTCCCCCGCTTCCGCCATCGTGACGACCGGCAGGTCCTTCGCCCAGTCGGCGCGCGAGGCGGCGGAGATTCCCCAGGGATTGCCGTTGGTCTCCATGCCCCGGAAGGCGGTCTGCATCTCTTTGGGAAACTCGGTCTTCTCGAGAACCAGGTGCCGGCGCATCTCGATGATCTTGTCCACCGCGGGAATGATGAAGACCGGGCAGGCGAACGTGCAGTAGCCGCAGGTCGTGCAGGCCCAGATCGTGTCCTCGGAGAGCCAGCCGCCGATGAGCTCCTTGCGCGCCTCGCCGCCCTCGCCAATGCCGCGCCCGGAAGTCGCCGCGAGCACCTGCGGGGTCGCCTCGTACACGGCGTCGCGCAGTTGCCCGATGAAGACCTTGGGATCGAGCGGCTTGTCCGTCAGGGCCGTCGGGCAGACGACGCGGCAGCGCCCGCACTCGGTGCACGTATAGCCGTCCAGCGCCGACTTCCAGGAGAGATGCTCGACGCGGGAGACGCCGAAGTGCTCGGAGTTCTCCAGGTCCGGCGTGCCCAGGCGGCCCATCGGCTCGAGCTTCATCAGGAAGACGTTGGGGATGGCCGTCAGGATGTGGAAATGCTTGGAGTAAGGCAGGTAGTTGCCGAAGAAGAGGATGTCCACCAGGTGGATCCACCAGCAGGATTCGTAGATGCCTTGCAGCGCCGGGGCCGTCAGACCCGCGAAGAGGCCGGAGAGGACGAGGACGGCGGGCGACCAGGCCGTGGCCGCCTGAGGAAGCAGCGCGACGCGGGCCGCCTCCGAGACGAGGTCGGCGGCGACCAGCAGGAAGATCAGGAAGAGGATCAGCCACGCGTCGAGGGTCAGATCGAGACGTTTGGGGCGCGCGAAGGCCCGGCGGAAGACCGCCATCGCCACGCCGATCAGGACCAGGACCTCGAAGACGTCCTTCGCCAGCGTGTAGAGATCGCCGGCGCGGCCGGACAGCAGCACGAAACCGGGCACGAGCCCTTCGACCACGAGCGCTGTCGTGCGGACCGTCAGGACGAGGAAGCCCGTGAAGATGAGGAAGTGAAAGGTCCCGGCGTAGGGGTCGCGGAACATCCTCTTCTGCGCGAAGGCGTACTCGAGGGTCTTCCTGATCCTGAGGACGATCCGATCGAATCGGGGCTCGGGCCCAAGAGCCAGCAGAAGACGGACGCGCCGGCTCGCCGAGTAGACGAAGACGAGAACGGCGAAGAGGACGAGAAGGCCAAAAGCGAGACGGCCGCTCAGGCCGAGGATCACGCGGTCGGTGGGAAGAGAAGTCACTCTTGAACTCTAGCCGACGACTCCACCCTTGTCATCCCTTCGCCGACTCGGTGTCATCCCTTCGCCGACTCGGTGTCATCCTGAGAGCAGCGAAGGATCTGCTCTCGTTCGCCGCCCGTGCCCGGAGCAGATTCTTCGGGCCTTCGGCCGCGCCGTCGCCAAAGCGGCTCTGGCGCGTCGGCGACCTCAGAAGGACAGCGGGATCACTCCTTCGTGGCTTCCCGGACTGCCTTGGCGATCTCGGGGACTGTCTGGAAGATGTCTCCGACGATGCCGTAGGTCGCGACCTTGAAGATCGGGGCATCGGGGTCCTTGTTCAGGGCCACGATGACCTTGGACGTGCCCATGCCCGCCAGGTGCTGGATCGCGCCGGAGATTCCGCAGGCGACGTAGAGGGTCGGAGACACGACCTTGCCGGTCTGGCCGACCTGGTACTGGTGATCGATCCACCCGGCGTCCACGACGGCGCGCGAAGCGCCGAGCGCGGCGCCCAGCGCCTCCTGAAGGTCGCGGATGAGAGGCCAGCCCTCCGGGCCCTTGATGCCGCGGCCGCCGGAGACGATGATGTCGGCCTCCGAGACGTCCAGCTCCTTCGACTCCGACGCCTCGACCCGGACGACCTTCGCCCGCGGAGCGACCGCTCCGAGAGAGAGCGTCTCGACGCGTGGCTCCGCCGCCTCTCGAGACTCCGCCGGGAAGACGTTCGGGCGCGTCGTGACGACCTGGAGCGGGGCGTTGCCGCAGTCCACCTCGGCGCGCGCCTTGCCGGAATACACCGGGCGCGAACCGACGAGCCTTCCCTCCTCGACGCGCAGGTCCATCACGTCGGCGAGCACCGAGACGCCGCGCCGCGCGGCGAACCGCGGGGCCATGTCTTTACCCATCGAGGTCGCGGCGAGGAGGACCGCATCGGGACTCTCCTTGGCCGCCGCGGCGTCGAGCGCGCCGACGTAGCCCTTGGCGCTGTACAGCGCGAGATCGTCCTGGTCGGCGACGTAGACCACGCCGGCGCCGTATTTCCCGAGGCCGCCCGCCAGCCCGGCCACGCCCTTTCCGGGCAGGACCGCCGCCTGCGGCCCGCCGCCGAGCCTGCTCGCGAGGGAGAGCGCCTCGAGAGAAGCCTTGCGGATCTTGCCGTCGCGCTGCTCGATGAAAACGAGGAACTTCATGACCTAACGCCTGTCATTCTGAGGAGCGAAGCGACGAAGAATCTGCTGCAGCACCGACGAGGAGAGAGCAGATCCTTCGCTACGCTCAGGATGACAGGTCCATCCTTCATATGACCTTTGCTTCCTCACGGAGCAACCGGACGAGCTCCTTCGCGGCGGCTGCCGGATCTTCGGCCGGAATGAGCTTGCAGGCCTGGCGGGCCGGCGGCAATTCCAGTTTTCGCCAGCGGACTTTCGCGTTGGCCGCTTCCGCTTCCGGAATCCCCATCTCCGCCAGCTTCTTTTCCGCGATCGCCTTCTTCTTGGCTCCCATGATCCCCTTGAGCGACGCGTAGCGGGGCTCGTTCAAGCCCTTCTGGGCCGTCAGGACGACGGGGAGCGTGGACTCCACGACCTCGTGCGCCCCCTCGATCTCCCGGTGCGCGGTGATCTTCCCGTCTCCGACCTCCAGCTTGATCACGTTGCCGACGTGGGGCAGGTCGAGAAGCTCGGCGACCATCGGGCCCACCAGCGACTCGTCGTAGCCAACTCCCTTCTGGCCGAACCAGAGGAAGTCGTAGGACCCCTCGCGCGCGGCCGCCGCGAGCGCCTTCGCGGTGGCGAGCGCGTCCAGGTAACGGCCGTCGCCCGAATCGATCCAGACCGCGTCGTCGGCGCCCCGAGCCAGGCACTCGCGCAGGCCCGTCTTGGCACGCTCGGGGCCGACAGTCGCGACCCGGACCGTTCCGGCGCCCTTCGCCTCTTTGATGCGCAGCGCCTCCTCGAGCGCGTACTCGTCGTAGGGCGAGACGATCCACTTGACGTCGGATTCGTCGATGGACTTGCCGTCCGCGCCGATCTTGATCCGCGTCTCGGTGTCGGGCACGTAGGCGATGGCGACGAAGGAGTTCATAGCTCTCAGCTTTCAGCTCTCAGCTTTCAGCTCAGTCTTCAGTCTGGTTCTCAGTTCCGCTCTCTTCCTACACTGAAAACGACCGACCGACAACCGACAAACTCCTCAAATGGCATCTCGCTGAGAGCTGATAGCTGACAGCTGACAGCTCACATTCTCTTGAAGAGCAGGCAGCCGTTGGTGCCCCCGAAGCCGAAGGAGTTGGAGAGCGCGTATCGGATCGGGGCGGAACGCGCCACGTTCGGCACGTAGTCGAGGTCGCATTCCGGGTCCGGAGTCTCGTAGTTGGTCGTCGGCGGCATGACCTGGTTCTCGACGGCCAGCGCGCAGATCGCGCTCTCGAAGCCGCCGGCGGCGCCGAGCAGGTGTCCGGTCATGGACTTTGTAGAGGAGACGGCGAGCTTGCGGGCGTGCGGGCCGAAGACCATCTTGATCGCCATCGTCTCCACCTTGTCGCCGGCGGGGGTCGAGGTGCCGTGCGCGTTGATGTAGTCCACCTCGTCGGGATTGATCCCGGCGTCCACCAGGGCGTTGCGCATGACGCGAGCCGGTCCGTCTCCGTCTTCCGAGGGAGCGGCGATGTGGTAGGCGTCGCCCGACATGCCGTAGCCGGCCAGCTCGCAGTAGATGTGCGCTCCGCGTTTCCTCGCGGCTTCCATCTCCTCCAGGATCACGAGGCCCGCCCCTTCCCCCATCACGAAGCCGTCCCGGTCGCGGTCCCAGGGACGCGACGCCCGCTGCGGGTCGTCGTTGCGCGTGGAGAGCGCCCGCATCACCGCGAAGCCTCCCACGGCCAGCGGCGTGATGACCGACTCGGTGCCCCCGGCGATCGCGGCGTCCGCATCGCCGTACTGGATCTTCCGGTGGGCCTCGCCGATCGCGTGGGCGCCCGTCGTACAGGCCGTCACGGTCGCGAGGTTGGGCCCCTTCAGGCCGTACTTGATCGAGATGTTGCCCGCCGCCTCGTTCACGATGAGCCCCGTGATGAAGAAGGGGGAGATGACCCGCGCGTTGTCGCCGCTCTCGACGAACTCGCGCGAGGTCTTCTCGATGAGCGGGAGGCCGCCGATACCCGATCCGACCACGACGGCGATCCGCTCCCGGTTCTCGTCGGTGACCGGAAGGCCCGAGTCCTCCATCGCGAAGCGGGCGGCCGCCATCGCGTAATGGATGAAGGTGTCCATCTTCTTGATCTCCTTCTTCTCGATGAAGAGGGAGGGATCGAAGTCCTTGACCTCGGCCGCGATGCGGCACGTGAAGGGGGACGGGTCGAAGCGCGTGATGGGGCCGACGCCGCTCCGGCCGGCCAGCAGCGCCTCCCAGTTCGCGGCGTTCCCGACCCCGACGGGCGAGACGAGGCCGATTCCCGTCACGGCCACCCGGCGTGGAGAGGAGACACGGGGCATGATTTTTTACCGGGACTCGAGATCAGCTTTGCGGGGAGCTCTTCTCGATGTAGGCGACGGCGTCTTTGACCTTCTGGATCTTCTCGGCGGCCTCGTCCGGGATCTCGATGTTGAACGCTTCTTCGAACGCCATGACGAGCTCGACGGTGTCAAGAGAATCCGCCCCGAGATCGTCCACGAAAGAGGCTTCCGGAGTCACCTCGTTGGCATCCACTCCGAGCTGCTCGACGATGATGCTCTTGACCTTCTCTTCCACGCTCATTCGGTTCCCCTTTCTTCTCGCTCAAAAAGCCGCCGTATTCTACCTAAAGCCGGGATTGGGGAATCCGGCTCTCACATATAAAGGCCTCCGGATACGTTGAGAACGGCGCCGGTCACGTAGGCCGCGTCTTCGGAAGCCAGGTACGCCACCGCGGCGGCCACGTCTTCGGGAGAGCCGAGACGGCCGAGCGGGATCTGGCCGGAGAGCGACTCCCGGACGGCGTCGGTCATCTTCTCCGACATGGCGGTCGCGATGAAGCCCGGCGCGACCGCGTTGCAGGTGATGTTGCGGGAGGCGAGCTCCCGGGCCACGGACCTGGTCAGGCCGATGAGTCCCGCCTTGGAGGCGGCGTAGTTGGCCTGTCCCGCGTTGCCCATCAGGCCCACGACCGAGGTGATGTTGACGATCCTCCCGTAACGCTTGCGCAGCATCCCCTTGACGGCGGCCTGCGTCAGGAGGAACGCGCCCGTCAGGTTGGTGGCGAGCACGCGGTCCCAGGAGTCCTTCGACATGCGGATCAATAGATTGTCCTCGGTGACGCCCGCGTTGTTGACGAGGACGTCGATCCGGCCGTGCGAAGCGAGAACGGTCTTCACGCCGTTCTCCACGGAGGCCGGGTCGGCGAGGTCGAGGGTCAGAGCCTGGGCCTTGCCGCCCGCTTCCGCGATCCCGGCGACGACCTTCTCCAGAGCGTCCGCCGTCCGGGCCGCCGCGACCACGGTTGCCCCTTCGGCGGCCAGCCGCCGCGCGATCGCCTCGCCGATGCCCCGCGACGCGCCCGTGACCAGGGCGACCCTATCCTGGAGGCGTTTCACGACCCGGAGTCTACCTTCCCCTACCCTGTCATTCTGAGGGCTGCAGGCCCGAAGAATCTGCCCCGTCTCGCCGGAGATCCTTCGCGCCTCACGGCGCTCAGGATGACGGCGCGCGTGCGGCGCGCTGTCACTTCGGCTTCTCGACGATGTCGGGCAGGTCCCGGCTCCAGGTGTCCACGATGGCCTTCGCGACGTCGGCTATCGCGAGCACGGACGGGTGATCGGCGGAGCTCGTCGGCTCGGCCTTGCTGCCGTCGGTCAGGACGACGAGGACGAACCTTCCCTTCTTCGTGCGCAGGATGCCGGAGTCGTTGCGCACGCCGCGCATCGAGCCGGACTTGCCGGCCCAGAGCATCTCGGAGGGGAACCGCCGGGCGATGCGCTGGCGCGTCGGGTCCTTGTCGAGGTACTCGAAGATGCGGCGGGAGGACTCCGGGTCCAGCACCTCCCCGCGCGCGACCCGCGCCATCCAGTCGGCCAGCTCGAGCGGCGTGACCGAGCCCAGGCGAAACCCCCGCCACGGGGAAGGCTCGTCGTGCGCGTGGGCGAGCGACGGGATCATCGCGAAGAGGCGGATGTGGGGAAGGCCCATTCCCGCCATGCGGGCATTGATCGCGTCAATCCCCAGCCGTTCGATCCAGGCGTCGGTGGCCGTGTTGTCGGAAGGGCCGATCATGAGCGTGAGCAGGTCGTTCCAGGTGGGGTTCAATCCGGCGTCGAGCATCAGGAGCGTCCCCGAGCCGTCCGCCTTCTTCTCCTCGGAGAGAGTCCATCGGTCCGACAGGACGATCTTTTCTTCCTTCACCCGCGCCATCGCCTCGGTCACGATGGCGATCTTGATGACCGAGGCCGACTCGAACTCCGCCGCGCCGTTCTTCTCGTACGTTCGGCCGCTCTCCAGGTGCCTCGCCGCGACTCCGATGCGGCAGGCGCAGCGCCGCGAGGCGGCCTCCACCGCCGCGTCCAGCGGAGATGCTCCGCGCCCGCCGCGCGCCGACGCGCAGGCCGAGGCGAAGACCACGACGAAAAGAAGAGGAAGCGCTCCTCCGCGTGCGCTCACCCCGACTCCCAGCACGCGCCGCATCAATCTCCTCCGTATGGCTCGACCTTGATGCCGCGCTCGATCCGCCGCACGAGCCCCGACAGGACGTTCCCGGGGCCGATCTCGAGCGCGCGGTCCACGCCCTCCCGCGCGAGAAGCCTCACCGACTCGACCCAGCGGACGGGGGAATCCACCTGGCGAAGAAGCGCGTCGCGCAGAAGCTCGCCCCGAGACTCGGACCGCGCGTCCACGTTGGTGACCACCGGGACGGCCGCGTCCGCGAAGCGGGTTTCTTCCAGGAGCGGGCGCAACCGCTCGCGGGCCGGCGCCATGAGAGAGCAGTGAAAGGGAGCGGACACGGCGAGAGGGATCGCGCGTCTGGCGCCCCGGGCCGTGCAGGCCGCGGAGGCGCGCGCGACGGCCGCCGCGTGGCCGGCGATGACCGTCTGCTCGGGAGAGTTGAAGTTGGCGGGCGAGACGACCTCCCCCTGGGCGGCTTCCCCGCAGGCGGCCTCGACTTCTTCGGGCGGAAGTCCCACGATCGCGGCCATCGCGCCCACGCCCGCGGGGACCGCCTCCTGCATGAAGAGGCCTCTCTGGCGGACGAGCCTCACGGCATCCGGAAAGGCGAGGGCGCCGGCCGCGACCCCGGCCGAGTACTCGCCCAGGGAATGCCCCGCGGCGAAGGCCGCCCCTTCGAGCCGCTCGGGAAAACGCGCCTGGAGATCCCGCCACGCCGCGACCGAGTGAGTCAGGATGGCCGGCTGCGTGTTGGCCGTCTTCTTCAGCTCCTCTTCCGGCCCCTCGAAGCAGAGCCGCGAGAGCGCGAAGCCCAGCGCCGCGTCGGCCTCCTCGAACACCGCGCGCGTGGCCGGCGACGCCTCGTAGAGAGCCTTCCCCATCCCGACGGACTGGGAGCCCTGCCCGGGAAACAGAAGGGCGAGCATCACAAGGCCGGAAAACGGAAAACGGAAAACGGAAAAAGCGAAGGAGCAGGTTGCCTCGTTTCCCGTTTCCCGTTTCCCGTTTTTCGGCTCTCCTTCACCACCGGAGGAGCACGGACCCCCACACCAGCCCGGCGCCGAAAGCGGTCAGCATGACGAGGTCGCCGGTCTTCAGGCGCCCGGCCTGCACGCATTCGTCCAGCGCGATCGGGATCGAGGCCGCGGAGGTGTTGCCGTAGCGGTCCACGTTCTTGTACACGCGCTCGGCGGGGAACTTCAGGCGCGAGGCCACCGCGTCGATGATCCGCTCGTTGGCCTGGTGCGGGATAAAGAGCTGGATGTCATGGTTGGTGAACCCCTGCTCGGCCAGCAGGTCCGCGGTCACGTCGGCCATCGCCTTGACCGCCACCTTGAAAGTCTCGTTTCCCTTCATCCGGATGTAGGGCAGCTTCTGCTCGATGTTCCTCGGATCGCTGGCGGGGAAGTTGGAGCCTCCGCCGGGCATGCAGATGAAGTCCGCGTAGTTGCCGTTGGATTTCATGCGGCTGCCGAGAATCCCGTGGTCCCCCTTGGTCGCCTGGAGGACGACGCCTCCCGCGCCGTCCCCGAAGAGGACGCAGGTCGAGCGGTCGGTCCAGTCCACGTAGCGCGTCAGCACTTCTCCGCCGATGACCAGGATGTTCTCCGCCTTGTTGGACTGGATGAGCGCATCGGCCAGGTGCAGGCCGTACAGGAATCCCACGCAGGCGGCGCCGATGTCGGACGCCGCCGCGCCGGTGGCGCCGAGATTCTTCTGGACGAGGCACGCCGTGGCCGGAAACAGCATGTCTCCGGAGATCGTGCCGACGAGGATCATGTCGAGCTCTTCGGCCTTGACGTGCGCGCGCTTCAACGCGAGCTCGGCGGCCTTCGTGCAGAGGTCGGAGAACTTCTCCCCCTCCGTCATCATGTGACGTTCCTTGATGCCCGTGCGCTCGGTGATCCACTGGTCGCTCGTCGCGACCATCTTCTCGAGGTCCGCGTTGGTCAGCAGCTTCTTCGGCACCGCGGCCCCGGTGCCCAGGATCTTCGCGCGGTTCATCGCGACATCAGCTCTGGACCGCCCGCGCTTCGCGAGAGTGCAGGTCGGCGATGGCGGACTGGATCTTCTCCGCCAGATGCTGCCGGGAGAATTCCGCGGCCAGGCGGATGGCGTTCTTGACGGCCTTGGCGCTCGAGCGGCCGTGGCAGATGATGACGCAGCCCTTGAGGCCAAGGAGCGGCGCGCCGCCGTACTCGGAATAGTCGAGCCGGGTCTTGAACCGGCGGAAGGCGTCTCGCGAGAGGAGGAATCCGACCGAGGCCTTCAGCGTCCTCTTGATCTCTTCGCGCAGCAACTGCTCGACCATTTCGGAGAGGGACTCTGAGACCTTCAGGATGACGTTCCCGGTGAACCCGTCCGTCACGATGACGTCCACCCGCCCGTTGAAGACGTCCCGTCCCTCCACGTTCCCGATGAAGTTCAAGCCGGTCTCCTTGAGAGACTTGAAGGCCTCCTTGGTGCGGTCGCTTCCCTTCGTGTCCTCCTCGCCGATCGACATCAAGCCGATCGAGGGCGAGCGCTTCCCGAACACGAGCTGCGCGTAGATCGAGCCCATGACCGCGAACTCCTTGAAGTGCTGCGTCTTGGCCTCGGGATTCGCCCCGACGTCCAGGAGCAGGCAGTGGCCGGTCAGGTTCGGGAGGACGGTCGCGAGCGCCGGCCGGTCCACCCCCTCGATCGTGCCGATGACCATCTTGGCGGAGACCATGGCGGCGCCCGTATTGCCCGCCGACACGAGGCCCTCCGCCCGGCCGTCGCGAACGCAGTTGGCGGCCACCCGGATCGAGGAGTTGCGCTTCTTGCGCAGCGCCGCGACGGGATGCTCGTTCATCGTCACGACCTCCGGAGCGTCCACGACCTCGATCTCGCTGCCGCGGAAACCGGAGTCCTCCAGCAGACCCGTCAATTGCCCGGACCTTCCGACGAGCAGAGTCGAAATGCCGAACTCGCGGAAGGCCGCGATCGCCCCGTCCACGTTGACCTGCGGGGCGTGGTCTCCACCCATCGCATCCACCGCGATGCGCACGCTAGGCTCCTGATCTCCGGGATCGCACGGTCTGTGGATTATAGCGACACCCGAGGCCGTAAGGCGTTAGGCGTCAGGCGTTAGGCGAACGATGCCCAGGCCTCGTCTCACGCCTTCCGCCTCACGCCTCACGCCCCGGTCAGGCGTTGATCGTTTGCTTGCCCTTGTAGTAGCCGCAGAACGGGCAGACGCGGTGCGGCTGCTTGGGCTCCTTGCAGTTGGGGCACTCCGAGAGGGCCGGAGCCGTCAGGGCGTCGTGGGCGCGCCGCTTGTCGCGGCGGGCCTTGCTGTGGCGGCGCTTGGGGTTGGGCATCGTTGGACCTACACTTTCTTGAGAGAACGCAGGACTTCCCACCGCGGATCGACCGACCCGGCCGCGCAGCCGCAGTCGGCGACGTTCCAGTCTTCGCCGCACCGGGGACAGAGGCCGCGGCAGTCTTCCCTGCAGAGCGGCTTCATCGGCACGGCCATCTGAATCCGCTCCTCGGCGATCGGCGCAACGGAGATAACCGGATCATCGTAGAAATACGCATCGAAATCTTCGCCTTCCAGGGAGATCTCTCCACCCGCCGCGGCGGCGGGGCGCTTCGTCAGGATGAGGGAGAAGTCCTCGCGGGCCTGGAAGGGATAGGAAACCAGGCAGCGGCTGCACTCGAGCTGGCCCGTGTAGGCGATGCTGGCGTCCAGGGAGAAGCCCTTCTCGATTCGGGAGATCTCCCCTTCCAGGCGCACGGGCGAGATCTCCAGTAGAGGCTCCCGGTCGAGCTCCGCCGTGGAAAAAAAGAGCTCGAACGCGAACGGCAGAGGCTCATCCGAGACCGCTTCGAGAGAGAGGGTATTGGGCTGCTTCATGGCGGAACCCGCTATTTTACCCACCGTCTGCTTCCAGTCAAACGCCTGCCGAAGGCCCGCGCGGAAAGCTGATAGCTTGACTCGGTGAAGGTGGCGATTGATGGGAGGGCGCTCCTGCCGCCGGTGACAGGGATCGGCACGTACACGCGGGGCATCGCGGGGGCGCTTGCGTCGCGCGCCGGCGTCGAGGTCCGCCTCTTCACGCCCCGGCCGCTGCCCGAGGCCGAGGGGAACGGCCCGTGGAGCGTGAGCGCGGACGGGCATTTGCCGGGGACGATCTGGGTCCAGACGGCCCTCCCGCGGCAGGCCCGACAGTGGGGGGCGGACGTGCTGCTCGCGGCGCTGACGATCGGCCCGGTGCGTGCCGGCCTGCCCTTCGTGTCCGTCGTTCACGACCTGACGCCACTGACGCATCCGGAGTGGCACAACCTTCGGACGCTCGCCGGCTTCGCGCCCTTCTGGGAGTGGACCGCGGAGAGGGCCGCCCGCTTCATCTGTGTCTCGGAGGCGACCGCGAGGGAGCTGACGCGAGCGTATCCGGAGACGCGCGCCCGGGTGCGGGTCGTCTCGAACGGTGTAGATTCGGGGTTCGGGCCGGCGCCGGACGCGGCGGCTCCCCTCGAGACTCGGCGGCGATACGCCGGCGGGCATCGGTACATCCTTTACCTCGGCACGCTCGAGCCGCGCAAGAACGTCGAGACCCTGGTCGCCGCTTGCGACCTTCTCTGGAGCCGCCGCGTGGAGGCGCCCGATCTCGTGCTCGCGGGAGGATCCGGCTGGAAGACTCTCGCCCTCTTCGACCGGATCGCGCGCTCCCCTTTCCGGGACAGGATCCATCTCGCGGGCTACACCGGCCGCGAGGCCGCGCTGGACCTCTACCGGGCGGCGGAGGTCTTCGTCTATCCCTCGCTCGCGGAGGGCTTCGGTCTCCCGGTCCTGGAGGCCATGGCCTGCGGGATCCCCGTGGTGACCTCGACCGCGGAGGCCCTGCGCGAGGTGGCCGGCGGCGCGGCCCTCTTTGCCGGGCCGCGCGACCCCGCGGGGTTCGCGCGCCAGATCGAGCGCGTCCTGGACGACACCGGGACTCGCGAGCGTCTCGCGCTCGCCGGGCCGGAGCGCGCGGCGAAATTCTCCTGGGAGGCTGCGGCGCGGGCCACCGCCGCCGTGCTCGCGGAAGCCGCCGGGGAGCCGGCGCCGTGACGCGAATCGGCATCGACGCTCGCAAGGTGAAGGACTACGGGATCGGGTCTTACATCCGCAATCTCCTCGAGGCGATCGGCAGGCTTCCGGATTCGCGCGCGTATCGCTTCCGCGTGTACGCGCATCGCGCCGGCAGTGATGCCCTTCCGGAGCTGCCCGCCCACTTCGAGGTCGTTTACGACGAGTCGCCCGGGTATTCCGTGGCGGAGCTGACGAGCTTTGCCTGGAGACTGATGCGGGACCGGCTCGATCTCTTCCACGCGACGCACTACGTCCTGCCGCCCCTCTGGAAGACCCGGGCCGTCGTGACGATCCACGACATCATCCATCTGCTCTATCCGCAGTTCCTCCCCAGCCGCGCCGCGCACTCCTACGCGCGCTACATGATCCGCCGCGCGCTCAAGCGCGCCGACCGCATCGTCACCGTCTCCTACAACACGCGGCGGGACCTGGAGGACTATTTCCAGATCCCCGCCGCCCGCATCGAGGTGATCTACAACGGCGTCTCCCCGCGGTTTCACTCCGATGTTTCCCTGGAAGAGAAGGAGCGCGTCGCCGCGAAGTTCGGGCTCAAGCCGCCGTATCTCTTCTTCCTGGGCGGAGAGAAGCCGCACAAGAACGTTCAGAACGTCGTTCGCGCGTTCGCCAAAGCGCGGCAGGAGCGCTCGCTGCCGCATTCCCTCGTGCTCGCCGGCCCCCTGCCCGCCAACCCCGCGCGCCTGGAGGCGCTCATCGCGGCGCTCGACCTGACCCAGGTCGTGCGCCGTCTCGGGATCCTGGAAGACGCGGACCTGCCGGGGCTCTACGCGGGCGCGGAGGCCTTTCTCTATCCGACCCTCTATGAAGGCTTCGGTCTCCCCGTCGTGGAAGCCATGGCCTGCGGCACCCCGGTCCTGACCTCCTCGACCTCCGCCCTGCAGGAGATCGCGGGCGGCTATGCCTGCCTGGTGGACCCCATGGACGTCAACGCCATCGCCTCCGGGATCGCGCAACTGGCGACCGACGAGGCTGCCCGCGCGGAGTTTGCCGGGCTTGGCCGCAAACGCGCCCTCGACTTCTCCTGGGACAAGGCCGCCCGCCGGACGCTGGACGTGTATGACGCCGCCCTCCGTGGCGCTCCATGAGAACCGCCGTCGTCCACGACTGGTTGAACGGGATGCGGGGGGGCGAGAAGGTGCTCGAGGCGGTGCTGCCGCTCCTGCCGGAGCCCACGATCTTCACGCTGTTCCATGTTCCGGGCTCCGTGTCGGAGGGGATCGAGAGGTATCCGATCCGCGTCTCCATTCTGAACCGGCTCCCGCTGGCGCGCCGGCACTACCGCCACTACCTGCCTTTCTTCGCGAGTGCCGTGGAGTCGTTCGATCTCTCCGGTTACGACCTGGTCGTCTCCTCGTCGCACTGTGTCGCCAAGGGCGCCGTCGCGCCGCCGGGCGTGCCGCATCTCTGCTACTGCCACACGCCCGTCCGCTACGCCTACGAGCAGTTCGACGCGTATTTCCCCTCGGGGCGCACGCGCTGGCGGGGGCTCAAGGCCTTCGCCGTCGGGCGCCTGCGGCGGTGGGACCAGAAGACCGCGGGAAGGCCGACGCGGTACCTCGCCAACTCCTCCGCCGTGGCCGGGCGGATCCGCCGCCACTACGGCCGGGAGGCGACTGTCTGCCATCCCCCGGTGGACGTGGACTTCTTCTCGCCCGGAAACGAGCGCCGCGAAGACTTCCTGCTGGCCGTCGGCGCGCTCGTTCCCTACAAGCGGTACGAAGAGGCGATCGCCGCCGCGCGCCGCCTCGCCCGGCCCCTGGTCCTGGTGGGAGGCGGGCCGGAGGAGAGGCGCCTCCGCGCCCTGGCGGATTCCTCCGTACAAATCCTCGTGAATCGCTCCGCCGAGGAGCTGCGCCGGCTCTATCGGGCCTGCGCGTTCTTCGTCCAGCCGGGCGAGGAGGACTTCGGCATTGCGGCGGTCGAGGCGCTGGCCTGCGGCGCGCCGGTCGTCGCGTTTTCGCGCGGGGGGGCGCTCGACATCATGCGCGACGGCGTCAACGGCGCCCTCTACGGTCCGGAAGAGCCTGAAGGCCTGGCCGGGGCGGTCAAGCGAGCCGCGGGGATTGCCTTCGATTACACTCGCCTGCGCGAGTCGGCGCTCCCGTTTGCCCGGAAGCGCTTCCTCGAACAGTTTCGGAGCGAGGTCGAGAACCTTATGTCGGAGAAGAACCTGAAAAAGCCGAGAGCTGACAGCTGAGAGCTGAAAGCTGCTAGCTATTCATGATCAGGAAGTCCACGCGCCGCATCGCTCTTCTCTTTCTCGTCTCGGACCTGGTCACGACGCTCGCCGCTCTCGTGGCGGCTTACGCGCTGCGCTTCCGCGCGGAGATCGTTCCGATCACCAAGGGCGTCCCCGACGCCGCGACCTATTACAAGCTCTTCCCCCTGATCGCCGTCCTCTGGCCGATCGTCTACTACTTCCACGGGCTCTACAGCGTCCGGAGGCACCGTTCCCGGATCGAAGAAGGGTTCGCCGTCCTCGTGGCCACCGGCCTCGCGACGCTCCTCTTGACGGGTATCGCCACCTTCTACCGCGGGTTCTCCTACTCGCGCATGGTTCTGCTGCTCTTCTTCTGCGGCGACGTTCTTCTGGTCTTCGCGGGCCGGACCGCGATCCGCCGCTATCTCGAAGAGGCGTGGCGCCACGGATTCGGCGTCCGCCACGTCCTCGTCGTCGGAGCGGGGCGCCTCGGGCGGGCCGTCATAGACAAGCTCGCCGAGCATCCCGAGGCGGGCCTGCGCGCGGTCGCGCTGCTGGACGACGATCCGCAGAGGCTGGGCGAGCAATACCGCGGCATTCCGGTGGCGGGCCCGACTTCGCAGGCCGCGGCTCTGGTCGAAGAGCTCGGCGTGGACACGGTCTTCCTGGCTCTGCCGCTCGAGGCCCACCGCGCGATGCTCGCGGTCCTGAAGGAGGTCGGCAGGACGGTCGCCGATGTCCGGGTCGTGCCGGACCTCCTGCAGCACATCACCTTCCGGGCCGGCGTCGAGGACCTGGACGGCCTGCCGGTGGTTCACCTGACGCAGGTTCCGCTCTCGGGCTGGATGAGCCTCGTCAAGCGCACGCTGGACCTCTTCGTCTCCGGCGCCGCGCTCGCCGCTCTCTCCCCGCTCTTCGCGGCGATCGCCCTGGCGATCCGGCGGGAGGACGGAGGTCCGGTCTTCTATCGCCAGCGGCGCATGGGTTTGGACGGGCGCCCCTTCGAGATCCTGAAGTTCCGCTCGATGGTCCCCGGCGCCGAGGACGAGTCGGGACCCACCTGGGCGAGCCCCGAGGACCCGCGGCGAACGAGGGTGGGGCGCTTCCTGCGGCGCTGGAACCTGGACGAGCTGCCGCAGCTCGTCAACGTCCTGCGCGGGGAGATGTCCCTCGTCGGCCCGCGCCCCGAGCGTCCCGAGTTCGTGCGCGAGTTCAAGGAGACCTTCCCCCAGTACATGCTGCGCCATCGCGTGCGCGCCGGGATGACCGGCTGGGCGCAGGTCCACGGCTGGCGCGGCAACACCAGCCTGACGAAGCGAATCGAGTACGACCTCTACTACATCGAGAACTGGACCCTCTCCCTGGACGTCAAGATCCTCTGGATGACCCTGCGCCACGGCTTCGCCCGCAACGCGTATTAAGCGATCCGCCTGTCATCCTGAGGTCGCCGACGCGCCAAAGCCGCTATGGCGACGGCGCGACCGGAGCGACGAAGGATCTGCCCCCGCCGGAATGAGCAGACCCTCCGCGGAGCCTATCCCGAGCGGGAACCCGGAGATCGAAGCAACCGGAGCAGATCCTTCGCTTCGCTCAGGATCACAAGAATCCCAAGCTTGCCCTCATCCAAATCTCTGAGACAACGCAGGCATTCAGCGTTGACCCCATATTCTCCCCCTGCCATACCTTCCGCCGCTCTTTCGCGACGCACCTGATCGAAGACGGATATGATGTTCGAACGCTCCAGGATCTGCTGGGCCACAAGGATCTGAGGACGACGGCTTGCCTCCACTTTACGGCAGCTACGGGGTTTCCATTGTCGCGCCCTTTGTGGAATTCACAGTTCGCGGATCTAACCGATGAGCGCATGAAGTTAGGCGGCCGCGGTGCAACCCAAGTAGAGGCGAGATGAAGGAGCGCGCCAATCGTCGTCTTCCTCTCGCCCCAGAAGGCTGGCACACTGTCACGCCGCGAATTGTGGTTCACGAAGCAGAACAGCTTGTTCGATTCGTAAAGGAAGTTTTCGGCGCGACGGGAGAATACCGGCAGACCCGTCCATCCGAGGTCAGGATCGGCGACTCGGTGATCATGATCAGCGACGCCGGCGCTCGTAGTCCGATGACGGGCTTTCTCTACGTGTATGTTGATGACACGCAGAGGACCTATCGCCGCGCCCTCGACGCGGGAGCACGTGCGATCGAAGCGCCTTCAATCACGTCCTACGGCGACTATCGCTGCATGATTGAAGACAAATGGGGAAACACCTGGCAAATCGCCACACGCATGGGGAATAACGGTGAGCAGCCGGGGAGATAGCTTGCAGAATAGACCGGGAACATGGTTTACACAAAGGGGGTGGTGAGTAGGGCTTGCGGGTTTCCGGCGCGTTCTCCTTTCTTTAGCGCGTAGTAGTCATTCCCGTGCAACCCAAGCCGGTCCGGGAGAGTCACCGGCTGGCGCAAGCCAGCCGTGGCGTCCTAGTTCAGGTATCCGAGAGACTTGAGCTTTTCGAGGTATTCGCGGTCGGTCGCGGCGGAGCGCACGGCTTCCGGGGCGTGGCGGGGGCCGTAGGTCGGGACCGTTGACGTCTCGAGGGTGGCGGGAGAGAAGAGGGCGGGGACGGGACGGCCGACGAGGTCCGACGCGGGGGGCACGCCGGCGCGCGCGAGGATCGAGGGAGCGACGTCTTCGGGGCGGATGCGGAGAGTCCGGACCGGCCGGCGCCCGTCGAAGACGATCATGCGGCCCAGCGCGAACGGAGCGGGGTGGCTGTCCGCGGCGAGAACCACCAGAGTCTCCTGCCCGGCGACCGCGCGCGAGACCTCGTCCTCCAGGAAGAGTCGCAACTGGTCGATCGCGCGCAGCCGTTCTTCAGACCTGACCCTGTCCCGCAGAATGTCGAGGCCTGGAAGATAGACCGTCACGATCTGCTGGCCGCCGCGGCGGCGTCGCTTCAAAGCCTCAATGGCCTGCCGGTCGGCCGAGATCCCGTCGGTGGCACCAGCCAGGATCTGCTCGTTGCCGGCGACATCGGCGCCCGGCCAGGGACCCGAGGCCCACCATCCCACCGCGACTGCCGGCAGGCCCGCCGAAGCGGCGACTTCCCAGAAGGCGAGGCGGCGCCGGTCCGAAGCCGACACGGGCGAGTTGGCGACGAGGCGCAGGGCGGGACCCAGCCGGCGCAGATACCAGGCGGTGCCCAGAGGAGGGCGCAGTCCGGCGGGCGATCCACGCGGGCGGACCCGGGCGAGGGCGCGCACGCCATGGCGGGATGAGGGCTCTCCCGTCGCCAGATCGGTCCAGACCTCCGGCGGAGTCGCGGCCCTGGCGGGCCACCAGCCGGTCACTCCGGTCGCCAGAAGCTCTCGAAGGCCGGAAAGACCGTCGGAGGCGGGAGCGTCCAGGGCCAGCCCGTCCACGGCGACCACGGCGACCGCGCCGCCGCGAGGCGAAGGCAGGACCGGAGGCGCTGGCGGGCGCCCCCGCCACGAGGAGGAGGAGAAGATCGCCACGGCGATCAGGAGCCCTGTGACGGCCGCCGCGAGAAAGACCCGGCGGCGCGGCCGGCCGGGCAACAGCCGGGAGTGCGCGTAGGCGCGGGCGAGGAAACCTGAGCGCACGCTTCTGGCGAGAACCAGCGCCGCGAGCGCGACCGGCGCTCCCCAGAGCAGCGCCCGCGCGCCGATTTCGCTGGAGAGGCCGTAGGACCCTCCGATCCAGAGGAAGAAGACTCCCGCCGCCGAGGCGAGACCGAGGGCCGTCGCCGTGCCCGTTGGAGTCCTGGAGCGGTCGGCGATCATCGCGAGAAGGGCCGCCAGGATCGCCGCGATCAGGAGGTCCGCGCAGAAGAGATGGACGAGAAGGGCGGCGACCGCGGTCAGGGAATCTCCGAAGCCCGGCTCGCCGGTCTCGACGGCCGCGAGCGACGCGACCGCCGCAGCGAACGCGCCAAGCAGAATCGCGGGCAGGAAGAGCCCGCCGCGCCCGGCGAAGGCGCGGCGGAAGACGTAACGCTCGACGCCGCCGTTCAGGTAGCCCAGCTCGCGCAGGCGGCGGCGGGCCTCGTCGAGGGGGAGGGAGGGTTGGTTGATCACGACGCGAATTAACGGAGGCCCGCGGTCGGAATCGGTGCCGTAGGGGCGGCGGCCCTCGCGGCCGCCCGCCTCCCGTCACAGCGTGAGCCTCGTTGTGGCGGGCGGGGCCGGACCGAGCGTCGTCGGCCGCAACAGCGGCCGAGGGACGCGACATGCGGCGGGTTCGCCCGCCGCAAACCCCCGCCCCTACGGCACGGGGAGCACCGACGGGGCTCGGGGTTCGTGTCCCGGGTCATTTCTGGCGGTCCCGGACGACTCTTGCGAGGTCGGCGAGCACGGTAGCCTTTTTGCCGAGGGGCGAGAGGGACGTCACGGCGGATTCGAGCAGCTCCTCGACGAGCTTGCGGGAGGAAGCCAAACCGAAGAGCGTCGCGAAGTTGGCGCGGTGCGCGTCGCGCCTCGTGTCCTTGCCCATCCGCTCCGGGTCCCCGGAGAGATCGAGCATGTCGTCGGTGATCTGGAACGCGAGACCCAGGTTGCGGGCGAACAGAGTCAGGGCTTCGAGGGTTTTCTCGCCCGCCCCGCCCGAGAGCGCTCCGCCCCGCACGGCCGCCACGAAGAGAGCGCCGGTCTTGCGCGAGTGAATGGCCTCGAGGTCCTCGAGGGCGAGGCCCGCGGGATCGGCCGCGAGGTCGGCGGCCTGCCCGGCGCAGGAGCCTTCCGCGCCGATCGCCCGGGCCAGCTCCTCCGCGACCCGAGAGCGCGTTCGCGCCGGAGTCTCCGGCGCCTGAGAAACGATTTCGAAGGCCCGCGCGACGAGCGCCACGGCCGCGAGCTCCGCGGTGGCCACGCCGTGCACCAGATGCAGCGCCGGTCTTCCCCGCCGCCGCCGCGCGTTGTCCATGGAAGGCAGGTCGTCCAGGACGAGGGAGGCCGCATGCAGAAACTCGACCGCCACCGCGACCGCCATCGGCGCGGCCGCCGGGGCGCCGGCGATCTCCCCCGCTGCCAGCGCGACGAGAGGCCGCAGCCGCTTGCCGGGCGAGAGGACGGCCTCTTCGATGGCGCTCGACAGCGCGGGAGCGCGGCTGGCGCGGGAGGGCAGCGCGCGGGAAAGCTCCCCTTCGAGCGGAGGCAGGCAGCGCGCGGCGAACGCGTCAAAAGCGGGCTTCCGGTTCGCCGCGGGCTCCGTGTGCCGTGACCTAGCCCGCATAACTCACGAACGACTCCAGCCGTCCCGCGGATCTTTTCCGCCGGATACGTCGTCAGACCTCCTCTGCGATGCCGCCGGCATCGCCGTCGTCGGTCTTCCTCGTCCCGACGAAAAATCTCTCGCGGGAACAAGGGGTACTTCCGCAACACGCAAAGCTCCGGCAGCAACCCGTTCATCTCTTAACGAGATGCACGTGTTCCGGCTGGGTGTCCGTGAGTTATCCGGGCTACGCGAAGCTCGCCACCGCCTCCGGCTCCGACTCGTAGACGTCGAAAACGGTGATCAGCTGCGTGACGGTCAGAACGTCGTTGATCTTCGGGGGCAGGTGGAGGAGCTTCAGTTTCCCGCCCTTGTTCGTGACCGACGTGTAGCAACCGACCAGCTCGCCGATCCCCGACGAGTCGATGGTCGTCACGTCGTGCATGTTGATCAGGATGTTCTTCTTCCCCGCTTCCACCAGGTGGTTGATGGTCTCCCTGAGCTGCACGTCTCCGGCTCCGATCGTGATCTTCCCCTTCAGATCCACGATCTGAACGCCGCCGGCAGCTTCGCGCACGGTCGTCTTCATCGTCAGTCCCCCTCCTCCTTCTGCTTGCCTTCCGCCAGGTCCTTCGTCAGGACGATTTCCATGCCGCCTCCGTCCATCTGACGGAAACGGACCTCATCCATGAACGTCTTCATGTAGAAGATACCGCGTCCCGAGGTTTTCAGCCGATTTTCCGGAGCGAGCGGATCCACGACCCTGTCGGGATCGAACCCCCCGCCTTCGTCCTGGATCCGGATCCGGAGCGTGGAGTCGGACACTTCCATCTCGAGATGAACGCGCTTTCCCGGGTCCTGTCCGTTGCCGTGCTTGATGGCGTTGGCGAGGGCCTCGCGCAGAGCCATCAGGATCCAGTGAGTCGTCTCCTCGCTCAAGTCCCATCCCTCGAGAAGCTTGCCGCAGAGGTGCTGTGCCATTTCGATGTTCTCGAAACGGCTGGACAGAGACATCCGGATCGGTCCGGTCTCGCTGGCGGTGAGTGGCGAACTCATTCACGTCCGAAATTCCGCGGCATCTTAGCCGAAAGGCCCCCGTGAAGATAGCCGGGACAAGACCCCGTGCTACCCTGCCCGCCGTGAAGGTCCTGCGCCGGGTGGCCGTGCTTCTCGTCCTCGCCACCCTGGGCGCCACGGCGCTGCTTCCCGCGAGGGTCGCCCAGGTCGCCCGAGAGGTCGAGAAAGTCCGGGGGCGCCGCTTCGAGAGGGTCGTCCCCGCGAGCGAGATGGATGAGAAGGAGCTGCGGAAGGTCCTGCGCTCGAAGGTCGGCGAGTCCTTCCCCGCTTCCCCCGGCGAGACGCTGAAGACCCTCGTCGCGCTCGGCCTGATCGAGGACACCCCCAATCTGATGGATCGGCTCGTGGATTTCTACGCCTCCCAGGTCATCGCGTTCTACGACCCGGAGCCGCGGAGGTTCTACGTGATCCGCGGGGCGGAGAAGGCGCTGCAGAAGGAGAGCCCCGGGGAGGAGGATGACCTCGAGGGGATCGGCGGGGCCGCCGACATCGCCGGCATGTCGGAGAAGTTGATCTTCGCCCACGAGCTGACGCACGCCCTGCAGGACGAGAGCATGAAGCTCGACCGCCGCATGAAGGAGCTCAAGGAGAACGGCGACAAGGCGCTCGCGCTCGAGAGCCTCCTCGAAGGAGAGGCGACGCTCGTCATGGTCCGGGTCGTCCTGGCGGGCGTCCCGGGCGCCGATGAGGGAGCGGAAGAAATGCTCGGGCCGCTTCTGTCCGCCGGCGCGCTCGATCGCTCGAGCGTCCCCAGGGACATCCCGGACTACTTCGCCGGGCAGCTCTTCTTTCCCTACACGGAGGGAACGGCCTTCGTCCGGCGGGTGGTCAGGAGCCAGGGGTGGGCCGGGGTGGACCGGCTCTGGAAGAATCCGCCGTTGTCTTCCTCGGAGATTCTCCACGAGGGAAGGAGTTTCGTACCGGCCGAGAACCTGCTGCCGGAGAGAGTGGAGCGGCTTTCTCCCCCCGGCTTCCATTCTCTCTACGCCGACACGCTCGGAGAATGGACGCTGCGCTTCCTCCTGCGGCGCTCGCTCGAGGAAAGCGAGGCGGACGCGGCGGCGTCGGGTTGGCGCGGAGACCGCATCGCTTTCTTCGCTTCCGGCCAGACTATCGCCTACCTCCTTCGCGCCCGCTTCGAATCGCCGGCCGCCGCCGGGCGCTTCGAGGCGGCCTGGACGAAGGCGCGCGCCAGGAGCCCGAAGAAGGAGACACTTGTCCGGGATGGGAGCGACGTCGTCGTGGCCGCCGGGTTTCCGAAGCTGCCCGATATGCCCGGCTTCCGGATCGAGCAGGCCGCCTCAGCTCGCCTCGCGCCCCTCGCGCCGTAGGGGCGGCCCTCGCGGCCGCCCGCCTCCATCGGTTCCGCTCCGACGTGGAGACCGCGACAGCCTCCGTGAGGCGGGACTTTTCAAGGATCGTGTTCCTCGGGCCGTTAGGGGCCGGGGACACGTCGTTGGCACCGGTGCGACGACGGCGTGGCCGTCCCGCACCAACGGGTGCGACGAAGAGAGGCGGGCGGGCGCGAGGCCCGCTCCTACGGCAACGGAAGCACGATGTTCGTCGGGATGACGCTGCTCAACCCATGGGGCGGAGCGCCAGCGGGATCAGGACGAACATCTGGATCGAGTCGAAGACTCCGTGGGCGATGATGCACGGGAGGACGTTGCCGTAGAGGGCGAAGGTCGCCGAGAGGACGGTCGAGATGACGAGGATCCCGACCAGCACGAGGGGTTGTCCGTAGGCCCCGTGAGCCGCGGTGAACATGAGGGTCGCGGCGAGGGCGCCGACCCGGGGCTGAAGGAAGGAGCGGAAGAAGAGCTCCTCGACGACCATCGCCGACAGGACGATCAGGATGCGGATAGCCAGCGGCTGCGCCACGAGCCAGACGATCGTCGGCGAGACTTCGCGCCCCGCCGCGGGCGACGCGGGCCGCCCCAGCACGTACCAGAGACCGATCACGATCAGGAGGACCACGATCGTCAGCAGCCATCCCGCAAAACCGATGAGGAAACCCGCGCCGAGATCCGCGGCCGGCCGGGCGCTCGTCAGCTTCAGGAATTCCAGCGGAGAGTGGCGGCTCGAGAGCGCGTAGTAGACCGCCAGAAAGACGATCAGCATGAAATGCACCGCGAAGAGCGAGACGAGAGTGAAGTCCCTGGTGTCGGGCTCCGCTCCCGCCAGCCCTCCCGCGAAGGGAATCGCCACCGTCAGGAGCAGCACCGCCGCGAGCAGGACAACGGCCGTGTTGCGGCGACCCGGCTGAATGAAGCCATCCTCGAGGAAGACGGCCCGGGAGCGCGCCCTCGCGAAACTGATCAGGATCCCGGCGCACCCGGCGGCGAGCAGCAGGGCAAAGACCAGACTGTGCATGTCGTTCGCGGATCCCCCAGCGCTCGGATGCTTCCGTGCGGCGAGCGGCGCAGGATACCTCACTTTTCCTTCCCGGACGGGGGCCGCCGGAGCGCGGGTTAAACTCCGAAGCGTAGGCCCCAAGACCATGCCCGAACCGCTTCCTCTCGACATCCGCGACCTGTCCAAGGCCTTCGCCGGCCGCAAGGCGCTCGACGGCGTCACGCTCGAGATTCTTCCCGGGGAGATCCTGGGCCTGCTCGGGCCCAACGGCGCGGGCAAGACGACGCTCGTCCGCGGTATCGCGGGGCGCGTCCTGCCGGACTCGGGAAGCCTGCGGCTCTTCGGACTGTCCCCCGCGGATTCCGGCGCGAGGGCGCTGCGCGGCTGGGTGCCTCAGGAGGTCGCGCTCTACCCGCTGCTTTCGCCTCGCGAGAACCTCTGGACGTTCGGGCGATATCAGGGGCTCGAAGGAAAGCCCCTGGAGGGCGCGATCGCCTCGAACCTCGAGTGGATCGGACTCTCCGACCGCGCCGACGAGCGCACCGACCGGCTCTCGGGCGGCATGAAGCGGCGCCTGAACATCGCGGCCGGCACCATCCACGGCCCGAGGCTTCTTCTCCTGGACGAGCCGACCGTCGGCGTGGATCCCCAGTCGCGCGAGCGCATCTACGGGATGATCGAGGAGCTCAAGTCGCGGGGCGTGTCGCTCCTCTACACGACGCACTACATGGAGGAGGCCGAGAGGCTCTGCGACCGGATCGCGATCATCGATCACGGCAAGATCATCGCCTCGGGGACCCGGGACGAGCTCGTGAGTCAGACGCTCGGGGCGGCGCAGACCGTCTCGATCGAGACGGAGGCGGCGATCCCGCCGGACGTGCGCGAATCCCTGCGCAAGTTCGGGGCGACCGTGGACGGGACGAAGGTGCAGGCTTCGGTGGAGGATCCGGCCGTGCAGATCCGGGAGTTCCTGGAGATCTTCCACGCGAAGGGGATCGGCATCCGGGACCTGGCCTTGAAGAGCGCCACGCTCGAACAGGTGTTCCTCCACCTGACGGGGAGGGAGCTGCGCGAATGATCTTCGCCGTCGTCCGGACGCACCTGGCGAAGCTGCGGCGCGACCGGGCCGCCTTCGTCCTGGCGTTCGTCGTGCCGATCGTCTTCTTCTCCATCTTCGCCGGGCTCTTCGGAAGCTCGCGCGGCGGAACGCGGCGGGTCTCCGTGGCCGTGGTGGACGAGGACGGAAGCGGGAATTCCCGCCGCCTCGTCGCCGCCCTGAAGGCCGAGAAGGGGCTCTCCGTCGTAGCCGGGAAGATCCCGGCCGCGGGCGGCTCGGAAGGGCCGTTCGACCGCGCCTCGGCCGAAGCGGCCGTGCGCGCGGGAAGCGTTCCCCTCGCCCTGATCATCCCGAAAGGTTTCGGCGAGGCGCCCATCCGGTTCGGCGCCTCGGCGCGACGCCCGAAGCTCGAGCTGCTGGCCGACAGCTCGGACCCTGTCGCGCCGCAGGTGGTGTCCGGCCTTCTGCAGGGAATCGCGGCGACGGCGATGCCCGAGGCGATGGCGCGAACGGGGATGGAAGAGCTCGACCGCTGGGGAGGAGGTCTCACGCCCGAGCAACGGGCGAAGATGGAGGAGAACCTCAGGGCCCTGCGCGAGCGGACCGCCTCCGGCGCTCCAGCGCGCGGTGCCGCGGCGGCCGGGCTCGTGGACGTCGAGGTCCGCGACGTCCTCGGCGAAACAAAGAAGAACCCGACTTCCGCCCTGCTCGCCGCCGGCCTCGGCGTGATGTTCCTCCTCTTCTCGGCCGCGGGAGCCGGCGGCGCTCTCATCGAGGAAGCCGAGAGCGGGACTCTCGACCGGATCCTGGCGACGCGCGTCTCGATGGGGAGGCTGCTCCTGGGCAAGGTCGTGTATCTCTCGAGCGTGGCCGTGATGCAGCTCGTCGTGATGTTCGTCTGGGGCGAGATCTTCTTCGGCCTCGAACTGCACCGCCACGTCCCCGGCTTCCTCATCATGGCGGTCGCGACGGCCCTCGCCTGTTCCTGCTTCGGGCTCGTGCTCGCCGCGCTCTCCCGGTCGCGCATGCAGCTGGTCGCCCTGTCGAACCTGCTCATCCTGGCGATGTCGGCGCTGGGCGGGAGCATGGTCCCCCGCTACCTGCTCTCCGATACGATCCAGAAGTTCGGCCTCGTGACGCTGAACGCCTGGGCGATCGACGGCTTCATGAAGGTCTTCTGGCGCGATGAGCCGATCGTGAACCTTTGGCCCCAGGTCGCCGCCCTGCTGGCCGGGTCTCTCCTCCTCTTCGCCGCGGCCCGCCGCCTCGCCCGCCGCTGGGACGTCGCCTGACCGTCGCTCCGCGCCTGCGCCGACCCTGGAGCCGGCGCTTCTCGTTGACCCAACGGCGCCTCGCGAAATACGCTCCCATTTCGCAAAAACAGAATCTTCGGGAGGTCACCGTGCGCTGTCGCCGCATCGCCTCGCTCCTGCGGCGGGCCGGACTGACCCCACCGAGGACGCGATGAGAGTCCTCGTCTTCAACTCCGGCAGCTCCTCGCTGAAATACCGGGTGATCGAGGCGCCGCGGGAGAGAGACGGGGCGATGCGGCCGCTCGCCTCGGGGGTCATCGAGAAGATCGGGGAGGAGTCCGGCCCTCCGGACCACGCCCGCGCCGCAGCCGAGGTTCTGTCGCGTCTCTCCTCAGGCGCCACCGAGGCTCGCTTCGACGTATTCGCTCACAGAGTGGTTCATGGAGGAGACCGCTTTTCCGATCCCGTCCGGCTGGACGAGGAGACGATCGCCGCTCTCGAGAGCCTCGGCGAGATCGCGCCCCTTCACAACGCGCACGCTCTCACCGTCGTCAAGGCCTGCCGCCGCGCGCGGCCGGATCTCCCCCAGGTCGGCGTCTTCGACACGGCCTTTCATCGCGGGATGCCGGAGCGCGCCTCCTCGTATGCGATTCCCGGCGAGCTCGCTGCGCGCCACGGCGTGCGGCGCTTCGGCTTCCACGGCACGGCCTTCCGGTCCCTGATGGAGGAGTACGCCCGCATCTCCGGCCGCAGGGCCGGGGATCTGAAGCTGATCGCCTTTCAGCTGGGCAACGGCGCCTCGGCTTGCGCTATCGACCGCGGGCGGTCCGTGGACACCTCGATGGGCTTTACGCCGCTCGAGGGCCTCGTCATGGGCACGCGCTCGGGAGACCTGGATCCCGCCCTCGTGCCCTACCTCGCCCGGCGCGAAGGAGTCACGGCGGAGGCGATCGTCGAGGGATTCAACGAGCGCTCCGGCCTGCTCGGGGTCTCGGGCGTCTCCCGCGACGCGCGGGAAGTCGAGCGCGCGGCCGCGGCCGGCGACGCGCGCGCCCGGCTGGCTCTGGAGCTCTTCGCTTACCGCGCCCGGAAATTCCTCGGGGCGTACCTGGCCGTCCTCGGGGGCGCGGACGCTGTCCTCTTCGGCGGCGGAATCGGAGAGCACGCGCCTCGCCTCCGGGCGGCGATTCTCGGAGGGCTCGAAGAGCTCGGCCTGGTCCTGGACGAGGTCCGCAACGACGGCCTGCGCGGGGAGGGCCGCATCTCGGCAGACGACTCCCGGATCGAGGTCCACGTCCTCACGACCGACGAGGAATCCGTGATCGCCCGCGACACGTTCGCGCTCCTGGCTGGCAACGACCCTGCACGCGTGCCGTAGGGGAGGGCCTTGCGCCCTCCCGCCTCCACAGGACTCGCCAACTCGTCGAGACCACCGTGCAGCGAACACGACGAACTTCCGACGATCGACGGCACGGGTTCACCTCGCGAACCGCCGCCGTCCGGCACGCGTTGGCATCACCGGCAGGGGCGGGCAGCCGCAAGGGCCGCCCCTACTGCTCCGAGGACGCGCCTGTGCCTTCATCGCCGTCGGCCTTTCTGTCCCGCCATCGCGAGGAGGCCCGCAGCGGCGGCGCCTGCCGCCAGGAGCGCGACCGTCCCGATCGAAGGCCGTCGCGTCACGCGCTCGCGATAGGCCGCCTCCGGGAAGGGTCCGGGAGGCTTCCCGGGCCGGCGCAAGGCCAGGTGCAGCACCTCCGCCAGGTGCAGGGCTTCTCTCCCCGTCTCCTGCCGGATCTGCTCGCGGCACGAGAAGCCGTCGGCCAGGATCAGCGTGTCGGACGGCGCGTCGCGCACCGCCGGGAGAAGCGCCTGCTCGCCGATCGCGACTGAAACGTCGCGATGCTCCTTCTCGAAACCGAACGCGCCGGCCATGCCGCAGCATCCCGCCTCCGGCTCGGCCGTCTCCAGGCCCAGGTCCGAGAGAAGCTGCTTCTCCTCCTCGACGCTGAGGACCGACTTCTGGTGGCAATGCGTCTGGAGAATCGCACGGCCCGGCAGGCGGCCGGGAGACCAGCCGGTGGCCTTCTCGGCCAGCAGCTCCGAGAGCAGAACGGTCTGCTTGCTTAGCCGCCTCGCGTCTTCGTCGTCCGGGAGTATCTCGGCGAGTTCGTCGCGGAAGACCGTCGCGCACGAGGGCTCCAGCGCCACGAGGAGAGTTCCCGAACGCAACTCGTCGCGAAGCTCCGTCACGGCATTGCGCAGGAACCTCCGGGCCAGATCGAGCATGCCGTAGTCGTAGAGGGGACGGCCGCAACAGACGGGACGGCGCGGGATGTCCACGGTGAATCCCGCGGCCTCCAGCACTTCGAGGGCCGCTCGGGCCGTGCCCGGATGGAAGTGGTCGTTGAAGGTGTCCGGCCAGAGAAGGACCCTGGGCCGGGACTCGGGACTCGGGACTCGGGACCCGAGGCCGACTCGAGTTCGCTTGAACCACGAGCGGAAGGTCTCCGCGGCGAGGGGAGGAAGGCGGCGCTGGGAGGATGCGCCGACAGCTGCCCTGGCCAGGCGCGCCAGCCCGGGGGTCTGCGTGAGGAAATTGGCGAGGCCCGGCGAGAGCGAGCCGATCCGGGCCCACCACGGGATCAAGCCGAAGGCGTAGGCCGAGCGCGGCCGCAGCCGCCCCGCGTAATAACGGGACAGGAACTCCGCCTTGTACGCGGCCATGTCCACGTTGACCGGGCAGTCCTTCTTGCATCCTTTGCAGGAGAGGCACAGGTCGAGCGCGTCGCGGACCTCTCGGCTCCTCCATCCATCCGTGATCGCATCGCCCCGAAGCATCTCGAAGAGCAGGCGCGCGCGCCCCCGCGTCGAGTGCTCCTCGTCGCGGGTGACGCGGAAGCTCGGGCACATCGTTCCGCCTTCCAGGCGGCGGCATTTGCCCACGCCCACGCAGCGCAGCACGGCTCGGCCGAAGCTTCCCTTGTCTTCGCGGTAGCGGAAGTGCGTGCGCTCGGCCGGAGGGCCGTATCCCGCGCCGAGCCGCAGGTTCTCGCTGACCGAATAGGCGTCCACCACCTTGCCCGGGTTCATCCGGCCGTCGGGGTCCCAGATGCGTTTGAACTCCCGGAAGGCCTCGATCAGCTCCGGCCCGAACATCTTCGGGAGCAGCTCCGCCCGCGACTGCCCGTCGCCGTGCTCGCCCGACAGTGATCCGCCGTAGGAGACCACGAGGTCCGCCGCTTCGTAGAGAAACGCGCGGTAGGCGTCGATCCCCGGTTTCGTCGCCAGGTCGAAGTTGATCCTCACGTGCAGACATCCCTGCCCGAAATGGCCGTAGAAGTCCCCCTGATAGGCATGCCTCTCCATGAGCCTGCGCAGATCGCGCAGGTAGCCGCCCAGCTTTTCGGGCGCGACCGCCGAGTCCTCCCAGCCCTCCCAGGTCAGCGGCTTCTGCGGGACATGCGCTGTCGCTCCCAGCGCGGACTCGCGCACCTTCCAGACCTGCTCGACTTCCTTCGGATCGTTGTAGATCCTGGCGTCCAGGGCGCCCGACCTTTTCATCTCCGCCACGAGCTCGACAGCCTTCCCGCCGGATTCCTCCCTGGAGTCTCCTCCGAATTCGACCACGAGCCAGCCTCCCCCTTCGGGCAGGAGCTTCGAGTCCCGCGGGTACAGGCCGATCGCCTTCATGTCGTTGACGAGGCGATCGTCCATTCCCTCGAGCCCGATCGGACGGTGCTTCATCACCTCGGGGACGTGGTCCGCCGCGGCGAAGACGCTCTCGAACCCGACGACGACGAGCGTGCGTGCCCTGGGGTTCGGAAGGAGCCGGAGCGTCGCCTCGAGCACGGTAACGCACGTGCCCTCGGAGCCGGCGAGCGCCCGGGCGACGTGGAAGCCCTTCTCCGGAAGGAGATAGGGAAGATTGTAGCCGGAGACGCGCCGGGGAATGTCGGGGTACCTTTCCCGAATCATCGCGGCGTACCGCTCCCGCAAAAGGGCGAGGTCGCGGTAGATTTCCGCGCGCCGGCCCCCGGCGGCGATGATGCCCGCGAGCTCTTCGTCGGACGTCTTGCCGACGCGCATCCGCAGGCCGTCGTAGGTGGCGATCTCCAGCTCGATGATCTGATCCGCCGTGCGCGGCCCCTCCCCTTCGAGAGCCGCCAGGACGGAATGGACGCCGCACGAGTCGTTGCCGATCATGCCGCCGAGCGTGCAGTGCGCGTGCGTGGCCGGGTCCGGGCCGAAAGTCAGCCCGTGCGGCCCCGCGGCCGAACGCAGGTCGTCGAGGATCGCGCCCGGCTCGACGACGGCAAGCCTCCGGTCGGGATCGATCGAGATGACCCGGTTCATGTATTTCGACATGTCCATCACGACCGCCGCGTTGCAGCACTGGCCGGCCAGCGAGGTCCCGCCGCCGCGCGAAAGGATCGGGGCGCCGTGCCGGCGGCAGACGGCGATCGTCTCGATCACGTCCTGCGAGTCCGCCGGCAGGACGACGCCGATGGGGACCTGCCGGTAGTTCGAGGCGTCGGTCGCATAGAGGGCCCGGCTCCCGGTGTCGAAGCGGACCTCCCCGCGGATGCGCCGGGAAAGCTCCCGGGCAAGATCCGGGGCGTTCCCGAGGAATTCAAACGGTTTCGCGTGAAGGTTGGTCTGGTCGATCGGCACCCTTCGCAGCGGCCTTCTCTCGAAGCTCATATCGGGTCGCGCCTCGCGTCGCGCCCCTTCATTCTGCTCCTACACCAACTCTCGCACCTTGTTGGAGAGGATCGTCAGGCGGAGGGCTTGATGTTCTGATTCACCCGGAAGAGGTTGGAGGGGTCGTATTTCTTCTTGACCTCCAGGAGACGGTCGTAGTTGCCGCGATAAGTCGCTCGGACCCGGTCCTGGCCCTCCTCCATCATGAAGTTGACGTAGGCTCCGCCGGCCGAGTAGGGATGCAGCGCATCCCAATAGTCGCGCGCCCACGCGCTGATGCGCTCCTTGTTGGCCGGGTCGGGATCGATGCCGGCGATCACCGAGGACCATGTCGCGCCCCTGTAGCTGAACGCCGTCTCGCTCTCTCCAACCTGATGCACGGCGCCGTCGACCGGGTAGAGATGCATCGTCGAGAGCGGCGTGGGAAGCCGCAGCCCGTACTTCAGGTGCACCGCGATGGCCTCGTCGCCGATCTCGTTGACGAAGTCCCCCTTCCAGTACCACTGGAGACCGGGCGGGAGGAGGGGGTCGAACATGCTCTGGAGCATTGGAAACGGCATCGGAACGAGAAATTCGAAAGCGGGCGGTCCGAACGCGCGAACCGGGCGGAATACGGTTTCGGCCTTCTCGATCGGGCCCTCGTAGCACCAGACGACGCCGCACATCGGCTTGTTGTGCAGAGGCTCGGGAAACGGGGGGCCCGGAGGCACGACCAGGAACGCGAAGAACCCGTAGAGGTCGTGCTGCGCCGCCGGAAGGAAATCGCGGTACCAGCGCAGCACGTCGGCCGCGCGCTCCGGCGGCCACAGCGTCACCCCCCCGTAAACGGTGTCCACCGGACGGCCCCGGAAGAGGAAAGACGTGACGACGCCGAAGTTGCCTCCGCCGCCGCGCAGCGCCCAGAACAGGTCTTCGTTCGTGTTTGCGCCCGCCGTCACAAACCGGCCGTCGGCAAGCACCACGTCCGCCTCCAGCAGGTTATCGATGGTCAGGCCATACTTGCGCGCCAGGTAGCCGTGGCCGCCGCCCAGCGTGAGGCCGCCGACGCCGGTGGTGGAAATGATGCCGGTGGGGACGGCCAGGCCAAAGGCGTGCGTCGCGTGATCCACCTCCCCCCAGGTACAGCCTCCGGCGACCCGGACGGTGCGGGCCGCGGGATCCACGCGGACGCCCTTCAGATGCGAGAGATCGATGACCAGCCCGTCGTCGCACAAAGCCAGGCCGGGCCCGTTGTGGCCGCCCCCGCGGAGAGAGACCAGCAGGTCGTTCTCGCGGGCGAAACCGACGGCGTGGATGACGTCCGCCACGTCGTCGCAGAAGGCGATCAGCGCGGGCCGCCGGTCGATCATCGCGTTGTAGATGACACGGGCGCGGTCGTAGCCCTCCTCGCCTGGCAGAAGCACCTTGCCCCGCAGCCCGCCCCGGAATTCCTGGATCGTTTTCTCTTTCAAGAGTGCCTTTCCGCCCTCGCGAGTCCTGACCTGAAGATCCGGCATGGTCACCTCCTGCTACGCCATCTTCATGAACGCTTCGGGATCGCTCCACTGTCTCCGTTCGTAGAGGCACCGGACCGTCTTGTCCACGACGATCTGCCCGTCGTCGGGGGAAAGCGTGATCTCGGCGTTCCAGCGGCCGTGGCGTCGGCCCTTCGAAGTTGCCGATCCGTGGGAACCACGGCCGTTCTTCATTTCCCTCCACGACAGGCCTTCTTGCCGCCCGGATCGTCCGACCCTTTCCGCCCGCGGGGCGGCCGCCGGCAGCGCCGGAAAACCGAAAATATATCGTAACACGATGTATTCTGCGCGTCGAGAGAGCCATCTTCGGGCCGGCGTCGCGCCGAGGGTTTGCCGGAAAGGAGTTCTTGACGCGTGGATCAGCCGTCTTTGGAGGCTCTGGTCGAATCCGAAGACCTCGGGCTTACGGTCCTGCACCCGGGCGCCCTGGACATCACGCGCGAGCTGGCCACGCTCACGGCGACCGCGCCGGGCTCGTCGGTGCTCGAGGTCGCCGCCGGCACCGGCGAAACGGCGAGCCTGATCGCCCGGGAATTCGGCGCGCGCGTCACGGCCATGGACCTTTCTGCGCGAATGATCGCCAGCGAGCGCCGGAAGCTCCTCGCGCTGGAAGCCTCCCCGCGAATCGTCCAGGCCGACGCGCACCGCCTTCCCTTCCGGAGCGGAGCCTTCGACGTCGCCCTCTCGGAGTGCGCCGTCTGTCATTTCGACAAGCTGCGCGCGGTCGGCGAGATGGCCCGCGTGGTCCGCTCCGGCGGCCGGGTCGGCATTCACGATCTGTTCTGGAAGGACGGCGCGCCCGCGTCTCTCCAGCGGCGCCTTCTCGAGATCGAGCAGGAACAGCCCGGGACCCTGGGCGATTGGATCGGCGTATTCGAAAGCGCAGGCCTCGAGGAGGTCCGGGCATTTGACCGGTCGCATTGGATGGCCGGCTGGACGCGCGAGGTCAGAAGAGGGCTGGGCCTGGCCGGGTGTCTGGCTATCGGCGTGACCGTCCTGAAGCGCTGGGGTCTCCGGGGGCTTCGCAGGGTTCTCGAGTCGGAACGGATCTTCGCGAGTCCCTACCTCGGCTACGCGCTCGTGATCGGCGTGAAACGCTGAGCGCCGCGCCGCCCGCGAGCTCCTTCCACAAACGTCAGCTATCCCGCGTGCGAGCCAGGCGGTCGCGGCGCCGAAGTGGCCGATGAACAAGGCGACGCATTCTAGTCTCCGCGCGGCTGTTACAGCTCGGGAGTGCCCGGGCCCTCCGGCCGACGCGGAGGGCGGCGCAGCACGCGCTGCGTCAGGCTTCCCTGCCGGACACGCATGCCGGACCGGGTCAGCTCCCCGATCGGCACGTCGAGCCGCACGTCGAGTCCCGCGGACTTGGAGAGGCCGATCTTCTGGCTGGCGTACACGCTGCGGTGGCCCACGAGCAGAAAGGCCGTCCCCGCCGCCAGCGCGGCATAGACGCCGATCTGCGCCGGAAGCAGCTCGATCCCCATGACGGCCGCCGCGATCGGCGTGTTGGCGGCCGCGGCCAGGACTCCGACGAACCCGAAAGCCGCGAACGCTCCGACGGGCAGGTGGAAGAGCCGGGCGAGGGCGGCCCCGCAGCTCGCGCCGATGAAGAAGAGCGGCGTCACGATGCCACCGCTCCCGCCGGCCTCGAGCGTCACGGATGTCGCCAGGATCTTCCAAAGAAACGCCGCGAGGGCGATCTGCGTCGCGCCGGAAAGGGCGGCCCCGATCGTGTCCGTCCCCAGGCCCGCGTACTGAGTCCCCGCCACCCGATAGAAAACCGCGAGAAAGAGTCCGCCGCCCACGGCGATCCAGTACGGATGGCGCTCGAACCGCCGCAGGCCCTTCTCCAGGCCGCGCATCGTTTCGATCAGGATCAGGGCCGCGATGCCAAAGATCGCGCCGAAGACGATCGACAGCGTGACGATCTCCGTGCGGCCGAAGGAAGAGAGAGACTCCTGGATCGCCGGAACCGGCGCGCGGACGCCGCAGACGAGATGAGCGACGATACCGGAGACGAGGCAGGGAAAGAGAACCGGGTATTCGATCCGGCCCAGATAAAGGACTTCGATTCCGAAGAGAGCGCCGGAGATCGGCGTGCCGAAGACCGAAGCGAATCCGGCCCCGATCCCGCAGATGACCAGGCGGCGGCGGTCCTCGTCGTTCAAGCGCAGCAGGTCGGCGAAGCCGCTCGTGATCGCCGCGCCGATCTGCGCGCACGGGCCTTCCTTGCCGACGGAGCCTCCGAAGGCGAGCGTCAGGACCGTCGCGAAGAGCTTGATCGGTGCGACGCGCCAGTCGGTCTTCCCCGAGCTCTTGTGAATCGCGGCGATGACCGCCTCGGTTCCGTGCCCCTTCGCCGTCGGAGCGAACGTGCGGATGAGCCAGACGCAGAGCGGCATCGCCAGCGGCAACAGGAAGTAGAACGGCAGCGGCCCGAGGGCGATCCGCCGGACGAGGTTCCCCGACGCCGAAAGCGACCAGAGGAAGGCCTTCGTCGCCAGACCCACGCAGACGCCCGCCGCGCTGCCGAGAAGCGCCCACTTGACAGTGCTGATGAGGAGCGCGGTGTGCTCCGCGTACCAGCGGCGCTCGTCCGCAAGCTCGAGCGGTTTCGGGTCCGTCACGGCGACAGGTTCACGGTTGACGCCGCGAACCGTAGACCGGAATCACTTGGCCGTGATGACCAGGTGCCCCCGCCGGTTCTCCTGCCAGCAGGACTCCGTCTCCTGGCTGCAGAACGGCCGCTCTTTTCCATACGAAACGGACGCGACGCGGGAGGCGGGAACTCCGAGCGAGGCCAGATACTCCCTCGCGGCGTTGGCCCGGCGGTCGCCCAGGGCCAGGTTGTATTCCTCCGTCCCGCGCTCGTCGCAGTGCCCTTCGATCAGGATCTTCGCGGACCTGTACTTCTTGAGGAACTGAGCATCGGCCGCGAGCGCCGCGCGCGCGTCCTCCCGCAGATCCGCCCTGTCGTAGTCGAAGAAGGCGTCCTTCATGTATCCCTTGCGGTTCAGGGTCGCCAGGTCCTCCGACAGGACATCCGGCTGGAGGGACGGCGGCTGCGCCGCTCCCGGAGGAGCGACGGGCGTCGCGGGCGAGGACGAGGCGGTCTCGCGCGCTGCGGCCGCCGTCCTGGGCGGTTTCGCGTGGCAGGCGGAGAGGAAGAGGAGGACGGCGGCCGGGACGGCCAGGGAGAGGAGGGCGCGGTTCTTCAGCATCTTTCGAGTCTCCTTCGGGCACGTATCGTATCACGATGTATTTGCGGATCGTGCTACGATATTTGGATGCCTCGCCTGGAGGATCGGAACTACCGGGCCCTCGCCGAATGGCGCCACGCGCTGCGGCGGTTCCTCGCGGCCTCGGAGGCGATCACCCTGTCCAAGGGGGTCACCCCGACTCAGTACCAGCTGCTGCTCTTCGTGCGCGGTTTCCCCGACGGCGCGCCGGCCATCGAAGACCTCGCCGGGCGGCTCCAGATCCGCCACCAGAGCGCCGTCGGCCTGGTGGACCGGTGCGAGAGGGCCGGCCTCGTGCGGCGGCGCCGTGACCCCGGAAACCGCCGGCGCGTCCTCGTCGAGACGACCCGCCGCGGCGCGATCCTGCTCGACCGCCTGGCCACCGAGCATTACGACACCATCGAGAAGCTGGGACGCGTGTTCGTTCCGCCCTCCCTCCGGCGTCCCCGGCGCGGATAGAAACGGATTCCGGATTCCGCCGCGCCGGCATGCGGGACGGCTATCGTGCTTTGCGGAGGATCTCCTCGAGGCCCGTGATGTCTCCGCGGCGGCTCGCGGTCTCGCCGGACCGGTTGTAGACAACGTTGCCGGAGGCGTCGAGGAAGGCGAGCGTGGGGATGTAGCCGCGATAGAGGCGGGAAACGAGCGCCTTCTGCTCGCGCGCCGGATGGTCCAGGTCCACGACGAGGAAGCGGACGGCGTCCTTCTCCCGGGCGGCGAGGGCCACGAAGCGCTCCGCCTCCCGGTTGGTGTTCCAGCAGTGGCACGTCCCGAAGAAGATCACGGTCGGCCGGTCGGAGGCGATCTTCCCTTCTCCGAGGTTCTCGCCGCGGATCGGGAAGTTTTCCGACGAGTCGTCCGTGAAGGAGAGGTTCGGCGCGAGAGCCAGGTTGCGCGCGCCGCCGGGTCCCGGCCCGGCGACGGCGAGGTCTCCCGCGTTCCTGTCGGCCCCGGCGAGGACCGCGGCTCCCAGGAGGAGGCAGCCCAGCGCGGCGGTCCACCGCATCGGAGAGCTTCTCGAAAGGATTCTCACAGCCCGTCGTACTTCGAGTAGCCTCGCTCGTTCCAGTAATCGGCGGGCTCCCCGGCGGAGTAGGCGATCGATGTGATCGCCTTGATGTTCTTTAGGCCCAGCTTCATCGGCGCAAGCAGGCGCAGCGGCGCGCCGTGCTCGACCGGCAGGGGACGTCCGGAGACGTGCGTGGCCAGAAGCGTCTGCGGATGGCGCGCCGTCGGCAGATCGATCGAGACGTAGTAGGGATCGGAGTTTCCCGCCGAATCGAGATTGACGGCGGAGTCGAGCCGCGCCCAGCGCGCGTCGGGGGCCGGCGGGAACGCGCGGAGAAAATCGGCGAAGCGCACGCCTCCCCACCAGGCGACCATGCTCCAGCCCTCGACACAGCAGAGCCGTGTGACCTGGTCCTGGCGCCGAAATCGCGTGAGGAGGTCGGTGATCGCAAGCCGCTCGACGCGGCCCGACGCGAGCCCCGAGATCGCGAGCGTCCAGCCCGGGATGTAGTCCGGATCGGGCGTCATGCCCTCGTAGTTGTTTCGCAGCGGCGTGACCTGCGACTTCGAGTAGGTCCGGACCGAGCGGTCGGGCGAATAGAGCGCCTCGGCCACGTCGTCGTCGAAGGTGAGCGCGCGGTTCAGGAATCGCTCGCGGCTCTCGGGATCGGCCCCCAATCGCGCCTCGAGCGAATCGAGCCGGTCCCGCAATCCCGGCGTCAGGTGTCTCCGTTTCGTCTCGTCGGGAAGCAGCCACCAGAACCCGGCGGCCGCGGCGGCCGCGCCGGCCCCCAGGAGGAGGAAGTCGCGCCGCGAGCGCGCCCGGAGTTTTGCCGCCGGGACTTCGACGGGGATCTCTTCCGGCTCGCGGAAGCGCTCGGCGAGCGAAACGCGGCGCTTGACGGGCGCCGGAGGTTTCTGCGGCGGCGGCGGAGTCTCCTCCCTCTCCCCGTGGGAGAGGGGCGGGATGAGGGGTGGAGTTTCCGCCACGGTCTTTTCTTCTTGCGTCTCCTTGACTGGCTCTGAGGCCGCAGCTTCGGTGCCGGCAGCGCCCTCACCCCGGTCGGCCGCCGGCTCCGCCGGACACGACCTTCGGTCGCGGCCGACGCTGACGTCAGCGGGGGGAGACCCCCCGAGCCCCCCCGCTCCCGGAGGGAGAGGGGGACGAGCCTCGGCGCCGGCAGCGGCCTCACCCCTACTCTCTCCCGGAGGGAGAGGGTGTTGGTCCTTGAGGTCAGTCTCGTCCATGGTCTTCCTTGAGGCGGGCCGACCAGCCGACGACCATTGAACGGAAAGTGTCCCAGCCGTCCGCGATGACGAGGACGACGTGCGGAACGACGAAGGCCGCGAACGCCACCATGACCCAGAAGTGGACGATGCGCGCGCCGTTGTAGTTGACGAAGAGCCGCTCGAGCCACGGCAGCTGCACGGGCTTGTGCATGGCCCAGCCGCTGGCGACGGCGAGGATTCCGAGGAGAGGCATCGAGAAGTAGGCGCCCCGCTGGAGCGCGTTGTACTTGGAGGCAAGCGGGGGATGCGGCCAGGGGCGGCGCAGGATCTTCGCCGGCACGACCCCGAGGTAGTAGCGAATCATCCGCAGGGCTTCCGGAACGTCGGAGAGACGGGGCAGCAGCGCCTTGTACCCGTCCCCCAGCGCGAGCCCGAGGACGTAGAGGAGGCCGTTCGCCATGAAGAGATAGGCGAAGAACCAGTGGAGCCGCAGCGCCGGGGCCAGCTGGAAAGTTCCCAGGCCAAACTGGTTGTAGATCCAACCACCAGGATCGGCGCTTGCGCCGATCCTGATGCCGATGTCCGCGAGATAGTCCGTGCTCCGCGTCACCCTGTTCGGCGCGTGCTGGAACACGGGCGCGGCCCAGTAGATCGAGAGGCCGGTCGCGATCAGTCCCAGGAGGAGCGGCACGTTCAACCAGTGGGAGAGACGCACGAACGCGTGGTGCTTCACGACCACCCGCCGCGACGCGGCGGGAGAGGCTGGCACGGCGGCCGTTACGGAGCTCATGGTGTCATTTTCGCGCAACCGGCCTTCACGAAGAACCCGGTACTGTCATCCTGAGCGAAGCGAAGGATCTGCTCTGGACATTCAACGAGAGCGAATCCTTCGTCGCTTCGCTCCTCAGGATGACAGGACACGGTCCTCACGGCGCCGGCGGCCTCTGCGTGGCTGGCCGTGCGCGCGAAGGCGCGCCCGGGCGGGAGCGGGCCGGCTTCCCGGCGCGGCGCCTGCGCTCCGCGGCCAGGTCCTCGAGGCATCGCACCACGAGGGCCGTCCATCCCGTCTGATGGCTCGCGCCGACGCCTCGGCCGGTGTCGCCGTGGAAGTACTCGTGGAAGAGGATGAGGTCGCGCCAGTGCGCGTCCCGAGCGAACCGCGGGTCCCCGCCGTGACAAGGCCGGGCGCCGGCCGCATCCGGCAGGAAGCAGCTCGCCAGCCGCCCCGCGATCTCGCGCGAGACCTGGGAGAGGTTCAGCATCCGCCCCGAGCCGACCGGGCACTCGACCTTGAACGAATCGCCATAGAAGTGGTGATAGCGCTCGAGCGCCTCGACCAGGAGGTAGTTGACGGGGAACCAGATCGGCCCCCGCCAGTTGGAGTTGCCGCCGAAGAGCCCCGTCGTGGACTCCCCCGGGTCGTAGTCCACGCGATGCTCCATCCCTCCGACCCGGAAGACGTACGGCTTTTCCTTGTGAACGCGCGAGAGAGCGCGGACGCCGTAGGGAGAAAGAAACTCGCTCTCGTCGAGCAGGTACCTCAGAACCTTCTCGAGGCGCCTGCGCGAAGGAATCGCCAGGAGGCGATGCGAGTCCGCCTGCTCCGCCGAGCAGGCCATGTAGGAAATGTTGCGCGCGAGGTCAGGCCGGTTGTCCAGAAACCACTGCATCCGCCGGCGGAAGCCGGGGAGCTTCGCGAGGATCTCTTCCTCGAGGGCCTCGACCGCGAAGAGCGGGATCAGGCCGACCATCGACCGGACTTTCAGCGGAATGTGTTCGCCGTTCAGGTGGAGCTGGTCGTAATAAAAACCGTCCGCCTCGTCCCACAGGCCCATCCCGCCCAGCGTGTTCATCGCGTCCACGATTGAGACGAAGTGCTCGAAGAACTTCGACGCGACGTCCTCGTAGGCCGGGTCCTCGCTGGCGAGCTCCAGGGCGATCGCCAGCATCGTGGAGCAGAAGAACGCCATCCAGGCGGTGCCGTCGGCCTGCTCGAGATGTCCTCCCGTCGGAAGCTCCGCCGACCGGTCGAAGACGCCGATGTTGTCGAGCCCGAGGAAGCCGCCGGCGAAAAGGTTCTTCCCCTCCGGGTCCTTGCGGTTGACCCACCACGTGAAGTTGATGAGGAGCTTCTGGAAGACCCGCGCGAGAAAGACGCGGTCGCGCTTGCCCCGCGGGCCCGTGATCTTGTAGACGCGCCAGGCCGCCCAGGCGTGGACGGGAGGGTTCACGTCCCCGAAGGCCCACTCGTAGGCGGGGATCTGCCCGTTGGGATGCATGTACCACTCGCGCAGAAGCAGGATCAACTGCTGCTTGGCGAACTCGGGATCGATCCGGGCCATCGGGACCATGTGGAACGCGAGGTCCCAGGCGGCGTACCAGGGGTACTCCCACTTGTCCGGCATCGAGAGGACGTCTCGGTTGTAGAGGTGCGTCCAGCCCGAGTTCCGGCCCTGCTTGCGGGCCTCCGGCGGAGGCGGTTGCGACGGATCTCCTTCGAGCCAGTCCTTCACGGAGAAGTGAAAGAACTGTTTTGTCCAGAGGAGGCCCGCGTAGGCCTGCCGCGCCACGTGCTTCTCCTCTTCCGTGAGATCGGCCGGGAGGCGCATGGCGTAGAAAGCGTCCGCCTCGCTCCTTCGCGCTTCGAATGTCCTGTCGAACTCGGCGCCGAAGGGCTCGCGCGGCGCCTGCGATTCCGCGCAGAGACGCAACCGGAGGACGGCCTCGCCGCGAGCGGGGACTTCGAGACGGTAGAGCGCGGCCGCCTTGGTCCCGGTTCTCCCGGGATTGACCGCGTCGCGCCGGGTTCCCACGACGTACTCGTGGAAGGCGTCCTTGACGTAGGGACTCGCGTTGGCGCTGCCGAAGAGCCGCGCCGCGTTGGTCTCGTTCTCGGTGAAGAGCAGCTCCGGCGTTGCCGGCTTCTCCTCGGCAAAGAGGCGGAACCGCCCGAGGTCTTCGTGCTCGGCCACGAGGACGCTCCCGCCTTCGGCCGCGATCGAGGGTCTGGCCCAGTAGCCCTCCCCCGTTCGCCCCCAGGACCAGGTGTTGCGGAACCAGAGCGTGGGCAGGACAGCCAGCCGCGCCGCCTCCGGCCCGCGGTTGGAGACGGTGATCCGGATGAGGACGTCGTCCGGGGCCGTCTTGGCGTACTCGGCGAAGACGTCGAAGTAGCGGCCGTCCTCGAAGACGCCCGCGTTCGCGATCTCGAACTCCGGGTCGTGCTTGCCTCGCCGGCGGTTCTCCTCCACGAGCCGGGCGTACGGATACTCCTCCTGCGGATACTTGTAGAGCGCCTTCATGTAGGAGTGTGTCGGCGTCGAGTCCAGGTAGAAGTAGCTCTCCTTGACGTCCTCGCCGTGATTGCCCTCCGAGCCCGTCAGGCCGAAGAGACGCTCCTTCAGGATCGGATCGCGCCCGTTCCAGAGGGCGAGGGCGAAGCACAGGCGTCCCTCCCGGTCCGTGATCCCGAGCAGTCCATCCTCTCCCCAGCGGTAGGTGCGGCTGCGGGCGTGGTCGTGAGGAAAGTAGTCCCACGCCGTTCCGTACTCGGAATAGTCCTCGCGGACGGTTCCCCACTGCCGCTCGGAAAGATATGGCCCCCAGCGCTTCCAGTTACGCCGCCGGGCCGTGTCCTCCTGGAGTCGGATCTCCTCCTCGCGCGCCCGCGTCTCGGCGCTCATGGCTCGGCGATCTCGCAGAACACCTTGATCGCGCCGTTGCCGCCGTTCAGAGCAGCGAAGAGCTGCCGGTAGTTTTCGAGCCCGCGCACGGGATGCGTCAGGAGCTTCGAGAGCCAGCCGCGGTACTGCGCCTCGGCCTGCGCCAGGTCCTTCACACCGCTCTCGAAGTATTCGCGGTTGGCGTTGACCGTCCCGACCATCACCTTGTTGCCCAGCACGAAATCCAGATTGATCTTGTCCGCGGGGACCGTGACCTCGCGGTTGCCTCCGGTGACGCTCGACAGGACGAGGACTCCGTTCTTCGCCAGCGCCTGCATGCTCTCGAAGACCACCGGGGAGAACCCCGTCGCCTCGAAGATGATGTCATAGGGGCCGCTCCTCTTCGCCTCCTCCAGAAGCGGCATCTCCTTCGTTGAGAGGTAGCGGGCGCCGAGCCCTTCGAGCAGCTCGGAGTTCAAATAGGGCCGCGGCGTGAGACCAAACGTCGTGACCGCCATTCCGCGCAGGCGGAGGATGAGAGTCGCGAGCAACCCGATCGTGCCCGCCCCCATGACCGCGGCGCGGCGCGGCCGCCACACGCGCAGGCGCCGCTGGATCTCGTAGGCCTGTGTGATTCCCTTCTCCGCCACCGTCAGGGGCTCCAGCAGCACGGCGACGTCCTTCAGTCCCGGCGGCACCTTGACGACGAATTCGGCGTCCTCGACGGAATACTCGGTGAGGAAGCCGTGCAGGAGATTGATGCCGTGCTCGAAGTAGGAGTCGTCCGTCGTCATGTCGGAGGTCCCGATGGCGTCGTACAGGCTCATGCCGGGACGGCGGACGGTGGCAACGACGTAGTCGCCGGGGGCAACCTCCGTCACGTTCTCGCCGACCGCCTCGACCCGCCCGAAGTTCTCGTGCCCCAGCACGAGAAAGTCGTAGCCCGGCGGCGGCGCACCGTACTCGCCCGCGTTGATCTCCTTGTCCGTTCCGTCCACGCCGCAGCGAAGGACGCGGATCAGCACGCCGCGGCCGCCCGGAACCTCGGAGAGCGAAGGCTTGCGAAGCTGCGCCAGGTGTACCGAGCCGGGCTGCCGCGGAAAAACGGCGATGGCTTTCATCGCTTGCCCCCTCTCCCCCCGGGAGCGGGGGGGCCCGGGGGGTCTCCCCCCGCTGATTTCAGCGTCGGCCGCGACCGAAGGTCGCGTCTCGCGAAGCGAGCGGCCGACAGGGATGAGGGCGCGGTTATTGCCGGCATCAACACCGCCTCCGCAAGTTCCATGACCGTTCGATGCCGCGGCCCGGCCGTGGGTTTCAGCCGCGCCGGCCCGCCGCCGCGGAGAGGGCCGCGACCGCCGTGTCGTGGACCGGCGTTGGGACGCCGCAGGCCCGCCCGTAGCGGGAGACGGCGCCGGAGAGGATGTCCAGCTCGTTGGGCCCTCCTCGCTCGAGATCCAGGAGGAAGCTCGGCTTCAGCGCCGCCGGGAGAGCGGACAGCCGCTTCAGGACCTGGTCCTCCTCGCCGGCGGGGAGCGCGACCCCGCGCGCCCGCGCGACGGCGGCGATCTCGCGGCCGGCTCGCTCGAGCAACTCCGGCCCCAGAGGCGCCTCCCGGACCGCGCCGACCGGCGCCCGCGCGAGGCCGCAGGCCGCGGCGAGCGTCGCCAGGAAGAGGAATTTCCGCCAGAGGTCCACCGCGATGTCCTCCGAGACGCGCGCGTCCGCGCCGGCTTCCCGGAAGACCGCCGCCACGCGCTGGGCGCGCTCGGATGGACCGCCGCCGCGCTCTCCGACGACGACAGTCCGGAAGTCGCTCTTCCTGGTGATGATCCCGGGAGCGGTTTTCTCGACGCTGATGGCCGTCAGTCCTCCCAGCATGCGATCGGCCGGGACGCCGGCCGCCACGAGCGACTCAAGAGCCTCGACGCCGTTCAAGAGAGGAAGCGCCACTGCGCCCGCCCCGACCAGCCGCGCGACAAAGGGCGCCACTTCCGAGAGGGAATAGCTCTTGACCGCGACGACCGCGAGATCCGCCGGCAGAAGCTCTCCGACATCGTCCGTCGCGACGACCATGACCTTCCAGGCGCCTTCCGGCTCCCGCACCTCGAGGCCTCGCGACCGGATCGCGTCGAGGTTCTCCCCCCGCGCAAAGAGGCGCACCTCATGGCCGGCGCGAGCGATCGCTCCCCCGAAGTACCCGCCGACTCCCCCGGCTCCGACGACGGCAACTCTCATGCAGGCGGACCCGGGAGGGATGATACCGGCGGTCTACGCCTCCGCGGGGGCACGCCGCGTCGGTTCCCGAAGGCTTGCCGGGCTCCGGCGATATGACTATAATCCCGTGACCATGGCTAAATCGGAAAAGACCGTTCCTGCCGGAGAGTTCAAGGCCCGCTGTCTCGCATTGCTCGATGAGGTGGCGGAGACCGGCAAGCCGCTGCTGGTGACGAAGCGTGGCAGACCCGTCGCCCGCCTGGTTCCGGTCGAGGCGCCGCCGAGTCTCCTCGGCAGCGTCAGGAAGGAGAAGGACCTGATCTCCCCGATCGGGGACGACTGGGACGCCGCATCGTGATCGTGCTCGACACGCATGCGTGGATCTGGTGGGTCGGGGAGCCCGAGAGACTCTCCGCGCGGGCCCGCCATGCGATCGACTCGGCCGAGACGCTTGGGGTGTGCGCGATCAGTTGCTGGGAAGTGGCCATGCTCGTCGTTAAGCGGCGGCTCGACCTCGATCGCGACGTCCTCGTCTGGATACGCCAGGCTCTCGCGGTGCCCCGCGTGACACTTCTGCCGCTGACGCCGGAGATTTGCGTGTCATCCGCCTCCCTCGCGCAGAAGTCTCCGGCCGACCCCGCCGATCGCTTGATCGCCGCGTCCGCCCTCGAGCACCAGGCGCCCGTCGTGACGAAGGATTCCCGTCTCCGCTCAATGCCTCAAATCGAAACGGTCTGGTAACACGCCCTGCCGATTACGAGCGGGCCGCGTGTTCGAGGACGTACTTGCAGGCGGGGCAGGTGTGAAACTCCGCGACCACGCCGTCCATGTCCGCGTCGGCGCCGGCGGGATCGGCGCTGCGGTCCACCTTTTCGGCGTGGAAATTCATCTGTCCGCCGCACCGGGGGCAGAGGAGACGGCCGCTCGGAGAGACCTTCGCTTGTTCGTTGTTCATGTCGTCACTCCATCGGAACGCTTTCGCGTCCGTAGCGCAGGACCTTCGCCATCCAGACGAGCTCCTTCAGGAACTTCTCGATCCTCCGGGGGTACGAGGAGTCGAGCAGCGCGCCCTCGGGCGAGAAGAGCTTCTGGACGCCCGAGAAGTTCCCGTCCCAGAAGATCGTCACCAGGCCCAGCTCCCGCATGACCGGCAGCATGTTCTGGATGACGCGCGTGCCGCCGAAGCCGCCGGCCGAGACACCGCAGATGCCGACCGCCTTGTGGATGTACTCCTTCAGGTTCGTGTCGAGCACGTGCTTCAGGAGTCCCGGGTAGCCGTGGTTGTATTCGGGCGCGACGAGGATGAAGGCGTCCGCGCGCATGCAGAGCTCGGAGAAGGCCGGGTCTTTGATGTCCTCTCCGGCTCCGGTAACCGGCAGCGGGAGGTCCCGCACGTCCACGAGCTGCGTCTGGACTCCGGGGTAGCGCGCCATCTCGCCCGTCACGAACTTCGCGACGTGCTCGCTGTACCGTCCCTGGCGCGGCGTGCCCAGGATGACGGGTATGAAGAGCGGCTTTTCGGGTTGAGCGTTCATTTCATTTCTCCACCAATTCGATCGCGTGGTCGTCCGGGTCCCGGACGAGGAATCCCTTTCGGAACCCGAGCTCCTGATGCGCCAGCTCGACGGCCCCCGGAGACTGAAACTCGGCGTCGGCAGTTGCGACGCGCGTGGCGCGGAACAGGACGTCGTTGGGGCGCGTGGGCGGCGCCGGACGGCCGTCGCGCGGGGCGACGTACTCGAGGAACTCGACCGACGGCCCGGCCGGCGGCTTCAGGCTCGTGATGCGCAGACGCGCTCCGAAGACATTGTTCAAGTGCTCCCGCTCGACGCCATATTTCTCGCTCTCCCCCGCCGCACGCAAGCCCGGCAGATCCCGGTAAAGACGCGCGCCGGGCGCGGCTCCAGGAGAGCCACGAAGAGGCACGCGGAGATCATGAAGATGACCAGCTCCGCTCCCTCCATCAGGTACTCCGGCCAGTGCCGTTTCCACGCTTGCTGCATAAGGCCCGAGGGTCTCCCTCGGCAACATGTACGCCGCGTCGGCGGCACTCGCCCTTGGCGAGCGCGCCTCGCGAAGCGAGCGGCCGACAGGGTGAGGGCGCCGGAGTCGCGAGCAGACTAAGAGCGCGCCTCGAGTCTCTCCAGCCGGGCTCGAAGCGAGGTGACGTCGCTTTCGAGGGCGCGCATGCGCCGGTCCAGCTCGCCGAAGGAGAGCCGGATCATAGCTTTGACCTCGCCGACCTCCTCCTGGACGCTCTTCAACTCCCTGGTAACTTCCTCTCGGAAGCCTTCGAGGCCTTCCGCAACCAGACGGATCTCGGACCGGAGACTTTCCGCGACAACGCTGAAGTGCCGCTTGATCTCTTCCGAAGTTTCGCGATCCATAGAGAACTCTCGCGGTCGGAGCTTAACACTGGTGGGCGGCTCCTCCGCTCCCGAGGCGGCCACCGGCCTACTCCGCGAGAACGAGGCGGTCGAGGCGCAGCGCCTCCCCCACGGACCAGGCCTGGAACGGGCAGCCGCGCGGGGTGTGGGGCGGATCGCCGTCGGCGATCTCGCTGATGTGGCCCAGGCCCGCCTTCTTCATGTGAGCGAGGAGAGGAGCGAGGAACTTCTCCCGCGCGTCGCGACGGGCCGCGACGGTGCCGCCGCGAACCCGGACCCACGCCTCCGCCATCGGCCCCGCGAGCCACGGCCACACGGTCCCCTGGTGATACGCGCCGTCGCGGGAAGCGACGCCGCCCGAGTACCGGCCGACATAGGCCGGGTCGTCCGGCGCGAGAGACCGCAGTCCCAGAGGCGTCCAGAGCCGCGCCTCGACCGCGTCCACAACGCGGCGCGCGCGCTCTCCCTCGAGCAGGGCAAAGGGAAGGCCCCCGACGGCGAAGATCTGGTTGGGCCGGAAGCGCGCGTCGAAGGTTCCCGCGACGTGGCCGCAGTCCACGACGTCGTAGAGGAAGCCGGCCTTCTCGTTCCAGAATCGAGTCGCGAAGGAGGCGGCCGCCGTCCGCGCGGGCTCGCTCCATCGTGCGGAAAAGCGGGCGCCGATTCTCAGGGCGTTGATCCAGAGGGCCTGGACCTCCACCGGCTTGCCGATTCGCGGCGTCACGATCCAGTCGCCGACCTTCGCGTCCATCCAGGTCAACTGGACTCCGGAAACTCCGGCCTCGAGCAGTCCGTCGGAGTCGGCGCGGATCCCGTAACGCGTCCCCCGCGAATAACCTTCGAGAATCGCCTCGAGGGCCCGCACCAGCGTTTCGCGGTCCGCGCTCCACACGCGGCGGCGGGCTCGCTCGCACGCCGCGAGGAAGTCGTGGACCGCGACGACATACCAGAGCGAGGAGTCCACCGAGTTGTATTCGGGCAGGTCCCCCCGGGGGTTCGGGGGACCGCCAGGTCCCCCGCTCGAAGGACTGTCGGGGAAACGGTTCGGCAGCATCCCCTCGGAAACGTCACCCGCCCACCCGATCAGGATCTGGCGCGCTTCATCCAGGCGCCCGGTCGCCAGGCACAGGCCGCGCAGAGCGATGAACGTGTCGCGTCCCCAGTCGGCGAACCAGGGATAGCCGGCCACGATCGTCTTCCCCTCGCCGCGGCGGACGACGTAGTCGTCGGCGGCGCGCTCCAGGCGCGAGGAGAAGGCATCGCGGCGGCGCCTCTCCTCGACCCGGAGACGCCGCGTGAGAAGAATCGCGTCATCCTCGCCCGCCAGAGCCCGTGTCGAAAGCACGAGCGCGGCTTTCGCCTTTGCGAAATCGAACCGGAAGACGCCGGGAGAGGCGAGGTCCTCGGTGAAGTCGAGCCCGCGATCCCGCTCCTCGGAATAGAGGAAGTTGCGGTACCAGAGCGGGTCATGCTCGTAGGAACCGTTCGTCGCCACCGAGACTTCGGGCACGTCGTGGTAGGGGACCCACAGCCAGCCGTAGCCGCGTCTCTGCGGCTCGAATCGGAAGGCCGGGTTCTCATGATGGAGAGAGTGGTAGTCGCGCCCCGAGAAAAGCAACCGCACCGAGAGCGAAACGTCCGCCCTTCTCTTGGGGAGTCTCCAGACCAGCACGGTCGCGCCGGTCCGACGCGAAACGAAGAACTCCTGCGTGACGCGCAGTCCGTCTTCCAGAAGGAATGTCCAGCGCGGCCAGGGGTCCGCCTCGAAGCTCTCGATCCGCGACGCGCCGTCGGGGTGCACGACTCCCGGTGCGTACGCCTGCGAAGAGATCGGGAAGCGACCCTCGGGCGTTTCGATCCAGGCCTCCAGGCCGTTGACGAGGACGAACCGTCCGGCCGGCGGCCTCGTGGCCTCGAGCAGCAGAGCGTGGTAGCGCCGCGTGCGGACGAGGTCCGCCGTGCCCGAGGCGAAGCCTCCGCGCCCGTCGGCCTCGAGCCATTCCGAGCCCGGGACCGGTGGGCCGCCCGCAGCCTTCTCCGCTGTCACCCGCGTCACGGCTTCACTGTATGTCTCTTCCGCGATCAACACATAGGGTTCGATGCCACGCGCCGGTTTCAAGAGACTGCCCAGGGCTTGCGTGGGACCGACCTGGCAGATTCTTCGCTTCGCTCAGAATGACACGAGCACATCGGGATGCGCCGGCTCCCGGCATAACAGACGAATCAGCGCAGGGAGATGGCGAGCAGCGGCGCCGCCGCTATGCCGGAGAGCAGGTGAACCAGGTGCCACACCGGCAGAGAGGACGCCCGCGCCGCCGCGAGAATGCTCCGGATCAATTCCGAGGGCATCTCCTCCCGACCGATGCCGGGCTCCCGGCAGGCCTCGCGTTCGAGCGTCACCGTGGTCCGGTAGCTCCTCCAGTACGACGCGCAGGAACGGCAGCGCGCGAGGTGCCGCTTGCACTCCCTCTCTTGCGAGAGAATGAGATTCCCGCACGACAGATCCGTGAGACGGGCGACCGCCTCCCTGCAGGTCAGCACTCTGCCCTCCGGCAAAACCGAGGCTCGAGGAGCCCGCGCAGCGCCTGTCGGGCGCGGTGCAGGCGGATCTTGACGGCGTTCTGCGTCACGCCCAGGCAGCGCGCCGCCTCCTCGGTGGACATCTCCTCGATGTCGCGCAACAGGAGGACGGCCCGGTAGCTCTCGGGCAGCCGGTCGATCGCCGCCCGCACGATCGAGCGAGTCTCGCTTCGCGCGAGGAGCGCCTCCGCCGATCCTTCCCAGTCGGGCGTGGGGTGGTTGACCTGATGGCCGTCGGCCTGGAACTGAGGGAGGAGGTCCTCGATCGGCTCCTCGGGCTTGCGCTGCCGGCTCCGCAACCGCATGAGAGACGCGTTGATGACGATCCGGTGCAGCCACGTCGAGAGGCGCGAGCCCTGCTCGAAGTTGTGAATGGACCGGAAGGCCGACAGGAAGCACTCCTGCACGGCGTCGCGGGCTTCCTCTTCATCTCGGAGGAACCGGCGGGCCACGGCCAGCAGGCGCCCCCCGTGCTCGCGCACGACGCGCTCGAAGGCCCCTTCGTCTCCGCGCTTCAACCTCAGGATGAGGTCACTCTCGGAGCCCGGCTCCCCTTGCCCCTCCGCCCACATTCGCGCTTCCAACATGCGTCAGCTCTCCCGCCGGCGCGCCGAGAGGACGGCCCCGACGAGCTCCTCGGGGAACTCGTTCTGCGCCGGAGCATCCCAGTCCCGGCACGCCGCCTTGCCCAGGGCGATCGCCTCCTTGTACGTCTTCAGGTAGTTGACGCAGGAATCGCACACCGACAAGTGCCTCTCGAACTCCACCACCCGGTCCGCGGCAAGCTCCCCATTCAGATAGAGATGGAGGAACTCGATCAGCTCGCGGCAGGTGATGTACGGCCGGTTATCCATCCGTCGGTCTGCGACTTCGAGCGAAGACTAACCCCATCCGCTCATTGGATGCCGGCATCTCCACGAGGTTTCGAGCACCCGCCGCGAGCCAGCCCGATGAGATGATGGGGCTCGAGGAGGGGCGAGGCATGGCCGAGGTGGTGTACCGGTCGGAAATCCGGATCGAGCGCGTGAAGGGCCCCATCCGAAAAGCGTACCTGCCGGCCGAGAAGGAACCGGTCATCTTCGGCGTCCACGGCGCCGTCGAGGCCCACTACAAGATCCCCGCGGGCGCCTTCGAGCCTCGCGCGACGACACTCGACTACGTGGTCGCCGCCGCCGCGGGTTGACTCACCGGCACCTTTGCCGGCGCACTGGAAGTGCGCAAGATCGACGCGGGGAGCGGGCACCTGATGGCCGAAGCCGTCGGCGAGATCGAAAAAGAAGAAGGCGTCCTCGTGATCAAGCGGATCCACGTCCAACTCCACCTCAAGGCCCCCGCCGCCGACCGCGAGACCGCCGCCCGAGTCCACGACATGTACCGAGACCGCTGCCCGGTCTACCGCTCCCTGAGAGCCGCCATCGCCATCACCACAGAGCTCCTCTTCGAGCCCCTGTAGAGCACAGGCCAATCGCCCGGAGTGAATCGAAGCCCGCCACGACAGACAGGAACCGCGCTCTTAGGTGCCTGGCTCCGGTTCGCGGCTCGTCCTCTCCGCCAACTGCTATCGCCGGATCCGGAGATTCTCATAGGCAACGGACGGATTTCCCTGACTCACGGTGGCGAGCCCTTCGACTTCGGGCCGCGCGAAGCAGTAGACCTGGTCGTGGAAGAGCGGGAGGAGCAGAGCCTCCCGGGCGATTGTCTCTTCGACCCGCCGGTAGATGGAGTGGCGAACGCGCGGATCCGTCTCCGCGCGCCCGCGGTCGGCCAGTTGATCCAGATCCGGGCCGCCCGCGTAGCGGCCCAGGAAGCCCGCCTCCGAGTGCAGAAGGCCATGGACGAAAGTGTCCGCGTCGGGATAGTCCGCATTCCAGCGTGACACGTTCAAGTCGGTCTCTCCTCTCCTGGAGAGCTCCATATACTCGGCCATCGTCTTGTTCATCGGCCGGATTAAGAATCCGATCTGGCGAAATGCTTCCGTGAGCTCCCGGGCGAAGGCGGAGAACTCGCCGTAGAAGATGGGGTGAACCGCGGCCGAGAGCTCGACAACATCTCGCGCCACCGTCGCCTGGGTCTCGGGGGCCGCGGCAGCGCCCGATGCTCCGGCTCCGGAACCTGGACCGGAGGCCGAATAGCCGAGAAGACCCGGCGGGATGAGGCCGTGCGCCGGGATGGCCAGCCTTCCCAGAGTTTTGCGGACGAATCCGGCTACATCGACTGCCCGGAGCAGGCTCCGGCGCAATTCCACGTCGGTCAGGACTCCCCGATGTCTGTTGAACGCGAGATAGTAGGTCGTCAGGCGCGGGCTTTCCCTGTAGCCCGAGGCGAACCGGGGATCGTGCCGGAAGCTTTCGGCGTCGGCCGGGAGCAGATCCGATGCGAGCGAGAGCCGGCCGGCTAGAAACTCGTTACGAATCTCCTCGGGCGAAACCCCGAACCGAAATACGATCCCTTCGCTTCGGGGGTAGCCCTCTCGCCAGTAGTGCGGATTGCGCTCGAGCTCGAGCCGCCGGCCGGGTTCAAAGCTGACGAGCCGAAATGGGCCCGTGCCGACGGCGCCCTCGCGCACACTCGGCCCGATGACCCCGGTCCCCTCCGGGACGATCGCCGTCGGCGTGTAGGAGAGCAGGGCGGGGAAGAAGGAGACGGGCTTTTCCAGATCGATGAAGAACTCCGTTCGCGAGACGATGTGAAACCCCTCGAGGTCGGTCGAGGCGCCCTCGAGAAGCCTCGTCGCCCCACGGATAGGAGACAGCAGCCCCCGGGTGGAGCTCTGCGGGTTCGCCAGCAGCCGCTCGAAGGAGTGGCGAACATCGCGGGCGGTGAGGTGGCGCCCGTCGTGGAAGCGCACGCCCGGGCGGAGCCGGAACCGGAACAGCGTGCCCTGCTTTTCCATGCTTACCTCGGAGGCGAGCCACGGAACGATCCGGGTGCCCTCGACTGCCAGAGTCAACGTCTCGAAGACGGACGCGATCACTTCGGACTCCTCCGCGGTGGCGCTCAACGCGGTGTCGATGTTCCGGACGACGCCCGCGATCGGCACGTTCAGGATCCCGCCGCCAGCCGGGCGCTCGGAGACCGCTCGCACCGCCGGTGACGGCGCCTTTCCCACCTCGGCGTAGTTGACATACGGGGCGACGCTCCGGAGTTGTAGGCCCCGGACGCTGGCGCTGGCGACGCGGTAGTCCACGTCATGGAAGAGCGGCACGAGGGTCGCGGAATCGAGCAGCACGTGCTCGAATTTCCGATAGAGGGCTTCCCGGCCGGCCGCGCCCGCCTCCGAGCGGGCCTCCTCCAGAATCCGATCGGTCTCCGGCGTGGTGAAGAAGCTTCGCAGACGGCCGTTGCCGGAGTGAAAGAGAGTGAAGGTGAAATTGTCGGGGTCGTCGAAGTCGGCAATCCAGCGTGTGAGCACGAGGTCGATGTCCTTGTTCCGGTGCCACGAATCGAGAAACTCCGGCATGGTCTTCGTGACGACCTCGACCTCGACGCCCAGCCTCGCCCAGATTCGGAAGAGCGTGTCCGTCAGAGAACCGTACTGGTTCAGCAGTGTCGGATGAACGGAAGCTTTCAGCCGCACGGGCGGCGGCAGCCCGAGCGACCGGATCATCTCGATCCCTCTCTCCTCCGAAAGATGAGGTTGCCGCCTTCCGGGATCGTGCCCGAGAATCCCGGGGGGCAGCAAGCCCATGGCCGGCATGGCGAACCGGCCGAGAGTTCCCCAGACAAAATCCTGGGTGCGCACGGAACCGGCGAGCGCGCGCCGGAGAACTTCGTTCGATCCCGCGGCGGTCCCGGTGTTGAACAGGACGAAATACGTGTTCTTCTTGGGGGTCTCCACGAGACCGGCGCGGAAGCGGGACTCGCGGAGGATGGCGTCGAGGTCCTGGGGGAGAAGGTCTCGCGCCAGGTCCAGCTCCCCGGACCGGAGGCCTTCCGCGATCGCCGCCGCCGAAAGAGAGAGCCGGAACTCGATCCGGTCGAGGCGCGGCGGCTCCTTCCAGGAGCGGGTGTTGCGCTCGAGGATGATCCGATCCGGCTCCTGGGAGAGCTTCCGGAACGGCCCGGTGCCCAGCACCTCCGCCGTCCCGTCTTTCTCCGGGCCGGCGGCGGCGATTCCCGTCCGGGGGTCGGAGAGGAGGGACGGGAAGATGGGAAGCGGGTCCCGAAGCCGGATCTGGATCTCGTGAATTCCGGGCGCGGTGATCCCGGAGACCTCGCCCGCCTTTCCCTCCAGGTACTCCGGGACCCCGAGGATCGCGACGAAAGCGGCGGGCATCTGGTTTCGGGAAAGCCGGATCGAGCGTTCGAGCGAGTCTTTGGCGGCAGCGGCGGTCAGGGGAGCGCCGTCGGAAAAGACGACGCCCTTGCGCAGGTGAAGACGCACCGTCCGAGCGCCGTCCTCGAGAGCCCACCGCTCGCAGAGTGACGGCGCGAGATTGCCCTCGGAATCGGTTGTCACCAGCGTGTCGAAGACGTTTGCGAGCACCTCGTGCTCCTCGTTCGTCTCGTAGGTCCCCGGCTCGGTGGCGGCGATGGGGTTCGCCACGGCGACCACGAGCGTCCCGCCCCGCGGGATGTCGATCTCGGCGGCCTTCTCTCGCGGCGAGAGCCTCTCGATCTCCTCCTGGTACGCCGCCGCCTTCGCATACTCGCCGCGCAGATTGGCGACCGTCGCTGTGAGCGAAAGCAGCTTCGCGAGGTACTCGGACTCGCCGCCCGCCCGCGCCGCCTCGATTCCCCGTTCGGCCCACTGTTGTGCTTCGTCGATCCGGCGAGACTGCCACGCGGTCTCCGCGGCAAACAGAATTGCCTGGAGGGCCCGCCGGGGCTGCTTCTCCTGCTCGAGCACACGGACGGCGGTTTCCGCCTCGCGCAGAGCGCCGTCCACGTTGCCCGCCAGGCGCTGGCCCTGGGCCAGGAGGAGCCGGGCCTCTCCCTCGAGGGCCCGCTCGCCCGTCCACTCCTCGTCCTCGAGGAAATCGAGAGCGATCTTCGCGACGCGGACCGTCTCCTCCGGGCTGAACGAGTCGAGCGACTTCTGCGCGAGCTTCAACGCGTACTCGACCGTCTTCTCCGGGAGGTCGGCCTGCGAGAAGTGGTGGACCAGCTCGGGATAGATGCGCTCGAGCCGGCCTGCGTAGCGCTGCTCGATCAACCCGGCGTACTTGCGATGGAGGGAACGACGCTTGCGGCGGGCGAGCGCTCCGTACAGGGCGTCCCGAACGATCCCGCTCGAAAACGCGAGACGGTCGCCGCGCGACTCGCGTTCCTCCTCGAGAAGCCCTTCGCGCATCAGCCGGTCGATGGCGTCGTCGAGGTCCTTTGCCCCTTCGGCCAGGGTCTCGAGGTCACGGGCATCGAAGGTCTTGCCCAGCACGGAGGCGATCGCCAGGAGATCGCGCAGCTCCTCCGGAAGCCGCTCGATCCGCTTTTCGACGGCTTGCTGAATGGTGGCCGGCAACGCATCCGCCGAGATCGCTCCTCCTCTCGAAAAGCTCCAGGCTCCTGTGTCGTCCTTGGCGATCCCCCCGGACTCCATGAGCGACCGGATCAGCTCCTTGGTGAAGAACGGATTGCCTTCCGTCGCGTCCTTGAGCCTCCGGGCGAGGTCGTCGGAGACCTTCGGCGCCCCGACGAGGGACTCGACGAGGGTGCGGTGCTCCGAGGCGGAAAACTGCCCGAGCGCCACAGAAACAAAACGCGGGTCGTCCATGAAGGAATCGAGCATCCGCGTCAGGGGATGCCGCTTGTCGATCTCCGACTGCCGGTAACTGCCGACGATCAGCGTCGGCGTCGGCCGAAGCCGGCGGACGATGTACTGGAGCGCCTCGATCGAGATCTCGGCCCCATGAAGATTCTCGAGTATCAGAAGAAGGGGCTTGCCGCCGGCGATGCGGGTCAGCGTCCGCGCCAGGAGCTCGAAGATCTGAATCCTGTCCTCGGCCTTCTTCTCCTCTCCGGCGGCCGCGCGGGTCTCGCCGCTGACAGCCGAGCGCAGCTCGACGATCTCCGAGAGCTGGGGAAAGAGGGTGATCAACTCCGACGCGAGATCGGAGAAGTCGGGGCGCTCGGATGAGGAGCCTCCCGAGTCGCGCGACAGAAAGTAGTCCTCGATGAGCTCGCAGAAACCCTGGTAGGAGAAGGAGCGATCCTGTTCAATGAAGCGGCCGTAGAGGGTGCGGACCTTGCGCACTCGAGCGAGGTTCCTCAGCTCTTCGAGAAGGCGCGTTTTCCCGACCCCCGGCTCGCCGGCCACGACCGCGAACTGGCAGTCGCCGGAGATGGCGGCGTTGAGCCTCCGCTGAAGCTCGGCGAACTCCTTCTCGCGCCCGATGAACGCGGAGGCCGCGGGACGAGGGATCGTCCGGCTGGCGCTCAGAATAAGCGACATTCGAAACTCGTCGGTCGCCAGGCTCGACTTATGGCGGCGCAGTGCGTCCGCGATTTGTCCGGCTCGCTGGGGACGCTTGCCCGGGTCCTTCTCGAGGCAGCGCAGGACGATGTCCTGCAACTCCTCCCGGATCTCCGCGCCCAGGGCGCGGGGGGGCTGCGGGTTCTCGTGGACGATGCGGTAGAGGATCGACTGAACGTCCCCGGTGAAAGGCGGCTCCCCGACGAGGCACTCGTACAGGACGACTCCGAGAGAGTAGATGTCCGAGCGGCCGTCGAACGCGCGCGAGGCCACCTGCTCGGGGGAGAGGTAGGCGACGGTGCCGACCAGAGTGCCGGTCTTGGTGAGCCGGGACTCCGAGGCCGTGTGCGCGAGACCGAAGTCCATCACGCGGACGCGGACAGTGGACCCCTCTTCGCGCGCGATCATGATGTTGGCCGGCTTGATGTCCCGGTGCACGACGCCGCGCGAGTGGCTGTAGTCGAGCGCGTCGGCGACCTGGATCCCGATGTCGACGACGTCGCCGAGGCACAGCGTCTGCTCCCGGAGCAGGCGCGACAAGTTCGTTCCGCCGACGACCGGCATCACAAAGAAGAGCGAGCCTTCGTGCCGCCCGAGGTCGTGGATCGGGACGATGGCGGGGTGGTCCATCTGCCCGACGACCTGCGCCTCCCGCTGGAAGCGCTCTTCGAGCTCGGTGGTGAGATCCGTCGAAGACATGAGCTTGACAGCGACTTCGCGGTTCAAGACCGGGTCGCGGGCCCGGTAGACGACACCCATCCCGCCGCGGCCGAGCTCGCCGAGGATTTCGTAGCGGTTGGCAAGCCTGGTATGGATCACGCGAACATCGCTCCCCGGTACCCCTTCCCCATCCCGCCCGCGCCGATGGGCGCGAGGATCTCGTAGAGACGGAGCCGAGAGCCAGCTGTCAGAGACACGCTGGCCGAAATTATAGGCCGCCCGTTGCCATGCCCAAGCTCCGGCCCCCACCAGGCGATTGTTGCCTGGTTCTGACTTCGGCTTGATGATGGAGGGCGCCGCACCTACCAGTGCGGGAAGGTCTTCCAACCGGGGAATGGCCCAGGGTCGACCTTCCAACCGTTGGGCGATTTGGCGTCGGGCACCGCGCGGAGGTTGGTGAAGGTGCGGAGCGTCGCCAGGAACTCCTCGTGACTTCGCTTGTGCGGCGGGACCTGCTTCACGTCGGGGACGGGCCAGAGGCGGATGGTCCCGTCGTTTCCCCCGGAGGCGAGCCACTTGCCGTCCGGGGAGAACGCGAGCGTGTTGACATTGCCCTTGTGGCCGAAGAAGAGGTGCGGGTCACCGCCGGAGATCGGCCCGACCCGGATGGCGTCATCGGGTCCCGTGCTGGCGACCAGGGTCTCGCTCGGATCGAGGGCGAGCGCGCCTCCCCCTTCCGCCCGATACGGCAGCGGGACGGGAGCGCTCCCGTCGAGGCCAAACCGGAGAATCTCCAACGAAGGGCTCTTCCCGTCCCAGGCGCCCCCGACCCCGACTCGTCCGCTCCGGCCGAGGGTGAGTTCGTTGTTGAACACGGACGACAGGACCTTTCCCTTCCCGTCGCGCAGGTCGAAGAGGACCAGCCCATTCCCGTTGACGCTGGCCAGGATCCGGTCCTGGCCCACGAAGGACATCTGATAAAACCCGCCCTCCCGCTGGTCATTGGCCCTGGGCACGGGCTCCAGCACCTGCACGGCGCCGCTCTCGAGGTCCCAGACGCGGATCCTCTTCTCGCTCGCGAGACCCCAGAACGGAGCCGCGGCCACCCGCCGCCCGTCGGGGGAGAACGCGACGGCGAATCTGCGCGTTTTTTTGGGAAAGCCCTCCAGCTCGCGCGGCTCGCCCCCGTCGACGGGTATCACCTGGACGCGCCCCGCTGAGGACCCCACGACGATCTCCCTCCGGGTCGGAGCGGCGGAGATTATCCCGGGAACGCTGTTCGCCTTCGGAAGGGTGCGGAAGTCCGCCGTGGCCTCGGCCGAGAGCGGCCAGGCGCGCAGGTCACCCTCAGTCGTCGCGGCGACGAGGGTCGCCCCGTCCGCCGTGAAGGCGACGCTCTCGATCCGGCTCTCGTGCCAGTCGAAGACGCGGGGCTGAAAGCGCGGCGAGGGCCAGAAGAACAATCGTTGGTCATCGTCGAGGGCCACGAGTCCGCGGTCCAGCGGATCCACGTTCCATTCGCTAAGATTGGAGGTCTTCACCCGAAGGACGAGCGGCCCAGCTCCCGGCGGCGCCATCAGGTCCCAGAGGCGGAGGGACGCGTGGCCCTCCCCTGCGGTGTCGCTCATGAGCCATGGTCCCGCCATGCTGTACGAGACCGAGTTTTGCCCTGCGGCCCCCTTCACGGTGGGTGCCGGAAGGACGCGCAGCGGGCGGCCAGACGTCGAGGCCGTATCCCAGATCCGGATCTCCCCGGACTTGTCCGCCGCCGCGATCCGCTGGCCATTCTTCGAGAGCGTAACCCCCTGCACCTCGGTCGGATACTCTCCGAGGAGGCGCGGCGGAGAAGCCAACCGGGCCATAGACCTCATATAGAGCTTCCGGCCGAGCGGGTAAGCCATCATGGTGAGGTCCGTGCTGAATTCGAAGTTCACCAAGGGCTCGGAGAGCTCCAGCGTCCCGATCAGCTGCTGCTGGCCGCCGTCCCAGGGCCGCCTGAAGAACGTCACGCGATTGCCCTCAATCCTCAACGCCGTGCCGCAGGAGCACCAGTGGTCGACGGCCTCCTCGTACTTGACGTGCCCGACCTCGCGGCCGTCCGGCATCGACAGCAAGCGGAGCTCGTTGCGGAAGCCCAGGGCGAGGACCTTGCTGTCGGGCGCGAAGGCAAGCCCCTGGAAAGTGCCTGGCTGAAACTCGCCGGGGGGGACCGCGACGGAGATCGTGACGGGCTCTCGGCCATCCTGATTCAGGACGCGGATCCTGTTGCCCTGCAGCACCGCGAGCCATTCGCCGTTCGGGCTGAACGAGTTGTAGGCCCTCACGAGCGCGTCCTGGGCCAGCACGCTCGCGGCCGGGGCGTTCTGCAGGAGGCGCAGGGCGAAGAACCGGGTCGCCTCGGTGTCGTCGAGCTCCACGCTCTTCGTGGCGTACGCGAGTGCCGCGGTGGGGTCCGTCTCGACCTCGAGCTGGGCCATCGTCAGGAGCTTGCTCGCCTCGGCTCGCCTGCTCGCAGCCTCGGCTCGGGCTCTCTGAGCTTCGCTGCGGCTCCAGAGCACCGCCACGACGCCCAGCCCGAGGGCCAGCGCCACGAGGACGGCGCCGAAGGCCGTGCGCCTCCTGCGCCTCTTGCTCTCCGAGAGAGCCGTCATCGACCCGGCGAAGCCCTCCTCGAGCGACGACAGCTTGCCCGGGTAGCGCGCCCGCCACGCGCCGTAGTCGAGGTACGAGGACCCTGTCCAGAGAAGGTCGTCGGTCTTTCCCCGCTCCTCCCACAGGTGCGCCGCCTGCCGCAGCTGGTCCCGCAGCTGCGCCCCGTCGGCGTCCTGCGTCTGCCAGCGCACCAGGCGGGGCCAGGCCGTCAGGAGCGACTCGTGGACGATCTCCACGCGGTGCCGGGCCGGATGGCCCTCGCTCGCCTCCGTCTCCCACGAGGTCAGGAGCCGGGCGTCGATGAGCTGGCTCAGGACCCCCTCCGCCGCGGCCCGGTCGGGGAGCGCCGAGAGCAGCTCCTCGCGGTCCAACGCCGCGCGCGTCCCCTGCGCGGTCGTCAGGTTCCGGAAGATCTCGCGCACGGTCTTCTCCATGCCGAGGCCGATCCGCTCCAGCGTCTCCTCGGCGTGCCGGGCCAGCGCCCCCTCCACGCCGCCGATCTCCCGGTACGCCTCGCGCGTCAGGAGCTTCTCCTCCGGCTTCCTCTTCTCCCAGAGCCTCGAAACGGCGAACGCAAGGAGCGGCAGCGCCCCGCGCGCCCCCTCGACGGCGCCCACCATCTCGTCCACGAGCGCGTCGTCCTCGAACCGGTAGCCACGCCTCGAGGCCGGCTCGACCAGCGCGCGCCGCAGACCCTCGCGCGTCATCGGGCCGAGCGGCGTCAGCGCCTCGAAGACCGGCACGAGGGCCTCATGCTCGTGGCATCCCATGAGGAAGTCGTCGCGCAGCGAGAGAAGGACGTGGAGATCCGCCTCGCTCGCAAGCCTTCCGAGCAGCGATGCGAACCGCGCCTGGGTCTCCGGCGGGTTGAGCGTGAAGAGCTCCTCGAATTGGTCGACGACGACGAGCGCGTCCTCGTGAAACCGCCTCCAGCGCGACAGGAGCTCGAAGGCCGTCTCGGGATCCTCGAACGCCGCGAGCTTCCGAAGCGCCTCGGGGTCGTTCGCGAGCTGGGGACCCAGCGCCTGGCCGAGGCCCCGCAAGGGTGACAGCCCGGGCGTCGCCACGATCGCCGCCCAGCCCTCCGGCCGTCCGGCCACGACGCCCGCGCGAACGAAGGAGCTCTTGCCCGCGCCCGAGGGTCCGATCACCGCCAGGAGCCGCCGCCCGCGCAGCCTGCCCCAGAGCGCCCCGACCTCTTCCTCGCGCCCGAAGAAGCGTCCCGCGTCGTCCTCTGTGAAGGAGGAGAGCCCCGGGTACGGGCTCCTCTCCTCGACCTCGCGCAGCGCCGCGGCCGTGCTCCCCCCTTCCAGCACCACCTCGAGCGCCAGCGCCAGGTCGTACGCCGACTGGAACCGGTCCTCCCGCCGCTTCTCCAGGCACCGGCTGACGATCCGGTCAATGGCCGGCGAGAGCCCCGGCTGGCGGACCGATAGCTCGATCGGCGCCTCGTGAAGGATCGCCGTCAGAGTCGCCGTGACCGTCGCACGCCGGAACGGGTGCTCTCCCGACAGGGCCTCGTACAGGACGATCCCCAGCGAGAAGATGTCGGAGCGATGATCCACGCCTTCGGCCGCCACCTGCTCGGGCGACATGTAGGGGACCGTGCCCAGGACGACGCCGACATCGGTCGCCGGGGCAGCCGTGGAGGCATCCGCCAGAGAGACTGACGGGATGGCCGGCTGCATCAGCTTGGCGAGACCGAAGTCGAGGATCTTGACGCGCCCATCGGTCGTCAGGAAGAGATTCTCGGGCTTGATGTCCCGGTGGACGATCCCCTTCTGGTGCGCGGCCGAGAGCCCCTGGGCCGCCTGGACGGCCCACGACAGGATCTGTCGCGTCGTGGGGGCTCGCCGCAGGAGCACCTCCCGGAAAGTCTCCCCTTCGAGAAGCTCCGTGACCACGTACGGCGACCCGTCGTGGCTCCCGAGGTCGTGGACGGTGAGGATGTTCGGATGGTTCAGAGCCCCGACGGCCCGGGCCTCCTTCTCGAACCGGCGCAGGCGTTCCGCGTCCTTCGCCACAGGCTCGGGCAGGACCTTGACCGCCACCTCGCGCCCGAGCCGCGGGTCGAGCGCCCGGTAAACCTCCCCCATCCCGCCCGCGCCGAGCGGCGACAGAATCTCGTAGGGGCCGAGTCGCGTTCCGGCCGGGAGAGTCACGGTAAAGTCACGACCTCAAGAAACACTCAGAAGGAGACCTTGACCGCTCCGCGCAGGAGTCTCGGATCCTGGCGGGACACGATCTTTCCGTAGTTCGCGTTGACTCTGTCAGGAGGCACGTTCGGATCGAAAAGCGTCGTCGGATATCCCGGCGGCCGTTGGATCGTGTACAAGACGTTCTCCCCCGTCTCGATCTGGTTGTTGAAGAGGTTGAAGAGGTACGCCTGAAGGGTCACGTTCACGGGCCCGAGAGCGATGGGATACCCCAGCGTCAGGTTTGCTTCCCACAGCGTCGGCAAGGTCTTGGCTCCGCCTCTCGGGACGAGATAGATCGCCGTGTAGCCCCCGTTGAAATAGCCCAGCCTGTTCAGCGGGGCGCCGGACTGGACATAGCCCTGAAGCCCGACGAAGAGCTTGAAGGGGGTCGTGTAGCTCGCGTCCAGGCGGAAGCCGTGCGGGTGGTCGAGGAAGAGCCGCCCGTAGTTGTTGTGCTGGAACTGAGGGTAATCGAAGTCCACGCTGATTCCAGGCATTGTCTGCCCGAAGTCCTGGTTGACGAAGCCGTCGTAGTTGCCTCGGAGTGATGAATACACGTAGGAAGCCTGCAGCCAGAGCTTCTCGCCGAAGGATTTCCGGCCCGAGAGCTCGATGCCTCGATAGAGACGGCGGGCGGGACCGATCGCTGGCCCGCTCTGCTGGCATTCATAGTACTTGCCGTCCAGCCCGTTGCAGGCCGGGGTGTCGCCCCTTGCGAATTTGCTATTCGAGCCCGGGTTCAGGATGGCGCAGGAAGAGAAATCATTCTCGGGCAAGGTGTAGTCCAGGTCGCAGCGGTCTTCGATCACCCGGCCGAGCCGCCGGTAGGTCCCTTTGACACCCACGGAGAAGGTCGGGTCCAGAAGCTTCTCGATGCCCAGGGTCAGCTCGTCCTGGTAGATCCCCTTTACGCCCGAATCAACGGGCTCGGCGGAGCCCTGGGCGAAGATGAAGGCCCTTTCATGGCCGATGACGTTGGGATCCTGCTTCTTGTCCACTGGATCAAAGTTGAAGGTAAACGCGGTGGTCGTGGTCCCGTAGGAGAAGACAGAAAGAGCTATCGGAAGCGAGAAGTAGAACCTTCCCGCCGACGCATAGACCTTGGTTCTTCCGCTACCGCTCGGATCCCAGACGACGCCCAGGCGTGGCTGCCACTCGGCAGTCATGTTGAGAACCGTGTCGCCCACGGAGTTCTGAACCCTCTGCTGATCCCACCGCAGGCCGGCGTTGATGGTCAGGCCCGGAATGGGTTTCCAGGAGTCTTGCAGGAAGAAGCCGATGTCTTTCGAATGGGCCTCGTTGACGTTGTCCACGGGCGTGAAGTCCGTGGGACTTTTCGAAAAGAAGTCGTGCTCGTAATAGGTCTGGCCGAATTCGTTGAACTCATAAACGGCCTGCCCGCCCGTATAAAAGGTGATCGCCGTCGTCTTCGACGTCTGGTAGTCCCCGCCGAGCTTGATCTCGTGATTTCCTCGATAGAGGGCGGCGTCCAGGCGGTACTGGTCGCGCCGTGAGGTATTCCTCTGCTGGGGCCCGCCGATTACGCCGATTCCCCCGGTTACGGAGTTGGGTTCCTGTCCCTCGATGCCCGGCTGGCAGGGATTGTCGGGGGTGCCGCCCACGCAGGTCCAGTCGGCCATTCGCACCGTGTTGCCCGCGCCAGAGACGAGCAATTCGAAGCGGTCCTTGTGCGTGGAGGCCTGGGCCGTCAGCACGGCCGAGGCTCCGAAGAGCTGGTTGAAGCGCAGACCATAGTCCAGGCCGCCGATCTCGCGCTGGTTCTCCCACGTGCTCGGGTCGGGGCTCGAGATGAGGCCCCCGGCTGTTCCGACGCGCGCTGCCCCGCTGATGGTTGAGGGATCGGAGAACGCCGTCGCGACGAGGTTCGAATGGCTGGTGATGTTCCAGGTCAGCTTGCCGGAATAGAGGTTGTCCGTCTGGTCCCTCGGGAAGAGCATCGTGCTCGGCACATTGGGACTCGAGTTGTAGCGCGAGGTCGTGCCCGGCGTGTCCACGCGATCGTAGGCCGCGAAGAACCAGAGCCTGTCCTTCCAGAGGTAGCCGCCGAGATCCGCGCCGTAGTCCGCGCGGTGCGATGGCGTGATTCGCATCCCGGTCAGGGAATCCTGCGAAGTAACGATCTGTCGCGCCCGGGTGCTTTCCGACTCGTAGTAGCCGAAGAGGTCCCCGCGGAACTGGTTTCCGCCCGACTTGGTGATGACGTTGATGATGCCGCCGAGCGCCCGGCCGTACTCCGCCTGGTAGCCGCCGGTCTTGACCTCGACCTCGTCGATGAACTCGTTGTTGATGGCCTTGCCCTGAAAGCCCTTGATGACGTTGGTCGTATTGATGCCGTCAATGATCCACTGGTTTTCGACGGAGGTCGCCCCGTAGATCGTCAGAGCGAGCGAGCGCCCCTGCGTCTCCCCGCGATCCGTGCTGACGCCGGGGTTGGAGCGCACGATGTCGGCGTAGTTGCGCGCCACCGGGAGCTTCGCGATGACCTTGTTCGTGTAGTTTGTTCCGGAGGTCGTCGAGGTGACGTCCACGAGGGGAACTTCGCCCGACACGGTGACGGACTCCCTCACGACGATCTTCAGTTTCAGATCCAGAGTCTCCGTCGCGTCGAGTGACACCGTAACCGATTCCCTGACAGTCTCGAAGCCGGAGAGGGTGGCCACGATGAGATACTTGCCAGGCGGCACGGCCAGGATCCGGTACTTCCCGTCGCGCCCCGAGGCCTCGACGCGAATGCCCTGCATCCTCGGGCTCGTCCCCTCGACCGTCACACCGGGCAGCGGCGTGCCGGAAGTGTCGGTGATCGTCCCCTCGATGTCGCCCGTCGTTTGGGCGGGAAGCGCCAGGGCCGCCATCAGGAGCAACAGGGCGAGAACGAGAGATCTCGCAAGGGATGCCCGACGCTTGGCCACAGTCCACCTCCTCGTTTCGCGTGGAAACGGCAGGTCGGGCGCGCGCGGCTCGGCGGGCCTTTTCTTTGTGAAACGGTTTCTATTCTGCTCAACATTCACGGCCCTTTGCGGTGAAGTCAATGATGTGGTCCAATCATTTGTCGGCTGCGCCTGTCGTGCCCTCCTTGCGGCATGTCTCTGCGGCGCCAAGGGCCGACGACGCCGCTCACGGCGCTATCCAGGCACTTCCGTCTGACGCCGAAATCAGGCCGGTTTGTTCGGAAGGCAAGGAGAATCGAAACCCGTCGCTCCGGCCCCCGAGGCGAGGCGGACTGGACGTGTCGTTTTCCGTGTTTTGGCCGTGAACCCACGTCCACGGACGTCTATCCATGAGAATCGCGGGGAGAGTTCCCGAGATGGCAGAAAGTAGGGCGGAGAAAGGCTCGAAGCCCCTTCAGACCATCTCGCTTGGACTGCGTGGGTAGGTGTGGATTGGCGGGGCCGACGGGACTCGAACCCGCGACCTTCGGCGTGACAGGCCGACGTTCTAACCAACTGAACTACGACCCCGCAGGAACGGCGCATCATACGCGAGATGCCGAAGACACGCCACCGGCCGATGGCTTCTCCTGTTCCCTCTCCCGGCGGGAGAGGGTTGGGGGTGAGGGGTGGTTACCTCTTGGGATCCCGGAAAGCAGCATCGTGGTATTGAGTGAGCACGCAAGGAGGGATCGTGCGCAGCTCCGTCATGAGCCCGGATGTTCTGGCGGTTTTCGAGCAGGCCGGGTCGCCGCAGGCCAGGAAAGTGGCCGTGGGGCGGAAGAGGGTCGAGATCCAGACGCCGTTTCCGTCGCCGGAGGATTGGCGGGATCAGTGGATCTACTTCTTGATGGTGGATCGGTTCAATAATCCGCAAGGGGCGCCGCGGTTCGCGCCGTTTGATTCTCCCCAGGGCGTCTTTCAAGGCGGGACCTTCAACGGGGTTCGGGAGCAACTGGGCTACCTCCAACAGTTGGGAGTCGGCGCGATCTGGCTCTCGCCGGTGCTGAAGAACTGCCAGTACAGCCCGTTTACTTATCACGGCTACGGAATCCAGGACTACCTGCGCGTGGAGCCGCGCTTTGCCGCCGATCCGGTTGCGGCGAAGGCCGACCCTGCCCTTGCCGAGGAGGAATTGCGTGCCCTGGTGGACGAAGCCCACGCCCGCGGGATGTACGTGATCTTCGACGTCGTGCTCAACCACGCGGGCGATGTCTTCGAGTACGTTCTGGACGACGGCAGCCTTGCCGCGGAGACCCAATGGCGGGACGCGCCCTACACGATCAACTGGCGCGATGAGACGGGCCGCGGCCGGCCGGAGTGGACCACGCCGCCAAGTAATCCTCCTCCGGATGCCGCGATCTGGCCACTGGAACTCCGACGCAATGAGCTCTTCCGGCGACGGGGCAGGGGCGGGGAGGCCGGCGGCGACTTCTTTTCTCTCAAGGAGCTGGTCACGGACTTTTCCGAGACGGACGCCGGGCAGGGCTTCCACTTCACCGTTCGCAACATTCTGATCCGGGCCTACCAGTACGTCATCGCCAGGTTCGACGTGGATGGGTTTCGCATCGATACCCTGAAATACATCGAGCCCGATTTTGCCGAAGTGTTCGGCAACGCCATGCGTGAATTCGCGCTGAGCATCGGGAAGAAGAACTTCTTCACCTTCGGCGAGGTGTACGACAACGAGGAGCAGATCGCGCGCTTCATCGGCCGTCACGCCTCGGAAGCGGGAGACATGGTCGGCGTGGACGCGGCCCTGGACTTTCCGCTCTTCTTCCTGCTTCCCGCCGTTGCCAGGGGTCAGTTGGCTCCGGCCGAAGTCATCGCGATGTTCGCGAATCGCAAGCAAGTGGAGCGCGACGTCATCAGCTCCCACGGCGAGGCCGGCCGTTTCTTCGTGACGTTTCTGGACAACCACGACCAGAACAACCGTTTTCACTTCAGCCCGCCCGAAGAGCCGTATCGCTTCGCGGATCAGCTGACGCTGGGCGTCGGCTGTCTCTTCACCTTGCAGGGAATCCCGTGCCTTTATTACGGCACCGAGCAGGGCCTGCACGGCTCGGGCTCCGAGGAGGCCGTGCGCGAAGCCTTGTGGGGCAAGCCGAACGCCTTCGATCGCTCGCACCCCTTCTACGCCACGATCGAGCGGCTTGCGCGGGTCCGCGCGAGCGAGCCCGCGCTGCGCTACGGCCGGCAGTACTTCCGGCCCGTCTCGGGAGACGGAATCCACTTCGGCATCTCGACGTCCGGCCCGGGCGTGCTCGCCTTCTCCCGCATCCTGAGCGACCGGGAAGTCGTCGTCGTGGCCAACACGAACACGCAAGCCGGCTGGACGGGCGAGGTGATCGTAGATCTCGCGTTGAACCCGGCCGGCTCCTGCAGCATCGCGTTCACGAACAAGACCGCGAGTCCCGGCGCTCCACCCGCGCCGGTCCTCGAGAAACCCGCCGGCGCGGTCGAGATCCGAGAAGTCAGCGGCGCGGTGACGCGCGGCCCCGCGAGGACCATTGCCGTGACCCTGCGCCCCATGGAAATCCAAATCCTGGCGACAGCCAGCTAGCCGGCGCGCAAGCGCCGGCTGGGCAGGATTCTTGCGAAAAGCGAGTCAATGCTCGTCAAACGATCTGTCCTGAAGCGCCGGTTGGGCGCCGGCGCGTTGCTCGCCGCGGGGGGGCTGCTCCTCGCCTACGCGGTGTGGCCGTGGACGCCGATGGCGAGGGGGGCGCGGCCGCCGCGGACGATCGTGTTCTACGGGTTCAGCATCCTGGGTGACGTCATCGACCACGGCGTCTTTCCCGAGTTTCAGAAACGCTGGCGCGAGCGCACCGGCGAGGAGGTCGCGCTGGTCAGCTCCTTCGCGGGCTCGGGCACGGTCACGAACCAAATCATCCTGGGCGTTCCGGCCGAGCTCGCGCTGCTCTCGCTCGAGCTCGATGCCGACAAGCTGGCGGAGCGCGGCGTCATCGCGGCCGGGAGCTGGCGGCGGCTCCCCTTCGGCGGCGTTGTCAACCGGACGCCCTTCATCATCCTGGTGCGCCCCGGCAACCCGAAGAACATCCGCGACTTGGCGGACCTGGCCAGACCCGGCGTGCGCGTGGTGCATCCGGACCCTCTCACTTCCGGCGGCGCCAACTGGGCGATCGTGGCGGAGTACGGCGCAGGCGCGCGAAGCGGAGCGCCGGACCCGGTCCGGGCGGGGCACGATCTGCTCCTGGGCATCTGGAAGAACGTCGTCGCTCAGGCGGCCTCCGCGCGGGCGGCGCGGACCCAGTTCGAGAATGGGTTCGGGGACGCGCTCATCACCTACGAGCAGGAGGCTCTCTGGGACCGAGCCCGCGGGAGACTCAAGGCGGCGGTCGTGTACCCGCGCTCGACCGTGCTGTCCGAGCACACGCTGGTGCGCATTGACAGAAACATCGCGAGGCGCGAGCGCGAACTCGTGGACGCGTTCGCGGCGTTTTTGTGGAGCGAGGAGGCGCAGCGGATCTTCGTCCGGTATGGTTTCCGCAGCGTGAACGAGCCGTTGAACGAGGAGAACCCGGCCTTCGGCACGATCGCGGACCCCTTTCGGATCGCGGATCTGGGAGGATGGAAGCGCGCCAAGGAAGAGATCGTGGACTCTGTCTGGAAGAACCGGGTCCTGGAGGAGATGAAGAAATGAGGGCCCTGCGCTCCGGCCGAGGGTCGAGCCGGTTTCCGGTGAGCCTGCTCCTCCTCGTGCTCCTGCCGCTGCTGCTCATGCCGCTCGCCGCGGTCTTCGTGTTCGCCCTGAAGGGAGGCCCTCTCGCCTTCTGGGACGCCATTCGCGCTCCCGAGGCGCAGTTCGCCCTGCGGTTTTCCCTCCTGATCGCGTTCGCGACCACGACGATCAACGCCGTGCTCGGCACCTTCACGGCTTACGTTCTCTCCAAGCACCGCTTCTGGGGGGACCGCACGCTCGGCGTCGTCGTGAACCTGCCCGTGGCCATCCCCACGGTCGTCGTCGGGACTTCGCTCCTCCTGCTCTGGGGGCCCATCGGGCTGCTCGGGAAACTGCTCGACCCGCTCGGGCTCCAGCCGATGTTTCGCCCCGCCGGAGTCCTGCTCGCGCATCTCTTCGTGACGTTCCCCTACATGCTCGGCGCCGTCAAGCCGGTCCTGGACGAGCTCGAGACGACCTACGAGGAAGCCGCCTACACGATCGGGGCGACCCGCTGGACGACCTTCCGTCTCGTCCTGCTGCCGGCCCTGCGGGGAGGGCTCATCACGGGGGCCCTCCTGACCTTCGCGCATTCGCTCGGGGAGTTCGGCGCGACGGTGATGGTTTCCGGCAACCTCCGGCTTCGGACCCAGACCGCTCCTCTCTACATCTTCGCGCAGTTCGAGGCCGGCGACATCGCCCACGCCAACGCGATCGCGGCGGTGCTGGCGCTGCTCTCCTTCGCGATCTTCTTCTTCCTCTTCCGGTACGCCTCGCGGACCAAGGGAAGGGCCGAGGCGTAGCCGTGTCCATCATCCTGGACGGGCTCACCAAGCGTTTCGCCGGCCGCGCCGTCGTGGAAGGCGTCAAGCTCGAGATCGCCGACGGGGAGCTCTTCGTCCTCCTGGGAGCGAGCGGCAGCGGCAAGAGCACGATCCTGCGCATGATCGCCGGCCTGACCTCGTCGGATGGAGGTCGCATCCAGCTCATGGGGACCGACGTGACGGACCTTGCGCCCCAGCAGCGCGGCGTCGGCTTCGTCTTCCAGAACTACTCGATCTTCCAGCACATGACCGCCGCGGAGAACATCGCGTTCGGTCTGAGGATCCGGCGCGTGCCGCGCGCCGAGCGGCGCCACAAGAGCGAGGAGCTGCTCGACCTCGTCGGCCTCGGAGGATTGGGCGACCGCTACGCGCACGAGCTCTCCGGCGGCCAGCAGCAGCGGGTGGCGCTCGCGCGGGCGCTCGCCTACGAGCCAAAAGTACTCCTCCTGGACGAGCCCTTCGGGGCGCTGGACGTCAAGATCCGGTCCCAGCTGCGCCGGAGCTTCCACCAGATCCAGCGCAGGCTCGAGGTGACGACGGTCCTCGTCACCCACGATCAGGAAGAGGCCTTCGAGATCGCCGACCGCATCGGCGTCATGGACCGCGGCCGCCTGGTCGAGATCGGGCGCGCGGAAGACCTGTACTCGAAGCCGGACTCTCTCTTCGCCGCGACCTTCGTCGGCGCGGGCACGGTCTTCGTCGGACGCTGCCGGGAAGGACAGGCGGAGTTCGGCTCGCTCACGCTGCCGGTGCCCGAAGACGTGCGTCACGCGGAAGGAGCGCCGGTGCGCGTGCTGATCCGGCCGGAGCAGGTGACCCTTTCGGAAGGGGCGCCAGCCGGAGAGCCGTTGCTCGGGCGGGGACAGGTCGTCGAGTCCAAGTTCGCCGGCGCGCTGCGGCGCCTGCGCCTGCGGGTCCCGCGTCTCCCCCGCACGCGGCAGATCGCGCCGCAGGCGCCCTACGGCGAGGAGGGGCTGCTCGTCGAGGCCGTTCTGCCCGCGGAGACTCCCCTTCCGGAAGAGTTCTGGGTCTCCCTGAATGGATGGCGGATCCTGGAACAGCCGCTGCCGACGCTGCTCGTCGCCGATCCCTTGAACGGCGCCTCGCCGCCCGTCGCTCAAGCCCGTCCCTTCGCCGCGGCTCTGGACGGGTCGCTCGTCGTCCTCGGGGTCGTCGAAGGCGCGCAGCAAGCCGACGCCCTGCGGGAGAAGCTCAAGGCCGAGTTTGAAGGCGAAGCCGCCGAGATCCGCGTCCGGGCGGGCCAGCCCGCCGAGCAGCTTCGCAACGAGCAGGCCGAGAACTACTACGACCTCGTCGTGCTCGGCGCCGCCGGCCGGCAGGCGATCCGCAGCCAGTCTCTCCGGCGGCTGCTGCGGGAGACCTCGACGCCGCTGCTCTTCGGCCTCCCCCGCGAATCGTTCCAGCGCGTGCTCATCTGCACCGCCGTCGGCGAGCCGGGAAAGAGCGACGTCCGCATCGGCGGATGGGTCGCCGGGCGGATGGGCGCGAGGGTGACTCTGCTGCATATCTCGCGCGACGCGGCGGCCCCGCCCCCCTGGATCCGCGCCCACCTGGACCAGGGCGTCGCAACCCTCTCCGGTTTCGACGTTGCCGGCGCCGAGGCTCGAGTGCGGACGGCTCCGTCGCCCCTGGAAGGCATCCTGCTCGAGGCGCGCGAGGGAGATTACGACCTGATCGTCATCGGCGTCCACGGGCCTCGCTCGCGCTCCATCGTCGGGCGCGACGACATCGCCCTCCAGATCTTAAACAGCGCCAGCCGCCCAATCCTCGTCGTCCCCGAAGACAGCGGGTGACGGTTGGTCCGAAGCCCGCCAAGGCTACCCCGCTCCTCTCCAATCATCCCAAACCCTGCTGTAACATCAGTTGCACGGCTCTTGCACGTAACTTCAGTGCAGTGGGTTGACAGGTCCGTCTCCCAGCCGTCACCGTCGAAGGTACCGGAAGGATCGCACGGGCCAGGCAGCCTGCCTCCGGGTGACTGCACGAAGTCGAGTTCAGGTGCCCCCGGGGCGTCTGCCCGAAGAGTGGACGAAGGGTCAGTAGCGCAAGAGTTGCGCTACGCGCCATTCGCCCACCGGTCCGCTGAGGCAGGAGGTCTTGATATGGGACACCGGTGGCGCATCGCCGTTCTCATCGTCCTGGTTTTTACGGCCGTGGTTTCGGTGCTTCCGAGCAGTGCTCAGGTCGCCACGATCTCCACGGTTCCCTCGTCGCCGGCCGCTCCGATAAGTCTCTTTTCCGAGGCGTTCGTCGGCCCCTGGTCCAGCGCAGGCCAGATCAAGTATGAGTCGATGGCCGTCGATGGCCAGGGCAACATCATCGTCGCAGGGTCTTTTTCCGGACAGATCAGTTTTGGCGGAGGCAACCTGGTCTCCCACGGAGGCGTCGACATCTTCATCGCCAGGTACGATGCCAGCGGCGCTTATCGGTGGTCGGAGGGTTTCGGCGGGACAGCCGATGACTGGGCAAAAGCAGTCGCCGTCGACACGGCCGGAAATATCATCATTACGAGCTGGTCGGCCAGTGGATCGGTCGATTTTGGGGGCGGCGCGATCCCTCTGACATCGGGTTATCTGGCCAAATACGGCTCCGATGGCAGCTATCAGTGGGCCCGCATGCTGAGCACGGGCATCAGCGACGGGACCGCCCTTGCGACCGACTCGGCCGGCAACATCTTCGTGAGCGGCACCTTCACAGGCCCGAGCGATTTCGGCGGAGGCCCCGTCCTCAGTCTCGCGAGCGGAGATGCGTTCCTGGCGAAGTTCTCGCCCTCGGGCGGTTACACCTGGGCCAGCCGCGCAGGCGGGAGCACGGCTTACGGGACCTCTGTGTCTCAAATCGCCCTGGATCGTACGGGCAGCATCCTCATAACCGGCTACGCGACGGGGCCTGGCACCATGGGAGGCGCGACCTTCCTGGGTTTCGGGGGAAACGACATATTCCTCGCCAAGTACTCGTCCACCGGGTCGCCTGTCTGGGGGCTCAGCTTCGGGGGAGCCGGCCGGGATCGCGGTAAGGGTGTCGCCACCGACAGCGCGAACAACGTCGTCATGACCGGTTTCACCACGGACAATGTGGCCGTGGGAGGGGCGACCCTGGTGGGCGGCGGCACCTTCCTGAGCAAGTACTCTCCGTCGGGAGGTTATCTCTGGTCGGAGAGCTTCCCGCCGCCCAGCTCCGTCTATGCGTCGTTGGAAAACGGCAACAGCGTTGCTGTCGACGCCGGAGACAATATCGTCATCACCGGAGCGGTGACCGGCGATGTCAACCTCGGCGGAGGCGTTCTGCCGATGACACCGGGAGACGGTAACAACAATTCCTATGCCGCGAAGTACACGAGCGCCGGCTCGCACATCTGGTCCGCGCGCTTTGCCAATCTGATTCCGGCAAACTCCCCCGGGTTTAACAGCGGCAGGGCCATTCGAACCGACAGCGGCGGCAACGCGATCGTCTTCGGCGTATTCTCCGACTCCATCGATTTTGGCCTCGGCGTGCTCACGAACCCGGGAGCGTGCGGCGGAGCTTGCGGCTATGGCGCCTATCTCGTCAAGTTCGGATCGTCCGGGCCGACCCCGACACCGGTGCCGCCCACAGCAACGCCGGCGCGCTCGGCGACACCCACGCCCGGCCTTACATCCACGGCGACCCCGACGAGGACGCCGACCCGAACGCCGACGCCCGTTGCGACAGCGGTTGCCACGGCCACGCCGACGCGTACGCCGACGGCGCTGAACACAGCCACGCGAACGCCCACGGCGACCCCGACACCGACCCCGACTCCGAAAGGGAAGCGGACGCCCAAGCTATGAGGAAATACGATGCGCGGCCTCAGTCTGACAGCACGCTCGGCGTTGTCTTCCAGTGGTCGCGGCCGTATGGAGCGCCGATTGAGATCGCGGTCACGGGCTGGTTGTCATCCTGAGCGCAGCGAAGGATCTGCTCATCCTGCCAGGGCAGATCCTTCCTTCGTCGCGTAGCTAGCGGATGGTAGGATGGCGCACTTCCCATGATGCCTGCCGAGGCGGAGCGCGCCCTGAGAGAGGAGTCGGCGGCGTCGAGCGCCGACTCGCTCGAGCGGCGGTTCTCGGAATCCCTCGCGGCGCTCGAGGAGAAGTACCGGGCGCTCGTGCGATTCTACGGAGGCACGCAGGGTCCTCTCATCCCCCGGCCCCTCGTCGCCAGGCTGTCGGACCCCTCTGTCCAGAAGATCATCGGCTGGGTCGTGGCCGATTTCCTCGGCTGGTGCTGCTTCACGAGCGCCTGCGCCGCCTTCCGGGAGCGCGGCGACGTCAACGGCCGCTTCGTTCAGGCTCTCGCCGACAGCGTCTCCTTCGGTCTCTCGGGAAGAGAGCCTTCGATGCCGCGGGACGAGGACTTTCAGAGACTGAACACCTGGAGGTTCGCCGGCTTCGGCAAGTACGCGCGGTTCCCTTACCTCTTCCCCGCGATGCAGAACTCCGCCGTCTGGCTGCTGGCCGAGGAGATCCTGTGGCTCCTCGAAGGCGCTGCCCCCGATCCGCTGGCGATCCCGTGGATGACGGCGCAGGTCTCCAAGCTCGGATTCGACGCTGACCAGGCCTTTCGAATCGTCATGCTGGCCCGGCCGCACGACGCCGACGCCCGCAAGAGGTTCTTCGCCGATGTGGACCGCTTCGCCGACCTGTTGCCTTCGGGCAAGTGACGATGACGTTGCGCTCCGGGAATTCTTCGGCCCGGCGAAGAGCCCCCCGCCTCGGGATCCTGGTCGCCGCGCTGCTGCCGGGGATGTTCGGCTGCCGCACCGTCAATGCGACCTTGCGAAAGCAGAACATCCCCTGCGGCGTGTACCGTTGGCGGGTCAAGACGCTGACCGACTCAGACGCCGGGGCGATCCAGTTCGAGCCTATCGACGCGACGATTCACGACCTCGCCCGGCTCTCCCGCCCCGGGCCCGCCCATCGCAGGCGCAGGGCCGAGGAGCTCTCCGTCTACCGGGTCCGGGCCGTGGTCGTGGCGGTTCACACGAGGCTGGACCAGGACCTGCACCTGCTCTTGCGCGATCCGGACGATCCCCGCGCTCGTCTGATCGCGGAGATTCCCAATCCCGAGTGCGCGCGGCGTTCTCCGTATGAGTCCGCCTTTGCCGCCGCTCGAAGAGTCGCCGAGTCCCTCCGGCGCCGGAGCGGCGGCACTCTCGTCGAGATCGAAGGGGTCGGGTTCTTCGACGTGCGCCACATCCAGAGAGGAAAAGCGAAGAGCGGCTTCGAGCTGCACCCGGTCCTGAAGCTGACGGAGATCTCAGCGGAAAACTACTAGCGTTGTTGAACTGGCATTCCTCGCCAGCCGCGATATGCCCACTCAAGTCCTAACCACCTTGGATCGACCCGCGAGCGGCGACGCGGTGGAGGCGATGATCACCCGCCTTCTTCTCGATGGTGGGAGGTAGAGGGATCGAACCTCTGACATCCTGCGTGTAAAGCAGGCGCTCTACCGCTGAGCTAACCTCCCGCCGCGAGGAGAGTTTCAGGTTTCGCGTCTCAAGTTTCAAGTCGGGGTCGCCGTAGCGGCTCTGGCGCGTCGGCGACCTCAGGATGACAGCGTCTTCAGCCGCTTGATCTTCTCTGACAGCTCACGCTGGGCTTCGGGGCCGGCTTCGCGCTCGCCGAAGACGCTGGCGCAGTAGATCGACACGACGCGGCGGGCGTCGCCCCCGGCTTGCGGGACGGCCTGCTCGAAGAGGCGAGCGACCTCGAAGGGCGGCACCGCGGGAGAGAGGCTTCCGATCCTCGCCGCGAGAAGCCGCCGCACGGCGAGGTAGGCGCGGGTCGGGGCGGACGCCGAGGCCTGGCGCGCGGCGCGCCGGAGGAGAATGAAGATCAGGACGGCCAGGACGGCGAGGGCGGCGGCGAGACCGGCGCGCCGAAACTCTCTGCCGCGGACGAGGTCCTTCCACGACGCGAGGCCCTGGCCCACGCCGGCCACCGCCTCGCGAGCCGCCTCGAGGACCCGAGCCTGGTCGAGCGAATCGAACCCCAGGATCCTGCGGTCGTAGAAGAACTCGACCTCGCGGCCGAGGTTCGAGAAGAACCGGCGCCAGGAGAGCCGGCTCTCGGCCGGAGGGATCCCGACGTCGGGAGTGGGGTCGAGGACGGTGAAGCCCTTCCCGTCGATGTCCGCCTCCACCCAGGCGTGCAGGTTGCCGCCGCGCACGACGAGCGCCCGGGAGAGGAGCCCGACCTCTCCGCCGTAGGACCCGGTCACCAGGCGCGAGGGGATGCCGCGCGCGGTGAGCATCAGGGCGGCCGCCGAGGCGAAGAACTCGCAATGGCCGGCCCTCGAGCGCAGGAGAAAGTTGGCGACAGGATCGCCCTTCCTGCCGAGCGGAGGCGTGAGCGTGTAGAGGAAGTTTCGCGCGAAGTTGTCGCGGATGCGGAAGTAGACCTCCATCGGCTCGGTCAGGCCGGCGGTCAACTTCTCAGCGTAGTCGCGGATCTCCGGCGGGACGGAAGCCGGGTCGATGACACTCGAGCCCGCGCCCCGCGGTTCGACGCCGCGCACGGCGACGCTGTAACGCGCGGAGCGGGCGCCGCCGGACAGCCGGACGATTCCGTCGCGCAGCGGCGTCGCGAAACCCCTCTCGACCTCGAGTTGCTCCGCGCCGTACGGAAGAAAGAGGAGGCCCTCCGCCGAGAGGTTCAGGTCGATGGACAAATTGCCGATCAGAAGCTGCTGCGCCCTGGACTCCAGCGGCAGGCGCTCGGTGGCCGGCATGCGGCTCGAGATCCCTCCCCCGCGCGTCCAGACTCCCCGGTGGTACTCCGTGAAGACGGCTTCGCGCAGCCTCAGGACCCGCGGCAGCGCCGACTGCGGCTCGACCTCCATCCGAAGAATGATCTGGTTGCTGCGCTTGGCGGAACCGAAGGACTCCAGATCCACCCGATCCGCGGCCAGCGTCGTGGAGAAGGCATCCTCGACCCGGAACGGCGCCGCGGCGAAGGGACGCCGCAGCCTCGGCAGCGTGTAGAAGAGCGGGCCCGTGAGCAACGCTCCCATCAGGATCGCGGCGGCCGCCATGCCGCGCGTCGGGACCGAACGAAGAACGCGCTCGGGCGGCGCGTCCTCGAAATCCGCCAGGACGGCCAGCCTCGCGAGCGTGCGGAATCCCAGAAGGGCCATGGCGCCGAAGTAGAGAAGCGAGGAGACGTGCGTCGAGGAAGACGCCGAGGCCACCGCGATCAGGAAGATCACGAGAAGCGAGGTCCGCACTTCGCCCGGCCGCTTCAGGGAGGCGAGCTTTGCCGCCGCGGTGAAGAGGAGCAGATGGGAGACCGAGCGCAGGAGCCCGTGTCTCAGCGTCAGGACTTCGAAGCCGAGCCAGAGCAGATACCCGAGGCCGAGCGCGTTCAAGACAGCGTTGGAGAGCCGGGCGGGGCGGCCGCTCCTCGCGCGCCACCAGAGCCAGAGAAGGGCGCAGTCGTAGAGGACGACGCCGAAGACCGAGACGCCTTCGGTCCACAGAAGCGGTAAAGGAGCGACGAACGCCAGCGGCGCGAGCGTCTCGAAGAAGGCGCGGCGCAGGGCGGGGGGGAGCTCGGGAGCGCCGCTCACGTCACCAGCCACCGCAGCTCGCCCCGGCGGACCGGCGCGAAAGCCGGAGCGCCGGCGGGGTCTAGCCCCTCGAGCCGGGCGAGCGCTTCCAGGATTCGGGTGCGCTGCCCCCGGCCGCTCGACGCCGGCACGCGGACGTCCCGGGCCTGGAATCCGACTTCGCCGTCGCGCGAGAGAAGAAGGATCGCCTGCCCGGCGCAGCGCGAGATCCGGCGCTCGAAATCCACCCGCTCAGCCGGGTTGGCCGGGTCCGCGAGGGCGTTGTCGAGCGCGAGGACGACGACGCGATCCCGCTCCGCCTCGCGCTCGCGCACGATCCAGTGGCGCATCCGGGCCGACTGTTTCCAGTGGAGATCGCGCGGATCGTCGCCGGGCACGAAGTCGCGCAGCATCCGGATGTCGGCGCCTCCTCCGCGCCGCCGGGGATGCGGCCGGCCTCCCCGGGAGTCCTCGGGCGGCGCCGGAGCGACCGGGCTCGCCTCCGGCATCGGGTAGACGACGACCTCCCGGGCGAGCCGGGCGCGCCGGTACTTGCGAAAGAGCCCGAGCGGAAAACGCGAAAGGAGACCCGCGTCGGCGTCGCGGTAGACCCCTCGCCGCGGAAAGACTCCCTCCACCATGACCTCGCGGCCCTCTCTCGGTTTGAGCGGCTCGACCCAGAGCGGCCCCGGCAGGCCCTCGTGCAGGAAGAAGAGCCCCTGCGCCGTGGCCGTCGCCAGCCGGTTCTCGAAGCGGATCCGGAGCAAGGCCGGCCGCCCCGCCACGACCTCTCCCACCGGCTCGATCTCACAGGAGACGCCGCGCACGTTGCGGCGCGAGAGGATCCCGGAGACGACCATCGCCGCGAGCATCCCCGCCAGGACCAGGTACAACCCGTTGTTGCCGGTGTTGGTGGCTCCGATGGCGATCACCAGACACATCAGGATGTAGCCCAGCCCGAAGTTGGTGATCCGGATCTCCCACTCGGGGATGAGCCGTGTCATGACCGCGCCGCCGCACGATTCCGTCTCACAGGGGGACGGGCACCTGACCGAGGATCTTCTTGATGACTTCGCGTTCGTGGCCGCCCGAACCGAAGCCGTCGGAGGAGAGAGACAGGATGCGATGCGCGAGCACGGGCTCGGCCACCGCCTGGACGTCGTCGGGAGTGGCGTACTCGCGCCCCTGCATGAGCGCGTAAGCCTGCGTCGCGCGGAAGAGCGCCTGAGCGCCGCGCGTGGAGACGGGCAGGCGCAGGTCCGCGGCGCGGCGCGTGGCCCTCACGACGGAGTGGAGGTACTCGAGCAGCCTGTCGGAGACGGTCACGGATTCCACGCGGTTCTGCAGCTCGAGGACTTCCTCGGGCGCGAGCACCGCTGGAATGGTGCTCAACGCCTTCTCGGTCCCTCCGCGCCGCAGGAGCATCTTCTCCTCCTCCTCCGTGGGATAGCCCAGCGAGAGCCGGAGAAAGAAACGGTCCATCTGCGACTCGGGCAGCGGATAGGTTCCCAGGTACTCCACCGGGTTCTGCGTCGCGACGACCATGAAGGGCTGCGGCAGCGGGCGCCGTTCCGACTCGATGGTCACGGCGCCCTCGTTCATCGCCTCCAGCAGCGCGGACTGCGTCTTGGGAGTGGCGCGGTTGATCTCGTCGGCGAGCACGATGTTGGCGAAGATGGGGCCGGCGTGGAACTCGAACCGCTCGGTCGGCGTGTGGAACACCGAGATCCCGAGCACGTCGGCCGGCAGCGTGTCGCTGGTGAACTGGATCCTGCGGAACTCCAGGGACAGGCTTCGCCCGAGCGCCCGCGCGAGCGTCGTCTTGCCCACGCCCGGCACGTCCTCGATCAGGATGTGGCCGCGGGAGAGCAGCGCCGTCAGGGTCAGGTCCACCGCGCGCGGGTCCCCCCGGTAGATCAGCCGGACGTTGTCCCTCAAACGGGTCAGGCCCGCCTCGACCTGTGTCTTCATACGATTGCCTTCATGCCGACAGACTCCCATTCCGGCGGTGACGCCGGTAGCCGATCTTCTTGTAGGGAAGACGCATGGTAGGCCTGAAACTCTTTGTATTCAACGAGAAACCCCTGTCTTACCCGCTTCTTCGAGAAGCGATCCCGAGAACAATTCGCTTGGAGGGGCGCATTTCATCCAGGACGAGAGCGCGTGCCGTCGATGGGGAAAGGAATAGCCGGTCCGCGCTCCGCCGCTCCCGACTTCCCTTCTCTGTCGGGCGCGTGGGCGACCTCAGGATGACGGGGCCTTATCCGCGTCTTGGCGCTTGGCGAGGCGTTCGACGGACGCTTTCAGCTCCCCCTCCCTTTCGAAAGGGAGAACCAGGACTCCATTGGGGCTGACGATGATCACCGTATCGCGCACGCCGGGAGCCAGGACGGCGGTGTCCGAGAGAATGAGATTGCCGCGGTCATCGGAAGCGCCCCGGATGTCGCGCACCGACCTCCAGCTCCCCAGGTCGCTCCACCCCGCCCGCAGCGGAACCGCCCGCACGCCGGCGGCCTTCTCCATGACCGCGTAGTCGATGGACACGGAGGGCATCTCCGCCCAGGCGCGGCGCGAAGCCTCGTCGTCGCGTTCGCGCAGCCGGGAGCGATAGCACTCGACCTGCTCGAGGAGAGGGCCCGCGACCCGGCGCGCCTCGGCGAGAAAGCGGGAGGGACGGAAGACGAAGATCCCGGCGTTCCAGAAGTAGCCGGCGCGAACGAAGGCCTCCGCCTCCTCGCGCGACGGCTTCTCGATGAACCGGACCGTCTCCATTCCTTCTCCCCCGGCGTCCGCGGAAAGCTCCAGGTATCCGTAGCCCGTCTCCGGCCGGCCGGCCGCAACCGCGAGGACCACGGCGGAGGCCGTGTCGGCGACCCGCGCCGCCAGCGACAGCGTCCGGCGGAACGCCTCGTCGTCGGCGAAGGTCTGGTCCGAGGGGATCGCGGCGGTGATCGGGTCGCCGTCGCGCTCGAACTGGAGTGCCGCCGAGAGAAGCGCCGGCCCGGAGTCACGCCGGTAAGGCTCGAGGAGGACGCGGTCCGCCGGCAAGGCCTTCAGCTCCGAGAGAACCAGGTCGGCATGCTTCTCCGTCGTGGCCACGAAGATGTCTTCGGTCAGCGGGAGGAGCCTCTCGAAGGCCTCGGCCAGGAGACTCTTCTCCGAGAGGAGCGGCAGGAACTGCTTGGGCCGCGCCTCGCTCGAGAGCGGCCAGAGCCGCGTTCCCCCTCCCCCGGCCAGCAGGAGCGCCCTCACGCTAATCCCACTTCATTCCCAACAACTCCACCTCCGGAGCAAGGGTGATGCCGAAGCGCTCCCGGACGGTGTCGCGTGCGAGCCTCATGAGCGCCAGGACGTCGGCGGCCGTGGCTCCGCATTCGTTCACGATCACGTTGGCATGCCGCCTCGAGATCTCCGCGCCGCCGCGGCGCTCCCCCTTCAGGCCGCAGGCTTCGATCAGGCGGCCTGCGTAGTCGCCGGGCGGATTCTTGAAGACACTGCCGGCGTTGGGCTCCGAGGGCAGGGCGCCCCGGCGCTTGTCGGCGACCATTCGCGTCTTTTCCTCAATCTCCGCCGCGGGCGCGCGCCGCAGCTTCAAATCGGCCCACGTGACGATCTCCTTCGTCTCGACCAGCTGCGTCCAGCGATAGCCGTGGGGGATCTCCTCCGCCTGGAGGGCCCGCGCCCGGCCCGACAGGGAGAGGAGGCGCACGGCCTCCAGCACGTCGAAGATCTCGCCGCCGTAGGCGCCCGCGTTGATCCGGACCGCTGCCCCGATCGAGGAGGGGATTCCGGATATCCCTTCGATGCCCGAGAGCCCCGCGCGGGCCGCGGCGGCGCACACCGCGCCGAGCGCCGCGCCTCCGCCGGCGGAGAGGCGCTCCCCCTCGACCGACACGCGCAGGAACTCCCCTTCCAGGCGAACGACGACTCCGGGAAATCCGGCGTCCGAGACGAGAACGTTCGAGCCCATGCCCAGGAGCGCGAGCGGTTCGCCACCGGAATCCGCCCAGGCCAGCACGGCTGCGAGCGCGGCTTGAGACCGCACGCGGCAGAACCATCGGGCCGGGCCGCCGATCTTCCACGTCGTGTGCGGTCCCAGAGGCTCGCCGGCGGTGACCGCGCCCTCCTGCTCGGCGAGCGCGAGCTTCATGGCCACCAGCGCAGGAGAGAGGCCCCCGCCGCCACGCAGCCGGCGGCGAGGAACCCCGCCGCGATGTCGTCCGCCATGATCCCCCAACCTCCCGGCAGCTCCTCGAGGCGCCGGACCACTCCCGGCTTCCAGACGTCGAAGAAGCGGAAGAAAAGAAAGGACGCGATCCAGGTGAGCGCCTCCGCCCGAGGAGTCGGGTAACGAAAGAGAGGGACGGGCGCCGAAGCAAGAAACTGTGCGGCGATCTCGTCGATCACGATGCATCCGGGGTCTTTCGCCCCGAGCAGGCGCGCGGTCCGGGTCGAGGAGAAAACCCCGGCGATGCCCACGAGCAGCCCGGACATCAAGAGTCCGACCGCCGCCGCTACACTCGGAAGCGTGATCGAGAACGAGCGGGCCAGGAACCAGGCGAGGACGAGACCGAGGGCCGAGCCGGCCGTGCCCGGCGCGAAGGGCGACAGTCCCGTTCCGAGGCCGATGGACAGGAGCGTCGTCACGGGAGAACCTCGAAAGGCGCGGCGGACCTCCGCCGTTGACACTCGGTTTTCGCCGGGAGATGATGACGCGGTCCTCATCGTTCGAAATCCCGCCCGGAGTCTATAATCGCCCTCCTACTGAACGCAGAGACGCGCAACGGCGGCGAGCGGAAGCCCCGCCCCAAGTTGAGAAAGGTCGAGAGATGTCCAGCGTAAAAACCACCGAGAAATGGCGCGCCGTCGAAACGGCGCTGACGCAGATCGAGCGGCAGTTCGGCAAGGGCTCGATCATGCGGCTGGGAGACCAGCCCGATCAGGTCATGTCGGTCATTCCGACCGGCTCCCTGGCCCTGGACGCGGCCCTGGGCGTGGGAGGGATCCCGCGAGGCCGCGTCGTCGAGGTCTTCGGACCGGAGGCCTCCGGAAAGACGACCCTCTCTCTCCAGATCATCGCTCAGGCCCAGAAGACGGGGGGGCTCGCGGCGTTCATCGACGCCGAGCACGCGCTCGACGCCGACTACGCCCACAAGCTCGGCGTGGACACGGACAACCTGCTCGTCTCGCAGCCGGACAACGGCGAGCAGGCGCTCGAGATCGCCGAGATGCTCATCCGCTCGGGCGCCATCGACGTCGTCGTCGTGGATTCGGTCGCGGCGCTCGTCCCCAAGGCCGAGATCGAGGGGGAGATGGGCGAGGCGCAGATGGGGCTCCAGGCGCGCCTGATGTCGCAGGCGCTGCGGAAACTGACCGCGATCGTCTCGAAGTCCCGTACGACGCTCCTCTTCATCAATCAGATCCGCGAGAAGATCGGCGTCATGTTCGGCAACCCGGAGACGACGACGGGCGGCCGCGCCCTGAAGTTCTACGCTTCGATCCGGATCGACATCCGGAGGATCGCGTCGCTCAAGGACGGCGAGACGGTCGTCGGCTCGCGCACGAAGGTCAAGGTCGTCAAGAACAAGGTCGCCTCCCCCTTCCGCCAGGCGGAGTTCGACATCACGTACGGCGAGGGGATCTCCCGGGAAGGCGAGCTGATCGACATGGGGATCGAGGCGAAGATCGTCGAGAAGACCGGCGCCTGGCTCTCCTACGGCGACCTGCGGATCGGCCAGGGACGCGAGAACGCGAAGCAGTTCCTCAAGGAGAACCCGCAGCTCGCCGCCGAGATCGAGACGAAGCTGCGCAAGCACCTGAACCTGGCCGCCGCTCCCGCTCCCGCCCCCGCGGCCGCGGAGACCACTTCGATCAAGCACGGCACTCCCTCTCCGGAACAGGCGAAAGAAAAAGAGAAGGTCCGAAGGTAGAGTGAGGGCGGAAAAAATCCCCGGCCGCCGCGGTTGCCGGGCCGGATGAGCACGACTTCCGGCGCTCGCTTCATCGCGGGCGCTTTTCTTTTTGTCGCGGCGGTGTCTCTCCACGCCGAGCGGATTCAAATCGTGGCTGGAGCCCCCGACGATCTGCAGGGCTGCGCGTCGCTGCCGCTGCCGGCCGTCCAGGTTCTGTCGCCGGAATCCGTTCGGGCTCTCGGTCCCGATACGGACCTGCGGCGCGTGGCCAACGGCTGCGTGGTCTGGTTCGGCCACCGGGACCTGTCGGACGAGGGAATCCGGCAGGTGACGGATCTTCTGCCTCGGTTGACGCGCGCGCGGGCCGTGGAGTTCGGCTTCTCCGTTGAGGATCTCTCCCGGCCCGACTGGAAGGAGCGGGTTCCTTATGCGCTGAAACTCTGGTCATCCGCGGTCCACGCGGCCGAAGCCAAGGCCAGGGTCGTGATCCGGCTCGACGCAGAACCAAATTTCGCGACCCGCGAGCTCGCCGCCCTCCTCGCCTCCGAGGATCTCGCTCCCTACGTGGACGCCGTCGAGCTCGACGCGGACACCGAGGGTCAGACACTCCCGGACTCCTCTCAAACGGTATGGACGAGAGCCGGGCTCCGTCCGGACCGTGGTCCGGCGGCGACCTTCATCGCGGCCGTCCGGCGATTCCCCGGGGCGCGCGCCGTGACCGTGTTCTCGACCGCCGCGAGATCCCTCGCGGCCGGCGACCTCACGCTGGCGCGGCTTCAGGCCTACCTGACGGACAGCGTGTCCTACGACCCGACGAACACCTCCGTTCTGCGTCCCGACGGCTCCGCGGTGCCCGCGGCCAGATTCTTCGACGGGAAGAGGTTCACTCCCATCCTGATCCTCCCCGAGGACGGGGCGACGCGGGCCGAGATCGATCTGTCGGGCGGGAATTACTCGAGGGCGTCGGTCGAAAATCTCGCCAGCGGAGTGAAGAAGAGCTTCGACCTCAAGGGCGGCAAGGCGCTGACGCTCGACCTGTCCCGGGGTCCTCTCGCCGTCGTGCTCCAGCCCGCCGCCCGGGCCGGCGGCGAGACGAAGGCGGTCGTGGAAGTCGGCGCTGTTCGCGGACTGACGGCCGAGGAGATCGTGGCGCGCGAGCGGACCTGGGACGCCGGCCAGCGCGAGAAGGTCTCGACCTTCGTCGCGGACCTGAAGACGTCGCTGCGGTTTCGAATCGCCGAGGTCAACGAGACCTTCGACCTGACGATCCTCGGCCCGCTCTTCTATCGCCGCGGCGAGCCGTCCGACTGGGAGTGGGACGAGTTCTTCTTGAACGGCGTCAAGTGGAAGGGGAAGACGCTTCCGAAGCTCCCGATCCTCCAGCCCGAGAAGGTGACGACGCTCCCGCTCGACATCCGGCTGTCGGAGGACTACGACTACACGCTCCACGGCGAGGCCACGATCTCCGGCAGGCGCGCGTACCACATCGCCTTCGTCCCGAAGAGCGCGGCGGGGGACAGGCCGATCTATCGCGGCAGCGTCTGGATCGACAAGGAGACATTCGCCCTCTTGCGCCGCGACTCCGTGCAGTTGAATCTGAAGGGGGAGACGCTCTCCAACGTGCAGACCGAGTTCTACCGTCCGGTGCCGGGCGAGCCGGACGTGCTCCTTCCGCTCGAGATCAAGGGGCAGCAGGTCTTCTCCACGGCCGGCCGGACCACGGCAATCGAGCGCGACGTCATCCTGCGGACGGTCGTTCTCAACCCCGGGGACTTCGCCCAGCGGCTGGCCGCCGCCCACGCGTCGCCGGCGCAGATGGTCCGCGATACCGAGAAGGGGATGCGATACCTGGTGCCGGACCCCGCGCGCCCGGGACAGCGCCTCGTCGAGGAGAAGATCTCCAAGAAGAGCACGTTCGGTCTGCTCGGAGCCTTCTACGACGACTCCCTGGACTATCCGCTGCCCCTCCTGGGCATCCAGCACTTCAACTTCGACCTCTGGGGAAAGGGCAAGCAGCTCTCCGTCTTTTTCGGCGGGGCCCTCCTGACCGCCAACTACACGGACCCGTCGCTGGCGGGGAGCCGGTTCGATCTCGGGGCCGACCTCTTCGCGGTGGGTTTCGCGTTCGGCGACGTGTCGTACCGCAACGGCAAGGAGGTGCCTTCGGAGAAGATAAAGCACCTCCCGGCCGTCTTCCAGGTCAACGTCGGGCATCCGCTGGGGCCGTATCTGAAGGCGAGCCTCGGCGTATTCACGAAGTGGGACAATTTCCAGCGCGACAAGGACACCGGGCCCGACTTCGTCACGCCCGTGGACACGTTCACCGACGGCGCGGAGCTCAAGCTCGTCGCCAACGTCTCCGGCTTCAACGCCGTCGCGAGCGGGTCGCTCTACCGCCGCCGGAAATGGGAACGCTGGGGGGATCCCGCCACCTCGGAGTTCGATCCCGACCAGCAGCACTACCGCAAGTACTCCTTCTCGATCTCCAAGGACCGTTACTTCTCGGGGTTCCGCAAGCTTCACCTGGGCGTGGCGTACCTGGGGGGGCACGACCTCGACCGCTTCTCCAAGTACGAGTTCGGGACCTTCTCGGGAAACCCGGTGCGCGGGTACAAGTCGGGAAGCCTGCGCACCGAGAGCGCCTTCGTCGCGAACGTCTCGTACGGCCTGAACATCGAGGACATCATCCGCTTCGAGGGCTTCTATGACCAGGCGATCGTGAAGGACAAACGCTCGGGCTTCGACAACGCGTATTTCTCCGGCGCCGGGCTCCTCGCCTCCGTCAACGGCCCGTGGTCAAATTCCCTGCTCCGGGCCGAGATCGGAACTCCCGTCGTCAGCCACGGAGTCCACGGCTTCGTCATCAACGTCCTCCTGCTGAAACTCTTCTAGCTGGAGGCGCGTCTGTCGCTTTAGGGCGCGGGAGACACCTTCCGGACGAGGAACGAGTAGACATCGGCGTCGCGGCGGGACTCGACTAACTCGTGACCGCGCTCCCGGCAGAAGACCTCGACGTCCTCGACGGCTGCGGGATCCGTGGCCAGGAGCCGCGCCAGCATGCCCGGGGATCCCCTCCGGAAAGCCCGCGCAAGCCGGAGGACCGGAAGCGGGCAATAGAGCCCGGTCGCGTCAACGACGAACTCGTCTTCGGCCACGTCCAATGCTAGACCGTTTGCGCTCCCTACGACGAAAGTCGAGGCCTTGACACGCGTCGGGCGGACCTTCAGGCAAATAATTTTCATCGTCGACCTCGCCCATCCGCTCGCCGCGGGCCTCTCCAATCCGATCACCGGCAAGGCAGCCAGCCACGCGCACCTCGCCGGCTACCCGGCGAACGCGCACGTCGTCATCGTGACCGGAACCGACGCGACCGGGCGCCGGGTCACTCCGGCGCCGGTGTTTTCGGATCTCCTTTCCTCGAAGCGAGGGCTGCTATATTGCTGCGCCATGCCCGAACCGATTCCGTTTCCATCCGCGGTGACCCCCGTGAGGCGGGCCCTCGTCTCGGTGCACGACAAGACCGGGGTGGCGGAACTCGCTCGGGAACTCGCCTCCCGCGGCGTGCGGATCGTCTCGACGGGAGGAACCGCCTCGCACCTCAAGAAGGAGGGGGTCGAGGTCGAGTCGGTCGAGGAGACGACCGGCTTTCCGGAAATCCTGGGAGGCCGCGTCAAGACTCTCCACCCGAAGATCTTCGGCGGCGTGCTCGCGGACGACACGCGGGACGACCACGCGAGCGACCTGGCGAAGGCGGCGATCGAGGCCTTCGACCTCGTCGTCGTGAACCTTTACCCCTTCGAAGAGACGGTCGCGAGCGGCGCGCGTCCCTCCGAGGCGATCGAGATGATCGACATCGGCGGCCCCGCCCTGATACGCGCCGCCGCGAAGAACCACGCCCGCGTGGCCGTCGCCGTCGAGCCGGAGGACTACGAGGACCTGCTCGCGGAGATCCGCTCGACGGGCGGCACGACTCTGGCGACGCGCGCGCGCCTGGCAGGCCGCGCCTTCGCCCGCACGGCCGCCTACGACGCCGCGATCGCGCGGACGCTTTCCGAGTCCGCTCGGGGGGGCGAGACCTTTCCGGAAAACCTGGTCTTCGCCTTCGAGAGGGTCGGGGCGCTGCGCTACGGCGAGAACCCGCACCAGCGAGCGGCCCTCTACCGCGAGCCCCAGGCCCCGGCCGACGCCGTCGTGCGCTTCGAGATGCTCCAGGGCAAGGAGCTGTCTTTCAACAACCTGCTCGATCTGGACTCCGCCGTTTCCCTGGCTCGGGATTTCGACGGCCCCGCGGCGGTCATCGTCAAGCACAACAACCCGTGCGGCGCGGCGACGGGCGAGACGATCGTCGAGGCCTTCGGGCGCGCCTTCGCGTGCGACCCGCTCGCGGCGTTCGGCGGGATCATCGCGATCCGGGGACGGGTGGACGGGGCCCTGGCGTCCCTGGTGCTGCAGCACTTCGCCGAGGTCGTCGCGGCCGACGACTTCACCCGGGAGGCGGTCGATTTCTTCGGCAAGAAGCCGAACATCCGGCTGTTGAAGGTGCCGGTCTCCCGGCGGCCGGCGGCCACGATCGACTGGAAGCGCATCGAGGGAGGCCTGCTCGTCCAGGATGCCGACACCGAGCCGGACCAGACTTCGGCCTGGCGCCTCGTCTCGCAGCGCAAGCCGACCGCCGTCGAGCGGGCGGCGTGCGAGCTCGCCTGGAAGGTCGTGCGGCGCGTCAAGTCCAACGCGATCGTTCTCGCCAACGCCCGGCAGACGATCGGCATCGGAGCGGGGCAGATGAGCCGCGTGGACGCCTGCCGGCTGGCCTCGACCAAGCCGGTGCTCCCGATCGTCAACTGCGGCGCCGCCTCCGACGCCTTCTTCCCGTTCCGCGACGGCCTCGACCTTCTGGCCGACGCCGGCGTGACGGCGGTGGTCGCGCCGGGAGGTTCCATCCGCGACAGAGAGATCGTGGCCGCCGCAGACGAGCGCCAGATCGCTTTCCTGCAGGCCCCGAGGCGGCATTTCCGGCACTGAAGAATGACCCTGTACCTGTTGACCGCGCTTCTCTCCCTGAGCGCGGCGCTCTCGCCCGACGCGAAGGCGCTTCTCGACAGGGTGGCGGCCCTGTATGCCGACGGCTCGGCGCACTCGGCGTCCTTTACCCAGACCTATACCCCGGCGGGCTTCGCGACGGCGAAGCGCGAATCCGGGAGCCTCTGGATCCAGTCGCCGCAACGGCTGAGATTCGACTACGCCAGCCCCGAAAAGAAGATCTTCACCTATGACGGCGGCGAAGGACGGCTCTTCACGCCGGAGGACAAGCAGCTCACCGTCCGGAAGCTCCCCGCGGAAGAGCGCGACCGGCTGCCGATTGTCTTCCTCTCCGATCCTTCGGAGCTCGAACGCCAGTACACGATCACGCTGGAAACAGGAGAGGCCGGAGGCAGCCGCCTGCTGCTGACGCCGCGCTCCCCGAGGCCGGACCTCGCCTGGCTGCGGCTCTCCATCGCGGCGGACGGGGCCATCCGGGGGCTCGCCTACGAGGATTCCTCCGGCAGCCGGTCGGAATTCCGTTTCGAGAAGTGGCGCAAGGACAAGCCGCGCCCGGCCTCCGACTACCGCGTGACCGGCCCCCCCGGCACACGGATCCTGGAGAACTAGCCGGACCGAGCCGGCGCCGTCGCGCTCGTCGTGTCGTAGGGGCGGCCCCTGCGGCCGTCCGCCTCTCCCGGGCAAGCGACGACGTGGAGACCGCGAAACTCTTGGGATGCGCCCATTCGTCACGATGTTTTCCCGCGTGCGTGAACGCCCGAGATCGTTGGTATTGAGGATCGAACGGCCATCTTGCCATTCCAAACCATTGAGGCGCGACGGATAGGGGCGGGCGGGCGCAAGGCCCGCCGCTACGACACGGAGAGCACAGTCGTTGAAACCACGGACCTACGAAAAGTTGCCATCTCGAACCCTTGAGGCGCGACGGGCGGGCGCGAGGCCCGCCCCCTACGGCACGAGGGAACGACGAGGCAGCCAGGGGCTCGAATAGAATCCCCCCATGCCGCAGGACTTCTCCTTCGACGTCGTGAGCAAGGTCAACCTCCAGGAGGTCGCGAACGCCGTGCAACAGGCCTCCAAGGAGATCGCGACGCGTTTCGATTTTCGCGGGAGCTCGTCCCGGATCGACTGGGACGAGAAGGAACTGGCGCTCACGCTGACCTCGGAGGACGCGGGGAAGCTCAAGTCCGTGGTGGACATCCTGGAGGGCAGGCTCGTCAAGCGGGGAATCGCCATCAAGGCGCTCGATTTCCAGAAGGTCGAGCCGGCGGCCGGAGCGACCGTGCGGCAGGTGGTCAAGGTCCAGCAGGGGATTCCGTCGGAAAAAGCCAGGGCGATCGTCAAGACGATCAAGGACCGAAAGCTCAAGGTCCAGGCCTCGATCCAGGCAGACCAGGTTCGGGTCTCGGGCCGGATCAAGGACGACCTGCAGGCCGTGATGGCGCTGCTGAAGGCGGAGGACTACGGCCTTCCCCTGCAGTTCACCAACTACCGATGAAGCTGTCGATGGCGAACCCGCGGCTCAAGCGGGCCTACGACCTGATCGCGGACAAGCTCGCGCGGGTCGAGGAGGAGCTTCTCCTGCACTTCCGTTCGCCCATCCCGACGATCGACCGAATCGGAACCTACCTCGCCTCGGGAGGCGGCAAGCGCATCCGGCCCGCGCTCCTGCTGCTTTCGGCCCGGCTGCTCGAGTACGAGGAGGGGGAACGGGACGTGCGGTACGCCACGGTCGTCGAGTTCATCCACACGGCGACCCTGGTGCACGATGACATCATCGACGAAGCGCGCCTGCGCCGCGGACGCAAGTCGGCCAACGCGCGCTGGGGAAACAACCTGACCGTCCTCTTCGGCGACTACCTCTACACGAAATCCATGGGCATCGCGCTCGACGAAGGAGACCTGACGATCCTGAAAGTCCTCTCCGACACGACCCTCTCGATGATCGAAGGCGAGATCATCGCAATCGAGAAGACGGGCAACATCCACATCACCCGGGAAGAGGCGCTGGAGATCATCCGGCGCAAGACCGCCGATCTCTTCTCGGCCGCCTGCCGGCTGCCGGCCCACTTCGCCCCGCTCGGCAATCTCTTTGCCGCCGAGCGGCTGGCCGAGTACGGCCGCTGCCTGGGAGTGGCCTTTCAGCTGATCGACGATCTGCTCGACTACACGGCGAGCGAGGAGGCCGTCGGCAAGCCCGTGCTGAACGACCTCCGCGAAGGAAAGCTGACGGTCCCGCTCCTTCTGGCGCTCCCCCACGCGAGCGGGGCCGAGCGGGAAATGGTCGCCACGGTGCTCCGCGAAAGAGAGTTCAAGAGCGTCGAGCCCGCGCAGATCCTCGCTCTCGTCGAGCGCGCCAACGGCATCGCCGAGACTCGCGCTCTCGCGCGCGACTACGCGGCCGCCGCGCGGGTGGCCCTGACCTCGTTTCCGGACTCGGAAGCGAAGGAGGGGCTGTTGCTCGCCACGGAGTCGGTCGTGGATCGGCTGAGCTGAGGATTCGGAGCTCGCGACCTATGATTTTAGCTCGGTTATCCTAATTATTGTTGATAACTGAAGCTATTCTTCTATTTTAATTAGGAAATAATCGATTCTTTCCAAATAGAAATAGGAATCACAGGCGCCGCGACAGTTCCGTATAAAAGAAGGAAAATCAGCTAAATGGCCGAAAAAAATATTGAGATCGGCTCAATTCCAGCTATACTGCTGCCAATGCGCGTGGCTGCCTGGAACAGTCTGACAGCGACACTGAAGCAACTTTCCGGCTTTCTCCCGCCGCGGCAGGACTCGGCCGAAGAGGCCCAGCTCTACTACCGCCGCGCCTGTCTTGCCGCGACCGAAGAGAGGTATGACGTGGCGCTCATCTTCTGCGCGAAGGCGGTGGGCCTGAACCCCGGTGACCTGGCAACCCGGCTCTTGATCGCGCAGATCCACGACTACGGCCTGCACGACGTCGATGGAGCCGTGGCCGCCTATCGAAAGGTCATTGCTCTGGCCGCTTACGAAGGCGACAATCCCTACTGCTTCGCCGCCCGCGAGGCGCTCGACAATCTCGTCAGGGATCGGGAGATCGCCGTGGAATCCGGCGCCTAGCACGGCCGGCTGAATCTCCCGGGCGCCATCACTCTCTCACAGCGCCCCACGGATACATCGGAGGCTTGCCCCAGATTCCCGCGGGAGCGCCGCCGCCGCGCGCGAGGACAGCCTGCGACAGGCTCACCCTCCAGCTTCCGTCCGAAACGACGCTCCCGCCACCGGGAAGATCGAGGCGGAAAAGAATTCCTCCGGCGCCCGTCGGGCTCTCGGCATCGATCACCGCGCGGTTGACGCCGGCAACGAGAGCGGGCGCGATCTCGAGAACACTCAGCCGGCTGCCCGGCCGCTGTTCCGGGAGGACGAACCTGGTTCCGTTGAGGATCAGGCAGCCGCGCCGGTCGACAAAGAGCTTCGCCTTCGCGGAAGCGGGCACGGCCTCGAGCCGGAAGTCGCGCTCGGCGTAGAAGCGCAGCGGCCGGGGCTCGTCGATATCGAGACGGAACCAGATCCAGCGCGCGGCGCCGGTCGGCGACGAACGCTCGCGCGCGCTCCTGGCCAGCGCGAGTGAGCCGGCGGCCGCGATGATTCCGGCGGCGATCAGAATCGGCGCCGAGGAAAACCTCCGGGGAGAGCGGCTGCGGTTGGAGGTCAGTTTGGGCTCCTCGCGGAGTGTTGGCGAAAAGGTCGTGCCGACAGGGCCTGCCGTCGGCTTTCGACCGCGGCGTTCGCTGCGCGAACGGCGGTGCGACTGCGCCTTCGCGACAGAGCGACGGCCGGTGTTCCTGTCACCGCCAGCCGTCGCGTGCCGACGAGGGAGGCGGCCCGATGCCGGGGCGGGTGATTCGCCGGCTTTTCAAACTGACTCACGACTGCGGCTGCTGTTTTCTTGACGCAATGCGCCGCGCAGGATACACTCTTCGTCCCGACGTCATGATGATCGTCGGGATCGTTCCGGCCCGTTACGCCTCCCTCCGTTTTCCCGGAAAGCCCCTCGCTCCCCTGGCCGGCAAACCGATGGTTCTGCACGTCCTGGAAGCGGCCGGCGCCGCGACAAGGTTGTCGCGCGTCGCGGTCGCGACCGACGACGAGCGAATCGCCGCGGTGGTCCGCCGCGCCGGCGGCGAGGCGGTGCTCACGTCTTCCGCCGCCGTGAGCGGCACCGACCGCCTCGCCGAAGCGGCGAGCTCGATCCCCGCCGACATCTATGTGAATATCCAGGGGGATGAGCCGATGATGTCGCCGCGGAATATCGACCGCGCCGTGGAGGAGCTGCTGGCCTCGCCGCAGAGGCGGATCTCCACTCTGGCAATCCCGATGCCGCCGGGCGAGGCGCCGGACCCGAACGTCGTCAAGGTTGCCGTCGCCCGGGACGGGCGCGCTCTCTACTTTTCGCGGGCGCCCATCCCCTTTCCGCGCTCGGGCGCCCCCGCCTATCGCAAGCACCTCGGTCTGTACGCTTATCGGGCGGCGGCGCTCGCCGAAATCGCGGCCCTGCCGCCGTCCCCGCTGGAAAAAATGGAATCGCTCGAGCAGCTGCGCTGGCTCGAGGCCGGTTACGACATCTGGGTGGCGCAGGCCGCGAGCGACTCGATCGGCGTGGACACGCCGGAGGACCTGTCGAGAGTGGAGGAACACCTGAAAAAGGAGGCCGTGTCATGAGCGGCAAGTACGTCTTCGTCACCGGCGGCGTCGTGTCTTCGCTGGGCAAGGGGATCGCGGCCTCCTCGATCGGCGCGCTGCTCGAGGCGCGCGGCTACAAGGTGACTGTCGCAAAGTTCGACCCGTACATCAACGTGGACCCGGGCACGATGTCCCCCTTCCAGCACGGCGAGGTCTACGTCACCGACGACGGCGCGGAGACGGACCTGGACCTGGGACACTACGAGCGGTTCACCTCCATGACCGGCTCCCGCGTCAACAACACGACGGCGGGGCGCATCTACCTGACGGTCATCGAGCGGGAGCGCCGCGGCGACTACCTCGGAAAGACCGTCCAGGTCGTCCCCCACATCACCGACGAGATCAAGGAGGCGGTGCGGCGCGTCGGGCCCGACGCGGACGTCGTCCTGATCGAGATCGGCGGCACCGTCGGAGACATCGAGTCGCTCCCGTTCCTCGAGGCGATCCGCCAACTGCGGCAGGAGGCCGGGCGGGGCAACGCGGTCAACGTGCATCTGACCCTCGTTCCCTACATCAAGGCCTCCGACGAGCTGAAAACGAAACCCACCCAGCACTCGGTCAAGGAGCTCCTCTCGATCGGAATCCAGCCCGACGTGCTCCTCTGCCGCACGGACCGCTCGCTCCCCGCCGAGGTCAAGAGGAAGATCTCCCTCTTCTGCAACGTGCCGGTCGAGGCCGTCATCAACGCCAAGGACGTTCCCTCAATCTACGAGGTCCCGCTGCAGTTCGCGGCCGAGGGGCTCGACGAGATCCTGCTGGATCTGTTGAACCTCCCTCACTACGACCGCGACCTCTCCAAGTGGGAGAGCCTGGTCAACCGCATCAAGAATCCTTCCGGCGAGGTGGACATCGCGGTGGTCGGCAAATACGTGGACTACGGCGATTCCTACAAGTCGTTGAACGAGGCGCTCGCCCATGGCGGGATCGCCAACAACGTGCGCGTGCGCCTGAACTACGTGGACGCCGAGTCGCTCGAAAACGAGCAATACCCGGAGGTCCTGACGCAGGCAGACGCCGTGCTCGTGCCCGGGGGCTTCGGCCGCCGGGGCGTCGAGGGGATGATGAAGGCGATCCAGTACGCGCGCGAGAAGAAGGTCCCCTTCTTCGGCATCTGCCTCGGGCTGCAGGCGGCCGTCATCGAGTACGCCCGCCACGTCGCGGGCCTGGAGGGGGCCAACTCGACCGAGTTCGAGGAAGAGCCCCGGCACAAGGTGATCTTCAAGCTGCGCGACCTGATCGGCGTCGAGGCGCTGGGCGGCACGATGCGCCTCGGGAAGTACCCGTGCGAGCTCGCGCCCGGCTCGATCGCGGCGCGCGCGTACGGCGAGAGCCCGATCTCCGAGCGCCACCGCCACCGCTACGAGGTCAACCAGGAATATCTGCCGCCGCTGAAAGACGCGGGGATGTCGTTTTCCGGAATGTCCCCGGACCGCAAGTTCGTGGAGATCATCGAGCTGCACGAGGACCATCCCTGGTTCCTGGGCTGCCAGTTCCATCCGGAATTGAAGTCCAAGCCCTTCGCCTGCCACCCGCTCTTCAAGGATTTCATCCGGGCCGCGCGCGCGCACCGGGCCGCGAGCGTCGAGAGAGTGGAGGCCGCCAGAGTCCTCGCCGACCGGCGCGAGGAGATCGTCTGAGCGAAGGTCCGCCCCGGGAGGTCTCGATCGCCCCGGGGTACACGATCGGCGGCGGAGGCCCTCCTCTCTTCTTCGCGGGCCCTTGCGTCATCGAGTCGCGGGAGCATGCGCTGGCTATGGCCGGCCGGATCCGGGCGGTCGCGGAGGAGACGCGGACGCCTATCGTCTACAAGTCCTCCTTCGACAAGGCCAACCGGTCCTCGGTCGATTCGTTCCGCGGACCCGGCCTCCAGGAGGGCCTCGACATCCTCGCCGACGTCAAGGCGAAGACCGGGCTGCCGCTCCTCTCCGACATCCATGACGCCTGGCAGGCCGAGAAGGCGGCCCGCGTCCTCGACGTCCTCCAGATCCCGGCCTTCCTCTCCCGCCAGACGGACCTGCTGACCGCGGCGGCCCGCACGGGAAAACCGATCAACGTCAAGAAGGGGCAGTTCCTCTCGCCCGACGACATGGAACGCGTGGTCGAGAAGATCCGGCGCGCGGGCAACGACCGCATCCTGGTCTGCGAGCGCGGGGCGAGCTTCGGCTACAACAACCTCGTCGTGGACATGCGCTCCTTCCCGATGATGCGGAGGTTCGGCTGTCCGATCGTCTACGACGTGACGCACTCGATGCAGCTTCCCGGAGGCGGCAAGGAGACGGGCGGCCTCAAGCAATATGCCCCCGCGCTGGCGCGCGCCGCGGCGGCGACCGGGTGCGTGGACGGCTTTTTTCTGGAAGTCCACGACGACCCGGACCGCGCCCTCTCGGACGCCTCGACGCAACTCGACGTCGCGGCCCTGCCGTCCCTCTTGCGCTCCATCCTGAGGGTCAGCGCCGCATCCCGCGAGCCGGCGGGATAAGAGTTACTTTCCGAACACGTCCCGGAGCAGGCTTGTCACGCGCGCGGCCGGATCTTTTCGGATCTTCCGCTCCTCGCCGGCCAGGACGGTGAAGAGCCCGTCCAGGGCCCGGGACACGACGTACTGATCGATGTCGAAGGACTGGCTCCTGGCAAAGGGGATCTTCTCGAAGCGGGAGACGAGGTCCTTGTACTGGCGCGTCACGCCCGTCTCGCCCATCGTCTTCTCGACCACGGGCCGGAACGCGGCGGTCAGCTCGTCCGAGGTCTTCGTCTTGAAGTAATCCGTCGCGGCCGTCTCGCCGCCGGTCAGGATCTGGCGGGCGTCCGTGAACGTCATCTGCCGGATGGCGCCCACGAAGATGTCCCTGGCCTGAGGGGCCGCGCGCTCGGCGGCTCGATTCATGCTCAGCACAAACTCGTCCACCTTCGGCCCGTACCCCACGGCCCTCAACCCCTTCTCCAGCGACTGGAGCTGTTTCGGCATGAGGATCTTGATGGCCTCGTTGCGAAAGTACCCGTCCACCTTTCCCGTCAGGTTGACGGTATTGCCGACGCCGACCCGCAGGGCTTCCTTCAAGCCGGCCGCGCTCTTCTCCTCGCCGGGCGCGCCCTGGGAAACCGGATCCGCCGCCGCCGCGGGAACCAGCGCGGACAGAAACGCCGCGAGACAAACAGAGCCGACTGCTTTGAACAGGCGAACGCGCATCGTATCCTCCTCTCCCGCCGCGAATCCAACTCCCGACACCGAGGGTCAGGTTTGCATGCTACGGCGCGGCCCCGCCGCGATATGCTCACCGGCAGGCCTGACGGCCAATTCCATGTCATGGATGCCCTTTATCCGTGATCTTTTTGCATCAGGCGTGGAAACGGCGGCTGAAACAACATCCTGCGCCCGAGAGCTTCTTCGGGCGGCGAAGGAAGCACAAGAGGAGGACGAGTTAGCATGCTGAAGGATTTCAAGGAATTCCTGCTCAAACAGAATGCCCTGGCTCTCGCGATCGGCGTGATCATCGGCGCCGGAATCGGAAAGGTCGTGTCGGCGATCGTCGAGGATGCCATCAACCCGGTCATCGGCCTGCTGCTGCCGGGAGGCGACTGGCGCTCGGCGAAGATCGTTCTCGCTCGCGGCACCGACGCGGCGGGCAAGGCGACGGAGACCGGCATCACCTACGGGCACCTGATCGGGGCGGTGGTGGACTTCGTCATCATCGCATTCGTCGTGTACATGATCGGCAAGGCCTTCATGCCGAAACCCGGCGAAAAGGCGCCCACGACGAAGGAATGCCCGCAGTGCCGGGAGATCATCCCGATCGCCGCGACCCGGTGCAAAGCTTGCACCCAGCCCGTTTCGGCGGCGGCCGGATAAGCAAAGGAGGTCGAACATGGGACTCAAGGAACTGCTCGGCGAAGAAGGCAAGAAGCTGGCGGAGAAGGCCAAGGCCATGGTCAAGGAGAAGGGGGAAGAGATCGTCGCCGAGGCGAAGCAGAAGCTCGCGGAAGAAGTCGAGGAGATGAAGAAGGGGGTCTCGGACAAAGTCTCTGCTGTGATGGAGGATCAGAAGAAGAAGGTCTCGGACAAAGTCTCTGCTGCGATGGATAGCCAGAAGAAGAAGGTCTCGGACAAGCTCGGCGGAATGTTGAAGAAATGAGGCCGCGGAGAGGTCCGCGCGCCAGGAGGTCAATGATGCGAACGGCCACAAAGGGAGCCCTCGTCCTCGCCGCGATCCTCGCCTGGGGTCTAGCGATCTCGCCCACTCCGGCGCTCGCGGCCAAGCCCGAAAAGATCGACATCAACAGCGCCAGCCAGGCGGACCTGGAGAGCCTGCCCGGCGTGGGCGCCGCCACGGCGAAGAAGATCATCGCCGGAAGGCCCTATTCGTCCGTCTCCGGCCTCTCGCGCGCCGGGGTCTCCGCCGACACGATCGCGAAGATCAAGCCGCTCGTGAAGGCAGGCCGCGGATCCGCCCCGGCCGCGGAAACCGCGAAGACCGAGAAGCCCGCGGCGAAGGCGGCAAAGGAAGAGAAGGCCGCTAAGGCAGTGGAAGAGAAGGCCGCGAAGGCCGCGAAGGCGGCGACGGAAACGAAGATGGCGCCGGTTGCGGCGCCCTCCGGCGCCAAGGTGGATCTCAACACCGCCTCGGAGAAAGAGCTCGAAGCGCTTCCGGCCGTAGGCGCCGCGACGGCGAAGAAGATCATCGCAGGCCGCCCGTATTCTTCGACGGCGGATCTCGCGAAGGCCGGCGTTTCGGCCAAGACGATCGAGACGATTTCGCCGCTCGTGACGGTCAGCCAGAAGACGGCTCCGATGAGCAAGCCCGCGGCCGCGGCCGCGAAGAGCGCGCCCCCCGCTTCGGTGGCCTCGAGCCCCGCGCAGCCGCCTCCCTCCAAGGGCATGGTCTGGGTCAACACCGAGACGAAGGTGTTCCACCGGGAAGGTGACCGGTGGTACGGCAACACGAAGCACGGAAAGTACATGAGCGAAGCCGACGCGTTGAAGGCCGGCTACCGGGAATCGAAGGAAAAAGCCGCGAAGAACTGAGACGCCGCCGCGGAGACATCGCGCGGGCGGAGCCGCGCCGAAAGGCGCGGCTCCCATCCGGACACCGGGACTCAGAATTGCCGGAACCGGCGCGTTGAGAGGTGCAAGATGAAGACCTTGCCTGGAATGCTGTCAGTGGCCTTGTTTCTCGCCGCTGGAGCCATCGAGGCTCAGGCTCCCCCGCCGGCGCCGACTCCACCTCCGACCTGGTCGGGCGACGGGAGCGTCTCCTTCGTCCAGACGACCGGGAACAGCCAGAACCGGTCGCTCGGCGCCGGATTCAATCTCGTCTATCAGACAGCCCCATGGAAGGCCGCTTTCCGCGCGGCGTTCATCGAGACCAAGGCGGAGGACGTCGAGACCTCACGAAGGTTCGACACGGCGCTGCGCGGCGAACGGGCTTTCGGGGAACGGGTCGCCGCTTACGGGCAGGTCAGCTACGCGCGCGATCTCTTTGCCGGCATCAAGGGCCGTGAGATCGGCGAAGCCGGGGGCGTGTACAAGTTCTTGACGGGCCCGCAGCACCTGCTCTCGGCCTCGGCGGGACTCGCCTACACGAAGGAGCAGCGTGTCCCGCCGGCCGCGGATCTCTCCTTCACCGGCGCCGCGGCGGGCGTTTCCTACCGCTGGAAGCTCAGTCCAACGGCCGAATTCGCCGAGGATCTCAACTACCTTTACGACTTCAAGGACTCCAGCGATTGGCGGGCAGGCGCCGTGACCTCCCTGACGGCGTCCGTCACGAAGATCCTGTCGGTCAAGCTTTCGCATCAGCTCTCTTACCTGCACCTCCCCGTGCCCGGCAAGAAGAGAACCGACACGATCCTGCTGGCCTCCCTGGTCGCGAAATTCTGAGGCGACGCGCGGGCCGGGCTACTCGACCCGGGGCGGCGGCGGCTGGCTCGACGGGGGACTGGATTGCCCGGAGACCCTCCCCGGCGACGGCGCGCGGCGGCGGCCCCGGCGCGCGGCCACGACTCCGAGAACGAGAAACGCGAACGCCCCGACTCCCGCCCCGATGAGCTGCCCCTTGATAAGCCGCGATGTCGCATAGCGCACGACCTCCGGGACGTTGACGAGGGCCTGCACATGGCTTCCCCGGGAGATGAACCCGGCTTCGTTGTACCAGCTCAATGTCGGCGGGACGATCAGCGAGGCCGCCACCGCTCCCACGATGGCGCCAAACAAGACGAAGATCGTGACCGTTTTCACGGCGGTTGCTCCTCCAAGTTGCCGCGCGGGCGTGATTCCTTTTTCCCGCCCGCGGCCGAGGCCGCGGAATCAGCTCTTCCAGCGCTACTTCTTCCTCGCCTTGCCCGCCGCGCCCTTCTCCGCCTTGACGTCCACGGAGGTGGCGGTCATCCGGTACTCGATCGTGACTTTCGAGCCGACTTTCAAGTCCCCCGTGACCTTCGTCGAGGCGTCCCGCGCGATCTCCCAGCGATCCTTCCCCTTCTGGACCACGATCATGTCGCTGGAGACCTCGAGCACCGGACCAGTCACCTGATAGGTCTTGGGCTGCGCCGCGGACAACTCCGCCGCGCCGAGAAGAGCGCCCGCCAGGAAAAACGCCAGGGAACGCCGAATCGTCAACATGTTCCTTCTCCTTTCGGCGATGAAGCCTATTCCATCTGGAGGCGGGAAACCTGGATTCGAAGGGCCCTGAGTCAGCGTCCGACGTTCGCGACCCGGTCCCGCCCGCTGGACTTGGCGGCGTAGAGAGCCGTATCGGCCCGCTCGCGCCAGCGGTTGACGTCCATGCCGGGTTCAAGGACCGCCACTCCGGCGGAAAAGGTCGCCCGGAAAACGGATCCGTCGGAGGCGACCTGGTCCATGGCGGAGAACTCGCTCTTCAGCCGCTCGAGCAGGGCCACGGCCTGCTTTTCGTTGATGTTCTCGATGGCGGCGGCAAACTCGTCGCCGCCGAGCCGGCCGAGAAGGTCGGACTGACGCACGCGCCGCCGCAGCAAGGCGGCGAGCGAACAGAGCACCCGGTCCCCGGCGGGGTGGCCGTAGCGATCGTTCAAGGACTTGAAGTTGTCCAGGTCCAGGAGAACCAGCGCCACGGGCCTCTTCGGGTCGTGGGATCTCTCGGCGACCAGGGCGCGCGAGCGTTCGAGGAAGGCCGTGTGCGTCAGCAGTCGAGTCAGGCCGTCCCGTTCGAGGAGCGTCCTCAGGAACCGGGCCCGCTCGATCCGAGCGGCGGCGGTCGAAAGCAGCAGACCCGGAGCCACGGGTTTGACCAGGTACTCGTCCCCTCCGGCGCGGATCGATTCAATCTGGGACTCGATCTGGCTTCGGGTCGTCAGGAAGAGGATGGGCAGGGCCGCGTGGGCCTCCTGCTGGCGGATGTAACGGGCCACTGCGAAGCCGTCGGTGTCGGGGAGCTGAATATCCAGCAGGACCAGGTCCGGACGAAAAGCCGAGAGCTCGGTCTCGAGGTTCTTCGAATCTGCGCAAATCCTGACGCGGTATCCCGCGGACTCCAGCACCGCGCGGACGAAGTCCGCCTGGTCGGGGTCGTCCTCGACGGAGAGAACGCGCGGCGGCTCGGTGCGGCTCCTCTCCAGCAGATGCTCGAGCCGGCGCATCAGAGCTTCCACGCGCACCGGCTTCTCGAAGTATCCGTCGGCCCCGCAATGGATCGCGTCCACGCGGTTGACGAAAGCCGACGGCTCTCCGACCATCAGGATGGCGAGCGACTCTCCGCCCGGCAGGCTCCGGACGTGCTCGACGAACTGCGACCCGGGCCCCTCCGGCAACCGGACATCCACGATCAGCCCGTCGGGTCTGCGGCGCGACAGCTCCGCCAGCGCCTCCTCGCGGCAGCCCGCCCCGCGCGCGGACATCCCCTCGCGGGCTGCGAGGCTCTCGAGCGAGGCGCGGACCTCGGGGTCGGAATCCACGACGAGAATGTCGAAAGGCTCGTGGACGGCCGCGGAGTCAGGCGCGCCCGGCGGCCCGGGAAGGGGTTCGCCGCGCAGCTCCCGCAGCAGCGACTCGAGAAGCGACTTCCAGCGCTGCCGGTCCCGGGGTTGCGGCGGGATCTTCTCCTTCAACAGGGTGTCGCAGAGCTTCTCTCCTTCGGCTCCCAGGGCGCTGACGCCGGGAAAGCCGTAGGTCGAGCCGGCTCCCGAGAAGCCGTGGAACTGGATCATCAGATCGCGCAGGGCCCCCTCGCCGGCCGGGTCGGCCTTCAGAACGGACAGCAGCTCTTCGATGCGGGTGAGCCTCTCGCCCGAGCCGCGCACGAAACGATCACGAAGCTCCCGGAGGGCGTCCTCGAATGACACCTCAACCTCCCTGATTTCACGAGGGCTCCGGCCATCCCGAGGATGGTCGGTCTCGAGGAAGCGTCCGCTTCTCGATGCCGGCAACGATAACGCGGAAATCGGGCCGTGCGATGAGGGAATCCCCTCATTTCTCATCGGGCGGCCCGGCGTCCAGCAGCGCCCGCAGCAGACCCGGCAGCGCCATCGGGTCGAAGGGCTTGATCAGCACCCCACGCGCCCCCAGGTTCTTCAGACGCTCCACCTCGGCGGACATGGCCTTGGCAGTCAGGAAGACGACCGGGATCGCCGAGGTTTCCGGATCGCTTCGAAGCTCCCGGAACGTGGCCATTCCATCCAGGCCCGGCATCATCATGTCGAGCAGGATGACATCGGGGGGACGTTCGCGCGCCATGCGGATTCCCTCGGAGCCTCCGCTCGCTTGCGCGACTTCCATCCCGCCGACTCCGGTCAGCGACAGCGCCGCGATCCTGCGGATGTCGGCTTCATCATCGACGAGCAGGACCTTCATGCTCGACCGACGGCCCCGGCGGCCTGGCCGATCAGCCCGAGAACCGCCGATCGGAACTCCTCGTCGGTGGAAAGCGTCTTCGTCAGGTACCGGGTCGGCCCGAGCTTGAGCCTCTCCCTCTCGCTGAAAGTCAGGTCGTGCACCGTGTAGATGAGGACGGGAAGCCCGGCCAGACGAGGCTCCCTCCGGAGCGCCTCCACGACGTGGAAGCCGTCTCCCCGGGGCAGAGACACGTCCAGCACCAGGAGGTCCGGCGGCCGGGCGCGCGTCGCGGCGATCGCCTGCTCTCCCGTCGTGGCGCGCCGCACGGAGAGTCCCGCCTGCAGGAGCTGCCGCTCGAGGACGCCCAGGAGGGCCAGGTCGTCCTCCACGATCAATACTTCCGGGCTGCCGGCGGAAGACGGCTTCGGCGCCGGCAGCGCCAGGTCCTGCCCGGAATGGACGGGAGAATCCGGGAGACGAAACCAGAACACGCTGCCCTTTCCCTCCTCGCTCTCGACGCCGATCGACCCGCCGTGCTGCTCGATAATCGTCTTGCAGATGGCCAGGCCCAGCCCCGATCCCCCCTTCTGCCGGGCGTCGGAGGCCTCGACCTGGCGGAAGCGCTCGAAGATCGCCTCGCGAAACGAGGCCGGGATCCCGCGCCCCTGGTCACGGACGCTCACCCGCGACCATTCGTCTTCCCGCGACGCCGAGAGGCTGACCACGCCGCCGCGAGGAGAGAACTTCACCGCGTTGGACAGGAGGTTGACGAGGACCTGCACGAGCCGGTCGCCGTCCGCCCAGACCCGCGCCGCCGCCGGCGAGGTCTCGAGAGTCACGCCCTCCTGCTCCGCGAAGCTGCGCACGGCCTCCAGGGAGCGCGTGAAGATCGAATCGAGCGGGACAGCCTCGAAATGCATCTCGATGCGCCCGCTGTCGAACCTCTCCAGGTCCAGGATGTCGTTGATCAGCCGCACAAGGCGCAGGACGTTGCGCTCGGCGACGGCGATCACCTCCGCGGCCTGCGGGGGGAGCTCTCCCAGAACGCCTCCGGCGAGGAGCCCCAGGGAACCTCGGATCGACGTCAGCGGGGTGCGTAGCTCGTGGCTCACGGTCGAGACGAACTCCTTCTTCAACCGTTCGACCTCGCGCCTCTCCGAGATTTCGCGGATGCTGCCAGCGAACCGGCGCCCCTCCGGGGTCCGGAACTCGAAGAGGGAAAGCTCCAGGGGAAAGACTTCGCCGTTCTTCCGGCGTCCCTCCCATTCCGTGATGCGGCCGAGCGCGCGCCGCCGGGCCTCGCGCAGGAAGAGGGACGGGTCGGGAGCCACGGACTCGGGAACGAGCAGCGCGAGCGGCCGCCCCACGAGCTCCTCCGCTTTGTAGCCGAAGACCCGCTGGGCGGCCGGATTCATCGCGCGCACGATGCTCCTGTCGTCGACGACGATCAGGGCTTCCATCATGTTCTCCACGACGGCCCGCGTCTGGGCCTCGCTCGCGCTCAGGGCCTGGGCGGCGCGAGCGCGGTCGATTCCCAGCGCGATCTCGTCGGCGACCGAAGCCAGGGCGTGGAGAGCCGTTTCGGTCATGCGGCTCGTCGCGAACATGGCGATGACGCCGACCAGCCGGTCTTCCACGATGAGCGGGTATCCCGCGAAGGCGACCATGCCTTCCCGGCGCGCCCAGTCCTTGTCGTCCTCACGCTCGGGTGCCGCCGTCAGGTCCAGCAGGACCGGCTTCCGGTCCCGCGCGATCCCGCCGATGCGGAACTCCCCGACGGGAACACGGGCGTCGGGCCCGAAGAGAGGCCGGCGTGCCCAGGCGCTCCCCCGTAAGTCGAGAACGTTGTCCTGTTCCGCCAACGTCCACACCGAAGCCATCGCGGCGCCCAGGTGGTGAATCATCGCCTCGGCGCACTGCCCCAGCGCCTTCGGCAGAGTTTCGGCCCGGGTCAGCGCAGCGCCGACCGCCGCCCCGAACAGGGCATGGTGCGTGCGCTCCAGCACCTCCCCCTCTGTCTTCCTCCGCTCCGCGATATCCCGGAACGCGACCACGGCGCCCTCGATCCGGCCGGCGCGCCGGAAGGGAGAAGAAACGTATTCCACCGGAAAGACGGTGCCATCGCGGCGCGTCAGCGCTTCGCCCGTGCTCTGGCACCTCACTCCCGACCGAAGAACGCCGAGCAGGGGGCATTCGGAAGCCGCAACCCGTGTCCCGTCGAGCCTCTGGAAATGGATCACGCCATGCATGTCGGTGCCCAGGAGTTCCTCTTCCTTCCAGCCGAGCATGGCCTGCGCGGCCGGGTTCATGAAGGTCAGGCGGCCCCCGCGGTCGAGTGCGTAGACTCCTTCCCCGAGGTTGTTGGTGATCGCCGCCGTGAAGGACAGCTGCTGGTGCATCCGGTCGGCGGTCCGAACCCGGTCGGCCGCGTCGCGGCGGCTCATCGCATGAGAGACGGCGAGAAAAAGGCCGAACTGGAGGAGAGCGCTCGCCGCAAGGAGCGAAATTGTGCTGCGCGAAGCGATGACCATGGCGGCCGCCAGGACGCTGAAGGCCAGCGCGAATCCGACGACGGCCCTTCCCTTCAACGACCAGGCCTTCATCGAGCTCTCCCGCTCATCCAGGGCTGTCGCCGGCTTCCGACGTTCCGCCGCCGAGGTGTTTGCGGAGCACCATGCAAAGCTGTTCGAACTTCAGCGGCTTGACCAGGTAGTCGTCGGCGTGGAATTCCCGAAACGCTTCGGACCGGTAGCGCGCTGCCGTATAGATCGCCGTCATGATGACGATCTTCGACCGGGAAGTGGTGGGATTGCTCTTCAGACGCCGGCACATTTCGCGCCCGTCCAGCTTCGGCATGAAGGCGTCCGTCAGCACCAGATCGGGCCGGTACCGGTCGGCAAGGGCGAGGCCCTCCATGCCGTCGCGAGCGAAAACGGCTCCGTAGCCGAGTCTCTCCAGGGCCAGAAGCGCCGCGCGATGAATGTCCGGTTCGTCGTCGACGACGAGGACCAGCGGGCGGGAAGCGGACGCCGGCGGCGGGTTGGGAGGCGGATCGAAGACCGCGCGGCGGTCGGCCATCGCCCGGTCCCACATGATCTGCGGGGCCTTCTCCCAGAAATCCTGCTTGTAGGTCCCGCTCGCATTGCAGAAACAACTCCCGCAGGCGGGACAAACGAGGGTCCGTTTCGTGGTCAAGCAGGTGCACCATGGGCTGACAAGGGCGTCGAATGTCACCTGGCAGGCGAAGCACGGGACGACGTACCTGTGCCCCTCGGGCTCAATCGCGCAAGTCATGGGGGATTGCCTCTATTCTACGCTTTGGAGACGGCCATCACACTGTCCTGAAGGACAGGTCCCATCCCAGGTCCCTGGTCCCTGGTCCTTGATCCTTGGTCGCTCGGGTCGAGAAGCGCGGTACGACAGGGTGCTCGAACCGCAAGACTCGGGACCAGGGACTACGGACTGAGAACCTATCAAGCGCCGGCCGGCCGGATCGCGATCAGGGAAGGGGAGGCCGTCTCTTCCACGCCGTAACCGGCCGCCACCCAGCCTTCCAATCCTCCGGCGAGCGGACGCACCAGCGAGAACCCCCTCTCCATCAGCGCGCGGGCCACACGGGCCGCCGAGGCTTCGTTGGGTCAGGTGCAGTAGAGGACGATCTCCCGGTCCTGGGGCAGCCCGGCGAGCTTCTCGGGGATGTCGGCAAGGGAAAGCAGCCTCGCTCCCGGGATGCGGCGCGGATCGGCAAGAAGAGCTGCGGAGGTTCGGACGTCCAGGACGACCGGGTCGTGACCCTCGTCCATGAGACGGCGCAGCTGCGCGGGAGAAATGCGGGCCATGCGCAGCATCTTGTAGAAACGCCGCCGCTGCCACCACTTGAACGCGACGAAGAGGATCAGCCCGACGCCGAGAATGACGAGCGCGCGGCTCCCGATTCCCGCCAGGAACTCCAGGGCGCGGTCGATCGCCCGGTGAAACACCATCCCCGCCGCGACGCCGGCTCCCGCCCAGACGAGCGCGCCCGCGCCGTCGTAGAGGAGAAAGGGGAGAAACCGGGCGTTGATCGCGCCGGCCAGCGGAGGCGCGACGGTCGAAAAGCCGGGAATGAACTTCGCGACCACGAGGGAGGGCATCCCCCACTTCTCGAAGATCGACGTCGTCTGCCGGACGCAGGAATCGGGCGAGAGGGAGACGCGGCAGAGGGTCTTCAGGACCCGGAAGCCGTGGCGCCGCCCGAGCGCATACCAGAGCGAATCCGCGATGACCGAGGCGAGAACCGCGACGAGCAGAACACGAGGGACGGAAAGATCCTTCTCGACGGCCAGGGCGCCGGCGACCACGAGCACCGGGATCGCGGGAATCGGCAGGCCCAGCTGCTCGACGAGGACGTTGGCGAAGACGAGCGAGAGCCCGTACTTCGAGACGTAGAACGCAAGCTGTTGCATGAGGGCGGAACGTTAACACTCCCGACCTTGAGAGCGTCTCATCCTCCGGAATCGGGAATCGGCAATCGGCAATCGGGCGGCCCGCCGGTCAAATTACGAATCCCCCTAACTTCTCGCTTCTCCCGGCGTCTAAGGAAGAGGGAGTGGAGGAAGACGATTCAGCTACAGTCGCGCGGATCGCCTGGTGGAGATGTTGAAGGACTGAGTAAGAAGGAGGAGGCAAGGCGCGCAAGAACTGGAGTGAGGATTCGCGCCGGATCGAGTTCGGCGATTCCTCCACGCCGGCCGTCCGCCTCTCGACGGTCAACGGACCCGTCTCGATCCGTTCGGACCGGCCCGAGGACGAGTGACTGAGACAGGCTTCGAAATATGAAGCGAGGCTCGGTGCCGAGAGCAACAAGTCTCCTTCTCGGCGCGCTCTTTTCAATTGCTTTCTTCGCGCCCTCGGGCCTCCTGGCTGAAAACGAGACCGACACCCGAGCGAAGGAAACCGAGACCCGGCGATGGCGCGAGGACCTGCGCCTCATGGCCGAAGAGATGCCGAAGCTCCACCGGAATCTCTTCCACACGATGACGCGCGAGCGGTTCGAGGGCGCCGTCCGAAGGCTCGACGAGAGGATCCCTTCGCTCGCGCGGCATCAGATCATCGTCGAGATGGCCCGGATCGTGGCAATGGTCGGGGACGGGCACACCAACATCGCGCCGACGCGCGACCCGAAGATCGACTTCCGCACCTACCCTCTCAAGCTCTACCTCTTCCAGGACGGTCTCCACGTCCGCGCTGCCACCCGCGAGTACGCGCGCCTCGTCGGCGCTCGCGTGGTCCGGATCGGGAACGCCCCCTGGGAGAAGGCTTACGAGTCGGTGCGCGAGATCATCGGGCGCGACAACGAGATGGACGTGAAGTTCTTCGCCCCGTTCCTGCTGACGATGCCCGAGGTCCTTCACGCTCTGGGCCTGATCGACGACATGGAAAGGGCCGGCTTCACCGTGGAGAGCCATGGCCGGCGGACGCTGGCGGTCGTCCGGCCCGCGGGGCCAGCGGAGATGATGCCGCCCGATACCGATACGAGCTGGCTGCCCGGAGCGAACTGGGTCGACGCGCGCGACGGGGCTCAACGCCCCCTGCCCCTCTGGCTCAAGGATCCGCGCAACAAATTCTGGTTCGAGTACCTGCCGGATTCGCGAAAACCGTTTATGTGCAGTTCAATCAGGTCGGCTAACGAGGAGGACGAGACGGTCGAGGCCTTTTCCCGCCGGCCTCTTCGCTTTCGTGGAGGCGCAACCCGTCGAGCGTTTCGTGCTGGACCTTCGCCTGAACCGGGGCGGGAACGGAGAGTTCAACCGGCCCCTTCTTCTCGCGATCCTCAAGTCGTCGAAGGTGGACCAGAAGGGCCGGCTCTTCGCGATCGTGGGCCGAAGCACCTGGTCGGCTGCGCAGATGCTGGTCAACGAGCTGGAGAAGTACACGAACGTCATCTTCGTCGGCGAGCCCACCGGCGGAAAAGTGAACTCCTTCGGCGACTCCCGCCGCATCACGCTTCCCAACAGCCGGATCACCGTGCGAGTCTCGACCCTCTGGTGGCAGGGGGACGAGAGGGACCGGCGTCCCTGGACGGCCCCGCGCGTCGCCGCCGACCTCACCTTCGAGGACTACCGCGCCAACAACGACCCGGCGCTGAAGGCGGCGCTGACCTACGTTCCAGGGAAACCGATCAAGGAGATCCTGAGGGACGCCGTCCGGGCCGGCGATCCCGGGCTGGCCGCCAGGCGATACGGAGAGTGGAGGGCCGACCCTGCAAACGCCTACTCTTCCGCCGAGATCGAGGTCAACAGTCTCGGCTACGAACTGCTGGCAGCCGGGCACCTGGACCAGGCGATCGAGGTCTTCAAGCTGAATGCCGCCGCCTATCCGAAGTCCGCCAATGTTCACGACAGCCTGGGTGAGGCTTACAGGGCGCGGGGCGACCGGGAGTCTGCGATCCGGAGCTATGAGAGGGCGCTCGAGCTGGACCCGAAAATGAGATCAGCCGTCGAAGCGCTCCAGGCGCTCCGCGGCCGTTGACGGCCACAGACCCGATTTCCCTCTCACGTCGCCGGTTTTCCCTCCGCGTCGAGGAGGACGATTTCGCCGACTCCGAGCTCCTTCAGGCCCGGCTCGATCTTCGCGCGATCGCCGACGAGAAGGAGCATTGCCCTCTCGGGACGGGCGTACTTGCCCGCGGCGGCGCGGGCGGCCTCGAGAGTGACCTTCGCGGTCTCGTCGTACTCGCGCTGGAGCTCGCTCATCGGCAGGCCCTCGGTCCAGAGATCGGCGATCTGCCCCGCCACGCGCGAGAGGGACTCGAACTGCTGCGCGTACCCACGGACCATTCTCGCCCTCTGCGCGTCGAACTCTTCCTGACTGATCGGCCTGGGGCCGGCAATCGCCTTCAACTCCTTGTCGAACTCCGCGATGGACTCCTTCGTCCTGTTTGTCTGGACGCCGCCGCTGGCCGACCACTGACCCGCCTCGCGGTAGAGGAAGAGGCCCGAGAAGATGCCGTAGGAGTACCCCTTCTCCTCGCGCAGGTTCATGTCGAGCCGCGAGCTTGCGCTTCCGCCCCAGACGGCATTGGCGAGTTGGAGGGCGAAGTAGTCGGGCGAATCGCGCCGCGGCGCCGGCAGCAGCTGCGCGACCACCGTCTGCGCAGCGTCCTGACGGTCCACGAGGTAGATCTTCCCCGGGGCGGCCGGAGAGGCGGCCGGGATGGCGACCCTTTCGGGCGAGCCTCCCGCCCAGGAGCCGAACGTCTGGCGCGCGAGCGCCATGGCCTCCGAGAGAGTGACGTCGCCAGCGAAGACGAGCGCCGAGCCTCCCGGCTTCCATCGCCCGTGGTGAAACGCCTCGAGGTCCGAGCGGTCAATCGAATCGACGCTGCCCGGCAGGCCCTGCAACGGGCGCCCGTAAGGGTGCTCGCGGCCGAAAGCGAGCATCGGCCGGATCCGCTGGGAGATCATGTTCGCGTTGCGGGACGCCTGCGCGAGCGCGTCGGAGCGGCGTTTCTTCTCGCGCTCGATCTCGGATTTCGGAAAGGTCGGGTTCCGGACGATGTCCGCCAGGATGACGAGCCCCGGTTGGAGGTTGCGTTTCAGGATCTCGAAGCCGATCCGCGCGCTTTCGCGCTGCGCCGCCGCCTCGAGCGTCGTTCCGAGGTCGCCTAAGGCCGTCTCGATCTGAAGAGCCTGGCGTGTCGTCGTGCCGAGGCGCATCGTCTCGGCCGTCAGGGACGCGGTCCCCTCTTTGCCCGGCGGGTCCGCGACCGCCCCCGCCTGTGTCGCCAGCGTCACCGCGACCTTGGGAAGCTCGGGCCGCTCGACGACGAAGACCTCGAGGCCGTTCTCGAGCTTGCCGGACTTGACCTGCGGCGCCGTGAAGGGCCGGTCCGCCCCGAGCTGCGGCTCCCTGGAGCGGTCGAGCGCCGTCTCGGAGGCCCGGCCGGACTTCTCCGGACGGAACCGGAGGACGAGCCGGTTTCCCGTGTCGAGCCAGCGCGCGACGGCCTTCCGGACGTCCTGCGCCGTCGCGTTCTTGTAGCGGCCCTGGTCGAACTCGAACTTGCCCGGATCGCCCAGGAACGTGTTGTAGCTGTTCAGCAGGTCGGCCTTGCCTCCGAATCCGCCGATCCGCTCGAGTCCGGACACGAAGTTGTACTCCCACTTCGTCTGGGCGCGGGCCAGCTCCGCGGGAGTCGGGCCGCTCGCGGCGAGCTTCGCGATCTCGCCGGAGATGAGCTTCTCGATTTCTGGCAGCGAGGCGCCCGGCCGCGCCGTGGCGACGACGGCGTAGTAGCTGGAGATCTCCATCGAGGCCTGGAAGGCGTTGACGTTGGTGCAGAGCTGGCGGTCGTAGACGAGGACCTTCTGCAGGCGCGAGGCCAGGCCGTCGGTCAGGATGAGCGACGCCAAGTCGAGCTCCGCGTCGCCGGGGGCGTAGAACGGCGGCGACGGCCAGACCATGTAGACCCGCTCCTGCGGGACGCGGTCGGCGGCCTCGACGACTTTCTCGCCAGGCAGCGTCGGGATGAAGCGGCCCGGCCGGTCGAGCGGCGGGCCCGCCGGGATGTTTCCGAAGTACTTCTCGACCAGGGCGCGGGCCTGTCCCGGGTCGAAATCGCCGGCAATGACGAGAGAGAGATTGTTCGGCGTGTAGTAGGTCCGGAAGAACTCGCGGACGTCCTCCAGGGACGCGGCGGTCAGGTCCTCGTGGCTCCCGATGACCGGCCAGGAGTAGGGATGCCCGGCCGGGAACAGGTTCTCCACGATCAGCTTGGAGGCGCGCCCGTAGGGCTGATTCTCCAGCCCCTGCCGGCGCTCGTTCTTGACCACGTCGCGCTGGTTGTCGAGGTTCTGCTTGGTCAAGTAGTCGGCGAGCGTCGCCAGGCGGTCCGACTCGAGCCAGAGAACGTACTCGAGGCTGGCGGAAGGCACCGTGATGAAGTAGTTCGTCCGATCGGTGTTCGTCGTCCCGTTGACGCCCCCCTCGAAGAGATTGGCACCCGCCCGCTCGGCACGGCCGAAGTACTTGCCGGGGGCGTCCTTGGATCCCTCGAACATCTCGTGCTCGAAGAGGTGGGCGAAGCCCGTCCGCCCCGGCTTCTCGTTCTTGGACCCGACGTGGAACCACTCGTTCACGTGGACGATCGGGAGCTTGCGGTCCACGTGGAGGATCACCTGCAGCCCGTTTCCCAGAACGAACTTCTCGAAGGCTACGGTCGGCCCCGCGGCGGCGGGCGCGCGGGAAGTCGCGGATGCCGCGCGCTTCGGAGGGGCCTTGCGGGGCGCCGGCGCCTGCCCGAGAAGGGTCAGAGCGTAGGCTCCCGCGGTGAGACAAACGGCGAGACGAAATCGCGTGATCACGGTTCTCCCCTTTCGCTTTCCCGCTGAATACGGATGGCCGATCATCGGGTTTCGCTAAGATACCTCCGTGATCCTCGAAACGGCGCGGCGGGTCCTGCAGATCGAGGCGGACTCCATCCGCGAGCAGATCGGGAAGCTGGACGCTTCCTTTGTCCGGGCCGTCGAGGAGATCGCTTCCTCGCGCGGACGTCTCTGCGTCACTGGCCTGGGGAAGTCGGGCCTCGTGGGGCAGAAGATCGCCGCGACGCTCGCCTCGACCGGAACGCCGGCTTATTTCCTCCACGCCGCGGAGGCCTCGCACGGGGACCTGGGGATGCTGGTGGCCGGAGACGTCGTGCTGGCCCTCTCCGCCTCCGGCGAATCGCCCGAAATCCTTCGGCTGCTCGACTTCGCGCGGGCCCGCTCGCTCCGGACGATCGCCTTGACGGGCGCTCCGGGCTCTTCCATCGCGCGGGCGGCCGACATGACCCTTTCGGTGTCGATCTCGCGCGAGGCCTGCCCCCTGAACCTCGCCCCGACCGCCTCGACGACCGCTCTGCTCGCCGTCGGCGACGCGCTCGCGATGGCGCTCTCGGAAAAGCGCGGGTTCCGGGAGGAGGACTTCGCGGCTCTGCATCCCGGAGGCGAGCTCGGAAAGAAATTCCTGAAGGTCAAGGACCTGATGCGCACCGGCGAGCGCGTCCCGCGCGTCTCGCCCGACACGCCGATGACCGAGACGATCCACGAGATGTCGCGCAAGATGATGGGCGTCACGGCCGTCGTCAACGGAACCGGGCGCCTCGTCGGCGTCATCTCCGACGGGGACCTGCGCCGTCTGGTCGAAAAAGACCCGAAGCTCCTCTCCCGAGCCGCCGCGGACTGCCTCCACTCCAACCCCCGCACGATCGGCGCCGACGATCTCGCGACAACCGCGCTCGCCCGCATGGAGGAATGGAAGATCACATCCCTCTTCATCCCGGACGAGAACGGCCGGCTCTCCGGCGCCCTCCACATGCACGACCTGTTGTCCGCCGGAATCCACTGAGAATCGTGATTGGTGAATTGTGAATTGTGAACGGGAGGCTCTGCCTCGGTTATTCACGACTCACCACTCACAACTCCCAACTCATCGTCGATGATCCGAGCTTTGTTCTTCGACGTGGACGGCGTCCTGACGGACGGGCGCATCTATCTGGCCGGTGACGGGACGGAGTTCAAGGTGTTCGACACCAAGGACGGTCACGGGATGCGCAGGGCGATCGCGTCGGGACTGAGGGTCGCGTGGATCTCGGGGCGCACTTCGCCGGCGACGGCCGCCCGCGCGAAGGACCTGGGCGTGCACGCCTGTTTTCAGGGGGTCCGCGACAAGCTCGCCAGGTACCAGATACTCCGTCGCCGCTGGAGACTCGAGCCGGAAGAGACCGCGGCCATGGGCGACGACGAGCCGGACGTCCCGATGATGGAAGCCGCGGGCTTCTCCGCCTGCCCGGCCGACGCCGTTCCCGAGGCCCGAAGGGCCGCGAAGATCGTGCTGAAGAACCCGGGCGGCCGCGGCGCCGCCCGCGAATTCATCGAGCGCGTCCTGCGGCTCAACGGGACTCCATCGCCCGCTCGATCAATCGAGGAAGAACGGCCCGCACGTCGAAATGCTCCTCGGCGATCTTCCTCGCGGCGCGGCAGGGGACCTCGCAGCGCTCGTTGACGGCGGGCTTCCGCGGCGAACCGGGAGACGCGGCGTCGATCTGAATGCCGCTCGTGCCGGCCGCGTGAAGGAAGCCGTCGGCCGGGACGTCCACATCCGGCGACTGCAGGTTGATCTTGAGGGCCGCGGCCTCTGTCGCGCCGCTCCCCGAGGAGAAGAAGCCCGGTCAGGCCGTCTCGCGCTTCTTGAACGCCCACGCGACGGCGATTCCCAGGAGATAGAGAAGAATCATGGGGACCGCGAAGACACACTGTGTCGCGACGTCGGGACCGGGCGTGATGATCGCGGCGAGGATGAAGATGATGAGCACCGCGTACTTGAACTTCGAGAGCAGCCACTTCTCCGAGACGACGCCCATCCGGGCGAGGAAGAAGATCAGGATCGGCATCTCGAAGCAGAGGCCCAGCCCCAGGATGATCTTGATCGCCGTCCCGAGGTACTCGTTGATGGTGATGACGGCGTTGAAGTCCTTCCCGACGCCGACCAGAAATCCGACGACCAGGGGGAACGCCTCGAAATAACCGAACGCGCACCCCCCCAGGAAGAAGAAGACCCCGGCCAGGATGAAGGGCAACACGTACCGTTTCTCGCGGCGGTAGAGGGCGGGGGCGACGAAAAGCCAGAGTTGCCAGAGGATGACCGGCGAAGCCGCGATGAGCCCGGCGAAGAGCGCGACGCGGAAGTACATGAGGAAGGGCTCGGTCAGAGTCGTGTAGGAGAGGTTCTGACCGGGGGGCAGAACGCGGCGCACCGGCCGGGCCAGGATCTCGAAGATCTGAGCCGCCCAGTTCCAGCAGAGGAGAAACGTGACGAAGATCGCGACGAGGCAGACGACGAGCCGCTTGCGGAATTCCTCCAGATGCTCGAAGAACCCCATCCGGGGCAGTTCCTCCTCGCCTTCCGGAGGCGGCGGGGAAGGCCTGCCGGGAAGCAGCCGGCTCAAGAGGGTTCGATGGGCCGGGAATCGGGAGGAGGAGCGGCCGGAGCCGCCGCTTCCGGCGGCGCCGGGATCGGCTGGTCCGCCGTAGCTTCAGCGGAGGCGGACTGGTCCGCCGCGGCCTTAGCGGCGGTGGTGACTTCCGCGGGCGAAGGGGTTGCCTCCGCGGACGGAACGACGCCGGCCAGGTGCTCGCGCACGGAAGCGACTTCCTGCTTTCCCTGCTCGATCTCCAGCTCGATCGTTCTCTTGAGGTCGTCGGAAGCCCGTTTGAATTCCGAGAGGCCCTTTCCGATCGACTTCCCGATCTCGGGGAGCTTCTTGGGTCCGAAGACGAGAAGCGCCACGATGAAAATCAGGATTAATTCGGGCATTCCGATGGAACCGAACATGTTTCCCCCAGAGTGGGCATTCTACATCCCGGTTCCTGGATCCGCCCACTACCGTTGCCTTGAGCGAAATGTCAGAATGCGGACTCTAGGAGGCCTGACTTGAGCCAGCCACGTTCCCGGATCCTCATCGGCGTCTGCCTGGTCGTGGCCGCCACGCTGGTCGGCGGCGCCCTGGGCGAGAAACTCCCGGCGGCAGGCGGTCGCGACATGCCGTCGCTCGACGAATACGCGGACATCCTGACGACGCTTTCCGACTGGGCGCCCGAGCCGGTCTCTCCCGATAAGATCGTTTACGCCTCGATCCACGGCATGCTCTCGCGCCTGGATCCGCACACGGCCTTTCTCGAGCCCGACGAATACGCCGCGATGCGCGAGAAGCAGCAGGGCTCCTTCTTCGGTCTGGGGATCCAGATCCAGAAGAGGATGGGCAAGATCACCGTGATCGCGCCGATGGAGGGCACGCCCGCCTTCAAGCTCGGCATCCGGGCCGGCGACATCATCACGCACATCGAGGACGAGGAGATCAAGGAAGACGTCTCGACCGACGAAGTGGTCCGCAAGCTGCGAGGCCCCAAGGGGACGCAGGTGACGATCACGATCCGCCGGGCGGGCATCAACGAGCCGATCCGGATGACGATCACGCGCGCTGAGATCCCGACGCGCGCGGTCCCCTACGCGTTCATGATCACTCCGGACACGGGCTACATCTTTCTGAGAGACTTCACGCACACCTCCAGCCGCGAGCTCGCCGCCGCCATCGACACCCTGGAGAAGCAGGGGATGAAGAAGCTGATGCTCGACCTGCGGGGCAATCCCGGCGGGGTGCTCGACCAGGCCGTGGACATCAGCGACATCTTCCTCTCCAAGGGCGCGAAGGTCGTCTACACCCGCGGCCGCACCGCGTCTTCGGCCCAGGACTTCTTCGCGCCCGGCGAAGGCCCGCGCTTCGACAAGCCCCTCGTCGTGCTCGTCAACCGCGGTTCCGCCTCGGCTTCGGAGATCGTGGCGGGCGCCATCCAGGACCACGACCGGGGGCTCATCGTCGGACAGCGCACGTGGGGCAAGGGACTCGTGCAGAGCGTCTATACCCTGCCGTATGGCGCGGGTCTGGCTTTGACGACCGCGCGCTATTACACCCCGTCGGGGCGCTGGATCCAGCGGGACTACAGCGACCTGCTCGCCTACGTCAACCCGGATGACGCGGACGCGGCCGACTCGGAGAAGTCCAGCGAAGAGACCAAGAAGACCGGCCAGCCTTTCTACACTGACGCCGGCCGGGTCGTGTTCGCCGCCGGCGGGATCACGCCCGACTTCCTGGTCAAGAACAACTTCGACTCCAAGCTCGTCACCCAGCTTCTGGCGCGCAACATGTTTTTCAACTTCGCCGTCCAGTGGCTGCCCAGGCACCCCGAGGTCAAGCAGGACATCCAGGTCACGCCGGCCCTGCGCCAGGAGTTCTTCCGGTTCGTGGAGGCCTCGAACTTCTCGACCGCCGACGAGCTCGAGCGGCAGTGGAACGGAGAGCCGAACAAGGGCCTCCTCGACTTCGCCCTGCGCATCGACATCGCTAACGTGCGCGCGGGACTGGAGGCCGGCTGGAAAGTCCGCGCCTCCGGCGACATGCAGGTCCAGAAGGGCCTGACGCTCTTCGACGAGGCGGCCCGCGTCGCGGCCCTCCCCAAGAAGGCGAACCCTGCCCACGCCGCCAGGACCCTCTGAGCCGTAAAACGTAAGACCTAAACGTGAAACGAAGCCCGGGGAACCGGGCTTCGTTGCTATTGGGGCGGGACGGTTTGGCTCCTCAAGAGCCGAAGAACCAGAGTGAGGTCTACGTTTTACGTTTCACGTCGTACGGCTTCGGCTATTTCTTCGTGGGGTCGTTGTTGAAGACCACGAACTTCCGGCGTCCGACCTCGCTTCGGAAGGAGGGACGCCCGGCCGCCGGTTCGGGAGTGTCCCAGGCGTAAACGACGAGATCGTGCTGCGTGTCGGAGAGGGTCGTCGTGTCGAAGGCGAATGCCCATCCGACAAACGCGGTCGGTCCGCTTGACGAAAGCGTCGCGGGGACCCGGAAGTCGTTGACGGGCACGTCGGGCCGCGAGGCGAACGGCGGAAACAGGCTCCGAACGACCTGTCCGTCGATGTCGATATCGAGCCGCGTAATCCCGTTGACCTCGGAGGATTGAGGTCCGTTGTCGTAGTCGAAAGCCCAGCCCGAAAACCGGAAGACCCCGTTGATGAACTGCAGTGGCGACGGCGAATCGATGTAGCCGAAGGCAGACTGGTCGAAGAACGGTCCCGTGTCGCAGAGGGCGTCTACGGAAATCGCCGCGAACTGCGAGACCGTCTCCTTCTCGTCGCCGGCGCGAATGGCGATGGTGTGCTTGCCGGGCGCGATCAGACCGGCGCAAGCGGGTTGGCCAAACGGGTCGGGGATGAGGACGTCGAAGAGCCCGTTTGCGGGATCCTGCTGAAGTGCGAAGAGGAAGAGAAATCCCGAGTTGTCCGCGTTGACGTAGCCGGGATAAGCCCGGGCGACGTCGGGACGATTCACGCCATAGCAATTCGCAAGGATATTGCCCGCCCGGACGCAGTCGCGGCGCGTATTGGCGATGATCTGGCCGTCGATCAAGAGCTCCACGTAAGACACCTGTCCGAGGTCCAGCCGCGAACCGACATCGAGGGCCCAGCCGGCCACCACGTTTTTGTAGAAGGACACCGGCACCGCCGGCTGCCCGCCTGGACCCGGTGGAAAGCAGGGCGAGACAGTGCAGGGAGGCGGCAGCGTAAAGACCTCGGGAGAACACGGAGTGGCCACCGTGGGGCCACAGAGGAGCGAAGCCTTGTCGAGCGGGAGGTCCAGGAACCCGAAGGGGGGCAGGTTCGCGCCGTTGTTGATGATCTGGACGGTGCGCGTCCCGATGACATTGGAGGAACCGTCGTGGTCGAAGACCCGGACGGAAATGACGTGGATGCCGTCCACGAAGGCCGTCGTGTCAATGTTGGCCTGGAACCCGGAGTTCAAGGAGTTGGGGACGTCCGGGAAGAGCGCGAAGACATCCGGCCGCGAGATCCCATAGAACGCGGTCGAAGGCAGGCCGTTGCCGACGGCGCCCGCGACGACCTTGCCGTCCACCAGGAAGTCGATGTGGTCAATCGTCCCCGAGTCATCGATCGCCCAGCCGGTGACCGGGAGGGAGCCGGAGACGCCCTGGGAATCGCCCGGGAAATCGATGTTCCCGAATGGAGTCTGGTTCGCGCCCTGCACGGCGACGGTCACCGACACCGAAGCCAGATCGAAGGGCTCCGAGCTTCCGGTCTCCGCGACCTTGATGGAAACGACGTGCGGGCCGGCCGAGAGGCTCCGCGCGTTGAAAGACGTGACGAAACCGGGATTGCGCGTGGGACTGTCGGCGTAGGCCGGGAAGAGAGCGATCACGTCGGGCCGCGGGATGTTCGTCTCGGCGACGCTCCGCACGGCGCCGTCCACCCACAACTCCACCTTGTCCACTCCATCGAAGTCGAGCACGTACCCCGAAACCAGGACGACGCCGGAAACGGTCTGGCCGGCCGTCGGCGTCTCCAGCGCCCCGAGGGGATTCGCGAGCGCGGAACTCGCGGAGAGCCCGGCGCAGAGAACGAGACCGGCCAGAAGCGAAGACGAGGTCTTGGACATTCGCGATCCTCCCGAAGATTTTAGAACAGGATGTGGAAAATGCGATGGAAAGTCAAGGACTCGCGGACCTTTGCCTCATTTTTTTCGGCAAAAAAAGCTCGCGGGGTGTTAAAAGCGGTCCCAGGAGCCTCCCGAATCGAATGAAGTCGCACCGGCTGAAGATCCTCTTCTCGCTCGCCCTGACGGCGGCGCTGCTGGTGCTCTTCTTTCGCGGCGTGGACCGGGCCAAGACCCGTGAGGCGATCCTCGGGGCGTCGCCCGGCTGGCTCGGAGCGAGCCTCGTCCTGGGGCTCCTCACCTTTTTTCTCCGCGCCGTCCGCTGGACCTGGATCCTGAGGCCCGTCGCCCGCGTGCCCATCGGCCCTGCCTTCGCGGCCACCGCCGCCGGCTTCGCGGCCAACAACCTGCCGGGCAAGGTCGGAGAGGTCCTGCGACCCTACCTCCTCTCGAGGTCGCAGAAGCTCCCTTTCTCTCCCCTGCTCGCTTCGATCCTGCTCGAGCGCGTCTTCGACGGCGCTTCCGTCATCTTCTTTTTCCTCCTGGCCATGGGCCAGGGCGTGACGCGCTCCGGAGGCTCGGCCAGGATTCTCCTCCCGGCGGCGTTCCTCCTCGTGCTCGTCGCGGTCGTCGTCTTCGCGGTCTTCCGGCGGGCGCAGACCGAGCGCCTCATGGAGCTCTTCTGGCGCCGGCTCCCGCACAGGATTCAGCCGCGGGCGAAGGAATTCGCGGTGACGTTCGTGGACGGCTTCGCCTCGCTCCGGAGCCCGGGGCTCCTGCTTTCGATCGTCGCGGGCTCGCTCGCGATGTGGTTCGTCATCAACGTGCAGATCTTCTGCGTGATGAAGGCCTTCGCGGTGGCGCTTCCTCTTCCGGCCGCGTACGTCGTGACGGCGGCGGCCGTGCTCGGTCTGGCCGTGCCGACCCCGGGAGGACTCGGCTCCTACCAGGTCGCGGTCCAGATCGCGCTGACGGACGTCTTCTCCGTCGCTCGGGCGACGGCGACCTCCGTCGCCCTGGTCGCCTGGGCCACTTCCTTCGTTCTCATCACCCTGCTCGGCCTCGGCTTCTTCATTTTCTTCTTCCGGACGGTGCACCTGCGCGACGTCCCGGAGCCGGGAAACGGAAAACAGAAAACGGAAGACGAGGGGCCCGATGGTGGACGAAACGCCGGAGACAGAAGAGAATAGCCGCGTGCAACACGTTTCCCGTTTCCCGTTTCCCGTTTTGCGCCCGGCATGAAATGCCCCTTCTGCGGCGCCGTGGACGACCGGGTCGTGGACTCGCGCGAGAGCCGGGAGGGGGAGGTCATCCGCCGGCGCCGGGAGTGCGTCCCCTGCGGCCGGCGCTTCACTTCCTACGAGACGATCGAAGAAATCCCCTACGTCGTCGTGAAGAAGGACGGCCGCCGGGAGACTTTCGACAGGAGGAAACTGAGGGCGGGCCTGGTCAAGGCCTGCGAGAAGCGCCCCGTCGCGCCGGCGAAACTCGACGCGATCGTGGACGAGATCGAGACGCGGTTGCACGACACCGAGGAGCGCGAGATGGCCACGAGCCAGATCGGGTCGCTCGTCATGGAGCGGCTGCGGGAGCTGGACAAGGTCGCCTACGTGCGCTTCGCTTCGGTGTACCGGAAGTTCGAGGACGCCGACGAGTTCTTCAACGAGTTGAAGACCCTGATCGGCCGCGCGGAGACGAAAGCGACATGAGGGCCGTCAGGCGTCAGGCGACAGGCGTCAGGCGAAGCCGGACCGGACCGGACTCACGCCTCACGCCTCACGCCTCACGCCTCACGAAGACGCCATGAAGCCGCTCGCCCGGTTTTACGGCCCTCTCGTCGAGCTGTCGCGGCTCCAGAGCGAGCTGAACCGTCTCTTCTCGCTCTTCGTGGAGAGCAACAAGAGCGCCTCCTCGGGATCTTCCTGGGATCCCAACGTGGACCTCCTGGACGACGGAGAAAACGTCCGGATCCTGATCGAGCTGCCCGGCGTCGAAGGCGCGGACGTCGAGGTGACCATTCGCGGGCGCGTTCTGACGGCGCGGGGCACCAAAAAGGGACGCATCCGGTCCAAGGAGGGCATCCGCTTCTTCTGCATGGAGCGCTATTTCGGCACGTTCGTCAAATCCGTGCCGCTGCCGCGCCCCGTCAACACGCACCGCGCCATCGCGAAGTTGAAGGACGGTCTCCTGGAGGTCGTGCTCCCGTGCGTCCCGGACCAGCGGGAGAAGGAGCTGGTGATCGCCGTGCAGAACGAGGAAGAGGAATGAGAGGATTTGTCTTGTGATCAGGATGCTGCATCCGGCAGGCCATCCCTTCGCGTCTTACTGTGTCATCCTGAGCGCAGCGAAGGATCTGCTTGGTCGCTTCGATCGGGCACCATCCCGCTCAGGACAAGCTCTGAGCGAAGCGAAAGGATCTGCTCGCTTTATTGAGAACCGGAGCAGATTCTTCGGGCCTCCGGCCGCGCCGTCGCCAAAGCGGCTCTGGCGCGTCGGTGACCTCAGGATGACAGGTCGGGGAACACCGACGCATGGCTGAAGTCGAAGAGAAAGAGAAAGAGATCGTCACCGACCGGGACCAGGATCTTCCGATCCCGGACATCCTGCCCGTCCTTCCCTTGAAGGACGTCGTCGTGTTCCCGTTCATCATCCTGCCGCTTTCGGTCTCGCGCGAGAAGTCCATCAGTGCCGTGGACGCCGCCCTGGCCGAACAGCGGATCATCATGCTCGTCGCGCAGAAGGATGCCCAGAACGAGACCCCGCGCGCCGCCGAGCTCTTCCCGGTGGGCACGGTGGCCGCGATCATGCGGATGCTGAAGCTCCCCGACGGACGCATCCGCCTGCTCGTCCAGGGTCTCGCCCGCGCGCGCATCGATTCCTTCCTCGCCGAAGAGCCGTACCTGAAGGCCAAGGTCACCAAGCTCGAGGAACCGGAGCCGGCCAAGGAGCTTCCGCCCGAGCACGAGGCGCTCCTGCGCAGCGTCAAGCAGAACCTCGAGAAATCCGTTTCGCTCGGCAAGAACATCTCCCAGGAGGTCATGGTCATCGCGGCCAACCTCGACGACCCGGCGCGCCTGTCCGACCTGGCGGCCTCGAACCTGGAACTGAAGCTGGAGGACGCGCAGAGGATCCTGGAGTCCACCGACCCGATCGAGAGGCTGCGCCTGGTCAACGAGAGCCTGGCCAAGGAGATCACCGTCCTGACGATGCAACAGGAGATCTCCTCGCAGGCCCGCGGGGAGATGGACCGGTCGCAGCGCGAGTACTACCTGCGCCAGCAGCTGCGCGCGATCCAGCACGAGCTCGGCGAGGGCGAGGAGATGTCGGAGGAGCTGGCCGGATTCCGCAAGACGATCGCGGAAAAGAAGATCCCAGCGGAAGCGGCCACCGAGATCGAGAAGCAGATCAAGAGGCTCGAACGGAGCCACCCCGACTCCGCCGAGACGTCGATCATCCGCACGTACCTCGACTGGATGACGGGGCTCCCCTGGGGCAATGTCTCGGAGGACTCCCCGGACATCGGCCGGGCGCGCAAGATCCTGGACACCGACCACTACGACATCGAGAAGGTCAAAGAGCGCATCCTCGAATACCTGGCGGTGCACGCCCTGAAGAAGACGCTGAAGGGGCCGATCCTCTGCTTCGTCGGGCCGCCGGGCGTCGGCAAGACCTCGCTCGGGCGCTCGATCGCCACCGCGCTCGGCCGCAAGTTCGTGAGGCTCTCGCTCGGCGGCGTGCGCGACGAGGCCGAGATCCGCGGCCACCGCCGCACGTATGTGGGAGCGATGCCCGGCCGGATCGTCCAGGGCATCCAGCAGGCCGGCACGTCCAACCCCGTCTTCATGCTGGACGAGATCGACAAGCTCGGCTCGGACTACCGTGGCGATCCGTCTTCGGCCCTGCTGGAAGTGCTCGACCCGGAGCAGAACTTCTCGTTCCGGGACCACTACCTGGGAGTGCCCTACGACCTCTCCCGCGTCCTCTTCATCGCCACCGCCAACATCCTCGACCCGATCCAGCCGGCGTTCCTGGACCGCATGGAGGTCATCCGCCTCTCCGGCTACACGCTCGAGGAGAAGAAGGCGATCGCGCGCCGGCACCTGATCCCCAAGCAGTTCGACGAGAACGGCGTGTCCGAGGCCAATATCGAGTTCACCGACGCGGGCATCCAGAAGATCATCGAGGCGTACACGCGCGAGGCCGGCCTGCGCAACCTGGAGCGCGAGATCGGATCGATCTGCCGCAAGGTGGCGGTCTCGGTCGCCAAGGGCAAGACGCGCCGCTACCGAATCACCGGGACGGCGGTCGAGAAGATGCTCGGGCCGGTCAAGCACTTCGCCGACGAGGTCCTGAAGGAAGACCAGGTCGGCGTGGCGACGGGACTCGCCTGGACCTCGACGGGGGGCGACATCCTCTTCGTCGAGGCGCTCGCCGTGCGCGGCAAGGGGGGCCTGCGCCTGACCGGACAGCTCGGGGAGGTCATGAAGGAATCGGCGCAGGCCGCCATGTCTTACGCGCGGGCCCACGCCGCCGGCCTCTCCATCCCGGAGGACTTCTTCGAAACGCACGACGTCCACGTGCACGTGCCGGAAGGCTCGATCCCGAAGGACGGCCCCTCGGCAGGTATCACGATGGCCGCCGCGATGATCTCCGCCTTCACGCTCCGCCCCGTGCGCCGCGACGTCGCGATGACCGGCGAGATCACGCTGCGCGGCGAGGTTCTCCCCATCGGAGGAGTCAAGGAGAAGGTGCTCGCGGCGCGCCAGGCGAAGATCTCCACGGTCATCCTGCCGCGCCTGAACCGACGGGACGTCGAGCAGATCGGAGCGCGCATCCTCCACGACATGGTCTTTCAGTATGTGGACAGGGTGGAGGAAGTGCTGGCGTTCGCGCTGCGCCCCGCGCGGGAGGCTCCGACGCCGGAAGAAGCCGCGGAGGCGAACCTTCCGCGCGGCGAGCGCCCCGCGGCCGCGCGCGAGATCGCCGTGACTCCCCGGGGCGCTCGCAAACCCGAACGAGCCCAGCGCCCCTGAGGGATTCCAGGTTCCAGATTCCAGGGAGCACCCCGGTGCCCTGGGACTTGGAATCCGGAATCTGGAATCTGGAATCTGGAACGCGGAAGATAATCCCAGCAAATGAGGGGCGAGGATCGCTTCGTCGAGAGGCTGCGGGCGATGCTGTCCGCCTCGGAGCGGGTCTCGGTCGGGCCGGGGGACGACGCGGCGGTCGTGCCGGTCGAGAGCGGAGACCTCGTGATCACGACCGACCTGGTCGTCGAAGGAGTGGACTTCCTTCCGCGGACCGATCCCGAGGCAATCGGGAGGCGGGCGCTCGCGGTCAATCTTTCGGACCTGGCGGCCATGGGAGCGCGTCCCGAGTTTTTCCTGCTCTCGATCGGCTTCGCCGCGCAGAAGGGGGAGGACTTCCCTCTCGCGGTCGCCCGTGGAGCGCTCTCCCGCGCGCGGCCCCTCGGCGTGAATCTCATCGGAGGCGACCTTTCGAGCTCCCCGCAGACGATCGTCTCCATCGCTCTGTGGGGACGCGCGGAGTCACGGCCGGTGCTGCGCTCGGGCGCGTCGGCCGGGGACCTGCTCTTCGTCTCCGGGTTCCCCGGGCGCGCCGCGGCGGGGCTCTCGCTGGCCCGCGGACTGCCGGACATCCCGGCCTCTCTCGCTTCCGAGCAGGCCGAAGAGCTTCTCGCCGCCTACCACGACCCCGAGCCCCGCGTGGCTCTCGGTCTGGAGCTCTCGCGGCGCCGCCTCTGGAGCGCGGCGATCGACGTGTCCGACGGGATCGGAGTGGACGCGGGCCGGTTGGCGCGGGCCTCGAGTCTCCGCGCCGTGGTCGAGCGGGAGCGTCTTCCCGTCAGCCCCGCGCTGGCGGCATTCGCCGCGACGCGAAGAAAGGATCCCGCGGCCTGGATCCTCGGCGGCGGGGACGATTACGAGCTTCTCTTCGCGGCGCCGGAAAGCGCGCTCGAGGCGATCGGGACGCTCTCGAGCCGAGAGGTCCCGATCACCCGCATCGGCCGTCTGGAAAAAGGAGAGGGGGCCGTGCTGCGAGGCGGCGGCAAGGACCGCGACATTTCTTCTTCGGGACACGATCACTTCGAGAAGGAACCGTGAAGCTCCACGTCTCCCGCGCCTTCCGGCGCCGGAAGCTCCACCCTCTCACCTGGAAGCGCCGCTGGAAGGTGCTCGTGCTCGACTGGCTGGGCCGCGAAGAATCGCCCGAGCGCGTCGCGGCGGCCATCGCGGTGGGCATCGGCGTCGGGTTCTCTCCGTTCATCGGGTTTCACATCTGGATCGTTCTCGGGCTGGCGTTCCTGTTTCGCCTGAACAAGGTCGACGCCGCGCTCGGACAGTTCGCGGGCAATCCGTGGACTCTCCCCGCCGTCTACGCGTTCGGGTACCGGCTCGGGCGCCGGCTCCTGCACTACGACCGCAGGAGCGTTCCGCCCCTCGCCTGGGACCGCCTGCTCCACAGCGACTTCTGGACGGCCTTCCAGGGACCCGCCTTCGCGCCGCGTCTTCTCTCCTTCCTAGTCGGCACGATGGTCATCGCGATCTTCATCGGCGTCGTGGCCTACGCGCTCTGTCTGGCCATCCTGCGCCTCTACCACCGCCGCCATCCCCGTGTGGCGATCCGCGCCGCCTACCGCCGCACCGCCGAGAAACTCCGGGATGAGGAGAGCTCCGCTTCTCGTTCCTCGAAAGAGTGACTCGACACACCTATTTCGGACCCTGGACATCGGACTTTGGACTCACGAGCGCAGCGAGCGATCCCCGCTGCTGCGCGAAACGCCGCGCGTAAGCCTCGCTCTTTTCCGACGTTCGCAGCAACAACGCCCAGTCCTCCGGCGAGCGGGAGAGGCGGAAAATCTTCTCGCGGGCGAGAGCCTCGGCGAAGGTGCGGCCGGAAGCGGCGTCGCGCTCGGCGAGGAGGCGCAGGGCCGGCAGGTATCGCGGGTCGAGGGCCAGGGCCCGGCGCGCCTCTCCGGCCGCGTCTTCGTTTTTCCCGACGCGCAGGAGCCAGGTCGCAAAGTCCGCGTGCACGGAAGGAGTCGCGGGCCCCAGCGCGAGCGCCCTGCGCCAGTCCTCGAGAGCCTCGGGCCACGGCAGCCGGGAGCGCACCATGGCGAGCCGGTAGGCCAGAGGCAGCGAATCCTTTTTCTGCTCGAGCCCCTTGAGATAGGCGTCCTCCGCTCCTGTCGGGTTGCGGCGCGCCTCACGCACGAGTCCGAGGCCGAAGTAGCCGTTCTCGTACTTGGGATTGGCCTCGATCGCGCCCTCGTAGGAATCTTCGGCGTCGGCGAGGAGTCCCATCTCCTTCTCCACTCTTCCCTTGCCCGCCCACGCGTCCCAGTAATCCTCGTAGATCTCCGTCGCCGTTTCGTATTGCTCGCGGGCCCGCGAATACTGGCGATCGTCCGCCCAGACATAGGCGACGTCGTAATGCGCCTTCGCGCTGTCGGGCGAGGTCCGGACGAGATTCAGGAACAGGCCCTCGTCGGTCCACCAGACGGAATTGCGCACGATCGAGCGCGCGGAAAGGAGCACGACGGCCACCGCCAGGAGCCGCCGGCGGCGGGACGGGAGCTCCGCCAGAGTCGCCGCGCTTCCGGCGACGAGCGCTCCGGCCGCCAGACACAGGCCCGCGCTCGGCAGATACGCGAGCCGCTCCGCGAAGATCGTTCCGATCGGAAAGAGGAGATTCGACGCGGGCAGGAACGCCAGGCAGAAGAAGAGGAATCCCAGCGCGACAGCCGATCGCGAGGAGAGGCGCCGGAGCGCCGCGGCGGTGATCCCTGCCACGAGCAGCGCGGCGCCAAGCGCGAGCGCCGACTTCGCCGCAAGGGGTTCGATGGACCAGGCCGATTCGTCCGCCGAAAGATGCAGAGGAAACAAGGTCCTGCCGATGTACCGGAGGAAGATCACGCAGGCGTTGACGGCACGCGAAAACGGGTCGAGCGGGAAGAGGGCGTTCTCCACTTCGAAGACCGCCGTCCCGGGCGCCTTGAGCAACCCTCCCAGGACCCACCGCCGGAGGAGAAAGACGCCGGCGAGGGCCGCCGCCGAGCCCAGGAGAAGCGGGAGGCCGCGGACGAAGGCGCGCGAGAGCCGCCGCCACAATCCGCCCTCTTCGAGGAAGGCGAAGAGGAGAAAAGCCAGCGCCGGCGCCGAGGCCCCGCTCTCCTTGGTGAGGACCGCCAGCGCGTAACAGAGAAGCGCCGCCAGGAGAACAGGCAATCTTCCTGTCATCCTGAGCGAAGCGAAGGATCTGCTCCGTTTCGGGAATGCGAAAGCAGATCCTTCGTCGCTGCGATCCTCAGGATGACAAACGGGGACCAGCGTCAGCGCCAGGAGCAGATAGAGGAGAGTGAAGACGGCGCAGAGAACCTCCCCTCTCCCGACGAGGCTCGTGACCGCCTCAACGTGGATCGGGGCGACCGCGAAGAGCAGCGCCGATAGGAAGGCGGCCGGGGGTGGAATGCCGATACGCAGGAAGAGAGCCGCCAGGAGCAGGGTCGCTCCGGCATGCAGAATCACGTTGACGGCGTGAAACGCGATCGCCTGCTTGCCGTGGATCCACCATTGGACCGCGTAGGAGAGCAGGAGAACCGGCCGGTAGTTGGCGCCGGCGCCGCGGCCGCCGAAATAGGACGTGGCAAAGATCCGGGACACGTTGCCCGGCGAGCGGATCCGCAAGTTGTCGCGAACGATCGCCTTGTCGTCGTAGGTGAAATCCCCTCCCAGGCCGTTGGCGAACGTGAGGATGCACGCGGCCAGGAGCACCGCCGCGCCGCGCCACTCTTGTCGCTTCGTCAGTGAGAAGTTGTCAGCCATCAGCCATCAGCTACCAGCTATCCGCTCAGAGCAGTCAGCCGAATCCCCGCTGAGAGCTGAGAGCCGAAAGTTAAAGCTATCAATGGTTGCGCGGCCGCGTCGTCACCTTCAGCTCCCGGATCAGATACAGAAGCGCCTGGCGGGACAGGCCGAGGTCCCGCGCGGCGCGGCTGCGGTTGCCTCCGGTGCGCTCCAGCGCCTCGGCGATGAGTCCCCGGCGGTGCTGGTCCACGCGCGCCCGGTAGTTCACGTTCCCGGCCGGGCGCTTGCCGCTCCTCAGGGCTTCCGGCAGGTGCTCGGGCGAGACCACGCCGCCGCGTTCGGCCAGAGCCGCCGCCTGCGCGACCGCGTTCTGCAGCTCGCGGACGTTGCCGGGCCAGGAATGGGCGGAAAGCGCCGCGAGAGTCTCCGGAGCGAACGTCAGGTCTCCGCGGCCGTACTCGCGCGCGTAGCGCGACAGAAAGTGCCGCGCGAGAAGCTGCGTGTCGCGCGCCCGCTCGCGGAGCGGCGGAAGCGTGATGACGGCCACGTGGAGGCGGTAATAGAGGTCTTCCCGGAACCGGCCCGCCTCCACTTCCCGTTCCAGGTGGCGCGAGCTGGCCGAGACGACGCGCACGTCGAGCTTGCGGGGCCGGTTCTCGCCGACGCGGCGGATCTCGCGCTCCTGCAGGGCGCGCAGCAGCTTGGCCTGCAGAGGCATCGTCAGGTCGCCGACCTCGTCGAAGAAGATCGTGCCGCGCTCGGCTTCCTCGAGCAGGCCCTTGCGGTCCCGGTCCGCGCCCGTGAAGGCGCCGCGCGCGTGCCCGAAGAGCTCGCTCTCCAGGAGGGCCGCCGGAATGGCCGGGACGTTGACCGCCACGAAGGGGCCGGAGCGCCGCGCGGAGAGAGCGTGCACGGCGCGCGCGGTCGCCTCCTTGCCGCAACCCGATTCCCCGAGCACCAGGACGGTGACGGCGGCGGGCGCGAAGCGAACCAGGCGGCGGTATGGCTCCTCCATCGAGACGTCCGCGGCGGTCACGCCGAGCCTCCTCCATCCTTCCGCGAAATCGGAGGGAGGCTCGGGAGCGGAGGAATCGGACTCGAGGCTCACGGGCCGCTAGGGGCTTGGGGGACCGCAAGGTCCCCCGCTAACATTAGCGAACGAGCAGGGTCTCCAGATCGGCGAAGAAGCGCGGGTAGGACTTCGCCACGCAGGCCGGGTTCTCGATCAGGAGGCCGGGAAGCGCCAGCGAGAGCAGCGCCGCGGCAATCGCGATGCGATGGTCCCCGAAGGTCGGCAGTTTCCGCGCGGGGCCCGGAGGAAGAGCGGTCCGGCCCTCGATGGCGATGCCATCCGCCAGCGCCCGAGCGTCCGCGCCTGCCGCCGTCAACAGGGAGGCGATCGAAGCGATGCGGTCGCTCTCCTTCAAGCGCAGGTGCGCGATGCCCTCGAAGAGGCTTCGGCCGGCGGCCCGCGACGCGAGGGCCGCGAGCGTCGGCACCGCGTCCGGGAAATCGGTTGCGACGACGTGGACCGGCCGCAGGGTTCCGCGGCAGCGAGCGGTGATCCCCTCCGGGGAGGGCTCGATCGCGAGTCCCAGGCTCTCCAGGACGGCCAGCGCCCCGGCGTCGGCGTCGCCGCTGGGCCAGACCAATCCCGTCACTGTTGCGCTGCCTCCGACCATGCCGGCGCAGGCCAGAAGAGGGAGAGCCGAAGAATAGTCGCCCGGCACTTTGTAGCGCCAGGCGGGGTCTTCTCCCCGAGTCACGCGGATCGGACCGATCCTCGAGTCGCCGGAGGCCCCCGAGGGAGCGCCCCCGATCACCTCGTGCCCGAAAGCGCGCACACACTCTAGTGTTGTCGCGACGTAGGGAGCGGAGGCGACGGCGCCCGTGGAGGAGACCTCGAGGCCGTCCGGAAGAGCGGGCGCGACCAGGAGCAGCGCCGAAAAGAACTGACTCGACCGCGAAGCGTCCACTTCGATGCGGCCGGAGCGGAGACTCCCGCCCACGATCTCGAGGGGCAGGCGCTCTTCTTCTTCCGAAGACTCGATCCGCGCGCCGCAGGACCGCAGGGCACGGACCAGCTCTCCGATCGGTCTCTCGCGCAGGCGCTCGGATCCCGTCAGGAGGAAGTGCCCCGGCGTCGCGGCCGCCAGGGCCGCCAGAAACCGCGCCGCGGTCCCCGACTCGCCGGCGTCGAGAATGACCTCGAACCCCGCGGGCGTGCCCAGCGGCCCGCGCACGCGCAATCCCAGCGGGGAGGCGGCCACGGTCGCGCCCATCGCCGTCAGGCAGCGCACCAGCGCCCGCGTGTCCTCCGACACCAGCGGACCCTCGATCTCGACCTCCCTTTCCGACAGCGCCGCCAGGACCAGCGCGCGATTGGTGGCGCTCTTGGAAGGGGGAACCGCGACCGTCCCCCGGACCTCTCTGGCCGGCGGAATCGCGATGTATTCAGCCATTGGAAGGGTTTTAGGTGTTAGGTGCTAGGTGTTAGGGGGAGCACGCTTCGTGGCCCCTCCCTAGCACCTGACAACTAGCACCTGGCACCTTTCTTCAGAGTCCAACCAGCTTCGTTTGGCCGTCGTCCGCGATTTCCATCCAACGGCGCTCCTCCACGAAGGCGGGGAGAATCTCGACGGTTCCGGAGCCCATCCGCTCGGTCCAGGACTTGTGAAAATGGCCCAGGAGGAGAACGTCCACTCCTTCCCGGAAACGCCGCTCGGCGAAGGCCCGGATCATCTCGACCGGCAGGCGGGTCTTGTGCTTGAAGTTGGAGCGGTAGAGGCGCGCCTCGACTTTCCATACGAAACGGTTGCCCGCCTCCCTGGGAATGAAGGCGATCGCGGCGCGGGAGACCGGGTTCTTGGACAGGAACCTCCAGAACCGGTAAGGAAGGTCCTTCTCGTTCAAGAGGTCCCCGTGGGTCAGCAGGAAGCGGCGTCCCCCCTCGACGAAGGTCTGCTCGTCGCAGACCTCCCGGAAGTAGCGCTGCGCATACGAGCCGCGCAGGAAGAATTCCCGGTTCCCCTCGATGTAGGTGACCGGGACTCCCCGGCCGCGCAGCCTTTCGACGGCCTCCAGGAAACGAGCGATGGCCGGAGTCTCGAATTTGGGATCCGCGATGAAGAAATGGAAGATATCCCCCAGGAGCGAGATTTCCTTCGCCTTGCGCCGGGCCGCCTCTTCGAGGGCCGCCAGGAAGGGTCCATCGTCGTCCGGGCGCCGCCCGACATGACAATCCGCGAAAACGGCCCTCACTTCGTAAAGATAGCTTAGCCCGCATTATTCACGGGCGACTCCAGCCGTCCCGCGGATCTTTTCCGCCGGATACTTCGTCAGACTTCCTCTGCGATGCCTCCGACATCGCCGTCGTCGGTCTTCCTCGTCCCGACGAAAAATCTCTCGCGGGAACAACCTGAATCTTGCCTTTCAATGACATGCGCGGGTTCCGGCTGGGTGCCCGTGAATAATCCGGGCTACACGTGGGAATTCGGCCGGAATCGGGCTGTTCACCGTCTATACTTATGACCAATCTTTCCGGGGGTTGCATGCGCCATTCCAGACTCGCCGTCCTTTTCGTTCTGTGCTTGCTTGCGGCCGCTGTCGGGCGCGCGGCCAATTTCGTCTCCGCGGCCGACGCGCCCAACGCCACCCCGGGCCTGCTGCGGGAATTGAACCGCGGCGCCGAGGAGGTCCGCGTCATCGTCGGCTTGAGGGACGGCACGCCGACGGCAAAGATGCTCCTCGCGAATCCCGATCCCGCGGGGGAGCCGGGGCGGCGTGTGACCCGCGTCGCGGCCCAGCAGCGCCTGGCCGAGGCAATGACGCCACAGCAGCTCCAGGTCCGCCACTACTACGAGAGTTTCTCGATGCTCGCCGGAACCGCCACCCGGGAGGCCGCGGTCACGCTGGCGGGCCATCCGGACGTCGCCTGGGTCGCGCTGGACAAAGAAGCCCATCTCTTCCAGACGGCACCGCAGAGCTCGCAGGTCCTGATCCGCAGTTATCAGGCCAACTCGCTCGGCATTACAGGCGCCGGCCAGGCGATCGCCGTCATCGACACGGGCGTGGACTACACGATCGCGAGCATGGGGGGCGCCGCTTTCCCCAACGCCAAGGTCATCGGCGGCACCGATGTCCCCGACGGCGACAGCGATCCCGAGGACTGCGAGGGGCACGGCACCGAGGTCTCCGGCGTCGCCGCAGGCCCCAACGGCGTGGCGCCCGACGCGAAGATCGTGGCGATCAAGATCTTCTCCTCGACCGACGCGACGAATGCGACCTGCAAGGACACGGCCTCCTTTTCGGACATCTTTACCGGCATGGACTTCGCGGTTGTCCACAAAGCAACGTTCGGGATCTCGGTGATCAACCTGAGCCTGGGGGGAGCGTTCGACGACTCGCTGGACCACGGCTACTGCGACGCCGACGAGCCGGACTCGGCGGCCGCGGTGGACGCCGCCACGGCGGCAGGGATCGTCGTCGTCGTCGCTTCCGGAAATGAGGCCGTCAGCAACCAGATTGACGTCCCGGCCTGCATCTCGTCCGCCGTTTCCGTCGGCGCGGTCTACGCGGACAACCGGACCCGGGCCTCCTGGTGCGGCGACGACACCTGCACCACGACTCTTTGCACGGACCAGCCCGTCACCCCCGACGGGATCGTCTGTTTCTCCAACTCCGCGTCCAACCTGTCGCTGCTCGGCCCGGGCGCCTTCTGGACCGTCGCGACGAAGGGAGGCTCCCAGGTCTCCTTCTCCGGCACCTCGGCCTCGACACCCGCTGTCGCGGGAGCGGTCGCGCTGCTCCGGCAGGCCCGCCCGGACCTGACGCCCGCCGGGGTGATCGGAGTGTTGCGATCCACCGGCAAGCCGGTCACGGATCCACGCAATGGCGTTGTGACGCCGCGGGTCGACATCTTCGCGGCCGTGCAGCTCGCCGCTTCGAGCTTCGCCGTCTCCCCGGCCCCCGCCGCGGATATTCCCGACGGCTCGGGTTCGGCCACGGCCACCGCGACGATCTCCGGCTTCACGCGTCCGATCGCCGCCGTCGAATCCTGGGTCGAGATCAACCATCCGGAACCCGAGCAGCTGCGGCTGACGCTCATCGGCCCCGACGGCACGCAGGCCCTCCTTCAAAATGTGACGGGTCTGTCCCAGCATCCAATCAACGCGATGTTCGGAAGAGGGGAGTTCACCGGCAGGCAGGCCAACGGGACCTGGACGTTGAGGGTCGAGGACCTGGTGACGGGCGCGACCGGCAAGATCAGGTTCTTCGCGGTGACCCTGGTCCCGCTGGCGGAGAGACCGGCGGTCGCGAGGAGATCCTCGTCGCGCACCCCGCGAACCCTGAGCCCCCGCCACTGAGCCCGGGCGCGGTGAAGTTCGCACCGGGCACCGAAAACCGAATACCGCAAGAGCTCCCAGCGGGCTAGAATCCGCCGGGTGAGCGGGGCGACCCCTTCCGTCGCGAAGCCGGCCGGCGTCCTCCAGCCGTGGCAGAGGCGGCTCTACGGGCTTCTCCTGATCCCCCTCGGCCTCATCGCGGCCAACGCGATCTACCTCTTCGCCTTCACGCGGGACACGGCTTTCTTCTACACGATGCTGCTGCTGCACCTGACGCTCGGCGTGCTGATCGCGATCCCCTTTTTCGTCTTCGCCCTCACGCACGCCAAGCGCATGATCCGCATGTGGAACAAGCGGGCGAAGATCGCCGGGCTCTCCATCTTCACCCTCGCCGTCATCACCGTTTCCACGGGCGTCTTCATGACGTTCAGGGGCGCGACGTTGAACAACCGGGCGATCTGGCTGGCGCATGTCCTCGCGACCCCGCTGGCCCTCGTCGCCTTCATCCTCCACAGGCGCGCGCATACGCACAAGCTGCAGTTCCGGAGGCTGCTCGCATGGGGCGGCGCGGTCGCCGTGTTCCTCGCCGCGATGGGGCTCGTCGCCAAGCTCGAGAAGCCGCCGAAGAGGATCGTCAACGTCAACGGCGACACGGTCTTCTTCCCCTCCTATTCGGAGACGTTCGACCAGGGGCTGCTCGACGGGAAGAAGCTCGCCGCCAACGAGTACTGCCAGTCCTGCCATCCTGATTCCTTCCACGAGTGGCAGCGCTCGGCGCACCGTTTTTCCTCGTTCAACAATCCCTTCTACCGCAAGAGCGTCGAGCTGATGGCGGACCGGGTCGGCCGCGAACGCACCAAGTGGTGCTCCGGCTGCCACGACCCGGTCGTGCTCTTCACCGGGCAGATGGGCTCTGCGACGCAGGCGAAGTTCTCCTACGATTCCTGGGAGGCGCAGCAGGGCCTGACCTGCATGTCCTGCCACTCGATCGCCGAGATCAAGGACCTGCGCGGCAACGGCTCCTACGTCATCGAGGAGTCCAAGCAATACCCGTTCGCCTTCTCGAAGAACAAGACGCTCGCGGCCATCAACCGCCTCCTGATCCGGATGGAGCCCTCCCTCCACCGAAAAACGTTCCTGAAGCCCTTTCACCGGACCCCGGAGTTCTGCTCGACCTGCCACAAGGTCGAGCTGATTCCCGCGTTGAACAGCTACCGATGGCTGCGGGGACAGGACCATTACGACACCTGGTACGACTCGGGAGTCTCCGGCCGCGCGGTGCGTTCCTTCTACGATCCCCCGAAGCCGAAGGCCTGCCGCGACTGCCATCTGCCGCCCTACCGCTCCGACGAGTTCGGGAACAAGAAGGGACAGCTCCACGACCATCTCTTCCCCGCCGCCAATACCGCCCTCCCCTTCATCCGCGGCGACAAGGAGACGCAGGAGCGCATCCGCAAATTCCTCCAGAACAAGGTCCTCACCGTGGACCTCTTCGCGTTCAAGCGCGGAGACGACGTCGTCCCGATCGGGGAGAAGCCTCCGCAGGTCAAGCCGGGCGAGACCCTCGACCTCGAGGTCGTCGTGCGCACCCGCGGCGTCGGCCACCCGTACACCAACGGGACCGCCGACTCCAACGAGACCTGGGTCTCGCTGGAGGGGACCGCCGGGGAAGAAAAGTTCTTCCGAAGCGGCATGCTCGACGAGCACGACCGTCTCGATCCCGCGGCCGAAATGCTCACGACCTTCCTCATTGGCCACGACGGGCAGCACATGGACCGCCGTCAGCCGCAGGACATCCACGTCCCGCTCTACAACAACGGGATCGGCCCCGGAGCCGCGCGCGTCGTCCACTACCGTGTCCGCGTTCCCGGCGACGCCTCAGGCTCGATCACTTTCTCCGCCGGAGTCCACTACCGCAAATTCTCCCGCGACTACACGACCTTCTCGCTCGGCGCGGCCTCTCCGTCGCTGCCAGTAACGACCCTCGCAACCGACATCGTCAGCCTTCCCGTCGTGAGGCCGGCCGCCTCCTCGCCTATCGCCTTGGGCCTGCCACCTGCCAGCGTCCGAGGCAACGCGGACGCTCCCTGGTTGCGCTGGAACGACTACGGCATCGGCCTCTTCTTCCAGGGCGACTACCGCGGCGCCGCCCGCGCCTGGTTGCGCGTGGCCGAGCTCGCTCCCGACAGGCCGGACGGGCCCCTGAACCGCGCGCGCGTGGAGATCGCCGAGGGCCGCCTCGAGGACGCCAAGCGATCGCTCACGGAAGCCGAGCGGCTCAAGCCGGGCTGGGCCAAGACCGCGTTCTTCCGGGCCGCCGTCGCCAAGAACGAAGCGCGGCTCGACGACGCCGAGCGGGACCTCCAGTATGTCCTCTCGAAGTTCCCCCTCGACCGCGTGGCCTGGAACAACCTCGGCTCGATCGAGTGGCTCGCGGGCCGCTACCCGCGGGCTATCGAGGCGTTCGGGAAGACCCTCGCGATCGATCCCGAAGACCTGAACGCCCACTACAACCTGATGCGCGTCTACCGCGCGCTGGGCGATCGCCCACGGGCCGCCTCCCACGAAGCGGCCTACCGCAAGTACAAGGACGACGAGACAGGCCGCGCGCTGGCCGCGGACTATCGCCTGAACAACCCGTGGGACAACCGGGAATCCCTCCCGATCCACGTTCACGAAGAGGCGCAGCCTCCGGCCGCGCAGCCGTCCCCCTGGATCTCGGCGATGGGCCCGAAGGGCTACCAGACAGACATGGGGTATCTCACGCGCGCCCATCCGCCGATCATCCGGGAGGCCCGCGACGAGAGCCGTCCGCTCAAACCCGCTGCCGGACAGCCCGGAGCCGGGCCGAGGCCCTATTCGGCGCCGTAGCGCCGCCGATTCCACCACAGCGGAGCGAGGACCGAGGACTGAGGACCGAGGACTGAGGACTCAAGATGACAGCGTCGAAATATCGACATCCCGGCGACAGCCAATTTAGTCCTCAGTCCCGATTCCTCAGTCCTCAGTCTGTCGCGATCGCCGTCTTGCTATTGCTTCTCGGGGCGTGCCGGAAGCAGGAAACAGTCAAGCCCGCGCCGGCGATCCCTCCCGCGCCGACCCCGGTCCCGGCGGTGCGCTTCGAGGAGAAGGCGCAGGCCATGGGAATCCAGTTCACGCATGTCAACGGCGCGCGCGGGGAGAAGTGGATGCCGGAGACGATGGGGGGCGGAGTCGCGGTGCTCGACTACGACGGAGACGGGAAGCCCGATCTTCTCTTCGTCTCGGGATGCTACTGGCCGGGCGACCCGCGCGGCCGGCAGACGAAGTCCTCGCTCGCCCTCTATCGCAACGAGGGCGCCGGGCCGGACGGCCTCGCGCGCTTCCGCGACGTCACGCGCGAAGCCAGACTCGAGAGAGTCTTCTACGGCATGGGCGCCGCCGTCGGCGACTATGACAATGACGGCCGGGACGACGTCTACGTCACGGCGCTCGACCGCAACTACCTCTTCCACAACGTCGGCGGCCGCTTCGAGGAGGTCGCCCGGAAAAACGGCGTCGCCGATTCGGGCTGGGGAACCTCCGCGGCCTGGCTCGACTACGACGGCGACGGCCTGCTCGATCTCTTCGTGTGCCGCTACGTGGATTGGTCGCCGAAGAAAGACCTCTTCTGCACGCTCGACGGCAGGAGCAAGTCCTACTGCACTCCCGAGCGCTACCCGGGGACGGCTTCGCACCTCTATCGCAACCTCGGCGGCCGGTTCGAGGACGCGACGAAGGCGGCGCGAGTCTGGAACACCAACCAGAAGGCTCTCGGAGTGGCGCCCTGGGACTTCAACTCCGACGGCCGGATCGACTTTCTCGTCGCCAACGACGCCGCTCCCAACAACCTCTACCGCAACAAAGGGGACGGCACCTTCGAGGACGTGGCCGTCGAGACGGGCGTCGCCGTGGACGAGGCCGGGCGCTCGCGTGGCGCGATGGGAGTCGCCTGGGGGGACACGAAGAACGGCAAGGGCGCGACTCTCGCCATCGGCAATTTCTCCAACGAGCTGAAATCGCTTTACTGGACCGAGTCCGGGGACGTGTTCCTGGACGAGTCGCCCGCGAGCGGGGTGGGACCGAGCTCGCTCCTCTCACTGACCTTCGGTCTCTTCTTCTTCGACGCGGATCTGGACGGCCGCCTCGACCTCTTCCTGGCCAACGGCCACGTCGAGCCGGACGTGCAGCAGGTCCAGAAAGACGTTTCCTACCGGGAAGCTCCGATCCTCTACCTGAACCGCGGCAAGAACCGCTTCGCCGTCGCGGCGGCGGAGGGTCTCGCGACGCCTCTGGTGGCGAGGGGCGCCGCCTTCGCGGACCTGGACGGCGACGGCGACCTCGACGTCATCGTGGTCGAGAACGGCGGCCCAGCGCGGGTCTTCGTCAACCGCCTCGACCACCCCGGGCAGAGCGCGCGGGTCCGGCTCGTCGGGACGGCCAAGTCCAACCGCGACGCCGTCGGAGCGAGCGCCCTCGCGAGGATCGGCGGCCAGACGCTCATGCAGCAGGTCTCTGGCGGCCAGTCCTATCTCTCGGCCCCCGAGAAGGCCCTGACCTTCGGGCTCGGCTCCGCGGGCAAGATCGACAGCCTCGAGATTCGCTGGCCCGACGGCCGGGTCGAGACCTACCGCGATCTTCCGGGCGGCGCGACCACCGTCCTGACGGAAGGGAGCGCGAAGGGGCCCTGACGTTCGACCAAAGTCCAATTTACAGACGGGGCTTCTTGCCTCAATCTTGGACACTCATGGCTCGTTTCAAGAAGCGCTGGCGGTGGATCCTTGCGGCGGCTCTGGCGGATTGTGTTCTCTTCGTGGCCAGCCAACGCATCCTCGCCGCGGGCAACGTCACGATCGGGTCGCGCGAGAAGATCGAGAGCCTGGACGGATCCTCGCTCGACGCGGACGGGTCGCGCAACGGCATCCTCACCGTCGGCGGGAACCTGACTCTCGAGCGCGGCGGGGCCATCACCTGCGACTCCCCTCGCCCTGCTGAGCTCGCCGAGCCGAGCCCGATCCGCATCGCCGTCGGCGGCGATCTCGAAATGAAGCCGGGCAGCGCCATCCTGGCCGAGGGCGGAGTGCTGGACGGGAGTCCCATCGATGTGGCCGTGGCCGGAGACTTCCGGATGCGCGGACCCCGGAACACCGCTTTCGGAGCGCTCATCTCCGCGAGCAACAGCCAGGAGGGAAGCGGCGGCAACATCTCCATCTTCGTGACGGGCCGCATCCTGACCGAACCGGGATCGAGGATTGTCTCGGACGCCGGCGGCGAAGCCGGCGACATCACGATCACGGGGAGATCCACGGATATGCGAGGCGTCGTCTCCTGCCGCGCGGCGGCAGGGCGAGAAGGAGCTATCTCCATCGTTTCGAAATCCGACGAAGCCGCGATCCCCGCGAGTGTTCCGGAAAGCGACGCGAGTCCCTCTTCCTAGCTTCGATTCGTTCCCCTGTCATTCTGAGGTCGCCGACGCGCCAAAGCCGCTCTGGCGACGGCGCGAGCAAGCGACGGAGAATCTGCTCTGGTCGAATCGGGCCCTCACGAACGGGCAGATCCTTCGCGGAGCCTGTCCTGAGCGGCGGAGTTCCCGTTGATGGAGGAGAGCAGATCCTTCGCTTCGCTCAGGATGACAACGAGGGCGCGAATGGCTCAGGATGACAGGCCTGATGAAAGCGAGGTCGCGTTATCGGGTCTCCAGGGAGCCTCCCGGGCGCAGGCGGTAGATCTTCCGGGCAGCCACGTCGCGGAACTCCTGCTTGCGGCCTCCGGGCCAGGTGACGACGATCTTCTCCACGCGCGCCGCGTCGCCCAACCCGAAGTGGAGGTCGGTCAGCGAGCCCGAAGCGTACGACGGAGAGACGTAGAGCTCCTTTGTCTGCGCGCGGCCGCCGGCCGTGACCTCGACCTTCGTTCCCAGCGCCGTCCTGCCGTCCTCGCCCGGTCGGGGGTCGATGCGGACCCAGCTCTTGCGATTGCCGATCACGTTCTCGAAGAGGCGGGACCGCCCGGCCAGGTCCACGATGAAGAGATCGAGGTCTCCGTCGTTGTCGATGTCCGCCACCGCGCTGCCGCGTCCCGACATGCGAGCCGCGGCGAGATCGCCGGTCTCCTTCCATTCCTCAAACCGGCCGCTGCCGAGGTTGTGAAGCGCGACCGTCTTCTGGGTGAAAGCCGGATCGCCCAGCTCGAGGTACTTCGCCTTTCCGCTCTTATAGCGTCCGATCAACCGGACGATCCGCGGAGCCAGATGCCCCCCGACGGCGTAGAGGTCGGACCAGCCGTCGTTGTCGAAGTCGGCGAAGTGCGTGCCCCAGCGCACGAACGGCAGCCCGACCCGCGCCGCTCCCGAAGACTCTCCGGCGTCCTCGAAGAGCTTCCCTTCGACGTTGCGATACAGGCTGTTGGGCTCGCCGCCGAAGTTCGTCACGAAGAGCGCCGGCCGTCCGTCGCCGGCGGGATCGCCGACCGCGATCCCCATCCCCGCGCGGGCGCGCTCGCCCAGGATGCCCGCTCCCGATTCGGCGGTCGTCTCCTCGAAGGCTCCGTCTCCGCGGTTGCGGAAGAGGCGGTTGGAAACGCGGTCGTTGGCGAAGAAGAGATCGGGTCTGCCATCCCCGTCGTAGTCGAGCACGGCGACGCCCAGCGTCTTCGTATCCATCGGGTTCATGCCGAGACCGGCCTGCTTCGTCACGTCGGCGAAGCGGCGGCCGCCGAGGTTGCGGTAGAGGCGGGAGGGCTGGCCGGCGTAGTCCTCCGGGACCCTCAGCTCGAACTGCGGCTGCCGCGCCTCCCACTCCGGCGTCGAGTCGAGATAGTTGGCAACGACGACGTCCACGCGCCCGTCGCCGTCGTAATCGAGGAACGCGGCCCCGACGGAGAAGAGCGGGTCCTCGAGGCCGGTGTCCTTCCCCTCTTCGAAAGTTCCGTCTCCGCGGTTCCAGTACACGGCGTTGGGACCCACGTTCGTCAGGTACAGATCGAGCTTCCCGTCGCCGTCCAGGTCCGCCCAGTAGGCTCCCATGCCGAGGCCGCAGGCGTGGATGCCCGCCCGCGCGGTCACGTCCTCGAAGCGCGCGCCGCCCCGGGGGTTCGGGGGACCGCAAGGTCCCCCGCTGAGGTTCCCCAAACAGCTTCCCTTGTTGCGGTAGAGCCGGCCGCAGCTCTTCTCGTTCTTCTTCCCCCAGTGCGGAATCGAATTGGTCACGTAGAGGTCGGGCAGGCCGTCCCCGTCGTAGTCTCCGAAGGCGCAGCCCCCGATCATCGTCGGGATCAGCTTCAGGCGCCTCATGTCCGACCCGATCCGGAAGCGGATCCCGGAAGCCTTCGTGATGTCCCGGAACACGCCGGCCGGGCCGCTACGCGGCCCGCCCGCCGTAGCGCATGCGACGACGATGAAGAGGACCGCCAGTACGGCTCCCGTCTTCACGCTTCCCGCTTCCCGCCTCCCGCCTACCGCCTGCCGCCTGCCGGCGCGCGGAGCGCGTCCAGGAATTCCTCGGGCCCTCCACGGCGCGTCAGCCAATCGGCGCGAAAACGGCGGTGCTCCACGTCGTCCGGATACTTCTGCGACGCCTCTCCGTACCGCGCGTCGTCCATGCCGTGAAACGGCAGGGGCTCGACGGTCTGGCCGGCGACCGTATTCTTGTCCGCGTCCTTGTCCCATCCGTCGAGGACGAGGACGTAGTCGCGGACCCAGCCCGACGGCACGGGAGGCAACCTCGCCGCGTCGAACTCCAGGCGCACGGCGTCGCCTCCCTTCATGACCACGTAGCGGTCGTCCGCCGCGCCAAGCAGATCGCGCACGTCGCCCAAACGCGTGTAGAGGCCGGCCATGTCCGCCCAGCGCGGAGCGGTCTCGACGTCGTCGTGCAAGAAGACCTGGGGCCCTCCCGGCGATTCGCGCGTCATCCGCGAGAAACCGCGGAAGAAGAGACTCGCGGACAGGAGCGGAGCCCGCGTTGTTCGGAGCGGCGCCGGCTCCTCGTCCACCGTGTAGAAGATCCGGTCCCAGGAGATCGCCAGGTTCGTGCGGATGCGCACCCGCGGATCGTCCCGGACGAGCACGCCCGACAGATCGACCGGCATTGTCTTGGTCTTGCCGGCCGGATAGCCCATCGCGGGGATCGCGACCCTCCAGCCTCCGCGCCCGTCGGGAACCTCCAGGACCGGGGAAAGAGGCGTCAGGGTCTTGCCCTGCGACAGAGAGACGTTGATCGAAGTGTCCGCGTAGAAGATCCAGCCCGTCAGGCAGAGAATGACCTTCTTCGCGCGGCGCGCCCGCGCCAGATCTAGTACGAGGTCGTGCGGCGCGACGAACCCCTGGTAGCGCGTCGGAGCGAAGCCCGCGAGATAGACGCCGTCTTCGCGAGCGATCTCTCTCGTGCGATCGCGGCCGCGCTCGTCCGTCGCCTTCGGCGTCAACGGACGCGAGACGGTGAAGAGCGCTTTCTTGGGAAAGGGAGGAGGGACCATCTTCTCGTTGGCGACCAGCTCGACGCCGGCGGGATGGTCCACGGCGGCGAGCTCCGCGAGGTCGAAGTAGGCGGTCTCCCAGAGCTCCTCGGTGAAATCCACCCTCAGCCTGCCGCCGGAAGGGCGCAGCCTCTGCCCCGGCACAACGAGCCACTCGCGCGTGTCGGCGGGCGCCTGGTGGACGCCGTCGTAGAGAAGCCCGGCCGGGCTCCGCCCGAGAGCGTCGGTCACGAAGCTCCAGGCCCTGCCGTCGTAGGCGTACACGAACGGACAGGAGCCCTTCAACTGCTGGACTTCCTTGACGAGGGTCTTGGCCGGCGGCGAGAGCCGATTCTGGGGGACGCCGTTAGTCCAGACGACGCGCAGGACCTCCGCCTTGCGGTTGCCGCCGAGGCCCAGGTGCGTGACCGGCCGGGAGACGGTCCGCAGCGAATAGAGGTGGCCCGACTTGATCTCCACTTCCGAGCCGTACCCGAACCGGTTGACCTTCGCGGAACCTGTCGGAAGGCCTTCGAGCGCGACGTCCAGCCAGCCGTTCGCGTTGCCCCCCTGATTCTCCAGGAGAGCCGCTCCCCCTCCCGCCGTGACGAGCACGAGATCCAGGTCGCCATCGCCGTCGAAGTCCGCCGCCTCGGCGTCGAGCGCCGGCGGAAAGGTCCCTTCGACCCGCGTGAAGGCCCCCGCGCCGTCGTTGCGGAAGAGAGCGGAGCCCTTCGGTCCCGCGAGGAAGAGGTCGAGGTGTCCATCGTTGTCGAAATCGAAGAGGAGGGGTGCTCCTCCCGCGGCAAGCTCCACCGCCGGCAGGAAGGTTCCATCGCCGCGGTTCAATGCCGCGAAGGCGCGATTCTCCGTGGTCCAGACGAGGTCCGGCCGACCGTCCGCGTTCAGGTCGCCGGCGGTCGCGGAGAGGAAGTCGCCGGTTCGAGGCAGACCCCCGGGCTTCCCGGCGAAGCGGCCGCCGCGAAGGTTATCGAGCAAGAGAAGCCCGCCGCCGCTCGAAACGAGCGCAAGGTCCGGGTCGCCGTCGCGGTCGAAGTCCGCCGCCGCCGCGAATCGTGAGGAGCCTCCCGCCGGCAGGGCTGTCTTTGTCGCATCCGTCCAGGTCCCGTCGAGGTTGTTGCGCAGCAGGCGATCGCCGGAGCCGGAGGAAACGTAGAGATCCAGATCGCCGTCGGAGTCGTAGTCAACCGGCAGGACGCGGTCGCCCGAAGCGATCTCCGTTTTCCGCCACGCCTCCTTCTCCCGCACCCAGAGAGCGCCCGGCGTCACGATGTCGAGATCCCCCGAGTTCATGACGTCGGCGACCTCGACGGCGCGCGAGGCGGAGGCGGACACGGGCGTTCCCGCGCGATATCCGTCGCGAGCGGAGGCGGCGACGAGCCCCTTCCGGCCGGCGAACACGAGGTCCCGGCCGTCCTTTCCGGCCGCCCGCACGGCCGCCAGCTCCTGCAGCCCCGACAACCCGGGGAGGGCCTTTTCCGAGAATCGAACCGGAATGGCGCGGGGCCGCGCGCGGAGGCTCGCCGCGAGCCCGGGGGACCACTCTTCCAGCGGCAGGCCGACGACTCCCGGCTCCACGTCCCGCCGGGCCTGCTGGAAACGGGGAGTCGCGCGCAAGAGGTTCTCGACGACCCGGTATTTGAGGGACGCCGACGGCATGTCTCCCGATTCGAGAGCGCCTCTGGCTTCTCCCAGATACTTCTCGAGCTTCGCGTCGCCGGATTCGATCGCGCGGCCCAGGCGATCGCAGGCCGACAGAGCGGCCGTCCGGCTTCCCTCCTCGCGCCGCTGCTCGCAGAGGCGAGCCAGGAGGAAGAGATTCGCCGGCGCCTGTTCCAGGGCGGCCTCCAGGTTCCTGACCGAGCGCTGGCGGCCCCCGGGACTCGCGGCGGCCAGCCGCGCGGCGCTCCAGCTCGAGGGGAGATCCTTCGAATTGGCGGCCGCGGCCTTCTCGAACGCCTCGATGGCTCCGGCGGAGTCCCCTTCCAGCTCGCGCAGCGTCCCTTCGAGCGCGAGCACCCGGGAGTCCGCCGCAGCCAGCCGGGAAGCCTCCGCCAGAAGTTTCTTCGCTTCCGCCAGGTCCTTCGCCCGCATCGCCGCGATCGCCCCGTCCGCCCAGCCCAGCGGTTCCCCCGGCGCGAGCTTGCGCACCGCCTCGAACCGTCGCCGCGCCTGCTCCCGCGTCCCCCTCCTCGAGCGCGGCCAGACCCAGGTTCTTCTCCGCCTCCAGGCGCGAGACGTCCGCCGGCGAAGGGCCGCTCTGAGGAGGAACCAGCGGAGCGAAAACCGTCAGCCAGAGAAAGGCGAGAGCAGCGGGCATACCGCCGGGATGATAACGAAGGAACCGCATGTCATCCGGAGCGAAGCGAAGGATCTGCTCCCCTGGGAAGAGATCTGAGCAGGTTCTTCGGGCCTTCGGTCCTCAGAATCCCTATGAGAGGAGTCTCGCCCAAGGAGATGAAAGTCACTTTCTCAGCAATGACAAGAGCATCATTGGCCGAAGGCCTTCTCGAAAGCCGTCAGTGCGGCGTCGTCGAAGAGACACAAGACCACTCGCTCGACGGAGCGGGCGCTCGAAGAAAAGCGCCTGGCCTCCGCGATCGAGATCTCGGCGGCGCGGCCGAGCGGGAAGCCATACACGCCCGTCGAGATGGCGGGAAGCGCGACGGATCTGGCGCCGATCTCCTCAGCGCGCTCCAGTGCGGACCGCACCGCGGACGCGAGAAGTCTCTCCTCTCCGTCCTGACCTCCGCGCCAGACCGGTCCGACGGCATGGATCACCCACCGCGCCGGAAGCTCACCCCCTCCCGTCACGACCGCCCCGCCGACGGGGCATCCGCCGATCCGGTCGCACTCTTGCTGGATCGAGGGACCGCCCTTCCTCCGGACCGCCCCCGCGACCCCGGCGCCCAGCTGGAGTTGCTCGTTGGCCGCATTAACAACCGCATCCACCTCGAGCGAGGTGATGTCGCCTTTGACTAGCTCCACAGAGGCCATCACAACGATCTTATCGGGTCTATCCTCCGGCTGGCGTTCAGGCAAGGAGACCGGCTTCTGAGGCGTTATGAATGGCCAGAGTGACGCGCCGCCTGCGGATTACCGCACCGGCAAGACCTTCATCCTCGCCCTGCTCCACTGCCTCGGAAAGCTTCCTCTTCTTCAAACCGTGGCAAATTCGCGTGAGGAGCCAAAAAGGAAGAGCCACGTCCCCGCGGCTCTTCGCGATCGGCAGATTCGGGACTACTTTTGGGGCTGGGCTTGGGAAACGGGCTCCGGAAGCACCCATCCCATGGCGCGGGCTGTCGCCTCGTTGTAGGTGCCGTCCCCGTTGAGGGTCCCGTTCTGGACCAGCAGCGCCTTCGTCGTCCTGGGCAGTGCCTTCAGCAAGTGGACCTTCTCCATCAACTCGGGGACGAAGGTCACATTCGGCCCGACCGGCTCATACCCTTCGATCTCCGCGCGTTCAGCATAAACGACGTAGTGGAACATCGCGTTGCCGTTCCCCCGCACGACGATCCCTCCAGACCCCTCCGACTCGACGCTCAGGCTGATCGGACGACCGACCGGAGTCAGCGTCGTCATGTACGTCCCCTCGCGCGCCGTGAAGCGGAAATGGTCGGGGACTTCGATGCGGGCATAGCCGTTCGACAGAGTCCCCGTGCCGCGGAAATACACGTCCACCGTCGGCGCCTCGACCGAGGCGTACTTGATCTCCTTGGAAGGATCCAGGGGATGGGGCGAGACGAAATTCTTCGGCGAGCCGGCAATGGCGAGAGAGGCACCAGCGATACGGCCATCCGTGTAAAAACCGTAGTTGATTCCGGAGTCTTGAAAGGCGAGAGCGGCCGTGACAGGCGCGCCATTGTTTACGAAAACCCCGCCGTTGGAGCCGGCCTGACTCGCGGTGCCGGCGACCCCGGCGCTGTTGCCGCTGGAGCTCGACACCTGGCCGTACACGCCGAACGCGATGGCGGTTGCCGTGTCTGCCACTCCCCATACGCCCTTGGTGCCGTCGGTGTTCGAAGCCGTCTCGCCGAGGACGCCGACGTTCGCGCCGGTCGTCCCGACCGCGAGTCCGGCGATCGCGTTGCCGCTGTGCACCGACTGTCTGAGGCCGCAAGTACCGGAACACGTCGTGGAGAGGTTCTCGAGGTCCAGGGTGAAGCCGCCAGAATTCGTGTGGAACTCGAAGAACGTCGGGGAATTTGGGAACGCGGAATAGTAGCCGTTGACGTCCACGGTGAAGTGGAGCTGGCCGCCGCCCATCTGGGCCCGGACCCAGAGATTGCCGGACCCGTCCAGAGGCAGAGCACCGGCGTTGCCGCGCTGGGACTCGGTCGGAGGAAAGTTGATCCAGGCAAATGTCGGAGCCGTGGCGGTGCCGACCTGGAAGACGCCATTGCCAGTGGCCCCGCTAATGCTGAAGATTGTGATGTTGACCGACACCGCTGCGGTGTTCGCCGGCAGGCCGCAAGGCGCGCCGGTGAGCAAGACGGCTCGCGACGTGGCCTGGAGCAGCGGCGTGAAGTTGCGCGAGTCATACTGCCGGCAAGGGGTCACCCCGATAAACGGCAGCGCGGGTGTTATGTCTTGCAGTGTTACCCCATGAACCCTCGGCGGAGACCAAAAGGGCGGAGCCGGCCAATTCGGAATCGACTCTGCCGCGCAAACAGACGCAAGGAATCCCACCAGCAAGAAAATCCCGACTGTGCGAGGAATCCGCATAAACCCTCCTCGGCCAGCCAGCAAGGTCTGGCCAATTATGAGCAGAAACCTGAAGGCCCCAGAAGCGAGGGACGGCGATTCAAATGAATCAGGTACGAACGTACGTCCGGGGGCCATCATGTGCTCTCTGCCTCTCAACGCGTAGGAACGGGGCACGATGGGTCATCGGGAGGGCGGGAGACAAGAATGGGCTCGCACACAGGGAGCCGCGCCATGACGGACAAAATGGCGGAAGACATTACGGGCATGCTGCTCGCCTTGAACCGTAGTGAGCCCGGCGCCCTCGATCGCCTCATTCCGGCTGTGCAGAAGGAGCTCCACCGAGTCGCGCGCGGCTACATGAGGCAGGAGCGGCCCGACCACACGCTCCAGGCGACCGCGCTCGTCAACGAGGCCTACCTCAAGCTGGTCGATCAGACCCGCGTGACGTGGAAGAACCGGGCGCACTTCATCGGGGTCGCCGCCCGGCTCATGCGGCGGATCCTCGTGGATCACGCCCGCCAGCGCGCGGCGAAAAAGCGTGGCGGAACGGATTTGAGACTGACTCTGGTCGAGGACATGGCGGCGCCCGAGGAGAAGAGCGTGAATCTCGTCGCCCTCGATGTGGCGCTGGAGAAGCTGGCGGCGCTCGAGCCGAGGCAAGCCCGACTCGTAGAACTGCGCTTCTTCGGAGGCCTGACTGGCAAGGAAGCCGCCGAGGTGCTCGGCATCTCTCCCGTGACGATCAAGCGTGACTGGATCGCCGCAAGGGCCTTCCTGTTCTGCGAGCTGAAGGGAGCCTCCGCGTGACGCCCGAACAATGGCGCGAGGTCCAGGTCCTTCTCCACGAAGCGTTGGAAAAACCGCCGCCCGAGTGGACCGCGTTCCTGGAACAGGCCTGCGGGGATGACGCTGCATTGAAATCGGAGGTCGCCTCACTTCTCTTCGCGGCCGACGAAGCTGGCGACTTTCTGGAGACGCCCGCGGTGCCGACCGTTGGCGGTGTCGAGGAGGAGGAGCCCGCGCGCAAACACATCGGACCCTACCGGGTAGAGCGCCTCCTCGGGAGCGGCGGGATGGGGCACGTGTACCTTGCGGTTCGCGCCGACGCGCAATACCAGAAGACCGTGGCGGTCAAGGTCGTTAAGCGAGGCACCGACACCGACTTCGTTCTCCGCAGATTTCGTCAGGAACGGCAGGTCCTCGCCGGCCTGGAGCACCCCAACATCGCGCACCTCTTGGATGGCGGCACCACCGGTGACGGCCTGCCATACTTCGTCATGGAGTACGTCGAGGGGGAGCCGATCACGACGTTTGCCGACCGGCGCGGGCTGGGTGTGGCGGAGCGGCTGGCTCTCTTCCGCACCGTGTGCGGAGCAGTCCACTTCGCCCACCAGAACCTCGTCGTCCACCGCGACCTCAAGCCCGGCAATATTCTGGTCACGGCCGACGGGGCCCCCAAGCTTCTCGACTTCGGGATCGCCAAACTTCTCAATCCGGAGCTCGACTCGCAAGCAACCGACATGACACTCGCCGGTCTGCGTCTCTTCACGCCGGACTACGCCAGCCCCGAGCAGATCCGCGGTGAGCGGATCACGACTGCGAGCGACGTCTATTCGCTGGGTGCTCTCCTTTACGAGCTTCTGACCGGTTGCCGCCCGTATCGCGTGAAGAGCCGGACGACCGAAGAGATCTCGAAGGCGGTCCTCGAACAGGAACCCGAGAAGCCGAGCACGGCCGTCACGCGCCCTCGGGAAGGCGAAGCCGCGGCCGATGCCCCCGCGCGCGGCGAGCCGCAGAAGCTCAAGCGCATTCTGTCAGGAGATTTGGACACCATCGTCCTCAAGGCAATGCGCAAGGAGGCCCATCGCCGTTACGCCTCGGCCGAGGAGCTCTCAGAGGACCTCCGTCGTCACCTCGAAGAGCTGCCGGTCACCGCGCGGAAGGACACCGCCCGATATCGTGCGGAAAAGTTCCTTCGCCGACACAAGGCGGGCGTCGCCGCTGCGACCCTCGTTTTTCTGTCGCTCATCGGAGGCATCGTGACGACCTCCTGGCAGGCCCGCGTCGCACGACACGAGCACGAGCGCGCCGATCGCCGCTTGAAAGACGTTCGCCGGCTTGCGAACTCCTTCCTCTTCGAGTTTCACGACGCGATCCAGAACCTCGCGGGTTCGACTCCGGCCCGCGAGCTCCTCGTGAAACGGGCCCTGGAGTACCTCGGAACGCTGGCCAGGGAGGGCTCGAGTGACCGCTCGCTCCAGGGAGAGCTGGCCGAGGCTTACGAGAGGCTCGGCGAGATCCAGGGAGGGGGGAACGCGAACCTCGGCGACACGGCGGGGGCCGTCAACAGCTATCGGGCCGCTCTCGGCATCCGGGAGACGCTTCTGGCGGCGGACCTGAAGAGTCTCACGAACGCGGAAGCGCTCGCGAATTGCCTCGAGCGGTTGTCGGGAATCCTCGGGCACGCCGCCGGGAACGCCGATGAGTCCTTTCGCCTGGTCGAACGCGCGCTCGCGCTCCGGGAGCGGCTCGTGAACGCCGATGCCAGGAATCCGGCTCTCCGCAGAGGCCTCGCCCGGGCTCACTTCTTTCTGAGCGGCGCTCTCTACGCCCGGCACCGGCCGCGGGAACAGATTTCCGAGATGGGAAAGGCGCGCGATCTCTTCGCGGCGCTGGCCGCCGAAGACCCCAAGAATCTGAACGACCGGCGCTCGCTGGCGCTCACTCAGAAGTACCTCGCCTCGGCTCGTTTCTCGCTCGGGGAAAAGGAACACGCGCTCGAGGATTACCGGAAGTCCGAGGCCGCCGAGACGGAGCTCATCGCCGCCGACCCGACGAACGCCCTGTACAGGCAGGATCTCTCCCACAGCTACGGCGGTCTCGGAGAAGTCCTCTTCGGGCTCGGCCGGGTCGCGGAGGGCGCCGAAAGCTATCGGAAGGCGATCGCCATTCGGCAGGAGCTCGCCGACGCCGACCCGAAGAACGCAAGGATCCGGCAGGGGCTGGCCTGGGGGTATTTTCAGCTGGGCAGACAGCACGCCGATTACGGCGACCCTCATGCCGCTCTCCAGAGCTTGGGGCGGGCGATCCCGCTCTACGCGGCTCTCGCCGACTCCGATCCCGGAAACGCTGACAAGATCGCGACCCTCGCCAATTGCTACGCGCAGATGGGGATCGCTCACGATCGGATCGCGAAGAAAGCGTCGCACGAGTCAAAGACCGCGGCCTCCGAACGGCGGCGGGCAAAGGAGAGCTATCAGAAGGCTCGCAGCTTATTCAGGGACCTCGAGAGACAGGGCAGGCTCACACCGGTGATGAAGCAGGATCTCGGGAAGATCAACTCCCACCTCGAGCAGGAGAGCGTGGCGCTGATTCCGAGGGGGCGCCTGGATGGAGTGTCGAAGTAAGCACGCTTGTACAAGATCGGTCCGACACGGATTCCGGGACTTAGCCGGAGCGCGCCCTTCCGCTATTTTGCAAATAAGCGGACTACGCTCGTAGCTGCTTAACGATCTCCTCGGCGATGCGGAGGTAGGCCTCCGTGACGCCGGACTTGGGCTCGGCGGCCACGATGGGCTCGCCGGCGTCGCCGCCGATGGCGACCTTGGGGTCGAGAGGGATCTCGCCCAGGAAAGGGACCTTCAACTGCTCGGCGGTGCGCTTGCCGCCGCCGTGCTTGAAAATTTCCTCGCGGTGGCCGCACTGGGGGCAGATGTAGTACGACATGTTCTCGACGATCCCCAGCACCGGGACGTTGACCTTCTGGAACATCGCGAGGCCCTTGCGCGCGTCGATCAACGACACGTCCTGCGGAGTCGTCACGATGACGGCGCCGGAGAGGTGGATCTTCTGCGTGAGAGTCAGCTGCGCGTCGCCCGTTCCGGGCGGCAGGTCGATGAGAAGGAAGTCGAGCTTCCCCCAGGCCACGTCCTGGAGGAACTGCTCGACGGCCTTCATGACCATCGGCCCGCGCCAGATGACGGGCTGATCCACGTCCATGAGGAACCCGAGCGACATGACCTTCACTCCGTAGCGGTCGATCGGCACGATCTGGTTCGCTTCGTTGATGAAGGGCTTCTCGGCGATCCCCATCATCATCTGCTGCGAGGGGCCGTAGATGTCGGAGTCCATCAGGCCCACGCGGTGCCCCACGCGGGCAAGCGCGAGCGCGAGGTTGGCGGCGACCGTGGACTTGCCGACTCCTCCCTTGCCCGACGCGACCGCAACCTTGAAGCGCACCTCCTGGAGAATCTCCGCCGCGGGCGGCGGGACTCCCGCGGCTCCGCGCGGCGGGGCGGGTCCCGGAGGCTGCACGTCCAGGCGCACCGTCACCGCGCTGACTCCGGGCAGGGAGCGCAGCTTCTCGGTCGCCTCCCGCCGGATCTCCTCGGCCGCGCGCGGCGACTCCGTGATGATCTCCAGCCGGAAGGAGACGTTGCCGCCTCCGATCGCCAGGTCTTTGACGAACCCGAAGGACACGATGTCCCGCGAGAGCCCCGGGAACCGGATCGTCCGAAGGACCTCCAGGACTTTTTCTTCCGTCAGCTCCGCCGTCGTGGACATCGGACCTCCGGCGACAAAATACCACTACCACCCCTTGTCATTCCGAGGTCGCCGACGCGCCAGCGCCTCCGCCGAAGTCGCCGACGCGCCACAGCCGCTGTGGCGACGGCGCGAGCGAAGCGATGAAGAATCTGCTCCCGTCTTCAAGAGAGCAGATCCTTCGCTTCGCTCAGGATGACAACGAGGGCGCGAAGGGCTCAGGATGACATGGGTTGAGAGAGCGTTCCTGCGGCCTCGTCGCGCAGCTCGGCGATCGACTGGCGCAGCTCCCGTGTCACGTCGTTCCTCTCCCGGGCGGAGCGGCCGGCGACCTCGATGGGCGGGCCGACGCAGAGACTCACTCGGCCGGGGGACATCTGGAGAGTGCCTCGCGGCAGAACGCGGCGGGTGCCCGCGATGCCCACGGCGAGGAGCGGGAACCCCGACCGCAGCGCCAGCAGCGCCGCCCCGGACTTGAACGGCAGCAACTCCCCCGTGCGGGTCCGGGTCTCCTCGGGAAAGATCACGACCGACCGCCCGGCCTTGAGTAACTTCAACGCGGCCTCGACGGTCGAGATGCCGCGGGCCCGGTTTCCGCGGTCCACCGGCACGAAGCCCGCCGCGCGGATGGACCAGCCCAGGACGGGCACGCGGAAGATGCTCCGCTTCGCCAGGAAGCGAACCGAGAGCGGAAGGCTGGCGAGGAGGACCAGGATGTCGCTGTAGCTCTGGTGATTGGCGGCAACGACGAAGGCGCGGCCCTCTTTCAAGCGCTCCCGATGGAGAACCCGGACACGCACGCCCGAGAAGATGAGGATCGCCCGCGCCCAGCCGCGCGCAAACCGCAGGAACCATTCTCCCCGCGGAGGAATGAACGCCGCGACGATGGCGGGAAGGCCGAAGAGAACCGTCGCGAGGACGATCCCGATCCAGACCGCGGTCGAGCGAAGAGCGCGCAAGACTTTCAAGTCTCCACCCTTCCGACGTTTACACGAAAGGAAACTGAACATACAATCGGCGGATCCTCATGAGCGCCCCGCAGAGACAGTTCACCGGCCCGCAGCCGTCGGCGACCGCCATCTTCTATCGGAACATCCGATGGCTCCGGTTCGTGGACCGGTTCGGCCGCAAGGGGCAGGCCGCCATGGAGTACCTGGGGGGAATGGCGGAGATGGCCGGGCAGACTGTTCACGCCTGCTTCACGCGCCCCTTCTATTCCTCCGAGCTCCTGAGCCAGCTCGACGAGATCGGCGTCAAGTCGGTCTCGATCACCGGAATCACGGCGTTCTCCACGGGCATGGTTCTGGCCCTTCAGACGGCCTATGCGCTCGCCGCGTTCGGCGGAAAGATGTTCGTCGGGCGCGTCGTGTCCCTCTCGCTCCTGCGCGAGCTCGGACCCGTGCTGACCGCGCTCATGGTGGGCGGCCGCGTGGGCTCCGGAATCACGGCCGAGATCGGCTCCATGGTGGTGACCGAGCAGGTGGACGCCCTGCGGGCAATGGCGATCGCGCCGGTCCGCCGGCTCGTCGTTCCGAGGGTCCTCGCGACGGTGATGATGCTGCCGGTCCTGACGGCGCTGGCCGACGTGCTCGGCATTCTCGGGGGACTCCTGATCTCGGTCGTCGAGCTCCGAATGACGGCTCAGGATTACCTGGGCAGCATCTGGAACTCGCTGGCGATCTCGGACATCATGAGCGGCCTCTCCAAGACGGTCTTCTTCGGCTTCGAGATCGCGATCATCGGCTGCTGGAACGGCCTGAAGGTCGAAGGGGGCGCCTCGGCCGTCGGCGTGGCGACGACGCGGACTGTCGTTCTGGCGTCGATCTGCGTGCTCGTGTCCGACTTCTTCCTGACGAAGCTCTTCCTGGCCCTATGAGCGCTCTTTCCGGACCCCCCGACGGGACTCCCGCGGCCCCCTCGCCGCATCCGGAAACGATCGTCGAGTTCGTCAACGTCTGGAAGCGCTACGGCGGCAAGGAAATCCTGGCGGGGGTCAATCTCCAGATCCGCCGCGGCGAGATCCTCTGCGTGCTCGGGCCCTCGGGCACCGGCAAGAGCGTCACGCTGCGCCACATCAACGGCCTGACGCGTCCCGACGAGGGCGAGGTGACGGTGTTCGGACAGTCGGTCACGTCGCTGTCGGAGGAGGCCCTCTCCCCCATCCGGCGACGGCTCGCGATGCTCTTCCAGGGCGGCGCGCTCTTCGACTCGATGAACGTCGAACAGAACGTCGGCTTTCCTCTCCGGGAGCACACGACCAAGACCCCGCGCGAGATCGCCGACACGGTCGCGGAGAAACTGGCGATGGTCGGGCTCCCCGGCACGCAGCGAAAGATGCCTTCGGAGCTCTCCGGCGGAATGCGCAAGCGGGTCGCGCTGGCCCGCTCGATCGCGCTGGAGCCCGAGATCATCCTCTACGACGAGCCGACGACGGGACTCGATCCCGTGACCTCCGAGAAGATCGGGCACCTGATCGTGGACATCAACAAGCGCATCCACACCACCTCGGTCGTCGTCACGCACGACATCGTCATGGCGCGCACGGTCGCCGACCGCCTGGCCTTTCTGCACCAGGGGCGTTTCCAGTTCATCGGCACCTTCGGCGAGGCCTCGCGCGGAGGCCACCCCGTCCTGATGGAATACTTCCGCGCCATGGGCTTCCCGTGCGGAACCGGCCTGGTCCAGGTCGTCAAGGACCTCTGAGAACCAAGGAGACTTCATGACCCAGCTTCAAGCGCTCCGCCTCACGCCTCACGCCTCACGCCTCACGGCCGAGCGGAGCGAGGCTTAGATGCCCGGCGAGTTCCAGGTCGGGAAGCGGTTCCGCGTCGGGCTCGTGGTCCTCATCGCGCTCTTCGCCGTCATGATCGGCATCTTCATGGTCGGCCAGCGGGCGCACCTCTTCGTGAAGAAGTTTCCGTACACGACGCGATTCGACTCGGCGTCGGGGCTCGTGGCGGGCAATCCCGTCCGGTTGAACGGCGTGACGGTCGGCAACGTGCTCGAGGTCGTCCTCTCGCCCGACCCGGCCGACCGCACGGTGAGGGTCGTCTACGACGTGGACCGGCGCGCCGCCCCGCGGCTGCGCAAGGGGACGAGGGCGGCCATCAAGACCATCGGCCTGCTCGGCGACAAGTACATCGAGCTCGAGGGAGGCACCGCCGAGGAGCCCGAGGTCGAGATCGGCGGGGCCATCCCCCAGGCCCCCGGGGCGGGGATCGAGAAGCTGCTGGAGGGGGGCGGCGACCTGCTCGCGGACCTCTCGGCCATCGCCCGTTCCCTCAAGAACATTCTCGGCAGAACCGAGCAGGGCAAGGGCTTTCTGGGCGCCCTGACGACCGACAGCGAGGAGAGCGCGCGGCTGGGCAACAACCTGACGGCCACTCTGACTTCGCTCAACTCCATTCTCCGGAAGGTGGACGCCGGGCAGGGCCTGGTGGGCAGGCTTCTGATCGACCAGAAGTACGGGAAGGAGACCGGCGACTCCCTCCAGGCCGCCATTCGCTCGGTCCAGAGCCTCCTCGGGAAGATCGACGACGGACTGCAGAACAAGGACGGGCTCCTCGCGGCGATGCTCTCGGACCCGGAAGGGAAGAAGAAGGTCTACACGCTCCTGGACAACCTCACGACCGCCTCGGCATCGCTCGGGAACACGCTCGGCCAGCTCGAGAAGGGGAACGGAACGCTCGCGATCCTGCTGCGCGACGAAAAGTTCGGCAAAGAGTTCACCCAGAACCTGCGAAGCTTCTCGCACAGTCTCGACTCGATCGGCCGCAAGCTCGACTCCGGCCAGGGCACGGCCGGCAAGCTGATCAACGACCCCGCCATCTTCGACGCCGCCAATCACCTCGTGATCGGGATCGACGAGTCCAGGCTCCTGCGGTGGCTGATCCGCAACCGCCAGAGGGCGGGAATCAGGAAGGTCTACGATCAGGAGAACAGGAAGGCGTCGCCGGAGGTCCCGGAGGCTTCCCCCGCGCCGGCCCCGCCGCCGGAGCCCACGCGGCGCCCGTCTCCGTGAGGCTCCTCATCACGGGAGGCGCGGGCTTCATCGGCTCGCACCTGGCGGACCGCCGCCTGGTGAAGGGCGACCGGGTCGTCGTGCTGGACGACTTCAACGACTTCTACGATCCGGCCGTCAAGCGCGGGAACGTCGCCGCTCATGCGGGAGACGGAAACTACCGGCTGGTCGAAGGAGACATCCGCGACGGCGGGCTCCTCCGGCGGCTCTTCGAGGAGGAGTCTTTCGACGCCGTCCTGCATCTGGCGGCCCGGGCGGGCGTGCGCCCGTCGCTCACGCGGCCGGTCCTCTACGAGGAGGTCAACGTCGTCGGCACTCTGCGCCTGCTCGAGGCCGCGATCGCGCGGGGGAAGCCTCGCTTCCTGTTCGCTTCCTCCTCGTCGGTCTACGGCATCAACTCCCGGCTCCCCTTCTCCGAAGAAGATCCCATCGCCCGCCCCATCTCTCCCTACGCCGCGACGAAACGGGCCGCCGAGCTTCACGTCTTCACGTTTCATCACCTCCACGGCCTCGAAGCCGTCTGCCTTCGCTTCTTCACCGTGTACGGCCCCCGCCAGCGCCCGGAGATGGCGATCGCCCGGTTCATCCGCTGCCTCGAGGAGGGCCGGCCCGTCCCGTTCTACGGCGACGGAGGCTCCCGCCGCGACTACACTTACATCGACGACATCCTGGACGGAATCGAAGCCGCCCTCTCCGTTCCCCTCTCCTTCGAGATCATCAACCTCGGAGGGGCGCATCCGGTCACGCTCGCCGATCTCGTGCGCGCGCTCGAGGCGGCGACAGGCAGGACCGCGATCCTCGACCGGCAGCCGGACCAGCCGGGGGACGTGCCGGTCACGTACGCGGCCGTCGAGAAGGCGGAGAGACTGCTGGGGTTTCGGGCCCGGGTCCCGCTCGAGGAGGGATTGAGGCGGAGCGTCGAGTGGTATCGCAATGAGAGAGAAGTGTGTCGGCGTGAATAGCGCCCTCACCCCTGTCGGCCGCTCCCTCCGCGAGACGCGACCTTCGGTCGCGGCCGACGCTGAAGTTAGCGGGGGGAGGCCCCCCGTGCCCCCCCGCTCCCGGAGGGAGAGGGAGTTCGGGCCGCAATGGGCACTTAGGTCATGAACATCTGCATGGTGGGGACCGGATATGTCGGGCTCGTGACGGGAGCCGCTCTCGCCGACCTGGGCATGAACGTGATCTGCGTGGACAAGGACGAATCGAAGATCGCCACGCTGGCCGGCGGCGTCATCCCGATCTATGAGCCGGGGCTGGAAGAGCTCGTGTCCCGCAACGAGCGCAAAGGCCGACTGCGCTTCACGACGGACCTGAAGGACAGCATCGAGAGCTCGCTCGTCATCTTCATCGCGGTCGGCACTCCGCCCCGGCCCGACGGCGCGCCCGACCTGACCTTCGTGCGCCAGGTCGCCGAGGCCGTGGCCGAGCACATGAACGGCTACAAGGTGGTCGTCACGAAGTCCACGGTCCCGACGGGAACGGGAAAGATGATCTCCGACATCATCCGCGGAAAAAACGGACGCTTCGAATTCTCGATCGTCTCCAATCCCGAGTTCCTGCGCGAGGGGTCCGCCATCAACGACTTCCTCCACCCGGATCGCATCGTGATCGGGACTTCCGACGCCCGCGCGATCGAGATCATGAAGGAGATCTACAAGCCGCTCTTCCTGCGCGAGACTCCTTTCGTCATCACCGACGTCGCCTCGGCCGAGCTCATCAAGTACGCCTCCAACGGCTTCCTGGCCGTCAAGATCTCCTTCATCAACGAGATCGCCCGGCTCTGCGAGCTGATGGGCGCCGACGTCAAGGACGTGGCCACCGGCATGGGCCTGGACCCCCGGATCGGCCCGCGGTTCCTGCGGCCGGGTCCCGGCTTCGGGGGCTCCTGCTTCCCCAAGGACACCTCGGCCGCGGCCGATATCGCGCGAAACCTCGGCACCACCTTCGAGCTCATCGAGGCGACCATCCGCGTCAACGAACGGACCAAGGCGCGCATGATCGAGAAGATCGAGAAAGCGGCCGGCCCGCTCGCGGGCAAGACGGGGGCGGTCCTCGGGTTGTCGTTCAAGCCCGAGACGGACGACATCCGCGAGTCGCCGGCGCTGGCGGTCGTCGCCGACCTCGTCGGAGCCGGCGTCTCCGTGCGGGCCTTCGATCCCGCGGCGATGGAAAATACGAGGGCCGTCCTTCCCGGCCTCCATTACGCCCGGGACGCCTACGACTGCGCGCAGGGCGCCGACTTCGTCGTGCTCGCCACCGAGTGGAACGAGTTCCGCGCCCTCGATCTGGAGAAGCTCGCCCGGGCCGTCCGCGCCAGGATCATGATCGACCTGCGCAACGTCTACGACGCCACCGAGCTCCGGGCCGCCGGCTGGAGCTACACCGGGGTGGGGCGGCCATGACGAGCCGTCAGCGGTTAGCCGTGAGCCGTGAGCCGCGGCGAACGCGCTTGGACTTCTGCTTACGACTTACGGCTCACGGCTCACGAGGACGCGCGTGATGCGCGTCCTGGTCACCGGCGGCGCCGGCTTCCTCGGGAGCCACCTCTGCGACCGGCTGCTCGCCGAGGGGCACGAGGTCATCGCGATGGACAACCTCATCACGGGAAACCTTCGCAACATCGCGCACCTCTCCGGACAGCCGAGGTTCAACTTCGTCCGGCACGACGTCTCCCAGTTCATCGCCGTCGAAGAAGCCCTCGACGGCGTCCTGCATTTCGCTTCCCCTGCCTCTCCCATCGACTATCTGGAGCTGCCGATCCAGACGCTGAAGGTCGGATCGCTCGGGACCCACAACGCGCTGGGCCTCGCGATGGCCAAGAAGGCCCGCTTCCTCCTCGCCTCGACTTCCGAGGTTTACGGGGACCCGCTCGTCCATCCGCAACCCGAGACGTATTGGGGCAATGTCAACCCGATCGGCCCCCGCGGCGTCTACGACGAGGCCAAGCGCTTCGCGGAGGCGATGACGATGGCCTACCGCCGCGCCAAGGGCGTGGACACCCGGATCGTCCGCATCTTCAACAGCGTCCTGGCGGACCAGCCCGTCCTTCTTTTCAACGATGATTCGCTGCATCTTGAGCCGATCGCGGACTACGCCCGGCGAGTGGAGCTCTCGGCGGACAAGCCCAGGCGAGTGCTCGTGCCCGCATTCGATCCCGCCACTTTGAGAATGGAGCTAAGGCCCGCGAGCGCCTTGATCCAACATCCGGCCGTGAGTGATGCGTTTGAGCTGAAGCTCCGCTATGGCCGGTCGGTCAAAGTCACCGGTGATCACAGCGTCTTCGCGCGAGCGGCTGACGGAAGACCGGAAGCCAGACCGGTGCGTGACCTGCGCGCCGGCGACTATGTTGCGATCCCAGCCCGAATTCCGGTCGTCGAGCGCGATCGTGCGCGGATCAATCTGGCCCAGGAAATTCAGAACGCCCGAGATCCGGACGAGACGGGGGAATGGGCGCTCCGACATGAGAGCTTCCGAGCGACGATCCATCAGCGGCGCGAAGAAATCCACGCCTTTCTTGCGGCGAGCGGCCGATTCCGTCCAACGCGAAACCTGAGAAACACCATCGTTTGCGCGACGAACAAGTGGCTTCGCGGGAGCTTCCTGCCTCTCGACGTCGTGCGGCGTCTGTCGTTTACGCCCCCCGAAGGCTCCGAGATTCGCCCCTACCGCAGTACGGGGAGATGGCTCCCCAACGAGATCGAGTTGACGGACGATCTGCTTTGGCTCTTTGGTTTCTTTCTCGCCGAGGGCGCCGAGTTCTCGGGAAAGAAAGGGCATTTCGTCAGTTTCTCGTCCGATACTCGCTACCTTCGAAGGGCCAGGGCGATCATTCGACGGTGTTTCGGCGTGAACGCAGGATTCGTCTCCCCGACGCCGGGCCGTGGGCCGGCCGTCTATGCCCATTCGAAACTCCTTCACCGGTTGTTTTGCGGGATCCTGGCGCTTCGGGAGCGCCGCATTCCGGCGTGGGTGATGCAGCTCCCGCTCCCGCGGGTGAAGCACTTCCTCGAAGGATTCCGCTGCGGTGACGGCACACACAGCGGAAAGAAGCTCGGCCGCGAGCTCGCGTTCGACACGACGAGCGAGCGGCTCTCCGTGGATTTGACTTTCCTGCTGCTCCGGTTCGGAGTCGTCGCCTCAGTCGGAGAGTATCGGACCACGTTTCGAAAGAAGTACGGCGAGCGGCGTTTCCGCTTTTTCCGCGTCACTGTTTGCGAAGTGGAGGACTTCGACATCCTCACGTGGGACCGTGGGGTCGTTCAGACGCTCAATGCGCGTCGGATCGGAGACCTCGTTTGGTCGATGGTCAAAGAGGTCAGGCCCTGCCTGTTGACAGCGGATGTCTTCGATTTCTCTGTCCCGGGTGCGGAGAACTTCGTGGCCGGCAATGGCGTCTGTTGTCATAACACCTACGGCGAGCGGATGCGGCCTCGGGACGGCCGGGTCGTGCCGGCGCTCATCGGACAGGCGCTCGCCGGCGAACCGATGACCGTCTTCGGGGACGGCTCGCAGACCCGCTCCTTCTGCTACGTATCGGATCTGATCGAGGGGATCTACCGCCTCTTTCTCTCCAGCGAGGGGGATCCGGTCAACATCGGCAACCCGAGAGAGCTCTCGGTGCTCGAGTTCGCGCGGACCATCCGGAGACTGACGGGGACCTCGAGCGAGATCGTTTTCAAGCCTCTGCCGGTGGACGATCCCCGAGTCCGCCAGCCCGACATTGGCCGCGCCCGCCGCCTCCTCGGGTGGGAACCGAAGGTGCCCCTGGAGGAAGGGCTCTCCAGGACCATCGAGTACTTCAAGACCCTTCTGCCATGAGAGCAGGGCAAGCTATCAGCTATCAGTTATCAGCTGTCGGCCAACGACGATCCGATTTTCCCAAAGCTGAGAGCTGAAAGCTGAGAGCTACGGCGGCGCGTCAGCGCCGTCGTCGCCGATGGCCTCGACCGGACAACTGTCCATGGCCTCCTGGCACTGCGCCTCTTCTTCGGGATTCGACGGCTGGCGGAAGACGTAGGAGAAGGCCTTCTCCTCGTGGCGCTGGAAGTTGTTGGGGGCGGTGACCCGGCAGACATCGCAGTCGATGCACTGCACGTCCACGTAGTACTTGCCGGCGACGTTCTCGCCAAGACGATCGCCGCGGTTCGCCACGGAGACAAGGTATCAGGGAGAAGGTGACAGGGATAGTTGGTCGTCGGCAGGGATCCCCCGGCCTCTTTAGGCGGAGATTAGAGACCTCTCCCTTTCCGAAAGATCGTCGTTAGACTTCCCCCCGTGATCCGACTCTCGATCTTCACTTTCGCCCTGGCGCTGGCGGGAGTTTGCTGCCGGGAAGGCGCGCTCCCGGTGGCGGATGGCCGCACGGGGGACCTGGCGGCGGGACAGAGGATCTTCGAGCGCAAATGCGCCTCCTGCCACAACACCAGCGGGGACGGCAAGACGATCACCGGCAGGCGATTCCGTTACGCGAACCTGATCGACGGAGTCTGGCGATCGGACGGGAGCGCCGAGGCGATCGAGCAGCAGATCCGCCGGGGCCACGATCCGATGCCGAAGTTCGAGGGTAAACTCACCGACGAGGAGATCCGGCAGACGGTGGCGTACGTTCTGGAGCTGTCCCGGACCGGAGGCGGCAGGCGGGAGGCGGAAGGCGCAAAGCGATGAGCCGGCGAATTCCCCTCTTCCCGCTGCCGGGAGTCGTCCTGCTGCCGGGCACGATCCTGCCCCTGCACATTTTCGAGCCCCGATACCGGGCGATGGTCGCGGACGCGCTGGAAGGCAACAGGATGATCGGCATGGCGATGCTGAGGCAGGGCTGGGAGAGCGCCGAGGCGAACTCCGCCGTCCACGAGGTCGGAGGCGCCGGCGAGATCATCGAGTCCGAGGAGCTCGAGGACGGCCGTTACAACATCCTGCTCGAGGGCCGCTTCCGGTACCGCATCCTGAAGGAGGAGCCCGCGGCGTCTCCCTACCGCACCGCCAGCGTCGAGGAGATCGCCTCGATCCCGTTCGGGAGTCCCGTCGAGGAAGAGCGCGTCTCCCGGATGGCGCTGGGCCTGTTCGCGAAGCTCCGCGAGCAGCTCGATCTTCCTCCGGTCCCCGACGGCGGCCTTTCTCCCGAGCGGCTGGCTTCGGAGATGGCCCTGCGGCTGCGTTACACGGCGGAGGAGCTGCAGGCGCTGCTGGAGACGGACTCGCTCTCGGCGCGCTTCGGCACTCTCGTCGGCCGCATGGTGGAGTGGCAGCGGCGAATCCAGTTTCTCGCGCCCTTCCGCCGCGGGGAGCCGGACGCCACCAGCTGACGCGCCGTCCAAGACTTTCAGGTTCTAGACCCGCGCGGCGGAGCTCGCGTTCAGGGCGCGGTCGTGCGCCCAGCTCTTGATGGCCTTGATCTGCTCCTCCATCGTCACGGCGAGAGGGACGGTCGTCGAGATGACCTTGTGCAGGTCGTCCTCGGTCAGCACGCGGTTCTCCGAATAGGCGTCCACCATGGAGGAGACGACGATCTGCTCGATCTCCGCGCCGTTCCATCCCTTCGTCGCCTTGGCCAGGAAGACGAGGTCGAACTTGCCGGGGTCGCAGCGGTTCTTCTTCAAGTGGATCGCGAAAATCTGCTTGCGCTCCTCCTCGTTGGGGAGGTCCACGAAGAAGACCTGGTCGAAACGCCCCTTTCGGATGACCTCGGCCGGGAGCAGCTGGATCCGGTTGGCCGTGGCCGCGACGAACACGAAGGCGCTCTTCTCCTGCATCCACGTCAGGAAGCCCGAGAAGATGCGCGACATCGAGGCGTCCCCTCCTTCCCGGTAGCCTCCCACGCCCATCTCGATCTCGTCGATCCAGAGCACCGCGGGGGACACCGCCTCGACCGAGCGCAGCGCCCGCAGGAACGTGGCCTCGGGGTTGGGAGTGCCGAAGACCGCGTTCATGTCCAGACGGAAGAGAGGAAGGTTCCAGAGGGTCGAGATGGTCTTGACGGCGAGGCTCTTGCCGCAGCCGGAGACTCCCATCAGCAGAATGCCCCGGGGAATGGGGATGCCGGCGTCGAGCGCGTCCTTCGAGAAGAGCGTCCGGCGTTTCTTGAGCCACGTCTTCAGCGTGTCGTAGCCGCCGATGTCCTCGATCGAGAACCGGGGAGGCACGAACTCGAGCACCCCCTCCTTCTTCGACATCTGCTCCTTCTCCGCCAGGACCTCCTGAAAGGCCCCTTCGTCGAAGGACTGGCGCTGCGCGAAAACCTTGGAGAGCAGATGCCCGATCTCGTCCGCCGTCAGTCCCCGCATCGCCAGCGACAGTCTCCGGACGGCCGCCTCCTCGAGCGGGGCGCCGCCGCGCCGGCGCATGACGGCCTCGATGATGCGGGTGATCTCAACTTCGTCGGGCAGCTCGTATTCGACAACGTAGATCTCCTTCTTCGCCTCCTCGGGGATCGCCAGCACCGGCGAGACAAGCAGGACGTGCCGGCCGCGGTCTTTAAGTCCCCGGTACAGGTCGCGCAGCCGCCGCACGATCTCCGGCCGCCCATTGGGCGAAGTCGGAAAGTCCTTGAGCAGGTAGAAGCCTTTCCCCGTGGCCTGCAGGATGGCCTCCAGAGCTTTCAGCGGGTCCCGCGTGTCGGGCACGGGCACGCCGTCCACCACCAGGCCGTCCACGACGGACCAGATGCCGCACGGGGTCGGCTGCCCGAAGAAGGTCCTGGCCAGGTGCTGCGCCAGCCGCTCGACGCGCGACTCCTCCCAGGTCTGGATGTAGAGGATCGGGTGTCCGCCGAGCAGGGCTCGGCGAATCCGGTCGGTCGCCTTGGAGGGCGCCGCCACCATCGGGGCGAGAGTGGCCATTTCCCGCAATTGTAGCAACATCCCGTAGAATCACCCGGATGCCCAACCCGGAACACATGGCGCTGCTTCTTTCGGCCGAGTGGAACGCCTGGCGGGTCCGCAACGCCAACGTCACCCCGGATCTGACGGAGGCCGGCCTCTCGGGCCAGGACCTCTCGGGCAAGGACCTGAAGCGCGCCGACCTCTCGCGCGCGGAGCTCCAGGGCGCTTCGCTCGGATCAGCCGATCTTTCCCGCGCCATCCTCGTGGAGGCGAAGCTCGAAGGGATCTCGGCACCCGGCGCTCTCTTCGAGCACTGCGTGCTGGACTTCCTGGATTTCTCCAGATCGTTCCTGGTCGGCGCCCGCTTCCGGTCGGCGTCGCTCCAGAGCTGCTCGTTTCTCGCGGCCAACCTGGCCGGCGCGGATCTCTCGCGAACCCACTGCGACGGCTCCAATCTCATGGAGGCGAACCTCGCGGGCGCGAATATCTCCGAGGTCAGCTTCCGAGGCGTGAAAACGACAGGCGCCCAATTCGACGGCGCCGATCTCTCGCGGTCCCTCTTCGAGGGAGTCACGCTTGTCCGAGGCTCCTTCCCCAACGCGAACTTCACGGCGGCGAACCTCAAGACGGCGGACCTGACCGGCGCCGACCTGCGGCGGGCCAAGTTCATCGGCGCCGTCCTGCGCCAGTCGGCCTTGAACGCCGCCAACTGCGAGGGGGCCGACTTCACGGACGCGGACCTGGAGCGGGCCTCGGCCGTCGAGACGGATTTCTCCGGCGCCTGTTTCGACCACGCGAAGCTGCGCAAGACGGAGTTGAAGCGCGCGATCTTCCTCGACGCCTCAGGCGAGAAGGTCAGTTTCGCCGACGCCAAGCTCACGGAGGTGGACCTGCGCTCGGCGCGCTTCGAGAGCGCCAACATGCAGAACGCGGACCTCTCCAAGGCGGTATTGTCGCGGACGAACCTGAAGGCCTACTCCTTCGTCGGCGCTCGGTTCGCCGGCTGCGACGCCTCGGAGGCCCAGGCCCAGGGCGTGAACTTCTCCCACGCGGATCTCTCGCTCGCCAACTTCCGGCTCGCGAACCTGAAGCGCGCGAACCTGTCCGGCTGCCGCGCCTTCGACGCCAATCTGTCGGGTACCCTGCTCGTCGGCGCCAACTTCACCGACGCGACCCTGCAGGAGTCCGACCTGCGTTTCGCGCGCGCCATCGGCGCCGATTTCACGCGCGCGAACCTGGGCGGCGCCGATTTCGCCAACGCCGATCTCTCCGAAGCCAAGTTCAAGAACACGAAGTTCTGGGGCGTCACCGCCCGGCGCGTCAGGCCCCCGAAGGGTTGGGGGCTGCCGCTCGCCGTCTCCACCCTCTTCTCCAAGGCGAAGCAGAAGAAGACGAAAGTGGCCGACCTGAAAGAGGAAGAGCGCAAGAAGAGGATCGCGGCCCTGGAAGCCGAGGCCGACCAGAAGTCCCCCCACCTCACCGGGCGGCGGTAAGGCGCAGGGGTCGGAAAACGGGAAACGGGAAACGGGAAACGACGTCTTTGGTCTCGTTTCCCGTTTATCGTTTAACGCTTCCCGGCTTCGCGGGGGGGGAGGGCGGGGCGAGAGGCGCGGTGGGGACCGCCGTGGGCGCCGCGGCGGCCTTCTGGAAGGCGGCTGCCAGGGCCGATACCGGATCGCCGGCGATGAGAAACGCTCCCGGACGGCCGCTGACGCTCGCCTCCGTCTCGGTTCCCCTGGGATAGAAGCGAATGACCCAGGGGGAGGTTCCCGCTCCGGCGGAGAGCTTGACCGTGACCGTCGCGGCGGGTTCACGGGAAGAGAGGGCCTTGCCCGCCGATTCGTCCTCGAAGGACTTGCTCTTGACGTCGAGGAGCGCGGAGAGCAGGTCGTCCACCGCCGGCGCCGTCAGGGCCCGGCCGCCCAGGCTCCAGCCTCCCTCGCGCCGCGCGAGGGAAAAACTGGCATGGACGAACGCTCCGTCCAGCTGCGAGACCGAGCCGCGGTCGAACCGGACGAGGCGCGGCTCCCGGTACACCTCGGCTTCCCGGGAGAGGTCGTCCCCGATCGTGCTCGAGACCGTGAAGACCTGATTCTCGCGCCGCGCGTAGATCGAGTTGCCATCCGACCGCGTCGAGCCGAAGTCCACGGAGACGCCGGGACCCTTCGCCTCGGCCAGATCCACCTGAAAAAGGGGCGGGGCGAGACCCAGGGAAGCCAGACCCTGCCCCGAAGGGAGAAAATCGAGAACGCGCAAGGCCGACAGCGAGCCGATGAGCTTCTCCACCGGGTCGTTGTCCGCGAGATCGGAGAGGGGCTGGCGGATCCACCAGATCCCGTCTTTCTTGGCCAGCGACAGCCGGCCCCGCCCGCGATCCACGTCCAGGCGCGCGGCGTTCGAGGCCGCGGGGGAGAAGACCTCCTTGCTCTTGAACTCATCGGCCCCCTTCTTGACGGCCGTCGCGAGCGAGGTCGGAACGAACAGGACGGCGTCGGAGCCGGCCACGCGCGCCGCGGTGGCGTCCGTGCCCGGGATCTCGATGCCGAACTCCAGCGTGCGCGACAGTTTCTTCGCCGACTTCGGATCCTCCTTCCAGACGATCGTGGCCTTGGCCGAAGGGGACTTCAAACCATAGTCTTCCGGGCGCGCCCCGGAGGCGTCGCCGCCTGCGCGCTTCAGCCTCGCCAGCTGCGAGACCAGATCCGAAGCGGCGAACCCGTCCGCCGGAAACGATTCCGGCTTGGCGAGTCTCCAGCTACTCGCGCCGCTGCGGGCCAGCTCGACGACGCCGGCGGGACGCTCGAGCAGGACCGACTCGATGCGCTCTTCCGGAAGGTCCCAGACGAGATCTCCCTTCTGCAGCCGCTCGGTCGTCGTGGGCATCTTGCGCTCGAAGAAGAAAACGAAAGCGAAGAGAACGACGACCAGGGCCGTCAGGACGATGAGCTTCTTGGCAGACATCGTGACCTTTCTAGCCGAACCCTCGAATGGCCCTAGTCGCGGCGGCGGTACCAGACCCAGACGCCGAGCGCGACGGCGAAGGCGGGAAGGCCCAGAATCGTGAAGAGCCCGATCCGGTTGACCTGGGCCCGGGTCAGCGCGAGAGAGGCCTGCTCGGGGATCTTCGGCGCGATCCCGACGAGCCGCTCTTGCCCCGCGAGCCAGTTGACCGAGTTCAGGAAGAGGTTCGTGTTACCCGCGTTGGCGATCGACCCGTTGGTCGCGAAGCGGGAGTTGCCGATGACCACGAGGCGGAAGGGCTTCGCGGGAGCCTTGGGATCTTTCTCTTTCTTCTCGGACTCGACCGCGACGGCGATCGTCACGGGCCCCGGCGTGTCGTCCTTGTCCTTCTGGACGGCCTCGAGCCTCGTCAGAGAGGTCTCCCCCCAGCCGTCCTTGCTGGTTTGCACCAGCAGAGTCTCCGTCAGGCCCTCCGGCGGCTTGTCGGGCCTGGAGACCGAACGGGCGAGCGGAAGAACGACGGGGAGCCCTTCTTCCGAGAGGGACCGCACGATCGGGTGGCTTCCGTAGCTGTTCGCGATGACCGTCTCGGGCCCGACCATCGGCACGGCGTTGGCCGGATCGATCACGATATCGGCTCCGAGCTTCAACCCGTAAGCGGCGAGAAAGTCCCCGGCGCCCAGGCCGCTCTCGGGAGCGCCCGGCCGGGGAAGGACCGGATCGAGCATCAGGAGGACCCGGCCCCCGCCCTGCGCGTAGGTCTTGAGCGCGGCGGCCTCTGGCTCGAGCAGCGCGGCCCTCGGGCCCGCGACGACGACGACCGTGGCGTCGGAGGGCACCGAGCCCTTTCCGAGCGAGTCCCAGGTGGCCACGCCGAAGTTCTCCCGCTCGAGGAGCTGCTTGGCCTGCGCGAAGCCCCGTCCCCGTTCCTGGGAATCGATCCCGGGTTCCCCGTGACCCGAGGAGAAGTAGATCTTCGAGACGTTCTTCTCGGTGACGTCCAGGATGGCGGACGTGAAGGCTTCCTCCCCCTTGAACGCCCGGATCTGCGGCGCCGCTCCCATCTGCCCCGTCTGCGCGCCGGAAAAATCGAAGTCCGCGAGCTTGTCTTCCTCGACGTACTTCTTGCGGTCCCCCGACCGGAACACGACGGTGTTCTGGCGGATGCCGAACTGCTTGACGAGCGCCTCGGCGCGCATCGGATTGCGCTCGGGGTCCAGGAACTCGACCTCGACTTTCGGCGACGCCGTGCGGTAACGGGAGAGCAGCTCGGAGACCGGCTGGTAGAGGCGGGAGTTTCGCGTCATGAAGACGGTGACCTGGACCGGCCGGGTCAGGCCGCCGAGGATCCTCTTCGTCGTCTGCGACAGCGAGAAGAGATGGGTCTTGGTCCAGTCGCCCCGGAACCAGTGGCGGGCGCCCAGGTAGTTGGCCCCCGCGAACAGGGCGAGCAGGAGCGCGATCCCGGCCGCGCCCATCCCCGCCCGCGCCGCCGACGCGCGGCTCATGGCCTCTCCTTCTTCGCCGTGACGGACACGACCGAAAGAAACAGGAAGAAAACCGTCGCCGAGATGTAATAGACCAGCCGGCGGCTGTCCACGATCCCGCGGGCGAACTCGTCCATGTGGTCCCAGAGGTTGAAGTAGGAGATCGCGTCGCGCTTGCCCGGGTCGTTGATCATGTTTTCCACGAGGCCGGCCGAGAAGATCGGGATGAGCATTCCAAAGGCCAGGATGGCCGCCACGATCTGGTTCTTCGTCAGCGTCGAGGCGAAGGTCCCGACCGACAGGAAATAGGCGCCGAGCAGGAGGATCGCGAGATAGCCGGAGGCCACCGGGCCCAGGTCGATCGGGGTCTGCGAGCGCAGGATCCAGACGTAGACGAGCGTGGGCGCCCAGAGGGTCAGGAAGAATCCGAGCGCTCCGGCGAACTTGCCCAGCACGACCTCCGTCTCGGTCACGGGCGAAGTCAGGAGGATCTCGATCGTTCCGCTCTTGCGCTCCTCGGCGAAGAGCCGCATCGCGATGATCGGCACGACGAAGAGATTGAAGATCCAGAAATAGGTGTTCGTGAAGAGGTACGGGAGCGCCTGCCCCTTCGGAGCGTTGGGGGCGTTCAGGAACGTCACGATCGCGTAGAAGATCAGGCCGTTCATGACCAGAAACGCCGCCAGGATCACGTAGGCCAGAGGCGAGAGGAAATACGCGCGCCACTCCCGCCCCACGATCGCGAAGAATCTCCTCACTCCGCCTCCGCCCCCGGCTTCGCCGGGGCTTCGGCGGACAGGCTGTCTGCCGGAGCTTCCGAGGGCGCGGCCTTGTCCGCCGTAGCTTCAGCGGAGGCGGAGTCGTGCCGGGTCAGGCGCACGAAGACGTCTTCCAGGGAAAGGCCTTCGCGCGAAAGCTCCCGGAGGACCCATCCGCGCGCGACCGCCAGATGGAAGATCTCCTCGGACAGATCGGCCCCTTCCGAGCATTCGACGCGCACGCGGGTTTCTCCATCGCTCGAGGCCGCTTCGACCGCGACGGCTCCGGCCAGCGCGCCGACGGCTTCCGCGGCGGCGACATCCCCCTTGAACGCGGCGCGAAAGACGTTGCTCCCGGCCAGGCGCCGGCGCAGCTCCTGCGGCGTCCCTTCGGCCACGATCCGCCCCCGGTCGATGATCAGCACGCGATCGCAGACCGCGTCCACCTCCGGCAGGATGTGGGTGGAGAGAAGCACGGCGCGCTCGCGCCCCAGAGAGCGGATCATCTCGCGGATCTTGATGATCTGCGCCGGGTCGAGCCCCACGGTGGGCTCATCCAGGATCAGGACAGGCGGCCGGTGAACGAGCGCGCCCGCCAGGGCGGCCCGCTGGCGGTAGCCGCGGGAGAGATTCTCGACCTTGCGGTCCGCGACCTCCTCGAGCAGGCAGCCTCCGATGATCTCGTCCACCCGGGTCTTCACCTCCGGCCCGGCGAGGCCCTCGAGCCTCGCCCGGTACGCCAGGTACTCGCGCACGCGCATCTCCGGATAGAGAGCCGCGGACTCGGGCAGGTAGCCCAGATTCGCGCGCGCCTGCCGTGATTGACTCACGACGTCGTAGCCCGCCACGCTCGCCCTCCCCTCCGAGGGAGGGAGGAAGCCCGTCAGCACGCGCATCGTGGTCGTCTTTCCGGCGCCGTTGGGGCCCAGGAAGCCCACGATCTCCCCCGGACGGACCGAGAAGGTGACGTCGGACACGGCGGCCTGCGCCGCGTATCGCTTGGTGAGGTTCTGAACTTCGATCATTCGTCCAGCGGCGTAAGAAAGCGCCAGAATCCAATATGTATTCCCGAAAACCCGGCCCGCGGCAAGTCTCTGCTATTCTCGACGGACCCATGGCGATCGTTTCCAGCGAGTCGCGGCCGGCTTACCGTCTCATCTTCCTCGGGGTCGCGGCGGCAGCCTTCGTGCTGTGGGCCGCGGCAGCCGCCTGCAGGCGGGAGAAGGGGGAGGCCGGAGCGGGACTCGTGGTCTGGAAGCCCCACGAGAAGGCGGCCGAGGCGGCCCGAACCGAGGGCAAGCCCGTCCTCTACGACTTCACCGCCGCCTGGTGCGGGCCGTGCCACCGTCTCGACGCGGAAGGCTGGGGCGATCCCGAGATCGCGTCCCTGGTCAACCGCTCGTACCTTCCGGCCCGAGTCGTGGACCGGGAGCGGGAGGACGGGAAGAACCCGGCGGCGATCGACGAGCTCGAGCGGCGCTATTCCGTCAACGCCTTCCCCACGCTCGTCGTGGCTTCCGCGGACGGCCGTCTGATCGCGAAGCTCCAGGGCTACGGCGGGCGCGAGAAACTCCTCCAGTTCCTCCAGGAATCCAACCGCTAGCGGCCGACACGGGCTCTTGTCATCCCTTCGCTCCATCCCTGTCATCCTGAGCGGAGCGAAGGATCTGCTCTGCTCATCGGGGAAGGGCAGATCCTTCGTCGCTTTGCTCGCGCCGTCGCCATAGCGGCTTTCCGCCTTCGCCGGAGAGCCGTAGCCGCTTCGGCGGAGGCTCTGGCGCGTCGGCGACCTCAGGATGACAGCAATTGCCCGGCTACTTCGTCGCGGCCGCGCGGCGTGAGTCCGGCGGATTCGGCGGAGCGAGCTCCGCGAGGAACCTACCCGTGAGGCTCGCCGGATTGCGCCGTACCTCCTCCGGCGGGCCTTCCGCGACGATCGCGCCCCCTCTCTCTCCGCCACCCGGCCCCAGATCCACGATCCAGTCGCAGGCCTGCAGGAACTGCAGATTGTGTTCGATGGCCAGGACCGAGTGGCCCAGGTGAATCAGGCGCCTCAGGGTCCCGAGAAGCCTCTCGATGTCCTCGGCGTGAAGGCCGGTCGTGGGCTCGTCGAACAGGAAGAGGGTGCTGCGGCCGGAGGTCGCGGCCGGTTTCGCGCCGAGGAAGGACGCAAGCTTCAATCTCTGGGCCTCGCCTCCCGAGAGCGTCGCCGTCGGCTGGCCGAGCGTCACGTAGCCCAGCCCCGTCTCGGAGAGCGGCTGAAGGCGCCGCACGATTTTCGGCTCGGCGGCGAAGAACGCCGAAGCGTCCGAAACGGTCATGGCGAGCACGTCCCCGATGTTCTTGCCCCGGTAGCGGACGGCCAGGACGCGGTTCTGAAAACGCCGGCCGTCGCACGTGTCGCAGCGCACGGTCACGTCGGCCAGGAACTGCATGTCGATCGTCTGCCAGCCGGTGCCCCGGCACGCCTCGCAGCGGCCGCCCGGCGAATTGAAGGAGAAATCGCGCGCCGTGATGCCGCGGGAGACCGCGCGCGCCGTGCGGGCGAAGACCTGGCGGATCTCGTCCCAGGCCTTGACGTAGGTCACCGGGTTGGAGCGCGCGGAACGGCCGAGGGGACTCTGGTCCACGAGCAGCAGGTCGCCGAGGTTCTCCAGGCCTTCGATCCGGTCGTGCGCCCCGACGTCGAGCGCCACGAGTCCTTTGATCCGGCGCGCGTAGGAGTTGTAGAGGATGTCCCGCACCAGCGTGGACTTCCCCGACCCCGAGACTCCCGAGACGGCGACCAGGCGCCCGAGCGGGAAGCGCACGGTCAGGTTCTTCAGGTTGTGCTCGCGCGCTCCAAAGACGGTGACGGCGCCCTCGGCGCGGCGGAAGGGGACGAGCCGGCCGGCGACGGCGCCGGCCGGCGATTTGTGGTTTGTGGTTTGTGATTTGTGGTTGCGGGACCGAAGGAGCTCCCCGGTGGCGGAGGACTTCACGCGCGACAGGGCGGCCGGAGCGCCTTCGAAGAGGAGACGGCCGCCGAGGCTCCCCGCGCCGGGGCCGAGATCGATCACGCGGTCGGCCGCCTCGATGACTTCGGGGTCGTGCTCGACGACCACGACCGTGTTGCCGCGGTCGGCCAGTCGGCGCAGGATTTTCAGGAGCCGCCGCGTGTCGGCGGCGTGGAGTCCGATCGTCGGCTCGTCCAGGACGTAGAGCGTGCCCGTCAGCGCCCCCCCGAGGGCGGACGCCAGGCCGATGCGCTGAGCCTCGCCGCCCGAGAGAGTCCTCGCGGCGCGCGAGAGGGTCAGGTATTCCAGGCCGACCTCGTTCATGTAGCGCACCCGCGAGCGGATCTCGGAGACGACGGAAGAGAGGCGCTCCTCTTCGGCGGCGGAGAGCGTCAGGTCCTCGAACCACTGCCGCAGTTCCGAGAGCGGAAGCTCCGAGAGCTCGGCGATCGTCCGCCCGCGCAGGCGCACCGACAGCGCGGCGGGCGTCAACCGACCTCCCCGGCATTCCGGACAGAGCGTGTAGGCCCGGTAGCGGGCGAGCAGAACCCGGACGTGGATCTTGTATCGCTTGGTCTCGAGCCAGTCGAAGAAGCCGTTGACGCCGTAGAACTCCCCTCTCCCCTTGATCAGGACTTCCCGCTCGTGCGCCGAGAGCCTCGCGACCGGAATGTCCGTCCGAACCGAGTAGCGGCGGCAGGCCCGGAAGAGGTCGTCGTAGGCCGACTCGTACGCCGGCGTGTTCCAGGGGGCGACGGGGCGGTCGGAGAGGGTCAGGGTGACGTCCGGGATGACCTTCTCCAGGTCCACGCCGATGACCCGCCCGAAGCCCTGGCAGGCGGGACACGCCCCGAGCGGCGAATTGAACGCGAAGAGGGCGGGCGTCGGCTCGCGGAAGTCCGCGCCGCAGGTCGGGCAATGCAGTCCGCGCCGGAAGGTTCGCGAGCGGTCCTCCAACACCGCGACCAGGCTTCCCGCCATGGCAAAGGCGCTGTCCGCCGCGGCGGCGATCTCCGCCCGCGACTCCTCCCGGATGACGAACCTCCCGACGACCACGGGCAGGCGCCCCTCCGCGTCCAGAAGAGGCCCGACGTCCTCGGCGATCTCCACGGTCTCCCCTTCGGGAGAAAGCGCCCGGAAGAACCCGGCCCGCTTCAGTTCTTGGAGGCGGATGCGGTCTTCCCGCGCGCTGCGGCGTGAGCGGCGGCCCTCCTCGCGGCGCCACGGGAGAGGCGCGACGAGCGTGACCCGGGCGCCCGGCTCGGCGCCGAAGAGCTCCTCGACCGCGCGGTCCACGCCGCCCGGCACCGCGGCAACCCCGCAGGCGGGACAGAAGGTCGTGCCGCCGTGCGCGAAGAGGAGCCGCAGCGAGTCGTGGATCTCCGTCTGCGTCCCCACCGTCGAACGGGCGTTCCGCACGCCGTTCTTCTGCTCCAGCGCGATTGCCGGGGGCACGGGCTCGATCGAGTCCACGTCGGGGCGGTCGAGCCTCTCCAGGAACTGCCGGGCGTAGGTCGAGAGAGACTCCGCGTAACGCCGCTGACCCTCGGCATAGAGGGTGTCGAACGCCAGCGAAGACTTCCCGGATCCCGAGACGCCCGTGATCACCGTGAGGCTGCCGACCGGGATCGTGACCGACACGTCCTTGAGGTTGTGGGTCCGGGCGCCGTGTATTCGGATACCGGGTCGATCTTTCATCGAACAGGGAAGCGTATCAAACGCATTCAGTCAAAGGCGCCCTCGATCGGCAGAGAAGAGGAATAGCGGTGCAGGGAGCACTCCGCGCGTGGCTGCGTGCCGGAGATGAAGACCTCGGTCATGCGCCGCGGACACTGCGGCGTGGCCAGCTCGCCGGTCTCCGGATCGATCTCCGCGGTGACGATGTCGGAGGGGACGGGAAAGTTCTCGGCGAAATACTGGGCGGGCACCGAGCGCGAGAAATCGGCGAAGATCGGCACGGCCGCCTGCGTTCCGGTCAGACGGACGGGACGGTTGTCGTCGTAACCCACCCAGACCGCGGCGAGGAACCGCGGCGAGAAACCGACGAACCAGGCGTCCCGGTAGTCGTTGGTCGTGCCGGTCTTTCCGGCGAGCACGCCGCGCACGCCTCCGGCCCGGGCGCCCGAGGCCGTGCCGCGGTCCACGGCGCCGCGCATCAACGAGTCCACCAGGAAGACGGCGTCGGCGGGCAGGACCGGCTTCAAGGGCGTCTCCTTGCGGTCGAGCACTCGGCCGTCGCTCGTCTGGACGCCCACGATCGAGATCGGGTCCACGCGCACGCCTCCGTTGGCGAAGACGGCATACGCCGACGCGATCTCCATCGGCGAGACCTCGAAGGCCCCGAGGGCGACCGAGGGATAGGGGCGCAGCCGGGACCCCACGCCCGCGGCCCGCGCCGTCGCCAGAACCGCCGGCAGGCCCGCCGCGAGGGCCGCTCGGACGGTCGGGATGTTGATCGAAAGCTCCAGCGCCTTGCGCGCCGACATGGCGCCCCGGTAGTCCCCGTCGTAATCGTGGGGACTCCACTGCTCGTCCTCCCCCGCCTTGTCCCAGGTCACGGTGATCGGCGTGTCCTCCAGGATCGTGGCGGGCGTGACCGGCTTTTCCAGGTCCCGCCGCGCGAACGCGGCCAGGTACACGAAGGGCTTGAAGAGGGATCCGGGCTGCCTGTGCGCCTGCGTGACGCGGTTGAACTGCGAGAGACGGTAGTCGCGCCCTCCGACGAAGGCCTTGACGGCCCCGGTGCGGGGCTCGATCACGATGAGCGCCCCCTGCAGCGGCTCCTGTTTCGCGTTGGCGGCGAGCCGCCTGTGGTTCTTCTCGAGCGCGGCCAGCCCTTTTGTGACCGAAGCCTGCGCCGCGCGCTGGAGATCCACGTCGAGCGTCGTGTAGATCTGCAGCCCTTCGGTCTTCAGCTGCTTGCCGAAACGGGCCTCCAGCTCCCCCTTGATGAAATCCACGAAATGCGGAGCGCTGGTGCGGGATTGAGCCCGCGAGAACGGGACGACCGGCTCGCGGAGGGCCTGCGCCAGAGAGGCGTCGTCGATCTTCTTCTCCTCGCGCATGAGCTTCAGGACGAGGTCCCGCCGCTGCGTGGCCCTCTCGGGATTGTGGAGGGGCGAATACGCGTTCGGCGCCTTGATCATGCCCGCGATCGTCGCCGACTCGGCCAGGTCGAGGTCGCTCACCTCCTTGCCGAAGTAATGCCGCGCGGCCTCGCCGACTCCGTTGACCGCCACCGAGCCGTACTGCCCGAGATAGATCTCGTTCATGTAGGCCTCGAAGATCTCGTCCTTGGAGTAGCGCGCGTCCAGGATGAGGGCCAGGACGGCCTCGATCGCCTTGCGTCGCAGCGTGCGCTCCGGCGAGAGATAGAGGTTCTTGACGAGCTGCTGCGTGAGCGTCGAGCCTCCCTGCGTCGCTCTCCTCTTCACGTTGGAGATGAGGGCGCCGAGGCTGCGCCGGACCGACACACCCGAATGGCGGTAGAAGTCGCGGTCTTCCGTGACGAGGACCGCGTCCTTGAGCGACTGGGGCAGGTCCTCGAGGCGGACGAGCGTACGGTCCTGGAACTCCTCGCCAAAGACCGAGCCCAGGAGCTCCGGCTCGACGACGACGGCGGGCAACTCCTCCCCGGAGAGATCTCGAATGGACGCGACTCTTCCACCCGAGAACTCGATCCGCGCCGGAAAGCCGCGGAAGAACTTCCCCGGGTAACGGAAGTCCCGGGGGAAGACCTCGACCACGTCGCCCTCCCGGCGGAAATGGCCGGCCCGCGCGGGAGCGCCGGAGTCGGACTGGTAGAGGAGCCGTTCGAGCTTCCCGACGAGCTTCTCGGGCGAGCCCGCGTCCCCGGGGCGCTGCACGAACATGTCGGAGTAGATCCGCGACGGCAGATTCCACCGGTGCCCCTCGAACCGCCCGACCACGACCGAAGTGAAATGCGCGAGTACGGCGAGGCCCGACAGCAGGACGGCGCCCACCGTCGTCAGTAGGATGAGGCGATGCCGGTAGACCCAGAGGTGGAGGGAGACGCGGCGGCGGCGCGGAGCGGACCCGGTTCTCATGATGTCCGACGAGCATAACGAACCGGGAGAAGAAGGTATTCGGCGCCCCTGGCCTGGTTCAGAAAAGCCGGGGAAACTGCTCTAATGAGGCGGGATGTCCCGAAAAAAGAAGAGGGCGCAATCGCGTGACGCAACAGCCCCCGCGGCGGCGGATGTCGGCGGGGCCATCGCCGCGGCGGCGCTGGCCCTGGCCATCGTCTGCGCGGGGCTCGCCGTGGATTCCGGCGCCGACGCCGCCTTCGAGGCTCCCAAACGACTGGTGACGCTCGCCGCGGCCGGGATCGCCGCGCTCGCGGCCTTCGGGCTCTCGCGATGGACGAATCCGTTTTCCGTGGCGTCGGCGGGCCGCTCCCGCCTCCACTCCGCGGCCTTGCTGTTGCTTCTCTTCTGCGTCGCCGCGGTCGTCGTCAGCGCGCTGGCCTCTCCGCGCCGCGCCCTGGCGCTGGACTCCGCGCGGGCCCTCCTTCTGACGGCGCTGCTCCTGCCGCTCGGAGCCAGCCGCGTGCTCGAAAGGCACGGGAGGCCTCTCCTCGCCGTCTTCCTGCTCGTGGCCGCGGTCAATGCGGCCGTCTCGGTCCTGCAGGCGAAGAATATCTACCGGCCGTTCGCGCTCGTCACCACGGGAAGCCGCGAGGCCACGGGAGCCTTCGTGGGCAATCCCGGCTCGCTCGCGCTGGCTCTGGCGCTGGCCGCGGTGTCGTGTCTGGGCATGTTCCTCCGGAGCCGCCGGGCTCTGCCCCGCGCGGCGGCCGCGTTGGGCGCCGCGGTGTTCGTCGTCGGCCTCCTCGTCAACCGCAACCTGACTTCCTGGACGGCTCTCGTCGCCGGGACGCTCATCCTGCTGGTCTGCCGCTACGGCCGCCGGGCGGCGCCGGGAATCGCCGCGCTTCTTCTTCTGGTCGGCGCCGCCCTTCTCGCGTACAGGCCGCTGCGCCAGCGAGCCGTCGAGACCGGCTCGGCGCTCAGGAAGGGGGACTGGAATCGTCTCTTCACCTACCGGCTCGGGGCCTGGGGCGCCGCCGCCGAGATGGCGCGCGAGCGTCCGTGGACGGGGTTCGGGCCGGGCACGTTCGGAGCGGAGTTCGTGCCGCACCGCCTGCGCGCGGAGATCGCCCTGCGCGAGAAGCTCGTCAATCCCCTCGTGACTGCCTCCTACGGCGAGGCGCACTGCGATTACCTTCAGCCCTTCGCCGAGGAGGGAGTTCCGGCGGGCATGGCCGCTCTCGCGGCGGTCGTTCTCCTCTTCCGGGCGCTCACCGGGGCAGTCCGGCGGCGCGAACCGCCGGCCGCGCGCGCCGAGGCCGTCTTTCTCCTGGCGTTGCTGGGAGCGGGAGCGGTCGCCGCGCTGACGTGGTTTCCCCTTCAGCGCCCCGTTTCCGCGGTGCCGCTGCTTCTAGCCGCTGGCCGGGCGTGGAAGATCTCCATCCCGCCCGGGCGAGCCGCAGCGGCGAACGGGAAGGAAGAATGAGAACCCTCCGCGGCCTGCTCCTCGCCGGCGCCCTGGCCTGGTCGCTCGCGCCGGAGCTGCCGAGGTACCGCGCGGAGAGGATGCTGCGGCCCGCGACGGATGCCCTGCGCTATCTCGTCAGCCACCCGGCCGAGATCTCCGACCCTCGAGGCCTGCTCGCCCGCCTCGAGCAGGTCGCGCTCTCCGCGGAGCCGGGACTCCCCGGCGACTCGCGGCCGCTCGTTCTCGCGGGGTCCTGCCGGCTCGTCGGCTCGGATACCGCGGGAGCCATCGATTTCTACCGGAAGGCCCTCGATCTGGGCGAGAGGGCCGAGATCGATCTCAATCTGGGCCGCGCCTATGAGTCGAGCGGCGAGACCGAGAAGGCAGCCGCCGCGTTCCTGCGCGCTCTCTGGATCAGCCCGGCTCTCTCGCCGGCGTTGCTGCCCGACGTGAAGTCCCGGGCGCTCGATCAGTACCGGCGCCTGGAAGCCGACCTGCGCGCCGGCCGCCTGAAACAGTCTCCACCGCTGCCTTAGGAGTGTCCGAGTAATCTGTGTTGGCTGTGATCCTGAGGTCGCCGACGCGCCAGAGCCTCCGCCGAAGCGGCTACGGCTCTCCAGCGAAGGCGGAAAGCCGCTATGGCGACGGCGCAAGCGACGAAGGATCTGCCCTGGTTGGACGAGCACATCCTTCGCTTCGCTCAGGATGACAAGGATCCCAGACTCGCCGGCTAGGATCTTTCGCGCAAGCGGAAGATCCTGGCGGAGTAGATGCCCCAGACGTGGAGCTTGTAGAGCAACATGGTCTTCAGGATCGCGAAGCCGTAGCGCACCGACGGCCCGAAGGCGATCTGGGAAGCCTCGTCGAAATAGCGCGTTTCGATGGGAATCTCCCGGATCGTGAGTCCCCGGGCCATGGCCTGGGCGATGATCTCCGTGTCGAACACGAAACCGTCGGAGTTCTGCTCCAGAGCGACGGTCTCCAGGTAACGGCGGCTGTAGGCGCGGAAGCCGCTGTGGTATTCGGTCAGGTAGATCAGGAACGTCGCATTCTCGATCGCCGTCAGGAAGATGTTTCCCAGGTATTTCCACTTGGGCATGCCCCCCTGGATCGGGCGGCCGCCCAGCATCCGGCTGCCGAACGCGGCGTCGCACTGGCCGCGAAGGAGCGGCTCGATCAGGTGCGGGATGACCGTCGGATCGTACTGATGGTCCGGATGGACCATGACGACGATGTCGGCCCCGCGCTCGAGCGCCGTGCGGTAGCAGGTCTTCTGATTGGCTCCGTAGCCGCGGTTCTTCGGATGCTGAACGACGTGGAGACCCAGCCGCCGCGCTTCCTCGACCGTGTTGTCGCCCGAGGCGTCGTCCACCAGGATCACGTCATCCACGGCGTCCCGCGGGATATCGGCATAGGTCCGCGAGAGAGTCTTCTCCGCGTTGTAGGCCGGCATCACGACGGCCACCTTCAGGCGCCGGGCCTTCTCCGGGGAGGCTTCGTTCACGATTGGCGAATGATAGACCTGCCCGTCCTCCGGTGTGGCCGGCCCGGGAGCGGAGCGCGCGAAGCGACGGTCACACTCCGCGGCGCGTCAGGATGACCGGAATCGTCCTCAAGAGGATCGAGAGATCCAGTCCCAACGACCAGTTGTTCAAGTAGGCCAGATCGTAACGCAGCTTGACCTCCGGCTCGGTGCCGTAGTCGCCCGAGACCTGCGCCAGGCCGGTCAACCCGGGGCGGGCGGAGAATCGCAGCGTGTAGCCGGACACCGTCTCCTCGAAGGGCCTCGTAAATTCGGGACGCTCGGGGCGCGGCCCGACCAGGCTCATGTCGCCGATGAGCACGTTCCAGAGCTGCGGGATCTCGTCCACGCGCAGGGAGCGCATCCAGCGGCCGGCCGGCGTGACGCGGGCATCTCCGGGAGAGGAAAAGACTGCGCCCGTCTCCCCCTCCGCGCCTTCGCGCATGGTCCGGAGCTTCCAGAGCTGGAAGGGGCGGCCGTCCTTGCCCACCCGCTCCTGCCGGAAGAAGACGCCTCCCCGCGACGTGGCGGCGACGATCAGCGCGGCCAGCGCCAGGATCGGCAGGAGAGCGACGAGCAGGCCCGCGGAGACGACCACGTCGAAGGCGCGCTTGACCGCCGCGCCGACACCCTCCAGCGGACGCATCCTCGCCTCCAGCAGCGGCAGGTCACCCACGATGCGGAACCTCAGCCTCCCGATCATGGTCTCGAAGGGAGACGGCCACACGAGCAGGTCCGCCTGCCAGTCGCGGGGAACACGCTCGGAGATCCGGTCCTTCCAGCTCGATTCTTCGGGCGTCACGATGACCTCATCGATCTTCTCGCGCTCGGTGATCTGGACGAGGTCCTCCACGGGACCGAGCACGGGAAGGTCCGCTCTGCCTCCTTCGGCCTCGCCGATCAAGCCCGCGACCTCCACTCCGGTCCAGGGATGGCGCCGGATCGTGTCGGCGATGAGCCTCGCCGCCTTCCCGGTCCCGACGATCGCCGCGCGCCGCCGCGGCTGGGGGAACAGCCGGTCGAGCAGCGTCCGCCAGATCCCCAGAGCGACGGCGTCGAGCAGGACGTAGACGATCAGGACCGAACGCGGAAAGAGATAAGCCTGGGCGAAGGCCAGGAAGTAGACCGCCGAAAGGGCGAACAGCTCGAAGAACAGGGCCGGAACGAGCAGCCTCGCCAGAGGCTCGCGAAAGCGTTCTCTGGCGCGGTAAAGGCCGAAGAGCGAAAGGAAAAAGGCCTGAGCGCAGACGACGAGAAGGACGTTGACGAAACTATAGCGGACCTTGCCCAAAGGGAGCAGTCCTTCCGTGCCGGGCAGCGCCATCCGGGTCCGCAAGAGGAAGGCGCCGTAGAGGCAGAGAGCGGCGATGGCCACGTCGCCCGCCAGGGCAGTCGGTCGGAACGCAGAATGTGACCGTGTCACCGTGCTCGCCGCCAGACGGGCCGGCGATAGCCCGCCAATCCCGCGACGACGCCCGCGGCGAGAGCGATATTGATCACGCAGAAATCATAGAGCCTGCCGGGCAGACCCGGCACGCGCGGACGCGCGGCAACCGAGAGCATCAGCAGCGCCGCCACGGCGAGAACGACCGTTCCGGCCGGACGCAGCCGCGTGTCCCCCAGAGCCGCGAGCGCCGCGGCCAGCGCCAGGACGGGCGCGATCCAGCGAGCGGCCTTTCGGGAGAGAAACGCGGCGGAGAGAAGGCCATGCCGGCGCAGGTCGAAGAGCCAGGTCTCCTGCCGGAGGACCTGCCCGGCTCCCGCTCCGATCCGGAAACGCCGCGCGACTTCGGCCGCCACGTCCCGCCCCGCCTGCTCCCGGGCCACGGCCTGCGCCGCGAAGACGACCTTCTTCCCCTTGCGCGCGATCCGCGCGGGAATCAGGAAGTCGTCCAGGGCCGTCGCGGCGGGCAGAGGCTCGATCCAGGCCCGCCGCGCGGCGTAGATCGCGCCGTTGGCGCCCACGCACACACCCAACCGTCCTTCGGCCTCCTTGACTCGCGTTTCCCGGTCCCAGAAGACGGTCTCGGAGGCGCCGGCGCCCTCCGCCCGCTCGAGAAGGAGCCTTCCGCAAGCGGCGCCCACGGCGGGATCGGCGAAAGCGCGGGCCAGATGCCGGATCGCCCCCGGCTCAAAGCGCGTGTTGGCGTCGGTGAAGACGATCACGTCGGCCGCCGACTCTCCGACGAGATCATTCAACACGGCGGCCTTCCCGCGCCTCTGGCGGAATTCCACGACGCGTCCCGCCTGCCCGAGGACCCCGCGCGCTCTCTGTGCGGTCTGGTCGCGGCAGCCGTCGCAGCCGATGGAAATCCGGACCGGCAGGTCCGACTCCTGCGCGAGCAGGTTCTTCACACGCTCCTCGATGACGTCCTCCTCGTCGGCCGCGGAGACGACGATCTCGAGAGAGAGCGGCGCCGGGGAGCCTCCCCCCTCCTCTCCGGAACGCCGCGAGAGACGCCCGATCCAGACCGGATATCCCAGATACGACCAGGCCGCCGCCAGGACAGCGAGCGCCGCGAGCGCCGCCGCGAGGAAACTCATTTCTCCGATGCCCTTCGGGACAGCTCCCGCGCGAAGGCGTGTCCGATCTCCCGCCAGTCATAGTGCTTCTCGGCGCGCCTTCGCGCCGCGTCCGCCTGCGATCGCCGCGCCCGGGGGTCGGCGAGCAGTCCCGCGACTGCCCCGGCAAACTCCTCCGCGCTCCGGGCGATCAGGATCTCCGAGCCGCTCGCGAACTCGAGCCCCTCGGCCCCGACGCGAGTCGAGACGACGGGAACGCCGCAGGCAGCCGCCTCCAGGATCTTCAGCCTCGTGCCTCCTCCGGCCAGCAGCGGCACGATGGCCACCGCGGCGCGCGCCCAGCGCGGCCGGGTGTCGCCTCCTTCTCCGAGAAAGGAGATGCCTGCCCCGGCCCCCCGTTCGAGCGATCCCGTCCCGCCCCGCCCGAGGATCTCGACCCGCGCCGAGGGGCGCAGGCGGGCGAGCAAAGGCCAGACCTGCGAGCAGAACCAGGCAACGCCTTCGGCGTTGGGCGGCCAGCTCAAGTCTCCGACGAAGAAGATCAACTCTTCGGAAGACGGTTGCGCCCGGAACGCGTAGCGGGCCAGATCCACCCCGTTGGCGACGACCAGAGGAATCACCCCGCCGAAGGCGGAAAGGGCGCGCGCGTCCCGCTCCGACACGCAGGACGCTCCGGAAACTGCCCGCAGGATCCGGCGCTCCATCCGCTCGACGCGCGGCGCCTGCCAGCGCGCGAGCGCGCGCCCGGCCGCCGATGCCGCGCTCTCCCCCATCCGCTGCCAGATTTCCGAGTCCACGTTGTGGAAGTCCACCCACACGCGCGGTCCGCGGCCCGCGACCGCCGGCGCGACGTGGTAGGACTGCGCCACGACCCAAGCCGGCTGTTCCCGCGCGGCCCAGCGCGAAAGGCGCGAGGAGAGCGCCCGCGACCGGTAAAGTACCGCGGGATACGCCTGGCCCGTAAGAGCGCTTAGCGCCAGAGCCGCCACGCGCCTCGCCGTTCTCCCCGCCCGCGGGATCTCTTCGATCTCGACGCCCGGCGGATACTCTCCCATGCCCCGCAGGTGCGCCGGCACGAGCGCCAGCGCGCGCACGCGAAACTCCTGCGCCAGCCCGGCGAGCAGGAAGTAGTTGCGGATGGCGAGCCCGTCTCGGGTCGGATGTGCCGGTCGCGGCAGGACGGAGTAGAGAAGCGGCCTCATGTATGGCGCGAGTCGGAAGACGCCAGTATCCTGCCGGTCCCCGACCCGGGGAACCCTTCGTCAGGACGCGAAGGTCTCTCCGTTATTCGTGTTGCCGTCGGTCCGCCGCAGCAGGCGGTAGAGAGTCGCTCGGCTGATCCCGAGGGCACGCGCCGCCTGATTGCGATTGCCCCGGTGAGCGTCGAGAGCCTCCTGAACCTGCTCGGGAGTGATTTCCTCGGCGATCGGCCGTGACCGGGACTGCGCGGCTCTGGAAGCGGGCCTGCCGGAGCCTCCGCGCGCGGCTGAGAACCGGAAATCGCCGGGCCGGAGCAACTGGTTTTCCGAGAGGATGACGGCTTGTTCGATTCCATATCGGAGCTCGCGAACATTTCCCGGAAATTCGTATTCACGGAAGAAATCCAGCGTCTCCGGAGCAAAGACCCGGTCCTTCCCGGTCCGGCGAACCGACTCGGCGAGGAATTGCCGCGCGAGGGTCTCGATGTCTTCCCGGCGCTCGCGCAGAGGCGGCACCAGGAGGCTCACGACGGAGAGGCGGTAGTAGAGGTCGTCGCGGAATTCTCCGGCGGCAATCGCTGCCGTCAGATCCCGGTTGGTGGCCGCGACGACGCGGACGTCCACGCCAATCGGCTGATTCTCTCCCACGCGCCGCACGGTCCCCTCCTCGAGGACCCGAAGGAGCTTGGCCTGAGCCGGAAGGCTCATGGATCCAACCTCGTCTAGGAACAGTGTTGCGCCGCTCGCCTCCTCGAAGAGGCCGCGCTTCAAGGCATGAGCGCCGGAGAAGGCTCCCCGCGCATGGCCGAAGAGCTCGCTCTCGATCAGGTTGTCCGGCAGCGCGGCGCAGTTGATTGTCAGGAGGGTCTTCCCGGCGCGCGGGCTGTTGGCGACGATGTAACGCGCAGCGACATCCTTCCCCGTTCCCGTCTCCCCAAGGAGCAGCACGGTCGAATTGGAGGCCGCGGCCTTCCGGGCGAGCGCCAGGAAGTCCCGCATCGCCCGGCTCTGGGCGATTGGAGCGACCGCGCCGTGGCGGCGCCGCTCCTCGCCGGAGAGGGCGTCAATCTGCCATTTCAGGCGTTTTCCCTCGATCGCTTGCGCCACGCGGTGGAGCAGCTCCTTGGAGTTCACGGGCTTGGCGAGGTAGTCGAACGCTCCCAGGCCCATTGCCTCGACCGCGGTGCGGATCGATGGGAAGCCGGTCACCAGGATCACTTCGGCCGGGTCCGACGCCGCGCGGCAGGCCTTTAGCACGTCGAGACCCGAAGCGCCTTCCATCTGCAGGTCGGTGACCACGATGTCGAAGGATTCCGGCCCTTCGGCCTTCAGGAACTCCGTTCCGCTCCCGAAGACCTCCGCCTCGTGACCGCCCGAGACGAGCACGCGGGAAAGAAAACGCTGCAGTTGCGCGTCGTCTTCGATCAACGCCATCCGGATGAGCGAGCCCTTCATGGAAGTCAGGTCTGTAGAGTACAGGAAACCGGCGGCTCCGGCCCGATCGGCCGGCAAGGCCGCCAGGACAAGTAAAGTGCGAAGAGCCGCGCTGTGTCCCAGGGCCTGCGGCCGCGCCCGTCGCATCCCGTCAGGGGCGGCGGAGGACCAGGTCTTTGCCTTCGAGGAGCGATCCGCTCGGCTCGATCTCGACCTTGAGCGCGGCGTCCGAAAGCCCGCCGGCCGAGGCCCGGAGGGTGTAGAGGCCCGGGGTGACTTCGCGGAAGTCGAAGAACCCGTCGTAAGCGGACCGGACCGAGGCGGCGATGGAACAGTCGGGGCGGACGGGGAACCCCTTCCACTTCGGCAATCCCTCGGCCGTCTCGCGAGCGACTTGGGCCAGGGACTTGCCAGCCCGGCTTTCGCGCGGGTTAGCCTTTTCAGTGGTCCCTTCTCGAATTTCTGTAACTGCACCTCCTTCTCATGGCGGCCTTGTCGCGGGCCGCAGCGCGCGGCCGCGCTCGACGAACAGCGGGACGGGGACTGAGAGAGTCATGGGTTGTAGTCGGACCCCCAGAAGTCCGCCGCGGGCTCCCGGAACTCCACTCCGATCTTGTATTGAAAAAGAGTGGTCGAGGAAAGGGACAGGGTAACGGCGCCCGACCAGACAACCGAAGCCTCGGCGTGCTCCGACGTCTTATTGTTGAAGAGCGCGATCGAGGCTCCTTCCGGAATCGGTTCGGGGCAGAGGATGAGAGCGCCATGAGCGCTGATGACCGCCGATCGCACCGGCAGAGAAAGCGGGCCCAGCGACAGAATGAGAGGCATGGCGCAGACGACTCTCGGCGTCCTTCGCTGCTCCAGGCCCTTCAGATGAAGGAACGTGTCCCGGCCCGGAGCTCTCTCTTCAGTTGTCTCCATTTCGTAGACTCCTTGTAAGTTGACACGGTTGAATCGCAATCGCCGTACCAGGTCTTCGTCCGAGAATGATCGGACTCAAGCTCCTGGAGATCAATGGCTTATGACTCTTCGTTGTCCGATTGCCGGTTCGCGGACCCGCGTCTCTGGCACGTATCAGGGAGTCTCAGCGCCATTTCGGAGATCGCCGCGCGGCGTGACGCCGGCGCCTTGCGCCGTTCGCGCGGATCCGTCAGGAAGGAGGGCCGGCCGAGAGGCGCTGAATCCTCTCGTCATCCTCGGGCAGCGTCGCGAGAACGCCGCGGAACTCCTCGAGGAGCCGCCCGTCCCACCAGCCCTTGCGGACTTCACCGGCCATGATGCGGAGGGCCTCCTCGCGCGAGAGGGCGCCGCGATAGACCCTCGCCGTCGTCAGGGCGTCGAAGACGTCTCCGATCGTCGTCACGCGCGCGGTGATCGGGATGGACTCCCCGGCCAGACCGTCGGGATAGCCCGACCCGTCCATGCGCTCGTGATGGTGGTAGACGACGGGCATGGCATGAAGGAGCGTCTTCATGTTTCGCAGCAGATCGCGTCCCTCGGTCGGATGCCGCTTGATCTCCGCGTACTCCTCCACCGTCAGCTTGGCCGGTTTAAGCAACACGGCGTCGCGGACGGCAATCTTTCCGAAGTCGTGGAAGAGGCCCCCCCGGCGAACCGTGGCCAGGGCCCGGCCCTCGAGCCCGATGCGCTCGCCGAGCAGGCCCGCGTAGAACGAGACGCGGGCGCTGTGGCCGTAGGTATACCGGTCGCGGGCGTCGATCGTCCGGGCAAGCAGGACGATCACCTGCTCGGCGTCCTCGAGCGCGTCGGTCACGAACTTCAGTTCCAGGAGCGCCCGGACCCTCGCCACCAGTTCCTCGGCCGAGAAGGGCTTGGCAATGAAGTCGGTGACGCCCGCCTCGATGGCCTTCAACTTCAGCTCGTGCGTCGCCGCCCCGGTGATCATCACGACGGGAATCAGGCGCGTGTGCGGATAGGCCCGAATCTCCTCGAGCAGCTCGTAGCCGCTGCGGCCCGGCAACTGCATGTCCAGCAGGACAAGGTCCGGCGGCGAGGCCCGCAGCTTCTCGAGCGCCTCTTCCGCCGAGGCCGCCTCTTCGATCTGCTGTCCCATCGGGCGCAGGAGCCGCGCGATCAGGCTCCGGATCTGCTCGTCGTCGTCAACGACGAGAATGTTCCCCCGGCCGGAGACGGCGGGTTGTTCGCTCAGGGGACCGCTCCGGATGGTCCGGCGCGCCGGGAGCCGGAACCTCTCCCGCTTTCCTTCGGGTGTCCCCGGCGGCTGCTCATGTCGGGGGCAGGGGCCGGGGACGAGAGTCTGACTCCTCCTCGACGCGCGGCAGATAGATCTTGAACGCGGTCCCCTGGCCCGGCTCGCTCGAGACCCGGATGATGCCGCCGCTCTGTTTCACGATCCCGTAGACGGTCGCGAGCCCGAGGCCGGTCCCTTTTCCTTTCTCCTTCGTCGTGAAGAACGGCTCGAAGATATGCGTCTTCGTCTCCGTGTCCATCCCGGCCCCGGTGTCCTTGACGGCGATCAGCACGTACGACCCGGGCTGCGCCATCCCGTTCTCCCGGGCGTCCCCCTCGCCGAGTTCCGCATTGCGCGTCTCGATCGTGAGCTTGCCTCCGCCGGGCATGGCGTCGCGGGCGTTTATCGCCAGGTTCATGAGCACCTGTTCGAGCTGGCCCCGGTCCGCCTTGACCCTCCCGGTTTCCGGGTCGCAGACCATCACGAGATCGATGTCCTCCCCGATCACGCGGCCCAGCATCGTGTGAATGTCCGTCACGATTTCGCGGACGTCGATCAGCTGCGGCTGGAGGACCTGCGTGCGGCTGAAGGCGAGAAGCTGCCTCGTCAGCGTGGCGGCGCGCTCCCCCGCTCTCCGGATCTGCTCGACTTCCGGACGCAGCGGATGCTCCGGGGGAAGCTGGTTGTTCACCACGTCGCTGTAGCCCAGGATCACCGTCAAAAGGTTGTTGAAGTCGTGCGCGACGCCCCCCGCCAGTCTTCCGATGGCCTCCATCTTCTGCGCCTGCCGGAACTGTTCCTCGAGCTGCCTGCGCTCCGATACGTCCCGCACGATCGCGAGCAGGAGACGCTCGCTTCCGATCTCGACGAGGGAGCCCGAGATCTCGATCGGGACCGCCCGCCCGTCCGCCGTCATGGCGGTGGTCTCCTGTCCCCCGGGAGCCCCCCCCGCGAGGATCGCCTCGAAACGCGGGCGGAACCTCTCGCGCTCGTCGGGAAGCAGCAGATCCAGGAAGTGGCGGCCGACGAACTCCGCCCGGGGCCGCCCGTACAGCTCTTCGCCGGCGCGATTGACCTCGACAACGCTCCCCTGGATGTTCGTGACCAGGATCGCGTCCTTGGCGTTTTCCATCAAGGCCCGGGTGCGCTGCTCCGAGGCGCGCAATGCCTCCTGCGCCCTCCGGCGCTCGGCGCGCTCCCGCGCCTCCGAGAGAGCCCGGCGCACCGCGGAGGGAAGCCGCGCGAGATTCTGCTTGAGCACGTACTCGGCGGCGCCCTTCTTGAGGGTCTCCACCGCCCTCTCCTCGCCGATCGTGCCGGAGAAGAAGAGAAAGGGGATGTGAGGCCACTTCGTTCCCGCGATCTCCAGCGCCTCGTCCCCCTGGAACGACGGGAGCGTGTAATCGCACACGATCACATCGAATTTCCGGGTTTCGAGCGCCGCGAGGTACTCTTCTCGGCTCTCCACGCGGAGGATCTCGCAGTCCAATTCGGCCAGGAGGGCTTCCCGGGCGAGTTCCGCGTCGCGGTCGCTGTCCTCGACGTGGAGGATCCGGACGCGCTCGGTCATCGTTCGGTCACCTTCCTGGCTCAAGACTGCTTGCGGACGCTGCCCGGCGCCCGCTCATTCAAGACCGCCCAGAAGGCCCCGATTTCCCGGACGGCCTCCACGAACTGCTCGAAGCCGACCGGCTTGACGACGTAAGCGTTGGCTCCGAGCCGGTAGCTCTCCACGAGATCCCGTTCTTCCCGGGAAGAGGTCAGCATGACGACCGGCACGGTTTTCAGCGCCTGGTCGGCCTTGACCCGGCGCAGGACCTCGAGACCGTCCACCTTCGGCATCTTCAGGTCGAGCAGGACCACGGCCGGATTCCCCTCGGCGCGCAGAGCGAAGCGGCCGCGCCGGAAGAGATAGTCGAGCGCTTCTTCGCCGTCGCGCGCCACCACGACCTCGTTGGCGAGGTGATTCTCGCCCAGCGCCGTCAGTGTCAGCTCGACGTCCTTCGGGTTGTCCTCGGCGAGCAGGATGCTCTTCAAGTCGGCCATTCGACCTCCCCGGATGCACACGGCAGCGAGAAATAGAATGTCGCGCCCCCATCGACCGTCCCCTCCGCCCAGGTCCTCCCCCCGTGTCGCTGGATGACCCGCCGGACGTTGGCGAGTCCGATCCCCGTTCCCTCGAATTCGCCGGCGCCGTGAAGACGCTGGAACACGCCAAACAACTTGTTCGAGTACTTCATATCGAACCCCACGCCGTTGTCCCGGACGAAGCACACGACCTCGTCGGATTCCTCCGGGACGGAGCCCACCTCGATCGACGAGACATCGCGAGGGCGCGTGTATTTCAAGGCATTGGAGAGCAGGTTGACAAAGACCTGCCGCAGAAGCGACGCGTCCCCCGTGACCCGGGGCAAGGCTCCGACTGTCCACCGCACGTCCCGGCCGTTCGCGTCCCGCTCCACTTCACGGATTGCGTCCCGGGCAATCGCCTGCAGATCCACGGACGCCGACCGGACCTCTTCGCGGCCGAGCCTGGAGAAGGCCAGCAGCTCGTCGATGAGGCTCCCCATCTGCCGCACGGAGTCCTCGATCGTGGAGAGATAATGGCGTCCCTTCTCGTCCAGGCCCGCCCCCGCGTGGCGGCCGAGAAGCTGCGTGAATCCGTCGATGTGTCGCAGGGGCGAGCGAAGATCATGCGAGACCGAGTAGGAGAAGGCCTCCAGTTCCTGGTTCAGGATCGCCAGTTCCCCGACGCGGCGTTTGAGCTCCCGGTTCAACTTCTCGATCTCCTCTTCGGCGAGCCGCATCTCCGTCACGTCCCTGGCCGCCGCGTAGATCCTCCCGCGGCCGGGGTCGGGGGTCGAGTTCCAGAGGAGCCAGCGATAGGAGCCGTCGGCGCAGCGATACCGATTGGTGAAAGAGAGAGTTTCCATCCCCCCCGACAGGCCGGCGGCCTCGGAGATCGTCGCCTCGCGGTCGTCGGGATGAACGAAGTCCAGGTACGGCCGGGCCATCAGCTGCTCTCGCGACCAGCCCAGAACCCTCTCCCAAACCGGGTTCAACCGCTTGAAGCGGCCCCCGAAATCGGCGACCGCCAGCATGTCCAGGGAAAGCCGGAAGAAACTCTCCAGCTCCTCCTCCGCGCGCTTTCGCTCCGTGACGTCGCGGATCGCGCTCGAGACGAGGACCCCCTCCTCCGTCTCGATCGGGCTCAAGGATATTTCGACGGGAAACTCCGTCCCGTCCTTTCGCAGGCCGTACAGCTCCATGCCGGTCCCCATCGGACGGACTCGGGGATCGCCGGAGTAGCCGGCGCGATGCCCGGAATGGGCCTGCCGGAAACGGGGCGGGATCAGGACCTCGATCTTCTGTCCCAACAAGGACTCCCGCGAGTGCCCGAAGACGCGCTCGGTCTGGGCGTTGACGAGCACGATCTCCCCCTTCATGTTGACGATGATCATCGAATCCGGAGCCGACTCGAGCAAGGCGCGGAAGAGTCCCTCAACCCTCATTCTGTTCTCAGGCAATCACACGAGCGGGCTGCGTCGCCGGAGACTCGAGATCACGCGTTCGACAGATCCTGGCATCGTTTCCAAAGCGACTGGTCTCCGCGTCGTTCCCTCCTTGATCGAATCTCCTGATTTTGAACAGTTTAACAGATCGGTGAGTCCGGCGAATCTCATCCCGAGAACGCGCTCTCACGCTTTCAGCGCCTCGCGCAGCTTCCGCGCGAGCGTCTCCGGAGTGAAGGGTTTCTGCAGGAAGCGACGCCCCTGTTCGAGATGCCCGTGCCGGAAGACCGCTTCGTCGGTGTAACCCGACATGTACAGCACCTTGACGCCCGGCCGCAGAGTCTGGATTCGGGAGGCCAGGTCCGGACCGCCCATGGAAGACATGACGACATCCGTCAGGAGCAGATGGATGGGCTGCTCGTAACCTCGCACGGTCTCAATCGCTTCTTGCGAGCCCGCCGCCTCGAGCACCCGGTAGCCATAGGACTCCAGGATCGCGCGCGCGAGGGTCCGGACGGACTCCTCGTCTTCCACGAGGAGCACCGTCTCCGTGCCCCGGACGGAAAGCGTTGCTCCGACCCGATCCTCTTCCGGCAGGAGGCTCTGCTCGGCCGGCGGCAAATAGACCTTGAATGTCGTGCCTTTCCCCGGCTCGCTGTACGCCCAGATGTATCCGCCGCTCTGCTTGACGATTCCGTAGACCGTCGAGAGCCCCAGCCCCGTTCCCTTGCCCTGCTCCTTCGTGGTGAAGAAAGGCTCGAAAATGCGCGAGCGAGTCGCCGCATCCATTCCGACGCCGGTGTCGCTGACGGCAATCATGACGTACCGGCCGGGACGGACCGGGGTGTGGAGGCGGGCGTAGGCTTCGGCCAGCTCGACGTTCGAAGTCTCGATCGTGAGCTTTCCCCCGCGCGGCATCGCGTCGCGGGCGTTGACGGCGAGATTCATGACGACCTGTTCGAGCTGGCCGGCGTCCGCCCAGACATACGCCAGAGCGGGATCCAGAGACGTCACCAGGTCGATATCCTCTCCGATCAGGCGGCGAAGCATCTTCTCGATGCCGGCGATCAGGCTGTTCACGTCCAGGACCTTCCGCTCGAACACCTGCCGCCGGCTGAAGGCCAGAAGCTGGCGCGTCAGGGAGGCCGCGCGCTCTCCGGCCTTGCGGATTTCCTCGAGATCCTCGGCCTCTCGAGGCCGGTCCTTGAGCTTCTCCGCCAGGAGCTCCGCGTAGCCCAGGATGGCCGTCAGGAGATTGTTGAAATCGTGTGCGACGCCGCCGGCGAGCCGGCCGATCGCCTCCATCTTCTGCGCCTGGCGAAACTGCTCCTCGAGCCGCCGGCGTTCCGTGAGATCCACGATGTAGGTGATGCAGCTCGCCTCCGAGGCTTCGAGCATCGCGACGCCGATCAGGATCGGTACGCGGGACCCGTCCTTGCGGATGAGCTCCTTCTCCCACGGAGTGGCGGCTCCCGTCCGCCGCAGCTCTTCAACCGCGGCGTGGTCGCGCTCGCGGTATTCGGCGGGCGTCAACAGGTCCCAGCGGAGCCTTCCCGATTGAAGCTCCTCCTGTCCGTACCCGATCATGTCGAGGTAGGCATCGTTGGCTTCGAGCGTACGGCCGTCGAGATCCGCGATGACGATCCCGATCGTGTCGGACTCGAAGAGTTTCCGGAAACGCTCCTCGCTCTTGCGCATCTCCTTCTCCGCCCGCCGGTGCTCGGTGACGTCCAGGAACGTCCAGAGCGCGCACTCGACGCTCCCCACGTGGATCGGCACGGCGGATCCGACGACCTCGCGAACCTCACCGGAACGGGTCCGGATCCGGGTAACCTGGTTGTGAATCGACTTCCCGTTCCGGACGCGATCTTCCGCCCGGTCGCGATCACCGCCGTCCGCCCAGATTCCAAGCTCGAACGAGGTCTTTCCGATCACCTCCTCCATCGAATAGCCGGAGATCCACAAGAACCGCTCGTTGGCGTCGAGGATGCGACCGGTCTGGATCTCGCTGATGCACGTCGGAATCGGGCTCGCGTGAAAAGCGAGCGAAAACCTCTCCTCCGACTTTCGGAGCGCCTCCTCCGAGCGCGTGCGCTCGCTCACGTCATGTTGCACGGCGATGAAGCCGGTCAGGCGGCCCTCGGCATCCAGAACGGGATTGACGAAGGCCTCCATGGAGACGCGCTGGCCCTCGCGCGTGCGATTGACGAACTCTCCCCGGACGGACTCGCCCGCCAGCAGTCTCTGCCAGAACCGTTCGTAGTAGGCCCGGTCTTGTTGACCGCTCTTGAGAATCCGGGGCGTCTTGCCGAGCACCTCCTCCTTCGAGTAGCCGTAGATCTTCTCGAATGCGGGGTTGACGAACGTGATCGTGCCGCCCGGATCGGTCATGAAAATGACGTTCTCGGCATGCTCGACCGCGAGCTGCAGTTTTCGAAGGGATTGCTCCGCGTCAAGCCGGTCCGTGACGTCGAACGCCGCGACGAGCCAGGCCGACCGGCCCCCGAACTCCATCGTGTGCGTGACGATCTCGACCTTGATGAGGCTGCCGTCTTTCTTGAGGTGTCGCCAGATCCCCTTGTTCTCGATACCAGCGTTCTTCTTCGGCATGATGCTCCGCACCGCGGCGCTGTCCTCGGCCGGCCGGATCTGCCAGAGGTCCATCGCCAGGAATTCCTCGCGCGAATAGCCGTAATGCTCCACGGCGGCGTCGTTGACGGCGAGATAGCGCTGCGTTTCGCTGTCCACGACCCACATCGGAATCGGGCTGTTTTCGAAGAGGAGCCGGTACTGCACCTCGGACTTTCTCAGCGAGTCTTCGAGGCGCTTGCGCTCGGTGATGTCTCGCGCGATGGAGGAAGCGCCCACGACCTCTCCTGCGGCGCCGCGGATCGGAGAGACCGTCAGGGACACGGTGATGGGGTCTCTGTTCTTGCGAAGCCGGACCGTCTCCAGGCGCTCGATGCTTTCGCCGCGGCGGATCTTCGTCAGGATCACGCGCGCCTCGTCGCGGCGGTTCAGCGGAATGTGGAGTTCCACCGATTGTCCGATCGCCTCAGACGACGGCCAGCCATAGAGCCGCTCGGCGCCCACGTTCCACGTCGTGATGGTTCCATCGAGGTCTTTTCCGATGATGGCGTCGTCGGAGGATTCGACAATGGCCGCGAGGTCCCGGGTGCGCTGCTCCGATCCGGCCAGGGCTTTCTCGACCCGACGTCGCTCCTGTTCGACCCGATGTAGGGCAGCCGCGATGCCCAAGAAGATCACGATCAGGACAACGGAATCGGAGACCGCATCCAGCGCGTCGCCAAGTTGGGGGGCGTACAGCCCTGCCCGCTGGCCGGCGACACGAAGCCAGCCGATGAGCAGCGGCACGCCGAGGGCGATCGGGAGGACCCGCCGCGCCAGGAGGCCTCCCGCCGTATCGCTGGCGATCAGCCGCGCGATTCCGCGATTGGGGCTCGAGAACAGAACGCCGAGTGACAGCGCGAAAAACGCTGAGGCCGTGTGAACGGCCATTCCCTTCTGCGAACCGATCCAGTGAATGCTCGGCACTCCGTAGACGTAGCCGGCCAGCGAGATCATCGCGAAGACTCCGGGCAGGACGGCGAGCCCCTCGGCGGTCCACCATGCCCGGCCCGCGTCCGCCAGGAGAAGGGCTGCGGCGAGCGCTACGAAGGCAGCGGCGGTGACGACGGCCATCCTGCCGGGAAAAGCCCCGGTCAGCCCGGCCGGGTCGCGGAAGAGCATCTCGTCGATGCCGAGATCCCTGCCCGCGGCGTATTCCACGAGGGTGATCAATCCGAGCAAACCGGCTGCGGCGGCGGCAATCCGCGTCCCGCGGCGCTCCCGGACGCCTCCCGCAGAAGCCCTCAGCCAGACCGCGAGAGAGGCGAGGAGCAACCCGATCGCCGTGTTGGGCACCATCGCCACTTGTCCGGGCAGCACCTGCATGAGAAGCCGGGCATCCAGGAGCCACCCGGCGAGGACGAGGACGCCGATTGCCGTCGCGAACAGTGCCGCGCCCCTGGCGGCGGCTCGAAGCCGCGTCACGGCGCCCCCGGAAGGGCCGGTCACTGCCGTTGGCCTCTCCTCGGAGCGCTCGCGTCCCATCTCAGGCGTCGTAGACCCAGGTCCCTATCGCCCTTACGCGCAAGTCAATAAGGTGGCGAAGTCGGTCCCGGCAGGGAAGGGCCTCGCCATCAATAGGATGCGAGCGTTCCGATGGTGTCATTCGCCAATCTCCCAATGCCAACAGGGCACACGGCCACCCTCTACCTGTGAAGTGACTGAAACTTGGCCCTTTTGGCGTCCGCGAAAGATTTTTTCTCGGAGGGCCCCGGACTTTTCGAGACCTGTTCCGCCGAAGAGGGACCTCGGACGAGACGAAACGCTAGGCCATTGGGGCGCGGCAGCAAGCTGAAAGCGGCGCCGGAGGTCACTCCCGGGAACCGGAATCCAGGACAAGACGCTCCAGAACGGAGAACGAGCCAAAGGGAGAGCCTTCGCAGAGTTTGATGCTCTCGTCCAAGCGCCGGCGTAAAGCGAGAAGTTTCGAGATCTCACTGTCGATGGCATTGGCCCGCGACCGCAAGAGCCCCACGATTCGCTTGCCGGTGTCGGGGCCTCGCGTCTCCCGAAGGCGCAGGAGATGACGGATGTCCTCGAGGGTGAGGCCGAGCCGCTGGACGCCCCGGATGAACCGGAGCTGCGCCACCGCCTCCCGGTCGTATATCCGGTGCCGGGACGCCGTGCGCAACGGTTTGCGCAACAGCCCGACGCGCTCATAGAAGCGGACCGTGTCTCGCGACACTCCGCAACGTTCCGCGAGCTCTCCGATCTTGGTGTCATGTTTCATCCGGGATGAAGTCCACAACTTAGAGCCTGGACCCGACTCTTGTTCAAGGCGTCCGAGTGTCGTGTCGTTCGGAACGCCCGACTCAGGCTAGCGGACGGCAGGGAGATGCGGTATCAGCGGCGCGACGAGCACGCCCTCGTACGCGGGACGACGGAGCAGCACCGGGAGGCTATTCGAGGAGCTTGTTCTGGAGGGCGTACTGAATCAATTCCGAGTTGGTCTCCATCCCCATCTTTTCCAGGATGTGGGCTCGGTGCGTGCTAACCGTCTGAGGACTCAAAGAGAGCTCCTGGCTGATTTCCTTGACCGTCTTTCCCATCGCGAGCATACGAAAGACCTGATGCTCCCGGTCGGACAGGGTCTCGTGGGGCACCTTCGCTGAGCCCGCCTGGACTTGCGCCGCCAGCCTCTCCGCCAGAGAAGCACTGACGTACCTTCCCCCGGCGAGGACTTTCTTGACGGCCGAGACGAGATCTTTGGCCGCCGTTCTCTTGGTCAGGTAGCCCGCGGCCCCCGCTCGCAGAACCCGAACCGCGAACTGCTCCTCAGGATGCATGGAGAGGACGAGGACGGGGAGCCTGGGATGGGCCGCCCGCAACTCCTTCAAGGCTTCGAGCCCGCTCTTGCCCGGCAGCGAGATATCGAGGACGACGATGTCCCAGTTTTTCGTACGCGCCAGCCGGAGAGCCTCTTCGCCGTTGGCGGCGTCGCCGAACATCGCATGCGGAAGCGACTCCGCCACCATCTGCTTCAGACCCTGCCGAACGACCGCGTGATCGTCGACCAGAAGGATCCGAATCATCGGGGGACGGTCAGCCTGACCGTTGTCCCGTGGCCCGGCTCTCCGTGGACCGTGATATCTCCGCCGAAGGAACGGGCCCTCTCCCGCATTCCGAGAAGGCCCAGAGACCGGGCGTCCGCGATCCGATCCTCCGAGATTCCCCGGCCGTTGTCCCGGACCTCGAGCCGCAGCGTCTCCGGATCCGCAGAGAGACGGATCTCGACCTGAGTGGCGCCGGCGTGGCGCACCACGTTGGTCAGTGCCTCCTGAAGGATCCGGAAAACCGCCGTTGAACGGTCCGAATCGAGGCGGGCATCCTTGAGATCGGACCGAAGCCGGCAGGCGATCCCGGTGCGTTGCTCAAAGTCGCGCACCCACCATTCCACCGCGGCCTCTAGCCCCAGCTCGTCCAGGACGCCGGGGCGCAGCTCGGTCGCAATCCGTTGGACGGAGTCGTGGGTCGTCTCGATCAGCGCGGCCATTGACAGCAGCTTCGCGGAGAGCTCCGCTCTTTCACCTCGGAGAGACTCGAGCTTCTTCGTGAGCCACGCCGTATCCATCTGAAGAGCACTCAGGGCCTGCCCCACTTCGTCGTGCACCTCCCTCGCGATCCGCGCTCTCTCCTCCTCCCGGACGGCCTGGAGCCGCTCGGACAACGCGCGGAGCGCTTCCTCCGCGCGCTTGCGCTCGGTCAAGTCCAGGCCAAATCCAATTCGCGTGCCGTTCGAAAGGGCGACGGGTAGCCAGGACGTGTCGATGACGCGGCCGTCCTTGGTTCGCGTGCGGAAGTCCTGCCATCGCTGCCCCGCTCTCTGCATGAACTCGAGCACCTCCTGCCGTTGCTCCGGATCCCGATAGGCCTCGGCCAGGACGTCAACGCGCCGTGCCTCTTCGAGCGTCCATCCCAGCACGCGCTCGAACTCCCGGTTGACGAGCAGAAGATGGCCAGAGCGATCGAAGACCGAGATCATGACTGGAATGTTGTCGAAGACGGCCTGAAGCATCTCGGTCTGCCGCCGGAGCGTCTCGCGCTCTTTCTGCTGCCTCGACAGCTCGTTGGCGATGGCGTCGAGGCGTTCCGGGAACTCTTTTCGCGGGACGGCGAGGGGGTTGCTGACGGCCCCGCGCTCCGCCAGGACGTGCGGGTGCACGCCGAGTACGCCATACCGTGCAATCGGACCGGTCAAGGAATTGACTTCGTGGAGACAGAGGATGACGCAGGGAAATCTGGCGGCCATTTCCGTGAGGCGCGCCTCGTTGAAGAGAAGCTCCGCGTCCGCCGACCCGGCCGGCCGGCCCCAACCCACGATACCGAAAAGACGAATAAGCGAGGCGCCCGCTGCAAGCGCCTCTTCGAAAGCCGTGGAGATCTCGTCGAGCATCTCCTGCCCGGTCAGTGCTCGCCCGAGGACAGTGAGCCACCCTTGGGCCTGCAGGCCTCCGATGTCGAGACCTCGACTCTCGAGATTGCTGAGAATACGTTCGGTGTCTCGTTTGTCTGCGATCACGACACAGTGATCGGAGTCGCGGAGTCCGGCCTCTATGAAACCGAGGGCCTCGGCGAGGTCCTTCTCCGTTTCCAAGAAACGGGCGATGTGAGAGTGAATGGGCACGCGCCAGCCCGCGATCCCCAGATCGATCATCGCCGGGCGGGGCCGCGGCCGGGCTCCTCTCTTCTGAGCCAGTGCCGGGCGCCTCTTCCTCGGGCGACTTTCCATGACTGCTCCCCGGAGTCCCCAGAGCGCTTCCGGAAGCATACGCCCGGAATAGAAAGGCCCCGGCTTTCGCCGGGGCCTCGATTCTCGATTGTCGAGACCTAGTACATTCCGCCCATGCCGCCACCGCCCGGCATCCCGGCCGGGGCCTTCTCCTTCTCCTTGATCTCGGAGACCATGGCCTCGGTCGTCAGCATCAGGCCGGCGATCGAAGCGGCGTTCTGGAGGGCGTTCTTCGTGACCTTGGTCGGATCGATGATGCCGGCCTTGATCATGTCTTCGACCTTGTCGCTGTTGGCGTTGAAGCCGAAGTTGCCCCCCTTGGACTTGAGCTCGTTGATGACGACCGAGCCCTCGGAGCCGGCGTTCGCCACGATCTGGCGCGTCGGCTCCTCGAGCGCGCGCACCACGATGCGCGCCCCGATCTTCTCGTCGCCCGACAGATTACCCAGAGCCTTCTGGACGGCCTCGATGGCCCGCAGGAGAGCCACGCCTCCGCCGGGGACGATCCCCTCTTCGACGGCCGCCTTGGTCGCGTGCATCGCGTCCTCGACGCGCGCCTTCTTCTCCTTCATCTCGGTCTCGGTCGAGGCGCCGACCTTGATGACGGCCACACCGCCCACGAGCTTGGCCAGGCGCTCCTGGAGCTTCTCGCGGTCGTAGTCGGAGGTCGTCTCCTCGATCTGCGTGCGGATCTGCTTGATCCGGCCGGCGATTCCTTCCTGCTTCTTCTTGGAACGGTCGTCCACGACGATTGTCGTGTTGTCCTTGTCCACCGTGACCTTCTTGGCTTCGCCCAGGTCCTCCCACTTGACGTTCTCGAGCTTGATGCCGAGGTCCTCGGAGATCAGCTTGCCGCCCGTCAGGATGCCGATGTCTTCGAGCATCGCCTTGCGGCGGTCGCCGAAGCCCGGGGCCTTGACGGCGCAGGCCTGGAGCGTGCCGCGCAGCTTGTTGACGACGAGCGTCGCCAGCGCCTCGCCTTCGACCTCTTCGGCGATGATCAGCAGGGGCTTGCCCTGCTTGGCGATCTGCTCCAGGATCGGGAGGAGGTCCTTCATGTTCGAGATCTTCTTCTCGAAGAGGAGCACTTTGGCGTTCTCGAGGGTGCACTCCATGCGCTCGGCGTCGGTGATGAAGTAGGGAGAGAGGTATCCGCGGTCGAACTGCATTCCCTCGACCACCTCGAGCGTCGTCTCCAGGCCCTTGGCCTCCTCCACCGTGATGACTCCGTCCTTGCCGACCTTGTCCATCGCTTCGGCGATGATCTTGCCGATCTCCGTGTCGTTGTTGGCCGAGATCGTGCCGACGTGCGCGATGTCCTTGCCCTCGACGGGCTTGGACATCTTCTCCAGGGCTTCGACGGCCGCGCGGACCGCGCTGTCGATGCCGCGCTTCAACTCCATCGGGTTGGCGCCGGCCGTGACGTTCTTGATGCCTTCGCGGTAGATCGCCTGCGCGAGCACGGTCGCGGTGGTGGTCCCGTCCCCGGCCACGTCGGAGGTCTTCGAGGCGACCTCGCGGACCATCTGCGCGCCCATGTTCTCGAGCGAGTCCTGCAGCTCGATCTCCTTGGCGACGGTGACGCCGTCCTTGGTGATCGTGGGGGATCCGAACTTCTTTTCGATGACCACGTTGCGCCCCTTGGGGCCCAGCGTGACTTTGACGGCGTCGGCAAGCTTGTTGACGCCATGGAGGATGCGCTGGCGCGCCTCCTCGCCGTAGGAAATTGTTTTCGCAGCCATTGTTTCTCCTGCTCCTTCCGTTTACTTCTCGACCACGGCCAGCACTTCCTCTTCCCTGAGGATCAGGTGCTCTTCGTCGTCGATCTTGATCTCGGTGCCGGCGTACTTGCCGATGAGGATGCGGTCCCCCTTCTTCACATCGAGCGGGAACTGTTTCCCTTCTTCGTTGACCTTCCCCTTGCCGACGGCGACGACTTCGGCCTCCATCGGTTTCTCCTTGGCGGTGTCGGGGATGATGATGCCCCCCTTCTTGGTCTCCTGGGGCTCCAGTCTCTTCACCAGAATCCGGTCGTAAAGCGGTCGAATCTTCATTCCTCTCCTCCTCTGCTTCTGTCCATCGAGTTGCCCGTGCTCATCCCCAGCGGATGTTTCGGGCCCCCGAATACTAGCACTCCTCGACGACGAGTGCTAGCAGCAAGGGGCGGGCCGCTCCCGGCCAACAAACACTGATGCATCAGCGGATTACGGTCGAGCCTCACGGCATGGGAATTCACGGCTCACAATTGGCAATCCAGAATCGACGCCCTGTCGGCCGCTCCGCGGGCATCTCGTATACTGCCCGCGCATGAAGAAGAGGCGGGCCTTGATCACCGGGATCAATGGACAGGACGGCTCGTACCTGGCCGAGCACCTGCTCGATCAGGGCTACGCCGTGCATGGCCTGGTCCGGCGCGCGAGCGAGCGCAGCCACGACCGGATCGCCCACCTGCTCGACGACATCGAGCTCATCAACGGCGACCTGCTCGACCAGACTTCCCTCGTGTCGGCGGTGCGCGAGGTCCGTCCCCACGAGATCTACAACCTGGCCGCGCAGTCCTTCGTCCCGGCCTCCTTCTCGCAGCCGGTCTTGACGGGCGAGTTCAATGCCCTCGGGGTCACCCGGCTGCTCGACGCCGTCCGGATCGTGGATCCCAGGATCCGGTTCTACCAGGCCTCCTCCTCGGAGATGTTCGGCAACGTCGAGACGTCGCCGCAGGACGAAGAAACGAAGTTCCGGCCCCGCAGCCCCTACGGCGTCGCCAAGCTCTACGGCCACTGGATCACCGTCAACTTTCGCGAGTCCTACGGCCTGTATGCGGTGTCGGGCATCCTCTTCAATCACGAATCCCCGCGCCGCGGCAGCGAGTTCGTCTCGCGCAAGATCACGCTGTCGGCCGCGCGGATCGCCGCGGGGCTCCAGAAGCAGCTTCGCCTGGGAAACCTGGACGCCCGGCGAGACTGGGGCTACACGGGCGACTACGTCGAGGCCATGCGGATGATGCTCCAGCAAGCGGCGCCCCGGGACTACGTGATCGGCACGGGAGAGAGTCACTCGGTCCGGGAGTTCGTCGAGGAGGCCTTCGGCCTTCTGGGATTGGACTGGCGCGAGCACGTCACTTCAGACCCCGCGCTCGGGCGTCCGGCCGACGTGGACTCCCTCGTGGCCAACCCGCGGCGCGCGAGGTCGGAGCTCGGCTGGAGGCCCAGCGTGGACTTCCGAAGACTCGTGCGGATGATGGTAGAGGCTGACGTCGCTCTCGTGGCCCGTGAAACGACGCGCGATCCCGAGGAGCGCCGGCTGACCCTGCGCGAGCCCCTCTCCGCCACGAAGTAGGCCCGAGCCTGTTTTCCTGAGCCCTTCGCGCCTCTTGTCATCCTGAGCGAAGCGAAGGATCTGCTCACTCCACCGGGGCAGATCCTTCCTTCGTCGCGTAGCTCCTCAGGACCGCTTCGCTCGCGCCGTCGCCATAGCGGCTCTGGCGCGTCGGCGACCTCAGGATGACAGCGGGCCCTGGACACTCTCTAGGACAGGGCTCTCAGCAGTTCCTCCGCGACGCGCTCCACCTCGGAGTCGGTCATCTCGGCGAAGATCGGCAGGGCGAGCACTTCCCGGGAGGCCTTCTCGGCCTGCGGGAAGGAGCCTTCCCGGTATCCCAGCGCGGCGAAGCATTCCTGGAGATGGAGGGGGACCGGATAGAAGACGGCCGTCGCGATCCCCCTCTCCGACAGCCGCGCCCGCACGGCGTCACGGTCCCGTAACCGGACCACGTACTGGTGGTAGATGTGCCGCTTGCCGGGAGCCTCGGAGGGCAGGGTGATCCTCTCCGCGCGGGCGGCGTCCGAGAGAAGCTCTCCATAACGCGCCGCGATCGCGCGCCGCCGCTCGTTCCAGGCCTTCAGACGGGGCAGCTTCGCGAGCAGCACCGCCGCCTGGAGAGCATCCAACCGGAAGTTGCCTCCCACGCGCCCGTGGTGATAGCGCGAGGTCTCGCCGTGCAGCCGCAGGCTGCGGAGGATCCGCGCCGCCTCGTCGTCGTTCGTCGTGACGGCTCCGGCGTCTCCCGCGCCGCCGAGGTTCTTGGTCGGGTAGAAAGAGAAGGCGCCGATCGTCCCGATCCCGCCGGCGGGCCGGCCCTGGTCGGAGGCGCCGATCGCCTGGCAGGCGTCTTCGATCACGGGCAGCTCATGGCGGGCGGCGATCTCCCGGATCGGTCCCATGTCGGCGCACTGACCGTACAGGTGAACCGGCTCGATGGCCTTCGTGCGGCGGGTCACCGCGTCCTCGAGGAGGCCCGGATCCATGTTAAAGGTCTTCGGCTCGATGTCCACGAAGACCGGCCTCGCGTTGAGCCGCGCGATCTCCGCGGCCGAGGCGAAGAAGCTGAAAGGGCTGGTGATCACCTCGTCCCCCGGGCCGACTCCGAGCGCCATGAGGGAAACCAGCAGGGCGTCGGTCCCCGAGGAGACGCCGATCGCGTGGGCGGCCCCCACCTCCGAAGCCAGAGCCTTCTCGAAGGCCTCGTTTGCGGGACCCATCACGAAGCGCCCCGTCGCGAAGACTTCCTCCACGCGCCGCGCGATCTCCGTCTTCAATTCCTGGTCGTACCGGGTCAGGTCGAGCAGGGGGACCGCTTTCTCGGAGCTCATTGTGTCGAGGTCATTCTAGCGACTTGGCGGCTGCGCGCCGCCGCAGAAGGTGGGCGGTGAACCCGTCGTTGTCTCTTGCCGGGAGAATCCGAAAACGGTTTCCGGAAACGAAGGGGCGCAGGCTCTCCCCGGCGTCCAGGGAGGCGGGCTCGAGCCCGGAGTCGCGCGCGAGGACGCGCTCGACGACGCGCTCGTTCTCTTCTTCCTCGAGACTGCAGGTCGAATAGAGGAGGAGGCCGCCGGGCGCGAGAAGCCCCGCCGCGGCGAAAAGACCCCGTTCCTGCCCGCGGGAGAGCCTGTCGATCGCCTCCGGTGTCACGCGGTAGCGGATCTCCGGGACCTTGCGCAGAGTCCCGGTGCCGCTGCACGGCGCGTCGAAGAGGATGCGCTCGAAGCGGCCGGCCGGCAGAGGCGGCGCCAGAACGTCGCCCGCGGCGGGAAGGACGTCGGTCATGCCGAGCCGCTCGCGGTTTTCCAGGACCAGACCGAGTCTCGCCAGGGAGCGATCCAGCGCGAAGACCCGTCGAAAACGGCCGTGGAGAATCGCCGAGAAGGATTTTCCGCCGGGCGCCGCGGCGAGATCCAGGAGCGCGTCGCCGGCCGGAAGAAGAAGCGGCAGCGCCTGCGATCCGACATCGGCGACGGTGAAGTGCCCGGCGGCGAAGAGCGGGGAGCGAAAAGGGTTCCCGGAGACGATGGTCAGCGCGAGCGGAGCAAGCGGCGAAGGCTCGCTGGCCACACCCTCGGCGGCGAGCGCCCGCGCGAGAGACTCGCGGTCCGTCCTGCGCGCGTTCGTCATCAGATCGACGCCCGAGGGGATGTTGTCGGCGGCGAGGACCCGGCGCGCCTCCGTTTCGCCGAAGCGAGCCAGCCAACGGGCGACGAGGAACTCCGGGTGGGAGAAATCGACGGCCAGGGCGGCGGCGCCAGCCGCGCTTTCAGCCCGGCCCTCTCCCGGAGGGAGAGGCCGAGGAGACCGGAGAAGGTTTCGGAGGACGGCATTGACGAGGCCGCCGGCGCCGGCTCCGCCGGCTCTCTTCGCGTGTTCGACCGCCTCGTCCACGGCCGCGTAGGAAGGGACACGGTCCAGGTTGCGGATCTGGTAGAGCGCGACTTCCAGGACCTCGCGCAAACCGGGCGTCAACCGTGGCAGAGGCACCCGGGAAACGGCGGAGAGCTCGGCGTCGAGCTTCGCCCGGTTGCGCAGGACCCCGAGCACGATCTCGCGCAGGAGATCTCCCTCTTCGGGCGAGAGTTCCCCAGACTCCCGCGTCAGCAGCGCCGCCGCGCGGCCGCCGCGCTCGAAGACCTCCCGCAGGACCTGGACGGCCCGGACGCGAGCGGAGGCGGTGGAACGCATCAGGAGCCGCGGGCGCCGGCCGCCGGGCCGAAGCATCCCGGCAGCTTGACCCCGAGCGCAAAGTCCTGGCCGCGGACGGGCTTCCGGCCCTCCCGCTGAAGGAGGCGAAGCTCGAGCGAGGTCGCCTCTCCGGCCGCCGCGAGAAGTTTCCCTTCCTCGATCCAGAAGGTCCCGGGAGTCTCCCCGCGCCCGCCGGGCCCGAGACCGGCAGCGAGGATCTTGATGCGCTCATGACGCAGGAATGTGTGGAGTCCCGGCCAGGGCGTATAAGCGCGCAGACTCCTCTCGAGAACGGTCGCGGGCCGAGTCCAGTCCGCCTCCCCCTGTTCGCGGCGGATCGGCCGGCAAAAAGAGGGCTCTCCTTTCTGCGGCCTGGCGTGGAGAGACCCCGTCTCGAGACCTCGAAGAGTCTCGACCAGAATCTGCGCTCCGCCGACGGCGAGGCGGGCCGAGAGCGACCCGGCGTCCTCTTCCTCGCCGATCGAAACGCGCCGCTCGAGGTAGATCGGCCCGGCGTCCAGCTCCTCGACGACCTTCATCGTGACCACGCCCGTCTCCCGGTCGCCGGCGAGGATGGCCGCCTGGACCGGCGACGCTCCGCGGTGCCTGGGCAGCAGCGAGGCGTGCACGTTGACGAAAGAGAGAGGCGGCACCTCGAGCAGGGCGGCCGGCAGCAGCTTCCCGTACGCCACGACGACGCCGGCGTCCGGCTCGGCTCGCCGGACGCTCTCGAGGATCTCCGGATTGCCGCGCAAGCGGTCCGGCCTCGCGACCGGGATCCCTCGAGACTCCGCCAGCCGCGCGACCGGCGAGGGCCGCGGCGTCGCGTGGCGCCCCGCCGGCCGGTCGGGCTGCGTCACGACGAGCGGCACCTCCACTCCCGCGTCGAGCATCGCGGCCAGAGAGGGAACCGCGAACTCCGGCGTCCCGAAGAACACGGCGCGAAAGGGCATCCGCCCATTCTTATTCAGGGTGCCGCAGCTTCCACGGGGCGATGGCCGGCCGGACTCCGGCCACCGCGGTCGCCACGAGCATCGGCGGGACGGCCCGGCTCATCGAGGCTGGCGGTCCACTTCCTCGAAATAGTCCTCGGAGACCAGAACCTCGCGCGGCTTCGATCCCCGCGGCGGGCCCAGCAGGCCGTCTCGCGACATCAGGTCGATCAGCTTCCCGGCCCGCGAGAACCCTACGCCCATGCGGCGCTGCAGGAAGGAGATCGAGGCCATCTTCTCCTTGACGACCAGCCGCGCCGCCTCGTCGTAGAGCGGGTCCATCTCGTCTCCGGAATCCTCTCTCTGCGCGACGTCGATCTGCTCCTTCGTGACGCCCTCGTCGTAGTGCGGCTTGCCCTGCTGGCGAAGGAACTTCACGAGGCGCGCCGTCTCCTGGATCGAGACGAAGGCGCCGTGCACGCGCTTCAACCTCGAGGTCCCGGGAGCCAGGAAGAGCATGTCTCCGCGCCCGAGCAGCCGCTCGGCGCCGTTGGCGTCCAGGATCACGCGGGAGTCGATCTTGGAAGAGACCTTGAAAGCGATCCGGGCCGGAAGGTTGGCCTTGATGACGCCGGTCAGGACGTCCACGGACGGGCGCTGCGTCGCGACGACCAGGTGGATGCCGACCGCGCGCGCCTTCTGGGCGAGGCGGACGACCGCTTCTTCCACTTCCTTGGGCGCCGTCATCATGAGGTCGGCCAGCTCGTCGATCACGATCACGATCAAGGGCATCGGATCGAGCTTCAGCTCCGGGTCGTCCGGGTGCTCGGCCCTCACGCGCTTGACGATCTCGGGGTCGCGGATCGCGGCGTTGTATTGCTCGGCGTTGCGGACCTGGCCGACGTCGGAAAGAGTCTGGAAGCGGTCCTCCATGACGCCGACGGCCCACTTCAGCGCGTTGGCGGCCTTCTTCGGATCGATGATGATGGGCGTGATCAGGTGCGGAAGATGCTCGTACACCTCCAGCTCCACCATCTTCGGATCGATCAGGATGAGCTTGACCTGATCGGGGCGCGACTTGAAGAGGATCGAGGTCAGGAGCGCGTTGATTCCGACGCTCTTGCCCGAGCCTGTCGTCCCGGCGATCAGGAGATGCGGCATGCTGCGAAGGTCATTCACCACGGGTTCGCCATGGATGTCCTTGCCGAGTCCCAGGGTCAGGAGAGACGGGGAGCTGCGGAACTTCTCCGACTCGATGACGTCGCGCAGGGAGATGATCTCGCCGCCTCCCGGGTTGGGGACCTCGATGCCCACGCTGGCTCGTCCCGGCAGCCTCTCGATACGGATCGATTCGGCCGAAAGCGCCAGCGCCAGGTCTTCCGAAAGGCTCATGACCTGGTTCACCTTGATCCCGGCCGCCGGGCGGAACTCGTAGGTCGTGACGACGGGCCCGGGGTGATACTCGACGATCTCCCCCTCGACGCCGAACTCCGCGCACTTGGCGGCGATCGATTTGCCCGTGTCCGCCAGCATCTTCCTGTCCACGACTCCGGTCACGTCCCGCTTGTCCAGCAGCGAGGCCTCGGGATAGGGATACCCGTCGAGCCCCTGAAACGGCAGGCTCCGCTGGGGCTCCTTCCTTTGCGCTCGCGCGGGGGCGGCCGGCGCGGCGCTGCCGGCCGCGGGCGCCGCCGTCTTCCGGATCGAGAACCGGCCTTCGCCCGGCACTTCTCTCAGCTGCGCCGTGCCTTCGTCGGCCACGAACGGGATCTCGCCGAGGGTCACCGGCTCCCGGCGGGCCTTCTCGAGATGCTTGGCCACGACCGCGCGCCGCAGCCGCTCCTTGGTCCGGCGATCGCGCCGGCGCACCCATCCGACCCTCATCGTGCCCAGGTGGCCCGCGAGGCGGACGCGCAGGCCGGCGAAGACTTCCGCGAGCGAGACCTGCGTGGAAAGCGGGACGGCGATCAGCAGAAGCGCGGCCGCGAGCAGCGCCGCGCCCGCGGAACCCAGACGCCCGCGGGCGGCCTCCGCGACCGCGCGTCCGACGACGCCTCCCGCCTCCGCTTCCTCCCCGAAGAGCGGGCGCCGCCCGAAGCCGAGCGAGAGGAGGGCGGGGATGGAAACAAAGAGAAGGACGATTCCGGCCGCCTTCGTCGCGGGGCTCTCCACGGGCCGCTGACGGAACATCCGCCATCCCCAGAGAAAGAGCAGAACCGGCACGCCCCAGGCCGCGAAACCCACCAGCGCGTAGAGCGCGGCCGAGAGAGAGGCGCCGAAGCCCCCGATCCAGTTATTCGGAGAGGCGGCCTCCCCTCCCGCGGTGATCGAGAAGAGGTTGGGATCGCGAGGATCGTGCGAGAGGAGCGAGAGAGCCGTCAGAAGGCCGACGAGGACGAGAAGAACCCCCAGGGCTTCGCTCGCGATCCGGCCTCGCCAGAAAGTTCCTTGCGCCAATCCTATCCATTATCGGACCAAACCCGCCGAATGGAAAGGATTCCAAATTCCACCCACCAGATTCCAGGCAGCGCCGCGCGCGCGCGGACGTCGCTTACACTTGGAATCCGGAATGAAACCAAGGAAACGAATTCTTTTCCTGTGTACCGGCAACGCCGCGCGCAGCCAGATGGCGGAGGCGCTGGCCCGGCTGGATCATGGCGACGCCGTCGATCCCGTCTCGGCCGGTTCGCGGCCGGCGTTCGGAGTCCACTCGCTGGCCGTGGACGTCATCGCGGAGCTCGGCGCCGACATCGCGGGCGCGCGCTCCAAGTCGGCCGAGGAGTTCCGCGACGCGCCATTCGACGTGGTCGTGACCGTCTGCGACTCGGCCGCGCAGGATTGCCCGGTCTGGCCCAACGCGACACGCATCGAGCACTGGTCCATCGAGGACCCGTCCTTCGAGCCGGACCCCGCCGTGCGCTACGAGCGTTTCGTCCAGACGCGTGACGACCTGCGAAGGCGAATCGACTCCCTGGTCGAGTCTCTCCGAGAGCCCGGGCCCTAAGACCTAACTAAAAGGTCTATCGCGTCTCGTCGTAGGCGGCGCCGGCGTTGCTTCGAAAGCGGTCCGGGTATCCCTCGAAGCTCTTGTAGGCCGGCAGATCCGCTTCCTTGACGAAGTCCTCTTTCGACTTGCCGGCGGCCTTCGCCTTTTGAGCGGCGTCCATCACATCCACGATGTACTGACGGAAGGCCTTCAGGCCCGAGAGGTCCGAGACCTCGCCGTGGCCGGGGATGACCGTCGCGTCGGCCGGAACGCGCGCCATCACCCTGTCGAGGGCCGCCAGGTAGCCCTTGACCGAGCCTCCTCCCTGGATGTCGATGAACGGGACGACCTTGTTGAAGAAGTCGTCTCCCATGTGGAGGACCTTCGCCTTCTCGAAGTACACCACGCTGTCGCCGTCGGTGTGCGCCGGCGGCATGTGCCAGACCTGGATCGTCTCGTCTCCGATGTGGATCTTGAGCTCCGAGTCGAAGGTCAGGATGGGAGCGGCGATCTCCTCGACCTTCACCGTCTTCGCCCATTCGATCTGATCGGCCAGGAACTTCGCCATCTGCTCGTTTCCTCCCTTCTTCGCCGCCTCCAGGCGCGGGGGGTAATCGCGCAGGATGTCGGCGGGTGAGGAGAGCATCCGCTTACGGACGTTGTCGTGCGCGACGATCATCGCGAACTGCTTGAAGACCTCGTTTCCTCCGACGTGGTCTCCGTGGTGGTGCGTGTTCAGGAGAAACTTGATGGGCTTGTCCGAGATCTTCCGGATCTCGGCGACGATGCCGGGGGCGATGTCCTTGAACTCCGAATCCACGACCAGCACGGCCTCGGGGCCGACGAAGAATCCGACGTTGCCGCCGCGCCCGTAGAGCGCGTAGACGTTCCCCGAGAGGGGCTTGATTCGAAAGACGTCGCCGGGCCGGCGGTCGTGATGGTCCGCTGAAGGCGTCGCCTGCGGCGCCGCCTTAGCCTGCCGCGCTTGCGCGGCAGATGATAAGACCAAAACGGAGAACGCCAGCGCCATGGCCAGGCGGGTCGCCTTCATGTCTCCTCCTCTTCTGCTGCGCGGAACTCTATAGCGCAATCACAAATCGCCAATCACAAATCACAAATACAATCTCCCTCCATGAGTCCGCGCCGTCCCCGCATCCTGTCGGGAGTGCAGCCTTCGGGGAAGCTGCACCTGGGAAATTACTTCGGAGCGATCCGCCAGCACATCGCCCTCCAGGACGAAGGGGAATGCTTCTTCTTCATCGCGGACTACCACGCGCTGACGACCATCCAGGACCGCCGGCAGCTCGCCGAGAACGTGCGGGCCGTCGCCCTGGACTACCTCGCGCTCGGCCTCGATCCCGAGCGCACGGCCTTCTTCCGCCAGTCCGACGTGCCGGAGGTGACGGAGCTCGCCTGGATCCTCTCGACCGTCACCGGGATGGGGCTTCTCGAGCGAGCCCACTCCTACAAGGACAAGGTCGCCCGAGGGATTACCCCGAGCGCCGGTCTGTTCTTCTATCCCGTGCTCATGGCCGCCGACATCCTGATCTACCGGTCGAACCTCGTCCCCGTGGGACAGGACCAGGTTCAGCACATCGAGATGACGCGCGACATGGCCGGTTCCTTCAACCAGGTCTACGGGCGCATCTTTCCGCTCCCGGCGGCGCGTCTCGACCGCGCGCCGAACGTGCCGGGGACCGACGGAAAGAAAATGAGCAAGTCCTACGGCAATACCATCGAGATCTTCGCCGAGGGAAAAGCGTTGAAGGACTCCGTGATGCGGATCGTGACCGACTCCACGCCCGTCGAGTCGCCCAAGGACCCGGCCAACGACAACCTCTTCGCCCTGTACTCCCTCTTCGCGGACGAATCCGAGAGGGACACCCTCGCCGCGCGCTACCATGCCGGGGGCCTGGGTTACGGCGAGGTCAAGAAGCTGCTGCTCGGGAAGATCGACGCCCACTTCGCTTCCGCCCGCGTCAAACGCAAGGAGCTCGAGCATCACCCGAGCGTCGTCGAGTCCGCCCTTCGCAGAGGCGCCGAAAGGGCGGGCACGGAGGCCAAGGAGACGATGCGCCTGGTCCGGGAAGCCGTCGGCCTCCGGTAAGGACGAGCCCTGTCATTCTGAGGGCCGCAGGCCCGAAGAATCTGCCCTCCTCAAGGGAGCAGGTCCTTCGCTTCGCTCAGGACGGTGCGCCGCGCTCTCGTGCGGCGCATCGCTTACGCTAAACTTACGCCTCGATGCTGAAGCCTATCTCCAACCCCCCGAACCCCTGGGAATCCACCTATGTCGAGTACCTCGGCGAGCCGCCCGAGGCGAAGCTCGAAGTCTTCGAGGAGAAGCCCCGAACCATCCTCGCCGAGAACGAAAGTCCGGACGTTGGTTTCCGCTGGAGCCTCAACCCCTACAGGGGATGTTTTCATGCCTGCGCTTATTGCTATGCCCGGACGAGCCACGAGTACCTGGGGTTCGGGGCCGGCACGGACTTCGATCGGAAGATCGTCGTCAAGGTCAACGCGCCGGAGCTGCTGCGGCGGGAGATCTCGCGGCGATCCTGGAAGGGCGAGACGATCATCTTCTCGGGGAACACGGACTGCTACCAGCCGCTCGAGGCGGTCTACGAGCTGACGCGGCGGTGTCTCGAGGTCTGCGCGGAGTTCCGAAACCCCGTCGCCATCATCACGAAGGGGGCGCTCGTGCGGCGCGACGCGGACCTGCTCGCCCGGATGTCCCGCGAAGCCCGGGTCTCGGTCTCCCTGAGCATTCCCTTCTCCGACGACGCGATGTCGCGCGCGATCGAGCCCAACGCGAGCCTTCCGTCGCAGCGGTTCGAGACGCTGCGGCTCTTGAGCGCGGCCGGCATCCGGACGGGAGTCGGCGTTGCTCCGGTCATTCCGGGCTTGAACGACAGCCAGATCTCGGCGGTCCTGGAGCGCGCGCGGTTGGCCGGCGCCACGAGCGCTTTCATGACGCTCGTGCGCCTGGCGGGCCAGACTCTGCCCGTCTTTCGCGAGCGCCTGGAACAGGCGTTCCCTCGGGGGGCCTCGAAGGTCTGGAGCGCGATCCAGCAGGTCCGCGGCGGGAAGTTGAACGAATCCCGGTTCGGTCACCGGATGAGCGGCGTCGGCGCCCGCTGGAACGCGATCCATGACCTCTTCGACCTGGAATGCCGCCGGCTCGGCTTCAACGAGGAGCGGGTCGGCGGCGGGAAGCAAGAGGACCCGCAGGCCGCATTCCGGCGGCCGGGTGAGCAGGGAGAACTTTGGAAACTGTGAATTGCGAATCGTGAGTCGTGAACAGGCGATATTTCCTCTTCATTGCAAAGTACTTGACAAGATAGGACAGCGACTCTAGGATCGGCCCGTGGAGAAACCCCCGCTGCGCGCCGCTCCCGATCCAACCGCGCTCGGCAGCCGGGCCATCGAGAATCTCCGCTTCATCCGCGAGACGATGGAGCGGGCTTCCTCCTTCACCGCCGTGCCCGGCTGGGGAGGCGTCGCGATGGGAGCGAGCGCCCTCGCGGCCGCCGGCCTCTCCACGCGCGCACGCACTCCGGAAGAATGGCTGGGAATCTGGCTCGCGGAGGCGTTCGTGGCGCTCGGAATCGGGGTGTGGGCAATCACGGCGAAGGCCCGGCGAGCGAGTCTCCCGCTCTTCGCCGGACCGGCGCGCCGCTTCCTCCTGACCCTCTCTCCCCCTCTGGCGGCGGGAGCGCTCGTCACTCTGGCGCTGCAGCGCGCGGGACACACGCAGGCCCTGCCGGGGGTCTGGCTTCTTCTCTATGGGACCGCGGTCGTGACCGGCGGCGCGTTCTCCGTGCGGGTCGTGCCGGTCATGGGCGTGGGGTTCATGCTGCTGGGGGCGATCTGCCTCTTCTCTCCCCCTTCCTGGGGAACGGCCTTCCTCGCGGCCGGCTTTGGCGGACTTCAGATCGCCTTCGGCGTCCTCATCGCGAAACGGTACGGAGGCTGACCTGGCAGTCCGGAGTCTGAAGCCCAGAGTCCGAAGGGGCGCCGAACGAAGGCCGGGCGGTTCGCAAGCTCCCCGCCGGCTCGCGCTCCCGGCACTGGACCGCGTGATCCACGAGAGGATGCGTTTGGCCATCGTGTCGGCCCTGGCCGCCAGCCCGTCGCTGTCCTTCCGGGAGCTGAAGGAGACGCTCGGGACGAGCGACGGGAATCTCTCGGTTCACGCGCGCAAGCTCGAAGACGCGGGTTACATCGCCTGCGCGAAGTCCTTCGAAGGCCGCGTGCCCAGGACCGACTACCGCCTGACAGCCGCGGGGCGCAGGGCCTTCGAGCGCTACGTCGATCACCTCGAAGCCCTGGTGCGAGGTGTCCGCGCGGGATAGCCGCCACAACAACGGCCCGAGGCCGCTTCTCCCGTTGCGGGAAGCAACCGCGCGAAGACAGAATGGCGGCGTGGCGCCGACCGGCATGACTCCGCGGAGATGGGTCGAGTACACCGTGGCGATCCTCGCCGGAAACGGGATCTACTTCCTCGTTCTGTATCCCGATCTCGCACCGCCGCTCCAGCACCAGCCCTGGCGCTTCGACGCCGGTCTCGCGCTCGACTTCCTGTGCTGCGTCCTCGTCTACGGAGTCATCCGGCTGGGAGTCGCCCGCGCGAGACGCATGAACGAATCCCGAAGCCGCTGAATTCAGGGTTTCTCGACGATGTCGGCCTTCAGGCTCGAGGCGATCGCGAGCAGCTCGCCCTTCTCCTTTTCCGGGACCTTGAACTTGTCCAGGCTCTCGGTCAGGTACTTGACCGCCAGCTCCCAGTCCGCCCCGGTTATCGCGAGGCCCTTGTGGGCGGTTTTCATGTCCCGACCGATGTAGAGGCAGGGCCCTCCCGTGGCCATGCAGAGCTGATCCACCACGAGCTGTCGCAGGCGCGCTTTCGAGTTGTCGCTCAACCCGACCAGAAACCGGGCGAGCTGCTTGTCCGCGGCCATCCTGCCGATGAAGTCGTCGGAGACGGCGGCGATGGCGTCATAGCCTCCGAGACGCTTGTAGAGGGTCGGGCCGGCCGCGGCCTTGGCCGGCGGGTTCGTTTGAGACAACGCCGGAAGCGACACGAAGAGAAGAGCCAGCAGACCCGGAAGCGAGCGTTTCCTCATGGAACTCCTCCTTTTTCGAAGTTCAACCCCGAGCCTCGCGCGAGAATGGCGGCGAAACTCTAGCATTTTACGGAGGCGAGAAGAGTTCGGATCTCCGGCTCCCGCCTCTTAAACGATGACCGGAACGATGACCGGCCGGATGTCGAAGGCCCTGCGGCACGCGCGCTTGGCGGCCAGAGCGATCTCCGCCCGCAGCCACTCGGGATCGTTTCGTTCCTCGGGCGTCGCGCGCGCGAGCACCGCCCGGCCCGCCTTGCGAACCTCGGAGGCGACGTCGGCCTCGGCGGTGGCCACCCCTCGCGAGACCACGGTGATCTCGCCGGAGCGCGCGTCGGGCGGGACGAAGACGACGACGAATCCTTCTTCGGCGAGCTGCCGCCGATCGCGCACGACCGACGGCTCCACGAGCTCGGGCCGGGAGTCGAAATATACGCGCCCGGCGGCAACGGCGCCCGGCTCGATTTCGAATCGCGACGGGCCGAGAGTCAGGCGGTCGCCGTTGTCCATCAAGACAATGCGGTCGCGAGCGACTCCCGCCTCCTGCGCGATCTCCGCCGCGGCGGCGAGCATGCGGCGATCGCCGTGAACCGGCAGGAGCATTCTCGGGCGGCTCAGGCGCACCCAGTCGGCGATGTCCTCGCGATGCGCGTGGCCGGAGACGTGGATCGGCGGGTCCGCCTCGCGGATCACGCGGACTCCGCGCCGGACCAGATGATCGGTCACGCGGTTGACCGAGCGTTCGTGCCCCGGGATCGTGCGCGAGGAGAAGATCACGAGATCCTCGGCGCCGAGCTTCAGGTCCGGGTGCTCGTCGAGGGCGAGCCGGTAGAGCGCCGAGAAGGGCTCGCCCTGGCTTCCGGAGGTCAGGCAGAGAAGCTGCTCGGGCGGACAGCCGGACAGCTCGGGAGGCGGCACGAGAATCCGGGAGGGGAGGGAAAGGCGGCGCAGCCGTTGGGCGATCTCGGCCACCGCTCGCATGCTGCGGCCGAGCAGAGCCACCCGGCGGGAGAGACGGGTCGCGGACTCGACGGCCTGGGCGAGGCGCGCCACGTGGCTCGAGAACGTCGTGAGAACGATCCGGCGAGGCGCCCCGGCGAAGACGGCGGCGAGGCCCTCGCCCGCCAGCCGCTCCGAGAGGGCCCGTCCGGGGCGCTCGGCGTTGGTCGAATCCACCAGCGCCAGGTCCACGCCGCGGGCGGCGGCCGCCGCGATCCCCTCGTGATCGGTCGTCTCTCCGTCCGGCGGATCGGGGTCGAGCTTGAAGTCGCCCGAGTGGAGGATCCGCAGGCCCGCCGCTTCGATCAGGATCGCGGCCGAGTCCGGCACGGAGTGGGAGACCCGGAAATATGCGAAGGTGAACTCCCCGGCGCGGACCTTCTCCCGGGGCCGGGCCTCGATCAGTCCCTCGAGGGGGGCGTCCGCGTCTTCCAGCCGGCGCCGCGCCATGGCAAGAGTGAATGGAAAGCCATAGACCGGAGCGGGGCTCATCTCGCGAAGCAGCGGCAGCGCCCCGATGTGGTCCTCGTGCCCGTGCGTCAGGAGCACGGCGTCGATCCGGGCCCCCGCGAGCGCCGACAGGTCCGGCGCGATCCGGTCGATCCCGGGAAAGGTTTCGTCGGGAAACGAGACCCCGACGTCCACGAGGATGCTGGACTCTCCGCACTTGAACCACAGCAAGTTCCGTCCAAACTCGCCGAGGCCCCCGAGCGGGACGATCTCGATCGTCATGGGAACGTCAGGTCGAAATCTCGGCAAGCCGGAGATAATCCTCGATCGACAACTCCTCGGCTCTCGCCTTTCTGCTCTTTCCCATCGCTTCGAGGGCGCACTCCCAGACTTCCCGGCTCGCCTCGGTGGAGAGGGCGTTGGGCAGAGTCTTGCGGCGCGAGCGAAAGCCGAGGGAGGCCAGTTCCAGCGCCCGATCGCGCGCGGCGGCGTCGAGCTGGGGGAAACGCGGAGAAAGCTCGACAACGGTGGACGTCACACTGGGCCGCGGCCGGAAGGCTCCCGGCGGAAGATCGAAGAGGAGGCTTGCCCGGGCAAAGGCGGCCGTCCGGACCGAGAGGTAGCCGTAGCTCCCTTCTCCCGGGCGGGCGCGCAGACGCTCGGCGACCTCCCGCTGGACCGTAACAACGGAGCGCGTGATCGATTCTGGTTCTCTGGCCGCGGCAAGCACGATCGGCGTGGCGGCGTTGTAGGGGAGGTTCGAGACGAGGACGGCCGAGCCCTTCCAGCCGGCCTGCGCCAGCCACTCGGAAAACGGGTTCTCGAGGACGTCGCCGCGGACGATTTTCACCCGCCGTTCCCCCGCAAACTCTTCCTCGAGGGCGGTGGCTCTCCAGGGATCGATCTCGATCGCGAGCAGCCGTCTCACCCTGGCCGCGATCGGGCGGGTCAGGGCGCCGTTGCCGGGACCGACTTCGATGACCGTGTCCGTGGAATTCAAGCGCGCCGCGGCGACGATGCGCTCGGCCGTCTCCGCGCGCGTGAGGAAGTGCTGCCCCCAGCGCTTCCTCGCGGGGATCATCCAACCCTCGGAGGCGCCCCGCCCGGCGTGTTAAACCGTTCTCCCCGACAGACTTCCTCCGGCTCCACAGGAAAGCAGGTTATCAAATGGTAAACTGCTCTCTTCACAGGGAGTTCTCTTGCTGCCCGTTCACACGCTCGACAACCGCCGCCTCGAAAACTTCCTCGAGCGCCACAAGGCCTACTACGCCTATTCCGGCGAGATCGATATCGACGTCTTCCTGCGGGAAATCCTCCAGAAGGCCAACGAGTTCGTTCCCTCGGAGGCCGGCTCCATCCTGCTCGACGATCCTCTGACGAAAAACAACGAGGAACGGATGGAGAACGAGCTCGTCTTCATCGCGACCTTCGGGGCGGACGCGGAGGAGCGGCTTTCGCGCCGCATCAACGCGCGAGTCGGCATCGCCGGCCACGTCTATTCGACCGGCGCCAGCCACATGACCGGGAGCGTGACGGAAGACCCGTACTTTTTCCCGAAGTTCGACGGCGCCCCGGCATTCCTGGCAAAATCGGCGCTCTGTGTCCCTATCCGCATCGAGTCCGCGGTCTGCGGGGTCCTGGAGCTCGTCAACCGGATCGGCTCTCAGTCCTTCCAGGAAAAAGACCGGAGGCTGCTGGAGATCTTCGCTGACTACGCGGCGATCTCGATCCAGAATCTGCTCGACGCCCGCCGGGCGCACGAGGTGGCCAAGCGGGACGGCCTGACGGGGCTCTTCAACGAGCGGTACCTGCACCTGCGCCTGACCCAGGACCTCTCCAGGATCTCGCGCGACGGCGGAGATCTCGCGCTCATCTTCCTCGACCTGGATTACCTCAAATCCGTCAACGACCGCCACGGCCACCTGGCCGGCAGCCAGGTGTTGCGCGAGGTCGGCTACGTCCTGAAACGGACAGTGACGGACGAGCGCGCCACGCTGACGCGCTATGGAGGCGACGAGTTCGTCCTGATCCTTCCCGGACACACGCTCGGCGAAGGCATGGAGGTCGCCGAGGCGGTGCGTCATGCCATCCGCACGACGACATTCGTGCCCCGCCCCTACGGCTTCAACAACCCGGCCCTGAGCCTGCAAGGAGTGATCACCGCCTCTCTCGGCGTCTCCTCGATCCGCGCCAACGCCACTCCGGCGGCATCCGTCGAGCAGCAGAAGAACGAGCTCCTGCGCGCGGCGGACTCCGCCCTCTACCAAGCCAAGGAACACGGAAAGGACCGCTGCCTCGCCGCCGGCCTGCAGCCCGTCTCCGGTTCCGCGGCGACGGGATGGAATTATTGAGAGATTGACGGTTGACGATTGATGATTGACGAGGGCGCGGCGGTTCTCGCAATCGTCAATCGAACAACCATCCATAGACAATTCTCCAGAGGTAACCGACTATGACCCTGACAACAACCGCACATCTGTCGCCCGACGAGGTGTTGGACGTCCTCTCGCGCCATATCCTGGTGGACGGCTATCACGTCGTGATGGACCTGGAGAAGAGCCGCGGTTCCTACCTCTACGACGCCCGCAGCGGCCGCCCCATGCTGGACCTGTTCGCGAACTTCGCGACCTGCCCGATCGGCTACAACCATCCGAAGATGCTCGACCCGGACTTCCGGCATCGGCTTCTCGAGGCCGCTCTCCTCAAGCCGGCCAACAGCGACATCTACACGGCCGCCTATGCGGAGTTCGTCGAGACCTTCAGCCGACTGGCTATTCCCGCCTCGCACGCCGGGCATCTCTTCTTCGTCGAAGGGGGGGCCGCGGGGGTGGAGAACGCGCTGAAGACGGCGTTCGACTGGAAAGTGCGCAGGAACCTCGCGCGCGGAGCGGGCGAGAAGGGGAAGAAGGTCCTCCATTTTCGCAACGCCTTCCACGGGCGCACCGGCTATGCGCTCTCGCTGACGAATACGGCCGACCCCCGCAAGACCCAGTATTTTCCGGTCTTCGACTGGCCCCGCCTCCCCTGCCCCCGGCTGCGATTCCCGGTCACGCCCGAGATCCTGCGCGAGGCCGCGGCCGCGGAAGAAGAGGTCGAGCGCGAGATCCGGAAGGCCTGCGCCGAGTCCGAAGGCGACATCGCGGCGCTCATTCTCGAGCCGATCCAGGGAGAGGGCGGGGACAACCACTTCCGCCCCGAGTTCTTCCGCCGGCTGAGGGAGCTGGCCGACGAGCTCGAGTTTCTCCTCATCCTCGACGAAGTCCAGACCGGTGTCGGCCTGACCGGATCGATGTGGTGCTGGCAGCAGTTCCCCGCCGAGCCGGACCTCTTCGTCTTCGGCAAGAAGACGCAGGTCTGCGGCTTCGCGGCCAACAGGCGCATCGACGGCGTGGACAACGTCTTCAAGATCTCCTCGCGCATCAACTCGACCTGGGGCGGCAACCTCGTGGACATGGTCCGCTGCGCGAGGTACCTCGAGATCATCCAGGAGGAGAACCTCGTCGAGAACGCCCGCGCCGTCGGCGAGCACATGCTCGCCAGACTGCGTGAGATGGCGGAGGAGTTTCCGTCCGCCGTTTCGAATGTCCGCGGCCGGGGGCTCTTCCTCGCCTTCGACCTCCCCGACAAGGCGACGCGAGACAGGACCCTCGCCGCCGGGCTCGAGAACGGGCTGATCGCGCTCGCCTCCGGGCCCTCCGCCATCCGGCTGCGGCCTCCCCTGACGCTCTCGCGAGAGGAGGCGGACGAAGGAGTGCGCAAGCTCCGGCGCTCCATCGCCGCCGCCCGGGGCTAGAGAACGAGTTCCAGGTTTCAGGTTTCGAGTTTCCAGATCCAGAGCCTCGATTTGGACGTCGCCTCCGACAGTCCGACGGAAGCCTCGCAGTCAAAGTCGAGGGCGATTCTTCGGATTCTCTCTGTCGCGACTGCCTGTGTCTGCGTGGCCGCGGTCACCTTCTTCGCGACGCTCCCGGACGTGACCGCGCTCAAGACGGAGTTTCCGAAGACGACGGCCTTCATGGAGCGCCGAAAGAAGGATTTGTCGCGGTCCGGGCAGAGCTCGAGACTCGAATGGATCCCCGTGCCCCTGTCCAGGATATCGCGCGGCCTGCCGATGGCCGTCATCGCGGCGGAGGACGCGCGTTTCTACGAACACCGCGGCGTGGACTGGGAGGCCGTGCGCGGCGCGCTGGAGAAGGACTGGGAGAGCCGGAACCTGCGCCACGGCGCTTCGACGATCACCCAGCAGCTCGCCAAGAATCTCTATCTCTCCCCTCGACGGACCCCCTGGAGAAAACTGAGGGAATGGGCAATCGCCTCCAGGCTCGAGGCGAGACTCTCCAAGCGGCGCATCCTCGAGCTGTATTTGAACGTCGTCGAGCTGGGTCCGCGGACCTTCGGCGCGGAGGCCGCCTCGCGCCGCTACTTCGGGAAGTCCGCTTCCGGCCTGTCCGAGCTGGAAGCCGCGACGCTCGCGGCCATCATCCCGTCCCCGCGCATCTATGACCCCGTCCGCCATCCGCAGCGCGTCGCGCGTCGGGCGCGGAGGATCCTGCGCTGGATGGGAGACTAGGTCAGCCGACCGGCGATGGGACGAGCGCCGCGACTCCTGCTATCCTGATGGCACTCTGGAGGAACAGTTTGCTGAGAACTCAACGGGCCATCGGGATGATTCTGCTCGCGGTGCTGGCCGGAAGCTGTACACGGAAGCCGGCATCCATCGAGGTCTCACCCCGGCCGGTCAGGATCTTCGGCCTCGGGCGGAGTCAGCGCCTGATCGGACTCCTTGTGGACAAGAAGGGCCGCCCCGTTCCGTCCCGCGGCCTCAAGTGGTCCTCCTCCAAGAGCGACGTCGTGACGGTGGACGGGTCGGGAAGGCTCCAGTCCAAGGGGGCCGGCCGGGCCGTCGTGACGGCGAGCTCCGAGAAACTTTCGACCGAGGTTCCCGTCGAAGTCGTGGACGTGAAGACCATCGAGATCGCCCCCGCTTCCGCGCGCCTCGTGGGGCCCGCCGGCACGACGATTGTCCTCACCGCCGTTCTCAAGAGCTCCAAAGGCGTGCCCGTTTCCTGGCCTGTCACCTGGAGCTCGTCCAGACCCGCGGCGGCGTCCATCTCCCAGGACGGGACTGTCACCGCGGTCGGCCCCGGAATCGCGACGATCGTCGTTAAGGCCGGAGATCTCCAGGGCGCGTCCGATATCGCGGTCGTCATTGGCGACATCAGCCGCGCCGAGATCCGCCCGGCGACGGCGCTCGTGCGGGTGGGCGACTCGCAGCGGTTCGAGGTCGTCGCCTACGGTCCGGACGGCAAGAGCTATGAGGGATCCGCCGCGGTCTTTCATTCCTCCGACCCCGCCGTCGCCACGGTGGACGGAGGCGGCGTCGCCTCCGGGATCGCCGCGGGCACCGCGACGATCAAGGCCACGGTCGCCGGCGTAAGCGCCGAAGCGACTCTCCTCGTCAACTGAAGATCCTCCGGTCCCGGGGACCGTTAGGCGGTAGGCGGTAGGCGTCAGGCGAAGCCCCGGAGTTAACATTGCTCGTGCTCCGCCTTACGCCTTACGCCTTACGCTTCACGCAATGAGCGTTCGTCCGCCCGCGGTGGCCGGGATGTTCTACGAGGCGCGAGCCGAGCGCCTCGAGAAAGACGTGCGGTCGCATCTGCAGGCCGGCGCGGGAGAGGAGCCGCGGACCGCCTTCGGGGCGATCGTGCCGCACGCCGGTTATGTCTATTCCGGACCCGTCGCCGGCGCGGTGTATGCGCGCCTGCGAATTCCGGCAAGCGTGGTCATTCTCTGTCCCAACCACACGGGGCGCGGCGCTCCGGCCTCCCTCGAGCCGTCGGAAGCCTGGCGCACGCCTCTGGGCGACGTGAAGGCAAGCCGCCGGCTGGCGCAGCGTCTGCTGGACCTCGCCCCGTCGCTCGAATGGGACGCCTCGGCCCACGCCCGCGAGCATTCCCTGGAGGTTCAGCTCCCCTTCCTCCAGGTTCTGCGCCGGGACATCGAGCTGGTGGCCGTGTGCCTGGGAGCGCACGACCTCGAGTTGTGCCGCGAGGTCGGCCGGGCGCTCGCCACGATCCGCTCGGAGGAGGCCGATCCTCCCCTCCTGCTCGCTTCCTCCGACATGAACCACTACGAGTCGCGGGCGGTCGGCCGGCGCAAAGACGAGCGCGCGCTCGCCCGGATCGAGAAGCTCGACGCGGAAGGTCTCTTCGCGACGGTCCTCTCCGAGGGGATCTCGATGTGCGGCTTCCTGCCGGCGACGGCCTTGCTCTTCGCGGCGCAGTCGGCCGGAATCACGCAGGCCCGCGTCGTGGCCCGCCGCGACAGCGGCGACGAGACCGGCGACACCACGTCCGTCGTCGGCTACGCCGGCGTCATCCTCTCGTAGGGAACCTGTTCAGAGACCGGCGAGAAACGGGCCGCGTCAACGAGCATCGTGCGGGTCGCGGCGGACGGATTACGCGGCACCGTGCGGCAGCTCCTGCGGCGAGCGCCGCAGCTCCCGCGCCACGTCGTCAAGCTTCTTGCACGTTTCGCGCATGTACTCGTAGAGGTGTTTGTGCATGAGCGCGAGCGTGACCGCCTGGCGGAAGGCGCGCGGGCGGCGCAGGGCGGTCTCGATCATGAGCGACGCCGTGAGCCAGGCGCGGCGCGGCGACGCCCGGAGGATGCAGGTCCACAGCACGCGGCGGAGGATCTTCAGGTCCTGGCTCCCGGCCGCGAGCTTTGTCTGGATCTGGGCTCCCTTCTCCAGGATCAGTTCCCGGACGCGCCGCCGATAGTTCCGGTAGCTGTAGAGACGCTCGAGCAGATGCTTGTAACCCTCGTAGAGCTGAACGCGCGTCATCCCCTTCGGAATGATGTTGGTGAAGACGAACTGGTCGCCGACCGACTCGGCGATCAGCCTCCCGGCTTCCTTCAAGCGCTGATGCAAAGGGGTCTTGGGCACGGCATTCAGCATTCCCGTCATCGAGATCGGAATGCGGGCCTCCTGGATGAATCGGAACTGCTCCTCGAAGATGGAAGGGTCGTCGTTGTCGAAACCCACGATCATGCCCGCCATCACGTCGATGCCGGCGCGCTGGATCCGGTGGACGGATTCCAGGAGGTTCTCGCGAAGGTTCTGCGTCTTGTGGGTCTCCTTCAGGCTCTCCGCCCGGGGCGACTCGATGCCGATGAAGATCGTGGCGAAGTTGGCCTCGTGCATGAGCCGCAGCAGCTCGTCGTCCTGCGCGATGTTCAGTGTCACCTCGGTCAGGAACTCGATGGGGTAGCCGTTCTCCTTCTGCCAGTCGGCGAGGGCGTGCAGGAGCAGCTTGGCCTCGGGCTTGTTCCCGATGAAGTTGTCGTCCACGACGAAGATGTTGCGCACGCCGAGCCGGTGGATCTCGAGCACCTCGGCCATGACCTGGGCCACGGTCTTCGTGCGGGGCTTCCGGCCGTACATGACGATGATGTCGCAGAACTCGCAGTTGAACGGGCAGCCGCGAGCGAACTGGATCGTCATCGTGCGGTACCGGTCGATCTTCAAGAGGTCGAAGCGTGGCAGCGGCGAGTCGTGCATGCTCGGCTTCTCGCGCTGGTTGTATTCGCGTCTCCACGCCCCGGCCGCGTAGTCGGCCAGGAATTGAGGCCAGGTGTACTCCGCCTCGTCCACGAAGACGACGTCCACCCTGTCGCGCAGCGTCTCTGGGCAGAGAGACGCCAGCGGCCCGCCCGCAACCACGAATTTTCCGCGCCGGCGGAACTCGTCCGCGAGCTCGAGGATCCGTCTCTCGTGGACGACGTACCCCGTCAGGCCCACGATGTCCGCGTCCGTGTCGAAATCGATCGGCTCGACGTTCTCGTCGCAGAGCACGACCTCGTGCTCGCGCGGCGTGATCCCCGCCACCGTCGGCAGCGAGAGATTGGGGAAGAGGCACTTCTTGTTCAGGCTGTGCAGGATTCGATCGAACGTCCAGAAGGACTCGGGATTCTTGGGCGCGATGAGGTAGATCTTCATTTTTCCCAGCCTAATACTAACCTGTCAGATCTGCGCTTCGGTCACGACGGACGCCACGGTCTCCAGGATGTCGGCGGCGACGGCGGGACTGCCGGCCACGACGTTGCCTCGCTCCCAGAAACGGGTCCCGCCGGAGAAATCCGTGAGCCGGCCGCCGGCTTCCTCGACGAGCAGGGCGCCGGCCGCTATGTCCCAGATGGACAGGCGGAACTCGAAGAAGCCATCATATACTCCGGCTGCGACCATCGCGAGATCCAGCGCCGCCGATCCGGCGCGCCGGATCCCGCGGGCCCGGAGGAAGAGCTCCCGGAAGACCGACAGGTAGAGGTCGATCTTGTCCCGGGAGCGAAACGGGAATCCGGTCGCCAGAAACGCTCCGGTGACGCCCTCGCGGCCGGTCACCCGGATCCTCATTCCGTTGCGAAAGGCCCCCGACCCGCGCTCCGCCGTGTACAGCTCCTGCCGCAACGGGTCCCAGACGACTCCGGCCACGATCTCTTCCCCCTCGCGGGCCGCGATCGAAACGCTCCAGAAAGGGAACCCGGCGATGAAGTTGGACGTCCCGTCGAGGGGATCGATGATCCAGGTGCGCGCGCTGGTATCCGCCCCTCGCCGGCCCCCCTCCTCGCCGAGGAAGTTGTCACACGGAAGACTCTGGCGGATGCGCGAGACGATCCGCTCCTCGCTCTCGCGGTCCACGCTGGTGACGAAGTCGTTCTTTTCCTTTTCGGAGACCGACCCTTCCGCGAGGTTGCGCCAGCTCGCCAGCGCGACTTCGCCGCCGGCCCGCGCCGCCTCCACGGCGACCTCCAGGAGCTGGCTCACGAAGTTGTCCGGCCGGTCCGATTCTCCGGCACTATCGTCTCGCCTCGCGGCTCAAGCGCGCGAAGCCTTCGGCGATGGCCTTCCCGGCGGGAGTGCCGAGGAGGTTGTAGCCGCGTTCGTCGGGGCGCGCGCTCTGGCCGCTCGAAAAGGCCTTCCACCAGTAGACCCCCTTCCACCAGCTCTTGCCGCTCAGGCCGCGGAAGACCGCCGCCACGGCCCGCCCCGCGTCCTCCGGGGCGGAAGGCCTCCCGGTGTTTTCGTCGTGCGGCGCGATCCAGGCCCCGCGCACCGGTGGGTAGCCCGCCTCGGCGAAGACCACCGGCCTGCCGAGCGCTCGAGAGAGCTCCTCGAGAGGCGCGGCGGCGGCGCGAGCTCCCGCTTCCAGCGCGGCGTCGCTCGCGCCGGAGTCCGGCGAGAGCGAGTCGTAGAAGTCCACTCCGATCGCATCGAGCAGGTCCCAGAACGGCACCCTGGGAGCGCCGGAGGCCCAGTTGGAGGCGTAGATCAGGGGCGCGCCGGTCGCCAGGCGAAGAGCGGCAATCGTCTCGCGCCAGTCCCGGATCCGCTCCTGAGTCCCGACGAGCTCCGTCCCGGCGCAGAAGAGCCCGGCGCCCGCCGACTCGGCGACCACCGCATGGTGCACGACGAAGCGGCGGTAGGCGTCGAAGAACCGGCGCCAGTCGTCCTCGCCATGCATGGAGACCTCGCCGACGAACCGGCCTCCTCCGATCCAGAGCTGCGGCTTGACCATCGCCGACATGCCCAGGTCCCGCGCGTCCCGGATCGCACGCACCGTTCCCTCGTCCGTCTCGCCGCGGGGATTCCGGTGGATGAAGAAGATCGCCGGCGCGTGCGGGTCGCGCAGGAACGCGAACGGCATGATCGAGATCGAGTCCACGGACATCTTCGCGACGCGCAGGAGGGTCTCGCGGGAGCGGGGAGAAGCGTAGGAGCCGTCCACGGAGTTGGACATCGCGTAGGAGATCCCCCTCAGGAAGCCGGGGGGAAGCGCGCGCCGGCGGGGAGGCGCCGTTTCGCGAGCGCGGGCGCGGGCGGCCCAGCGCTTCAAGGCGGATGCCAGCGGGGCGCCTCCTGCCGCCAGTGTCCGGACTACGGCCGGCTCTCCCTCCCGCTCGATGCCCGCGTCGATCCACGAGGCCGCGGCGCCGATGGAAAGGACGGGGGAGACATCCGGATCGGAACCCAACACCTCGGCCCCGGAGGGCTCGACGCGCGCTTGCTTCGCGAATGCCGCGAAGCTCGCGACGTCGCGGCCCCACCAGCGGCCGCAGGCGCGCGCGCCGAGAGCCGAGAGGAGCATCGGACGCGCGAGAAGCCGCGGATCGCGGGCCGCGAAGGCGGCCGAAGCCAGCACCGGCGAGACCTGGTCGGGTTCCCGCGGCGCCGACACGTCCAGGTCCACCTTGATGTCGTTTCCGTCGCGGGACAGGTCAGCCGGCCGGGAGGAGCCGGTCAGTCGCCCCTTCGTGGCCGGATCCGGAAAAAGGCGCACCTCGATCGCGGCGCCCGGAGCCTTCCCCAGAGAGCGCTGGAGGACGGGTTCCCACCTGTCGATGGCGGCGCGCTCCAGGTCCCGGAATCTCCAGCGCACACCGGCGCGCTTCTCCTCTCTGAGCGAGCCGAGGAAGTTCTCCTTCGTGGTCCCTTCCTCGCTTCCGCGAGGAGGCGAGGCATTGCCGCCGATCGTGATCGCGGCAAGACCCAGGAGAGCGACGCCCAGCGCCCTGCCCTTCCGGATCCCGGACCCCGGACGCCGCGTCTCCCTCACGTCTCCCGTCTCCAGACGATCTTCCCCTCGACGATCGTCGCGGCCACCGCGCCGGTGAGCTCCCATCCCGCGAAGGGCGTATTTCGAGAGAGCGATTCAAACCGGGAGGGGTCCACGCTCCAGCGCGCCGCGGGGTCGAAGAGAGTCAGGTTGGCGGGAGAGCCGACGGCGAGCGCGCCGCCGGGCAGGCCGAAGGCCTTCGCGGGCCCGGCCGAGAAAACCTCGGCGAATCGGTTCAAGGAGAGCTTCCCGGTGACGACCAGTCGGTCGTGCACCACGGCCACCGCCGTTTCGAGACCCACGACTCCGAAAGGCGCCGTACCGAAGTCCAGCGACTTCTCGTCCTCGGAGTGCGGGGCGTGGTCTGTCGCGATGGCGTCCACCGTCCCGTCCTCGAGGCCGGAGGCGAGCGCCTCCAGATCCGCCGGCTCCCGAAGCGGAGGGTTCATCTTGAAGTTCGTCGAGAAACCGGAGCGGGCGATCTCCTCGTCCGTGAGCGTCAGGTGGTGCGGCGTGACTTCGCACGTCACCGGCAGGCCTCGGGCCCTCGCTTCCGCGACCAGCTCCAGGGACCGCGCGGTGGACAGATGCGCCACGTGAAGGCGCCCTCCCGCCACTTCCGCCACGAGAAGATCCCGCGCCACGGCCGTGGCCTCGGCGATCCCCGGCTGGCCGGGCAGGCCCAGGCGCGTGGACACCGCCCCTTCGTGCATCGGCGCGCCTCCCGACAGACTCGGATCCTCGCAGTGCTGCACGACCGGCATCCCGAAGAGCCGCGCGTGCTCGAACGCCCGGCGCAGGAGCGCGCCGTCCGCGAGCCATTTCCCGTCGTCGGAGACGGCCACGGCGCCGGCCACTCGCATCTCGCCGAACTCGGCCAGCTCCTCGCCGCGCTGTCCCTTGGTGACCGCGCCGATCGGATAAAGCCTCGGACCAGCGGTCCCGCGGGCTTTGGAGAGGAGGTATTCCGAGATCGCGCGGCTGTCGTTGACGGGATCGGTGTTGGGCATGGCGCAGACCGCCGTGAAGCCGCCGGCCGCCGCCGCCTTGAGGCCGGTGGCGACCGTCTCGGCGTACTCGCGGCCCGGTTCGCGCAGATGGACGTGCAGGTCGATGAACCCCGGGAAGACGAGAAGGCCGGCGGCGCCGAAGACCCTGGCGTCGCCCGGGAGCAGACGCGAGCCGATCTCCCGGACCAGACCATCCTCGAGGAGCACGTCGAAGACGCCATCCCGGTTGGACGCCGGGTCCACCACTCGCCCGCCGGAGACGAGCAGCCGGCTCATGCCGTTTCCCCCTCCCAGGCATGGCCCGCCAGGAGCAGATACAGGACCGCCATCCGGACGGCCACGCCGTTGGAGACCTGCTCGAGGATCAGCGATCGGGAGGAATCGGCCACGTCGGAGGAGATCTCCACGCCCCGGTTCATGGGCCCGGGGTGCATGACGACCGCTTCCGGCCGCGCCCGGGCCAGGCGGGCGGCCGTCAGGCCGTAGCGCTTGAAGTACTCGCGGGTCGAGGGAAAGAGCGAGGCGCCCTGCCTCTCCAGCTGCATCCGGAGCATCATGACAACGTCGGCGCCGTCGAGCGCTTCGTCGAAGTCGGTCGTCGCTTGCACACCCATCTCCTCGATGCGGGGCGGCAGGAGCGTCGGGGGCGCGCAGACCACGACGCTGGCCCCCATCTTCGTGAGCAGCCAGATGTTCGACCGCGCGACGCGCGAATGAGTGATGTCTCCGACGATCGCGATCCGAAGCCCTTCGAGGCGCCCGAAGTGCCGGCGGATCGTGAGCGCGTCGAGCAGGGCCTGCGTCGGGTGCTCGTGCGCGCCGTCTCCCGCGTTGACCACGCCGGCGCGCAGATTGCGCGCGAGAAAGTGGGGAACGCCCGGGCAGGAGTGGCGGATGACGATCAGGTCGGGGGACATCGCCTGGAGATTGCGGGCGGTGTCCAGGAGGGACTCTCCCTTTTCGACCGAGCTTCCCTTCGCGGCGAAGGAGAGCGCGTCGGCGGAAAGCCACTTCTCCGCCGTCTCGAAGGAGAAGCGCGTGCGCGTGGAGGCCTCGAAGAAGAGGTTCACGATCATTCGGCCGCGCAGCGCCGGGACCTTCTTGATCTCCCGCTGGCCGATGGGCCGCATGGACTCCGCCGTGTCGAGGATGAGCGCGATCTCCTCCGCGGAGAGATCCTCCGTCCCGAGGAGGTCCTTCGAGTGGAGCGAGGTCGTCATGGGAGATTCCAAATTCCAGATTCCAAATTCCAGGTCATCGCTCCGGGAATCCGATCATGCATCGAGAGTCGCCGAGCCCCCTGGAACCTGGACCCTGGAATCTGGAACCCTTTCAGGCGGGCCTCTCCAGGATCCAGACCTCGTCGGAGCCGTCGGTCTCCTCGAACATGACCTTGATGACTTCGCGCTGGGCCGTCGGCACGCTCTTGCCGACGTAGTTCGCCTCGATGGGAATCTCGCGGTGTCCCCGGTCGATGAGGACGGCCAGGCGCACGGCACGCGGCCGCCCGAGGTCGATCAGGCCGTCCAGCGCCGCTCGGACCGTGCGCCCCGTGTAGAGGACGTCGTCGCACAGCAGCACCGCGCGGCCGTTCAGGTCGAAGTCGATCTCGGTCTTGCGCAGCAGCGGCTGGGGGGCGACGAGCGAGAGATCGTCGCGGTAGAGCGTGATGTCGAGGGTGCCGACGGGAAAGGGCTTCTTCACGAGATCGCCCAGCCGCGAGGCCAGACGCGTGGCCAGCGGGACTCCCCGCGTGCGAATGCCGATGAAGGTCAGGTCCGGCAGGTCCTTGTGCCGCTCGGCGATCTCGTGCGCCATGCGGTCGACCATCCTCCGGATGCGGTCCGCATCCAGGATGCGGGTCTTCTTGATCAGTCCTTCGACCAACTTGCGGCGAGTCTATGGGCTGTCTTCGCTCCCCGTCAAGGAAGGCTTTCGCCAGCCCGGATTATTCACGGTCACCCGGCCGCCTCGACAGAGGTTTTTCGTCGAGACAAGGAAGGGCGACGAAGGCGATGCCGGGGGCATCGCAGAGGAGCCCTGACGCCGTATCGGCGGAAAAGATCGGAGCGGCGGCCGGAGTCGATCGTGAATAATGCGGGCTACAATCGCGAAAGAACATGGTTCTCTACAACGCGGCGACGAAGGAGTTGACCGCCAAGATCGTGTACTACGGTCCCGGTCTCGGGGGCAAGACGACCAATCTCCAGCTCCTTCACGACCGTCTCGACCAGGACACGGTCGGAAAGCTCCTGACGCTTTCGACCCAGACGGACCGGACGATCTACTTCGACATGCTCCCGGTGGAGTTCGGAGAGATCAAGGGCTACAAGATCCGCTTTCAACTGGCGACCGTGCCCGGCCAGACCGCCTTCAACGAGACCCGGAAGGTCGTGCTGCGCGGGGCCGACGGCATCGTCTTCGTCGCGGACTCGCGCTGGGCGATGCTGCCGAAGAACCTGGAGAGCTGGCAAAACCTGAAGGACAACCTGAAGGAGATCGGCCTCTCCTTCGAGACGATCCCGATCGTCGTCCAGTACAACAAGCGCGACCTGCAGGACATCCTCTCGGTCGAGGCGATGCAGGAGGCGCTGGGTCTCTCCTCCTATCCCTTCGCCGAGGCCGTGGCGAGCGCCGGCCGCGGCATCACCGAGACCTTCCGGCTGATCTCGAAGCTGACCTTCGTGGACCTCTTGCGCCGGCTCCAGGGACGCAAACCCGAGGAGTCGGGCCTGGCGCCCGGGCGCGCCGTGACTTCCGCCGAGCCGCCGCCGGAGCCCCCGGGCGGCCCGGCGGCCCTCCAGACGCTCGCCCCGCGCGAGTCGAAGAGCGCCGCGGACATGGAGGTCTCCGCCGCGCCGCCGCCGCGGACTCCGGCGCCCGAGGCCTTGGAGCACTCCTCCGGTTTCGAGGACCGGCTCCTCGAGATCGCCGCGGATCTGGCTCGCGAGGCGCAGGAGCGGACGGGTCTGACGCGGGAGCTGGCCGACGCGGCGGCGAAGATCGAGGCTCTCGAGAAGCGTCTGGACGGCGAAGCCCGTGCCCGGGAAGGCGCGGAGAAGACGACGTCGACCGCGCTCGCCAGCCTCTCGATCCGGGCCGAGAAGCTCTTCCAGGAAATCGCGTCGGTCGCCCGGGACGTCGAATCCCTCCAGGCGAGCCTCCAGGAGAAGACGGCCCAGGGCCGGCGAGAGGCGGAGGACATTCGCGGCCAGATCGCGCCGCTCCTCGAAGCTCACGCGGAAAAAGGAGCCTCCGAGCGGAAGGTCCTCTCCGAGCTGGACCGGCTCCGCGAGTCCCTGGCCGATTCCCTCGCCGAGATCTCGGAGCGCCTTCGCCGCGCCGTCGGCGGACTCTAGCCTCTTCCCCCTCCCCCTCGGGAGAGGGTCGTAGGGAGGGCGCTGCCGGCGCAGGCCCCGAGGAGTTTCGCGGAACGCTACCGCTTCGGGTCGGCGGCGAGGCGGGAAAGAAACCGCTCGTCATTGCGCCAGTCCTGGCGCACCTTGACTTGCAGGTCGAGGAAGTAACGCCGCCGTCCCGAATCCGCTTCGAGCTCTTCCCGCGCCGCGGTGCCGATGGCGCGGATCATCGCCCCGCCCTTGCCCACGACGATTCCCTTCTGCCCCTCCTTCTCGACGATGATCGAAGCCGTCACGACGGTGACGTTGTTCTCCGGTTTGTCCTCGACCGACTCGATCAGGACGGTGGAGGCGAAGGGGAGCTCCTCGCGGGTGCGCTGGAGGAGCTTCTCGCGAATGACCTCGGCGATCCACTCGGTTTCGGGCATCGACGTCAGGAAGTCCTCCGGGTAGGCCGGCTCCGCCTCCGGGAGGTGCCCGGCAAGGAGACCGGCGAGCCTCTCGACGCCGTCTCCGGTCTTCGCGGAGACGGGAACGATCTCCGCGAAGTCGTGCCGCGCCGAGAAATCCGCGATCATGGGGAGCAGGCGCTCCTTGGAGACCAGATCGATCTTGTTGAAGGCGAGGATCGCCGGCGTGCCCGCCCGCGCGATGAGTCTCCGGATGAACTCCTCCCCCTTCCCCGGCTTCTCGGAGGCGTCCACCAGCCACAGCACGAGGTCCGCGGTGGCGAGGGCGTCGGTCGCGTCCCGCACCATCGCCGCGTTCATGCGGAATTGGGGGCGATGGATGCCGGGCGTGTCCACGAGCGCGATCTCCGCTCCGGGCACCCGCGCCACGCCGAGGACTCTCTTGCGGGTGGTCTGGGGTTTTTCGGACACGATCGCGACCTTCTCGCCGACGAGGCGGTTGACCAGCGTGGACTTGCCGACATTGGGCCGCCCGACGACGGCTACCTCCCCGGAACGGAAGCGGATTTCCGGTTCCAGGCTCAGGTCCCCGTCTTTCCGAGCTCGGGCGTGGAGGGCAGCGCGGTGGACGGCTCGGCGGAAGCGACAGCTTCGATGCGCACGCGGTGGACGCGGCGGCGGTCCGCTTCCTCGACGGCGAAGCGCAGGCCCGACTCCTGGAACGTCTCGCCCGGCCTCGGGATGTGGCCCAGGCGCGCGGCGAGAAATCCGCCGATGGTCGTGAACTCCCCCTCCTCCGGGCCGCGGCCGAAGAGCTCGCGCACGGTCTCGATGTTCTGCTTGCCGGAGATGGAATAGGAGTTCTCGCCCGCCTTCGTCACGGACTCTCGCTCGTCCTCGTGCTCGTCGGAGATCTCGCCGACGATCTCCTCGAGGAGGTCCTCCACCGTCACCAGACCCGAGACCCCGCCGTACTCGTCCACGACGATCGCCATCCAGAGATGGCGCCGCTGGAACTCGCGCAGCAGCTCCGAGACCTTCTTCGACTCGGGCACGAAGTAGGCCTCGCGCGTCAGGTCGGCGATGGGCCGCGGCTTTCCGGAGTGGATCGCCTCGAAGAGGTCCTTGACGTGAACGATGCCGAGGACTTTGTCGATCGAGCCGCGGACGACGGGGATCCGGGAGTACTTGGAGGACACGAAGAGATCCGCGAGGACCGGCAGCGGCGCGGCCGCGTCGATCCACAGGATGTCGGTGCGCGGGGTCATGACCTCGCGCACGCGCGTGTCGCCGAAATCCACGATCGAGAGGAGGAGCTTCTCTTCTTCCTTCTCCAGGATACCTTCCTCCCTGCCCACGTCGATGTAGGCCTGGACCTCCTCCTCCGTGGCCGGGGACGTCTCCTGGCGGGCCCGCTTCTCGAAGATCTTTCGCACGGGAATCGCCAGCGGAGCCAGAAGCCACGAGGCCGACGTGATGACGGGCAGGAGCTTCGCCACCAGCTTCTCCGGGTCGGAGACGGCCCCGTGCCGCAGCAGCAGCACCTCGGTCGTGAACCAGCCGGCCAGGAACGTCGCTCCGCCCCACGCCCAGGGATTCAGGACGCCGAAGATTCCGAAGCCGGAGACGACGGTCAGCAGACCCAGCAGGAGAAGGATCTGCACGAGGACCTTCGTCGTCGTGCGGAGGATCTCGACCTTCCCCGGGCCCGCCAGGAGGCCGGCGTGTTCGGGGTGCTCCTCGAGAAGCCCGCGGACCTTGATGGGCGAGAGCCGGTCGAGCGCGATCGCGAACGCCTCGAAGAGCACGAAGAGGCCGTAGCAGACGGCCGACGCGAGCAGGAAGATCAAGCCGCCTCCGCCAGTCTCAAGCGCCGCCGCAGCGCCGACTCGAGAAGGTCCATCTCCCCCTGGTCGGTCTCGTGGTCGTACCCGAGCAGGTGGAGAAACCCGTGGAGCAGAAGCCTGTCGATCTCCCGCGACACCGGCTCCCTTCCCCGCCTCGCCTGACGGGCCGCGTAGGGCACGGAAACCACGATGTCCCCCAGGAACCCGGGGCTGGATCCCGGAAAAGCCAGCACGTCGGTCGGCCGGTCCCTCCTCCGGTAACGGCGGTTCAGCGTCCGGATCTTCCTGTCTCCGCAGAAGAGAACGGAGATCTCGATTTTGGATTTTGGATTTTGGATTCCGGATCCGGGCACGAGACGAGCCGCCCGCGAAAGCACGGCTCGCACGCGGCGCGGCGGCGGGGACCCGGAGACGGTCGAGGCGACGTCGATCTCCATGTCCGGGTCACACGGCGCGGGGCCCCGTCGAGCGGGCCGGCTCGGGCGCCGCCGGGGTCTCGGACGTCTTTCGGCGCGGCCGCTCGCGATTGAACTCGAAGCCCGGGTAGTCGATGCGATGGTGATACATCGTCGAGACCGATCGTTCCAGGGTGTCCACGATGACCGCGAGGTCCCGCATCGTCAGGTCGCATTCGTCGAACTGCCCGTCGCGCAGGCAGTCGTCCACGATCGTCTGGATCATCGCGCGGATCTTCGCCGGCGTCGGCTCGATCAACGTGCGTCCGGCGGCCTCGACGGCGTCGCAGATCATGAGGATCCCGTTGACGCGGCTGGTGGGCTTGGGGCCGGAGTGTCGGTATTCGTTCTCCCGCACGGGGCCCTGCTCCGCGGGCGCCTTGGTCAGGGCCTTCTGATAGAAGTAGCGGATCAGCTTGGTCCCGTGGTGCTCGCGGATCGCGGCCACGATCGGATCGGGCAGCCTCGCTTTCTTCGCCATGTCGGCCCCTTCCTTCACGTGGGCCGCGATGACGAGCGCGCTCATCGAGGGCTCCAGCCGGTCGTGGCGGTTGTATCCCTTCGGCTGGTTCTCGATGTAGTAGTCGGGCATCCTCGTCTTGCCGATGTCGTGGTAGTAGCCGGCGACGCGAGCCAGGAGCGCGTCGGCGCCGATCGCCTCCGCGGCGGCCTCCGCCAGATGTCCCAGCATGAGGGAGTGCTGGTACGTGCCGGGCGCTTCCAGGGCGAGAGTGCGGAGGAGGGGCAGGTTCTGGTTGGAGAGCTCGAGCAGGCGGATGTTGGTGGTGACGTGAAAGAGGTGCTCGAAGACCGGAAGGAGCAGCCCGATCAGCATCGCCACGAACCATCCGCCGGCGAGCCCTCCGAGAGCGTCGCCGGCGAAGTTCCAGCCGCGCGCCTCCGCGCCGAGAAACGCGATCGCGGAGATGGAAACGAGATTGGCCGCGGCGACGAGCCCTCCCATCGCGAGCAGGACGCTGCGCGCGCGCAGTCTTCCCAGCCCGAAGATTCCGGCCAGCGACCCTGTCAGCGCGAAGAGGACGAAGGGGAAGCTCTGCCCCATGAGCAGGCCGGCGCCGACCGCCTGAACGGCCGCGAAGAGCAACGCCGGGCCCATCCCGGCAACCAGGCTCGTCATGATCGATCCGGCCGCAAACGGGATGGCGTAGTACGTGTGCGTGGCCCAGGCGGACCCCTCGAAGCTCGAAGAGAGGTTCTCGGCGAGCCCGAAGGCTCCCCGCGTCAGGAGTGAGAACACGATGCCTGTCGCGAGGACCGAGGCATAGACCGCCGCCGTGTTCTGCTCGCGCCGGCGCCGCCGGTGCCGCCGCGCGTCCACCCAGAACACCGCGGCCGCCAGAATCTGGATCACCAGAACGCCGGACACCTTCACCCAGGCGGAGGGGTCCGAGACCGAAACGCGCGCCGCGGCGATCCATTCGGCCGCCCGGGGGGAGACCTCGTCTCCCTTGCGGACGATTACCTTCCCGCGAGGGAGCTTGGTCAGCACGGTCTCGACCGAGCGCGCGGCCTGCTCCCGGCGGCGCGCCGTCTCGTTCCCGTTGAAGACCAGGTTCGGGCGCAGCGCCGCCGAGAGGAAACCGGCCACTTCCGTCAGGTCGCGGCCCGAGAGAGGGCCGCCGGAGAGCCGGGCCGCCAGGACGCTCCTGGCCTGCGACCCGTACTCCACGACGTCCGCCAGCTCGCGGCGCCGCGACTCGCGGCCGGAGGAGGAATCCCGAAGCTGCAGCCCGTGCGCCCCGTTCTCCATCATGAGATCGCGGTTGTCCACGACTCCGGCCCGGTAGAGCTCGACGGCGGCCGTCACCAGCCGGTCCTCGACCGAGGGGGAGAAGGAGAGCCGGGCGAGCGCCGCCAGCGCCTCGTCGCGGATCGGAAGCTCGAAGGCGTCGCGGACCGATTGAGGCGGCGCCGCGGCGACGGGACGGCGCCGGGTGACGGCCGACGCCTCCCGCGCGTTCTGGAAAGAGTCCCGCAGCTTCTTCTCGATGCGGGCTCCCGCGCCGGTGTCCCAGTCGTAGACCGGGAGGACTTCCGCGATCGCCTCGCTTCTGCGGTGCTCCGTCGCCACCGGATCCGGGACGATCAGGTCGCGCGGAGCGACGATGTCCCTCGTCGCGATGGAGCCCGTTTGGACGGGCTGGCTTCGAAAGGAGAGCGACGGCGAAAAGGCGAACGTGGTCGCCATGACGTACGCGGCCGCCCAGAAGAAGGGGCGCAGCCCCACGATCGGCGAGATCCCGTCCTCCCGGGGAGAGCCCCGCCGCTTCCAGAAAGAGGTCGTCGGGCGCCTCGAGGGCGCTTCCGTCGGCATTGGAATCAGCGCCCGTTGGAGGAGCGGCTCGCGTCGCGATCCCGCTCGCGGATCCGATCCAGGGCGTCGTAGGCGGTGATGATGGACTGGACGAGAGGATGGCGGACCACGTCTCTCTCGTCGAACTGGACGAAGCGGATCCCCTCGATGCCCGAAAGCAGCTCCCGCGCCTCGCGCAGCCCGGAGGTCTTTCCCTGCGGGAGATCGACTTGAGTGATGTCGCCCGTGACGACGGCCCTCGACCCGAATCCGATGCGCGTCAGGAACATCCGCATCTGCTCCGAGGTCGTGTTCTGGGCCTCGTCGAGAATGATGAAGGCGTCGTTCAGGGTGCGCCCCCGCATGAAGGCGATCGGAGCGACCTCGATGATGCCGCGCTCCAGGAGCTTCGCGGTCTTTTCGTATCCGAGGATGTCGTAGAGCGCGTCGTAGAGAGGGCGAAGGTACGGGTTGACCTTCTCGACCATGTCGCCCGGCAGGAATCCCAGGCGCTCCCCCGCCTCCACCGCCGGCCGGGCGAGCACGATTCGCTTGACCTTCTTCTCCAGGAGCGCCGCCGCCGCCATCGCCACCGCCAGATACGTCTTGCCCGTCCCCGCGGGCCCGATCGCGAAGACCAGGTCGTGGCGGTCGATGGTCTGCACGTAGAGGCGTTGCTTGATGTTGCGGGCCGTGACCGTGGACTTCAGAGAAGGCCCGAACGGGCTCTCCATGAAGAACTCCACGAGCGAAGCGTTGGGATCCTCCTTGACGACCCGTATGCCCGTGGCGACGTCGCTCGCCTTCAGCGGGTATCCCAGGGTCAGCAACTCGGAGAAGTCCGAGAGCAGGCGCCGGACGGTTTCCTCGCCGCCGCCCGAGCCGATGACCGAGACCTCGTTGCCCCGGGCCGCCAGCCGGACGCCGAAAGCCTCTTCGATGGCGCGGAGGTTCTCGTCGGCGATCCCGAAAAGCGCGGTCAACCCCGTCTCGGGGAGGGTGACGGCCTGCGTGGTCTCAGGAATCTTGGTCGCTCCTTAGGGGAGGTCGAGAGTTGAGAGTTCAGGGTTGAGAGTCACCCGGTCCCTCCCCGCGATTCTCCGGGAAAACGGTACCACGCCCGGGGAAAGAGCAAGAAGCGGGCCCCCTCTCTCGGAAGCCCGCTTTCGCGATATCTCGAATCCTTGCAGTGAGATGGCCTGATTCCCTTTCCCTCGGGAGAGGGAAGGGGAAGAGCAACTCCAGCTCCAACTGCTCCTCTTTCCTGCTTACTTCCCGCTCGCGAGCGCCTTGGCGACGTCCTCCAACGCGTTCTCGACCGCGTCGCGGATCGTGGAGCCCTTCGATTTGTGCCGGATCTCCGCGAGGACGGTCCCCTTGGCGTCTTTCGCCACGACCTCGAGGCCCACGCCGGGATTGGCCATCCAACCGCCCCAGTAGCGCCCGGCTCCGTGCGGCTCCCACGCGTTGAAGACGTTGCCCTCGATAGTCACCTCGCCTCCGGACTTGACGACCTTGAAGCCCTGCTTTTCCAGCCACTCCTCCATGTAGTCCTTCCCGTCACGAGCGGCGTCCCGGGTTTCGCGGCCCCGGCCGTTCTCTTCGAACTCCTTGACCGTCACCGTGGCGCCTTTCTTCAAACCCGATCCCTCCGGGAAGTAGACCCAGTCGGCGTCCTTCCCCTTGCTGAGCTTGTCGTAGTCCTTCAAGTACTTCTGCGGCTCATCCTTTTCCTTGGCGTCGTCGGAATCGAGGAAGTTCTTCTTGGCGGCTTGCGCCGGCCGCGCCGACAGGAGCAGGAAGGCGGCCAATGCGATGGCGGACAGGCGGGTGATCTGACGAATCATAAGCTTGCTCTCCTTTAGGCGCCGTATTCTACCAACCTCTCGATAACGGCATCGCCCGCTTGCGCCGTGGTCAAGGTGCCTCCGATGTCCCGGGTGCAGCGGAGGTCCCGGACGCACGCCTGGACGGCCCGCTCGACGGCCGCGGCTTCCTCCCGCTTTCCCAGGTGATCGAGCAGGACGGCCAGCGTCAGGATGGCTCCGAAAGGGTTTGCGCGGCCGGTGCCCGCGTACTTGGGCGCCGAGCCATGGACCGGCTCGAACATGGAAACCCTTCCGGGATGGATGTTTCCCGAGGCGGCCATGCCGAGGCCTCCCTGCAGGGCCGCGGCCAGGTCCGTCACGATGTCGCCGAACATGTTGTTGGTCACGATGACGTCGAACTGCCGCGGGTCCTTGACGATCTGCATGCAGAGGGCGTCCACGAAGAGGCTGGAGGACTCGATGCCGGGATACTCGGAAGCGACCTCCGCGAAGGTCCGCTGCCACAGGTCTCCGACGAAGCGCATGGCATTGGACTTGTCTGACATGACGACCTTGCGGCGCCCCCGGGCGCGGGCGAATTCGAAGGCGTAGCGGATGATCCGCTCGACCCCCTTGCGCGTGGAAAGGTCTTCCTGCAGCGCCACCTCGTCGGGAGTCCCCTTCTTGAAGTTGCCGCCGGAGCCGACATAGGCGCCTTCGGTGTTCTCCCGGAAGACGACGAAGTCGATGTCGCGCGCGCCGTACGACTTCAGAGGCGAGAGCCGGTCATCCAGGCAACGGACCGGGCGGTAGTTCACGTAGAGATCGAGCTGGAATCGGGCGCCCAGCAGGATGTCGGCCGCGTGCTTCATGTCGGGCACACGGGGATCTCCGAACGCGCCCATGAAGATCGCGTCGTAGTTGCTGGAAAGATCCTCGAAACCGCCGGGCGGAACGGTCTCCCCGGTCTTCAGGTAGTGATCCGCGCTCCAGGGAAACGACGTCCTCTCGAGGGGAATCGAACCGCGGCGGCAGACCTCCTCGAGCACCTTGACGGCCTCGCGGGTGACGTCCACGCCGATGCCGTCCCCCGGCACCACCGCGATTTTCATTGCGCCGCGGAATCTAGCACGTGAGCCGTCAGCCGTGAGCCGTGAAGCCGCGGCACCGCGAATCCGATCTTTCGGCTTACGGCTCACGGCTTACGGTTTACGAGGCGATTCGCTAGAATCGCGTAATGACCTTCGCGGAGGCGGTTCGCGAAATCCTGGCCGACGCCTCGAAAGCGCCGCAGAGGCCGACGCCGGGCAACCTGGCGGAACGGATCTCGCGGGAAGCGGAAAAATATCTCGACCGCGTGCGCTTCGACCCGGCGCAGTACGTCCGCCACCCGGTCCTGCTCTGGGACGACTGGGAAGTCATGATCATCGGCTGGGAGTCGGGCCAGAGCACTCCCGTTCACGACCACCGGGGAGTGCTCGGAGGCATGGCCATGCTCTCGGGCTCCCTGCTCGAGGAGCGGTTCACGACGCCGGAGCTCGTCCCGAGGCTCGCCGACTCGAGGGTCCGTCCCGAGGGGGACCTCTGCGACATCGGCCCGACGACCCTGCATCGCCTCATCCCGCAGACTCCGCGGGCGGTTTCTCTTCACATCTACCGGCCTCCCCTGCGGTCGATGGGGATCTGGGACGAACGGGGGATGATTGAGATTCGCCCCTCGACCTTCGACGTGGGCGAAGAGGTCCTGGCGCGCGCTGGCGCCGCGCTGGCCTCCGGCGCTCGCTGCTGAACGCGGATCAGGATCTTTTCGCGCCCACGACGGCGGCCCAGCAGCGTCCCCACGGGTCCTGGACGATCTCGACCCGACGTTCTCCCGGCGAGACGCCCTCGTGAGGCGCGACGATCCGGAAGGATCTCCCCCGCAGTGAAGGATTCCCCAGGAAGGCCCTCTGGCGGCCTTCCTCGGGATCCAGACGGTATCGGCGCACGGATCCGATGGTTCCTCCGGAGACCTCGTCGGGAGGATGGCCCAGGGCCGGCGCGATCACGACCGTTCCGAATCGATCCCACCGCGCGGCCGCCTGGCCGATCAACGTGTCCTGCCCCGAGAAGCTCGCGAATGTCTGCGGCGCGGCCGACCACCTTTCCATGTCGCCAAACCCCCGGAGCGAGAGGACCGCGAGCGCACCCACGGCCCCGAGCGCACCGGCCCGCCGCCACCCTTGAGGAAGGCGTCCGAGAAACCAGAGCACACCGCCGGAAGCCGCGACAGCGGCCGTGTCGGAGAGATATCCGAAACGAGAGCCGTTGGGAAGGCCGGACTGGCCTCCCGCCACGGCCGCGACGAAGGCGGCCGCCGCCTGGGCGATCAGGAGAACGGACAGGTCTTCCTTCCAGACGACCAGCGCCCGCGCCAGGGCGACCGCGACGGCGGCGCCGAGGACCCATCCCAGGCGAGAGCGCCCCGGCAGATCGTGACGCGGCTTCGGGTCGGAAAGGAACCAGGGCGCCAGAGCGGCATCGGCCGCCGCGTAAAGTGGAGGCGTCCACGAACGCGTGAGCCGCATCTCTCCGAGAACGTTGTGCTGTTCGACCCGGCGAAAGTAAGGAAAGACGCGCCCCTCGTGGAAGAGCAGGAGCGGCGCGGCGGCCAGGGCGACGCAGGCGAGGTAGAGGCTCGCGCGTCCGACGCGCGCCGCCGCCGCTCCGCCGTTTCCCGGCCACAGAAGGAAGAGAAAGAAGGCGGCTGCGGCGATCCACGCGGAGAGGTAGACGTGAGCGGAAAGCCCCATCACGATCCCGGCCGCCGCGGCGGCGCCGAGCGAGGATCTGCGCCGCGCTCTCAGAGCAAGCAAGGCCGCGGCGTCCACGAGCGGGGCCAGCAGGATCATGTTCCAGCCCCAACGCGAGAGGATGAGATGCCAGCGAAGACCCGCGAGGATCAGTGCAGCGAGCGTCCCGCCCCCACGAGGCAGCAGCGCCCGTCCGAGCCACGCCGCCGTGAAGAGCGAGAGAACTCCCGAGGCCGCGGAGACGAGGCGCACTCCGAAGACCGTCGTTCCGCAGATCTTCAGGATCACGCGGAAGATCTCCATATAGAGCACGCCGACCGAGCCGTAGGGACTCGAGACTCCGTAGGTGACGGGACGCACGGAGTCCGCGAAGTCGCCCGGAGCGCCGCGCAGGGCAAGCGACGGGGCGACGAGCGAGATGTCATCCTCCCAGAGCCAGGCAGGGACCCGGGCCAGGTCCACGAACCGGAAGACGGCGCCCGCGAGGACCGCCGCGGCGAAGAGAAGGCGCAGCGCGTCGCGGGAGAACGGGAGCGCGGGCAGCGGCGCGGAGGCCGAGGCGCGGCGGCTCCAGAGAAGCAGGAGAGCCGCGGAAGTTCCTCCGGCGATCGCCGCCGCCGCGATGACCGCGAGGCCGAGCAGAAGCCTGGGAAAGGCCCAGGAAGTCTCCGGATCCAGGAGAAGAGCCGGCCGAACCGCCCGCGAGAGATCGACCGCCGCGACGAACGACGCCGCGCAGCCCAGGCTCACGGCCGCGAATCCGGCGGGGCGGCTCATCGTTCGGAGGAGACCCGCGCGAGCACTTCCGCCCAGAGACGTCCCCACGCGTCTCGGACGCGCTCGACGAGCCGCTCCCCGGGTTCCAACGGAGTCGCCGCCGGAACGATCCGGAAATTTCTCCGATCCCGGAGCGGCTGCTGCCGTGAAAGATCCGGGTCGAGCCGGTACCGCCGGATTTCTCCGATCGTGATCGCCGATTGGCCGAGCACGGGCGAGATCGTGACGGGACCGTAAGGCTCCCAGCGCAGCGCCGTCCTGGCGATCAGGGTGTCCTGGCCGTGAAAGCCGTCGAAGGTCTCCCGGCCGTGGGGCCAGACGAGCAGGGCATCGCGGGCGCCGAGCGTCCCGGAAACCGCGAGAAGCCCCAGAGCCGCGATCGACGCGGCGCGGCGCCGCCCCTCGGGAAAGACCGCGATCAGACAGAGAACTCCTCCGGCCGCCGCGACAGCCGTCACGTCGGCGAGGTATCCGAAACGGTAGCCGTTGGGTACGCCCGCATGCCCTCCCGCGATCGAGCCGGCGAGCGCCGCGCCGCCCTGGGAGAGAAGGTACGCAGAGAAAGGCTCGCGCGGGCGGATCAGGGAGCGCGCCAGAGCCAGGGCCACGGGCGCTCCCAGGATCCAGCCCAGCCGGGTCTTTCGGGGCAGGTCATGATGGTTGTACGGATCCGACTTGAACCACGGCCCGGCGAGGGAATCGGCGGCCGCGGCGAAGGCCGGCATCAACGAGTGCGTGTACCGGACCTCGGCGAGCAAATTGTGATCCGAGGCGCGGGCGAAATACGAGCCCTCGCGCCCTTCCCGGAAAAGAAAGAGAGGCGCCGCGGCGCAAACAAATCCCGCGGCAAACACGAGCGCCGGGACGAGGGCGGGGCGGACGCGGTCTTCCCGCTGACGCGGCCAGGCGGCGAGAAGGAGCAGCGCCGCCGCGCCGACCCAGGCCGCCAGGTAGATGTGCGCCGCCAATCCCGCGACGACGCCGGCAAGAAGCGCCAGCGCGCGGCTCTCCCGGCGCCGCGCCCGCAACAGGAGCAGCGCCGCGACGTCCAGGACCGGAGCGAGGACGATGGCGTTCCAACCCCACCGGGAAAGCAGCAGGTGCCAGCGCAGCCCGGCCAGGACGAGCGCGGCCAGAGTCCCCCCGCCGCGGGGCAACAGCGCGCGCCCGAGGGCGAGCGCCGTCGCCAGCGAGACGATCCCGGCCGCCGCGGAGAGAAATCGCACCCCGAAGACGGTCGTCCCGAAGAGGAGCAGCGCGGCCCGGTAGAGCTCGAGGTACAGGACTCCCACGCTTCCGTAGACCTTCGGCACGCCGTAGGGCGCGGGACGAATCGAATTGCGGAAATCCGAGGGGGCGCCGCGAAGCTCGAGCGCCGGCGAGATCAGAGAGACGTCGTCGATCCAGAGCGAAGGGGGGATTCTCTCGAGCGAAGCAAAACGCGCGAGCGTTCCCAGGCCGATCGCGCCGGCCGCGATCGCGATGAGCGCCCCCCGCCGCAGCGGGAGAGGCGCCGGCGACAGGAGGGCGGGGAATCGCCTCGCCATTCGGAGAAAGACCGCCGCGGCGATTGCCCCGGCGGAGGCCGTGGCGCAGATCAGGAAGAGCCCGAGGAAAAGCCGGGGGAGGGCCCAGACCCGCTCCGGGTCGACGAGCAGCAGCGGCCGGATCCACCGCGCAAGATCCACTCCGGCGACAAACGCGGCGGCGAAACCGAAAACGACGGCGGCCCGGAACCTTGCCCGCCCCGGATCCGACTCCGGCTTCACTCTCGCCGGAACCGGCCGGCCTCCGGCATCACTTCTGAAAGAAGAGGAAGAGATTGACGGCCGACGGTCCGAGCGAGAAGAAGTCGCCCGACCGCAAGGATCGCGCGCAATCCTCTTCGAAGGCGCCCGCCAGATCGTCGGGCACCGGAATGGGATCCCCGTTGAGATACGTGCCGCACGTCGAGCGCATGTCCACGAGGCGGTACTCTGGCTCGGAGCCGGTCAGCCGCCGGAACAGCTTGGCATGCAGGCGGGAGACTTCGACATTCAGGAAGGCGTCGGGAGAGGAGACGCGAAAACCCGACACGGGCATTCCGACGCCGATGAACTCTGGCACCTCCCGGCCGATCAGGAGCTCGTCGAAGTCCAGGCGCACGAGGCCGGCGTTGTACGGGCCGAGCCCCAGCAGGTAATAGCCCCCCGGAAGCCGGAGCAGCGTCTTTTCCAGCCGGCCGGACAGTCCCGCCATTCCGTTGTCGACGAAAGACATCACGTCGCGTTGCCGGGACTCGAGAGCCTCGCGGCAGATGGCGGAATAGAGGTCGTCTCTCATGCCGAGGTCGCCTCCATGCCTCCATTGTCGCACAGGCGGAGGCATCCGGTATCGCTCCGCGTCAATTCACGGGCTCCCGGTCTTCCTCCGGGGCCTCCTGGGATATCGGCGCGAGCTCCACAGTCCATCTCTCGTACAGATCCTCGGGCAGCTCCTTCACGAAGCGCGAGGGCTCCAGGATGACGTCCACTCCGTAGCGGTCGCGGGCGAGCATCGGGTACACGAGAGCGACCTCGTTCTTCGCGCGCGTCAAGGCGACGTAGAAGAGACGCCGCTCCTCCTCGAGGCCTTCCTGCGTGACGGCGGTGCGGTAGCTGGGGAAGCGCCCCTCCGAGAGACCCATGACGATCACGCGGCTCCACTCGAGTCCCTTGGCCTGGTGGACCGAGGAGAGCACGACACGGTCATCGTCGGAGTCGCCCGCCACGACGTCCTCGCCCGACAGCTCGTGGAAGAGAGTGACCTCCTCAAGAAACGAGCGCATCGAATCGTAGCTCTGCGCGAACTGCGCGAACTGCTCGAGGTCGTCCAGGCGCGCGTCCCCGTTGGGAAACTTGGCGCGCGCGAAGTCGCGGTAGACGTTCTCGACGACAGCGCGGATCGCTTCGGCCGGCGACGAGCGGATCGAAGGAGAGTCGAGCCGCTCCAGGAGAGACCGGAAGGGCTCCAGCGCGGCGGCCGCGCCGCGTGGGAGCTCGATGCCGCGGCTCCCTCCGCGCTCCTGAAAGGACGCGAGGGGGTCCGGCCTTCCTCCGACCGCTTCCCACACCGCCGACGCCGCGCGCTCTCCCACGCGCGGAAAGATCTTCAAGGCGCGCTTCCAGGAGAGCTCGTCCTTCGGATTCACGACGATGCGCAGGAACGCCAACACGTCCTTGACGTGCCTCTGCTCGAAGAAGCGCATCCCCGAGCGGATCTCGTAGGGGATCCCGCGCCGCGTGAGCTCGATCTGCAACTCCAGCGCCTGGTAATGCGCCCGGTAGAGGATCGCGAGGTCCGAGAGCTTCTCCCCCTCGTCGTGCCACTCGAGCAGGCGCTGGCCCACGAACCGGGCCTGCTCGGGGATGTCGGGCAGCGGCACGACCGCCGGAAGAACGCCGGGGGGTCGAGTGGCCTGGAGCTCCTTGGGGAACTGCCGCGCATTGTGGGAGATCGAGGCGTTGGCGAGCTTCAGGATCTCGGGCGTCGAGCGGTAGTTCTTCGTCAGGCGGAAGGTCTTCGCCCCGGGATAGCGCTCCGGAAACCCGAGGATGTTCTCGAAGGAAGCGCCGCGGAAGGAGTAGATCGCCTGAGCGTCGTCGCCCACGACCGTGACGTTCTTCTTCCCCAGCGCCATGAGGTCCACGATCTCTCCCTGCAGGCGATTGGTGTCCTGGTACTCGTCCACGAGGACGTGCTCGTAGGAGCGCTGCAGCTCGGCCGCCGCGTCGGGGACCTCGTCCAGGAGCCGCTTCCAGGACAGCAGCAGGTCGTCGTAGTCGCAGGCATTGGCGGCCCGCTTCCGTTCGCGGTAGCGCTGGAAGACCGACACGATCTCCGGCTCGAGAGGCGTGAAGTGCGGCGCCCGGTCGAGCAGGACTTCGGGGAACGGCCGGCCGGTGTTGATCGTGTAGGAATAGAGATCGAGCAGCACGTCCCCCTTGGGGAAACGCTTCTCAACGACCGGGATCTTGCGGTCGGAGGTCGCGGCCTCCAGCATCTCGCGCGCGTCCTCGGGGTCCAGGATCGTGAAGTTGGGGCCCAGTCCGACGCGGCTTCCGAAACGGCGCAGCAGCCGGTTCCCTACGGAGTGAAAGGTCCCTCCCATCAGGCGCCTCGTGTCCACGGTCAGGAGCGTCTCGACGCGCCGGAGCATGTCCCGCGCCGCCTTGTTGGTGAAAGTCAGCAGCAGGATTCTCGAGGCGTCCGTCCCCGATTCGATCAGGCGCGCCACGCGGTAGACGAGCGTGCGCGTCTTGCCCGATCCAGCGCCCGCGATGACCAGGATCGGGCCTCCGCCGGCCAGGACGACTTCCCGCTGCTCCTCGTTGAGCTCCCGGTCGTAGTCCACCCGATAGGCAACCGCCCGGGCGGGAGTCCTGAGGACGTAACGGCGCTCCACGCCGCCAGTGTAAACCGGAGGTGTCCGGCGCCTCCGCGTAATCATCCAAACGGCTCAGTCGTATTAGTTGGTGAAGCCCGAAGGGCCCCAAAGGAGCAACCCGTGAGCATCCAGCAGATTCGCAAATCGGTTCTCGTCGGCGCGGGGATCGTCGCGCTGGGCGTGGCCGGCCTCGTCGCGGGCAGGCTCTCGGCCGGGGCCTTCCCCCGCGGAGCGCATTCGGATTTCGGCCACCACGTTTTCGGGCGGATCGCCCGATCGCTCGACCTGTCCGACGATCAGAAGAGTCAGGTCAAGGCCATCCTGAAGACTCACGCTTCGGAGATCGAGACGCAGATGAAGGCTTCGGCCGCGGCGCGGCGCGCCGTCCACGACGCCGTCCTCGCGCAGCCGACGGACGAGGCCGCCATCCGGGCGGCCGCGCAGAAGTTCGGCCAGGTCCACTCCGACGGCGCCGTGCTCTTCGCGAGGATCGGCACGCAGATCCAGCCGATCCTGACCGACGAGCAGCGCGCGAAGATCCAGAAGTTCCGCGAGCGGATGCGCAGCCGTTCCGACTCCGCGGTCAAGTCCTTCGAGGCCTTCCTGGGGAGCGGCTCCTGATTCGAAATCCGGCCTCCCGCGCCGCGGCGGCCGCGGCGCTTCGCCCGGCTCCCGCGGCCCCCCCGGACGAGGCGGCGCTGGTCGAGCGCGCGCGCCGGGGGGACGAGGACGCTTTTGCTGCGCTCACGTGCCTCTCCGCCCCGGCCGCTCTCGCGGCGGCCCGCCGCATCACGGGGGATCCGGCGCTGGCCGAGGACGCCGCCCAGGAGGCTTTTCTTCGGGCCTTTCGCGCGCTTTCGAGCTACCGCCACCAGACCTCCTTCGCCGCGTGGATGCGCGTCATCGCGCTGCGCACGGCGATCGACCTCGTGCGCCGCCGCCGCCCGGAGGTCGCTCTTTCGGAGAACGCGCGGGCCGGAGCTTCCGAGGAGAAGCGTCACCTCGACGCGGACCTCCTGCGGGAAGCTCTCGCGGCGCTCTCCCCGCTCGACAGGGAGCTTCTCCTCGCCCGCGAGCTCGAAGGGGAGGCCGATCGGGAGATCGCCCGCCGCTTCGGCATGACCGTGACGGGCGTCCGGGTTCGCATCCATCGCGCCCGGCGAAAACTGCGCGCCCGATTCGAAACGAGGACCTCGTGAAGACAAGCTGTCCGGATGCCCAACGGCGCCAGGCAGGCCATCTCTTTCGGTGCCGCGCCTGCCGCGTCAACGTCCGTCTGGCCGCCGCCTGGAAGAAGGTTTGGCCCCTGGTCGGGCCCGAGGCGCCGGCGCCCGTCTCCGAGAGCTTCCTTGCGCGAGTGGCCGCGGCGATCTCGGAGGATCACCGCCGCCGTCTGCGTCGCCGCGCGCTTCTCTCGGCGGCGGCGGTTCTCCTCTTCTTCTTCCTCGCCGGCGCCGGCCACGAGGCGCGGTCGAGCGACGCCGTCCGGGTCGACGAATCCTACGCGCAGCTTCTCGCTCCTTCCGCGCTGGAGAGCCTCCTGCCCGACTAAAAGCGTACCCGACTGATACGCTGTCATCCTGAGCGAAGCGAAGGATCTACTCCCGTTGAAATCGGGTTGTAGCGGAGCAGATCCTTCGTCGCTGCGCTCCTCAGGATGACAGGGCGGGGAGGCGCCCTGGAAGAAGTCGTGAGTCGTGAGTGGCCCGCGCCATAACGCACAACTCATAACTCACAACTCACTACTTCCCTCAGCTGTGCGAGACTCTCCGCCATGGCTCTCAAGCTCACGACGGCCGGAGAGTCGCACGGGCCGCGCCTGACCGCCATCCTGGAGGGAATCCCGGCGGGATTGCGGATCGATCCGGGATTCGTGAATGGGGAGCTCGCGCGGCGCCAGCACGGCTACGGGCGCGGCGGCAGGATGAAGATCGAGAAGGACGAGGCGATCTTCGAGGGCGGCGTCCGCGGCGGCGTAACTCTCGGCTCGCCGATCGCGCTCGGGATCACCAATCGCGATTTCGCCAACTGGGAGCCGGTCATGGGGCCTCTCGCCGTGGACGAGGCCGCGGCGGCGGGGAGACGCCTGGTCCGTCCGCGCCCCGGCCACGGCGACCTGGCCGGCGGAATGAAGTTCGGAGCGAAGGACCTGCGCGACATCCTCGAGCGTGCCTCCGCGCGGGAGTCCGCGGCTCGCGTCGCGGCCGGCGCGGTCTGCAAGCTCCTGCTCGAAGAGTGCGGAATCGAAGTGGCAAGCGGCGTTCTCTCGATCGGGGCGGTCGCCGACGGGAAATCTCCGCGCTCCTTCGTTTCTCTCGAGAAGGTGCGGCAAGACTCCCCTCTGCGCGCGCTCGACTCGCGGCTGGAGAAGAAGATGGTCGAGGCGGTGGACGCGGCGAAGAGGGAGGGAGACACTCTCGGCGGATCGATCCTCGTGGGCGCTCGCGGCGTGCCGGCGGGTCTGGGCTCGCACGTCTCCTGGGACCGCAAGCTCGACGGGCGCATCGCGCAGGCCATGCTCTCCATCCCGGCCGTCAAGGCGTTCGAGCTGGGCTCGGCCATCGAGGCCTCGCGCGGCCCCGGCTCGCTCGCCCACGACGAGATCGAGCCCGGCAACGAAGGCGTTCTGCGCCGCCGCACCAACCGCGCCGGGGGCCTCGAGGCGGGAGTGACCAACGGGGAAGAGATCCTCGCCGTCCTCTTCATGAAGCCTCTCTCGACTCTCGCCCGGGGCCTCGACTCGGTGGACCTGGAGACCGGCCAACCCGCCCGCTCCGCGTACGAGCGGAGCGACGTCACGGCCGTGCCGGCCTGCGGCGTCATCGCCGAAGCCATGCTTGCCTTCGTCCTCGCCGACGCCGTTCTCGAGGTCACGGGCGGCGACCGGATGGAGGACGTCAAGACGCGTCTGGCCGCTCACCGCCAGCGTGTCTTCGGCTACCCTCGCTGAAGCACGATCAGACGCGAGGACGGCGTTTCGGAGCGCGGGCGCGACGGGAGCCCGGGGCCGGCGCGCCGGAACGGTCCGGTGCGGCGGCGCTGAAACCCGGCAGGGGGTCGAGCGGGCCGGGGGCAGAGGTCGCCTCCATCTGCTCGAGCGAGACCGGGTTGCGTCCCGGACGGCGGTCGAGCGCCGTGAAGAAGGGATCGGTCGGACGCAGGATCCGGCCTTCCCGCCGCCAGAACTCGTAGTGAAGCTGCGGCGAGATCGTCCAGCCGGTCGCGCCGACGGCGCCGATCCTCGACCCGCGTGTGACGCGCTGCCCGCGGCGCACGTCGATTCGCGAGAGGTGCCCGAACACCGTGGCGCCGCTCTCGCCGTGCGAGAGCACGATCATGTTGCCGAGCCGCCAGAACCGGCCGGTGGAGGAGCGCCGCGCCCTCCCCGCGAACATCACGGTGGCGGCACCGGGCGCGAGAACCGGCGAGCCTTCCGGCGCAGCAAGGTCCACGCCGGGGAAGAACTCCTCTTCCCCCGTCCACTCGGACACACGCGGCCCAAAGAAGGCGGAGGGCTCGCAGGCGCGCTCCGCGCACGGGAGAAGCGACGGCGAACGAGCCGCCACGTCCGGATCGCCTCTCTCCCGCTCTTCCAGAATGGCCCGGGCCGTCTCGAGCGCCGGGAGGAGGGTCTCGACCCGCGCGGCGATCGCGCCCGGCCTCGCCGTGGAATGCCCTCCCGACTGCGAGCCCAGGGCGCGCGGCCATCGCGCGGCGGCAACGCCGTAGACGAAGGCGATGCGGCTCAGGTAATCGGCGCGGTCGAGCGCCCGCTCGAGAATCTTCTCGGCCAGGCGCGCGGCGCGCTCCTCTTCCGCCTTCGCCTCTTCGGCCCTGGCGAACGAGCCCCCTCGGGCTGGCCGCCCTCCCGCGCGGGCGACGGCGTTCGGCGCCGTGAAAACGAGGGATGCCGCGAGCAGCGCTCCCGCGACGGACAGGGAGAAGAGCCAGCGCTCTCCCCTTCTGCCGACCCGCAGTGTCCTGACTCGCGCGCCGCCCGAGGCGGGATGAAACTGAATTTCCATTTCCGATTCGTCAGCTCGGCCGGCGCCAGAGGACCGTGCCGCCAACCAGCAGCGCCAGGAGCCAGAGACCCGCGACCAGGGCCAGCACCAACGCCGGCACTCCGGCGAGGCCGACCCTCGCCGGCACCTCGCCGGGGGTTCGGGTGGCCGGAACATGGGAGAGGCCTAAGAGCGCCACGGAAAGTTTCCGGAGCTTTCCACGGCGCCTCATCGGGGCTCGGTGGCGAGCAGGCCCAGCTCGCGCCGGTCCTGCGAGAGGCCCAGCCGCTTCGGCACGAAGGCCCACGAGACCTCGAAGACGATCGCGCGGGGGTGGTCGGGAGAAGGCAGGAGGAGGAGCGTGACCGACTCGCCGGCCTTGAGAGAGCGGCGGAAGACCGGCCGTCCTTCGACTGTCGCCGTGAGATCCATGGGCGCCGGACTCGGCGAAAAATGGGCAAGGCGGATCCGCCGGGTCTGACCAGGTTGCAGCCAGAGCGCAAACCGCTTCCGCGTCCAGCGGGACGGGCCGCCCGGGCCGGTCTCTTCGTCGTGAAAGCCGATCCTGGGGGAATAGCGGAAGGCTTCTTCGGGGCGAGCCGTCCCGAGCGCGGCCGCGGCCGCTGCGACGGCGTAGAAGAGGACCAGAGCGAGAAGGGATTTTTCGAGCCATGGATTCGTTCCCTTCCCCATCTTCGAGTCCTCCGGGGCTCTTGCGGCCGCCGGACCGGCCACGAGCGCGGCCAGGAGGAAGAAGAGGAGGGACACGTCGGGAGCGAACCAGTGAGAGCCCACGGCGAGCGCCGCCAGGAAGGATGCCGAGGCCACTCCGGCACCGGCGATGAGAGTGTCTTTCTCCCGTGCCCGCCGAAGCGCCAGAACGCCGAGGGAAACGACGAAGATCGCGGTCACCAGGAAGCCAATCACGCCCGTCTCAGCGAGGGCCTGGACGTAAGCGCTGCCCGGGTTATCGCGCATCCGGAAGCGCCGGTTCTCCTCCCTCATCAGGTCGGGAAACCGCCAGGAGAAGACGCCCATCCCCGCTCCTTCGACGGGATGGCGCAGGAAGAGACGCCCCGCGGCGCGCCAGAGCAGAGGCCGCGCCGACACGCGGTATTCCATCGGAAGGTTGGGATCGAAGCTCTGAGCGATCCTCGAGCCAAGCGTACCGGCGGAGCCGCGCAGGAGAAAGCCCGCGACAACGAGGACCAGGACCGCGGCGGCCGCAAGAGAGATTCGGCGCGCGACCGAGCCGAGTCCGCCGGCGGCCACGAGGATCGCGGTGCCCAGGAGAAGCAGCAGGACGCCGGCCCGCGATCCGGAGAGAAACAGCCCGGCCACGAGCAGGACCGCCGCGATCGGCGCGTATCGGTTTCTTCGGACGCCCCGCAGCATACCGGCCAGGACGACGACCAGCGCGAGCGCGCACAGGAGTCCCAGGGAGTTGGGATCGGCCGCGCCGCCCGAGAGTCTCTGCGTCAGCCGCCAGAACGAGCGAGTCTCCTCCGGCAGGAGGCCGGGGCGCTGCAGGCACGCGGCCGCCGCGGAAGCCGCGACACCCAGGAGCGCCGCTCTAAGCGCGCGTTGCCGCACGGAGGACCCGGCGCGCCGCAGGATCCGGAAAAACGCGGCCCCGGCGGCTAGAGACGACAGCGCGAAGATGCTCTCGCGGACCGCCGCGGCGTCTCTCATCGCGTCACCGTTGACGGCGCGGCCCGTCAGGCCATGAAAGACGGCCCAGAGCGAGAACGCACGGGCGGCGGCCACTCCGGTCGCCAGGACCCAGACGAGGAGGAGCGCGGCCAGCGGCGCGTCCACGGCCGCCGGCTCGGGCCTGCTGTCGAAGTCATAGATGAACCGGAACGACCATCCGGCGGCCAGCCCCCCGAAGAGAAGCGCAGGCCAGGCGATCGGGTCCGTGCCCCCCGACAGCCGCGCGAGAAGCCCGGCGCACGGGAAGAGGAAAGCGAACGCAACGATCGCCCGCGAAGGGCTCCAGGCGGCCGCGAGGGCCAGGCAGACGGCGATCACCAGCACGGGGAGACGATCCGAGGCTCCCGGGGCGAATCCCACGGCATAGAGGAGTCCCGATCCCGCCACCGAAAGGAGAAACAGGAGAACTCGGGTCGCCGTCGCCGGATTCCTCATCCTCGGTGGTAGGCCTGCAGCGGAGCGATCCCCGTTCTCTCCTCCTGGCGGGCGCGGATTGCCTCGACGGCGGCGGCCGAGGCGGAGAGCGTCGTCAGGCAGGGAATCTGAAGGCGCAGCGCCGCGGCCCGGATCGCGGCCTCGTCGTAGTGAGACTTGCCGCCCAGGGGGGTGTTGATGACCAGCTGGATCCGCCCCGCCTCCATCCACTCGACCGCGTTGGGGTGCCCCTCGTTGACCTTGAAGACCTTCTCCGCCGGCAGCCCCGCCTCTGCCAGCGCCGCGCGCGTTCCCTCCGTCGCGCACAGCGCGAACTTCAAGTCCGCCAGCTCCCGGGCGATGGGAATCAAGTTCTTCTTGTCATACGGATTGACCGTCAAGAACGCCCGGCCCTCGACCGGAAGGCGGATCCCGATGGCCTCATACGCCTTCGCGAACGCATCACCGAAGCGCGGCGAGATCGCCATCACCTCTCCCGTGGACTTCATCTCGGGGCCGAGCAGGCTGTCTTCTCCCGGGAACTTCTTGAACGGGAAGACCGGAGCCTTGATGAAGAAGTCCACGGGATCGCGCTCCGGAGGCAGACCGAGGGAGGCAAGCGGCTGCCCCACCGCGAGAAGCGCCGCGGCCCGCGCCATCGCGACCCCGATCGCCTTGGACACGAAGGGGACCGTGCGGGAGGCCCGCGGGTTGACCTCCAGGACGTAGAGCAGCTCGCCCTGGGTGGCGAACTGGATGTTGACGAGCCCGCGCACGTCGAGTGCCTCCGCAAGCCGGCGGGTCGCCTCCCGGATCTCGGCGAGTTGCCGGGGCGTCACCTTCCAGGCGGGCAGGACCGAAAAGGAGTCGCCCGAGTGGATGCCCGCCTGCTCGATGTGCTGCTGGATGCCTCCGATCCAGGTTTCCCGGCCGTCGGAAAGCGCGTCCACGTCGTACTCGAAGGCGTCGTCGAGGAACCGGTCGATGAGGACGGGATGCTCCGGCGAGCTCGCGAGAGCCTGCGCCATGTAGCCCAGGAGGTGGTGGTCGTCGAACACGACGGCCATCGCGCGCCCCCCCAGCACGTAGGACGGCCGCACCATGAGGGGGTATCCAATGCGCCGGGCCGCCGCCAGCGCCTCGGCCGGCGTGCGCGCCTCGCCGTGCTCGGGGGCGCGCAGGCCGACCTCCTCCACGAGCTTGCCGAAACGGCCGCGGTCTTCCGCGAGGTCGATGGACTCGGGAGACGTCCCGAGGATCGGGTAGCCCGCCGCCTCGAGCGGCCGGGCCAGCTTCAAGGGGGTCTGGCCGCCGAACTGCACCAGCACGCCGTCGGGGCGCTCGTTGTCGAGCACCGCCGAGACGTCCTCGAAGGTCAGGGGCTCGAAGTAGAGGCGGTCGGACGTGTCGTAGTCGGTGGAGACCGTTTCCGGATTGCAGTTGATCATCACGGTCTCGTATCCCGCTTCGGAGAGCGCGTAGCAGGCGTGCACGCAGCAGTAGTCGAACTCGATCCCCTGCCCGATCCGGTTGGGGCCGCCTCCCAGGATGACGATCTTCTTCTGCGCCGTGCGCACCGACTCGTTCTCGTCCTCGTAGGAGGAATAGAAGTACGGGGTCTCCGCCTCGAACTCGGCCGCGCACGTGTCGATCCTCTTGAAGACGGGCTCCACGGAAAGCTCGCGCCGGCGCGCGCGCACGCTCGGCTCGTCGGTCACGAGGGACCGGGCGAGCGAGCGGTCGGAGAGACCGAGACGCTTGGCGTCGCGCAACTCGCGGCGCGTCACGTCCGCGAGCTTGCGCCCGGAAAACGCCCGCTCGGCCGCGACCATCCGGCGCACCGCGTCGAGGAACCACGGGTCGATCGAGGTCCGCGCCGCGATCTCCTCGAGGGACATGCCGGCGACGAACGCGCGCCGCAGATGAAAGATTCGCTCCCACGTGGGCACGGAGAGCTTCTCCAGGAGCTCCTCGCGCGGCAACGGCAGGCCGCCGTCGTCCAGGCCGTCGCGCCCGATCTCCAGCGACCGGATCGCCTTGCCCAGGGCCTCGGCGAAGGTGCGGCCGATGGCCATCGCTTCCCCCACCGATTTCATCTGGATCGTCAGGCGCGGGTCGGCCTTCGGAAACTTCTCGAAGGCCCACCTCGGGATCTTGACTACCACGTAGTCGAGGGAGGGCTCGAAACAGGCAGGCGTCTTCCTGGTGATGTCGTTGGGGATCTCGTCCAACCGGTACCCCACCGCCAGGAGCGCCGCGATCTTGGCGATGGGAAACCCGGTGGCCTTGGACGCCAGCGCCGAGGAGCGCGACACGCGCGGATTCATTTCGATGACGACCCGCCGGCCGGTCTCGGGCTCCACGGCGAACTGGATGTTCGAGCCCCCGGTGTCCACGCCGACCTTCCGGATGACGGCCTTCGCCTCGTCGCGCATCAACTGGTATTGCCGGTCCGAGAGCGTCATCTGGGGCGCGACGGTGATCGAGTCCCCCGTGTGCACTCCCATCGCGTCGAAATTCTCGATCGAGCAGATGATGATGACGTTGTCGGCGAGGTCGCGCATCACCTCGAGTTCGAACTCCTTCCATCCTTCGACCGATTCTTCGATCAGGACCTCGTGCGCCGGCGATTCGGAGAGGCCGTGCGCCACCACGCTCGCCAGGTCTTCCGGCGTGCGCGCCGCGCCGCCTCCCGAGCCGCCGAGGGTGTAGGAGGGGCGCACGACGACGGGAAGGCCGATCTCGGCGACGATCGATCGCGCCTCCTCGATCGAGCGGGCGCGGCTCGAGCGGGGGACCTCCGCGCCGATCTCGAGCATAGCCTCCTTGAAGAGCTCCCGGTCCTCGGCCAGGCGCATGGCGCGCTCGTTGGCGCCGATCAGCTTGACGCTCCACTTGTCCAGGATTCCGCGGTCCGCGAGCGCGAGGGCGAGGTTCAGGCCCGTCTGCCCTCCGACCGTGGGCAGGAGCGCGTCGGGCCGCTCCTTCTCGATGATCTTTTCCAGGAATTCCGGGGTCAGCGGCTCGACGTAGGTCGCGTCGGCCAGCTCCGGATCGGTCATGATCGTGGCCGGGTTGGAGTTGACCAGCACGACGCGGAAACCCTCGCGCTTCAAGGCGCGCACGGCCTGCGTGCCCGAATAATCGAACTCGCAGGCCTGGCCGATCACGATCGGGCCCGATCCGATCACGAGGATCGATCCGATGTCCGTTCTTTTAGGCAAGCCGGTGCATCTTAAGCGAGCGCGCGTCTCTCTCCCCCTCCGGCGGGCGAAGGAGGCGTCCGGGGAAGACCGGCCGGCTCGGTTACCTTGCGACCGCGCGCGGCGTCCGAGGCGCGGGGCGGACTCTCGAGGGAGCCACGGCTCCGCGCTGCGCGCCGCAGGAGTCGCGCAGGATCGTCCCGGCGCGTCCGAGCGCCAGGAGTCTCCCGCCGGACCAGCGCACGTTGTAGAGGTCGTTGGACGTGACGCCGTCCACGGCCTTCCAGGCGGCGCCGTCCTGACTCTCGACCCGGACACCGCCGGTGCCGACGGCTGTGAAATGGGAACCGTCCCAGGCCACGCCGTAGAGCGTTTCCAGCGTGCCGGTGTCCGCCTTCCGCCAGGAGACTCCGTCGGCGCTCGAGAGCGCCGCGCCGGTGTCTCCCACGGCGACGAATTCCGAGTCGTTCCAGACGACGTCGTTCAAGGAGACGCCATCCTGCGAGAAGCGAAGCGTCCAGGCGTTCAAGTCCGGGCTCGAAAGAATGATCCGCCCCACTTCTCCGCCCACGCCCACGTATTCCGATCCGTTCCACGCGATCGCGTTCAGCGTCAGGCCGGTCCGCGCCTGTTCGGTCCAGGTCTCCCCGTCGGAGCTCGTCAGAACCGCGCCGTCGCTCCCGACGGCCACGAACCGGGCTCCGTCCCAGAGGACGTCATGAAGGACGGCGTTCTTGACCGGGGTCCTGCGCGTCCAGGCGACGCCGTCCGGGCTCGAGAAGATCGCGTTCTGTTCGCCGACCGCGACCCATTGCTTGCCGTTGGACGCGACGCCCAGGAGCCAGCGGTCGAAGACGGGCGTCCGGCTCGTCCAGGCGACGGCGTCCGGGCTCGTGAGAACCGCCCCGAAGCCCCCGACCGCGACGTATTGCGCGCCGTCCCACGCCACCTTCGCCAGAGAGGTGCGGTTGCCCATGGTTCTATGCGTCCAGGTGGCGCCGTCCGCCATCGTGAGAATCGTCCCCCGGGTGCCCACGGTCACGATGGTCTTTCCATTCGAAGCCAGACCCAGCAGGTCGGAGCTCGTCGGGGCGAGGACATTGGCCCAGAGCTGGCCATCGGGGCTCGAGAAGACGTTCCCGAAACCGCCCACGCCGAGAAACCCGGACCCCGTCCAGGCGACCCGCTGCATCGGGACGACGAGGCCCAGGGAGTCGCTCTTCCAGTTCATGCCGTCGGTGCCGCGGAGGACCGAAGAGGTCATGAAGCCGGCGGCGCTGACCACGAATTGCGATCCGTTCCAGGCGACCGAAGACAGCGAGTCGCGCGTGTCGAACGGGCTGCGGGTCCAGGCCGTCCCGTCGGAGCTGGTGAGGATCGTTCCGACGTCTCCCACCGCGACGAACCGGGAGCCGCTCCAGGCGATGTCCCGCAGGGACTGCGCGCTGCCGGAAGATCGCGCCGTCCAGGCCGAGCCATCCGCGCTCGTGAGGACCGCGCCCGAGTCGCCGACGGCGGCGAAGACGGTTCCATTCCAGGCCAGGCGGCTGAGGGTCCCCGCCGCGCCCGTCGCGCGCCGCGCCCAGAAGACGCCGTCCGGGCTCGTGAAGGTCGCGCCCCCCGAGCCAACCGCGGCGAACAGCTTCCCGTTCCACGCCACGTCCAGCAGATCCGCCCGCGTGTCGGGAAAGCGCGGCGTCCACGACGAGCCGTCCGGGCTCGTCAGGACCGTGCCCGAGCTTCCGACCGCCACGAAGACTCCTCCGCCGTAGGCCACTCCGTTCAACCGGTTCCCCTGCGGCAGCGGGTTGGCCCACAGCCATTCCGAACACACCTGGGCGGACGCGATGGCGGCCGCGAGCGACAGGCCGAGGGCGAGGGACGAGATCTTCGTCGGGAATCTTGACATGGAGGGCCTCCTTGGCGGTTTGAGGTCTGGGAAGGCGATTATAGAGCGTGCGCCCGCGCGGCCCACAACTATTCGTAACGCAGGGCCTCGGCGATGTTGACCCGGGAGGCCCGGCGGGCGGGGATCCAGGAGGCCAGGAGGATGGCGAGGGCCGAGAAGCCCGCGATCGCCGCCAGGTCGACGGCGCGCACCAGAAAAGGGATGAAGGAGACGAAATAGATCTCCGCCACCCCCGGCGGGAACGACAGGAGCCGGAACACCGTCGCCGCCCGGCAGATGAGCCAGCCGAAGACGATTCCGGCGGCGACTCCTCCGCCTCCCAGCAGCGCGCCGAGCATCAGGAAAACGCGCGAGAAGAATCGGGGCTCTGCCCCCAGGGCCGAGAGCACGCCGATGTCGCGCTTCTTCTCCTGCACCGTCATCACCAGCGTCGAGACGACGTTGAAGGTCGACACCGCGACGATCAGGCCGATGACGAGAAAGAGCGTCGTCTGCTGGATCGCCAGAGCCGAGAAGAGGCCGCTGTTCATCCTCCTCCAGTCGGTGACCGAGAAGCCCGGCCCGGCCGCCTTCTCGATCGCCCGCGCGGCTTCTTCGGTGTCGCGGATCGTGTCGAGCTTGATCTCGATGACGTCGGCCTCGGACTCCAGGCGGCAGAGACTTCTCAGGGCCTCGCGGTCGAGGAAGACCCATTCCGCGTCGTACTCGGCGAAGTTCGTCTTGAAGACGCGGGCGATCCGGAAGCGGCCGGTGCGGGGCGCAAACCGCGCCGTGCCCGCGGCGCGATCGGGCACGGAGAGCGCGATCGTATCTCCCGAGCGGGCGTCCAGACGCCGCGCCAGCTCCGCTCCGATCGCGACGCCCGGAGGCTCTCCGGACGACCCGCGTGTCAGCACCCGCCGCGCATCGGGCAGGTACGCGTCGATCTGCGAGACTTCGCGCTCCGATTCCGGGTCCACCCCCTTCAGGACCGCGTCGGTCCCGTCGGGCGTCGCCTCGGAAGACGCCGTGCCCGACTGGTAAATGACCGCCGCGACGGCCCGGACCCGCGGGACGCGCCTCAAGCGCCCCTGCAGCGACCGGAGGTCGGGAGATCCGCCCGAGGAGAGCGAGAGCGGAAACACCACGACCTCGGCGTTGGCGCCAATCAGTTTCTCCTGGATCTCCGAGCGGTAGCCCGAGAGCAGGCCCATCGCCACCACGAGCGCCGCGACTCCCAGCGCGATCCCGCCGATGGAGAGGAGCGAGACCGAGGAGACCAGACGCGAGGGACGCGAACGCAGGTAGCCGAGAGCCACCTCGAGGGAGAGCGGCATCAAGGCCATCCTGGGCCGGAAGGCGTGAGGCGAAAGGCGTCAGGCGAAGCGGGAGGAATCGTTGGCGCGCCTCGCTTAACGCCTCACGCCTGACGCCTCACGGCTCCCGTTCTCTCGCGTTCCATGGCTTCGAGGAAGCTCTCGAAGAGCGCGTTGGCGTCGTGGGGGCCGGGAGAGGCCTCGGGATGGAACTGGGCGGCAAGGATCGGCAGCGTCCGGTGGCGAAAGCCCTCGAGGGTGCCATCGTTCAGGTTCCGGTGCGTCGGCTCGACCTCCGCCGGAAGCGTGGCGTCGTCCACGGCGAATCCGTGGTTCTGCGAAGTGATCGCGACCGCCGTGGTCCGCAGATCCGCCACGGGATGATTCGCCCCGCGATGTCCGAACTTCAGCTTGAAGGTCCTGCCTCCGAGCGCGAGCCCGAGAAGCTGGTGCCCCAGGCAGATCCCGAAGATCGGCCTCTTCCCGATGAGGCTTTCGATCGTCCGGATCTGTGCTCCCAGCGCGGCGGGGTCGCCGGGCCCATTGGAGAGGAAGATCCCGTCGGGCTCGGCCTCGAGAATCGCCCCGGCGGAGGCCGCGGCCGGGAAGACCGTGACGCGGCAGCCGGCCGCGTTCAACAGCCGGACGATATTGCGCTTCATGCCGTAGTCGATGGCCGCGACGTGGAAGCGCTCGCGGGCAGCCGGGAAGACGGAGCGCGAGGTCGGCGAGACCGCCAGCGCGAGGTCGCTTCCGATCATCGGCGGCGATTCGAGCACGAGCCGCTTCAACTCTTCGGAATCCAGGATCTCGGTCGAAATCCCGGCCCGCATCGCTCCCTGCGTGCGGATGCGCCGGACGAGAGCGCGCGTGTCGAGACCGTGAAGCCCGATGACGCCGGAGGATTGGAGGTAGTCCGCCAGGCTCTCCTCTCCGCCCGCCCCGCTCCAGCGCTCCGGAAAGTCGCGCGCGAGGAACCCGGCCACGTGGACCTTGTCCGACTCCGCCTCGTCCCGCCGCACCCCGTAGTTGCCGATGTGTGCCGCCGTCATGACGACGATCTGCCCCGCGTATGACGGATCGGTCAGGACCTCCTGGTATCCGCTCATCGCCGTGTTGAAGACGATTTCGCCGAAAGATGTCCCGGGCCGGCCAATGGCCTGGCCGCGGCAAGCCGTGCCGTCCTCCAGGACGAGAAGCCCTTCACTCATCGGCACGGCCTAGGCGGTGCGGCCGACGACGGGGGCGAGCAGGCGGACCTGCCGCATCAGGTCGGCGAACATCTCCGGGAGGAGAGCCTGCGGGCCGTCGGAGAGCGCGGCCTCGGGGTGGGGATGGACCTCGATGAGGAGCCCGTCCGCGCCGACAGCGACCGCGGCGCGGGAGAGAGGGAGCACCTTCTGCCGCTTGCCGGTGCCGTGGGAAGGATCCACGAGGATCGGAAGGTGCGAGATCCGCTGGACGTAAGGGACAGCCGAGAGATCCAGGGTATTGCGCGTGTGGTCCGAGAAGGTGCGCACTCCGCGCTCGCAGAGAATGACTTCGTAGTTGCCTTCCGCCAGGAGGTACTCGGCGGAGAGGAGAAGCTCCTCCAGAGTGGCCGACATCCCGCGCTTCAGGAGCACGGGCTTGCGCGTCTTGCCGAGCTTCTTGAGCAGGGAGAAGTTCTGCATGTTGCGGGCGCCGACCTGGAGGCAGTCGGCGTGCTCCGCCACGAGCTCGACGGTCTCGGTGTCGAGGACCTCGGTCACGATGGGAAGGCCCGTCTCTCCGCGGACCTTCGCCAGGATCTTCAGCCCCTCCTCGCCCAGCCCCTGGAAGGAATAGGGAGAGGTGCGCGGTTTGAAGGCGCCCCCGCGGAAGAGCCTCGCGCCCGCCCCGCGGACCGCGCGGCCGGTCTCCAGGGCCTGGGCTTCCGATTCGACGGCGCAGGGTCCCGCGATGACGACGATTTCCGGCCCGCCCACGGGCACCCCTCCAACGGAAACGACCGTATTCTCCCGCTTGGCTTCCCGGGAGACGAGCTTGTAGGGTGCCGAGACCGGGATGACTTCCGCGACGCCGGGGAGGTTCTCGAAGGCGCCGGTCTCGACGGAGCCCCGGTTGCCGGTGATGCCGATGGCCGTGCGCTGCGCCCCGGGAATCGCATGCGCCTGGAGCCCCAGCCTCTCGACCGTCTCGACGACGCGGCGAACGTCCTCGGCGGAAGCCGCCGAGTCCATGACGATGAGCATCGGGGTGGTATCATGTGAGGCCTGCCCGGCCCTGTCAAACGGGCGAAAAGGAACTTCGATGAAACGACTCGGTCTCCTGGTCCTGGCGGCCCTGGCTCTGGCCGCTTCTGTCGCTTCCGCCTACAACATCAAGCTGAAGGACGGCTCCATCATCTTCGCCAGATCCCGGTACGAGGTGAAGGGGAACAAAGCGATCATCACCCTCCCCAACGGGACCGTCACGCAGATCGATCTGGCCACGATCGATGTTCCGGGCACCGAGCAATACAACAAGGAGAACCCCGGCAATGTCATCGCTCTGGTTCCCGGAGAAGACAAGGAGATCAAGGTCCCCATCCTGAAGCCTCCGCCGACCGTCAGCCTGCAGGACGTCATCCGGCAGCACAAGACGCGGCTGGGCGTGCCGCCGGCCAGGGCGGCGGTCGGCGCCGCGGCGGGGGCGTCGGCAACGTCCTGGGAAGCGCCCGAGCCCGCCGTGGAGCTGGCGTTCCGAAGGGTGCTCGACGGAGCGGCGATCACGCAGTACCGCCTGACGAGTTACCGGGGGAAGCTGCGTCTCCTCGCCACGACCCCCTCCGAGGGGGCCGTGTTCAACATTCTGTCCGCGTCCGCGAAGGCCCTCACGGATCTGCAGGAGAAGGGGAAGCCGACGACCGTCGAAATCGCCCTCACGACCCCCGCCGGCGACGCGGCGGGCTCCTTCGAGATGAGCTCCGAGAGCGCCCGCCAGATCGTCAACGGCACCGTGAGCGTCGCCGATTACTTCGTCCGCAACGTGATCCTGTAGATAATCTTCGACTGTAGATTCTTGCCGGAGCCTGCTCTGATTTCCGGGAGTGCAATCGGCAATCGGCAATCGAAGATTTGAGGAGGACGCGATGGCGCAACGGGAACCGCAGAATTTCGGGAATCACCGCAGGATGGTCCCTGCCTATCATGTCGGAATCTTCGGCATCCTGGCCATCAACCTGATCTGGAGGCTCGTCCAGCTGATCCGGTGGACGTCCTGGCAGGCGGCGCTCGAGCTCGCCGTCGCGGCCGCCCTGCTGGCGCTCTCGTTCTACGCCCGGATCTTCGCCCTGACCGTCCAGGACCGCGTCATCCGTCTCGAGATGCGCCTGCGATTGAAGGAAATTCTGCCTTCGGATCTCAAAGGACGAATCGACGAGCTGACGCGCGACCAGTTCGTCGCTTTGAGGTTCGCCGGCGACGCGGAGATGCCGGATCTCATGCGCGAGGTCCTGACCAACAACATCCGGAACCGCGACGAGATCAAGCGCCGCGTCAAGAACTGGGTCCCCGATTATCTCCGCTGCTAACCCGCATAATTCCCGAACGACTCCAGCCGTCCCGCGGATCGCGGGAACAAGGTGTATTTCGGCAACGCGCAATATCTCCTCAACGGTCCATTCATCTCTCGGTGAGATACACGTGTTTCGGCTGGGTGTCCGTGAATTATCCGGGCTCGCGGCGCTCGCCCGCCGCGGTTCCAGGTTCCAGGTTCCGGGTTCCGGGTTCCACGAGCTTTCCACCTGGAATCTGGAATTTGGAATCTGGAATCAATCTTCCGGGGAATCGGGGGTGAAGTAGCTTCGCGGGTCTTCCCCGACGGCACGGCGGAAACGTTCCGAGAGAGACACGGCTTCGCCGATGGACTCGTCCAGGGAGATCCGTTCGACGCGCTGGAGAGGAAAGAAGACCGTCGCGGGCGAAAAAGTCGGAGACGCCTCGCGGACGATCTCGCGCAGCCACTCCTCGAACCCTTCGACCGCCAGGCCCCGCACCGTCACCCCGCTCGAGTCCCGGTGTTCCAGCAGGCCCCAGAACTTCTCCCGCGGGCTCGCCAGGTGCACGAGGACGAAGCTGCCGGTCTTCATCCTTCCCGCGCGTCTTCGGACAGCTCGATCAAAACACCGTGCCCCGCGTCGGGATGAAGGAAGACGATCCTCTTTCCGTCGGCTCCCGGCGCCGGCTGGGAATTGATGAGACGGAATCCCCGTTGCCGCAGATCCGCGGCGGCCGCGTCGATGTCGCGCACGGCGAAACAGAGGTGGTGGATTCCCGGCCCGCGCTTCTTCAGGAATTTCGCCACGGGAGACTCCTCCGAGGTCGGCTCCAACAGCTCGATGCGGCTTTCGCCGGCGGGCAGGAACGCCGTCACGACTTTCTGCGCCGGGACCTCCTCGCGATGCCTTTCCTCCAGGCCGAGCGCGCGGTAGACCGCCAGGGCGTCGTCGATCGAGACGACCGCGATTCCGATGTGATCGATCTTGTAGGCCGTCATGCCGGTCTTTCCGGTTCCCGATTCCAGAGAGACTCTAACTCCCCACCGGGTCGCCCACGACGGCGGCGAAGAGCTTCCCGGCGGCGGAATACGGGTCCTCGCGCCGTTCGCTCACGCGGGAGACGGCTCCCTCGAGGCCTCCCGCCCGGCCCTCGCGGGCCTGGAGCGAAGCCCGGAAGCGCTCGTCGAGCAGCGCGAGGAGGCGGGCGCGGACCCGGCGCCGCCGCCGTTGGAGACCTTCGCCGCTCCCGGCCAGGTGCTCCGCGTGCGACTGGAGAGCCTCGACGACCTCCTCCACTCCCGTACTGGAGGGCGCGACCGTTCGGACGATCGGGGGCCGCCACTCCTGCTGCGGAGACAGGTCGAGCATCATCGCGAGCTCGGCCGCGACGCGGTCGGCCCCGTCGCGGTCGGCCTTGTTGACGACGAAGACGTCGCCGATCTCGAGAATGCCCGCCTTGATGGCCTGGATGTCGTCCCCGAGGCCGGGCACGAGCACGACCGCGACCGTTTCCGCCGCCTTGATGATGTCCACCTCATCCTGCCCGACGCCCACCGTTTCGATCAGGACGACCTCGTAACCCGCCGAGTCGAGGATGTCCACGGCGTCGGAAGTGGCCCGGGCCAGGCCGCCGAGCGCCCCGCGCGTGGCCATCGAGCGGATGAAGACGCCGGGGTCCGTGTAGATCTCCGCCATCCGGATGCGGTCCCCCAGGATCGCGCCGCCGCTGAAGGGAGAAGAAGGATCCACCGCCACGATCCCGACGGTCTTGCCGCGCCGCCGGTACGCCTGCGCCAGGCGCTGCGCCAGCGTGGACTTGCCCGCGCCCGGCGGCCCGGTGATGCCGACCACCCGCGCCCGGCCGGTGCGCTGGAAGAGCGGCCTCAGGATTTCGGGAGCGCCTCCGTTCTTCTCGACCGCGCTGATCGCGCGCCCGATCTCGCGCGGCCGCCGCTCGAGGACGCCCTCCACGATGGAGGAGGATTCCAGGTTCCAGGTTCCAGATTTCAAGGAGCCGCTCGAATGCCCCACGGCGTCCGAACCTGGAATCTGGAATTTGGAATCCGGAACCCTCTCCCTGGTCACTCGCTTCTCGCGAGGAGGCTCTTGGCGATGACGAGCTTCTGGATCTCGGTGGTGCCCTCGCCGATGGTGCACAGCTTGACGTCGCGGTAGAACTTCTCGACCGGAAAATCCTTGATGAAGCCGTAGCCGCCGTGGATCTGCAGCGCGCGGTCGGTCGCGCGGACGGCGATCTCGGAGGCGTAGTACTTCGCCTGGGCGGAAAGGCGCGTGACTTCCTCCCCGCGATCCTTGGCGTCGGCGGCGCGCGTCGTCAGCAGCCGCGCCGCGTCGATCTCGGTGGCCATCTCGGCAAGGTAGAACTGGATCGCCTCGAACTCGCAGATGGCGCGGCCGAACTGCCGGCGTTCCTTCGAGTACTTCAGCGCCGCCTCGAAAGCGCCCCGCGCGATTCCGACGGCCAGGGCCGCGATGGAAATCCGGCCGCCGTCCAGGACCTTCATCGACTGAACGAACCCCTCGCCCGCCGCGCCGAGCAGGTTCTCCGCCGGGGTCCGGCAGTCCTCCATCACGAGCGTGCAGGTGTCGGAAGCCCGCATGCCGAGCTTGTTCTCCTTCTTTCCCACGCGGATGCCCGGATTGTCGAGCTCGACGATGAAAGCGGAGATCCCGTGGCGGCCGCGGGCGGGGTCCGTGACCGCCATCAGCACCGCCACGCCACCGACCGAGGCGTTGGTGATGAAGTTCTTCGAGCCGTTCAGGACCCAGTCGGTTCCGTCCCGCACGGCCGTGGTCTTGGTGCCGCCCGAGTCGGAGCCCGCCTCGGCCTCGGTCAGGCCCCACGCCGCCAGCCACTCTCCCGAAGTGAGCCGGGGCATGTAACGGCGGCGCTGTGTCTCGTTTCCGAACCGGAAGATGTGGGTCGAGCCGAGCGAGGTGTGGGCCGCCAGCGCCAGCGCCACCGAGGCATCCACGCTCGCCAGCTCCTCGACGATCGCCGCGTAATCGCCCGTCGAGAGGCCCGCTCCGCCGTACTCCTCCGGAAAGATCGTGCCGAGCAGGCCGAGATCTCCCAACTTTCGGAACACCTCGGTCGGAAACTGCTGCCTCTCGTCCCACTCCAGGACATGCGGACGGATCTCCGCCTCCGAGAACTCTCGGACGGTATTCAGGATGGCTTGCCGTTCGGCGGATGCCACAGTGCTCATGGAACGCAATTCTAGCGCGTCGCCCGCGATCGTGATCCGGTTCCGCTCAGCGGAGGGAGGGCGGTCCCGGCGTGACGCTGGCGGCCGCCACGATGTCGATCCCGGCGTAATAACGCCTCAGGATCGCGTCGTAGGAGGCTCCGGCGAGCGCCATTCCGTACGCGCCGTTCTGGCAGAGGCCGACGCCGTGACCCCAGCCCCTTCCCAGGAAGAGGAACTCGAGCTCCCCCTGCGCCCCGCGCGCTTTTTGGACCGAGAAGAGCATTTCGGGAAGCTCCAGGGCCTGGCGCAGCTCGAAGCGGCGCAGGACGATCTCCGCCGCGTCCGTGGTCACGCGAATCTCGATGGCGCGCCCCGAAGCGCTGCGTTGCAGCACGGCGATCTCGCGCACCTCGGTCCCCGCCACTCTCGCCGCCATCCGCCGCGCGAGCTCCTTGCCCGAGACGCGGCGCACCCACTCCGTCCAGGCCGACTCGCGCTCGAAGGAGGGAGCGGCGACCTCGACCTCGACCCAGAGCGCCAGGACCTGGTTTCCTCTCTTCCACCAGCGCAGGCGGTCGCCGGCGCGCAGCGTCAGAGTCGCCGCCGGAAAGTAGCTTTCGCCGGAGCGCCGGGCGAGCGGAAGCTCCGGGTCCACGGGCAGCCCGAGACGGCCTTCCGGCGTCTTGACCCACACGTTCGAAGCCTCGCGGCGCAGGAAACGCCCGGTCCCCTCCGTCACGCCCGCCTGCCGGAGGGCGCCGGAAAAAAGGAGTCCCGCGTATTCCTCTTCGTTCAGCGACCGGTCGGGAGGCGGGAGGGGCTCGCCGGCGCCGAAACGGAAGCGCAGAAGGAAATCATAAGCGTCTCGAGCGCCACCCGAAAGGCGGCCGGAAACCGAAGGGGGCTCGGCATAGTAGCTCTGCTCGCGCGGGGCCAGGTGGAGGTTCCTGGCCGGCGCCAGGCCGAAGGCCGCGATGAGCGACGGATAGACCGCGGCGGGTGCGAGCGAGGCGGGCGGAGAGGATCCTCCCGAAAGGCCCGCCCATTTCTGCGCGATCTCGAGCCAGGCCGCGCGGCCCGCGCGTTTTCCCGGGACGTGACGCGCGAGCACATAGCCGCGCCATTCCAGGCCCGTCCGCGGCTTCGCGCCGGTCTTTCGGTCGATCGCGGCTCCCGGCAGGGCCGCGGTCGCGAGCTCGCCGCACTCCGTCGACACGAGGTAGGGCACCGCGGGCTCGCCGAACACGTTTTCGACGTTCTCCGTGCGGCCCCCGCACGTCGAGGTGAAGAGCGCGTCGGCGAGGCGGCCCCCGAAGGCAAGCACCAGCCCGCGGGTGCCGTCGACGGCGGCGTTGGACAGCGGGTCTTCGGCGGAGAGTCCGGAATAGACCTGGCACCTCGGCGTGCCGCAGAGGTCGTAGCCTTCGGTTTCGAACTGCCCGCGGTGCGCCAGGACATAGGTGCGCGCCGCGACGGTCTGGGCCTTCAACGCTTCGATCTCGTCGTAGCGCCGGGGCCCCATCTCCGCGGGAACGACGCCGTACAGGTATTCCTCCAGATCCACCCGGTTGACGACGGTCACGAGGCCGCGGGGATTGACGAGCACGCGCAGGCTGCCGCGATAGGGCTTCCCGTCGAGGAGGACGCGGGCATCGGCGTCGGCCGGGTAGGGGTAGATGTCGGCGGGTGAGGGGAGGCGCCGGACGCTCCCGTCCTCGACAGTGACGCTCAGAGAGGCCGCCGCGGGAGGCGGAGAGGCTCTCCCCTCGACAACCATCGCGTCCTCGCCGGATCCGCGCAGCGTCTGGGCCAGGATCTCGGCGGAGGCGCGATCGGGAAAGGCCCCCAGAAGAACCCGATAGACGCCCCGATCCGCGGAGAACGCGAGAGTGCCGGCGACTCCGAACCGGGACGCGAGCCCCTCCAGGCGTTGCCGCGCCGGACTCTCCTGCGCGAATGCCCCTGCCTGCACCTGGAAGCCGGCGGCCGCCGCCCCTTCGGAGCGAAAACGCAAGGGCCCGCGCAGGATCTCGGCCCGCCCCCCGGAGACGACGACCCAGCGTTGCCCCGGGGGCCCGTAGACGAATTCCGGCAGATCGCTTCTCAGCCCGATGCGAAGCAGCGTCCCCGAGGGAGCGGAGTCCGCGGGCAAAGGCACTGCCGCCGCGCCGCCTCCAGACGCGCGCCTGCCCGCCGGGAGAGGCGCCGGAGACGCGGCGGCCGGAGACGTCCCCGGCGCCGGCGCGGGACCGCGCAGAACACCGGCGCATCCGGTCAAGCCGGCGACGAGAAGAAGAAGAGGCGCCGTCGAGCGGGGAGATTTCAAAACCGGGACCGGATCTGCGCGCTCAGGACGTGCTTGCGGTAATCATCTCCCGAAAGCGGCACCGCCAGGCACATCTCGTAAAGACGGCTGCGCGTCCGGTAGCCCACCCGGTCCTCCAGAGTCATCTTCGGGCGAGGAGCGGCTTCCGGTTCGTCGGCGTAATTCGTCGTGACGATCGTGATCCTCTTCTGGTTGTACCGCGTGTTGAGGAGGTCGTAAAGAACGTCCTGTACCCAGGGGTGAGGAGGCGTGGCTCCAATTTCATCGAGGACGATCAGCTCGGCGCCGATGTAGGGCGCGAGGACGGCATCCCGGGAACTCTCCGAGTCGGGCCGAAAAGTCGCGGCGATTCGGTTCATGAGGTTGGAGGAGTCCGCGTAGAGTCCGCGCACTCCTTTGGTCGAGATCAGCTCGGAGAGGATCGCGCAGGAGAGATGAGTCTTGCCCAGGCCGGAGGGGCCGATGAAGAGCAGCCCCGCATCCACGAAGGGGAACCTGTCCACGAATTCCCGCGCCGTCCGTTTGGCTTTCTTCAGTTCCGGCCCCTTGTCGTAGAAGCCCTCGATCGTGCAGTCCCGGTAGCGTTCCGGGATGCCCGCCGCCTCGAGCTTCTCTCGCTTGAGGGCCGCCCCGCGGCACGAGCAGGGCCGCGCCTGCTTGCGCCCGTCCGCCGACTCGAGGATCCATCCCGTGCCGCCGCAGGTCGCGCAAGTTGTCGGGTCGGGTTGCACGGCTACGATCCTAGTTCTCCGGAAGTCCCGCCTCGACGAAGACACGCCGACGCCGCGGTCCCTCCAGATACTTCTTCAGGTCCGCGAGGCTGGCCTCCCAGCCCGATCCGACCTCCCCGCGGTAACGGTCGTAGGCGGGTCCGGCGTCTGGAACGAGCTGCTCGACCGTGACGAGGCATCCCTCTTCCGAATCGGCGAAGGTCAGCACCATGCTCAATCCCTCGAGAGCCTCGCCTTCGCCCGGCTCCAGGGACATCTCGCGCACGACCAGCCGCCGGCCCCTCTCGAACTCCTCGATCTTTCCCAGGACCGTCGCCTCGGTCCTTCCCCGCAGGTCCGTGAAGCCGATCGCCCAGTTCCCTCCCGGCCGCAGCCCGACGAGGGCTCCCTCGCACCACCAGGAGAGCAGATCCGAGACGCGCGTGAACGCGTCGAAGGCGTCCGAAGCGCTCGCCTGGATGGAGATGGAGCGGACGATCGGGGCAGCCATGCGCCGATTCTAAACGAATGCCTCTATACTGCCGGGGCCCCCCCATGAGTTCCAGCGACGCCCTCGAAAGCATCCGGCGCGACCTCGCGCGCGGGGTGCGGGACGCCGTCGAGAAGCTGCACGGCGTCGCGTTGGAGCGCATCGTGCTGGAGCGCCCTCCCAACGTTTCCCTGGGAGACCTGGCGACTCCCGTTGCGTTCGACCTGGCCAAACGGCTGCGCAGGGCGCCGCGGGTGATCGCGTCGGAGATCGCCGCCGCCGTACCTCTCCCCGAGGGCGCCCGCGAAGCGCGCGTCGAGGCAGGCGGCTATGTCAACTTCTTTCTGGACCGATCGCGAGTGGCGGCGGGGCTGCTCGCGGAGCCCGAGCCGGGCCAGCGCCTCGCGGGCAAAGTCATCGTCGAGCACACCAACATCAATCCCAACAAGGCCGCGCACATCGGACATCTGCGAAATGCTCTTCTGGGGGACGTGCTCGTCCGCGCCCTCCGGTTCCTGGGACACGAGGTCGAGGTCCAGAACTATCTGGACGACACCGGCGTTCAGGTCGCCGACGTCGTCGCGGGGTTTCTCCATCTGGCCGGTGTGAGCTCCGAAAAGGAGATCCGGGAGATCATCGCAAGCGCCGCGATCTACGGTGGCCCGCCTAACCCCAAGGGCTTCGCGTATCTCTGCTGGGATCTCTACGCCGAGGTCGGGAGGACTTACAAGGCCCGTCCCGAGACGGCGCGCTGGAGGAGCGAGGTGCTCCAAGCGATCGAGGAAGGAGGCAACGAGACCGCGGCCATCGCGGCGGCCGTGGCCGAGGCGATCTCCTCGGCGCACCTGGCCACGATGGGGCGCATCGGAATCGCCTACGACCTGCTCCCGCGCGAGAGCGATATCCTGAGGAGGAGCTTCTGGGCGCGGGCCTTCGAGAGATTGAAGGCCGCCGGCGCGGTCACGCTCGAGACGGAGGGGAATCACGCGGGCTGCTGGGTCCTGCGGCTCTCCGAGTCCGAGGAGTTCGCGGGCCTCGAGGAGCCGGACAAGATCCTGGTCCGGTCCAACGGCACGGTGACCTACACGGCAAAAGACATCGCCTATCAGCTCTGGAAGTTCGGTCTCCTCGGTGTGGACTTCGAATACGAGCGCTTCGAGCCCCGCTGGGACTCCGGTTCGGTCGCCGCCGAGGAGATCCCGGAAGCGGTGCGCCGCCACCCGGTCTGGCGCTCGGCGCACGGGGCCGGGCAGCCCGGGGCTCCCGCCTTCGGGCGGGCCGCGCGCGTCATCAACGTCATCGACGTGAGACAGTCTTATACGCAGAAGGTGGTCAAAGAGGGTCTGCGCGTTCTCGGCTTCGAGAGGGAGGCGGAGGCGAGCGCCCATTTCTCCTACGAGATCGTCGCGCTCTCGCCGAAGGCGGCGAGGCAGCTCGCGGAGCGATTCGGCGAGGAGTACCGGTTGACGCCGGAGGACGAGCAGAAGCCTTACGTCGAGATGTCCGGCCGAAAGGGGCTGGGGGTGAAGGCCGACGATCTCGTCGAGTTGCTCCTCGACCGTTCGCGGGCCGAGGTCGCGAGCCGCCGTGAGAACGACGACGCGGCCGGATTGCGGTCCTCGGCCGAGCAGGATGCCCGCTCGATCGCCGTCGGGGCGCTTCGCTATTTCCTCCTGAAGTTCGGACGCAACAAGGTCATCGCCTTCGACTTCGACGAGGCCGTCAACTTCGAGGGAGACACCGGGCCCTACCTCCAGTACTCGCTGGTGCGCGCCGGCAACATCTTCAGGAAGCTCGCGGACCGCGGGATCCCGTCGGAGGTGTCCGCGGAAGCCCTCCTGGGCGAAGGCGGAGCGAAGACAGCATGGGAGGACGACCTCTGGGCGCTTCTGCTCGACGCCGCCTCGACCTCGGAGGTCGCCGGCCGCGCGGTCGCGGCGCTGGAGCCTTCCACGCTCGCCCGGCACGCCTTCGGCCTCGCGCAGTCCTTCAACCAGTTCTACCACCGACACCCGATCGCCCAGGAGCCGGATGAGGCTCTCCGGAACCGGCGCCTCGCCGTCGCGCGTATCTTCGCGAGGGAGATGACGCGACTGCTCGAACTGCTCGGCATCCCCGAGCCGGGAAGAATGTGATGACGCCGACAAAGGTCAACCTCGGAGAGAAGTTCGGGTTGTTCCAGGACCGCTGGAGTCCGAAGGTCGCCGGCGAGGTCAACGACTCGGCGGTCAAGCTGGTCAAGCTTCAGGGAGAGTTCCTCTGGCATCACCACGAGGCGGAGGATGAGCTCTTTCTGGTCGTGAAGGGACGGATCACGATCCGCTTCCGCGAGGGGGACGTGACTCTGGAAGAAAACGAGTTCCTGATCGTTCCGAAGGGCATGGAGCACATGCCGGTCGCTCCGGAAGAAGCCTGGGTCCTCCTCTTCGAGCCGAAGACCACCTCGAACACCGGCAACGTCTCCAACGAACGGACCGTCGCGGACCTCGAGAGGATCTGAGAGGAGCTCGCGGCTCGGAACTCGGGACTCGAATCATGGCCAACCCCGCAGAGCGGTTTCCGGACAACGCGCCCGGCGACTTCTACGTGGACCGGACCTGCATTGACTGCGACGCCTGCCGCCGCATCGAGCCCGGAGTCTTTGCCGAGGCCGCGGATCACTCCTATGTCGCGCGTCAGCCCGCTTCCGAAGAAGAGCGCTTGCGGTCTCTCATGGCGCTCGTCGCCTGTCCGACCGGCTCGATCGGCACGGTCTCGCGCCAGGACGTCCGGCCGGCCATCTCCGCCTTCCCCGAGCCGGTCGCGGAGGACGTCTTCTTCTGCGGCTTCACGTCGAAGGATTCCTTCGGAGCCTGGAGCTATTTCGTCGAGCGCACGGCGGGAAACGTGCTCGTGGATTCACCGAAAGCCGTCAACCGGCTGCTCCGGCACTTCGAACAGCGCGGCGGCGTCGCGACGATGTTCCTGACGCACCGCGACGACGTCGCGGACCATGAGGCCTTCGCCCGCCATTTCGGATGCCAGCGGGTCCTCCACGAGCGCGAGGTCACCGGTACGACCCGCGGCGTGGAGAGAAAGCTCTCCGGGTCGGAACCCGTGCGCCTGGATGACGACCTGGTCATGATTCCGACACCCGGCCACACGCGGGGCCATTGCGTGCTCCTTTACCGGGAGAGGTTCCTCTTTACCGGCGACCACCTCGCCTGGTCCTCCCGCCGCGGCGGCCTCATCGCCTTCCGGGACGCCTGCTGGTACTCCTGGGAGGAGCAGATCCGCTCCATGGAAAAACTCCTCGACTTCTCCTTCGAGTGGGTCCTGCCCGGCCACGGCGGCTGGCACCACGCGGCATCTCCCGCCGCCATGAGGGTCCAGCTGGAGGGATGCATCCGCTGGATGAAAAAGAGATTGTGAATTGGCCCGGGCATTCACAACTCACAACTCACAACTCACGATTCACAGTTGACTCGGAGTCCCTCCTCCACGACCCGGACGGGCACGAGAGAACCTTCACCGATCGCGCCGAGAGCCCGGCGAACCGCGCCGGTGCTGTCGGGCGCAGAGAGAAAGACGACGCAGCCTCCCCCTCCCGCACCGCAGGCCTTTCCGCCCCAGGCGCCGGCCTCGAGAGCGGCTGCGATCGCCCGCTCGATCAAGGGGGTCGAGACGACCGGCGCGAGCCGCCGCCGAGCCTCCCACTCCCGACGAAGCGCTGCCCCCATGCCGGCAAAGTCGGACGTTCGGATCGCCTCCGACATTGCCGCCGCGGCGCGGCGGACGCTTTCGAGGTTCTCGGCCACGGCGCGATCGCCCTCCAGCCGGGCGCGCAGGATCTGCCAGTTGTTCATCCCGGAGGAATGCGAGACGCCCGAGTCGAAGAGGGTCAGATGTCTCTCCCACGTCTCGGCGTCGGCGGGCAGGCGCAGGGCCGTCGTGCGGCCCGCCAGGAAGCGGATGACGTGAATCCCCCCTTCCAGGGGCGGGTAATAGTCCTGCACGCCGGCCGGCTTCTCGAGAACGCGGGTCTCTACGTCTCTGACGAAGTCCACGCGATCCACGCCGGTGAGACCTCGCGGGCTCAAGCTCTCGAGCGCTCCCATCAGCGCCACGGTGAGAGCCGAAGACCCGCCCAGGCCCGAGCCGAACGGAACGCCGGACCAGAACTCGATGTCCAGAGGCACGGAGATCTCCAGGGCCTCGAGAAGGGACCCGACGAGCGCCGTCCGGGGATCCGCGAGGAGCTCGGCAGCGTCTTGCGCCTGTTTCTCGAAGCCTCCGTCGCGAGAGGCGACTCGAAGAGCCGCGCCTCCCCGTCGAACCCGGCAACCCGCGAACCGATCGACCGCCAGATTGACCGTCGAAGACCCGGGGTGCAGAACGTGGAGCGGCCACAGATCGAGCGTCCCGCCCGCCAGATCTATCCGCGCCGGCGCCGTCGCCTCGATGATCCTGTCGGACTCCACGCGATCAGGATTCTATTAGGAAGGAGTTCCTATCGATGCGCCGGTCGCGACAGAGATTTTTCGGCGAGACAAGGAAGCGCGACCGAAGGCGTGTCCGGAGGACACGTCGAGGGAGCGATGACGCAGTATCGCCGGAGAAGATCCGAGCGACCTAGTAGCCGACGCGGCTGGCGCGGAGGAACCCCGAGCGCGGGAAGCCGACGCCCTCGACGGTCACCGTCTGACCGACCGAGGATTGCGCGATGGAAGGGTCGCGGAACATCAGCCGCCAGACCTCGCCGTTATCGGCGCAGAAACCCGGCACGTGCTGAGACTCCGGAAGAGGGCAGAGGCCGGCCTCGTGCCGGGTCTCGCACTGGAGACAGACGAGAGTCCCCGTCAGGAGGACGCGCTCCGAGTCGGCTTTCGAGGAGGACGCGACGAGGGATGTGGCGGGAACGGCGGAGGACAGAGCGACGGCGGGCGCAATCGCGTGACGCGCGCCGGGGCCGTCGGCGACGACCGGAAGGATGATCACGAGCAGGACGGCCGCGACCGCGAACGCCGGCAAACGCGGATGAACCCGCGGCGGATCGCCGCGGCGCAGCCGCACCAGGAGGCCCGGAGGCGCGGGGGTGCGGTCCAGACGGGACCGAAGGACCTTCGCCAGGCTCCTCGCCGAGCGGGCTCTCGCGTCGCAGCTGCCGCACTCCGAGAGATGTCGGGAGAGCGCCTCGGTCTCGCAGGTGGAAATCTCGCGGTCCAGATGCGCGTAGAGGAGGAACCTCGCCTGGGTACAGTTCATCGTTGCCGGAGGCCAGAACCCCTCCCCCGGCTCCGAAATTCCGGCCTTCGTCCCGCCGCCCGGAACCCTGGACCTGGTCTTCCCCCTCAGGCGGCGGGAGGTTTGGGGCGGGTCCGCATCTTCGTCGGCTCGGCGCCCCGGATATAACCGTGCAGGCGCGCGTACTTGAGGAGCGTTTTCTCCAGGAGCTTGCGGCCGCGGTAGAGGCGGGACATGACCGTTCCGACCGGGCAATCCAGGATGTCGGCGATCTCTTTGTAGGAAAAATCCTCCAGGTCGGCCAGGATCACGACCATCCGGTAGTCGTAGGGGAGCGATTCGAGGGCTTTCCGCACGTCATCGTCCAGGACGCCCGTGAAGTATTCCGCTTCGGGGTCGGCCGGCTGCTCGCTGTTGTCCCGGCGGACGATGCGCTCGAAGGAGTCCTCGATTTCCGCGAAATCGACGCTCCGCGGCTCGAGTTTCTTCTTCCGATAGTTGTTGATAAAGGTGTTCTTCAGGATCTTGAAGAGCCAGGCCTTCAGGTTCGTGCCTTCCTCGAACTTGTCGTAGTATTTGTAGGCCTTGAAGTAGGTCTCCTGGACCAGGTCCTCGGCGTCCTCGGCGCTCCGCGTCATGCGATAGGCCGTGTTGTAGAGCGAGTCGAGATACGGCATCACCTGGGAATCGAAGTCCCACGAGGTCACGCCGGACGGTTCAGTTTTCGCCTGCACGCTTGCCTTTTCCATACCTCTCCGCTGTTTCAAAAACCTTGCCCGCGCCCGAATAACCTGCCCGGCCCGCCGGCCGCACCCGCCGCCGCCCGTCACCGGGCATCAACTTCCGCCGTTTCTACGGATTGAGACGCCCGACTGTCTGTCCGAGTTCCGATGCTAACTACGGTGAAAACGGCCTCGTAGTTTCGAAAAGGGGTCGTCTTGTCCTCGATTGAGGACGAGGTGACCCCTTCCGGATCCTGGACCAGAGCCCGGACGACCGCGATCCGGCAACCAGGGGTCCCGGGGAACACACCGTGAGGCTTCCCCGAGTCCTCTTCAATCCCGGGTTCAGGGGGACCGCAAGGTCCCCCTGCGCATTCCGGGGGTTCAGGGGGACCGCAAGGTCCCCCTGCGCATTCCGGGGGTTCAGGGGGACCGCAAGGTCCCCCTGCGCATTCCGGGGGTTCAGGGGGACCGCAAGGTCCCCCTGCGCACTCAGAGTCCCCGGATCAGGAAAGCAATCAGAAGTGCATACAGGACAAGAGACTCGATCAGCGCCAGGCCGATGATGGTCATCGTTCGGATTGCGCCGGCCGCGCCCGGATTGCGCGAGATGCCATCCGCCGCCGCCGACGTCGCTCTGCCCTGCCCGATGGCGCCCGCGGCGGCAGCGATACCGAGCAGGAAGGCCGCCCCGATCGCCCCCCACTTGACGCCTCCCGAGGGGGCCGCGCCCCCGGCCGTCTCCTGCGCCAACGCCGGCAGCGCCAGGCAGAGGAGCATCAAGGCAAAAACCAGGACTTTCTTGTTAGACATCCATCTACTCCTTTACTTCCCCTTCTCAGTGTTCCTCGTGGGCCGTTCCCAGACTGACATACACGGCTGTGAGCATGACGAAAATGAACGCCTGGAGCAGCGCCGTGAAGATTCCCAGGGCCATCAGCGGCCAGGGCACGATGATCGGGGCCAGGCCGGCGAAGATCCCCGTCGCCGTGTGCTCCCCGTAGATGTTCATGAAGAGCCGTAGCGACAGGGACAGGATCCGAGCGAAGTTGCCGATCGTTTCGATGATGAAGAAGAGCGGCGCGAGCCAGAGCACCGGGCCCATGAAGTGCCTGAGATACCCCAGCAGGCCGTGCTCCCGTATCCCCTGGGTGTTGAAGTACACGAAGGAGACGAGCGCCAGCGCGACCGTCGTCGAGAGCACGCCCGTGGGAGGCTGGAGGAAGAAGAAAAGACCGAACAGATTCGCGACGAAGATGAAGACGCCGAAGGTACCGATCATCGCGAGGTACTTCTTCTCAGCGCCGTGTCCGATGACGTCGTCGAGCAGGCTCCGGATCCCTTCGACGATCATCTCCAGGAAGTTCTGGACGGCGCCCGGGCGCTCCCGGCGATATCGCCGCGCCGCCAGCGGGAAGAAGACGGCAAACAGCAGCAGGAGGAGCAGCGTCATCAGAGCCGGGTCGGGAATCCAGGCCGCTTTGCCGTCCGGGAACCAGAACGCCGCGGCCGAGGGGGACATCTTCTCCGCCGGCGGAACGCCGAAGAGCTTGATCAGCAGCCGGTTGACCGGCCCGTAGAGGATGGAATGGTGCTCCATGAACTTCTCCGCGCTCTAACCCCCCGGGGCCCGCTCAAAAATCTCCGTAAGAATCGCCAGGACCACCGCCGAGAGCCCGACGGCGCCGGCGATCGGATCGAATGCCTTCCAGTGGAAAACGACCAGGAGAAGCCCGACCGCGGCGGCCGTGACCAGCAGAAGAGGGAGGAGCGCCCGGATCCTCCACTTTTCCTTCGGCGTGACGAGCCGGACGGTCAATTTCTCGAAAACGAGAAAGCTGAAAATAACGACGGCGGCGCAGATTGTCAAGGTGACGCCCCGCCTCCACCCGAACAGAAACGCGCCTGCCGAGAGGGTCACGCCGATCCACACGGATCGGACCCGGATCCGCCGGAGGACGGCTCCTTCCTGTGTCACTTCTGTTCCAGCCTCCGCAGGAACCGCCAGAGATTGAGAAAGGCGGCGGCCACTCCCAGCCCCGCGCCCCCGAGCGCCGCCGCTTCCCCCAGCCCCAGCCAGGCTCCGAGCCACTTCCCGATCAGGTAGCCCGCGACGATGGCAACCGGAAAGAAGATCCCGACCGCCGACCCCTCCGCGATCGGGACGTATCGTGGGGGCCTCTTGCCTTCCGTCATTCTGAGGTCGCCGACGCGCCAGCGCCTTCGCCGAAGTCGCCGACGCGCCAGAGCCGCTGTGGCGACGGCGCGCGGCTGCGGCGCTCTCGCGAAGGCGGAGAGCCGTTATGGCGACGGCGCGCGCGCAGCGCCGAAGAATCCGCGTTCGTGCTCAATAACTCGACCAGAGCAGATCCTTCGCTGCCGCTCCGGATGACAGCCGAGAAGTCAGTACGTCCCGGGGACACAGAGCCGCAGCACGGCAAGAACCCGCTCGGGCGCGATGCCGATGAGGAGGGTCCCGGCGGCGCAGATGACGACGGCGGCGGTCAGCGAGAAGGAGGTTTGCGTCTTCGCCCCTTCCGCCTCGGAGAAGAACATCGCGGCCGCGATGCGGAAGTAGTAGAAGAGAGAGACGGCCGAGGCGAGCACCGCCAGCACGGCCAGCCATGCGTATCCCGCCTTCATGGCCGCGGTGAAGAGGTAGTACTTGCCGATGAAGCCGGCCGTCGGCGGAATTCCCGCGAGCGACAGGAGAAAGACGAGCATCATGATCGCGGCCGGCATGTTGCGTTTCGCCAGTCCGTTGAAGTCCGAGACGGTCTCGGCCGCGTAACCTCGAGTTTCCAGGAAGATGACCAGCGCGAAGGCGCCGAAGTTCATGAAGGTGTAGGCGAGCAGATAGATCAGGATCCCCCAGAGGCCGAACTCCGTCTGAAACCCGAGGACGCCCAGGAGGGCATACCCGGCGTGCGCGATCGAAGAGTACGCGAGCATCCGCTTGACGTTGGTCTGGAGGAGCGCCGCGAGGTTTCCCCAGATCATGGTCGCGGCCGCGACGAGAGCCACGATCAGTCCCCAGTCCGCGTGGAACTTCGGAAAGCCGACGTAGAAGATACGCGCCAGGATCGCGTACGCGGCGAGCTTGGGCCCGACGGAGAAGAACGCCGTGATGGGCGTCGGAGATCCTTCGTAGACGTCCGGCACCCAGACGTGGAACGGCACGGCCGCGATCTTGAACAGCAGCCCCGCGAGCACGAGCAGGATGCCGAGCACGATCAGGTTCGTCCGATCGGTCCCCGCGTACATCGCGGCCAGCTCCGTCAGCCCCATCTTGCCGCCGACTCCATAGACGAGCGAGAGACCGTAGAGGAGCACGGCCGAGGAGAACGCCCCCAGCACGAAATACTTGAGCGCCGCCTCCGTGGACTTGACCTGTCCCTTGAAGTAGCCGGCCAGAATGTAGGAAGAGAGCGCCATCAGCTCCAGCGCCACGTAGATCGAGATGAGATTGGACCCGGAGACCATGAAGAGCATGCCCACGCCCGCGAAGAGCAGCAGCGCGAAGTACTCCCCCGCCGGATAAGGCGCGGCCTCGAGGAACCCCATGGACGCCAGGATCGTCAGCGCGATCGAGAGCAGGATCGTGAACTTGAAGAAGATGGCGAAGTTGTCCACGACGAACATCCCCGCGAAAATCGGTCCGGACTGGCGCGCGGGATGCGCCGCGACGACCGCCAGCAGCACGACCGTCACCGCCACCGAGAGAATCGCGAGGAATCCGATGAATTCTTCCTGGGCTTTCTTCACGAAGACCGAGAGGCAGAGCATCAGGAGGCCGGCCGAGGTCAGGAAGAGCTCGGGCGAAAGCAGGAACCAGTCGCTGCCCCGGACCGTCAACGGGCCGGCTCCGCGGGAACCTTTTCCGCGATCGGCCTGGCGGCGGCGGAGCCCCGGAGCGCCAGCGCGGGAGGAACGACCGTCTTGCCCCCGACGGCCCGAACGATGTTCTCCGAGGGGGCGCGCAACACGTCGAAGATCGGTTTGGGGTACAGGCCGATCCAGAGAGCCGCCACGACCAGAGGAGCGAGAGTCAGCTGTTCGCGCACCGAGAGATCCGGCAGGTTCGCGTTGGCCGGGTTCGTGATCTCGCCGAAGAAGACGCGCTGGTAGAGCCAGAGCAGGTACGCCGCGCCGAGAACGATTCCCAGGCATGCGAAGAATGCCCACCAGAAGGAGCGCGCGAAGGCGCCCTGCAGGATCGTGAACTCGCCGATGAAGCCGTTCAAGAGTGGCAACCCCATGGAAGACAGCGCCATCACCATGAAGTACGTGGCATAGACCGGCATCTGCCGCGCGAGGCCGCCGTACTCGGCGATCATCCGCGTGTGGCGCCGCTCGTACACGATCCCGACGAGAAGGAAGAGCGCTCCCGTCGAGATGCCATGGTTGACCATCTGGAGGATCCCGCCCTGGACGCCCGCCAGGTTCAGCGCGAAGACCCCCAGCATCACGAAGCCCAGGTGCGACACGGAGGAGTACGCGATCAGCTTCTTCATGTCCTTCTGCACGAGCGTCACCATGGCCCCGTATACGATCCCGATGATGGCGAGCGCGATCATGAGCCCCGAGACCCAGCCCGTCTGGATCGCCTCGGGGAACATCGGCAGCGAGAAGCGCACGAATCCGTACGTCCCCATCTTCAGCAGGACAGCCGCCAGGATGACCGACCCCGCCGTCGGCGCCTCGGTATGGGCATCCGGGAGCCACGTATGGAACGGGAACATCGGCACCTTGATCGCGAAGCCGAAGAAGAAGGCGAAGAAGAGCCAGATCTGGAGCTCGGCGGGCATACCCGACGCCACGGCGGTCAACGTCTCGACCGAGAACGTGGGGGCGTGCCCGAGGCCCTTGTAACCCAGGAATCCGCTCGTGTTGTAAAAATAGAGGGCGATGATGCCGAGCAGCATCAGGACCGAGCCCGCGAGCGTATAGAGGAAGAACTTGATCGCGGCGTAGAGGCGGCGCTCCCCTCCCCAGACGCCGATCAGGAAGTACATCGGCACCAGCATGATTTCCCAGAAGACGTAGAAGAGGAAGAAGTCGAGGGAGCAGAACGTGCCGATCATGAAGGTCTGGAGGAGGAGCAGGAGGACGTAGTACTCCTTCTGCCGCTCGTGGATGGCCGTGTAGGAGCAGTAGACCGCGATGAAGCCGATGAAGGTCGTCAGCAGGAGGAGAACCAGCGAGATCCCGTCGATTCCGAAGTGGTAGTCCACGCCCAGAGACGGGATCCAGGAGACGCGCTCCTCGAACTGGTAGCCGGGCTTGCCGCGCTGGAAGAAGAACCAGAGCGGCAGCGAGATCGCGAAATCGAGCCCCGCGACGAACGTCGCGAAGTACTTGATCGGTCCCGGCCGGTCCTTCGGGAACAGAAAGACCAGCGCGAGCGCGCCCGCCAGCGGCACGTACGTGATGATGGAAAGCCAGGGGATGTTGGTCAGCATGCGCCTTCCTTATGACTTCTCATCGAAACACCAGGTACACCGCGACGACCGCGAAGAGTCCCGCCCCCATCACCAGAGCGTAGTTCTGGACTCGCCCGGTCTGGGCGGAACGGAAGAGACGAAAGCCGGCCTGAAGCGCGTCGGCCAGGCCATTGACCAGGCCGTCCACGACGTACTGGTCGAAGAGCGAAGAGACCCAGGAGAAGGCGACCGTGGCGTGGCGCGCCCCGTTGACGGCGCCGTCCACGACCGTGGCGTCGAAGTCCCAGAGAAGGCGGCCTCCCCCCTTTCCGAGACCCTCCACGAAGGCGGCGTTGTAGAACTCGTCCACGTAATACTTGTTGAGGACCGCCCGGTAGACTCCCGGCCAGGCCTGCGCGAGCTTCGCGGGCGTCTCGCCGTTGCCCTTCGTGTACCAGAAGACCGCGAGGAGAATGCCGACGGTCGCGACCGCCACCGACGCGCCCATCAGGAGCAGTTCCTGCGAGAGCGCCGCGTGATGCGCCTCGGCGTGCGCGCCCGCGAGCGGGAGGAGGACCGGCGACAGGAATTTTCCGATCCTGTCGCCGCCGGGGAGGACCGGCACGCCGACGTACCCGCCCACCGCGGACAGGAAGGCCAGGACGACGAGCGGGACCGTCATCGAGCGCGGCGACTCGTGGATGTGTTTCTCCTGCTCGGGGGTTCCGCGGTAGACGCCCCAGAACGTGAGGGAGACGAGGCGGAACATGTAGAAGGCGGTCAGGCCCGCCGTGAAGATCGCCGCCGTCCAGAGGACGCGCGGCAGCCAGACGGGCGCCGACTCGAAATGGGCCTCGAAGACCGCCGCGAGAATCGCGTCCTTGGAGAAGAAGCCCGCCAGCAGCGGCACGCCCGCGATCGCGAGAGTCGCGACGAGGAAGGTCCGGTAAGTCGTTCGGATCTTGAAGGCGAGGCCGCCCATCCGCTGGATGTCCTGCTCCCCCGAGAGGGCGTGGATGACCGATCCCGAGCCAAGGAACAGGCAGGCCTTGAAGAATGCGTGCGTCAGGACATGAAACATGCCGGCGACGAACGCCCCGACGCCGCAGGCCAGGAACATGTAGCCCAGCTGCGAGACCGTGGAGTACGCCAGGACTTTCTTGATGTCGTTCTGCGCCAGGCCGATCGTCGCGGCGAAGAGAGCCGTGAAACAGCCGATGACCGCCACCACGAGCATCGCGTCGGGAGCGAGGCGGAAGAGAACGTTGCACCGGGCCACCATGTAGACGCCGGCCGTGACCATCGTGGCCGCGTGGATCAGCGCCGAGACCGGCGTGGGGCCCGCCATCGCGTCGGGCAGCCAGACGTAGAGCGGGAACTGCGCCGACTTGCCGCACGCCCCGACGAAGAGACAGATGCAGACGAGCGTCAGGTACGGCGTGTAGTTGGCCGGCGACGCCGCGGCGGCGGAGAAGACCTTGCCGAAGTCGAGGGAGCCGAAGAGCGCGAACACGCCGAACATCCCGAGGATGAAGCCGAAGTCGCCGATCCGGTTGACGACGAAGGCCTTCTTGCCGGCGTCGGCCGCGGTCTTCTTGTGGTAGTCGTACCCGATCAGGAGATAGGAGCAGAGCCCGACCCCTTCCCACCCGGCGAAGAGGAGCAGGAAGTTGGACGCCAGGACGAGCAGGAGCATCGAGAACATGAAGAGATTCAGGTACGCGAAGTAGCGGCCGTACCCCTCGTCGTGCCCCATGTAACCGACCGAGTAGACATGGATCAGGAAGCCGACGAAGGTCACGAAGGCGATCATCAGGGCCGAGAGCGAATCGAGGCGGAAGGCCACATCCACGAACCACTCGGCCGCCTTGCCGGGGACCTGCCCCACCGCTTCGTTCACCCCGAGAGGGATCCAGCGGTAGAGCGTGACGACATGACGCCGCGCCCCCGGACAGACGCGAGAGGCCCACGTCGAAGATGGCGCCGAATGCGAAGAGGCAGGAGAGAGCCACCGTGCCGGTGCCGACGACCGTGTGCAGCAGTCTTCGAGCGCGGGTGGCTCTCCCCGTGCATGTGGGCGTGGGGGTGTCCCGGGTCCTTCTGAGACTCCGCGACAGGCTGTTCGCCGTGCGGGTCGTGCCGCACTGGAGCGCCCCTTCGTGCGGTGCTCGAGCAGGTAGACGATCCCGTTGATGAGAAATCCTACCAATGGGAAGAGCGGAATCGCCCAGATCAGTTCTTTCAAGCCCGGCTCATCCCTGCATCGTGCTCGCCTCCTCCACGTTCAGCGTCTTGCGCTGGCGGAAGAGGGAGATCGTCAGCGCCAGCCCGATCGCGGCTTCTCCGGCGGCGATCGTGATGACGAAGACCGAGAAGACCTGGCCCGTCAGGCTCGAGAGGCGGCGCGAGAACGCGACGAGGTTCAGGTTGACCGCGTTCATCATCAGCTCGACCGACATCAGCACCGTCAGGAAATTCCGCCGCACCAGCACTCCGAAGAGCCCGATCGTGAAGAGCAGGAAGCTGACGATGAGGAAGTGATTGATCGTGATGGTCATGACGCCAAGGTGCACCGAGAACCTGTCTCCATCAGTCCACCTTCTCGGCGGAGCGCTTTCCCAGAACCACGGCGCCGATCATGGCGACGAGGAGGAAGACCGAGGCCACCTCGAAGGGGAGGAGGTAGTCGCGGTAGAGCGACCAGGCCACGGCCTCCGTGTTGCCGACGATCTTCGTGCCGATCATCCGGAAGGCCTCGGGGTTCTGCGGGATGTCGGGGAACTTTTCGGAGCCGAGGACGTAGAGGAACGGCGCCAGGAAGACGAGCACGAAGAGGAGCGCGATGTCCCACTGGTGCTGGAAGGCCTTCTGCCCCGCGATCATCCGCTGGTGGACGAGCATGATCACGAAGAGGAAGAGGACCATGATGCCGCCCCCGTAGACGAGGATCTGGACGGCTCCGACGAACTCCGCCTGCACCAGGATGAAGAGGCACGCCACGAGCAGGAAGGACGCCAGCAGGAAGAGGGCGGAGTGCACGGGGTTCTTCGCGACGACGACCGCCACCGCCATCGCGAGCGCCAGGGCCGCGAAGACGACGAAGGCCCAGCCCGCGCCCCCGGTCAGGAGGGCTCCTGGGGAGACCACGCCCCCGGTCACTTCCTTCTCATCCCTTCTCGATCACCGTGAAGGGCTTGACGTTGGGCGCCTCGCGCCAGTCGGTCAGCTTGCGGATGTCGAGGTAGAGGGCGTGGTTGCGGTCATAGGCCGCCATCTCGTACGTCTTGGTCGTCAGCCAGATGGACTTGGGAGTTGTGGGACACGCCTCCTCGCAGAGCTGGCAGAACATGCAGCGCTTCACGTCCACGTCGAACCGGTCCAGCACCTTGACGGACTTCCCCTCCGGGTTCTTCTCGTTGTGCCAGTCGATGTAGATGATGTTGATCGGGCACTCGATCGCGCAGAGGGTGCACTTGATGCACCTCTCCTCGTCCAGGCGGAACATCCCGCGGAAACGGTCCGAGGGGATCTTCTTCTGCTCCGGGTACTGGATCGTCAGCTTCTTCTTCCAGAAGTGGCGGCCGGTGATCGCGAGACCCTCGAAAAGATCGAGGAGCGTCAGCCGGTCGAGCCATTTCTTCAGGGCCATCGCCGTCTCTCCCTCAGGACGCCTTCCGGGCGCTGGCCGGCTCGGCAGCCAGGCGGTCGCGCCGCGTCAGAGCCTGCCGCAGCCGGGCGAGCAAGAACATCGCCACGAAGAGGACGCCGAAGATCCAGGAGAGCGTCACGAGCCCGTTCGTGCGCCCCGGGGTCGCGAGAATGGCCACGGCCACGATCACGATGTTCACGAGGCCTGCCGGGATCATCCACTTCCAGCCCAGCGCCATCAACTGATCGAAGCGATACCGCGGAAACGTCGAGCGGAACCAGATGTAGAGAAAGATGAAGACGCCCGCCTTCATCACGAACCAGCCGAACGGCGGGACCATCTTCAGGAACGCGAGGGCCTTCACGTGGGGAAAGGGGGCGAGCCACCCTCCGAAGAACACGGTGACCGCCACGCAGGAGATGATGATCATCGCCGAGTACTCGCCGAGGAAGAAGAAGGCGAATTTCACGCCCGAGTACTCCGTGTTGAACCCGGAGACGAGCTCCGATTCGGCTTCCGGCAGGTCGAACGGGCTTCGGTTGGTCTCCGCGATTCCCGAGACGAAGTAGAGGAAGAAGGCGAGGAGGCCGGGGAAGACGAACCAGAGGTGGATCCTCTCCTGCCGCTCCACGATCTCGACGAGCGAGAGTGACCGCGTCATCAGCAGCACCGCCACGAGCGCCAGCCCCATCGGGACCTCGTACGACACGAGCTGCGCGGCCGACCGCAGGCCGCCCAGGAGCGAGTACTTGTTGTTCGACGCCCAGCCCCCCAGGATGATCCCGTACACGCCGATGGAGGTGATGGCGAGCAGGAAGAGAAGCCCGATGTTGATGTCCGTCACGTAGAGCGGCGTCTCGACGTTGCGGGAGAGCCGCAGGGACGGGCCGAAGGGGATCAACGCCAGGGCCGTCAACGCCGGGACGACGGCGAGGATCGGCGCGAGGAAGAAGACGGCCCCCTCGGCCCGGATCGGGGTCAGGTCTTCCTTGCAAACGAGCTTGACGAGGTCCGCCAGCCCCTGCAGCGTCCCCTTGGGACCCACGCGGTTGGGCCCGAGGCGGATCTGCATGAAGCCCATGAACCGGCGCTCCGCGAGCACGATAACGAACCCCACGATCGCCGGCACGCCCGCCACCAGGAGGACGACCTTGATGTACGTCAGCACCGTCGGAGTCAGGACCTTCATCGATCGACCTCTCCGAGCACGATGTCGACCGTGCCGATCAGGGCGACGAGGTCCGAGAGGAGATGGCCCTTCGCCAGGCGCGGCAGCGCCTGGAGGTTGATGAACGAGGGGGGGCGGCAGTGCATCCGGTAAGGGCGGTTGCTGCCGTTGGAGACGCAGTAGAAGCCAAGCTCCCCCTTGGGCGACTCGACGGACGCGTAAACCTCTTCGGCCGGCGGCTTGATGACGCGCGGCACCTTTCCGCGGATCTCCCCCGGCTCGAGCTTCTCGATGCACTGCTGCAGGATGCGGGCGCTCTGCCGCATCTCCTGCACCCGCACGATGTAGCGGTCGTAGGTGTCGCCGTTGACGCGCGTCGGGATCACGAAATCGAGCTCGTCGTAGCACTCGTAGGGCTGCGCCCGCCGCAGGTCCCACTCCACGCCCGAGGCACGCAGGAGCGGTCCGGTCAGGCCGCGCTCGATGCACTCCTCTCCGGAAATGACGCCGATGCCGACGGTGCGCTTCTTCCAGATCCGGTTGTCCGTCAGGAGCTGCTCGTAATCGTCGATGCGCGCGGGAAGGTCGTCCACGAATTCCGACAGCCGTTCGATCCAGCCCTGCGGCAGGTCGAAGGGGAGGCCTCCGATGCGCATGCAGTTCAGGGTCAGGCGGGCTCCGCAGTACTCCTCGAAGAAGTCGAGGATCTGCTCCCTCTCCCGAAACGTGTACCAGAAGGGGGTTACCGCCCCCAGGTCGAGCCCGGAAGTTCCGAGCCAGACCAGGTGCGAGGAGAGCCGCTGCAACTCGTCCAGGATGACGCGAATCAGCTGCGCGCGGCGCGGGACCTCGAGGTTCAAGAGCTTCTCAACGGTCAGACAGAAGGCGTGGTTGTTGGTGGCGGCCGCGACGTAATCGAGCCGGTCCGTGTGCGGGAGCCCCATCGGGTAGGTCTCGGTCTCGAAGAGCTTCTCGGTGCCCCGGTGGAGGAAGCCGACGTCCGGTTTCACCTCCAGGATCTTCTCGCCGTCCACCTTCAGCACCAGGCGCAGGACGCCGTGCGTCGAGGGATGCTGAGGCCCGAAGTTCAACTCCATTTCCTGGACGTCGAACAAGGTCGGGACCTCGGGATGCTCCGGCGCGCGAGTCTCCTCCGTCATCTCTTCCCCCTCTCCCCCCGGGAGCGGGGGGGCTCGGGGGGTCTCCCCCCGCTGACTCTCGCGTTGGCCGCGACCGAAGGTCGCATCTCGCGAAGCGAGCGGCCGACAGGGGTGAGGGCGCCGCCTTCGAAAACCCGGCCCTTCACGAGATGACTTTCCGATTCGGATCGTTCATCCCCGGCCCTGCCCCCTCCGGCCACTCTTCGGGGTAGATAGCCGCGCCGGTGTCGATTCCCTCGAGCGGGAAGTCCTTGCGCAGAGGATGGCCGTTGAATCCTTCCCACGTCAGGATGCGGCGCAGGTCGGGGTGCCCGGCGAAACGGATGCCGAACATGTCGTAAGTCTCCCTCTCCGACCAGTCGGCCGAGAGGAAGACGCCGGCGATCGACGGAACTTCCTGGCCGTCCGCGACGCCGCACTTGAGGCGGATCCGGTCGTTCTTCGAGAAGGAGTAGAGGTGGTAGACGACGTCGAAGCGCGGCTCGCGCTTCTTCCAGTCCACGGCGGTCACGTCCACGCAATAGCGGAAGTCCTCTTTTTCCTTGAGGTGCCGCGCGACCTCGGCGACCTTCTCCCGTTCGACCACGACGGTAACCTGGCGGGCGTACTCCCGCGCGGAGAGGACCGAGCCGGGGACGCCCGCGCGCACGGACTCGACCCAGGGGTGCGCCGAGGCGTCCTTCCCCTCCAGTTTGGCGAGCGGCGCTTCCTTCTTCGGCTCGCCGGGCGGGGCCGCGGCGGGCGGCGGGGCCTCGGCCACTACGACGCCTTCCGGATGACCTTCATCCGGTCGATCTTCTTCTGGAGGGCCATGATGCCGTAGATCAGGGCCTCGGGCCGCGGCGGGCAGCCCGGGACGTAGACGTCCACCGGCACGATCCGGTCCACGCCCTGCGTCACCGCGTACGTCCGGTATGGGCCGCCGCAGGTCGCGCAGGAGCCCATCGCGAGGACCCATTTCGGCTCCGGCATCTGGTCGTAGAGGCGCTTGACGATCGGGGCCATCTTCTCGACGACCGTGCCGGCCACGATCATGAGATCCGACTGCCGCGGCGTGCCCCGAAACACCTCCGCGCCGAAGCGCGCCAGGTCGAAACGCGCGTCCATGACGGCCATCATCTCGATCGCGCAGCAGGCCAGCCCGAACGACATTGGCCAGATCGAGGAGCGCCGCGCCCAGTTGATGACGGAGTCCACAGACGTTGTCAGGACGTTGTCTTCGAAGCGGTCGTCAACGAGTCCCATGCGTCTCCAGGGTCCGGCTCCCGCTCAGGCCCAATCCAGGGCCTTGCGCTTCCAGACGTAGAAGTAACCGATGACAAGGATCACGAGAAAGACCAGCATCTCGATCAAACCGAACATGCCCAGCCGGTGGAACATCACCGCCCAGGGGAAGAGGAAGATCGTCTCGACGTCGAAGACGACGAAGAGCACGGCGATCAGGAAGTACCGGACCGAAAAACGCGTGTCGAACGCGGTCGTCGGGGAATCCACGCCGCACTCGTACGGCTCGGCCTTGGCCGGGTTGGGGCGGCGCGTCTGGATGGCCCGGGCCCCGATGATCACCGCGAGCGGGAGGGCCGCGGCGAACACACCCATGACAAGAATCGGGAGGTAACTGGCCATCGGAGCGCATTTTATCGGAGGGGAGCGGGGAGTCAAACCGAGGTGTCAGGTGCGAGGTGCGAGGTGCGAGGGACGAGGGGCTGGTCCCGGTCCCTAACACCAAACACCTGGCACCTAACACCTTTCTTGAACGAGGACGGAGAGCTCCTCTCCCATCCCTTCCGGATCGACGAGGCGGTAGGCGCGCCACTTGTCGGCATCGCTCGTCACGAGCTCGAAGAGACCCGCTTCGACCAGGTAACGGCCCTGCCGCGTGATCCCCCGCGTGGTCAATCCCTCGAGCTCTCCCGCTTGAATCAGGTCGTCCCAGTTGACGTGAGCGGTCAGATCCACCTCTCCCGGGCGCGACAGAGGATCCTGACGGCGCCGTCCCCCGGTGTGCACCGCGATCGTTCCGTTGCGGCGGGCCAGCGGATGGTAGAGGACCGGCGCTCGATGGCCGTAGTCGAAGGCCACGAGGAAACCGCGCGCGAGGGCCCGCGCCAGCCCCCGGTGGAGAGGAGCGGCGTCGGGCGAGATCTCGGCGGCCTGTCCCGGTTCGAGGGTCACGCCGAATCGGTCGAGATACGCCCGATATCGGTCGGGGGCGGACGAGCGCACCCAGGTGAAGCCCTGGCTGTCCACGCCGACGCGCACCTCGCAAAGCCCATTGCTCGTTCCGCAGACCCGCGCGACGGGCAGCGCATCGTACAGCTCGTTGGAGAAGATCCATCCGGAAACGGACCCCTCCGCCAGTTCCCCGGCCGATTCCAGGATCCTCGGCGCGACCCCGAGGAGGGCGAGGCTCTCGCGGCCGCCGGCGGAGCGCTCCACGGCCGTCAGCCGGACTCGCCTGGCGAATGCCGGATCCTCTCGCGCGAGCGCGGCGGCGAAGTCTTCCAGGAAGCGTCCCTTCCCCGAGCCGACATCGACGAAATCCACGAAGCCTTCGAACCCCTCGGTCTCGTGGCGGAACCGGCGGGCAATCGCCGCCGCGAAGGCGGGCGTGACGTGGGGCGAAGTCACGAAGTCTCCCCGTTCGCCGATGCTCGCGCCGCACGTGTAGTAACCCTCGCGCGGATCGTAGAGAGCGGCTTCCATGAACTCCCGGAAGGAGAGAGGTCCCTCGAGGAGGATTCGGTTCCGGAGACGTTCGGAAAGCGACAAGCGGCTTCGATTATATTTTCAGCAAATGCGAAGGAGCGTTGCCCCCTCTCCCCTGGGGAGAGGGAGGGGTAAGGGCGCAGATCTTCGCCGTCACTCGCAATCGTTGCGATCTCCGTTGGTGCTGAGCGTCTTGCTCTCCTTCGCCTGCGCATCCCACCGCGAGCCTCCCCTCCCGACCCTCGCGGACTACTCCGATGGCGTCTCCGCCTTTACTGAAAAGTACCTGGAGGATTGGAAATCCGGCGCGACCGATCCGGGCTTCTACGCGGAAGAGTTTTCCTGGAGGGGGCCGCTGCCCGGGGACGAACTTGCCCAAGTCGCTACGCGGCCGCCTTTGAAGATCGCTGTTTATGAAAGGACCTCGGCGAGACCAGCGCCCTCACCCCGCCCCGCTCCCGGGGAGAGAGGGAGTGAGGCCCTTCGCCGGCGTCTGGGCGAGATCCGGAGAGACTTTGCTTCTCTGGGCAGGACTGAGCAGGTCCTCTTCGATTTTCGCCGGAGGAGCGGCCGGCGCGAGATCGTGCTCGGCCTGTTCCTGACCGGGCAGGGCAAGCACGGCGAGCTTCGCCAGGAGGGGGAAAACTCCGGGCGGTCCTCGCGCCTTCCCGGCGTGGCGAACCCGGCTGGCAGATCGAGTCGGCGTCTCTCGTCGAGTGGCTCGCGGCTTCGGCTTCCGAGCCGCTCTTCGACGAAGTCGGGCAGAAGGCGGGCCTGTCGCGGGCGCACCGCGCGTTCCTTCCCAACGCGGCTCGCAACATTCCGATCCCGGGCGAGCACATGCCGCCGGGCGTCGCGGTCCTCGACTTCGACGGAGACGGCCGCGAAGACCTCTTCGTCGCGGGAGGGGACGGCAACCGCCTCGACAGGAACCGCGGCGACGCGACCTACGAAGACGTGGCCGCGAAGGCCGGCGTCGCGGGACAGGAGGGAGAAGCCGCCGGCGCGCTCGCCTTCGACTACGACAACGACGGACGGACCGATCTCTACGTGACCTACCTCGACCGGCCGAACCTCCTCTTCCACAACCGGGGCGACGGGACGTTCGAGGAGGTCGGGAAGAAGGCCGGCGTGGCTCTCAACGACTATTGCACCTCCGCCGCGGCGCTCGATTATGACCGCGACGGTCTCCCGGATCTCTACGTCCTCGTTTACGGGCCGCCCGACCGGGGCCCCGACATCCAGGCGGACAACGCGCCGCCCAATCACCTCTTCCACAACAACGGCGACGGGACGTTCACGGACGTGTCGAAGCCTTCGCGCACGGATGACACCGGCTGGGGACTGGCGCTCGAGTCCGCGGACCTGGACGGCGACGGCTGGCCCGACCTGTACGTCGCCAACGACTTCGGGAACAACACCTACCTCCACAACAACGGAGACGGGACGTTCCGCAGCGCCGCCGGGAAGGCGGGCGTCAAGGATCCCGGGTTCGGCATGGGCGTCGCCGTGGACGACTACGACGGGGATGGACGCCTCGACTTCTACGTGTCGAATTACTCGTTCCCCGACAACTGGTTCCTGCGGGACCCGCGCTACCCGATGCCCGAGTTTCCCTACAGCCTCGGCCGTCCGCTCGTCTGGCGGAGGCTGAAGGCCCTGTCGCGCGGCTCTTCGCTCTTCCGCCCGGCGGCCGGGATTCGCGGCCGCTTCGAGCGCGTGTCGGACGAGGCCGGCGTCTGGGACACCTCCTGGTCCTGGGGATGCGTCTTCGTGGATGCCGACATGGACGGCCGCCCGGACCTCTTCGTCGTCAACGGCATGGTGACCGGCAGAGACCCGAGGGAGCACGAGATCGAGTTCTGGAACCTGATGAGCGCCGAGTACAAGAAGTTCGAGAAGGGGATCCCCGTCGGAGAGTTCGGCGAGGGCTCGCTCTGGGGCCATCCCTCCAAGCGCTTCTACAAGAACCTGGACGGCCGACGCTTCTCAGAGGTCGCTGCGGTCACGGGCCTCGAGTCCGACGCCAACCAGCGCGGGCTCGTCGTGACCGACGCGAACGGCGACGGCGCTCCGGACCTCTTCGCCGCGGGCTTCCTCCAGCGCCCCTCTCTCTGGATCAACCGCAACCCCTCTCGCGCGAAGTCGCTCGTCGTCATGCTCCAGGGGGATCCCGGGCTCCCAGGCCGCTACAAGTCCACGCGCGACGCCCTGGGCGCGGTCGTGCGCGTCGAGGCAAACGGCATCCAGCGCGCCCAGGTCGTCTCGGCCGGCTACTCCTTTCTCTCCTCGGGGTCGAAGTCCCTCTACTTCGGACTGGGCGACGCCGATCGCGCCGACCGCGTCACGATTCTGTGGCCTTCCGGGAGAAGCGCGAAGCTCGAGGACGTGCCGGCGGGAAGGCTCCGGCTGGCGGAGACGGAAGCGCCGGGCAGATAAGATGCGCGCGGAAGGAGGGGAGGGGTGACGCCGACGCTCCAGTGGTGCCGGGCTCTCTGCGCGGCGGCTCTTCTTCTCTCGTCCATTTCCTGCGGGCCGAAGGTCGTCGTGGCTCGCCTGGCGACTCCGACGGCGGAGGCCCCGCGGGCGGCGGCCACCCCGACTCCGCCGCTGAAACCGCGGCTCGCTCTCTCACCGCGGTCGGCGAGCCCCGCACCGACGTCTCCTCGCCCCACGGCGACTCCCACGGCGACGCGCGCTTCAACGGCGGTCGCGCCGAAGCCCTCGCCGACTCTCATGTCCTCGCCTGCACCGCGAGCCTCGCCGGTAACGCCGACGGCGCCTCCCCGCCCGTCTCCATCGGCCACGGCCACCCGAACGCCGGCCCTCCCGAGTCCATCGCCGAGTGCGACGCCGACGCCGAGCCCTCCGCCGACCAGCGCCCCGGCGCCTCCGGAGGCGCGGCCGGCGGTATCGGTTTCCATCACTCCGTCAACGTCTTCCCTGATCGGCGAGTGGGACTTCCGCGCCGACGCGGGCCAGGGAGTCATCGCGGGGACTCTGCGTTTCCACGCGGAAGCGGCCGGGATCGCCGGCACCTACGCGGGCCTGCGCGGAAACACGACGGAGCTCTCGAATCTCCGCGTCTCGGGTGACAGGCTCTCCTTCGACCTCGTCACGCCCCGCGTGGTCTGGCACCTGGAAGGCGCCCGGTCCGGCGACCGCATCAACGGCACCTTCCAGACCGCCGAACGCACGATCCCCTGGTCCGCGGCCAGGAAGGGACCGCCGGCGCCGGCTCTGACGCCCTCCGGCAATCCTTCGTAGTCAGCGGCGGAGGGAAAGGTTCTCGTAGGCGACGATGGGGTTGGTCAGGCCCATGGAGAGGCCTTCCACCTCGGGGCGGGCGAAACAGCCGACCTGGTCGTGGAAGAGGGGCAGGAGAAGCGCTTCCCTCGTGATCAACTCCTCGACCTCCCGGTAGACCGCGTGGCGGACCCTCGGATCGGTCTCGCTGCGCCCGCGCTCGATCAACGGATCGATCCCGGCGTCGCCCCAGTAGCGGCCCAGAAATCCCTCCCGCGAATGGAGAATCCCGTGGACGAAGGTGTCGGCGTCGGGATAGTCGGCTCCCCAGCGTCCGATGATGAGATCGGCCGTCTCGTTCTGGCGCGCCTCCATGTACTCGGGCATCGTTGATCCCGCGGAGCGGAGCGTATAACCGATCTCGCGAAAAGCCCGGGTGATCTCCTCGTAGAAGGCCGCGTACTCGCCGAAGAAGACAGGGTGGATCGCGGCGAGGAGCTCGACGGACTCCCGGGAGACCGTCTGCATGCCCTCACTGTCGGAGGAGACCGCGCCGGTCTTTGCGGGCCGGCGGGCCGCCGCGGTCGGAGAGTGGCCGAGAAGGCCCGGAGGAATCACGCCGTGGGCCGGGATCGCGAGCCGCCCGAGGGCGCGGCGCACGGCGCCGGGCACGTCGAGCGCCCCCGCGAGCGTGCGCCGCAGAGCGACGTCTTCCAAGGGACCGCGTCGCCTGTTGAAGGCGATGAAGTAGGTCTGAAGGCGCGGGGTCTCGCGGTACCCGGACGCGAACCGCGGGTCGTGCCGGAAGGCCTCCGCGTCGGCCGGCAGAAGATCCGACGCCAGCGAGAGGCGCCCCGCCAGGAAGTCGTCGCGGATCTCCTCGGGCGAGAGACCGAATCGGAATACGATCCCCTCGCTTCGGGGAAGCCCCTCGCGCCAGTAGTGCGGATTGCGCTCGAGCTCCAGCCGCCGCCCGGGCTCGAAGGCCACCACCCGGAAGGGACCGGTGCCGATCGCGCCCTGCCGCAGACTCCCGCCCATCTGCCGCGTCCCTTCCGGAACGATCGCCGTCGCGGTGTACGAGATCAGAGCGGGGAAAAAGGAAACGGGCTTCTCCAGCTCGATGACGAACTCGGAGGGAGAGACGATGCGAAATCCCTCGAGGTCCGATGCCTCGCCCGAGAGAATCCGCTTCGCTCCGCGCACGGGCGAGAGGAACCAGCGGGCCTCGCTGTCGCGGTTGGCGAGGAGGCGCTCGTAGGAATGGCGCACGTCGCGCGCGGTCACCGGCCGGCCGTTGTGGAAGCGAACTCCCGCGCGCAGCCGAAAGCGAAAACGCATCCCCTCGGCCTCCGGCACGACCTCCGACGCGAGCCAGGGAACGACGCGGGCGTCCCGGGTTGCATGGGTCAGCATCTCGAAGACGGAGTTCAGGACTTCCGTCTGTTCGGCGGTCGCCGCCAGCGACGGCTCGAGGCTGCGCACGACACCCGCTATGGGAATCTGGAGGACGCCGCCTCCCGGAAGTCGCTCGACGGCCGTCTCCGGCGCCGGGGCCTCCACCTTCCCGATCTCGGCGTAGTTGACGTAGGGCGCGGTCGAGCGAAGGGCAAGGCCGCGCACGCGGGGGCTCGCGATGCGGTAGTCCACGTCGTGGAAGAGCGGAACGAGAGCCGCGGAGTCGAGCACCAGGTTCTCGAATTTCCGGTAGAGGACCTCGCGGGCGCCCGGCCGGCTTTCCCGGCGAGCTTCCTCCAGGATGCGGTCGGCCTCCGGGGAGGAGAAGTATTCGCGCAGGCGGCCGTTGCCGGAGTGGAAGAGCGTGAAGGTGAAGTTGTCCGGGTCGTCGTAATCGGCGATCCACCTTCCGATCCACACATCGACCCCGGGGCCGCCGTGCCAGGAGTCGAGGTATTCGCCCATCGTCTTCGTGACCGACGCGACCTCGACTCCGACGTCCGCCCAGATCCCAAAGAGCGACTGCGTCAGGGCTGCGTACTGGTCGAGCAGGATCGGATGGACTGCGGCCGACAGCTTGACGGGAAGCGGAAGGCCGCACGAGCGGATCGCCTCGACCGCTTTTTCCCGCTCCGGATGAATCTGTCTCCGCCCCGCGTCGTGCCCGAGGACGCCGGGAGGCAGGAGGCCCGTCGCCGGCAAGGCGAAACGGCCGAGCGAGCCCCACACGAAGTCCTGCGTCCGCACGGCATGGGCCATGGCCTGACGGAGGGCGGCGTTGGCGCCCGCGTTGCTCGAAGCGTTGAAAAGGGCGAAGTAGGTGTTCTTCTTGGGCGTCTCCACGAGGCCCGACCGGAACTTCGGCTCGCGCAGGATCGCCTCGAGGTCTCTGGGCAAGAGATCGCGCGCCAGCTCCAGCTCCCCCGACTTCAAACCGGAGGCGATCGCGGAGGCCGAGAGCCCGGCTCGGAACTCGATCGCATCGAGCCTCGCCGGTGTGTCCTTCCAGTAACGCGGGTTTCGTTCGAGGACCACTCGCTCGGGAGTCTGATCCACGATCCGGAAGGGTCCCGTGCCGGCCAGGGCACCCCCCTCCCCGACCGCCAGCGCGATCGAGGTCCTCCCGTCGGTCAGGAACGCCGGATAGATCGGAAGCGCGTCGGCCAGGCGGATCTCGACGCGGTCCTCGGAGGGGGCGCGGATCCCGGAGACGCCGGAGGCCTTTCCGTCGAGATGCTCCGACACGCCTTCGATCGACACGAAGGCCGCCGGAGTCGCTTCCCGCGAGACGCGGATCGACCGCTCGAGCGAGGCCTTGACGGCGGCCGCCGTCAGAGGCGTGCCGTCGGAGAATTCGATGCCGCGCCGCAGCTCCAGGCGAACCGTCCGGCCTCCATCCTCGAAGGCCCAGCGCTCGCACAGCTGCGGCACGAGGTTGCCCTGGGAGTCCGTCGTGACGAGCGTCTCGAAGACGTTTCCGAGGACCTCATGCTCCTCGGTGGTCTGATAGGCGCCCGGGTCCATGGTCAGGATCGGATTCGCCATCGCGGCCACGAGCCGGCCTCCCCGCGGAATCTCCTCCTCTTTCCCCCTCTCCGACGGGGCCAGCCGCTCGATCTCCGCCTGGTACGCGGCGGCCTTCGTGTACTCGCCGCGCAGGTTGGCGACGGTCGCGGCGAGCGAGAGGAGCTTGCCGCGCTCGCCGGGCTTCCCTCCCGACGCCGACGCCTCGATGCCGCGCTCGACCCAGCGGCGAGTCTCTTCGACGCGCCGCTCCTGCCAGGCGGTCTCCGCCGCGAAGAGGACGACCGCAACCGCCTTCTCGAAGGCCTTCGCCTTCTCGAAGACTTTGACCGCGGCCTCGGCCTCCCGCAGGGCTCCTTCGGCGTTGCCGGCCATGCGGTGCGCGCGGGCCACGAGCAGCCTCGCCTCCCCCTCGAGCGCCGGATTCCCCGCCCACTCCTCGTCCTCCAGGAATTCCAGGCACGTCTTCGCCGCGCGGAGCGCGTCATCCGCGCCGAAGGCATCCAGGGACTTCTCGGAGAGCTTCAGCCCGTACTCGACGGTCTTCTCGGCGACGTCGGCCTGGGAGAAGTGATGGACGAGATCGGGGTACACCCGCTCGAGCCGCCCCGTGTAGCGTTTCTCCAGGAGCTCGGCGTACTTTCGGTGCAGGGACCGGCGCTTGCGGCGCGAGAGCGCGTTGTAGAGAACGTCCCGCACGATCCCGCTCGCAAACGACAGCCGGTCGCCGCGCGACTCTCTCTCCTCTTCCAGAATCCCTTCGCGCAGGAGCTGATCGGTCGAATCGTCGAGGTCCTTCGCGTCTTCCGCCAGGGTCTCGAGGTCCCGGAAGTCGAAGGTCTTGCCGAGGACCGAAGCGATGGACAGGAGCTCGCGAAGGCTCTCCGGCAGCCGCTCGATGCGCTTTTCGACGGCCTGCTGGATGGTGGCCGGCAAAGCGTCGGAGGAGATCGCGGCGCCTTTCGAGAAATTCCAGGCGCCGGAGTCGTCCTTCCCGATCCCGCCCGAGTCGATCAGAGACCGGACCAGCTCCTTGGTGAAGAACGGGTTGCCCTCCGTCGCCTCGCGCAGGCGCTCCGCCAGCGAATCGGAGACCTTCGAGCCGCCGGCCACGGACTCGATCAGGGCCCGGTGCTCCGAGGGAGAGAACGGCCCGAGGGTCATCGAGACAAAACGCGGATCGTCCGCGAAGGAGTCGAGCATGCGAACCAGGGGATGCCGCTTGTCGATCTCGGTCTGGCGATAGCTTCCGACGATCAGCGTCGGCGTGGGCCCCAGCCGCCGCACGACGTACTGGAGCGCCTCGATGGAGATCTCGGCGCCGTGAAGATTCTCCAGGATGAGGACGAGGGGTTTTCCGCCGCCGATTCGCGTCAGGGTGCGCGCGAGCAGCTCGAAGATCTGGATCCGATCCTCCGCCTTGCGCTGGGCGGCGTCGGCCGCGAGCTTGGACCCGCCGCTCGCCGCCGAGCGGAGCTCGGAGATCTCGGTCAAGAGCGGGAAGAGCGAAAGAAGGTCCGGCGCGAGGTCGGAAAAGTCCGGGCGCTCCGACGCGGAGCTGCCGGTGTCCCTCGTGCGGAAGTAGTCCTGGATGAGCTCGCAGAACCCCTGGTAGGAGAAGGCCCGGTCCTGCTCGACGAACCTCCCGTAGAGAACCCGGATCTTCCGCGCCGTGGCGAGCCTCTTCAGTTCTTCGAGGAGGCGCGTCTTGCCGATCCCCGGCTCGCCCGCGACGACCGCGAACTGGCAGTCGCCGGCCAGCGCCGCGTTCAGCCGGTGTTGCAGCTCCGTGAACTCCCTCTCCCGCCCGATGAAGGCCGAAGCCGCCGGCCTCTGGATCATCCGGCTCGCGGTCAGCACGACCGATCGGGAAAACTCGTCGCTCTGGAGGCTCGCCCGGTGGCGCCGCAGGGCCTCCGAGATGTGCCCCGCCTTCTGCGGCCTCCGGGCCGGGTCCTTCTGGAGGCACTGGAGCACGATCTCCTGCAGCTCCTCCCGGATCTCGGCTCCCAGGGCCCGCGGCGGCTGGGGGACCTCGTGCACGATCCGGTAGAGGATGGATTGGACCTCGCCCGAGAAGGGCGGCTCTCCCGCCAGGCACTCGTAGAGAACCGTTCCGAGCGAATAGATATCCGAGCGGCCGTCGAAGGCGTGGGCGGTCACCTGCTCGGGAGATAGGTAGGCGACCGTCCCCACGAGCGTCCCGGTCTTCGTCAGGCGGCTCTCCGTCGTCGCGTGGGCCAGGCCGAAGTCCATGACCCGGATGCGGACGCTCCCGTCCTGGCGCGAGACCATGATGTTCTCGGGCTTGATGTCCCGGTGAACGACTCCGCGCGCGTGGCTGTAGTCGAGGGCGTCGGCGGCCTGGATCGCGATGTCGAGCACCTCGCCCAGCCGCAGCGACCCGGCCCAGAGCTGATGCCGGAGGTTCTCCCCTTCCACGACGGGCATGACGAAGAAGAGAGAGCCTTCGTGCTCTCCCAGGTCGTAGATCGGAACGATCCCCGGATGGTCCATCTGCGCGACGATCTGCGCCTCGCGCTGGAAGCGCTCCGCGATCTCCGGAGTCAGATCCGTCGAGGAGATGAGCTTGACGGCGACCTCGCGGTTGAGCATCGGATCGCGCGCCCGGTACACCACACCCATTCCGCCGCGCCCCAGTTCGGACACGATTTCATAGCGGCCGACGAGCTTGCTGTCTATCACGAGGGTCGAGACACTGATTCTACGACAGCTCGCGGCTCTTTTCCTGCGCGTCCACGACGGCGATGGCGGCCATGTTGACGATGTCGGCGACGTCCACGCCGCGCTGCAGCACGTGGACGGGGCGCGCCATGCCGAGCAGGATCGGCCCGATGGCCTCCGCGCCGGCCAGGCGCCAGACGAGCTTGTAGGCGGCGTTGGCCGCCTCGAGGTTGGGAAAGATCAGGGTGTTGGGGTTCCTGACCGTCGCCCAGGGGTAGTACCCCTCGAGCAACTCCGGGACGACGGCGGTGTCCGCCTGCATCTCGCCGTCGACGGGCAGATCCGGGCGCGCGGCCCGGATGAGCTCGACGGCCCGCTTCACCTTCAACGCGCTCGCGTGCGTGTTGGAGCCGAAGTTGGAAAAAGAAATCAGCGCCAGGCGCGGCTCGATGTCGAAGCGCCGGACGGCGTCGGCGGTCAGCAGCGCGATCTCGGCGAGCTCCTCCGCCGTCGGCTCGATGTTGACGGTCGTATCGGCGAAGAAGAAGGTCTGGTCCTTGAGCATCAGGATGTAGAGGCCCGACACGCGCCGCACGCCCGGCGCCGTGCCGAGGATCTGGAGGGCCGGGCGGATCGTGTCGGGATAGGACTGGGTCAGCCCCGAGATCACGCCGTCGGCGTCGCCCGCATCGAGCATCAGAGCCGCGAAGCGGTTGCGGATGCGCACGAGCCGAAGAGCCGACTCCGCGGTGACCCCGTCCCGCCCGCGCAGATGTTCCAGCCGCTTCGCGTAAACGGCGAGCTTTTCGGACGTCTCGCTGTGGATGAACTCCACCTTGTCCATCGGGACGTTCAGCTCCCGGGCGAGCTTCTCGACTCTCTGTTCGCGAGCCAGCAGGATCGGCCGGCAGATCCCCTCCTCGGCCAGGATCTTGGCGGCGCGGAGGATCTTCGGGTCCTCCCCTTCGGGAAAAACGATGCGCCTGGGGTCCTGCCTCGCCTTCTCGATGACGACGCTCATGACCTCGCGCGATCGGCCCAGCATCGCCTCGAGCCGGCGCAGGTAGGCGTTCATGTCGGTGATCGGACGGCGCGCCACGCCGGAGGTCATCGCCGCCTCCGCCACCGACGGCGCGACCCAGAGGAGGACGCGGAAGTCGAAGGGCTTCGGAATCAGGTACTCGCGGCCGAACCGGAAGGTCTGGCCGCCGTAGGCCTTGGACACGGAATCGGGCACGTCCATCTTGGCGAGCGAGGCGAGCGCCCGGGAGGCCGCCATCTTCATGGCCTCGTTGATCTCGCTGGCCCGCACGTCCAGCGCGCCGCGAAAGATGAAGGGGAAGCCGAGCACGTTGTTGACCTGGTTGGGATAGTCGCTCCGGCCCGTCGCCATGATGACGTCCGGGCGCGCGGCCTTCGCCTCCTCCGGAGTGATCTCCGGATCGGGATTCGCCAGCGCGAAGACGATCGGGTCGCGCGCCATGGGCTTCAGCATCTCGCCGGTGACCGTCCCCTTGGTCGAGAGCCCCACGAGGACATCCGCCCCGGCGAGCGCGTCGGCGAGTGTACGCTCCCCCGTCTCCACGGCGAACTGCGCCTTGTAGACGTTCAGGTCCTTCCGCCCGGCGTGGATCACGCCGGACCTGTCCACCATGCGCAGGTTCTCTCCCTTGACGCCGTAGGACATGTAGAGCTTCGCGCAGGCGGTCGCCGACGCGCCGGCGCCGATGAACACAACCTTCACGTCTTCGATCTTCTTCTCGACGATCTCCAGCGCGTTCAAGAGCGCCGCCGCCGAGATGATGGCGGTCCCGTGCTGGTCGTCGTGGAAGACCGGGATCTGGAGGCGCTTCTTCAGGGCTTCCTCGATCTCGAAGCACTCGGGGGACTTGATGTCCTCCAGGTTGATTCCGCCGAACGTGGGCGAGATCGCCGCGACCGCCTCGATGAACTTCGCGGGATCTTCCTCGTCCACCTCGATGTCGAAGACGTCGATATCGGCGAACCGCTTGAAGAGAACGCCCTTGCCTTCCATCACGGGCTTGCCCGCGAGCGGCCCGATGTTGCCCAGTCCCAGCACGGCCGTGCCGTTGGAGATGACCGCGACGAGGTTGGCCTTCGCGGTGTAGTCGTAGACCTTCTCGGGGTCCTCGGCGATCTCCAGGCAGGGATCAGCGACGCCGGGAGTGTAGGCCAGGGAGAGGTCTTCCTGCGTCCGGCAGGGCTTGGTGGGGACGACCTCGATCTTCCCCTTCCGGCCGCGGGAGTGGTATTCGAGCGCCTCTTCTTTGGTGAGCTTTCTCATGAGTGCTTCCCGGCGACGATGACGCCCTCACCCCGACCCTCTCCCGGAGGGAGAGGAGGAGAGGCGGCCAGTTCTTCGCGCAGCGCGCGCACGGCGGCGAGCGCCTGGCTCCGCGGCACCGCGCGGAGGGACTTGTCGCGCCGCGCGACGATCTCGACCTTTCCTTCCTTCAGGCTGCGCCCGCCCACGTTGACGCGGATCGGGAACCCCAGGAGGTCCGCATCCTTGAACTTGACGCCCGGCCGCTCGTCCCGGTCGTCGTAGAAGACCTCCATCCCGGCTGCCGCGAGCTCTTCGTAGAGAGACTCCGCCGCTTCGCGGGTGGCGGGGTCCGCGGAATTCAGGGAAACGACCTCGATCTCGAAGGGAGCGAGCGCGAGCGGCCAGACGATCCCGTCGGCGTCGTGGTGCTGCTCGACGGCCGCGGCCATCGTGCGGCCGACTCCGATCCCGTAGGTCCCCATGACGGCGGGATGGTTCTCTCCCTTCTCGTCGGTGAACTCGCACTTCAAGGCGGCCGAGTATTTCGTTCCCAGCTTGAAGATGTGGCCCACCTCGATGCCCCGGGCCAGATCGAGCGGCTTGCCGCACCTCGGGCAGGGGTCCCCGCCCCGCGCCTTGGCGAACACGGCCCAGGCGCCGATGTCGGCGTCACGGTCGAGGGCCAGCCCGCGCACGTGCCAGTCCTTCCGGCCCGCCCCCGTCACCGTGTTGAAAGCGCCGCGCACCGATTCGTCGGCGATGGCGCGGACCTCCGGAGGAAGTCCCCGGGGGCCCACAAACCCGACCGGCGCGCCCGTGGCCCTCTCGACCTTCTCCTCCGAGGCGAGAGTCAGACGCTCGACGCCCAGGGCGTTCTTCAGGGCGATCTCGTTGACGTCCAGGTCTCCGCGCAGCAGGGCGACGGCGAAGCCCCGCTCGGTTTCATAAACCAGACACTTGATCATCCGCGACGCGGTGATCCCGAGGAAGGAGACGACCTCCTCGATCCCGCCCATCCCCGGCGTCTCGACGTCCTCCAGACGGACCAACGTCTCGTCGTCCCAGGGATTCTCCCGGCGCCCGGTCTCCGCTCGCTCGACGTTGGCGCCATAGCCGCAGGCCGCGCACCGGACCACCGCGTCCTCGCCGGTCTCCGCCAGCACCATGAACTCCTCCGAATCGCGGCCGCCGATGGCGCCCGAGTCCGCCTGGACGACGGTGAATTCCAGCCCGCAGCGCCGGAAGATGCTCCTGTACGCGGCGTCCTGCGCGCGATAGGACCGATCCAGCCCCCGCGCGTCCGCGTCGAAGGAGTATCCGTCGTACATCAGGAACTCCCGCCCTCGCATCAGGCCGAAGCGCGGCCGGATCTCGTCGCGGAACTTGGTCCGGATCTGGTAGAGGGTCACCGGAAGCTGCCGGTAGGAGGTGATGCCGGACCTGACCATCGTGGTCACGGCCTCTTCCGCCGTCGGGGCGAGGCAGTAATCCCCGCCCTTGCGGTCCTTCAGATGGAAGAGGATCTCCTCCGCGGCGTAGCGCCCCCAGCGTCCGCTCTGCTCCCACAGCTCGCGCGGCTGCAGGATGGGGACCTCCAGCTCCAGGGCCCCCGAGCGGTCCATCTCCTCCCGCACGATCGCTTCGGTCTTGCGGTGGGCTCGCAGACCGAGCGGCGTCAGCGCGTACATGCCCGCCGAGACGCGGCGCATCATGCCCGCCCGCGTCAGGAGCACATGGGACACCGCCTCGGCGTCGCCGGGGACCTCGCGCACCGTCTGCAGGAAATACTTCGACCAGCGCATCTTCGCGGCAAGAAGATATCAGTCCTTTGTCATCCTGAGCGAAGCGAAGGATCTGCCTCCTTGTCGGAGCGGGCAGATTCTTCGTCGCTGCGCTCCTCAGAATGACAATGACAGTGCTACTTCCGTCCCGTGGGGGCGGCTTCCTTCCGTTTCGCGGCGAACTTCTCCACCAGGCGGATGTTGGAGCGGACCTGCTGCAGCATCCGGTCCTCGAGGGCCCCACCGCGCGCCACGGTCTTGGCCTTCGTGAACGCGGCCTTGGCTTCTTCGGGCCTGCCGGCGGCCAGGTACGCCATTCCGAGGTGATGGAACGTGGTCGGCTGGGCGGCGCGCTCGCTCGATCGCCGCAGGCAGTCGATCGCCCGGTCGAATTCGCGGCGCTTGTAGTGGACCCATCCCAGGGTCGCCAGAGGATAGGGCTTCAGCTCGTCCGGCGCCTCGGAGAGCGCGCGCCCGGCGTAATCCAGGGCCGAGTCGAGATCCTCTTCCCCCTCCACGAGCGTCGTGGCGAGCTCATAGAACGCGATCGCGCGGGAGGTCCTGGACGGATGCTTCTCCAAAAAATCCCGGACGAAGCGCACCGCCTCTTTCGCTTTCCCCTCGGCGCGCAGGGCCTCCGCGAGCGTCGAGCACGCGGCCGCCGCGACGACGTCCTCCGGGTCACCGGCCAGCACCTGGCGGCACGCCGCGATGGCTTCCTTCCAGAGGCCGAGCGACGCGGAAACAAGCGCGAACGAGATCCGGATCGTCGAATTCTGGGGCTCCTCGGAGAGCGCCTTGCGATAGAGCTCGTGAGCGCGGCGCAGGGCGCCGCGCGAGACGTTCTCCTCCGCCTCCCGGTATGCCTCCGCGCCCGGCCCGTCCACACGGGGCAGCGCGTAACGCCGGCGGCGGTCGAGCAGCCGCACGGCCTCCTGGTATTCCAGGCGCCTGGGGTTCTTTTCCAGAGCCTGCTGGAAACACTCGAGGGCGCGGCGGGCGCGGTTCTTCTCGAGATAGCAGAGCCCCAGCTGGAAGGCGGCCTCCTCGGAATCGGGCTGCAGCCTTCGCGCCTCCTCGAACTCGCGGATGGCCCGCGCCACCTCCCCTTTCTCGCGCAGGACCGTGCCGAGCAGGACGTGCGCCGCCGGAACGGGCGCGACTTCGAGCGCGCGGGCGAGCTCCGCCTCGGCCTCGTTCCAGCGCGAAGAGTTCGCGTAGAGGGCGCCCAGGGCGAAGTGGGGAAGGAAGGCGTCGGACTTCTTCTCGAGCGCGCGCTTCAAGAATTCCTCCGCCGTCTCCGTCTCGCCGCGCTCGGAGGCCGCGATGCCGGAATAGACCAGCGACTCGAAGTGATTCGGCTCGACGGCGAGGATCTTCTTGAAATAGACCGCGGCGCGCTCGAGATCTCCGGCCGAGAAGAAGGTCTCGGCCAGGTAGAAACCGAGCTCGACGTTCCCCTTGTCCAGCCGCGACAGCTCTTCGAGCAGCCGCACTCCGCGGTCGGCGTCCAGGGCGAGGATGGCGAACTCGGCCGCGCGCAGGCGCTGGAGAAAATCCTCGCGGTCCTCCCCGGAGAAACGCGCCACGATGCGGTCGCGCCGTTCCAGGAAGCGGTCCTTCTTCTCGACCGCCTGCATCCGGTCATCCATCTTGGTCTCCCAGAGGTCCAGGACCTCCTGGGAACGGATGGCGCCGCGCCGCTCCAGGGTCTCCTGCAGGGCCAGGATTCCCGTGTGCGCGACGAAGAGATTCTTCTCGAGGTTCCCGAGCGATTCGAAGAGAGACTTGACCGCGTCCCCCGTGCGCTTGACCACGTCCTCGAGCGTCGAGATCCGTTCCAGGAGATGCTCGTCGAACGGGATCTCCTCCGGGGTCTCGCCGCTCTCCTCAACGACGCCGACTCCCGAGAGCACGAGGAGCTTGGAGTGACAGCGCGAGCAGAACTCCTCTTCGTCGGGGTTTTTCAAGCCGCAGACCTGGCAGTACATCGGGTTACCGGAGCCGGGAGGCGGGAGGAGGAAGGCGGAAGGAGGCAACGCCCACGGCGCTAATACTCATAGAAACCTTTTCCCGTCTTCTTGCCGAGCCAGCCGGCGTCCACCATCTTCACCAGCAGGGGGCTGGGACGGTAGCGCGGATCGCCGAAGCCCTGCTGCAGCACGCGCAGGATCGCCAGGCAGGTGTCCAGACCGATGAAGTCGGCCAGCGTCAGGGGCCCCATCGGGTGGTTCATGCCGAGCTTCATGATGCCGTCGATCGCCTCGCGCGTCGCGACCCCTTCGCGCAGAGCCTCGATCGCCTCGTTGATCATGGGCAACAGGACCCGGTTGGAGACGAAGCCCGGCGAATCATTGCAGTGTATCGGGGTTTTCCCCATCTTCCGCGCCAGCGCTTCGACGGAGGACGTCGTCTCGTCGGAGGTCGCGATCCCGCGGATGACCTCCACCAGCGCCATCATGGGCACGGGGTTCATGAAGTGCATGCCGATGAAGCGGTCGGGCCGCCCGGTCACCCCGGCCAGCCGCGTGATGGAGATCGACGAGGTGTTCGACGCGATGATCGCGCGATCCGGGCAGATCGAGTCGAGCTTGCGCAGGAGGTCCTTCTTGACGCCTTCCTCCTCGACGACGGCCTCGATCACGGCGTCGGCCTCGGAAAAGCTGGAGAGGACCGGCGAAGTCGTGATCCGGTCCAGGGCTGCGGCCTTCTCCTGCGGCGTGCGCTTGCCTTTGGCGACCTCGCGCTCGAGGTTGCGCTCGATGGAGGCCCGCGCCTTCGCCAGGTAGGGTCCCTCCTGGTCCGCCAGGAAAACGGTCAATCCCGAGGCGGCCGCGACGTGCGCGATGCCGCTGCCCATCTGGCCCGCGCCCACGACGCCCAGCGTGCGGATGTCCATGGCGGGACTCTATTGCCGCCGGAGAGCCGAAGCAACCGGGGCTAGGGGATCGCGACGCGATAGCGCGGCGTGCCGAAGCGCGTCAGGAAGGCGATGCCGACGGCGACGACGGAGGCGGCGCTCCACACGACCGACCCGATCAGGGGAAGAAGCGACACCGCCCCCAGCAGGGCGAGCCCCGCCGCCAGGGCGGCCGGCCGCTTACCGGGCGCGACGCTCCTGACGAGCTTTTGTCCGAGCAGCAGGAAGAGCGCGCCCATCCCGAAGATTTTCGCCGCGACCGCCAGCGAGCCCAGCAGAAGCGCGATTGGAATCGACAGGGCGGGCGGCAGGAGCGCCAGCGCGGCGACGGTCGCCAGCAGCAGACTCAACACGCCGAGAGCACCGGCGAGAAGCGTGCCCGGCCAGTGGTTGTCGGCGGAGGCGGCCGCGCGCGCGAACGGCGAGGCGAAGCAGAAGAGGAGCGCCAGGCTCACGGCGAGCCAGGCGGAGAGGGCGAGGAGGCGAAGACCGCGCAGCAGAAGGGCCTGACTCCCCTCCTGCCACGGCGGGCGATGCATCTCGTCCAGGTAGAGGCGAAGGAGGGTCCCGGGCGTGGAGACGATCCCGCGCACGGGCAGAGGCTTTCCTCGGGGGGCACTGACGCTGCCGCCGAAGACCGAGAGATTGCCTTCGACGAAGCCGGAAGGCGAAAACATGACGCTGCCCCCCCAGACGATGACGTCCCCCGACACCCGCGAGGCGATACGCACGTCCGACAGGACCGCGATGACCCGGCCAGCCACCGGCTTCTGGATCTCGATGTCTCGCGCGAAGGTTGTCTGCCCGGCGGAGGCCGCAGCCGCCGCCAGAATGAAGACGCCCGCGCCGATCACCGCCGGCGCTCCCGGACCAGGACTCTCCGGACTCCGAAGACCAGGGGCGCGAGCAGGATCAGGCAGGCGAGCCCGAGGCCCTGCTCCCGGCGCATGGCCTGTCCGAGCGCTTCGAGCCCCGCTGGCCACGCGGTCGCGACCTCCGCGAGCGAGCGAGCGCCCGCTCGCAGGAGAGCCAGGAACGGAGCGAGGGCGGCCGCGGCCAGACCCGCCTGCTCGCCCGCCGAAATCCCGGGCAGGACCAGAAGCAGGAGTCCTGAGAAGAACAGGAGGACCGCGACGAGGCACGGTCCCCGCCAGAGCGCGAAGTCGCGCCGTTCGCGAGGCGAGAAAGGGCGCAGACGGACCACGGCGCCGGCCAGATCGGGAAGCCGGTCGGGCCACGCCGGCAGCGGGAAGTCCGGAGCCGCCATGGCGTCGATCTCCCGCGAGAGACGAGCCGCGACGGAAACGGCCTGCTCGCAGGAGGCGCAGACCCGCGCGTGTTCCGTCGCGTCCCGGGCGTACAGCGGCTCCGCCCCAGAGGCGATCGCCTCGGCGTCGAGCGGATCCAGCGGACGGTCACAAAGGCTCACGACAATTCTCCCGACAACCTTTCCTTCAATACGGCTCTGGCTCGAAAGAGTTTGTTCTTGACCGTGCCCAGAGGCATCTGCTTGACGTCCGCGATCTCCTCGTAGGAAAGCCCGCCAAAGTGCCGCAGCGTAATGAGTTCCCGGAATTCGAGCGGGAGCGCGGCTATCGCGCGGGCGATGGCGCTTCCCCGCTCGAGGTTGCGCAACTCGCCGTAGGGATCCAGATCGTGGCTTTTGTACTCCAGGGAGGACATCACGCCGTCGGCATCCTGGACCTCCAGGGGCACTGTCCGGGGGCGCCGTTTGCGGAGGTGATCGATCGCCGCATTGCCGGCGATCCGGAAAAGCCAGGTCGAGAACTTGTAAGAGGGGTTGTAACGGTCCAGGGCGCCGAAGACCTTCAAGAAGATCTCCTGCGAGAGATCCAGCGCGTCATCGCGATTGCCCACCATCCGGCCGACGTGGGCGAGGACGCGAGACTGGTAACGGCGGACCAGGACCTCGAACAGGTCTTCGTCACCGGCGAGGATCCGTCCGACGAGTTCCTCGTCGGTGAGTCCGCTGCGGTCCTCGCCCGTCTTCTCTTTCAAGCTACAATCGCCCCCCCATTCTAATTGGAGCCGGGCGCGGCTCCGGCCGGGGAGGGAGTGCGAGTGGACCAGGTGGCCGAACCGAAGTTCCCGACGATCGGCACCCCGCCTCAGGGCGTGGACTCCTCCAGCCCGTTCGAAGAAATGATGTCCCGGTTCGACCTGGCCGCGCAGAAGCTGGGTCTGGATCCCGGGCTCTACAAGGTCCTTCGCGAACCGGTGCGGGAGACCAAGGTCTCCATTCCGATCGTCATGGACGACGGGCGCATCGAGGTCTTCATCGGCTACCGCGTCCTGCACAACATCGCGCGCGGCCCCGGCAAGGGGGGCATCCGCTACGACAAGAACGTGACTCTGGACGAGGTCCGGGCGCTCGCGGCCTGGATGACCTGGAAGTGCGCGGTCGTCAACATCCCCTTCGGCGGCGCCAAGGGGGGAGTGATCTGCGATCCGGCCACGCTGTCGCGCGGCGAGATCGAACGAATCACGCGCCGCTACACGGCCGAGCTCATGGACCAGTTCGGGCCGGAAAAGGACGTGCCGGCTCCCGACATGGGAACCAACCCGCAGACGATGGCCTGGGTGATGGACACGTTCTCCATGCACGCGCGCCATACGGTGACGTCGTGCGTGACGGGCAAGCCCCTGTCGCTCGGGGGCTCCCGCGGCCGAGTCGAGGCGACGGGGCGGGGCCTCATGCTGATCTGCCGGGAAGCCGCGCCCTTGAAGGGGCTCACGCTCCCCACGAGCCGTCTCGTCGTGCAGGGGTTCGGCAACGTCGGATCGATCGCGGCCCGGATGTGCCACGAGGCGGGCGCGACGGTCATCGGCGTCTCGGACATTTCGGGAGGGATCTGGAACGAAAAGGGGATCGACATCCCGGCGCTGCTGAAGCATTACGAGAGGACACGCTCCTTCGAGGGGTTCCCCGGGGTGACGAAGGTCTCCAACGCGCAGCTGCTCGAGCTGGAGACCGACATCCTGATCCCCGCGGCAAACGAGAACCAGATCCGGGGCCGGAACGCCGGCAATATCCGGGCGAAGATCATCGCCGAAGGAGCCAACGGCCCGACGACGCAGCATGCCGACGAGATCCTGAGCCAGAAGGGAGTCCTCGTCGTGCCGGACATCCTCGCCAACGCCGGCGGCGTCACGGTTTCCTACTTCGAGTGGGTCCAGGACCGCGCCGGGTTCTTCTGGCGCGAGCAAGAGGTCAACGAGCGGCTGGAAGACATCCTGGTCCAGTCCTTCCGCGACGTGTCCGGAATGGCGGAGAAATACGGCGTCAGCTTCCGCATCGCCGCCTACATGCTGGGCATCTCCCGGGTCGCCCACGACACGATGGTCCGCGGCCTCTACGCATGACGGCGCGCTGCGGCGCGCCGTCATAGGGAATTGACGATTACCTCAGGGTCACCTTCGGCTTGATTTCGGGGATCTCGTAGGCGAGCTTGCGCTCGAGCTCCCGGAGCGTGGCCAGGACCGGCTTTCGCCAGGCCGGATCCAGGAGCTGGAGCGTGAGACGCCGGCCCGCGAGATCCACCGGCTCGATCTTTCGAGAGAGCGGCTCTCCGACGATCCGATCCCATCGCGCGCGGATCCAGAGGAGCGCGTCTTCGCCCCTGGCCATCCGCCGCAGGAGGCCGTCGCTCGCCGCGTCCAGACGGGTCAGTGAGGGAACCCTTCTTCTTTTCAAAGCTCGGCTCTCAAACGCTCCCGGCTTGAATCCGGCGGCACAGCCCGCACCGGCTTCTCGCCGGTCAGGACGCGGCGCACGTCCTCGACGACCATCCGCGCCATCTCCCGGCGGGTCTCGTGCGTCGCGCTCCCCGCATGGGGCATCAGGACCACCCGGTCGCTCTCGAGCAGCGCCGGATGCACGGCGGGCTCGTTCTCGTACACGTCGAGTCCCGCCCCCGCCAGCGGGCCCTTCGCCAGGGCCCGGGACAGAGCGGCCTCGTCGACAATCGCGCCCCGCGAGGTGTTCAAGAGGCAGCTCCCCGGCTTCATCCTGGCGAAGGTTTCGTCGTTGAAGAGGTGCCGGGTCTCGTCATTCAAGGGCAGGTGGATCGAGACGACGTCGCAGCGCCGCAGCAGCTCGTCGAAGGAGACGCGCGGAGGGTCGTCGGGGTCCCCCTCGTCGCGCGGCGAGCGGCCGAAGGCGATGACCGTCAGACCGAAGGCCCGGGCTCGCTTCGCCACCGCCCGCCCGATACGCCCCGGCCCGAGCACTCCCAGGACCTTGCCCTTCAGGTCGGACCCGAGCAGGAGCTGGGGCTCCCAGCCGTGGAAGCCTCCGGTCCGCACGAGCCGGTCCCCCTCGACGACCCGGCGAACGAGCGAAAGCAGCAGCGCCATCGTCAGGTCGGCCGTGGCGTCCGTCAGCGCGTTGGGCGTATTGGTCACGACGATTCCCCGGGCAGCCGCGGCCGCGCGATCGATGTTGTCCACGCCCACGCCGTACTGGCCGACGATCTTCAACTTCCTGCCCGCGCGGAGAACGGTCTCGGTGACCGGATCGGTCACGAGCGTGATGAGGGCGTCCGCGTCGGCCACTTCCTGCGCGAGCTGCGCCTCGCTCGGCCGGTAGTTGAGCACCCGCACCTGGAAGTCGGGCTCGAGCGCGGCCAGGGAAGGCTCCGGCAGGGCGAGCGTCACGAGCACAACGCCGCTCACGGTCAGCTTCTCCCTCCCCTCTTTACATCACGAGATTTGTCTCGGAGATCCGCCGCCGAGTCTAACAGGTTGCATGCGAGAGGCGAAAGCGGCGCGGCGCGTCTTCGAGAGCGAACTGGTTCCCGCGGCCGCACCTTGTTACAGTTCCGCGACCGCGATGGACCGGGAAGAAAAGATGCCGGGCGCTCCATTGCCTCGTGCGCCGCAGACGGCAGGCGATCGAGCGCTGATCGCCGCCGAGATCGCTCTGGTCATCCTCTGGAGTCTCTTTATCACGTCGCCCTACCTCAACCGGGATCCCAGAGTGATTCCTTCGGGGCGTGAGCTCCTTTGCAACATCCAGACCTTCCATGCCTGGTCCTGGATGCGCGAGTGCGGCGCCTGCGCCTTCTGGTTCGGAGGCGTCAACGGCGGATTCCCCACCGCGGCGGAGGTCAACGGAAGCACGTTCCATCCGATGGTGGTCGCCTCGACGCTCCTGCTGGGTCCTCTCGCCGGGGCGAAGATCATCCTGGCTGCGTCGTTTCTACTCGCGGGACTGGCGCAATGGTGGCTGGCACGGATCCTCGGCGCCGGCCGGATCGCGCGCGTCTGGAGCGCCTGCATCGCCGTGGCGGCCGGGTCCCTGTCGAGCGACATGGCCCTCGGGGCGCTCTCCATGGTGGTCTCGGCCGCGACCGCGGCGCTTCTGTTTCCGCTGCTCGTCCTCGTCTCGCGCGAGGGACGCCGGCGGCATGTCGTGTTCCTCGCGGTCGCCGCCGCTTCCCTCCTGCTCGCAGGGAACGGTTACCTTCAGGTCGGGTTCGCGCTCATGGCCCCGCTGACTCTCCTGCTGATCCGGCCGGAGAACCTCTCGCGAATCTGGAGCTACGCGCTCGCCGCCGCCCTCGCACTCCTTCTGGCGGCGCCTGTCCTCGTCCCTTTTCTTCATTTCCTGCCCAATTTCAACAAGTCGATCGAACCCGGTTTTGCCGCCCAGCCCTTCTTCGCGGTCCCGCTCAACCTCGTGATCGACGATTCCGCGTTCTATCGATCAACGGTGCTGGGAAAGCTCCCGTACGCATTCGGATATGCCCTCTACATCGGTTGGATACCGGTCCTGCTCGCGTTCTGGGGACTCGGAGACGACGGCCGCCGCGAGGAGCGTCGGACGATTCTGTTCCTCGCCGCGACCGCGGTCTTTGCTCTCTGGCTCGGTAGCGCCGGGCCTCTCCGCCTGCTCATGAAGGCGATCCCCGTACGCGCCTTCGTCCTGTTTCTCGAGGGCCTGCGCTACCCGGGCTACATGGCCGGGCTGGCGATTCCCCCGATCCTCGGGCTCGCCGGCCTCGGACTCGACCGGCTTCTGAGGGCCCGCTGGCCGGCCCTTCAATTCGGCGTCGGCGGCAGGCCGGGACTTTCCCTGAGTCTGCGGTGGCTTCTCGCGATTCCCCTGGTCCTGGCGCTCGTCTCAGCCCGGAAGCTCGGCACCGAGTGGATCCGCGCGGACCCGCAACTTCCCGAGGTCTCCCCCGTCCTCTCCGCCCTGAGGACTCCGGACTCTCAGTGGGTCAGTGTTCCCTATGGAGAGCTCTTCTGGATCCAGGAAGCCCTCGAGAGAGGGATGAAGCTCACCAACCATTCCTACTACACCTGGCGCTGGGACGAGCGGCGGCCGCCCGATCCCGTTCTCGTGGCCTCGCGCCAGGAAGCGCCCGGGATGATCCGGCAGTCGGCCGTCGGAGACATCGGAATCTACCGCGCGCCTCCCGGCGCAGAATATGCGGCCGTCATATCGGATGGCGGGCGGCGCAGTGTGTGCACCGCGCGGGCCCGTGGCGGAAACATCGACGTCACCTGCGACAACCCCGAACCGGGGACCCTCGTCGTCAAGGAAAACGCCTGGACCGGCTGGCGGGCCCGGTCTCCGCGCGGAACGCTTCCGCTTCTTCCCGGGCAGTGGCTCGGGGTTCGTGTTCCGACGGGCCACAACGTCATCCAGTTCCGCTACCGTCCCTGGGACGTCCTCGTGGGATGGCTGCTGTGCCTTGGCGCGCTTGCCTTCTGCGCCGCATACCTCGTCGGCGGCCGCGTTCCCCTCCTTCCTCGAATCAGAGCGGCGACATCGCGCCGCTCCCGCGATCTCGAGAGCCGGATCTAGCCCGCGCGCTTCTCGAGCGCGCGCCCGGAGAAGAAGACCGCGGCTCCGACCGCGAGCAGAGCGAGCTCGAGACGCACGTTACCGCCGAGAACGCCGGTGAAGAACCCGACGCCGGTCACGACCAGACCCAGAAGCTGGAGAACGCGTGCGGCCGCGTGCACCGGGCGCGTCGGTCCCGGCTCAGGGAGCCTCGGAGATCGTCACCTTTCGGATGCGGTCCCCTTGCTCGATCCCTTCCACGACCTGCTGCCCGGCCACGACCTGGCCGAAGGCCGTGTAGAGCCCGTTCAAATGGGGCTGCGGGGAGTGAGTCACGAACCACTGGCTGCCCCCGGTATCGGGGCCGGAAAGCGCCATGCCGACCGTCCCGCGTTCGTAGGGAATCGGGTTCAACTCGTCGCGGATCTCGTAGCCCGGTCCCCCGTTGCCGGTGCCTGTGGGATCCCCGTCCTGCAGCACGAAGTCCGGAACGACGCGATGGATCGCGACGCCGTCGAAGTAGTTCGCGCGGGCGAGCTTGACGAAGTTTTCAACCGTCCGGGGAGCCTCGCGGCCCGCCAGGCGGATGACGAATTCCCCGCGCGCTGTCTCGACACGGGCCTGCAGGGGACGGTGGGCCTCGGAAAGCAGCGCCGCGTAGTCCGCCGCGGTCCGGCCCGTCTTGTATTCGGGCGCCGGCAGCTTGGTCCGATCGGCCCGGAAGGTCTGGACCAGAGAGCGCCGCGCCAGACGCGCCACGAGGGTCTTGCTCTGATGAAAGGCGGAGTCGACGATCGCGCGCGCGGCGGGGTCCGAGCGGAGCTTCTCGCAGACGCCGATCGCGGCGATCGCGACGTCCGGCGACGGATCGGCCTGGGAACGAGCCAGCGCGTCCGAGACCAACGGAAGGATGGACAGGTCGTTCAACAGCCCGAGAGCGTCCACCGCGGCCGCGCGCACGCCGGCGTCCGCGTCGGTCAGCGCGGAGTTGACGAGCGCCCGCTCGTCGCGGACGGCTTCCGGCGTCTTCAGGCTCACGAGAACCGCCAGGCGCACCGCGACCTCCTTGTCCGCGGCGAGCTTCTCCCGGTAGGGCTTTGCCTGCGGGAGCGGCAGAAGGGCCGTCGCCTCCGCCGCCACGGCGCGCAGGGAGCGGTCGGGGGAGGAGGCCGCCGCGTCGAGCGCGGCGTGGGCACGGTCCCGAAGGGCGGCGACGACCGACACGATCGCGACCTGGCGCCGGCGCCCTTCTCCTGTGAGCGCGATCGACCACAGACGCTGCCGGACTTCGCGATCCTTGGCCTCGAACTGACGCAGCACCACGAGAGCGGGGATCGCCAGGTTGGGGTTCGCGTCGCCGGCCAGGGCCAGCATGCGCGCCTTCCGGTCTTCCGCCACCACCGCGCCCGGGTTCTTTTCCAGGATTGCCTCCAGCGCGATCAGGGCGTTCGTCACCAGCGGGGTCTTTCCGCTGTCGAGCGCGGCGGCCAGCGGGGGGATCGAGTCCTTTCGCGCGAGCAATCCGAGAGCGCGCGCCGCCATCGCCGCGGCGTCCGCGTCGCTGTCGGAGAGCGCGGCGGTCAAGGCCGGGAGCGACGTGTCGATCGGCTTGCGGGAAAGGACGAAGAGAGCGGCGGAGCGGACCCTGGCGTCCGGGTCCGTGGCGTACTTGAGGGCCGCCGCGGCGCTTGCCGGGTCCCCGAACCTCCAAAGAGACCGGAGCATCGTGGCCCTGGGCTCGGGAGCGGCCGCCCTGGGGATGGCGGCGATCAGCCCGTCTTCACCGTCTCCCCGTCCCAGGGAACCAATGGCCGTGGCAGCGGCCGAGGCGACCGAAATATCCGCGTCGGAAAGGAGAGGGAGCAGATCCGGCGTCGCGCCCGCATCCCCGAGCAGCTGGAGGCCAAACGCGGCCGCCGCGCGCACGGGGGCGGACCTGTTCGAGAGGAGCGGCCGCAGGAGCGGACCGCCCCGCTCGTCCCCGATTCGCCCGACCGCGAGAGCCGCGCGGGCCGCGATCGCGGGATCCGCCGCGGCCGCCGCGGAGGCGAGCAGGCCCGCATCGAAGGCGCGGCGGTCCTCGAGCTCGACCAGAGCCACCTCCGCGTCGGCGAACGAGGCGAACCGGGCAACGCCGGACGGAGGGCCCGGAGCCGGCTGGCCTCCCGGAGCGGGCGGCCCCGGACTCGCGCAGCGCAGCAGCGTCACAAGGATCGCGACGGGACTCCACCGCATCAATCTCATGGTCTGTCCCTCTCCCTGTCTCTCAGAAAGCCCGAGATTATATGGCTTCCCCTTTCAGGCGCCGACGAGCAGCCTGTCGCCCAGCATTCCGGGCAGACCCGCGCGACGGATCTTCTGCCGCGTTCTCTCCACGTCGTAGGGCACGCGCTCGAAGAGCACGACCCCTCTCTTCGCGTCGTAGATCGCGTAGGCGGAAGCGGGGTTGCCGTCCCGCGGCTGGCCGACCGACCCGGGATTGATCAGGTAGCGAAGGCCCTCCTCCAGCCTGTAAGCGACCCGTTCGCCGTCGACGACCTCGACTCGGATTCCTTGCGGCTCGAGCGTGAAGATCGAGGGGATGTGACTGTGCCCGAAGAAGCAGACCGGGGAGCGAAAGCCGCGGAAATTCACGAAGGCGTCGCGGTCGGAAAAAATGTAGGCGTCCTCGTCGCGCGGGGAGCCATGACAGATCTCGAAGTCGCCGTCCACGACGACGGGCCCGAGCGGGAGCGCGGCGAGGAACTCCCGGTTGGGCCGGGTCAACGCCGCTTCCGTCCAACGGGCCGCTTCCAGCGCCACGGGATTGAAGAGGCCTCCCCCGTCGATCCCGCTCACGACCCTGTCGTGGTTGCCTCGAATCAGGATCTTCCTCTTTCGGATGCGGTGCAGGCGGTCCAGGACCGCATTGGGATCGGCGCCGTAGCCGACGAAGTCCCCGAGGACGACCACGCTGTCGAATCCTCGCCGCCGGGCCCGCGCGAGCACCGCCGCGAGAGCCTCGTCGTTGGAGTGGATGTCGGAGAGGAGCAAGTAGCGCATCGGTCAACCCGGATTATTCATGAATAATGCGGGTTAGATCGGCTCGCCGCGTCTCCGCGCCGAGAGCGCGTCGAGGACGCGGTCCGCGGCTTCCTCGACCGATTCTCCGCCCAGAGCGACGCGGACCGTTCCCATTCTATAGAACGGCTCCCTCTCGGCGAACAGCGCCGCGGCCTGCTCGGGACCGGCGAAGAGCGGCCGGTCGGTCTTGCCGGCGAGCCTCGAGAGCAGCACCGGAAGCGGCGCGTCCAGGAACACGGGAACGCCCAGCCTCGCGATGGCCCGGCGGTTCTCCTCGCGGACGTAGCAGCCGCCGCCCGTGGCGACGACCGCGCGGGTAAGAGATTCGGTGGCCCGGAGGAAGAGCGACTCCCGCTCGCGAAAGGCCTCTTCTCCCGAGGCTTCGAACAGGGCGCGGACCGTCACGCCCGAGGTCCTCTCGATCTCGGCGTCGAGGTCCACGAAAGGGACGCCCAGCCTCTCGGCCACGCGGCGGCCGACGGCCGTCTTGCCGCTCCCCATGAAGCCGACGAGATAAACCCGGACCGCCGGCCCGCGCCGCCGCGTGGCGTCGAGCGCCCGCCTCGCGTTCTTCTCGAGCTCTCCTCCCGCCAGCAGCCCGCCGACCATCGCGGCGCAATCGGCTCCGGCGTCGAGCACCGCGTCGAGAGTGTCGGCGGTGATTCCTCCGATCGCGACGAGCGGCTTGGTCTTGATCGCCGCGACCCGCGACAGCTCACCCGTTCCGCGCGGAGTCCCGCCCGTCTTGGTTGAGCTGGCGAAGACCGGCCCGAAGGCCACATAGTCGCAGTCCGGGTCCCGGAATGCCTCCCGGGCCGCTTCGAAAGCGTGCGTCGAGACTCCTACCGGAGACCCTTCCGGCAGGAGCCGCCGGGCGACCGCGGCCGGCAGATCCTCCTCGCCGAGATGAACGCCGGCGCTCGCCAGCCGCGCGATGTCCACGCGGTCGTTCACGATCACGGCCGCGCCGTCCTCGCGGCCCAGCCGCGAGATCTCCTCGGCGGCCGCGAGCAGGCCGCGGTCGGGCATCTCCTTTTCGCGGACCTGGAGCAGCCGTATCCCCACCGCGAACAGCCGGCGCGCCATCTCCACGTGATCGTCCATGCCACTGACCTTCCTGTCGGTGATCGCATAGATGGCGGGGATCGTCAACAAGTCCTTAGTCCTTGGGACTACGGACTCTTCTAGGAGGCCTGCGCGTATCGGTCCATGAACCGGGTGGACAGCCTGCCGTCCAGGAAGTCCGGGTCGTCCAGGATCTTCCGGTGCATCGGGATCGTGGTCTTGATTCCCTCGATCACGAAGAGGTCGAGGGCGCGGCGGCCCCGCGCGATGGCTTCCTGCCGGTTGCGGCCCCAGACGATGAGCTTGGCGATGAGGGAGTCGTAGTAAGGCGGGATCACGTATCCCTGATACACGGCCGTGTCCACTCGCACTCCCAGGCCTCCGGGCATGTGGAACGTCGTGATTTTGCCGGGCGAGGGGGCAAACGTGACCGGGTCCTCCGCGTTGATGCGGAACTCGATCGCGTGGCCGCGCGGAGAGAGCCTCGTGGAGAAGGAGAGCGGCTCTCCCGCGGCGACGGCGATCTGCTCCTTGACGAGGTCCACGGCGGTGACTTCCTCGGTGACCGGATGCTCGACCTGGAGCCGCGTGTTCATCTCCATGAAGTAGAAGCGTCCCAGCGAATCGACCAGGAACTCGACGGTGCCGGCGTTCGTGTATGAGACCGACTTCGCGGCGGCGACGGCCGCCTCTCCCATCCGGGCGCGCAGGGTCTCGTCGAGCGCCTTCGAAGGAGCTTCCTCGATGAGCTTCTGGTGCCGGCGCTGGATCGAGCACTCCCGCTCTCCCATCTGCCGGAGGTTCCCGTGGCTGTCGCCGAAGACCTGAAACTCGATGTGACGCGGCTCCTCGAGGTATTTCTCCAGGTAGACCTCGGCATTCCCGAAAGCCGTCTCGGCCTCGGCGCGCGCCGTGTCGAAGGCTCCGGAGAGCTCCCGCTCGTCCCGGGCGATCCGCATCCCGCGACCGCCGCCGCCCGCCGAAGCTTTCAGGATCACGGGATATCCGGCTTTCTTCGCGAAGGCGAGAGCCTCGTCCAGGGTCTCCACGGGGCCGGGCGAGCCGGGGACGGTCGGCACGCCGGCCGCGGCCACGGTCCGCCGGGCCAGGGACTTGTCCCCCATCCTCCGGACCGCGTCCGGCGACGGGCCGATGAAGGCGATATGACAGTCCTGGAGAATCTCCGCGAAGTAGGCGTTCTCCGACAGGAACCCGTAACCGGGATGGATCGCGTCGGCCTCGGTGATCTCCGCGGCCGAGACAATCGCCGAGATGTTCAGGTAGGAGGCGGCCGACGGATAGGGGCCGATACAGACGTCTTCGTCGGCGAACCTCACGTGAAGGGCTTCCCGATCGGCCTCGCTATAGACGGCGACCGTCCGGATGCCGAGCTCCCGGCAGGCCGAGATGATGCGAAGGGCGATCTCCCCGCGATTGGCGACCAGGATCTTCTTAAACATCCGATGAAGCCGTAAGACGTGAGGCGGCAGGCGTCAGGCGAAGCGCCGCGAGCTCCGTTTCCTCACGCCTCACGCCTTACGCCTTACGCCCTGACGCGCTTGGCGGCTAGGCCGCCAGGCGGATGGCGAAGAGCTTCTCCCCGTACTCGACGGGCTGGCCGTTGACGGCAAAGACCTCGAGGATCTCTCCTTCGACGTCCGACTCGATCTCGTTCATGAGCTTCATGGACTCGATGATGCAGAGGGTCTTTCCCTTGGAGACCTTCTGGCCGACCTCGGCAAAGGGATCGGCCTCGGGCGAGGGGGCGCGATAGAACGTGCCCACGATCGGAGACGTGATGACGTGCAGGCCCTTCTGCTCCTCGGCGGCGGCCGCCGGCGCGGGGGCCGGGCTCGAAGGCGCCGCGGGCAGGGAGGGCGGTGCAGCCGACTCGACCGCGGAAGGCGTCCCGTTGCCGGCGGCGGCGCGAACGCCTTCGATGCGGATCCGGAACCCGGTCTGCTCGACCTCCAGAGCCGAGAGCCCGGTCTGCGCGACCAGATCGATCAGGTCCTTGATTTCCTTAAACGACAGCATCCTCAAACAAGCTCCTCTTTCAGGGCCGTGGCGGCCCGGGCGAGCTCATGCCGCCCGTGACCGAGGATTCCCGCTCCTCCCAGCAGCAACAGCAGATAATACTCCCGCGAGATCCTCGAGAGGACGGCCCGCTGGCTCTCGCCGACGAGGGCCAGCTCGCGGATCGGACCGAAGGAGAGCTCCGCGCGCGGGTTCTGGGCGGACTTGACCAGTCCCAGGAGCTCGGCTGCAACCGACTCGATCGGAACGCTTTCTCCCACGCTGTAAGTCTCGACAGGGATCCCGTCCAGACCCACGATCGCGACCGCCCGGGTATCGGCGACCCGTTCCGCGATGCCGCGCAGGGTTTCCCGAAAGACGTTCATGCCATCGTCCGCCGGGGGCTGCCCGGTGTCAGCGGACTTGTATCACGCTCAACCAGCGTTTCAAAGCCTGGATCCGGACCTGCCGGCGAGCGAGGTTGCGGTCCGCTGAAGTCGAGGAAGTCTCCGGCGCCGGTGAGGGACCCTGCGGCCCTCCGGGTTGTCCGGCCGGGCCCAGCCGGAGGCGGGCTTCGCTCACGAGACGCGCGATCTCGCCGTCGGAGGAATCCGAGCGCGCCATCTCCAGGTAGAGTGCGAGCGCCTCCCCGTAGTGGCCCTGGGCGAAGTACAGGTCCGCGAGGACCCGCCCGCGAGGCTCCGCAGCGGGTTCTGCCGCTGGGCTCAGGTCCCTCTCGATTCTTTCGATGACCTCGTCCACGCTCCTGTCTCCGGAGATCGCCCGATAGAGCTTGAACTTCTTGATCGCCTCGATCCGCTCCCCGCGCGAGAGGTAGATGTCCGCGAGCGAGCGCGCCGACACGAGGTTCCCGCGGTCTTCCGCCAGCGCCTTCGTGAACATCGCGACGGCGTCTTCGGTGCGGCCCGCTTCCAGGTACGTCCGGGCGAGCGCGACCTGCGCCGAAACGTAGTGAGGGTACGTCTGGAGGCCCTTGTCCAGCGTCCGGATCGCGTCGGGCAGACGCCCGGCGGCTCGATACTCCTCGGCGAGCCCGACGAAGAAGGGGGACGTCGAGTCCTGTTCCACGCGCCGGCGCAGGTGCCGGATGCGGGCTTCGGCCCCGGGGTCAGCCATGCTCATCCTTCGGGCGAGGGCGACCACAAGAAGCAAACCGCCCCCCGCGATGGGGGGCGGAAAGAATCGAAGTCCAGGCCGGCGTCACTAGTTGACGGTGACTGTGACGGTCTGATGGTTGTTCCCGGGATTTGGATCCGTCGTGGAAGAGGTGACGAAGGCGCTGTTTGTTACCGATGTACCGCCTGGCCCGATGACCGAGACGTTGATCGTGACTACGGCAAAGCCCCCCGCCTGGATGGTGCCCGTAAGAGTGGCGGTCATCTGGCAGGGGGTCGGGTTATTGCAGTCCATCATGGGATCTGGCGAGTTGCAAATACCTTGGCTCGGGATGCAGCTTTGGACTCTCGTCGTCGCACTGCCATTCAAGAAATCACTCACTGTGACATCCGCAACGGCGCTCGGGCCATTGTTGTCGACGCGGAGCGTGAAGGTCAGTATGCCCCCGGATGTCACCGGGTCCGGCGAAGCCGTCTCTGTCAAGACCAGGTCCGCCGCCGGCAACGGCGTGCTCGTCGGCGTCGGCGTGGGCGTCCGGGTCGGCGTCGGCGTCGATGTGGAGGTTAATGTGGGGATCGGAGTCGGCGTGTTCGTGGGGACCGGCGTCGGCGTGGGGCACACGTAGGTGAACGTCAGGCCGGACTTCGTGTCCCCCGAATCGATGTTGGTCACGACGACCGGCCCGGAGCCGCACGTGAGCGGCGGCCCGGGGAGCACGAGCAACTCCGTCGCGGAGACCGAGATCACCGTGGCGGGAGTTCCGGCAAGGCTCACCGCGACGGGTGCCAGGAAGCCCTGCCCGTGAATCGTCACCGGCGTAAACGGCGCGCTCTGCCGGTTGTTATCGATCGCCGTGAGCTGCAACGGCACGACGAAGCGGAAACCGCCCGTCAGCGTCGCATCCAATCCCGAGTTGACCTCGTGGACCCGGACGTCCACCGTCTGGTTCAGATTGGGCAGCCCCGCTCCGGAGGCCGGCGGAGTCAGAGCGATGATCTGGTTGAACGAGACGGAGAGGACCTGGGCCTCGACGGGGCCGAAGAAGACCTGGACTGGCAACACGAAGCCCGATCCGATGATCGTGACGCGAGTGTTCCCCTCATTGGAGCCGGACGACGGAAGCACCGCCGTGATCGAGGGATTGCCCGCAGCCGTCGTGCCGTACGCGAAACAGTTCGGCACGGACAGGGTGACCGGAGTCGCCGATTTCGTGCCGAATGTCAGGGTGATGCTGACGGGAACCGAGGGGGACGTCGCCTCCGGGAAGGCCGGCGTGATGACGGTCACGGCCGTGGTGGTCACCCCCGTCACCAGCGCCTCGCGGGTGATCGCGGCCGCCGTGAAGGTGGCCCGGGTCGTCGTGGCATCGCCGAAGAAGCGCCCGCCGTTGATCGTCAGGGTGGTGCCTCCCGTGGAGGGCCCGAAGCTGGGGCTGCAGAAGGAGAGGAACGGGGCGACTTGCGGAGAAAGCTGGAACGCGATGGAGATGGTCGCGGAGGCGCTCTGCGTTCCGACGGTCGCGCTGGCCCGGACGGTCGCCAGACCCGCCGAATTCGAGCAGAGTGCCGTCGTCGTCGTCCCGCCCTGCGTGACGACGGAGATCAGGGGAAGGCCGTTCTGCGAAAAGAAGGAGGTCGGCAGATCGGTCGAGAAGGCGACCCCGGTTCCGTCGGGCACGTTGACGCCATTCAACGTCACCACCGCCTCGATCACCGTGCAGGCGCCGGCCGCCGGGTTGGCGTCACTCGTGAAGAGCCGGATCTGGAGGGCGCTGGCGCCGGTCGGTCCGCCTCCCCCGGGCGGGGTGGTGGGCGAGGGGGCGTCGGAGGAACAGAACCAGCTCGCCGCTCCGACGAGCGCGGCACCTAGGAGAATTAAGGCGATCCGGCGCATGACGAGCCTCCCGTTATCGATTCCAGTTCCTGGCGACCGACCCGCTGCTCGTTGGAGTTGGGGTCGGAGTGGGGTTGGTGCTCCCCGTGAAGGCGAAAAGCAGTGGCCCAGTGGCGGTCTGGCTCTTAACGCGCTGGCCGGCGACCGTGTGGCCGAAGAACGTGATCTCGAACGCTGTGTCGATCTCGGGCTTGCCTGTCTCCCGATCGAATCCGCCGTTGAACGGAAGCAACTGGTCGAACGGAGACTGCTGGATCGCAGAGGCGACCAGGATCGGGAAGTTCGTAAGCGTCGCCGTGCCGCCCGAGGGAATCAGCACGCCGCAACCGAATGACTGGTCCTGGGGAACGCGGGTTCCCCCGTCGGTACGGCGGAAGTGGACCGTGTAGCTCTCGCACATCATGTTGGCGAACCCCTGCGGATCGGTCTGTGCCGGGTTCTTCAAGTGGCTGACCAGGTTGATGGTCTGAACTTGAACGGGCGCGGCCGCGCCGACGTTCACGAATCCCGGCTGCAGAGTCATCTCGACGGTGATGAAGACGGGCGCTTCCGTCTCCCCCTCTTTGTTCGTGCAGCCGGGCGCCAGCGCCAGAGCGGCCACGAGGAGGATCGAGATCCAGGCGGTTTTCTTCATGGTTTCACCCTTCACTGCCGGAGGATCCGGGGAGTAATGAAGATCAACAACTCGTCGTGCTTCTCGGTCCGCGTCTTGTTGCGGAAGAGGTTGCCCAGGACCGGGATCTTCCAGAGGCCGGGGATCATGTTGTTCTGGTCCTGATCGTTGATCTGAAAAATACCGCCGATGACGCTCGTGCCTCCGTCGCGCACGAGGATCTGGCCCCTGTATTCCCGGATCGTCAGGGGCACGTTCTGGCCGATCGAGAGGTTCAGGGCCACGGCCGGCTCCCTCTTCGACACGCTGACGGTCATGTGGATCGTCCCCTCGTTGGTGATCTGAGGCGTCACCGTGAGCTTCAAGGTCGCGTCCACATAGATGACCGTCGTCGTGTTGTTGACGTTGGTCTGGACGGGAATCTGGACGCCGGACTGGATCGAAGCCGCGGTATTTGTCAGCGCCGCGACCTTCGGCGAGGAGATGATCTTGAGCAGACCCTGGTTCTCCGCGGCCGACAGCTCCGCGTCGAGGCTGAAGGAGCCCAGGATGTTGCCCAGCCGCACGGTGGCGATGGTTTGAGGAGTGCCCAGGGGGACGTTGAACGTTCCATTGATGGTGTTGGGGAAGTTCAGGCCCGTCGTGTTGCCGTGCGCCACATCCGCGTCTCCCGTGGCGCCCCAGGCGATCCCGAGGCTGCGCCCGAGAGACTTGGTCGTCTCGACGATCCGCGCCTCGATCATGACCTGAGGAGTCGCGGTGTCCAGGTTCTCGATCAGCTGGAGCACGCCGGACAGGTAGGTCGGGATCTCCCGAATGATCATGGTATTGGTCCGCTCGTCCACCACGATGTCTCCGCGCCGCGACATCACGCTCTTGATCGTCGGAGTCAGCTCGCTCGCCTTGGCGTAGGAGAGCTTCTTGATGACCGTGCGCGTGGGCTCGGCCGCCTGCCGCGCCTCCGACAGCCGAGCGCGGTCGGCCTGCTCGGTTTGGAGCTTGGTCGTCGTGGCGATGCGCATGATGTTGTTCTCGAGCACGTATCCGAGGCCGTTCTGCTTCAGGATCAGGTCCAGCGCCTGGTCCCAGGGGACGTCCTCGAGCTGGACCGTCACGCTCCCCTTGACCTCCGGGTCCACCACGATGTTCAGCTGGGTCAGCTGGGAAATGGTCCGGAAGACGTCCTTGATGTCGGCGTCCTTCAGATCCAGGGAGATCGGCTCGCCCGTGAACTGGGATTGCGATTCCGAGATCGTCCGCGGCTGAAAGGCCCCGGCCGGCTGCTCGGGGCGCGCGCCTTCCTCCTGGGAGAGCATCGCCGCGGCGGCTTCGAAGACGGCCTCCTCGCGGGAGGGACGGGCCGGAGGCGACGCCGAGCTCTTCTGCGCCTTTCGGACTCCCTGGGGAAGCTTTCCGGAACTCTCGGAAACGGCGGACTGGCCGCCGGGCGCCGGCCGAAGGGAATCCTGCCGCGGCGCGGCGGCGGACGGCAACGGCCCCGCGGAGGTCGCCGCGGCGGGCGGAGTCGGCGCCGCGGAGGCCGGAGGCTCCGGCTCGGGCCGGCGGGAAACTTCCGCCGCGGGCGCCTCTTGCTTTTGCGCGATCTTTTCTTCCGCCGGCGGAGGCGGCGCCGCGGAGGCGGCCGGCTCGACCGCCGGCGGCTGCTCGGCAGGGCGCGTCTGCGCCGCGGAGGATGTTGCGGCGGGAGCGGCTTCGTCGGCGCTTACGAGGACCCCCAGACGCTCCCCGTCCGAGACCAGGGAGTGCGGAAGCGGGCGGGCCAGGTCCAGAACGACGCGCGTCACGGGATCCGGCAGAGACTGAAACTGCGAGACCCGGACGCGCGAGACGAGAACGCTCTCGACCGGAAAGACACGGCGCCGCACCTGGTTTCTGACGCCGGGAAGATCGACGACGAGCCGCGGAGGATTTTCGAGAAGGAAATCCCTCGGCTGGAAGACGCCGTCGCCCAGCAGCGCCACGGTCACTTCCTGCGACGGGCCCACGCTGACTCGCAGGTCCTCGAGCTGATGCGCGATCTCCGCCCGCGACTGGATCGGGGGGCTGGCTTGCGGCGTTAGCGGGGCCGGCCGGATTTCCTCGGCCACGATCGCGGAAGCGTCGGGAGCGGCCGGCGGCTCCGGGAGAGCCTCGGCGCGGGCCGCCGTCTCCGGCGGGGGCTCGAAGGATATGGCCAGTCCCAGGCCCACGGTTCGCACGTCGGAAGAGACCCCTGGCCGGTGGGAGAGAGAGATCCGGGTCAGCTGTTTTCCCATCTCGACGACCGGCTCGAAACGGATCGAAGTGATGAGCGATCCCCCGCCCGAGGGGGGCGCGAAGTCGCTGGACAGCTCCGAGCCGGGCAGATCCACGACCAGCAGATCCGGCCGCGGCTCGTAGGCCGTGTAGAGCAGGGGCGCGTCGGCCGACAGGACTACGCGGGCTCCGTCGGCGTCTTCGTTGAACGCCGCCTGCGTCACGCGGACCGCCGCCGCGGGAGAAGCCGCCGGGGAGGTCGAGGAAACGGCCGCGGGAGAGCCTGCCGTCTGCGCGGTCTGCCGAGGGGGAGGGGTCCCCGAGCCGGGACCTCTGGCGGCGCATCCTGACGCCGCCGCCAGCATCAGGGCCACGATCGCCATCGCGGACCGTTCCAGTTCCATTCGCATCGCTCCTCCCGTCGGGCTGGACGCCGTTGTCCTTCCGAATTCAGGGCTTGATCGTCGCATTGAGTTGCTTGATGATGTCCCGGAAGGGTTTCACGCTCTGCGGATCGTTCAGGTTCTGCCGGAAGGTGACTTCGTTCGGGCTGATCCGCAGGACCTCCCCGTCGTACAGCTGATCTCCGGCGCGCAGCAGGTAGCTCTTGTTGTCGGTGCCGCGGATCTGCGCCACGTATCCCGCGCGCGTCCTCCAGATCCCCTGAAGAGTCACGTCGTCGATGGCGATCCCGGGAATTCCCGGAGGCCGGTGGCCCCCCATCCCCTTCTCCGGACGCACGAGAAGCGAGCGGAAAGGATCGCGCCTCCCGGCCGGGTCGTAGGAGTAGGTTCGGCCCGCGAGGGCGGACTCTTCCTGCTCGATCAAGGCCTGTCCGGGGGACTCCTCCGGAGAGGAGGGCGCTGCCGTCGGCGTCGGGACGGGAGTCTTCTGGGGCGCGGCAAGCGCCGCGAAAGCCAGGAGCAACCCGAGGAAAGCCGCCGGGGCCCGCCTCATTCGTTCATCCCCGCTTCCGATTTCTTCTTCAGCGTCTGGGCCTTCCCGACCGCCCCTCCAGCGCCCGCCTTTGCCTCGCCAGCCTTCTTGCCCTGGGCCTCGGTCTTCTCGTCGCCCGTGTAGATGAAGGTCTTCGCCACGAAATTGGCCGCGATGGACTTGCCGGCGGGGTCGTTCAGGGCGGAGATCTTCATCTCCTCGACATTGACGATGCGGGAGAAGCGGCTCATGCGGTCGAAGAAGAGGGCCAGATTATGGTACGTCCCCTCCAGCTGGATGTTGATCGGCCACTCGGAATAGAAGTCCTTGGCGTGGAAATCGCCGGGTGTGAACTTCTTGAGCGTGAAGTCTCCCTGCCTCGTCAGAGTCTCGATGCGCTTGATCAGGTCCTCCGTGTTGCGCTTGGAGGGGAGGATCTGGAGGAGCTTGGAGAGGTCGAGCTCCAGTCTCTTGACCTCTTCCCGGAACTGGGCGAGCTGCCGCTCGGCCTTGCGCCCCTTCTGGATCTCCTCATTCAGCCCGGCAAGCTCCTTGCGCTTGCCCCGGATTTCTTCGTTCAAGCCCCGCAGCCACGCGTAGTGTACGGCCGCGGCCAGGGCGATGCCGAAGGCGAGGCCGATGGCCAGCGCGACGCTCCACTTGCGTTCTTCGATCCTGAGCTCGAGAGCCATACCGCCCTAAGCCTTCTTCCCTTTGTTCTCGGGGCCTGGCGTGGGCACGGCGACGGGCAGGGGCGCGGAGGCGAGAATGGCCGCCGGATTGAAGACCAGCGTCAATTCCCAGCTGTAGGTCCCGGAAGGCCCCGCGTCGCGCCCGAGCGACTTGAAGACGGGCTCCGCGAAGAAAGGGCTCTTCTTCAGGTTCTCCAGGTATGTCGCCACGGCGTTGGGCGAGAGTGTCTTTCCCTTCATCAGGATCTGGTTGCCCGAGACATCGAGAGCCGTGAGCCAGACCAGATCCGGAAGGGCCTTGGAGATCTCATCCATCAGGCGGACGGGACCCTTCTGGTTCGTCTTCAGGGAGTTGATGAGCTGGATCTTCGCCTCGAGGCTGGCCTTCTTGTCCTCGTACTCCTTGACCTCTTCGATGATGGATCTCAGGCGATCCGCTTCCAGGCGCGCCTTCACGATCTCATCCTGGAGCTGATTTCGCCTCGAGACCAGCACCAGGCCCATGACCGCCACGTAGAGGACGCCGAGCCCGAGTCCTCCGAAGAAGAGGAAGTGGTTGAGCCGCGCGCCGCTGGGAAGCAGCGGCGCCCTCCTCCTGGCCGCCGCCGCCTTGGCCTCGGTGAGAAGATTGATCCGGATCAAGCGGCCTCGTCCCCGATGTGCCGCACGGCCAGCCCGACCGCAACGGCCAGAGTCGGCGCGTTGTCATTCAGCCATTCCGCCGACGCTCCGCTGCCCGAGACGTCGATCTGCCGGAAGGGATTCATGATCTCCACGGGCATCCCGAAGCGGTCCTTCAGCTGCCGGTCCAGGTTGACGACGCGCGAGCAGCCGCCGGCGATGAAGAGTCGATCGATCTTCTCCGTGGAGGTCGTGGCGGCGAAGAAATCGAAGGTCTTCTGCAGCTCCTGCGCGAGGTCGTCGGAGACGGACCGCAGGATCGGAAGGATCTCCTGGAGGGAGTGCTCGCCGGAAGCCTCCCCCCTTTTCAGGTTATCCGCCTGTTCGAAGCCGAGGGAAAGCTGCTTCTGAATGGCGTCAGTGTACTGGTTGCCCCCGAAGGAGATGTCGCGCCAGAAGATCGTGTTGGCGCCCGAGAGGACGTTGACGTTCGTCACGGAGGCCCCGATATTGACGAGCGCCACGACACGGCCGGGCTCGACCGGATAATTGACCTCGAAGGCGTTCTGGACGGCGAAAGCGTCCACATCCACGAGCGTGGGGGTCTTGCCCGCCTGGGTGATGACGCTCGTGTAATCGCCGATCTTGTCCTTCTTGACCGCGACCAGCAGCACGTCCATGGTCTCCCCGCCGCCGGGCTCCAGGACCACGTAGTCCAGGTTCACGTCGTTGATGTCGAAGGGGACGTACTGCTCCGCCTCCCAGCGGATGGACTCGGCCAGCTCCTCGGAGGACATGGCCGGAAGAGAAATCTTCTTGATGATGACCGAATGGCCCGACAGGGACGTCGCGAAGTCGTTGTTGCGGACGTTCAAGGCCGAGATCACGCGGTTGACGGTGTCCACGACGAGGGAGGCATCCATGATCGCCCCGTCCACGATCGCCTCCGGGGAGAGCGGCTCGATTCCTGTCTTGACGAGGCGATACCCTCCGCCCTTGGCGTCTTTGAGCTCGACCAGCTTGACCGCGGAAGAACCTATGTCTAGACCTACAAGGTTCTTCGATTTCCTAAACAGCACTCTAACCCCACCGAAAGAATTCAAACGGTTAAGGGCTTGGACTACGGGTTATTTCGGCTGTCCAGCAAGGTAACAGAAGATTATTCCGCAGTCAAGCAAGGGGAGCAGGGAACACTTCACCGGCCAAGCACTTAGCTCGTTTTGCGAGCCGGGACCCGGGATGCGGGACTCGAAGCAGAGTCCGCGAATGCCGATTGCCGTGCCGGTTTGCCTGGTCCGAGTCCCGAGTCCCGAGTGCGGGCCGGGTTGCATCGGAGTCCCGCAACGGGTAGGATGCAGCGCTTTTTCGACGACAAAGGTCGCAGCCGGGGGAAACGATGGCCCAACACTGCCAGTTCTGCGGAAAGATCCCGATGACCGGGCGCCGGATCAGCCACGCTCACAATGTCACCAACCGGAAGTGGCATCTGAACCTGAAGGAAGTCCGGGCCGTGGTCGGGGGCGCAACACGTCGCGTGCGCGCCTGCACGCGTTGCATCCGTTCCGGCAAGCTGACCAAGCCGGCAGCCCGCGTCAAGGCCTGAGGAGCTGAGGAATCATTCGCGCTCCCCCGCCCGGGGGACGTTGTATTTCCGGACGACTTCTCGCACGCCGGAGACGGCCTTCAGGCGCGAGAGAATCTTCTCCAGGTGCTTCAAGTCCGAGGTCTCGAGGGAGACGGACACGTAGCCCTTCCGGTCCTCGTCGGCCCGGGCCTCGATGCGGCGGATGTTCGAGCCCTCGCCGGCGATCGCCTGCGTCAGGTCCGCGAGGAGTCCCGGCCGGTCGTCGGAAAGCACCTCGAGCTCGATGGCGTAGGTGGTGGTCTTCGCCCCCGCCCAGGCAACGTCGATCTGCCGTTCGGGGTCGTAGAGGAGGTTCCGGACGTTGGGGCAGCTCTCGGAATGGACCGAGACGCCGCGGCCGCGGGTGATGTATCCCAGGATCCTCTCCCCCGGCACCGGGGTGCAGCACTTGGCGAGCGAGGCGAGAAGATCGTTGTGCCCCACGACGACGATATCGGGAGAGCCGAAGGGGAGGATCTTGCGGACGACCCGGGTGACCGCGGTCTCCTTCTTTGGCGCCTCGGCCCGGACGAGCTCTTCGGCGGGCACGAACCGCTCGAGGACGTTTCGCGCGGCGAGCTTGCCGTATCCGACCGCCGCGTAGAGTTCCTCCGGCCGGGAGAACCCCCAGGTGGCGAGCTCCTTCTGGAGGGTCCCTTGCTGCTCGAGCTTCTTGACTGTCTTCTTGAACCTCTTGAACTCCCGATCGAGGAGCCGCCGGCCGAGCTCCATCGCCTGCCTCTTCTCCTCGGTATGGATGAACTGCCGGATCTTCTGGCGGGCCCGGCTGGTGGCCACGAAGGAGAGCCAGTCGCGCGAAGGGGTCTGGTTGGGAGCCGTCAGGATCTCGATGATGTCGCCGCTGGCGATCGGCGTGCGCAGCGGGACGAGCTTTCCGTTGATCCGGGCGCCCACGCAGCGGTGCCCCACGTCGGTGTGGACGCGGTAGGCGAAATCCACGGCCGTGGCCCCCCTCGGGAACGCGAAAACCTCCCCCTTGGGCGTGAAGGTGTAGACCTCGTCCGGATAGAGGTCCACTTTCAGGGCCGAGAGGAACTGGCGCGGGTCGGAGACCTCGCTCTGCCAGTCCACGAGCTGCCGGAGCCACTGGAACCGCCCGTCGTCGGCGTGCGGCAGGAGTCTCCCCTCCTTATATTTCCAGTGCGCCGCGATCCCGCGCTCGGCGATCAGGTCCATCTCCCGGGTGCGGATCTGGACCTCGAAGGGCTGCGCCGAATCGCTCATCAGCGTCGTGTGGAGCGACTGGTAGAAGTTCGGCTTGGGCATCGCGATGTAGTCCTTGATGCGGCCGGGCACGGGGCGCCAGCGCTGGTGGACGAGGCCGAGAGCCGCGTAGCAGTCGCGCGTCTCGGGCGTGACGATCCGGAACGCCAGCACGTCGTAGAGCTGCGCCACGTCCACCCCGCGGCGCCGGATCTTGGAGGCGATCGAGTAAATGTGTTTTCGCCGGCCCGTGACTTCCGCCGCGATGCCGGCTTCCTTCAGCTTCTTCTCCAGCTCGCCGCGGACCTCCTCGATCGTCTTCTCCGAGCCCTTCAGGCTCTTCTCGACCTCGCGCTGGATACGGGCGTATTCCTGGGGCTGGAGATACAGGAATGCCAGGTCCTCCAGCTCCCCCTTGACGAGGCCCATGCCGAGCCGGTTGGCGATCGGGGCGTAGATATCCATGGTCTCGCGGGAGATCTCCTGCTGCCGCGCCTCGGGCAGGAACCTCAGCGTGCGCATGTTGTGGAGCCGGTCCGCCAGCTTGACCACGACCACCCGCACGTCCGACACCATCGCCAGGATCATCTTGCGGAAGGTCTCGGCCTGCTCTTCCTCGCGCGAGACGTAGGAGAACTTGCTGATCTTGGTCAGGCCGTCCACCAGGTCCGCCACTTCCGAGCCGAACTGCTGAGCGATCGCCTCCCGCGTCGTCAGGGTATCTTCCAGAACGTCGTGAAGGAGGCCGACCACGATCGAGACGTCGTCGGCCTTCATGTCCGCCAGAATCGCCGCGACGTTCAGCGGGTGGACGAGATAGGGCTCGCCGGAGCGCCGCACCTGTCCCCGGTGCTCGCGGGCCGAGAACACGTAGGACCTCCGCAGGAGTTCCTCATCGGTCTGCGGATTGTAGGTCTCGACCTTCTCGAGAATGTCCTCGAACCGGATCATGAGGACACCAGATTAGCAGGACCCAGGACCGTGAGGCGTCAGGCGTTAGGCGTCAGGCGAAGCCCCAGTTGAGGGGGCGCCTTACGCCTCACGTCTCACGCCTGACGGCTCCTAGCGGCGGCCCGACTTTTTCTTGGCGGGAGTCGGGGCGGGAGCCGGGGCCGGCGGCTTGACCGCGGGCACCGGGGCGAGCTTGCGGCGGGTGGACCACTGCTTCCAGATCACGACGATCGGGGAGGCGACGTAGATCGAAGAGTAGGTGCCGATGATGATGCCGATGATGAGCGTCAGCGCGAACGTGTTGAGGACCTCGCCCCCCAGAACGAAGAGCGCCACGACCACGAGCATCGTCGCCCCGGAAGTCAGCACAGTCCGCGAGAGCGTCTGGTTGATCGAGCGGTTGATGACCGCCTCGATGGGCTCCTTCTTGGGAGTGCGCTGGTTTTCCCGGACCCGGTCGAACACGACGACCGTGTCGTTGACCGAGTAGCCGACCAGCGTCAGGAGAGCGGCGACGACGACCAGGTTGAACTCGCGCCCGAAGAGCGCCAGCAGTCCCACCGTGATGAGCGTGTCGTGGATCAGGGCGATGACAGCGCCCACGCCGAAGGGGAGGGAGCGGAAGCGCCAGGCGATGTAGATGAGCATTCCGGCGATCGATGCCGCGACGGCCCAGAGCGCCTTCTTTCGCAGATCCGCTCCGACCTGGGGGCCCACGTTCTCGGCCGAGAGCAGCACGAAAGGCCCGGTGACCGCGTTGGACTGGAGCCAGGTCTTGACCTCCGCGGAGAGGCCCGGCACGGTCGCGACGTCGGAGGGAGAGCGAAACACTCCCATCTCGGACCTGCGGGCGATGATCTGCTCGGCGAGGCGCCCGTAGACTTCGGCCGGCGTCTGCCCGCTCTTGCCGGCGACGTGGTCGGGATCGGCTGCCGCCAGCCGCGCGGCCAGGCTGTCGCGCCCCTGGATGTTCAGGTCGATCCTGGAGGCGTCCGCCGGGGCGCCGGCTCCCTGCCGCAGGAGGGCGAGGACCTCTGCCGTAACATCCCGCCCCTCTTTCTTCTGCTGCTGCACCCGGATCAGGACTTCGTTCTTCTCCGCCGCTTCGTAGCGCTGGATGCCGGTGTCGCCGAAATGCCCGGCGTCCAGGAGCTTGCGCAGATGATCGATGTCGGGCCGCGAGGCGAACCGGAGGGCGATCTGGGTGCCGCCGGCGAAATCGATCCCGAACTTCAGGCCTTTCTGGACGAAGATCGCCAGGAGTCCCACGAGGATCAGGGCCCAGGAAGCCCCGATGGCCCACCACTTCCAGCGGAGAAAATCAATGTTCGTCTGGCGGAAAAGTTCCATACTGCCTCAGATCGAAAGCGCGTCGATGTGCTGCCGGCGGCCGTACTCGAGCTCGAAGACCGTGTGCGACACGAACACGGCGGTGAAGACCGAGATCAGCAGACCGATGATCAGCGTGACGGCGAACCCCTTGACCGGCCCGGTCCCGAACTGGAAGAGGAAGATCGCCGAGATGATGACGGTGATGTGCGTGTCGATGATCGTGGCGAAGGCCTTGGAGAACCCGTTCTCGATGGCGGTCTTCGGCGCGCGGCCGCCGCGCAGCTCCTCGCGGATGCGCTCGAAGATCAGCACGTTGGAGTCCACGGCCATGCCGATCGTCAGGATGAAGCCCGCGATGCCCGGGAGGGTCAGAGTCGCGCTGAAGAGCGCCATCGAGCCCAGCAGCAGGATTGCGTTCAGGATCAGGGCGAGCACGGCGTTCCATCCCGCTCGCCGATAGTAGACGACGACGGCGACGAAGACGAGCAGCGCGCCGGCGATCGAGGCGGTGATCCCCTTCTTGATCGAATCGAGCCCGAGCGAGGGGCCGACGGTCCGCTCCTCGAGGTAGGTCAGCCCCGCCGGGAGCGCGCCCGCCCGCAGGACGAGAGCCAGGTCGTTGGCCTCCTCGGGAGTGAAGCTGCCGGTGATCTGTCCCGTGTCGGTAATCCGCTCGTGGATGCGCGGGGCGGACTGCACGCGCTTGTCCAGGATGATCGCGAGGAACTTGCCCACGTTGGCTCCGGTGGCCGCGGAGAATTTGTCCGCGCCCGCCGCCGTCAGGAAGAACGTCACGGAACTGGATCCGAACTGGCCGCGGGAAGGGCGCGCGTTCTTCAGGTCGCGGCCGGTGATCACGGCCGCCTTCTTGACGAGATACCAGCTGGGCTGGCGCTGCCCCGCCTGGGCCTTCTCCTCGACGAGCTCCATCTGCGCCGGGACCTGGCCGCCCGGCGCCAGGGCGTTCTTGTCGGTGGACGGCCCCTGCTCGACCAGCTTCAACTCCAGGAACGCCGTGCTCTTGATGAGGTCCTTGACCCTCTTGGGATCGTCGATGCCGGGCAGCTGGACCAGGATCCGGTCGGATCCCTCGCGGGCGATCAGCGGCTCCGCCACACCGAACTCGTCCACGCGGTTGCGGATCGTCTCGACGGCCTGCGCCACCGCGTTGTCCTCGGTCTGGCGGAGGCTCATGTCCTTGAGGGTGAAGCTCCACTTGCCGCCGCCGGACCCCACGTTCCAGTCGGTGAGCCAGCGCTTGGAGATCTCATCGAGCTTCTTCTCATCCGTCTGAGGGGTCACGCCGACCGTGAAGGAGGCCTCGGTCGGGTATTCCAGGGGTCCGAGCACGAGGCCCTGCTCGCGCGCCTGGCTCTGAAGCTGCTCGACCGCGTCGTCGCGTTCGGCCTTGACGGCATCGGCCGTGTTGACCTGCAGGACGAGATGGATGCCTCCGCGCAGGTCGAGCCCGAGCTTGATCCCCTTCTTGAGGGCACTGGACAGGGGAGGCGATCCGGCTCCCACCCATTCCTTCTTCGCGTGCGCGTATCCCGTCACGACGTAGCCGGCGACGAGGCCGGCGACGACCACCACGATCAGCAAGACCCGCCAGCGAACCCTTTTGCCCAAGAAAGCCTCCTTCAGAGAACGGTGGAGTGTACAAGAAATCGCTATGAGCTGTCAGCTCATGGCGAGTAACAAAAAACCGCGCCTACGGCGCGGTTTTTTCCGGCTCGCCCGAGAGACCGGCGATCGCGCTGCGCAGGACCTTGACCTTGACGTTGCTGGAGACCTCCAGGACCACGAAACCGCGCTCCTCGTCGAGAGCGGCGATGCGCCCGAAGAGGCCCCCGCTGGTGACGACCTCGTCTCCCTTTTTCAATTTCGACAGCATCGCCTGCGTCTTCTTCTGCTTCTTGCGCATCGGAGCGATCAGCAGGAAGTAGAAGATGACGAAGATGAAGATCATCGGCGCGAACTGGAGCAGTCCGCTGGGACCCTGAGCGGGAGCCGCCTGCAGCAACTGAATCATGACGGCAGATCATAACCGAGCCGTGAGACGTCAGGCGTGAGGCGTCAGCCGAAGCCCCGGGACCCCGCCAACCGCCTTTCGCCTCACGTCTTACGCCTTACGGCTTCGTGAAGGAGAAGGCTTTCTCCGCCGGCGGGACCGCCATCCGCGCGGCTTCCGCCCGGCCCCAGAAGGCCAGGAAGTTCTCGCCCAGGACGCCGCGCACCTCGTCTTCGGAGTGGCCGCGCCGCAGGAGCTCCTCCACCAGCACCGGAAGCTTCGAGACGTCCTCGAGCCCCGCGGGAGGATCGTCGATCCCGTCGTAGTCGGTGCCCAGGCCCACGGCCCGCGGGCCGGCCACCCGCATCACGTGCTCGATGTGGTCCACGACGGCGGTCCAGCTCGCGCGCGGACGCTGAGCGTTCGAGAGAAGGGCCGAGATCTCGGCGTCCCTTCTCTCCGGGTCGTCCTTGTATCGCTCCGCCAGCTCCGCGGCCTTCGGCGCGAGGGCCGCTTTCCTCGCCTCGAAATCGTCCACGACCTTCTGGTCCAGGAAGGTGGAGCTGAAATTGATCATGACGACGCCCCCTCCGGCCGCGATGGCCCGGATCTGCTCGTCGGTCAGGTTGCGCGGCATGTCGGCCAGGGCCCGGCAGGAGGAGTGCGAGGCGAAGACGGGCGCCCGGGAGACCTCGAGGACGTCGCTCAAGGTCTTGTCCGACACGTGGGAGACGTCCACGAGCATCCCGAGCCGGTTCATTTCCAGCACGACCTGCCGGCCCAGATCCGTCAAGCCGTCGTGCACCGAGATCTTCTTCGTGTCGTAACCGAAGGTGAAGAAGGAGCCGGAGGAATCCGCCCAGTCGTTCGTGTTGGTGTGCGTCAGGGTCATGTAGCGGGCGCCCAGCCGGTGGAAGGCGGACAGGGCCGCGAGCGAGTCCTCGATGGCATGCCCTCCTTCGATCCCGATCAAAACGGCGATCTTCCCCGCCTTCTTCGCCGCGCGGATGCCCGAGGGCGAGTCGGCGAAGACGAGGTCTTTGGGGTGAGACTCGACCAATCCGTGGATCAGGTCGATGAACTCGAGCGCCCTGCCGGCGGCCTTGCCCGGCCCGACGTAGCGGGAGGAGACATACGCCGCCAGGAAGGGGGCCGTGACGCCCCCTTCTTTCCACCGCGGAATGTCCACGTGCCCGGTCTTCTGCCGAACCCCGATGTCCACCCACTCCTTCCCGAGTTGCTCCGGCAGGTCCTCGTGCGTGTCCACCACGATCGCGCTCTGGAGCAGCCGCGCGGCCCTCGTCTTGACGTCTCCGGCCGGCGAGGCGGCCAGGAGGGGAACCGCCGCGAAGAGAGGGAGAAGGAGCGAGGACCTTCTTTTCATGAGAGGGAGGCTATACCGGAAGCGAGTCCGGAGCCGATCACACCTTCTCCTCCGGCGGCGCGGGCAGCTTGTCGAGCGCCCCGGCTTCGATCGCCTCTCGGATCCGCTTCATCCAGTCCAGGTAGAAATAGACGTTGTGGAGGGAGAGGAGCATCGGCGCCGAGAAATCCTTCAGCACGAAGAGATTCCGGAGATAGGCGCGGCTGTGCCGCCGGCAGACCGGACAGCCGCATTCCGGATCGAGAGGCGACAGGTCCGACCTGAAGCGCTCGTGCTTGATCGTGACCTCTCCCCGGCGAGTGTAGACGTGCCCCATCCGGCCGTTGCGTGTGGGCAGGACGCAGTCGAAGAGGTCGCAGCCCGCGCGCACGGACGCGATGAGGTCGGCCGGCGTGCCGACGCCCATGAGGTAACGGGGCCTGCTATCCGGTAGAAGCCCGGCCGACAGCGCGGTGATCGAACGGATCGCTTCCTTGGTCTCCCCGACGGCCACGCCGCCGATCGCGTAACCGGGAAAGTCCAGATCGAGAAGAGGCGGCGCCGACAGCCGGCGCAGGTCCTCGTGGACTCCTCCCTGAAGGATCCCGAAGAGAAGCCCCGCGCCCCGATAGGCGCGGCGGGACCGCAGGGCCCAGTCGGCGGACAGCCGGCACGCGCGCTCGACCTCGGCCCGCTCCGCCGGGAACGGAGCGCAGACGTCCAGCGCCATGGCGATGTCCACGCCGAAGCCCGCCTGCAGCTCCATGGCCCGCTCGGGCGTCAGGAAATGCGAGCTGCCATCCTCGGGCCCTCGGAACTCGACTCCTTCCCGGGTGATGACCCGGCGGGAGGCGAGACTCATGATCTGGAATCCGCCCGAGTCCGTCAGGATCGCGCGATTCCAACCGATGAAGGCATGGAGTCCGCCGGCGGCGCGAATCGTCTCCTCCCCCGGACGCACCATGAGGTGATAGGTGTTGGCGAGAACGGCTCGGCAGTCCCATTCCTCCAGCCTGTCGAACTCGACTCCCTTCACGGCCCCACGAGTCCCCACCGGCAGGAAGCACGGCGTCTCGATCTCGCCATGGAGCGTCTTCAAAACGCCCCGGCGCGCGCTCGAGGTTGCGTCGCGGTTACGAATGGTGAAGGGCGACACAGCGAGTTGCGAATTCCTCAAAACCTCAGTCTGCCGTCGAGCGCCGCGCCGACGTCTCTCCGGTTTGTCGACGACAAGGACAGGCCCCCTTCCGAGGAGAAGACGACCGCGGCATTGAGAGAGAGCTTGTTCAGGCCGAGGCCGAACCCGGCCGAGTAGGCCCAATGCGGATCGGGCGCGCCGCTGTCGCGGAACGTGCCGGCGCGGACCGCGAAGAGGGGAAATCGCACCTCGGCGCCCACGCAGAACTGGCGGCTCCCGCTCCCCGGCACGAGGGTTTCCGTCTCGCGAAGGTCGTAGTCGGCGGCCACAGTCAGGAGACCAACGGGTTCCACGGCCACACCGGCCCGCAGCGTGCGCGGGAGTCGGATCGTGGAGGGAGCGCCGGAGAGGCTCGGATCGGCGGGGTCGTTCTTCACCTGGAATTCCGGTTCGTTGACCGCCGTCGAGACGAGTCCCAGACGCGCCCGGCCGAGGATATTGACCATGCCGCCGATGTCGAAGGCGAAGCGGTTCGTATCGCGCGCGTTTTGCTTGAGCGCCTTCCGGGCGAGACCGGCCGGATCCGACGACCCCTCGCCGAAGACGCCGCTGCTGACGAAGTAAGTCCGGCCCTGGATGTAGCGCGCCGCCGCGCCGACGAGGAGGACCTTTTCGAAGAAGGGCATCGCGTACGAGAGTCGCGCCTCGCGCGCCTCGAGCCCCGTGAAGGCGAGGGCGCTCTGGTTGTTGAAGAAGCCGGTCGCGGGGTCGTTCCCCGGCAGGATGCGAATCAGATCGACGCGCGGAGAGACGCCGGCGAAAGCGAGGCCCCCGATTCCGAGGGCCCACCCCGCTTTTCCGAGGGCGAGCCCGGCGACTCCCGAGGCTACGACTCCGGTCCCGGGAGCGGCGAGCTTCTGCAGATCCGCGACGCCCGCGGCGATGCGCGCCGGATCGAGCTTTGAAAAGTCGATCGAGGAGAGCCGGCCCACGATTTGGGTGAATTCGTTGCGGCTGGTGGCGACGGCGCCCCCGAAGAGCTCCACGTCGAGCCGCGGGTCGCGCGCGAAGCCGGCGGGATTCGTCCACAGGGCGCTCCCATCGTCGGCCACCGCCGCGGCGGCGCCGGCCATGCCGGCCGAGCGGGGGCCGACGAAGGGGGCCTGAGCCAGCGAGACGCGAGGGATGGCCAATACCGAAAGGACGAGGAAGATTGATGATTGGAGGATTGACGATTGAAGGATTGAGAAGCGAAGACCGACCACCCTTCGGCTCAATCGCTCAATGGCCGACCGGCGAGACGCTCGAGGACGGCGACAGGCGCCTTCTGGGGCAGGGTCAGAGACCGGCGCGCGATGAGGAAGGTCTGTTCCAGGGCGTACTGGCCGGAGAGGACAGCGTGCGTGACCATGTCGGTGAAGACCATCCAGGTCGCGCCGGGCGGAAACGAGACGACCTGCGCCTTCGCCGTGTCCTGATACGCCTCGTTGTCCTTCAGGAAGTTGTGAAAACGATGCATGAACTCGTCGTAAGGCGGCCGGACGCGGACGGGAAGACCCGCGGATCGGAGCAAGGCCAGGATCCGACGGCCGGCCGAGCGCCGGCTGACCATCCCGAGAAGGCCGGAGGAGACCGCGAAGCGCTCCGCCAGCTCCGGGAACGTCTCGCCGGTCCGCCAGACGCGAGGAGCCGAAGGATTGACGTTCGTGAAGAGTCGGAATATCCGGTCTCCGCGCGTGGGCCGGGTGGGGAAGGAATCCACGTGCAGCAGGTCGTTGCGCGCGTGGCGCGAAAGATCCCTTCCGGCCTCCTCCTGAGGCCGGAAGCTCGCGTAGTCGAGCCTCCACTGTCGGGCATAGGGACCGAGCAGTCCCGAAGCGAAATTCACGGCGGCGCGGGAGTAGTCCCGCAGGACGCGGCGCAACTCGGCCGCGTCCTCGGCCTGTTGCCGGGCAACTCCGGTGACCCGGTCGCCGCCGGGACGGTAAGCGATGTTCTTGTGATATCCCGCCCCGGTTTGACGCTGCCGGAGAAGAAACTCGGTGTCCTTCCTCGGCATCTCGAACGGCGCCTCCCGAAACAGGAGGATGTTCCCCTCCTCCAGGACCCGGCAGACCTCGCGGTCCCGGTCCGGCCCCTCCTTCGGGAGAGTCTGAATATCCACGACCGCCATGCTCCCGAGTCTAACCCGCCGGGCCGGCGTGCGGTGAGCGAGGCCCGATTCGAGTCCCGCCACACGCGTCCCGAGTCCAGAATCAGGTTGTTGACCCCCGAAAACCCGCGTGCTACGGTCCGCCTCGGGGGTCAGATGGCCGATCTCGGCAAGAAATACGAGTGCTTCAACTGCGGAACGAAGTTCTACAACCTCGGCAAGCCCGAGGCGATCTGCCCCAAGTGCGGCGCGAACCAGAAGGACGCCCGGACAGACGAGGCTCCACCTCCCCCGCCCCGGCCTCCCCGGCGTTCGGTGATCCTGGAGCCGATTCCCGACGAGGCCGCGAATGAGTTCGGCGAAGAGGTTCCGGCCACGGAAGAAGAAGAGGCCGAGGACGAAGACGAGTTCGAAGAGGACGAGGAGGTCGACAGCGGCCGGCGCGAGGAAGAGGAGTACTGACCCTCACTTTCGACCTCGCGTCGCCTATCTCGGTCTTGGCTCCAACGTCGGCGATCGCCGAGCGCACCTGAACGCGGCCCTCGCGGAGATCGAAAGAACCGCGCCGATCGACTCCCTCTCTTCCTTTTACGTTTCGGATCCGGTCGGTTTCGTCGGACAGAGAAAGTTCTGGAACGCCGTTGCCGAAGTCCGCTGGAACGGTTCCCCCGAGGCCCTGCTCCGGGCCGTCAAGCAGGTCGAAAGCCGCGGCGGACGCCGGGCCACCTTCGCTGGCGGCCCGCGCGAAATCGACGTCGATATTCTGGATCTTGCGGGCCTCGTGCGGACCCGGCGCGACCCGATTCTTCCTCACCCGAGGCTCGACGAGCGCCGCTTCGTCCTGGCTCCTCTGGCGGAGATCGCGCCGCGGTGGCGCCATCCGGTCAGCGGGCTGACCGCGAAACAGTTGCTCGCGAGATTGCCCGGGAAGCCGGGGGTCAGGAGGATACCGGGCAGGTCGCCGTCACCCTGAGGGACAGGGCAGATCCTTCGCTTCGCTCAGGATGACACAGCGCGCGGCAGCGCGCGCCGTGTCACTTCTTCCACTTCGCGAGATTCTGGCGCGCTTGCTGCTGGATCGCGAGATCCTCCACGAGATGCCCGGGGGAAGGAGCGCCGGCGACGACGGTTTCCTCAATCGCGATAGCCTCGGCGCGGTCGGCGGGGCCGCCGTCGGCCAGCGCCTCGGCCAGGAAGTGGCGATTGACGAAATCGCGCTCGTTGATCTCGACGGCGCGGCGGAGATTGACAAGCGCCTTCTCGCGGGAGACCCACGGTGTCAGGATCGGGATCTTCGGCGCCTCATAGTGAAGCCGGCCGAGGACCCGATAGCCGCCCCCGTCCTCGAAATCCGGATCGATGGCGATGAGTGTCTCGGCATAGTCGCGGATCTTCTCGGCGGCGCCGGTCCGGACCGCCTGGATCTTCCCGGAGGCGAGCGCCCACTCTCCCCAGGCCACGGCCGCCCAGAAGAACGTCGGAGCCGCGTCGCGGTCTGAACCGAGGAGAGCGGCCACCTCCGCCGGAGATCGTCCTTCGATCGAAGGCGCGTTGCGAGCCTTGCCTCGCCTCCCCAGGATCCGGATCGCCTCCTCGGAGACTCGGCGGGCCTTGTCGCAGATGGCGAGCCGCGAATCGGGATCCTGACCCGTATAGGCCGCCTGGAAGTAGAGCGCGCGGGCCAGCTTCCAGCGCGCCTCGGCGCTGTCGGGCGCCCGAGCGGCCCGGTCGTATCCGGCGACGGCCTGCGCGATCTCTCTCGGATTGGCCGTCGCGCCGGCCCTTCCCTCCTGCCGGCGGCCGTAGTGCGCGTCCGCGTCGACGATGAGCGGGTTCCTGTTCGGCAAGCGGATGGCGTCGGGGCCCTCCACCTTCTGCTGGGAAGCAGCCAGGAGAGCCACGGCGAGAATCGCGATGGAGGTCATGGAGAATTCTGAGTTGTGAGTCGTGAATTGTGAGTGAGGCCCCGCCTCGCTTGTTCACATTTCACATTTCACAATTCACAATTTCTTCTCCGATTCCGGACCTCTTGAGAATCCCGCCGCCGAGGACCACGTCTCCATCATAGAAGACGCAGGACTGACCCGGCGCCACCGCGCGCACGGGCGTGTCGAAATGGACGCGGGCGGAGCCGTCGCCTCTCGGAAAGACCGTCGCCGGAACCTCGCGGGCCCGATGCCTCACGCGCGCCTGCGCGCGAAAACAAGTCTCTCGAGACTCCGAGAAGAAGCGCAGTCGCGCCACCTCGGCCTCCCGGGTCTCCAGTTTCCGCGCGGGGCCGACGACCACCCGATTGGCGGCCGCGTCGATCGAAAGCACGTACAGCCTCTCCGGCGCGGCGATGCCGAGACCGCGCCTCTGGCCGACGGTGAAACGGAAATGGCCTTCGTGCTCCCCCAGCTTCTCGCCTCTCGCGCTCTCGACGGCCCCGGGAAGGACCGGGAGGGCCAGGCCCAGGTCCCCGGCGTGGCGCGCCACGAACTGGCCGGCGCGCTCGCCCGGGGGCACGAAACAGATTTCCTGGCTCTCTTCCTTTTCCGCCGTCGGCAGCGCGGCGCGCCGGGCGTGGGCGCGCACCTGCTCCTTGGAGAGATCTCCCACCGGGAACCTCGCCGCCTCGAGCTGTTCCCGGGCCAGGTCGTAAAGAAAATAGGACTGGTCCTTGTCGGGATCTTTCCCCTTCCGGAGCACCGCACGCCCCGAGACGGGATCTCGTCCGCGGCGCGCGTAGTGCCCCGTCGCCACGGCTTCGCAGCCCATCGCGCGCGCGCGTTCCCAGAGCGTGGCGAATTTCACCCTCGAGTTGCAGGACGAACAGGGGATCGGAGTCTCCCCCTCGAGATACGACTCGACGAAGGGGCGGACGACGCCGTCGCGGAATTCCTCCTCGAGGTTCAGGACGTAGTGCGGGATGTCCAGCGCCCAGGCGACCCGGCGCGCGTCGGAGAGATCGTCGAGGGTGCAGCAGCGTCCGGTGCGCCCCGGCTCGCCCGAGTGGTCCCAGAGCTGCATCGAGAGACCGATGACCTCGTGCCCTTCCTCCTTGAGGAGCAGGGCGGCGACGGAGGAATCCACGCCGCCCGACATGGCAACCGCGATGCGCATGCGAAGATTGTACGTGAGCCGGGAAACGGGAAACGGAAAACGCTCCAAGCCCTTCCCTTCGTTTCCCGTTTCCCGTTTACCGTTTACCGGTCCCGACCACCTCACGCGCCTCGGCGACGGCGCGGGACACTATCCCGATAACCGCCTCGATCTCTTGGTCGGTGGTGAGGCGGGAAAGGGAGAAACGGACGACACTCTTCGCCTCCAGGGAGGACAGACCCAGCGAGAGGATGGCGGCCGAGGGAGCCAGCGTCCCACTCGAGCAGGCGCTTCCGACCGAGACGGCGACGCCGTCGAGATCGAGCCGGGCGAGCAGAGCCTCCCCCGAGAGACCCTCGAAGAGAAGAGCCGAGGTGTTGGGCAGACGCGGGGCGCTCCCCCCAACGGCGCGGGCCCGCTCGACGCGCTCCAGGATCCCCTTCTCGAGCCGATCGCGCAGGCTCGCGATTCCGGCCGCCTCGTCCAGTCTCTCGCGGGCCAGCCGGGCGGCGACGCCGAGCCCTGCGATCCCGGCGGTGTTCTCGGTGCCGGCCCGCAGTTTTCTCTCCTGTCCTCCTCCCGGCGTGCGCGGCGGGAGTGAAACGCCCTTGCGGATATAGAGCGCTCCCGCTCCCTTGGGACCGTGGAACTTGTGGGCCGAGAGGCTCAACAGATCCACGCCCCACGCCTTCACGTCGATCGAAATCCTTCCCGCGGCCTGAACCGCGTCGGTATGGAAGAGGGCGCCGCGGCCATGGATCGCGGCGGAGAGAAGCCCGACCGGGAAGAGGCCGCCATATTCGTTGTTGGCGGCCATCACGGACACGAGGAGAGTCCCGGCGGCGGCCTCCTCCTCCACGCGCGCGGGATCCAGGATGCCCGAAGGCTCCGGGTTCACGACGGCCGTTTGGAGCCCCTCGCCGGAGAGCGAGTCCACCGCCTGCTGCACGGAAGGATGCTCGGCGCCCGACCGGACGATCCTTCCGCGCCGCCCGGCCGCCGCGCCGAAGACCGCCATGGCATTGGCCTCTGTGCCTCCGGAGGTGAAGAAGATCTCCGCGGGAGAGGCCCCGATGAGTCGCGCCGTTTCTTCCCGCGCCTCTTCGATCAGCCGCCGCGCCCGCCGCCCCTCGGCGTGAACGGAAGAAGGGTTGCCGTAGCAAGCGCCGGCCTCCCGCACCGCAACCTCGACCTCCGGATCCATTTTTGTGGAGGCGTTGTTGTCCAGGTAAATCATGGCTTCGTCCTTCGAATTATCTAACGGGGCATCGATCTCCTGCTAAATCTTGTCTGAAGGAATAGCGTCTCCCGGCGCGGGAGTTAAGATCATGACCTTGATGACGACGAAGGTTCGCGTCGCGCTCTTCGTCGCGGTTTCCGTCCTGATCACCGGGACCGCCTTCGGCCAGACAGTGCCCAGGCTCTCCTCGAAACAGAAGAAGGAGCGCATCAGGGCCCTTCCGGAGGAAGAGCGCAAGTGGCTGACAGAATACGTCGAGCCCATCATCTTTCCCGACGAGGAGAACCTCTTCCTCCAGCTCACGCAGCCGCACCAGCGGGAGATGTTCAAGGCGGAATTCTGGAAACGGCGGGAGCTTCCGGGCCTCCTCTCCCCTTACGGACCGGGTTACCAGAATCGTTACGAGCACCTTCGGGATGTGGCCGCGACGGACTATGACGGCCTCGCCAGCGACGCCGGCCGGATGGTCGTGCGCCTGGGCGAGCCGGCGGGAATCCAGAACCTCTCCGATTGCGGGGGATTCCGGCAGCCGGAAGTCTGGAGCTACCAGAGCTCCAACGGGAGCTCGAGTCTGGTCCGGCATCTCTTCTACCGTCCGAGCTTCGGAGCCCCGAGGAGACTCTGGACGCGAGGAGACCGGGGCATCTTCGAAGACTCGAGGGTCACCGGCTTCGATCAGCTCTGCGCGGTCAGCCAGAACGCCGGCGGCTGCGCGTGCGGCCTGGCCCGCATCGCGGACGAGGTGGGCAGCCGGGGCCCGGCGGAAGTCTTCGCGATGGGATCCGCGCCGAAGGTTTCGACGGAAGGTCTCGGCGCGCTCTGGGAGCGCCTGGCCTCCTCTTCCGCTCCGAACGCGAAACCGATCAACGTGGGAAACACCGGCGACGCGGCCGCCGCCGGGAGCCTGCAGAAGACGTCCGCCGCGCCGGCGAAGAGCCTTCCGCCGGGAAGCAGGAAGGAGCGTCTGGCAGCCCTGCCCGAAGAAGACCGCAAGTGGCTGACGGAGTTCGTCGCGCCGATCCTCCTGCCGGAGGAGGAGAAGGTCTTCCTCGAACTGGAGCAGCCCTATCAGCGCGAGGAGTTCAAGAAAGACTTCTGGGAGCGGCGCGCCGGAACCGACCTGCCACAGCCTTTCGGGCCGGGTTATCAGTTCCGTTACGAAGAGCTGCGCCGCCTGGCCGACGAGAAGTACGACGGCTGGAGGCAGGATGCCGGCCGCCTGGTTGCTCTCCGCGGCGAGCCGGCCTCGATCCTGACGCCCCAGTGCGGCGGAGAAGAGACCTTCCGGGGCCTCGAGGTCTGGACCTACAACAATTTCGGGCCGAACAACCTCACGCGCTACAGGCTCCTGTTCTACCGCCCGATACCCGGCGCGCCCCGCAAGCTCTGGTCGATGCTGGACCGTGACTCGGATCTCTTCCTGCCGAACTCCTGTCGCACGACCCTGGCCGACCTCTCGAAGGATTGCCAGCCGGTCATGGGGGATCGTTGCGCCTCGTGCCAGGACCGGTGCGAGGTCTCTCAGGCTTACGAAGAGATCCGCGCGCGGCAGGGCAACGGCCCCGGTGCCCTGACCGAGATGGCCTCGATTTTCGCGCTCCCGAAGATCTCGACGGAGGGACTCGAGCGGTCCAGGCAGAAGTGGGCCACGACCGCGACGCCCGGGGCCAGGACGCTCTCCGTCGAAGGGCCTTCGGGGCAGACGACCGCTCAGGCGTCGGCCTCGAAGCCCTCGACTCCCGCGCCCACGCGCCGGAAACTCTCCGGCAAGGAAGTCAAGGAGCTGACCGCCCGGCTCGAGCGGAAGTACAGGGACTGGCTCCAGGTCGTGGACATGATCATCACCGACGACGAGCGGCAGGTCTTCCTGCAGATCAGTGACAACTATCAGAAGGACAAGTTCATCGAGGGCTTCTGGAAGAGGCGCTCGATCGACGCCCAGGGGCTGCGCACCGACTTCCAGCGCGTCTATCTCCAGCGCATCGAGACGGCGAAGGAACAGTTCAAGAACTTGAACAGCGACCGCGCGAAGGTCTTCGTCATCAACGGCCCGCCCGACGCGGTCATCCCGATCGACTGCGAGGACATCTACGTCCCGATCCAGATCTGGTTCTACGAGCGGATCGAGTCGTTGAAGAGCAAGGTCTACCTCATTTTCTACCAGCCCTACGGCCTCGGGGATTACAAGATGTGGCTGCCGCTCGACGGCACGGGCGTCCTCGAAGTCGGCGGCAACACGAGCGCGGCCGGCCGGATGCCCGGGCGGCGCGTCGATTTCACGCGCTGCACCGAATGGCGGACGCTGCAGCAGGCGATCGCCTACACGACGGCGGTCCTCGGCTCGGGCGCCCTGGCGATGGTGGGCGCCTCCAAGCTCTTCCAGCCCCCCTCGGTCGAGACGGAGGGCGTGGACCAGATCCTGACGATGACGACCGACCTCGCGGCGGGCTCGGTCCCGCTCGGCCTGGTCAAACTGGTCCGGTTTCCCGAGGCACGCGCCAACAAGATCGGCGTGGACCTCTCGCTGCTCGTGCCCCGGAGCGACTTGAAGCCGCGCGAGCTCGGGGAGGAGAAGTTCTACAACGTGGACGTCATCGGCGAGGTGGTCAAGGGCGACCGCCTGATCGACAACTTCAAATACCGCTTCGACATCCCCACGACCGAGGTCAACGCGGACAAGATCCCCTTGACCGTGCGGCGCTATCTCTACCCGGGCGATTACAACCTGATCCTGAAGGTCTCCGACGGCAACCAGAACGCCGAGGGGCGCCTCACCGACAAGCTGAAGGTCCCCGAGCAGGCGGATCCGCCTTCGCCGGCGGAGCTCGCCGCGCGCACGCAGGGACGCTCGGCGGTCGAGAAGGCCCGGGAAACCGGGATCGTCGCCTCCGCCATCACGCTGCTTCCGGTCGCCAAGGAGCTCGTGACCGGACTGCAACGCTTCGAGACCAAAGTCGCCGACGGGATCCGAGCCGTGGACTTCTATCTCAACGGCACCAGGGTGATGACGAGGACCCGCGCCCCCTTCGACGCCGATCTGAACCTGGGCCCTCTCCCGCGAAAGCACACCATCCGCGTCGTCGCCTACGGTGAGAACGGACGCGCGGTCGGAGAAGACGAATACATCGTCAACGAGGGAAAGGAGGTCTTTCGCGTCCGGATCCTCTCGCCCGAGAAGGGGGCGAAGGCGAGCGGGCCGACGAAGGTCGTGGCCGCGGTCGCGGTGCCCGAGGGGAAGGCCCTTCAGAAGCTGGAGTTCTACTCCAACGAGTCGCGCGTCGCGACGCTCTACCAGGCGCCCTACGAGCAGACCCTGAACCTGCGCTCGACCGGGTCTCTCGGCTACGTGCGCATCGTCGGAACCCTTGACGACGGAACCGTGGCCGAAGACCTGCGCTACGTCAACGCGCCGGCCTACGTCTCGGAAGTCTCGGTGGATGCGGTCGAGCTTTACACGACGGTCACGGAGAAAGGACGGCCGGTGTCGGGCCTGCAGGCCTCCAACTTCAAGGTCTTCGAGGACGGAACTCTCCAGAAGATCGAGTCCTTCGAGTACGTCAAGAACCTGCCGCTCTCCCTCGGCGTCATGGTGGATACCTCGGCCTCCATGCTCGAGTCGCTGCCGGACGCCGAGCAGGCGGCCATGGGGTTCCTCGACTACTCGATCGGCGCCAAGGACCGCGCCTTCACGATCTCCTTCGACAACGAGCCGTATCTGCTGACCAAGCTCACCAACCGCAAGGACAAGATCTTCCGCTCCTTCGCCGGCATGCGGGCCGAAGGCTCGACGGCTCTCTACGACGCGATCGTCTACGGGCTCTATCAGTTCACGGGAGTGAAGGGGAAGAAGGCCCTGGTGATTCTGACCGACGGCAAGGACACCGCCTCCAAGTTCGACTTCGAGACCGCGCTCGAATACGTGCGCCGGTCGGGCATCGCGATCTATGGCATCGGGCTGAAGATCTCGGGTGTGGACCTCGACGTGAAGTATAAGCTGAACAAGCTCGCGCAGGCGACGGGCGGACAGACCTTCTACATCGACTCCGCGAAGAACCTGGACGCCATCTATCGCCAGATCAACGAAGAGCTTCGGAGCCAGTACCTGCTCACCTACTATTCGACCAACGCCGGCGGCAAGGACAAGTGGCGCAAGGTCGAGGTGAAGGTCGAACCCACGTCCCTCCAGGCGCGGGCCCTGAGCGGGTATTACCCATAATCGAATTGTGAATTGCGAGTTGTGAATGGTGAATGGCGATCCTGAACTAAGATGCGGTCCTGAGTGACCCGCTCCTCTCACAACTCACAATTCGCAACCCACAATTCTCCCCTGGTCCTGGCCTCTTCTTCCCCGAGGCGGGCGGAGATCCTCACGGCAATGGGAATCCCTTTCGTTGTCGACCCGGCCGATGTTGCGGAAAAGATCCTGGCCGGCGAATCGGCGCGCGACGCGGCCTCGCGGCTGGCCGGGGAGAAGGCGGCTCACGTCGCGGCGCGCCATCCGGATTCCTGGGTTCTCGCGGCCGACACGCTCGTCCTCCTGGACGATGAGATCCTGGGCAAGCCCCGGGACGACGCCGACGCCCGGCGCATGCTGGGATTGCTCTCCGGCCGCGAGCACCGGGTCGTCACCGCAGCGCGCCTTGCGCGCGGCGAGGACGCCGGCCGGGAGAAAATCGACACCTCGCGGGTGCGGATCGCTTCTCTTTCGCTCGAAGAGATCCTCTGGTACGTGGCCAGCGGCGAGCCGCGCGACAAGGCCGGCGCCTACGCCGTCCAGGGGCTGGGGTCGCGGTTCATCGAGTCGGTGTCCGGCTCCTACACGAACGTGATGGGCCTGCCGGCTCGAAGCGTCTATCTCCTGTTGACCGAGTCCGGTGAGTCATCTCTGGCGCGCCTGGCTCTCTCCGGCGGTCAATTCGACTCTCGCCTCATCCCGTCGGCCGACGCCCCTTGATCTTCATCTCGTACATGCGCGAATCGGCCGCCGCGAGGGTCCGGGAGAACTCCTGGCCGGGCTGGTGAGTCGCCCAGCCGACGGAAAGGGAGGGTTGCAAGCGCTCCACGCCGGGGATCCGCGGCAGGCGTTGGCCGAGCTCGCCGGCCTTCTGAGCGGCGGTGTCCTCCTCGGTCCCGGGAAGGAGGACCAGAAACTCGTCGCCCCCCCAGCGAAAGACGAAGTCCGATTCCCTCACGCACGAGGTCAGGTAATTCGCGACGAACCTCAAGACGTCATCGCCGACCGCGTGACCCATCCTGTCGTTGATCTGCTTGAAGCGGTCCACGTCGGCCAGCAGCACGGACACGGCGGCGCCGGCCAGGCGCGCGCGCAGCAGCTCGCGCCGCAGCACATCGTTGAAGTATCCGCGGTTGTAGAGACCCGTCAGGGGATCCCTCAGGCCCTTCTCCTTGAGCAGCTGATCAAAATGGCGAAGCTGTTCCATCTCCGAGGCCAGGCGGGTCTGGCTTCCCTCGAAGAGCAGGACGATCACGCCGACCGCGACCATCATTTCCAGGAGCATCGCCACGAAGCCGGCATAGTGAAGAGTCTGCGGCAGCTGCGCGGGCGAGCGAAGACGCAGGAGGGCGGCGCCGACGACCGCCTGCTCGACGCTCCAGAGCAGAAACGAGACCAGGAGCAGGAACCGGCCGACCGTGGATCCCGCCGTCATGCCCAGCGACACGGCTGCCGTCACATAGGCCGCCGCCAGCACGAGGGCGACCCAAGCCGAGGGCCCCGTCTGCCCGGCGGACCCCGCCCAGGCGACGCCGAGAATCGGCAGGATCCAAATCAGCTGGGCGCCGATCGCCGCCTTCTCGTTGCGGATCCGTCGGACTCCGCTCAGCAGGAAGAAAGCGTGCAGGAGGAGCGCCGCGTTGTTGAAGAAAGAGATTCTTCGGCCGGGTCCCAGCACCGGCGCGAACCAGAGGACGGCGAGCCCCGCCAGGAGGAACGCCCACGAGGCGATCCAATCGAGCAGCGCTCGAAGGCGGACCTTCCGATAGACGAGGAGGAACAGAACGAACAGCAGGGCCGTTCCTGCGGCCTGAATCAGCAGGGAGAACTCGTAGAGCGACGTCATGTCCGGGCGCAAGGTCGCCGAGAATCTTACTCGCTGCCCGCCGAGAAAGGGTAAAGGGGGAGACTCGACGATGATTCGGAACCGGGAGCCCGTGGCGATCGTCGCGCCGACATCGGCCTCGGCCAGATCCGCGGCAGCGTTTCTTAAGAGACGCCTCGCCCGCGCCGTCACGGCCTGCTCGCTCCCGGACTATCTCGCTCTGGCGCACGCCTCCCGGCGAATCGTTCTCTGCCCGGCCGGGCGATCTCTGGAGCAGGAGATCGATTTCCTCCGGGCGGCGCGCTCGCGCGTCCTCTGGGGGCCGCCCGACGAGATTGTGCGGGGCGCCATCGAAGGACTTCTGGGCGCGCTTCTGCCGGAGCCGGCACAGGGCCGCCGCGGCGAGCACCGCGAGGGCCGGGGAGGCGTTGCGCTTTTCCTGGAAGGCTTCGTGGACTCCGAGCGCGCGCGAGCCGCTCTCGCGAGCGATACGCGCTTGTGGATCGTCGAGAATCCCCGAAGGGTCCTGGTGGATCGGGCCCTCCTGGAGAGGCTGAGTAAGATCGGAGTGCGTTGGCTGGCCCTGGAGCCGGTCTTTCTCGCCGGCATCCTCGCCTCACCGCGCCTCGCCGAGGCCCGATCCCGCTGGAAGCACCTTTTTCCCGCGGGAACTCGGGTGTGGATCCGGCCGGACTCGAAGAGGGCCTCGAGAGTCACCGCAGGCTCCGCGCCCCCCCTTCGCCGTTCTTCCGGGGCGCCCGGTTTCGGACTCGCCGGCAGTCGCGGCAAACGCCGACAAAATCCAGCACCAGATCGCTGACCTCGTGGCCGCGCGCCAGGAGCCTCTTCTCCGCCGGCAGAGCGGCCGCCGGACGCTCCAGATCCAGAAGCAGACCGCAGGCCCCGCAGAAGAGGGCCGGCCGCGGGAGGAGCGCGGTAGAATCCGCCACCTTGGAGACCACGAGCCCGCCGCCAAGTCCCGCCGGGAGGGATTTCCCTCTCGGCATCCCCGGATTCACCTATCAGGATCTCCACCGCGCCGGGCGTCTGGCGGACCTGGATCGCGCATTCCTGGAAGAGCTCGAGCGGGAGGACGCCCCGCTCCATGCCCGGCTGACCGCTTACCGCGCCGACCCGAGCTCTTTCGATCCCCTCTCGCGCTCCCGCCTCCTGGTGGACGCCGCGAGGCCGCTGGGGAGCTTCATCGCGCGTCTCTTCGGAGTGGAAAAGCAGTGGCGCGAGCAGGGCGCTTCCTCCGGACCGGAAGCCGTGCTTTTCCGGTTCCGCCGGGACTTTCTCCAGCGGCGAGCCGTCCGCACGAAGTTGCCGGACGACTTCGCCTCCACCGACCTGGTCGCCTTGCGCGAGGCCGCCGAATGCCTGGAGCGCCGGCTTCACCCGGAACTGCCCTGGAAGGAGGATCCGGAGCTCGCCACGGCGGGACTGGCGGCCGGGCTTCTCGAACTGGAAAACGACTTTCTCGCGGCCGTGCGGCAGAAGAAGGTCCCGCAGGTTCCCGATGCCTCCCGTGCCAGGGCGCGTGATCTGGCGCGCCGAGCGCTCGAGTGCGCCGCCGCCTCCCTTCCCCGCCCTCGGGGAGACTCCGACGAGGCGCTCCTGGCGTTCCTGGAGGCGCTTCTTGCGACGTACGCTCTCTGGTCGCAGGCGCGGATGCGTCGCCCGGAGCTGGCGGCGGAAATACGCGGTTGGACCTCGTTTCACCTCCCGGAGCCGATGAACTACGGCGCGCTCGTGGAAACGGAGCGGCCCAATCCCGCCCTGCCGGAGGAGCGCGTGGGGCCTCCCTCCCGGCGCCGCCGCCGCGAGGGCTTCGATCTGACAGACCGGCGCATGACGCGCCGCGAGGTGCTCGGACAGACCCACTACTGCATCCTCTGCCACGAGCGGGAGAAGGACTCCTGCGCGAAGGGCTTCTTCGACGAGAAGACGGCGACCTTCCAGAAGAACCCTCTGGGCATCCCCCTGACGGGCTGTCCGCTGGACGAGAAGATCTCCGAGATGCACCAGCTCCGGCGCGAAGGCGACTCGATCGGGGCGCTCGCTCTCATCTGCATCGACAACCCGATGTGCCCCGGCACCGGACACCGCATCTGCAACGACTGCATGAAGGGATGCATCTTCCAGAAACAGGAGCCCGTCAACATCCCTCAGATCGAGACGGGGGTCCTGACCGACGTCCTGGCGCTTCCATGGGGGGTCGAGATCTACGGGCTCCTGACGCGGTGGAACCCCCTCAACCCCGCGCGGCCCTGCGCGCTCCCCTACAACGGCAAGAAGATCCTGATCGTGGGCCTGGGCCCGGCCGGATACACGCTCGCCCATTTCCTCTTGAACGAGGGCTTCGGCGTCGTCGGGATCGACGGGCTGAAGATCGAGCCGCTGCCGGCCGATTGGACGGGCGCTGATGGAGGAGGAGTCCGGGCCATCCGCGACTGGAGCGAGATCGAGCGCCCGCTCTTCCGGCGCCCGCTGGCGGGATTCGGCGGGGTCTCCGAGTACGGGATCACGGTCCGCTGGGACAAGAACTTCCTGACGCTCGTGCACCTGACGCTGGCCCGGCGGGCGCGGTTCACGATCCTGGGCGGCGTGCGCTTCGGGGGCACGCTCACGGCGGAGCAGGCCTTCGAGGCGGGGTTCGATCACGTGGCGATCGCCGCGGGCGCCGGGAGGCCCACGATCATCGGGATGAAGAACAACATCCTCCGCGGCGTCCGCAAGGCATCGGACTTTCTGATGGCCCTGCAGCTGACCGGCGCGTTCAAGGAGGAGGCTCTCGCCAACCTGCAGGTCGAGCTGCCCGCGGTCGTCATCGGCGGAGGGCTGACCGCCATCGATACGGCCACGGAGCTGCTCGCCTACTACCCGCTCGCGGCCGAGAAGGCGCTCGCCCGGTACGAGACCCTCGCCGCGGAGCGGGGAGAGAGCGGAATCCGGGCAGTCTTCGACGGCGAAGAGCGGGAGACCCTGGACCGCCTTCTTCACCACGGCACGCAGGTGCGCCGCGAGCGCGAGCGCGCCCGCGCCGACGGAGAGACCCCCGACTTCGCCCGACTCTGCCGGGAGTGGGGCGGCGTCTCGATCGTGTACCGCCGCGCGATCGAAGAGTCGCCGGCCTACCGGTTGAATCACGAGGAGATCATCAAGTCCCTGGAGGAGGGAATCTCCTTCATCGAAAACCTGGAACCGGAGGAGGCCGTCGCCGACGGCAACGGGCATCTGGCCGCTGTGCGGTTCCGCCGCTCCCGCGGAGGCGACGTCGTGGAGCTTCCGGCCCGCACCTGCTGGGTCGCGGCCGGCACCACTCCCAACATCACGTACGAGAAGGAGAAGCCGGGCACGTTCCCCATGGACGAGCGCCGGCGTTTCTTTCTCCCCCATCGCGCCGAGCCCGACGGCCGGGGCGGCTGGAAACTCGTTCCCTCGTCCGCGACGGACGAGACCGCCTTCTTCACCGGCTACGCGAAGAACGGGCGATTCATCACCTTCTTCGGAGACAACCATCCCGCCTTCAACGGCAACGTGGTCAAGGCCATGGCCTCGGCGAGGCGGGGTTACGTTCCGATCACCTCCGTGCTCCTGGGCGACGCGCCGGAGAGGCCCACCGCATCGGAGGAGGAATGGGAGGAGTTCCGCCGCCGGATCGAGGATCGTTTGACCGCCCGGGTCGTGGCCGTGAACCGTCTGACGCCCACGATCGTCGAGGTCGTCGTGCGGGCGCCGGCCGCCGCCGAGAATTTCGAGCCGGGACAGTTCTTCCGGCTCCAGAACTATGAGGCGCACGCCCCCGTGATCGGCGGCTCGCCGCTGTTGATCGAGCCGCTTGCGCTGACCGGGGCCTGGGTGGACGCGAAACAGGGTCTTCTCTCGATGGTCGCCCTCGAGCTCGGAGCCTCTTCGAGGCTCTGCAGCGTCTTGAAGCCGGGCGAGCCGGTCCTCGCGATGGGTCCGACCGGCAGCGCGACCGAGCTTCCCCGCGATTCGACCCTGGTCCTGTGCGGAGGGGGGCTGGGCAACGCCGTCCTGCTCTCCATCGGCAAGAAGGCCCGCGCCCTGGGCAACCGGGTCATCTACTTCGCCGGCTACAAGAAGGCCGTGGACTTCTACAAGCGCGAGGACATCGAGGCCGCGGCGGACGTTCTGGTGCTTTCCGTGGACCATGGCGAGACGATTCCGGCCCGGCGCCCGGACGACCGGGAATTCGTGGGCAACATCGTGGAGGCCATGGTGGCCTACGGCTCGGGGGCCCTGGGAAAGACGCCGATCCGCCTCTCGGACGTGGAGCGGCTGATCGCCATCGGGTCGGACCGCATGATGGCCGCCGTGGCCCGCGCCCGCCACGGGGTCCTCGCGCCGTACCTGTCCCCCCGGCACATCGGCATCGGGTCGATCAACTCGCCGATGCAGTGCATGATGAAAGAGGTCTGCGCCCAGTGCCTCCAGCGCCACGTGGATCCCCTGACCGGGGCGGAGAAGGAGATCGTCTTCTCCTGCTTCAACCAGGATCAAAAGCTGGACGAGATGGACTGGGACAACCTCGCGGCCCGCCTGCGCCAGAACACCGTCTCGGAGAAGCTGACGAACCTCTGGCTGGAACGGCTGCTCGCTCAGCGCGACGTCCGCTCCGTCTAGGAGGGTCTTCGGCCAGCCCCGGCCGCGGCGCGAGGAGTCTCCCAGATGGGAGGCGGACTCCCCCCTCGCGCCGCGGGGGCGCAGCGCCGGAGCGGGATCACGCCGGAGGGGGTTCGGGGGACCGCAAGGTCCCCCGCTACATTCTTGCTCGTAGATCCCGCGGAGCGCGTGGAGCGACGGTCTTAGCGGACGCCGGCGAGGAAGAGAAGGTAGGGGTTGATGGCGAGACCGAACTTGAAGTTGCCGCTGTCTTCGGGGAGACGGGTGATCGAGAAGTGCAGATGTGGTCCTCCGATCACGTGCCCGGTCGCTCCGACGTATCCGATGATGTCTCCCTTGTGGACCGGGGTGCCGGGCTTCGCTTCCTCGGCGTAGCGGGAGAGGTGGCAGTAGAAGAGGAGGTACTTGCCGGTCGAGTCGGTCTGATAGATGGACTTGCCGCCCCGCTTCTCGCGAGTGACCCGGACGATCCGGCCGTCGGTCGTGGCGAGCACCGGCGTGCCTCTCGGAGCGCCGATGTCGATGGCCAGGTGCTGAGCGTGGCGCCCGCGCTGGGAGAGAAAGGAGTCTCGAAGCCTCTCGGCGTTGACTCCTTCGACGGGGATCAGGAACTCCTGGGAGAGGAGGCGATCCAGATCCACGTCCTCGGGGCGCACGCGGGCATCGGAGGACTTCGGCCGGAAGAAGGAGCCCACCTTGCGGGCGATCCGGGAAAGGCCCTGTTTCGCCGCCGAGAGGCCGTGACCCGCGGCAGCCAGGCCCTGATTCGCCGCGGGGGCGGCGGCTTGATTGGTCGCTTCCGCGGACTCTCCTTCCAGGGTGTCCGGGCTGCCGATTCCCTCGTCGTGGAGTCGGACCTCGACCACCGTATCCATCGGCTCGCAAATGGGTCGCGGATAATCGTTTAGCTCCCCCGGCAGCGTCGGCCCGTGGAAGGACAGTCCCACGACCTCCATCCGGTCGATGACGACTTCTCCGGCCTGATTCTGGTGGATCCGGGTCTTCGCCTTCTTGTGATGGGCTTTCTTATGGGCCGCCTTCCGGGGAGCATGGGGGACGGCGTGGCGCGACCGGTGTGAGGCGCGGGCCTTGTGCGGGCGAGCCTCGAGGACCGAGGGCAAGGTCAGCAGAACTAAGACGGTCCCCAGGACCGCCGAGATGGTCGGCGCCTTTCGCACGGCCGCGATTATTCAGGGGCTATCCGGCGCCGTCAATAGGGAAGATCAATCAAATGAGGCAGTTATGCCCTTACAGCATATTGACGGGATGCGAGAGGGTGGGGGCGGGGGCCCATTCCGGGGCCGAATCAGGCGCGCTCCAGGTAGCTGTTGTCCCGCGTGTCGATCTTGATGCGCGTGCCCGCTTCGATGAACTGCGGGACCATCACCTGGAGACCGGTCTCCAGCGTGGCCGGCTTGTAGGATGCCGAAGCCGTGGCTCCCTTCATCCCGGGCTGGGTCTCGACGACCTTGAGCGCCACCGTGTTGGGCAGCTCGATGCCCACCGGGTTGTCTTCGAAGAAATCCACGTGGATGACCGTGTTGGGAAGGAGGTAGGCCATCTGCTCGCCGATGATCTCGTCGGAGAGCGCGACCTGGTCGTAGGACTCCTGGTCCATGAAGTGGTGGCCGGCGGCGTCGGAGTAGAGATACTCCATCTCCCGTTCGTCGAGAGAGGCCTTCTCCACGCGGTCCGTCGAGCCGAACCGGTGCTCGTTCATCGCTCCGCTGCGCAGATTGCGCATCTTCGCCTGAACGAAACCGCGCAGGTTGCCGGGGGTCTTGTGAATGACGTCGTGGACGCGGTGCAGCTCGCCGTTGTAGAGGATGAGCGTGCCGCTACGCAGCTGGGTCGCGGGAATCATCATGGGTCCTTGCGGTCCTCCAAGAAAAGAGGGCGAATCTAGCAAAGCCGGGCACAAAACAAAAGCCCCAGCCGGCGCGTTCCGCGCCGGCTAGCGGGAAGACAACCGAGTGCGATCCCCGACAGGGTTAGCCGATCGCCGGCCTCAGTCGCGGGCGCCCCGGCGCCCCGGGAGCAGGACGGGGGCCCTGTTGGGAACCTCGGAGGCCTCGCCCGGAAAGACGAGCTTCATCGAAGCATCCTGCAGAGGGAACTCCTCGAAAAACGCCCTCCACGTCTCCTCCGTGAAGAAGACCGCGGTGTCCACCTTCGCGCCGATGCCCGTGGAGTTCGCTGCCGGCGCGTCGGGCGTCAGAAGCGCCGCCGACATGTCGGGCCTCGGGACGTCCGTCCCGTAAGCCGAGTTGATGAACTGGATCAGCTCGTCGGCCAAGATTGAGTAACCGATGTTGGACATGTGGACCGCCTCGCCGTATGCGAACATCCCGCCGGTCACGAAGTCCTTGGTGATCGTGATGCCTCCGAAAGTTCGTCCATTCGCCTCGAAATCCTGCGCGAAGGCATAGAAGTCGAAGTACTTGAAACCGTTTGCCTCCGCGGCCGCCTTGATCACGGCGTTCATGTCCTTGATTCGCTGATCGATCGCGGCCACCTCGTCGGCGTAGAGCAGCACGCCGATGTTGACCGTCGCGGGCGGCGTGACGCCGCCGTCGGGCAGCGGCTTGTCGCATTGGGGAAGCATGGCGATCGCGCAGGGGATGCCGAAGCCGACGCCGAGGAGCGACTTTCCGCCGAGGGTCGCCTGCGGAGCATTCGCGCCGAGCGTGACGAGCGTATCCGCGGGCAGCGGACAGGGCGCCGTCGGGCAGGTGGAGGTCGTCCGAGGGCCGAGCAGGGGGACCGTGTGCCCCAAAACGATGAGGGGCTTGTTCGTCGCGGGATCCAGAACGACCGGAGGAAGCGTGCTGGCGAGCGGGATCAGATGCAGCTCCGGCGTTCCGAGGAAGACCCCGGTCCGGCCACTCGCCTTCAGGGCCGCGGCGACGGCGTTGTACTTCGCCGTGAAGACGGCAAGCGGCGTCGCGGTCACGCCGTCCAGGAGGAACCCGGCCCCGCCCGCCGTCAGGATGTCGTTGCCGATGATCCCCAGGGTGATGAACGTCGGGTTCAGGGAGAGCGCCTGATTCAGAGCCGTCCCCTTGCCCCGCAGGATGAGATCGGCGATGCCCCCGCCGTCGGTCAGCTTGTCGGAGACATCGGCGATCTTGTAGCCCGGCACGGAAAGATTGTCATAGGCGCGGGCGAGAGCCAGGTTCGTCGGCGCTCCGGTCTTCGTCGCCGAGATCGGCCCGAAGGTCACCGGGATGAGGCTCTTCAAGCCAAGGCAGACCGGAAGTCCGGGGTCGGAAACCGTGGGCTGCTGGAAGTCGGAGATTCCGAGCTGCTTCGCAATGGTGGCCGGGTAAGAAAAGCGCTGATTGCGGTCCACGAGGCAACCCGACGAGAAGCCGGCGCCGTAGCTGTCGCCGACCGCGACGTACTTGGTGAAGTTCGGAGTCTGGGCGAGGACCGGGCAGACCATGAGGAGCGCCGGAAGGGCGACGAGAGCGAGCGCGCGAAGCGTCTTTTTCATCGTGATCTCCTTGGTTAGAACGAAAGCCTGAGACTGAACGCGAAGACGTTGTCCGCTGTCTTGTACTGGCCGAAGAAGTTGTCCTGCGACCGCCCCGCCGTGTCCAGATTCTTGAACTTGATGTAGAGGTCGGAGATATCCACGCCCCAGCGCTCGGTGCCGTAGCCAAAGCCGAGCGTGTACGCGTCGCGGTCGTTGTCGGCGAGGATGGGGCCGGCGTTTTCAACCGGCTGTGGGGTCTTGTCCCGGTAGTAGCCGGCCCGCACCGCGAAGTTCGAAAATCTCTTCTCGATCCCTCCGCGATACGCCCAGGAGTTCTTCCACGCCATGTTGCGGTTCAAATCGTGCCCCGCGAGGTCCGGGAAGATGATGTCCAGGGCCTGGAACTTCGACCATTCCGTCCAGTCCGCCTCGCCGGACACGGTGAACTGTCCGGGAAGCGTGACGGCGGCCCCGAGGTTCAGGCTTCCGGGAAACTCGATGCTCGTCGTAACCGGGTGGTTCCCCTGCGGCAGCTGCGAAGCCACGATCCCGTCGAACTGCGCGTTGCCCGTCAGCCGCTGCTCGAACTTGGCGGTCCCCTCGTAGTCCACCTTGATCTTGCTCCGGTAAGCCACCCCGAAGGAAATCTGCGGGACCGGACGGATGAGGACGCCGGCGTTCCAACCCCAGCCGTGGTTGTCCGTCAGGTCGCTGTTCAACTTGATGTGCGCGACGTCCACGACCGAGTTGGTGAACGGGTCGATCGCCGCCTGGTTCTTCTCCAGCTGCACTTTGGAAACGCGGTAGTCGGCGCCGACGGCGATGGCCACCGCCGGAAGCACCTGGAAGGAGAGGACCGGGTTCAGATCCACCGACTGGATGACCGCGTTCTGGCCGATGAAGCGGCCCGAAAAGGTCTCCGCGTTGTCCCACCGGAACCCGAGGCCGTACTGCGAGAAGATCCCCAGTCCCAGGTTGACCTCCGAGGTCAGCGGGGCGACCACGTAGACCGTCGGCAGCGTGAAGGTGGTCTTGTGCTGCCTCTCGGAGTCGCCGATCCCGGGAAAGGGGTTTTCGCCGGCGAAATCTCCCCGCAACTTCGTTATGAAGGAGCTGCCGACCTGGACTTCGAAGTGTTTCTGCCATCCCAATCCGGCGGGGTTGAAGAAGATGGCCGACGGGTCGTCGGCCACCGCCGTGAACGCGAGACCCATCCCCATTGCCCGCGCCCCCTGACTGTTGAGCTGGAAACCGGATGGAAAGGCCGGCGTCGCGGCCAGGAAGAACAGGATCGCCAGTGGAACCGAGACAGAGCGAAATCGAATTCGAAGAGGTCTTGCCACGGCTTCTCTCCTCTTAGATCTTAGAAAAACTCTGCTTTCACGGTTGGGACCGCCAATCTATGCCGCGCCGGGACCGAAGTCAAAGCCGTACAATCCCTCCGTGTCCCGCGACAGCGATTCTCCCACGCGCGAAGCCTTCGACGACTGGACGGGACAGTCGGCCGACCAGCCGCTGAAATCCGGGACCCTGCTCGGCGAACGCTACAGGATCGAGTCCGTCCTGGGCTACGGCGGCATGGGAGTCGTCTATCGCGCCCGGGACGTCAAGCTGGATTGCGACATTGCCCTGAAACGCATCCGCCCCGACCGGATGTCGCCCGAGCGGCAGCAGACGCTCCGCCGCGAGATCATCCTGTCGCGCCGGGTCACTCACGAGAACGTCTGCCGGGTCTTCGACCTCGTCGAGTTGAACGGCGAGGAGTTCGTGTCCATGGAGTTCGTGCCTGGAAAGACCCTGAAGGACATCGAGAACGAGGAGCGAGTCCTACCCCTGGGCCGGGGGCTCGCCATCGCCAAGAAGATCTGCCGGGGGCTCGCGGCGGCCCACCGCATCGGCGTGCTGCACCGGGACCTGAAGCCCGAGAACGTGATCGTGACGGGCGACGGGACGCCCAAGCTCATGGACTTCGGGATTGCCGTCGAGACCGCGGTCTCCCACGGAGAGGAGGAGACCGTGCCGGGAACGCCGCAGTTCCTGGCGCCGGAGCTGCTCCGGGGGGAGGCGCCGAGCGTCCTGACCGATGTTTACGCGATGGGGGTCCTTCTCTTCGAGATGTTCACGGGAAGAGTCCCGTTCGACGACAATGACACGTCGCGCCTGGTCCGCCGCATCCTCCGGGAAGACCCTCCGGCCGCGGCGACGCTCCGGCCGGATCTGCCTCGGGAGCTGCTCTCGATCCTCGACCGGGCGATCGTCAAGGATCCTCCGGCGCGCTTTCCCGACGCCGACGCGCTCGCCGACGCGATCTCGGCGTTCGAGGGAGAGGTCCTGGACCGGGTCCTGGCCGAGGTCTCGGTCACGCGGGCGAAGATGGTCAAGCTCATGGTCATCCTCGAGGCGAACAAGTCGCTCGCGGCCACTTTCGATCCGACGGAAATCCTGAAGATCATCCTGAGGACCGCGACGTCGGAGACCGACGCCGAGCGCGGCACCATCTTCCTGAGAGAGCCCGGCTCCGACACGATCGCCAGCCAGTTCCTGGAGGGAGGAGCCGTCTCTCCGATTCTCCTTCCGCTCGGCCGCGGAATCGCCGGAACGGTGGCCAGGAGCGGCGAGATCATCAACATCGCCGACGCTTACCAGGACCGGCGATTCGACCCCGACACGGACGCGTCCTCGGGGTTTCGCACGCGCACGATCCTGGCCGCGCCTCTGCGAACGCCGGCGGGCGAGATCGTGGGGGTCGTTGAGCTCTTGAACAAGAGAAACCGGAGCTTCACGAAGGAAGACGAGGAGTTCCTCGCCGAGGTGGGCACCCACTCCGCGCTCGCGGTCGAAGGGGTTCGGGAGCACCAGGCGGCGGTCATCCGCGGGAGGCGGGCGGGCGTGGCCGCGGCATTGCGCGGGATGCGGGCGCTGTTGGAGCCGGCCAGCTGGCCGGCCCCCCCGGGTTTCGAGGTGGCCTCAATGCGGTGGGAAGCGGAGGAAGCCAGCCCCATCGCCTCCGCCGCGGAGGCCGGCGACGGGTTCCTCTGCCTTCTTCTGATCGAGGCCGGCGGCGCCGCGGAGGAATCCATCGGCCCGCTCGCCGGCGCGCTCGCCGCGTGGAGGGGCGCGCTGGCCTCGGCGGATCCCGTCGAGATCATCGAGAGAATCCGAAAGGCCGCTCCCTCCTGCCGCGCGACGGCCGCGCGCTGGCAGGGCTCCCGCCTCCGCCTGTCCTCGTCGCGCGCGCCTCTCCCCTTTCTTCTCCGAGACGGCAAGACCGTGCGCCTTTCCGTTTCGGGAGGCGGAGAGCGCCTGACGGGCGAATCCGAGCCTTCCTCCGGGGACCTCCTCATCCTCGCGTCGAGCGGCCTCGAGCGGATGCTGTTCGAGAAGGACTGGCGGCCTTCCGAACTGCTCCTCGAAGAGCTCGCGCGAGCCGCGGAAGGGGAACCGCTCCCCGAGGCCTTCGCGCGAAAGATGCCGGATTGGAAGGCCGCCGGCATTTCTCCCGGTCCTGCCGACGTCCTCCTTCTCGCCGCCCGGCGCTCGCACTAGCGGCTTCCGGTTTCAGATTCCCGCCCGAGGGGCAGTTCACCGCCGTCGTAGATCACTCGGGTCCCTTCGAGACGCGCGAAGGGCGGGAGGGTGTGAGGCCGCGCTTCTCTCTCCGACAGGATGTCCAAGACGTCCCAGCCGCGGGCCAGAAGCGCGTTTCCAATCAGCGAACGGTGACAGCGCCACGGCAGGGCCTCCGCGCACATCAGGGCCGACCGGCGCTGCCTCGCCAGCGACATCAACCGGTCCAGGCCCGCGGCGAATGCCGGGGTGTCCGTGAAATCGGCGTAACCGCGGAACGCCTCGACCCGCCACGCCGTATGCGGAGAGTTCCCCTTCGACTTCCGGCGCCCGCCCAGCTCCGGCAAACCGGCGTAATCGACTCCTCCGGCCGGGAGGCTCTCCGCGAGGCTCTTCGCGTCGAAGTGCGGCCACTTGCGCGAGGCCGGGAACCGCCGCGCGTCGATCAACCGTTCGATCCGATGCGCCTTCAGGATTCCAAGAAACTTCTCGAGCGCATGGTTGGAGTGGCCGACGGTCCAGATCGAGTCCAAGGCAAGCCGCGCTACGGCAGGACCGCGACCGCGACCGCGCCCGGTCCTCCGTGCGCTCCGAGCGCGGGGCCGCACTCGACGATCATCACGTCGGACTCGGGATAGCGCTGCCGGATCTCCCGGGCGATGGACTCCGCCAGCTCCGCGGCGTCGCAGTGGGCGACTCCGAAACGCCTCCCGCCGTTCGAACCCTTTCGCGCCGACTCGAAGAGGAGCGCCATCATCTTTCTGCGCGCGGCGGGAAAGCCGCGCGCCTTCCCCGCCGGCTGCGCGGTCCCGTCCTCGGAGAGCGTCAACACGGGCAGGAGCCCGAGCACTTTCGCGAGCAGCCCCTTCAAGGGGGAGACGCGCCCGCCTCGCACCAGGTGCTCCAGCGTCGGAACGGCGATGAAGAGCCGGGCCCGCGCCGAGGCGTCTCGCGCGATCCGAGCGACCTCCTCGACGCTCCGGCCAGCCGCGGCCGCCTCGGCGGCGGCCCGCACGATGAGCCCCAGGCCGACCGAGACGTTGCGGCTGTCCACGTGCTCCAGACGGGTCTTCTCGAGCGGGCGGGAGCCGACGATCGCCGCCTGATAGGTCCCCGAGACGGCCGCGGAGAGATGGATCGAGACGATCGAGCCCGCGTGGGTGGCGAGGTTCTGGTAAACCTGCGTGAAGTCCGCGGGAGGAGGCTGCGACGTCCCCGGCGCCTGGCTGGTCACCGCGAAGCGCGCGTAGAATTCCGACGGCGTCAGAGTGACCCTGTCGAGATAGTTCTCCGACCCGAAGGTCACTCGGACCGGCACCATCCCGATGTTCAGCTCCTCGAAGAGCGAGGCCGGCAGGTCGCAGGTCGAGTCGGTGACCACCGCGACGCGGGCCGCCCGGTTCTGGTCGAAACGGGTCTCGTGCTGGGCCCGCATGTCCTCGATCTTTGTCTGGGCCACCTCCGCCAGGCGCGCCGCGGTTTCGAAGAGCTTCTCCGGTTCGTTGGTGTGCACGTGCAGGCGCACCTTCGAGGCGCTCCCGGCGATCACGATCGAGTCCCCGAGGAGGGCCGCCTGTCTCCGAAGCTCGCCCCTGTCGATCGCCTCCCCTTCGAGCAGCACCTCGGTGCAGTAGCGGAAGAGAATCGCCTCGAGCTGCTTCTCGAAGATCGCTGCCTTGACTTCTTCGGGGGCCGCTTCCAGCGGACTATAGCGGGAGGCCTCGCGAAGGTAGCGGACGACCCCTTCGAGCAGGTAGACGAAGCCCTGCGCCCCCGCGTCCACCACGCCCGCCTTCTTCAAGGCTTTCATCTGGTTGGGCGTGTTCTCGAGCGACCTCTTCGCCTCCCGGAGCGACTCGGGCAAGAGCCGCGCGAAGTCGGCGTCCTCGGCGGCCCGCTGCCGGACCGCGCTGGCCCAGTCGCGGATGACCGTCAGGATCGTGCCCTCGACGGGACGCGCGATCGCCTCGTAGGCGGACTCGGCCGCTCCCACGACGGCCGCGGCGAAGTCCCGGGTCGAGGCCCGGGGCACGTCCGGCAGCGCCTCGGAGAACCCGCAGAAGAACTGGGCCATGATGGCTCCGGAGTTGCCGCGGGCCGCGGCCACGGCCTCTTCGGCCAGGGCTCGCGACATCTCCCGAACGTGACGCTGGCGCACCCGCGCGATGCCCGCGGAGACCTTCTGGAGGGTCGAGGCCAGGTTCGTGCCGGTGTCGCCATCGGGAACCGGGAAGACGTTGATCTTGTTGAGGGGCTCGGCCCGCTCGGCGACGAAACGGGAGCCCGCGATGAAGGCCCGTGCGAGCCGCCGCCCATCGAGGTAGGCGACGGAGATCACGACTTGAAGAGGGCGGGCTGCGCTTTCGGGGCGACGGAGGGCTCCCGCGCCGTCTTGTATTCCCCGGCCACGACGGGCAGCCGGTCCAGATACAGGAGCACGACGCCGCACCCCATGCAGGCCCAGGGGTAGACGCGCTCGCTTCCCCAGTCGAAGAGCTTGCGCCTCCAGGGCTTTCGCCAGAAGGAGAATGTGGAGTGCGCGGAGCGGATCAGGTCTCCGCCGCAAAGCGGACATTTGCGCTGGAACGCGGAGGACATAAGTTTGAGCGGAGGATATCGCAGAGCCGGGAAGCAGTTCACCCGGATCCGGTCGGCCGCTGCTTCAACTCCCTTTGGCCGGACTCTCGGCGGCCAGCCGGCTCGCCGCGGTCCAGCCCGCTAGGTCTCCCGTGGGATGACGCCCTGCGGGCGCCAGCGCAGAATGAGGTTCTTCGCGGCGGCGACTTCGTCCACGCGTTTGACGGGGGTCGTATGCGGGGCCTTCAAGAGGATGTCGGGATTCTCCTGCGCTTCCCGGGCGATCTGGCGCATCGCGTCGATGAAAGCGTCCAGCCCCGGTTTCCCCTCCGTCTCCGTGGGCTCGATCATCAGAGCACCGTGCACGATGAGCGGGAAGGAGATCGTGGGCGGATGGAATCCGAAGTCCATCAGGCGCTTGCCGATGTCGCCGGCGTGGACTCCACGCTCGGCCTGCTTCTTGTCGGAGAAGACGACCTCGTGCATGGAAGGGGCGTCGTACTTCAGATGATAGACGCCGGTCAGGCCGGCGCGGATGTAGTTGGCGTTCAGGACCGCGCCGCGGGCGACCTCGCCGATCCTGTTCCCGTAGGCCCAGATGTAGGCGAGCGCCCGCACGAACATCCCGTAGTTGCCCAGGAACGTGCGCAGCCGCCCGATCGAATCCGGCCGGTCGTAGTCGAGATGGAAAGTCCCGTCGGGCCGGCGCTCGACGGTCGGTCTCGGCAGGAACGGCGCGATCTTCTCCGCCACGGCCACGGGACCGGACCCCGGCCCTCCCCCGCCGTGCGGCGTGGAAAACGTCTTGTGCAGGTTCATGTGGATGACGTCGATGCCCATGAGACCGGGCTTGGCGAGGCCGACGAAGGAGTTGAAGTTGGCGCCGTCGCAGTAGAGGTAGCCGCCCCTGGCGTGGATGATCCGCGCGATCTCCAGGATCTGGCTCTCGAAGATCCCGAGCGTGTTGGGGACGGTCAGCATGAGCGCCGCGACGTCCTCTGTCATGGCCTCTTCGAGGACGTGGAGGTCGAGCGTGCCGCGGGCGTTGGACTTCAGCTCCGAGACCTTGTAGCCGGCAAAGTGCGCCGACGCCGGGTTGGTTCCGTGCGCCGAGTCGGGGATGAGAACGATCTTGCGGGGATTACCGCTCTTCTCGAGAGCCGCCCGGATCATCAGGATCCCCGCGAGCTCCCCCTGAGCGCCGGCCGAGGGCTGCAGCGTCACACGCGAGAGACCCGTCAGCTCGATCAGGGCCTGCTCCAGGCGCCATGCCAGCTCGAGCGTTCCCTGCGAGACTTCTTCGGGCGCGAACGGGTGCGAAGCCGCGAACCCGGGAAGGCGCGCGACCTCTTCGTTGGTCCGCGGGTTGTGTTTCATCGTGCACGAGCCCAGCGGGTAGAGGGCCTGGTCGATCGAGAAATTGAGCCGTGAGAGGCGCGTGAAGTGGCGCGCGACTTCGACTTCCGAGATCTCGGTCTCGCCTTCGATCTCGCCTCGACGCAGGGACTCCGGGATCCCCATCTCCGGCGGCACGTCGAGCGGCGGCAGAGAGTAGCCGACCTTCCCCTCGCCCGATCTCTCGAAGACGAGCGGCTCGTGCCTCTGTTCGGGATGCTTCGCGTCTCCCAGCTTCGGCTCTTTCTCTTCCAGTTCGACGCTCATCGTCCCGCCCTCAAGGCCGCGACCAGGCGATCCATCTCTTCTCTCGTGTTCATTTCGGTCACCGCGGTCAGGAACCGATTGTCCTCGTCCGGCCCGAACCGCGAGAGGGGCACGCCCGCGAGGATTCCGCCGGCAGCCAGGCGCGAGAGGAGCGGCGCGGCCGGCTCGGGCGCCTCGACGCAGAACTCGTTGAAGGTCGGTCCGGCGTAGGGCAGCCGGTAGCCCGGCACCTTGGCGATCTCGCGCTTGAGATACTGGGCCTTGGCGTGAGACTGCTCCGCGACCTCGCGCATCCCCCGCTTTCCCAGCAGAGACATGTGGATGTTGGACGCCAGGGCCATCAGCCCCTGGTTCGTGCAGATGTTCGAGGTCGCTTTCTCGCGGCGGATGTGCTGCTCGCGCGTGGAGAGCGTCAGGCAGAAGGCGCGGCGGCCTTCCGCGTCGTGGGTCTGCCCGACCAGGCGCCCCGGGATCTGCCGCTGGTGCTCGGCGCGGCAGGCCATGAATCCCAGGAGCGGCCCGCCGTTGTGCATCGAAACGCCCAGCGCCTGCGCCTCGCCGCAGGCGATGTCCGCCCCTCCCGAGGCCGGAGACGCCAGCAGCGCGAGCGAGACCGCCTCGGCGACAACCGCGACCGACATCGCGCCCCGGGCCTTCGCCGCATGGGAGCCGGCGTTCCAGTCCTCGACGAGTCCCAGGAAGTTGGGAGACTGGACGGCCACGGCGAAAGTCGTCTCGTCCACGGCGCGCTCGAGGAGGGCTCGATCGGTCACGCCCTCCTTCGAGAGCGGGACCTCCACGACCTCGAGGCCGAGGTTGGTGAAATACGTCCCCACCGTCTCCCGGTACTGGGGGTGAATGCCGCGCGAGAGAACGGCCTTGCGCCTTCCCTTGACCAGGCGTTCGGCCATGAGCAGGGCTTCCACCAGAGCGGACGCTCCCTCGTAGAGCGACGCATTGGCGACGTCGAGGCCGGTCAGCAGGCAGATGTGGGTCTGGAACTCGAAGACCGACTGCAGCGTGCCCTGCGACACCTCGGGCTGGTAAGGGGTATAGGAGGTCAGCCACTCGGCGCGGTAGAGCATCTGGTCCGCGATGGCCGAGACGTAGTGGTTGTAGAGGCCGGCCCCGAGGAAGAACGCCGTGTCCCGGGCGCTCGCGTTGCGCGCCGAAAGCCCGCCCATCAGGCGCCGGATCTCGATCTCCGAGAGAGGAGGCGGCAGCTTCGGGTCCTCGCGGACCTCCTTCGGGATCACGTTGAAGAGCGCCTCGACCGTGGGCGCTCCGATCGCGCGGAGCATCTCCGAGCGGTCGGCCTCGGAGACCGGCAGAAACTTCACGTCTCCTTCTCTTCCTCGCGCAGGTACTCGGCGTACCGCTCGGCGGTCATGAGCTTGCCGGCCTCCTCGTCGGTGGAGAGCTTGACCTTGATGAGCCAGCCGTCGCCGTACGGGTCGTCGTTGACGATCCCGGGCTCCGCGACCGCCGCCTTGTTGATCTCGACCACTTCCCCCGAGACCGGCGTGAAGAGCTCGGAAACGGCTTTGACCGACTCGACGGTGCCGAACTCCTCCTCGGCGTTGAAGACGTGGCCCACTTCCGGAAGCTCCAGGTAAACGATCTCTCCCAGCTCCTTCTGCGCGTGGTCCGTGATCCCGACCGTCCCGGTCTCGCCGTCGATCCGGACCCACTCGTGGCTTGCGGTATAGCGCCGATCTTCCGGATTCACGCCGGCACCTCCTTGGGTCTCTTGTAGAAAGGGGTCGGAACGATCCGCGCCCGGGCCTCGCGGCCGCGGATGTCCACCGCGAACTCCCCGCCGATCTCGGAGGCCTCCGTCGGCAGCAGGGCGAGGCCGATCGGCTTGCCGAAGGTCGGGGAATGCGTGCCCGAGGTCACGAGCCCGGGGCCCTCGGGCGTCTTCGCGGCGTATCCATGGCGGGCAATCCCGCGGTCGAGCATGTCGAAGCCCACGAGCTTGCGCGGCACGCCCTGCTCCTTCTGGCGGGCGAGGGCGTCCCGGCCGATGAAATCGCCCTTCTTCATCTTCACGGTCCACGCCAGGTCCGCCTCCCAGGGCGTGACCGTGTCGTCGATGTCGTTGCCGTACAGCGCCATCTTCGCCTCGAGCCGCAGCGTGTCGCGCGCCCCGAGACCGCAGGGGAGGACCCCGTCGGCGCGCCCCTCCTCGAGCAGCTTGCGGAAGATCCTCTCCGCGTCTTCCGGGGGCACGCAGATCTCGACGCCGTCTTCCCCGGTGTAGCCCGTGCGCGACACGAGCGCCGGCGCGCCCAGCACCTTCATCTCGCGAAAGCCGTAGTAGGGGAGATCGGACGGGTCGGTGGAGCACACCCGGGCGCACAGGGCCATGGCGCGCGGGCCCTGAACGGAGAGCAGGGCGTGGGACTCGGACTTGTCCTCCAGGCGGAGATCTCCGCTCGCGTGCGAGCGGGCCCACTGGAAGTCCTTCGGCGTGTTGGAAGCGTTCACGACCAGCATGTAGGAGTCGGCCGCGCGCCGATAGACGAGGAGATCGTCCACGTAAGTCCCGCGCTCGGTCAGGAAGGCGGAGTAGTGGCAGCGGCCGTCGGGGAGCTTCGACACGTCGTTGGGAGTCAGCCTCTGGAGCTGTTCGAGCGCGTCGGGCCCCTCGAACTCCAGCTCGCCCATGTGCGAGACATCGAAGATTCCGGCCCTCTCGCGCACGGCCCTGTGCTCTTCGAGGATCCCGCTGTACTGGACGGGCATTTCCCATCCGCCGAACTCGACGATCTTCGCGCCCAGCTCGCGGTGAAGCGAGTAGAGGGGCGTTCGCTTCAGGGCGACGCCTTGGGTTGGGGCGGACATACTCACGCGGAAGCTAGCACAAAGGCAGCGGGGAGGGTAGACGCGAGACGCACCACTTTCGATTCGGATTCCGGACCTCGGGCCCGTACATTTGCATCATCCTCGACGCTACTCTTTCTTGAGGTCCGCCTTCACTTTCGCGACGTCCCTGTCCGCATTGGAGCAGACGAGGATCCGGACCGTCCTGGGCTTGCGGCCGGGCGCCGAGAGCACGAGGTCGTGGACCATGGGTCCCGACAGCCGCAGCGGCGAGCCGGGGCCGAAGGAGGAGGCGGAGCCGAGGACCCGGCTTCCCTCCGAGACCCGGGCTTCGGGAGGATCCACCCGGAACTCCACGGGTCCCACGGTCCGGTCGTCCAGCTTGGGAACCTTGGAAAAAGAGACCTTCGATTCCCGCTTCAGCTCGTCGCCGATGTCCACGGTCTCGTCGTCCGCGGCGGCCGTGACGTCCACCTTCAGATTCATCGTGCGATGGCCTGGCAGCTCCAGCCTCACGCGATGCGGTCCCTCCCTGCCGATCTCCAGCGTCTTCGCCCCTCCGTGATCGTCCCAGTCGTCGGCGATGCCGACGTATCGCCCGTCCAGGAAGATGCGCGCCTGGTCCGGACTCACGCTGAACTTGGCGAATTGACGGGTTCTGTAGACGTTGTCCGCGGGCGGGCCTGCCGGGATGGAGGCCTCCGGTGGCTCCGGCGGAGGCTCCCTCCGAGCGACGCGCGGGACGGCGCTGGGACGCCGGGGAGCGGCAGCCTCGTTGGCGCGCGCGGCGCCGACGCTCGAGCTGGCGGCTTCCGGAGGGCCGCGCGTCGGCAGGGGCGCCTCCGTCGCGACCGGCAGAGGCGCGGGTGCGGCTGCCTCGACGCTCGTTGCGCGCGGCGGGACCTCCGTGGACACCGGGGAGGGGGCCGCGGCAGGCGCCGAGCCGTTCGCCGGAAGCGCGGAGGTCCGGCGCCAGATCGCGACGAGGATCGCGGCCGCCAGAATGAGGGCCGCCAGGCCGAGGAGATACGTCACGGCCGTGACCGGCGCTCGCGATCTCCCGGCTTCCTGCTCCGCGGGCGTCGGCTCCTCCGCACCCCCGGAGGGGGGAGCCGCCGCCTCCTGCCGCCACGAGACCGGCGCCGTCAGCGGCGTCGTCTCGGCAGGCGCGGCCAGCTCCCGCTCGATCGCGCCGACCTCGCGGAGAAACTCCCGGGCGTCGGCGGGACGTTTGTCCGGAGATTTGGCGAGAAGCCGCGCGAAGACCTCGCGCGCGGAGCGAGGCAGGTCCGAGCGCAGCTTCAAGGGATCCCGCGGCTCGCTATGGAGGATCTGGTAGACGAGCGTCGTGATCGTGTCCCCGGGGAAGGGGCGCGCGCCCGTCAGAAGCTCGTAGAAGACGACCCCCAGGGAGAAGAAATCGCTTCTCCCGTCGAGCTTCTCGCCGCGGATCTGCTCGGGCGACATGTAGGCCGGGCTTCCGATCATCTGTCCCGTGCGCGTCAGATCTCCGCCGGCCGCGAGCAGCTTGCCGATGCCGAAGTCCGCCACCTTGACGCGCCCCTCGCGGGTGATGAGGATGTTTCCCGGCTTGATGTCCCGGTGGAGCACTCCCCGCTCGTGCGCGTGCTCGAGAGCCAGGGCGACCTGCTGAACGACTTCGACTCTCTGCGGGAGCGAGAAGCCCGTCTCCGGGAGCATGCGCGTGAGCGGCTGGCCTTCGACATACTCCATGGCGATGAAGTCCACGCCCTGGTCCCGTCCCGCCTCGTAGATCGTGACGATGTTGGGATGCTGAAGCCGGCCCGCGAGCTTCGCCTCCTTGAGGAAGCGGCTGGCGATCTCCTGGCCCTGCTCGCCTCCCGCGTCCAGGCGCAGCGTCTTGACCGCGACGGGCCGCTCGATCTGCGGATCGTGTGCCAGGTAGACCGTTCCCATCGCGCCTTCCCCGAGGATGCCCGTGATCTCGAACCGCGCCAGTTTCGAGCCCAGGCGGAGGGTCATCGGTCTTCGCCGCTCTCCGTATCCGGCGCTTCGCGCTTGAAGTCGCGCTCGCGCCGCTCGAGCACGGCCCGCGCATCGGTCGCGCGCTCCGGAGGGACCATGACCCGGGAGACGCCGAAGGCGCCGATGTTTTCGGGCCACGGAGAGCCGCCGCCGGGACCCTCCACCTCGCAGGGAATCTCCTCGGACTCGAGCAATCCCGCGATCAGCGCCGCTTCCTCGTCCTGCCCGGTCGCGGCGACTTCGACCCACTCGGGTTCGTCTTTTCTCTTCATTTCGTCTCCTTGCAGTCGCGAATCTGGAACCTATTTCAATACTCGCAGAAACCTATCTCCCTTCTCCACGACACGCCCGATGACCGCGGCGGCGGCCGCTCCGCGCTCGCGGCAGCGGACCGCGTAGGTTTCCGCCGCTTCTTCCGGAAGGGCGACGAGAAGACCGCCTGACGTTTGCGCGTCGCAGAGCAGCAGGAAGTCCTCCTCGGTCACGCCGGGTCCCAGATCCGATCGCGGTTTGAGGTTCCGCACGTTGACACGGGAGCCGTCGGGGGCGATTCCGCGGGCCGCCAGGCGCCGGGCTGCCGGCAGCAACGGGGTCCTCTCCATGTGGATCTCCGCCGCCGTGCCCGAGGCCGACATCATTTCGTGGGCATGACCCAGGAGTCCGTAGCCGGTGATGTCGGTCGCCGCGTGGATGTCGAGCCCCTCCATCGCCTCCGCCCCGGAGCGATTCAACGCCGACATGACGCGAATCGCCTCGTCCAGTTCCCCCTCGGAGAGCAGGCGCTTGCGGAAGAAGCTCCCGGCGCCTTCCCGGGCGAGGGTGTCGGCGCGTCCGGCGCAGACGGTCACGCCGACTCCCAGCGGTTTCGTGAGCACGAGCGCGTCGCCCGGCCTCGCCCCGGCGTTGCGCGTGATCTTCGATTCCTCCGCCAGGCCCGTCACGGCAAGGCCGTAGACGGGAATGTCGAGATCGATCGAATGGCCTCCGCCTACGACCGCTCCCGCTTCGGCCACCTTCTCGATTCCTCCCCGGAGGATCTCCTGCAGGACTTCCGGAGGGAGGGCCGCCATCGGAAACGCCGCGAGGGCGAGCGCCAGGACCGGGCGCGCCCCCATGGCGTAGACGTCGGAGAGAGCGTTGGCGGCGGCGATCTGACCGAAGAGGAAGGGGTCATCCACGACCGGCGTGAAGAAGTCCACCGTCTGCACGAGGACCTGCCCCGCGCCGATCCTGTAAACGGCCGCGTCGTCGGCATGGACGTTCCCGACCAGCAGGTTCGGGTCCGCCGGGGCCGGAAGCTTCGCGAGAAGCGCGGAAAGGTCGAACTGACCGATCTTGCAGGCTCAACCCGCGCTCGACGCGAACGTCGAGAGCGCGGGTTGTCCCGCTTTCTTGTAAGTCACGAGGGGATTATGCCGCGCTTGCGGGGCTGGTTCCTAGATTCAGATGATCCGATTCCGGATGCCGTCGGATTAGTCGTCGCCGCCGCGGATCAGGAACCCGAGGAGGAAGCCGACGCCCAGCGAGATCGCGACCGCCGTGCCGGGATTCTCCTTCACGTAGCAGAGCGCGTCGCTCCACACGTCGCCGTAGTCTTTCTCCAGGCGTTTCGCGGCCGTCTTGACGCCCTTGCGGACGTCGTCGCTCACGTCGTCGAATTGCTCGCGCGCTTTCGTGTAGGACTCTCCGAGAACCTCCTTCGTCTGATCGATCTTCTCTTCGACGAAGTCGCGGGCCCGATCAAACGGAGTCTCTTTCGCCATCCTTCACCTCCGGTTCCGAAAGCCGGATCATATACCCTAGGTTGGGACAGATCTGGCATGACGAATGTCCTCCTTTTTCCCGCGCGGGGTGTCGTTTGAGACGTCCGGTCACCTCGGTCGTCCAGAAGGTCCGCGCGCGAAATCCCTGGGTCCCGGCCGCTCTGCTGAGGGCGCTCGTGACCGCTCGGAACATCCTGGCCGAGACGTACCACGGCTTCCGCGCGGACCGAGGCGTCGATCTGGCCGCCTCGCTCTCCTTCACGACGCTGCTGACCGCGGTGCCGCTCCTGGCGACCTTCGCGCTCTTCCTGGCCACCTTCTTCAAGCAGAACGTCACGACGATCTTCGATCTGGTCAACCTGGTCCTCCCCTACCACACGGCGCAGGTCACCGAGAGCCTGAGGGACTTCATCGCGCAGTCCACGACGATCACGGGGATCGGGCTGGCCGTGCTGATCGTGGCGTCCCTGAGGCTGCTCTTCATCGTGGAAGGGATCGTCAACACGGTCTGGGGAGCGCCCCACCGGCGCAAGCTGTTTCACCGCATCGCGCTCTACACTCTCGTTCTCTTCGCGTTCGGGCTGCTGATGGGCTCCATTGCCCTGGGGGTGAGGTTCGTGAAGCGCTTCGCGGCGGCCAACGAGATCCTCTCCGCTCCCGCGACCGATTTCTTTCTCCCGCTGGCCGTCGAATTCGCGGCCCTGACGCTTCTCTACAAGTTCCTGCCCAACGCGTTCGTCCGATGGACCTCGGCGGCCCCGGCGGGCGGCGCGGTCGCCGTGGCGCTCGAGCTGTTGCGCTTCCTTTTCGGCCTCTACGTCAAGATGCTCTCCCGCGTGAATCTCATCACCGGCTCCCTCACTCTCATTCTGTTGACCCTCCTCTCGGTCTATTTCGTCTGGGTTCTCATCCTGCTCGGCGTCGAGCTGACCCACGTGCTCCAGACGCATTCGGCGGGCCGCCGCACAGTCGGCGGACCGCGCGCCGGGCCGGCGGAGAACGCCGTCCGGATGCTCCTGCACCTCTCCCGGGGCGGGACGCACGCCTTGCGAGAGCTGTATGCCGAGCAAGAAGCCTCCTCGACCGAGGCCGAGAAGATCCTGGAATATCTGAAGGCCAAGGGACTGATTGAGGGAAGCGTGGCCAGCGGTTACTCGCTGGCGAAGCCGGCGCGAAAGATCACGGTCGCCCAGGTCGTGGACGCCGTCTCGCCGGACCTCTACACGATCACGCCGGAAGAAGGAGACAGAGTCGTTGAAGTCCTGACCCCTCTCTTCGAGCGTCTGCAGGCGGAACGCCGGGCGCTGCTCGGCACCACGATCGCCGACCTCAAGAAGGACTAGCCGGTTCCCGGAACCGCCGCGAGAGAGCGATCTCGCGCCGGTAGGCGGCGATCCCAGATTTCCGCTTCTCCTCGCTCCAGTCAAGCTCGCGGGCCATCAGGGACGAGGCGCGATCGAGGGCTTCCTCCCCCTGCCGCGGCGCCTGCCAGAAGAGATGGGTGCGGCGAGCGAGGGCGTCCGCGAGGGAGCGGGCGTCTTCGCGGCGCGCGGCGAAGGCGATCTCCGCCTCGACGTCGGGAAGCTCCGGGCAGAGCGCCCGCGCCAGCCCGCGGTCGCCGGCGATGAGCTCGAGGACTTCCTTGGCTCTAGATCCGTAGCGCCGCGCCAGGTGATCGGCCGTTCGCGCATCGATCGGAGGATCCGAGGAGGCCGCGATCCGGAGGATCTCCGAGACGGACTCCTCCAGGGAAGTCACCGGAGCGCCCGGAAAGGGTCTCGTCTTCGTCCGGCTCGCGGGCACGGCGATCCCCTGACCGGCGAGCGGTCGCGCCACGCGGTCCATCGCTCGCGCGGCCATTCGCCGGTGCGTCGTCAACTTGCCTCCGGTCAGCGTCAGGAGACCGTCCGCCGAAACGAGCAGGGCGTCTTCGCGGCTGGTGTCCTCGACCGGCTTTCCAGGCTCTCGCAGAAGGGGGCGCAGGCTGGCGAAGGTCGCCACCACGTCGGCCCCGGTAAGACCCGCCGCCGGGAAGATCTCGTTCGCTTCTTTCAGGAGGTACGCCACCTCCGGCGACTCCGCCGCGACCTCTTCGAGAGATCCCGTGTAGTCGGTGTCGGTCGTTCCGAGCAACGTCACCGCCCCGTCGGGAACCGCGAACAGCAGGCGTCCGCCGGAGTCCGGAAAGGCGACCGGACAGTTCACGGGAAGGCGCCGCGCCGGCAGAGTCACGTGAATCCCTTTCGCGAGACGCAAGCGCGGAGCGGAGCCGGGATCGTCCCGCGCTCGAACCAGGTCCGCCCACGGCCCGGTTGCGCTGACGACGGCACGAGCGCGGACCGGGAAGCCCTGACCCGATTCGCGATCCAGGACTTCCGCCCCGCGCACCGCGCCCGAAGCGTCGTGGACGAAGCCGGCGACCTCCACGCGCGAGACCGCGACGGCCCCCAGGGAAACGGCGTCGAGCACGTTCTCGAGCGTCAGGCGCGCGTCGTCGGTCCGCGCGTCGCTGTACACCGCGCCCCCGAGGAGCGCCGGGTTCTCCAGAGCCGGCTCCCGCCGCACGAGCTCCTCCCGCGAAAGACGCCGGTGGAGGCGCGGCGCACGTCCGAGCGCGAGCAGATCGTAGGCCGTCAGTCCGAGCCCTACCATCCACGCCGGCAGGCCCCGGCCCCGATAGGCCGGGAACAGGAATTCCACCGGGCGAACCAGATGGGGCGCGAGCCGCGTCAACCGTGCTCGCTCGGAAAGGGATTCGAAAACCAGCTTCACGTTGCCGGTCTTCAGGTACCGAAGCCCGCCGTGGATCAGCTTGGTGGACCGCCACGACGTCCCGGAGGCCCAGTCCTCGCGCTCGACGAGCGCGGCTCTGAGCCCGCGGGTCGCGGCATCGCGGGCGATCGCCGCTCCGGTGATTCCGCCGCCGATCACGAGCACGTCGAAGAGAGTCCGCTCGAGTGCGGCGAGCCGCTCCGTCCGGGGAGGGAAACCGAAGCCGGGATTCAAGCGCCGGTCGCCGGATGCGGCTTCCCGGCGGAGGCGACACCCTTCCGGAGACCCTTCAGCAGAGGAGGGGCGAGAAATGTCGTCGCGAAGACGGCCAGAACGACTGCCACGAAGACCCCGTCGGGCAACGCTCCCGTCGCTTTCCCCAGAGAGGCGAAGATCAGACCGACCTCGCCGCGCGGCACCATTCCCGCCCCGATGAAGGCCCGCCGGACTCCGCCCCATGCGCAGAAGCCCGCCGCGAACTTCCCGAGAAAGCCTGTCAACGTCAGACCGAGCGCGAGGAGAAGCGCGGGTTGATTTTCCCGCGCGAAGGGGTTCAGGAGAGCGACGTCCACCTGCGCTCCCACGGCGACAAAGAAGAGAGGCGCGAAGATGTCCACCACCGGCTTCAAGGCCGTGGTGATGTCGTGGCGCCGGTTCGTGCGCGCGAGGACGATCCCCGTCGCGAACGCCCCCACGATCTCGGCCGAGCCCGCCTTCTTTGCCGCCAGGGCGACGAGCAGAGCGAAGGCGACAGACGCCGCCACGAGGACGCCGCGCACATTCGCTCGCCCGACGATCCCGATGAGCCGGTGCCCCAGGGGAATCCCGAGCGCGAGCGCCACGACCAGGAATCCGACCGCGAGGCTCGTGGCCCGCAGGACCATCGCCGTCTCCACGGTTCCGGTTTCAGCGATCCGGGCGACGACGGCGAGGACAACGAGTCCCAGCACGTCGTCGGCGACCGCGGCCCCCAGGATGATCTGCCCCTCGCGCGAGGACAGGACCTTCAACTCCGAGAGAACGCGCGCCGTGATGCCGATGGACGTCGCCGTCAGCGCGGCCCCGACGAAGATCGCGGTCAGCGTCGGATGTCCCAGGGCGCGCGTCAGAAGGAAGCCGCCCGCAAACGGAAGCGCCATCCCCGCCAGCGCCACGACCAGCGCCGGAGCGCCGACTCGCGCGAGCTCGGCGAGGTCCGTCTCCAGCCCAACCTCGAAGAGGAGCAGGATCACGCCGATCTCCGCCACCAGGAGGATCCCGGCCGTCAGAGGCACCAGACCCAGGACCGAAGGCCCCAGGAGCACGCCCGCAAGCAACTCGCCCAGGACCGCCGGCTGCCCGAGTCTCTCCGCGAGCTCTCCGAGAAGCTTCGCCCCCAGCAAGGCCGAAGCGAAAGCCAGCAGAAACGAAGGAAGATCGATCCCGTGGTCCATCCTGAGCGATGCTATCGCGCACGTCGCTCCCGCTTCGCGAAGGATCTGGCTGCGCCACCGGTGAGCGACTCGGCCGGATGCGGCCTCGATCGCTCCCCTGATCCTCCGCTACGCTCCCGCTCCCGCAGCGCGAGGCTCCTCCCCACTGGGAGACTCCTCGCGCTGCGACCGGAGCCGGGCCCCCCCAAGCCCTGGACCGCCTCTCCGCGTGCTATCCTTCGCCCTCCTCGCGTGGGGCTGTAGCTCAGTTTGGGAGAGCGCCTGAATCGCACTCAGGAGGTCGCCAGTTCGATCCTGGTCAGCTCCACCAATTGAAAGGCTCTCATTTCCCGAACCGCTCGAAGCGGTATGCCAGTTCCGGGCCGCCCTTTCCTTCGTACGCGAGCTGGGCGACGAGCAGCGCGAACGGCTCGGTGTAACGAGCGATCCGTAAGGGCCCGGCGTCCACAGGATCAAAGCCCACGTCGCGGATCAGCTCGGCGGCAATCCCTTTGCTCCGCGATTCGTCTCCGCAGTACACGAGGCTGGGCCTCGCGGCTTTGCGGCGGGCCTCGAAGACGCCGAAGAGCACTTCGCTCGGCACTGTGTTGAAGGCGGAAACGACCCGAGCCTTCGGGACCTTCTTTGCAAGCGCCTCCGCGCCCGAGGAGGTGCGGGCAATCACGAGTCGGGTGTCGGCCGCATTCATCGGGAGCAAGCAGCTCACGATGACCTTGCCCTGAGGTCGCCCGCTTTCTTCAGCACGTCGTCGACTCGGGACCAGTGCACGGCCAGCAAGAGCGCGTCGGATTCGCGGGCGGCCTCGCCCGGCGTGCCGGCCCGCGCGTCCCCCTTCGCCTCGCGCGCGAGCTTCTTCAGCTTCTGGTCGCTGCGGGCGTAGCTGAACACCACTTCATGTCCCGCGCGCGCGAAGAGCGTCCCGAGCTTGCCGCCCATCAGCCCCGAACCCAGAATGCCAACGCGCATGCTCCTCCTCACTCCTGCGCACCGTGCCGGTATTGATCGTCGCGGACCTTCTCCATCCATTTGACGGCCTTCCCGTCGAGCTGTTCCACAACGGCGATGGGCGTCACGGCCGTGGTTGCCGCGGCGCCGTGCCAATGCTTCTCGCCGGGCGGGCACCAGATCACGTCACCGGGCCGAATCTTCTCGATCGGGCCTCCCCAGCTCTGAACGAGCCCGCAGCCGGAAGTCACGATCAGGGTCTGTCCCAGCGGATGGGTGTGCCATGCTGTCCGGGCGCCGGGCTCGAACGTGACGCTCACGCCGAGCGCGCGCGCCGGATCGGGCGCCTGGAACAGCGGGTCAATACGGACCGCGCCGGTAAAGTGCTCCTGCGGCCCTCTGCCCGAAGGTTGTGACCCACTTCTCTTGATGTCCATTTTCTGACTTCCTCCACTCTACTGTCTCCGAGGGTCATCCTAATTCCCCGGCGACTTGAACCGACCAAGCCAGAGGAGGCTTGGGACGACCTCCGGCAGATTGATGACGAGGGCAACTGCCCGCGGGAACGATTCGGCAGGGGTCGCAACCTCTCGATGTTGTTGCTCATGATCACTCCTGCCGTCATCACGGCTGCTCAGCGGCCGGTCATTCGCTCCAGGCGTTCGGGGTACCGGGCCCCTTGCACCGCGATCTTCGAGGCAGTGCGATCGATCTCACGGAGATCGTCCGGCGTCAGCTCGACGGCAACGGCTCCGAGGTTCTCTTCCAGGCGCGACAGCTTGGTGGTCCCCGGGATGGGAACAATCCATGGCTTCCGGGCAAGCAGCCACGCGAGCGCCAGCTGAGCAGGTGTCGCCTTCTTCTGTTCTGCGAGCTTGCGAAGCAGATCCACCAGGGCCTGGTTCGCCTTCCGAGCCTCCGGGGTGAAGCGTGGAACGATGTTTCGGAAGTCGGAACTGTCGAACCTGGTGTTTTCGTCGATCTTCCCCGTGAGGAAGCCCTTACCCAGAGGGCTGAAGGGAACGAATCCGATCCCGAGCTCTTCGAGCGCAGGCAACACTTCTTCTTCAGGGCGCCTCCACCACAGCGAGTATTCGCTCTGGAGCGCGGTGACCGGCTGGACCGCGTGCGCGCGACGGATCGTTTGCACGCCTGCTTCGGAAAGGCCGAAGTGCTTGACCTTGCCTTCCCGGATCAGGTCTCTCACCGCCCCCGCCACATCTTCGATCGGCACGTCCGGGTCAACGCGGTGCTGATAGAAGAGATCGAGGGCCTCGACCTTGAGCCGGTCGAGCGACGCCTCGGCAACCTGCTTGATGTGCTCTGGCCGACTATCCAGACCCACTTGCTCCCCTTTGGGACCGAATTTGAAACCGAACTTTGTGGCGATCACCACCTGACCGCGGAAAGGAGCAAGCGCTTCGCCCACAAGCTCTTCGTTTGTGAACGGGCCATATGCTTCGGCGGTATCGAAGAAGGTAACGCCTCGTTCGACGGCCGACCGAATAAGAGAGATCATCTCCCGCTTCTCTGCGGCCGGGCCGTACCCAAAGCTCATTCCCATGCAGCCCAGCCCGACGGCCGAAACTTCCAGGGCGTCTTTTCCCAACCTGCGCTTTTGCATATCTCTCCACCCTTCTTCTGTTTGAAATGGCCAGTGGGGTCACTTCTCCTGGCTGACCTCGAGAACGAGTTAGGGATTGAGCGGCGTCGACGCAAGGAATCGGAATCCCGGTTCAGGACATCGACCGATTCGCCGTTCCCGCAGCCCGAATCGAGAACTCGCAGCCTTTCCCTCGGGATGCCGCTTTCTCTGGCGCTCCGATCAAGAAGAGGCAGATAGAAGTCCTCGATACGGGCCCCTTCACTCTCGTTCTCGAGACCGCGGAGATTCTCCTCGGAAAGAACCTCGGGCCCGGGGAAGTTGTCGTAATAAATCCCTCCGGAAAAGTCGGCGATTCCGTCCGAACAAGGGAATCGCAGATTGCAGGACGCGCAGGACAGGTAACCAGGCTGCACGGAGACCGGGGCCTTGCATCGGCTGCACACGAGCGCCGTCGCAGAAGGAGAGACCATCAATCGCCAACAGAGTCTACGGCGACGGCGCCGGATCCGTCGCGCGTGCGCGGGCTCTCACGGAAATCCGCTCCAGCGGTCCGTGCACGAACAGGTAGAAAGCGGGAAACGCCGCTTCGGACGAGGTCTCCTATCGGACCGTGAACGTCTTCGAGGGGCCGGGCTTTCCGTCCACGGTCACCTCGACCTTGTAGGTCCCCTTCGGCCATCCCGTTTGCTTCTGGATCGAGAATTCCGTCACCGCGGGACCCGTCGGCGCGATCGTCTTGGAGTCTTCCTTGACCGTCTGCCCGTCGCCGAAGGTCCACTTCACCGCGATCACCGAGGAGGCGGCCGAGCCGTCCGTCGAAACGGCGGCGAAGATCGTGTCCTTCGGAGAGAACGTATCGGTCGGCGCCTGGACTTTCTTGTCCGCTCCGACCGACTTGCCGAGCGAGAGGTCCGTGACCGAGACGGAGGGCGCCGGAGCCGCCGTCGGCTCGACCGCTGCGACGGTGGGAGCCGGGGCGGGGGCGGGGGCCTCCGCCTTCTTGCAGAAGGTCAGGCCGACCGCGCAAGCCAGGAACGCCGCGACGAGGGCTGTGCGATACAGGGTCTTCATCTGTTCTCCTCCTGCATTGGAAGCGCCGCGGGCGCTTATTCGGGAATCCGGAGCTTCCAGCCCGGCTGGATCAGGTCCGGGTTCTTCACGACGTCTCGGTTGGCTTCGAAGATCCTGTTCCACGAATTCGCGTCGCCATAGAACTTCTTGGAGATTTTCGAGAGGCTGTCTCCGCCCTGGACGACGTAGATCCGAGCGGTGGCGGAAGCCTTTTCCTCCGCGGTTCCCGAGGGCGAAGCGGCGGTCGATGAGCTTCCGGACACGACGTCGGAGAAGTCCGGCTTATTGGGGTCATCTGCCATGCGATCCTCCTTTCGGACGCAGTTCCGGCGAGGCGTTGTTTCTTACGCCCGCTTTGCCACGATCTTGCGGTATGTCCACGTCACGACGATCGCGCCGAGGACCGCGACGATGATCGTGTAGATCATGCCGCCTTCCGGTTTGAAGCCGAGCAGGCTCATCAGGAATCCTCCGGCGAGGGCCCCGATGAGGCCAAGGATGATGTCCGTCAGGACGCCGCCCCCTCCTCCCATGATCTTGCCGGTGAGCCATCCCGCGATGAGGCCGACGATCAGCCACCAGATGACGCCCACGGCTCACCTCCTCGCCTGGGAGATCCTGGAGAGGAGAAGCGCCAGAGCGCCGGCGCCGATCGCCTTGACGAGCGTGGGATGTTGCGCGTAGAAACCCGCGGCCTTGTCCACGATCGAGGGGTCCTTCCGGGCCGCCTGCTCGGCAAGGTCCTGGACCGCCTCCGGCGGCACGCGCTGTGCGACCTCCGGCGTCACGGATCCGGAGGCGACCGAACTCGCGACGCCTCCGAGCCCGAGGGAGCCCAGGATCCGGGACACGGTGGCGGGATCGAGGGACCCGAGCAACTGTTTGAGCAGGGCCGCCTTCTGATCGGGGCTGGACTGCGCGAAGAGTCCCGAGACCATCTGCTCGAAGGGCGGCGTCTGGTCGGACCGGAATGCGTCGCCGAGCCCCTCCGCGAGAGTACCGTGGGGAACCCGGGTCGCCACCTGATCGTAGGCCTCGTGGACATCCTCGTCCCGAGCATTGCCGCTCGCGAAACGATTGACGAGACCCCCAAGGTCGTCGAGAAGAGTCATGTTTCTCCTCCTTCCTGACAGCGCGGGATCAGCCGTGGTTGCGTCGAAGCAAACTCCATACCACGACGCCGTGCGGCGGTGGTAAGGTCGACTACAGGAGAAAGGAGCCACGAATGGCTGGAAAAGCGAAACGGACGACTCACCGCAGTGTTGCGGGCAAGAAGCTCTACGCCGTGCGCGACGCGAAGGGGCGCTTCAAGGACATTCAGACCTACGAGCGCGCCCACCGCGCCGACCTCAAGCGAAAGGCGAAGGCGGAGAAGTAGCCACCGGCACTCGCGAGCCGGCTCGTCTTGCGGCGGATGCGCAGAACAGTCCCTAGGCCGCGCCGGCGGGGCCTCGGAAGCGGCTCCGGGCGCGGGCCAGCCAATAGGCGGCCAGGAAGAGGAAGAAGAGGAGTGTCGTCCAGAGAACGAGCTCGTTGGGCGGAAGAGCGAAGACGACCGTTATGAAAAGGATCCAGGCGATAGCCACGAGATTGGCGAGAGTCGCCAGGCGCCCGAGGTTCCAGGGGGCGGTCTGACGTGTCACGAACTCGCCTCTCCCCCGCAGCCGGTTGCGGAGGTTGAGAGCGATCGGGATGCCGTAAGCGAGATAGAGCGTGATCGTGCTCGCCGATGTCAGGACCGTGAAGGCGGCGGCGTAGAGGGAGACGAGGACGGCGAGACCGCTCGTCGCGAGGATCGCGGCGACCGGAGCCCCGGTCCGGGCGTTGACTCTCGCGATCCAGCGCGAGCCGGGCATCCCGCCGTCGCGCGCGAAGGCGAACCACATGCGGGCCATCGAGGAAATCGAGGAGGAGCCGCAGAGCCACATCGCCCCGCCGATGATGACCGCGACGAGGTGAGCGGCCGGGCGCGCCAGGTTGCCGTTGGCGATCGCGAGCACCGGGTAGGGATCCGACGCCACTGCCGCGACGTCGCCGCGAGGGATCGTCCAGGTCAGGACGACGAGCAGGACGTAACCGACCACCGCCGAGACCGCGACCGACAGGAAGATCCCCCACGCGGAGTTCAGGCGCGCCATGCGCGTCTCCTCGGCCATGTGGGCCGACGCGTCGTACCCGGTGTAAGTCCATTGAGCCTGCAGGAGAGCCAGGACGAAGACGAGACCGAAAGGCGCGGCGCGATAGACCTCCGCCAGGCCCGGCGCGAAGGCGAAGAGCGGAGATGCGATCTTCGTCTCGCCGAAGACCAGGGCAGGAGCGATCCGGCCGCCGCCCAGATCCGCGGAAGAAGCGTCGAGCGGATTGACGGCGTTCTGGAAGCTAAAAAGGAAACCGAGGCTGTTGTGGTATTTGCCGAAGAGGGCGAGCAGCAGAACGATGACGGCGCCGCCGGCGATGTGCCAGTACACCGAGATGTCGTTCAAGCGCGCCGTCAGCCGCACGCCGAAGATGTTGATCGCGACCTGAGGAATCATCAGAAGCACCATCACGAAGAGCTGGAAGCTCCAGCTCGTGAGCGATCCGAAGAACGGCACCCGCGTGTCTGCCGGCAGGCCGAGGATCCGCGTCGCCGCGCCGATCAGATAGATCGCGGCCGCCACGTTGATGCCCGCGGTGATCGTGACCTGTCCGACCATGTTCAACCACGCCGTCGTCCACGCCCATCCGCGGCCTCCCAGGCGAAAGGCCCAGAAGTAGAGGCCGCCGGCCGTCGGGTAGGCCGAGGCCAGCTCCGCCATCGAGGCCGCGATCGCGAGCGTGAAGACGCTGACGACGGGCCAGCCGACCGTGTTGACGATCGGACCGGCGAACTTCAGTCCGTAGCCGTAGAGGAGGACGGCGCCGGTCAGGACCGAGATGATGGAGAAGCTCACCGCGAAGTTGGAGAAGCCTCCCATCTCGCGGAAGAGCTGTTGGGCGTAGCCCAGGCGCGCGAGGTCCTCCTCGTCCCTTCGGAGAACTTCCTCGTCGTTCATACCTTCAGATTCCAGGTTCCAGGTTCCAGGTTCCAGGGCCAGATCACGCCTCCTGGAACCTGGAACTTGGAATCTGGAACCTACTCGGGGGTGGTGTAGGCGACGGTGATGCCGCCGTCTACGGTGAGGGCCGCGCCGTTGACGTAGGAGGATTCGTCGGAGGCGAGGAAGAGGGCGGCCTGCGCGACCTCGGAGGCCTTCGCCAGGCGGCCGAAAGGGATGTGGACCATGCGGCGGGCGCGGCGGGCGGGATCGCCCAGGAGCTCCGCCATGAGCGGCGTGTCCACGGGTCCGGGACAGAGGGCGTTGACGCGGATGTTCCGGCGGGCGAATTCCACTGCGGTCTCTCGGGTCAGCGAGAGGACGCCGCCCTTGCTGGCCGTGTAGGCGATCTGAGGCGTCGCCGCCCCCATGAGTGCGACGAACGACGCGGTGTTGACGACGCTGCCGCCGCCGGCCCGAAGAAGAGCGGGAATGCCGTACTTGCACCCCAGGAAGACTCCCTTGAGATTGACGCGCATGACCAGGTCCCACGTCTCCTCGTCGGTCTCCAGGACTCCCCCGTCGGCGGCGGGAAAGATGCCGGCATTGTTGAAGAGGACGTTGAGGCGTCCATAGCTCTCCTCGGCCGCTGCGACCATCGCGCGGACCTCGTCCGCGCGCGAGACGTCGGCGTGGACGGAGCGCGCCTTGCCTCCCGCCGCTTCGATCTGCTCGACTGTTTCGCGCGCGCCGGCGTCCGCCACGTCCGCGACGATGACGCTCGCTCCCTCCCGCGCGAAGAGGAGCGCGGCCTCCCGCCCGATTCCGCTCCCAGCCCCCGTAATCAGCGCGACCTTGTCTTTCAATCTCATGCAACTCATCCTCTTTCGAAGAACCTTGCCTTCTCCCAATCCGTCACGGCCTCGTCGAATTTCCGCTGCTCCGTGCGAAGGAAATGGATGTAGTGGCTCACGAAGTCTTCGCCGAACGCCTCGCGCGCGAAGGCGCTCGACGCGAACCGGTCCGTCGCGTCCCGCAGGCTCTGCGGAACCCGGGGCAGCGCCCTGGCCGCGTAGGCGTCCCCCTGGAAGATCGGCGGCGGTTCGGTGTGTCGTGAAATGCCGTCCAGTCCCGCGGCGAGCGCGGCGGCGTAGGCCAGATAGGGGTTCGCGTCGGCGCCCGGGATGCGGCACTCGATCCGCAACGAGGGGCCCTCCCCCACAACGCGGAAACCCGACGTGCGATTGTCGTGGCTCCAGGCGATGGCCGTGGGAGCGAAGGACGCGCTCTGGAATCTCTTGTAGGAATTGACCGACGGCGCCACGAGGGGGGCCAGCTCTTCCGCGTGGACCATCCAGCCGCCGAGGAACCATCGAAAGAGGTCGCTCGCGGCGACAGGGCCGAGCAGCTTCGTTCCGGCGAAGAGGTTCTTCTTCCCCGCGGCGTCCCAGAGGGAAAAATGCTGGTGCATGGAGCTTCCAGCGAGCTTCTCGTTCCACTTCGCCATGAAGGTCACGGCGAGATTCTGACGGTCGGCGATCTCCTTGGCCGCGTGCTTGGTCAGGACATTCCTGTCGGCCTGCTCCACGAGATCGCTGTGCCGGACGTTCAGCTCCTGCTGACCCGGCCCCCATTCGCCCTTGGAGCCCTCCATCGGCACGCCGCTCGCGTCGAGAGCGCGGACGATGGCGCCGACGAGAGGCTCCTCTCTCGTCCCCTGCAGGATGTGGTAATCCTCGATGTAGCTCCCGAACGTCTCGAGATCCTGAAAGCGTTTCCGGCGCGCGGATTCGTACGTCTCCCGGAAGACATACATCTCCAGCTCCGATCCCGCCCGCGCCTCGAACCCCATCTCCCGGGCGCGCGCCGCCTGCCGCGCGAGGAGCCGCCGCGGCGCGATCTCGACCGGCTTGCCGTCCGGCTCGCCGACGACGTCGCAGATCGACGATCGCCGTCTTTTCGAGCCAGGCGGCGCGGCGCGCGGTCTTCCAGTCGGGAACGCAGCGGAAGTCGCCGTAGCCCTCCTCCCAGCTCGCGAACGCGTAGCCCGGCACCGGATCCATCTCCATGTCGCAGGCGAGCAGGTAGTCGCAGGCGTGAAAGCCGTGCGCCGCGACGCTCTCGACGAAGAAACGGCCCACGAAGCGCTTTCCCAGCAGGCGCCCGTAGAAATCCGGGAAGACGGCGAGGACCGTTTCGATCTCGCCAGCCTCGACCAGCCGCGCCAGCTCCTGCTGTCCGAGCCTGCCGGGAACGGACTCCGGTGCCTCCATTTCCCCTCCAGCGACGCTCACCGCTCCGGCGCGAGCGGGAGGGCAAGTCTATCCGCTCAGAGCGGATGTCTCGGCGGCCGGGTAGGTTCCGAGCCGGCGCAGGTGCGTCGAGCAGCGCGCGAGCGCCTCGACGGCGCCGTCCAGGTCTTCTTCCCGTCCGCGCGGCGCGACGGCGTCGAGGTAGAAGAGGTACTCGAAGCGCGAGCCCCGCACGGGGCGGCTTTCTATCTTCGTCAGGTTGATGCCCCGATCGACGAAGGGGCGGAGGCTCTCGAAGAGAGCCGCGGGACGGTTCTCCACCCTGTAGAGGAGGGAAGTCTTGAGCGAACGGGAATTCCCGCCCACGCCTGCCGGGAGGTTCTCCGGCAGGGTGATCCGGAGGAACCGGGTGAAGTTCATCGGATCGTCCTCGAGGTTCTCCGCGAGCACGACGCCTCCGTAGACCTGCGCGGCATGGAGGCTGGCGATGGCCGCGGTGTCGCTCCGTCCGGCGGAGATCACTTCCCGGGCGGCGGCGGCCGTGTCGTGGACCGCCACCGCTTCGACGCCGGGGTTCTCTTGAAAGAACCGCTCGCATTGGAGCAGGGCCATCGGATGCGAAAGCACGCGCCGAATGTCTCGAAGCGCGACCCGCGGCGGCGCGATGAGCGCGTGGGAAATCCGCAGAAACGCTTCCGCCGTGACGGTGACCGTGTGCTTCGCCAGCAGGTCGTAACAGGCGTGAACGGATCCCGCGAGAGTGTTCTCGATCGGCACGGCGCCCCATCGGGCGCGGCCCGAAGAGACGGCGTCGAAGAGGTCCTCGAAGCGGGGGCACGGGAGGAGAACGGCGCCCCCGGCGAAGTCTCTCGCGGCCTGCTCGCTGAAGGCTCCGGGGACTCCCTGATAAGCGATCGCGTCCGGGCTCACGGCATTAGAGAGAGGTCACGCCGGATCCGCTGTGGCGAAGCAGGACGATGGCGCCGACGGTCATCAGAACGAGTCCGTCCAGGACCAGGACCCGCGGCGCCTTCAGGAACGCGGCGAGGAACCCGGCGGTCAGGTTGCCAAGCGGCATCCCGCCGCGGAAAGCGAGCGAATAGACCGACACGATGCGCCCGCGCAGCCGGTCTTCGACGTTGGACTGCACGAGAGTCATGAACATCGCGAAGACCACCATGAGAGCCGCTCCAGCCCCGAACAGCAAGGCGTAGGAGAGGGCGAGGTTGCGCGAAAGGGCGAAGGCCGCCATCAGCGCCCCGAAGGTCATCTGCATCGCGACCGCGAGAATGCCCTTGCGCCTCACGTGGCCGAACCCGGCGATCCCGATCGCTCCCGCGACGGCTCCGACGCCGAACGCCGCGAGCAAGCCGCTGTATCCCTTGGCGTCCCTGTGGAAGACCTCGCGGGCGAAGACGGGAAGGAAAGTCACGAGTGGCATCGCGCAGAAGCTCCCCACGAAGGAGAGCAGGATCAAGCCCGAGAGCGGCTTGGAGTCCCGCGCGGCGCGGAGCCCGGCCTTCAGGCTCTCCATCACCGGCTCGCGAGGGACCGAACTCGTGTCCAGCGCCCCGCGCTTCAAGACGAGCAGGGCCGCGATGACCGCGAGAAACGAGAGCCCGTTCAAGCCGAAACAGGCCGCGGCGCCGAGCTTGTAGAACGCGATGCCCGCGAGCACCGGTCCGATGACTCGCGCGAGGTTGAACTGGATCGAGTTCAACGCGACGGCGTTGGCCAGGTCTTTCCTGTCCACCAGCGTCGGAACGAGCGCCTGGTAAGCCGGACCGCCGAAGGACTGCGCGAGACCCACGACGAAGGAGAGGGTCAGGATGATCCAGACATGGACGGCGTTTCCCCAGATCAGCGCCGCCAGCAGGAACGCCGAGGAGAGCTGCACGATCTGCGAGGAGAGCAGGATCCGCCGCCGGTCCCTCCGGTCGGCGAGCACTCCGCCGAAGAGGGAGAAGGCGAGGAACGGCGCGTCGCCCAGAAACGCGTCGAGCCCCAGGAGGAAGGCCGATCCCGTCATAGTCAGGATCAGCCAGTTCTGAGCGACCTCCTGCATCCAGGTGCCCACGCTCGAGGTGAAAGCGCCCGCCCAGAGCAGGCGGTAGTCGCGGTAGCCGAAGGCGCGGAACGTGCGCGACAGCGGAGAGGTTCGAGCGGGGGGCGCGCCGATCCGGCCGTCGCCGGTCAGTCCGCCGGCGGTGGGATCGACTTCGGGCCGGCTCACTCGGGGGCGGGCGGGGTCTTCGCGATCTCCCCGGTCATCGGCACGAAACGCACCGGCAGGATGTCTTTCTCGCTGATCTTGCCGTCCCTGTCCTTGGACAGAACCTTCAGCTCCTGGAAGAAGCTGCCGACCGGGATCACCAGACGCCCGCCGGGCGCGAGCTGGTCCAGGAGCGGGCGGGGGATGCGGTCGGGAGCGGCCGTCACGATGATCGCCTCGTACGGAGCGTGTTCGCTCCATCCCCGATATCCGTCCCCTTCCTTGACCGTGACATTGCCGTAACCCAGGCGCCTCAGACGCTCGCCCGACTCGCGAGCGAGCTCCGGAACGATCTCGATCGAGTAAACCTCCCTGGCCAGCCGCGAGAGGACGGCGCTCTGATAACCCGAGCCGGTGCCGATCTCCAGGACCTTTTCCCCGGGCGTGATTTCCGCGAGCTCCGTCATCAGGGCGACGATGTAGGGCTGCGAGATCGTCTGGTTGCCGGCGATCGGCAGCGGGTGGTCTTCGTAGGCCTGCGCCCTCTGAGCGGTATCCACGAAAAGGTGGCGCGGCACTTCCCGCATCGCGGCCAGGACCCGCGGATCGCGAACCCCGCGCGCGACGATCTGGGTCTCCACCATTCGCGCGCGCCGTTGGGCTTCCTCGTCCCGCGTCACCGGAGTCACTTTCTGGGCGGAGATCTTCTGGTCGTCACAGGCGAATGGCAGCAAAGGCGCCAGAAGAAAGAATAGCGCGGCGCCGCGCGCCCGATTCAAGGCGTCCTCCCGGCCGCCAGCCCCTGGCCGTAGGCGACCTTCCCCCCCACGAGCGTCAGGACGACCGGGATCCGGGGAATCTCCCGCTCGGGCACGGTCATCGGATCGCGCGCGAACACCGTCAGGTCCGCTTCGAATCCCGGGGCGATCCGTCCGCGCCGATCCTCCTCGAAGGCCGCGTAGGCGGCGTCGGACGTGAAGAGAGCGAGCGCCTCTTTCCGCGTCAGCCTTTCCTGCGGACGCCAGCCCCCGGGCGGTTTGCCGTCCAAGTCCTGCCGCGTCACCGCAGCATAGAACCCCAGCAGAGGGTTCTCCGATTCCACCGGGAAATCGCTGCCGCCGGCGAGCCTCGCCCCGGAATTCTTCAGCCGCCGCCACGCGTACGCGCCCGCGATGCGTTCGGAGCCCAAGCGCTCCTGCGCCCAGGGCATGTCGGAGGTGGCATGAGTCGGTTGGATCGAGGCAATGACTCCCTCCCGGGCGAATCGAGGGATGTCGTCGAGCGCGAGGACCTGGGCGTGCTCGATGCGCTGGCGCCGAGCCCCCGCGGGCGCCTCGGGCAGCGCGGCCGCGGCCTTCGCGAAAGCGTCCAGGGCCACGCGATTGCCGCGGTCTCCGATCGCGTGGATCCAGAGCTGCCAGCCGTGCTGGCGGGCTTCGCGGGCGAGCTCATCGACGCGCTCCGGCGCCGTGACGGGCAGTCCCCGATTGCCGGGATCGTCCGAATAGTCCGAAAGCAGCGCGGCGCCGCGGCTGCCCAGCGCGCCGTCGGCCAGGACCTTGATGGCCCGCACGGTCAGGAAATCGCTCCCCTCTCCGATGCGCTGGCCGCGCGCGAAGAATCCGGGCAGGTCCTTCGCCTCGTTCGAGACGGTGGCATAGACGCGGATGGGGAGCAGACCGGCGTCGGCGAGCTTCGCCAGCGCCGCGATCTCCCCGGGACCGTAGTGAGACGCATCCTGCACCTGAGTCAGCCCGACCTTCGCGCAGGCGCCGGCAGCCGCCAGGATGCGCCGTTTGAAATCGGCGGGAGAGGAGGGGGGCACGACCCGCTCGACGAGATCCGCGGCGCGATCGATCAGAACGCCGGAGGGCGACCCGTCCGAGCGGCGCAGGATCCGTCCGCCCTCGGGATCTTTCGTCGCGGCGTCGATCGAGGCGGCCTTCAGCGCGGCCGAGTTGACCCACACGGCGTGACCGTCCACGCGGCGCGCGACCACGGGGCGGTCCGGCAGGACCGAGTCCAGATCACCGGCGTCGGGGAACCTCTCCCCGGGCCAGCGGTTCTGGTCCCAGCCTCTGCCCTGCACCCAGTTGCCCGCGGGGAGAGCGGCGGCGATCGCCGCGATCCGCCGCGCTGCTTCGCCGGCATTGGCCGCGCCGCGCAGGTCCGCGACTTCCAGCGCGAATCCAAGGCCCGCCAGATGGCCGTGCGCGTCGGCCCAGCCGGGAAAGAGGAAGGCCCCGGCCAGGTCCACGCGCGCGGCGCCGGGCGCCATCCTCCGGGCGCGGGCTCCGTCGCCGACGAAGGCGATCTTCCCGTTCCGCACCAGGATGTCGCTCTTGCGCGGCCGGGCATCGGCGGAGACGTAGACCATCGCCCCCTCCAGGAGGAGACCGGGGTCCGAAGACGCGGCGGCCAGCAAGATCAAGGCGGGGAAGAGCATGCTGGCATATTAGACCGAACCGGAGCCCGAAAGCGGAGAACGGGAAGGGGCTCCGGCTTACTTCCTGCGCAACAGGAGCAGGGTCTGGTCGTCGTACTGCGGCATGCCGGCCGCAAAACCAGCCACCTCCCCGAGCACGCGGTCGCACAGATCCTGGAGGGGCGTCTCCCCGCTTCCCGCGATGAGGGCGGCCAGACGATCCAGGCCGAACTCCTCTTCGGCCGAGTTGACCGCCTCCGTCAGGCCGTCCGTGTAGGCGCAGAGCAGTTCTCCGGGCGCGAGCGTCACGGCCACCTGCCTCCAGGACGCGTTGGGGAACATCCCGATGGGAACCCCGGTCGCGCCCAAGCGCTCCATCTCTCCGGAGCGGCGGAGGAGGAGCGCCGGGTTGTGCCCGGCCGAGACGTAGGTCAGCAGGCCGCTGTCGGGCTCGAAGAGCCCGAAGAAGAGAGTCAGGAACTTGCGCGTCGCGGCGTAGCGCCGCAGGTGGCGGTCAATTCGCGAAACCAGATCCACGACGGTCCTGGCCTCATCGATCTGCAGGTGGACGGCCGCGTGCACAGTCGACACGAGCAGCGCCGCCGGCACTCCCTTGCCGGAGACGTCCGCCACGAGGAAGCCCAGGCGCCCCCTCGAGAGAGGGAAGAGATCGTAGTAATCGCCTCCCACGTGGCGAGTCGGCAGGTTCGCCGCCGCCATCTCGACGCCCGAGACCTCCGGCAAGGAGTGCGGGAGGATCTCGCGCTGGATCGCGGCCGCCAGTTCCATCTCCCGCTCGATCCTCTCGCTCTCAATCGCCGCGCGGTGCAGGCGCGCCGTCTCGATCGCCGCCGCGGCCTGGTTGGCGAAGAGCGAGAGGAGCCGCGCGTCGGACGCCGTGAAGTCGAGCACTCTCCCGTCGCGCGATTCCTTGTCCGCCACGGCCAGCACGCCGAGCCGGCGCCCCGGGACCGAGATCGGCACCGCCAGGCATTTCTGACAGGACGCCAGCCGCACGCCGGCCGTCGGCACGGCCGCCGCCTCGTTGTTGATCACCGCCTCGCCTTCGGGCAGGCGCCAGGAGGCGAACTCCTGCGCCGGAAGGAGCTCTCCCCCGAGGTTTCGCTCGAGCAGCAGCCTTCCATCCTCGTGAAAGAGGACGAGCGTCCCCTTGCCCGCGTCCGTCAAGGAAATCGAGCGGAAGAGGACCTCGTCCCCGAGCGAGGCGATGTCCAGCTGTCCCGACAACGAGAGACCGAGGTCGTAGAGGGATTCGAGCTCGACCAAACGCGTGCGGACCTCGAAATCCGCTTCTTTCACCAGGCGGGAAAGCCGGTGCGCGCCGAGGAGCCCGCCCAGGACGAACCCGAGAAATGCTCCGATCTCCGCGGACTCTCCGGGACCGACGCCCTTCAACCCGAGATGCCCGTGCACCTCCCCCTCGGCCGAGAGCGGCACCCAGAAGGCCCCGTCGGAATGCGTCGGCGTGGAGGGACAGGGATCCGGCAGGTCGAGACCTTCCAGTTCGGAAACTCCCGCGACCGCCGCCCGGATCCAGGCGTCCTTGTCCCGCAGATAGAGGGCGCCGCCGCGCGCTCCGCTCCACGAGACGGCGGCCTGCGTCAGCCGGGCGGGCAACGGCCACTCGGGATTCTGAAGCGGCTCTCCGAGCGCCTTCCACAGTCCGGCCAGACGCGACACGGAGAGGGCGGGGGCGTCCGCGCCGTTCGTCACGGAGAGGAAACGGCCCTCACGGCTTCGGCCTCGGTCGGGTAGATCGCCGCGTACTGGGCCAGTCCCATGATGCGGAAGGTCTTGTCGATGGTCGGCGTCAGGCCGCAGAAGGCGAGCTTGCCCTTGCGGTCCATGACCTTTTCGAGAACCTCGATCAGGATGGAGATGCCGATCGAGTTGACGATGCGGGTCCTTTCCAGGTTCAGGACGAGAGCGCGGGCGCCCGACTCCAGCTGCGAGTACGCATGGCGCGCGATCTCTTCTCCCCCCTGGTTGTTGATGTATCCATCGGTCGAAAGAACCGCCACGTCCCCGTGCCGCTCGGACGCGACCCTGCAGACTTCGCTCACTTGTACTTCCTCATGAGGATTCGCGTCCCTCCCTCGCTCGACGAAATGGCCACGGTGTCCATCAGGCTACGAATGATCTGCAACCCCCATCCCCTCTTCTGGCGCCCCGAAAAAGTCTTCTCCGCCGACGGCGTCTGGATCGACGCCTGGTCAAAACCCCTCCCCCGGTCCAGGACTTCCACTTCCAGGAACTCCCGGGAATCTTCCCGGCCCACCCGAAACGTCAGATGGACGCGGTCGTCGCGGGCATGAGCGTGCTCGAACGCGTTGATGCAGGCCTCCACCAGAGCGAGTTTGACCTCGTCGATCTTATCGCGGGGCATCTCGATGAACTCGCCGACGGCCGCGGCCTGGGCGGTCGCGACGATCTCCATGTCGGGCGCGACCGGGATCGTCATGGAGATCTCGCGAGCGCCGGTCGCGTCGAGGCTCATCCGGACCGATTCACGCCGTGCCATCAGCCGCTCCGCTGTCTCCGGTTCCGCGATCGTCCAACGGGGATCGCGGGCGAGAGAATACTCTGCCAGGGCGCGCGGCCGTCATGCCGGCACACGTGGCGCGAGAAACCCGAAGGAGAGGCTCTGTCATGGGAAGCGGCCTAGAACCGCAGGAAGAGCTGCAGCGCCCGAACCAGGACCGCGGGAACCCGGCCGGAGGAGAAAAGAAGGCTCGCGGCGGCGATCTCGGCGACGAGAAGCGGCCACGCAAGCGGGAGGGCTCGCGGAAGCTCGAGCGTCAGGGCGCGCACTCTTTTCATGTTCGTTCACGAAAAGAAAGCGCAAGTCCCCTGCCATGGGCCGCTTGAGAGCCGCGAAGGCCCTAACACCTTGTAAAGAAAAGGCTTGCGTGAGAACGGCGGCAGGGTCAATCATCTCGGAGTATAGCGCCAATTAGATACATCTAGCAATATTTCAAACAGCATCTCATAACTAAATTATTTGTACAGAGAGTTTATACTTATATTGTGACTTATTGATACTGCGACTTATCGTCCCAACATCTTCTTGCGATAGAGAGTGCGCCGGCTGATCCCCAGCATTCTGGCGGCCCGGCTCTTGTTGCCGCCCGCCATCTTCAGGACAGATCGGATGTGCCGTTCCTCGAGGGCTCGAAGGTTCGGCACTTCGGCCGCTTCCGTCGCGGTGGAAGCCTCGAACCTCGCGGGAGCCCGCGACGGAAGCCACTGGAGATCCTCCCGCCGGATCACCCCGCCCCGGCACAGAGAAGCGGCTCCCTCCAACAGGTTCTCGAGCTCACGGATGTTGCCGGCGAAGTCATGCGCGAGCAGGGCGGCGAAGGCGTCGCGGTCGATGCTCGGGACCTCCCGCCCTTCGCGCGCCGCGAATCGCTCGAGAAAATGGCGCGCGAGCTTCGGGATGTCTTCTCTGCGGTCCCGCAACGGCGGAAGCGCGATCTCGACGACACGCAGACGGTAGTAGAGATCCTCCCGGAATTCGCCGCGAGCGATCTTCTCCGTCAGCCGGGCGTTGGTCGCGGCGAGAACGCGCACATCGATCGGGATGCGCTTCCTTCCTCCGACGCGCTCGATCTCCCTCTCCTGCAGGACCCGCAGGAGCTTGGCCTGCAGGGCCAGCGGCATGTCGCCGACCTCGTCCAGGAACAGAGTCCCGCCGCTGGCAGTCTCGAACCGGCCGGACCGCGCCTCGACGCCGGTCGCGACGCCCCGCTCGATTCCGAAGAGCTCCGACTCCAGCAGCGACTCGGGAAGCGCCGCGCAGTTGATCGCGACGAAGGGCATCTGCGCCCGGTCGCTCCTCGCGTGGATCATCCTGGCGACCAGCTCCTTGCCCGTTCCGCTCTCGCCGGTGATCAGGACCGAGGTCCTGGAAGGAGCGACACGGCCGACCAGATCGAGCACGCGGCGCACCGCGGGGGAATCGCCCACGAAGAGGCGGCCCGCCGCGACGCGGCCGGTCTCGTCCAGGAGCCTGCGGTTCTCCTCCTCCAGCCGCTCGCGCTCGCGCGTCAGGCGTTCCAGGTGCCGGCGGTTCTCGATCGCCATGCCGCAGAGGCCGGCGAGAGACGTCAGGAAGCGCGCGTCCTCCTCGTCGAAGGCGGCCCGGCCTCCGCGTCGCAGCTCCTTGTCCGCCAGCACGAGGACCCCGACCGTCCGTCCGCCTCCCCGGATGGGAACCCCGATCCCGGAGGAGACGGCCGTGCGGAGAAACCGAAAGTTCTCGCGGGCCAGCGCGGTCTCGGCCGCGAGAAGGTCCCGCAGGAACTCGTCCTCCGCCAGGACGGACTCCGAGGGGCGGCGCGGGAAGCCGACGCGGGCCTCGGCCCGGCGGGCGCCTCCTTCGCCGAAGGTTGCCAGATACCCGCGGGACGCGTCGAGGACGCCGACGGCGCGCCCGAGAACGTCTTCGACCAGCGCTTCTTCGTCCGGAAGCGATCCGAGAGACCGGCCGGCGTCGTACAGCGTCTCGAGAAGGAGGAGTTTGTGCTGAGTCTGGAAGTCGCGATCCATCAGAGGGGAACCCGGACCCGTGCTTTCAGTTGGGGGCCTTCTGAGACGCGGCCATCACCTTCTCGCGGCGCGATTGCTCGACGACGAGCTCAAAGGGGCGCATGGGCGCCCAGTTCGGATTCCACTTGTGGTTCTCGGCGAGCAGCTTCTCGGCCTGATCGAGCTCGCCCTTGCGGGCGAGCAGCCCGGCGAGGATGGCCCGCCCCTCGTAGACCCAGAGCCGATCCTCGAAGCTGTTCCAGGGTCGGGGAGGGTTGATCAGCCCCTCACAGAGAGCGATCGCCTCGTCGTTCTTCCCCTGCTTCGCATGGGCCGCCGCCATCAGCAAGTTCCATTCCGGGAAGTAGGGCTTGTAGCCCGGATCCTTCTTCTCTTTTTCGGCCAACGTCTCCAGCTTCGGCCGGATCTCCGTCAAGCGGCGCTCCGCGTCGGCCGGCCTCCCTTCCATCAGATCGAGGGCGATCCCGGGGATGGCGCGGTAGACTTCCCCTCCCTTGTCCTTGGGGAGATTCTCGATCTCCTGAGCGATCCGGCGCGCGGCGGGCACATCTCCGGCGAAATACGCTGCGCGGAAGGCCTGTCCGAGATAGCCCGACCGGCGCCCTTCGATCGAGGTTACCCGAGCCGCCTTCAGGTAGTTTTCAATCGCTCGGCCGTAATCACCCTTCCCCTCGTAGGCGACACCGAGATGGGCGAGCGAATCGAAGAAATCCGGCTTCAGGGTCAAGGCCCGGTTCAGGTTGGCGATCGCTTCATCGTAGCGGCCCGAATACGCCTGCACCTCTCCGAGACTGTCGTAGGGATTGGCCTGGTCCGGGGCCATGAACTGATATTTCTTGAAGCTTTCCATGGCCTTGTCGTAATCCCCGCGCCATGCGTAGTAGTACCCGATCTGGTTGTAGATGCCCGCGTTGTTGGGATTGGTCGCGAGAAGACCGTTGTAGATCTCGAGGGCGCGCTCGGTGTGCCCCTGGCTCATCTCGATGCCGCTCATGACCATCGCGGCATCGACGTCGTCCGGGTACTTCTCGAAGATCGTCCGCGCGATCTTGTTCCGCTCTTCGACGTTCCTCTGGGCGTCGGCCTGAGCCATATCGACGAAGAGGCGCTCGCGCTGGCTCAACCGGCCGCGCAACCGGCCGGCCCTCTCGATCAGCGAGACGGCCTGATCGTGATTGCTGAGGCCAGCGAGCCGCAGCATGGCCATCGCGAAGTTGGGGTCCAGAGCGAGGGCCCGCGCGAACGCGACCTGGGCTTCCTTGAAGTAATACCGCCGATAGTTCTCGAGCCCTTCCTGGTACGCCTGGTAGGCCGCCGTGGACGACGTCGTCACCTCGCGCCGCTTCGTCAGATACAGGGCGGCCAGCACCCCTGCCACCAACAGGAAAGCGACCGTGATCAGGGCGACGGCGCGCCGCGATTTCACACTCATCCTCTCCTCATGATACGGCTCGGGCGCACCCGGGTTTCAGGTAAACCGTCCTCGTTCGGCGTCACTCCACCCGGAGGAGCAGGAACGTCATGTCGTCGTACTGCTCCGCCCCGCCCACATGCCGGCGGATGTCGGCCAGGATCCCGTTGGCGAGGTCTTCCAGGCTCTCCTCCTTTCGGGTCTCCAGCGACCGCATGAGGCGTTCTTCGCCGAAAGGGTTCATCCCCTCGTCCATGGCCTCGGAGAAACCGTCGGTGTAGAAGAAGATGAGGTCTCCCCGCTTGAGGTAGATCTCCCGCGTGTCGTAGGGGACTTCCCGGAACGCCCCCAGGGGAAGCCGGTGCTCGGGAGGATCCAGAGGATGGGGGCCGCCGTCTCCCGACCGAAGAAGGATGGGAAGCGGCTGTCCGCCGATCGCGTAGCGAAGGCTCATGGCGCCCGGGTCCAGCAGGAAGTAGCCGAGCGAGACGAACATCCGCCGCTTGATCGAATAGATGCGGCGATTGGACTCCTGGAAGAGCAGGCCGGGATCCCGGGTCGTCTGGGCCCGCGAGTAGACGATCTCCTTGGAGGCGACCATCAGGAGCGAGGCTGGAACGGATTTTCCCGAGACGTCCCCGATCACGACGCCCAGGCAATGGTCTTCGAAGGGAATGAAGTCGTAGAAGTCGCCTCCGACGACCTTGGCCGGGAGGCTTCCGCCCAGAAGAGTGAAGCCGGGCACGATGGGCACGGAGCGGGGCAAGAGGCTCGCCTGGATGTCGCGGGCGATTTCCAGGTCGCGCCGGAACTCCGCTTGCCGGGTCATCTCGTCGTGCAGCAGGGCCGTCTCGATCGCCAGCGCGGCCTGGTTGGCCAGGGTCGCGAGGAGGGCCCTGTCCTCGCGGTCGAAGCGCTCCCCCGAGAGTTTTTCCTTCAAGGCCAGAATGCCCATCAGTCGCTCGCGGTAGACCAGGGGAACCACGAGACGGACGCCCTCCGCTTCCAGACGCTCCCGGAAATCCAGGCTCTCCGGATCGGAGAACGCCAGAGAGAGCTCGTCCAGGGCCACGGGCTTGCCTTCTCTGCGCAGCAGGTTCCGCACGCCGGCCTCGGGCGAGAGACGGTCGTCCCGCTGTCCCCGCCGCTCGAGAAACCCGTCTTTGTCCAGCAGCCAGATCGAAGCCTTGTCCAGGTGCATCGTGGCAGCGACGCTCGCCGTCAGGTAGTCGGTGATCTTCCCCACGTCGAGCTCGCCGGTGATCGCCTCGCTCATCTCGAGCAGCGCCGCCTGGTAGTCGAACTTCTCCCGGAAGAAGAGCTTGTCCAGAGGGGTCTGAAGGCGCCGCCGCACCAGCTCGAAGAGCGGCACGACGACGAGGAAGAAGCCGAAGTTGAAAAGAGGCGAGGCCGACAGTCTCCGGGCGAAGAGGCCGTTGGCGGTCGCGATCGCCGCAATATAGAGGCCGAAGAGAATCGCCGTCGTCCCGGCGTAGAGGAAGGTCCTCTTCACGACGAGGCGGATGTTCATCATCTGGAAGCGCACGATCGCGTAGGCGAAGGTCAGCGGGATCAGGATCATCGGCACGATCCCGTAGAAGACGTAGTCGTCGTTGTTGAAGAGGGAGGGGAGCACGATGCCGAGAAGGACGAAGGGGGTCGTGCCGAGAATCGTGCCGACCAGAACGTGGAAGGCCTGCCGGCGCTCCCCGGGATCCTCGAGCGTGAACGCGGAGTGCGCCAGCGCGAGAAGGCCCAGGACCAGGTAATCCCCCAGCAGCACCCACGACGACAACGGCGCGCCCGACAGGATCGAGACACGATGCCCCTGGAGCTGCCGGAAGACGTCGTAGAGGAAGACGACCGGAGGAATCGAATAGATCAGGTAGAAGAGTCCGGGACTCGCGGAGAGAAAGTCCTGCAGGACCACCTTCCAGCGCGCCGGAGGCTCCTGCGACCACTCGTCCGCCTTCGCGAAGGTAAGCCTCTTGGGGCGCGGGAAGATCAGGAAGAAATGGAGAAAGACGGCCGGAAGCAGGAAGAGGCTCACCGTTCCGGTGTTCTGCACGAAGTGGTCGATCCACCAGTAGGAGGCGGGACGGAGTCGGCACACGAAAAAGAGCAGGAACAGGACGCAGAGAAGGAAGAAGACCTGCGCCGCCCGGTCTTCGGGCCGCCGCTGAAAAACAAAGAGGCCGATGAAGAAGAAGAGGAATCCGAGAACGGCCGCGTAGAGATTCGTGCTTCCCCCCAGGCGGATCGAGGAGAGCCGCACCGCCAGCGTTCGCATCTCGCCCGCCGGCGCCGCGGCGCCCGAAGCCGCCACGCAGGGACCCGGCCGCACGAGATAGGACACGGTCTCTCCGATCCGGTGACGGCGCAGCTCCCGGGAGGCGTCCGAGATGGACTTGACCAGATGGGTCCCGATGCCGAGAACGCAGTCGCCCGTGGCGATGCCCGCGCGCTGCGCCGGCCCGGCCGGCGCGACGCTGCGCACCTCGATCCCTCCGGTCCTGTAGGGCATCGGCACGATGCCGTCGTTGGGGCGCGCGGAGAACATGTCCGCGATCGAAGCGACCGCGATCGCCAGGCCGAGCAGGCCGACCGCGTAGAGCCAGCGGTGCAAGAAGCCTCCCGCTCCTGCCGGGCGCTGCTGCGCCGCTTCGACGGTCTTCATGCCTTCAATACGTCCTCGAAAGGTCAATGTTAAGGGATCGAGGCCCGGGTGACGGTATCCTTCCGGAGATGCCGTTCGTCACATTTGAAGGCGTCGAGGGATCGGGCAAGTCCACGCAGCTGCGGCTTGCGGGCGAGCGATTGCGCGGGCTCGGCAAGACCGTGCTGGAGACCCGCGAGCCGGGCGGCACGGCGGTCGGCTTGACGCTGAGGGACATTCTGATGGACGCGGCGAACAGCGGGCTCGATCCGGTGACGGAATGGCTGCTGCTCGAAGCCGACCGAAGTCAGCACGTCCGCGAAACGCTCCGGCCGGCGCTTGCCAGCGGAGGCTTCGTCCTCTGTGACCGCTACTCGGACGCGACGGAGGCGTACCAGCAGGCGGGGCGCGGTCTGGAGCCGGATGCGGTGCAGTTCGTGGACGCGATCGCCCGCGACGGCCTCCTCCCGGAATTCACGCTCCTCTTCGATCTGGATCCGAGCGAGGGGCTCGCCCGCGCCCGGCACCGGGACGGAGGAATGTCCGGCCGCTTCGAAGCGGCGGACCTCGAATTCCATGAGCGCGTGCGCGCCGCGTACCTCGCGATCGCGCGGCGCGAGCCGCAGCGCGTCGCCGTCGTCTGCTCGGACGCGCCTCGCGAGGAAGTTTCGGGCGAGACCTGGCGTCTTCTCGCGAAGCGCTTTTCCCTGTGACCACGACGGCTCTTCTCGAACGACTGGCCGGGCGGCCCGAGAGCTTCCCCGGCTCTCTCCTTCTGACGGGCGCTTCCGAAAAGCGCCTGGAGTCCGAAGCCCGCCGCCTGGCGGCCATCCTGCTCGCCTCCGGCGAGGACCCCGAGAAGTGCCGCGACTCCAGCCGCCGCGCCCACGCGGGGATTCATCCGGACCTCTCGGTCGTGGAGCCAAAGGGCGTCCAGATCCGGATCGAGAGCATCCGGGAGGCGATCGCGTTCGGCGCCGGAAGGCCGTACGAAGCCCCGCGCCGGGTGGCCGTCGTCCAAAACGCCGACCAGCTCGGGCTGGAGGCCGCCAACGCGCTCCTGAAATCTCTGGAAGAGCCCGGAAGGTTCTTTCACTGGATCCTGACGACCTCGCGGCCCGAGGGCCTCCTGGCCACGATCCGCTCCCGGTGCGTGGCGGTTGCCCTGGCGCGGGAGCCTCGCGCGGAGCGCGCGGCGGCCTGGGCCTCCCGCGGCTTCTCGGAAGAGGACGCGGCCGAGCTGGCCGGCCTGGAGCTCGAGACCGAGGAAGAAGCGCCGGTGAAGCTCGAGGAATTCCGCAAGTGGCGAACGCATCTGCTCCTTGCGCTGGAGACCGGATTCTCTCAGCGTCGGGTCGCGCCCCTGATTCTCCTCGCCGAAGCTCTCGCGCACGCGGAGCCGGAAGCGACCCGCGTCTTCTCGGAGATCCTCGCCGACGCCGCCGTCGCCTCGGGCTCTTCGAGCGCAAGGCTACGCCACCGCGCCGTCGCCGGCGGGATTCGCGAGCTGGCCCGCCGCTTGACTCCCGAGAGGCTCTCCCGCGCCGCCCTCAAAGCGGCGGACGTTCCCGCGGACAGCCGGCGCGGGAACAAACGCCTGCACTACGAAGCCCTGTTGCTCGAGCTCCTCGGCGTTGGATTGAAGGATTGAAGGATTGAACGACTGCCCAATCCCTCAATCGTCAAAATCTCAATCGTCAATCAGCGTGAGAGGGAAACCTCTAGCTTACCGGTTTCTCCTTCCGCGACTTCGATCTCGGAGTTCTTCTCCCTCATCCCGGGCCGGGAGACCGTCACCGTGTGTTTTCCGGGCGACACCGCAATGCCGCGCTCGAGGGAGTTGACCTCTTCGGCCGTTCCGATGAACCGGTTGTCCAGATAGACCGCCGCGTCGGACGGTTCGACCGTCAGGCGCAGGCGGGTCCTGGCGTCGCGCGTGACGCTCTGCCCGCCGCGCCAGTCGTCACCGCGCTGATCCCGGCGAGGCCGCCGGACCGCCGGCGGGCGATCGACCTCGGCGGGCGGGGGATTCTCGGACTCCCCTTCGGAGACGGAAGCCTCCGGAGGCCTCGAGGACTCGATCGCCTCGACGGAATTCCTGCGTTTGCCCCAATACCGTTGCACCTCGCCTTCGAGTTTCGAGCTGTCGTAGGAACCATAGCGCTTGGCTCCGGCGATCTTGTGGAGCTTGTCCTTGTAGTCCACGTACATGCCGGGACGGGAGTCCACCTCTCGGACGAGCGTCTCGTAGCCCTCGAGTCGGAACTCGACACGATAGCGGCCCGGCTTCAAGTAGAGATAGTCCGGATAACCGTCGAAATCGTCCGCGGCCCCGATGTAGCGGCCATCCAGGTACACGCGCGCCTCTTCGGGCGAGATATCCGTGTCGATGACCCCCCACCGCGAGGATGGCCCGTACGCATTGGGGTAATAACCGTAGTAGCCAGGGCCATACCAGCCTGGCCAGCCCCAGCCCCAACCCCAGCCGCCGCCGATGAAGACGCGGGTCCGTCCGCCGAAGTGGCCGCCGCGGCCGTGATCGGCCTGCGCCAGCGCGGGAAGCATCAGGGTCAAGCCGAGCGCCAAAAGAAAAGCCTTGTTCAGTCGTTTCATAGCAGTTGCCTCCCGCGTGTACTGAAAAGCAAGACCAGCGCCAGGCCAGTCCTTTCGGCGTCGGAGACAACGTCTTCAAAATCAGCGGGTTGTAAGAACAGGTTTTCGGCGCCGTCGGGGTGAATGACCTCCGAAAGGGTCAGGGCGTCACCTGGGAGCGGCGCAGACCCGCTCCGAAGCGCGCGGCAGGCCGCGCCGGATCAGCCCCCGGCTCAACCCGCGCAGATAATCCCCCCGCAGGACCCGATCGAGAGCCTTTCTCCCTCCGGGAATCTCCCACCGCTGGCACAGAGAAGCCCAGCCGGCGAGGAGCACGTTCCGCCAGCGCCCCTCCTCCTGGAACTCCAGCGCCTGCGGCACCGCGAGGAAGTCTCCGAGCTCCGGGTGCTTCTCGTAGAAAATCGCCGCCGCCTCGCCCGCTGTCTCCTGGCGGCGCCGGAAGGATTCGAACGTGATGTCGTGATAGTGCCGCGCCACAGCCTGCGGCCTGTAGAGGATCTTCATCCCTTTCCGCATCATGCGGTACGCGATCTCGATGTCCTCCCAGGCGGCGTGAGGAAAAGTCGTGTCGAAGAGGCCGGCGGACCGGAGGAGCTCGCGCGGAAGCGAAACGTTCGAGGTGTAGAAGAAGTTGAAGGGGACCGACTCGGGATCCTCGATGAGCCCGTAGCCGAACTGAAGGCCGTACTCGTTGATGTGGTGAAGGAAGGGAGAGACTCGGCGGTTGCGGGGCCAGGTCGTGTAGCCGAGAACCGCGACGGGATGTGGCCGGGGCTCTTCGTGCGTCCGGGCGTGGACCGCGAGAAGCTCGGGTTCGGGCACCGTGTCGTCGCCCAGGAACAGGATCGTCCGGCCCCTCGCCTCTTCCACCCCCCGGTTGCGCGCGGCGGCGGGCCCGGAGTTGTCCTGGCGGAAGACGCGCATCGGATAAGAGGGCGAGAAGGAGCGCAGTCTCTCGGGAGTCGAATCGCGGGAACCGTCGTCCACGACGACCACTTCGAAGGCGGGAGGGCGCGCCTGGCGCTCGAGCGCTTCGAGCACCCCGAGAAGCGTCTCGGGACGCTCGAAGGTCGGGATGACGACGGAGAAGGAAGGCGTCACGCGAAGATCTCCGCAAGAGTCGTCCGAACCAGAGCGGGAGCGCGGGACAGGAACTCCCGGAAGAAGTCGGAACCGAATCGTTCATCGCCCGGATAGGTCGGGACGATCCGCAGCGGGAACCGGCGGAAGATCTCGGCGTCCGGCCGCCGGCGCCCCCCCTGGACGGACCGGCGCTTGGCGGCGAGGCCCTCGTGGTTGCGGTGGATCCAGAGCAACGCTCTCAGGTGGGCGACCGTCAGCGGGTCCTCGACGGCGACCCGCGCGGCGCCCTCGGAGCGGATGCCGAAGAGCCGGCGCGCGAAGGAAGGCTCGCGCGGCGCCGCGGCATAGGGGTCACGTCTCAATTCCGAAGCGCCGGGGTTGCGCGTGTCCAGCATTTCTGCGACCCGGATCACGAACGCCGCGAGCACAGCCGGCATGAGATCGCGGAAATACTCGGCGTCGAAGTTCTTGTAGGCGGTCGCGAAGGCGTTCTTCTCGAAGAGGAACCCGCGGGAAAAGACGCCGAGAGCCTCGCCGGTGGAGCCTCCGCGGTGCCGGGCGACCGCCCGGGGCTCGGCGATGATTCTCCGTCCGAGAATCCACTGGCGCCAGCCGAAGTCCACGTCCTCGAGATAGGCGAAATAATCGTCGTCGAAGCCGCCCGACTCGAGAAAGACGTCCCGCCGGACCGACATCAGGCCGCCGCAGGCGAACAGCCTCTCCTCTCCCGGGACGGCCTCCGGAAGCGCCTCGACCGGACGCCCGACGTCTTTCTGAAACGCGTGCCCGTCGAAAGTGAGGAACCCGTCGGAAAAGTCGTTCTTCCGGCCCGAGAGGTCCACCAGTCTGCCGGCCGCCGCGGCGACGTCCGGAGCGGCGTGCGAAAGGGCGCTGGCCAGATGGCCGAGGGCGTCGGGAAGGACCGAGGCGTCATCGTTGACGAAGGCGAGAAGCGGCGCCCGCGCGGCCTCCGCTCCCAGGCGGCAGCCGCGCGCGAAGCCGGCGTTGCGTCCGGCGACGACTCGCCGCAGGTTCGGGTGGCGGCGGAGCACTTCCTCCATGGGACGGCCCGCCGTGTTGTCGACGAGAACCGTCTCGAACGAGGGCCCCGAGGAGAGCGCGAGCGCGTCCAGCGCCTCGAGCAGATGCTGCTGCCCTCTATGGTGAACCACAATCACCGACAAATCGGGCCGGTTCATTCGACCGAAGAGTAATGCATGAGGGATCCGGCGAAAGCCGGTTGGTGACGGAGGGCTCGAGCATCGAGCTCCGGCCGGTACGCCTATCCCCTGTGGCCGGCCACCTTCTTCCGGAGCCGGCGCCAGAGCGGCTGCGTTTCCATGGCGGGAAGCGGAAGGCGGCCCGGATCGACTCGGGCCTCGCGGCACCAGGCGGCCAGCGGGGCGGCGACAGCGGGCCAGGCGCGGGTGGCGGCGAAGCGCCGGGCGGCGGCCCCGGCGTTCTGACGTTCCTGGGAGTCGGCCAGCATCTGGGCAACGGCCTCGGCCAGGGCCGAAGCGGTTCCCGCCACCCGGCGTCCGGCGCCGGCCTCCTCGAGCTGGCGCGCGAGCGACCCCCCCGCGACCGAGATCGATGGGACTCCTCCCCACGCGGCGTCCAGCAATCGCGTGCGAAAGGCGAGGTCTCTCTCGAGCCCCTCCGAGGAGATGGAGACGAGCAGGTCCACCGCCGCGTAGAGGTCGGGGCGCGCGGCATAGGGCAGCCAGGGAGAGAAGAGAACCGATTTTCCCTGCGGATCGATCGCCCGGGCCCTCTCGCGGGCGCGGGCGTAGACCCGCTGCGGCGTCGTCAGCGGGTTGGGGTTCTCGAAGAAGAGAAGTTTCGCGTCGGGGGACCGGCGCAGGACCCCCGGCCACGCCTCGAGCAGGAGGCCCGGCTCGTACCAGTCATAGATTCCTCCGAAGAAAACGAGCGGTCCCTCGGCGGGAACGCGGAGCAGTCTTCGGCCGGCGGCGCGGTCGCCCGCCGCTGGCTCGGCGGGCACGCCGAACGGCACGAGGGACAGCAGTCCCGAGAGCGTCGGGTCTGCGGGAAAGTTCGAGGCGCCGATCCTTCCCTTCGTGTAGAGAGCGCCCGCATAGAAGAGACGCTGCTCGGCGGAGGCGCAGAGAAAGAAATCCGCCCGGGCCAGGGCGAGATCGAGAGTCGCGCGGTCGTGAGCCGCCGTGCCCTCGCCGAGCGTGGAGGCATAGTGGAGGTTCTCGACGAAGAAGGGGTCGTAGAGGTCCGCGGCGACGGGGACGCCCGGCACCTGATGGAACCACCAGTTGGCGGCATGACCCGACACGATGGCGGCGTCGGAGTTCACGGCCGCGGCGGCCAGCCCGCCCGGCGGCGCCGCCACGACGGGAAGGTCTCCCGCGGCGCTCGCCGCCTCGGCCGGGTCGTTGACCACGAGCAGCCGGACGTCGAATTCCGCGCGAAGGGCTCGCGCGAGCTCCAGCGCGCGAATGCCCATGCCCGCCATCCTGGGACGGATGGGCTCGGGAGCCAGGACCACGACGCGGCGAGTCACCAGGCGGCGCTCCGCGCCGCCTAGCGGCGGCCTCTCAGACGCTCCGCAAGCAAATGGAGTTTCCAGGTCCTGGACCCATAGATCTGGGCCAGGATGCCGTTGAGCCGCCGGATCTCCGCCTGGATCTCCCCGATCTGGCGGTGGTACCCCTCGTTGCTCGCGAAGAGCTCCGCCACGCGAGCGTGAACGAGCTCGTTCTCGGAGAGAAGCTGTCCTCTCTCCGTCTCGAGCTCGCGCACCCGGCTTTCGAGCGCGGTGGACTCCCGTTCGAGCTCTGGACTCCGCTGCTGCGCCGCGGAGAGCCGGGCGATCAGTTGCGCGGCGTTCTGCTCGGCCCGCGCCAGCTTCGCGTTCAGGCGCCGGTGGCTGTCGCGCTGGTAGCGCAGCTCCCCCTGGGAGACGCCGTCCCGTTCCGAGCAGAAAGCGACCTGCGCTCGCAGCCGGTCGAAGGCCCGGGCGAGCCCCTCCTCGGTGCGGCGGCTCGCGTACCGCGCGTAGATCTCGGCGCGTGCCCGCTGGAAAGCGGCCTGGCCCGCGGGCACGTGGAACGGATCTCCGTCCTGGCCCTGGAAGGCCCGGTACTCGCATGTCACGGCGCGCAGGTGCCGGAACGCGGTCTCGAAGGAGAGCCGGATCAGAAGATCCCAGTCTTCCGAATACTCCAGCTTCTCGTCGAACCCTCCAACCCCGGTCAAGAGTGCGCGAGGGAGAAGCAGTGTGTGAAGAGGGATGTAGTTGGCGAGAAGCAGGTAGTCGGGGTCGAAGTCGAGCGAGTATTGAAGCGCGCGATGCAGCGGCTCCCACGCTTCCTCGCGACGTTCGTAGACCACGGTGACCGCGTCGGAATAGACGACGGGCTCGGGGCCGCTCCGGTGGGCCCGCGTGAGGCGTTCGAGATGATCGGGATAGCAGAGGTCGTCGTCGTCCAGGAACGCCACGAGATCCTGGCTCGCCAGGGAAACGCCATGATTGGCCGCGTGGGAGCGGCCGCGCCTCTCGGGCAGCTCGGCCAGGACGACGTCGAAGGCGTCCCGGAGCTCCGTTTCAAGGCCCGCGACCGAGGCCCCGCCGTCATTGACGAGCACGACCTGCGCGGGCCGGGCGGTCTGTTCTCTCAGGCTTTCCAGGGCTTCCCGGACCAGCGCCGGCCGGTTGCGCGTGCGAACCACGACCGACACCGGCGCGGCCCCGCGCTCTCCGGACCGAAACACCGCCGGTCCGATCGAGCGTCGGAATTCCTCCAGCGACCGCGTCGAGGCCTCCGCGTGGCCCACGACGCGAAAGGCCTCCACCGGGCCTTCCCCTTCGAGCGTGAGTCTCCTGTAGGCGTTCAATCCGCCGATCGCGCGCGCGTAGTCGCGCACCGCCTGCTGCGAGGCGTAGGAGGCGAGAGCTTCCTCCTTGACGCGCGAGACGCTCGAGATGTCCACGAGCGTGTCGGGAAGCAGTGGATAGGAGATTTCGTAGAAGGCCAGACGCAGGAAACGGAACCGATCGTGGTCCGGATCTTCCGGACGCGAGGCCGCCAGCTTTTCGTAGAGAGCCTCGGCGAGGGCGCGGTGATCGGGGTGGACTTCGATGGGGGACGGGCAGAAGACCAGATCGGGACGGAACTCCGCGATCAGACGATCCAGCGCCGCCGCGAGGTCTCCGGCGCGCGAGGAGAGCCCGCGGTCGGGGAGCGACCCGAAAAAGGGCGGTTCCAGACCGAGGATCCGGGCCGCCTTGCGCGATTCCTCCCGCCGCCGCTCGCCGTAGTCTTCCGCTGCCTCCGAGCCCTCCTGCCGGGTGCCGTCGGTCGCGATCCAGACGCGGATCGCTTCCGCGCCGGGGGCGTTCCAGGCGAGGGTCCCGCCGGCTCCAAGCACCTCGTCATCGGGATGCGCCGCCAGCGCCAGGATGCGCGCGCCCGAAAGTTCCGTCGCCCGGTACGGAATCAGGGACGCCTCATCCATCGGTCAAACCGGCGTGTCGCATCGTTTCGGCTCGCGGGAGTCTATCCGTTTCCTTTTCAGATGACGTCGTACAGAGAAGGCACGAGGTGGACCGAGCGCGCGAACTCGTCGGCGGCTGCGTCGTCGAAGGTTCGCACGACCAGCGGAAAGCCGGCCTCGCGTCGCTCCCCTTCGAGAGCCGCGATGACCCGCGCTCCGGGCCCGCCGGGAGTTTCCCAGAAAACGAGCCGGAGCGCGCCCATCCGCGCGGCCTCGGCGGCCGCGGCCGCGAAAAGCGGCGGCAGGTCGCTTCCGTCCGGCTCGCGCCCGAGATAATCCGCCACGAGGGCGTTCTCGCCGACCACCGAGAGCACGGCCCAGCCGGCCATCCCCTGGGCCGCGTCGCGCCAAACCATTCGGTAGTAGCGCGTCGGCCGCGCGTGAAACCTCCAGTTGGCCCGGGCCCGGTCGCGCACGGCCGCCTCGGCCAGGAAGCGCGAGGCCGCCGCCCAGAGCGGGTCGAAGGCCTCGTTGAGAGAATCCCCCGCGACGAAGTCCCGCGGCGCTGCCGGGAAAGCGGCGCACGGGACGCGCCTCTCCCGGACGGGAAAGAGAGTTCGAGAGCCGACGATCCGGTGGCTCACCTCCGCATGGCGGGCGTTGGGAAATCCGAAACAGAACGGAACCCCGCGAGACCCCACGGCCTCGTAGAAGGCCCCGGACATCGCGCGAAAGACGCCGCGCCGTCCTCCGAGGAAGCGCACGGCCGGGTCGGTGGCGACATCGCCGACGGAGTAGAGAAGGCGCTGCCGGCCGCCCGAGAGAAAGCGCATGGCCCAGCCCGCGTAGTTGCCGACGATCCGTCCGTCGAGGACGGCGACGACTCCGAACCAGCCGTCCGGGTCGAGCGTGAACTTCCACTGCCATTCCTCGGCCGGCATCTCGAGCCCGAAGACTCGCGCGAAGAGCCGGCGGATCCCGGGCCCGTCCTGGGGGGTCGCCTCGCGGACCTGAAAACTCATGCGGCTCGTTTTTCCCAGAGGAACCGTTCGAGAGGCCGGCCATCGGCCTTCCGAAAAACGGTGAGGAACCAGAAGCCGGGAGGCAGGCCCGCCTGGATTTCGTCCGGCAGCCGAAATTCCCGCGACAGGTCCGCGCACGCAAACGGAAGGCCCGAAGGATTGGGCGAGAGCGCGACCGCGGCGTCCTCGAGGGCCGGGACGCGAAGCTCGGAGAGCCGCGTCGCGGCGGACGCCGGCCGCGGAAGATGAGCCGCGCGCTCGAGCAGTTCCGTGGCGGCCCGGCCATAGCGCCGGAGCCGGTACTGTCTCTCCGAGGCCGCGCGGCGCGCGCCGGTCTCCGGGTTTCGCGAGGAGCTCACCGCCCAGAGATGCCGGACCCGCGCCTGCGCGACGAAGAGCAGGTCGAACCCCTTTGAACGAACGCGGTCCTCCCACTCGGTCTCCTCATACTCGAAGGGAAACCGTTCGTCGAAACGGCCCGCGGCGTCAAAGACGTCCCGTCGCGCGGCCAGAACGGCGCCCGACAGATGCCGCGCGCGCCCCCCGCTTTCCCAGAGCCTCATCGCCTGGCGGGCGAAAGACGCGAATCGCCGCCGATCGAGAACCGGGAAGAGCCCCGAGAAGATCTGCGCGCCGTCTCGAAAGAAACCGGGAGCGTATCCGGGCGGCAGCCGCAGGCGCCCCTCCGCGTCCCAGGTCGAGAGCGGCGCCGCGGCGCCGACGCGGCGGGAGACTGCCGCCTCCAGGAGTCTTCCGACGGAGCCCGGAGAGAAGACGACATCGGCGTTGGAGAGGATGAGCACGGCTCCGCGGGCCTGGGCGAGGCCGGCGTTGACGCCTCCCGAGTAGCCGCGGTTCTCCGGGAGCAAGACGCGACGGTCGGCGGGGACGTGCCTCAGGCGCGCCGCTTCCTCCTCTCCCGATCCGCAATCCACGAGAACGATCTCTCCCGCGATCCCTTCTCGCTCGAAGGCTGCCGAGAGCGAAGCGACGCAGACCGCCGCCTCCGCCACGCTGCGATGATTCACGACGATCGCGGAGACTTCCGTTGTCACGCGACGGGACCGCCGTTCTCCGTCAGAGCGCGCCGGAAAGCGGATTCGAGCCTCTCGGCAACCGCGCCGGGATCGAATCGCGCGGCGCGGGGGGGCCCCTCGGCGCGGGCCCGCTCGAGGGCCTCCGGGGTCGCCGCGCCGGGAATTGTCCCGGCCAGAGCGTCTGAATCGCCGTCGCGAAAGTACCTGGCGGCTTCTCCGGCGATCTCGCGATGACCCGGCGTGTCGGAGAGAAGGCACGAGAGGCCGCTGGCCAGCGCCTCGACCACCGGCAACCCGAAGCCTTCTTCGGCCCGGGCCGGACCGAGAAAGAGATCGCAGGCCCGGTAGGCGAAGGGCATGCGGGCGGGGGAGAGCCTGTGGTGATACTCGTCCACCAGACACGTCGCTTTTTCGTCCTCCTCCGCCGGCTCGGTCGAGACGCGCAAGAGCCGGAAAGCGGCGCCGCGACGGCGCCAGAGGGCGAGCCCTTCGAGACCCAGGCGGATTCCCTTGACATCCGCCCGGGAAGGGCCGACGAGCAACACCCGGAGAGGATGACGCGCGCTGGCGGGCCCTTCTCGCGGAGAAAAGCCCCGGGGATCGAAGGCCTGTCCCACGTTTTCGACGGGACCAAATCCCCGGCTCTCGAGAACGGCGCCCAGCGTCCTGGAAATGGCGAGCTTGCGAGTGGGTGCGCGGTAGGCGGCCTCGATCTCGGAACGCCGGTCGGCGTAGAAACTGAAGCTCCCCTCATAGCCCTGGCAGAGGTGGAACACGGGAGAGGCGGGGCCTTCGAGAGCCGGCGCGACCGTGGTCCAGAACGTGGCGATCCGGACCTGAGCCTCCGCGAGCTCGCGCGAATCCCGGAACGAGGAACGCTCGAAGCGCGTCCGGGTCAGAGAAAACCAGTCCGGCGGCGCTCCCGGGGAAACGACGGCCACGCGGTGGCCGCGCCGCGCGAGAGCCTCCGCCTGCTGGAAGACGACCTGCGCTCCGCCCGAAAGCTCGGCTGATTCGAGCAGGTACGCGATGCGCATGGCCGCGTCAGCCGGCGCGGCGCGGCCCGTTGGGGTCCGGGCGCGCGACCGCGATCCACTGGTATGTCATGAGGCTTGTCCGGTCGAGACCTGCCCAACCCTTCAGCTCCGAAAGGAATTCCGCGGCCTCCGGAGGCGCCGCTCCCGGCCAGGACTCGATCGAAACCGGATGCCAGCCCGCCTCCTCCAGGGCCTCGCTGAGCGAGGCCTTCGTGAACCAGCGCAGGTGACCGGAATCGGCCAGGCCGGCCGGGACGGGGTCGAAGCGGCCCATCACGAGGTCCCGAACGATCGAGAGGTGGCCCGCATTCGGGACGCTGGCGACGAGCGTCGCGCCCGCGACGGCGAGGCGTCTCGCCCGGGCCAGAGCTTCCACCGGATCGGCCAGGTGCTCCAGCACGTCGGCGAAGAGGAACACGTCGAAGCTCTCCCCCGCGCTCGCGAGATCGGCCAGGGCTCTGTTCGCGTCGCCCGCGACCACGCGATCGAGCCTGGGGCGGGCGAGCCGGGCCGACGCCGGGTTTTTCTCGATCCCCGTGACGTGAAGAGCCTCCCGCCGGCGGCGAAGAGCGCCGGAGGACCCTCCCGCCCCGCAGCCCGCGTCGAGCATCCGCCGCGCTCCCTCCGGGATGTGCCGCGTCAACTCGGGCCTTTCCCGTTCCGAAGGGTCTTCGAACGAGAGGACCCGGAAATCGGGCTCAATCCGCCTGGGAGTGGAAGGTCCGAGAAGCCGGTCCACCAGGCCGGCGACTGTCTCCTCCGAGGCAATGGCAAAATCGCCAGGCCGAAACGAGATCGCCAAACCGTGCGCCGCGGGGCCGGCGTCGGAAATTCCGGGGTCGTTCCGCGCCGACGCGCGCGCCTCGAGCTCACGGAGCGTGTGCGCGGCCGGCTCCGCCGCGGACGACGCCGCTGCCACGACGACGCCTCCGGGGCTCGGCAAGGGAACCAGAGATCCCGGCCACGGCAGCGCGGTCTCGTCCCGGACGAGCAGCCAGGCTTCGGCGCCGGCAAACGCCTCGCGGGCCGGCTCGTCCGGAAAGACCTCTCTCACTTCCTCGGCCCTGACCGCCCGGCGCCAGCGCAAGCGCGCGAAGCGGCGGCCGTAATCGAGAGGATCCGCTCCCCGGAGGAACGCGAGCGCCTTCTTCAACTCACGAGCCGGTGATGGAGCGCCTGGCCGGCGTTTCTTCGAAGCGTTCCTCTTCGGCAACGCTCCACACGTGTCTGGGGCGCAACAGCCCCACAACGTAATCCGGCGAGACGACCGTAAAACCGGTCTTCACGATCCTCAAGTCGTGCAGATGGAGAGCCGTCTCATCGCCCAGAAAAACATAGAGGCGGAACTGACCCTGGGCGATCGGAAGCTCGGGGAAAGTGAGCCGCAGCTGGTATTGCCGCCGTCCCGTCAACGGGGCCCACGGCTCCTCTCGCGTGTCCACCGCGAAGGCCTGGACGCCGTCCTCCCGATCCGCGCCGACACGCACGTGAAATGCGAGGCTCGGGTCCTCCGTCTCGAAGGCGAGGTCCACGGCCAGCGTTTCCCCGGCCGCGAATTCCGCGCGCGGGTACCCCGACCCGTCGTGAATCATAACCTCGGTCAATCGGGCCGGATGCCTCCCGTTCGCGGCGGCCGCGGCGGGAGACGGTTCGGCCTCGGAGGAACGGAGACGTTCCTTCTCCTGGAGAAACTCCTCGTAGGCTCTCACCACTTTCCGCGAGGGGCCGGCCGCGGCTACGCTTCCCTGCTTGAGCCAGAGGGCGTGATCGCAGAGCATCGCGATGAAGTAGAGCGCATGGGAGCAGAAGAGGAGAGTCCCGCCCCGCTTCTGGAACTCCGTGATCCGGTCGATGGACTTCTTCTGGAAGTAACCGTCCCCCACGGCCAGCGCCTCGTCCACGATCAGGACCTCCGCATCCGCGTGCGTGGCGACGGCGAAGGCCAGCCGCAGCGTCATGCCGGAGGAATACGTCCTCACCGGCCGATCGAAGAAATCCCCGAGCTCGGCAAAATCCCGGATCCGCGGGAGCCGCTCCCGGATGTCCGCCCCCGTCAGCCCGAGCAACGCGGCGTTCATGCGCGCGTTCTCCCTTCCCGTGAACTCGGAATGGAAGCCCATTCCCAGCTCCAGAATCGAGGCCACGACGCCGTGCCGCTCGACGGATCCGGAGGTCGGCTGCGTCGTGCCGGCCACGATCTTCAGGAGCGTGGACTTCCCCGCGCCGTTCTCGCCGATCAGCCCCAGCGCCTTCCCTCGCAGAAGCTCGAAGGACACACCGGTCAGGGCCTGAAATCCCCGGTGGTGCGGGCGCCGGAGGAAGAGCTCCTTCAGCCGGTCCGACGGGGCGTCGTAAAGCCGGTAGGTCTTGCAGACCCTGTCCGCCCGAACCGCGATCTCACTCATACCGGCAGATTGTGAGTCGTGAATTGTGAATTGTGAATATCGCAAAAAGGCTGGAATTCGGCCCATTCACCATTCACAAATCACCATTCACAATTCTCTTCTCATTCTCCGAGCGCGAACTCGCAGCGGCGGCACAGGAAATCGGGCGGGGCTTCTTCCACGCCATAAGTCCAGCGGCGAAGGCGCGCCATCGTGTCCCCGCCCAGGACCTGCGCGACGGTCTGAGTCTTCAGGTCGCCGACGACCAGGCGCTCGTAGTAATCCTGACAGCAGAGCACGGCCCTGGCGGTGGCGGTGACATGCAGGTGCTCGAAGGGGCGGGAGCCCATCAGCTCGCATCCTTTCAGCTTCTTCTTCGGAGGCGGTTCCGGAACGAAGGTGCCGCTCGACGGGCGGCTGCGGATCCGGAAGGGCTTGACCTGCCATCCCAGCGGCTCGAACCGCTTGCGGATCTCCCCGACATCGCGCCGGTGGGCTTCGTCCTGCTCACCGAGCACCACGATCGCCGCTTCCTCCGAGAGAGCTTCCGCTCGCATCGCCTCGATGTTCGCGACGACGCGCGCGAGGTCCCGCGTTCCGTGGAGTCTTTGATAGCGGTCCGGGTCGAGAGTGGGCAGGTTGATGCCGATGTAGCGGAAACGGCCCGCCGTCTCCAGCCTCCTCCCCCTCTCCGGCGTGAGGTTCGAGGCGTTCGTCAGAATGGACACGGGGAGACCGCGCTCGAAGAGCGCCCGGCACCGCTCCTCGAAGAGCGGATCGATCGTCGGCTCGTTGTAGTTCGAGAGGAAGACGACGACGCCCTTGCCCCCGGCCTCGATCGTCTGGTCCACGATCGACTCGAAGAGCTCCTGGCTCATGACGTCCTTTTCCCGCGGGTCCACCGAGACCGGGCAGAAGGGGCAGCGGTGATTGCAGGCGGTGCAGGTCTCGAGCGAGAGGAAGAGAAGGTGCGAGCGGCGCGTCTCGGAGTCCAGGTCCTCGATCAGAAAACGGGCCGCCCGCAGGTGCTCGAGAGCGGCGGCCCCCGCCTCGACGGGCAGGCCCTTCTCGATCCGGGAGAGAGCCCGGTATTCCTCCCCGTCTCTCGGGATCGAGAGGCCGGTGACCGGGTTGTAGAGGACCTCTCCCCGGTTGTGGAGATACGGGGACACCATCTCCGCTTCCACGACGGCGGAGGCACCCCGGGAGTCGGGAGAAGGGCTCTGGCTCACGAGAAGAACAATCTCATCACGCTGACCGGGCCATTCTAGCGCCTGTTTCTACGGATTCGAGGGCCGCTTCGTCAGGCTGCCCGCGCCCTCAAACAAGAAGCCCCGGCCGGGGCCGGGGCTTGTCGAGAAGTCGGCGGAAAGATGCTTATTGCAGCGGGCGTCCCTGGATGAAGGTCAGGTCGTTGGTCTTGAGGTCCACCATGGTGACGTAGGAGCCGAGACGGCCACCGCTCGTGACCGACACGCGAACGGAGACCGGCGTGCCGGGATTGGTGAAATCGGTCAGGTTGGAAAGCCGGACCTGGCCGAAATGGCCAGCGCCGCCGGAGTCGGCCTGGTTCAACACGAAGTCGAAGTGGCCCACCTCGTTCCCGGCTTTGTCGTAGGCCGAGATCCGGCCGGTCGTCATCACGTTGTCGAGAGCGAAGAGCCCGATCTGCGAGTAGAAGCGGGAACTTTCCTCCGCTCCGGGCGTGACGAGCGCCGGGCTCGCGACCGTCGTGCTCAGGCTGGCCGAGTACACGCCGAGCTGGGTGCCGGCCGTGCCGGTTCCGTCGCTCGGGTCGTCGTAGTTGCGAAGACCGATGATCAGAGGCTTGGTCGCCGATTCCGCGTCCTCCGTGTAGAAGATGCGCAGCACGCCGGCCGAGTCGCCGGAGAGGTCCGCTGTCGGGTCTCCCGGCCTGAGCAGGGAGTCCACGACGTCGTCGAACGTCAGAAGCTCACCCGGCCCGATTCGCTTGCCGTTGACCAGGAGCGCCTGCTTCTCCGTCGCGTCCGGTTTCGTGAAGATGTACTCGAACGAGAGGTTCCGCGCGAAGGAGCTGCGATTGAAAATCCTCAGGTCGGTCCTCCACTGCGCGCGTGCCGTGTCGAGGTGGCTGACACCGGCGACGTAGTAAGAGATGTTTCCCGCTCCGTCCACCACCGTTGCGGGAGTGTCGTCCGAGATCTGGACGAGATCGCTCGACTTGCGGTCGAGGGCCGTTCCGAAGGCGATCAGAGCCCCTGCGGAGCTCAAACGGGAGGCCTTGAAGACATAGTCTCCGGGGACAAAAACGAGGTTGCTGTCCGACACCTGGATCTGCTGGTACGGGCCGATCGAGAAGTCCCGATTGGAGACGGGCGAACCGGTCGCGTCCTTGATCTGGACCGGAACGCCCCCCACGTCGGTCGCATTCAAGCGGAAGGTCGCCCGGCTGCTCGAGGCGTTGTAGAGAGTGACCGCGAATCGGTAGGAGTCGTCGGAGCGCAGCCCGATGATGGTCTGGTCCGCCGCCAGCGTCTCCTCGGCGTTCTGCGTCGAGACGCCGCCCGAGCCTGTGATCTTGAACGACGGGAAAGCCGCCCCGTAGGAGGCCCCGAGCGGATCGGAGGAGGACGCGAAGTAAACGCGGGCCGTCACAACAGGATCGGCAGTCCCGTCGTACTTGAAGATGAGCGTGCCCTTGTTGCTCCCGCCGTGCAAGAAATTGACGACGTCCACCTGCGACCAGGAGGCGCCGGGGGCAAGCTGAAAGGACATGCTCGAATCGTAAGGAATCTGCGAAAGGTCGACTTCGTCGGGCATTCCGTCCAGATAAGGATAGAAGTTCGGCGTGATCGTGAGCGTGTCGGTCCCCGGGTTGGTGACTGTCACATCGGTCCCCCAGACGCTCTGGCCCAGATCGAGGTGCGCCGCTCCCGGAACGATGATCGCCTTGAATGGCAGTCCCGTGATCGTGAGGTTCTTGCTCGAGGATGCCGTGCCGCTCGTGGTCGTCTCGTTGCCCGCCACCGTCAGGCTCGTCGTGTAGGAGCGCGGCGAGTCGTAGGTGTGCGTGACCGATTTGCCGGACCCCGAGGCGCCGTCTCCGAAGCTCCAGCTGTAGCTGGTGACGTTCGCCGGGTCCTCGGCCGCCGTGAAAGTAATCGGTGAGCCGGTGCTGGCCTCATATCTCCCGTTGAACTGGTTGAAAACGACGGTCGCTCCGGTCGGGATGAAGTTGCTCGAAGGTGGCGGCAGTCCTCCGGAGATCGTCACGAGATGGTCGGCGCTTTGAGCCGTCGTGCCGCTGTTGTTGTCGACGACCCGCGCCTTGACGTTGTAGGTTCCCGCGACCGAATAAGTGCAGGTCCTCGTCTGCGTCCCGGAGGAGAAGAGGGGTGAGAACGGGTTGTAGTCGCAGGCCCAGGAGTAACCGTAGTTCCCGCTGCCGCCGCTGGCGCTTGCCGTGAAGGCGAGCGCGGTGTTCCTCGCGCCGGATGTTGGTCCGGTCACGAAGACCGTCACCGAGCCGCCACTCGGAGGAGGCATGGCCGTCGGAACCGGAGTCGGGGCCGGCGTCGGTCCGCCGGAAGGCGAGATGACGACCGGCTTCGAGTCCGAAAGCGCGCCGACGGTGACTTTCACCGAGCAGCCGGAGCTGCAGGCGGAGAGGGGAGTCCACGCGAGAGGACCGGGACCATTCGTGTGGCCAATCGAGGCGTCGCCCCCGGCGTTGTGGAAGAAGAAATCCGCCGAGGCGGGCGGAACGTCCTCGATGTCCTTCAGGTAATAGGTCGTACCGGCGGTCAGTTGGAAGGCGCCGCCGCCGAAGAATGGCGGCTGCGTCGCGCCCGCGTCGGTGAAGATGCCCAGCCTCGGGACCGAAGTCACGCGGGTGATGGATCCGGAAGCCGTCGCCTGGTAACCACCCGGGAAGGTGATGGTCAGCGTAAAGGTCGTGGCGTCATCGGGAACACCGGGCGCCGACCCCGAGACGTTCGGAGTCAGGCTTCCGGGGAACGTCCAGTCGAACTGGGCTTCGCTGGTGTTTCCCTTCGAGCCTCTCGCGTCGGCGATGCCACCCGTTGTGGGGATGGTCAGGACACCGCCGCTCTTCGCGCAGGTACCGCTGAAGCCGGTGTAGCCGAGGATGAGCGCCTGAGGACACGAAACCGCCAACGCGGAGGAGATGAGGGGGTTTGGAGAGACGTTGCTGAGCATGGCGAACTGGTAGTTGCCTGGGCTGGGCGGATTCTGCAGGCCCAGGCTCTGCATGCACCCGGCGCCGGTACGGATGACACCCAGGCTGCTCGGGTCGCAGGGGAAGTAACCGGTGACCGTGCCTTCGGTGGCCGGACCTCCCCCTTCATCGGATACGAAGCTCCCGAGATAGTTGAAGTCCCAGTCGGTCCGGGTGGAGCTCGGATTCGAGATGTCCTGGAGCTGCCACTTGTCGCCGTAGTAGTTCAGGCCGTCGCCGCGCGCTACGCTCGACTGGTTCGTCGCCCGGACGGCCGGTCCCGGCGTCGGCGTGGGCGTGGGCGGGGCAGGCGTGGGCGTGGCGGAGGGCGTGGCGGTCGCGCCGCCGCCGCTGATGACGTGGAAGTAGAAGTTCCTGTAAGTCGCATCCGCAATCAGGACGGTCCATCTCCTCCCCTGAGGATCGGCCATCTGGGTCGAGGCGGGGGGAATAGTGTCGAGGTCCCCCAGGTATGGGAAGCCATTCCCGAGACCAAAGCTCACGAGCATGTGCCCGTCGTCCCGGGGTCCCCCGCAGCCCCTGATCTTCGCCCAGCACAATCCGTTGTGCGTGTAGGGGACCGCGATGTTGCCCGAGGTGACCAGCGCGGAGAAGGAGTTGCAGTCTCCCCCGCCGAGATAGAACCCGCTCTCGGAGGGAGGGAAATTGGCGACGCACAACGAAATCGCCTGGACATGGCCAGCCTGCATGGTGTCGGTGTCGAGCCAGAAAAAGCCCCATGTACTCAACTGCAGAACATATTTCCCGTTGTAAACGGCCGGGACCGCGATCTGCGGAACGGTTATGCCGTTCACGGTGACAGGGACGTCAGGGGTCTGCGCCTGCACGATCGCGGGGAGAACCAGCATCAATGCGATCAAAGGCGCTCTCAAGACTCGCAGATTCTTGGGTGACCAGGCCTGGGGAAAAGCATTCATGAGCGAGGACCCTCCTGGGGCTGTCCTGGTTTGGTAAGCGGTTTCTATAGACGTCGGGATCCAAAGCCGGATTTCATATTCCTCATCGCTGATTCGACAGGGTGACCAGGAATCTGAAATCGGGCCGGCGAGTATCCGATGAAGTAATTCCTTTGTCCTTGGCCGGGGCGGACCTTCCTAAGTCGAGCGACCTTCCAATGGAAAAAAGTGGGCGGGACTTTCGTCCCGCCCACTCCGAGAAAAACCGACTAGGGACCAGAACCGACGACCAACGGGATGATCGGCGACGTGGTCGTCACACCAGGAAGAACAGGGTTCGGACCGTAGCAGTTCGGGGGTCCACCCGCCGTGGCGCAGGGAACCTGAAGCGGCTGGCAGTTCGTCGGATCGAGCTGGGCAGCCTGCGCGCCGGCAGAGAGGAACGCCGTGGCGCCCTGGAAGTCGTACGTCACGTACGCCTGATCCAGAGTTCCGTGAATCGGGGCGGTGGTGTTGTAGAACTCCATGGAAACCCAGCCAGCGGGCCAGCTGGGGTGCGAGAACCCGACAATCGACGTGCGCTGGGTCTCCAGCGGGAAATTGAATTCCGGAGTCGGCGGGCACGGCGACTGAGGACAGGTCGAGGTGACCGTGTTCTCGTCTTCGTCGAAGAAGGTCAGGCTCACGGTCGGCTCGGTCACGGTGCACTGGAAGACACCGCTCGAGAGAGGCCGGAACAGGTGGTTCAGACCGGCGGAGAAGAGCGTCTCGTCTCCCGCGGATCCGCGCCACACGTTGAAGAAGGAAGTCACGGCGGGAGACGCGTCAAACCACCGGGCGGCGTACTTGAGGCCCAGAGGCTCGCGCTGGTCGCCGAAGCCGCAATCCCACGCGTTCTGCGGAGCCGGCATCGCGTTGATGCAGGGGACCGTGTCGGCGGTCAGGACATAGCGGCGGTAGAAAGTCCGCTTGCCCGGACCCGTGGTGCTCGCGGGATCGGCGGGCGCCGCGGTGTTGTCGGACAGGGAGCCCGGCGAACCGAGACCGCCATCGATCAGCGATGTCGCTTCGATCGCGACGGCCGGGAAGCCCATGGTGCCGAGACCAGCCCCGTTGGTGAAGATGTAGTCACCCCACAGGTTGTTCTCGAATCCCGCTGCGTCGTTCGTCCAGTACAGAGGATCGTCCGGGTTGGTCAGAGTGCAATAGTTCGCGTGGTCGATCGTGACGTACCCGTGGATCGGGTTCGTGATCACGTTATCGACGCCGCCGAGGCATGTCGTCGTGTCCTTGGTCGTATCGAGAGTATCGAGGACCTGGAACAGGAACGAGCTGGAGAACGGTCCATTCGGATAGACCGTCGTCGCATTGTCGTTGTCCAGATTCGAGGCCGGATTGGTCGGCTTCACGCGCAGGTAGCCGCCCGCCGTCGGATAAACGAGCGAGGCGCCATTGCTCTGGCAGACGTTGCCGGTGGTCAGAACCTGGTGGGAGTCCTTGACCTGCGGTACGTGCGACTGGTTGACCGGCGTTTCCGGGATGAAGCCGCGCAGGAGCGAGGACATCTGCCAGGACTGGATGTCGAACCCGGTCAGAGCAAGGTTGAAGTCGAGAGCCACTTCAGAACGGTCATTCCACACCGTAACGTGAACGAGCATCGGCGCCGAAGAGGCGTTTCCGATCGTCACCAGCGTGTCCAGAGCTCCCGAGCCCTCAGACAGGACCGTCCCGTCCGGGTTGAAGGTCGCCTGGAAATAAGGAATGAGCAGCGTCGCAGCAGGACGCTGGTCAATGGTGCACGTGATGGCGCCCGCGCTGCTCGCAAGAGCGAGCAAGGCGAGGACCGCCATACACGTCAGGAAGGTTTTCTTCATTGAGATCTCCTCGTTACTGTTAACTGCGAAAAAACACGCTTGAGTTCCTTCCCCTCGCGCGATCCCATCACCTCCCGTACTTCAATTTGTTTCGAGCCTTGATTTCTCGGTTAGACCGGGATTCCTTCACCTCCGTGGATTTGCAGGAATCTTGGGCGCTTCGAGAACGGCTGTCAAGAGGAAAAACGCAAAAATATGCTCCGGAATCATGAGAAGAGGGGCAAGCCTCTTGTTTACGGTCACTTCCCCCTGTTGAGATAGAGATTCCAGCCGCCCTGCTCTTCGGGGCGGTAGGAGACCACGGTTTTCGACAGGATGAGGTCGAGACGGCCGTCGCCGTTGACGTCGGCCAGCTGGACGCACTGGCCCGGCGCATCGAGAGCCGGCTCCTCGTTCTCGGCCATTTCCAGGAAAGTTCCGTCCGGTTTCTGGAAGAAGACCCGCAGCCGGTTGATCTCGCTGTCGGGGAAAACGATGTCATCCAGACCGTCCCCGTCCAGATCCCCCATGGCCAGCCCGTACTCGGCGGACTTGCCCGACTTCTTGCGCCAGACCCTGTGGCGGGTCCATTTCCCCTCGTCGAAGCTGTAAACCGTGATGCCGACGGCTCGGACGACTTCCGGCTCGTTGGTGAACATCTGATAGGTGTCGGCGAATGCCGGAACGCGTTTTCTTCCGAAGGTGCCGGGCACCGTGGCGAAGTGGTACGCGTAGATCTCGGTCGGGACCGCCACCGGCTCGAACCGCCCTTTCCCGACGCTCTTCCAGAGGAGGTCCACGACTCCGAGGTTATGACTGGCGATCAGCACGTCGCTCTTCCCGTCCCGATCGAAGTCCCAGGCGTGCAGGGAATTAGAGTAAGCGGCCCCGACGATGCCGTCCGTCTTGTACTGCCAGCCCGCTGCGCCGCGATAGAGGTAGACGCGGACAAGCGCGGTCCGGCTCGGGGACCGGGTATCGAAGTTATCCGCCGTCGCGACGATGTCGAGCTTGCCGTCGCCGTCGGCATCCAAAAGGGCGACGGCCTGCGTAGAGAAGTCGCGGGCCGGAAGGCCGGCTCGGACGACCCGGAACATGCCCCTGCCGTCGCCAAAAAGGGAAACCAGCCCGGCGCCGTGAGAGGCTGCCACGATGTCTGGATGTCCGTCGCGGTCGATGTCGCCGACCACCGCAGCTCCGTAGTCGAGCCCCAGCTCGGCGGGTTTCCCATCTTCCACGAACCTGACCGGCCATTCGGTGAAGTTTCCCTTACCGTTCCCGATCCAGCAGTGAAGCTTGCCGTCCCCCAGACGCGAGGGAGGGGCGACGATATCGGGAATCCCGTCTCCATTGATGTCGGCTACCGCGAAGGAAGCCCGCCAAAGCCCGCGATCCGGCAACCCCGACCCCGCGACCGCCTCGAGCTTGATGCGGCCCGCCACTCGCGCGGGCGCGAGGTCCTCGAAGTCGGAGAGAGGCGGCCCGGAGGGCGTCGGCGTCGTCCCCGGCGGGGGCGGCTCGGGAGTGGGGGTCCCCGTCAGCGCCTTGAGACCCCTCTCGATCGCCTCCATCTGGGCGTTGCGCTTGTAGGTGTACACGTAGTAGTACTTGTCGTCCTCTTTGAAGAACTCCACCGGCTTCACGATCAGCGGATTGCGGATGTGCCGGTCGTCCACCCGGATGTACTCGTTTTTGGGGAAACGCTCGACGATATGGACCTCGTCTTCCTCCACGATGTTCGGGTTCGTTCTGGACATCAGCGCCGGGGTCGGCGACGGAGGCGGCGCCGCGGCTTTCGGAGCCGACGGGGCGGCGCAGGCCAGGGAAAACGCCGCGACCGCGAGGCAGGCACAAAGTCGGATGAGCTTCACAGAACCTCCTTGTTCGGGATTCGACCCTTCGGGACCGCCGCTCCCAACCGCCGCGGCGGGGCCATTCTTCCCTTCGCGCTCAGATCAAGTCCGCAAAATGGGGCCGGGCGCGGAAGAACAGCGCAGAGGCCAGGATCACCGCGGCCCCTGAGAAAAGCGTGAGGTAGAGCACCGAAGAGGCATCGGGAAGAGTGTGCAACGTGAAGGCGCGGCGATACCACTCGACAAGGTGCGCGATCGGGTTGACCGCCAGGATCCAGTGGAAGCGGGGAGGGATGAAGGCGGCGGGATAGACGATCGGAGTCGCGTAGAAGAGAACGGTCAGGGCGATTCCGATCCCGTGCGAGAGGTCCCGGAGGAACGTCGTGACGGTGGCGGCAAAGCACGCGACCCCGAAGGTGAGAGAGGCCTGAAGCAGAAGCGCGGGCAGCGCCAGGATCGCCCAGGGCAGGGAAAGATGCCCGAGCCAGGCAAGGTAGGCTGCGAAGATGGCGAAGGCGATGACCTGGTTGACGATCGCCGCCAGGACGACCGAAAGAACCAGGGCTTCCACTGGAAAGACCGTCTTCTTGACCATCGCAGCGTTATCGATCAGGGCCGAAGAGGCTCGAAAAACCCCCTCCTGGATGGCGATCCAGGGCAGCAGCCCCGCCAGCAGGAACTCGGGAAAGCCCGCGAACCCCTTGTCAACCGGGATCTTGAGGATGACCCCGAAGACCCAGGCGTAGAGCAGAAGCCAGAGGATCGGCTGTCCGAAGGCCCAGAAAGTCCCCAGCGCCGACCCGGCATAGCGTGACCGGATGTCCCTGACCACCATCTCTTTAAGCAGGAAAAGGCGGGCGGAGAGTCTTTTCCTGTTGCTTGACATGAGCGGCGGGATTATAGTTGCCAAAGTTTATGATGCAATAACATTTTCCAGGAACTCCTATGTCTTCCTTCCATTCGCCTCGCAAAATTCATCTGGTCGGCTCCCGCATCCGCGAATTGCGCAAAGGGCACCGCCTGACCCAGACGGAGCTCTCCGAGAAGATCGGGATCGCTCAGTCAGACCTCTCCCGCATGGAGCAGGGGGAGTACAAGGTCGGACTCGACACGCTTTTCAAGATCCTCCACGTCTTCGATCTGAAGATGGGCGAGTTCTTCGGCGAGACCGAGAGAGCGGAGGACGCGGAGGCCCGAGCGCTCGCCGCGGAATTTCTGGAGCTGTCGAGCGAGGCGCAGCGCGAAGTGCGCGATTTCGTCCGCTTCAAGAAACTCCAGCAACAGGAGAAGCCGGCGGAGGCGTCCTCCGACGTGTCGAAAGAGGAAGAAACATCTTGAGTTCCGCACGCGAGACCCTAGAATCGCAAAAGCGATTCCCATGAGCGAGCGCCGCAAACACCTGGATTTTCTCCGCAAGACCGCCAAGGAGGCGATCTGGTCCGGAGACTACGAGCGCGCCCTGACGCTCTACGAAGACGGCCTCTCGCTCGCCCGCACCTGGAAGGATCGGGACCTCGAGGACCTCTTCACCTGCAACCGCGCGACCACCCTGATCGAGATGGACCGGCAGGATTTCGACCTGTCGCGCTTGAAGGAAATCCTGATGCGGAGCCCCTCCACCTACACCGGCGCGCTTGCCGGTTACGTGGCGGCCAACGCCCATGAGGCCCGGGGAGAATACGGGCGGGCGCGCTTCTACGCGCAGACCGCGCTCGCCAGAAGCCGCGACCTCGGACTGGACGAGCTGACCGGCACGTCGCTTAATCTTCTGGCCAACCTGGAGCTGCACGAAGGCCGTTTCGAAGCTGCGCGCGACCTCTTCCAGGAGGCCGTCGAGCGTCTGGAGTCGGAGGGAGAAAGTCTCTCGCGCCCGGCCGCCGTGGCGTCGGACAATCTGGGCTACTGCCACATCGCGCTGGACAACCTGGATCTGGGCCTTCCACTCGTTCGAGATTCACTCTCCGTGCTCGAGAGCCTGGGAGCCCGACAGGCCATGGATTATCCGGCGCTGGATCTCTGTTTCGCACACGTCAAGATGAGCCGCCTGGACGAGGCGGAAAGCTGGGGAGTCCGCGCTCTCTCCCTCGGCAAGGAATTCGGGCGCGAGGATGTCGTCAAGAATTCGCACTACCTCCTGGCCGAGACGTACTCGGAGATGGGCCGGACGTCCCATGCCGACGAACAATACGAGGCGCTGGCGAGCTATTACCCCGATTTCCCGGCGTTGAAGAATTACCTCCGTCAGATCAGTCTGATGGAAGTGATCAACCTGAGAGCATGACCTCATGACGCGCCGCCTCCTCGCCGCTGTTCTCTTCGCCGCAGGACTCCTCGCGCTGGCGCCGACGCCGGCTCGCGCCGGCGAGAGCGAGGGTCAGGCTGTCGAGGAGAAGTCGCTGCTGACGCCGGACGGAACCCTCTACGAGGTCCGCGCGGGCCTGGCCACCGATCTGGGGACTGTCGGCGAGAGCATCAGCCCCACCGACTTCGTCATCGAATGGAGCTCGCGGCGGCAGGACGGGACGATCGCTCTCGGCCTCGTGCCCGGCACCGACAATCGCACCTCGAAGCGCAATCTCGACCTCGCCTACGACGAATCGAGCGGATCGCTCGTGCTGCTCTGGAAAGAGGACCTGACCGTCCTGAACTATCTGCGCCTGGCCGTCTTCCGAAACGGCATCTGGTCGCGGGCAGATTTTCTCCCGAGCGACGTGTTCACGTTCGCCTACAACCCCCGGATGCTCCTGTCGCACCTTACCGTGCAAACACAGGACGCGGATGGAAAGAGCGTCGCGCAGACGCACTCGATCCTCTCCCTGATCTGGTGGGAGGACTCGCAGAACGGGCATGCGCGTTACGCCCCGATTTTCCTGGACGAGGCCGTCAGCTCGAGCGACGTCGTGGTCTACGACCTCCCGTCGCTGATCGACGGTGGCGGCGCCGCTGCCGCGGCAGACCGCACCCTGAGCGCTTACATGTACCCTTCGTTGCAGCTGGAAGGGATCGCCGGAGCGATCCTCGCGACCTTCGCCGACCCGGGCTCCGGCAAGCAGTACGTCATCCGCGTTTCGTTCCCCACCGACCTGGGCAAGCCCGGGCCAGACAACGTGACGTGGAAACGCCGGCGCATCCCGGTCGTGTTCGTCGCTTCGGACGGGCCGATCTCGGACGGCGTGCCGACCGGCGTGGATCGGGTGACCACGCTGATCGGAGCATCCTACCGGCCGACGATCGTCTGGCACTCCGAGGGCGCCGTCGGGTTCACCCGCTTCGACGGCAAGAGCTGGTCTTCCGCCAGGACGATTCCCCTCGACAGCTCGATGAGCTATGACCGCGCTCTGCGCCTCGTCGAGGAGATGGCCGCCAGGAATTGACGCCGCTGCGCGCCGTCAATTCCTAGGTTTTTGGCTTCGGAGACCCTCGACCGCGGACCGGCTCAGAGACCTCGCGGGAGATCCTTGCGCACCGGCTCGTCGTAGAGGGAATCGAGAAGGGTCGCCGCGTCGAGCCCCGCCGGAGTCAGCGTCGCCGGAACAACGACGCGAATCGTGTAGATGTGGTCTCCGGTCTGGCCGGTCCGCGGGTTGCGAACCCCCTTCCCGCGAAGACGTAACTTCTGACCGCGCGTGCCGGGCGGGATCCTGGCGCGCAGAGTGCCGCGGATGGTCGGCACGTCAACTTCGGCCCCGGCGTAGGCCTCCTTGACGGTCACGGGGACGACCCCGTGAATGTCGTCTCCCCGCCGCTCGAAGTAGGGATCGGGCGTCACGCGCACCGTCACGTAGAGATCTCCCGTCGGGCCGCCGCGAATCCCCGGCCCCCCTTTTCCCGGAACGCGCACGGTCCCGCCGTCCTCCGTGCCTTCGGGAATCTTGATGCGCACAGTTTCCACTTCGGCCGTCCGCCCGCGTCCGCGGCATGTCGGACAGACTTCGCGGCCGAGCCTTCCGGTTCCATGGCAGCGGGGGCATTCCTTCTCCCGGCGCAAGGAAAGAGATGCCGATCCGCCCAGCACCGCCTCCCGGAAGGGGATCTCGATGGTGCCCTGCGCGTCCTCGCCCTTCTCCGGCTCCGTCCGGCGCGCCCGCCCGCCGAAGAGGTTGCCGAAGAGGTCGCCCAGATCGCCCCCCTCGAACTGGAACCCCTCGAAAGTCGTCCCCGTGAAGCCGCCTCCGGGCTCGCCGCCGAAGCCCGCGGAGGAGGTTGAATCAAAGCCCATCGAAGGACGCCCGGCGTGCCCGAAACGATCGTAGGCTCTGCGTTTCTCCGCGTCCCGGAGAACGTCGTAGGCCTCCTGCACCTCCTGGAACTTCTTCTGGGCAGTCTTGTCTCCCGGATTGACGTCGGGATGGAGCTTGCGGGCGAGGCGGCGATAGGCCTTCTTGATGTCGCCTTCCGAGGCCTCTTTCGAAACCCCGAGAACTTCGTAGTAGTCCCTTTTTTTCATGGTTTTCCGGGATTATAGCGGGCCGAAAATAAGCTATTGACTCTCGTCTCCGGTCTAATATTATTCGTCGCAATCTAGTAGTCTTCTAATCTTATTAGGGTACGGGGATGAGCATCGACGACATCGATCTCCGGATTCTGGACATGCTCCAGCGCAACGGGAAGCTGTCGCAGGCCAAGATCGCCGGCGCAGTCGGACTCACGACGCCCTCCGTCAACGAGCGGATCAAGAAGATGGAACGCCACGGGATGATCCGAGGCTTCGTGGCTTTGCTCGACCACGAAAAGATGGGCTTCCCGCTGACCGCTTACGTGGACGTCGCTCTCGAACACCCGCGCTACGAGAGGGCGTTCGTCGACGACCTCGAAAAACTGCTCGGCGTTCAGGAGTGTCATTACCTCGCGGGAGAATACGCGTATCGCCTCAAGGTGAAAGCGGTTTCGACCGCCGCCCTCGCAGATTTCCTGCAGCACCGCTTGATGACCATCAAGGGAGTCACTCGCGCCCGCACGGAGATCTCCCTCTCCTCGAAGAAAGAATCCACCCTCCTTCCCCTCCCCGTCCCACCCGAAGAAAAGAAGTAGTTATTTTTCGCGCGGGCCGCGCGAAAAATGGAGGGCGTCCGCCCGGCTTTCGCCGGACGGATCGGCCTATTGGCCTTTTTGGCGGGAGCCTAGGAATTGAGGAGGAAAGCGAGCCGGGCCGCGCGCGCGAGCGTGCGGCCGGATAAGAGGATTTTTTTGGCGGGAGGAATCCGGTTGCTTTTCATGGCTTGACCGCCTTGGTGCAAAGGATGTGCCAGAGCCCGTTGCGGTTTCGGCCTTCGAGCTCGACGGCTCGCAATGCTTCAGAAGCGGTACATCAAGCCCCCGTTGGCCGTGAGAAGCGAGCGGCCCGACGAGGATCGGATGTTGTGGTAGGTCACGCGAATCATCAGGCTCAGGTGCGAGATGAGTTGCACCCCGCCATCCACGCCGCCGTGCCAGCCGAATACCGTTTCATGCGGGTCTCGATAGTTCGCGATCGCCTCGTCCACGGCGTCGGGAATGATCTTGTAGCCCCCGAGTCCCGCAAAGATCCCGGACGTGTATGCCCCTTCGGCGAACTCGTACGAGACTCCGAGCGTGCCGTAATCCACGTGATTCGTCAGGTCCGGCAAGGTGATGGGAGAGCCCGAGGGAGGCATGACGACCTGTCCCGCGTTGAGGCCCTTCATGCGCAGGCGCCCGAGCGTGGCCCGGACGATCACTTTTTCCTGGACCTCGTAGTCCAGCCAGGCGTTGAGGTCCCTGGGCTTGAACTCATCGACGTGGAACTTGTCGCTGATGTCGTTGACGACTCCGATCGTGGCTCCCACGCCGAACCTCTGCGCCAGCGACGAGCCGGCGATCAGAAAGCCGGCCAGGGCGCCGAATGCGAGTTTCTCTTGAAAGGACACAGACACCTCCCGGGCCAGTCTATGGTTTCGGGTTCCCGGTTCCAAGCTCCGGTCGCCTCGGATTCGGGTGAAAAGCGGAAACGGGAAACCCGAAACACCCGTAGAATTCGCCTCTTCGATGCTTACGGACGTGCGCCCCGATCCGTGGAGAGGAATCTGAACCCGATCCTCCGGTCCGCCGCGAACCTTCTCTTCCCGTCGGTGTGCCTGGTCTGCCGCCGCGGCCCCGTCGAACGATTCCTGCGCGGCGGCGTCTGCGAGCCCTGTTGGGAGACGCTGCCGGCGCCTGCCGAGCCGCGCTGCGACATTTGCGACGAGCCACTGGTTCCCGGCGAGGAACGAGGCCGATCCCCGATTTCGACACCGCGTTCGGAGATCGCGCGCTGCGGGCGCTGCCTGCTTTCTCCGCCCCCCTTCCGAAGCCTGCGGGCGGCCGTTCCGTACCGCGGCCCGGCCCGCGAGATCCTGATCGCCTTCAAGTTCGGAGGAGCGGACTACCTGGCGCCGCGACTGGCGAGAATCATGGCGGATCGGCTGGCCGCTTCCGAAACCTGGGACGAGGCCGCGGCCGTGCCGGCGACCGCGCGAGCCCGCCTTCGCGGCGATCACGCGGCCGATCTTCTCGCGGCCGCCGTGGCGAGGGGTCTCGGAATCCGGTTCTCCCCGCGCCGGCTCGTCAAGGTCCGCTCCACCGAGCGTCAGAGCGGGCTTCCCCTCGCGCGCCGCGCGCAGAACGTCCGCGGCGCTTTTCGCGCTCACGCCGGCGCCCCGCGCCGCGTGCTCGTCGTGGACGACGTGGCCACCTCCGGCGCGACCGCGAGAGAATGCGCGCGCCTCCTGCTCGGGGCCGGCGCGCGGGACGTGGACGTCTGGTGCTTCGCGCGCGCGTCGCGCGATGACATCATCGCCAGGGACTTCGAGATCCGAGCTCCGCGCGCCGACCGATGAAGCTCTTCAACACACTCGTCGTCAGGACGCTCCCGCTCGTGCCGCGGCGGATCGTCCGCGCCATCGCGTCGCGCTACGTCGCTGGAGAGACGATCGACGACGCCGTTCGAGCCGTGCGTCAACTGAACGCCGAAGGATGCCTGGCGACCCTCGACGTGCTCGGCGAGGACGTCACGCGGATTTCGGAAACGGAAGAGACGATCGAGGAATACCGGCGCGCCCTGGACACGATCGCCGAGAACCGCCTCGACTCGAATATCTCGGTCAAGCTGACGGCGTTCGGATTGAAGCTCGACCCAGCCCGCTGCCGGGAACAGCTCCGGCGGGTGCTGGCGTCGGCGTGCGATCACGGCACCTTCGTGCGGATCGACATGGAAGATTCCTCCGTGACCGAAGAGACTCTTCGCATCTTTTCCGAGGCTCGCCAGACAACGGACCACGTGGGTGTCGTCCTGCAGGCGTATCTGCGCCGGAGCCGGGAGGACGCGCGGCGCTTCGCCGCCGTGCGGGCGAACGTGCGCGTCTGCAAAGGCATCTATGTGGAACCGCCCGAGATCGCATACCAGGGGCGCGAAGAAATCCGGGACAACTTTTCCGCGCTCGTGGACGAGTTGATCGAGGCCGGCTGCTACGTCGGGATCGCGACACACGACGACGTTCTCGTCGAACGCGCTCTGGCGACCATCCATCGCCTCGGGCTGCCATCTGAAGCCTACGAGTTTCAGATGCTGCTGGGGGTCGCGAAGACCCTGCGGCGCCGCCTCGTGTCCGCGGGCCACCGGCTGCGCGTCTACGTCCCTTACGGGAAGTCCTGGTACGCTTACTCCCTGCGCCGTTTGAAGGAGAATCCGGCCATTGCCGGTCAAATCCTGAAAGGACTCCTGCCCCGGCGCCGGGAATCGAAGGTCAAGAGGGCGGGCCGAAGATAATCCTTTGAGGGGCAGGCCCTTCCGCACCCGGATGGCCGCTTCCCGGCGATTGACTCTCTTAAGCTTGGCAATTGCTTCACGGGAGTCATATACTCGCGACGGGACTGCGGGTCCCGCTATGAGACGTCTTCGAACGGCAGCGTTCGCGTGGCTTTTGCCGGTTTGCATCTCCGGCGGATGGTGCCTGGCCTCGCCGGCTCCTTCGCCGGTGCTTGCGTCGCCTCTGGCGCCTCCGATCTCAGGGATCGTCAGCCATCTGGAGGACCCGATCAGCGGCGCTCTGGTCCTCCTCTACAACCTCGGCGACACCTCCCTGACTCGTTCGCACACCGCCTCCGACGGCACGTTCGTCCTCGCCTCGGCTCCCGTCGGCGTCTACGACCTGGTCGCCTACAAGAAGGGGTTTCTTCCGGCGCTCGTGCGCCTGTGGCACCAGCCTGCATCTCTTGGAGTGAGCGCCGTGCGCATACGCCTGGCGGCCAGGTCCGAGAACGGCCGCGGACGCAACGAAGCTTCGAGCGTCTGGGAACTGCGCGACAAGCTGCCCGCCGATGTTCTCAGGGAGATCGAGCTCGAGGCCGGCGCTCAAGAGTCCGCGATTCCCGGCCGGATCCGTGTGGACAAGATGGCCGGTGACGTCCGGACCCTGTCGGACGTGGCGCAAAGCGATTCCTCGCTTTCCCGCACGGCCGTCGGCGTGCGTGGCGGGCTGCCCAACGGCTGGCAGTACGACCTGCGCGGCGATTACTCCGCCGTGTCGGACCCCGGCGGGATCTCCGACACCACGGCAACCACCGGCAATGCCGCGGGACTGGCCCTGGACCTCGCCATGTCGCCGCTCGATCGGGTCAGCGTCACGACCCGCCGGCACACGCTGAGTCTTCACGACGACCGCGTCGCAAGCCTTGAGACCCACGGAGTCTCCTGGTCCCGCGACGGCGTGGAGGGCAACGTCGAATCGGTGGCGGCCCGCTACGTCGAAGAAGCGAATCTCTACCGCGCCACGTCTCCCGGAGCGAGCTTATTCCCGCTCGCTTCCCGGACCTGGGAAGTCCGCGCGAACTACGCGCGGCCCGCCGGGGACTCCCCCGGCGTGCGAACCTCGATGACCTACCGGCACCGCGAAGGAACGATCGGACCCTCGGGTGTCGGCTCCGACGGCGCCTTCCTGATGTCATCGCCCGACGGAGACCTGTCCGCCGCCTCGTCGGTGCGGGTCTCCTCCCACGCCGAAGTGGAGGGCGGCGTCGTCGCGCGATACCTCGCGGGCGGATACGGCATCGCGCCGACCCTCGCGGCTCGCTACGATCTGGGCGACAAGACGTACGTCTTCGTGCGGGGCCTCTACCGGGTCGCGGAATCGGGCACGGCTCCCGGGAACGTGCTTCCGCTCGTGACCTCCGTCGAAGACAGCGGCGACGCCAATTCCGGCAGAGGATTCGCGCTGGGTCTCGAGCGGCGCGGCGGGCCCGACGGCTCCTTCCGTCTGGAGGCGTCCGATCAGCGGATCAACGAAACGATTCGTGCCTTCTTCGAAGGAGACTTCCTGACCGATTTCGACAGCGTCTACCTCTTCGACGGCAACACTGTCCGCCAGTACAAGCTGTCGGGAAGCCACCGCCTGACCGACAAGCTGTCCGGCAGCGTCGCGCTGCGGTACGGAAGGATCGGAGGCGACCCGACTTCCGACTCCGGAAGGAACTACGGAATCACCGAAAACCGCGGACGCTTCTGGTCGGCTCGCGCGGCCGTCGAGATCGTGCCGACGCACACGGGGGTCGCCGTCGTCGTGCGAGGGGTGCGTCAGAGCCTGGCGACCGAGGCGGCTCTCCGATCCAACGACTCGCGCAAGATCGCGATTTCCCTCGCTCAGGATCTCTCCGTCGTTGGCGTCAACCCGTTCGGGTCCGTTTGCAAGCTTCTCCTCGCTCTGGAGTCGGCCCGCAACGCCCCCCTCCTCAGCGACGACTCTCCCTCGACCAACCGCCTCCTTGGAGGAGTGGCAATCTCCTTCTAAGGGCTCTTGGGCCTCTTCGCTCCTCCTCCCGTTCTATCCAAAATAATCTTGAGATGTATTCAGAATATTGGATTCGGGGCTTCAGAAGTCTCCGAATATCTTCTACAATCCTTGTAAGGATCTGAAAATAATAATCTTATTCGACTTTCGTTTCCAATCCTGCGTGGCATTCGGATTGCTGGATCAGCGTTCGTGCCTCGTCTGATCAAGTCATTGGGTGTCGCGCTCGCCTTGCTGGCGACCGCGGCAACGGTAGGGCTGGCGTTCCTGTCCTTTGCGCGAAAGGTCGAAACGTTTTCGCGGGCGGGCTTCGATTCCGTGCGATCCGGCGGCGCTCTGACAATCACGCGAATCGAGCCGGGCGGCGCGGCCGCCCTGGCGGGCCTCTCCCCCGGAGACCGCATCATCACCGCGGATGGCCAGACGGCGGCCTCGCTGCCCGGTCCCGAACGGAGCCTGGCCCGCAAGCCCTTTCCGCATCTCCTGCTCGTCGTTTCCGGCGGAGAGGTGCGCGAGGTGCGTCTGAAGCGGCCGAGGGTCCTTCTCGACCGCACCTACCTCTTCCTCGCCTTCGTCGGTTTCCTCTATCTCCTGATCGGTCTTTTCACGATCTCGCGCGAGCGCACCGGCGCTGTGTGGATCTTCTGGGCGCTCTGCCTCTCGTCGTTCGCGGTGTATGTCGTGACGCCCGCGGGCCCCAGGGACGAAGTCTGGAGAGCAGCTCTCCTGGCCGAAGACGTTTACCGCGCTCTCCTTCCGGCGCTGCTCCTTCATTTCTTCCTGGTCTTCCCGAGACCGCTCCCGAAAGAGCGCAGGCGCCTCTTGCCGCTCCTCTATCTGCCGGGCGCGGCGTACCTCGCCGTGCAGGAGGCACCGCTCGTCTTCCCCGGAGCAGGAGCCGCGGGCCTTCTGGAGCTCGCGACCCGCCTCTGGCAGATCTATTTCGCGCTCTTCGGCGCCGCTGTCCTGTGGAGACTGGCGCAGCTGCTTGGCGGGCGCCGTTCCGACGCCGAGGCGCAGATGCAGATCCGGTGGATCGGGCTCGGGGTCGCCGTCGGCCTCCTGCCCTTCCTGCTCCTCTCGGTCCTCCCGAGAATCCTCGGGCTGGCCTCGCCGCTGCTCTCGAGTCTATCGGTCGTGCCGCTCGTCTTCATTCCGCTCGCCTTCGCCTACGCGATCCTGAAGTGGCGGCTCTGGGACGTCGAGATCTTCGTGCGGGAAGCGCTCGCGACGACCGCCGCCGTGCTTCTGGGCGGCATGACGTTCGTACTGCTCAACACTCTTCTCGACCGCACGCTCGAGGGGATGGCGGACGCCGGCAAGAACGTCATCGCCTTCGGCTCCGGACTCGTGCTCGCCGCGCTTCTGGTCCCCGTCAAGAAGCGGATCACGGGAGTCCTGGAAAAGATCCAGTACCACGATACCTACCGGGCGCGGCGCGCCTTGCTCGACATCGCGAGAGACTTCTCGACGCCGCGTCCGCAGGAGGCGCTGTCGGCGGCGATCGTTCAACGCGTCGAGGAGGGGATGCATGTCGTCCCGTGCTCGCTCTTCGTCTTCGAGGACGGAAATTTTCCGGCCGCCGATTCGGAGCTTCTCTCGAGGCATCTGGCGGCGGAAGACGTCTGGCGCCTGCGCGGGGCTGCTTTCGGGGGGACGGAGGAGCCCGCGGCGGAGCGGCTCCACGCCGTGGGGTATCGCATATTTTTCGCTCTGCGCTGCGCGGGCAATCTCGTCGGCGCTCTCGGCGCCGGCCACAAGGACGGGCGCGTGCCTCTCTCCTCGGAAGATGAGTCCCTGCTGACGGCGGTGATGGCGCAGGCCGGCCTTGCCTACGAAAACGCCCGCCTCTACGGGGCCCTGGCCGAGCGGCTGGCAGAGATCCGCGACCTCCAGCAATACCAGGAGAGCGTCATCCGGTCCTCCTCCTCCGGAATCCTCGTGATCGACCGCGACGGGCGCCTGCAATCGGCCAATCCCGCCTTCTCGGCAATCGTGGGCCGCCCGGAGGCGGACCTGGTCGGCTCGACTTTCGCGCAGGTCCTGCCGGACGTCGAGCTGCCGCCCGCGCCCGAGGAAGGCAGCGAGAGCGCCGTCGAAGCGAGCTTCTGGAATGCCCGCGGCGAGGAGCGGGACCTGCGCGTCTCGGTCTCGGCCTTCCGGGGAGAACCGGACAGGCGGGTCGTTCTGGTGGATGACGTGACCGACCGCGTCCGGGCGGAGAAGGCGCTCGCGGAGAGGGAACGCCTGGCCTCCCTCGGCGTTCTCGCGGCGGGGGTCGCGCACGAGGTCAACACGCCGATCGCGGGCCTCTCTTCCTACGCGCAGCTGTTGCTGGCCGAGACGGAGCCCGGCGATCCCCGCTATAAGATCCTGAAGAAGATGGAAAGGCAGACTTTCCGCGCGGCACACCTGGTCAACAACCTTCTCGAGTTCGCGCGCCCGCGCCCGCGAGCCAACGTCCGCGCGGACCTGCGCGTGGTCATCTCCAACGCCGCGGAGTCGGTCGAGACCACCTTCGGCAACCGCCGTCTCCTCCTTCCCCGCAACGGGGGCGGACCCCTCTGGGTCCTGGGAGACCCGCGCGAGCTCGAGCAGGTTTTCGTCAACCTCTTCAGCAATGCCCGCGACGCCTCTCCCGACGGAAGCGAGGTGACGTGCAGGCTGGAGGAGGAGGGACAATCCGTCCGCGTCGAGATCGCCGACCGCGGAGCCGGCCTTCCGCCGGGTGATGCCGAGAGGCTCTTCGAGCCCTTCTACACGACGAAGAAGTCGGGAGGCACCGGGCTGGGCCTCGCGATCTCGCGCGACATCGTGCGGCGCCACGGAGGCGAGATCCGGCTCGCGCCCCGCGAGGGGGGAGGAGCCGAGGTCGTGGTGACGCTGCCGCTCTCGGGCCCGGTCTCATGAGCCGCGCGCTGCGCCTCCTCGTCGTGGACGACGAGGAGGTGATCCGGGACGTCCTGTCGACGCTGCTCGAGCGGCAGGGTTACGACGTCACGGTCGCGGCCGACGCGGCCCAGGCGCTCTCGCTCTTCGACTCCGAGCCCTACGACGTCGTCCTGCTCGACCTCATGCTTCCCGACCGCTCCGGTCTGGAGGTGCTGCGCGAGATCCGGAGCCGGGACCCGGACGCGGTCGTCGTGATCGTCACCGCGTACTCCTCGATCGAAGGCGCGATCGCCGCGATGAGGGAGGGAGCGTTCCACTACATCCCCAAGCCCTTCCAGAACGAGGAAGTCCTCCTGACCGTCGAGAAGGGCGCGGAGAAGCGCCAGCTGACGGAGGAGAACCGCCGCCTGAGAGAGGAGCTCTCCAAGCGCTACGGGCTGGGCCGCATCGTCGGAAAGTCGGAAGGGATGCGGCGGGTCTTCGAGCTCGTTCGTCTGGCGGGCCCCTCCAAGTCCACGATCCTCGTTGAGGGCGAGAGCGGGACGGGCAAGGAGCTGGTGGCGCGGGCGATCCACACGCACTCGCCGCGCTCGGGCGCGCCCTTCATCACCGTCAATTCGGGGTCGATGCCGACGGACCTCCTGGAGTCGAACCTCTTCGGCCACGTGCGCGGCGCTTTCACGGGAGCGGTGGCCAACAAGAAGGGGCTCTTCGAGGCGGCAGAAGGAGGTTCGATCTTCTTCGACGAGATCGGCACCGTCAGCCTGGAGACCCAGGCGAAGCTCCTGCGGGTCATCCAGGAAAAGGAATTCATGCGCGTCGGCTCGGTCGAGACGCAGAAGGCCGACGTGCGCATCATCGCCGCGACCAACGTGGACTTGAAGCGCATGGTCGCGGAAGGACGCTTTCGCGACGACCTCTACTATCGCCTCTGCGTCATCACGATCCCCATCCCGCCGTTGAGGGAGCGACGCGAGGACATCCCCCTTCTCGCCGAGCATTTCGTCCGCCTCTACGCGTCGGAGAACTCCAAGACGATCTCCGGCCTGCACCCGGACGCGCTTCGAGCCCTCCTGGACTACAACTGGCCCGGCAATGTCCGGGAGCTGGAGAACGCCGTCGAGCGCGCCGTGGTTCTCTGCTCGGGAGGACAGATCGGCCTCGACCTGCTCCCCGAGACAGTCCTGCAGCCGGACCGCGCGGAGCTTCCCGTGCGTCTCCCCGAGAACGGCTCCACCTACAAGGACCTCGTCGAGGACTACGAGCGCCGCCTCGTCCGCACCGCCCTGCGCCGCACCGGCGGCGTGCAGAAACGCGCCGCGGAACTGCTGCGCATGAAGCCCACGACGCTCCACGAGATCATCAAGCGGCTCGAAATTCAGAGCCGGGAAACATAAAACGGAAAACGGGAAACGACTGACTCCAGCTCTTCGTTTTCCGTTTCCCGTTTCCCGTTTCCCGGCTCACATCCGGGACTTGAGACTCCGAACCGCCTCGCGCACTTCCGCGGGAGAGGGTTTCAATCCGCCGACGGTCGGGTCTCCGGCCCGGTAGCGGACGCGGCCGTCCACGACCGTCGCGAAGACGTTGACCGGGCTCATCGAGTAGACGATGGCTCCGTAGGGTTCGTCGGACCAGCCGTGGGGCAGCGACCATCCCGCTTCCGGGTCCAGGAGAGCGAGATCCGCCCGCGCGCCGGGCACGAATCCTTCGGGGCCCGGGAGACGCAGGGCGCGTCGCCCGTCCCAGGTGGCCATTCTCAGGACCTCGAAGGCCGGGAGTTTCTCCGGTGTCTGGCGGGTCCGGGGCAGAAAGCAGGCCAGTCGCATCTCCCGGAAAGGGTCGAGCGAGTCGTTGCAGGCCGCTGCGTCCGAACCCAGCGCCACGTTCACGCCGGCGCGGCGCAGGTCGCCGACCGGGCAAACTCCGGAGGACAGCCGCATGTTGGAGGTGGGACAGTGCGCGACGCTCGCGCCCCGCGCCCGCAGGAGGCCCCAGTCCGCCACGCCCGTATGGATCGCGTGCGCGAGACACGTTCTCTCCGTCAGGAGTCCTGTCCCGTCGAGGTAGGCGACGTTGTCGAGACCCGTGCGGCGCCGGACCAGGTCCACCTCGCCGCGGTTCTCCGAGGCGTGCGTGTGAATGAGGAGGTCCTTGTCGGCCGCATACTCCGCCGCGCGGCGCATCAGGGCGTCGGTGCAGCTGACCGCGAAACGCGGCTGCACGGCGACGCGCAGCCTCCCGTCTTCCGAGCCGTGGAAGCGGACTCGCAGGCGCTCGGTCTCGGCGAGCCCCTGCTCCGCGGAGGCGCGCAGGTTCGGCGGCGTGGTCTCCGGGTCGTCCATGAGCACGTTGCCGCCCGCGTAACGCACGCCGGCGTGCGCCGCGGCGGCGAAGAGCGCTTCGGAATGGCGGACGGTGCCCATGTCGAGGATGGCCGCCACGCCCGCGGCGAGGCACTCGGAGAGGCCAAGTCGCGCGGAGATGGCCATCGTCTTCTCGTCGTGGGCGGCTTCGCCCGGCCAGACGTGCGCCGCGAGCCACGGCATCAGCTCCAGATCCTCCGGTCCGTTTCGCAGGAGCGTCTGGCAGAGATGGAGGTGCGCCTGCACGAAGCCGGGGAGGGCCCACTTGCCGCGGGCGTCGAGTCTCTCGACCGGTTCTCCGGGCATCCCGGCGAGCCGGCGCGCCTCTGGCCCGGCCGCGCGGACCGTTCCGCCCTCCGCGTAGAGGTCCGTCGAGGGCCGGATATCCCCGCGGTCGGCCAGGCCGAGCAGTGTCGCTCCCTCGACGAACAGGCGACTCATCGGAACTTCGTTTGAGGCGGCCGAATCCCGGTTTACATGACCGGCGAACGGCGAAGAATCACGATCGTGCGGTCGTCGCCGTAGGGCTCGCCGGCGGAGTGCTCCTCCTCGAAGCGCGCCAGGGCCGTATCCACGTCGGACGGGCTGCGCCCGACCTGCGTCTTCAGAAACCCCTTCAGGCGGTCGAGCCCGAACTCTTCGCCGGCCGGGTTGCAGGCCTCCGTCACGCCGTCGGTGTAGAGACAGACGAACTCGTCGGGCTCGAGCGAAAAGGTCGAGGATCCGTAGGGACGGCCGGGAAAGAGGGCGAGAGGGAGGCCGTGCGAGGGCAGCTCGTCGATCGCGCCGCTCTTGCGGATCACGAGGCCCTGGTTGTGTCCCGCGTTGGTGTACTCGATCGAGCCCGTGGCCGGATCGAGGAGGAGGAGGAAGAAAGTGATGAAGCGGTCGGGGCCGGTGCGGCGGGAGATCGCCTCCGAGAGCCGGCCGGTCATTTCCGCCACCGGCACCTGCTCGTCGGCCCAGGCGTGAAAGGACGCCTGGAGGGACGCCATGAGGAGAGCCGGCCCGATCCCCTTTCCGCAGACGTCCGCGATCGTCGCGTAGAACTTTCCGTCGGGGCGGGGGCGGAAGTCGAAGTAGTCGCCGGAGACCTGCCTCGACGGGAGGTTCGAGCCGTAGAACTCGTAGCCGGGCACGACGGGGGGACTCTCGGGCAGGAGGCGTTGCTGGATCTCCTGGGCCAGGGAGAACTCCCGCTGCATCTGGCGTTTCTCCGCCGCCTCCGCCATCAGGCGAGCAGTCTGGATCTTCGCCGCGGCCACGTTGGCGAGCGAGGTCAGCAGGCGCAGGTCCGCCTCCTCGAAGGAGCGATGCCCCATGCGGCAGTCCACGTAGATCAGGCCGACGACCTCTCCCCCGTTTTCCAGCGGCGCCGCCAGCACGGACTTGATCCCGGACAGGCGGATGGACTCGGAGAGCGACACGCCGGACCCGGTGGCCGTGTCCATCAGGAGCAGTCCGTTCTTCTTCTCGACGACCGCGGCGACGAGGGTCTTGGACAGGCGGATGTCCTCGGCGGAAATCCCCTCGGCGACGCGCACGACGGCCGGCACGAGCTCGCCCGTGACGTTCGAGCGCAGCAGGACGACCGCCCGGTCGGGCATGAGGGTCTCGAAGACCTTGTCCATCAGGAATTTCAGCAGCTCGTCCACCGAGACGTCGCTCAGGAGCTGGATCGTCAGCTCGTTGACGACGCGCAGCGATTCGATCAGCTTGGAGAGCTGTTCGGCCGGAAGCCTCGGGTCGGTCTCCGTCGGCTTGCGCAGAAGCTCCGCCGAAGCCTTCAGGATCGTGTTGTCGAGGGCATCCTCGCCGGCGATCTCGTCGATGCGCACCCGCGTCGTGGACTCGGACTCGACCTTGAGGGTGACTCCGCCCACGGTAATCCGGTCTCCGGACTTCAAGGGCTGGAGCATCACGAGGCGCTCGCCGTTCAAGAACGTGCCGTTTCGCGAGCCCAGATCCTCGATGGTCAGGCCGCCGTTCGTGTCCCGGACGATCCGCGCGTGCTGGCGGGAGAGCATCTTGTCGGAGATGGGAAGGTCGTTCATGGACGACCGTCCGATCGTCGTGACGGGACGGTCGAGCAGGAACTTCTGCGCGGGCATCCCGGGAGCGGTCACGTAAAGGTAGAACACGGCTGAACGCCCGATTCTAGAACATGTGCCGGTGGCCGGCCTCCCGGCTTGCGCCCAGCGACCGACTCCCATAGAATAGGTGGTTCTATGAAGACCAACCTGCATCCCGAGTATCACGAGGTGCTCGTCCATTGCGCGTGCGGCGAGACCTGGACGACCCGCTCGACCAAGAAGGAGCTGCGCATCGAGATCTGCAGCAAGTGTCACCCCTTCTTCACGGGCAAACAGAAGCTGGTGGACTCCGCCGGCCGCGTGGAGCGTTTCCGCAAGCGCTACGAGAAGAACGCGCCCGCCTCTTCCTCATAGCGGCATGCCCGCTCGCCCTCCGGTTTCCACTTTCTTCACTGCTCTCTAGCGGCCTTCGGCGAGAGAGTTCGACCGGAAGCGCTGCGCGTTCCGCGGCTCGAACCTGGCACCGGACGCCTGACACCTGAGACCTGCTTATGCTCGAAAAACTGGAAGAAATCCGCCGCAAGTACGAGGAGGTCAAGTCGCGCCTGGCCGACCCGCAGTTCGTCCAGGATCACCGCGCGGTGCGCGACGCCCAGAAGACCCTTTCGGAGTTCGAGCCGATCATCGCCAAGATGGAGGAGTACCGGCGCATCCAGACGGAGCTGCAAGGCGCCCGCGAGATGACCGAGTCGCTCCCGCCCGGCGACGAGCTGTACCAGCTCGCCTCCTCGGAGCGGGCCGCCCTGACGGCTCGTCTGCCGGAGGTCGAACAGGAGCTCAAGGTCCTTCTGCTTCCCAGCGACCCGAAGGACTCCCGCAACGTCTTCCTCGAGATCCGCGCGGGCACCGGCGGCGAGGAAGCCGCCCTCTTCGCGGCGGAGCTCTTCCGCATGTACTCGCGCTACGCGGAATCGCGCCGCTGGAAGGTCGAGATCGTGGACCGCGACGACACGGGGATCGGGGGATTGAAGGCGATCACGGCGCTCATCGAAGGAGCGGGCGCCTATTCGCGCCTGAAGTACGAGAGCGGCGCCCACCGCGTCCAGCGCGTGCCGGACACCGAGGCTTCCGGACGCATCCACACGTCGGCCGCCACCGTCGCGGTGCTGCCGGAAGCCGAGGACGTGGACGTCAAGATCGAGGAGAAGGACATCCGCGTGGACCGCTTCTGCGCCTCGGGCCCGGGAGGACAGGGGGTGAACACCACATACTCGGCCGTGCGCCTGACGCACGTCCCGACGGGAGTCGTCGTCCAGTGCCAGGACGAGCGCAGTCAGATCAAGAACAAGGCCAAGGCGCTGCGCGTCCTGAAGGCGCGCCTCCTCGAGATGGAGCGGGAGAAGAAGGAAGGCGCGATCGCCGCCGAGCGCAAGAAGATGGTCGGCTCGGGCGACCGGTCGGAGAAGATCCGCACCTACAACTTCCCGCAATCCCGCATCACCGACCACCGCATCGGTTTCACGACCCACCGCCTGGCCGGCGTCCTCGAGGGAAACCTGGACGAGCTGATCGAGCCGCTGACCGCGCACTTCCAGGCCGAGCGCCTGAAAGAGGAGCTGGCAAAAGCCTGACACCATTGACGATTTGATGATTGAGGATTGACGATTGACTGGAGCCCCTCGGTGCTCCAATCTTCAATCGGCTTCAAATCGTCAATTCTCCATGACCGCCAAGGAACTCCTCGACGCCGCGGAACGACTCGCGCGGGAGAATGCTGCGGAGGCGACGCCCTGGGACGCCCGCGTCCTGCTGGCGCATGCGATCGGAGGCGGCAGTCCGCTGTCCCTCGAGCCGCGGCGGGAGGTCGAGCCCGACGCGCGCCTCCGCTTCGACTCCTTCTGGCAGAGGAGGCTCGCCGGCGCGCCCGTGCAGCACTTGCTGGGCGAGTGGGACTTCTACGGCCGGCCGTTCACCGTGGACCGGCGTGCCCTCGTGCCCCGTCCCGAGACGGAGATCCTCCTCGAGAAGGCCCTCCGCGAGGCGCCCGACGCGCGGCGCGTGCTCGACCTGGGAACGGGGAGCGGAATCCTCGCGATCACCTATCTCGCCGAGCGTCCCACCGCGCGCGCGCTGGCTCTCGACGTCTCGCTGGAAGCGCTGGCCCTGGCGCGGACCAACGCCCGGCGTCACGGCGTCCTCTCCCGCCTGGGCCTTCTCGCCTCCGACTGGCTGTCGGCCCTCCGAACTTCGCGATTTGGACTCGCCCTCTCCAACCCTCCCTATCTCGCCTTCTCCGAACGGAATTCCCTCCCGCGGACGGTCCGGGAGCACGATCCCCCTCGCGCGCTTTTCTCGGGGGAGGACGCTCTCGCCGCCATCCGCCATCTCCTGGACGGGCTTCCCCGGCTTCTCGAGCCGGGCGCTCTCTTTTTCTTCGAGATCGGCTACGGCCAATCCGAAGCGGTCGAGAAGGCCGTCCGCGCGCGCAGCCGCTGGCGCTTCGTGCGAATCGATCCGGATCTGAACGGCATTCCCCGCGTCGCCGTCGCCCGGAGAAACTGAGTCCCTGGACCCTTCACTACAATCCGCACGTGGATACATTCCGGATTGAGGGGCCGGTCCGGCTGGAGGGGGAGGTCGCGGCTTCCGGAGCGAAGAACGCGGCCCTGCCCTGTCTGGCGGCGGCCCTCCTGACTCCCGAGCCGGTCCACCTGTCCAACCTGCCTGACGTGCGCGACATCCGCACGATGCAGAAGCTGCTGGCGCACACCGGCGTCTTCCTCTCCGCGAAGCCGGGCGAGGCCACGATCGAGGCGCGGGAGATCCACGCGGCGGACGCCCCTTACGACCTGGTCAAGACGATGCGCGCGTCCGTCCTGGTGCTCGGGCCGCTGCTGACTCGAAGCGGGCACGTCCGGGTTTCCCTGCCGGGCGGATGCGCGATCGGCGTCCGCCCGATCGATCTTCACCTGGCGGCGTTCGAGAAGCTGGGCGCCGAGGTCGCCCTCGAGCACGGCTACGTCGAGGCCAAGGCCTCCCGGCTCACGGGCGCGAGGATCCTCTTCGAGACCGTCACGGTGACCGGCACGGAGAACGCGATGCTCGCGGCCACCCTCGCCCGGGGAGAGACCGTTCTCGAGAACGCCGCGCGGGAGCCGGAGGTCGCGGACCTGGCGAAGCTCCTGCGCTCGATGGGGGCCCGGATCGCGGGGGAAGGAACGGCGACCATCACGGTCGAGGGGGTGGAAGCGCTTCATGGCGCCGAGCACGCCGTGGTCGCCGACCGCATCGAGGCGGGCACGTACGCGCTCGCCGGCGCGATCACGCGCGGGGACGTGACGGTCCGCCGCTGCCGGCCCGAGCACCTGGGCGCGCTCGCGGACACCCTGACCGCCGCCGGCGCGCGGGTCGAGAAGGGCGCGGACTTCCTTCGCGTGCTGGCGGACGGAAAGCTTTCCGCGCAGCGGATCTCGACCGCTCCCTACCCCGGATTCCCCACGGACCTGCAGGCCCAGTGGATGGCCCTCGCGGCGGGCCTGGAGGGAGAGTCGAGGATCACCGAGACGATCTTCGAGAATCGGTTCCAGCACGCGGCGGAGCTCCAGCGTATGGGAGCGAAGATCCGCCTCGAGGGGCGCTCCGCGATCGTCGAGGGCCCGGTGCGCCTGACGGGAGCGAACGTGATGGCGAGCGACCTGCGGGCGTCGGCGGCCCTGGTTCTCGCGGCTCTGGCGGCGGAAGGCGAAACGGTCATCGAACGCGTGTACCATCTGGATCGCGGTTACGAGAAGATGGAGGAGAAACTCAACAGGCTCGGGGCTTCCGTCCGGCGCGCTTCGGAGTAGCCGGCGCCGGCGCCCCCAAGGGAGGCGCATGGACCGCGGAGGCAGGGTCGCCGATGCGCTCCTCGCAATCGAGGATGTCTCTCTCTCCTTCGGCGGAGTCGCGGCTCTTTCCGGAGTCAGCCTGGAGGTGCGGCCCGGAGAGCTGCGCGCGATCATCGGCCCCAACGGCGCCGGCAAGAGCTCGCTCCTGAACGTCATCAACGGCGTCTACCACCCGCGCCACGGAAGCGTGACCTTCCAGGGCGTGCGGCGGCGGCGGATGGAGCCCCACGAGGCGGCGAGTCAGGGGATCGCCCGGACATTCCAGAACATCGCCCTCTTCAAGGGCATGACCGCGCTCGACAACATCATGACCGGGAGGTATCTGAAGATGAGGTCCGGCCTCCTCGAGCAGGCGCTCTACTGGGGCCGCGCACAGCGCGAGGAGATCCGGCACCGCCGGAAAGTCGAGGAGGTCATCGACTTCCTCAAGATCGAGGCGGTCCGCAAGGTCCCCGTCGGAAGGCTGCCCTACGGCCTGCAGAAGCGGGTGGAGCTGGGCCGCGCGCTCGCCTCCGAGCCCGTGCTGCTCCTGCTGGACGAGCCGATGGCCGGCATGAGCGTCGAGGAGAAACAGGACATGTGCCGTTTCATCCTCGACGTCAACGACGAGTTCGGCACGACGATCGTCCTGATCGAGCACGACATGGCCGTGGTGATGGACATCTCCGACCGCGTGGCGGTCCTCGACTACGGCCGCAAGATCGCCGACGGGACGCCCGAAGAGATCCGCAACGATCCCAAGGTCATCGAGGCGTATCTGGGAGTCGCGCATGCCTAGCGCGGCCGGCGGGTAGAGCGCCGCGCGATGGACTGGCAATTCTTCACGGAAGTTCTGATCGGCGGGCTGCTCGCCGGCGTCATGTATTCGCTCGTGGCCCTGGGCTTCGTTCTGATCTACAAGGCGTCCGGCGTACTGAACTTCGCCCAGGGCGCGATGGTCTTCTTCGCGGCGCTGGTCTTCGCGGGCTTGACCGAGAAAGGAATGAACTTCTGGCTCGCGCTCGCGGCGACCCTCGCGGTGATGGTGGCCCTGGCGTTCTTGGTCGAGCGGGTCGTCCTGCGGCCCCTCGTCAACCAGCCGGCGATCACCCTCTTCATGGCCACGATCGGCCTCGCGTTCCTCGTCGAGGGCACCGCGCAGGGAATCCTCGGAGCGCAGGTCCACAGCCTGGACATCGGCGTGCCGGACGTCCCCTTCGCGGTCGGCGGCGTCAACATCAGCCAGTTCGACCTCTTCGCCGCCGCGACGGCGGCCGCCCTGGTCACGGCGCTGGCGCTCTTCTTCAAGAGGACGCGGATCGGCCGGGCGCTGCGCGCCGTCGCGGACGACCACCAGGCCGCGCTGGCGGTCGGGATCCCGCTGCGGCAGATCTGGGTGATCGTGTGGTCGGTGGCGGGCTTCGTCGCCCTCGTCGCGGGGATCCTCTGGGGCTGCCGCATCGGCGTGCAGTTCTCGCTGACGCTCGTCACGTTGAAGGCGCTGCCGGTCCTGATCCTCGGCGGGTTCACGTCGATCCCCGGGGCCGTCGTGGGCGGCCTGATCGTCGGCGCGAGCGAGAAGCTCGCCGAGGTCTACCTGGGGCCGCACATCGGAAGCGGAATCGAGAACTGGTTCCCCTACGTCCTCTCTGTCTTTTTCCTGCTCGTCCGCCCGGAGGGGCTCTTCGGCGAGCGCCGCATCGAGAGAGTCTGATGTCCGAGAAGTTGTGATTTATCGCGAAGCCGGTCAGCTCAAGACGAGCTACCGGGAGGATCAGCGCATCTTTCCGATCCGGCAGGACCGGATCGGCATGGCGCTTCTCCTGGCGGCGGCGTTCGTCGTGCTGCCCCTCGTCGGGAACGATTACTGGTTCGGCGCGATCCTGACGCCGTTCCTGATCCTCTCGCTGGCGGCGCTGGGCCTGAACATCCTGACGGGATACGCCGGGCAGCTCTCTCTCGGGTCGGCGGCGTTCATGGCGGTGGGCGCCTTCGCGGCCTTCAACCTGATGCTGCGCGTGCCGAAGATGCCGCTGCTCGCCGCCTTCGTCCTGGCCGGCCTCGTGGCGGCCACAGTGGGCCTTGTCTTCGGCCTGCCGAGCTTGCGGATCAAGGGTTTCTACCTCGCCGTGACGACGCTGGCGGCCCAGTTCTTCATCGAGTGGGTCCTGACGAAGTTCGGCTGGTTCTCCAACTACAGCTCTTCCGGCGTCATCAACGCGCAGAAGATGGTCATCCTCGGCTACCGGTTCGAAACGCCCCTCCGCCGGTATGTGCTGACTCTCTGCCTCGTCTCGATCCTCGCGCTCGCGGCGAAGAACATGGTCCGCAGCCGCATCGGCCGGGCCTGGATGGCGGTGCGGGACATGGACGTGGCGGCGGAGGTGATCGGGATTCCGATGCTGAAGACCAAGCTGCTCGCCTTCGCGGTCAGCTCCTTCTACTGCGGCGTCGCGGGCGCGCTCTGGGCGTTCGCGTACCTGGGCTCGGTGGAACCGCAGGCGTTCGACCTGACGCGCTCCTTCCAGATCCTCTTCATGATCATCATCGGCGGCGTCGGGAGCGTGCTCGGCGCGTTCCTCGGGGCCGCGTTCATCGTCCTTCTGCCGATCCTGCTGAACGTCGCCACGCACACGCTCCTGCCGGCCCGGCTGAGCGGGAGCCTCGCCTCCAACCTGGAATTGATCGTTTTCGGCGCTTTGATCGTGTTCTTCCTGGCCGTCGAGCCGCACGGGCTCGCCCGACTCTGGCAAATCGCGAAGGAAAAGCTGAGACTATGGCCGTTTCCACATTAGCAATAATTCAGAAGAGGAGGAGGATCATGCGTATGCGGGCTTCATTCCTGGGAAATCCTCGCGGACTCGTCATCGTGGGGCTGGCCGCGTTCGCTCTGGCCGCTTTCGCGGTCCCCGCCCTCGGGCAGAACGAGCAGTTCATCCCGATGGTGGATTACCGCGTCGGACCGTACGCCGCGGGCGGCACCGGGACCTTCGGCGGGTTCATCGACTATCTGGACATGTTGAACAAGCGCGACGGTGGGATCAACGGCGTCAAGCTGACCTGGGAGGAGTGCGAGACCGAGTACAAGAACGACCGCGGCGTCGAATGCTACGAGCGGCTGAAGAAGAAGGGCCCGACCGGGGCCGCGGTTTTCAACTTCCTCTCGACCGGAATCACGTACGCGTGCATCGACCGCGCCACCGCCGACAAGATTCCCATCGTCTCGATCGGCTACGGCCGTACCGACGCCGCCGACGGCCGTGTCTTCCCCTACGTGTTCCCGCTCGTGACCACCTACTGGAGCCAGAGCACCGCCAAGATCAAGTTCATCGGGATGAAGGAAGGCGGGATGGACAAGCTCAAGGGAAAGAAGATCGTCAACCTCTACCACGGCTCCGCCTACGGCAAGGAGACGATCCCGATCCTGGACGTGCAGGCCAAGAAGTACGGCTTCACGGTGACCCACATCGAGGTCGCTCATCCGGGAAACGAGCAGGAGTCCCAGTGGCTGCAGATCCGGCGGCTCAAGCCCGACTGGGTGATCCTGCGCGGCTGGGGAGTCATGAATCCGGTCGCCCTGAAGACCGCCGCCAAGGTCGGCTATCCGAGGGACCACATCATCGGCGTCTGGTGGAGCGGCGCGGAGGAGGACGTCATTCCGGCGGGGGAGGCCGCCAAGGGTTTCATTGCGGCCGCCTTCCATCCGAGCGGCACGAACTTCCCGGTCCTCCAGGACGTCAAGAAATATGTCTACTCCGGCGGGCACAAGGGAAACCTCGAGGACTTCTCGCGCTTCGGATCGATCTACTACAACCGCGGGATCATCCACGGGATCCTGAACGCCGAGGCGATCCGCACGGCCCAGGCCAAGTTCGGCAAGAAGCCCCTGACCGGCGAGCAGGTGCGCTGGGGACTCGAGAACCTGAACCTGGACGAGAAGCGCCTGAAGGAGCTGGGCGCCTACAACCTCCTGCAGCCGATCAAGGTCTCCTGCATGGACCACGAGGGGGGCGGCGCGGTCGAGTTCCAGCAGTGGAACGGGAAGCAGTGGAAGCTCATCACCGGCTGGATCAAGTCCGACCAGTCGATCGTGCGCCCGATGATCGAGGAGTCCGCGGCCGCCTACGCCAAGGAGAAAGGCATCACGCCGCGCGACTGCTCCAAAGAACAATAGCGATGCCCGGGGAGGGAAGCCCCTTTCTTTCCGTCAAGAACATCGAGGTCATCTACGACCACGTGATCCTGGTGTTGAAAGGGGTTTCCCTCGAAGTCGCCGAGGGACGGATCGTGGCGCTGCTGGGAGCCAACGGCGCCGGAAAGACGACGACGCTGAAGGCGATCTCGAACCTGCTCGGCGCCGAGCGCGGCGCCGTGACCAAGGGCTCGATCGAGTTCCGCGGCAAACGGATCGACCGCCTGAACCCGCGCGAGCTCGTGCGACTGGGCGTCGTCCAGGTCATGGAAGGGCGGCACTGCTTCGGGCACCTGACGGTGGAAGAGAACCTCCTGACGGGCGCCTATGCCCGCCACGCCGGCGCGGCGGAGGTCCGGCGCGACCTCGATCGCGTCTATTCCTACTTCCCGATCCTCGCGGCGAGGCGCCGGAGCGTCGCCGGATACACGTCGGGCGGCGAGCAGCAGATGACGGCGCTGGGACGGGCCCTCATGGCGAGGCCGCGGATGATCCTCCTGGACGAGCCCTCCATGGGGCTCGCGCCCCAGATCGTCGAGGAGATCCTCGGTATCGTCAAGGACTTGAACGAGCGCGAGCGCGTGAGCTTCCTGCTCGCCGAGCAGAACACGATGGCGGCGCTGCGCCACGCCGACTACGGATACATCCTGGAAAACGGGCGCGTCGTCATGGACGGGGACGCCGGCGAGCTCTCCTCCAACGAAGACGTCAAGGAGTTCTATCTCGGGCTCTCGGCCGCCGGACGCAGGAGCTTCCGGGACGTCAAGCACTACCGTCGCCGAAAGCGCTGGCTGGCGTGACGTTTTTCGCGCGCGGAAGGCGGTAGGCGGAAGGCGCATGGATTACTACGACGAGCTGGAGACTCGCGATCCCCGGCAGAGGGAGGCGGACCTCTTCGCGAGACTGGCGGCGCACCTGGAGCGGGCGCGGGCGCGCGCTCCGGAACTGGCCCGGCGTCTGGAGGGGACCTCGAGCGCCGGCATCGCGGACCGCGCCGCCCTGGCGCGGCTCCCCGTGCTCCGCAAGTCGGAATTGGGAGAGCTTCAGCGCGCAAACCCTCCCTTCGGCGGTCTCGCGGCCGTCGCCCCGGGCGAAGCGGTCCACGTCTTCGCGTCGCCGGGACCTCTCTACGAACCGGCCGCAGGAGGAGACTTCGCGAATTTCGCTCGTCCCCTCTTCGCGGCGGGATTCCGCAGGGGCGACCTGGTCTACAACACCTTCTCCTACCATTTCACCCCGGCCGGGCTCATGGTGGACGCGGGCGCGCGCGTCCTGGGCTGCGCGATCTTCCCCGCCGGAATCGGCCAGACGGAGGTGCAGGTCGGCGCGATCTCCGACCTGAAGCCCCAGGGCTACGCCGGCACGCCGTCCTTTCTGAAGATCCTGCTCGAAAAAGGCCGCGAGACCGGCGCCGACACCTCGAGCCTCAAGAAGGCGCTGGTTTCGGCGGAGGCGCTGCCCGCCGGTCTGCGCGCCCACTTCGAAGAGAACGGAATCACCGTCCTCCAGTGCTACACGACCGCCGAGCTGGGCGTCATCGCCTATGAGTCGCCGGCGCGGGAGGGCCTCATCGTCAACGAGGGACTGATCGTCGAGATCGTTCGTCCCGGCACGGGCGACCCGGTGCCCGAAGGGGAAGTCGGCGAGGTCGTCGTCACGAACCTGCTCTCGGACGAGTACCCGCTCGTCCGTTTCGGCACGGGGGACCTCTCCGCGATCCTGCCCGGGATCTCGCCGTGCGGCCGGACGAACCGGCGCATCCGCGGATGGCTCGGCCGGGCGGACCAGAGCGCGAAGGTCCGGGGGATGTTCGTCCATCCGGGCCTCGTCGCGCAGGTCCTCCGCCGCCATCCCGAGATCCGCCGCGCGCGCCTCGTCGTCACTCGCGTCGACGACCTGGACGAGATGACGCTGCGCTGCGAGAGCGCGTCCGGCGCCGGCGAACCTCTCGCGCGGTCCATCGTCGAGTCCATCCGCGAGGTGTGCAAGCTGCGCGGCGAGGTCGAGCTCGTCGCCCCCGGCTCGCTCCCCAACGACGGAAAAGTCATCGAAGACACGCGCCCCGTTTGAGGGACTCCATGATCGTGGACGCGCACGTGCATCTGCTGCCGGAGCGGCTGGCCTCGAAGATACGGCGTTTCTTCGAGGAGCGCGGGGCGCCCGCGATGCCGTACCCCTACGAGCCCCGGGCCGCGCGCGAGCGCCTGGCCGCGGCGGGAATCGCGCGCTGCTGGAGTCTCCCCTACGCGCACCGCGCGGGCGTCGCCGGCCCTTTGAACCGCTGGATGGCGGAGACATGGGCCGGAGATCCCTTCGTGGTCGCCGGGGCGACCGCTCATCCGGAGGATGACGTCGAATCGGTCGTGACGGAGGCGATCGAGGACCTGCGCCTCCCCGTGTTCAAGCTCCACTGCTCCGTCGGGCGGTTCGCCGCCGACGACGGCCGCCTCGACCCGCTCTGGCACCGGGTTTCGCACACCGGCCATCCCGTCGTCGTCCACGCCGGCAGCGCCGCCGAGGGGACCGCGACCTCCTCGGAAGTGGATTCGGTCGCCCGCGTCGCCCTGCGCTGGCCGGCGGCGCGGATCATCCTCGCCCACTTCGGTTCTCCCTCCGTGGAGAGGACGCTGGACCTGCTGCGCCGCTGCCCGAACGTCCATGCCGACCTGTGTCCCGTCGTCGCGGACCCGGTCCTCCTTTCCCGTTCCGCGATCGCGGGCCTCGAGCGGCGCATCCTCTTCGGGTCCGACGTCCCCAGCGTGGCGGTCTCGATCGAGGACTCCATCGCGCGCGTGCGAAGCTGGGAGCTCGATCCCGAGGACGAAGCGGCCATCCTCGCCGGAACGGCCGAACATCTTCTCGCCGGAGTTAAGCTGCCGGGACGATGACGCCCGTTTCGCCGGACGAACTCGACACGTTTCCCAGGCTGCTCCTGCACAACGCCCGCGCGCGGGGAGACCGCCCGGCCATCCGCGAGAAGGACCTCGGGATCTGGCAGAGCTGGACCTGGGCCGAGGCGGCGCGGGAGGTCCGCGCGCTGGCCTGCGGCCTGGCGGCCAGGGGATTCTCGCGCGGCGACCGGCTGGCGATCATCGGGGACAACCGCCCGCGCCTCTACTGGTCCATGGCCGCCGCGCAGTGCCTGGGAGGGATCCCGATCCCGCTCTATCAGGACGCGGTCGCAGAAGAGATGGTCTACCCGCTCCGCCAGGCCGAAGTCCGTTTTGCCGTCGTCGAGGACCAGGAGCAGGCGGACAAGCTCCTGGAGATCAAGGACAGGTGCGGATGCCTGCAGGAGGTCCTCTACGACGATCCCCGCGGCCTGCGCAACTCCCCGCAGCCCTGGCTCCAGGACCTCGACCGGCACCTGGACCTGGGCCGCGCCTATGACGCCGCGCACCCCGGTTTCTTCGAGGCCGAAGTGGCGAAGGGCCGCGGGAGCGACGTCGCGATCATCCTCTACACCTCCGGCACCACCGGGAATCCCAAGGGCGTGATGCTCACGCACGACAACATGATCGTCACCGGCCGAAACGGGATCGAGCGGGAGGGCCTGAGCGAGAGAGACGAGCTTCTCGCGTACCTGCCGATGGCCTGGGTCGGCGACAACCTCTTCTCCTACACGCAGTCCTACGTCGCCGGCTTCTGCGTGAGCTGTCCGGAGTCGAGCGACACCGTCCTGACCGACATGCGGGAGATCGGCCCGACCTACAACTTCGCTCCCCCGCGCGTCTACGAGAACATGCTCACGCAGGTCATGATCCGCATGGAGGACGCGGGCCGCGTCAAGAGGCGGATGTTCCGCTACTTCATGGAAGTCGCGCGCCGGGCCGGCACGCGCATCCTGGACGGCAAGCCGGTCCCCCCCTGGATCGCCTGCGTTACGCGCTCGGACGCCTGCTGGTCTACGGCCCCGTCAAGAACGTGCTCGGCCTGACGCGCATCCGGCTGGCCTACACGGCGGGCGAGGCGATCGGGCCCGACATCTTCGATTTCTACCGGTCGCTCGGGATCAACATCAAGCAGCTCTACGGATCGACGGAGGGCTCGGTCTTCGTCTGCGTCCAGCCCGACGGAGAGGTCAAACCGGACACCGTCGGGACTCCGGTGCGGGACGTCGAGGTCCGGATCGCCGACAACGGCGAAGTGCTCTTCCGCGGACCGGGCGTCTTTCACTCCTACTACAAGGACCCCGAAGCCACGGCGCTGGCGAAGACAGCGGAGGGATGGGTCCACACCGGCGACGCCGGTTTCTTCGACCAGAACGGTCACCTGAAGATCATCGACCGCGCCAGAGACGTCGGCCGGTTCAAGGACGGGACGCTCTTCGCCCCCAAGTACCTCGAGAACAAGCTGAAGTTCTTCCCCTACATCAAGGAGGCGGTCGCGTTCGGGGACGGGCGGGATTACGCCGCCGCCTTCATCAACATCGACCTCCAGGCCGTGGGCAACTGGGCCGAGCGCCGGGGCCTCGCCTACGGGGGATACACCGATCTGGCCGGCAAGGAAGCCGTCTACGATCTCGTCCGGGAGTGCGTCGAGAAGGTCAACCGCGACCTGGCGGCCGACGGCAAGCTCGCCGGCTCGCAGATCCGGAGATTCCTTATCCTGCACAAGGAACTCGATCCGGACGACGGCGAGCTGACGCGCACCCGCAAGGTGCGGCGTGGCTTCATCGCCGAGAGATATCCCGAGCTGATCGAGGCGCTCTATTCCGAAAAACAGAGCCTGACGATCGACGCGCAGGTCCGCTTCGAAGACGGCCGCGTCGGCCAGATCCGCGCCGACGTCAAGATCCGGGAGGCCGGGACGTCCGCCCCGTAGAGCTTCTCAGCCCCGCCGCGCTGGTATAGATTCCGCGGTGCCCATGAGCGAGTGCGTCTTCTGCAAGATCGTGGCGGGCGAGGTTCCGTCCGAGAAGGTGTACGAGGACGATCGGATCCTGGCGTTCGAGGACATCAGCCCGAAGGCGCCAACGCACATCCTCCTGATCCCGAAGAAGCATCTGGAGAACCTGAACGACGCTGGCGCGGATCCGGCGCTCCTGGGAGAGATCGTCGCGCGCTCCGCGACACTCGCGAGAGAGCTGGGCGTGCCGGATTTTCGTCTCGTGACGAACACCGGGCGCGAGGCGGGGCAGGTCGTGTTCCACCTGCATTTCCACCTGCTCGCCGGGAGAAGGATGGGCTGGCCGCCGGGGTAAGTGAGAAATTCCATATTCCAGGTTCCAGGAGTCCAGAGCTCAGGCTTCGACGCAAAGGAGAAGAAGATGGCGAAGGCGAAGAGATACGTGGCGGACTGCCGCAAGTTCCCGAGCGAGAAGAACTGCTCGCTGACCATTGCCGGCACCCAGAAGGAAGTCCTGGAGATCGCCGAGATGCACGCCGTCAAGCACCACGGCCACAAGAAGAGCCCGGCGCTGCGTAAATCGATCGCGCAGATGCTGGAACCCGAAGTTCCAGCCGGCGCCTAGAGGCCTCCCGAGGAGTCCTTGGTCCTTAGTCCCTGGTCCCTGGTCGTGGGCCGACTAAGGACTACGGACCAGGGACTACGGACTCACTCTCAGAGTCGGCACCGGAAGCGGCGTCGAGACGAAAACCGGAGTGCGCTGCGGCGGAGCGGCGGCGGGAGTCCCGTAGATCGCGATCCGCGCCTTCTCGCGAAGCTCCTTCAGCCATTTCTCGACCTCCTCGTTGAAGACGCGCTGCTGGGAGCGGGCGCGCATCTCCTCGGAGACCGACTCGAACGGCGGCACGGGGAGACCCGCCGCCTTGCGCTCCGGCAGGTAGGACTTCTCGTACTCTTCGCGGGCGCGGTCCTCGTCGGCGAAGGCGATCGGGCGGAAGCGCTCCTGCAGGTATCGCCGGATGATGAGCTGGCGCTCGACCGTGGCCCGGACCTCTTCCGGCGTCAGGCCGGCCGCGGCGAACTCGGAGTCGGGGTTCTTCCCTTCCCTCGCGAGCCTGTCGCGGAGCTTCCTGATCTCGGCGTCCACTTCCGCCGCGTCGGGAACGGCCGGGCCGAAACGCAGGGCGTCCTCGTATTGCAGCCGCTCGTCGATCAAAGCCTCGAGCACGCGCGCGCGGAAGGCGCCGGGTGCTTCTCCCGCCTCCGGGCGCAGCGCGGAGACCGCCATGGCCCTCCGCACCTCGCTCTCCGGGATCGCGACGTCGTTGACGGTGGCCGCGATCCGGTCCACCGTCGCTCCTCCTTCGCCCGAAGCGCTACGGAGGACGGCGCCGAGAAAGAGAAGACCGGCAAGCTCGGCCGCTACGATTCGAGCGCTCATCGCGCGATCATAACGAACGCGGCCGGCATGCTATTTTGAGAGCTCATGGGCGCGGCGGGGAAACGGGGACAGCTGCTCGTCGTCGGAACGCCGATCGGCAACCTCGAGGACCTCTCGCCGCGGGCGCAGCGCGCGCTCTCCGAGGCGGACGCGATCCTCTGCGAGGACACGCGCGTCACGGGCAAGCTCGCCGCGCGCTACGGCCTGCGCGGGACGCGCCTCTCCTGCCCGGGTCCGCGCGAGAAGGCGCGGATCGGGCAGCTCCTCCGGCGCCTCGAGGCGGGAGAGACGGTCGCCCTCGTCACCGACGCCGGCATGCCCGGCCTCTCCGACCCCGGAGAGCACCTCGTCGAAGCCGCGGCGAGCGCCGGCTTCCCCGTCCGCGTCGTCCCCGGGCCCTCGGCTCCGGCCGCCGCTCTCGCGATCTCGGGACTTCCGGCGGTGCCTCACCTCTTCCTCGGTTTCCTTCCGGCGCGCCCGGGCGAGCGCCGGCGATTCCTGGAGGAGGTCCGTCCGCGCGGCGAGACCCTCGTCTGGTTCGAGGCGCCCCACCGTTTGCTCGATTCCCTGGAAGACGCCGCGCGGATTCTGGGCCCCCGGCGGGCCTGCGTGGCCCGGGAGCTGACGAAGCTCCACGAGGAGGCGGCCCGCGGCACGCTCGCCGGGCTCGCCGCCGAGTTCCGCTCGCGGGCGGAGGGACGAGGAGAAGTGACGGTCGTCGTGGAAGGGAATCGGGAGCCCGCGCCCGCGATGCCGGAAGAGCAAACGGACCGGGAGATCCGGATCGGCCTCGCCTCCGGGAAGGGGACGCGGGAGATCGCCCGCGAGCTCGCCGGGAGGTCCGGCCGTCCGGCCCGGGAGATCTACGCGAGAGCGCTCGAGCTCTCCGGACGGGAGGCGGAAGGCGGAAGGCGGAAGGCGGAGGAGCCATGAGCCAACCTGCTGTGTCCGTCGCGGGACTGACGAAGGTCTTCCGTTCGTACCGGCGCGAGGAGGGACTGGCGGCCGCGCTGAAGTCCCTGGTGCGCCGCCAGTCCACCGAGATCGCCGCCGTCTCGGACGTCACGTTCTCCGTCGAGCCGGGCGAGATGGTCGGCTACATCGGCGCCAACGGCGCCGGCAAGTCCACGACGATCAAGATGCTGACGGGCATCCTGACGCCGACCTCCGGAGAGATCCTCTGCAACGGCTTCGTGCCCTACAGGGAACGGACGCGTTACGTGGCCACGATCGGCGTGGTCTTCGGCCAGCGCACGCAGCTCTGGTGGGACATCGCGGTCATCGAGTCCTTCAAGCTCCTGAAAGAGATCTACGGGATCTCCGGCGCCGACTACGCGGAGAGGATGGATCTCTTCGACAAAGTGCTCGGCATCGCGGCGTACCTGCATCAGCCCGTGCGCAAGCTCTCCCTGGGCGAAAGGATGCGGTGCGATCTCGCGGCCTCGCTGCTCCACCGGCCGCCCCTCCTCTTCCTGGACGAGCCCACGATCGGCCTGGACATCGTGGCCAAGGCGAGCGTGCGGGAGTTCCTGCAGGAGATCAACCGGCGCGAGGGGACCACCGTGCTGCTGACGACGCACGACCTCTCCGACATCGAGACCCTCTGCCGCCGCGTGCTGGTGATCGACCACGGGAAACTGCTCTTCGACGGCGCCCTCTCGCAGCTTCGCGACCGCATCCTCCCGATCACCTCGATCGTCTTCGACGTCAAGGCGACGCCGGACCCGTCGCTGCTCCTCTGGAACGGCCAGGAGATCCTCGAGGTTGGATTGCATCGCTACCGCGTGGACATCGACCGGCGCGCGGTCTCCTCCGCGACGGCCGTCAAGGAGATCGTCAACCGATTCGACGTGGCCGACCTCTCCATCGAGGAGCCTCAGATCGAGGAAGTGGTGAAGCGCATCTACCGCGAAGGTATCTCCTGAGCGGAGCAGGGTCCGGGCCCTCGCTTGAACTCTCTCGACCGCCGTTCGCGCAGCGAACGCCGCGGTCGAAAGCCTTCAACTGGAGGGCCGCGGTTCCTTTCGCGAGGATCGGGTTCCTGAACATGCTGGCGTATCGGGCGCGGTATTACGTCGGCGTGTTGACGTATCTCTTCAACGTCGCGGTCTACTACTTCATCTGGCGGGCCGTCTTCCGCCAGTCGGCGTCGGTCGTCGGCCTGTCGCTTCCCGAGATGATCACCTATGTCGCCGTGGGTTGGACGATCCGCTCCTTCTATTTCAACGAAATCGACCGCGACATCGCGGCGCAGGTGCAGGAAGGGCGGCTGGCGATGAACCTGATCCGGCCGGTGGACTTCCAGACCGTGATGATCGCCGACTCGGCCGGCCAGTCCCTTTTCCGCGCGGTCCTCTTCACCCTTCCGATCGGGATCGTGATCGGCCTGGTGTTCCCCGTCCGCCCTCCCTCCTCGCTCCTGGCGGCGGCTCTCTTTCTCGTTTCAGCCGGGCTCTCCTTCTTTCTCGTGGCGGGGATCAACTTCCTCGTCGGCCTCGTCGCCATACGCACCAAGTCGATCCTGGGAATCCTCCGCGCCAAGTACCTGGTCCTGGAACTCCTCTCCGGTCTCCTGATCCCGACCACGCTTTTTCCCCAGCCCTTCCGGACGATCCTCTTCGCCTCCCCCTTTCCCCACATCAATTACACGCCGGCGGCTCTCTACCTGGGAAAGCTCACCGGAGGAACCGCGGCGCGGTTCCTGGTACTTCAGGCCGTATGGACGATAGCGCTGCTTGCGCTGGGACAATTCGTTTGGCGACGCTCGCGTCGCCGAATCACGATCCAGGGCGGTTAAGAATGAATTCCGAAAAGATGAGGCGCAACCTGATCCGGCACCTGCGGCTGTTCTGGATGTACTTCGGGCAGTACGCGAAGGCCCGGCTCGAGTATCGGGCGGATTTCTTTTCGTCGGTGCTAGCGTCGTTTCTGGGGACGGCCGCGGCGTTCGGATTTCTGCTGATCGTCTTCTCCAGGGTCCCGGCGGTGAAGGGGTGGACGTTCGAGGAGATGGTCTTCCTCTACGGGTTCTCGCTCATCCCGCTCGGCATATTCAACGTCTTCTCCTGGAACCTGTACCTTTTCGCCGACCGATACCTGATCGAGGGGCGCTTCGACAGGGTCCTGCTCCGGCCGGTCTCCTCCATCTTCCAGGTCCTGTTCGAGTCGTTCCGGCTGGAGTCGATGCAGGAGACGGCCACGGGCCTGTTCGCGATCGTCTGGGCGTCGAGGCGGCTGGGCCTCGCGTTCGGGCCCCTCGACGTGACTCTCTTCGTCGTGTGGGCCCTCTGCGGCGCTCTCGTTTACCTGGCCATCTTCATCGGCCTGACCGCGACCTCCTTCTGGATCGAGGACCGGATCGGGATCTCGCCGCCGGTCTTCAACCTGATGCAGTTCGGCCGCTACCCGCTCACCATCTACGACGCCTGGGTGCGCTTCGCCCTCTCCTTCGTGATCCCGTTCGCCTTCGCGTCCTTCTACCCCACCGCGCGGTTCCTCCACCGTCCGGAGTTCCTGCGCGAGTTCTGGGCCGTGCCCCTCGTGGCCGCCATCGCCGCGACGCTGGCCCTCTCTCTCTGGAAGACCGGCGTCGCGCGTTACCACTCCACCGGAAGTTGACAAACGGTCGGGCGCATGATGCCCTTCGGCTCTCCCGTACCGTAGGGGCGGGCCTCGCGCCCGCCCGCCTCTCTCAAAAACACCATCGCGGCGAGACGGCGATGACCTTCATGACGCCACAATCTCACGACCGCGTCGTCGTTCAAGAAGGAGAGGATCGGTCGTGAAGATATCGCTTGTCGAACGGACGTACCCGTCTCGCCCGCGTGACACATCTGGCAGAGGCGGGCGGCCGCAAGGGCCGCCCCTACGACACCAAGAGCACGTTCAGCGCCAGGCGTGGCCGAGGCGCGCGAGGAGGGCGGCGCAGGTCTCGATGCCGTCCCAGAGATTCCGCAGGCGCAGATTCTCGTTGGCCGCGTGCTGGTTGTTGTCGTGGTTGACGATCGGGATCCCGACGACGGGAGTCTTCAGCTTGTCCAGGAAGAGGTACATCGGAATGCTGCCGCCGAGCATCGGAAGCCGAACGATGGGCGAGCCGGACGAGTCTTCGACGACCCGGGTCACGGCGCGCGCGACCGGCAGGTCCATCGAGGTGCGCGCGGCCGGATAACCGGATGACCACTGGAGCCGCGCCGCGCGCGGCGTCCTGCGCCGGATCTCCGCGTCCGGCGCCTCGCGCAGGATCGCGTAACCCTGCCGGCGGATGTGCTCCTCCACGCGAGCCCGGACTTTCTCGGGAGTCTGGTCCGGAACCAGGCGGAAGTCGATCGAGGCGGTCGCCTCGGTGGGGATGGAGTTCGTCGCCCGCGGGCCGACGTCGCCGCCGCTGATCCCGCGCAGGTTCAACGCCGGGCGCATCAGGGTCTCGAGCAGGCTCTCGCCGGCGCCCTCGGTGCGCGCGAGGCCCAGCTCTTCCCGCAGCATCGCGTCCCTGTCGGGAGCCGCGGCGACCGCGTCGCGTTCGGCGTCGGTGAGAGCGCGGACATCGTCGGAAAAGCCGGCGATCCGGATCCGCCCCTCGGTGTCGCGCATGCTCGACACGAGCTGCGCCAGCTCGACCACGGGGTTCGGCGCCCAGTTGCCGTAGTGGCCGCTGTGCAGGCGCCTCGACGCCCCGTAGGTCGTGATCTCGAGACCCAGGACGCCCCGCGCGCCGAAGTAGATCTGCATGCGGCGCGTCGGATGGACCGGACCGTCGAAGAGAAGCCAGACGTCCCCCTTCAGCCGTGCCGCGTTCTTCTCGAGGATCTTCTCCAGGTGCGGCGAGCTTGCTTCCTCCTCCCCTTCCAGGAAGAATTTCAGATTGACCGACAACGGAATGGCCGCCTCGCGAAGGGCGTCCAGCGCCGCAAGCAAAGCGACGATCGGCGCTTTGTCGTCGCTGGCCGAGCGGGCATAGATCCTCCATTCCGGAGAGACCGGGGGCTTCACGGATTCCGGCGGAATCTCGCGTCCGCCCTGCTCGAGCGCCCGGTCGCGCCAGACGGACTTCCAGGGGTCGCCCGCCCACTGCGAGGCGACGACCGGCTGCCCGTCGTAGTGCGCGTAGAGGATCGCCGTGCGCTCGGCGCCCGGCGCGGGCAGCTCGCCGTACACGACCGGCGGGGCGCCCGGGAAGCGCAACAATTCCGTCGAGACTCCGCGCTTTCGCAGGGCGAGAGAGATCCGCTCGGCGTTTCTCTCGATGTTGGCCGTGTCGGACGCCACGTTGGGGATCGACAGGAGTCCGGCGAGCTCTTCCAGGATGGCCACCTCGTGCGCCGCGCGGTACGACCGGACCCGCTCTCGCACCGCGGCGGCGCCCGGATCTGCGGCCCGCGCCAGCGATGGATCGATCAGGCAGAAGAGGAAGAGCGCCCGGACGAACACTCGCCTCACACGATTTCCGCCGGCGGCGGTGCCGCGATGGGCTCCGCCGGCGCATTGCTTCTCCGGCCCGTGAGGAGCGCCGCGGCGGCGAGCAACACCAGCAGCAGGCCCATCCAGCCCGAGAGCCGATCGGCGCGAGCCGGCTGCGCGAGAAGAGCCGCGGCCGCCCGGCCGCCGAAGGTCAGGACGCCGAAGAGGACCCAGGCCGCGACGTGGTCCTTGAGGAGCCAGAACGCGGCGGCCGCCAGAGCGGCCAGCATCAACAGCGGCGGAACGAAGGACGCCGCGAACTCCGGCGCCGAATGGAACGAGGTCGGAACCAGCGCGAAGAAGACCGCCAGGGCCGCGAGCAGCCGCCCGAGAGGTTTCCGGAAAACGGGATGCGGCAACGCCAGCGCCACGACAGCGGCCACGGCCGCGACGGCAACCGTGCTCCGCGCGGCGCTCCACAACACAGCCACGGGCGGAAACGCGGTCTGGAGGGAGTCGGGCAGCGAAGGATCGAAGGAGAAGGCCGCCGGGAAACGGGCCGCCGCGAGAGCTTCCCATCGCGCGAGGCCGGCCAGCCCGAGCGCCGCCACCGCGGCCCGCAGGCCGGCGTCCCGGAGCGAGCCCGAGAGTCTCGCCCGCCGCCACCCGGGACGCGCCCCCGAGAAGAGCACGAAGGCGATCGCGAGGCCGCAGAGAAGCACGACCAGGCCGATCAGGAGAACCATGGCGACCGTGAACTCGAAGGCGGCGATGGGAATCTGAGTCGGGTAGGCGCGAAACACGGCGGGGAAACTGTTGGCGACGCCGGCAGCGGCCACGGGCGCCGCGATCGTGAGGGCGACGAGATGTGTTCTCCAGCGAAACCCGGGGGCGCGCACGAGACGCAGGAAGATGAGGAAACCGACGCCGACCACGCCGCCGATGGCGACGACCTTCACGCCGACGAGCAGCCAGCTCACGGCGAGCCTCTTGCGATAAGCGCGCTGGAAGTCCTCCGGCACGCGCACGGAGGGGAGCAGCGACGCCGTCCGCGCCCCGTGGAAGACGGCCCGGATCCTCGGCCATGCCTGGCCGACGCCCGGGGGCCTCGACTCGAGGACGACGGTCGTGTCCACGCGCTTGGGCCGGTTCTGCGTGCCCAGATCCACGACCGTGTACGAGGCCGCCGGGTAGCCGAGCTTGCCCGCGATGTCGAGAGCGCGCCGCCTCGCGTCCTCCGGCGAGGGAGGAGGCGCCGCCGGCGCCGCCTCTTCCTTCGGGTTGACGAATCCGATTATCCGCGAGCGCCGCGAGTCCACCAGGATCTTCCACTCCTCCTTCTTCTCGGGTTCGAAGAAGCGGACCACCCAGAAGTCGAGAGGCAGACGGTCTTCGACGAGCTTGCGGAAGCCCGCCGCCCCTCCCTGCGAGAAGACGTACCGAGCGGCCCCTTCCGAGAATGTCGCGATCGCGCCGCTCTCCGGCGCGTTGGCTTCCCGCATGTCCTCGTCGTCGGCGAAACCGGTTCCCGGATAAACGGCCCGGCGGTAGCGCTCCGGAGCGACGCCGTTGGCGCGCAGGAACTCCCGCGCGATGGTTGCGGCCCGCGACCGCCCGGTCGCGTCTTCCACGACGCGCTTGTCGGGAGCGATCGGCACGAGAAAGGCCGCCGCCAGGAGAACGGCCGCGGCTGCGAAGACGGCGAGCGTCCGCCTCGCAACCGGGCGTGGCGCAGCGACGATCTCCGAGGGAGGCGGCGGAGCGGGAGGCGCGGGGATGAAGCCCAGGTCTCCATTGGTCAGGCCCGCCGCCGGCGCGAAGCCGCCCTGGCGCCAGTACAGAAAGAGGGAGACCGCGAGGGGCAGCAGGAGGATCAGCGCCGAGACGCCGCCCGTCAGGACGTAGTACGCGTTGTGCGAGCGCAGCAGCAGGAGCGCCGTGTAGAGCGCGTCGACGGTGAAATGCCAGACCAGAAGCGGCAGCGCGCCGAAACGCAGCATGAGGAAGCCGATGGCGACGCCGGCGAGACCCACCTCCAGCCCGCGGATGTAGAAGGGCTGGTTCGGATACGCCGCGTGGTTGAAGCCCCAGATGAAGGCCGGCAGAACGACTGCGACGATCCGCCCCGCTCCCAGCCGGTCGAGAAAGGAGATCGAGAACAGGCGGCTGGATCCCTCTTCGAGAACCGCGGGAAGGAAGCCGATGAAGAGGACCGTCGCCCAGGGCAGCGCGGTATTCAGGATGTCGTCGTAGGGGATCTCCGCCGGCGCCCAGGCGCCCAGGCGCGCGGCCACGACGTAGAAGACCGCCTGGTAGGCGAAGAAGAACGCGGTCATCGCATACCCCAGGAGCAGGCCCCGGAAGAACCCCTTCGAGCGCAGGCCGCGCGCGGAAAGCAGCCCCGGCAGCGAGAGATGGCCCGGAAAACGCTCCCGGTAGATCGGCTCGGCCGAGGCCACGACCAGCGCGATGGAGGCCCCGATGGCCACCGCGCCGAGGACGCCGAGGATGACCTCCCTGGCCAGGTGCGCCGACAGCGGGCTTGCCGTGTCGTAATGGTAGAGGCTCAGCGGAATCCCGTTCAAAGTCGAGAGGAGAGAGAGCAGGAACGCGACCGCCCCGAAGCCGGCCACGAGCTTCCACGGGACGTCTTTTCGGACGAGCTTCGTGATGAGCACGGCGATCATCGCGAGGAACGTGAGGAAGAGCGCGAAGTTCCCCACGAGGTTGGCCGTGTTGTTCTTCGAGCGAAGCTTCTCGTACGCCCGCGTCCACGTCTCGGGGACGTGGACGTATTCCTTGAAGGCGGAGACCTCGTTGTTGGAGACCGTCGTCGCGTAGCGGACGGTGGCCTCCCCCATCCGGAAGCCTTTCCTCTCGTCCACGAACGTCCAGTCCGTCCGCGCGGGACGGGAGAGAGGCGTCGCTTCGATCGGCTCGAGGCTCGCGGCGAGGCCGCGCGATTCGAGGAAGCGCAGGGACACGGCGCGCGCCTCCTCGCGGGAGGGGCGCGGCCCGGGCGCGTCGTCCTTGCGGACCGACTCGAAGGAGGCCAGGTCTCCCAGCGGAGTGATCGCGACGCGCTCCTCCTCCTTGACGCCCGACCGGAACCAGCGCATCTCCCAGCGCCAGACCTTCGCGTCCCGGGCGTAGTAGCGGCTGGCCGTCTCGAGCCCCAGCTCCCGCTCCAGGTACACCTTCGGCTCATCCTCGACGCCGAAGACGCCCGCGAACCGATGCGAAGCCACGTCGCGGCCGCGCCCCCTGAGAAACTTCTCGGCGACCACGCGCGCCTCGTCCCGGTTGACCCGAAACTCGATGGACGCCTCCGGGAAGGCGCGCCGGAAGAGCGCCAGCGTTATTGCCGCGCCGCCTACCATCACGGCAAGGCAGATGAGAACGAAGCGAAGGTCCTTCCGGTCGAACCGTTCCATCTCCTTGCCGTTCACTCTCTCTGTCATTCTGAGGAGCGACGCGACGAAGAGTCTGCCCAAGCGAGTTCGAGAGCAGATCCTTCGCTTCGCTCAGGATGACAAGGAAAAAGCGCGAAGGGATGAGAGGGGTGGCTCATCACCCTATCAGCACGCTCCCCCCATTGACGTTCAACACTTCGCCCTGGATGTGGCGTGCGAGATCCGAGACCAGGAACAGGACCGGCCCGGCGATGTCGTCCGCCTGAGCCACACGGCCCAGAGGGATCGAGGCCTCGATGTCGCGGCGGCGGCCGGGGTCCGAGAGGGCGTCGCGCGTCAGGTCCGTCTCGACCCATCCCGGCGCGACGCAGTTGACCCGGATGCCGCGGGGCCCGAGCTCCGCCGCGAGGGACTTCGTGTAGGAGATGAGGCCGCCCTTCGTGGCGGCGTAGGCGGAGTGTCCCGCCTCACCGCGCTGACCCGCCGTGGAGGAGACAAAGAGGACCGAGCCCCGCGTCTTCTCCAGGTGAGGCACGGATGCGTCGGTCACGAGGAAGGCCCCGCGCAGATTGATCGCCAGGGTGCGCTCCCAGACCTCGAGGTCTCCCTCCCCCGCCCGGTCTTCCTCCCAGATCCCGGCGTTGTTGACCAGGATGTCGAGGCGCCCCCACGCGGCGACGGTGGACTCGACGAGCGCTCGCGCTGCCGGGGCTTGCGACACGTCGCCGGCGAGCGCCACCGCCTCGCCCCCGGCCGACCGGACCTCTTCGACCAGAGACTCCGCGGCCCGCGCGTCCCGGACGTAATCCACGGCGACGCGCGCTCCCGCCCGCGCCAGGATCTGCGCCACGGCGCGCCCGATGCCGCGCGAGCCTCCCGTCACGAGGGCAACACGATTGGAGAGATCGATGGCGACAGACAAGCAGCGCCTATCCTATTAGGATTGACGATTGATCGATGAACCGATTGACGATTGAACGATTGACGATTGATTGATCAGGCCCACGGGCTCAGTCCTTCAATCTTTCAATCTTTCAATCGTCCAATCTCCTAGGTTCCGGCGATCAGCTCGGCGACGTAGACGGACAGCACGTCCAGAGCGGGCACGGAGGACTTGAGGCGGACGTCCACGTCCGCGGCGCGGGCGAGCGCGCGGGCCAGCTCCGGCGTCGTGTAGCGGGCCGCGCGGGAAGCCGCTTTGAACCAGAGGAACGGGCTGATCTGGCCCGCCTTGTTCTGGAACGGGGAGCGTCCGAAGGGGGCGACCGGCTCCGCGAGGCGAGGCAGAACGCGGGCCTTGAAGGTATTGAAGCTCATCGAGGAGTCCGGGCCGCCGTTCGTCTCCTCCAGCCGCGCCCGGATCAGGAGCATGCGCCGGACTTCACTGGTCAGCATTCCAAGGAAAATGACTGGCCAGGACTCGTCGTCCTTTTCTATATCTCGATCCCCTGATCGGACCGGGCGCTTTGAAAAGAGGCGGTCGAGCCGGCTCAGCGCGTCCCCGGCCTCGCGCCGGCCGATCGCGTCGAAGAGAGCGTAGACGTCTTCCGAGGAGTCGTCGCCGACGTACTCCCGCACGTCCGCTGCACGCACGCGCCCGCCCGGTCCCGCCCACTGGAGGAGTTTGCCGAGCTCCGCGGAGAAAAGGCGAGGGCCCGAATCGGTCTGGAAGAGTAGCCGGGCGATCGCGTCCGGGTCGAGGGAGACCTCCCGCTCCCGGGCGAGAGCGCGCGCCAGCCGCGCGAGCGCCGGATCGGCGTCTTCTCCGACGGACGCCGTCAGCACGAGGCCCTTGGCCGAAATCTCGTCCAGCAGATCCACGCCGGCGGGAGGCGCCGTGGCCGTCAGGAGCGCCACGGTGCCGTCGTTGCCGCGCTGGAGCAGCAGGCGGATGGCATCCTTAAGGACCGCGGGACTGCTCCGCTCTTCAGGCAGCTCCGAGAGGATCGCCGCGAGGATCTCCTGCTGCGGTCTGCGCCTCGTCTTGCGTGCCGCTTCCTCGGCCAGCTCCTCCGCCGGCGCGCCCGCCGCGAGACCCAGGGCCGAGATCAATGCGCGCGTCCGACGAAACGCTTCGCGCCTGCCTGCCGGCGTCCCCTTCTCCCACGCCTCGACCGCCAGATCGACGAGGCTCCCCGGAGACTCCGACCCGAGAAGCCTCGACACGTCGAACTGCACCAGCCGTCGCGAAGAAAAGAGCGAACGGTTCAGCAGGGCGTCCGAAACCGCCTCGGCCGGCGAGTCCTCCTCGAACCGCAGCACTTCCGCGTCTCCTTCTGCGAGCTTCGCCACCGCTTTCGCCGCCGCCTCCTCCACGAAGAACTCCACGTCCCCCGCGATCAGGATCACGGAAGGGGACTTCTCGAAGGAAGGAATCTCCGGCTCGGAAAAGAGCTTTCGCGGCACGCGTTCAGTCTACTTCGGTGGCACCGATCACCCGCTCACCGATCATGCGATCGCAATGGAAAACGAAAAGGCCCCGGGTCACCGGGGCCTTCGTGGACCGTAACGGCTTCCCGCTATGCCTCGAGGAGGCCCTTCTCTTGGAGCTCCTGGCAGTCCACGCAGTGGCGGGACCAGGGGATGGCGGTGAGGCGCTTCTCGCTCATCGGGTTGCCGCAGTTTAAACAGAGGCCGTAGGTGCCGTCCTCGATGCGGGCGAGGGCCTGGTCGATCAGCTGGACGGTGTTGCGCTCGGTGTCGTTCAAGGAATAGAGGAACTCGCGGGTGTAGGAGGACACGGCCTTGTCGGCGATGTCCTGCGTGGACTCCGCCGTGGTCTCTTCCTCGGCGTTCCTGGTCTTGGCCAGCTCTGACAGAAGGGAGCTCTTCTTCTCCTGCAGAAGGCGCCGGTATTTCTCCAGCTCCTTCTTGGGCATCTTCGCGGAGCGAGCCGTGGTTGTCGCCATTGTCCGCTGTCTCCTTCCGTGACGGCCTCTCCTGAACCCGGGAGGGGCGTCCCGATTTGAACGCGGGATCATAACCGAGTTATTCCACGGGCGCGACGGCTTTTAGGCTCTCTTGCGGATGGACTTCGGTTCTCAGGTCCCGGCCTTTTTCCGCTCCCGTTCCCACAGCGCCTTGCGCGACACGCCCAGACGCCTGGCGGCCAGCGTCCGGTTGCCGCAAGCGCGGCGCAGAGTCTCCTCGATGTAGGCGTCGGTCAGCTCGCGCAGCGTCCATTTCTTCTCCACCGCCGTCGAGAGAATCGCGCGGGCAGACCCGAGGGCCCCGGCCGGAAGGTCCTCGGCCTCCACCGTCGGTGCCGCGCACGTCAGGGCGGCCCTTTCGACGACGTGAAGCAGCTCGCGGATGTTGCCGGGCCACGAGTGGCGGAGCAGGGCCTGCTCCGCCTCGCGGGTGAAGCTGCGGGCCGGACGCCGGAAGGCGCGGGCGGCCTTCTTCAGAAAAGCGCGCGCCAGAGGCAGTATGTCCTCCGGCCGGTCCACCAGTCTCGGCAGGCGGATCGAGATCACGTCGATGCGATAGAAGAGATCGGGGCGGAAGAGCCCGTCCTCGACGAGAGTCGAGAGGTCCCGCCGCGAGGAGACGAGCAGCCGGGCGCGGAAGGAATGCGAAGAGTCGCCGCCCAGGCGCCGGAAGGTCTTCTCCTGAAGCACCCGCAGGAGCTTGGCCTGAGCCGCCGGCGAGAGAGACGATGCCTCGTCGAGATAAGCGGTTCCGTCCGCCGCGACTTCGAGAAGTCCTTTCCGGGCGGTGGCCGCGCCGGTGAAAGCCCCGCGCTCGTGCCCGAACATCTCGCTCTCGAAGAGCTCGTCGGAGAGATTGGCCGCGTCGATGCGGACGAACGGGCACCCGGCGCGCGAAGAGGCCTCGTGCACCGCGCGGGCCAGATGGTCCTTGCCCGTTCCGCTCTCCCCCACGATCAGGATCGTGCTGGGCAGATCGAGCGCGCGGTCCAGCGCAGCGATCTCCCGAGCGAGCGCCCGGTTCCTCGTCCGAAAGAGAAGCGACAACGACCGTGCATGCGCCATGGGATACTCACTGTACGGCCGTTTACTCTCTTTACGGCCGCGTCGAGCGGCCGCCTCAGACAACCGGCCGCTTAAGACAACCGGCCGCTGAAGCGCCCCGTTTCGTTCTCGGCGTCGCCCCAGAGGCGTTCGAGAGCGTAGAACTTGCGCGCCTCTTCCTGGAAGACGTGGAAGACGACGTCGCCGTAGTCCATGAGGATCCAGCTGGCGGCCGAGAAACCTTCGACGGAGAGCGGCGGACCGACGGCCTCCGTGATGGCGTCCGCGATCGCCCGCGCCTGGCGGTCGTTGGCGGCGGTGGAGAGGACGAAGTAGTCCGCCATCGTCGTCAGGTCGGTCAGGTTGAAGACGAGAACCGCGGAGGCTTTCCGGTCGAGCGCGGCGGACAGCCCTTCCCGGACCTTGTCCCGGGCGGAGAGCGTTTCCTTCAACGAGTCGCCGCCGGCAATCTGTAGAGACCCTGCTTCGTAATGTACTCCGCGACCGGCCCCGGGACGCTGGCCCCGGCGCTCTCTCCGCGCCGCAAGCTATCCCGCAGACCGCTGGAGGATATTCTAACCGATCCGGCGTCGAAAACCTCCAGCCGGTTGGAGAGACCCGCGACCTCCGGGACGCGGAGGCCGTCAGCCACGAAGGGCTCGCGGTGGAAAGCCGCGATGCGGGCCAGGCGGACGATCTCCTCCGGCTGTCTCCAGCGATCCAGATGCGCGAGCGTGTCGGTCCCCATCAGCAGCCACAATTCGGCTCCGGGAAAACGGGAGGACAGCTTTCGCAGCGTATCCACGGTGTAGGAGGGCGCCTCCCGGTCGAGCTCGTCGAAGGCGAGGAGCCAGTCGGGATGCCCGGCCAGAGCGAGGGCCAGCATCGCCACCCGGTGGCGCGGGTCGGTCGGAGCCTCTTCCTTGAAGGGCGACCGGTTTGCCGGTATGAACAGGACCGTGGTGAGACCGAACCTGGCGGCCGCGGCCTCGACGGTCCGAAGATGCCCGAAGTGCACCGGGTCGAAAGTGCCGCCGAGGACCCCGATGCGCATGCGAGAAGACTACCCTGAGCCGTGAGGCGTCAGGCGATCTGACTCCGCAAAGAAGAAGCGGACCAGGGGACCCAGGCCGGAGCCGGTGACCGCGGAGATCTCGAAATACGGGAGACCCCGGCGCTGCGCGGCAAGGCCGATGGATTCCAGGCGCTCGGGCTCGCTGACCGCGTCGCACTTGGACGCGACGAGAGCGCGCGGGCGCGAGGCGACCTCCGGAGAAAAGGCCGCGACCTCCTGCTCGAGCACCGCCACGTCGTGCTCCGCGTCGCCGGAGCCCGAGGCGTCCACCAGGTGGCAGAGGAGGCGGCAGCGCTCCACGTGCTTCAGGAACCGGATGCCCAGTCCGGCCCCGAGGTGCGCGCCCTCGATCAGGCCGGGAATGTCGGCCACGACGAGCGTCTCCGTCGGGTCGTCTCCCGAGACGACTCCCAGGTGCGGAACGAGTGTCGTGAAAGGATAGTCGGCGATCTTCGGTTTCGCCGCCGAGATCACGGAGATGAGCGTGGACTTGCCGGCGTTGGGGAGGCCGACGATGGCCACGTCGGCCAGCAGCTTCAGCTCGATCGCCAGATGCCGTTCCTCCCCGGGCTGCCCCGGCCTGGCGAAACGCGGAGCCTGCCGCGTGGGCGTCGCGAAGTGCTGGTTGCCCCACCCGCCGTTGCCTCCCGCGGCCAGCTTCACGCGCTCGCCCGCGTTGACCAGGTCCGCGAGCCGCTCCCCCGTGTCCGCGTCCGTGACGACCGAGCCCAGAGGCAGAGAGACCACCACGTCCTCCCCCGACGCGCCATGCCGGTTGGAACCCTGGCCGTGCTGGCCGCGGCCGGCGCGATAGACAGTCTGGTGGCGCAGGTGATAGAGCGTGTTCAGGGAAGGATCGGCGAGAGTCCACACGGACCCGCCGTCGCCGCCGTCGCCTCCCGAAGGGCCGCCGCGCGGCACGAACTTCTCGCGCCGGAAGGCCACGCAGCCGTTGCCGCCGTCCCCCGCCTTGACGCGGATCTCCGCGGTGTCGATGAACACAATTACGCCGGGAGGCGGGAGGGGGAAGGGAGTAGCCGAACGAGAGCCGAGGCGCCGTTCCCTGACAAACGCCTACCGCCTACCGCCTGCCGCCTACCGCCTACCCGGGCAGGGGCTCGATCGAGATGGTGCGGCCCTGGCGGCCATGGTCGCGGTAGCGGACGATGCCGGGCACCTTGGCGAAGAGGGTGTCGTCCTTGCCGCGCCCGACGTTGTCGCCGGGAAAGAACTTCGTGCCTCGCTGGCGGACGAGGATGGAGCCGCCCGTGACGAGCTGGCCGCCGAAACGCTTGACGCCCAGGCGCTGCGAGTTGGAGTCGCGGCCGTTGCGAGAAGAGCCCTGGCCTTTCTTATGTGCCACTCTGGTTTTCCTCCGAGGAAGGGGGCGCCGCCGCCGCTTCCGTCTCTATCCCGTCGATCCCCTCGATCCGAACCTGCAGCATCGTCTGGCGGTGCCCTTTCGTCCGACGGTATTGCTTGCGGCGCTTCTTCTTGAAGACGAGCACTTTCTTCGTGCGGACAGGGCCGATGACGGTCGCCCTGACCGAGACTCCGTCACCCGCTCTCGGATCCCTGCCCTCCTCGCCGCCGGCCAGGATGACGCTCGTAAGCGTCAGCGTGTCCCCCCTGGAGACCTTCTCCGAGGGCTTCTCGATCCGGACGACGTCGCCGGGCGCGACCTTTAGCTGTTTCCCGCCCGCGCGGAGAATGGCGTACATGGGACCTCCAGGAGCAGAACCGCGAATCATAAGGGTTTGGGGCGGAAAGTCAAGCCAGGGCCTGTCATCCTTCGCTCCTTTCTTGTCATCCCTTCGCTCTCCTCCCTGTCATCCTGAGCGAAGCGAAGGATCTGCTTCTCCGTTTTTGTTCGGCAGGGCAGATTCTTCGGCCCTGCGAGCGCGCCGTCGCCATAGCGGCTCTGGCGCGTCGGCGACCTCAGAATGACACGACGACCTGACGCCTAGTCTTCGGTCACTTCGTCGGGGAGCTCGTTGACGTCTGTGCCCTCACGCGGGAAGTGCTCGGCCAGCACGTCGCCGATCCTCGCGATGCCGTGGACGAGGCCCTCGGTGAACTGGCCGCGGCGGAAGCGGGATTCCATCTCGACGGCGGTCTCCTTCCAGAAGTCGTCGCCGCACTTCTCGTGGATACCAGAATCGCCGAGGATCCGGAAACGGCGGACCTTGGGCGCGATATAGATCAGGACGCCGTTGCGGCGAGCCGTGCGGCTCATGCCGAGCAGCTCGAACCGGCGCTTCGCGCGCTCCTCGAGGTTGTCCGGCTTGCGGCGCGTGACGTGGACGCGAATCTCGCCGGAGGACTTCTTCTCCGCACCGGCGATTGCCTCGACGATGCGGTGGGAATCGAGCTTTGAGAAAAAGTGCCGCACCGTTACCAGCTCCCCGAGGACCCGCCGCCGCCGAAAGAACCACCGCCGCCGGAGAATCCTCCTCCCCCTCCTCCACCGCCGAATCCGCCGCCGCCGCCGAAACCTCCCCAGCCTCCGCCGCCGCTCCACCAGCCGCGGCTCCCGTAGGTCCGCCAGCGGGAGAGCCGCAGCAGCGGGATGAAGAGGAAGAAGAGCAGGAAGAGGATCGGCGAGATGCAGCCGGCGCCGGAGCCGCCGCGCCGGCGGGACCGAGAGGCAACGGTCGAGCCGGTGCCGCGGTACTCTCCCTTGGTCGCCGCAATCATCGCGTTCACGCCCGCCTCGATCCCGCCCGCGTAGTCGCCCGAGCGGAAACGAGGCAGGATCTCCTCCTCCTGGATCCGGTGCGCCACGGCGTCGGGCAGCGAGCCCTCGAGGCCGTAACCCACCTCGATGCGCATCTTGCGGTCTTCGGTGAAGACGAAGAGAACCACCCCGTTGTTCTTTCCGGCCTGCCCCGCGGCCCACTTGCGCGCGGCCGCGACGGTGAACTCTTCGAGCGTGAAGTTCTCGGGGACCCGCCGGTCCACCCAGACGAGCATCTGGTTGGAGGTCTCCTTCTCGAATTCCTCGAGGCGGTCATTGAGCGACTCCGCGCGGCCGCCCAGCACGCCGGCCCGGTCGGTGACGTACCGCGTCGGCTTGGGCGGAAGAGTGTCCTCCTTCGCCGCCCAGGCCGGCGCCGCCGCCAGCGCCAGAGCCAGCGCCAGCAGCGCCGCTCCATCACGTCGAATCCGGCTCCTCACCCGCCTTCCGCCTGCCGCCTACCGCCTCACGGCTTGGCTCACTTCGCCGGCGCGGGAGCAGCCGGGGTGTTGGAGAAGTTGAACTGCACCGCCGGAGCGCGCTCGGCGCCGGCCGCCGCCTTGAAGTACGCCTTCTCCTTGAAGCCGAGCATCCCGGCCATGAGATTCGTCGGGAAGCGTAGCCGCGCGGTGTTGTAGTCCTGCGCCGCCTTGTTGTAGTCCATGCGGGCGACCGCGATCCGATTCTCCGTTCCCTCCAGTTGCGCCTGGAGGTCCCGGAAGTTGGCGTTGGCCTTCAGCTCCGGGTATCTCTCGACGACGACGAGGAGCCTCTGGAGCGCCGCGCCCAGGGAGGCCTGCGCCTGTTCGTACTGCGCCAGCTGCGCCGGATCGGTGGGCGCCGTGCTCGGATTGATCGTGGCTCTCCCCACCGACGCGCGCGCGTTGACGACCGCTTCGAGAGTGGACTTCTCGAATTGCGCAGCGCCCTGGACCGTTGACACGAGGTTGGGGATCAGGTCCATCCGCCGCTGGTACTGGTTCTCGACCTGCGACCACTGCTTGTCCACCTCCTGGCCGAGCGTGACCAGACGGTTGTACGTGCCGGCCAACGAAAGCCCGACGACCAGGACGACGATGACGAGGACCACGACACACCCCAGGCCGATCTTTCCCATACGTTGCCTCCTCCTTCCCGTTCCTGCTGACGGCCCGATTGTATAGAAAACCGTCCCTGTGATCCCTTCGCTCCTTTCCTGTCATCCCTTCGCTCCTCTCCTGTCATCCTGAGCGAAGCGAAGGATCTGCTCGGGCCGCTTCGACGGCTCCATCCAGCTCAGGGCAAGCTCTGAGCGAAGGAAGGATCTGCTCCCACCCTGAAAACGATCAGGGCAGATTCCTCGTCGCTTCGCTCCTCAGAATGACAAGAAGAAAATCGAGACGCTCAACTTCTTCGCTGCGGCCTCCCGGGGCCGCCCAGCCGCTCGAGGACGCGGGGCGGAAGGAAGGCCCGGAGCCTGGCGCGCTGCTCCACGCCCTGCAAGGAGAGCCATGCCGCGCCGGCCTTCGAGAGCGGAATCTCCCGCCGCGGCTCTCCCGTTACCAGGCGCCCGAGGAGAAGGCCGAGGAGGGGCGAGTGGCCGACGAGCAGCACCGATTCCTCGGTCAGATCTGCGATCTCGGAGAGCACGGCTTCCGAATCGCCCCCGGGCGCGAGCGCCCGCGATTCGCGAACGCCGCCGGCAGGCCGCAGGGCGTCCGCGGCCCGGTCCGCCGTCTGGCGTGCCCGCCGGTAGGGAGACGTCAGGACAACGGCGATTTTCGGCTCCAGAGCCGCCAGCCCCCGCCCCACGCTCTTCGCCTGCGCGGATCCTTCGGGCGTGAGGCTCCGGTCCTCATCCTTGCCCGAAGCCGCCCGTTCCTCCGCCTCGGCGTGCCGCAACAACCAGACATCCATGAGAAGAGTCTAGCGTTCGATCCCCCTGAATTATCCAAAATCCAAGATCCAAAACCGTTCTATCCTTCTCCGGCCATGCCGCTTTCACAGGGAGACCAGCTCGGGCCCTACGAGATCGTCGGGCCGCTCGGGAAGGGCGGCATGGGCGACGTCTACCGCGCCCGCGACAACCGGCTGCGCCGCGAGGTCGCGCTGAAGATGCTGGCGGACGCGGCCGTCAACGACGCGGAGAGCCTGGCGCGCTTCGATCGGGAGACCCACGCGGTCGCGGCGCTCAATCACCCCAACATCCTCGCGATCCACGACTCGGGCTCGCACAACGGCGTCCCGTACGCGGTCACGGAGCTGCTGGAAGGAGAGACGCTGGCCGACCGGCTGCGCTCGGGGCCGCTGGCCGCCCCGCGCGCGACGGAGATCGTCTGCCAGGTCGCCGAGGGGCTCGCCGCCGCGCACTCCAAGGGAGTCATCCACCGCGACGTCAAGCCCGAGAACATCTTCCTGACGCACGAGGGGCGCGCCAAGATCCTGGACTTCGGCATCGCGCGCATCGAGAACCTGGCGACGCTCTCCCCGGCCCGCGCCAGCCAGAAGTCCAGCTCCGCGATGCTCATCGGCACGGCCGGCTACGTCTCTCCCGAGCAGGTCCGCGGAAAGAAGGCCGATGCGCGCAGCGATGTCTTCGGGCTGGGAGCCGTCTACTACGAGATGCTGACGGGCCGCCGCGCCTTCATCCGAGAATCGGCCGTCGAGACGCTCGGCGCCGTCCTGCGCGACGACCCGCGCAAGTACCCGGAGACCGCGAAGATCCCGGAAGATCTGCGGCCGTTCTTGTTCCGGTGCCTGGAGAAGGATCCCGCTGACCGGTATCAATCCGCGCGGGACGTCCTCCTCGACCTGCGCGCCTGGCAGGCCGAGATCACGCAGGAATCCGCCAAACGCGTCAAGTTCCGCAGCGTCGCTCCCTGGCAGCAGCGCCGCAGCCGGATCTACCTGCGAGCGATCGGCGGCGCCCTTCTCTTCGTCCTCGGCCTCTTCGCCGGCTCCTGCTGGGAGCGCAACCACTGGCGCATCCAGACCACCCCCGCGGGACATACAAACGTCGCTCCGCGCTAGCGCCTCCTCCTTCGACCACCTCAGGAGACTACGCGCGCCGCAGGCTGTGGCTTTCGACGGCCTCTTCCTGCGCTAAAGCAGCAACACAGAAGAGACCAGCTGTAACGCAAGCAAGAAGATGAGCCAGTCGTTTCATCGATGCCCTCACCCCGACCCTCTCCCGGGGGGAGAGGGAGCAGAAGGGCCTACGCGGAGGCAACTGACGAATCGACGTCGCTCGCGGCGATTGGGAGCATCGGCGCCGTGGCCTTCGGGACCGGGATGGGGCCCGTACAGCAGGGCTCCTGGCAGGCGTCGTACAGCGTGCGGCGCTGGACGGGAGCGTAGCCGGCGTCGGCGATGAGGCGGCGCATCTCTTCCTGGGTCATGCGGTTTCGCGCGCCGGCGGCGTAGACGACGTTTTCCTCGATCATGATGGAGCCGAGGTCGTCGGCGCCGAAGGAGAGGGAGACCTGGCCGATCTTGGGGCCCTGCGTGACCCAGGACCCCTGGACGTGGCGAATGTTGTCGAGGTAGAGGCGCGAGATCGCGAGCGTCTTCAGGTACTCGAAGCCGCCGGCCTCCTCGACTTTGCCGTCGAGGACAGTGTTCTCCTTCTGGAAGGTCCAGGGGATCCAGGCCGTGAATCCTCCTGTTCGGTCCTGCAGGTCGCGGACGACGCGGAAATGCTCGACGCGGTCGCGGTAGGTCTCCCCCACCCCGAACATCATCGTGGCGGTCGTGCGCATGCCGAGCGAGTGCGCCGCCTCGTGCACCTCGACCCACTTCTCCGTCGGGGCCTTCGTCAGCGACCAGATGCGCCGGCGCACCGAGTCCTCCAGGATCTCCGCGCCGCCCCCCGGGATGGACTGCAGGCCCGCGTCGCGCAGCCGCGCGATGACGTCGCGCATCGGCTGCTTCGTGACCTTCTGAAGGAAATAGACCTCGGGCGCGGACAGGGCGTGCAGATGGATTGTCGGGAAGTTCTTCCGGATGAAGTGGAACATCTCCTCGTAGAAGGAGAACGGCAGCTCCGCGTGGACTCCTCCCTGCAGGAGGATCCCGGTTCCGCCCAGGTCGATCGTCTCCTGGATCTTCTCGCCGATCTGGTCGAACGTCAGGACGTAGGCGTCGGGATCCGCGCTCGACGGCCGGTAGAAGGCGCAGAACTGGCAGCGGTAGACGCAGACGTTGGTGTAGTTGATGTTGCGATCCACGATGTAGGTGGCGACGCCCGGGTCGTTCCGGCGCCGGCGGATCTCGTCGGCCGCAGCGCCAAGCTCGAGAAGGCTCCCCTCCTCGAGCAGGGTGACGGCGTCTTCGGAGGACAGACGATCGCCGGAAAGAGTCTTCCGAACAATCTCCCCGGTCCGCGAAGCGTTCACGGCCGTAATTATCGCAGGTACTCGAGGGAGCGGGGGCGCGGGATGAGGCCTTCCTCGGCCGCCAGGCGGTAAAAGAGGTCGAGGCCGGCGAGATCGCCCTCATCCAGCTCGTAGTGGAGGCAATGGCGCAGGTAATCCTCGATGACGGCTTCGGACAGCGCCGTGCGCGCCGCCTCCTCCCGCACGAGCCGCGGGAACTGTCGGCGCCCCTCCTCGTAGGAGCGGCGCAGCATCTCCGCGAGCCCCGCAGATTGCGCGCCCGGCGCGACCGCCCAGAAGGCGAAGACAAAGGGATGCCCGGAGAAGGCCCGCCATTCGGCCGCGAGATCGAGCACGACCCGGCCGTTGAGTCGCGTCTTCAAGGCCGGGTCGCCGATGATGAGTCGCGCGTCCGCGCGACTCATAGATGGGAGACGGGACGCGAGAGAGCCGTGATCGGACTCTTGGTAGTCCGGATCGAGTCCGTACACGCGCTTCAAAAGGATCTGCGTCAGGACCGCGGAGGTGCGAGAGGCAGGATCAAACGACACCGACCGGATCTTCTCGCGCGAGACGTTCGAGACGAGGAGGACGGAACGGACCTCGGAGGCGGCCGCGATCCCGAGCCCGGGCGCAACCCGCAGACCCGGGATGCGCTGATACTCGATCGAGGGAATCAGACCGACGTCCGCCTCGCCGCGCGCGAGCTTGTCCGCGCAGACGGAAGGCGTGTCGCGCGAAACCGAGACGCCGGGAAGCGGATCGTGGAGCAGGCCCCAGGTCAGCGGCCGGGCGTTCAGAAAATCGACGACAGAGATCCGGAGCAAGCTGTCAGCTCTCAGCTTTCAGCTGTCAGCGACCGCCGCAGTCGTCGCCCGGCTGAGAGCTGAGAGCTGACGGCTGATAGCTCTACCCCTGCGTCATCAGGTTCAGGAACTCGCCGTTCGTCTTGGTCTTGTCGAGCTTCTCGGTCAGGAGCTCCATGGCCTCCACGACCGACAGCGGGTTGAGGACCTTGCGGAGCACCCAGACACGGTTGAGCTCGGCCTTGTCCATGAGCAGCTCTTCCTTGCGCGTGCCCGACTTGTTGATGTCGATCGCGGGGAAGACGCGCTTGTCCATGAGCTTCCGGTCGAGGTGGACCTCCATGTTGCCGGTCCCCTTGAATTCCTCGAAGATGACGTCGTCCATGCGCGAGCCCGTGTCGATCAGCGCGGTCGCCATGATCGTCAGCGATCCGCCCTCCTCGACGTTCCGCGCGGCGCCGAAGAAGCGCTTGGGGCGCTGCAGGGCGTTGGAGTCCACGCCGCCCGAGAGAACCTTGCCCGACGGCGGCACGATGGCGTTGTAGGCCCGGGCCAGGCGCGTGATCGAGTCGAGCAGGATGACGACGTCGCGCTTGTGCTCGACGAGTCTCTTGGCCTTCTCGATCACCATCTCGGCCACCTGGACGTGGCGGGCCGCCGGCTCGTCGAAGGTGGAGGAGATGACCTCGCCGCGCACGGAGCGCTGCATGTCGGTGACCTCCTCGGGCCTCTCGTCGATGAGCAGCACGATGAGGGTGATCTCCGGGTGGTTGGTCGAGATGGAGTTGGCCAGCGACTGCAGGATCATCGTCTTGCCGGTCCGGGGCGCGGCAACGATCAACCCGCGCTGCCCCTTGCCGACGGGAGCCACGAGGTCCAGCACCCGCGAGGTCATGTTGGTCGGGACCTCCAGCCGGATGCGGTCCTGCGGGTAGAGGGGCGTCAGGTTGTCGAAGAAGATCTTCTCCCGCGCCACGTCGGGGTGCTCGAAGTTGACCGCCTCGACCTTGATCAGGGCGAAGTAGCGCTCCCCCTCCTTGGGCGGACGGATCTGGCCGGACACGGTGTCGCCCGTGCGAAGGTCAAACTTCCGGATCTGCGACGGCGAGACGTAGATGTCGTCGGGGCCCGGAAGGTAGTTGTACTCGGGAGCGCGGAGGAAGCCGAACCCGTCGGGCAGGCATTCCAGGACGCCCTCGGAGAAGATCAGCCCCTTCTTCTCGGTCTGCGCCTGCAGAATCTTGAAGATCAGGTCCTGCTTGCGCATCCCCGTCGCGTTCTCGACCTCCAGGTCGCGCGCGATCTTCAGGAGCTGCGGGATCTTGATCTCGTGCAGATCCCGGATGTCGAGCGTGTCGCCGTGCTCGTGCTCGTGCTCGATGGCCTGCTCTTCGACCTCCGTGTCCGGGAGGCCCTCCGTCGGGAGATCCAGAGTCTCGACGTCGGAGTCGTTCGAACCTTTCTTTCTTGCCATGGGTTTTTCTTGTCCTCATCCGGCGGGCGCGCCCCGCCGGCCTCTTGTTTTCGCTCTTGGTTCCTATCCTATCAACTGGGCGTCCCTGCAATCCCGATACACGGGGGGGTCCGGGGGACCCCAGGGTCCCCCGCCATTTAATGCGCGACGGTGTCGCCTTCCGCCGGCTTGACGTCCGGCGGGAGCGACGGAGCGGTGGCGGGAACGCCTTCCATCGCGACCTTGATCACCTCGTCCATGTTCGAGACGAGGTGAAACTCCATCTGTGACCGGATCTCCTCGGGCAGGTCGTCCAGGTCCTTGTCGTTCTCCGCCGAGAGGATGATCGTCCGGATCCCGGCGCGGAACGCCGCGAGGATCTTGTCCTTGATGCCGCCGACCGGAAGGACCTTGCCGCGCAGAGTGATCTCGCCGGTCATCGCCACGTCTTTCAAGACCGGGATCTTGGTGACCGCCGAGAAGAGGGAGACCGCCATCGTGATGCCGGCGGAGGGGCCGTCCTTGGGGATCGCTCCCTCCGGAACGTGGATGTGGATGTCGAATTTCTCGTGGAAGTTCGGGTCCGCGTCATACATCTCCGCCCGGCTGCGCACGTAGGAGACGGCCGCGCGGGCCGACTCCTTCATCACGTCGCCGAGCGAGCCGGTCAGGGTCAGGTTTCCCTTCCCCTTGAGCAGGCTCGTCTCGGTCATCAGGATCTCGCCGCCCGACTCGGTCCACGCGAGGCCCGTCGCGATGCCGACCTCGGAGATCTCTCCCTTGCGGCGGCTGCGGAACCTGGCCTTGCCCAGGAACTCGCGGACGTTCTCGGGCATGACCTTGACCGGGATCTCGGCCTTCTTCTGGACGATCCGGCGCGCGACCTTGCGGCAGACCGAGCCGATCTCGCGCTCCAGGTTCCTCACGCCCGCCTCCCTCGTGTAAGAGGTGATCAGGGCGAGGATCGTCTCGTCGGAGAACTCGATCTGGCCCTCCTTCAGGCCGTTGGCGTCGCGCTGCTTGGGCACGAGGAACTGCCGGGCGATCGCGACCTTTTCGTTGGGCGTGTAGCCGGAGAGCGGAATCAGCTCCATCCGGTCTTTCAGAGCCGGCGGAATCGGGTCGGCGATGTTGGCCGTCGCGATGAACATGACCTTGGACAGGTCGAACTCGACGTCGAGGTAGTGGTCCACGAAGGCGTGGTTCTGTTCCGGGTCGAGCACCTCCAGGAGCGCCGAGGCCGGATCGCCGCGGAAGTCCGAGGAGAGCTTGTCCACTTCGTCCAGGAGGAAGACCGGATTGACCGTCCCCGCCTTCTTCATCATCTGGATGATCTGGCCAGGGAAGGCGCCGATGTAGGTCCGCCGGTGCCCGCGGACCTCCGCCTCGTCGCGAACGCCTCCGAGCGACAGGCGCACGAACTTGCGGTTCAGGGACCGCGCGATGGATTTGGCGAGCGATGTCTTCCCGACGCCCGGCGGCCCCACGAAGCAGATGATCGAGCCTTTGGTCTTCTGGACGAGCTGCCGGACGGCCAGGAACTCGAGGATGCGCTCCTTGACCTTCTCCAGGCCGTAGTGGTCGTCATTCAGGATCTTCTCGGCGCGGGAGATGTCCCGCGATTCCCGGGAGGCCTTCTTCCAGGGAACGCCGACCAGCCACTCGATGTAGTTGCGGGACACGGTCGCCTCGGCCGAAACCGGCGGCATCGCCTCGAGGCGCCGCAGCTCCGTGTCGGCCTTCTCGCGGGCCTCCTTGGGCATTCCGGAGGCTTCGATCTTCTTCTTCAGGTCGTCCACCTCGTCGGTCCGGTCGTCCTTGCGGCCGAGCTCCTGGTGGATCGCCTTGATCTTCTCGTTGAGGTAGTACTCCTTCTGGGCCTTCTCCATCTGCTTCTTGACCTTGTTGTTGATCCGGCGGTCGATGTTGACCTTCTCGATCTCGACCTCCAGCAGGTCCTGCAGCTTCTGGAGCCGTTCGGCCGCGGTCTCGGCTTCGAGCAGCGTCTGCTTCTCCGGAGTCGCGACCGCCAGGTGCGCCGAGAGCGTGTCGGCGAAACGCTCCGGGTCCTCGAGCTTGAGCGACGCGGCGATCCCCTCGAAGGCCAGGTGATGCGAGAGCTTGGCGTACTGCTCGAAGAGCATGAGCACCTTGCCCATGTACTCCTTCAACTGCTCGGGGTCGGCCGGCCGCTCCGCCAGCGGCTCGATGACGACGCCGAGGAAGTCCGGCCGCGGCTCGAAGGTGCGGATCTTCGCGCGCCGCACGCCTTCGCACATCACCTTGATGTGCCCGTTGGGGAGTTTCAGCGACTGCGCCACCGTCGCGACGACGCCCACCGGGAAGATGTCCTTGGGCTCGGGCTCGTCCAGCTGCGGGTTCTTCTGCGCGGCCAGGAAGAGCCTCTTCGACGGGGTCGCCAGGGCCGCCTCGAGGGCGCGGATGGAGGAGTCCCGGCCCACGACGAACGGGGCCATCTGCTGTGGGAAGACCACCATGTCCCTCAAGGGGACGAGCGGAAGTTTCTCGAGTGGCCGAGCGGGACTGTCTGGTGAGCTCATGATTTGTAGTCCTTCAATCTCCGTGCCCGACGGAGTCAGAGTCAGTGCCCGGGACGCGGGGACCCCAGGGTCTCGCTACCCCGCCTTGCGCAGGATGGTGATCGGGTTCGTGTGGTGCTTGACCACGTCCTTGGTAATGACGCATTCCTCGATGTCGTCGTCCGAGGGGATCTGATACATCACCTCGAGCATCAGGTCCTCGATGATGATCTTCAGCCCCCGCGCTCCGACGTTGCGCGCCAGGGCTTCCTCGGCGATGGCTTCGATGGCGTCATCGGTAAAACGAAGCTGGACGTTCTCGAATTCCAGCATCGTCTGGTACTGCTTGACGAGCGAGTTCTTGGGCTCCTTGAGGATCTCGACGAGCGCGGACTGGTCGAGCTCCGACAGCGTCGCCACGACCGGCAGCCGGCCCACGAACTCCGGGATCATCCCGAACTTGATCATGTCCTCGGGGTGGACCTTGGCGAGCAATGCGCTCGACCGCTTCTCCTTCTTCGTGGTGATCTTGGCGCCGAAGCCCATCGTCTTCTCGGTCATCCGGCGGCTGATGATCTCCTCGAGCCCGACGAAGGCCCCTCCGCAGAGGAAGAGGATGTTGGTCGTGTCGATCTGGATGAACTCCTGGTGCGGGTGCTTGCGCCCCCCCTGGGGCGGGACGTTGGCGACGGTCCCCTCGAGGATCTTGAGCAGCGCCTGCTGGACGCCCTCGCCCGAGACGTCGCGGGTGATGGAGGGGTTCTCCCCCTTGCGGGCGATCTTGTCCACCTCGTCGATGTAGACGATCCCGCGCTCGGTCTTCTCCTTGTCGTTGCCGGCGGCCTGGTAGAGCTTCAGGATGATGTTCTCGACGTCCTCGCCGACGTAGCCCGCCTCGGTCAGGGTTGTCGCGTCCACGATCGTGAAGGGCACCGAGAGGAGTTTGGCCAGGGTCTGGGCCAGGAGCGTCTTGCCCGTCCCGGTCGGGCCGATGAGCAGGATGTTGGACTTCTGCAGCTCGACGTCCAGCTTGCGGTTCTTCTCGAGGTAGTCGATGCGCTTGTAGTGGTTGTAGACGGCGACCGCGAGCTTCTTCTTGGCCTGGTCCTGGCCGATCACGTAGCCGTCCAGGAACTCCTTGATTTCCTTCGGCTTGGGAAGCTTCGTTTCCGGGGTCTGCGTCTCCAGGACCCGGTCTTCCGCGATGATGTCGAGGCAGATGTCAACGCACTCGTCGCAGATGTAGACGGTGGGGCCGGCGATCAGCTTCTTGACGTCCCTCTGGCTCTTGTTGCAGAAGGAGCAGCGCAGCACATCACCGTTTCCGGTCTTCTTTGACATTCCGCCTCCGGGGTTTGGGATGAGAGGATTCGATTCTAGGCCCGCCGGCCGGAGCCGTCAACCCGGACCTTGGTCGCGCCCTCCGATCCCGCGCCCATTCTACACATCCAGCAAGATTAACGCCCGATCAGGCGGGGTATTCCCCCGCCTGATGGCTACAGGCGCGCAAGCACGCCTATCCGGCGGCCTTCAGGGCGATGTCGTCTCTGCGGTGGTAGATCATGTCCACCAGGCCGTACTTCCTGGCGTCCTCGGCTTCGAGGATGTAGTCGCGGTCGGTGTCCTTGGCGATCTTCTCGATCGCCTGGCTGGTGTGCTTGGCCAGGATCTCGTTGATGCGCTCGCGCATCTTGAGAAGGTCCTTCGCGTGGATCTCGATGTCGGTCGCCTGCCCCTGCAGGCCGTAGCCCAGCGGCTGGTGAATGAGGAACCTCGAGTTGGGCAGCGCGAACCGCTTGCCATGGGCGCCGGCGGCCATCAGGACCGCCGCCATCGACGCCGCCTGGCCGATGCAGATCGTCGAGACGTCCGGTTTGACGTACTGCATCGTGTCGTAGATCGCCATCCCGGCCGAGATCACGCCGCCCGGCGAGTTGATGTAGAAGGAGATGTCCTTCTCCGGGTTCTCGGACTCCAGGAACAGCATCTGGGCGATGATCAGATTCGCGATCGTGTCGTCGACCGGCTGCCCCAGGAAGATGACGTTGTCCTTGAGGAGCCGGGAGTAGATGTCATACGCCCGCTCTCCGCGACTCGTCTGCTCGATGACCATCGGAACCAGGACCATGCCGCCTCCCTCTTCCTCGTATTCGTGCTCCATCGCTAACCCCCGCCTATCGGGTGGGATTCCCCGACTGTCCGCAGTCCCTGGTCCCTGGTCCTTGGTCGTGGCCCGACCAGGGACTACGGACTTGGGACCAAGGACTTCTCCGGCACACCCGAGGGTAGCACCTTCGCGGAGGAGATCAAGACGTCCACGGCCTTGGAGAGGCGGATCTCGTCGCGGAGCGCCTCGAGGCCGTTGTTCTTCGCCATCTGCTCGCGCAGGGCGGCCGGGTCCACGCCGCGCCGGGCCGCCGCGCGCTTGAAGTCGGCCTCCACCTCGGTGTCGGAGACTTCGATCTTCTCCCGCCGGGCGATCTCATCCAGGAGCAGGTACTCTTTCACCCGCCGCTCGGCCCCGGGCCGCGCGTCCTGCCGCATCTTTTCCCAGTCCACCTGTTTCGGGTCCATCCCGTTGGCGGCGAGGTATCGAGCGTAGTCCTTCAGCGCCGCGACCGTTTCCGACTCCACGAGGGTCTCCGGCGCGGGCAGGTTCACGCGGGCAAGCAGCGCGTCCACGATCGCGCGGCGGAACTTCCGCCGGCGCTCCCCCTCCTTCTCGTGGCGCAGTCCCTGGCGGACCTTCTCGCGCAGGCCGGCGGCCGTCTCGTTTTCCGCTACGGTCTTCGCGAACTCGTCGTTGACCTCCGGCAGCCTCTTCTCTTTCAGGGCGACGAGCGTGAGTTCGTAGTCCACCGTCTTGCCGCGGAACTCCTCGTTGGGGAAGTCGTCGGGAAAGTTCTTCCGGAATCTCTGTTTCTGCCCGGGCAGGGTGCCGCGCAGCGCCTCGTTGATCTCCGGCATCGAGTCGGGATGCCCGACCTCGAGCGTGATCTTCTCGTCGCGGAAGGTGCGGGGGTTCTGGCCCGGCGCCAGGATCTCGACGAAGGACCCGGCGATGTCGGCGACGGCGTAGTCTCCCGGCGCCGCCGCCCGTCCCTCGATCGGATGGAACTCGGCGTGCCCTTCGCGCAGGCCGTCCAGGACGCGGGCGATCTCCTCTTCCGAGGGCTCGACGCTCGCGTCTTCGACCGGCACTCCGCGGTATTCGCCCGGATCGACCGGCGGCTTGACGTCGAGCCGCGCGGTGAACCGGATCGGGCCCGGCGGCTCCCAGGTCAAGCCCTCCACGAGCGGCCGGCCGAGCACCGAGAGCTTGCGCTCTTCGATCGCCGAGGAGAGCGCATCGGGGATGGCGCGTCCGAGGACGTCGTCGCGGATCTCCTGCCCGAAACGCTTCTGCACGACCGACTCCGGCGCGTGCCCCTTGCGGAACCCGGGAAGCGCGGCTTCCTTCGTATAGGCGCGCGTGACCCCCCGGCGCGCCTTCTCGGCCTCTTCCGCGGGGACCTCGATATCGAGGGTCGTGCGGGTGGGAGACTCTTCGACCGCGTTGACGATTACCACGACCCGCCGAGTCTACCTGACGCTTGTCATCCCTTCGCTCCCTTCCCCGTCATCCCTTCGCTTTCTCCCTGTCATCCCTTCGCTTTCTCCCTGTCATCCTGAGCGCAGCGAAGGATCTGCTCCCGTCGCTCCGAGTGGTGTCCTCCAGCTCAGGGCAGGCCCCGGCCGTACAAAGGATCTGCTCTCCCAAACCGGCAGGGCAGATTCTTCGGCGCTGCGCGCGCGCCGTCGTCATAGCGGCTCTGGCGCGTCGGCGACCTCAGAATGACAGGGGTCAAGGCCTCGGCGGAATCTGGCGCGGTCCCCTGCGCCGGGGCGAGAGGATGGCCCCGGGGCGAGCCGGAGGCACAGCGGCGTCCACGGCCAGCGACACGCTCAAGCGTCCGAATCCAAAAACAGGATTGGGAACAGCCGACCCGGGGAAGCCGCCGCAGTCCTGCGCCGACGTCAGCGGCGCGGCGGTCCGCTTCAAGAGATCGATCGTCGCGGAGACCTGTCCGATGAGCTGCGGCGCGGCCGACCAGAGGAGAGCGACCGCGCCCGTCACGTGCGGCGCCGAGCCGGACGTGCCCGAAAAGTTGGAATGGTAGGCCGCGGACGGCGACGCGACCCGCACGTTCACGCCAGGCGCGCAGAGGTCGGGTTTCAAGCGATTCGAGCCGTCCGCGGTGACCGGACCGCGGCTGGAGAAGCTGGCGATCGCGTCGGAATTCGAGGTCGCCCCGATCGAGAAGGAGGCGTCGTAGAAGGCGGGAGGCTCCGAGATCGTCGAGCACGCGGATCCCGCGTTGCCGGCCGAGACGACGACGACGATCCCGGCCGCGGCGACGTTCTCGACGACCGATTTCAGGACGTTCAGATCGGTGCATCCCTCGCCGACGGGACAGCCCCAGGAGTTGTTGATGACGTGCGCCGCCAGGTCCGGCCTCGCGTTGGCGCCGGCGTGGTCGGTCGGCGCCAGAAAGAACTGGAAGCACTCCGTGTACCGCGCCGGCGTGCCGGCTCCCTGGTCCATGTTCCGGCAACCGATGAAGCGCGCTCCGGGCGCCATGCCGATCTGGTTGCCCGCTCCGTCGTCGCCTACCGCGAGACTCGCCGTGGCGGTGCCATGGCTGTCGTCATCGCAGGGGGCGGGCGCATCCGAGCCGCACGGGTTGAGCGCCGTCGCATTGTGGATCGCGTCGTGCCAGTTGTAGTCGTGCGCGACCGTCGTGCCGTCAAACCCTCGGTAGTGGTTCCTCAAGGCCGGATGGTCCCAGGTGACTCCCGTGTCGGCCATTCCGACGACGATCCCCTGGCCCGTGAACCCTCGGGCCCAGACCTCCGGCGCGCCGACCTTCGCGATGTTGGGCTCGACCGTTGACGCGGCGTAAGGCGTCAGGCGTAAGGCGTCAGGCGAAGCTCCCGATTCCCGCTCGATCACGGGTCGCGGCTCGAGACGGACTTCGGGATTGGGCGCGACGCTCGAGACGTCTTCGCGGGCCGCGAGCTCTTCCGCGAGCGAGCGGCTGCCCTCGATCTCGATCATGTTGACAAGGTAGTAGGAGCGGTAGTTGATTCCTCTCGCATCCAGAGAAGCGCGCAGCGCCGCCTGAGAGGACTCCGCCCGGGCCGTGAGCGCCTCGTAGACGAACCGCCCTTTCTCGGTCTTCCCGGCAAACGCCTCGGCGCCGGACAGGTCCGCCAGTTCCCGCATCACGACCAGAAATGACGCCGCCTCCCCTGCCGCCTTCCCCGCGAAGACCCGCGGATCCAGCTTTCCACCTGCCACCGCGACCGGAAGCGACAGAAGGATCCCGGCAAGCCCAAGAACGAAAGGATTTCGGTTCACCGAAGAGACATTCTAAGCGAACACCATGGCGCATTCGGCAAGCCCGGGAGGGCTCAAGAAGAGACGTCCCGTCACCGAGGGCCCAGGACTCCATCAGAGACCGCGCGGCTCCGGGCCGCGTCTGGAGGGTTCCGAACGAGCCTTGACGGGCTCTTATCCTTACGTTAGATTCTTACGTAAGTAAGGAGCCGGCATGGAGAAGATCTTCTCGGCCCGCCTGGACGAAGCTGCCCTCGACGAGATGGAGCGGGTAACGCGCAGGCTGAAGATGACGAAGCGGCGGTTTCTGGAGGAAGCCATCCACCTGCGGGCGCAGCAGCTCGGCGGAGGAGATACGGACATCTGGTCCGAGACGCTCGGCGCCTGGAAGCGCGCCGAGCGGCCGGAGACCACCATCCTCAGTGCCCGCCGGGAGTTCCGGCGCGGCTTTGCGAGGCACCAGCGGCGAAAACGTGCGCGCGTACATCGATAGCGACATCCTCATCTGGCACCTTCGAGGCGAACCGAAGGCGGCGGCTCTCTTCCGAGCCCTGGCCGCCGATCCCGCCGCCGAACTGTGGACGGGCGCCCTCCAGCGGGCGGAGATCGTCTTTTTCATGCGCCCGGAGGAGGAGCCCGCCACGCTTTCCTTCCTGTCGCGGTTCAAGACTGAGCCGGTGACACGCGAAGTCGTAGATCAGGCGGCGGTCTTCTACAGGCGCTGGCATCCGTCGCACGGAATCGACGTGAACGACGCGGTGCTCGCCGCGACGGTCGCCGCGACCGGCGGGAAGATCCACACGCAGAACCTGAAGCACTACCCGATGCCGGACGTCGCCGTGCTGAAGGGCTGGTAGCCGCTCCTCCTCTTCGAGACATCCGGGCCAATCGGGGAGGCTTCGATCGGCTCAGTTGGAGTACCAGCGACTCGATGGCGTCCATGAACTCACGACCGAGCCCCGGCTGGCGGTCTTCGTACCAGCGGGCGGCGGCGATGTACTCGTCTCGCGCGAACTCGTGGAATTCGATTCGTCGCGTCAACGAGTCTTCAGAGCGGTTCTCACCTCGTCCTTAACCTGCTCCCAAGGCACGAGTCGCTCCCGGCCCTGCGCGACGGCAAGCCGGCGCCTTTCAACTTCGGCAGCCCACGCCTCCTCGACCTCCTCCTCCCAGTGATCATCAAGGCTTGCGATGAGTTCCTTCGCCACTCGAGCACGCTCTTTCTCCGGCAGCTTCAGGGTGGCTTCGAGCAATGAATCGGTCGCGCTTTTCATATCTCCCATTTTACGCCGATGCCGGCAATCACGATCCCTATCACGCCTTCGCAACGCGATGGCGGGCGACGGCGAAGTGCGAGAGGAGGGACTCGATGCCAGCTGCGGGCTTCGCCCGATCGGCCTTCGGCCAGCCGGCGCTCCCTGTCGGCGAGGGCGGACCCTCGCGCACCCCTTGAGGGTTCTCGTCTCCCCCTCTCACACCTGTTCCAGGCAAGAGCCGCCTGCTCTCAACGCTCGACTCTTAACTTTCGAGACTTTCCTGGTGCGAGAGGAGGGACTCGAACCCTCACGGGTTTCCCCACGGGATCCTAAGTCCCGCGCGTCTGCCGGTTCCGCCACTCTCGCGTGGAACAGCATGGTAGAGGCGAAGTCCTTCGGATTCAATGGGAACCCGTCGGAGGCGTCCGGGCGCCGGTTGTCCCCATTCGAGGGGTCCCCTACTCTCCCGACGCCTTTCGCCGAGACGCCTCGGTCCGCTTCCGACTATTAGCGTCGAACCGAATCATCGGAGCGATTCGGCTCTGCGGCCGGGACTTGCCCAGATCATGGGCCGCCTGCAGATTCGTCCAGAACTCCGGGCTCGTGCCCAGGGCCTGGGAAAACAGCCAGGCCGTCTCAGGCGTCACGCCGCGCTTCCCCTTGATGATCTCGTTGACCCGCTGGATCGGAATCCCCAGGTGCGCCGCAAACTCGACCTGCGTCGTTCCCATCGGATTGAGAAACTCGAGCAGGAGTACCTCGCCGGGATGCGTCGGAACCCTCTTCTCAGGCAGCATGAATCCCTCCTCCTAGTGGTAGTCCGTCAAGATCACGTCCGCAGGACCACCTTCGGTCCAACGGAACACGATCCGCCACTGATCGTTGACCCGAATACTGTGCCGGTCCTTGAGGCCCCCCTTGAGAGCCTCGAGTCGGTTTCCGGGCGGCGTCCTCAGATCCTCAAGCCGGTTTGTGGCGTTCAACATATCCAGCTTTCTACGCGCGGTCGGGATAAGCCCTTCGGGAAACCCTCGTGCTCGTCTGGATCGCCTCCCATCGAAGACGTCCTTCGTAGCGGCGTCCCCAAAGGAAACGATCACACTGGCGGATTATACCTGGATTCACGGAACACGTGAAATCCTGATGCCTTGCCCTCCCCCGCAACGGCGCTGACGCGGCAGGGCGGGAGTCCACGCCGGAAGGGAGGACAGTGGAACGATTTGCCCTTCCTTGAGGGGTGAGATAGCGTTTCGGTGTGAGCGACCGTGAGATCCCCGTTCAGCCCGGGCATCCAGGGTATTCAGGCCTCGGCGACGATCTCGTCCCCTGCGTCGCGTGCGGCGCGCTCGTTCCCAACACCGACGGCCCGACGAACGCGAATATCGGCGGGTCACCGGGATGCTGGGCGATCTACGAGAGAGTCCGTGCCCGCGGAATCGGCGATCATCGCTACGCAGAGTTCCAGCAGCTGACGATCGATGCCTATGCCGTGCAGCATCCAGCAGTGTCAAGGCTCGGTTCGACTCAGTCAGTTGCCCCGCACCTCATCGGTTTGTGCGCTCTCGTGGAACGGGGCTTGTCGGCCTCGGTTGCAATCGCGGCCGTGCACAACGCGGTCAAGTCGCGCGATTCGTTTGAGAGTCTCGCGCAGCCGGAGTCGTGCGGCGAGCTGACGATTCTTCACGTCCGAGACGCGACGACCCTTCAGGAACACGTCGTTCGCCTGCGGGAATGGTCCTCCTCGGTGTGGAAGGCGTGGTCGCCGCACCACAGGGTCATTCGCAAGTGGACGGATGAGGCGATTCGGAGCGCTCAGCCGGGCAAACGATCTGTAGCCCGGTTCTTTTCGACCCGGAGGCCTTAGAGGCCCGTCGCTCTTCGGTTGAGCGCCTCGTCTCCGGCCCACTCCCTCGTTGGCACCCGAGTCGCTGAAGAGCAGGTCGGCAGACGCCTTGGACGCTCACCGGCTAGTCCGAGCGATCCAGTAACCTGCGTTTGATCCGATCGCGAATCTCAGGCCACGGGCGCCCGGCGTCCTCACCAGAGCGCGCTCGTGCCGCCCGTCGTTCGATCTCGACGGCCCAAGCGGCCTCAGCATCTTTGTCCGGTGCACCGTCCAAACTAGCGAGAAGCTCCACGGCCAACTCCGCGCGCTGGTCCAGCTCCAGTTCTAGAGCGCTCCGCAGGATCTCTTCGGTGGCCTTTGTCACACCAGGAAGCGTACTCTGCGGCGGGCCGTCTAACAAGCGGTCGGAGTGGACCGGCGCGCAACCAGCTCGTCAGGGCTGAGCCTTTCCGCCGCGTGCGCTCGGGAGAGTAGGCCGATGGATGAATGTAGTGGAAGCTCGGTACGTCAGTGATCACACGGTCTGGCTCAAATTCGAGGACGGCGAATCGGGCCATGTCGACCTTTCAGCAGACCTTTACGGTCCAGTGTTCGAGCCGCTCCGCGATCTATCGTCCGACGCTTCACCGTTTCGCCAGACCTTGGCACAATCTCGTGGCCGAATGGCGCCGACTTCGCGCCTGAGCTCCTGTACGACAAACTTCACGTGCGCGCCTGGAGGCGGACGCGGCCGGGGTAGAATGCTCCCATGAGCACAGACCTTCTGGAAGAAGCCCTCAAGCTGAGCCCGGAGGACCGGCTCCAACTCATCGGAGACCTTTGGGACACTCTATCGGAGGAAGAGATCCCGGTGACTCCGGAGGAGCGTGTTCTCCTGGATTCTCGGCTCGCCGACCTTGAAGCCAACCCCGACGACCAGGGGGCCCCCCCCTTGGCGGAGGTCAAGGCCCGCCTCGAACGACGCCGGCGCTGAAAGCGCGCGTTCGCGAGGACTCGTAGAGCGATCCTTCCGGCGCGGTTGTGCTGTTCGGAGCGTTACCAATAGTGACACTTTTTCGGGATCCTCGGACTCTGACGCCGGGCCGCCCTTGCCAAAACCCGCATTTTCATTGAAGATAGCAGCCCACGCGCACCCCGGCATGGAATTCGCTATCTAGAGGCTATCAGCCTTGGGAGGGTTTCTACGTGCAACTGTCCGGACGGCGACAGAGGTGCCCGGAGGGAGTCCGAATTCAACGGGGTTTTTCCCTGCTGGAAGTGCTGGTCGTCGTCGCCCTGATCGGCATTCTCGCCGCGATCGCCACACCCCTGGCGGGCAAGCTGATTCGCCGCTCCGAGGACATGGCGGCCCTCTCCACGGCTCGCCAGGCTCTGGCGGTGGCCAGGCTCGAAGCGATCAAGGCGAGCGCCAACGTGGTCGTCGCCGTCAGCAAGGACCCAAGTAACGCGGTGCGTCTGCGTACCTTCCGCGACAAGGCGGATGTGACGACCACCAACCCAAACGACGGCAACGGCGTGCAGGACCCCGGCGAGCCCACCCTCGGGGACGTCGCGCTCTCGACCAGAATCCATTTCCGGAAGCAGGACGGCACCTGGGACGACGAGGCCGGCTCGGTCCTCTTCGACGCGAGTCAGATCGTCTTCCTTCCGGGTGGCGGGATCCGCCGCCCGAGTTCCTATCCGCCGACCGCGACCGACGGAACAGGAATCTACTTCGCCGACTGGCAGGGGAAGAACTTCTTCCGCGTGACGGTCGAGAGCGATCTCTCGGGCAAGGCCCGGGTGGACAAGTATGTCAACGAGGCGTCCGGTTACTACGCTCCTAACTCCGATCCCGTGAAGAAGTGGCGCTGGCTGTGAGGCTGACTGTGAGAAGGTCCGGGCGGGCGGCCGAGCGAGGCATGAGCCTCGTCGAGATTCTCATCGCGCTGACACTCCTGGCCTTTGTGCTGCTCGCTCTCTTTCCTCTTTTCTTGAGCGCGGTCAAGACGACCGCCTCCGCCAATCAGCTCACCAGCTCCAACACTCTCGTCCGCGAGAAACTGGAGGAACTGAGCGGGTATCCCAGGAGCAGCGCGCTTATCGCAGAGGGTGTTTACCCCAACGACCTTCCTTCGGGGTACAACCCCTCATCGGGAGCGGTTTGTGGGCCGGCCCCGTACCAAACTTGCACATCTCCGCTGGGGAGAGGCGGCTGGTACGTTTACCCTTACGCCCGCACCTACACCGTCGAGCAATTCAACGAGCTCATCACGCCGGTCCCGGGAGCCCCTACGTACACCGTCAAGCTCGTGACCGTGACCGTCCGCCCCACGCAGGGGCCTTTCCCCGGACTGCGCCAGACGACGCAGTCGCTCTACCTGAGGTTGCCCAATGGATAGGTTCCGTGCGCAACGCGGCTTTACCCTGGTCGAGGCGCTGGTGGCGGTCCTGGTCGGGGTCATAGCGCTGCTGGGGCTGTACGCGCTCGTGGACGCCTCCAACAAGCTCACCAAACAGGAGACGGAGGTGGCCGACGTGCAGCAATCCGCCCGGCTCGGAATCTCCGAGCTCTCCCGCGTCATCCGCCAGTCCCGCGTCGGAGGCCTCTACTTCGGAAGCGCCGTCCTGCCTATCGCGAACAACATTTCCGGCGGGAGTTTCTACACCGACATTTCGAGCCAGAAACACTACATCCGCAGGGGAACGGACGTCATCGAGGTGCGGGGAGTGTTTCTCGGAGACAGGTACATCCTCGACACGGGCTCCGTGACCTGTACGCCGGCTTGCCCGCCCAACCAGGTCTGCCCCCCTTGCCAGAGTTGGGCCGTCAGAATCCCGTGGAGAACCGCCCTCGGCTATGTGAACTTCCCATTCGGCGGCAGCCCGTCGCTCGCCACCAGGACCCGATCGTTCTACTTCGCCGTGGTGAGCGGCGAAAACGAACAGATCACGGTCAACGGCTCGACATACCTGGTGCCGACCTATGTCGCCGGCTTTGTCAGCGTGGATCCGAGCGCGGTCCCATGCACCCTTTCCAACTGCGCCCTGACCAGCGACTCTCTCACCTTCGAGATGAATCCTCAGAACGCCGGCGCCAGGGAACTGAACGCCACGACGACTCTTCCTTCGTCGCTTGCGAAATCAATCGGTGGAGGAGCCATTGACGTGGTCCGTTTCTTCGTGGACGAGGGAGGAAGTGATGCGACAGGCAGCACCACCGACACCCACCCCTCGCTCGTCGAGGCGACCCTGGACCCATCGACGGGCGGCCCCGGCAGCGGGAGATGGGATGTCCAACCACTGATCGAGGAGGTCGAAGACTTCCAGATCGCCTATGGAGTCGATGGGAGCGACGGGAGCACTGCCGACGGTGGCGTTTCTCCCACGGTGGTTGATCTGACCGGAGCCGACGGGGACGAATGGGTGGGCAACGTCGCCACCGAGGTCGAGACGAGGCTTCCTATCGTTACGGCGGACGCCAACCACAGCGGCGTGGACGCCTTCATCGACACATCGGTTCCGTCCGGGCCCTCCCCGCGCGCGGCAGCCCCCGCCCTCCACTCGATCTGGATCTCGCTCGTCGTCAAGTCCACAAGTCCTGACTTCGTCTATGACGGCCCGGGAGCGCGCGGGATCAAGATCCTGGACTCCGCGGCGGTTTCCTTTTCGGCGGCGACGGGACGGCCGTATCGCCGGCGGCCTCTCTCTCTGGCTGTCTCGTTGAGGAACAACGGCCTCTACGATCGGCCAACCCCCGGACCCACACCAACCCCATAAGCGAGGAATACGACGATGTACTGTCTCCGACTCCGCCGGCCAGATCGAGAGAGAGGCGCTGCGCTCTTTCTTGCCATCCTCACGCTTTTCATCCTCACGATCATGGGGATCGCCCTCATGTTCACGACCTCGATCGAGAACGCGCTCGCCGGCAACGAGACGAAGGTCTCGAAGATCTTCTACGCCGCGGACTCCGGCATCGAATACGCGGGTGCGATGCTCAGCAGCCAGCCCGTCTACGCCGGCGGACCGATGCCGGTCGGCATCTCCAGCCACTACCCGGGCATCACGAGCGCCGACATGCAGGTGACTGTGAGCCAACCGGTCATGGCCAGCTGGGGAACAATCCCGGGCGATCCGATACAGTCGGGGGGGCAGGGCTATGGCTCGAACCAGTTTGTCGAGATCGTCTACGCCCTGACCTCCAGCGCTTCGTCCACGGTAACCCAGGCGGCCAAGGCCATAGATTCCGAGGTCGGAGTCTATCCGAAACAGCTCGCAATTCCGCGATAGCGGGAGGCATCATGCAAAAACGTCTTCTTCTCCTTGCAGGACTCGGGCTCTGGATCTTGTCGGCCGCCGCGACCGCCGACGACAAGGACCTCCTGGTGGGCAGCGGGTCGGCCCCGCCCAACGTCATGGTCATCCTTTCCAACGCGGACACCATGCAGTACATGCCGTACGTGCAGGGAACGGTTGGGAATGAACCCCCCGACGGGCAGTACCAGGACTCTCCGGTCTCGAAATTCGGCCTGGCCAAGGCGGCCCTGCGGGCCATCGTCCAGCAGAACAGCAACAACTTCAACTTCGGTATCTCCTGGTATGCCTACCACCAGGAATCGGTCTCGAAAAAGCACTGGAGCTACCGGTCCGCGGCCTCGGACTTTCCGGGCGACACATTCAACTCGGCGGCCGGTACCTACTACGAGTTCGGCACCGACGGCCGGGGCCCGATCCTGACAGCGGGCACCACGGCTACAGCGGGGACCTTCGGGATCGCCGGAACGACACTCGCGGGAGTCTGGTTAGGCAATGTGCCTGCGGGCGCCTCCTGCACGGCCACATCCTGCACCGGCTACGCTATGGAGAACATCAACTCGAGTAAACGCGTTGCCGTGCACCTGCTGCCGGTCGGCGGCGGGCAGCCCTATGGGGAGCTCTCCATCACGATGGTCAAGGAGTACCAGACGAAATCGGGAAACATCTGGACCACGCAGGCCACGACTCAAGCCGGGAACCCGGGAACGGTTTCGCTCACTCTCTCGGCGGCTGTCTCGACCATTCCATCCTTCCCGAACACATACACGACCGGTACCGACAACGGCAAGTACATGGGGTTCATGAGGGTCGACGGCGACCGGAGCTTGAACTCGGATTGCGCCGGCTGGTTTGTTCAGAACGACCTCCCGGCCGTCGGCATCCCGAGGGACTACTACTCCGATCTCGCGTGCACGGCGACCACGTGCGCGCAGCCCCCGGAGCAATCTGTAGGCTGCGTCCTGCGCTACACGAGGCCGAATTCCTCGGTCATCCACTTCGACCCGGCAACCCACCTCTACAGCCCCAGCAACCCCCCCGACGACCCCCCTGGCCTCTGCAGCAGCACGGTCGTCCACACGGGCGCCGGCCCCGAGGATCAGGTCATCCTCCTGGCCGACCACTTCAGCCACATCCCCGAATCCAATATGTTCAAGACCGCCGACGACTACTTCAGCTCGATGGACTGCTTCCGCAACGGCGTGCGTGGGGACGACCCGAACAAGGCCTGCCGCACCGGAGCTATCATCCTGCTCTCCGACACCTTCGACGCCTGCGGTCCCAACTGCGGCCAGAACGCGACCGCCAAGTACCTGGTCTCTCTAAAGAAACACCACATCAACGTTTACGTCATTGCGCTCGGAGTGCCCGTGGGGTCGCCGCAGGACACGGAATCCCACTGCATCGCGCTGACCTCGGGCTCGGAGACCGAGTCGCGCCAGGGCGTTTTTTACGTCACATCGACGGACCCCGCCCAGGTCGCCCGTGATTTGAGCATAGCCTTCGACTCGATCCTCAACCTTATCAACGAGTCATCGCAGACCTTCGCGACCACAGCCGTGTCCACCACCCAGGTCCTCGGGGACCAGATGGCGTTCTTCGGGAGCTTCAATCCGACCAAGTCCCGATCGATCTGGAACGGGCGCTTGAACGGCTACAAGTTGAGCGCGAGCGGCCAGCTTCAGATCGACCAGTTCACGATCCGGGATCCCAACGATCCCCACGTGAACGCCACGATCCCGGTTCCCTCCAGCGCCTCGACGATCACGAATCCCTCGAACCCCTCCCTGATCTGGAACGCGGGAGAGAACCTGCATGCCACGCCCGGAACCGGCGCGACGGTCTCCGGCGCCATCCTGAACCCCGGAGTCTCCACAATCTCCACGGGAAGCTACAACGATACGTCCAATGACACGGTCAGGCAGGTGCCGACCTATTACTATCCGGGGCGCAAGATCGTCTTTTCGCTCCCGCAGGGGACTAACCCCAACCCCTCGACTCTGCCGATTCCCGCCGCCTCCCAGGTGCCGGAGAACCGGTACGACATGACCTTCACGACAGGCGCGACCTGGTGGCCCACCCTCAAGGCCCTTCTGGGACCGCAGACGGCTCCTCCGGCCGTCCTCTCGCCGGCGCTCACGGATACGGACGCAGGCAACTCACTGCGCTTCATCTGGGGGGACCGCGACGCGGTCACGGGCACGACGGAAGAGAGCAAGCTGTACATCGGGCAGAAGCTCGGAGATGTTCTCCATTCCGGTCCGCTCCTCGTCGGCGGGCCGAACGACTTCGCCCTGTTCGTGACGAACACGCACAATTACCAGGGTTTCTTCGATACCTACAAGAACAGGCGCCGCGTCATCTACGTCGGAGCCAACGACGGCCTCCTGCACGCGTTCGACGCGGGCAACTGGGACCGGACTCCGTCCGTCTGCCCTTCGGCGCACTGCTACGACCTGGGCACCGGGGCGGAGCTGTTCGCCTTCGCGCCGCGTTCGATCATGCAAATCTACAAGCCGCTCAAGGACGCCGTGGGGCCGCAGACCAAGCAGGACGAATGGACGGTGGACCTCTCGCCGTCGGCAGCCGACATGTTCATGGACACCGGCCACTCCGGGACGCCCGTCCCGGCAAACCGCGCCTGGCACACGGTGCTGGTGGGCGGAGTACGCGAGGGCTCGCCATTTGAAGGAACCGACGGAGCCTCGCCGCGGCATTCTCAGGGCAGCTACTTCGCGCTCGACGTCACGCAGCCCGACGAACTTGTCGGCTCCCCCTCCGTCGAAGCCAATGGCACCTTCGCGGCTCCCAAGTGCCTGAACCAGGCCGGCGACGGGACCTGCGCGCGCGACTGGCCGGCCGTCCTCTGGGAGATCACGGACACCGACGACGCCGACGGCAACGCCCTTCCCGACATGGGCGAGACCTGGTCCAAGGCGGCGATGGGACGGGTCAAGGTCTGCACCGCCAACTGCGGCGCCTCGAACGCGGTCAACGAAGACCACTACGTGGCGATCTTCGGCGGCGGGTTCGACCGCGAGCGTTCCAATTCCACGTGTACCCCGGCGTGCAACCGCCGAGGCAACTGGCTCTACATGGTGGACGTCGAAACGGGCTTCGCCCTCTACAAGGTCAATTCGGGCACCGACGGCTCGGGCAACACGAAGTTCTTCGGCTCCATCCCCTCCGGGCCCGCGGCGCTGGACTACGACGGCGACGGCTACCTCGACGTGATTTATGTGGGAGACCTGAAAGGCCAGCTCTGGCGCGTTGATCTGACCAACTTGCAGAGGCTTGCGTCGCCGCCTGCCGGCCGCTTCGTTACCAAGCTCGACCTGGCCTCCGGCTCCGGGAAGCCGTTCCTCTTCTTCCAGGCGCCGCAGCCGACACCGCCGGCCACGGCCCCCTTCTACGCCAGCTACAACCGCCCCGAGGCCATCAACCTTGGTTACAGCGTGGGGGGCAAGCCGGCCCTGGGAATCGCGTTTGGCACGGGGGACCGCGATGACATCACCGCGAAGTTCGATGCCTCGAGCCTCACCTACCCACAACGCTACTACTATGTTGTGGACAAGGCGAACACCACGACAAGGACAGAGAGTGACCTGATGCCCATTGCCCGCCCCGACTCTCCGAACGCTGACACGACCAGTACCAACCTGCCGAATGGATGGTTCCTGGAATTGTGCACCCCTGTGAATTCTTCCACGTGCGCGAACGGCGAGCGCGTGGTCGGGGACACCCTTACGGTCGGTGGAATCATTCGCTTTCCGACATACAACCCGAGCCCGACAGTGACCCCCAGCAGCGCCTGCGGCGGCAACGTTGTCAAGTGCGGCAACCTCGCGTCGGGCGTATCCCGGCTGTACCAGGTCTTCTACGACACCGGAAACCCATATCCCACCGGACCGGATCGGGGAGTGACGCAGGAGAACGCCACGTTCATCACAGCGCTGACCGGCTACATCGCGGGCGAAGGAGGGGCATTCGGTCTCGGCTGGGGAGGCGGAGTCATAAACCAGGACCTCGCAGTCGGGAGGAAGGTCACCGTCAGGAGCTGGAAGGAGAAGGCGACGACCCCTCCATAGTGTGCTGAGTCGAACCTGAGCTGAGTCTTCTGTCATCCCGAGCGAAGCGAGGGATCTGCTCCCGGACCGGCCCCGAGCAGATCCCTCGTTGCTTCGCTCGCGCCGTCGCCATATCGGCCGCTGGAGAGCCGTAGCCGCTACGGCGGAGGCTTTGGCGCGTCGGCGACCTTGGGATGCCTTTTTAGTCCGACGCCGCGAGGAATTCCTCGACGGTCAGATTGGCGTGGCTACGGTCAGCGGCATACCGCGCGCCGCCCGAACTTCCAGACACCCACGGATGGCGTCCTCGATGTTGACGAGAGCCTCTTCTTCAATCTTCCCGCCGCTGATGCAGCCGGGGATGGCGGGACACTCGACGACGTAGGCACCGTCTTCGTCCCGCTCGATCGTCACGACGAACTTCATGTTCGCCATTCTAGCTCAGCATGCTGAGTCGAACGTGAACTAAGTCCTTCTGTCATCCCGAGCCCCTCGCGCCTTCTTGTCATCCCTTCGCTCCCTCCCTGTCATCCTGAGCGCAGCGAAGGATCTGCTCTTTCCGGTTTTCGAGGGTCCTACCTGCTCGGACAGGAGCAGATTCTTCGTCGCTTCGCTCCTCAGAATCCCCATGGGAGGAGTCTCGCCCAAGGAGATGAAAGTCACTTTCTAAGCAATGACAGGAATGGGCATCCTGTCATCCTGAGCGAAGCGAAGGATCTGCTCCGGTTCCTTCTGGCGGGGATATGCTCCAACGCGAGTGATTCGAGAGCACCAATACTTCGTCTACATCGCCACGAACGGCCCGAAGACCCTCTACACCGGCGTGACGAACGACCTCAGGCGTCGAATGTTCGAACACAGGAATTCCCTGATCTCAGGGTTCACTTCGAAGTACAGGATCGACCGCCTGGTGTATTTCGAAACCACCTCGGACGTCCGGGCCGCGATCGCACGAGAAAAGCAGGTCAAGGGGTGGCGGCGTGAGAGAAAGATCGCCCTCATCGAGGGCGCGAACCCGAAATGGGCGGATCTGAGCAAGGACTGGGATTGACCGGAGCAGATTCTTCGTCGCTTTGCTCCTCAGAATGACAGGAAGGAGGTCTGCGGCCGAGTCAAACTTTCTAAGGAATGACAGGAAGTCGTCCGTCTTTCCCCCGAAGGCATACAATCGGTTACGCATTTCATGGCCCTGCAGCCGGGCACTCGTCTGGGCAGCTTCGAGGTCCTCGGACCGCTCGGAGCGGGCGGCATGGGGGAGGTCTACCGCGCCCGCGATACGCGCCTGGGCCGGGACGTCGCGATCAAGGTCCTTCCCGAGTCCTTCGCGCGGGACCCCGCCCGCGCCGCGAGGTTCGAACGCGAGGCGCGCCTGCTCGCGGCGATCAACCACCCGGCGATCGGCGCGATCTACGGCGCGGAAGAGTTCGACTCGCTGCGGTGCATCATCATGGAGCTCGTCCCCGGCGAGACGCTGGCCGAGAGGATCGTCCGCGGGCCGATCCCTCTCGAGGAAGCCTGCGAAATCGCGCGCCAGATCGCCGAGGCGCTCGAGGCGGCGCACGAGAAGGGCGTCGTTCACCGGGACCTGAAGCCCTCCAACATCAAGATCACGCCCGAAGGCAGAGTCAAGGTGCTCGACCTCGGCCTCGCCAAAGCGATGGAGATGCCCTCCTCCGACGCCGGGCTGTCGGACAGCCCGACCGTGACTCAGGAGCAGACCCGGGAGGGCACGATCCTCGGCACCGTCGAGTTCATGAGTCCCGAGCAGGCTCGCGGCAAGACGGTGGACAAGCGCACGGACATCTGGGCCTTCGGCTGCATCCTCTACGAGATGCTCTCGGGCCGCCGCGCGTTCGCGGGGGAGACCGCGGCCGACGTGTTCACGGCGATCCTGTCTGCCGAGCCCGACTGGAACCGGCTTCCGGCGGCGACTCCCGCGCGCCTGCGCGAGCTGCTCGCCCGCTGCCTCCAGAAGGACGCGAACAAACGCCTGCGCGACATCGGCGACGCGCGCCTGGAGCTTGAGCGGGCCCTCGCGCCCGAGCCGGAGGAACGGGGGTCCGCCCCTGCCTTCCGGTGGAAGCGAGCATTCGCGGCCGCCGTGACGCTGCTCCTCGCCGCCGGCATGGCCTGGCTGATCCTGCGGCATCGTGTCGCGCCCTCAGGTGCGCCGATGGGGGAACAGTCCCTCGTCGTTCTGCCGGCCAGCATCGCGAGCAGTTCGCCCGGCGGCCAGCTCGTCGGAGACGGACTTGTCGAGACCTTGAGCGTCCGCCTGAATGAAGTCTCCGGGATCCAGGTCGTGACGCCCGCGGCCGCGGTCGCCGCGTCCGATGGCAACGCCGACCCCTTCGGCGCGGCCCGCACCGTTGGGGCCAGCCTGGTCGTGAGAAGCTCGGTCGTTCGAAGCGGCGAGCGCGTGCGGATGATCTACTCGGTGTGGAACGTCCGGACACGCGGGCAGGTGGCCGGCGGCGTGGTCGAGGGCTCCGCCTCCGACCTCTTCGGCCTGCAGGACCAGCTCGCGGAGAGCGTCGCGGCCAAGTTGAGGCTGCCCATGCCGGCCAGGAAGGCGCCCCCGACGGGGCTGGAAACTGCCGGCGAGCAGGAACGCTACATGCAGGCGCTCGGGGCTCTCCAGCGGTACGATAGACCCGCCTCGATCGACAAGGCTCTCGAGCTTCTCGACATCCTCGTCAAGGAGCGCCCCGCCTCGCCGCTGGTGCAGGCAGCGCTCGGGCGAGCTGCTCTCGCGAAATTCAATGAGACGCGTGATTCCCACTGGATCGATCGCGCTTCGGATGCCGTGACGAGGGCGCGGGAGCTCGCCGCCTCGACTCCCGAGGTCGAGGTCACCCTGGGAGAGCTGCGGCTCCGCACCGGCCGGTCCAAAGAGGCCGTCGCCGCGTTTGAGCGCGCGCTCGCCCTGCAGCCGAACAGCTTCGATGCCTTGTTGGGTCTCGCCCGTGCCTGCGAGGCGAACGGGGACATCGCCCGCGCCGAGGCGACCTACAGGCGAGCGGTGAAGCTCCAGCCGTCCTACTTCGGCGGTTACAGCAAGCTGGCCGGTTTCTATTACAACCACGGGCGCTTCCGCGAAGCCGCCGAGAACTTCCGCCGCGTCACCGAGCTGACGCCGGACAACGCCAAGGCCTTCGCGAACCTGGGTGGCGTCCTCATGCAGCTCGGCCGGCTCGACCAGGCGCTCGAAGTCTTCCGGAAGTCCGTCGCGCTCGCGCCCACCGACCTCGCCTGGTCCAACATCGGGACGCTGGAGTATTACGAAGGGCATTTCACGGCGGCCGCCGACGCCTACGAGAAGGCCCTCGCCCTGCAACCCGACCATTACGAGACATGGGCCAACCTCGGCGACGCGCGGCTGTTCCAGGGACAAAAGCGTCCCGCCGCCCAGGCGTACGAGCGTTCAGCCACGCTCTCCCGCAAGGAGCTCGAAACAAACCCCGAGGATGGCCACGTCCACTCGTACCTCGCTCTCGCCCTCGCCAAGCTCGGGAAGATCGCGGAGGCGCGGGAGCATGGGACCCGCTCCCTTCAGATCGCGCCCGGCAACCCGGAGTTCCTCTACAACGCAGCCGTCGTGGCGAAGCGAGCGGGGCGGCGAGCGGAAGCGCTCGAGGATCTCCGGACGGCCATTCGAGCCGGCTACAGCGCAGAGTTGATTCGCAAAGATCCGGAGTTCGCGGAACTTCGCACGGACAGGGATTTTCAGCGAGCCGTCGAGACGGCCCGCTTGCCGTCATGATTCACGTTGAGACGAGAGGAGGAGCCATGTCGAACCACCGAGTCCTCGGCCCCAGACCGGTCGCCCTGTCCGGAATTCTCATACTTGCCGGAGCCGGCTGCCACACGTACATGAGGGTCCCCAGCTTTCACATCGACGTCACGGTCCCCGCGGCTTGCGAGGGCCAGGTTGCCGGCAACCACACCATTCCGGTCGACGACATGGGAGGCGTGGGGGTCGGCGATACTTGCGTCGCAATAAGTCGGACGAAAAACAATTCCGTGACCTGGGCGCCGCAGACCCCCGGCAGGCGTATCTCGATCGTCTTCCTTCTGGCAAAGGGCCAGCGGGTGCCGTTCGAGCAGATGGCTTGCGGCCCGGAGGACAAGAGGATGGGCACGAAGCTCTGCGTCCTGCAGGCCTGTCCGGAGGACTGCAAGACAACGTTCCGGAGCGATTACACGGTTCCGGTTACGGAGTACTACTACTACTCGCCCACCGTGAGCAGCACTCCCTTCCGCGCGGAGAAGACCGGCTCCGACGCAGGCATCCGGATCGACCCGTAGGAACGCTACTACTTCTTCTTCGAGGAAGAAGACTTCTTGCGCGGCACCTTGCCGCCGGCGCGGCGGGCTTCGGAGAGGCCGATGGCGATCGCCTGTTTGCGGCTCGTCACTTTCTTCCCGGAACGGCCCGATTTCAGTTTCCCGTGCTTGCGTTCGTGCATGGCCCGCTCGACCTTCTCCTGGGCCTTCTTGCCGTACTTCGCCATCAATCCTCCTGTGCAGGGAAAGACGCCCGGGTGGGCGCGCCGTCGCCATAGCGGCTAAGGCGCGTCGGCGACCGGGCGGCCCACCCGAGCGAGACGGAATTTACGGGCGGAGAGCTACTCCTCGCTCTCCGGGTTCTGGTCCTGGGATCCGAGAGGGCCCGAGCGCTTCTTCCGGATGTCCTCGCGCGACATGCTGCCGCCCGAGTCCGAATGCCCCGATGAGCCGCTGCCGGAGCTCGACTTGCCTTCGCCCGAGCCGCGTCCGCTGGAGGGCTGCTGGCTGCGACCCGGATTCTCTCTCCTCGACTCGCGATCGCGATTGTCGTTTGTCATCGTTTCTCTCCTTGAAAAGAGTTCTCGGGACGAGATTGTCCCCGCCCTTTCTCTTGCAGAGAGCATGCCCGTCCGCCAGCGACCCATTTCCTTCCTGCCGGAGAGGCGCATCGCCACGCTCTGAGGACTATTTCGAGAAGAGAGATTCGGGACTCGAACACGGCCGCCTCCGATCTCGCGGCCCCTCGGCCCGCCTGGTTACCGGTGAAAAGCACGGCTCCGGGGCGCCGCTCTTGCGACGCCCCGGAAGACCGTGGACTCTCGCGGACTTATGTCGTCAGGCGATTGGCCGCGCTCAGACCCAGGACGAGAAAGAGCAGGAACAGGACTCCGAAGATGAGAGCGAAGACCTTGGCGATGGCGAACGACGCGCCGGCGATGCCGGTGAAGCCAAGCAGGGCCGCAATGAGCCCGATCAGGAAAAATGTCAGGGCCAGTTTCAGCATTTCTCCACCTCCCGGAAAGTCAGACTGCGAAACTCGTGCCGCCTGTCTCTCAGGCACCGGCCGGAAAGGGGAAGTGGCAGGAGTCTGGCATTGAGCGAAGGGCATGAGACGCGGAAGGCGCTCATCGATCCTGAGAATCCCGAAACGGCAGCTCGACAAACTGTTGCTTCTGTTCATCCGGGAGAGCTTCCGGTTCCTGAGCTTCTTCCCTCACGTTCTCTCGGCGCGCTGGGCGGAACACCTTTTCCTCAACCCTCCGCGCCAGGCCCGGACCCCCCGGGAGCGCGAGATCCTCTCGCGCGGCCGCTCCCGCGAGATCCCCTTCGGCAACTGCCGGATCGCGACGTGGCGGTGGGGAAAAGGTCCCGCAGTGCTCCTCGTCCACGGATACGGAGGCCACGCGGGAAGGCTGAGCAGATTCGTCGCTCCCTTGACGGAGGCGGGCTACTCGGTGATCGCGTTCGACGCTCCAGGCCACGGGGCTTCCGGAGGGCTCTCTTCCGTCTCCGATTTCGTCGGCGCGGTGCTCGCGGTGGCGCAGGACTCCGGCAACGTCGTCGGCTTGATCGGCCACTCCCTCGGCGCGGCTGCCTGCGCGCTGGCGATGCGCAACGGCCTGAGCGTCCGCGCCGCGGTCCTTCTCGCTCCGCTCTCCGATCCCGAGAAATACGCGGGCCGCTTCGCGAGGATCTGCCGGATGCCGGGGCCGGTCCGCGAGTCGATGAAGCTCCGGCTGGCCGCGCGGCAGGGAGTCGCGTGGGAGAAGCTGCGCGTGGTCGAGCCCGCTCCGTCCGTTCCCGGTCCCCTGCTGATCTTCCATGACCGCCGAGACCCGAAAGTCCCTCTGGGGGATGGCCGCGCCATCGCCGCGTCGTGGCCCGGCTCCCGTCTCGTCGCGACGCGAGGCCTCGGCCATCACAAGATCCTGCGCAGCGCCGAGGTCATCGGCGGAGCCGTCGCGTTCTTCCTTTCCGTCTTGCCCGCCATCACCCGACAGATCGCCTGACGCCGCGCCGCCGTCCGGGCCCTTGGCAAGGGCATTGCTGTAGCTCCCTTCGGGAGTATTGCCAATGCGAGCGATTTGGAGCGGACACATCACGTTCGGGCTCATATCGATCCCGGTCGGCCTGCACGCCGCCACCGAATCCTCCGAACGGGTCTCCTTCCGCCTCCTCCACAAGAAGGACATGGCCCCGATCAAGTACAAGAAGTTCTGCAGCAAAGAAGACATCGAGGTCGGCAACGACGAGATCGTCAAGGGGTACGAGGTCGAGAAGAAGAAGTACGCGGTCGTCGAGAAGAAGGAACTCGAGGAAGTCCAGAAGAGCGTCGGCGAAGGCGACCGCTCGATCGACGTCCTCCAGTTTGTGGACTTCGGTTCCCTGAATCCCCTTTCCTTCGAGAAGCCGTACTACGTCACGCCCCAGAAAGGGGGCGAGAAAGCGTACTCGGTCCTGCGCGACGCGCTGACGGACGCGAAGCGGGTCGGCATCGCGCGGTTCTTCCTGCGGACGCGCCCGCTTCTGGCGGCTCTTATCCCGGGGCCGGAGGCGCTCGCCCTGGAAGTCCTGAGGCCTTTCGAGGAGCTGCGCGACGCGGCCGATCTCGGTATCCGCGACACGGGCAAGAAGTCGGCCGAGGTGAAGATGGCGCGTCTCCTGATCGATCAGATGTCGGAGAAGTGGGATCCCACGCAGCACCCCGACGAATACCGCCAGGCATTGGAGAAGCTCCTCGCGACCAAGCGCAAGTTCGCGGTCCCGGCCGAGGCGAAAGGCCGGGGCGAGGAGGGCAAGGTCGTGAACCTGATGGAAGCCCTGCGCAAGAGCATCGGACAGACCGGCGGCCGGGCCAAGGCCAGGAGAAGCGCCCCCCGGAGAGCCGGAGCCGCTTGAACAACGGAGGTACGACGCCATGAGACCGCCAACGGAATTCCTGCAAGGCTTCGGAATCGGCGCGGGTCTGATCGCCGTGATGGCGGCGATCTCGCTCTTCTACAGGCCGGGGCTTCCGGGTCCGGGCCAGATGAGCCCGGAGCAGCCCGGCAAGACCGCCGCCGCGACGCCCGCCTCGGGCCGGGCACCCGCGACCCTTCCGGACGACTACCTGGACGTCTGCCGGAACGCGGGCCTGCTGTAATTACTTCTTCTTGACGCCGGAGAAATGCGGGAGGGGTCTCTTGGGGACCGCCCGCTTCTCCTCCGCCGCCCCTCGAATCGCGTCCTCGCGCTCTCTGGGTTCCTGAGGCTTTTCTTCGGCGGTCTTATGCGTGTAGAGGACCGCGTAGGGAACCTTGACGGTATCGCGCTTGTGCAGATTCTTCTTTCTCGGTGCCATGAACAACGAAGAAAGCAAGTCTTGTTCCGCCTGGAGGCGTCAGGCGGCAGGGACCGGGGTCTTCCCTAACGCCTGACACCTGATGCCTGAGACCTGCTAAGGGCCGCGGCGGACGAGCCCGAGTATCAGCACGATGACCGCTACGACGAGAATCACGTGGATGAATCCGCTTGTGACGTGGAAAGCGAAGAACCCCAGGAGCCAGAGGACCAAGAGGACCACGAAGATCGTCCAGAGCATGTTTGCCTCCTTCTCCCCAGCAAGGTCCGTGGGCAGGCCAGGGTCACTGCCATTCTGCGAGAATCGGGCCAACCGCATTCGGCCTTCGCCGCGGCCGGCCCGCCTGGTCGGCGGGATCAACGCCGACGGCCCCGAACGCGGTTCCAGGCGTCGCGGACGGCCCGCCGCACGTCCTCCCAATCCTTTTCGCCGGAGGCGAGCTCGTAACTCCATTTCCGGGACAGCTCCGTCTCGACATTCTCAAACTCGACCGCGTCCCTGCCGAGGCCGACCGCGCTGCGCCAGCCGAACCGGTATCCCGGCTCGTAGTGTTCGTAGGGCCGCCCGGCCTCGTAGTAAGGACGCCGCTCGAAGCTCTGTGTCTCCAGTAGTCCCCTTCGGCGACCTCGTCCAGATCTTCTCCGGCCGCGAGACCTCCGGTCCCGATCGCTTCGCCGCGGTCGATTCCCAGGCCGGTCGCCGTGCCGGTGACGATCTGCCGGAAGGCGCCTTCACTGTCGCCGGTGGACGCCATCGTCTCCGCATCGTCTTCCGCGGCGCCTTCGGACGCCATGCCACGCCGGACGGTCCGCTCGGGATCGTGCGCGGGGGCCTTCCCTCGCTTCGCCGTCCTGGCTCCTGGCGATGTCTTTTTCTTGCGGGTCATTGCAGCCTCCCCCGAGAACGAGCAAGACACATGCCTCTGCCGCCCCGCCCGCGATATGCTTTCTGCGCGCAAATCAAAAGGAGGTTGACCATGCGCAACACGACTCTCATTCTCCTGTTCCTTCTCCTCGCCGGAATCGCGGCCGCACGGGCCGACGAGAAGAAGGAGCCCTGGAAGGCTTCGGGCCACCTCGAGGAGGCCTGCTCCTGCGACGCCGCCTGCCCGTGCTGGTTCGATTCGAAGCCGACGAAGATGACCTGCAGCGGGGGCGAGGTCATTTTCATCGAGAAGGGAACTTACGGCGATGTTCCCCTCGACGGCCTCGCCCTGGCCTTCATGGGCCAGAGCCCGGAAGGCAAGGGCATGATGGAATCCATGGGCAACTGGAACTTCGTCAGGATCTACGTCGACGAGAAGGCCAACCCCGCCCAGCGCAAGGCCCTCGAGGCGATCGCCCGGTCCACGGTGCCTCCCGCCGCGCCGCCGGACAGAACGAAGATCGTCTACGCGCCGATCTCCCGCAAGGTGGAAGGCTCCGAGCACGTCGTGACGATCGGCAGCACCGGCGGGTTCTCCGGACACCTGCTACCGGGCGGCATGGGCACGGGCCACCCGAAGATCATGATGCCTCCGGGCGCCGACCCCATCCACAAGGAGTACAGCCAGGGCCGTACGACCCGGCAGACCTACAACGACGCCGGGCAGAAGTGGGACTGGGCCAACTCGAACTACATGTACGCCACCTTCGAGGTCACCAGCGACGACTACGACAAGTTCAACGCCGCCATGATGCAGGAGATGCAGAAGGCGAAGTCGGAGAAGAAATAAGTCCGACCCGATCTCGGGATCGCAGCGGGCGCGGCTTCGGGCCGCGCCTTTTTATTGCCGAAACCCGGCCGCGCGCCGACGTAAGAAGGAGATATGAAAGCGGGCGGCTGGACCGCGGCCCGGTCGAAGACGGCAACCGACTCAAATACTCAGGGCTCTGACCCCAGGTTCCCGGCAATGCAGCTGTCGGATCACCCCGGTGCATCTGACGCGAAGGCGTGGAGTTGCAGCTCCTTCATGGGGAAGTCCTTCGAATTGTCGGTTATCAAGACGAGCCCGTGGGACAAGGCGACGGAGGCGATGAGGAGATCGGGCAGGGCAATGGTCTTTCCTCGGGCAGACCATTCTCGTCGCAGGAGACCGGCCCGTTCGGCGATGGGTCTGGTGATGTCGTAGTGCTCGAGGCTGTCGAGTAGCCCTCCGAACGGATCCGCTTTACCCAGACACCGCTTCCTTCCCGAAGCTCGGGGTGATTTCGGTCGTCCCACGACCCGGCGGCGGATCGAAGAGCCTTTGCCTGGGCGAGGCGCTTGAGCTCGCGCTCGGCAGCCTGGAGGATGAATCGGCTGCGCCCACGCCGTCCGACGGCCGCGTCAATCGCCGAGATAACTCCCGAAGGAAGCACCACGTGTGTCCGACGCGTCGCAGTCTTCATCTCCACCCCCAGGAAGACATCCCACACCAGTTTAACAGCGAGTGGCCTTAGCCGAGAAGCGAAGCGCTCGCGTGCAGTTTGCGCAGCACGTTTCCCGCCTCATCCACCTTGCCCGTCGTATTTCGGCGACCACTGGCTCATGACGATGCGCTCGCGCAGCGCCTCGGGCGTCGTCCCTGGCGCGAGGCCGACCCGCTGAGCCTCCAGGCCCGCGGCCAGGGCGATCTCGACGACATGCGCGCGGAACTCTCTCAGGCCCGGAAGGAGCGAACCGTTCGGGTCTTTCAACGCCGGCGAAGTCTCCGCCAGCGCGCGAGCGGCTGAGAGCAGCATGCCGTCCGAAATCCGGCGGGCGCGCGAGGCCACCGCGCCCAGCCCGACCGCCGGAAAGATATACACGTTGTTGCACTGGGCGATCGGAAACGTTCGGCCATTCCACGAGACCGGCGCGGAGGGCGAGCCGGTGGCCACGAGCGCGCGGCCGTCCGTCCACCGGATCAGGTCCTCTGCCTTCGCTTCGCACCGCTCGGTCGGATTCGAGAGCGGGAAGATGACAGGTCGCTCTGTCTTTCTCGCCATCTCCCGGACGATGTTCTCGGTGAAGGCGCCGCAGGCCGTGGAGAGGCCGATGAGAATCGTCGCGTTCACGCTGCCGATCACGTCGGCGAGGCCGAGACCGCCGCCGGCGATGCGGCCGGGTGCCTGCGCGTAAACGCGCTGCTCGCTCGTGAGTTCGGCGCGCCCGGTGTGGAGGAGGCCGTCCTTGTCGACGACGAAGAACCGGCTGAGCGCTTCTGTCCGGGTGAGCCCCTCGGCTTCCATGGCTTCGCGCAGGCAGTCGGCGACGCCGATGGCGGCCGAGCCGCCGCCCAGGAAGACGATCTGCTGGTCCTTGAGGCTGCGGCCGGTAACGCGGATGGCGCTCAGGATCGCGCCGAGCGCCACGGCGGCCGTGCCCTGGATGTCGTCGTTGAACGTGAGCAGCTCGTCGCGGTAGCGCTCCAGGATCGGGCGCGCGTGGGGGGTGGCGAAGTCCTCCCATTGCAGGCACGAGTCGGGAAGCTCCTCCCGGACGGCCTTTACGAACCGGTCGACGAAGTCGTCGTATTCGGCGCCGGTCACGCGCTCGTGGCGCCACCCGAGATACTCGGGATCGCGCAGGAGCTCCGGGTTGTTGGTTCCCACGTCGAGCACGATCGGAAGCGTCCGCGCCGGGTGGATGCCGCCGATGAGCACGTAGAGCGAGAGCTTTCCGATCGGAATTCCGAGGCCTCCGACACCCTGATCGCCGATGCCCAGGACGCGCTCGCCGTCCGTGACGACGATGACGTCCACGTCGCGATTCGGGCGGTTTCGCAGCAGCTCCGGGATCCGGTCGCGGAGCGGATACGAGACGAAGAGGCCGCGCGGCCGCCGGTAAATGTTGCTGAAACGCTGGCACGCCCGGGCGACCACCGGCGTGTAGACGATCGGAGTCATCTCTTCGATGTGGTCGAGCAGCAGGCGGTAGAAGAGAACTTCGTTCGTGTCCTGCAGCGCCCGGAGGTAGATGTGCCGCCCCAGGTCGGTCCGCTTCTCGCGATAGGCCTGATAGGCGCGGCCCACCTGCTCGTCCAGCGACTCGACGCGTGGCGGGAGCAGGCCGTGAAGCCCGAGTCTGGTCCGCTCCTCGTCCGAAAACGCCGTGCCCTTGTTCAGGGCCGCAGTCCCGACGAGAGTGATGCCGCGAGCGCGGGTCGGCGCCGTCGCCGGCTCCCCTTTCCGTTGCGCCTTCACGCGGGGACGATACCTCTCCGGATTCACGGCAGCGGAGACGTCTCCCGGAGGGCGCCGCGGGCGCTCTGCGCCGCGACGAGGCGCGCGCGCGTGTACGGCACGAGGCCGCCGGCGTCGATGATCGCCTGCCGCGCCTTCGGCAGTGGTTCTATCTCGAACGCGCGGTTCGAGGTGAGGTCGAGGATGCGGCCGTCCTCCAGGACGATCTCGTCTCCTTCATTCGCCTCGAACGAGGGAGCCAGGACGACCTCGAGGCCGAGGTTGATCGCGTTCTGCAGGAAGATCCGCGCGAGGCTCCGAGCCACGACCGTGAGTTCGTGTCCCTTGAGACACGAGGCCGCCTGCTCGCGCGAGGAGCCGCACCCGAAATTTCGTCCGGCCGCGACGACCGATCCGGGCGGAACGGTCCCGGCGTCAATCGCCGCGTGGAAGGCCGGGTGGTCGGCGAAGGCGTGCGCGGGCGTCTCGCTCGGAAGGACCGTGGCCATGAACCGTCCGGGGTAGATGACGTCCGTCGAGACGTCGTCACCGACCTTCAGGATGACACGTGGCATGTCAGCGCTCCTCTCTCGGGTCGGTGATGACGCCGGTCAGGGCCGACGCGGCCGCCACCACCGGTGACGAAAGATAGACCTCCGCGGACGGGTTTCCCATCCGCCCCTTGAAGTTCCGGTTCGTCGTCGAGATCGCCGTTTCGCCGTCTCCCAGCGCCCCTTCGTGGACGCCGAGGCACGGGCCGCATCCCGGGTTCATCACGACGGCGCCGGCGGCGAGGAAGTCGCCGAGGTAGCCCAGCCGGAGCGCCTCAGCGTAGATGCGCGCCGAGGCCGGGAAGACGAGCATGCGCGTCCCGTCGGCCACGCGCCGCCCGCGCACGATGCGCGCCGCCTCCCCGAGGTCGTCCAGCCGTCCGTTCGTGCACGAGCCGATGACGACCTGCTGGACGGGAGTCCCCGCCACCGCCGCCACGGGCTTGACGTTGTCCACCGTGTGCGGGCAGGCGACGAGCGGCGGCAGCTTCGACACGTCGATCGCGAGGACTCTCTCGTACTCCGCGCCGCGGTCGCTCGCGACGAGGTCGAGCGGCTCGCTCACCTGCGCCTCTTCGCGCAGGTAGCGGACCGTCTCCGCGTCGCCCGGCACCAGCCCCGAGGTCGCGCCAGCCTCGACCGACATGTTGCAAAGGACGAGGCGGCCCGAGGTCGAGAGCCGCTCGATCGTTCTACCCGAGAACTCGAGGACGCGGAAGTTCGCTCCCTGCGCCGTGAGAAGGCCGACAAGATGGAGGATCAAATCCTTCGGACCCACAAAATCGGGGAAGAAACCTTCGACCTCGACCCGGATCGTGGACGGCACCTCGACGTTGACGGCGGTTCCGATGGCCCAAACGCTGGCCATCTCCGTGGCGCCGATTCCGAACGCGAACGCGCCGAGCGCGCCGTGGCTCGTCGTGTGGGAATCGGTGCCGACGACGACCATGCCCGGCCTGACGTAGCCGCGCTCGGGGAGGATCTGGTGGCAGATGCCGCCGACGTCGCCGCGGATGTCGTGGAACTTCGCGATGCCGTGCTCGGCGACGAAGGCCCGGACGCGCTTCTGGTTGGTGGCGGTCTTGGCGGACTCCGCCGGGACCCGATGATCGAAGATGATCGCGATCTTTGAGGAATCCCACGGCCGGGCCAGGAGGCCGGCGCCCTCGTAGATCTCGCGGAACTGGTTGATCACGAGGGCCGCGTTCTCGTGCGACATCGCGAGGTCCACCCGCGGCTCGACGACGTCGCCCGCGCGGACGGCGGCGCGCCCCGCGGCGCGCGCGAGGATCTTTTCGACGGCCGTCGCGCCCACGTCAGGCCCCGACGGCGGCGCCGACGATGGCGGCCGCCCCCTGGTACTTCGTCTCGACCCGCTCCTTCGGCAGGAATTCTTCCTCGAGTGTCCGGTACTCCGGAAGGCCGACGAAGTCGGTGAACTCCTTGAAGGTCGTCACGAATTCGGTTCTCCCTTCCAGCAGACCGCTCGGCGACGCCTTCAGCGCCCGGAAGAAGTCGAGGAGAGCGCGGTGCACGACCAGGATGGACGCCACCGGGATCGAGACGCGGCCGATGCCGAGCTTCTTGAGCTCCGGGATCGGCACGAGCTCGGTCTTCATGCCGGTGACCCCGTCCATCTGGTTGACGGAGAGCGGCCCGGCCAGCGCGGCCGCCGCCTTCTCGATGTCCCGCCGGCTCCGGATCCCGTCGATGAAGGCCAGATCCGCCCCGGCCGCCAGATACAGGTTGCAGCGTCGGATCGCCTCGTCGAGGCCTTGGACCGCGTAAGAGTCCGTCCGGGCATTGACGACGAAGTCGGGATCGAGCCGGTCGCGGACCTCGACGCAGGCGCCGATCTTCCCGGCCATCTCCTCGGCCGGGATGACCTCCTTGCCCGCCATGTGGCCGCAGCGCTTCGGGAAGACCTGGTCCTCGATGTTCATGCCCGCGACCCCCATGGCGATGAGCCGCTCCGTGATCCAAGCGGCATTGACGGCGTTGCCGCCGCCGGTGTCCACGTCGGCCATGACGGGGATCGAGACCGCCTGCGCGATGTTCCAGGTCAGGTCGAGAACATCCTTCATCGGGACGAGGCCGACGTCGGGTTTTCCCAGCAGCGAGGCGGCGAGGCCGAAGCCCGACACCTGGATCGCCTCGAAGCCCGTCGCCTCGATGACCTTGGCGCTGAACGCGTCGTGGCAGCCCGGCACGACGACCGCTCTGCGCTCGAGGATGGCGTTTTTCAGGACGAGACTCTTCTTCATGACGTTTCCTTTCAAAATTCAATCCTGAGGAAGCGCGCGCGCGACGGCTTCCCCCATCTCGAGGCACGTCGAATCGCCTCCCATGTCGTACGTCCGGGCCTTGCCTTCCCGGAGCACCTTCGCCACGGCCGCCTCGACGGCTCGCCCCTTGTCGCCCTCGCCGAGCCAGTCGAGCATCATCTTCCCGGCGAGGATCGTCGCGATCGGGTTGACCCTGTTCCGGCCGGCGTGCTTCGGAGCCGACCCGTGGGACGGCTCGAAGACCGCGAGCTTCTCGCCGATGTTCCCGGAGGCGGCGAACCCGAGGCCTCCGACCATCTGAGCGCAGAGGTCGGAGATGATGTCGCCGTAGAGGTTCGGCGCGACCAGGACGTCGTAGCTCGCGGGGTCCTTCAGCAGCCACATGCAGATGGCGTCCACGTTCGCCTCGTCCGTCCGGATGCCCGGGTATTCCGCCGCGACCTTCCGCGCTTCCTCGAGGAAGAGCCCGTCGGATGCCCGGACGACGTTCGCCTTGTGGACGATCGTCACCCTGCTGCGCCCCTTCGCCTTCGCGAACTCGAAGGCCGCGCGCGCGATCCGCTTCGATCCCTTGCGCGTGTTGATCTTGCAGGAGACGGCGAACTCCTCCGCGGGCAGCGATCGGAAGGGAGAGAACGCGGGCGCGAGCCGCGCGAGAGTCGTGGAGAGCTCGGCCGGGACCGGCGAGAACTCGACGCCCGCGTAGAGGTCTTCGGTGTTCTCCCGGAAGACGACAAGGTCCAGCCCTTCCCGGAAGTTCAGCGGGTTTCCCGGATACGCCTTGCAGGGCCTCAGGCAGACGTACAGGTCGAAGAGCTGCCGCATGCGCACGACCGGCGAGCGGTAGGAGAGGCCCCGGCCCTTCAGCTCCGGGACGAGGTCCGCTTCCGCGGCCGCCGTCGGCTTCGACGTGACCGCCCCGAAGAGAGCCGCGTCCACGTCTTCCAACAGCTCGATTGTCCGGGCCGGAAAAGCGTCCCCCTCGCGGCGCCAGAACTCCCAGCCGATGTCGCCCGCCCGGTAGTCGGCGTCGAGCCCCACGGCGTCGAGGACCAGGCGCGTCGCGTCCGTGACTTCCCGCCCGACGCCATCGCCGGGAAGCCACGCGATCCGGTATTGAGACATGCAAACCTCCCCCGAGAGCATGCGGCCCGCCGCGGCGCCGTCCCAAGAGCAAGGTGCATCAGACCGCGCGTCCCGCGCAAGCGATCCCGCGAGGCGACAACACCCTAGCAGGTTGCTGAAAAAGGGTGTGGGTGGCGTTGCGAGCGCCGTGGGGTCGGATGCAAGGAGACGCGACGAAGGCGATGCCGGGGCGCATCGGGGAGGAGCGGCGACGCCGCAGACGGCCCCACGCCGCCGCAACCGCTTGCGGTGGCTGGCCTTTTGCTCGCGATGCCTTCCAGCGAGAAGTTTCCTCTACGAAGAGAGATTCCAGCGTCGCGAGTTGCAAAAGGCCAGACACGACGCCCGCATCCATTCTTCAGCAGCCTGCTAAAGGACAGCTAAGTAAAAGATGGACGATGCCTTAACGCGGGAATCTTCGTTTTTGCCTCCGACTATTTACCGGCATGAATACGAACAGATTTCCACTGCGGTTGAATCTCTCGGCTCTCTCCGTTCCGGCGCTCCTGCTGCTTTCCCTCCTTTCCTCGCCGCTTCTTGCGGAGACGGTGACGTTGCCCACGGCGGCGTCGGTGACCGGCGCCGGCGGGGTGCCGTTCGTGTCCGACGTGCGGGTTTTCAACACGTCCTACACGGATGTCCTGACCGTGACGGCGGTCTATCGGTTCAACGGGCAGACGCAAGTCTTCCAGCTGGGTCCGCGAGAGGCGCGGGCGTTCGACGACATCTGCGTGAGCCTGTTCTCCTCGCCCGGGACACTGGGAGCCGTGGAGTTCGGCTTCAACGGGCCGCCGGACGAGCTGGTGGTCTCCTCTCAGTTGAGGTCTCCGTCGCCCGACGGGGGTCACGTCGGGATGTTCGTGCCGGGGCTGCCCTCCTCGGCGGCGGGAGCGGTGACCGTGCTGACGAGTCTGGCCAACGGCGATTCGCGCACGAACATCGGCGTGTACAACCCCAACGCGGTCTCGGTGAACGTGACAATCCGGTTGTTTGACGGCGAAGTGTTGCTGGGCACGCAACAGGTGGCGTTGGGGCCGCACGCGGTGACGCAGCTGAACAACATCTATGACGTTCTCGGTTTCGGGAGCCTGGTGAGGACCGACGGGTACGCGACGGTGGAGAGCGGTGATGCGGGGAGCCCGCTGTTTACGTATGCCGCGGAGGCGGACAACCACACGGGAGACCTGATCCTGATCGTTGGAGCAGAGGACGTGCCCGCGCCGCCAGGCTTCAACCCTCCCACCGCTACTCCGGCACCCAGCACCCCGACGCCCACGCCGACACCGACGCAGCCCGCGGCGGCGACTCGGATCGTCGACGTTCAAGACTTTTCCTTCCGGGACACTCAGGAAGGGGGCTCCACGTCTCATGTTCATGTCGGCGACACTGTGCGGTGGAACTGGATCAGCGGCTTCCACTCGACGACCTCCGGCCCGTGCCCTCCCTGTTCCCAGAACGGAGACGGCAACTGGAATTCCGGCGCAGGCTCCGGCCCCTCCTTCAGTCACACTTTCAGCTCCGCCGGAACCTTCCCCTACTACTGCAACGTCCACACCCTCTCCATGACCGGAACCGTGATCGTGTCCCCTTAACGGCCCAGTCCCGTTCGCGGCGCGAGGAGTCTCCCGGGAGGGAACCTCGCGCCGCGGGAAAGGAACGCGGCGGGGCACCAGGTCTGGCTGGCCAGCCAGGCCTGGTTGCCTCATCGGCTCAGTCTTCTCGGAGGACCGGGCGATTCGCCGCGTACACTCCTGGCGCGTGTCACCCCTTTCGGGGCGGACTTCCATCGCTGGGGAAGAAACGCTAGAGAGCTCGGTGGGCTAAACGTCGAGCCGCTCGCGCAGATCCCGCGCAGGCGCGGAGCGACGGGGCCTAGCTTCCCAGGCCGACCAACTCCAGCTCGACGCGGCGGTTCTTCGCGCGGCCTTCCTCCGTGCTGTTGTCGGCGATCGGCTTGCTCAAGCCTTCTCCGCGGATCTCGAGCTTTTTGCGATCGACCCCGAGACTGACCAGGTAATCGCGGACCGATTTGGCCCGCCGGAGAGAAAGCTTCTTGTTGTAAGCCGCGCTGCCGACGTTGTCGGTGTGACCCGTGATGATCACCTTGTGCGCGCGGGAGAGCCGCGAACTCGCTTCCTCGCGGTAGGTCTTGATCGCTTCCTTCCCCTCCGGTTTCAGGTCGGCCTTGTCGAAATCGAACAGCACCGCATTGAAGAGGATGGTCTTCTCGGTCGGAGGCGCGGCCGCCGGCGCCGGCTTCGCACCCGGAGGCGGCGGCGCGGAGGCGACCTGAGCCGGCGGGAACTCGTAGCTGACGGCGTACTGGTGAGTGATCCTGGAGCCGGTCTTCTGGAAGGCCGCCAGGAGATCGGCTCCCTTGCCCGCCTTGCGGGCCTGACCGTGGTTCTGTTCGGCGAACTTGGCGAAGAACGGATCGACCGTCGGGCCCGGCATGGAATCGATCTCGAACACGCAAAGGTTCTCGAGGCCCTGCGCCGCCTGGCTGACGACATCGGCCTTGAAGGCGCTGTTCAAGTCCTCGCCGTCCGAAAAGACCCAGAGGCATCGGGGCTCGCTGGCAGGCATCGCCTTGAGGAGATCGATACCGGCGTACATGGCCTCGTAGAGGTAGGTGTTGTCGGTGACGTTCTTCTTCCGGTAGGCGTTGTTCGCGAAATCCTGAAGCTCGGAAGGGCTGTTCGACTTGAAGACCTCCACGTGCAGGGGGCGGCCGCCCATCGTCACCGTCTTCCCGTCGCGGAGGATGACCATCCTCGCGTCATCGATCGGCCGGAGGGACTTGATCACCGCGCCCGCTTCGGCGAGCTGCCGCGCGATCAGCCTGCGCTCCTGAATCGAGTAGGAGTTGTCCAGCACCAGGACGGCGTGGCGCGGGACTTCGACGGTCTTGTCCACCGTCTCGACCGAGAGGACCTTTCCCGTCTCGCCTCCTCGCGACACCGTGAAGTCCCTGGCGGTCAACGAGGGGACCGGCTCTTTCCTGGAGTCCACGACGCTCACGAGAGCCTTGCCTTCCTCGAGGCTCCGGTCGATCGTCGCGGTCGCGTCGGATCGGGTGGTCCGAATCTCCAGACCGGCCGGACCCTGGGCGAGGGCCGTCCCGCACGCCACCAGAGCTGTGAAGAGAACGGAGATGCGTTTGATGAACATGGTCTCCTTCCGCCTTTCCGGGCTTCGCTTCAGCCCACTCGTCCTGTTGATTCGAAGAGGGCCTGGTTGCTCCAGCTCCGCCCACTTCGTGAAAACAGGCGCCACGCAATACTCGAATCCTGGAAGTCTGTTCCAGGTCAACGCCACTCCGGGAGAGCCGTTTGAATCATTGCGCGAAGGTGCCGGTTCCCGACCCTCCCCCTCCACGGGGGCCCCGGCGGGACCGGGCGGCGAGTTGTCGCAGGGGATGTGTGGGGTCAGTCCTGAATTCATGTATTGTTTCGAGTGCGCGGTTCGCTCGCGTCGGAACCAGCGGCGCGGAGCGCGGTAAGCACCGTCGTTGCCGCAGCAATCAGATTCGTCCACAGAGAGCTGTCCTTCGTATTCAGCGAGGTTGCGGTTTTCGTGGCCCCTGGCCAGCATCCGCCATGTCGAGGGCGGCAGGCCGAGCGTATGCGACAGGGTCTGGAACACGAGGTAGCGGTTCGCGGAGCGGTAGCCCAAACGCCGGAGCGCGGCCAGCGCAAGAGCGTGCGCCGCGTTGTAAGCAAGGTCGAAGCGGCTCTCGAGCGAGAGGTCGGGATTGGCGGCGTCGGAAAGGCGGGCCTCGCCCGATCGTTGGAGACTTTCGATCTCGCCCGCCGCGGGCGGTTCCCGTTTGAGCTGGCCAATCTTGACCAGGTCTTCCAGCTCAGACGAGGTCATCGTCGGATCCGATCACGAATAGCTTCGACTGGGCCGCGACTCGTGAGACGAAAGAATCCTTTCGAGCTCGCCTGGCGCGCCAATCAGAAACGGTCAGAACCGTGGGATTGACGGTGCGAGCCAGGACTGTCTCGGCCTTCTGCAGGGTTTGAAAGAGGTCAGGATAGCGGAGCGTGTCGGAGATCACCATGAGATCAATGTCGCTACCGGCCTTGTCCCCCTTCTTCGCGACCGAGCCATAAACGAAGGCGGCGCGGATCTCGCCGGCCTGTGCCTTCAGCGCCCGTCGCAATGGCTCCGCCACTCCAACCGTCTTGACAATCAGGCCGTGCAGCTCTGCGAAGATCGGTGACTCTCGGTTCGCCTGGTAGTACTTCTGGTTTCCGCTGCGCGTAACCGTCACGAGACCCACCGCCGCCAGCCGCGCCAGCTGCCGATGGACGGCCCCGGTCCCACCCTTCACCAGTCGGATCAGCTCCGCGCTCTGAAAGCGCCGCTCCGGCTGACCGAACAGTAGTCCCAACACGCGCTGCTGGACCGGCATGAGCAGGGCATCGGCCAGGCTGGCCCGAACGGCTGTCCTTCCCATTCTGGGAACGATCATACCCGAATTGGGAAGACCCGGAAGGGAGGAAAGTGGTCTGTGGTCAGAAATCCTGGATGTGGCCAGAACTCTTGCTGGAGGTGGCGATCCTACCGAGAACTCTCGTTTGGGCGCCGAGGGTTAGACTGCGGCAAACCGGAGAGATGCCATGAGGACCATATTCGGGATTCTTCTTGGGCTGGCGCTCGCCGTTGAGGCGGGCGCTACGGTGCGCTTCTTCCATTGGGACAAACCCCATCATGGGAACCGAGGAAATGTCACGGCTCTCGATCTGTCCACGGGCAAGGTCGTGTGGGAGGCCTCGCCGGGAAGGAGCGTCAATTTCGTTCAGGAGACCGGCACGGGAGTCCTGGTCGGCAACGACGAAGGCGAGGTCGTTCTCCTCGACAGGACGAACGGCAAGGTGGTCTGGCGGTGTCGGCTCGAAACGAAGGCGGAGATCAAGTCCCTGGTCGCGGAGACCGACGAGGGGTTTTTCGTCTCATCCGGCGATAGCTTCTTCTGGCTGGTCAGCCGGGAGGGAAAGCTCCTCCTCCGATGCAACGACTCCTGCACGATCCCGAAGTAGCGCACACGCGTCGCTCGCCGGTGCTGAAAAGCGGCGGCACCGGTCGCGCCCTCACCCCTTCCCTCTCCCGGTGGGAGAGGGAGTCGCCATCTCTGCCGCCCGTCGAGTAATCCGCGGCCGCGGCGCCGACGGGCCCCGGTCGCGGCGCGCGTAGTCTCCCGACGAAGGAGGGAGGAGGCGCGCGCCGCGGGAGCGTAGCGCCGGAGCGGGATCGCGCCCGCAGGGCGCAGATCCCGCGGAGTGCGCGGAGCGACGGTGGTGAGCCGTGTAGGACTCGAACCTACAACCTAGAGATTAAGAGTCTCTTGCTCTACCAATTGAGCTAACGGCCCACGGGAAGGCGGAGGATAGACGATCCGGCGCGTCGCGGCAAGAGACTGGAGAGTCGGCGAGACGGCGCCCTCACCCCACCCCTCTCCGGGCCTGTCCTCCGAAGCTCGCAGAGCGAAGGAGGAGAGAGAGGGAGAAGCTCCGGTCGCGGGCGCGAAGTCTCCAGAGGGGAGGAAGCGCGCGCCGCGGGAGCGGAGCGCGCGGAGCGACGGTCAGGAAGCCAGAACGCTTTCGATGGTGTTTAGCATCTGGTCGGCGTCGTAGGGCTTTCGCAGGGCGGCGCTGGCGCCGGCTTTCTGGACTTCCTCGCGCCGTCGGCTATCGAGGGTCCCGCTCGCGACGATGCATCTGACGTCGGGGCGGATCTGCTTGATCTGGATCAGCGCGTCCAGGCCGTTCAACTTTGGCAGGCCGAGGTCGATGATCACTGCGGAGATCTCAGAGGCCCGGTCCTGGAAGACCTCGACGGCTTCGCGGCCGTCGCGCGCGACCAGCACCTCATAGCCCTCCTCCTCGAGGAGGCCCTTGACCGGCTGGAGGAGCATCTCCTCGTCCTCGACGAGGAGCAGCGTGGCGCCGGCAACGAGGCGTTTCTTCCTGGCCCTCCCGGCCGAACGCTTCCGGATCTTGCCGGGCCTCTCGGCGACGGGCTCGTCGGCCGGAAAGCAGAGCTTGAACGTGGTCCCTTCGCCGGGCGCCGAGGCCACGTCCACGACGCCGTGGTGGCTGTTGACGATCCCGTACACGACGGCGAGGCCGAGGCCCTGGCCTCCCTGGCCCGAGCGGGTCGTGAAGAAGGGCTCGAAGAGGCGCTTGCGGGTTTCCTCGTCCATGCCGACGCCGCGGTCGGAGACCGTCAGGCAGACGTAGCGCGGGGCGGCCGCCGCCGGGATGCGCTCGCGCAGTTCGTCGCCGGAAGCCACCCCCGTGCCGATGCGCAGCTCTCCGCCGTCGGGCATTGCGTCGCGCGCGTTGACAGCCAGGTTCAGGATCGCCTGATGGAGCTGGTTGGCGTCCGCCCGGATCAGAGGGAGATCCGGCGCGAGGTCCAGATCCAGCCGGACGCTCCGGGGGAAGGTCTCCCGAAGCATCTCCGAGAGTTCCCGGACGACCTCGTTCAAGTCCACCGGCCCGAAAGAGACCTCGCTTTTTCTGGCGAAGGCCAGGAGCTGACGAACGACGGCGGCGCCTCGCTCGACCGATTTCTGGATCGCGTGGACGCTGTCGCCCCCCTTTTCGCCGGCGCTCTTGGCAAGCAGACCCACGTGGGCCGAGATGATGTTCAGAAGGTTGTTGAAGTCGTGCGCGATTCCTCCGGCGAGCGTCCCGATCGACTCGAGCTTCTGAACCTGCCGGAGCTGCTGCTGGAGCCGGTTCCTCTCGGAGACATCCCGGATGTTGCGTTGCACGATGCGGCCGGTGCCGGCCGCCTGAACGTTGCTGACCGTCTCCACTTCCAGGATCCGGCCCGACTTGGCCTTGACGAGGACCTGGGAGTCGAATGAAAAGCCCGTCTCCAGGAGCTCGCGGAAGCGCCGCTTCGCCTCCTCGGCGTTCTCGTAGAGCCCCAGGTCCCACGGAGTCCGGCCGATCAGCTCCGAGCGGTCGAACCCCAGCAGGTCGAGCAGGTACGGGTTCGCGTCCAGAATCCGGCCCGTCTCCGCGTCCTGGAGCAGGACGCCTTCGAGCGCCGCCTCGAATATCTGCCGGTAGCGCACCTCCGAAGCCCGCAGGGCGTTCTCCGCCACCTTGCGCTCGGTGATGTCGTCGATCGCCAGGAGGACAAAGGGTTTCACGTCGCCCAGGAACCGCACGCGGCGGGCGTTGAAGAGGAGTGTCTTGTTCCCGAGGCCTTCGACCGCCAGCTCGGCCTCGAAGTCTCGGAGGGCCTCTCCGCCGCGCGATGCCTTTTCGAGGAGAAGCTTGAGGTCCGGTTCCTGTCGCTCCCAGTTCCAGAGCTCAAGGAGAGGTTGTCCTTCGGTCTTGATCGGGGAAGTCTGAAAAACGCGGTAGAAGGAGTTGTTTGCCGTACGGACGCGCAGGCCTTCGTCCAGGACCACGAGCGATTCGCGGACCGTCTCCACCAGCGCCTCGGCGTAATCGCGAGCGCGGTTGACCTGTTCGAGGCTGCGCTTCATGGGATCGATGTCGAGGAAGACCATCACCGCGCCGTCGATGCGGTTGTCCAGGGTGCGGTAGGGCCGGACCTGCAGGAGGTGCCAGTGTCCCTCGTGGTCCTGGATCTCCCGTTCCTTCATGACGACGCTCTCGATCACTTCGAGGACGATCTCCTGCAGGTCCGGCACGCGGACGTTGGGCTTGATGTCGCGGATCAGGCGGCCCGCGTCCGCGGCGCTCAGGTTCAGGAGCCTCTCGGCGGAGGGCGTGAAACGCCGGATCCGCCCGCCGCGGTCGAGCATCACGATGGGGACATTGGTTCCGGTCAGGATGTTCTGGAGGTCGTCGTTGACACGCGTCAGCTCCGCGTTGCGGTTCTGGAGCTCGTCGTTGACCGTCGTCAGCTCCTCGTTGGTGGACTGCAGCTCCTCCTTGGCTGTCTCGAGCTCTTCGTTGGTGGACTGCAGCTCCTCGTTGGAGGAGAGGATCTCCTCGTTGGCCGACTTCAACTCCTCGTTGGTGGCTTCCTGCTCTTCGATGATGGACTGGAGATACTCCCTGGTCGCGGAGAGCTCCTGTTCGAGCCGGACGACCGTTTCCTCGCCGGCGCGCCGGGCCGCGCGCCTGCTCCGGGGCGGAGGACGAGGCTTCTCCGCCTTGCGCCGCCCGGGAGCTTCCTCGAAGAACACGAGGAAATGGCGGCCTCCGGAGTCCTCGTCCTTCAGCGGAACGACTCTCAGGCTCACTTCCCGAGTCTGACCGTCCTGGCCGACCCGAAGGCCTTCCTTGCGAACCGGCCTCCCCGTCTTGCGGGCCTTCAGCACGGAGGCCCGCAGATCCATCATCAGCCCTTCGCGCGCCATCTTCAGGACATTCAGGGTCGGCGAGCCCGGAGCCGACTCGAGGTACGGGCTCGTGCGTCCCCGGAACTGGAGGATCTCGAACGCCTCGTTGATGAGGACCCCGGGCGGACCGTACATGCCCAGCACCAGCCGGTCCGCTTCCTTCTGAAGGCTTTCCGGCGTCGAAGGCGCTCCCGCGTCGGAGACGGGAGGCTCGGCCTCCGCGCGACTCCGCCCGAATCCCAGGAATTGCCTGGAGACTCCTGGCCGCTTGACGAAGATCCGCTGGTTGCGGTCGAGCGGCGCGAAGAGATCGGAAAAGCCGGTGATCGTCTCGGCGTTTCCGAGGAAGAGAAAGCCGCCGGGCTTGAGCGCGTAGTGAAACAGCGGAACAACCCGCTTCTGCAGGACCGGCTCCAGGTAGATCAGGAGGTTGCGGCAACTGATCAGGTCGAGGTTCGAGAATGGGGGATCGGTCGTCACGTTCTGCCGCGCGAAGATGCAGATGCTCCGGATGGCCTTGGAGATCTGCCAGCCGTTATCCGCCTTCACGAAGAAGCGCTTCAAGCGCTCGCGCGAGACATCCGCCACGGCGTTCTCGAGATAGACGCCCGAGCGCGCCTTGTTCACGGCCTCTTGAGAAAGATCGGTCGCGAAGATCTGGATGGGCGGGTTGATGCCGCGCTCCTGCAGCGACTCGAAGAGAGCGATGGCGATGGAATAGACCTCCTCCCCGGTGGAGGAGCCAGGCACCCAGATCCGGATCGGCGTGTCGGCCGAGCGATTCTTGAGAATCGCCGGGAAGACCAGCTCCTTCAACGAATCGAAGGCCGTGGGATCGCGGAAGAAACCCGTCACGTTGATCAGGATGTCCTCATAGAGTGCGTGCGCTTCGCCCTGGTCCGCGCGGAGCAGCCGGAGGTAATTCCTCGGGCTGTCGGCCTTCTTCAAGGCCATGCGGCGGGAGATGCGTCTCTTCACGGTTGTCTGGCGGTAATGGGAGAAGTCCACGCCCGTCACCCGCCGGAGCAGGGCGAGGATCTGCCGGTGGTCTTTTTCTCCGGCCGGCTCTTCCTCCGCGGCCGGGGCCGGCGCGCTCGGACGAACGTAGGGATGCCGACCCATCCGGGCAAGCTCGGTAGCGATCCCCTCGGGCGGGAAGACGAAGTCCACCGCTCCCGCCGCGATCGCGGCCCGAGGCATGTCCGGGAATTTCGCGGAGTTTTCGTCCTGCGCGAAAGTGACGCCTCCTTCCGCCTTGATGGCCCGCAGGCCCAGCGCCCCGTCGGAGAGCGTCCCGGAGAGAACGACCCCGATCGCCCGGCTCTTGTACTGGTCGGCCAGCGAGCGAAAGAAGAAATCGATCGGCGTCTGACGCCCGCGCGATGTGGAGCGCGGGACCAGTTCGAAGGATCCGTCCCTCAGCTCGATGTCCGCCCGGGCCGGCATGACGTATACGTTGTCGGGCGCGACGGCCATGCGGCTCTTGACCTCGCCTACCGGCATGGCGGTCGCACGCGAGAGGATTTCCGTCAGGAGGCTCTCGCGCTTGGGATCCAGGTGCTGGACGAGCACGAAGGCCATGCCCGTGTCGATCGGCAGACGTTTCAGCAACTGCGTGAAGGCCTCGAGGCCACCGGCCGAGGCGCCCACTCCGACGATCGGAAAACCGTCCGAGGCATGCACGGCGGCGCTGTCAGGGCGCGCCGCAGCAGCAGCCGAAGTGCCGCGCCGTCCCCGCCGGGTCGAAGGCCGCTCCCGTCCCCCGGTTCGCTTCCTCCGCGCGGACTTTTTCCGGCCCATTCCCCCTCCCCATCGAACCGGCGCAGGAGAGGAACGATGGTCGCGCTCGGTGAGCCTGCTTTCCGCGCCCGCACCCGAAGCCGGTTCCGACGCCGCGTCTGCCCGCACAAATCTATCAAAAGGCTGTCCGGCGCTCCCGGGCGCGACGAAAGCCGATCCTTCGCTGCGCTCAGGATGACAGGAAGGGCGCGAAGGGCGACAACGCGGGCGCGAAGGGCTCAGGACGACGGGGGCAAGGGTCCCAGAGACCACCGGCATGCGGCCGACGGCAGGAGCTATCCGCCGCCGACCAGCTCCACGATCTCCACGACGTCCCCCTCGGCCAGGGGAAGAGAACCGTACGCCGATTTCGGCACGATCTCGCGGTTGCGTTCGACGGCGCAGCGGGGCACCGAGACCTTCAATCGCTCGAGCAGGTGCGACACCGAGGCGCCCTCCGGCACCGCCAGCTCTTCGCCATTGACGCGTACCCGAATCTGACCGTTCACGTCTCGCTCCGGACTGGAAACTTGAACTCGGTCGAGCCGATCGGGGACGCGACGCGGATGACCGCGACCGCGGCGCCTCGCGGTAGCGGCGGCACTGGAAAGGACACCGGGCATCCCCCGTCGGCGCCGGTCGTGCCCTGAAAGACGAGCGCGCCTTTCTCCGCGGCGGAGAGAATGCGGATCTGGATCGAGGCGCCGGCGATGGGTTGCCCCGACTGCGAGGAACGGGCCCGGATCCGCATCGCGGCCTCGCGGCCGGATATGAACTCTGGGACGGGCGTGAAGGAGCAATCGATCTGCTCGTGCTGGATCTGGCTGGCCAGGTATTCCAGGATGAGCTGGTCGAGCGTCCGGTCTCCCGCCGTCAGCTCCTCCCCGGAACCGGCGGCCGCGGCGCCGTTCTCTCCCCGGGACTCCGTCATGCCATCCGGGACGCGCACCGATCCGTCGGGGCCGTCGAATCTCCCCCTCTGGATCGCGGCGATCATGGTCCGGTGCTGCTGCTCGAGGATCTCCTGGACCGCGCGGTCGTCCCGGCCGCCCGAGATCGCCTGCGCGTAGGACGTCTTCTTCGTCGCGAGGATCTCGCCGCCCACGTAGACGAGGGACTCGATCTCGGGGGCCGTCTCCCCCTTGTCCTCCGTCTGGATGTGGAAGACCCGGTTGTTGTGCCGGACGTCGGTGTTGTAGCCGCTGATCATGGAAGAAATTGTAACTTGGCCGGCCGGTTTCTCCGGCTTCCCCTGCCTCGACCGCGTTTCGTGAATCGTCAGGCGTTAGGCGTTAGGCGTTAGGCGTTAGGCGTTGGCACGGTGGAGGCACTTCGCCTTACGCCTTGCGCCTCACGCCTTACGGCTCCGTCAGAAGAGCTCGAACCGGGCGGTGAAGTGCCTCAGCACCGGCGCCTGATGGACGATGCGGACGCCGCGCAGCTTGTCGGGACACCGGTGCAGCTCGACGACGACCCCGGCGACGTATTCGAGATGTGTGTTCGTATAGACGCGGCGGGGCACGGCCAGGCGCACGAGGTCGAGATCGGGAAGCGTCTCGCGGCCCGGGCGTTCCGGGTCCGGGCGCCCGAACATGACTCCCCCGATTTCGACGGCGCGGATCCCCCCCTCCTGGTAGAGCGCGATCGTGAGCGACTCCGCGGGGTAGCGCTCGGGCGGGAGGTGCGGCGCGAAGGCGCGCCCGTCGATGTACACGGCGTGCCCGCCGATCGGCTCGACGACGGGCACGCCCGCCGAGGCGAGGGCTTCCCCGAAGGCTGTCACCTGCCCGACGCGGAAGGCGAGGTAGTCCTCCTCGAGCACCTCGCGCAGTCCGATCGACACCGCCTCGAGGTCGCGTCCCGCCAGGCCGCCGTAGGTCGGGAAGCCCTCGATCAGGATGAGCTTGTTCTTCAGCCTCTCGACCCAGGTCTCGTTGCGCAACGCCAGGAAACCGCCGATGTTGGCGAGACCGTCCTTCTTCGCGCTCATCGTGCAGCCCTCGGAGAGATCGAAGATCTCCCGCACGATCTCCGGGATCGAACGTCCCTTCTGTCCCGGCTCCCGCTCCTTGATGAACCAGGCGTTCTCGGCGAAGCGGCAGGCGTCGATCACGAGGGGTATGCCGTGGCGCTTGGACAGCTCGTGCGTGCCGCGCACGTTCTCGAGCGAGACGGGCTGGCCGCCGCCGGAGTTGTTGGTCAGCGTCAACATCACGAGCGGGACCCGGCCGGGATTCTTCGCGAGGCACTCCTCGAGCCTGTTCAGGTCCATGTTCCCCTTGAAGGGGTGACGCCCTTTGGCGTGCTTCCCTTCGGGGATGACGAGATCCACCGCGATGCCGCCATTGACCTCGATGTTGGCGCGCGTCGTGTCGAAGTGCGTGTTGTTGGGCACGATGTCGCCGGGCTTCAGGACCGTCGAGAAGAGGAGGTTCTCCGCGACGCGTCCCTGGTGGGTCGGAATCACGTACGGCAGGCCGAAGATCTCGCGGACGGTCCGCTCGAAGTGGTAGAAGTTGCGCCCGCCCGCGTAGGACTCGTCTCCGCGCATCAGCCCCGCCCACTGCGAGTCGGACATCGCGGCGGTTCCCGAGTCGGTCAGCAGGTCGATGTAGATGTCCTCGGAGGCGAGGCCGAAGACGTTGTAGCCGGCCTCCCGCAGCCGGGCTTCGCGCTCGGCTGGCCCGATGCGCCGGATCGGCTCAACGACCTTGACTCGCCAGGGCTCGGGGGACAGGACAGTCGGCCGCAGGCGTTCGCTTCGCGAACGGCGGCCGAGAGAGTCTGAACCGGGGCCCGAAGCCTCGCGCTTTCTTTCCATAGGTTACTGGCTCTTGCGTTTTCGGAAGACGAGGCGGGCGCTCCCGGCGTTCCCCTTCGACAGGGAGACGCTCTCCCGCACCCACACCTTCCGGTCCTCCGACAGTTTCCAGATGCTCCGCTGGACGGCGGTCCTCGGGTTCTCCGGAGGGCCCGCCTGCACCTCGATCCAGAGGGACTTTCCGTCTTTGGCCCAGCCGGCCGTGACGAGACCGTTTCCCGTCGGGCCGAGGGCTTTCTCGTAAGTGCGCCCGTCGGCGACGATTTCCTCGGAGAGGATCGCCTTGCGCGGCTGTTCGGGCATCTGCACCGGAGAGATCCAGATGCTGTTCCCCTTCTGCCGGACGGCGAGCACGGCGCCCTCCAAGGTGGAAGAGACGCGAAGGCTCATCTTCGGGTCGAGCTCCCAGACCCCGGAGAAGTCGAGCGGAGGCTTCGGGGCCGGTTTCTTCGGACTCCCGGGAGCGGCGATGGTTGTCGTCAGGGCGAGAAAAGCCCAGCCCGCTGCCGCGAGAGAAGCGCGATAGACATGCGGGGAGCGTCGGACAAACCGTCGCCACAAAAGTACGACTCCGTCCCGACCGTCGCAGCGACACTGACGGGGCGGGCGGGCGCAAGGCCCGCCCCTACGGCACGGTGGAAAGTCCGGAGCAAGTCGAGGACCGCAATTCGGGACGAACAAATTCATGAGACGTGAGCGCGCTTCTTTTCGGAGGAGAGGGCGCGGCGCAGGAACTGGCCGGTGTAGGAGGAGCGCTGGACCGCGACGTCTTCGGGGGTGCCCTCGGCCACGATCGAGCCGCCGGCGTCTCCGCCTTCGGGGCCCAGGTCGATGATCCAGTCGGCGGTGCGGATCACGTCCAGGTTGTGCTCGATGACGACGACCGTGTTCCCCTTCTCCGTCAGCGAGCGCAGGACCCCGAGGAGCTTCCTGATGTCGTCGAAGTGCAGGCCGGTCGTGGGCTCGTCCAGGAGATAGAGCGTGCGACCGGTGGATCGCCTCGCCAGCTCGCGCGCGAGCTTGACGCGCTGCGCCTCGCCGCCCGACAGCGTGGTCGAGGATTGTCCGAGCTGGATGTAACCGAGGCCGACCTGCACGAGCGTGCCGCAGATGTTGGCGATCGACGGGATGTTGGCGAAGAGCTCCAGCGCCTGCTCGGCCGTCAGCGCGAGGATGTCGGCGATGGACTTTCCCTTGTAGTGGACCTGCAGCGTCTCGCGGTTGTAGCGCCGGCCGCCGCAGACGTCGCAGGTCACGTAGATGTCGGGCAGGAAGTGCATCTCGATCTTGATCTGCCCGTCTCCCGCGCAGGCCTCGCACCTCCCCCCCTTGACGTTGAAGGAGAAGCGCCCCGGCGCGTAACCCCGGGCCCGGGCCTCGGGCGTGCGCGACATCAGCTCGCGGATGGGATTGAAGACGTTGGTGTACGTGGCCGGATTGGACCGGGGGGTGCGGCCGATCGGCGACTGGTCGATGTTGATGACCTTGTCGATCTCGAAGAGCCCCTCGACGCGGTCGTGGCGGCCCGGCCGCTGCGAGGCGCCGTGCAGCGCGCGGGCCAGGGCGCGGTACAGGATGTCGTTGACCAGGGTGGATTTGCCGGAGCCGGACACGCCGGTCACCGCCGTGATGACTCCGAGCGGAAAGCGGACGTCGATCCCCTTCAGGTTGTGCTCCCGCGCGCCCCGGACCGTGAGCGACTTGCCGGAGCCGGCGCGGCGAATGGCGGGCGTCGGGATCTCCTCCTCCCCCGTCAGGTAGCGCGCGGTCAGCGACTCGGGAAAGTCGGCCAGATCCTCGGGCTTCCCCTCCGCCACGATCCGGCCCCCGTGCACTCCGGCGCCCGGCCCCAGGTCCAGGACCCAGTCGGCCGAGCGGATCGTCTCCTCGTCGTGCTCGACGACGATGACCGTGTTGCCGAGGTCCCGCATCGAGAGAAGCGTGTCGATCAGCTTGCGGTTGTCGCGCTGGTGGAGGCCGATGGAGGGCTCGTCCAGGACGTAGAGCACTCCCATCAGCTTCGACCCGATCTGGGTCGCCAGGCGGATGCGCTGCGACTCGCCGCCCGAGAGAGACGCCGCGCCGCGCGAGAGGTTCAGGTACCCGATCCCGACGTTGGCCAGGAAACCCAGACGGTCTCGGATCTCCTTGAGGATCTTCCCCGCGATCTCGCGCTCGCGCGGCGCCAGATCCAGCTCCTCGAAGAACGCGATCGAGTCGGAGATCGTGTCGGAAGCGATTTCGTCGATCGAGCGTCCGCCCACCTTGACCGCGAGCGCCTCGGGCTTGAGCCTCCGTCCCCCGCAGCCCGGACAGGGCTCGGCCGACATGTACGCCTCCAGCTCCGCGCGATGCTCCGGATTCTCCGTCTCGCGATAGCGGCGCTCGAGCATCGGGATCAGGCCCTCAAAGGAGGAGCGCCAGTGATACTCCCCCTTCTCCGCCACGTAGGAGAACTTGATCTCGTCCTCCCCCGAGCCGTACAGGATGACCTCGCGCGCGGGCCCGGGCAGCTTCGCGAAGGGCTGGTCCAGCCGGAATTTGTAGTGCTTCGCCAGCATGCCCATCTGCCGGGAGCGCCAGTTGGTGGAACCGGGCTTCATGATCGCGATGGCCCCGTCGGCGATCGACTTCTCCGGCGCGATGACCACGCGGTCCGGGTCGCCCTTCAGGATCGTCCCGAGGCCGGAGCACTTCTGGCAGGCGCCGTAGGGCGAGTTGAAGGAGAAGAGGCGCGGCGTGATCTCGGAGAGCGAGGTCCCGCAGTCGGGGCAGGCGTAGTTGGCGGAGAGGATCTCCTCGGGGCCGTCCGCGACCGAGATCGTGACGAGGCCGCCCGAGACGCGCGTGGCGGTCTCGATCGAGTCGGCCAGCCGCTTCTTGTACTCCTCGTCGGCGGAGGGCTTCGCGACCAGCCGGTCCACGACCAGCTCGATCGTGTGCTTCTTCTGCTTGTCCAGCTCCGGGGGGTCTTCCAGGTCGTGAAATTTCCCGTCGATGCGCGCCCTGAGGAAACCCTCCTTGAGCATTTCCGCCATCTGCTTCTTGTATTCCCCCTTCTTGCCGGTTACATAAGGGGCGAGCACGGCGAAACGGCTTCCTTCGGGCAGGCGCAGGGCGCGGTCCACCATCTCCTGGATCGTCTGCGCCTGGATCGGCCGGCCGCAGCTCGGGCAGTGGGGCTTGCCGATCGAGGCATAGAGGAGGCGCAGGTAGTCGTAGATCTCGGTGACCGTGCCGACGGTCGAGCGCGGGTTCTTCGAGGTCGTGCGCTGCTCGATCGAGATGGCCGGCGAGAGGCCCTCGATCGAGTCCACGTCCGGCTTCTCCATCTGCTCGAGGAACTGCCGGGCGTAGGCCGAGAGGGACTCGACGTACCGCCTCTGCCCCTCCGCGAAGATCGTGTCGAACGCGAGGGAGGACTTGCCCGATCCCGAGACGCCGGTGATGACCACGAGGCGGTTGCGCGGGACGTCGCAGGAGATATTGCGGAGGTTGTGCTGCCTCGCTCCGCGGATTCGAAGAGATTCCATCGGGCCAGGTATTCTAGCGGTATTGAGACGGTCCCCGTCTCCGGGCCGCTACGGCCGACGAAAACACGAGAGCCTCGCTCGCGCGAGGCTCTCGAGAACCGCTTTGTCCGAGGAAGAGTTACCGCTTCAAGATTCCGCCCGCCAGGAGGAGACCCGCTCCGGCCAGCAACAGCGCCAAGAGCCCGAGCCCCTTCATGTCCAGGGTCGGGACAGTCGGGAGCGTGACCGGCGGCGTCGGCGTGGTCGGCAAACCTTCTGGCCCTGCGCCTGGCCGGCCAGCAGCAGCTTCGGCTCGCGGGCGTGGTACCCTATTCCGAAAATAGGGAGGAGTTCCATGAAGGACCCTGGCGTGATCCGGCGGTTTCTCGCTCCGGTCGTCTTGATTCTCGTGGCAGCGCTGGTCGTGGTCTTCCCGGGCTCACCGGTTGGAGCGGCCGAGAAGAAGACCGCAGTCGCCTTCAACGTCGGCGACGTTTTCGCCGCGATCGGCAACGCCCAGGTCAAGCACTTCACGCCCGGGGGCTCTCTCATCGAGACTCTCGACGACACCACGGGGACCGCGTTCGACGCGGGAATGTGCTTCGACACATCCGGCAATCTGTACGTGACGAACTTCTCCGCGAGCTCCATAAGCAAGTTCGACAACACCGGGGCTCTCGTCGCGGCCAACTACATCGCCAGTGTCCCGACGCACCCGGAGTCCTGCGTGTTCGACACCGCGGGCAACATGTACGTCGGAGTGGCCGATGACACGAAGATCTACAAATACACTTCGACCGGAACCCTGATCACGTCGTTCACGATCGTCCCCGACGCGCGCGGCGCGGACTGGATCGATTTGTCCGCGGACCAGTGCACGATGCTCTACACGTCCGAGGGGACGAAGATCAAGCGCTTCGACGTCTGCACGAACACTCAGCTGACCGACTTCGCGACGGGGCTGACCGGACCGATCTACGCCTTCCGCATCCTGCCCGGCGGAGGAGTCCTGGTCGCGGAGACCTCGCAGGTCCAGATGCTCGACCCCTCCGGAACACCCACCGCGACCTACTTCGGGACGGGCGGCACGACCCTGTTCGCCCTGAACCGCGATCCCAACGGCACCCAGTTCTGGACGGGAGACCTCTTCAACGGAAACGTTTACCGGTTCAACATCAGCCCGCCCAGCACTCAACCCGTCCTTTTCAACGCCGGGATCGCGACGGCTCTGGGCGGCCTGGCCATCTTCGGCGAACTCGTCGTCGCGCAGCCGACTCCGACCCCGACGGGCACTGTCCTTGCGACGGCGACGCCGACGGCGACGCCGACCCCGCCGGCGCCCATTCAGATCCCCGTGGTCCCGACCCTTTCTTTCCCCGCGCTCGCGCTGCTGGCGCTGGCGCTCGGAGGGGCCGCCCTGTTCCTGATCCTGCGCCGCTGATCCCCTCGTTCGCCGAGATTCCGGGGAGCGGCGCGGCCGCTCCCCTTTCGTTTCTCCCCCGTCTCCCGCCGCCGGGACTCGGACCTCGCGGAAGGACGCCCGGCGCGGGACGCCATACTGGAGCATGTCCACCCCGGTCCGGGTCCTAGCCGACGAAAACACGAGAGCCTCGCTCACGCGAGGCTCTCGAGAACCGCTTTGTCCGAGGAAGAGTTACCGCTTCAAGATTCCGCCCGCCAGGAGGAGACCCGCCCCGGCCAGCAACAGCGCCAATAGCCCGAGCCCCTTCATGTCCAGGGTCGGGACAGTCGGGAGCGTGACCGGCGGCGTCGGCGTGGTCGGCGCGCCCCAGATCTTCGAGACGACGTTGGAAGTCACGGTCTGCATTTGCGAGTTTACGAACGACGCCTGGATCAGGTCCGTGCCCGTGAGCCCGTTGCTGGTGTAGGTGAAGGAGGCATGGCCATTCACGTCCGTGACCGACGTCCCTCCGCCCGGGCTGTTGGGCCCGGACGTGATGGTGAAAGTCACGGTAATGCCGGGGATCGGCGCGCCCGTCGCGTCCACGACGGTCGCCGTGACCGTATGGTTCGTTCCCACCGGGTTGGTGGCCGTCGCCGGCCCGAGCACGATCCCCTCGCCCACGATCGCCGTCCCGGAGATGTTGAAGTAGGCGAAGAAGATGTTGTCGTCGGTGGAAGGATTCACCGTATGGACCTGGATCGTGGTCGTGGTGTTCGTGATGAAAGGGAGCAGGGAATAGAGCTCGTCGTCGGGGATGTGGGGGGTGGTCGGCGGATCGTTGGGCGGCGGGTTCCCGTCCGTGTCGCCGATGCCGCCCACAGTGATGAGCGCCCCGTCGGCATCTTCTCCGTCATCCTGGCCGCCGGCAGAGGACGTCAGCCGGCTGCCGTTGACGTCCACGAGGCTGACCTGACCGCCTGGCTGGAAGCCGAACGAGATGCCGAGCCCCATGTCGAGCAGGGCGCCGGGCGCGGCCGGATCGATCGGGGTCGCCAGGGTGATCGAGAACGTGTCGCCGGCGATGGCTTGCGCCCCGAAGAGAAGGATGACGGTTCGGGACTGGGTCTGCGCCGGATCGTTCCAGACGACCACCAGCGCCGTGCCGTCGATCTCGAAGGTCTTGGCCCCCTCGTTGACGGCGAAGGACGTGATCCCGGCTGCTGCGGCGTCGAGCGTGGGCTTGACGATCGATGTCACCTCGCCCAGGTAGTTCTGGTTGCCGATGGCGCCCGGAACATTCGTGGTGAAGGTGACGGCGGTCCCGGCGAGCGTGATGTCGGTGTTGGTGATCACCTGACCCCCCGGAGTCGTGGCCGCCATGAGGTAGGCGTTCCGGACCGTGGCGCTCGCGCTCGGCTTGTTCGCCCGGATGTTGTAGGGATTGGTGACCGAACCGTGTCCGTCGGCCGATACGTTGACCTGTCCTGTCGCCGTATAGAACACCGAGATAGAGGCTTCCGAAGACGATGGCAGCAACCAGGCCGCCATGGCCGCGAGCGCCGCTACAATCGGACCGAGTTTCGACCCGCGGAAACGAAGATGCGACATACCACTCCTCCTGCGCGCTAAGTGGGAATTCGTCTCACATTCTCAATAATGGGAACCTCGTAACATGCTTTCAGGAATTTCGGCTGTTGTCAAACCACCGTGGCCTGCGTTCTGCCAGGAGACGCTCAGGCGCGGATGAGACACCAGGCATCTGGCGGCGCGCGGATCGTGCCGGGGGTCCCCCTGACTCGCTCTCCGCGCACCTGCTAGACTTTAGTATGTCCACCCCGGTCCGCGTCCTGATTGTTCACAACTCGAACGAGACCGCCGGGCTCATGATCGGCGAGCTCGAGCGAGGCGGTTTTTCGCCTGTTTCCGAACGCGTCGGTTCGCGCGAGGCGTTCGAGGATGCCCTGTCCGGTCGGATCTGGGACGTCATTCTGTCCGACTTCCGCCTCGAGGGCTTCGGAGCCCTGGCCGCTCTGTCATTTCTGAAGGAGCGCGAGCTGGATACGCCCTTCATCATCGTCTCGGACAACATCGGCGAAGAAACCGCCGTCAAGGCGATCAAGGCCGGAGCGCACAATTGCATCCCGACAACAGCCCTCGGGCGGCTCGGCGCGACCGTCGAGCGGGAGCTCCTCGAGGCCCAGATCCGCCGGGAACGGCGGCAGGCGCGCAAGGCGCTGAGGGAGAGCGAGAGCCGGTTCCGCACGCTCGTCGAAACGGCCTCCGACGCGATCCTGACCGTGAGCGATTCGGGCCGGATTCTGTTCGCGAACCCGGCCGCCGAGAGGATCTTCGGTTATCCGGTCGCGGCGATGATCGGACAAAACCTGACGATGCTCGTGCCGGACTCTCCGCCCTTGCGAGAGCTCGCTCCCCTCCCGTCCGAAAGCCCGGAGACGGACGTGGACGCGCCGCGAGTCGAATGGATCGGACGCCACGAAGGCGGCCGCGAGATCCCGCTCGACGTCTCCATAGGCTTTTTCCCGCGGGAGGGCCGGAACCTGCTGACCGTCATCGCCCGCGACGCGACCGAGCGCAAGAGGTCGGAGAGGGCGCTTCGCGACTCCGAAGAACGCCTTCGGACGCTCGTCAACAACGCTCCCATCGTTCTCTTCGCGCTCGACCGCGAAGGCGTCGTCACCCACCTCGAGGGGAGCGGTCTTGAGACGGCCGGATTGACCTCGGACGAGGTGGTCGGCCGAAGCGCCTTCGAGCTGTACCGCGGGTCCCCGAAGGCGCTGCAGGTCTTGAGCCGCGCTCTCTCCGGCGAGGCGGTCCGGGAGACCTTCGACGTCATGGGGCTGGTCTTCGACGTCGAGCTGGCGCCGCGCCACGACTCGGAAGGCGCGGTCGCGGGAGCCATCGGCGTGGCGACGAACGTGACCCGGCAGCGGCGCGCCGAGCGCGCGGCGGACCAGTCCGAGATGCGCTACCGCCTCCTCTTCGAAGGCAACCTGGCCGGGGTCTACCGGACCACCGAGGACGGGAGGATCCTGGATTGCAACGAGTCCTTCGCCCAGATCTTCGGCTACGGGTCGCGCGAGGAGGTTCTCTCCCTGCCGGTCTGGGACTTCTACCTGACGGCGGAGGACCGCAAGGCCACGGTCGCGCGGCTGAAGGAGCGCGGGAGCCTGACCAACTACGAGGAGTGCCTTCGCCGCAAGGACGGCAGCCACGTCTGGGTCCTGGAGAACGGGAACCTGCTCGGGGGAAAGGAAGGAAAGCCGGGGATCATCGAGGGCACGATCATCGACATCACCGAGAGGAAGCGCGCCGAGGAGAAGGTCAAACACCTCGCGTTCCACGATTCCCTGACCGGGCTGCCCAACCGGCTCCTCTTTTCCGACCGCCTGCGCGTCGCCATGGTCCACGCGAACCGATACCGGCAGAAGCTGGCCGTGCTCTTCCTCGACGTGGATCGTTTCAAGGTCATCAACGACTCGCTCGGGCACTCCATCGGCGACGAGCTCCTCCGGCGCATCGCCGAGCGCGTGGGCGGGTGCATCCGGCAGGAGGACACGATCGCGCGGCTGGGAGGCGACGAGTTCACGGTGTTGCTGCCGGGCATCGCCAAAGAAGAGGACGCGGCCGCGATCGCCGGCAAGATCCTGGAAGCGGTCCGGCTCCCCTTCTTCATCGAGCGCCGGGAGCTCTTCATCACGACCTCCATCGGAGTCACGCTCTACCCCGATGACGGCGACGACCCCGAGACGCTCGTGCGGAACGCGGACACCGCCATGTACCGCGCCAAGGACCAGGGACGCGACAACTGCCAGCTCTACGCCCCCGCGATGAACTCCCGGGCGCTGGAGCGCCTGTCGCTCGAGAGCCGGCTGCGCCAGGCTCTCCAGAATCGGGAGCTCGTCCTTCACTACCAGCCCTTGATCGAGCTCGCCACCGGCCGAATCCGGGGCGCCGAGGCGCTCCTCCGCTGGCAGCACCCGGAGCTGGGTCTGGTGCCGCCCGGCGAGTTCATCTCGATCGCCGAGGTCTCCGGCCTGATCGTCCCGATCGGCCAGTGGGTGCTCCAGACCGCCTGCGCGCAGGCCGCCGCCTGGCGAGAGAGCGGGTATCCCCTCTCCGTCGCCGTCAACCTCTCCTCGCGCCAGTTCCAGCAGGCCGATCTGGTCTTCCAGGTCACCGAAGCCCTGCAGCAGACGGGTCTTTCCGCGGCGTCGCTCGACCTGGAGATCACGGAATCCAACGCCATGCAGAACGCCGAGCTCTCCATCTCCACGCTCTGGGACCTCAAGAACCTCGGCGTGAGCCTCTCGATGGACGATTTCGGCACGGGGTATTCGTCGCTCAACTACCTGAAGCGCTTTCCGATCGACCGCATCAAGATCGACCAGTCCTTCGTGCGCGACGTGACCCGGGACCCCGACGACGCCGCCATCGCCGCCGCCATCATCGCGATGGCGCATGGCCTGAAGCTCACGGCGGTCGCCGAGGGGGTCGAGACGGAGGCGCAGCTCGAGTTCCTGCGGGCGCAGGCGTGCGACGAGATGCAGGGCTACCTCTTCAGCCGTCCCATCCCGGCGGCTCAATTCGACGAGCTGCTCGACTCGAGCAGGACCCTGGCGAGCTGAGAAGCCGGGTTTCAGGTTTCCGGCAACGACCTCTGCATCTCGAGGGCGTCGCGGCCGCGGCCGTAGTAGCCGGGGATCCGGCGCCGGCGGCGGAATCCGAGCTGGCGGTAGAAGGCGATCGCGCCGGCGTTCTCCGTCGAGACCTCCAGGCGGGCCTCCCGCGCGCCGGCTCGCGCCGCCCGGCTCAGGAGCTCCTCGATCAGCGATTTCCCCAGGCTCCTCCGGCGAAACGAAGGATGCACGTCCAGCGTCACGACATGGACGGCGCCTTCGCGCGTCCGGTATCCGATCGCGAAGCCCGCAAGCGTCCCGTCCAGCTCCGCGACGAGCCCGTCCGCCGTCGGGATGCCGAGAAAGCGCCGGAGGTCGCCGCGAGAGTAGGCGACGCGCGGCTCGAAGCAGATCTGGTCGAGCCGGTACATCGCCTCGAAATCCGAAGGAAGAATCTCTCTCAGGTGATCGGTCGTGGAGGGGAAGATTTTCTTCACAGGCTCTCGTCCCTAACACCTAGCCCCTGACACCGATCACCTGCTTCTCATGGCCCGGTCCGCCTCGCGTTTCAGGTCCCGGTCTCGGATCGCGTCGCGCTTGTCATGCAGCTTCTTGCCTTTGACCAGGGCGATCTCGGCCTTGGCCCGGGAGCCCTTGAAGTACAGCTTCAGGGGCACGCAGGTCACGCCGCGCGTCGAGACGGCCGACGCCCACCGTTCGATCTCCCGGCGATGCAGCAGCAGCTTGCGCTCCCTCTCCGGCAGATGGTTCGTCCAGGATCCCGCGCCGTAGGGAGAGATGTGCGCCCCGAGGAGAAAAGCTTCCCCGGCGCGGAACTGGACGTAGGAGTCCTTCAACTGGGCGCGCCCCTCCCGCAGCGACTTGACTTCCGTTCCGGTCAGGGCGAGACCCGCCTCCGCCCGGTCCTCGATGAAGAAATCGTGGAACGCCTTCCTGTTCGTCGCCACGACCTTGATCGCGGGAGCCCCTTTTGCGGCGGCCTGCTGCGGCTTCTTCGGCATGGGCGCCGGAGTCTAACCGCAGCCGGCAGCCGGTAACCAGCGCTTCCATTCCGTGGCTCGCGGACCACACGGCTGTCGCGTCTGCGCCACAGAGCTGGAGACGACCTCAAACGTCTAGAATGCTTCAAAAGCGTTGCAGACAAAGCCCATAGGTTAGTTTTCGCGCGTAGAGCGAAAACTGGCACCGAAGATGCGATAAAACGGCCGGCTTGAGATCTCAAACCACTCTGCGCACAACGGTTTCGATCGAGGGGATCGGGCTTCACTCCGGTCACCCCGTGCGTGCGCATTTCCGGCCGGCGCCGCCGGACCATGGCCTCGTCTTCGTGAGGCTCGATCATCCCGGGTCTCGGATCCCGGCGCGCCTCACGTCCGCGACGACCTTCGACTACGCCACGACGATCTCCTCGGGCGGCGTCTCGATCGGGACGGTGGAGCACGCGCTCTCCGCGGCTGCCGGCGAGGGCCTGGACAACTGCCTGATCGAGATCGAAGGGCCCGAGGTTCCGATCCTGGACGGTTCGGCGCTCCCCTTCGTGCGGCTCTTCCACGCCGCGGGCTTCGAGAGGCAGCCGGGTCGGGTGCGCCCCCTCGCGCTCGAGCGCTCCGTCGCGGTCGTCCGCGGCGACCGCGGCGTATGGTTCGAGCCCGACGGGCCCGGGCTGACCATCACCTACGAGATCGATTTTCCTCACCCGATCGTGGGCCGCCAGAGCCTGACCGTGCCGATCCGCCCGGAGGAGTACTCGGCGCGCATCGCGCCGGCCCGGACTTTTGGTTTCGCGCGCGACGTCGAGGCGATGCGCGCCCGCGGGCTGGCGCGGGGAGGGAGCCTCCACAACGCAGTCGTCCTGGACGACAACGGCGTCATTTCCGGGCCCCTGCGCTTCCGCGACGAGTTCGTGCGGCACAAGATCCTGGACCTCGTGGGAGACCTGGCGCTGCTGGGCCGCCCGCTCTCCGGCCACATCCGCGCCCGCAAGGCCGGACACGCGCTGCACATCGAGTTCGCCCGAGCCCTCGACGCCGCGTTGCGCGAGCCGGCTCCTCAGACAGAATCGATCCCCGCGGCGGGAGAGCTCACCGGCTGACTCAGACGGCGTTCCCCGACCGGGGACTGGGGACCGGGGACCGCGGACTCAAGCGGCCTTCACCACAAAAGATGTTTCTGAGGCGCCGGCCTGTTTAGTCCTCAGTCCTATGTCCTCGGTCCTCAGTCTTTAGTCCGCCCCCCCGGCTACAATGGCCGCGTGCCTTTCCCGAGACCCCTTCGGAGCCTCGCGCTCGCGGCGCTGCTCGCCGGCCTCCTCGCCCCGCTCGCCGGCGCGGACCAGGAGACCCCGCGGATCGAGTCCCTTCACGCGGACGCGCGGGGGCCCGACGTCTTCACGCGGTTCCGGCTGGCCGGGGCGCTCAACCCCGAGCTGGCCACCAAGATCGAGTCGGGCCTCGAGACGGCCATCCGCTACGAGATCCGGCTCTACCGGCACAACGCGCACTGGCTCTGGGACGACCACATGGGCTCGCGCAAGTACCGGGTCGCGGCGACCTACGATCCCGTCACCCGGGAGTACGTCATCATCGAAACGATGGATGGCCGGGCGCTCCAGCGTTCGACGACGCACGACTTCAACGAAGTTGCCCGCCGCCTGCTCTCGCGCGACAATCTGCTCGTGTTCCGCGTCCGCCACGACGACTGGCGAACGAACCTTTACGTCCGGATGCGAGCGAGCTTCGACTCCGGCTATCTCTTCGCGATCATCCCCGTGGACTCGCGCACTCCCTGGAAGGACTCCAACCGCTTCGAGATCAAGGTGGCCCCCCGATGAGCCTCCTGACCGAGCTGCAGCGCCGGCGCAAGGACAACCGGCTCATCATCGCGCTCGTCCTCGCGGTGCTCGTCGTCTGGTCGGCGGTTTCCGTTCTCGAGCACCGCGCCAGCGAGATGGAGCCTGTCACGATCACCCGCGGGCTCCTTCTCTTCGTCCTCTCCTACGTCAACATCACGCTGATCGCCGCGGTTCTCTTCGTGCTCTGCCGCGTCCTGATCAAGACATGGCTCGAGCGCCGGCGGGAAGTCCTCGGCTCGCGCTTCCAGACCAAGCTGCTCGTCACCTACATCGGGTTGACCGCGATCCCCATCGGACTTCTCTTCTTCACCGCGACGGGGCTTCTCCAGCGCTCGATCGACCGGTGGTTCTCCACGCCCGTGCGGGAGGTCGTAAACCGGGCTCGGGCGGTCCAGGACATGGCGGAGAAGAGGGTCGTGGACGAGACGCTCGAGAAAGCGAGGGCGCTCGCGGGACTCGCCGCGGACCCCGGCGCGGCCGGCCGCCTGGAGGACCTGCGCCGGGCGCAGAAACTCGATTCGATCGAGGCCTATCGCGGCGGCCAGCGCGTGGCTCTCGCCGCGGGGGCCCCGGCGGCCGTCGCTCCGCTCCCCCTGGAAGTCGTGCGCAAGGCCGCGGCGAGCGGGCAGGAGGTCAAGATCGAGGTCCTTTCCGACGAGTCGCATCTCTACCGGGCGCTCGTCCGGGGCGGGGATCTCGTGTGGGCGGCGGGAACCCGCATCGGACCGGCGGAGGCGCGCGCGCTCGATGCCATCACGGCCGCCTGGAGCGACTACAGGAAGCTCGAGGCCCAGAAGCCCGCCATCAAGGCCGCCAACATCTCGACGTTCCTGCTCATCACGCTCGCGATCCTCTTCGCGTCCATCTGGACGGGCTCGACGCTCGCCCGCCGGATCACGGGCCCGATCGCGGCGCTCGCTGAGTCCACGCGCCGGCTCCACTCCGGGGACCTCTCCGCGCGGGTGGACGTCCCGGCCTCCGACGAGCTCGGCGTCCTCGTCTACTCCTTCAACCGGATGGCCGCCGGCCTTCAGGAGGCCCGCGATGCGCAGCTGCGCTCCAACGAGGAGCTGCAGGCCTCCAACCGCCGCCTGGACCTGGAGCGCCGGCTGGTGGCGACGGTCCTGGAATCCGTCACGACCGGAGTCCTGGCCTTCGACCGCGACGGCCGGATGACCGTGTGCAATCCGGCCGCCCGCGCGCTCCTGTCACTGGAGGGCGAGGTCACGGTCGAGACGCTGCGGGAGAGAACGGAGCTCGCCCCGCTCGTCGAGCTGCTCGAGGAGGCGAGGAACGGAGTCTCTTCCCCGGCGCCGCGCGAGCTGACGCTCTCCTCCGGCGAAGGGGAGCGCCGACTCGAGATCGCCCTGCGCCCCCTCTGTCCCCCTCCGGCCGGCGAGCGCCGCCGCGGCTGGGTCCTGGCGATCGAGGACGTGACCCACGTGGCGCGCGAGCAGAAGCTCGCTGCCTGGAGCGAAGTCGCGAGGCGCGTGGCCCACGAGATCAAGAACCCGCTCACGCCCATCCGGCTCTCGGCCGAGCGAATCGCGAAGCGTCAGCGCGCCGGCGGGCCCGGCCTGCCCGAGGCGATCGAGCGCGGGACGAAAGTCATCGTGGAGGAAGTGGATTTCCTGAAGTCCCTCGTGGATGAGTTCTCCCGGTTCGCTCGCCTGCCGGAGATGCGGCCCGAGCCCACCGACCTGCCGGCCCTGGCCCGCTCCGCGGTTCGCCTCTTCGAAGGCGCCCGCGACGGGATCTCCCTGCGCGTCGAGTCGTGCCTGGCGCGGGAACGCGTCCTGCTCGATCCCGAGCAGATCAAGCGGGCCTTGATCAATCTGCTCGACAACGCGCTCGAGGCGTGCGGCGCTTCCGGAGAGATCACGGTCCGGCTCGCGGAGAACGGCAACGGCGTCTCGATCGAGGTCGCCGACACCGGCCGCGGCGTGCCGGCCCGCGACCGCGAAAAGCTCTTCCTGCCCGACTTCACGACGAAGGGGCGCGGCACCGGCCTCGGCCTCGCCATCGTGTCGCGCATCGTCGCCGACCACAACGGGACCATCCGCGTCGAGGAGAACCGTCCCCGCGGCGCGCGGTTCATCATCGAGCTGCCGGCGGCGTGAAGAAGCGGCGCGTCCTCGTCATCGACGACGAGAAGGCCGTCCGGGAGACGCTCTCGGAGATCCTGACCGACGAGGGATACGCCGTCACCCCGATCGAATCGGGCGAGGAGGGATTGAAGCGGCTTCGGGAAGAGAACTTCGACCTGGCGTTCCTGGACGTCTGGCTGCGGGACCTCGACGGCCTCTCGGTGCTCGAAGCCGCGGACGGCCGTCTGCGCGAGGTCCCGGTCGTGATGATCTCCGGGCACGCCAGCGTCGAAACGGCCGTGCGCGCGGTGCGCCTGGGGGCCTACGACTTCCTGGAGAAGCCCCTGTCGCTCGAGCGGGTCATCCTGACCGCTCAGAAGGCGATCGAGCGGCGCGACCTGCTGGCCGAGATCGAGACGTTTCGCGGCAAGAGCGAATCGGAGGCGACGCTGCTCGGCGAATCGCCGGCCATGCGGCAGCTCCGACAGGAGATCGCCCGCGTGGCCCCGACGGACGCCCGGGTCCTCATCACCGGCGAGAACGGAACCGGCAAGGAGCTGGTCGCGCGGTCGATCCACCGCCTCTCCGCGCGCGCCGATTCCCCTCTGGTCGAAGTCAACTGCGCCGCGATCCCCGAGGAGCTGATCGAGTCAGAGCTCTTCGGGCACATGCGCGGCTCCTTCACGGGCGCCGCCGAGGACCGGCGCGGCAAGTTCGAGGAGGCCGACGGCGCGACGCTCTTCCTGGACGAGGTGGGCGACATGTCCGCCCGCACCCAGTCGAAGGTCCTGCGGGCGCTGCAGGAAGGCCGCTTCACGCGGGTGGGCGGAAGCCGCGCGATCTCCTCGGACGCGCGGGTCCTCTCCGCCACGAACAAGAACCTGGCCGAGGAGATCCGGCGCGGCGCCTTCCGCGAAGACCTCTTCTTCCGCCTGGCGGTCGTGCCGGTCTCCGTCCCGCCGCTGCGCGAGAGGCGGGAGGACCTCCCGATGCTCGCCCGCCATTTCCTCCAGCAGGCCTCCCTCCGGTTCGGGCGCAAGCCCAAGGCGCTCTCGGCGGCCGCCCTTGAAGCGCTCGAGAACTATCGCTGGCCGGGCAACGTGCGCGAGCTGAAGAACCTGATCGAGCGGCTGATGATCCTCTCTCCCGCCGAGGAGGTCCGCCGGGAGGACCTGCCCGCCGAGATCGCGGAAGGCGAGCCGGCCGCTCCGCTCCCCGCCGACGCGCCGCTGCGGGACGCGCGGGACGACTTCGAGCGCCGCTACATCCTCGCTTCCCTCAGACGCCATCGCGGTAACGTGACCCGGACGGCCGAAGCCCTTCAGGTCGAGCGGTCCAACCTCTACAGAAAGCTGCGCGGCTACGGCATCGAGGTCGAGAGGGAATAGGCACCTTCTCCTCAGTCGGTTTCCTCCAGGAGCCGCATCTCCAGCACTTGATCGGAAGAGAACCCCTCCAAACGCAAGTAGTGATCGGCGGCCAGAAAGAGGGCTTCGGCGGGGGTGAGGCCGACGATCTCGGAGCCGACGATGGGAACGCCGTAGCGCTCGGCTTCGGACTTGACGCATTCGAAGACCCGGTGGAGCGGGGTCTTCTTGAAGTTGGTCATGTTGATCGAGACCTGGACCTGGCCCCGGTCGGCCAGTTCCACGCCCATCGCCTTGACGTAGCGGAAACCGCCTCCGATGTGCCGGATCGCGCGCGCGATCGTGTCGGCGACGCGCAGATCCTTCGTCCCGAGGTTGATGTTGTAGGCGATGAGCGGAGGGCGGGCGCCGACGGCGACGACGCCGGCGGTCGGATGGGGGCTGGCGGGTCCGAAGTCGGGCCTCCAGGCCGGGTCCTTCATCTTCTCGGGAAAGCCCTCGAACTCCCCCTTGCGGATCTCGGCCAGGTTGCGGCGCAGGTCCGACGACGCGGAGTCCTCGTAGAGGAAGACGGGGATCCCGTGGCGCGCGGCGATGGCGGCGCCGACCTCGCGCGAGAGCGCCACGCACTCTTCGACGCTCGCCCCGCGGATCGGGATGAACGGGACGACGTCCACGGCGCCCATGCGAGGGTGCTCTCCCGAGTGCTGGGTGAGGTCGATCCGGGGCACCGCCGCGTCGAAGAGCGCGGCCACGGCCGCCCGGATCCCGGCGGCGTCCCCCACGAGGGTCAGCACGCTCCGGTTGTGGGAAGCGTCGGAGGAGACGCCGAGCAGGCGGACTCCTGGCGCCGACCGCACCGCGTCGGCGATCTCGCGCACTCGATCGCGGTCGCGACCCTCCGAGATGTTCGGGACGCACTCGATGACTGTCCTCATCTGGGCGTCAGTTTATAATCGTGGCCACGTGAAACAGACTCCCGCTGTTCAGGAAGTGGCCAGGGGCGGACTCGTTCGGTGAGCTCCCCCCCGGTCACCGGCTCCTACCCCGGCAATCCCGCTCTTCCCGTGGAGGTTCGCGAGAAGATCCTCGCGACGTTCCGCCATGCCTTGAACCTCTTTTCCGCCGGCAACGTCAGCGACTGCGTGATCGGCTGTGAATTCATCCTGAAGATGGACCCGCGCTTCACTCCCGCGCAGCGCCTGCGGGAAAAGGCGCGAAACCGCAATTCCGACGTGGACATCAGCGATCTCCAGGCTTTCGCGAATCCGCCGGCCGCCGCGAGCCCGGCCATCGCGCCGGCTCCTCTCCCGCAACGTCCGGCGGGACCTGCTGCGGAGAAGCCGGACCCCCGGCGCCTGCTCGCGGAAGCCGAACGGAAATGCGAAGCACGCGATTTCGAGGGAGCGATCGCGGCGGCGACACGCGCTCTGGCCCTTTCCCCGGGAAACAAAGACGCGCTGGCGATGATCGAGACGGCGGCCGGCAAGAAGGCCATGCAGCCGCTCGTCGAGGCGAGTCGGGCCCACGCGGAGCAGGCTCTCGACGAAGGGCGAATCTCGGACGCGCGGCGGGAAGTCGAACGGCTGCGGGCTGCCGATCCTCAACACCCTCATCTGCTCTCCTTCGAACACCGCCTGGCGGTCGCTGCCGCCCCGGCCGCGCCCGCGCGGCCGCAACCCGATACGGGCCCCCGGGAGCCGGAGGAATTCACGCTCGGCGGGCCCCAGAGCGAAGACTACGGACAGACACCGGCTTTCGGCGATCTCTCGATGGAGCCGACGGGTCTCGACCCTTTTGCCCTGCCCTCTTCGGATTCTTTCATCGCCTCTTCCGCGAGCGCCGGGGCGGACGCGGAGAATCCGCCCTCATTCGGATTCGACGAGACTTCGCCGGAGCCCGACGCGCTGGTGCCGCCCTCTCATTCTTCGCCGGATATCTTTCTGCCGCCGGAGGAAGAGGCGAGCATCGCGATGCCTCCTCCGCCCGGCGAAGAAGACGCCCGCGAGTCCGAACGGGAGATCGACGGCCTGCTGACGCAGGGAGACGAGAAGGCGAAAGAGGGAGACCGCAAGCAGGCCATCGAGATCTGGTCCCGCATCTTCCTGATCGACATCAACAACACCGACGCGGTGACGAGGATCGAGAAGACCCGGCAGGAGATGGCCGAGGAGACACGCCTGGTGGCGGAATGCCTGAAGAAGGGGAGAGAGAGCTACGAGGCCGGAGATTTCGAGGCCGCGCGCAAGTTTTTTCTCCAGGCGCGGGACCTGGATCCGGAGGAGGCAACGGTCCGCCTTTACCTCGAGCGAATCGAGAAGGAGGGGGCCGAAACCGGCGCGGCCGCCACGGCCCCCGAGGCGGCCGGAAGGACCGCGGCGCCCGAAAGGACGGCGGATTTCCGGGAACCGGCTGTCCGGCCCGCGGCCGCGGAGGCTCCCGGGCGGCGCCGCTCCGCTCTGCCGGTCAATCCGAGGGCTCTTGCTCTCCTCGGCGCGCTCCTCGCCATGGCTCTGATCGGGGTCTATTTCGTCTTCCGGGGGAACAGGTCCCCTGCCCCGGCGCCGAAGGTCGTCTCCTCCACCTCTCTTCAGCGCGCCCGCCAACTGCTCGCACTGGGAAAGATCGAAGAGGCGCGCGCCGAGTTGCGCCGCATCGGGGCCGCTGATCCGGATTCGGAGGAAGCCCGCAAGATGCTCGCCGATCTGGGCAGGGGCGGCTTGCCGCAGCCCGGGAAAGCCTCCGGGCCCCCTTCGCCGCCGGAGGGCTCCGCCGGAACAAGCGGCGAAAGCGAGCCGGCGCGCCTGAGGGCGCATGCAGAGCAGGCCCTGAGCGAGAAGCGCTACATCGAAGCGCAGAAGAACTTCAATCTCGCCGCTCCGGCCTTCCGCGGCGACCCGACGTTCGCGCAGGCGCAGGCGCTCGCCTCCGAAAAGGTCACTGCCCTGACTCCCGCGGTCAAGTTCTACAACGAAGGCGAATACGAGACCGCGATTCCCATTCTGTGGCGCATCGTGCAGGAGGACCGGGACAATCAAGACGCCCGCTCCTATCTGCTGCGCTCCTACTACAACCAGGGGATCACCCAGCTCCAGAACGGCCTCTACCAGAAGGCCATGGTCGCCTTCCAGGAGACGCTGGCGCTCGATCCCAGCGATTCGGAGGCGGCTCGCCACAAGAAGTTTGCCGAGCGCTATCAGAAAGCGGATCTGGACCTGATGGGCCGGATCTACGTGCGCCACCTGAACCGCAGGCGCTAAGAAATCAATCATCAATGGCATGAGCCGGCTCGACGATATCGATCTGTCCTCGGCTTCCGGGAAGGAAGACGTTCTGGCGAGGACGGACGTGTTCCAGACGGAAGAGCCCCTCCCGCGCGCGCGAGTCCCGGGGCAGACCAGGGCGCCGGAGACGTCCGCGTTCGTGGATCTCCCCCTGAGCGCGGAAGGCGCGGCGCCCCGGTCTCCAGCGAAGGCTCCGGCGCGCCCCGCCGTGCTCGCGGAAGCTCCCGCGGCGCGGCTTGCGCCGCGCATCGGCGCCTTCGCCGCGGACGGCGCGCTCGTGGTGCTGCTCGTGGCGGCGGCGCTGCTCGCGGCCACTTCCGGACGCGGAGAAGCGCTCGGACTGGCGGCCCTCCTCTGGACAGGCGTTTTTGCCCTCTATCTCTCCTTCTTCTCGACGGTCGTGCCCTTGATCCTCTTCGGGAAGACCGTGGGTATGACTCTGACGGGCCTGACCGCCCGCGGCCCCGGCGGATCGGCCCCTCTCACCGCGTCGCAGTCCGCCAGACGCTGGCTCGGCACGGCTGTCAGCCTGCTGGCTCTTGGCCTTCCCCTCCTCGCGACCCGCCGCCAGCCCGGCGCGCCGAGCCTGGCCGACCGGCTTTCCGGAAGGCCGCTCGCCTGGGAAAGTCGAGAGCATTGAAGATCGCCGTCGCGCAGATCGACACGACAGTCGGGGACTTTTCCGGAAACTCGAAGAAGATCCTGGAGTTCGGGCGCCGCGCGAAAAGCGAAAGCGCCGACCTTGTGCTCTTTCCGGAGCTGGCCGTCTGCGGCTACCCGCCCCGGGACCTCGTGGAGCGGCGGGCCTTCGTCGCCGAGTCGGAACGCGCCGCTGCGCGAATCGCCCGGTCGAGCGGCAGCGCGCTGTGGCTCTACGGCTCGCTTCAGAAGAACCCGGCGCGCGCCGGCCGCCGGGTTTTCAACGCCGCGGTCGCCGCCCGCTCCGGCCGGATCGCCGCCGTCTACCACAAGCGCCTGCTCCCCACCTACGACGTCTTCGACGAAGGGCGATACGTCGAGCCGGGCGACCGCCCGCTCGTCCTGCGCGTGCGCGGCTCCCGGATCGGCGTGACGATCTGCGAGGACATCTGGAACGACAAGACTTTCTGGAAGCACCCGCTCTATCCGACCGACCCGGTGCGGGACATGAAACCGCTGAACCTCGACCTCCATGCCAACCTCTCGGCCTCTCCCTGGACGCGCGGGAAGGCCCGCCTTCGCGAGCGCATGATGAAGCGCATCGCCCGCCAGACCGGCGTGCCTCTCGTCTGCTGCAACCTGGTCGGCGGCAACGACAGCCTCGTCTTCGACGGGGGCTCCTCCGCGTTCGACGGGCGCGGGCGGCTCGCGGCGCGCGGAGAGTCCTTCCGGGAAGACTTCTGGACGATCGAGCTGCCGGAGGGAAGCGGGCCGGTCCGAAAAACCGAAGGGGACGTGGCCCGGCTGAGGAAGGCCCTCGTCCTCGCGCTCCGCGACTACGCGGGCAAGTGCGGGTTCGACAGCGCCGTGCTCGGGCTCTCGGGCGGCATCGATTCCGCAGTCACGGCGACGCTCGCGGTCGAGGCCCTCGGGCCCGAGCGGATCACCGGCGTGGCGATGCCGGGTCCTTATTCTTCGGAGGGAAGCCTGCGCGATGCGCGCGACCTCGCGCGGCGGCTGGGCATCCGGCTGCTGGAGATCCCGATCGTGCCGGTCTTCGAGGCCTACCGCGAGGTCCTGGCTCCGGCCTTCGGCCCGGGCGACTGCGCCCCGGCCGAGGAGAACCTCCAGGCCCGGATCCGGGGCGCGATCCTGATGGCTCTCTCCAACCGTTTCGGACACCTGGTCCTCTCCACCGGCAACAAATCGGAGCTGGCCGCCGGCTACTGCACCCTGTACGGCGACATGGCGGGGGGCTACGCGCTGCTCTCCGACGTCCCGAAGACGCTGGTCTACGAGCTGGCCGGGGAGTTGAACCGCGTTGCGGAGCGGATCCCGGCCTCTTCGATCTCCAAGGAGCCGTCGGCGGAACTGCGCCCCAACCAGAAGGACAGCGACACGATCCCGCCCTACGCCGTGCTGGACCCCCTGATCGAGGCTCTCGTGGACGACTCCCTCCCGGCCGCTACTGCCGCCCGGCGCGCGCGCGTGCCCGTCGCGCTCGCCCGCGATATCGCGCAACGGGTGGACCGCAACGAATACAAGCGGCGCCAGATGCCGCCGGGCCCGAAGGTCACGGCCCGCGCCTTCGGCGAGGGCCGCCGCTATCCCATCGCCCAGAAGTTCCGCGTGTGAGCTGTCAGTTTTCAGCCATCAGCTCTCAGCTCGAGACCGGGACCCCAATGGCCTCGTGGCTGACGGCTGACAGCTGATAGCTGATAGCTTCTCGCAAGATGCCGAACTCGCCAGAGAGATATGGGTGGAAGGAGATCCCCGGCTCGTCGCACGATGTCCTTCGGCGGCGCATCCGAGCCATGCCTTCCGGCCTGCGGCTGCTCGACCTGGGGGCGGCGGGAGGCCACCTGGGCCGGGCCGTCCGGGACCGGTGCTCGTTCATCGCGGGCGTCGAGCGCCAGCCTCCGCCGATCGCTTCGGCCACAGAAGGATACGACGACTGGCGCGAGCAGGACGCCCTCCACGCCGGAGAATGGGACGAGCCCTTCGACGCCGTCGTCTGCGCGGACGTGCTCGAGCACTTCGCGCAGCCCGAGGAGCTCCTCGAGCGCGTCCACGGGTGGCTCAAGGAAGGCGGCGCGCTGTTCGCTTCCATTCCAAACGTCGCAAACGTCTCGGTGCGGCTGTCCCTCCTCTTCGGGCGATTCCGTTACACCGAGCGAGGCATCCTCGACCGCACCCACCTCTCCTTCTACACGCGCTCCAGCGCGATACGCCTCCTGGAAAAGAGCGGCTTCCGCATCCGCGCCATGGAGCCGACCGCGATGCCTTACGAGCTGGCGGTCCCTCTTCTTTCCGGCGCTCCCTGGAGCGGCCCGACGAGAGCCTTCGCGCGGATAAGCGCACGGGCCTGGCCGACGTTATTCGGCTACCAGTTCGTCTTCGAAGCGGTGAAAAGAGGATCGTGAATTGTGAACAGCGAACCGTGAATTCCAAATCCGAAATCCGAAATCCGACATCCGACATCGCTTCCCTCGTCATTCCCGCTTACAACGAGAGCAACCGCATCGAGCCCTGCCTGCGCTCGGTCGCCGAATGGCTGCGCTCGCGCCCGGGAGGCTGGGAGTGGGAGGTGATCCTCGTGGACGACGGTTCGACCGACGGCACGAAGGGAGTCGCCGGCCGGACGGCGGCGGAACTGGGCCTGCCGGTCCGGATCATCCGGAACGAGGAGCACCGCGGCAAGGGCTTCGCTTTGCGCGCGGGAGTCCTCGCCTCCTCCGGAGATCCCGTGCTCCTCTCCGATACCGACCTCTCGACGCCTCTGTCCGAGTGGATAAAACTCGCCGAGCGTCTCCCCACCCACCCCGTTGCCATCGGCTCCCGCGCGCTCGAGGAGAACCTGGTGAGACGCAAACAGCCCTTCTATCGCCGGCTCCTCGGCAAGGCGGGCAACCTGCTCGTACGGATGCTGGCGGTCCCCGGCATCCGGGACACGCAGTGCGGCTTCAAGCTGTTCCGCGGCGACGTCGCGCGCGATCTCTTCCGCCGCGCGAAGATCGACGGATTCGCCTACGACATGGAGATCCTGTATCTGGCGCGGCTCCGGGGCCTCGCCATCGCCGAGGTTCCTGTCCTCTGGTTCAACTCACCGGACTCCAGGGTCTCGGTCCTGCGGGACACGCTGCCCACCCTCCGGGATCTCCTGCGGCTTCGCTGGATTCACAGAGGCGGCGCTCGCGCGCCGGCTCACTAGCCGGTGCGCACGAACCGGCTCGCGATGGCGGCGGTGGCAAGCGGGGCAAGGGCAGAAACCGTGCGGGCGAAGGATGTCCGGATGAGCCAGTCGGGGCCCAAGACCGCCAGAGAGGGGACAAGGAGATAGACGGCGGCGCAGAAAAAAGCCAGCAGCAGCAGGCGATCGCCCGCCGGCTCGCGCCGGCCGGCGGCGATCAGAATCAGGACGCAGAGGAGGCCGGGCCAGGCCGGAAGAATCACCTCCCGAAAGCCGGTATGGATCGCCTCGGCGACCCGGGGAAGAAGCTCCAGGATCAGAGTGGGACCGAGATAGGCCAGGTCGAAGTCGCGCAGAGGAAGGCTCCCCTTCCAGAGGCGCCCGGCCAGAAGCAGCAGGACCGCCGGCGCGGCGATCGCGGCCATCGTGCGGCGCGAGGCCGGCCGCTTCTTCGCGAGCGCGAAGAGACAGAGAAGGACTCCGCCGGCGGCCAGGATCAGGCCCTCGTTCTTCGTCGAGATCGCGAGAAAGGAGGCCAGAGCCAGGCGGGGCGCGGCAAAGGCGTCCGTCCGATCCAGCGCGTCGGCCAGGGCCGTGCCGAAGAGGAGCGCGGCAAAGGAGTAGGGCACGTCGGCCATGCCGGTCAGGAACGCGGAGTAGAGAGGCTCAAACAGCGCGAGGAGAGCCGCGGCGCCCAACGCGAGGACCGGCGCCGCTCCGCGCCGGCGAAGCCAGCCGAAAAGCGCGAGGAGGGTGGAGGCCTGGAGGAACGGAAAGAGCAGGGCCATCGCGTGATCGTCCCAGCGGCCGGAAAGGAAGGAGAGCGCGGCGTAGAGAAACGGAAGGCCGAGAGGGTACTCGGGGTGCGAGAAGCCGAGCGAAGGATCGTCGAAGAGGCGGCGGGGAACCCCCCCGGCCGCGAAGATGGTCTTGCCCTTGAGACCCCAGATCGCGAGGAAGTCGTTGGACCACATCGGCTCGGTGAGCGCGCGCAGGAGATAGACAGCCACACCGAAGGCGGCAAGGAGAAGAAGGAGCCGAAACATCAATTTTGGATCCTGGATCCTGGATTCCGGATCGGAACCAGACGAGACGACTCCGCGGGTTCTTCTTTGGAGGAAGAGGGAGAAAGCCGCGCAGAGCGCCAGCAGGAGGACCGCCATCCAGCGCGGAGCAATGTGGGAGACAAACGCGAGAGGCGCGGAGACGGCGAGGAGCAGGAGCCCGATGGCGAAGCCCCAGGCGGCGCGCTCCGCGCCGCCGGCGGCGGGGAGGAGAAAGCGCGCGAGCGGGAAGCCGGCGGCGCCGGCCGCGAGCAGGATGGCCGCGGCCTGCGCCAGGGGAAGCCAGAGACCGCTCATGGGCCGGGCGCCATCAGGGCGCCCTTCCAGACCGGCGCGAGGACCTTCCAGCCCGGCGGACGATCGGGACCGTAGACGGCCAGGAGCCATCCCGGCGGCACCGGCTCGGGGGCGATGAGAAGCGGAACCGGCGCGAAGTGGTAGGTCGCCAGATACAGGACCGGATCCGTCCGGGGCACGCCGAGGAGGGCGACCCCGCGGACGCCGGGGGGAAGCCGGCTGCGCGCGGACTCGAGGAAAACATAGAACTGCCGGTCGAAAGCCGTCGCCGTGCCGTTCAAGCGCCGCGTGTTCGAGTCGAGCCGGGCCGAGCGCAAGAGGATCCCGGCGCGGCGGCCGAGCCGGGAAGGATCGTTGCGTCCGAGAAGGATCAGGAGAAGGAGCGCGGAGGCGAAGCCGAGGACTGCCCGGCGAAGGCTCACGCCACGAGCGGGAAGCCGGCGCACAGCTCGCCGACGGTCCGCCGCACGGATTCCTCCACGGCCGTGTCGCCCAGGGCGTCGAGCGCGCGGGCGATGCAGTCGGCGATCGTGTCCATCTCCGCCGGGCCCATGCCCCGCGACGTCACGGCCGGGGTGCCGATGCGGACTCCCGAGGCGACCATCGGCGGGCGGGTGTCGAAGGGAATCGTGTTCTTGTTGACCGTGATCCGGAGCCGGTCGAGGGCCTTCTCGGCGTCCTTGCCGGAGATGCCGCGCGCGCCCACGTCCACCAGCATCATGTGGTTGTCCGTGCCGCCGGAGACGAGGCGGAAACCGCGCCTGGCCAGTCCGCTCGCCAGGGCCTTCGCGTTTTCGACGATCCGGCGCTGATAGTCCTTGAACTCGGGCGTCGCCGCTTCCGCGAAGGCCACCGCTTTCGCCGCGATGACGTGCTCGAGGGGGCCGCCCTGCACGCCGGGGAAGACGTTGCGGTCGAGGTCCTTGGCGTGGACGGTCCGGCAGAGGATCAACCCGCCCCGGGGACCGCGCAGCGTCTTGTGCGTCGTCGAGGTCACGATCGGGGCGTACGGGATCGGCGACATGTGAAGTCCGGCGATGACGAGACCCGCGATGTGGGCGATGTCCACGACGAGAGTCGCGCCCACCTCATCCGCGACCTCGCCGAAGCGCCGGAAATCGAGCTCGCGCACGTAGGCGGAGGCGCCGGCGATGATGATCTTCGGGCGGTGCTCCCGGGCCAGGCGAGCCAGCTCCTCGAAGTCCACTCTCTCGTCTTCGCGGTTGACGCCGTACGCGACAACCTTGTAGTCCTTTCCGGAGAAAGAAAGGGGATGGCCGTGCGTGAGATGCCCGCCGTGCGAGAGGTTCATCCCGAGGATCGTCTCGCCGGGCCTGGCCACGGTCATGTACGCCGCCATGTTCGCCTGCGAGCCGGAGTGCGGCTGAACGTTCGCATGCTCGGCGGAAAAGAGCGCCTTGGCGCGCTCGATAGCGAGCGCCTCGACCTTGTCGATGAACTCGCAGCCGCCGTAGTAGCGCCGGCCCGGGTACCCCTCGGCGTACTTGTTGGTCAGCACCGAGCCCTGGGCCTCGCGCACCGCGCGGGAGACCCAGTTCTCCGAGGCGATCAACTCCAGGTTCTGGTTCTGCCGCCGCTCTTCCTCCCGGATCCAGTGCGCCACCTCCGGGTCCGCCGCGGAAAGATCGCGGTCAAGGAAGGCCAGGGTCGGCTGGAGGATTTCCGCTTTGCTCATAGATTTCTCCAGGTGTGGTCGTTAGTCCGTGGTCCTTAGTCCTTAGTCGACCAAGGACCAAGGACTAGGGTCTTTCTCGTCATCCCACCAGCTCCTTATACTCCGAGTTGCAATAGCTGTCCGTCATGCCGGCGATGTGATCCGCGATGGCGCGGTAGAACTCGGGGCGCGGCAAGTAGTTCTCCGCGACCTCGCGGTCGATGTCCTTGAGCGCCACCTCGCGGAGGAAGCGGACGCCGATCTCTTCGTGGAGCCCGAGCAGGACGTAATCGGGAAGCAGGCGAGGGTTCTCGCGGTACGCGTTGTAGATGCCCGCGATGACGCGCCGCGCGTGGCCGTCGTTGCGCGACACCGGGAAAGAGTGGATGACGTGCCGGTACACGAATTCCTTCAGCTCCCGGTAGTCGCGCCGGCCCCGCTCCGAGAAGGCGACCAGGTCCCCCGGAAGGCCGGCCCTCCGCTCGGAGAACTGCTCGGCCGTCGTGACTCCGTTCTTCTCGAGCCAGGCCTCGATCCTGCCCCGCGAGCTCTCGACCAGGTCGGCCGTCAGGGCCGCGATCATTCCGCGGAAGAGGGAAGCCCGGCGCGCGGCGCGGTCCCGGCCGGAAGCGCGCGCTGCCCGCACGAAGCGGGAGATCTCCAGGCCCTCGACGGCCTCCTCTTCAGCCAGAGGCAGGCCGTCCTCGAGATCGTGCGTCTGCTGGGCGATCTCGTCGGACCAGTTGACGATCTGCGCCTCGAGCGTGCCGCCGGACCCGAAGCGAAGGCCCTCGGGAAAATCGAGCGGGAAAGGGAAGTTCCGTTTCCACGTGGTGTGCTTGAAGATCCCCTCGCGCACGTCGTGCGTCAGGTTCAGGCCCGGATGGTCGTAGCGCTTCTCCAGCCGGTCCACGACGCGGACCGACTGGTAGTTGTGCTTGAAGCCGCCCGCCTCCGGATGGCTCGCGCGCAGGAGGCGGTCGAGAACCCGCTCGCCCGAGTGGCCGAAAGGCGTGTGCCCGAGGTCGTGGCCGAGCGCGATCGCTTCCGTCAGGTCTTCGTTCAATCCCAGGGCCCGCGCGGCGCTGCGGGCGATCTGCGACACCTCGATCGTGTGGGTCAGGCGCGTCCGGAAGTGGTCGCCTTCGTAAGGGATGAAGACCTGCGTCTTGTGTTTCAGCCGGCGGAAGGCGCGCGAGTGGATGATCCGGTCGCGGTCCCGCGCGTATTCGGTGCGCGCGTCCCCTTCCATCGGCCGCGCCGGGCCGTAGGGCCGGACCGCCCGCGCGCTCTTGGAGGCGTAGACGGCGAGCCGCTCTTCCTCGAGCCGCTCGAAGTTCTCCCGGGTGAACTGCGCGGTCGCGGTCGTGGCTTTCGGCCGCAGGCGTTCGCTTCGCGAACGGCGGCCGAGAGAGTCAAGAACCGGAGCCGGACTCCGTACCCGCATCATTTTCGAGCCAATAACAACGCTCGCGTCTCGCCGACGAGATAGAGAGAGCCGGCGACGATTATAGGGTCGCGGCCGCCGTCGGCGAGAAGAGTCTCGAGGGCCTCCTTCACGGATCCTCCCGCCGAGACCCTTCCCGGCGCGGGCGGGACGCGCGCGGCAAGCTCCCGCGCCGAGGCGGCGCGGGCGGAGGAAAGGGCCACGAGGATCACGCGCGCGACGCCCGGGAAGAGGATTCCGGCGATCCCTTCGACGTCCTTGTCCGCCATGGCGCCGAAAACCAGCTGGCAGCGTCCCTCGAGACCGGCGTCGGAGAGGAAGACGGCCAGCGCGGCGGCTCCTTCCACGTTGTGGCAGCCATCGAGCAGAACGGTGCGGCCCGCGATCTCGAAACGCTCGAGGCGCCCCGGCCACCGCACGGCCGCGAGACCCTCCTCGACCGCTTCCGGAGTGAGAGGCGTCTGCGGCAACAGCTCCGCCGCGCGTATGGCCAGGGCGGCGTTCCAGGCCTGGTGGGACCCGGGAAGCGGCGTCGTCAGGCAGGCATTCCGGCGCGGCGTCGTCAGGTCGAAGCAGGTTCCCTCGACCCCGACTCTTCGCACTCGCACGGAAATCTCGGTTCCGGCGTCGTGCCAGACCGACCCCCGTTCGCGCGCCTCCGCCCGCAGGATCTCCCGGGCTTCCTCCGCCGGCGACCGGACGAGCGCGGGGCGTCCGGCGCGAAAGATCCCCGCCTTTTCCCGGGCGATGTGAGACAGCGTCGGGCCGAGCTCCGCGGTGTGATCGATCCCGACCGACGTCACCGCGGAAAGGACCGCCGGGGCGACGTTGGTCGCGTCGAAACGGCCGCCCAGCCCGACCTCCAGGATCGCCAGTTCGAGACGGCGCTCGGCGAAGATCAGGAACGCCGCCGCGGTCGCCGCCTCGAAGTAGGTCGCCGGGATGCGGGGCTGCCCGTCCGCCGCGGCGAAGACCTCCGCGAGCGCCCGGTCGAGATCCTCGCCGCTCACATCCTCCTCGTCCACTCGAATCCGCTCCGTGACATGGATCAGGTGCGGCGACGTGTAGAGGCCCGCCCGCAGTCCGGACGCCTTCGCGATCGCCGAGAGCGTCGCGGCCGTCGAGCCTTTCCCGTTCGTCCCGCCCACCAGAACGGAGGGAACGCGCCTCTCCGGCCGGCCGAGCCTTTCGCAGAGAGCGTCGATCGCCGACAGCCCCAGTTTCATCCCGCGCAGTTCGAGGGACTCCAGACGCGCCAGGGCCGTGAACCGTGAGCCGTTAGCCGTCAGCCGGGACTCCGAGATCCAACCTGGTCCGCGGCTCACGGCTCACGGCTGACCGCTTACGATTTTCCGTCCCACAGGAGGCGCAGGCAGCGCACGAGCGTTTCCTTCATCTGCTGGCGCTCGACGACGAAATCGAGCATCCCGTGCTCGAGCAGGAATTCGGAGCGCTGGAACCCGGGCGGGAGGGTCTGGCGGATCGTCTGCTCGATGACGCGCGGTCCGGCGAAGCCGATGAGAGCGTTGGGCTCGGCGACGTTCAAGTCGCCCAGCATCGCGTAGGAGGCCGTCACGCCCCCCGTCGTCGGGTCCGCCATCACGGAGATGTACGGGATGGCCGCGTCGGAGAGGCGGGCGAGCGCCGCCGAGATCTTGGCCATCTGCATGAGCGAGAGGATCCCCTCCTGCATGCGCGCGCCCCCGGAGGTCGAGACGATCAGGAGGGGCCGCCGCTCCCGGAGGGCCCTCTCGGCCGCCCGCGTGACCTTCTCGCCGACGACCGAGCCCATTGATCCTCCCAGGAAGTAGAACTCCATCGCCCCGATGATGACCGGGATTCCGCCCAGCGTGCCCGAGGCCGTCACGATCGCGTCGGAGAGACCGGCCGAGTCCTGGTTCTGCTTCAGGCGGTCGCGGTAACGCTTCGAGTCCCGGAACTTGAGCGGGTCGGCGGAGCGAAGCTCGCCATCGAGCTCGACATATCTCCCGTCGTCGAAGATCATCCGCAGGCGCTCGGGCGCGGAGAGCCGGAAATGATAGCCGCACTTGGGGCAGACCTTGAAGTTGCGGGCCAGCTCCTTGTTGTAGAGGATCTGGCGGCAGTTCTCGCACTTGACCCAGAGTCCTTCCGGGACTTTGCTCGGGCGCCGTTCCCGCGGCTCTTTCGGTGCTTTGTCCTTTCGGAACCACATGGCCGGAACCGGTAATGCTAACAGCGGACGGGGTTCCCGGTTCCAGATTCCAGGTCCCCGAGGCATCGAAACCCCTTGGAATCTGGAATTTGGAATCTGGAATCGTTCAGCGGCTGGGCGCAAACGGCACCAACCGGCGCCGGCCGGCGGCGTCCACCTCGACGCGCGACTCGACGGAGAAGGCGCGGCGCAGGTTCTCCTGCGTGAGCACCTCGTCGGGGGTACCCTGCGCGAGCGTGCGTCCTTGCCTCAGCAGAAGAACCCGGTCGGCGATGTCTCCGGCCAGGTCGATCTCGTGCGTGACGAGAAGTACAGTGGTTCCCCGCTCGCGGTGGGTCTTCACGAGGATCTCCAGGAACTCCAGACGATGCCGCGGGTCGAGCCCGGAGGCCGGCTCGTCCAGAAGCCAGATCCCGGCCTCCTGCGCGAGCGCCCGCGCCAGAAAGACGCGCCTCTGCTCCCCTCCCGAAAGCGCCGAGGCGTCGCGCTCGGCCAGTACCCCGACGTCGCAGGCGCGCATCGCCTCCATCGCCAGGTCCCGGTCCCCGGCCGAATCCGCCGAGAAACCTCGGGCGCGCGGGGCGCGCCCCTGCAGCACCAGGTCGAGGGAACGTATCGGGAAGACCAGGTCCAGGCTCTGCGGCACGTAGGCGATGCGGCGCGCGGTGTCCCGCCGCGGCATCAGCGCGAGCGGACGTCCCTCGAGCAGGACCTCTCCGCCGTTTGCCGGCAAGATCCGGGCGATGACCTTGAGGAGCGTGGATTTGCCCGAGCCGTTCTCGCCCAGGACGGCCACGATCTGGCCGCTCGCGACCGACGCGTCCAGGCCGGCGAGCGCCGGAGTCGTCCCGTACGAGGCCTTCAGGTCCCGCGCCTCGAGCAGCGTCACGGGTTCCTCAGCAGGAGCCAGGCGAACAACGGAGCGCCCAGCGCGGCCGTGACGGCGCCGATGGGCAGTTCCGCGGGCGCGAACGCGGTCCGCGCGAACGCGTCGGCCGCCACGAGCAGCGCGGCCCCGGAGAACGCGGAGACCGGCAGCAGGACGCGCTGGTCGTTGCCGGCCGCCGCCCGCGCGGCGTGCGGGACGAGCAGCCCGACGAAGCCGATCACGCCGGCGAAGGCCACCGCGGCTCCCGTCAGGAGCGAAGCGGCGAGAAAGACGAGGCGCTTGGATTTCTCCGTGTCCACTCCGAGAGCCGCCGCGTTCTCCTCTCCCACGGCGAAGAGATTCAGGCGCGAAGCGGAGAGGAGGAGCACGGTGCCCGCCGCCACCGCGTAGGGAAGCAGAACCAGCGCTTTGCCGGCCGTCGCGTCGGCGAGGCTCCCCATCATCCAGAAGAGCATCGTCCGCGCCGCCTCGCCGGAGGCGGCCGAGAAGACGAGCAGGATCAGCGCGGAGAAGAAGGCGTTGGCGATGAGACCCGCGAGCAGCAGCCGCTGGAGATCGAGCCGGCCGCCCCGCCGCGCGAGAGCGGCGACTCCGAAGGCGGAAACGAGGGCTCCCGCGAAGGCGGCGGCCGGCGAGAGAAGAGGCGAGAGGCCCGCCAGGGCGGCGATCGCCGCTCCGGTCGCGGCGCCGCCGGAAGTCCCCAGGAGAAAGGGATCCGCGAGAGGATTCTTAAGCAGCGCCTGCAGCGCCGCGCCTGCCAGCGCCAGGCAGCCGCCCACGATCGCCGCCAGAGCGACCCTCGGGAAGCGAAGCGAAGCCAGGAGCCGGGCGGCCTGGCCGGAGGCTCCCCGTCCCGACAGCAGATCCGGGAAAGAGAGATGGACGCCTCCGACCGTGATGCCGAGAACGATCGCGAGCGCCAGGAGAACCGCCGCGAGGAGAACGCTCCCGGCCCGGCCGCGCATCATGGGACGAGCTCTGCCGCGAGTTTCTCCAGGGCATCGAAGATCCGCGGGCCGGGCCGCGTCAACACCGATTCGTCGATGCGCACGACCCGCGCGGCGGCCGCCGCGCCGCGGGAGAGAGGGCCCTCCGCAAAGGCGCGCTCATAAGCGGAGCGGGTCTGTTCCGAATCCGGGACGACGAGGACTTCGATCGGCGCCGTGGCCAGCCATTCCGGCGAGACGAGCGGCCAGCCTTGCCGGCCGCCGAGCAGATTCTCCGCTCCCGCTTCCGTCAGCACGTCATTCAAGAATGTGCCTCCGCCGGCCGCCTGAGGAGGATCCGGCCAGATGATCAACACGGCGCGCGGGCGGCGCTTCAACCGCGCCACCCTCGCCCGGACGGCCTCTCTCCGGCGCTCGAGATCCGCGGCAAGCCGTTGCGCTTCCCCGGCATGGCCCAGACTCCGGCCCACCCGGCGGATTCCTTCCAGCACCCCCGTAAGCGAACCTCCCGGAACCGCGAGCACCGAAACGCCGGCGGCGGCCAGGGCGGCCACGGGACCCTTCGCGTTTCCCTCGGGAGTGGCGAGCACGAGATCCGGATGCAGGGAAACGACCGCTTCGGCGCTGACTTCGAGCCCTCCCACCCGCGGCAGCGACCGCGCCTGCTCGGGGAAGTCGGAATACTCCGACACGCCGACGAGCGTTTTCCCGGCGCCGACGGCGAAGACGATCTCGGTCAGGTTGGGGGCGAGCGTCACGACGCGGGCCGGCGCGGCGCCAGACGGATTCCAGGAAGGAGCCGGCGCCCGCGAGCGGGAACAACCCGCGGCCAAGGCGCAGAGCAGGATGAAGACCCCAGAGGCCTTGACCGCCAGCATGAGGTGGTTCGACGTTCTATGTTCGACGTTCTACGTTCGGCACTACGAGGCCCCCACTTGGAACGTAGAACGTCGCACGTCGAACTCTCATCGTGAGAAACCCATCCGCCCCGGGGCGGCCGCTACCTCTGAGTCTCGGCGTCTTCGAGATCGTTGGCGATGCCCAGGCGCATGCAGGCGGCGTCGTACATCTGGCGCGCTGCCTTCTGCGCGTTCTGGAGCTCCGCCAGCCGGTCCTTCACCTTTGCCAGCTCTTCCTGGATCTGGCCTTCCAGCTCCGTGATCTCGTGCTTGGTCACGGCCATCGTGTTTTCGTAGAACTTCTTCTGTTCGGGGGAGAGAGTCATCGGACCTCCTGCAAAAAGAAATGGCGAGTTGAGAATTGTGAGTTGTGAATTGACCGGACCGCGGCCGGGTCTATCTCTGCGCTCGCAAGTCTCACCCTCAAGGCTTGACGTCCACGACGACCGTGCGCCACATCTTGACGGGAATCCCGTTCTTGGTCGCGGCGTGGAACTTCGCGTGGCGGATCGAGTCGAGGACCGCCTCGTTTACCCCTCCGAATTTCGCGAGTCCCTGCTGGAGCTTCGCTTCCGTGACCGTCCCTTCCTCGTTCACGAGAACGAGCACGACGACCCTGCCGCTGATTCCTTGTTCGCGCGCGGCGGGAGGATACGCGATTCGGGGAGAGGACACGAACACCGGCTCCACGACCCCCTGTCCGGGACCGACCAGGTCTCCCCGCGAGAGCTCCGCGGCTTCGGGTTTCGCGGGAGCGCGCGGAGGCGCGGTCGGCGGAGGCGCGGTCGGCGGAGCCTCGACGACGGGCGCGGCCGTGGGCTCGGGTGCGGGGGGCTGCGCCGCGGCCACCCGGACCTCGGGCGAAGGCTGGGCCGGGACGGCGGTGGGCGGAGCAGGAACCGCCGAGGGGAGCCTCTCGCTCCCGGCGCGGGGAGGACTCGCCGCGGCTTCGGCCGTCTTCTGCATCTCCTTGCGCCTGGCGTTGAGCTTACGCTGCGCCTCCTCCTGGATCGCCTTCGCGTCGACGGCCGGAGAAGGCGGCGGCGTGGGGAGAGGAGTTATCGCGTTTTCGGCGAGGACTGTCGCGGGAGGAGCCGTGACCGCCGCGGTGGGAAGAGTTGACGTCGAGGGCTTTCGCATGACGAGCCAGCCGGCGACGACCAGCGCGAGGGCCGCCGCGGCAATCAGGAGGTACAGCCGGACGCGCTTCTTGCTCTCCGCCTCTCCTGGAAAAGTCGCCGCGAAGACTCCGGCGGGCACGGGCTCGGGCCGGCGGGCGGGGGGCGGGGTCGGCGGCTCGAGTCCCTGCGTCGGCAGTGCGGACGGCGGGACAGACGCCTCGGGCGCGGCGGCCGGCGGCGGAGGGAGAGGAAGCCGGATCTCCTGCCCGGCCGGCTCCTTCGCCGGCGCAGCAACCACGGCCGGCGGCTGCGCCTCGCGAGTCCGCGCCTCACGCCGGTCCGCCTCCTCCTTTTCCAGATGCCGTACATAGGCCGCGAGGTCCGCGCTCGAAGGCGGCGGCTCGTAGGTCCGCACCACCGTCTCGAGGTCGCGCAGCAGGTCCGAGGCTCTCGGGTAGCGCTCGTCCGGCTCCCGGGCGAGGGCCTTGAGCACCGCCGCGTCCAGCGCCGGCGGCACCTCCGGGTTCAGGCTCGAGGGCAGGACGACCTCGCCGGCACGGACCTTCTCGAGCACGTTCAGGTCCGAGTCTCCCTGGAAGAGCTTGCGGCCCGTCAACATCTCGAAGAGCACCGCGCCCAGCGAATAGATATCGCTCCTCTGATCCAGGGGCTTCCCCCAGGCCTGCTCCGGGGACATGTAAGGGACCTTCCCCTTCAGGGCGCCCGATTCGGTCTGCGAGACCTTGGAGGCGGCCTTGGCGATCCCGAAGTCGCAGAGCTTGATGTCTCCATCGGTCGAGACGAGGATGTTCGGCGGCGAAACGTCGCGGTGCACGATGTTCAGGTCCTGTCCGTCGTCGCCGCGGCGGCGATGCGCGTAATCCAGCGCGGCCGCTACCTTCGCGGCGATCGAGACCGCCAGCGGCACCGGGAGCCGGAGGCCCGTCTCCCGGACCATGTGAAGAATGGACCGCAGGTCGCGCCCCTCCACGTGTTCCATCGCGATGAAATAGCCGCCCGCCTCGATCTTGCCCAGGTCGAAGATGTGAACGATGTTGGGATGGGAGAGCTGCGCCGCGAGCTTCGCCTCGTCGGCGAACATCGCGATGAACTCTTCGTCGCCCGCGATATGCGGGAGGATCTTCTTGATCGCGACGATCTTCTGGAATCCTTCGACTCCGCTGCGGCGCGCGCGGAAGAGCTCGGCCATGCCTCCGCTGGCGATCCGCTCCAGGATCTCGTACTGCCCGAAGCGGTCCGGCCCCGGGATCTCCGCCGCCGGAGCCGCTTCCGGCGCCTTCGCGGCCGTCTCGGCCGGTTCCCGGATGGCCGGCTGGGGAACCGGGACAGTTCTCTGCCGGGCAGGAGTCCGAAGGCCCGACAGCGTCTGGAACAGCATGCGCTCGACTTCCTCGCCCGTGGACTTCGCCGCTGGTTTCGCCGGCGCCGGGAGAGACTTCGGACGGACGCCCGAAAGGGTGTCGCGAATCCGCTTCTCGACTTCCAACTCCGTCGCCTGGGTGATTCGCGCGGCCGGCGCCGGAGCGTGGACATCGCGATCCACTTCTTCGAGGATGTCGGAGAAGATGTCCGAGGAGGTCAGCGCCGAGACCTCGCCGGCGTCCGTGTCTCTTCGCGGGGCCCCGGCCGCCGTGCCGGTCGCCGCGATCGCTTCCGCGGCGGCCTTCCGCAGCGCGTCGTCCGAGAAGGGGCGCGAGAGCAGATCGAAGGCCCCGACGCGCTGGGCGTCGGCCTTCGTGTTGGAGCCCTTGTAGCCGGACACCATCAGCAGGATCGGAGGCGCCATGGCGCCGCCCTTGCGCCGGATCTCCCGGATGACCTCGGCGCTGGGCAGGCGCGGCAGCATCCCCGACAGGAGCACCAGATCGTAATGGGTAGAGGAGAAAGCGTTCAGGGCCTCCTCTCCGTCGTGAGCCGCCACGATCTCGTAATCGGGCTCGCGCAGGACTCCGCGAACGCGCTCGGCCGAGCGCGATTCATAGTCGATGAGGAGGATCCGTTTCGTCATGAGCAAACCGCTTTTTGGGGCGACGGAAGAGTCCCGGAAATGATAAGGCATCCGCGCTCCCCCGCCGCACATATAATCGGCCCCGCATGTCCGGACACAGCAAGTGGGCGACGATCAAGCACAAGAAGGGAGCCGCCGACGCCAAGCGCGGCCGGCTCTTCACCAAGCTCATCAAGGAAATCACGATGGCCGCTCGCATGGGAGGCGGGGCGCCGGAGGGGAACCCCCGGTTGCGCAAGGCCATCGACGACGCCAAGGCGGTCAACATGCCCGCGGAGAACATCAAGCGGGGGATCCAGCGCGGCACCGGCGAGCTTCCGGGCGTCTCCTACGAGGAAATCAGCTACGAGGGGTACGGACCCGGAGGCGTCGCGGTCTACATCGAGGCGATGACCGACAACAAGAACCGCACCCTCCCGGAGATCCGCACGATCTTCTCCAAGCATGGCGGGAACCTCGGCGCCGAGGGCTCGGTTCGGTTCCTCTTCCAGAAGAAGGGATATCTGGCCATCGAGAAAGAGAAGGTGACCGAGGACGCGGTGATGGAAGCGGCCATCGAAGCGGGAGCCGAGGACGTCCGCTCGACGGATCAGTACCACGAAGTCATGACGGAGCCGGAAGCGTTCGGGTCCGTCAAGGCGCAGCTCGAGGCGAAGAAGCTGCCGATCGCCGTCGCCGAGATCTCGATGATCCCGACGACGGAGGTGGTCCTCGATCAACGCAAGGCCGAACAGATGATGAAGCTGATGGAGGCGCTCGAAGACCACGACGACGTCCAGCACGTCTGGGCAAACTTCGACTTCGAAGAAACCGCCTGAGCCGTGAGACGTGAGACGTGAGGCGTTAGGCGTCAGACGGAGCCGGAAACCCACCCGGGCTCCACGCCTCACGCCTTACGCCTTACGCCTTACGCCTTACGGTCCCATGAGGGTTGTGGGCTTCGATCCCGGCACCGCGGCGACAGGTTATGGGCTCGTCTCTTTCGTGGAAGGGCGCCTGACCCTGGACGGCTGCGGCGTCTGGCGTCCCCCCGCCGCGATGACGTTCGCCGAGAAGCTCGACTTCCTCTTCTCCGGAGCGGCGCGCCTCCTGGAGGAGCGCCGGCCGGCCGCGGTCTCCATCGAGACGGTCTTCACCGCCAGGAATGTCTCCTCGGCGATCAAGCTCTCCCACGCCCGCGGCGTCCTGCTGGCGGCCGCGGCGCGCTGCGGAATCCCCGTCTTCGAGTACGAGCCGCGACTGGTCAAGAAGGCGCTCGTGGGCTACGGCAACGCCGAAAAACCGCAGGTGCGCGCAATGGTGCTCTCCCTGGTCGCCCGCCAGCGCGCCCGCGTGCCGCTCGACGCCGCCGACGCCCTGGCGGTCGCTATCTGCCACATCCACGCCTGCCCGCCGGCAGGCTTTAGACCTTAGCCGGGGAGGCGCCCGGCCGGAGGATCCCGGCTCAGGCCTCCCGCCTTCCGGATCATTGTTTGGCAATGGCGCTTTTTTGGCTTATTCTATTCGGCATCCTGGTCCCGGTCCCGTCTGAAAGGAGATTGCATGAAGGCCAAGCGTGCCGCGCTCCTCGGGTTGTTTGTGTATCTGATTGGAGCGTTCGCTTCCGCGCAGATCGCCCCGAACAACCAGGGGGACATCGGGCTCTTCACCATCCCGAGCGCGGACACCCCCCGAGCCGGGACCATCACCTTCGGCCTCTACGGCTGGAAGGAACAGCTCGTCGCCGGCAACCTCGCCTTCAGCGACACGGAGATGCGCCGCCGCCTCTACAACCACTGGGCGGGAGAGGCGTCGTTGGGTCTGGGGCTGGCGGATCACTGGACGGTCTTCGCCAGCGCCGGAGAGGAGAAGTTCCAGAACCGCGGCGGATGGCTCGGCGGAGCGTTGAACGGCGTCCAGATCCGCTCGGCCTTCGAGGCCGACGAGCCGCGGAAGATCCGCATCGGCACCAAGTACGGTTTCGTCTCTGAAGCGGATCCGGATTTCCGGATCGCTCTCTGGGGGGCGGCCGACATCCCCTTCTCCCACTCTTCGCTCCACGCGGACGAGGTGGACGCGGACCTCGACCGCATCAAGACCCGCCGCACGGACTGGGAGTGGGGAGTCTCGGCCACCAAGGGAATCCTGACAGGCGTCATCTCCTACCAGCTTTCCGGCCACCACGATAACGACATCCGCCCCGCCAACCGGCTGCGGTTCGGCGCGGGCGCGGACATCCCCGTGGCGCCCTTCGTGCACGTCATCGCCGAGCTCGACCGCACGATCATGGACGGAGGCGACTTTCCCGAGGACAGTTACTCGATGCTGGTCACCGGCGCGCGCTTCTTCATCGGCCGCTCGGGCTTCGCGGTCTCCGCGGCCTTGAACGCGAACGTGGACATGCTCGTGCGCCACGGTTTCTCGCCGACGCCGCTCGGGGGAATCGTCGGGTTGACCTACGCGGCGTGGCCTCCTCCGCCGCCGCCGCCCGTGGTCGTCCCCGCGCCCGCTCCCGCGGCGGTCGTAGAGGAGAAGACGGAGGAGGTGGTGCCCGCGCCGCCCGCACCGCCCGTCCGCCCGCCCAGGACCACGCGGGACGAGATCTACTTCGACTCCGGGAGCGCCCGGCTGACCAACATCGCCAAGGCGGTCCTGGACGGGGTCGCGCTGCGGATGAAGAACGACCTGAACTCGACGGCCCTCATCACGGGCTATTCGGACCCCGGCGGCTCCGAGCAGGCCAACCTGGTCATTTCCGGCAAGCGGGCCGCCGCGGCCAAGGAGTACCTCGTTACCCGCCACGGCATCGATCCCGGCCGCATCACGACCGCCGCCAGGGGGACCGCCGAGCCCGCCTACGACAACAGCACGCCGGAAGGGCGCGCCAAGAATCGCCGGGCGCTGATCGTCGTCACTCTCGTCTCGGGGTCGTGAGCGCCGATCCGCCGGAGACAGAGTGGAAGCCCCCTCCGCCGGAGGGGGCTTTTTTGACTCCGCCCCCGCGGGCGGCCGCTGTCCAGACCCCCTCCCCCGCTTCTCCCGTCGGCATCACGATCGTGTCTCTGGCGGCGGGTATCGCCTTGCTCTACTACGGACGCCTCTTCTTCATCACGGTCATCTTCGCGCTCTTCCTGGCCTTCGCGATGCGGCCCTTTGTCTCGCTTCTCGAACGCGCGCGCGTGCCGCGCGTGCTCGCGATCCTCCTGTTGCTCTTCGTCCTGGTAGGCGCCCTGGTGCTTCTCCTGATCAACGTCACGGCTCAATTGAACGAGTTCTACGGCGACCTTCCCCGCTACCAGACGCGCATCCGGGATCTGACTTCCCAGCTGACGGATTTCATCAACACGCTGCGGGAGAGAATGGGAAACATCCTGCCCGAGGAATCGCGCGGCGTGCGCGAGGTCAAGATCGCGGAGTCGCCGCTGGGAATGACCCGGGCTCTCGTCGGGCAGCTGGGTGGCGTGCTGCACCTGGTCCTCTACGCGGCGGCCGTCCCCTTCCTGACCTTCTTCATGCTGAAGGACCGCGAGAAGTTCGGCCGGGTGATCGACGGCATCCTCTCGCGAAATCCGCGCACGGCCGGCACGGACGTCACGGGCGCGATCTCAAGGACGATGACGTCCTATGCCCTCGGCCTGGCGTTCGTGGCGCTCATCATGGCGGGCGCCACGACGATCTCCCTGATGTTCCTCGGCGTCCGCTACTACTACGTCCTCGGGCCGGTCGCGGGCCTGGCCATCATGCTTCCGTACGTCGGTGTGATCCTCTCCACGGTCCCGGCGGTGGCCGTGGCCTACTTCCAGTACGACGGGCGCAAGGCGCTGCTCGTGCTCCTGACGTATGCCATCCTCCAGTTCCTGGAAGGAAACGTCCTGACGCCTTTCATCGTGGGCGGCAAGGTGCGGCTCTTTCCCCTGACGGTGATGGTCGCGTTCATTTCGTGGGGGCTGCTGTGGGGAGTGCCCGGAGCCGTCCTGGCCGTGCCCCTGACCTCCGCGATCAAGGTCGTCTGCGAGCACATCAGGGGCTGGGAGGGTTTCGCGCGATTGCTGGGCGACCCGGACCCGCCGCCGCGGCCCGTCTGAGCGCGCGCGCTGCCGCGCGCGATTCAGACTTTCGCTTTGCGGCCAAGCGAAAGGACGCTGCCCAGAAAACCGGCGGCGGTTCCGAGAAGAGGGAGCGCGGCCGCGGTTCTCCAATCCAGGAAGCCGGCCCAGAAGATGGAGAGCACGGGATGGGGATGCCTCAGGAGATAGCGCGTCGCGGCGAAGTACGTGGCGGCGAGGAGGCCGAGCGCGGCCGCGCCGCCGAGGAATCCCTCGAAGGCGCCGTAGAGCCAGAAAGGGGCGCGCACCGCGCCTTCGGTCGCGCCCATCAGTCTCATGATCTCGATCTCGTCGCGGTGGAGATCGAGGGCGAGCCGGATGGCGGAAGCGACCGAGAGAATCGCGGCGATGGTCAGCAGGCCTCCGAGCAGGAGGCCCGCGCCTCGCAGGAGCCGGATGGCCTCGCGGAAGCGGCGGTCGAATCCTTCTTCCGATTCGGCCGTCTCCACGCCGCGCAGCCGCGCCGCGGCCTGCGCGATCCGGGAGGCCGCCCCCGCCGAGGCGGCCGGAGTCCCGCGTTTCAAATACACCTCGAGGGTCGGCGGAAAGGGGGCTTCCTTCAGCTCGGCGAGCGCGGAACCCAGCGTCGGGTAGGCGCGCCGGAACCGTTCGAGCGCTTCGGCGCTCGATATCAAACGCACGCGCTCGACGCGCGGATCCGAGGCGATCTTCGCGGCCGTCTCCCGGGCGTCGGCCGAGGCCTCGAGCGTGATGACGGCCGCCGGCGGCTCGCCACCGGCGGTCGCGAGACGCCCCAGGTTGCCGGAGAGGAGCACCAGCAGCCCCGGCACGTAGAGACCGAGCGCGATCAGAGCGACCGCCATCGTGGTCTGCCGGGAACCGCTCCGCGCGATGGACCAGGCCTCGCCGAAGACGTAACGGGGTTTGACCGCCATCAGACTACCGGAGCCGTAAGGCGTAAGGCGTCAGGCGTAAGGCGCGCTTCAAATTCGTGCTTCGCCTGACGCCTCACGCCTGACGGCTTCCGTCATCCCCGGGGGAGAAAGGGCGCTTCGCGGATCAACGGGGCCGGCGAGGCTCCCTCGCGCAGGCTGCCGCGCTCGAGAGTCAGAACGCGTTTTCCCATCCGCCGGATGAGCTCGAGGTCGTGCGTGGCGACGACCACGGTCGTGCCGCGAATGTTGATGTCGGCGAAGAGCCGCATGATCTCTTCCGAGAGCACCGGATCGAGGTTCCCGGTGGGCTCGTCGGCCAGGAGGAGGGCCGGCTCGTTGACGAGCGCGCGGGCGATCGCCACGCGCTGCTGCTCGCCTCCCGAGAGATCCTGCGGATAGGCGTTCATCTGGTGGTGGAGGCCGACTCGCTTCAAGACCTGATACGTGCGGCGGCGCTGCTCCGCTCGCGCCAGCCCGAGCACGTTCTGCACGAAGGCGATGTTTTCGAAGACCGTCTTGCGCGCGATGAGGCGGAAGTCCTGGAAGACGACGCCGATGGTCCGCCGGAAGTACGGGACCTGCGAAGAAGGGAGCACCCAGATGTTGCGCCCATTGACCACGATCTGCCCGCCAGAGGGAGCCTCTTCCCGGAAAAGGAGCTTGAGCAGCGTCGTCTTTCCGGCGCCGGAGGGGCCCGTCAGGAACACGAACTCGCCGCGTTCGATGTTGCAGGTGACTTCGGTCAGAGCGTGCCGGAACCGCCCGTACTCCTTGGAGACGTGATAGAGCTGGATCACGGGGTCAGGGCCCTCGTCAACGCCTCGCGGACGGCGGCGGGATCGGCCCGGCCGCCCGTCTTCTTCATGACCTGCCCGACGAACCACCCGAAGGTCTGCGTCTTTCCCGAGCGGTAGAGCGCTGTCTGCGAGGGATTCTCCGAAACAATCGCGAGGACGAGGGCCTCGAGCGCGCCGTCGTTCCTCATCTGGCCGAGCCCCTTCTCCTCCACCAGCTCCCGGGCCTCGCGCGGCGAGTCCAGCATCGCGAGGAAGACCTCCTTCGCGGAAGCCGCCGAGATCTCCTTTCCGTCCAACAGGCGAAGGAGTCCCGCCAGGCGCGAGGCGGAAACGGGAAACGAGAGCGCGTCCTCCGGGGAGATCTTCCGCTCCTTCATCCAGCGAAGCACTTCGCCCGTCACCCAGTTGGCGGCAAGCCTGGACGGTACCAACGCGGCGAGCTCCTCGAAGTAGTCCGCGAGCTCGCGGGCGGAGGTGAGCGTCTCCGCGTCGGCGCGCGGCAAGCCGTACTGCGAGACGAAGCGGTCCTGCCGGGCGCGCGGCAACTCGGGCAGTTGCGACGCCGCTTCCGCGATCCAGGCCTCGTCCACCACGAGCGCGCCCAGGTCCGGTTCCGGGAAGTACCGGTAGTCGTGGGCCTCTTCCTTGCCGCGCATCGAGACCGTCCGCCCGGCCGCGGCGTCCCAGAGACGCGTCTCCAGGACGATCCGCTCGCCCCGTTCGATCGCCTCCGCCTGCCGCTCGATCTCGTGCTCGATCGCCCTGGCGACGTAACGGATGGAGTTCAAGTTCTTGATCTCCACGCGCGTGCCCAACGGGGCGTCCCCGGCGGCGCGGACCGAGATGTTCGCGTCGCAGCGCAGGTTGCCTTTCTCCATGTCGGCGTCGGAGACACCGGTGTACCGCAGGAGCCGGCGCAGCTCCGTCAGATAGGCCGCGGCCTCCTCCGGCGAGCGGATGTCGGGCTCGCTCACGATCTCGACGAGGGGAACCCCGCAGCGGTTCCAATCCACGAGCGAGACGGTCGCGGGGACGTCGTCGTAGGGCGTGTCGTGAAGGAGCTTGCCCGCGTCTTCCTCCAGGTGGATGCGCACGAGGCGGACGGCCTTCGTCCCCGAGGCCGTGTCGATCTCGATGTGCCCGCCGGTCGAGATCGGGCGGTCGTACTGGCTGATCTGATAGCCCTTGGGCAGGTCCGGATAGAAGTAATTCTTGCGGGCGAAGCGCGAGTCCTGGTGGATCTCGCCGCCCACCGCGATGGCGAGCCTCATCGCGAGCGTGATGGCATGGCGGTTGGTGACCGGCAGCGTCCCGGGAAAGCCGAGACAAACGGGACACGTCGCCGAATTGGCCGGAGCGCCGACCACGACCGGACACGCGCAGAAAAGCTTCGACCGGGTCTGGAGCTGGGCGTGGACCTCCAGCCCGATGACGGGGAAAACCCGCGTTTTTACAGGCGTTTCCACCGAGGACATCGCGAAATTCTAACACTTCCGCCTCTCCCTCCGGGAGAGGGACGGCGTGAGGGCGCTACCGGTGCCGACGCAACAGTTGATCCCTCCTACAATTCCTGTGTGACCGGTGACTGGCTCGAGGAGCAGAACGCCGGCGGCTGGATCTTCCGGCCGTCCGATCCGCCGCCCGGCATCCTCGTCGGCTTCTCCGGCCGCGGGGCGGCCCCGAAGGAAGAACCTTCCCCCACGTCATTTCTCGCGAGGAGCTTCGCGCGCCGTCTCGCGACCGACGAGCTTTCCATCGTGCGCGCCACGCAGGTCCACGGCAACCGCGCCGTAATGGTCCGCGACGCTCCCGGCCGGGGCGAGGTGCTCGATGCCGGAGAATGCGACATCCTGGCGACGCGACTCTGCGGCGTCGCGCTCGTGGTCCAGACGGCCGACTGCGTGCCGATCCTCCTCGCCGGCGCGCGTTCCATCGCCGCCGTCCACGCCGGCTGGCGGGGCTCGGCCAGCAATGCCGCGGCGGCCGGAGTCGCCGCGCTGGGCCGGCTTGGCGAAGCGCCTTCCTCCCTTCGCGCGTTCGTGGGCCCTTCCATCGGCGTCTGCTGCTACGAGGTCGGCGGGGAGGTCGCGGCGAGGTTCGCGGGAGATTTCCTGCGCCGCCCCTGCGACAGGCGCTTCCGCCTGGACCTCGCCGCCGTCAACCGCGCGCAGCTCGAGTCCGCCGGAGTCCCGCCCGGGAACATCAACGCGCACCCCGCCTGCACGCGCTGCGGCGGCGAGAGATTCGCCAGTTACCGCCGCGATGGAGCCGCCGCCGGCCGCATGATCGCCCTCATCGCCCGGCTCCAGGACGCCCCTCCTCCACCGACAGGATGAGATAATCGCGAAAGGCACGAGCCGGAATAGCCATGCGAGCGTTGGAGTACTGGAAGACGGTCGTCAGGGATCGGGCGGACCTGCTCACGGACCTGCTGGACGTCCTCCGGCGGAGCGAGATCTCCTTCTGTGTTATCGGAGGGCAGGGAGTGAACGCCTACGTCGATCCCGTGGTGAGTCTCGACCTCGACGTGGTCGTCGCGGTGGACCAGGTCGGCCGTCTCGAGCCGCTCCTGCGGGACAGATTCCATGTGGAACGCTTTCCTCACAGCTTGAATGTTTCTCAGCAAGACTCGGATCTGCGCGTGCAGATCCAGACCGATCCGCGTTATTCCGCCTTCCTGCAGCGCGCCGGAACCCGCGAGATCCTCGGCTTGAAGCTGCCGGTGGCGAGCGTCGAAGACGTGCTGCGTGGAAAAGTCTGGGCCGCCGAGGACCCGACACGCCGCCCGAGCAAACGCCAGAAGGACCTCGCCGACATCGCGCGTCTCCTGGAGGCCTACCCGGACCTGCGGGCCATCGTTCCCGAGTCCATCCTGGGCCGCCTCGTCTAACGAGCTCACGGGGGGTAGCGAGTGCAACCGCAACTGACGATTCTCGAGGGAAGTGGTTCGATCGAAAGAATGTAACGGTCCTCGACCTCTTCAAGCCGCTCTTCACGGTGTGGCCGCCTGATGAAAGGGCCGGTGATCGCGCGTACCACTACGAGATGTTCAACAACGAGGCTGCCTTTGTTGACGCGTCCGGTACGCATTTTCGGGCAACTCAGCCCTCACCGTCTACGTAGCTGCACACGGGACCGAGGAACCAAAAAAGGCCATTCTAGGCTTTCGAGACAATGCTATCGGGCGAACGATCATTCGCAATGCACTCAAGAGTCCGGATACGAATCGCCGCCGGGGGATTCTTTTCGGCTCGTGCTCATTCGGCACGGAAGCCAACGCGCGGTTTATTCTCGATTCTTGCGGAGCCGTGGACTGGATTGCCGGGTATCAAGAGACGATTGACTGGGTCGAGTCTACCGTGCTCGATCTCTTTTTCTTGAAGAACTATCTCTATCCAAGCCGAAGAGGTCGTCAAGGCAACCCGAGGAGCTCGACGGAACGCCTGTGGTTCGCGGTAGGCAAGACGGCCAAGCAGATGGGCGGCCTCGCAAGGGATCTGGGGTTTAGCGTCTATCGAAGGAGGAAGGGGCCAGGAAGCCAGATCCAGAACATCATGGAGAACGCGCTCGGAAGCAGCTAGAGCTCGAAGGGGCTCTTGCCGCGCGGACCGTTTTTCGAGCGTACCTTCTCTGCAGGAGGCGGCTCGAAAGAAGCCAGAAAACGGAAGTAACCGTCGAAGTCGAGTCGGGGGAGCCGGCGGAGACGCCTCAATGCCGCGACGTCCTCCGGGGTCGTCGGAAGGTCTCGTTCGAGGTCGAGCAAATCATCCGAGGCGCTTGATCTCATCGTATTTTTCCTTGAGGCCGGCCCGCTCGAAATAAGCGCGCACCTCCTCCTCGTCAATCCCCGGAAGGCCGAGCAAAAAAAGAATGTCAGCCATCTCCTGAAGCGAACGCGACGGATCATTCTTCATGGCCTGGACTTTCATGGCGGCCAGGTGCTCGGGGCGCGGCACCCGGATCATCCGATTCTGAAGCGGGAATTCCCTGCATCCCTCGAAGAGCCTGCGGCCCGTCTCGCCAGCCACGTAAACAAAGTCCACCCGGCCGAGCAAAGGATCGGGATGGAGGTGATTGGAGTAGCCCGCTGACACGTACAGGTTTTCATAGCCTTCGGAGACCAGAAAAGGAATCAGCGTCGGTTGGGCCTCCGTTTGCGTCACGAAGTCCATGTCGCTGGTTGCTCGTGTCAACCCATAGGCATGCAGCCCGAAGGCGCCGATGACAGCATAGGAGAACTTCTGCCGCGCGAAGAAGCTCTCCACAATTCCGAGAACTCTTTCAAAATCCAACGCCGGCACCTCCAACCGACACTAACACGGCCAGGGCGTCAACGTGCCTGCCTCACGTCGTGCCAACCCGGCGACGGGAGCAGATCCTGCGCTTCGCTCAGGACGACAGGGACTTCACTCGACATAGTCGCAGAGAAGCATCCGAGATACCGCCGAAGTGCCGCCGGTGCTCGCGGCGCGCGAAGTCTCCCGAAGTAACCGAGGGAGGAGGCGCGCGCCGCGCCCGCGTAGCGCGCAGCGAAGGGCCAGGCGAGCGGTCGAGGCCGCATCCGGCCGAGCCGCTCGCCGGTGCGCCGAAGGCGCAGGCCCCTCGCGGAGCACTACGCGGGGGTGAGGTCCGCGTAGCGGGCGACGAACTTCTTCTTGCCGGCGCGGTCGAAGTAGACCGTCAGCCGTGTCTCCTCGCCCGAGCCTTCCTGGGCCAGGATGACGCCGTAGCCATAGCGCGGGTGGCGGACGCGCCGGCCTCGTTTCAAGGCGTGCGAGGGAACGTCCTCTTCGGGCTCGCGCTCGAAGATCGTCGGACGGGCGGCCCGGGGCGCCGAGACTTCCTCGAGGGCCTCGGCCGGGATCTCGCTGACGAAGCGGGAGGGGGAGCGGTACTGGACCCTTCCATAGACGAGGCGCCTGCCGGTCAGAGTCAATGTCAGCTCGTCTCGGGCTCGCGTCATGCCGACGTAGAGGAGGCGGCGCTCCTCCTCGATCTCCTCCGCGTCTTCCCGCGACTCGCCGTGCGGGAGGTAGCCCTCCTCGAGCCCCACGATGAAGACGGCCGGGAACTCCAGTCCCTTGGCGGCGTGGAGCGTCGAAAGAGTCACGGCGCCCGCCCCGGAGGCCACGACGTCGGCGTCCGTGGCGAGGGAGACCGTGTCGAGGTACTCGGCGACGGTCGCGCCCTCCGCGTTGCGCCTCTCAAATTCCCGGGCCGAGTTGAGTAGCTCCTGGAGGTTCTCGCGCCGGGCCTCGTCTTCCCGATCCTCCGATCCCTCGTAGAGCGCGGCGTAGCCCGTCGCCTCGAAAAGGTGCTCGATCAGGGCGGCCGGAGAATAGGTCTGCGCCTTCTCGCGCAGGTCTTCCACGAGCGCGCGGAAACGCGAGAGCGCGACGCGCGCGCGGTCGGAGAGCCCGGGCGGCGGATCGCCGGAGACTTCCCACCAGGAGCGCCGCGTCTCGCGCGCGGCCGCGGCGATGCGGTCGAGGGTGGCCGCGCCGATGCCGCGCGCCGGCACGTTGACCACGCGGCGGAAGGCCAGGTCGTCCTCCGGCCGCACGGAGAGGCGCAGGTACGCGATCGCGTCCTTGACCTCCGCCCGCTCGTAGAACTTCATGCCGCCGACGACGACGTAGGGGATCCGCCGACGCACCAGTTCCTCCTCGAACGGCCGCGACTGCGCGTTGGTCCGGTAGAGGACCGCGACGTCTCCCGCCCGCCGGCCTCCCTCGGCGATCGCGCGCGCCACCGATTCGGTCTCCTGCCGGTCCTCCTCGAACTGGGCCAGGCGCACGCGCGCGCCCTGGCCGCGGTCGGCGCGCAGTTTCTTCTCCCGCCGCCGCCGGTTGTTCGCGACGACCGCGGAAGCGGCCCGGAGGATCCCGTCGGTCGAGCGATAGTTCGTCTCGAGCGGGACGATGCGCGCCCCCGGAAAGTCCTGGTCGAACCGGAGGATGTGCTCGACCTCGGCGCCCCGCCAGCGGTAGATCGCCTGGTCCTCGTCTCCGACGGCGCAAAGCGAGTCCGCGCCTTCGCCCAGCAACTTGACGAGGGCGTCCTGGGCGGCGTTGGTGTCCTGGTACTCGTCGATCAGGAGGTGGCGGATCCGCCGCCGCTCCGCGGCGAGGATGTCCGGACGCTCGCGCAGCAGACGCACCGAGCGGGCGATCAGGTCGTCGAAGTCGAGCGCGCCGGCCGCCTCGAGCTTCTTCTCGTAGAGGAGGTAGACCTTCGCGATCCGCTCCCCCGCGAAGTCCGTCTGGGTCTCTTCGAACCGGCGCGCCGTCACGAGCGCGTTCTTGGCGTGCGAAATGCGCGCGCGCACGGCTCCGGGCGGCAGGACCTGGTCGGAGATCTGAAGCTCCGCCATGGCTTCCTTGACGAGCGCCAGTTGATCCGCCGAGTCGGCGATCGAGAACCGCGGGGGCAGTTGCGCCGCGGCGGCGTAGCGGCGCAGCAGGCGCAGCGCCCAGGCGTGGAAGGTCCCGATGAAGGAGAGGACCGCGGCCCCTCCGAGCAGGTTGCGCGCGCGTTCGCGCATCTCCTGCGCCGCCTTGTTCGTGAAGGTGACCGCCAGAATCGAGCGCGGGTCCACGCCCGTCTCCACCAGCCGCGCCAGCCGGTGCGTGATGACGCGGGTCTTCCCGGATCCCGCGCCCGCCAGGACCAGAAGAGGACCTTTCTCGTGCAGAACGGCCTCCTTCTGCTCCGGGTTCAATCCTGTCAGCGAGGAAGAGTCGGACATCGGATAAAAGCTATCAGCTATCAGCTATCAGCTATCAGCTATCAGCTATCAGCTGACGGATCCGCATCCGGCTGAGAACCGATAGCTGACAGCCGACAGCTTTATTCCACGGTGACCGACTTGGCCAGGTTGCGCGGCTGGTCCACGTCGCAGCCCCTCCTCACGGCGACGTGGTAGGCGAAGAGCTGGAGGGGAATGACCGAAAGGATCGGCTGAAGCTCCGGGATTGTCTCGGGGACGACGATCACGTCGTCGGCCGCCTCGGAGACTTCCCGGTCCTCGCGCGTTGCCAGAACGATCGCGATGCCGTCGCGAGACTTGACCTCTCTCAGATTTGAAATTGTCTTGTCCCGCCAGCCGTCGTGCGGCGCGAGCACGATGACGGGCATGTCCTCGTCCACGAGCGCGATCGGGCCATGCTTCATCTCGCCGGCGGGGTATCCCTCGGCGTGGATGTAGGAAATCTCCTTCAGCTTCAGCGCCCCCTCCAGCGCGACCGGGTAATGCAGGCCGCGCCCCAGGAACAGAAAGTCGCGGGCGCCGTGGAATCGCCGCGCGAGGTCCTCCATCCGGGCCTCGAGCGCCACGGCTTGCGAGGCGGCCCTGGGCAGTTGGGCCACCGACCTCCTCTCTTCTGGCGAAAGGCCCCTGCCCAGTCCGCGCGATTCGCGCAGCCTCGCCGCAAGCAGGTACAGGACGGCGAGCTGCGTCGTGAAGGCCTTCGTCGAAGCCACGCCGATCTCCGGGCCGGCATGCGTCGGGATGACGGCGTCCGCCATGCGGGCGATCTGGCTCCCCTCGACGTTGACGATCGCGGCGAACGGCGAACCGGCGCGCCGGGCTTCCGAGAGAGCGGCGACCGTGTCGGCCGTCTCTCCCGACTGGGAGATCCCGACCGTCAGCGTCCGCTCGTCCACGACGGGGCGCCGGTAGCGGAACTCGCTGCCGTAGTCCACCTCGACCGGCAGGCGCGCCATCCCCTCGATCAGGAACTTGCCGATCAGCGCCGCGTGCCACGACGTCCCGCAGGCGAGGAGCAGGACCCGATCGAATCCGGAGACCCTCCCGGGGCCGAGAAGGTCGGATTCGAAGGAAAGCTCTCCGGATTCCAGCGAGACCTTGCCGCCCAGGGTCTCCGCGAGTGCGGTCGGCTGCTCGTGGATCTCCTTGAGCATGAAGTGACGGTAGCCCCCCTTCTCGGCGGCCACCGCGTCCCAGCGGATGCGCTGCGGGACGCGCTCCCGGGGCCGGCCCTCGGAATCGCTGATGCGGATCCCGGCCGCGTCCACGCGGGCGATATCTCCGTCCTCCAGGAACAGCACGTCGCGCGTCCAGGGCGCCAGGGCCACGGGGTCGGAGGCGACGTAGTTCTCTCTGTCGCCGATGCCCAGTACGATCGGCGGCCCGGTACGTGCCGCAACCAGGACCCCGGGCTCCGCGCTGGTGGACACGACGACCGCGTAGGCGCCGGACAGGTGTCCCACGGCGCTGCGCACCGCCGCCGCCAGGTCCCCCTCGAAGGCCGCCTCGACCTCGTGCGCGAAGACTTCCGTGTCGGTCTCGCTCGTGAAGCGGTGACCCGCCGCGCGGAGCGCCTCCCGGCGCTCGGCGAAGTTCTCGAAGATCCCGTTGTGAACGACGACGAGTCTGCCGGTGCAGTCGGTGTGGGGATGGGCGTTGGCCTCGGTCGGGCGCCCGTGCGTCGCCCAGCGCGTGTGCCCGATGCCCGTCGAGCCCGGCAACGGCGATCCGTCCAGCCGCGCGAGCAGGTTGGAGAGCTTGCCGGGGCTGCGCCGGATCTTGAAGTCGCCGTTGCAGAGTGTCGCGATCCCGGCCGAGTCGTAGCCGCGGTATTCGAGCCGCTTCAATCCCTCGACGAGCAGCGGCGCCGCCTCCCGGAATCCCACGTAGCCGACGATGCCGCACATAAAGCGATCAGGCAGGTGTCAGGGAAACCTGAAACCTATCCCTTCCTCTTCTTCCGTCGCTCCACCCAGCCTTCGACGTTCCTCTGGGCAACGCGGCTCAACGCGAGGGCGCCGGGGGGAACGTCCTGCGTGATCGTCGAGCCCGCGCCGACGTAGGCGCCGGCGCCCACCGTCACGGGAGCAACGAGCTGGGTGTCGCTGCCGATGAACGCGCCCTTCCCGATCGTGGTCCTGTGCTTCTTCTCGCCGTCGTAATTGCACGTGATGGTCCCGGCCCCGATGTTGGCGTCCGCGCCGATCTCGGTGTCGCCCAGATAGGCGTGGTGCAGCGCCTTGACTCCCCGCTGAAGAACCGCCTTCTTGGTCTCGACGAAGTTGCCCACGCGCACGTCCTCCTCCAGCACCGTTCCCGGGCGCAGGCGGGAGAACGGACCGACCCGGGAGCGGGCGCCGATCCTCGCGCCCTCGACGTCGCAGTGCGGGCCCACGGCGGCTCGTGGCTCGAGCACGGAGTCGGCCAGGCGCGTGAAGGAGAAGACCTCGCTTCCCTCGCGGAGCACGCAGCGGCCCTCCAGCACGACGAAGGGGTGGATGACGACGTCGGGCTCCACCTCGACCCAGGCTCCGATCCGGGTCGTCGTGGGATCCACGACCGTGGCGCCGGCGTCGAGGACCCGATCGATCGCTCGGCGCCGGGCGATCTCCTCCGCCGCCGCCAGGTCCCGCCGCGTGCGAACGCTCCAGGCCTCGCGCCAGTCCTCGGGCTCGACCGTCTCGACCTTCGCGTCTGCCTCCGTCAGAATCGCGACGAGCTCCGCCAGATCGGCCTCGCGGGAGAGAGTCTTTGAAAGCCTCGCCAGCCCTGACCTGAGGGCGCGAGGCTCGAAGCAGTAGACCCCGGCGCTCACCTCGGCGATTTCTTCCGGCGGCCCGGGAACATCCTTCGCCGCGACGACTTTCGCGACCTTTCCGGACGGGTCCCGGACGACGCGGTCGAAATCCGCGGCGTCGGGCGGACGAAAGGAAAGAAGGACGAGGCCGAGGGAGCCCCGGCGCTGCCGGTCGAGGAGCCTGCGGAGAGTTTCCGTCCGCAGCAGCGGAGCGGCGCCCGAGAAAATGAGAACGGGCCCGGCTGAGCGGGGCAAGGCGGCGAGAGCCCGTCGGGCCGCGTCGCCGGTCCCGGCCGGCGGGTCCTGGACCACGAGTTTCACGGCGCGGTCGGCCAGCGATTCCTGGATTTCCCGCCGCGCCGGTCCGAGCACCACGACGATCTTCGCCGGAGACAGGCTCTCCGCGGTCTCCAGAGCCGTTTCCAGGAGTGTCCGTCCGCCGACCCGATGCAGGACCGCCGCCGTCGAGGATCTCAGGCGCGTGGCGGTCCCGGACGCGAGGAGGACGACGCAGGGGCGCCGCGGCCTGCGGCGGCCGGTCTGTCTTCCTCTCTTCCCCTGCCCGACTCGTTTCACCCGAGCAGTATAGGACGCGGGGACGTCCCGGTCTCTAGGAGGCGAGGAGATCCTGGAACTCAGGACTGTCGCGCACCGGATCGAAATCGCGGTCGTGCCGGGCCAGGAAGCGGTGGCGCTGGTCCTCCGCGATCGCCTTTCGCAGGTGCTCCAGCGCCGGGACCGAGTCGCCGACCTGCGCGTAGCAGCACGCGAGCAGGAAGTCCACCCGCCCGTCTCCGTTCTTCCTCGCCGCGCGTTTCAGGTGCTCGATGGCTTCGGAGAGGTTGCCGCGGTTCTTCTCGAGCACGGCGGCGTAGTAGAAGTCCTCCGGCTCGACGAGCTCCGGTTTGGCCGCCTTCTTCTGGCGCTCGCAAACAGCCCGGTACACGCGGGCCCGGTCCACGAGCTCCTTCTCCTCCGGGTACTTCTGGATGAGGTCCACGAAATTGCGCTCCGCCTCCTCGAACTTCTTCTTCTGGAGGGCGGCGACGCCTCGATCGAAGTCTTTCCGGGCGTTCTCGGTGTGGCGGGAAAGCTCCCTCATCGTCAGCGGCTTCTTCGCGGCGGGAGCGCCGGCCGCGCCGGCCAGGCCGAGCTTCTCCATTCTCTTCTCGAGCTCGTCGATCCGCACCGAGAGCGAGCCGGCGAGACCCTGCAGGCTCATTTTCCCAGCGTTGTCCTTGATGAAACGAAGCTCCGATTCTGTCCAGCGTTTCGGCATGTCGGGACCTCCGAGGACTCGAATGAAAAACGGCGTATTCTAGGGACGCCGGCCTCCCCTGTCAAATGCCGCGCGGCGGCCGCCGGCCCCAGCCGCTCGAAATTCGGAGTCGAGATTCTCTGTTCTGGGCGGAGAAGGAGAGGACCAGTGATGCGAAAAAGCGTCCGAGCGTCCGCGCTGCTCTTGACTCTGGCGCTCTCGCTGGCGCCGGCGGCGGCCGCGGGCAACGACAAGACGTTGACGGCCACCGGCAACGTGACCCGGTTGAATGCCGCCGAGCGGACCGTGACGGTGGCCGTCTCGGACGGCTCCGAGACGCGATTTCTCTGGACCGCCGAAACCAAGATCAACGGAACTCTGGCTCCCGGAGCGAAAGTGACGGTGCGCTACACCACGCTGCCCGACGGCCAGAATCTGGCCCACCAGATCAGCGTTTCGCACTGATGCCTGCGGCCCGGCACGCATCCGGCCTCTTTGTTAGAATCCAACGCTCCTGAAGGAGGGAGCCAAACTCATGGGGATGTACATCATCGCCGAGCCTTGCATCGGGACGAAGGACACCGCCTGTGTCGACGTATGCCCCGTCGACTGCATCCATCCGCGCAAGGACGAAGCCGAGTTCGCGACCGCCGAGATGCTCTACATCGACCCGGACGTCTGCATCCAGTGCGGCAACTGCGAGCCCGCCTGCCCCGTGACGGCGATCTTCACGGAAGAGACGATCCCGGACAAGTGGAAGCACTATCTTCAGGTCAACGCGGACTGGTACAAGAAAAAACAGGCGTAGGCCGGGAGGCTGCACTCGGTAGGCGGGCGAAGAGCCCTTGCCGCCGTCCCCTCTCGCGCCTCCCGCCTCCCGCCTTCCGCCTCACGGCTTGGGCTTGAGGACCCTGGCGAGGAAGGCGTCGGCGCGCGCGTCGGCGTCCTTCGCGTCGTCGGCGCGAAAGACTTTCGGGTCGCTCGAAGAAGCGAACCCGTGTCCCGCCTCTGGGTAGATCTTGAAGTCCACGGACTTGGAGGCGGCCTTCGCCTTGCGCTCGAACTCGCGGACGCTCTCGGGCGGGATTCCCTGATCCTCGCCGCCGAAGTTTCCGAGCAGCGGCACGTTCAGGCCGGAGATCTTCGCGTCGTCGGTGACCAGCCTTCCATAATTGATCACCGAGCCGGCGAGAGTCGGCTCCGCCAGCGCGAGCGCCAGAGAGTACCCGCCCCCCATGCACCAGCCGATCGAGCCGATCCGCTTGCCGTCCACGTCGGGACGGGAGCGCAGGTACGCGACGGCGGCTTGAAGGTCGCGAATCGCCCGGTCCTCCGGCATTCCGCGCATGAGCTGATGCGCGACGTCCGGGTCCGCGGTCACCTTGCCGCGGTAGAGATCCACGGCCAGCGCGACGTAGCCCTGCCGCGCGAACCCGTCCGCCTTCTTCCTGATGAAGTCGTTCAACCCCCACCACTCCTGGATCACGACGAGGCCGGGCTTCTTCGCGCTCCCCGCGGGCGCCGCGAGATAGCCCGAAACCTTCTCCGAACCGCTGGAATAGGACACCGTCTTCCCTGCCGTCTGGGCGCGCGCCATACCGGCGAGAGCGGCGCACGCGACGGCGAGCGAAACGACTCTCACGAACATCTCTCCTCCTCTCCTCTTCGCGGTTTAATCTTAATCCCGTGGACCTCCTCTTCGAGATCGAGGAGCCGGACGAAGAGACCCGGCTGCAGGCGATCTACGACAGGCTCGCGGCGCGCTTCGGACTTGATCCCGCCCGGGTGCGCCTGTCGCGGCGCAAGCTGACGGGCGGAGAGATCGTTTACGGCGCGCCTCACCGCATTACCATCTCGGCCCACCTCTCCGCGCGGGAGCGGGCCGACACGCTGCGCCACGAAGCGGCGCACGCCTGGGCGTTTCGCATGCGCGGGGCGCGCGTGGGACACGGGCCGCTCTTCCGACGGCTGGCGAGACAGCTCGGCGCGAAGCCCGGCGGCGCCCCGACGACCCGGGCGCTCGAGGAGTTCCGCCAGAAGCGCGTGATCGCCTACCGGTGCGAGGGCTGCGGCGCGATCTTCCGCAGGATCCGCCCCTTCCGCGGCGCGCGGGAGTGTCTCGCGTGCTGGCGCGCGGGACGGCCTTCCCGTCTGAGAAGGCTGCGGCCTTAAGAGAATCTGAATGCTTCCAGATCTGTCTGCTCCGTTGTTAATGAGCTGACCTACGAGGGCCTGGAGGGCGGCGACACTCTTTTCGCGCACGTTCACCTGGGACAGCCCGATGTCGCGGGAGGCGTCATGTTCTTCCTCTGCGGCGGAGGCGGCAAGCCGGCCTGCCCCAACGTCTCGGCCACGGTGACGGGCACGGTCGTCGGCGCCGATGTGATCGGGCCCAACGGCCAGGGGATCGCTCCCGGACAACTCGACGAGGTGATCCGGGCCATGCGCAAGGGACTCGCCTACGCGAACGTTCACACGACCAGTTTTCCAACGGGTGAGATCCGCGGACAGCTCGGCTGACGGCGCGGTAGCGCGCCCGGTCCCCGCGCTACCATAGCCGGGTGACCTGCTTCCCGGCCGGCTATCGCGTCGGGCACGCGACGGACGCGGTGCGCCGGACGGGGTGCACGGTGATCCTGCCGCCGCCGGGAACGATCGCGGCGGTGGACGTGCGCGGAGGCGCTCCGGGGACGCGCGAGACGGGAGTCTTCACGCCGGGCAATCTCGTCTCCGAGATTCACGGGCTCGTGTTCGCCGGCGGGAGCGCCTTCGGGCTGGCCGCCGCGAACGGCGTCGCCTCCTGGCTCCGAGGACGCGGCGTCGGGTTTGCCGTCGGGCCCGCGCGGGTGCCGATCGTCGCCGCAGCCATTCTCTTCGACCTCGCCGTGGGAGATCCCGAAGCCTATCCGGACGAAGCCGCCGGCCGGGCGGCCTGCGACGCGGCGGCAGCCGGAGCGATCGAGACCGGCGCGGTCGGAGCGGGAACCGGGGCCACCGTCGGCAAGCTCCTGGGGGTCGAGCGTGCGAGCCGCGGGGGAATCGGCGCCGCGTCCGTGAATCTTCCGGGCGGGGGATGCGTGGCGGCCCTCGCGGCCGTCAACGCCTTCGGGGACGTCGTGGATCCCGACAGCGGCCGCCGCCTGGCGGGGCCTCGCGCGGCGGCTTCGTTCAGCTCGGCCCGGGCGCTGCGGCAGGATGATCTCGCGGAGAGTCCTCTCGCCGCCGCCAACACCACGCTCGTCTGCGTCGCGACGGATCTCGCCTTCGACCAGGGCTCCTTGAAGCGGGTCGCGATCGAGGCGCACGACGGACTGGCGCGAGCCGTCCGGCCGGCGCACACCGTGGTGGACGGGGACGTCGTCTTCGCTCTGGCCCCTGGAGGCGCGGCGCCGTCTCTGATGGGACGCCTGCGCGCCGGCGCCGCGGCGGCGGAAGCGGTGGCGCGGGCGATCGTCAACGCAGTGGAAGGGTGACGAGAACTGCGCCCTCACCCCTGTCGGCCGCTCGCTTCGCGAGGCGCGACCTTCGGTCGCGGCCGACGCTGAAGTTAGCGGGGGGAGACCCCCCGATCCCCCCCGCTCCCGGAGGGAGAGGGGGAAGCGCGGAGACCAGGGGCGCGCTGCTCGTCCTGGGAGCGGCGCTCCTGTGGTCCACGGGCGGCGTCGGAATCAAGACTCTCTCGCAGGGGCCGCTCACGGTCGCCTTCTACCGGTCGGCGTTTGCCGCCGCCGCTCTCTTACTCTTCTTCAGGCCCCGGTTCCCGCCCCTGACTCCGGGGTTCCTCACAGCCCTGGGCGGCTACGCCGCATGCCTGACGAGCTTCGTCGTCGCCACGAAATGGACGACGGCCGCCAACGCGATCTTTCTCCAGTACAGCGGGGTCGTGTGGATTCTGCTGCTCTCCCCGGCCGTTCTGCGGGAGCCGCTGCGGAGGCGGGATGCCGCGGCCGTCGCGATCGCCCTCGGCGGCATGGGGCTCTTCTTCGCGGGAAAGTTCGGCCCCGGCAGCCGCGGCGATCTCGTCGGGCTCCTCTCGGGGGTCTTCTTCGCGGTTCTCATCCTTTCCCTGCGCAGGGAACGGGACGCGGGGGCGGTCGCCGCCGTGACCTACGGCAACGCGCTCACGGCGGCCCTCCTCCTCCCCTTCGTCTGGAAGGACCTCGCGCTCTCCGGCCGCTCGGCGGTCATCCTGCTCTTTCTCGGAGTCTTTCAGCTCGCCGCGGCCTATGCCCTCTTCGTTAACGGCATCCGACACGTCCCCGCGACCCAGGCCGCGATCCTGGGAATGGTCGAGCCCGTCGCCAACCCGATCTGGGTCTTTCTCCTCATGGGCGAGCGCCCATCTTTGCGCTCTCTCTTCGGCGGCGCGGTCGTTCTGGGCGCCATCGCGTGGCGGACGCTGTCGACGCCCGCGGCGCTCCCCGTCGCGCCCCCCGACTGAGGAACCGCTGTCATTGCTTAGAAAGTGACTTTCATCTCCTTAGGCGAGACTCCTCTCATGGGGATTCTGAGGAGCGTAGCGACGAAGAATCTGCTCTGATGCAATGGATCGCCGCCGGGGCAGATCCTTCGCTTCGCTCAGGATGACGGGGCTAGCTCTCGACTTCTCCGTTGAAGAGAGGCTGCTGGACGGGACCCAGCAGCGGGAGGATCGCTTCGAGCGAATCGTTGGCCCAGGAAGGCCGGCGGTCGCGGTCCAGGCGGAGAACCGGGAACTCCCATTCGGCCAGGACACGGTCGATGGTCTCGTCCACGGTCCTCTGGAAGGCCGTATCCACGTCGCGCAGTCCGTCGAACTGGAGAGAGCCGACGATGGGGACCTTGATCAGGAGCTGATAGCTCGTCGTCCACCACTTCACCAGCGGCTCGAGCATCGGGTGCTTGCCGGTCTGAAGCAGGTAGCAGTAGTTGTCCAGAACGCTCCGGTCGCAAATGACGATCTCGGCCTTGCCCTCGGCCGCCAGTTCCTCGGCGATCTCCGTGTGCAGGATCCAGGATTGCGCCGCGACCGTCGTGTCCCGGTTGATCGGCAGCGGACAGAATCGGGCGACCTCGCGCACCATCTCGACGACCTTGTCTCTCTTCTTCAAGAGGGCGGCCAGCTCGAAACAGAGCGTCGTCTTGCCGACGCCGTGGGTCCCGATGAACGCGATCTTCATGATTCCTTCCGCAGGATATCGCTGCGGCGCGCAGCGCCCGGCAGCCCGAACTCCCGGCGCAGCCGGTCGCCGTCCGCGTCGAGAGCGGGGGGAAGCCGAGCCGGGCGGCGTGCCCCTCCACGCGGATCGGCGAGGCGACGAAGGAGACGCCGCGCGCGACGAGCACGGCGGCGAGCGCCCGGGCCGTCTCCGACCGGAGCGCTTCGAGCGGCCCGCGCACGGGTCCCGCCGGCACCTCGGCTTCCCGCAGGCGCGACAGCCACGCGTCGCGCGGCTCCCGGCGGAAGACGTCTTCGAGCGCCGCCTCGAGCCCTGCGCGATTGGCCAGGCGCGCCGGGTTGGTCCTGTAGCGGGAATCCCGCGCCCAGTCCGGGCGGCCGAGCATCCTCGCGAGTCTCGCGAACTGTCTGTCCGTGCCCGCCGCCACGACGAATTCTCCATCGGACGCGGTGAAGCTCCGGTACGGCACGATCTGCGGATGCGCATTGCCGTGGGGCCGGGCTTCCTCGCCCGTGAGGAGCGCCGACTGGGCCACGTTGATCAGAGAGGCCAGGGTCGAGGAAAAGAGATCCGTCTCGACGTGCGCGCCCGCGCCTGTGCGCTCTCTCCCGCGGAGGGCCGCCGCGATGCCGACGGCCGTGAAGCAGCCCGCGAAGAGATCCGAGACCGCCACTCCGACCTTCATCGGCCCGCTCTCGGGGGTTCCGGTGATCGCCATGATGCCGGCGCCGGCCTGCGCGAGCAGGTCGAAGCCGGGAGCCGAGGCGTCCGGGCCCGCCCGTCCGAAGCCGGTGATCGAGGCCGTGACGAGGCGAGGATTTTCCTGGCGCAGCTTCGCAAGCGACAGCCCGAATTTCTCCAGGCCGCCCGGCGGAAAGTTCTCGACGAGCACATCGGCCCGCGCCGCGAGCAAGCGCACCGACTCGGCTCCCTCCGGAGCGCCGAGATCCAGGGCCAGAGACTCCTTGTTGCGGTTGATGGAAAGGTAGTACGCGGAGAGGCCGCTCGCCGGATCGTCGGGCGGCCCCCAGCCCCGCGTGACGTCCCCCTCCCCGGGGTGCTCGACCTTGATGACCCGCGCGCCGAGGTCTCCGAGCAGCATCGTGCAGAAGGGCCCCGCGAGGACCCGCGACAGGTCCAGGACCAGGATCTCGTCGAGAGGCGCCGCCATCGTCCCGAGTCTTCTATTGCGCTGCAGCCGCGGCCGCCGGCCGCCAGCCGAGCGCGCCCGGGAGGAAGTGAAAGAGTCCGATGGGCGAGATCTCGACGCCGGTGATCTGTCTGGAAACGCCCCAGTACTGTTCCGCGCCCCAGAGGAAGTCCGCCGGCGGATCCGCAGCGAGCAGCCGGTGGATCCGGCGAAAGAGCTCGAGCCTCTTGCCGTCATCCATCTCGCGCCGCGCCGCCTCCATCGCGCGGTCGGCTTCGGGATTCTTGTAGAAACCGGTGTTCTCGCCGGCCGGCGGCGCCTGGCTCGAGTGGTAAAGGGGATAGAGGTCGAGGTTGGGCGGCCAGAACGTGTTGCCGTACGGCGCCGCGTCGTACTCTCCCGCCGCCAGACGCTGGTTGTACGCGGCCCAATCCAGCGGGCGCGGGACGATCTCCACGCCGACTCCGGCGTAGGCCTGGCGCAGGATCTCGGCGAGATTCTGGTAGATGGGAAATCCGGTCGAATAGAGAAGCTCGAGCGAGGCGCGTCGGCCTCCGAGCCGCCGCACCCCATCCGGGCCTATCTTCAGGCCCGCTTCGTCAAACAGACGCGCGCTCGCCGGCGGGTCGTAAGACGGAACCCGGACGTCCGTGGCGTTCTCGGCCACGCCGGGCGGGAAAGGACCCGAAACGAGCGCCGCGCCGTCGGGCGGGTAGAGCCGCCGCGCGGTCTCCGCCCTCGGCCAGGCCATCGCGAGCCCGCGGCGGACCCGGGGATCGGCCAGGATCGGGTTCCGGCAGTTCCACAGGATCATCGCCACGACGAACTGCGGCACCTTCAACAGGCGGTCCCGGGACTGGAACTCGGCGGAGCGCTGAGCCGCCGGGACCTGGTCCCGGGTGATGTAGAACTCGTCGAGCTCGCCCCCGGTCCCCGCGCGGAAGCGCACGGCGTTGTCCGGGATGATCCGGAAGACGACCCTCGCATAGGGGTACGCCGAAGCCGGGAAGTCCTCCCGCCGAAGGAGCGTGAGCGCCTGGTTCGGCGCCCAGCTCTCCAGGCGGTAGGGTCCGCTTCCCACGGGCTTGCGGTCGACTTCGGAAGGACGGGCATACGCCGCCGCAGAGACGACCGGGAGAGTGAAGGCGAAGAGTCTCTGCGCGTAAGGCCGCCGGAACCGGACGATCGCCGTGAGCGCGTCCGGAGTCTCGACGGACACCACGTCCTCGAATCCCCAGCGCCAGTTGACCGCGGGGACCTTCGGGTCGCGCGCGCGGTCGATCGTGAACGCCACGTCGTTGGACGTCACCGGGGAGCCGTCCTCCCACCGCGCCTTCGGGTCCAGGCGGATGTCGTAGGCCAGGCCGTCGGAGGAGGCCGCCCAGGAAAGGGCGAGCGACGGCACGAACCGCCGCTCCCGATCGATCCCGATGAGCGGTCGGAAGATCAGGTCCTCGACCCTCAGGCCGAGTTCTTCGGCCGTCACGATCGGATCGAGCGTCTTGGGATCGCCTGCCAGGTGGCGGTAGAGCGTGTCCCTGGCGGGCGCCCTCTTCTGTTGTGATCGCGCGCAGCACAGCGCGGCGCACGCCGTGAGCGCAGCCAGAGCCAGGCACAGACGCTTCATGGGGCGATGGGAAGAGGATAGCATCCTCCCCGCGCAGGAAGAGAGGACCGATGGCGAGCGTGGTCTTCGACATCGAGACGGTGGGCGTCGAGTGGGAGTCGCTCGACGACGCCCAGCGCACATACCTTCAGAAGAACGCTCGGAGCGAGGAAGAGCTGCTCCGCCTTCCCGAGCTCCTCTCGCTCTGGCCGCTCACGGGCCGGATCGTCGTGCTGGCCATGGTCAACCCCGACACCCGCCGGGGCCGGGTCTGGTACGAGAAGGCGGACGGCCGCCTCGAAGAGGCGTCGTCGGACGGGTTGTTCCGGTTCATCGGCGACATCGAGCCGGTCTTCCTCGCCGAGTTCTGGAAGGCGATCGCGCGCTTCACGCGGTTCGTCACGTTCAACGGTCGGTCTTTCGACGGCCCCTTCGTGATGCTGCGCAGCGCCCTGCTTGGGATCCCCGCCACCAAGAACCTCGCCGGCTATCGCTACTCCATCAAGCCCCACACGGACCTGCTCGACGTGATCACCTTCTTCGGCGCCTCCCGGAAGTGGAACCTCGACTTCGCGTGCAAGGCGTTCGGGGTCGAAAGCCCCAAGGAACAGGGGATGGACGGCTTCTCGGTGGGGCCGTACTACAGGGCCGGGCGCCTGCGGGAAATCGCGCTCTACTGCCGAAGAGACGTCGAGGCGACAGCCCGGCTCTTCCAGAAGCTCGACAAGACGCTCCTTCCCGCCTTCAAGAACACCCGAGTCTGATGGCTCTGTCGCGGGCTTCCGAAAGTCTGGTAGCATTCCACCGAACTTCGACAATGTAGGCCTTGAGCAGCAAGACGGGGTTCCAAAAGCTATCGGAACAGCGCGTTTCCCCGCGCTTCCCGGTAGGAGTTCCTGCCTCACTCACGTGGGGGAAAAGACAGATCTCGGGATTCGTCGAAATCATCAACCTGGCCGGCATGTACCTGACGACTTCCAATCCTCCCGACCTGGGAGAATACGTGGACGTGGTCTTTTCGCTGCCGCGCGGCGGGCGAAGCTTCCGGGTGCGGGCGAGCGTCGTGCACACGCGCCCCCTGGGAAACCGGAGGACCGGTTTCGGCGCCCGCTTCGAGCGTCCGCCACTCGGATTCCTGGAAGCGATCAGGGGACTCGCGGGACACTGACCCCCGCTCCGAGAACGTCATTCTGAGGAGCGAAGCGACGAAGAATCTGCTCTCTTGGTTCAGGGAGCAGATCCTTCGCTTCGCTCAGGATGACATGTCGCGCGACATCGCGCGGCGTGTCACCTGCCGTTGGCCTGGACGAGGCGGAGGCGGTCGAAGACGAACTCGACGGTCGAGTCGATTTCGCTGATGTTGCCGGCCGCGGCGGAGGAGAACGTGCTCGGCGTGACGCCCGTCAGCTCCCACTGGGCGAGAACCGAATCCTGATTGTCATTTGCTTGAATCGTGACCGTCTTGGTCACGGGCGTGGCCGTGTCCGTAGCCCCGTTCAACCAGTCCTGAAGGCGGTTGAGCCCCTTCTGCGTCACGGTGATGATGAGCTGGCGCTGGTCGGGCGAATAGGCCAGGTCCAGGCGCCGCGAATCCGTCCGGCTGACCGGAAGGCGGGCAAAGGCGATCCGGTAGCCGACGACACCGGCGATCTCCACGCCGTCCACGAAGAACTTGAAGTTGCGCTCCCGCGGATCCGGGCCGGCGGCTCGGACGGGGACCGCGGTCAGACACGCCAGCAGGAGAGCGAAAACGATCCGGTTTTTCATGGTCCTTCCTCCCGGACGCCGCGAGAGCGTAACACTTCTTCCTCCTCCCGGCGGGCTTGATTTCACGGCGCGACGGGAGTAGAAGAGGCTCAAAATTTCGCCACTCATGGCGCAAGGAGGAAGCATGCTGAAAAGGGGACTCCCGATTCTGGCCCTGGCCATCGTCGCCGTCCTGATCGCAGCCACTCCGGCGGAGCGCTCCAAGACCTACAACGTCACCGCCGATACGATCGAGGGCTGTTCCTGCCCGCTCTTCTGCACCTGCTACTTCGGACCGTCGGCCGACGAGCACATGTGCCGGTTCAACAACGTGTACAAGTTCCGGAAGGGGAGCCACTACGGAAACGTGGACCTCTCCGACCAGGTCGTTTGGATGTCCGGCGACCTGGGCGGTGAGTGGCACAAGAAACCGGGCCCCGGCATGCCGCTCGAGTGGGCGGTCGTAACCTATGACAAGAAAACTTCGGAAGCGCAGAGAAAAGCGATCGGCGAGCTGCTGAACATCGTCTGGGCGGTCAAGTGGGGCAAGTTCTCGACGCGGGAGGACTCGATCGAGTGGCATGACGACGCCAAGATGTCGCACGCCAAGATGGGCAGCGGCATGGCGGAGATCTCGCTGGACAAGACGACGGGGGCCGACAAGGCCTCGCCGACGGTCATCAAGAACCTGCCGTACTGGTTCACCAACTCCAACGACGGTTTCGTGCTGGCCTATTCGAAGCATCACTTCGACGGGGACAACAAGATCTCTGAGGACCACAAGAACGGCTTCACCATCGCCTGGACGGCCAAGGGCGACATCAAGCCGGCCAGGGTGGCCAGCAAATAGCTTCCCCCTCTCCCTCCGGGAGAGGGCCGGGGTGAGGGCGCGACGGCGCCTCGGTTCCGACGGGCGGGCAACCGCCCGTCTTTGTTTGGTCTCGACTAGAATCTGGCCGTGACCCCCGAAGACATCCTCAGTGAGTTCCGCGCCCCGAAGAAGACCTACGAGCGCAAGACCCCGATCGAGGGGGTGCGGACCCTCCCCCTCTCCCGCTTCACCGACGACCGCGGATTCTTCCTCGAGATCTTCCGTGCCCGCGCCAACCACGAGGCCGGCAGCGGCCTCGCCGAGTTCTTCGAAGGCGCGCCCGTGGCTCAGGTCAATTACTCGGTCGTGGACGCCGGCGGGCACATCAAGGGACTCCACTACCACCTGAAACAGGAGGACATCTGGTTTTTCCCTCCTCCGTCGAAGGCCAAGGTCGTTCTCTTCGACATCCGGAGGGACTCGCCCACGAGCGGGCGGACCCAGGTGGTCGTCTCGGGAGGAGGCCAGGATCTGCTCCTGCGGATCCCGCCGGGCGTTGCCCACGGCTACAGGCCGCTGACGAATCCCTGCGCCCTTCTCTACGTGGTGACGGAGGTCTTCGATCCCGCGGCGCCCGACGAATACCGCGTCGCCTGGGATCATCCCGCCGTCAAGGACCTCTGGGACATCCCCAACGGCTAGGAGCGCGTCCGACTAATGCCCTGTCATCCTGAGCGAAGCGAAGGATCTGCTCCCGTTGGAATCGAGTCGTACCGGAGCAGATCCTTCGTCGCTGCGCTCCTCAGGATGACAAGCCGAGGCCCCGGCACGGGGCCGCAGTAGGGATGTAAGGATGGCGGCACTCGGACGCGTGGTCCTGGCCGCCGACCACGGCGGCTTTGCTCTCAAGGAAGCGATCAAACGGCACCTGGCGTCCAGAGGGACGGACGTCCTCGATGTCGGGACGACGTCGGCCGAGCCGTGCGACTATCCCTTTTTCGCGCGTGCCGCCGCCGAGGCCGTCGCCTCGGGACAGGCCTGGCGCGGCATCGTGATCGACGGCGCGGGCATCGGCTCCTCGATGGTCGCCAACAAGGTTCCCGGGATCCGCGCCGGCATGGCCTTCGACGTGGTCACCGCGAAGAACGCCCGGGAGCACAACGACGCCAACGTGCTGACGCTGGGCGCCGGCTACCTGGCCGAGGACCTCGCGCTCCGGATGGTGGATGTCTTCCTGTCCACCGACTGCAGCGCGGAGCGGCACCGGCGCCGAGTCGCTATGATTGACGCACTGGACACGGAACGAAACGCATCGCAGAGCACGAGGAGCTCGCCAGTCATGACCTCACCCGACTTCGAGTCGCTCGTCGACCGGATCACGCGGATCCTGGCCGCGAACCCTTCGCTGCTCGTCCCGCCGACCTGCGCGGGATGCGCGGCCGCGGGCGCCTCCGACTGCCCCGCGGGAGGGCACTGCGTGACCCGCTGTCCGGAGACGGTCCGCTCGATGATCGCGTGCGTCGGGCCGGGCTGCCGCGTGTCGGCCGCCCCGGGCGTCGGCGAAGTGCCGGAGGACCTGGCCCGCTTCATCGATCACACCCTTCTGCGCGCCGACGCCACGTACTCGGACATCGACAAGCTCTGCGACGAAGCCGCGCAGTTTCACTTCGCGTCCGTCTGCGTCAACCCGATCTTCGTCCGGCGCTGCGCCGCCCGCCTCGGCCGCAGCTCCTCGGTCGTCTGCACTGTGGTGGGCTTTCCGCTCGGCGCCACGCCCGCCGAGAACAAGGCGCTGGAGGCGCGGCGCGCCATCCGCGAGGGGGCGAGCGAGATCGACATGGTCATCGCGATCGGGGCGCTCAAGTCGGGGGACCTCGCGTACGTCGAGAAGGACATCCGCACGGTCGCCGAGGCCTCGCACGACGGCGGAGCGATCCTGAAGGTGATCCTGGAGACGGCGCTCCTGACGGACGAGGAGAAAGTTGCCGGCTGCGTGGCCGCCCGGAAGGCCCGGGCGGACTTCGTGAAGACCTCCACGGGCTTCTCGACCGCCGGCGCCACCGCGCACGACGTGGAGCTGATGGCGCGGACCGTGGAGAGGAAGCTCGGCGTCAAGGCGGCGGGAGGGATCCGGTCGGCCGAGGATGCGCAGAGGCTCATCGCCGCGGGCGCCACGCGGATCGGAGCCTCGGTGGGCGTGAAGATCGTCAAGGAAGCGCGCGGCGCAACGGCTTCCGGCGGCGGGGATGCGGGCGAAGCCGTCAGGAGTAAGGGCAAGGCCGCCTACTGATGGCGGATCTCCGAAGCTTCGTCTACCTCGACGCGATGCAGCCGCAGGTCGCGGCCTACATCGGCACGGTCGCCCGGGGGTTCCTCCCGGTCGCCTACGAGGCGTCCCTCATCGTGGAGATCTCTCCCGGCATCGAGATCAACCGCGTCACCGATGTGGCCGTGAAGGCGACCGACGTCCGCCCCGGCATGCAGGTCGTGGAGCGGCTCTACGGGATGCTCGAGGTGCACAGCCGCTCGCAGGCCGAGGTCCGGCAGGCCGGCGCCGCCATCCTCGCGGCGCTCTCGCTCGACGAATCGGACCGGATCAAGCCGCGGGTCCTCTCCTCGCAGGTCATCCGCCGCGTGGACTCTCTCCAGGCGCAGCTCATCAACCGCGACCGGCAGGGGATGATGCTGGTGGCCGGCGAGTCGCTCTACATTCTGGAGGTCGAGCCCGCGGGCTACGCGGCCTTCGCGGCGAACGAAGCCGAGAAGGCGGCGGAGATCAACGTCGTGGAAGTCCGGATGACCGGCGCCTTCGGCCGCGTTTACCTGGGCGGCGAGCAGCGCGACATCGACGTGGCTTCGGTCGCGGCAATCCAGGCGATCGAGTCCCTCACCGGGCGGGAAGCTCCGAAGGGCCGAAGGGACTGATCCGTGATCGACCTGAGAAGCTACATCTTCCTCGACTCGCTCCAGAACCAGCACGCGGCCTTTCTCGGCACGGTGGCCCGGGGCTTCCTCCCCGTCGGCGGCCAGGCCTCGCTCTTCATCGAGGTCTCTCCCGGGATAGCAATCAATCGGCTCACCGACATCGCGGTCAAGGCCACTTCCGTTACCCCCGGGATGCAGATCGTCGAGCGGCTCTACGGACTCCTGGAAGTCCATCACGACGAGCAGGGAGAGGTGCGCCGCGCGGGCGAGGCCATCCTCCAGGACATCGGCAAGAGCGAGAACGACCGCATCAAGCCCGAAATCCTCTCCTCGACCGTGATCCGCGGCCTCGACGACCGGCAGACGCAGCTCATCAACCGGACGCGCCACGGCCACATGATCGTGGCGGGCCAGTCGCTCTACATCCTGGAATGCCAGCCCGCGGCGAACGCGGCGCTCGCGGCCAACGAGGCGGAGAAGGCCGCGCACATCAGGGTCCTGGAGATCGTCTCCTTCGGCTCGTTCGGAAGGGTGTATCTCGCCGGGCTGGACCGCGACATCGACGTGGCGCTTCCCGCCGCCGAGCGGGCGATCCAGAACCTGAAGGGACGCGAGCAAAAGGCTTAACCTCAATGGATCTGTTGTGACAGAAAGCGACTTCTGGAGCGGTTGCGGTATTCGTGCCGTAGGGGCGGGGCTTGCCCCCGCCCGCGGGCGGCCGCAAGGGCCGCCCCTACGACGGAAACCAAACACGGATCGGGGTTAATGTACGCCAGGGCAAAACGGAAAAGGGAGGAATCGAGATGGCCGAAGCACTGGGAATGATCGAATGCCGCTCTTTCGCGGCGATGGTGGAGGCGGCCGACGCGATGGTGAAGGCCGCGAAGGTGGAGCTCGTCAGCTACGAGAAGACGGGGGGCGGCTACGTGACCGCGGTCATCCGCGGAGACGTGGCGGCGGTCAAGGCGGCCGTGGACGCGGGGCAGAACGGGGCGTCTCGCGTCAGCGAGATCGTCGCTACCCACATCATCGCCCGCCCCCACGTCAACGTGGACCTCGTCCTTCCGCTCGGCCGCAGGGCGGAGGTCGAGAAGGAGACCGGGGCGCGCGGCGGCGGCAAGAAGTAGGCAGGCATGCTCCTGGCGAAAGTGGTCGGGACGGTCGTCGCGACGCGGAAAGACGCCCGCATCGAGGGGCTCAAGTTCCTCCTGCTCCGGCAGGTGAACCCCGAGAACCTCAAGGAGGGCGGCTTCGTCGTCGCCAACGACGCGGTGGGCTGTGGTGTCGGCGAGTTCGTACTCTACGCGTCCGGCTCCTCCGCGCGCCAGACCGAGGTCACGAAGGACCGCCCCTGCGACGCGGTCATCATGGCGATCGTGGACACCTGGGAGATCGGCGGCCGGAAGCTCTACGAGAAGCACTCCTCCGAGCACGGGTACGCGGATGAGCGCCCATAGCCCCGACCAGATCCGGCGCCTGGCCGAGATCATCGCCCGCGAGATGCTGGCGGAGCGTGCTCAGAGCTCGTCGGGAACGGGCACGAGTCCCGGCGGCGGCGTCTTCTCGAGCCTCGACGACGCGGTCGCGGCGTCCTCGGCGGCGTGGAAGGCCCTCGACGCCCTGGGCCTGGAGAAGCGGTACGAGCTCATCGAGTCCATGCGCGAGGCCATGCGGCAGAACGCTCGCGCCCTCGCGGCCCTGGCCGTCGAGGAGACGGGCCTGGGGCGGGTGGAGGACAAGGTCCAGAAGAACCTGCTCGTGACCAACAAGACGCCGGGCCCGGAGGAGCTGACGCCCGCGGCCACCTCGGGGGACCACGGCCTGGCACTCATTGAGCCGGCTCCGTTCGGCGTCATCGGGGCGATCACGCCGGTCACAAATCCCTCCTCCACGATCATCTGCAACTCCATCGGCATGGTGGCAGCCGGAAACACCGTCGTCTTCAATCCGCACCCTTCCGCCAAACGGGTCTCCGCCGAGACGGTCCGCCTCCTCGGCGGGGCGGTCGTGAAAGCGGGCGGCCCCCCCAACGCGATCGCCTGCACGGCCGACCCGACCATCGAGTCGGCGGGCGCCCTGATGAAGCACCCGCGGGTCCGGCTGCTGGTCGTGACGGGAGGCGGCGCCGTCGTGGCCGCCGCCATGAACTCCGGCAAGAGGGCCATCTGCGCCGGGCCCGGCAACCCGCCCGCCGTCGTGGACCAGACCGCCGACATCGAAAAGGCCGGCCGCGACATCGTCTTCGGGCACTCGTTCGACAACAACGTCATCTGCACGGACGAGAAAGAGGTCATCGCGGTCGACTCGATCGCCGACGCGCTGAAGGGCGCGATGAAGAGAGCCGGGGCCTTCGAGCTTCCCGCCGCCGACCTCCCTCGTCTGGAGAAGGTGATCTTCGACAAGGGCGCCGGGCCGCGCGGCCACGCGGTGGTCAACAAGAAATACATCGGGAAGGACGCCTCCGTGATCCTGCGCGAGCTGGGCATCACGGCCGGACCCGAGGTGCGGACCGTCCTCGTGGAGGTGGGCAACGAGCACCCTCTCATCTTTACCGAGCAGATGATGCCGGTCCTGCCGCTCACGCGCGTGAAGAACGCGGGCGAGGCGATAGACCTCGCGGTCGCGGCCGAGGGGGCGAACTTCCACACCGCCACCATGCACTCGCACGACATCGCGGCCCTCTCGGCGATGGCGCGCCGGTGCAACTGCTCGATCTTCGTGAAGAACGGGTCCAACCTGGCCGGCCTCGGTTTCGGGGGCGAGGGGTACACCTCGTTCACCATCTCCTCCCCGACGGGCGAGGGGATGACGAGTCCGCGCTCCTTCTCCCGCTGGCGCCGCTGCACGCTCGTCGATATGTTCCGGATCGTGTGACGTGCCGGTGAAGGAGCAGCGGATCCCCGATCCCGGCCCCGCGCTCGCCATGCTCCTGCTCGGCGACATCCCGCCGGGCCTCTTCGTCCTCGACACGCTGGCGAAGGAGGCGGACGTCGAAGTCCTCCAGACCGGCACGATTCACTGCGGCCGCTACCTGATCCTTTTCGGCGGCGAGGTCGGACCCGTGGAGCGGGCGTGGCGCCGGGCCCTCGACACCGCGGGCCGAGAGGTCCTCGACGAGGTGCTCCTTCCCCATGCCGAGACCCGTCTCCTTCCGGCCATCCGGGCGGGAGCGATCCGCTGGCCCGCCCCCGGCGACACGCTCGGCGTCCTCCAGACTGCCACGCCTCCGGCTCTGGTCCGCGCCGTGGACGCCGCGCTCAAGGGCACTCTCGTGGACCTCGTGGAGCTGCGCGTCGGGGACGGCATAGGCGGGAAGGCCATCGCGAGCCTCTGGGGCGAGACCCACGACATGGTGGCGGCGGTGGATCTGGCGCGAGCCTCCTTCGAGAAGGCCGGCGCCCAGGGCGCCTCGACCGCGGTGATCCCGCGGGCCGACCCGGCGATCCGTGAGGCCCTCGGCTCGGCCAGCCGCTTCTTCCGGGAGTTCCGGGGATGAAGCTGGGGAGGGTCATCGGCACCCTCGTGGCGACGGTCAAGCCCGAGGGAATGAAGGGGCTCAAGCTCCTGATCGTCCGCCCGCTCACCGCCGCCCTTCAGGACGACGGCGACCCGTTCGTCGCCACTGACGCCTCGGCGCAGGCCTCCTCGGGCGACCTCGTGACCTGGGAAGCGGCCCGCGAGGCCGCTCTCCTGCACGACCCGTGGTTCATCCCGGTGGACCACGCCGTGGTAGGCATCGTGTCGCAGCATCATCTCGACTCGGGAGAGCAAAGGTGATGCGGTGACGGTGACGCGGGCACGGGCAGTCTGGTGAGGGGCCTTTCCCCGAGCGCTTGCCTGGGAGGACAGATGTCTATACACTCCCGAGGTGTCGTTCGAATGGGACCCAGAGAAAGCGGCCTCCAACCTTCTCGCGCACGGAGTCAGATTCGCGGAGGCGGTCACGGTCTTTGAAGATGCGTTCGCTCTGACCGCCGAGGATCCGACCTCGTTCGGCGAGCAGCGATTTGTGATTCTAGGGTTGAGCGCTCAAGCGAAGCTTCTTGTGGTCGTATTTGCTCATCGGGAGCCCGACATCGTTCGATTGATTTCTGCGTGGAAGGCTAACAAGCGGCAGAGGCAGCAATATGAAAAAAGTCGTAGCTGAGAAGCGTCGGTACATCGACTTTTCCAAAGCAAAGCGGGGTCCGGTCGTCAAGCCAGAGCCCGGCAAGACAAAGATCTCAATTCGCCTGGATACGGCGGTGCTGGAGTACTTTCGAGATCTCGTGGACAAGGCCGGCGGCGGGAACTACCAGACGGTCATCAACAACGTCCTGCTGGAGCACATCCACCGGCAATCGACCCTGGATGCCGTCCGGCAAGTCGTGCGGGAGGAGCTTGCTGCCTATCCAGCCAAAGCGAGGCCGCCCGTCTCTTCCCCCTCTCCCGGCGGGAGAGGGAAGGGGTGAGGGGATCCAACCCGGTAGACTCTGAGAATTCGTGATGAGACCATGGAATACGTCGTGATTCTCGAGCAAGGCGAGACCCGGCAGCGAGTTCGTCAAGGTCTGATATGAGCCTACGGAGAACGGGCCCTGGCCCCTCCCAAAGAGAAGTTGACCGCCTTGTTGTCTCAGAGGCCGATGACCCGCGCGCGTGGGGCAAGCCCGTCAGGGTCCGGCCCAGGAACGTGGAAAGCGGCCCGCGAGGCCGCGCTCCTGCACCACCCGTGGTTCATCCCGGTGGACCACGCCGTGGTGGGCATCGTGGACCAGCATCACCTCGAGCCGGGAGAATAAGGGTGATGCGGTGATCCTCGGACGCGTCCTCGGAACGGTCGTCAGCACCGTCCAGCACCCCTTCTATGCCGGACGGAAACAGCTCCTCGTGGGGGCCGTCCTGCCGGACGGAACGCTCGACGGCACGCGGTACATCCTCGCGCTCGACATGGTCGGGGCCGGCGTGGGGCAGACCGTCCTCGTGGAGGACGAGGGGAACTCCGCCCGCCAGATCCTCGAAGACCCGAAAGCGCCGGTCCGGTCCCTGATCGTCGCGATCGTGGACGAAGTGGACGTGCCCACACCGGCCGGGATCTAAAGGCCTGAGCAACCTCTGCGAGAACCCTTAGACAGTCTCGGACAAGAGCAAAGTACCATCGTGCAAGACTGACCCCCTCCGGCTCTTCGCTCTATGAAGCGGGCGCCCTCTACCAGACGCTAGGAGTTGCTCCCGCGAACTAAGCTGAATCTGACCTGGACCACTAACGTGCGATGCGCAAGCCTGACCCTGGGAGTTCTCCACGCCCGGTGGCCGCTGCAAATCCCGGTTCCGCCTCGCAGAGCTTCGAGGTCGCTTAGGCAAGGCTGACCCAAGGAGAGCGTGCGAGTGCGGAGGCTCTAGACGTATAACTCCTCGCCATTGAGAGTCAGCTTGATCGAGTAGCTGTCAGCCCCCGTATCGTAGGGACGCTCGCTCATCGGCAGGGGTTGCCCGGACCCGAGGCGATAGTAGTGGCTGTCCTCGAAGAGCCAGTGGTACAGGTTCACGTACCGGTATCCTGGGTGGATCTTGATGCCTGTCCCCCCGATCATGCCGTGTTGGTTCCGTGCGAACATCGGCCTAATGAACGGAAAAATCTCCGCCGCGAAGTTACTCCCGCCAACAAGCGCCGCCGTGCAAGAGGTGATTACGTCCGCGACCTGGAGCATTCGAGAGAGGCGGAAGGGTGCGGACACAACCGGATGTGCGATCTTCTCGGGCAGAACGTACGAGTCCTTGCTCTCGATCGCTTCCAGGCACGCCGCGAGGAACTTCTCGTCGTCCTCCGCCTTCGACTTCGAGCGATCCGCGATTACGTACGCTTGCGACCCCTCGGAACGACAAAGCCCGCTCACCCTCTCCAAGAACATCTGGACGACCGACTCCTCGTGCGAGAGACCCCTCAGGATCGGTTTGCTTTGGTCGTCCTCCATCATCACCAAGGCGGTGCCGTCCGCCTCCACGACCAGCTCCATCAGCTCTCGGTAGAATGTCGTCCGCGCCTCGTCTTTCAGATTCTCGTGCATCCAGTGTCTGTTGCGGTCGGGCGACCACTTGAATGGCTCCTTCTTCGGGAATCCGGTCTTCTCGCAGAGCAGTTCGATGCGGCGGATGAGAGGGCCGACCTCCTCTGCTCCGAGACCGATCCCGCCGATCGCGACGAGCTTCCGCCCGTCCTTCATTCCGTCTCTGTGGCACTTGTGCTGGATCGAATCGTCCGCGAAGTAAACGTCGATCTCCGGTCCGGGGGGGGCAGGCGGCGTGTCCTTATTGCCGAAGACTGCTGCAGCCTCGGAGAGGATGCGAGTTTGCCGTCGTGCGCGACGGCGTAGCGGTTTCTTGTTTTCGGAATTCGTCATGACCCTTCTATAGTAAGCCTGCCAGCGCGACAGGAGACGCTCGATCGGGCAGTTCATCTGGCCCCGAGTCGCCGTCGATGGCGATCGTTGGTGAAGATGCAACACGGAGAGGCGGTCCCGCTCAGGGGAGCACTGGTCTGGCTGGCTCCGGAACGTCGCGCGGCAGACTTAGGATGCCTTTCGCGTGGTGGCGCTGCGTCGTAGAATTACCATGATGCCGTCAGGCCTTCCCTTCGAAATCCATCAAGCCGTTGTCAACGTCTGTGGTCGGTGCTTCTGGTTGAAGGACCCCCTGCGCGCTTTTCTACTCCGGTGCGGTGTTCCGGCGAAGATTTACGATCGGTTTGCCGAAGAACCGAAGTTCAAGATCGCGCGCCACGTTCTTGCCGAACTGGAGGGCATGGGCGACGACGGAATTACTATTCAGCGCCGAATCGTGACCGAGCTTGCGAGGCTCCGAAAGGTTCCCGACGACACGGTCCCAAATCGGAGCGACGCCCTCGATGCGTTGCGCGAGTTCAAGGAGCTGTGCAGCGCGCACGGCATGAGCGTTGCGGAGGAGCAAGCTCGGACGAACACCCGCACGGTCGATGCCAAGCATAGGCAAGCCGCGCTTGAGGAGCGGGCAAAGAAGATGGGGGAGTTGCGCGCCAGATATATGGAGATGGTCACCTCCAGCGAAGACCCACAAGGCCGGGGCTACGCATTGGAAGATTTGCTTGCCGATCTCTTCGCGATCAACGAGATGACCTACCGGCGTGCTTACAAGCTCGGCACCGAACAGATCGACGGCCATTTCGCCTATAAGGGTTTCGACTATCTGGTCGAGGCGCGCTGGCGGAAGACTCAGCCAGTTGAGACCGACCTCAACGGGTTGAAGGCTAAGGCCGACAAGAAGATCACCAGCACCAGAGGTCTGTTCCTCTCAATCGCGGGATTCCGTCGGGAGGTCGTAGACGGATTTGCGAAGGGTACTGCTTCAAATCTGATCCTAATGGATGGAGCGGATCTCGCCTTGATCCTCGAGGGTCGCATTTCCTTGACGGATGCGCTTGAATTGAAGGTCCAAAAGGCCGCGCAAGAGGGCGTCATCTTCTACGCCCTTTCTGGGCAGTTCTGATCCAGTTCGAGCAGGCAGAGCATTGTTCGCGCGGCGGGCCAGCCTCGGTCGCGGCGCGAGGAGTCTCCCAGGCTGTGATTTCCTAGGGAGGGTTAGCGGCGGCGGGCCGGGTAGCGAAAAACGAATTCGCCTCGGATCAGCAGATAGATGAGAAGTGCCACCCCCACAGTGCCCAGACCGTAACGGCTTACAAGATCGAGCAGGGTGCTAGGGTTCATGGCGTCTCTCCCCCGCTCGCGAAACTATCCTTAGGGCTGGACGGCGGCGAAGGCGCCTTCCCTCATCCTCGGCCTTGCGGGCGCGCCGAGTCTGGATCGCTTCCTCCGCATAGGGGGTGGCAGCCTTCACGAGACCCTCGAACGAATAGGCATTTGCTCCTTGCCGGTTGTCTCGTCCGCCAAACCTCGCCTGACGCTTGATCAGCCCGTCCTTCTCCATCGCTGCGATGCGCTTTCGGACGGTGCTAGGGTCAATGCCCATGCACTCAGCGATTGTGCGTTTCGAAGGATGCGGGAGATTCGCCTTGAACCACCAGTGTCGTGCAAGGTGCATCAGGATATTCAAGTCGATCGGATCTAAGCGAAAAGCACGTTGGCGTTCCAAGATCACGGATGGAATAGCCGTCCATCCTGCCGACATGAGCATCGTTCCCCACTTCGCTTCGTTTTCCTTAAGCCCATCTCGCCGCTGCTTCTCGTTCGTCTTCATGCAGAGCAGTGTACGGCGCGTTACGGGCTGCGGCAAGACTCTCCAGGGAGGCTCCGGGGCCTAGGGGGCCTGAGGCGCTAGATGCGCGGGGGGAGAGGCCCGCTCGCCTTCCTAAGTAGATAGAAGCGACAACGAAGAGCAACTTCGACCAGATGCAATAGCAAGAAAAGGGGGGAGGCGCTGGGGCCTCCCTACCCGGGAAGAGATGGGGTCAGTCTTGTACGTTGGTACAATCGGATTCGTGGCCGCCGGCCTCACGATCGTCGCGCTCTCCTCGATCCTGCTTCCCGCCCACCGCGCCGCGATCCTCGACCCCAACCAGGCACTCCACGAGGAATGACCGACCGACCTCCGCTCGCTACGGGGGCAGAGCGGGGTCGGGCTTGAATATCGGGTGTTAGCGGCCTAACCGCCGACATTCAGGCCTGACCCCCTGCCTCCCCCCACCTGGCCGAGAGTCGTCTCAGGCTGAAACAACCCCTTTTGCTGCAGCACGCGCGACAATGACGCGAGCGGTGCGAGCACCCAGGCCCGGCGCCCAAGATCCCAGCGGAGCGCGTCGAGCAGATCCTCGCCGCGGATGGTACGGCCCGCCTGCCGCGACGCCCACGTGGCGAAGGTCCGCTGAACCTCTTCCTCGCGGTCGCGACGCCTCTCTTCGTCGCTCTTCTCTGGGGCCGCTGAGAACGCGCGCCGGTCGTCGCGAGCTCCGCGCCGCCTATACTAGGCGGGCGGACGAATGATCGAATCGCGCGATGTCATTTTGGCGGCCACCGACCTGGATTCCGGCGGCGACGAGGCCGTCCGCCAGGCGGCCGAGCTGGCGCGCCGGGGAGGATCCCTGCTGCATGTGTGTCACGCGCTCCCCGGCACGGCCTTTTCTCGCCCCCTCTTCCCGCAGCTCCGGCGCGCCGACGCCGAGGCCGCTCGGACCTTCGAAGCGGCGGTGATCGAGGGGCTGGCCGCGCGCGTCGCGGCAGTGACCGGGCTCGCGACATCCGACTTTCGGGTCGCCGTCGTCCGGGGCTCTCCCCACGGCGGGATTCTGGTCGAAGCCGAGCGGACAGGAGCCGCATTGGTCGTCGTCGGAGGCCGGGCCACGCCGGAGCCGGGTCTCGCCCACACGGCCGAGCTCGTCGTGAGGTACTCCGCCTGCTCGGTTCTGGTTGCCCGCCCATCCGGGGCGGACGGCCCGGTTCTCGCCGCGACCGATCTGTCCGAGCCCTCGCTGCCGGCGGTGGCCGCGGGCGTGACGGAGGCGGCCCGGCGCGCATCGCGCCTCGTCGTTATCCATGTGGTGGAGACGCTTTCCGTCGGAGCCGGGCCGTTCGGGATCCCGCTGCCGGTGCCCTCCCCGGATCAGGTCGCCGACCATCTGGAGTCCGCCCGGCGCGAGCTGCTGACCGCGCTCGCGCGTTTGGACTCGTCCGCCGAGGCAATGGTTTGCGACGGGCACCCGGCCCAGGCGATCCTCGAGGCCGCGCGCGAACTGCGCGCGCCGCTCATCGTGGTCGGGACGAGAGGGAGAACCGGCCTGGAGCGCGTTGCCATGGGCAGCGTGGCGGAGAGAGTCGTCCGGGAGTCTCCGTGCTCGGTTCTGGTCGTCCGGCTCCGATCCTCCTGAAATCGCCCGTGCCCGGAAGGAAGGGGGACAGGGAAGCCGCGACCTCCGCGCGCCGCCTCCTAGAGGGCGCGGCGCGATCCGATCGAACGCCGGTGCTTGAGACTCCGTAGGACGCGCCGGAAACTCGGGTCGCGCAGGGGGAAGCGGACCCGGTAAACGCGGCGGAAGATCGAGTAGAGGATGGAGCGCATTCGGCGCGCGCTCACCGAGCGAATCGGACCCGTAATGGGCTCCAGGTAGAGAGTCAGGGGCACCGCGGGCGTCCCCGCCCGGAGCGCCGGCTGACGGTAGTCGACGTCGAGAGCCAGGGCGGCGTGCCGGCGCAGGAGGTGGCGGAGCCACGGATTGTCGGACTCGACCTCTCCCATGACGGCATCGAGGTCCGGCCGGCCGCTGGCCCGAGCGTCCCGGCGCATCTCGGCGACCAGCCTCGTTCGCAGCCGGCTGCCGACCCGCGCGCCCTTCAGCGCGGGTTGCGACGCGAGGTATCCCACAAAGCCCACGTTGACGGCCGCCAGATAACTGCCGGTCGCGAGCCCGACCACCCGGCCGTGCTTGCGGGCGACGAGAATATGGATGTTGCCGGGGAACAGCAGCCCCAGCCGCTTCTCGCGGAGGAGGTCGACGAAGTAGCTCCGGTCGATCTTCTCCTTGGCGGGGAAGGCCCGGTGGTAGAGCCGCAGCGCGTCGCGGAAGCCCGGCTGGTGATGATCCTCGAGGGACTCGATCGTGATCTCCGGATGGACGTCGGAACTCCTCACCGACGTGTCTCTCCGCCCGCCGCGCCGCCGGAGGGCGCGCGGCCTTCTCCTTCCGCCGAAGCGACGGAAAGCTTGAAGAGCCGGATCGCGTTCTCGGCCAGGATCATTTTCTTAATGGGCTCCGACATTTCGAGGTTGTGAATGAAATCCAGGTACGACTCCATGCTGGCGAGAGGCCAGTCCGTGCCGAAGAGCAGATACCGCGGTTCCCCCGCGTAGAGGATGACCTCCTCGATCTGCTCCCGCATCCAGTTCTCGAACTTGAAGTCGAAGTCGCCGAGCACGAGGCCCGAGATGTCCGTGTAGACGTTGTGGTTCTTGTAGACCACCTCCATGCAGTCGCGCAGCCAGGGGTTTCCCAGGTGACAGATGACGATCTTCAGGTCGGGGTAGTCCACGGCCACTTCGTCGATTTCCAGCGGGTGCGCGTACTTCAGCTTCCCGCGCGGAGTGAACGTGTCTCCGCTGTGGATCATCACGGGAACGTCGTGCTCGAGGCAAAGCTCGTAGATCACCTGGCAGCGCTTGTCCCAGGGGTAGAAGTGCTCGTAGCCCGGGTAGAGCTTCAAGCCCTTGACCACTCCCTCCTGGAGGAACTCGGCGGTCTCCCGGAGGTCGCTCTCCCGGTAATCGAGGTAACTCAGCCCGGCGATGACCGAGACGTTGGGAATGTCCCGGATCGCCCTCACCACGTCCCGGGTCGCGGGCCGGTGCACGCTCACCCTGTAGGACGTGAGCACGAGAGCGTAATCGACGTGGTTCTTCTCCATGGACGCCAGCAGGTTCTCCAGGCACTCCTGCAGGGAAACCGTGTTCTCTTCGTGATAGTTGTTCAGGTGCGTGTGGCAGTCGACAATCATGCGGGCTCCGATTCCCTTTTTTCCGGCGTGCGTCCGATCCTGCCGCGCGGGAGGACGATGCTCGCTCTCAGACGAGTATAACGGCGCCCCCGGCGCCCCAGGGCCGAGCCTGTCACCATATGGGAAGATATGGGGTGGGAAGATATGGGGTCAGGCTTGAATATCGGGTGTTAGGCCGATGAGGACCTGACCAGACGGCGCGCAAGAGACTCGATTTCGCCGCGGATCTTCTTGGAACCTCGATGGGAGCGATCCAGAGCGAGGACGTCCTTGGCAATACTTGAGCCGTCGCGATTGAAAAAGGACGCTGTCCTGGCATACGGAATCCGGCCGCAGAGCTTTCCCAGATAGGCCGTCATCGCGCGGGCGCGGCTGGCCGCGGCTGTTCGACGCGGTGTTCGCAGCGACGAAAGATCAAGTCCCAGGTGCTCGGCCACGGCCCGAGCGACTTGATCCACACGGAGACTTCGCCGAATCAACTCAGGGACTTCGACCTTTTGCAAGACCGCGTCGGCGAAGGCCTTGTCTCCCTTGAAGGTCTGGGCGAGGCTCTCGATCGCGTCGTAACGCTCGGGGCCCTCATCGCCCATCAGCTCGCGGTACTTGCGCGCGGCTCCGTGGCGAGGCGTTCCCATCAAGAAGTACCCCCGGTCCAGGTCGAACCACTCGGGCGCACGGCCCCGCCGGTAGAAACGATCGCTGGACCAACCGTAGTCTTCTACCCGTTCCGCGAGGCGTGCTTCCAGCGGATTGCGGTGGATGTACCTCAACAGCGCAAAAAAATACCGTTCCGCATCAACCAGGAACGCCTTGTACCGGCCCTGAAACAGGTGGCCCGATCGGCGATGGCGCCAGTTGAACCGCTGCGTGTAGGAAGATTGCAGGCCATGGATCACACGCGAGAGAGGAACGTCTCCGGTCTCGAGCGCAAGGTGCACATGGTTCGTCATGAGGCAGTAAGCGATCAGACGGAATTCGTAGCGCTCGCGGTAATGCGCCAGACGGCCCAGGTAGAGTTCGCGATCGGCGTCGTCATGGAAGACGGCCTTGCGTTCGTTTCCGCGAACGATCACGTGGTAGAGGGCGCCGGGGAACTCGATGCGCGGAGGTCTGGTCATGGCGCTGGATAATACCCGATATTCAAGCCTGACCCCACCTGACCGTGACCCCACCTGACTTCGATTGTCTTTGGGATCGTTACACCGCCCACCGGTCCCACGGTTTAGATTCGCCTGATTGTCGCCAACCAGGCTGGGGCTCCGGCGTCGTGGAGTCTCGTCTGAACCCGGTTCGGTTGGATGGCGGTGATATGCCATCCACTGCCGGGGTTGAAGGCCTCTCTCAGGTCTTCCTGACTCACGGGGTGCGGGCCGGTGTCGGGACCCTCGTTGCTGAAGCACAATACATAGAGAGTTCCACCGTGCTCGGTCACCGACGCCAGACCAGGCACGTATCGTGTTCGCTCCTCGCTGTCGAAGGTGTGGAACAGGCCGCAGTCCATCACCGTATCGAACCTGCGCCCCAAGCGCCCGAGCTGGAGGGCGTCGGCCACTTCGAACTGGACCTTGATACCGCGGTCGGCGGCCTTCCGCCGGGCGATCGCGAGCGCCGTTTCAACCACGTCAACGCCCAGGACCGACAATCCCAGCGAGGCGACGTGAAGAGCGTTCTCGCCGGTCCCGCAGCCCGCATCGAGCACCGCTCCGGCGAATCCTCCTTCCGACGCCAGGCGCACTATCGCTGGCTGCGGGTAACCGATATCCCAGGGCGGTGGGCCATCCTCGTACGAGGTATCCCAGGGCAGTCCCGTCATCCGTTCGTGGCTTGTCGGGCGCCGGCCGCGGAACGGATCGTCGGCAGGAGGTCGTGATCGCTCCGGCATCTTCGTCCTCTCCCTGTACTGCTTTTACCACTTTCCCGCGGCACGCCGGTCCAGCGCCTCTGCCAGATTTCGTCGCGGATCTTCTTGGAACCTCGATGGGAGCGATCCAGAGCGAGGACGTCCTTGGCAATACTTGAGCGGTCGCGATTGAAAAAGGGAAGAGATGGGGTCAGTCTTGTACGTTGGTACAATCGGATTCGTGGCCGCCGGCCTCACGATCGTCGCGCTCTCCTCGATCCTGCTTCCCGCCCACCGCGCCGCGATCCTCGACCCCAACCAGGCACTCCACGAGGAATGACCGACCGACCTCCGCTTGCTACGGGAACCGGACGGCGCGGGGTGTGTTTGCCCGCCGGCCGGGCCACGGGCGCCCGGGCTACGAGCTGGCTCGTGAAGAGGAAGACTCCCCCGCCGTTGGTGGCGGCGTAAAGCTCCCCGCCCGGACCGGCGGGAATGACAGCATTGACCACCAGATTCGTCAGACCAACGTTGATCGGCGTCCAGCTCGACCCGCCATTCGTGCCCTTGAAGACGCCGGAATCCGTTCCCGCGTAGAAGGCCGAGGGCGAGGCCGGATCGAACAGGAGCGCGAAGACGCCTGTGACGGTCAGGCCGTGGTCAGCTGCGTCCAGCTCAAGCCGCCGTCAGTCGATTCGTAGAGTCCGTTATCGGTTCCCGCGTAGACGATCGGGCTGGAAGATGGGCTGAAGGCGATCGCGAAGACGACTCGCGACGCGAGCGCTCCGTTGGTGAACCATGCGCTGCCCAAGCCGCCGCGGATCTGGTCGCCGCGTCCTGCGCCGGGACTCGATCGAGAGAGAGAGAGGGAACGCCCGCGGCGCTGCTCTCGGCCGGAGGTTCCCAGATGATGCAGCCGGCTTCCTGACGGCGGGCGCCACGCAGCCACCGGATCATAGAAACAGGCAACCTCGGTCCTCCCTCATCAGCTTCCGATACGTCGCCGAGGGCAACGCTGGGGCGAAGAATGGGGCCCTCGGGAGCGGTCCCGGTGACGCGCGATGTCACGGATGCACCGAGGCTCGCGGCCGTGCTCGCAGGCGCGCGCAAGCAAGTCGCGGAGATTCAGTCGGTTGCCTTCGGTGTCCGAGCCGGGTGAGGTCTGGTATGGCGATTGCGATCACTCACTGAAATGACAGGAGCACCAGCGAGAAACCAGGAGAGCGAACAGCCGCTCCATCCCCACGAGTTGACCGCCGGACCTTCCGGGTCGTCTGCGGCGTTCCTCTCGTCAGCCTTCCGAGCGTCGCTGACGAGGTGAGTTCATGATCATCTCCCTGTGGGTCATTCCGATCGCGGCGTTCGTTGCCGCGACTATGCATCTCATGAATCGGTGGAGACACCTGGCACCGTGGGATCTCGGCAACCGAGCACCGCTGCGCGCGCTTGCTTTGGCCGAGACGGATGCCGGACCGGAGCTGCGGCCGACGCGCCTCCGCCGGACCGGATCCGGGGAGATGTCTTCCAGAGGCGAATGCGATCCGATCGAGACATTAAATGCCGTCGATCCATCAGGTCCGATCGAGAACCTGCTGCCTCAGAGCAACCTCGACCAACTGTGCCGCGAGGCCCGAGTCAGTAAGCTGTCTGTATTCCTCACGACTCCCGCTCCCCGTTCACAACGCGGGGAAAGCCCCAAGGTCCTCGTCGAATTCGAGAGGGAAGCCATCGTGGACTACCCGGCGTTCCTGCGGCTGCAGGACAGGTTGTCGGTGCTGGTCGGTCGGCCGGTTGATCTCTACGCCAAGGGCAGGCGCACGCCTAAAGCCCTTCGGAAGCCTCACCTCCCCGCGCGCGTCCTCTACCCTGCCTCCTCCTGAAGGGCGAAGCGTCCGGCCTTCCTCCTTGAGTCCCTTTGCCGAGGAACAAACTCTCGGAAGAACAGGTCCGCTGACCCTCGTTTCATCTGCGGCAAACAGACCCCACGAGGTGTCGACACCTTTATGGGATAGGTCACACTAGGGACGTCAAGTTGGAACGGCACTAGGCGCCGGTCCTCGCGACGCCCAGCCCGGGCGCGTCCGGCAGCGACCAGCGGCCATCCGCGATCGAGAGGCCCTGGAAGGGATCATTGGCGAGCAGGAGATTGCCGTCGATGTCGAGCCAGTCGAAAAGCGGGCCCACGGCGACGCCGGCCGCGATCCCGAGCGACGATTCGATCATGCAGCCGAGCATGAGCTTGAGGCCCAGGGCGCGCGCCACCGCCGTCATCTGGTAGACGCGCGTGATTCCTCCCGACTTCGCGAGCTTCAGGACGACGCCGTCGAAGAGGCCCGCCTTCGCGGGCACGTCGGAGGCGTGAAGGACGCCTTCGTCTGCCAGGATCGGGAACGTCGCGACGCCCTTCACCTTCGTCATCTCGCCGTCCATCGCCGCCGGCATGGGCTGCTCGAGGTAGAGCGGCTTGACCGTGTTCAGCCAGGCGAGCTTCCTCTTCGTCTCCTCCACGCTCGTCCAGCCTTCGTTCGCGTCTACGGTGATCGGTTTGTCGGTGACCGAGCGGATCGCCGCGATGTTCTCCTCGTCGTTGGCGAGCCCGAGCTTGATCTTCAGCCTCGGATACCCGGCGGCTTCGCGGACCTTCTGTTTCATCACCCCGGCCGTGTCGATGCCGATCGAGAACGTCGTGACGGGCATGCGCCCCCTGGGAACTCCGAGGAGCTCGTGCACCGCCCGGTTCAGCTTCTTGCCCTTCCAGTCCCAGAGCGCGAGGTCCAGCGCGGCAACGACCTCGGTATCCGGTCCCGCCTCCTTCTCGGCGCGCTCCAGCCACGTGAGGTGCTCCCAGGGCGACAGGCCCGCGACCGCTGCTTTCACGCGCGCGAAGGCCGCTTCCGACGTCTCGTAGCTCTGGTTCCAGCGCTTGTTCGCCGCGGCCTCGCCGTAGCCGGTCACGCCCTCGGCCGTCAGCGTGAGAAGGCCGTTCTTCTTCTCGTCGGACGAGCCGCGCGCGATCGTCCACGTGTGCGCGAGCTTGAGTGGCAACACCCGGTAGGCCAGCGAGACATCGGAGGCGCCGGAGGCCTTCGGCATCGGGTCGGCGAAAAGGGCCGGAGGCAGGGCCGAGGTGGCGGCGGCTACGGCGGAAGAGACGAGGAGACCGCGGCGGGAGATGGGATGCGTCATGACGGAATTATGGTGTGAGAATGGCCGAATGCGCCACAGGAGAATCGCCCCGCGGATCGAGTCGCGTCCGGCGTCACGATGCACCCCGCCGTCCGGTTTCGTGCTGGCCGCCGCCTTTGCGCTCGTCTCATTCGCGGAAATCTCCCTTTCGGCGAGTCCCGCCACTCCGTCCGCGCCGTCCCGGACGGCCGTCGTCGTCAACGCCGTCCAGGACCTCTTCACGCGGCCCGACGAGACGTCCCCGGTCGACGACCAGGTCATCCTCGGAGAGCGGGTGGAGATCCTCGAGGACGCCGCGGGTTTCGCGAGAGTGCGGACGGCCGCGGGGGAGATCGCCTGGATCCCGGAGCGCGCGCTGCGCCGCGGCGAAACCGAGCCGGGGGCGGCCGCGAAGATCGCGCGCGTGACGTCGAACTTCGCCCACGTCTACGCCACGCCTTCGTTCACGAAGCAGAAGCCGCTTCTCACGGTCCCCGTCGGAGCGACGATGGGTGTTGAAGAGTTCCTGGAAGGCAAGAAGTCCGGGGACGCCGGGTACTCGTGGGCCCGGGTGCGCCTGCCGGATGGGCGCATCGGATTCGTCGCGGGGACGGACGTTTCACTCTTCTCCCTCGAAGAGAATCGTTCGTCTTCTCCTTCTCTTCCTCTCCGGTCTCCCTCCTCCTGGATCTCCTTCGGCCGGCGCTTCCTCGGCGCGCCGTACACCTGGGGAGGCACGACGCCCCTCGGGTTCGATTGCTCGGGGCTCGTGCAGAGGATCTTCCGCGAGCACGGCGTCGTGCTGAAGAGGAACAGCTACGAGCAGGCGTTCCAGGACCCGCAGCTCGTCCCGATCGCGTTCGGCGCGCTCCTTCCGGGCGATCTCCTGTTCTTCGGCACGGAGGACAAGATCGACCACGAAGCGATGTGGATCGGAGATGGCACGGTCCTGCAGTCCACGCGACACGGCGTGCCCGGCGCGCAGGTCACGCCCTTTGACAGTCTGTTTCTGAAGCCGCTTTTTCGGTATGCCAGGAGACTCAGGATTCCTCCGACGGACAAAGCGAAGGGCCCCGGGCTCGACCCGGTGAAAGCGCGCATTCTCGAGGCTTCTCTTGCGCAGATCGCGGCAGCGAGCGGGGCGCGTTTCGGTGTATACGTCAAGGATCTGACGACCGGCCAGACCGTTTCACAGAATTCCTCTCTCTCCATGCACGCCGCTTCCACGATGAAGACGCCCGTGCTCCTCGAAGTCCTGCGCCGCGTGGACGCGGGGACGCTCTCTCTCGCGGACGAGGTCTCAGTAAAGAACGAGTTCAAGAGCCTCGCCGACGGTTCGCCCTTCTCGGTCGGTCTCGAGGACGGGGACGGGCCGACGGCGAAACACCTCGGCGGGAAGGCGACGCTCGAATTCCTCGTCACGGAGATGATCGTCCGTTCCTCCAACCTCGCCACCAACGTCGTTCTCTCTCTCGTCGGCCCGGAAAACGTCCAGGCGTTCACGGACGCGCTCGGCGCGCCCACCGTGAAGGTGAGGCGCTGCGTCGAGGACTTGAAAGCTTTCGACAAGGGCGTAAACAACGAGACCGACGCGGCGGGAATGGCGACCGTGATGGAGGCCGCGGTGAGGTCGCGCAAGCTCACGGGCGCCGCGCGAGCGAAGGCGTGGGAGATCCTGACCGGCCAGACATTCAACGACGAGATCCCAGCCGGTCTCCATCCGCAGTCGGGAGCGGTCGTGGGCCACAAGACCGGCAACACATCATCGGTCCAGCACGACACGGCCGTCGTCCGCCTGCCCGACGGGCGGGAATACGTCCTCGTCCTCCTCGCGAACGACTTCGGCGCGAATGAGGAGGGACGGCGGAAGGTCGTCGCGGCCGCGCGCAGGATGTCGCGCGCCGTCTGGGAGGCGATGATCGCACCGTGAAGAGCGGCCCCGTTTCGGTCTCCTGGAGGGGACCGAGTCGAAACGGGGTCAGACCAGAAATCCTGATATCGCGGAGCGAGCCTTCTGGGAATGGTCTCGATTTGGGGAATCAAGAGAGGGCCTCACAGCTAGACCGGCCCCTGGGGTCGTTCGGATCGGGTGATCTCGATGAAAGTCCTCTCCCTTGTCAGGCGGCGGCCGTCTCGCTGTACGGCAGTGATCGTCATTTCGCCGGGGAGGTGCCGGACCGGCAGCTCGACGGAGAAGGAGCCGTCCTCGGCGACGGGGACCTCCTCGGAGGTGGGTCTGCCGTCGAAGAGGATCTGAACGGACCCGCCGCCGCGGGAGGGCGGAACGAAGTGGGCGCCGGTGACTCGAACGGGCTCCCCCGGCGCCAACGACGAAGCGCCGGTGCGTGCGGCGTGGGCGAAGAGCAGTGGGACGCGGGACGGCGAGAAGAGGAGATCCGCGGCGGAGGCGATCCAGAGGCGCACCCGCGTTCCTTCCAGGACGGCGCCGCGGACTCGCAGCGGGCCGCGGAGGGCGCCGCGGGGGATCTGGCCCTCGAGCTTTCCGTCTCCGGGGCCGTAGAGGTTCGGCATGGTCAAGGGGATCTCGCGACCCGCGGGGTCGATCTGGGTGATCGTCCCACTCGAGATCGTGACCTGCTTGAGAGCGTCGCCGGACCTCTCGACGGAAGTGATCCAGCCGTTGCGCACGGCGAGAACGGAGCAGTCGCTGCAGACCGATGGGTCGCCCAAGCCGCGAAAGGGGCCGCTCGAACCGTCCGAGGGCTTGATGAAGATGACCGTGTCGCCGGGGATCTCGCCGATGGGAGAGCCGGGGAACCGGCACCGCACGCCGCCGCCTCCGCTCGGCCGGGTGAGCTTCAGTCTCCAGAGGCCGCGTCCGTTGGTCGAAACCCAGACCGAGCCCGACGGCGGGAAGTAGAAGGAGCTGACGTAGGTGACGGACCTCGAATTCGGGATCTGCGCCCACGTGTTGCCGCCGTTGGTGGACCGGAAGATCCCGTTCTGGACGGTGCCGACGAGAATGTGGCAGGAATCGTAGGGGTCCCAGCCGATCACGCTCGCGAGCGAGAGGCCGTCGACCTGGAACAGGTACTGCCCGGCGCTCGTCACGGCCTGGGTCAGCTGCGGATAGGAGTGGAACGTCACGCCACCGTCGGCGGAGAACTTCATCTCGCCGTTCAAGACGTCCGGCATGATCAGGTGGGCCGGGTTTTTCGGATCGACTCCCAGGACCACGTAGGTCGCGATCGGCGTGTGGTGCTGCCCGAACGCGATCGCCCCGGGGCTGCCAAGAGGGGTGACGGTCGCCGTCCCGAAGATTCCCGTCGCGCGCGTCACGCCGAACCAGAAGCCGCCATTGGGAAGCGAGCCGAGGAGGACGCCCTGGTAGAGGGTCGGGTCGGCCGCCGGGCCGGCGAAGATCGTTGCGCCCTTGGGCGCTCGCTGCAGCGTGAACGACTTCGTCCAGGCAATGCCCGCGGTCGTGGTCTGAAAGAAGTCGAACTTCGGGGGATTAGCCGCCTTGTCGGGGACGTCCTGGACGTAGGAATCCCCGGCGATCAGGAACGGCGCATCGGCGACGGCGTGCGGGTCGCTGTTGGGGGCGTTGGGCCAGGGCCTGAGGTTGGCATAGAGAGGGCCGGACACGAAGCTAAAGCAGGGTCCGCAGTCCGAGCCGGTGACCTTGGTCGGGAAGTCGATGCTCCCCGGGCTGATGCGCAGGAATCGCCCCTCACAGCAGACCGATCCGGTCCACGTCTGGCCGCCGTTGCCGGAGGCCTTCAGGTCGTTGTCCTGCGTGCCGTAGTAGAGCTCCTCGTGCGAAGAGGGTTCCGGAAACACCGCCCCCGTAATCTCCGCGATCTGGAGAGCGACGAAGCCGCCGAAGCCGCTGCCCGTCAGCTTCCAGTTCGCGCCCTGGTCGGTGGTCCGGTGGACGCCTCCGTCGGAGGCGAGAAGTGTCGGCGCGCGGATGTCCAGGTCGAAGGCCACGTCCGAGGGGTCATCGTGGTCGGACTTGAGATCCGTCCAGCTCCCAGAGCCCGTAGGCTCGGGCATCGAGAAGGTCTGGCGATGGAAGTGCGCTCCGTCGCCCCAATAGACGTCGAACTGTCGATCGTCGCCGGAGAGCGAGCGGGCCGCGCGGACGAACCCCTCCCGATTGTTGACCCCCGGCGCCGGCACCTGGGCCCAGGTCGCTCCGCTGTCCGTCGAGAGCCAGAGCTTCTGGCCTCCGCTCGCGTGGAAGAAGACGTTGGACACGCCCGTCCACCACGGCGCCGCGAAGGCGTGCGTCACCGGGACCTGCCCCGACGTGTCGACGTTGGGCCCGCTCGCCCAGGCGCCTTCGGGCGTCAAGTGAAAGAGTCCGCCGTCGGCCGACGCGACGCCGGAGGTCCGGTTGATCACCAGGACGCCGCGGACGCGGTGCCGGAACTCGTCGCCGGAGGCGTTGGGATCGAGGACCGTGTGGCTCCAGGTCGCGCCGTTGTCGTTGCTCCAGGCAAGGCCGCAGTCGGTCCCGACGTAGAACGTGCGGGAGAGCGGCATGTGCGAGATGCCCCAGGCGCCGGGCCGCGCCGTGCACGCCGGACCGGGCGGGGGCGCCCAGCCCGGCGGCTGGGTCCAGGTCGCGCCTCCGTCGAGGCTTCGCCAGATGCCGCCGTCGTTGACCGCGCGGAACTGGGGCAGCGCCGTCGCGATGATCGTGTTCGGGTCAAGCGACGCGATCGCCACGTCCCGGGTCATGAAATTGGGCAGGCCCCCGAGATGCTGCCAGCTCACTCCGCCGTCGAAGGTCCGGAAGAGGCCGCCGGTTTCCGTGGCGACGACCATCCGCCGCGCGTCCGTCGAAGCCACCGAGATCGACAGCGCGCGGCCGCCCTGGGGAACCCGCGGCGGCGAGATCTCGACCATCGTCGCGCAGCCGTTGACGAGTCCCGCGAGAGCTGTCAATCCCGCCGCGATCCGGCCCCCGCGAATCCGCATACCCTCCCTCGCCAGTAGTCCGGCACATTAGCAGATCGGCCAGAGCTTTAGGCCGCGAGCCGCCTGGTTCTGCTCCCGTTTCTTCCGGTGTCTGCGGAGCAGATCCTTCGTCGCTGCGCTCCTCGGGATGACAGCGCGGGGACAGCTCGCCATGACAGAGAGGCTAAGAACCCAGGCGCAGGCGCAGGCCGCCGCGGACGAAACGGGGCGGGGCGGTGTTCGCCACGGGCGTGCGGGCAATGTCGTAGCGGCGATCCAGAAGGTTCTCGGCGGCCACGAAGACGTCGAGCGCGCGCGTGACGGCGACGCTCGCGAGCGCGTCGAAGGCGACGAGGTCGCCCAGGGGCAGGCGGTTCTCGTCGTCCTCGAACTGGTCCGTCGCGGCGCGCGCCGACAGCGACAGGAAGAGCGCCGGCACGGGACGCAGCCGGACCTGGAAGGAGCCCTGGTGCTCCGGCACCTGCGGCACCCGCAGGCTTTCCAGGGCGCGGTTCGCCGGAAAGCTCCGGACCGTGGAATCGGCGTAGAGGTAGCCCAGAGCGAGCGAGACGGTTTCGGAGAGGCGCGCCTCGGCCTCCGCCTCGACGCCGCGCGAGCGCGTCCGGCCCAGGTTCTGCCGCTGGCGCGTGATCAGTGTCGGAGTCGCCGTCAGCGTGACGTTCGCGATCGTGTTGGAGATCTCCATCCAGAAGAAGGAAGCCCGCGCGGCGATCGCTCCGCCGCCGGAGGTGAGGATCGCGCCCGCCTCGCCGCCGGAGAGGCGCTCGGCGGCGAGCGTCTCGTTGGCCAGCGTCAGGGTGTTGCCGAGGCGGAAGGAACGGTAGAGCTCATTCAAGGTCGGCGCGCGGAAGGAACGGTAGCCGGAGGCGGTGAGAGCGAGGCTGCCGCCCGCCCGATAGAGGACCGCGAGGCGCGGCGAAAAAGCGGTCTCCGAGCGGTCGGGCAGAGGGTCGATCGCGAGCTGCGAGGAGGACGGGCCCGTGTCGCGCTCGGCGTCGAGGTTCCTCCAGGCGTCCAGGCGCGCTCCCGCCGTCACGCTCCAGCGCGTGCCGGGAGTCCAGATGTCCTCCGCGAAGAGCGCGCCCGTCCGCTGCCTCCCGCGCGACCGCGCGAAGGAGGACCCCGCGCCCGCGAAGATGGTCTCGTCGCTCGTCCCCCGGACCTCGCGCGCGTCCAGTCCGGCGACGAGGCGTTGCGCGGGCGCCGCGCCCGTCCACTGCGCGGAGACTCCCCACGCGTCGGAGGGAACCGTCTGCGCGCGCGCCAGCGTTTCCGTGCGCCGGTCGGCGGCGATGGATGAGAAGGTTTGATGGTAGGTCTCCCTCATGCCGAAGGCCCGCAGCGATACGGCGCCCGAGGAGAACGGCCAGTCCACGCCGGCCGCGAGCTGGCGGATGTCGGTGTCGTTTTTCTGGAGCGGCGTCCCGTTCTCCCGCGACTCCGTGAAATACGAGCCGCGCACGAAGACCCGGCCCTTCCCCGCCTCGCCCCGCTCCAGCGTCAGGTCGGCCGCGTCATGGCGGGAGTTGACCGGAGTGTCCACCGCGCCGCGCTCGCTTTCGGGCACGGCGACATAGCCGTCGGTGCGAAAAGACTCCGCCGCGATGCGCGCGCCCCAGACACCCTCCCTGCCGGCGAGAGAAACGGAAGCCTCGGGTGTCCCCTGGCTGCCGTAGGAGGAGTCGAGCTCCAGCGAGTTGCCGGCGGGCTCGCGGCGCAGGAGGGCGATCGCGCCCGAGAGCGCGGCGCCGCCGTAGAGCGCCGAGGCCCCGCCGCTCACGACCTCGATCCGGTCGAGGGCCGCGCGCGGCACGCGCCCCCACGCCACCCAGCCTCCGAAGGGGTCGTTCAACGGGATGCCGTCGTCGAAGACCGCGGCGCGGGAGGCTCCGCTGCCGCCGATGCCTCTCAGGGAGACTCCCTGGGAGGTGGGATTTGCCGTGCGGCTGCCCGACCTGCGGAAGAGCGTGAAGCCGGGAACCTGCCGCAGGACCTCGTCCACGGGAGAAGCGGGCGCCGCGGCGAGGTCCTCGGAGGAGAGGCTCACGACGCTCGCCGGGGTGTCGCGGATACGCGCCGGAGAGCGCGTGGCGGTCACCGTCATGGCTTCGGAGAAAGCGGCGCGCAGGAGGACGACCTCCACGCGAAGACCTCCTCCCGAAAGCGACAGCTTCCGCTCGGAACGCGCATAACCGTCCGCCTGGATCGTCAGGGTGTATTCGCCCGGATGCGCGATCGGGATCCCGAATCGGCCGGCGGAGTCCGTGACGGTCTCCTGCCCGGCGTCCCGCCCCTGCAGGTTGACCCGGGCGCCCGCGAGCGGGGCGCGCGATGAATCGCGGACGACGCCTTCGAGGCGCGCTTCCTCCGCCGCGCCGGAGGCGGCCGCGAGGAGCACCGCGAGCAACGCCAGCCTCGTCGTCTTCATCGGCGTCGACGCTCGGACTCTACAGGAAGCCCGCCGGCGGGCGGCCTCGGAAACGGCGTCCCGAAGGCCTGCCTCTATACTCCGAGACGATGCGGACACTCCGGCTCCTGCCCGCCGTGATCTGCGCCGCGCTAGCGCTTCCGGCAGCAAAGGGTCCCTCGGAAAGACGCTTCGTCTATGTCAGCAACGAGCGTTCCGGAACCGTCACGGTGATCGACTCAGATTCCGACCGCGTCGTGGCGACCGTTCCCGTCGGGTCGCGGCCCCGCGGGATCCAGGCCTCGCCCGACGGGAGGCGCGTCTACGTCGCGGTCAGCGACCGGGCCGACAAGTCGAAGGAGTTCATCGCCGTCATCGACACCGCGTCCCGCAAGGTCGTCGCCCGCTATCCCTCGGGGCTGGACCCGGAGCAGTTCGCCGTCTCGCCCGACGGAAAGACGGCCGTCATCTCCAACGAGGACGCCGCGGCGGCAAGTTTCCTGGACCTCGTCTCGGGGCGGTTGCTGGCGACTCTCCCCGTCGGGACGGAACCGGAGGGGGTCGGCATCACACCCGACGGCCGGTTCGCCTGGGTCACGGCGGAGACGAGCAACAACGTCACGATCTTCGACATGGCCTCGCGCCGCGAGGCCGGCACGGTCGAAGTCGAGCAGAGGCCGAGGGTCGTCGTCTTCTCGCCCGAAGGGCGCCGGGCCTACGTCAGCTGCGAGGTCTCGGCGACGCTCCTCGTTCTGGACTCGAGCTCCCGCGGCCGCCTGGCGAGGATCGCGTTCGAGGGGGCCGAGAAGCCGGAAGGGATCGCCTTCTCCCCGGACGGGAAGTTCTTCTTCGTCGCGACGAGCCATGGCCACAGCGTCGCCGTTGTGGACGCCGGCACGAACCGCATCGAGACGAGGATCCCCGTTGGCCAGCGCCCCTGGGGAATCGCCATCGCTCCGGACGGGAGGCTCTACACCGCCAACGGCAAGTCCGACGATGTCTCCGTAGTCGACTCGCGAAGCCGCCGCGTGATCGCGTCAATCCCGGCAGGGAAAGGCCCCTGGGGCGTGGCCGTCGCGCGCTGATCTCCCGAGGGCGCGTCCTTGCATGACGCTCGCATCGGGGGGCCGGTGGCTCCGCTCGACCTCTCCTCTCCCGGGAGGCGGGAGGGCTCACCGCTCTTGCGCCTCGGGATCGGCGCCGGGGCCGTTTTCGGGGGTCTCGCCGGCGGGCGTCTCGTCGAGCTTGACGAGCTGTCCGTCGATGTCGGCGACGAGCCTCCCGAAGGCTTCCCGGCCGAGCAGCCCTCTTTGAACGGCCGCGATGAGAGAAGACTTCTCCGTCAGGAGCAGATGTCGCCGAGCCGCGCGGTTTTCCTCCGCCTGGAGCTCGCTGGTTTCGCCGTGGAGCCTGCGCATCACGCCCTCGGCGTCGTGGACGGTCGCCTCGTAACGGTCCCGGAGAGGCTCGAGGACGTCCGGAGCCGTCGCGATCTCTCGCGGCATGCGGTCGATCTCCGCGAGAGCCGCGCGCGCGGCCACGGCCCGGCCCCGAGCCGCTTCGATCTCGCTCCGGCGCTCGGATCGCGAGATGAGCCCGGCGCGCTTCAGGAGCGGCCCCATGGTCGTCCCCTGGACCAGGATCGTCAGCAGTACCACGCCGAAGGTCATCGTAATGAGCAGGCTTCGCTGTGGAAAGTCGGCGGCCAGACTCAGCGCGAGGACCATGGAGAGCGCTCCCCGCAGGCCGGACCAGGTCAGAACCGGAGCCCAGCGCCACGGAATCCTCTCCCGCGTGCGGCGCAGGAGACTGGAAACGCCCAGGATCACCAGGCCGCGCCCCGCCGTCACCGCGAGATAGGCCACGAGAATCGGCTGCCACGAGGCCACCAGATCGCCCGCGCGCAGCTCGAAGCCGATGAGCAGGAAGACGACGGAGTTGAGAGCGAAGGCAACGTACTCCCAGAAGGTCTCGGCCGCGATGCGAGTGGAAGGATTCATCCCGGTGCGGACGGCGTAGTTGCCGCAGAGCATCCCGGCGGTCACCGTGGCGATCACGCCCGAGCCCCCGATGGCCTCGCCGGCAACGAAGGAGCCGTACGCGGCGATGGTCGTGAGGGTGATCTCGATCATGGGATCATCGACCGAGCGAATGACCCTGCTGACCACGGAGCCCACCGCGATTCCGGTCAGGGCGCCGGCCCCGACCACCTTGAAGAACTGCAGCGCGAGCGATCCCGCCGTCACGTGGGTTCCCGACACGAAACTCAGTACCAATCCGAAGAGCACGAGCGCCGTGCCGTCGTTCCACAGGCTCTCCCCTTCCACGAGCGCGCGCAGGCGCCTGGGGGCGCCGAGCGTTCGAAACAGGCCGACGACGGCGATCGGGTCGGTCGCGGCGATCACGGCTCCGAACACGAGCCCCTGAGCGAGGGTGAAGCCGAGCATGAAGGGGAGCGCCCGGGCGAGGGAGACCAGGATGACCGCGGTCAGGAGAATCGACGCGAGGACGCCGGGCACCGCCAGCATCGGAATGGCAAGCCGGTTCTTCCGGAGGTCGCCCAGGTCCAGGTGAAAAGAGGCCTCGAAGAGGAGACCGGGCAGGATGAGGGAATACACGAGTTGCCGCGTCAGGTGCGGAGGCTCGAGCAGATGGACCATGCCGAGGGCGAGCCCCGTCACGACGAGCGCGACCGTGTAAGGAATCCCCAACCGGTGCGCCGCGATGGCCACGGCGCTGGCGATCGCGAAGAGAATCAGAAACGCCGTCTCGAATTGCACGAACTCAGCCTAAGCGCGGGCGGACCCTCGAAGGGCCGCTTTCTCGATCCTCTTGCAGGACCACTGCCAGACGGGGCCGGCTAGGACGACGGCACTTCCTCCTGCTGGAGCCTGTTTCCCTCCGCGTGGACCGCGCTGCCGCGGACCTCCGCCCGCACGCGGGGAAGGCTCTCGGGGTAACGGCGCTGCAGAAACTCGATCAGGCGTTCGCGGACGTGGCAGCGCAGGTCCCACGCCTTCGACGCATCCGAGGCGCTCATCAGCGCCCGCAGCTGGACCGTCCGCTCCGTGGCCTCCGTGACCTGCAGGTTCCAGACGCTCCCATCCCAGAGCGGCGTGGCTTCCAGGATTCGGTGGAGCTCCCGCCGGACCTCCTCGACGGGAACCGTGTAGTCCACGTACAGGAAAACGGTCCCCAGGAGGTTGGCCGTCTTTCGAGTCCAGTTCTGGAAGGGCTTCTCGATGAAGTAGGAGAGCGGCACGACCAGCCGCCGCTCGTCCCAGATCCGGACCGCGACGTAGGTCATCCGGATCTCCTCGATGCGACCCCACTCCCCCTCCACGATGACGACATCGTCCAGGCGAATGGGCTCCGTCAGGGCGACCTGAATCCCGGCCAGGAGGTTCGAGATCGTTTCTCGGGCCGCCAACCCCAGAATGATGCCGGCGACTCCCGCGGAGGCGAGCAGGCTGGTCCCCAAACGCCGGATCGCCGGAAACGTCATCAGCATCAGGCCGATGGCCACGACACCCACGATGGCGACCACGATCCTTCGCAGCACCTGCGTCCTGGTCCGCACCTGGCGCGCCGCGAGATTGTCGGCGGCGCTGACGTCGTAGCGGCTCTCGATGAAGTCGTCCACGACATCGGTCAGCCCGATGATGAGCCAGGCCACCGCCGCGATCAGACAGAGACCGACTCCATGCTGGACGGGCCCCTCCAGTACGGCGGGCAAGGGCGTCGCCGGCAGCGCGAGAAACAGGGCCGCGAGCGAGAGCAACAGCCGGGCCGGTCCGCGGGAATGCCGCACGATCGAGTTGTCGACGACGCTTCGAGTGCGGCGAGTGAGCCGGTCCAGGGCCGAGAAGAGGACGCGGTGGACCCCCAGCGCCGCCAGGACCGCCCCGAGCAGGATGCCCGACGACCAGAGCCATTCCCGTCCCGTGGCCAGGAATCCTGTCATGCCCAGAGACTAGCGCAAAACCCGCGCCGAGGGCCCGGGGTCCAGCCCCTGGGGGTGGCCGGAATTGCCGTCGGATCTCCTCTCGCTGTGTTAGACACTTGGAAGATGCGGGCTCTCGATTCGCATTGGGACCGGCTCCGGTTCTGGGACCATGTCCGGACGGCCGCGGCGCGGGCGCTCTTGCTCGACTACGACGGCACGCTGGCTCCCTTCTCGGCGGACCGGGACCGCGCGTACCCGTATGCCGGCGTGTGTGAGGCTCTTGCGCGCGTGCTGGCCGCCGGCGGTACGCGCGTGGCGGTCGTCTCCGGACGCGCCGTCCGCGATGTCGAACCGCTCCTCGGTCTCGATCCCCTTCCGGAGATCTGGGGCTCGCACGGCCTCGAACACCGCGGGACGGACGGCGCGTACCTGGCGAGCCCTGCCGAGCCGCGAGCCGCGCGCGAGATCGAAGACGCTTGCGCCTGGATCGCCGGCCGCGGCTGGGAGAGTCTTCTGGAGCGCAAGCCGTTCGGCCTCGCGCTCCATGCCCGAAGCGCCCCGCCCGGCGAGTTCTCGCGGGCGCGGGAAGCGGTGGTCGGCCGCTGGCGGGCGGACCTCGAGGCCGCCGGTCTCGAGGCGCTCGAGTTCGACGGCGGCATCGAGTGGCGCCCGTCGGGCAGCCACAAAGGGGATGTCGTCGAGATGGTACTCTCGCAGATGGGCCCGGAGGCCGCCGTGGCCTACCTGGGAGACGACCGGACCGACGAAGATGCCTTCCGGGCGCTCTCGGGCCGCGGTCTTTCGGTGCTGGTGCGCGGTGAGCCCCGCGCCACGGCCGCCGATCTCTGGATCCGGCCCCCGGAGGAGCTGCTGGAGTTCCTGGGGGAGTGGGAAAGGGCCGCCGGGACACCAGCCGATCCCGGCATTCAAAGGAGTTGAATCGGATGCGACTCGTCGTGGTCTCCAACAGGCTCCCGTTCGTGATCTCCCGTGAGAACGAAGGATGGAGGATTGACCCGGGAAGCGGGGGCCTGGTGACCGCGCTGCGTCCCGTTCTGGAGAACCGCGGCGGATGCTGGGTCGGCTGGACGGGCGCCACGGACGAGGAGTTGCCGGACGCCGACGAGGTGCTGGCGGATTCGCAGTCCCGTTTCGGCTACCGGCTGGTCCCTGTCACGCTGACGGCGGGCGAGCGAGACCGCTTCTACTACGGATTCTCCAACGAGGTGATCTGGCCTCTCTTTCACGACATGCCTTCGCTCTGCCGGTACGATCCCTCCTACTGGCTGGCCTACGAGAGCGTCAACCGGATGTTCGCCGCGACGACCGCGGAGAACCTGGAGCCGGAGGACTTCATCTGGGTTCATGACTACCACCTTATGTTGCTCGCCGGCGAATTGCATGCTCTGGGCGTCCGCGCGCACGTCGCGTTTTTTCTGCATATCCCTTTCCCCTCGCTCGACATGTTCCTGAAGCTCCCCTGGCGCTTCCACGTCCTGCGAGCTCTCATCGAGTTCGACCTGATCGGCTTCCAGACCGCCCGGGATCGGAGCAACTTCCTGGAATGCGTCCGCACGCTCTTGCGCGGGGCGGAGGTCCACGGCCGGGGAGCGGTCCATTCCGTCCGGCTCGACGGGCGAGAGATCCGGGTCGGCGCTTTTCCTATCTCTATCGACTTTCGCGCCTTCGAGAAGCGCGCTGACGAGGAGGAGGTGCTGGAGATGGTGCGCCGCCTGCGCGGCGATGAGCCCAACCGCAAGATCATCCTGGGAGTCGATCGTCTCGACTACACGAAGGGAATCCCCGAGAAATTCGAGGCCTTCCGGACGATGCTGCGACGCTCCCCTGATCTGCTCGGGAAGGTCACGCTGTTCCAGGTGCTGGTTCCCAGCCGGGAGGACATCCCGCGTTACCAGGATCAGAAGACGACGATCGAGCGCCTGGTCGGGCAGATCAACGGCAAATTCACGCGGTCGGGCTGGGTGCCGATCCACTACATCTACCGGAGGATCGAGGGCCCTCATCTGCCCGCCTATTACCTCGCCGCCGACGTTGCCCTGGTGACGCCTCTCAAGGACGGCATGAATCTCGTGGCCAAGGAGTACTGCGCCACGCACGCGGATGAGCGCGGCGTCCTCGTTCTCTCGGAATTCGCGGGAGCGGCGTCGCAGTTGCAGCGCGGAGCGATCCTGGTCAATCCGTTCGACGTCGAGGGATTCGCCGCCGCGATCGAGCGCGCAGTTCGCATCCCGATGGAAGAAGAGCGGGAACGCATGCGGCGGTTGCGCCGGGCCGTGCGCGAATACGACATCTACCGCTGGGTCGACGAGTTTCTGGCGGCTTCGATCTCCAAGGATCTGGCCGACTTCCCCCGTCGCGAACAGTACATTCCCGAACCGACGAGAGCGCCGCAATGAGCTATCTGCCGATCGAGAATCACGGGATCATCGGGGACATGCACTCGGCCGCTCTGGTCGGCATCGACGGATCGATCGACTGGCTCTGCCTCCCCTTCTTCGATTCTCCCAGCCTCTTCGCCTCGATCCTCGACGACCGCAGGGGGGGCTCGTTCCGGATCGCGGCGGCGACCCGGGAGGCGCACCGGAGGCAGATGTACCTGCCCGACTCCAACATCCTGATGACGCGCTTCCTGACTCCCGACGGGGTCGGCGAGGTCGTGGACTTCATGCCCATTCACGCGGGAGGCGGAACCAAGGAGCGGACCGACCGCCAGGTCATCCGGATGGTGCGGGGAGTGAGGGGCGAGATCCCCTTCCGGATGGAGTGCCGCCCGGCCTTCGACTACGCCCGCGCCGAAGCCCGCGTCGAGAGGACCCCCTTCGGAGTCCGCTTCACCGGCGGCGGCCTCGCCGTCGATCTGGTGACCTCCCTCGACCTGCGCGTCGAGGAAGGCGCCGCCTTCGCGGAGTTCGTGCTGCGCGAGGAGGACCAGATCCCGGTCGTGCTCGCCCAGTCCGACGGCCGGGCCGCTCCCCGGCTCGAGGGGCTCGAGGAGTCGTGCCAGGCCGAGTTTCGCCGGACGCTCCGCTTCTGGCAGGACTGGATCGCTCGCAGCCGCTACCAGGGGCGGTGGCGCGAGATGGTGAAGCGCTCCGCGCTGACTCTGAAGCTCCTGACTTTCCGACCCACGGGCGCCATCGTCGCGGCTCCGACGACCAGCCTTCCCGAACGGATGGGCGGCGACCGCAACTGGGACTACCGCTATACGTGGATTCGCGACGCGGCGTTCACCGTCTACGCCTTCCTGCGCGTCGGCTTCACGGACGAAGCCTCGCAGTTCATCGAGTTCCTGGAGAAGCACTGCCATATCGAGGAGGGGCTGCAGGTGCTCTACGGGATCGACGGGCGCAGGGACATCCCCGAAATCCGGCTCGAGCACCTCGAAGGCTACCGGGGTTCCCGCCCGGTTCGCATCGGCAACGCGGCCGCGAAGCAGTTTCAGCTCGACATCGCCGGCGACTTGATGGACGCCATCTACCTGTACGACAAGTACTGCGAGCCGCTTTCCAATCGCCTGTGGAACATCGTCCGCGGCATTTCCGACTGGGTCTGCGACACCTGGAAAAAGCAAGACGAGGGGATCTGGGAGGTCCGCGGCGGCGCGAGGAACTTCACCTTTTCCAAGATGATGTGCTGGGTTGCGCTGGATCGAGCCTTCCGACTCTCCATGAAGGAGAGCCTTCCGGCCGACCGGGAGCGATGGCTCTCCACCCGCGACGAAATCTACGAGACGATCATGGCGAGGGGCTTTTCCGAAGCGAAGAACTCCTTCGTGCAGAGCCTGGACAGCGAGACGCTGGACGCTTCGATGCTGCTCGCCCCGCTCGTCAAGTTCGTCTCGGCCTCGGACCCGCGGATGCTCGGCACGCTCGACGCCGTGCAGCGGGAGCTCGAAAGCGACAACCTGGTCCGGCGCTACGATCCCCGGGTCGCCCCCGACGGAATCGGGAAGGAGCGGGAAGGGACCTTCTCGATGTGCACGTTCTGGCTCGCGGAATCGCTCGCCCGAGCCGGCCGACTGGAAGCGGCGCGCCTGACGTTCGAAAAGATGCTCGGCTACGCCAACCCCCTCGGCCTCTACTCGGAGGAGATCGAGCTGACGGGCGAATCCATCGGCAACTTCCCGCAGGCCTTTACGCACATGGGGCTGATCTCAGCCGCCGTGAACATCAACAGAGTGCTCGATCACCAACGCCAGGGGACCGGGCACGATCCCGACACGGAGTTCTAGATTCCCATGAACGAGAGCCGCCCCGCACGCGTTGTCCTCGAAGCCGTCGCTCCCGAGATCGACGGCGGTCGTTTTCCGATCAAGCGAACGGTGGGAGAAGAAGTCGTGGTCGAGGCGGACGCGTTCGCGGAAGGACACGACCGCGTCGCCTGCGAGCTGCTCCACCGGCCTCCGGGCGCCGCGTCCTGGACCGTCGTTCGGATGGCACCGCTGGGCAACGACAGGTACCGGGGCGAGTTTCGGGCCGAGCGCCTCGGACGCCACCTCTACACGGTGCGGGCGAGGATCGACCGGTTCGACACCTGGTCCCGCGACCTGAAGACGCGCTTGAGCGCCGGGCAGGACGCCGGGGTGGATCTTCGAATCGGCGCCGAGCTGGTCGCGGCGGCCTCGAAGCGCGCGACGGGGGACGACGCCCGGGTCCTCGCGCGCCACGCCGAACGGCTCGAGCGGGGAGGCGACGCCGCGCAGGCGCTCGCGCAGTCCGAAGAGCTGGCCGATCTGGTCGAACGGCACGCCGACGCCGCCGGGACGACGACCTACCCGTGCGAGCTGTCCGTCGTGGTCGACCGCGAGCGCGCCCGGTTCGGGGCCTGGTACGAGTTATTTCCCCGCTCCACTTCGCCCGAGCCCGGCCGCCACGGCACCCTGCGCGACTGCGAGGCCCTCCTCCCCTACGTCGCCTCGATGGGCTTCGATGTTCTCTACCTCCCGCCCATCCATCCCATCGGCCGGACGCACCGCAAGGGAAAGAACAACGCCCCGACGGCCGAAGCCGGGGATCCCGGAAGCCCCTGGGCCATCGGCGGCCCCGAAGGCGGACACACGGCGATCCATCCCGAACTCGGAACGCTCGAAGACTTTCACCGTTTGATCGCGCGGGCGGCGGACCACGGTCTCGAGGTCGCCATGGACATCGCCTTTCAATGCACTCCGGACCACCCGTGGGTCCGCGAACATCCGCAATGGTTTCGCCGGCGGCCGGATGGCACGATCCAATACGCGGAAAACCCGCCCAAGAAGTACGAGGACATCTACCCGCTCGATTTCGAAACGGACGACTGGCGCGCGCTCTGGGAGGAATTGAAGAACGTGGTTCTCTTCTGGGTTGAGCAGGGGGTGCGCATCTTCCGCGTGGACAATCCCCACACCAAGCCATTCGCCTTCTGGGAGTGGTTGATCGGTGAAGTCCAGCGCCCGTTCCCGGAAACGATCTTCCTCGCGGAGGCGTTCACGCGCCCCAAAGTCCTGTACCGCCTGGCGAAGCTCGGTTTCACGCAGTCCTACACCTACTTCGCCTGGCGCAATACGGCGGCGGAGATCACCGAGTACTTCCGGGAACTGACCCGGCCGCCCGTTTCCGAATTCTTCCGGGGCAACCTCTGGCCCAATACTCCCGACATCCTGACCGAATACCTGCAGCTCGGCGGCCGCGCGGCGTTCATGTCGCGTCTCGTCCTCGCCGCGACGCTCGGCGCGAGTTACGGAATCTACGGCCCGGCCTTCGAGCTCTGCGAGCATCTCCCGCGGGAGGCGGGAAGCGAGGAGTCCCTCGACTCGGAGAAATACCAGATCCGGCAGTGGGAGCGCGAACGGCTCGAGAGCCTCAAGGACCTCATCGCGCGAGTCAACCGCATCCGCCGCGACAACCCGGCCCTCCACGGCAATCGCGGCCTGAGCTTCCATGAGTCCGACAACTCCCAGCTTCTCTGCTACAGCAAGGCGACGGAGAGCCGCGACAACGTCGTTCTCGTGGCCGTCAATCTCGACCCGCACCACGCGCAGTCGGGCTGGGTGGACCTGGACACGGCCGAACTCGGAATCACTCCCGACGAGAGCTTTCAGGTCCACGACCTGATCTCCGGGGCCCGCTACCTCTGGAGCGGAACCCGCAACTACATCGAGCTCGATCCGCGGGTCGTCCCCGCGCACATCTTCCGCGTCCGGCGACACCTCCGGACCGAACGGGACTTCGACTACTTCCTGTGACGGAAAGAGCGGGAGGACGGATGGCCAGACGGAACCGGGATGAGATCGTGCTTCGAGATGAGCCGCTCTGGTACAAGGACGCCGTCGTCTACGAGACCCACGTCCGGGCCTTCTTCGACAGCAACGCCGACGGAATCGGAGATTTTCCGGGGCTGACGCAGAAGCTCGACTACCTGCAGGACCTCGGGATCACGGCGATCTGGCTTCTCCCCTTCTACCCTTCTCCCCTGCGCGACGACGGGTACGACATCGCCGATTACACGAGCGTAAACCCGGCCTACGGGACGCTCTCCGACTTCAAGACCCTGCTCCGCGAGGCTCACCGCCGGGGTCTGCGCGTGATCACCGAGCTCGTCTTGAACCACACCTCGGACCAGCACCCCTGGTTCCAGCGCGCCCGGCGGGCCAAACCCGGCTCCACCGCCCGGGAGTTCTACGTCTGGAGCGACACTCCGGAGAAGTACCGGGACGCCCGGATCATCTTCAAGGACTTCGAGGCCTCCAACTGGTCCTGGGATCCGGTCGCCAACGCCTACTCCTGGCACCGCTTCTACTCTCACCAGCCAGACCTGAACTTCGACAGCCCTCAAGTCCGCCGGCAGATCTTTCGGGCCCTCGACTTCTGGTTGAAGCTCGGGGTCGATGGCATGCGGCTGGACGCGATTCCCTACCTCTACGAGCGGGAAGGCACGAACTGCGAGAACCTCCCGGAGACGCATGCCTTCCTGAAGGCGTTGCGCCGCCATATCGACCGGCATTCCTCCGGCCGGATGCTTCTCGCGGAAGCCAACCAATGGCCGGAAGACGCGGCGGCCTACTTCGGCGACGGGGACGAATGCCACATGGCGTTCCACTTTCCCCTGATGCCCCGGATGTTCATGGCCGTCCGCATGGAAGACCGCTTCCCCATTGTGGACATCCTCTCTCAGACCCCCCCGATTCCCTCCTCCGCGCAGTGGGCGCTCTTTCTGCGCAACCACGACGAGCTGACCCTCGAGATGGTTACCGACGAAGAGCGCGATTACATGTACCGCGTTTACGCGGAGGACCGGCAGATGCGCATCAACGTCGGGATCCGCCGAAGGCTCGCGCCGCTGTTGGGCAACGACCGAAGCAAGATCGAGCTGATGATGGCGCTCCTGCTGTCGTTGCCGGGGACTCCGGTCCTTTACTACGGCGACGAGATCGGCATGGGGGACAACATCTACCTGGGGGACCGCAACGGCATTCGCACTCCCATGCAATGGAGCGGCGATCGCAACGCCGGCTTCTCGCGGGCTCCCGCTCAGCGGCTTTATCTGCCGATCGTGACGGATCCGGAGTACCACTACGAAGCGATCAACGTGGAAGTCGAGCAGAACAACCCGAGTTCCCCGCTCTGGTGGACCAAGAGGGTCATCGCCCTGCGCAAGCGATTCCAGGCGTTCGGCCGCGGCACGCTGAGCTTTCTCTATCCGGACAATCGCAAGATCCTGGCCTACGTCCGCAGCTACGCCAACGAGACGATGCTGGTGGTCTCCAACCTGTCGCGGTTCACCCAGTACGCGGAGCTCGACCTCTCCGCCTTCGCCGGGCTGGTCCCCGTGGAGCTCTTCGGGCGCAACGAGTTCCCCCTGATCGCCGGCGCCTGCTACCCGCTGACCCTGGGGCCGCACAACGTCTTCTGGTTCGCCCTGGAAAAGGAGCGCCGGCCCGGGTTCGCCGGGACGGGACCGTCGGAGGGCCGGGTCGTGGAGCTGCCCGCCGCCGGACCCTGGGAGACTCTCCTGCGCCCGGGCTCGTCCGCCGAGCTGGAAGGCGCTCTTCCAGATTACCTGCGCCGCAGAAGATGGTTCGGCGGCAAGGCCCGCAAGATCAAGGCCGTGAAGATCGTCGAGTCTGTTCCCATCGACGGAGAGGGCGGACCCTACTGGACGCTCATCCGCGTGGAATACGTGGAAGGCGATCCCGAAAACTATCTGCTGCCGCTCTCTTTCGCCTCGGGACAGAAGGCGGACGCAATCTGCCGCGAGACGCCGCAGACGGTGGTGGCGCAGGCTCACGGGGGAAGCGGGGGAGTCCTCTTCGATGGCGTGCACGATCCCGCCTTCGCCGACGCCCTGCTCGCAGGAATCGAGCGGCGCCGCCGCTGGAAGGGGAACCGATGCGAGCTTGTCGCCAGCCGCACGCCGGCCTTTCGCCGGCTCCATCCCGCGGGGGGCGCCCTGACGCACTCCGTCCTCCGGGCCGAGCAGACAAACAGCTCGCTCGTCTACTCCGACCGCTTCATCGCCAAGCTCATCCGCCATCCCGAGGAGGGAACCAACCCGGACCTGGAAGTGGGACGGTTCCTGACGGAAAAGGCGGGCTTTCCACACGTGCCGCCGGTGGCGGGAGCCGTCGAGTTCCGCCGCGAGGGGGCCGAGCCCATGACCCTGGCCATCCTTCAGGGTTACGTCGCAAACCATGGGGATGCCTGGCGCTACACGCTCGATTCTCTCGGCCGCTACTTCGAGCGCATGCTCGGAAAACGGCAGGAGACTCCCTCGCCTCCCCCGACCGCGGAGTCGCCGTTGCAGCTGGCGGCGGAGAATCCGCCGCCCCGGGTGCCGGAGCTGATCGGGAGCTTTCTACAGTCGGCGCAGCTGCTCGGTTGCCGCACGGCCGAGCTGCACCTGGCGCTGGCCTCGCGCGAGGACGATCCCGAATTCGCTCCCGAGCCCTTCTCGACCCTCTACCAGCGCTCTCTTTATCAGTCGATCCGCAGCCTCGCCGGGCAGAACCTGCAGCTGCTGCGCAAGGGCGTCCGCCTCCTCGACGCCGCGGTGAGGGAGCAGGCGGAGCGGATCCTGGAGCGCGAGGGAGAGATCTCCGCCCGGCTGGGGGCGCTCCTGTCGAGCAAGATTGAAGCCCTCCGCATCCGCATCCACGGGGACTATCACCTGGGACAGGTGCTGTTCACCGGCAAGGACTTCGCCATCATCGATTTCGAAGGAGAGCCCGCTCGCTCGCTTTCGGCGCGGCGGCTGAAGCGGTGTGCGATGGTGGACGTCGCCGGGATGCTCCGCTCCTTCGACTATGCCGCGAGCGCGGTCCTGTTGGGAAAGGCGGAGGCGGCACCCATCCGCCCGGAAGACCGCGAGACCCTGCTCCCCTGGGCCGCCTACTGGACCCGCTGGGTCAGCGCCGGTTTCCTGCGGTCCTACCTGGAGAAGGCGGCCGAGGCCCCCCTCCTTCCGCCGGACCGGAAAAAGCTCGCCACGCTGCTCAACACGTACCTGCTGGAGAAGGCGCTCTACGAGATCGGGTACGAGATGCAAAACCGACCGGAATGGGTCCGGGTGCCGCTCGACGGGATCGAACGGATTCTCGAGCCGGCGCTGACTCCATGAAAGGAGATGAGCCGTGAACGAAAAAAAGAGGACCGGGACGCCGCGGACCGACGGGAAGAGGAACGGCTCCGGGGCGGGCCGCACGCGGTCCGCTCGCGCCCCCCGCGCCCGGGCCGCGATGCCGCAAGGGCCGAGCCTGCTGACCGACGAGGACCTTTACCTCTTCAACGAGGGGAGCCACGTCCGGCTCTACGAGAAACTGGGCGCGCATCCCGGGACCGTGGACGGCGCCTCCGGCACGTCCTTTGCCGTCTGGGCTCCCAGCGCCGAGCGGGTCGCCGTCATGGGCGACTTCAACGGCTGGAGCAAGGAGGCGACGCCTCTCTCGCCGCGCGCCACTTCGGGGATCTGGGAAGGCTTCGTGCCCGGCGTGGAAACGGGCGCCGCCTACAAGTATTTCATCGTCTCCCGTCGCGACGATTACGCCGCGGACAAGACCGATCCCTTCGCCTTCCGGGCCGAGGAAGCCCCACGGACCGCGTCGATCGTGTGGGACCTCGCCTATCCATGGGGGGACGCCGAGTGGATGGCAGGACGGGCGGCCCGCAACGCCCTGGCCGCCCCCATCTCAGTGTACGAGGTCCATCTGGGTTCCTGGAGGCGCGATCCCGAGAAGGAAGACCGTTTCCTGACCTATCGGGAGGCGGCGCCACTTCTGGCCGACTACGCCCGGCGGATGGGGTTCACCCACGTGGAGCTCCTGCCGATCATGGAGCATCCCTTCTACGGCTCCTGGGGCTATCAGACCACCGGCTACTTCGCGCCGACTTCCCGCTACGGCACCCCGCAGGACCTGATGTTCCTGATCGACTTCCTGCACGGGAACGGAATAGGGGTCATCCTCGACTGGGTCCCTTCCCACTTCCCCTCCGACGAGCACGGCCTCGGCTATTTCGACGGCACGCACCTCTTCGAGCACGAGGACCCGCGCCAGGGATTCCATCCCGACTGGCAGAGCTGCATCTTCAACTACGGGCGCAACGAAGTTCGCAGCTTCCTCTTCTCCTCTGCCCTCTTCTGGCTGGACCGTTACCACGCCGACGGGCTGCGCGTGGACGCGGTCGCGTCCATGCTCTACCTCGACTACTCCCGCCAGCCCGGCCAGTGGATCCCCAACCCGTTCGGCGGCCGGGAGAACCTGGACGCCATCGTCTTCCTCCGGCGATTGAACGAAGAGATCTACAAGGCGTTTCCCGACGTCCAGACGGTGGCCGAAGAGTCCACCGCCTGGCCGATGGTCTCGCGCCCAACCTACATCGGCGGCCTCGGGTTCGGGATGAAGTGGGACATGGGGTGGATGCACGACACCCTCTCCTACATGGCCGCCGACCCCATCTACCGCAAGTGGGAGCACCGACGACTGACCTTCCGGACGCTCTACGCGTACTCGGAAAACTTTCTCCTGCCTCTGTCCCACGACGAGGTGGTCCATGAAAAGGGATCTCTTCTGGGGAGGATGCCCGGAGACGACTGGCAGAAGTTCGCCAACCTGCGGCTGCTGCTCGCCTACCAGACGGCACAGCCGGGCAAGAAGCTCCTCTTCATGGGGGGAGAGTTCGGACAGTGGCGCGAATGGTCGCATGACCGCAGCCTGGACTGGCACCTGCTCGAATTCCCGCCGCACCGCGGCGTCCAGAGGTGGGTGGAAGACCTGAATCGCTTCTACCGGGAAGAGAAGGCCATGCACGAGCTCGACGAGGACCCGGCGGGATTCGAGTGGATCGACGCCAACGACGCCGACCACAGCGCGGCAAGCTTCCTGCGGCGCGGACGCGACCCCGCCGACGTCGTCCTGGCGGTGTTCAACTTCACTCCTGTGCCGCGCCACAACTACCGCGTCGGGGCTCCGCGCGGGGGATTCTGGAGAGAAGTCTTGAACGGCGACGCCAGCGAGTTCGGCGGCGGCGGGATGGGCAACCTGGGAGGCGTGGAGGCGGCGCCGATCGCATCGCACGGCCGTCCCTGTTCCCTGAGCCTGACGCTGCCGCCCCTGGCGGCGGTGTTCTTCCGCCCGGATCGAGGCGCCGCACCAGCGGAGGTCCCGACGGGATGAAGTCGGAGGACGCTCCTCTGGGCGCGGCCCGGCGGGAAGACGGGAACTGCGGATTCCTCGTGTGGGCGCCCCGCGCCGGGCAGGTGCGAGCGGACATTCAGGGCGGGACCCGCCGCAGCCTCGTCCTCGAACGCGGCGATCGCGGATATCACTACGGGGAAGCGCCGGCCCTTCCCGGCGACCTCTACACGCTCTGCCTGGATGGAGGACCCCCGCGCCCCGATCCGGCCTCGCGGTTTCAGCCGCGGGGTGTGCATGGGCCTTCCACGGTGGTGGATTCCTCCTTCCCCTGGACCGACGGGGCGTGGAAAGGCGTTCCGCTCGAAAGCTACGTCTTCTACGAGTTGCACGTCGGGACCTTCACGCCCGAGGGGACTTTCGATGCAATCATCCCGCACTTGCCGCGCCTGGCCGATCTGGCAGTGACCGCGGTGGAGCTGATGCCGGTGGCGCAGTTCCCCGGCTCCCGCAACTGGGGCTACGACGGGGTCGCTCTCTTCGCCGTCCAGAACTCCTACGGCGGGCCCGAAGGCCTGAAGCGCCTGGTGGATGCCTGCCACGGCGCCGGGCTGGCCGCGGTTCTCGACGTGGTCTACAACCACCTGGGGCCCGAGGGGAATTACCTCGCGGAGTTTGGCCCGTACTTCACGGACCGCTACCGCACGCCCTGGGGGGAAGCGGTCAACTTCGATGGAAGCGGCAGCGACGAGGTCCGGCGCTTCTTCCTCGAGAACGCGCGCCGCTGGATCACCGAGTTCCATTTCGACGCTCTGCGCGTCGACGCGGTGCACGCCATCCGCGATCACTCGGCCCGCCCCTTCCTCGCCGAGCTGACCGAGGCGGTCCAGGCCGAGTCGGCGCGCCTGAACCGGCGGGTGCACGTCGTGGCCGAGAGCGACCTGAATGACGCGCGCCTGGTCCGCCGCCGGCAGGAGGGGGGCTTCGGCATGGACTCGCAGTGGAGCGACGATTTTCACCATTCTCTCCACGCCCTGCTGACCGGAGAGCGCAACGGCCACTATCAGGACTTCGGCGCGGCGGGGGACCTGGCCGCAGCCTACGAGCGGGCCTTCGTCTACCAGGGGCAGTACTCCGCCTACCGCGGGCGCCGACACGGCAACACGACGGAGGGCGTGCCGGGAAAGCGCTTCGTCGTCTCCGCGCAGAACCACGACCAGGTCGGCAACCGCATGGAGGGAGAGCGCCTCTCGGCGTTGGCGGGTTTCGAGAGTCAGAAGGTCGCGGCCGCCGCGGTGCTGCTCTCGCCGTATCTTCCGCTTCTCTTCATGGGGGAGGAGTACGGGGAGACGGCTCCCTTTCTCTATTTCATCAGCCACGGCAACCCGCGCCTGGTCGAGGCGGTGCGCAGGGGTCGCCGCGAGGAGTTTGCCGCCTTCGGCTGGCGGGAGGAGCCTCCCGATCCCCAGGCGGAGTCGACCTTCACCGCTTCGAGGCTCAACCCGGGCCTGGCGGCCTCGGGGCGTCACCGCGCCCTTCTCGATTTCTACCGGGAGCTGTTGCGGCTGCGCCGGGAGGTTCCCGCTCTCGCCTCTCTGGACCGCGCCCGCGTGGAGGCCCATCCCTTCGAGGCGCAGCGGGCGCTCGCCGTCGTGCGCCGGCATGGCGATTCCGCGGCGCTCCTGCTGTTGGCCTTCGCCTCCGGCGCCTTTCTGATCCGGGCGCCCGCGGCCGGCCGATGGCGCAAGGCTCTCGATTCCGCCGAGGAGCGCTGGGCGGGAACCGGCCGCCTGGCTCCGCTCTGGCTGGACAGCTCCGCCGCCGAGGCGCCGATTACCTCGTCCGGGCCCGCGGCCCTCCTCTACCTGGCGGAGTCCTGAGTCCGGGCCCGCGCATGAAACGCTACGTCTGCATTCACGGGCATTTCTACCAGCCGCCGCGGGAGAACCCCTGGCTGGAGTCGATCGAGCTGCAGGACTCCGCTTATCCCTATCACGACTGGAATGAGCGGATCATGGCCGAGTGCTACGCGCCTAACGCCGCGTCCCGGATCCTGGACGAGCGCGACAGGATTACCCGGGTCGTGAACAACTACGCCCGCATCAGCTTCAATTTCGGCCCCACCCTTTTCTCCTGGCTGGAGGAGAACAGCCCGTCGGTGTACTCCGCGATTCTGGAAGCCGACCGGGAGAGCCGGGACCGCTTCTCCGGGCACGGCTCGGCGATGGCGCAGGTCTACAACCACATGATCCTCCCTCTGGCCAACGAGCGGGACCAGCGCACCCAGGTCCTCTGGGGGATCCGCGACTTCGAGCACCGGTTCGGCCGCTTCCCGGAGGGCATGTGGCTGGCGGAGACCGCGGCCGACCCGGCGACGCTCGACGTCCTGGCGGCTCTGGGGATCCGCTTCACGGTTCTCGCTCCTTCGCAGGCTTCCCGTTTCCGCCGCGTGGGGGGGCGCTGGCGAGACGTGTCGGGAGGCCGCATCGATCCCACCCGATGCTACCGGCTGCGGCTCCCTTCCGGGCGGGCCATCGACGTCTTCTTCTACGACGGACCCATTTCGCGGGCGGTGGCCTTCGAGGGGCTCCTGGACAACGGGGAACGGTTCGCCGAGCGTCTCGCCTCCGGCTTCGACGACGCGCGGGACTGGCCGCAGCTGCTTCACATCGCCACCGACGGCGAGACCTACGGCCACCATCACTCCCGCGGGGAGATGGCCCTCTCCTACGCCCTTCAGACCATCGAGACCGGCGGCCTGGCCCGCCTGACCAACTACGGCGAGTACCTGGACCGTCACCCGCCCGTGGCGGAGGCCGAGATCTTCCCCAACAGCTCCTGGAGCTGCGTCCACGGTGTGGAGCGCTGGAGGAGCGATTGCGGCTGCAGCTCCGGGACGCATCCGGACTGGGGGCAGGGTTGGCGTGCCCCGCTGCGCGCCGCTCTCGACGGTCTGCGCGACGCCGTGGCCGGACCCTTCGAGCAGAAGGCGCGCTCTCTGCTGGCCGACCCCTGGGCCGCGCGCGACGACTACATCGCGGTCATCCTCGATCGCTCGAACGAGAGCCTGGACGGCTTTTTCGGTCGGCACGCCACGCATCCCCTGGCGGAGAAGGAGAGGGTCGAGGCCCTGAAGCTAATGGAGCTGCAGCGGCACGCTCTCTTGATGTACACCAGCTGCGGCTGGTTTTTCGACGAGATCTCGAGGATCGAGACGGTCCAGGTGCTCCGGTACGCCGGCCGCGTCCTGCAACTGTCCCGTGAGCTCTTCGGCGACGGCGACGAGCACGCGTTCCTGACCGCCCTGGAGAAGGCGCCGAGCAACCTTCCGGAGGTGGGCAACGGGCGCGCCGTCTACGAGCGTTACGTCAAGCCCGCCATGGTCGATCTGTTCAAGGTCGGAGCGCACTACGCGGTCAGCTCTCTCTTCGAGCGCTATGAGGAGCGAACCCGAATCTCCTGCTATGCCGTCGACCGCGAGGACTACCGCTACTTCGATGCCGGCCGGGCCCGGCTGGCCCTGGGCCGCGCCGGGTTCACCTCGCGGGTCACCGGCGAGGCGCAGTTGCTGACCTTCGGGGTTCTCCAGTTCTCCGGTCACAACATCACCGGGGGCGTGCGCCCCCACCGCGGAGAAGAAGAATACGAAACGCTGGTCCGGATCGTGGCGGAAAATTTCTCCCGCGGGGATCTGCCCGAAGTCATCCGGCAGCTCGACGCCGGCTTCGGCAAGAACATCTTCTCCTTGAAGCAGCTCTTCCGCGACGAGCGGCGCAAGGTCCTGGAGATGATTCTGGACTCCACGCTGGCGGACACGGAAGCCTTGCTGCGCCAGAGCTACGAGCGGAACCTTCCGATGATGCGGTTCCTGGACGACCTGGGCACCCCGCTGCCGGGAGTCCTTCACGCCATCGCGGAATTCGTCGTCAACTCCGAGATGCGACAGGCGGCCCAAGCGGAGGAGCTCGATCCCTCGCGCATCGGGCAGCTGCTCGAGGAGGCTGCTCGGGAGAACGTGGTCCTGGACGCAAAGACGCTGGAGTTCGCGTTCCGGCGGCGGCTGGAGGCGATCGCTCGGCGCCTTGCGGAACGCCCGGAGGATCCCTCGGCGCTGGAGAAGCTCGCGGCCGCCGTCGACTTGCTCGGCCGTCTCCCGTTTGGCCTTCAGCTCCGGGACGTGCAGAACGTCTACTACGACCTGCTCCAGCGGATTTACCCTCGGCAGATCGAGCGCGCTCGGCGCGGTGAGGAGGAGGCCCGAGTCTGGGTGGAACGGTTTGCCCGCGTGGGCGAGATCCTCGCGGTCGCGGTTCCCGGCGACGGCGAATGAGCATCGAGCCCGAGCGCGTCCCGGCGGCCACCTACCGCATCCAGTTCCGGCGCGACTTCGGATTCGCCCGGGCGGCCGATCTGGTGCCCTACCTCGCCGCCCTCGGCATCACCGACCTGTACGCCTCTCCCATGTTCCGATCCAGGCCGGAAAGCCTGCACGGCTACGACGTGGTCGACCCCCGGACGCTCGGTCCGCGCCTGGGCTCCGCGGAAGAATTCGACTCGCTGGCCGCCTCGCTCTCCGGCCGCGGCATGGGTCTGCTCCTGGACATCGTGCCCAACCACATGGCGGCCACGGCCGCCAACCCCTGGTTTCGCGACGTCCTGGAGAAAGGGATGCGCTCCCCCTTCGCGCGCTTCTTCGACATCGACTGGAGCGAAGAGGAGAGGACGCTGCTGCCGATCCTGGGAGAGCCGCTGTCGGAGGCGATCGAGAAGGGGCAGCTCTCTCTGGAGGTCGGCGATTCCGGCCTGACGGTCCGCTACTTCGACCGCGCCATTCCGCTGGACCCAGCCACCTACGGCGAGGTCCTGCTTCACCGCCGCGACCGGCTGGAAGAGGCGCTGGACGAAGAGGACCCGCTGAGGCAGGAGTTCCGGCGCCTGCTCGATCGCATCGCAGCTCTTCCCCCCTCCTCCGAGCCATCGCCCGGAGAGGCCGGGGCCACCGGCGGGAGGCGCGAGGCGGTCAAGCGCCGGCTGCTCGAGCTGTATCGGTCGCGCGAAGTCCTGCGTGAGTTCCTGGACGAGAACATTCTCCTGTTCAACGACACGGCGCAGGATCCCGCGCTGCTGGCGGGACTGCTCGAGCAGCAGGCCTACCGCCTCGCTTTCTGGCGCGAGGCGGCGCGCCATCTGAATTACCGGCGATTCTTCAACATCTCCGACTTGATCGGCGTGCGGGTCGAGGACCCGGAGGTCTTCGAGGCCACCCACGCGCTGGCGCTGCGGCTCGTGGGCGAGGGGAAGGTCACCGGCCTGCGGCTGGACCACATCGACGGGCTGCTCGATCCGGAGGAGTACTTGAAGCGCCTGCAGAGCCGCCTCGCGGCTTCGGCCGGCCGCCCCGGACCGTTCTTTCTCGTGGTGGAGAAGATCCTGGAAGGGGAGGAACCTCTGCCGGCCGAGTGGCCGGTCTGCGGCACCACCGGCTACGAGTTCCTGCGCGACATCCAGGGGCTCTTTCTCGACCCGCATGGCCTGGAGACCCTTCGCCGGGGCTACGCGCGCCGGACCGGCGAGAATCGCCGCAGGGAAGACGCCGCCTATGAGGAGAAACGCCACATCATCCAGACGCGGCTGGCGCCGGAGGCGCGCTCTCTTGCTCGCGAGCTCGAGCCAATCGCGCGGGAGACGCTGGAGGGAGAGAACCTGCCGGCGCCCGAGCTCAAACGCGCCCTGGTGGAGGTCACCGCCGGCCTGCCGGTGTATCGCACCTACGTCCGCGGATTGGAAGTGTCGCCGCGAGACCGGGAGATCATCGAAACCGCGCTCGGCGCCGCTCGGCGCCGCGGTGCGGCGCTCCCCGCCGGTCTGGATACTCTGGCCAGGGTTCTTCTTCTCGATTTCCCCGAGTCTCTCCCCACCGATCGTCGGCGGGCCTGGCTGGCCTTCGTCCAGCGGTGGCAGCAGTTCACCGGGCCGGCCATGGCCAAGGGAGTGGAGGACACCGCCTTCTACCTTCTCAACGCACTCCTGTCGGTCAACGAGATCGGCAGCGACGGCGAGGCCGTCCCGGTCGAGCAATTCCACCGCCGGATGGAGCGGCGCCTGCGTTTCTGGCCCCACGGCCTCTGCGCGACGTCAACGCACGACACCAAGCGCAGCGAGGACGTGCGGGCTCGCCTGAACGTCCTGACGGAGATGGCCCCGGAATGGGAGCGGCGCCTGGACCGCTGGATGGAGTGGAACGCGCCGCAGCGCGGGCGGGTGCGGGAGCTGGCCGTGCCAGACGCCTCGGAAGAGACGCTGCTGTATCAGACACTGCTCGGCGCCTGGCCGCTCTCGGAGGATGAGGTCGGAGCTTTCAGACAGAGAATGCGCGGTTTCCTCGTCAAGAGCCTGCGCGAAGGGAAGCTTCATTCGCGCTGGACGGACCCGGACGCCGAGTACGAGACGGCGGCGCTCGACTTCGCCGAGCGGATCCTGGAGGACTCTCCCGAGAACCGGTTTCTCTCCGACCTCCGCGCGTTCCGCGCGCGGCTGGCGGCGGCCGGTGCGGTCAACTCCCTGGCTCAGACGCTGCTCAAGATCACGGCCCCCGGCGTTCCCGACTTCTACCAGGGGACGGAGCTGTGGGATTTCTCGCTGGTCGATCCGGACAACCGCCGGCCGGTTGATTTTCCGGGGCGCCGCGCGGCGCTCTCCCGGCTGGACGCCGACGCAAGGGAGGATCTGCCCGCCCTCCTCAAGGATCTGTGCAACCGCTGGCAGGATGGACGCATCAAGCTCTATCTCATCTCCCGGGCCCTGCGCGTCCGCGCCTCCTGCCCGCAGCTGTTTGCCCGCGGCCGATACCTGCCGGTAAGCGCCCGGGGGCGGGAGAGCTCCCGGGTAGTCGCGCTTGCCCGAAGTCGGGGAAACGATTGGATCCTGGCGGCTGTCCCCCGGCATGTGGCGCGCTGGCAGGCGGAGGGCGCTCCACTCGGAGACTTCCCATTCGGCGACACGTCACTCTCGCTTCCCCCGGAGGCTCCGCGAAGCTGGAGGGACGCGCTGACCGGAGAAACCCGAGCCACTGAAGGAGAGCTTCTCCCGGTCCGGCGGCTCTTCCGTCGATTCCCTGTCTGCCTGCTGGTCTCCTGACCCACGGCGGCTGGAGGGCCTCTGGCGAGCGGATCGGTGCCCCGTGCGTCGACCAGTGAGCTGCCGAGTTGCTGTTCCGTCACCCCATCGAGGCGCTCGCCCGATACCGCCCCGGCGCACCCCGGCAGCCTCACCCGCTTGACTCCGGCCCGCGACTCGCCGCAACGAGGTTGCCTCCGAATGCACGGCCGGCACGGACGTGAAATACTCCCCTCAGGTTCGAGGGCGCCGTCCTGGCGCCCTCGTTGCAGCGTCTCCGAAGAGACGCAGGAGGAGTCCTGATGCGGGTCCGACATGTCTCCCTGGTGTTTCTGGTGCTCGCTTTCGCCGTTCTCGCCGCCCCGGCCTCGGCCCAGACCTGGTCTCCGGAGCAGAAGGAGATCTGGGCCTTCGAAGAGCAGCAGTGGAAGATGGAAGGAGCCAAGGACGCGAGCTGGATTGACAAGATGGTCCACCCCAACCTGAGCTACTGGGACGTGGCTCGGCCGGCGCCGCAGAACAAGGCGTCCCTCCAGCGTTGGGAGCGCTACAACCTCGCCAACAGCACCGTCCTCGAGCAGGAGATCTTCCCGATCGCGTGCACGATCACGGCAAACGTCGCCGTCGTGCAATACCGTTACGAGACCGCGCGCGAGAACTACAAGAAGGAGCACGAGACGGTGACGGGACGTTACACGGACATCCTCATCAAGGAAGGCGGCCGCTGGCAGTTCATCGCCTGGGCCGGCGGCGAGGACCCCAAGAAGTAGCGGGTCGACGCGCTTCGAGATGACGGCCGGAGCGTTCCTCCCGAGCCCGGGCCCGAGGACGCGCGGTCCGTCATGGCTTCCCGTGGCGAGTTCTACGGCGGCCGCCTGACGCCGCTCTCCGGCTCCGTGAGCTGGACCGAGAGGTGGCCGCGGACGGGGCGGCCCTTCGGGCCGCAGGCCCGGGCGACGGCGGCGCTGGCCCCGCTCTCCCCCGCCTTGGCTCTCCGGCGCGGGAACGCGTGAAAGAATCCGTCCATGGAATCCCCGGCCGAGACTCTCGCGCTCTTTCGGACGGCCACCGGCGCTTGGGCGATCTGTTTGAGCGCTTCCTCGCCGCGGCGCGTTCCGGTCGCGCCCCGACCGGATCGCCTGCGGCGCGCGCGAGAGGCGACCTTGGGATAGGCCGGCTCCTCATCGGCGGAGCGGGCTTCACCCTCCTTCTCACGGCGCCTGCCTGCGCTCCCCGGGATGCCGCGCTCGGAAATCCGACGCGGCTGTCGATGCTCGTCGCCGCGAGCGAACGAGACGCGTGGGCGCCGATCGGGCGGAGCTTCGAGGCCGCGCACCCCGGGGTCCGGGTCGAGCTCGTGGAGGGCCCCAACGCCACGGATTTACGCGAGAACCTCTACACGGCCGCGCTCCTGGCGGGAGACGACGCATTCGACCTCGTCTCGATGGACGTCACGTGGACGCCGAAGTTCGCCGCGGCCGGTTGGCTCGCGCCGCTCGACGGCGCTTTCTCCGCGGCGCGGACGGACGGCCTGCTTCCCGAAGATCTCGCGGCCGGGCGTTACGCCGGCCACCTCTATCGCATTCCCGTGCGCACGGACGTTGGCCTGCTCTACTATCGTCGCGACCTGCTCGAGCAGGCGCACCTCGCCCCGCCGGAGACCTTCGACGATCTGCTCCGCATCGCCCGCCGACTGCAGTCCCCGCCCGCTCTGTGGGGCTACGTGTGGCAGGGAGCGCAGTACGAGGGCCTTGTCTGCAATTACCTCGAGGCGCTCAACGGCCATGGCGGCTTCTGGATCGAGACACCGACGCTCGAGGTGGGCCTCGACCGGCCGCCGGCGCTCGCCGCGCTCGACTTTCTCCGCACCTGCCGGATGGGCCCGGATCCGATCAGCCCCCCGGGCGTGACCACGTACAAGGAAGAGGAGAGCCGGCGGCTCTTCCAGGACGGACGGGCGGTCTTCTTGCGAAGCTGGCCGTATGTCTGGCGGCTCTCGCAGGCTCCGGGTTCGCGCATCGCGGAGAAAATCGGAGTGCAGCCCATGGTCCACGCCCCGGGGCGGGAGGGTGGCGGCACTCTCGGGGGCTGGGGCCTGGGGGTCTCGCGCTTCAGCCGCGAACCGGCCCTCGCGATCGCGTTCATCCGCCACGCCGTCTCGCTCGGGAGCCAGCAGGAGCTCTGCCGCGACACCGGCTACGCTCCGGCCCTGATCGGAGCCTACCGCGATCCGCTGCTCCTGGCCGCCGATCCCTTCCTGGTGACGCTCCTTGAGCTTCACCGCGGCGCGGTTCTTCGCCCGGATGTGCCGCGCTACTCCCACGCTTCCGACATTCTTCAGCGGCACGTCAGCGCGGCGCTCTCCGGGCTCGAGCCTCCGTCGGAAGCCCTCTCCGCCGCCCAACGCGAGACCCGCCTCCTGCTCGGGCCCACCCGCGCCGCCCCGGGCGCTCCCGCCGGAAGGAGGGCGCCGTGAGCGCCGCGGCGACAGGGGCGAGCCAGGAGCGGGCCGCCTTGCTGCTACCCGCCGCCTTCCTCCTGGCGGCCGTCGTGGCCGTCCCGATCCTCCGGGTCGTGGAGCTCTCCTTCGAGCGCGTCGATCTCGAAGACGGGGCCGTCTCGACCTGGGCCGGGCTCTCCGCGTACACCCGCCTGTGGGCCGACAGCCGCTGGTGGGCCGCTCTGCGAAACACGGCGGTCTTCACGGGCGCCTCGACGATTCTCGACACGATCCTCGGAGTTGCCATCGCGCTCGTGCTCCACCGCCGCTTCCGCGGGCGGGGCGCGCTCCGCGCCGCCGTCATGATCCCGTGGGCGCTGCCCACCTCGGTCATGGCGCTCGCGTGGGCCTGGATCTTCAACGACTCCTTTGGCGTCGCCAACGACCTGCTCGCGCGTCTCGGCCTGATCGGCAGGCCGGTCGCGTGGCTGGGAGAGCCGCGCACGGCCATGGCGTCGATGATCGTCGCGGATGTCTGGAAGACCACGCCGTTCGTCGCGCTGATCGTGCTGGCCGGCCTCCAGGGAATCCCGGAGGAGATCCTGGATGCCGCGCGCGTGGACGGCCTCGGCTCCTGGGCACGCTTGCGGAAGATCGTGCTGCCGTTGCTCATCCCGTCGATTCTCGTTGCGGCCGCGTTCCGGGCGGTGCAGGCCTACGGGGCGTTCGACATCGTGTATGTCATGACGGGAGGGGGACCCGGGGGGGCGACCGAGACGGTCTCGCTCTACGCGTTCCAGAACTACTTCCGGTACCTCGACTTCGGCTACGGCTCCGCGATCGCGACCCAGGCGACGATTTTCGCGGCCCTGCTTGCGTGGATCGTTATCCGGCTCGCGCGCCGGGACGGCGAAGAAGGCGAAGCGTGGTGAAGCGAGCCGCCTTCGCCGCGGCGGTCTGCGTCGTGCTCGCATGGAGTCTCGCTCCCGCCGCCTGGCAGCTTGCGACGGCCCTCAAGGTGGATTCGGAGATCACCGCCACTCCGACCGTTTACCTCCCGCACCCGCCGACGCTGCGCCACTTCGCCGCGCTGGCGAAGCGAAAGCCCCTCGGTCGATATCTTCTCAACAGCTTCGAGGCGAGCGCCGCCGCGACGCTCGTGGCGGTCGGCGCCGGCCTGCTCGCGGCGAGTGCGCTCGCGCGCATGCCGGGATACACCCGGCGGCGCGTTCTCTTTTGCCTCTTGCTTCTCGTGAGCTTTCCGCCGATCCTCCTGCTCTTCCCTCTCTACGAGGCCGCGCGAGCGCTCGGCGGACTCAACCATCCGCTCGTCCTCGCCATCCCCTACGCGGCCCTCGCGCTGCCGCTCGCGATCTGGATCCTCGAAAGCGCATACCGGCAGATCCCGCGGGAGATCGGCGAGGCGGCGGCGCTCGACGGCCTCTCACCGCTCCGGCGGCTCGTCCGGATCGAGCTCCCGCTGGCGCTGCCGTCCGTCCTGACCGCGGGGATTCTCGTCTTCATCGCCTGCTGGAACGAGTTTCTCCTCGCGCTCACGTTCCTGACGCGCGATGAGAGCAAGACGATCACGGCCGGAATCGCGAGCGTCGGCGGATCCTCGATCTACGAGATCCCGTGGGGACAGCTCTCGTCGGCGGTTATCGTCGCAACGGCGCCGCTCATCATCCTCGTGTTTCTCTTCCAGCGCCGTATCGCAGGCGGCCTGACGCGCGGAGCCGTCAAGGGATGACCGAAGAGTCGACCCGAAAGGGCGTCGGGATGAGCGCCGGCGAGCTCGTCGCCGAGGGCATCCGCAAGGTCTTCGCGAGCGGGACGCGGGCCCTCGACGGAGTCTCATTCACGGCTCGGCCGGGCCGTGTGATGACCCTGCTCGGCCCCTCCGGCTGCGGCAAGTCCACGCTGCTTCGGGTCGTCGCGGGGCTGGAAACCCCGACGGAAGGCCGCCTCACGCTCGACGGCCGGCCGCTCGACGGCGTGCCGCCGGGCAAGCGGGATGTCGGATTCGTGTTCCAGAACTATGCGCTCTATCCGCACCTGTCCGTCATGCGCAACCTCTCACTCGGGCTCGAGGCGCGCGGCCTGCCGCGCCGGGAGATCGACGGGAGGGTCCTCGAAACGGCGCAGATGCTCGGCATCGAGGAGTTGCTCGGACGGCGCCCTGCACGGCTTTCCGGCGGGCAGCAGCAGCGCGTGGCGCTCGGCCGCGCTCTGGTGCGCCGACCGCGCCTCTACCTGATGGACGAGCCGCTCTCGAACCTGGACGCTCTCCTGCGCGAAGAGATGCGCGCCGAACTGAAGCGGCTCTTCCAGCGGCTTGGTGCGACCGTGCTCTACGTGACGCACGACCAGGCGGAGGCCATGAGCCTCTCCGACGAGGTTCTCCTGCTGAGGAAGGGCCGCGCCCTGCAGTGCGCGCCACCGCTCGAGATCTACGAGAGACCGGCCGACCTCTTCACGGCCACCTTCGTCGGAAGCCCGCGGCTCACGGTCTGGCGCGGGCGAGCCGAGAAAGAGATCTTCGTCGGCCGCGGCGTGCGGGTCCCGTTGCCTCGGGAGCTGGCATCGGGTCCGACGCTTGACCTCGGCATCCGCCCCGAGCACGTGGTCGTGTCCGCCGAGCCGCTTCCCGGCGCCTGGCCGGCTCGACTCGAGATTACCGAGCCCCTCGGCGACCGGGCGCTCCTGACCCTGCGCGTCGGAGACGAGAACTTGCGGGCCCTGGCGCCGCATGGCGCCTGGCCGGACTCGCTGTTTGCGTCGGTCGGCCCCGCCCGCTTCCTCTGGTTCGACGGTGAAACCGGGCGCCGCCTCGAGTCCGGAACGGCCTGATCTCCCGATGCGCCCTTTCGTGCGCGGGTGAGAAGATCGGGACGCGTGAGAGGAGAAGCTCGAGCCCCGGAACGAGAGCCCCTCTCGGTCCGGCGGCCCTTCCACCAATTCCCCTTCTGCCGTCCGCGGGGTTCCCTGGCGGCGGCGGCATCGCCTAAGATCACGTCCGGCATGAAGGTGGAAAGCTGGGAGGGCGGGGTGCCGGCGCGTTGAGCAGCTCGCTTCTGCCGCCAGACTCGGACCAACGCGAGACTTCCCGAGCCCTCTTTCCTCCGACCTATCGGCTCGTCTTCTATTGCTTCCTGATCGGCCTCTTCGGCGCGGTGGCCGCCCTTCTCTTCGACGCGGCCGTCAACCTCGCCCAGTCGCTGATCCTCGAACGGCTGACCGGCTTCCTTCCCCCGAGCCCCGGAGTCATCCATTCGAGCCCCTATGCGCACCCCTGGACGATTCACTGGTGGATCCCGGTGTCCACCACGCTCGGCGGACTCCTCTCCGGAATCCTGGTCTACACCCTCGCACCCGAGGCCGAGGGGCATGGGACCGACGCCGCCGTGGACACCTACCACCGGAAGGGGGGCGAGGTGCGCGCGCGGATCCCCTTCATCAAAGGAGTCGCCTCCGCGCTCACCATCGGCTCGGGAGGGGTCGCCGGGCGCGAGGGCCCCACGGCCCAGATTTCCGTTGGGCTGGGATCGATCTTTTCCCGCTTCCTGCGCGTGCGCGGCCAGGAGCGCCGGATCCTGTTGCTGGCCTCCATGTCCGCCGGCCTGGCCGCGATCTTTCGCGCTCCCCTGGGCATGGCCATCTTCAGCGTGGAGATCCTGTACTCCGGAATGGTCTTCGAATCCGAGGCCCTGATCTACACGGTCATCTCCGCGGTCACCGCCTACGCCTTCCACGGCTTCTTCGTGGGCTGGTCGCCGATCTTCGCAATTCCCCCGGGAATGACCTTCCACCGCCCGGCGGCCCTCCTCGGCTTCGGCATCCTGGGCGTGCTCGCCGGCGTTGTGGGCGCCGTTCTCCCCTCCGTCTTCTACGGCATCCGCGACCTGTTCCGCCGCATTCCCATCCCGCCTCACTTCAAGCCGGCCATCGGCGGCGCCGTCGTCGGGCTGATCGGGTTAGCCGTGCCGGAGACGCTGGGAACCGGCTACGGGTGGGTCGAGCTGGCCATCGCGGGAAAGCTCTCCGTCGCCCTGCTCACGGTCGTGCTTCTCCTGAAGGCGCCGGCCATGGGACTGACCATCGGCTCGGGAGGATCGGGAGGCGTCTTCGCGCCCACGGTCACCATGGGAGCGCTCCTCGGCGGAATCGTCGGTCTTTCTCTCGCCTCCCTGTTTCCGCAGCTGGGGATCGTCCCGGCCTCCTTCGTCCTGGTCGGGATGGCCTCCGTCTTCGCCGGGGCGGCGCGCACGCCGATCTCCACCCTCATCATGGTGGCGGAGATGACGGGAGGCTACGGCCTGATCGTTCCCGCCATGCTGGCAAACATCTCTTCCTTCATCGTCCAGCGATCGTTGACGCACGGCCGCCGCTACCCGACCCTCTATGAGGCGCAGGTTCCCTCCCGCGAGGACTCCCCGGCCTATCGGGGCGTCTTCGTCCGCCGCGCGCTCGAGATGATCGAGGGCGGAACGGTGGAGGCAGCCGGGTTGACGCTGCCGAGGCTCGTCAGCCTGATGCAGTTCGGGCATCCCATTCGCGTGGCGGACGGCGAGGGCATGCTCGTGGCCGTGCGGGTCGCGGAGGCATCCGCGCTCGACGGAAAGACCGTCCTGGAGGCGTTCGGGGCACTGCCGGGGACGATCGCGGTCGCCATTCTTCACGGGGAGCAGATGACCGTTCCCGGCGGCGCGACGCGGCTCTCCGCCGGCGACCAGATCATCGCGATGGCGACCCCCGAGACCTACCAGACGCTGCGGGAGCGCTCGGGAGAGAAGGACTCGCCGGCGCCTGACTTCGGCTGAACTTGCCTCCGGGTCCCCGCGGCGGCGCCTTCGGAGATCCCGGCTGTTCCGCTTCCCGGGACGGGAGCGCGGGCCACAGGGGAAGGGCATCGGGCGCGGGCGTTACCCTTCCCGGGTAGAGGAACCGGCCGTAATCGACATTGGAATCCGGGCCGAAGAGAAGAACCGATGGGAGAGGCGCGCGCCGCTCACGCCGTCCCACGTGGCCGAGCTCGTCCGGGAGCAGGAGCGTTCGGTGGCCGTCCAGACCTCGAAACTGCGAATCTATGCCGACGAGGAATACGCCGAGAGCGGGGCCGTCCTCGCGGAGGATCTCTCCTGCTGCCGCGTGCTCTGCCGGGGCAAGGCCGAGCTGCCGGAGCCCGATCGCGCCGTTGACGACTTGAGGATCCGAAGCGACGAAGCGGCCGCGCGGTCGAGAACGACGGTCAGGCCCGGGTGAAGCGACAGGAACGAGGCGGGGCATCGGGAAGTCAGCGGCCCCGCGAGTGCGGCGGCGACGGCCCGCGCTTTCCCGGCGCCCGTCGCTACGAGGAGAATCTCGCGGGCGGCGAGGATGGACTCGATTCCCATCGTGAGCGCCTGGCGCGGCGCCTGCCGGATGCCTTGCAAGGCAAGGTCCCGGCGCGTCGAAGAGGAGAGACGCACGCGCGCGGTCGCGGGGGCGAGCGATCTGCCCGGCTCGAGGTAGGCCACGTGTCCGTTGGCGCCGATGCCAACCAGGGCGATGTCCGGCCTGGCCGCGGCGAGCCGGCGTTCGTAGCGCCGGCACTCGGCCTCGAGATCCGCCGCGTCGCCGCGGAGAAAGTGGATGTTCCGCGACTGCAGGCCGACCCGCGAGAAGAGATGCCGTTCCATGAAGGCTCGGAAGCTCCGCGGGTCCTCCGGAGGCAGGAGCAGCTCGTCGAGGTTAAATGTCTCGGCGCGCCGGAAGGGGGCGCGGCCGAGCCGGTGGAGGCGGACGAGCTGCGCGTACACGGCGACCATCGTCTTGCCCGACGCCAGGACGAGGCGGCGCCGGCCCCCTCGGCGCAGGACGCGGGCGATCTCCTCCGCAGCGCGCCGCGCCGCGGCCCGCGCGTCCGGCAGGATCTCCAGCCTCAAGCCGCGAGCTCGCGGAACGTGATCAGCTCGATGCCGTCCGCCGCCAGGCTCTCGCGGACCGCCGGATCGCAGAGCGCCGCGATCTCCTGCTCGCGCTCGCGCGCGTAAGAGCTGCCGGAGATGAGCGCCTCGTCGGGATGGCCCGGATGGCACATCAGCTCGCTGACCCCCTCCCGCAAGTGCGCGAGGACGAACTTGAGGTTCTCCGCGGTCGCACCGGACCCGTAGAAGGACTCGATGAAATGGTCGGGGATGTGAAGCCCCGCGTCGCGCAGCTGCGCGCGCGCTCGGGAGTTCGCGGCGCGGACGGGCAGGCCCCGCTCCAGGGCCACGGCCGCGAAGACCGGCTGAATGGAAACGTGAAGCGCCGAATGGTGGTGCGAGTCCAGATGCGTCGGCGGCTTTTCGGCCAGCCTTTCGAAGAGAGCGATCTGAGCCGCAAGCTCGCGGCGGACCTCCTCTTCGGGAATCCTCTCGGGAAGCTCCTCGACGGATCGGACGAAACGGCCTTCGGGCGCGAGGCGCGGGAGCGCGCCGACCGGGCTGGCGGACAGCCCGCCTCCGGTCACCGCGAAATGGAGGCCGAGCGCCAGGTTCGGGGCGGCGGCGCGCACGAGATGGATCCCCTCCGACGCCGCGGGCTCGAGGACCATGACCGTCGCGGAGGTCACGATTCCCATGACATACGCTTCGAGCGTCCCCTGGTTGACTCCCGGGGTCCTGCCGTAGTCGTCCGCGTTGACGATGAGCCTTTTCATGGAGTGTCTCCTGGACGCAGTCCAGACCGCTCCAGTTTAGCGCCTCCGCGGCCAACAGGGAAAGTTGTGAGTCGTGAATTGTGAGTTGTGAATGGGCTGAGATCTTCGGGGTCTGTTCACAATTCAGAATTCACAATGCCTTGTCCAGTTCCTCCAGGGCCAGCTTCACGGCCCCCATGGCGGGCTCTTCCTCGAGCCTCAGGAGGCGCGCGCGCGGCGTCGCGAGCCTGCCCCTTACGGACTCCTCCAGGGCCGGCAGCGCGGCGAACGTTCCGCCCGAGAGGACGACGTCGTAGGGCGCTTGCTCGAGCTCGAGCCGCCGGATCACGCTTCCCGCCGCCAGCACGAGCTCCTCCGAAGCCGCCGAGAGGATGCGGCCCGCCACGGCGTCTCCGCGCGCCGCGGCCTCCGCGACGCGCACGGCGAACATCGCCACCTGGTGCCTCGGGTAATCCCGATCGTAGAGCGCTCGAACGATCTGCTCGGGCCGCTCGATGCCGAAGTGCTCGAAGAGAGGCTTTTCCAGGAGAGTCGTCGGACCGCGGCCGTCGGTCGCGCGCAGGACGTCGCGGATGGCGTGCTCCCCGATCCAGAAACCGGAGCCCTCGTCGCCCAGATGCCAGCCCCAGCCGCCGGCGCGCGCGATCTCGCCGCGAGCGTTGCGGCCCCACGCGATCGAGCCGGTGCCGCAGACGAGCGCAAGCCCGACCCGCAGGGCCGAGCCGGCCACCAACGCGATCCGCGCGTCGTTGGCCACAACGACACGGTTCTTGAAACCGATCCGGCGAAGGATGTCCCGCAGGACCGCGTGGTCCTCGGGCCGGTCCGCCCCCGCGATGCCGAGGGCCAGAGCCTCCGCGCGGAACCCGGCTTGCGCCTCCGCCGTTTCGATGACCGAGTGAAGGACCTTCTCGACCTCCAGCTCTCCGTGCGTGCGCAGGTTCGCTCCGTCCCCGTGGGCCCCCGCGATGACCCGGCCCGTCTCGTCGGCGAGGAGCGCGCGCGTCTTTGTTCCGCCCGCGTCGATCCCGAGCACGTGTCTCATCGTCACGAGGGTCTTCTCTATCATCTTCTCGGGCGATAATCCGAACTCCGATGAGTCAACCGCTCAGTACGGGCGAACGGCCATGATCCGCGGCCTGCGAGGCGCGACGACGGTATCCCGCAACGACGCGGAGGAGATCGCCGAACGCACGCGGGAGCTGGTCCAGCTGCTCGAGGACGCCAACGGCGTGCGGCCGCGGGACATCGCGAGCGCGATCTTCACGGTGACCTCGGACCTCGACGCGCAGTTCCCCGCCGTGGCCGCCCGGGGCCTGCCGGAGTGGAAGGACGTTCCCCTGCTCTGCGTCAACGAGATCCCGGTGCCCCGGTCGCTGCCCCGGTGCATCCGCGTCCTGATCCACTGGAATACCGACCGCCGCCAGGAAGACGTCCGCCACGTCTATCTGCGGGGCGCCCGCCTCCTGCGCCCGGAGTGGGCCGCGCGCGTTCCCGGGGACGAGGAGCAGGAGGAAGAGGCTATTCGTGCCGCGCCTCCCGGCCCGCCGCGATGACGAAGGCCGCCGTCGTCGGTCTCGGCCTGATCGGGGGATCCGCCGCCCTCGCCCTCGAAGCGCCCGGCTACGACCGCGACGTCCGGGCGCGCTCGCAAGCGCGGGATCGGGGTATCCGCGCCGTCGAGTCTCTGGACGAAGCCGTCCGCGGGGCCGACATCATCCTCCTCGCGGTCGCCACGGAAGAGACGCCCGCGCTCCTGCGCGAGGCGGCCGCCGCGGCTCCGGAAGCCCTGATCACCGACGCGGCCTCGCTCAAGCGCCCCATCGCCGCCGCCGCCGCCGGCCTGCCCGCATCGGTGCGCTTCGTCGCGGGGCATCCGATGGCGGGATCGCGGACTCCCGGCGTTGCCGGAGCGCGGGCAGATCTGTTCCAGAACCGTCCCTGGCTGATCGTGCCGACCGAGAGGAGCGACGTCCATTCGATCGCCGCCGTCCAGGACCTCGTGCGCGGGATGGGAGCGCGCCCGACGGTGGTGGACGCGGAGAGGCACGACGCGCTGATGACCTGGGTGAGCCATCTTCCGCTCGCCGTCGCCTCGTCGCTCGCCCGCGCCGTCGCCTCGGGCGCGGGCACCGGGCTCGACCGAATGGCCGGCCCGGGCCTGCTCGATACGACCCGCCTTGCCGACACTCCCGCGTCCCTGGCCCTGGAGCTCGCCCTCTCCGACGCGCAGGCCCTGGCCGCCGCGATCGAAGCCGTCCGCGCCGAGCTCGACGAGCTCGCGCGCTCGCTGCGGGGGAAGAAGGATGAGGAGCTCCGTGCGTATTTCGAGGAAGCCCGAAGATCTCGCCGCGCCCTGGAGCCTCCCCACCGGACCTAGCCTTTCGCGTTGGTGATCTCAAGCCTCTTGCGCAGGAAGGGGATCAGGGCCAGGCCGGGGATGGCCAGAAGGAACGTGTAGGCGAAGAACGCGGCGTAGCCGAACCGCGCCGCGGCAAACCCGCTCGCCGCTCCGGAAATGTGCCGGGTCAGCGAAAAGAGGGCGGAGATCAGGGCATACTCGGTCGCGGCATGTTCCTTGTCGCAGAGTCGCATCATCATCGTCAGCATGGCCGCCGTCCCGAGCCCCTGCCCGAACGACTCCAGGACCGAAGCCGCGTAGATCGCCGGACGCCCCGCGTCCAGGGCCGCGCAGGCGGCATAACCCAGATTCGGCAGCACCTGCGCGATGCCCAGAATGAAGAGGGCCTTGAGTAATCCCCACTTGGTGGTCAGGAAGCCTCCGAGCAGCGCGCCCAGGATCGTGAAGACGATGCCGAGGGTCGTCGAGATCAACCCGATTTCCTTCAGCGTCAGGTGCCGATCCACCCAGAACGGCTTGATCATCGGCGTGATCGCCTGGTCTCCCAGCTTGTAGAGCAGGACGAAGAGGAGCGCGGGGATCGAGCCGGGCCGGGCGATCCACTGAATCAAAGGAGCGAAGAACAGCTTCTTCTCCTCGACCCGCACGTCCGCCGCCGGAGCGCGCACACCGATGAGGATCGCGAGCGCGGCGAGGATGAGAGCCGCCGCGACCCACATCGCCGGCCACCCGAAGAACTCCGCCGCGAGCACGATGCCGCCGCCGCTCGCGATCATGGCGACGCGGTAGGCCGAGACCCGGATCCCGTTGGCCGCGCCGACTTCTTCCTTCGGCAGGAAGGCGATCGTGTGGGCGTCGATCGCGATGTCCTGAGTCGCGGACGCGAGGGTGAAAAGGAGCAGCACGAGCCAGAAACCGACGGAGAGACTCGACGCGTCGAAGAGCGGATGGATCGCGAGGAGGACGGCCATGACGAGGAGGCAGGAGGCGATCCAGTGACGCCGGTCCCCATACCGGTCCACGAGAGGCGCCCATAGCGGCTTGATCGCCCAGGGCAGGCCGAGCAGATCCATCAGCCCGATCTCTTTCAGCGACACGCCGGCGGTGCGGAAATAGACCGACCAGACCTCGCGAAAGACTCCGTACGGGAACCCCTCGGCGAAGTAGAGGACCGTGACCCAGCGCATCCGGCGGGCGAAGCCCGACTCCCGCGGCGGCACTGGCTTCTCGTCGGTCAAGCGGTCTCAGTTTCGCCGAGTTGACTCCGCCTGTCATCAAGAATCGGGTGATCTGATCATCAAGCCCCTGCCATCCTGAGCCCTTCGCCCCTCGCTGTCATTCTGAGCGAAGCGAGGGATCTGCTCCCGCGACTTCGATTGACACTCACGGGCTCAGGACAGGCTCCGCGAAGGATCTGCTCCCGTACGAGGAGGAAGAAGGAGCAGATCCTTCCTTCGTCGCGTAGCTCCTCAGGACCGCTGCACTCGCGCCGTCGCCCTGCGGCTATGGCGCGTCGGCGACCTCAGGATGACAGCGGGGAACGCTCTTGACGCGGAGAACAGTAAAATGCCCCGGTCAACCGATTGCCTGATCCTTCGATGGGCGGGAGGCGCGACATGAAGAGAAGTCTTTTGACCGCAGTTGTGTCTCTTCTCGCCGCAGCGGCGATGAGCGGGCAGGCTGCGCCTCGCGCGCTGGCTCCCCTCGACGCGGTCTATCCCGACCTGGAGAGGCTCTACATCGACCTGCACCAGACTCCGGAGCTGTCGCAGCATGAGGAGAAGACCTCCGCGAAGATGGCGTCTCGCCTGAAGGCGCTGGGTTACGAGGTCACGACGGGCGTGGGCGGCTACGGCGTCGTCGCGATCCTGAAGAACGGGAGCGGGCCGACCGTCCTCGTCCGCGAGGACATGGACGCGCTCCCGGTCCAAGAGCGCACCGGGCTCCCGTACGCGAGCAAGGTCACGGCGAAGGACGACGCGGGAGTGATGGTCTCGGTCATGCACGCCTGCGGGCACGACGTCCACATGACCTCGCTCATCGGCGCCGCGACGCTGCTGGCGAAGGCGAAGGACCGGTGGCGCGGCACCCTCTTTCTCGTCGCGCAGCCCGCCGAGGAGAAGGGCAGCGGCGCCGAGGCGATGTTGAAGGCCGGCCTCTTCACGAGGTTTCCGAAACCCGACTTCGCGATCTCGTTTCACGACAGCGCGAGCGATCCCGCCGGGAAGGTCTCGCTCGTTCCCGGCTACGCCGGCGCCAACGTGGACTCCGTGGATCTCACGATCTACGGGCGGGGAGGCCACGGGGCCTATCCTCACCGGACGGTGGACCCGATCGTCATCGCGGCGCGCACGATCCTGGCGCTCCAGACGATCGTCTCGCGCGAGACCAAGCCGACCGATCCCGCCGTCATCACGGTGGGCTCGATCCACGGCGGCACGAAACACAACATCATTCCCGACGAAGTGAAGCTCCAGATCACGGTGCGGTGCTACAAGGACGAGGTGCGCAAGAGGCTGCTCGACTCCATCGACCGCATCGCGAAGGCCGAAGCCGCCGCGGCCGGCGCACCGAAGCCCCCGAAGATGGAGATCTCGGAGGGAACCAACGCGATGTACAACGATCCGGCTCTGACGCGGCGGATCTCGTCCGCTCTCGCGAAGGTCCTCGGCGCGTCGAACGTCCTCGAGGGAGAGCCCGTGATGGGCGCGGAAGACTTCTCGGAGTTCGGCCGCGCCGGCATTCCCGCTCTCCAGTTCAACGTCGGGGCGGTCAACCCGGCGAAGTACGAGGCCGCCCGCAAGACCGGCGCCCCGCTCCCCTCCCTCCACTCCTCCGAGTTCGCCCCCGACCGGGAGCCGACCCTGAAGACCGGCGTCGCGTCTCTGACAGTCGCCGCGCTGGAACTGCTCGGAAAACCGTAAGTCCGGCGACCCGGCGGCACCGATCCTGCAGCGCTCTCCGTCGGTGGAGAACATCCTGGATTACCGCCTCTTTCACGTCGGCCAGACCCAGGTTACGCTGGCGAGCATCCTCGCCTGCCTGGCCATCCTGGCCGGCACCTGGCTCGCCGCGCGCCTGCTGCGAAAGCTCTTCGTCGAGAGGCTGCTGGGCCGCACGCACGTGGATCCCGGCGTGCGCTACGCGATCGGGAGGGTGATCGGGTACCTCGTCTGGATTTTCGGCCTGATCGTCGCGCTTCAGCCTCTGGGGATCAACGCCACGACGCTCGCGGTCTTCGGGGGCGCCATCGGGGTCGGGATCGGCTTCGGGCTCCAGGACATCGCCAAGAACTTCATCGCCGGCCTGATCCTCTTGATCGAGCGCCCGATCAAGGTCGGAGACCGCATCGAGGTCGGCAAGGTGATCGGCGACGTCGCGGAGATCCGCGCGCGGGCGACGCTGGTCCGGACCAACGACGACATCTATCTCATCGTTCCCAACGCCAGTTTCATCACCGACACCGTCACGAACTGGAGTTACCGCACTCCGCGCGTGCGCTTCCACTTCCCGGTGAGCGTGGCCTACGGCAGCGACCCGCGCGCCGTGGAGAAGGCCCTGCTCGACGCCGCCGGCAGGAGCGAGCACGTCCTGAAGGAGCCGGCTCCTTCCGTCCTCTTCGTGGCGTTCGGCGAGTCCTCGATCGACTTCGAGCTGGCCTGCTGGACCGCCGGGATGCTCCACCGGCGCGGGGCCCTTCGAAGCGAGATCAATTTCCACATCCACGAGACCCTCCGGGAGCGCGGCATCGAGGTCCCCTTCCCGCAGCGAGACCTGCACATCCGTTCCGCGGAAGGCCTCGAGCGTTTCCGGCCGAAAGGATCCGCGGCCGAGGCGAACGAGGACTGAGGACTGGGGACTGAAGACTCCATCAGATGGAGTCCGTCTTTTCTGATGGCGCTGCGCGGCGCTTCGGGAAATAATCGACTCCCACTGATGGCCAGCGCTCGCCCGATTCGAAGAGTCTCGCCCGCCCCGGCGGCGCGCCCCCGTCCGCGCTACGAGGACGCCGCGACTCTCTATGGGATCCCGTATTGGGGAAAAGGCTTCTTCCACGTCTCCGAGGAAGGCGACCTCGTCGTGCGCCCGACACGCGAGGCGGCGCGCGGCGTCGCCTTGAAGCAGGTCGTGGACGAGGTGGCGCTGCGCGGCATCCTGACGCCGATGATCATCCGCTTCCCGCAGATCCTTGCCAGCTCCGTCGCCAACTTGAACGACGCGTTCGCGCGGGCGATCGAGGAGTTCGAGTACTCCAACGTCTTTCGCGGCGTCTTCCCCATCAAGGTCAACCAGAAACGGGTCGTGGTCGAGAAGATCATCGAGGCGGGCCGCCAGTACGGCTACGGCCTGGAGGCGGGCTCAAAGCCGGAACTGCTCGCCGCGATCGCCGCCGACCTCTCCCCGGAGTGCCTGATCACGTGCAACGGGTACAAGGACGAGGCCTTCGTGCGCATGGCGTTGAACGGCGTGCGCATGAAGAAGAAGGTCGTCCTGATCCTGGAGAAGGTCTCGGAGCTGGAGAGGATCCTCTCGGTGGCGCGGGCGCGCGGCGTGCGGCCGCTTCTGGGAATGCGTGCGAAGCTCTACGCGCGCGGCTCGGGGAAGTGGGCCAAGTCCGGCGGTGAGACGGCCAAGTTCGGCCTGACGACCCCGGAGATGCTCGAGGCGATCAAGATCCTGAAGTCCCGCCGCATGCTCGACGCGATGGTGATGCTCCACTTCCACATCGGGTCGCAGATCACCGACATCCGCAAGATCAAGCTCGCCATCCGCGAGGCCGGGCGCGTGTACGCGAAGCTGCGCGCCCTCGGGGTGCCGATCCAGTACCTGAATCTCGGCGGAGGCCTCGGCGTGGACTACGACGGGTCGAAGACCGCCTTCGACTCCTCGATGAACTACTCCGTCCAGGAGTACGCCAACGACGTCGTCTACACGATCAAGACCATCTGCGACGAGGAGAACGTGCCGCCCCCCACGCTCGTGACCGAGTCCGGGCGAGCGGTGACGGCCTACCACTCCGTCCTCGTGACCAACGTCCTCGACGTGGCCGACCGCATCGAACAGGAGCGCCGGGTGCGCGTGACCTCGAGGGACGCGCCGGTCATCCAGGAGCTCGCGGGCATCCTCGCCTCCACCAACGCGAAAAACCTGCGCGAGAGCTACCACGACGCGGTGCAGTACAAGGAGGAACTCTTCACGCTGTTCAACCTCGGGCACCTCTCGCTGGAGGACCGCTCCAAGGGGGAGATCCTCTTCTGGCACATCTGCGAGCGCATCCACAGGGACCTGAAGACCCTGAAGGAAATCCCCGAGGAGTTCGAGGACATGGAGAAGATGCTGGCCGACACGTACGTCATGAACTTCTCGGTCTTCCAGTCGCTCCCCGACTCCTGGGCGATCGACCAGCTCTTCCCGATCCTCCCCATCCACCGCCTGAACGAGCGTCCCGGCGAGGTCGGCACGCTCGCCGACATCACCTGCGACTCCGACGGCAAGATCGACAAGTTCATCGACCTGCGCGACATCAAGGAGACCCTGCCGCTCCACACCTTCCGGAGCGACGAGCCCTACTACGTCGCCTTCTGCCTGATGGGCGCCTACCAGGACGTGCTGGGAGACCTGCACAACCTCTTCGGCGAGGCGCACGAGGTGCTCGTCACGGTGGACGAAGACGGCAAGTCCCACATCGAAGACGTGCTGCCCGGCGAGAGCTGCGAGCGTGTCCTCGAGTACATGAACTACGACAAGACCGAAATCCTCGACTCGATCGGCAAGCAGCTGCGCCGCGTCGCCAACCGCCCGATCAAGAAGGACGAGATCCAGACGATCTACCGCGAGTTCGAGGCCGTCTTTCCCCGCTACACCTACCTCGAGCGGTAGCAGACGGGCGCCGACCTATACTCTCCGGGTGAAACGGGATGCCCTGCCTGGAAGCGAACTGGTCGAGGCCGGGCTGGCGGACCTGGCGCGGGAAGTCGCCTCGGTCGAAGCGTTGCTCGTTTCCGTCGGCGCCCCGCGCCTTCGGCGCGTCGGCATCGAGGTCCCGCGCGCCATCTCCGATCCTGAAAGAAAGCTCTATGACCTTCTCGCCGAGACCGATCCGGACTCGGCGCACTCCCGCTACAACGCCCTGATCCGGCGTCTCGTCAGCTTCGAACGGGCGGCGGAATGCGCCGTCCGGTAGACGAGCGGCGGGTCCGCAAATTCCTCCATGAGCTTGCGATGGCATCGGACTCGGACACGCGGGTCTATCTCACCGGAGGCGCGACGGCCGTCCTCTTCGGCTGGCGCTCGAGCACGAAGGACATGGACTTGAAGGTGGTCCCCGAGAGCGACGCGATCCTGAGGGCGATTCCGAGGTTGAAGGAAGAGCTCGAAGTCAACGTGGAGCTCGCCTCCCCTGACGATTTCATTCCGGAGCTTCCAGACTGGCAGAAGCGCAGCCCGTTCATCGAAAGAGAAGGCCGCGTCTCCTTCCATCACTACGACCTCTACGCCCAGGCGCTGGCGAAGATCGAACGCGGCCATTCGCAGGACCTGGCGGACGTGAGAGAGATGTTCGCGAGGAGGCTGATCGAGGCGGCGGAGCTGCGGCGTCTCTTCCTCGTCATCGAGCCGCGTCTCTATCGCTACCCGGCCATCGACCCGAATGCGTTTCGGCGCGCGGTCGAGGAGGCGCTGTCCGAATCGGAAGCGAAACCCGAACCGTGACGCGCCGCAACATCTCTTCCGGGACTCCGTGGGAGCCGGTGGTGGGCCTACGCGCAGGCGGGCAGGCGCTGCGGCGCGATCCGTCCGGCCACGACGATGGTCGAGGTCACTGATTCTGCACCGTATCGGTAACCGCGAAGCTGCCTCCCAGCAGATCCTCGTCGCTTCGCTCTCAGGATGACAGCGCCTGGAACCCCAGACACTCTCCTACGGACTGAGTTTCAGGATGGCCACGCGCGAGGCGGATGCCCGGCAGTTGTTGGTTTCGTCGGCCTCGGCCACGGCGCCCGTGTCGTCGGCGCAGGCGAGGAGGAAGTAGCTGCCGGATGCGATGTTGAACGGCACCATCACGGTAGCGGCTCCCGAAGAGACAGCGCCGGACGGCAGGAACGGCACCGCGCGCGAGCCCGACAGGAGTGTGTCCGTACCGTCTTTCGTCGTATCGAGGGAGAAGTAGTAGCGCGTCGTGGAGGGTCCAGCGTCTCCCATCCCCTGGTTTCGAACGGTATCGGTCACGGCAAAACTGCCGCCCGGGCGGGCGCCCGCGGGCGGGTCCGACAGCGCCGTCTCCACCAGATCGGGCTGCGAAAGACTCGGGGTGCTCGTCGGGGTGGCGGTCGGAGGGCTCGTCGGAACCGGGGTTGGAGTCCTCGTCGGAGTCGCGGTCGGGGTTCTCGTCGGAGTCGCGGTGGGAGTGCTCGTCGGAGTCGCGCTGGGAGTCGTCGGCGTCCCGGTTGGCGTGCTCGTCCGAGTCGGAGTCGGAGTGCTCGTTCGAGTCGCGGTGGGAGTGCTCGTCGGCGTGCTGGTCGGGGTCGTGGTGATCTGTGATACGGTGAAGTTCCGATTGGCTATGACGAGCGTCGCGGTGCGCGAGCCCCCCGCGTTGGACGCGACCGTGTAGCTCACCGTCCCATTGCCGGTGCCGCTCGCGCCGCCCGTGATCGTCACCCAGATGTCGTTGCTCGTCGCCGTCCAGCGGCAGCCATCCGGCGCCGTGACCTGGACCGTGCCCGTCCCGCCGGGAGGACCGAAAGTCTGGCCCGTCGGAGAGAGAGTGGCAGCGCAGGCCGCATCGGGCGTGAAGACGCCGCGCACCGGACCCCAGGCGCCGTTGGAGTCCTGGCCCCGGACGAAGACGAGATGGCGCCCGGAGAGCGGCCCCAGGCCGGCGGTTGCGACTTCGCTCGTGCCGTTGAAGCTTCCGTCCGCCGGCACCATCGGAATCGGCGTGCCCCCGATCCAGGGCGGGACATCCAGGTAACACTCCGCGGCGGCGATCGCCTGGCCTCCGTTGAACTGCTCGTCCAGACGCGCCCGGATCTCCACCGAGCCCGTGTCGAGGGTCGCCGACGTCGCCGACTCGGTCGTGGGGCCCTGCACGAGAAGGTAGGGCGTTCGAGCGATGCGCGCGGCATAGAGGAACGCCGGAAGGTTGCGCGGCCAGAACGATCCGCCGGTGCCTCCGTCCAGGCAGCTGAAGGGGGGGAAGAACCCTCCGCAGGAGCCCGAGGTCGGGCCCACCTCGAAGGTGAAGGCCGCGATGCCCAGCACCCCGTACGCATAGTCGTCCGTCGTGCCGGACGTCGGGTAGAGCTGGACAGATTGCTGCGCCGTGAAACCATTGTAGGAAGCGAACTTGCGCCCGATCGCGGTCAGGTCCACGGAGTTGGGCGCCTGGGCGTTGGTCCATCCCCAGGGCCAGAGCACGAGGTTGTCGTAGGAGTGGAGCGTGATCATGATACCCGTCGTGTCCGGCGGCGCCGGGTCGAAATCTCCCGGCCCCCGTTGATCCGGGAAGAGCGAGCGGACGAGATTCTGGAGAGTCCCCGTCTCGGGCTCGGAGTGAGCCCGGCGGCCGGGAAACGTCTCGTCGCACGGCGACTCGCCGGGCCCATCCACAGTGCCCCATTTGAAATCCGAGTTGCGGTTCAGGTCCACGCCGATGTTGGGAATCTGGCAGCCGCCTCCATAGCTGCTGTCGGTGTTCTTGCGCTGGTAGAGAAGCTGCTCGGCCAGGACGCGGCCGTCGGGATTGACGATGGGCACGACGACGACCAGGTGCTCGTCCAGGAGCCAGGTCGCGTCGCCGTCCACGCCGTAGTTGGAGAGGAGGTAATCCACGAATCGCGCCGCGAGCTCGGCCGTCGAAAGCTCGCGGGCGTGAATCGCCGCCATCAGGAAGAACGTCGGCTTGGGGCCGGGCCGCGACCGGTTGGTCAGCTTGATCCCCATGAGGTCGTGCCCCGCGGTTCCTCCCCCCGTGAGCCTCTCCCAGCTCGGGCCATAGGTGAAGACTTCCGCCAGGTTGGGGTACTGCGCCGCCTCGGCGTTGAGGAAGGCCTGCGTCTCGGTGACGGTCCGGTAACCCCCGTAGTAGGTCTGCGGCCCGGCGCCGATGGTCGCGCTGCCCGGCTCCGGGAGGGTCGCGGTCTGGGCCTCGTCGATCACGACCGCCCAGCCTTCGTCGCGCAGCTTCTCGATCTCCGCGAGCGTGGTCAGGATGAACCGGTCCTGTCCGTCCTGCGCCTCCAGCAGGTCGAGGCCGAGCCTCGCGAGCCGATCCAGGTCCGCCGGAGTCTTCGCCGTGATTCGAGCCACGACGGGCTTCTCGACGGCGCCCTGGGCCTCCGCGGGCCGGCGCCCCGGAGACGCCGTCAGAATGAGCAGTGCGAGCAGGGAAACGAGAAAGCGAGGGCGAACGGACGTCTGGCTCATGGCTCCCACCTGCGACTTAAAGGATCCCAATCAATACCACAGTGGAGTCTCGTGCGCTCGACTAGTACAGCAGGAAGTTCACCCGGCGCTTGAGGAACTCTTCCAGGTCCTTCTGCCAGGAGGCGATGATGGCGGGGGCCGTGTCGCCCCGCTCCAGGCGCCGGAACGCGTCGCCGTTGGCCAGGAGCCGGACAAAGCTCTTCCGCTCCCAGTCAGCGGGATAGAGGTCGCGCAGGGCGACCGCGATCTCGATTCCGAGGGAGACTGATCGCAGCGCCTCGCGGTCCACGACGTCCAGGCGCACGCCGCCGCAGCGCCGGCCGGCGAAGGCCGAGGCGGACGGCGTGAAATGCACCGGCGAGAAGCGCACGCCGGCGATCGCGCGCGCGTTCAACACCTGCGCCAGCCGCCGGCCGTCCAGCCACGGGGCGCCGATCACTTCGAAGGGCGCGTCGGTGCCGCGCCCGACCGACAGGTTCGTCGTCTCGAGCAGCCCGATGCCGGGATAGAGCGCCGCGGCGTCCAGCGAGCGCATGTTGGGAGAGGGGTTGACCCATTCGAGTCCCGTCTCGTCGTACCAGAGCTCGCGCGACCAACCGCGCATCCTGACGACGCGCACGTCGGCGCCGAGTCTCTTCTCGGCGTTGACCAGAAGGGCCATCTCGCCTGGCGTCATGCCGTAGCGAACGGGGATCGCGGAATACGCGGTGAAGGAGAGCCTGTCCGGATCGGCGAGAGGCCCTTCGACGACGTTCCCGCCGATCGGGTCGGGCCGGTCCAGCACGAAGAACGGGATCCTGGCCTTCGCGGCTTCCTCGAGCAGGTAGCCGCCGGTCGTGATGTAGGTGTAGAAGCGCGTTCCAACGTCCTGGACGTCGAGAACCAGGCCGTCCAGGTCCGCGAGCTCCGCGGGCGCCGGACGGCGGCGCTCGCCGTAGAGCGAGACGACCGGAAGACCGGTCGCGGCGTCGGTCTGGTCGGGCACCGGGGCGTCGGCATCGGTCGAGAGGCCGTGCTCGGGCGAGAAGAGCCTCACGACGGTGATGCCCGCCTTCTTCGCCTCCGGCGACGTCAGCACGGCAATCGTCGAGCGCCCGTCCCGCGCTCGCCCGGTCGCGTTGGTCACGAGGCCGATCCGCCTGCCGGCGAGAGGCCGGAAGCGTTCGGCCGCGAGGGTGTCGATTCCCGCCGCGACTTCGCGCGAGGGCCTGGGAACGGTCGCCTCGAGAGCCCGGGCCCGCGGGCGCGAGTCTTCCAGGAGGGCAGCCCCCGCGATCGTCGAGACGAGCGCCCGCAAGCGCAGGACGTCCCCCTTCCCGTCGGGATGCACTCGGTTGGAAAGGAAGACGACGAAGCTTCCGGAGGAGGGATCGATCCAGAGCGCCGTTCCGGTGAAGCCCGTGTGGCCGAAGGATCCCGGCGGAAAGAGGTCGCCGCGGTTCTTCGAATAACCGGTCGCGATGTCCCATCCCAGGCCGCGTATGTCTCCGTCGCCGTAGAAGCGCGGCCGCGTCATCGCCTCGACGCCGGCCGGAGAGAGGATCCGCGCGCCGTGGAGCTTCCCCCCCTCGAGGATCATCCGGCAGAACTTCGCCAGATCCGCCGCGGTCGAGAAAAGGCCGGCGTGGCCGGCCACGCCGCCCAGAGCGTAGGCGCGCGGGTCGTGGACTTCCCCGCGCATCCAGTGATCGCCGCGGCGCTCGGTGGGGGCGATGCGGGAGATGGGAACACGGTGCGGTAGCGCCGGTTGCGCCCTCACCCTGCCCTCTCCCACAGGGAGAGGGTTGAAGAAGGTGTCCTTCATGCCGAGCGGCCGGAAGACGTGCTCCCCGGCGAAGGAATCGAGGGGCTGCCCGGAGACGCGGCGCACGACCTCTCCCAGGACTTCGTAGCCGACGTCGGAGTAGACGAACTGCGAACCGGGAGCGGACTTCAAGGGCTGCCGGGACTTGCGCGCGAAGATCTCCTCGGGAGTGCCCGTGTAGAGGTCGAGCGGATCGTCGGGAGCGAGACCCGCGCGGTGCGTCAGCAGGTGCTCGATCGTGATCTTCGCGCGGTCTCCGCCCTCGGGAGCGAACTCCGGAATGTGCTTGACGACCGGGTCGGAGAGAAGGAGTTTTCCCTCCTCGATCAGGATCATCACCGAGGGCGCGGTCGCGACCGTCTTCGTCAGCGAAGCGACGTCGAAGACGGTGTCCACCGTCATCGGCTCGGCGAAGGGCTCGAGGGCGCGGTCCCCGTAGGCCTTCCGGAAGACGATCCTGCCGCGGTGACCGACCAGGACGACGGCGCCGGGAAGCTCATGCCGTGCGATGGACTCGGACACGACGCCGTCGATGCGGGTCAGGCGCTCCGCGGCGACGCCACCGTGCGGAGATCTCGCGCCGAGGGCGAGAGCGAGGAGGAGAGGGATCATGGGTGTTGTTCCGCTTCCGGCGCCCTCACCCCGGCCCTCTCCGGGGGGAGAGGGAGGACGGCTTCTGGATGCCGGCGCCTCGGGGGGCGAGGCCCGGGATCGTCACCGGAAGACGGCCCGTGATGGGCGCTTCGCCGAAGAGGGCGCGAGCGACTGCCACCTGCATGTCGGTCTGGGAACCCCAGGCGCAGAGATATGTCTCCAGCTCCGGCAGCTCCCGGAGAACGTACGGGGAACCGAAGGAGATCGCGACGACGCGCGGCCCCGAGAGAGGAAGCCTCTCGATCGCTTCCCTCGCGGCGGCGGGCAGGGTGATCGATCCTTTGCCGCTCTGGAACCGGGCGAACAGGCAGAGCAGGATGACGTTGGCGCGGGAGGCGCTCTCGAGGATCGCCGCGACGTCGGCCGCGCTCGATCGCGAATCGAGCACGGCCATCTCCGCCGGCCTGTCCAGCCGGCTTTTCAACTCCCGGTTCAGGTCGCCGCCCAGCCCGCGCTCCACGTCGGCCACGACGAGCTCGAGCGTCCGCGCCTTTCGATCCAGAGGCAGGGCGCCCGGGCTCCCGCGCACCAGCGTCAGCGAGCGCCGGGCGATCTCTTCGGCGACCGCCCGGTGCTCGGGACTGTCCACGACCCGGAAGATGCGGTCCCAGTCCGGCTCGGGCTCTCCCACGCCGGACTTCGCGGCCAGGATGCGGCGGACCGAGAGGTCCAGCCGGTCGCGCGGGATGCGGCCCGTCTCCACGGCGCGCCGGACGCCGGCGATCGCGGCGTCGGTGTCGGTGGATTTCAAGACTTCGTCCGCGCCGGCCAGGATCGCGCGCACGGCCGCCTCGCCGGGATCGAAGTGGTCCACGATCCCGCCCATGTCCAGGGCGTCGGTCACGACGAGGCCCTGGAACCCCAACTCTCCCCGCAGGAGCCCGCCGGTGATCTTCGGGGAGAGCGAGGCCGGCAGCGTGGCGTTGCGCGCCGCTTCGGCGGCGTCATGCGTGTAGGGGTTCTCCTCCACGCCGCCCGGGCGCACGGGAACAGGCTCGTCGTCCAGGGCGGGAAGAGAGAGGTGCGCCGTCATGACGGATCGGGCCCCCGCGGAGATCGCCGCCCGGAAGGGCACGAGCTCGACGTTTTCCAGCCGCTCTCTCGAGACGGAAAGGACCGGCAGCGATCGGTGCGAGTCGGTCCGCGTGTCGCCGTGGCCGGGGAAGTGTTTGGCCGTCGCGATGACGCCCCGCGACTCGACGCCGCGGACGAACGCGGCGACGAACCGGGCGACCTCCTGCGGGTCCTCGCCGAAACTGCGCACGTTGATCACAGGATTGTCCGGGTTGACGTTGACGTCCGCCACCGGCGCGTAGATCTGGTTCAGGCCGATCGCGCGCGCCTCTTCCGCGACGATCTCGCCTTCCCGCCGGGCCAGATCCGGGTCGCCGGTCGCCGCCACCGCCATCGGCCACGGCCAGTAGGTCGTGTCCTCGAATCGCATTCCGACGCCCGCCTCCAGGTCCGCGCTCACCAGCAGGGGGACCTTCGCGAGCCGCTGGAGCTTCCGATTGAGGAAGGCGGTCTCGAAGACATTCGACCAGGTCGCCCAGTGGACTCCGCCCACGTGGTTCTCGCGGACCTGCCGGACGAGCTCGCGGTATCGCGGCGAGCCTTCGTTCAGGAAGGGGCCCGGCGTCACATAGACGAAGAGCTGTCCGATCTTCTCCTCGAGCGTCATGGCCGCCGGCCGGACCGAAAGGGTCGCGCAGCCCGCCAGGGCGGCGGCGAAAACGAGGACCGCGGCGATTTTCACGGAGAGGAGAGTCTAACGTCAGCCGGCGCTTGCGCGCCGGCTAGCAAGGGCTTCGCCCGTGCCCAAACTCTCTTCTTACTGGCGATAGCATGCCGTCGGAGGATGGGATGACCGGCATGACACCGGAGGAGAGATCCGCGGCGGTTTCAGAGCTCGAAGCCTCGCGGCGCCGGCTTCTGGCGTCGATTGCCGGACTCAGCGAGGAACAGTGGAATCGCCGCCCCTCGCCGGACCGCTGGTCCATAGCCGAATGCGCCGAGCACGTCACGGCGGCCGAGATGCCGCTCGCGAAGTTCTTCGCGGCCGCCGCCACCGTCCGTCCCTCCGAGGAGGAGCGCCGCGAGATCCGCGAGAAGGACGATTTCGTGCGCCTGCTCCTGCGCGATCGGTCCGCCCGGGGCGAGTCCCCCGAACGCATCCGCCCGAAGGGGCGCTTCGCGACGAGGGAAGAGACGGTCCGCATTTTCGAGGAGCGGCGCGCTGCCAACCTCGCCTATGTACGCGCGACGTCCGAGCCGCTGCGCGACCGTTTCGCGCCGCATCCCTTCGCCGGCGTCATCGACGGCTACCAGTGGCTTCTCCACCTCGCCGCCCACACCGACCGCCACGCCGCCCAGATAAGAGAGATACGTTCCCAACTTCTGTCATCCCCTCGCTTCCCCGTTGTCATCCTGAGCGCAGCGAAGGATCTGCTCTGGTCCGTTCGAGTGAGACTTTCCAGCTCGGGGCAGGCTCTGAGCGAAGCGAAGGATCTGCTCCCGTCTGATTCCGGGCGGAGCAGATCCTTCGTCGCTTTGCTCCTCAGGATGACAGTGCGAGGCGATTACCCGACCGGCGTCACGGCCGCCTGGTCCTCTTCGGCGGTTCGGATGCGATAGACTTTCTCGACCGGCAGGACGAAGATCTTGCCGTCGCCGACCGCGCCGGTCTGAGCGGCGGACAGGATCGCGTTGACCGTCGTCTCGACGAAATGGTCGGAGACTCCGATCTCCAGCCGGACTTTCTCGGAAAGCTCCATCTTCACCGTCGTGCCGCGGTAGGTCTCCACGCGCTCGGTCTCCCCTCCATGCCCCTGCACCCGGTGAAGCGTCAGGCCTCGCACCCGGGCATGGAAGAGAGACTCGAGGACGGCGTTCAGCTTCTCCGGCCGGACGACCGCGACGACGAGCTTCAGGAGGCCCCTCCGCCGGGCGCGAGCACCGGCTCCGAGAGCGGCGCGGCGGGCCTCTCGGCTTGGGGCAGCACGAGGATCGCCCCCTCGCCGGTCGTGTACGCCTCCTCGCCGTGCTGCGTGACATCCAGGCCGAGACCCTCCTCTCGGGCCGTCGCGCGCAGACGGGCGAAGAGCGCCACGAGCTTGAGGATCCCCCAGGTCGCGCCCGCGCTGTAGAGAATCACCGCCAGGACCGCAGCCGCCTGAACCGCGAGCTGTCTCGGGTTGCCGAAGAGAAGCCCGTCCGCCGTGCCGTTCCAGGATTTCTGCGCGAGGACTCCCGTCAGCAGCGCCCCGACCGTTCCGCCGACCCCGTGCGCCGCGACGACGTCGAGCGAATCGTCCAGCCGCGTGCGGGCGCGCCAGAGGAGCGCGGCGTAGCTCGGGAAGGCCGCCGCGGCGCCGAGCAGGACGGCGGACATCGGGCTGATGAACCCGGCGGCGGGCGTGATCGCGACCAGCCCGACCACGATGGCCGTCGCCGCGCCGACCGCCGTGGCCTTGGCGGAGCGAGCCAGGTCCAGGAGCGTCCAGGCGACGAGCGTCGCCACCGGCGCCAGCATCGTGTTCGTGAACGCGAGCGCCGCGGAAGCGTTGGCGCCGAGCGCGCTCCCCGCGTTGAACCCGAACCACCCGAACCAGAGAAGCCCCGCTCCGAGCAGCGTGAAGGGGACGTTGTGGGGCAGGATGGCCTGGCGCGCGAAGTCCTTTCGCGGGGCGAGCACGAGGGCCGCCACGAGGGCCGCCGCGGCGGCGTTGACGTGCACGACGGTCCCGCCGGCAAAATCGAGCGCTCCCAGCCGGGAGAGCCACCCTCCGCCCCAGACCCAGTGGGCGACCGGCGCGTAGACCACGATTCCCCAGAGGAAGAGGAAGGCCAGATACGATCCGAAGCGCATCCGTTCGACGATCGCCCCGGAAATCAGGGCCGCCGTGATGATGGCGAAGGTCCCCTGATACGAGAAGAAGAGAACGTGCGGAATGGTGCCCTGCGCTTCGAGCCCGACGCCGTGAAGCAATGCCCGCGACATGTCGCCCACCAGCGCATTGCCCGGCGCGAAGGCGATCGAGTAGCCGGCCAGAGCCCAGCCGATACCCACGAATCCGAGCGCGGAGACGCTCATCATCATGGTATTCAGCGCGTTCTTGGAACGCACGAGTCCGCCGTAGAAGAAACCGAGCGCGGGAGTCATCAGGAGAACCAGGGCTGTCGCGACCAGCATCCAAGCGATGTCAGCGGATTTCATGTCGGGGCAGGGTAGCAGACGCTTCGCATGCTGTCTATCAGAAAATGCACGGCATGCAGAAAATCTTCGACAAGATCTCAACTCGGTAGGCAGTCCTTCGAAAACGTGTCGAAAAAGCTGCATGAAATGCAGAATTCTCACGACGGCAAGTAACCGAAGCCGGACCCACCTGGAATTGAATCCACTCGCGCCGATTCCGGATCCAGCGGTCCGTTTTCCGGTCCAAAAAAATGCATGTCTCCGGGAGAAAAATGAGCAGAGATCCTCTCGCCTCCAAGAACAACTTCGTGTAGATTCCTCACGAAATCCCGAACGTGCCGAATTCACAACTTGTCCGCCGCTTCGAATAAGGAGGAGTCCGATGTGTAGACCCATGTTCACGCGATGGCGCGTGTTTCCAATCTGGTTCGCAATTCTGACTCTCGCGCTCGCGCTTCCCGCGTTCGCGCAAACCGACGTCACGACGAGCCGCATCACCGGCACGGTTCGGGACGCCGACAATTCACCGCTGCCGGGAGCGACGGTCGAAGCCAGGAACCTCGGAACCGGCCTGACCTCGACGGCCGTGACGAGAAACGACGGCTTCTACCAGATCATCAACCTGCCGACCGGCATTTACCAGGTGACCGCTTCGCTCTCGGGTTTCAAATCGGGCGTCCGCGACAACGTTCGGCTCGACATCGGGACCAGGCCCACGATCGACTTCAAGCTGCAACTGCTCTCCGTCTCCGAGAGCGTGACCGTGACATCCACCGCCCACGTCGTGGAGGCAACCCGGACCGAGGCGGCCACGACCATCCAGACCGAGCAGCTGAAGGCGCTCCCCTTGAACGGGCGCAACTACCAGGACCTGATCCTGCTGACGCCCGAGACCCGCAAGGACCCGGAGAGCCGGGGCACCGTCCTGGTGTCCGGCCAGCGGGGAATCAACACGAACACGACTCTGGACGGCATGGACTTCGACAACGGCTTTTTCGGCGGCACGTTCGGATCCGCGGAGGGCCGCGCGCCGCTGGCGATCTCCCAGGAGTCCATCAAGGAGTTCTCGGTCATCCGCAACGGCGCGTCCGTCGAGTTCGGCCCGTCGGGCGGCGGCGTGATCAACCTGATTACCAAGAACGGCACCAACGACCAGCACGGATCCGGCTTCTACTACACGCAGCCCCATTCGACGGTCGCCAGGCTCGCCATTCCAAAGGGCAGCGCTTCGACAGTGACCGCGAAAGAGGCGCCCGACACGAACAAGAAGCAGTACGGCGGGTCGGACGGAGGAGCGATCCTGCGCGATCACCTGTTCTACTTCGTCTCCTTCGATCAGCAGAAGCAGAACGTCGGCATCCCGATCAACTCGGTCGTGCTCGACCCCTCCATCGCCGCGCAATATCCGGCCTGGGCTTCGGATCCGACCTACGTGCAGACGCAGGACGGCCGCGTCATGTTCGGCCGCCTGGACTACCAGCTCTCCGGCTCCCAGCGGATCATGGCGCGCATCAATTACGGGCAGTACGAAGGCGACCACGGCACCTCCTCCTCCCAGAACCAGACGAGCGGCCACAACGGCATCGAGGGGCTGCAGTCCCACGCCTACGTCGGAGCCTGGAACAGCCAGTGGGGATCCAACCTCCTCAACGACTTCAATGGCCAGTACATCCTGGAGCAGACGCCGCGGGCCGCGATCCCGCCGGATCTCCCCGAGATCCGTTACGGCAGTTTCAGCTTCGGAAGTACCAGTTTCCTCCCGATCACCTCGCAGGCCGACCGCATCGGGTTCGGAGACACGGTGACGTACCTCACGAAGGACCACGTCATCAAAGCGGGAGCCGAGTACAACAAGACGGACATCAGCCAGATCTTCAAGGGCAACTGGAGAGGCGTCTACGTTTTTGCCGGCAACAAATTGGCGGACCTGCTGGCGGGCAAGTGGACGCAGTATTTCCAGTTCGGCGGCTTGAACGGCCTGACCGCCGACCAGGCGGGAAACGCGGCCTTCTCGCAGCACGAGCTCGCTTTTTACGCCCAGGATCAGTGGTTCATCACGCCCAAGCTGACCGTGACGGCCGGCGTTCGCTGGGAGAAGCTGAACAATCCCGACAATCCGGTCCTGAACCCCGACCACGTCCTTCCCACCGGCGCTTACGCGCTGGACGGTAGAATCCCCGACCAGAGCAACAAGTGGTCCCCGCGCGCCGGCCTGGCCTATTCCCCCGACCCGTTGACCGCCGTTCGTCTCTCCTTTGGCCGGTTCTGGGCGCGCACGCCCGCCATCCTTTTCTCGCAGCTTCTCACCTCCAACGGCCTGCAGGGCACGCAATACACGGTCAACGCGGGAGCGAACGGCCCGACCGATCCGCTGGCGCCGGGTTGGGGGCCGAACTTCGACCCGGTCGGCGTCTCCAAGATCGACTTCTCGAAAGTCCCCAACCCGACGGGCCTCGGTGTCTTCGCGACCAGCACCAACTACAAGGACCCAGTGACGGACCGGGTCACTCTTGGAATCGACCGCCAGATCCTCTCGGGCACCACCGTCGGCTTCGAAGGGACTTACGCGAAGGCCCAGAACCTCGAGCGCTTGAACGACCCCAACCTCACGGTCTGCACTTCCAACACGCAAGCCGGCTGCACTGCGGCGACGATTGACGCGACCGGGCACTCGACAATCAACGGCCAGCCGGTTTATTCGACCGTTCGGCCGGATCCCTTCTATGCCCGCATCTCGACCTACACGACCGACGCCATCTCCAAGTACGAAGCGGTCACCTTCAACCTCCAGCACCGTTTTACCAAGGACCTCCAGTTCTTCGCCTCGGTGACGTGGTCCGAAGACAAGGACAGCGACTCCAACGAGCGCAATTACGCCGGCGCGCAGGCCGAAGACCTCCACAACCTGAACGGCAGCTACAGCTGGTCCAACCGTGATCAGCGCTGGAAGGTCGGGGCCAACGCCAACTGGAACACCCCCTGGTACGGCATCGGCCTGTCGGGCACGTACCGCTTCAGCACGGGATCTCCCTACACCGCGGTGACCGGGGCGGATACGAACCGTGACGGGTTCTTCAACGACCGCCCGACGATCAACAGCGTCCACTTCATTCGCAACCAGTTCCGCCAGCCCGACTTCTACCAGCTCGACTTCCGGCTGGCGAAGACGTTCTACGTCGGCCCGTTCGGTTCCACGCTGGGACAGGTCGGCCTCACGGCGATCGTCGAGTGCTTCAACTGCACCAACACGGCGAACCGGTTCGTCACGAACTTCACGTGGGGACAGGAACAGACCCCCTCTTCCACCTTCGGCATCCCCAACGGCGTCACGACGCTGCCGCGCACGCTGCAGTTCGCGGGCCGCATCGACTTCTAGACAGAAGCAGGGTTTCGGGTACCGGGCGGGGCAACCCGCCCGGTTTTTTTTGAACGCGCGCGCGGGAATTCGGAGGTACCGCGAGGCACTATCATTCGAGAGGCCGGCCTTTCGCCGGCGGGGAGCAGCCATGAACGCCTCTTTCAACGCCGTCACCGGACTGTGCGTGTTCGCGCTCGCCGCAGCGGGCCTTGCCTCGGGCGCTTCGAGCGGCGCTCCAAAACGCGCGCAAGCGGGAGAGTGGGGGGCCCTGGGCATCGCCATGGAAGTCACCGAGTCCGGCGCGCGGCTCGAGTTCGACTGCGCGCACGGGACCGTGAGCGAGCCCCTCCTGCTCGACTCGGACGGCCGCTTCGACGTCAAGGGCTTCTTTTTCCGCGAACACGGCGGACCCATCCGCGAGGGTGAAGAGCCCAAAGGAGAGCCTGTCCGCTACAAGGGCCAGGTCACCGGCGAGAACATGACGTTGACGGTCAAGCCCGAAGGGGGCGATAGCCCCATCGGCAATTTCAACCTGACCCACGGAAAGACAGGCCGCCTCCGCAAGTGCCTCTGACCCAATAGAAGTCCTTGGTCCCTGGTCCCTGGTCCGTGGTCGGGCGACTAAGGACTACGGACCAAGGACCAAGCACTCACGAAGCGACGGTCGCGGCTTCGACGATCGCCACCCTCTTCGCGCCGGCGTCGAGCTCCGCTTCGACGCCGATCGGAATGGTCGCCTTCTCCTTCGTGTGGCCGAAGACGAGGCCGGCAAGGACCGGCTTTCCCAGATCGCCCAGGATCTCGTCCAAGAGATCCGAAAGCGAGAGGTTGACCTCGAAGCTCGACTTCGCGGGCGTGCACTCGGTGCAGGTGCCCCACACGATTCCAGCGGCCTCCCGCAGTTTCCCGGCGAGCTTCAACTGCGTGAGCATCCGGTCCACGCGGTAGGGCGCCTCCCCCGTGTCCTCCAGGAAGAGGATTCTCCCCTTCGTGACAATCTCGTAGGGCGTTCCCATCGTCGTGGAGACGAGCGTCAGGTTTCCGCCGGCGATCGCCCCCCGAGCCTTGCCCGGCGCGACTGTGCGGAGAGGGAAGGCCGGCCAGTTGAGGTCCTCCTCGGGCGGATTCGCCAGCTCGCCGATCGGCTCGGAGGAGAAGAGCGCCTTCCTCAGGCTCGCGAGCGACCAGGGCGGCAGCGAGCCGGTGGCGACGGGACCGTGGAACGTGACGAGGCCCGCCTGTTTCGTGATCGCCAGGTGCAGCCCCGTGATGTCCGAGTAGCCGATCAGGACCTTGGGGTTCTTCCGGAGGAGCTCGTAGTCGATGCCGGAGAGCAGCCGCTCGGTTCCATAGCCGCCCTCCAGGCAGAAGATCCCCGCGACGGATGGGTCCGCGAACATGGCATGCAGGTCCTCGAGCCGCTCCTTCTCCGTCCCCGCCATGTAGCCGTGCCGCGCCCTGACGTGTTTCCCGAGGCGGCATTTCAGGCCGAGCGTCGCCTCGAGGCGCGCCGCCGCGAGATCGATCCTCCAGGTGTCGAAGACGTAGGAAGACGGCGTGATGAGGCCGACGGTGTCGCCGGGCCGGAGCGCTCGCGGCTTGACCATCGGCCGCGTCGCGGCGGCCGGCGTCGCGGTCAGGCTCGGCTTGCGTCCTGCCAGCGCGCCCGCGCCGGCGAAGGCCGCCATGCCGATAACTTCTCGTCTCGTCTTCATGACACCTGGACCCTGGAGCTACCGGGCCTCCGCCAACGCCCGGATTCGCGCCGCCTCGAAAGCAGGGCCGCAGACGCTCGCTTCGCGAGCAGCGGCCAAAAAAGTCCAAACGAGGGCTTTCACTGTGGCTTCAGCCCGGCCGATGCTTTCTTCCGCGCTGCCTCGAACTCATCACCGGGGTTCCAGGCGGGCAGGGTATCGGCGTCGGCGACCCGGAGGCCGAGGAGGAAGGCAAGGCGCGCGTCTTCCACGGCACCGGAGAAGTCGTCGCTCTCGCGGTACTCGTCGGCGGGCTGGTGATAGGTGTTTCTTTCGTACGCCTCGACCTGCTCCTTCCCGTAGCCCGCGGGCTTGCCGACGACGTCCGTCCCGAACTTCAGGTAGGCCGCGGGGACGCCGGCCTTCGCGAAGTTGAACTGGTCGGAACGGTAGAACCGCCCCCGGTCGGGAAACTCGTCCGGCTCGACCCGGCGACCCTGCATTTTCGCCACGGCGATCACGTCGCCGTCGAGCGAGGACTTGCCCAGGCCGATGAGCGAGATGTCGCGCGTCTTCCCGAACCAGTTGGCCTCGTCGATGTTGATGTTCGCGGCGATCCGTCCGGCCGGCACGGGAGGATGCATCGTGAAGTACTGGGAGCCGAGCAGGCCCTGCTCCTCCCCGGCCACGAACGCGAAGTAGACGCTGCGGCGGGGCGGCCGGCGCAGGTCCGCGAAGGCCCTCGCCACGGACAGAATGGAAGCGACTCCCGAGGCGTTGTCGATCGCGCCGTTGTAGATGTCGTCCGCGCCGGCTTTCCCGCCCGGCTTGATCCCGAAATGATCGTGGTGGGCCGTGTAGACGACGGCCTCCCCGGAGAGCTTCGGGTCCCTTCCCGGAATCTTTCCGACGACGTTGCCCGACTCCTTTCGCTCGATCGTGTTGCCCAGCGCGAAGGAGAGCCGGACGCCCAGCGGAACCGGCCGGAAGGAACGCGACTCCGCCGAGGCCCGCAGCGCGTCGAGGTCCTTGCCGCCGAGCTTTGCCACCGTCCGAGACAGATCTTCGGTCGCCCACATCCTGATCTGCACCCTCGGCGAGCCGTCGTCGGGCAGCTCGAAGTTCTCTCCCGCCCAGGAGTTCCTGACGACGTGCCATGGATAGCCGGCCGACGGGGTCGTGTGGATGAGGATCGCTCCGGCCGCTCCCTTCTTCGCGGCCATCAGGTACTTGTAGTCCCAGCGCCCGTACCAGAGCCGGGTCTTGCCCGCGAAGAGACTCGGGTCGCTCTCCGGATCGTTGTTCATCATCAGGAGGACCTTGCCGGAGAGGTCGGCGTCCTTGTAGTCGTCCCACCGGTACTCGGGCGCGACGATGCCGTAGCCGACGAAGACGATCTCGGCGTCCTCGATCTTCGCCTCCGGCTTCTGGACGCCGGAGAAGGCGACGAGGTCTTCCCCCGGCGCCCCCTCGGCCGAGCCGCGCTCCGAGCGGAAGACCGCCGGCCCCGAGAAGCTCGCCTTCAGGCCGACGAGCGGCACCTTCTGGATCCAGCCTCCGCCGGGGGCTCCGGGCTGGAGACCCATGGCCTCCATCTGCGACTGGATGTAGGCCTCCGCGAGCGAATCCCCCGGCGTGGCCGGCCCTCGGCCTTCCAGCAGGTCCGAAGCCAGAAACTTCGTGTGCGCCCGAATGACTTCCTCGGTGATTCTCGCCGCCGCCCGGCGGACCTCCGGCGCCTCCCCGCGGCCCGCCGGAGGCTTGCCCGCCGCGAGCGTCGAGGCGAGAAGCAGAGCGCCCGCGAGAAGCCGGAAGAGGCGCTTCATGGTCAGCCGCGGGGCGCGGTCGCGGGAGCCGTGGATTTCGGCGGCGCTGCCTCGGGCTTTGCGAGCGGGCCCTTGACCGCCGGCGCCTCCGCCGGGCGCGCGGGCTCGTCCCTGGGCATCGGCTTTCTCGGCATCATGCCGTCGCGCATGGCGGCATCGTAGACGAAGCAGGCGATGACGACGGAGGCCTGCATCAGGTCCTCCTTCTGGAGCCGCTCGTATACGTCCATGTTGGTGTGGTGGGTGCGGGTCTCGTACTCCACCTCGTCTTGGACGAACTGGAAGCCGGGCAATCCCACGGCGTCGAAGGAGAGGTGGTCGGTGCCGCTCGTGTTGCGCATCGTCACGGTCGTCACGCCCAGGTCCCTCAGGGGCTGCATCCAGGACTCGAAGATCGGCACGACGGCCGCGTTCTCCTGCGCGTAGACGCCGCGGATCCTGCCGGTGCCGTTGTCGAGATTGAAGTAGGCGGAGAGCTTCCCGTGCTCCGGCTTGACCGTCAGAGGCCCGGTCGGCCGGCGCAGGAAGGAGGGAAGGGCTTCCTGATCGGGAGGCAGCGGCCCCTTCGGCTCCGGGCGCGAGGCGAAGTGCTGCGAGACGTAGCCGCGCGATCCCAGCAGCCCCTGCTCCTCGCCGCTCCAGAGAGCGATGCGGATCGTGCGCCTCGGCTTGATGCCGAGCGCCTTCAGGATCCGCACGGCCTCCATCGTCGCGGCGACGCCGGCGCCGTTGTCCGTCGCCCCCGTGCCCCCGTGCCAGGAGTCCATGTGCGCGCCGAGCATGACGACCTCGCCCTTCTTGTCCGTCCCGGGGATCTCCGCGACGGTGTTCCAGGCCCTCGGCTGATCGGTCAGGCTGGTCTTGAGATTGACCTCCAGCTCCACGGGCTCCTTGTGGTCGAGCAGCCGCGCGAGCCGCTCCCAGTGCTCGATCGCCATCGCGAGCGTGGGCACCGCCGCCGGCGCGTCTTTGCGTTGCCCGTTCAGAAGACCCTGGAGGCGGAACGTGCCGCCGTCGAGCGCGCCCGGCTCGAGGACCGCGGCCACCTTTTCTTCCACCAGGAAGGCCTCCAGAGTCCGCTGGAAGGCGCGGCGCCGGGCGAACTCCTCGCGGTTGAAGGGCCGGCCGGCGCGCATGTAGGGACGCACGCCGGGGACCTCGTAGCGGTACAGCTCGGCGAGGGACTTCTCGTCGTAACGCTCGGAGAGCGGTTTCTCCTGCGGCTTGACGTCCCGGGTTTCTCCCAGCAGAAGGATCTTGCCGGCGAGCTTGCCCTTCTGCTTCTCGAGGTCCTCCTTCTCGGTCAGCTTGACCTTGACCGCCTGGGCGCGCAGGGGCCCGCCGGTCCCCGGGCTCCAGGCCAGAGGCAGCGCGAGGAGCTCGGCGAAGTCCGGCGACAGCATCCGCACCGTCGCGATCTCGTAGCTCCAGCCTCGCCCGAAGGGCTCCCAGCTTTCCAGGTGCGCGTTGGCGAGCCCCCAATCCTCCAGCTGCTGGCGCGTCCAGTCGTTGGCCCGTTTCATGTTGGGCGACCCCGTCAGCCGGGGGCCGATCTTGTCCATCAGGGTGCTCGCGGTCTCCATGACCTTCGAGTTTCGGAAACCCTCCAGCCGGATCCTCGTGACCATGTCCAGGTCCACCCGCTCCTGCGCGGGGGCCGCCGGGGCGAGCGTCATGGACGCGAGCAGCGCCAGGGATGCGACTTTTCTCAAGGAATCCTCCTGTTCGTGGCCGCGCACGCTACCGCGCGCCGGGGCCGGCAAATGACAGTCATCAACGAGATAATTTCTTAAGGACGGCTCCGGAGCAATAAAGATTACATGGCTGCCCGATCACCGTCGGCCGCGAAGATCATTCCGCGAGGAAGAGGGTCAGGGCGAAACGGGCATCGGACTCGATCCACTGCTCGAGGGCCTGGAAGCCCGCTGCCGCGCCCATCGCGGCCACCTGCTCGGCGGAGTACTTGTAGGAGCTTTCGGTCCAGATGAACTCGCCGGATTCGAATCGGACCTCGCCGCCGGCGCGGGGGATCGCGACCTTCTGCGCGCGTCGCGACACGAGATGCATCTCGACGCGGCTCTCCGCCCGGTTCCAGACCGCGCGGTGGTCGAATCCGTGGATGTCGAAGTTCCCGTCCAGCTCCCGGTTGATGCGCACGAGAAGGTTCTTGTTGAAGGCGGCCGTGACCCCGAGCGGATCGTCGTAGGCGAGCTGCAGGTCGCGCTCCGGCTTGGTCAGATCCGCTCCGAGGAGCAGGGCGTCTCCCGGACGCAGGGCGCGCCGGATCTCCGACAGGAACTCGTGGGAAGCCGGAGGATCGAAGTTCCCGATATTCGACCCGAGGAACAGGACGAACGTCGTTCCACGGCCGCGCCCGGCGGCGGCGCGCCGCAACCCCTCCTCGTAAGTCGCGCGATGTCCCACGATCGAGATGTGCTCGAAGCGGCCAAGCGTTCTCTCGGACTGCTCCAGGGCCGTGGGCGAGATGTCGATCAGGTGGACCGAGACCGTCCGGCGCCGGCTGCGCAGCGCCTCGGCAAGCATCGCGATCTTCTCGCCGCTGCCGCAGCCCAGTTCGACGAGCGTCAACGGGTCCGCCAGCGGCGCGACGACCTGATCGGCCCATCGGGAGAGCAGCCTCCCCTCCGCCCGCGTGATCCGGTACCAGGGGAGCCGGCTGATCGCCTCGAAGAGGCAGGAGCCGAGAGCGTCATAAAGATACTTCGACTGGAGCTGCTTCGGACTCAGAGACAGGTCCCGTTTCACATCCGCGGCGAAATCGCCGCTTCCTTCGAAGCTTGTTTCGCAAGCCGTCAGCCGTAAGCGGTAAGCCGAGTCCCCGGCCACCTCCTCACGGCTCACGACGTCACGCATCGAAACGTCGCGTAGACGTAGGGATAGTTGCCGCGGAACCAGTTGCGGAAGCTGCGGCGCAGGAGCTCCTTCGCGGTGGCGGGAGAGGCTCCCTTCATGACCCAGTGCCTGCCGTCGAAGAAGTCGCTGGAATAGACCGGGTAGGAAGCCATGGGCGTAAATCCCGGAAAGCCGCCGAAGACCGTCGAGGTCCATTCCCAGCCGTTGCCCACGAGGTCGTGGACTCCCCAGGCGCTCGCGTCCGCCGGAAAGGAGGCGACGGGCACCGGGTCGGAGCGCCGGAAGTCGAAGTTGCCGCGGGTCTCGTCGGGCGGGTCTTCTCCCCAGGGGTAGGAACGCTCCTCGCCGTCGGGAGTTCCGTACGCCGCGCGGTGAAACTCCGCCTCCGTCGGCAGCCGTTTCCCCTTCCAGCGGGCGAAGGCCTGCGCCTCCGCGTGCGAGACGTAAACAGGCCAGGCGGCCGGCAGCGGAACCCGCTCGAACATCCCGCGCCAGCAGAAGCCTCCATTGGTGCGTTCCCAGAAGAGCGGATGCGCTACGCCGGCCCGCGCGCGCCAATCCCAATCCTCTTCGTCCCACAGTTCGCGTTTCTCGTAGCCTCCCGCCTCGACGAACTCCAGGAAGTCGGCGTTGGTGACATTGAAGATGTCCATCTCGAAGGCGGGGACCTCGACGCGGTGCGCCGGGAACTCGTTGTCCCACCCGAAGGGGACGCGCTCGAGCGTCGCGCCGAGGGTGGCCGCGCCGGCGGGGATGCGGACGGCCCGCGGGCGCGGTGGATTGCCGCCCGTCCAGAGCGGCGCCGCGCCGGCCGGCCGGACCTTCTTTTCCAACGGAAGGCGATGCCACATGTACCGCAGCGTTTCCTGATGCATCGGCTCGTGCTCGAGCACCGTGTACACCGCGAGGCCTCCCCGCAGGACCCTGCGGTCCTCCCGGACCACGTCCTTCTCGAGCAGGGCTTCCCGGATCTTGTCGTCCGCCCGGTCTCCGTACGCCTGGATGGCCTTCCGCGGCGGCCAGCGGAAGGGAATCCGGCCGACCGCCGATTCGTCTTCGGGGTCGATGCCGCGCTCGAAGAGGATCTCGTAATCGGGATCGATCCCCTCTTCCCCGAGGCCTCGCTTGAGGAGCGTATTGACGTTGAAGGCGGGCAGGTGCCCCTCGTAGAAGCAGATCGGGTTGCGAAGGGGGATCGGGCGCGCCTCGTAGGCGTCGGGCGCCACGCTGTCAAAAAGCTCCCGCGAGCGCCGGCGGTTGCGGTCGAACCAATCCACGGCAGCCTGGCGGTCGATCATCCTCATCGCCATCATGCTATTACGATGCCGGAGCGATGCTAGGCTTGGGTTTTGCTGTCGATGTCTTCGCGGAGGTGAAAGGTGACAGAGACCGAGACGCCCGAACATCCCACCCCGGCCGCGGCGCCGAAGAAGCGCCGGGCGCCCGCGCGGCGCAAGGCTTCCCGCAAGTCTTCGGTGCGGCGCAAGAAAGTCCCGGCGCGTTCCCGCGCCCGTGGAGGAACCAGGAGCCTCACGGCTCTGCTCGAGGGATGGGCCGCGAAGGCGGCCGCCGCCGGAAAGAGCCTGAAGACTCTGTCCGGACAGGGCACGAACGCGGCGAAGCAGGCCTTCCAGGGGGCGGGAACGGCCTCGAAGAAGACAATCGCTCGCCTGACGAAGGAATGGGAGAGCCTGGACACGAAGCGCCGCGCGCAGTTGCTCGCCGCGCTGCTCGCGGCTCTCGCCGCCGCTTCGGCGCCGATCGTCCGAAACCGGCTGAAGAAATAGCCCGTCCGTGCGCCGAAGCTCCGGTCTCCCGGCGCCGATGGCAGGAGGCTTGCTGAGCAGGTCCTCCAGGAGGCGGGAATGACCTGCGACCATGGCGACTGCCGCTGCTCGGAGATCCTCGTCGAGCGCGGAGGGAAACGGTTCTGCAGCGAGCATTGCGCGGATTGCGAGACTCTCGGGCGCCGGGAGCCTTCCTGCCGTTGCGGACATCCCGACTGCGCCGCATAACCCGCGGAAGGCGTTCCCGACCGGCTTTCCCGAAGCCGGTGAATAATTGGATCCGGAATGCGGACGGCCGCTGAGCCCATTCGCGGCGAGCTCTTCTCCACCGAGCGCCTCGAGCAGTTCGCCGAGGCCCTGGCCGCGGAGCACTCGGTCCATCCCGGCATACGCCGGGGGCGGCCCCTCCTCCCGCGCCTCCAGGAGAACGGGCGCGTCCTGCTCGCCTCCTACCGCTCGATCGCGAGCGCCATCCGCGAGGAGCGCACGATCTCGCCGGCCGCCGAGTGGCTCGTGGACAACTTCCACATCGTCGAGGACCAGCTTCGCGAGATCCGCGAGGACCTGCCGCCCTCCTTCTACCGCGAGCTGCCCAAGCTCGCCCGAGGCCCCCTGGAGGGTTACCCGCGCGTGTACGGCCTGGCCTGGTCTTTCGTCGAGCACACCGACAGCCGCTTCGATCCGGAGACGCTGCGCCGGTTCGTGCGCGCCTATCAGCGGGCGCGGCTGCTGACGATCGGCGAGCTCTGGGCGATCGCCATTTCCCTGAGAGTCGTGCTCGTCGAGAACCTGCGGCGCCTGGCGGTGCGCATCGTCGAGCGGCGCAGCGCCCGGGAAGAGGCCGACGCCATCAGCGACACCCTGCTGGGCATGGAAGGACAGCCGCCCCGGGACGCGCGCCCGATCCTTCGCGAGCTGGAAGGACGGCCGCTGGCGGGCCCCTTCGCCGTGAGGCTGATCGAGCGTCTTCGCGAGCAGGACCCGCAGGTCACGCCCGCGGTCCCGTGGCTGACGGAGCGGCTCGCCGCCCAGGGCCAGACGGCCGACGAGATCGTGCGGCTGGAGCAGCAGGAGCAGGTCGCCACGCACGTCACCGTCCGCAACGTGATCACGAGCATGCGCCTGCTCTCCTCGGTGGACTGGGCCGACTTCTTCGAGAGCGTGAGCCTCGTCGAAGAGGCGCTGCGCGAAGGCACGCGCGTCGCCGAAATGGACTTTCCGACGCGCGACCAGTACCGGCGCGCCGTCGAGGAGCTGGCCCGAGGGAGCCGCTTTTCCGACGTGGAAGTCGCGCGGCGAGCGGTCCGGCGCGCATGGAAAGCCGCGGCGGGTCTTCCCGGCAAGGCCGCGGAATCCCGCCTGGCGGACCCGGGATACTTCCTGATCTCCCAGGGGCGACAAAGCTTCGAGAAGGAGCTCGGCTACCGCATCCCCGTCCGCCACTGGCTGAAGCGCGCCTGGTTTCGCCACGCCTCCGTCGGATACATCGGGACGATTCTCCTGCTGACCGCGGTGATCCTCTCCTGTCCCGTGGTGATCTCGGCGCTCGGCGCGGCTTCTTCGCCCGCGGTCTGGCTTTTGGCTCTGCTCGCGCTCATCCCCGCTTCGGACCTCGCCATCGCGGTCCTCAACCGCGACGTGACGCACATCGTCAAGCCGCGGCGCCTGCCGAAACTGGAGTTGAAGAAGGGCGTCCCGAGCGAGCTGCGCACCCTGGTCGTCGTCCCGACGCTCCTGGCGAGCGAAGCCGACATCGCGAGACTGATCGAGCGCCTCGAGGTCCACTTCCTCGCCAACAGCGACGGAGACCTCCGTTTCGCTCTTCTCTCGGATTGGACCGACGCGCCGGCGGAGAACGCGCCGGGAGACGAGGAGCTCGTCGCCGCGGCGATCTCCGGAATCGCGGAGCTGAACTCCCGGCACGGGCCCGCCTCGGGCGGCGGCGACCGGTTCCTGCTTCTTCACCGCCGCCGCGCGTGGAACGACAAGGAAGGCCTCTGGATGGGCTGGGAGAGAAAGCGCGGAAAGCTACACGAGCTGAACCGGCTGTTACGGGGGGCGAAGGACACGACGTTCCTGCCGCTCTCTCCGGGAGGCCCCGCCGTCCCACCCGACGTGCGCTACGTCATCACGCTGGACGAAGACACCCGCGTTCCGCGCGAGGGCGCGTGCCGGCTCGTCGGCGCGATGGCCCACCCTTTGAATCAGCCCGTCTTCGATCTGGAGACCGGCCGCGTGACCGCAGGCTACGCGGTTCTCCAGCCGCGGGTGACGCCGACCTTGCCGGCCGCGGGCTCGGGCACACCTTTCCAGCAGGTCTTTTCGGGGCCGCGGGGAACCGATCCCTACGCCTTCGCCGCATCCGACGTCTATCAGGACCTCTTCGGCGAGGGCAGCTACACGGGCAAGGGCATCTACGACGTGGACGCCTTCGAGCACGCGCTCGCCGGTCGCATCCCGGAGAACGCGCTGCTCTCCCATGACCTGTTCGAAGGCCTCTTCGCTCGCGCGGGGCTGCTCTCCGACGTCGAGCTCTTCGACAGCTACCCGGCCCACTACGAGGCCGCCGCCATGAGGCTGCACCGATGGGTGCGCGGAGACTGGCAGCTTCTCCCCTGGATCTTCGGGAGGGTGCCGGACGCCTCCGGGCGAAAAGTCAAGAACACGATCCCGGCCATCGGGCGATGGAAGATGATCGACAACCTCCGGCGCAGCCTCTCCCCGCCGGCCGCCCTGGCGACGCTTCTGGCGAGCTGGACGCTTCCCGGCGGGAGGCCCGACATCTGGACGAGCTTCGTCGTGGCGACGATCCTGATTCCCGGCCTCTTCGCGTTCTTCTCGGGACTGCTGATCCCGAGGCGCCGCGGGATCGCCAAGAGGAGCTACCTGCGCCGTCTCGGCGCGGACCTGGCGCTCTCCTTCGCCCAGGGAGCCCTGAGGATCGTGTTGCTCGCGCACCAGGCGTGGCTGATGGCCGACGCCGTCGCGAGGACGATCGCCCGGCTCTTCTTCATCCGCCGGCGGCTCCTCGAATGGGTGCCGGCCCGCCAGACGCGCCGGCACCTCGACCTGACGGTCTCCGGTTTCTACCGGCGCATGAGCTCCGCGCCGCTTCTCTCGGCCGCGGGCGCGATCCTGGTGGCGATCTTCCACCCGGGCGCCTTCGCCGAAGGCGGCGCCTTCCTCGCGCTCTGGGCCGCCTCGCCCGCCGTGGCCCGCTGGGCGAGCCTTCCGCCCCGCGACGAGGAGGAGGAGTCCCTGCCGGAAGCCGACGCAAAATTCCTGCGCTCGATCGCGCGCCGGACGTGGAGGTTCTTCGACGCCTTCGCCGGCAAGGGGGAAAACGCGCTTCCGCCCGACAATTTCCAGGAGCTTCCCCATCCGGTCGTGGCGCACCGCACGTCGCCGACGAACGTGGGCCTCCTGCTTCTCTCGACGATCACCGCCCACGACCTGGGTTGGATCGGAACGGAGGAGATGGTCGAGCGGCTCGAAGCGACACTCGACACGGTCGGGCGGCTCGAGCGGTATCGGGGCCATCTCTACAACTGGTACGAGACGCTGAGCTTGAGGCCTCTCGAGCCCCGGTACGTTTCGACCGTGGACAGCGGAAACCTGGCCGGGGATCTCATCGTCGTCAAGCAGATGTGTCTCGAGCGGATCTCGAATCCCATCTCCTTTGCCGGCGCCCTGGAAGGAATCGCCGACGCGCTGAGACTCCTGCGCGAGGTCTCCGCGAATCTCGCTCCCGGCGCGGAGGGGGCCGTGACGCAGAAGCAGCTCCAGACCTCGCTCGACGCGCTCGAGGCGTGCCTCGCGCCGGAACCGGCCTCCACCGCTCAATGGGCGACTCGGCTTTCCCAGCTCTCGCAGAGGGCGGAAACGGTCCTGGATACGGTGAGAGCTCTCGCGCAGGACAGCGCGGACGAGCGCTTCGCCGAGGCTCTCGCCTGGGCCGAAGCCGTGTCCGCCTGCGTCCGGAGCCATGCCCGGGATTTTCAGGAGACCAGGTGCTGGAGCCGTTTCCTGCCGGCCGGTTCTTCCGAGTCACGCGAGCTGCCGGAACCCGCGGCTCGGACGCTTGAGAGGCTCGACCGGGAGGATCCCGCGCTGGAGGCGCTCCCGGACGTCTACGAAGCGGCGGCCGAAGAGGTCGAAGCGCTCGGGGCCGGCGGCGTCAGCGGACCGGCGGTCGCCTCCAGGCTCGCCGGCGAGCTGCGGCAGTGCGCCGCCACGGTCGCGGTCCTGACCCGCCGCCTGACGCAGTTGTCTCGCCTGGCCTCGCGGCTCGTCGAGGAGATGGACTTCACGTTCCTCTTCGATCAGGAGCGCAAGCTCTTCTCGATCGGCTACAACCTCTCCGACGGCAGGCTCGATCCGGGCTATTACGACCTTCTCGCCTCGGAGGCGCGGCTGGCGAGCTTCATCGCGATCGCGCGCGGGGACGTCCCCGCGTCGCACTGGTTCCGCCTGGGGCGCTCGCTGACCCCCGTCGGGAGGGGCTCGGTCCTGATCTCCTGGTCGGGCTCGATGTTCGAATATCTGATGCCGTCCCTCGTCCTGAAGGCGCCGGCCGGGAGCCTCCTGGAGCACACCGCTCGTCTGGTCGTGGAAAGGCAGATCCGCTACGGCGCGGAGCGCGGCGTGCCCTGGGGCGTCTCGGAATCGGCCTTCAACGCCCAGGACCTGAACTTCACCTACCAGTATTCCAACTTCGGCGTCAGCGGCCTGGGCTTGAAACGCGGCCTCTCCGAAGATCTCGTCGTGGCCCCGTACGCGACCGCTCTGGCGGCCATGGTGGATCCCGAAGCCGCCGTCGGCAACTTTCAGCGCCTGGCCGAGGGGGGCGCCCTGGGACCCTTCGGATTCTACGAGGCCGTGGACTACACGGCCGCGAGGCTGCGGGAAGGAGAGAAGGGCGCGATCGTGCGCACCGTGATGGCGCATCACCAGGGCATGACGGTGGTGGCTCTCGGCAACGTCCTCTCGCGCGGCGCGATGCGGGAACGCTTCCATGCCGAGCCGGCCGTCCAGGCGACCGAGCTGCTGCTGCAGGAAAGGACTCCTTCGACCGTCGCCGTCGCGCGCCCGCGCGCCGAGGAGGTCTCCACCCACCTGCACGTGCGCGACTTCGTCCCGCCGGTGTTGCGGCGGTTCCGGTCTCCGCACGATCTCACGCCCCGCGCGCACCTCCTCTCCAACGGTCGCTACACGGTCATGATCACCGCCGCGGGCTCCGGTTTTTCCCGCTGGCGAGGGCGGGACGTGACGCGCTGGCGCGAAGACGTCACGCGGGATTGCTGGGGGACTTACGTCTTCCTGCGCGACATCGCGAGCGGCCGCATCTGGTCGGCCGGCTATCAGCCCGCCGGCGTGGAGGCGGACGCCTACGAGGTCTACTATTCCGAAGACCGCGTGGAGATCCGGCGCAGGGACGGGGCCCTCGCCACGACGACGCACATCGTGGTCTCGGCGGAAGACGACGCGGAGATCCGGCAGGTTTCCGTCACCAACCTCGGGACGCGGCCGCGCGAGATCGAGGTCACGTCCTACGCGGAGCTGGCGCTCGCGCCGCCCGCCGCCGACAAGGGCCATCCCGCCTTCTCCAAGCTCTTCGTCCAGACGCAGTTCGCGGCCCATGTCGAGGCGATCCTCGCCACCCGGCGGCCGCGCGAAGCGGAGGAGAAGCCGATCTGGGTGGCGCACGTGGCGGCGGTCGAGGGGGAGCCCCTCGGCGCGGTGCAGTACGAGACCGACCGCGCGCGGTTCCTCGGACGCGGCCGCGGCATCCGCAACGCCGGCTCGATCGAGGACGGACGCCCGCTTTCCGGCACCGTGGGCTCGGTGCTCGATCCGATCGCCAGCCTGCGGCGCCGTGTACGCCTGCCGGCCGGCGCGACCGCGCGGATCCACTTCGCGACGCTCGCCGCGAATTCGCGCGAGAAGGCGCTGGAGCTGGCCGACAAGTACCGCGAGCCGGCCGCCTTCGAGCGCACCGCCAACGTCGCCTGGACGCAGGCGCAGGTGCAGCTGCGGCACCTGGGAATCTCCGCGGACGAGGCGCACCTCTTCCAGAGAGTCGCGACGCGGATCCTCTACTCCGATCCCACTCTCCGCGCTCCGGCCCACGTCCTGCTGCGCAACCGAAAGGGCGCCTCCGCCCTCTGGCCCCACGGGATCTCGGGCGACCTGCCGATCGTGCTCCTGCGGATCGACCACCCCGACGACCAGGACATCGTCCGGCAGCTCCTGCGCGCGCACGAGTACTGGCGGATGAAGGGACTCGCGGTGGACCTGGTGATCGTCAACGAGCAGGCGACTTCCTACGGAGAGGACCTTCGCCAGGCCATCGACTCGCTCGTCCGGACGCGCCGCCAGGCCGAAGCCCTGGACGGGACAGAGCAGGTCGGGGGCATCTTCGTCCTGCGCCGCGACCTGATCTCGACGGAGGACCACGACCTGCTGCGCTCCGCGGCACGCGTCGTACTTCTCTCGCGCCACGGGACTCTCTCCGAGCAGATCGTGCGCCTCCTGCGCCGTGTGCCGGCGGCGCAGCCTCCCCGGCCTCTGCCCCCGAGCGCGCCCGCGGCGGACATTCCTCCGCCCCACCCGGACCTGGAGTTCTTCAACGGCCTCGGCGGGTTCGGAGACGGCGGGCGCGAGTACGTCACGATCCTGGGGGAGCGGCAATGGACGCCGGCCCCCTGGATCAACGTCGTCGCCAATCCCTCCTTCGGGTTCTTCGTCTCCGAATCCGGCTCCGGCTGCACCTGGGCGGTCAACAGCCAGTTGAACCAGTTGACGCCCTGGTCCAACGACCCCGTGAGCGATCCTTCGGGCGAGGCGATTCTCATCCGCGACGAGGAGACGGGCGAGATCTGGGGGCCGACGGCCCTGCCCGTGCGCGACGCGTGGCCCTACGTGGCGCGCCACGGCCAGGGGTACAGCCGTTTCGAGCACGAGAGCCGCGGCATCCGGCTCGAGCTGACGCAGTTCGTGCCGCTGCAGGACCCCGTCAAGATCTCGCTGCTCTCGGTCGAGAATCGTTCCCGCTCTCATCGGACACTCTCGGTCACCGCTTACGCCGAATGGGTGCTCGGCAGCGAGCGCGGCGCCTCGGCTCCCCACATCCTCACCGAGCGCGACCCGGAGACGGGAACGCTCTTCGCGCGCAATCCCTGGAACGAGAAGTTCGCCGGGCGAGTGGCCTTCGCCGACCTGACTGTCGGCGCGGGATCCTCCGGTTCCCCCGGCCCCCGGGCGGGGGGAAGGCAGACCGCGTGGACGGCCGACCGGTCCGAGTTCCTGGGGCGTAACGGGACTCTCGACGCCCCGGCCGCGCTCGCGCGCGAGGGAAGACTCTCGGGCAAGGGAGGCGCGGGACTCGACCCGTGCGCCGCGCTGCAGAGCACGCTGCGCCTGGCTCCCGGCGAAAGCGCCAGCGTCGTGTTCCTGCTCGGCCAGGGCGAGAACGAGGCCGACGCCCGGCGTCTCGTCACGCGCTACCGGAGCGAGGATCTCGGCGACTGCCTCGCCTCCGTGCGGCGAATGTGGGACGACACCCTCGCGGCCGTGCAGATCGAGACGCCCGACCGATCCATGGACATCCTCTTGAACCGCTGGCTTCTCTACCAGACGCTCTCCTGCCGGATCTGGGGGCGCTGCGCCTTCTACCAGGCCTCCGGAGCCTATGGTTTTCGCGACCAGCTCCAGGACGTGATGGCGCTGACGGCCGCGCGGCGCGAGGTCGCGCGGGAGCACCTTCTGCGCGCCGCCTCGCGCCAGTTCGAGGAGGGGGACGTTCAACACTGGTGGCACTCCCCTTCCGGCGCCGGCGTGAGAACCAGGATGTCGGACGACCGGGTCTGGCTTCCCTACGCGGTCACGCACTACCTCGAAGTCACCGGAGACTCGAGCGTGCTCGACGAGCAAGTGCCGTTCCTGCGCGCCGATCCCCTGAAGCCGGAGGAGCTGGAGCGTTTCTTCGTGCCCGAGGTCTCCGCCGAGAGCGCGACGCTCTTCGAGCACTGCGCGCGGGCCCTCGACCACAGCCTCGCCGTGGGCCGGCACGGCCTGCCCCTCATGGGCACGGGAGACTGGAACGACGGAATGAACCGAGTCGGCCGCGAGGGGAAGGGGGAGAGCGTCTGGCTCGCCTGGTTTCTCCACACCAACCTCTGGGAGTTCACCCGGCTCGCCCGGGCGCGCGGAGAGATAGAACGGGCGGAGCGGTGGCGCGCGCACGTGGACGCCCTGAAGATGGCGGTCGAGCGCGAAGCCTGGGACGGGGACTGGTACCGGCGCGCCTACTTCGACGACGGAACGCCTCTGGGCTCCGCGCAGAACGCGGAGTGCCGGATCGACTCGATCGCACAGTCCTGGGCGGTCCTCTCCGGCGCCGGAGACCATGACCGGCGCCGGCGGGCCATGTCGGCCGTCGAGGAATACCTCGTGCGACGCGGCGACGGACTGGTCCTCCTCTTCACTCCCCCCTTCGACGCGACGCCGCTGGACCCGGGCTACATCAAGGGGTACCTGCCCGGCGTCCGCGAGAACGGCGGACAGTACACGCACGGCGCCATCTGGTCGGTCATCGCCTTCGCGGCCCTGGACGAAGGGGACAAGGCAGGCGAGCTCTTCGCGATCCTGAACCCCATCAACCACGCGTCCACGCGCGCTGGTCTCCACCGGTACAAGGTCGAGCCCTACGTCTCCGCCGCCGACATCTACGCCGAGATCCCGCACGTGGGGCGCGGCGGATGGACCTGGTACACCGGCTCGGCCGGTTGGATGTACCGCGCCGGCATGGAGTGGATCCTGGGTTTCCGCCTGCGCGGCACGACCCTGCACCTGGACCCGTGCATCCCCCGCGCGTGGCGCGGCTACAGGATCTCCTTCCATTACCACTCCGCGAGGTACATGCTCTCCGTCCAGAACCCGCGCGGCGTGACCCGCGGCGTCTCCCGCGTGACTCTCGACGGCGAAGCGTGCTCCCTCGCCGCGATTCCCCTCGTCTCCGACGGCCAGACCCACTCGATCGAGGTCGTTCTCGGCTAGATGATCCGGACCGGACCGCACGAATCAACCGCTTCAAAAAAGCCGGATCTCCTTCCGGCGACCGTCGTACACTCCCGCGGGCTCGAATGAAGAGATTGCCGCTCGTTCTGATCGCGGTGTCCCTCTGCCTGGCGGCGGCGGGACACTGTCTCGCGGTCCCGGCGCCCGGGACGGCGCTGCCGCCCCCCTCGACGGGGGGCATCGACGCGCTCGATCCGCTCCTGGCGAAGCTCGCGACGCACCGGCGGCTCCTCGTCATCGCGGCGCACCCGGACGACGAGGACACCGCCCTGCTGACGGTCGTCGCGCGGGGATTGGGAGGAGAGGCGGCGTACCTCTCCCTCTCCCGCGGCGACGGCGGACAGAACCTGATCGGCCCGGAGCTGGGCGAGGCGCTGGGCGTGATCCGCACGCGCGAGCTCCAGGCCGCGCGCCGGATGGACGGGGCGCACCAGTACTTCACCCGCGCCTACGACTTCGGCTACTCGAAGAGCGTCGCGGAGGCCTTCCGGTTCTGGCCGCGCGAGGAGATCCTCAAGGACGCCGTGCGCGTCATCCGGCGCTTCCGGCCCCAGATCGTGGATCACATCTTCTCGGGAACGCCGCGCGACGGGCACGGCCAGCACCAGGAATCGGCCTTGATCGCCCGGGACGCGTTCCAGGCCGCCGGAGACCCGGCCGCCTTTCCCGAGCTCGCGCGGGAGGGGCTCACCCCATGGAAGCCGCTCGTTCTCTACCGCTCGACCCGCTTTCTGGACCGCGACGCGACCACGCTCGTCCTCGCGACGGACGGGATCGATCCGATTACCGGGCGCTCGTACCAGCAGATCGCGGTCGCGAGCCGCAGCCTTCATCGCTCTCAGGGCACCGGCGCTCTGCAGATCGTCGGTCCCAACGAGACGCGCATGGCCTGGGTTGCCGGGGCCGGGGGTCCTGGTTCCAGGGATCTTTTCGCGGCCGTGGACACGCGGCTGACCGCGATCGCCGGCGAGATCGCCGACCCGGCGCGCCGCCGGCGCGTCGAAGACCGGCTGGCCATGGTCCAGAGGCTCGCCGAGGAGACCCGGCGACAGCTCGCCCCGCAGAATCTCGCGGCCGCCGTCACGCCGCTGTCGGCGGCCCTGCAGGAGCTGCGCGCGGCGCGTTCGCTCGCCTCCGAGGCCGCCGAGAAGCCGTCGGGGGTCCTGATGCTGCTCGACGAGAAGATCGCCGCGGCGCAATCCGCCCTGGCAATGGCCGCCGGCGTCACGATCGAAGCGCTGGCCGACCGCGAGACGGCGATTCCGGGAGAGACCATCCCGATCTCCGCCAGCGTCTGGAACGCGGGGAAGGCGCCGGTCGAAGTCACGAGCGTGGCGCTGAAGAGCCCGGACGGCTGGAGCGCTTCGGCTCCGGAGACCGCGGTCCGAAGGCTGGAGCCAGACCAGCTCGAGCAATGGAAGTTCACGTCCGCTCCTCCCGCCGACGCGCTCCCCACGATCCCATACTTCCTGCGCCGGCCGCTCTCCGGCGCGCTGTACGACTGGAGCGACGCTCCCCCTTCCGTACGCGGCGAGCCGTTCGAACCTCCTCCCCTGACGGCCGTCGCGACCCTCTCGATCGGGGGAACCCGATTCCAGATTGAACGCGAGGTGACCTACCGTTTCCGCGACGAGACCTTCGGCGAAATCCGCCACGGCCTGCGGGTCGTTCCGAAGATCGAGGTGACGGTCGAGCCCGGAGTCGTCGTCTGCCCGATCTCGCGCCGGGAGCCGCGGACGATCCGGGCGACGGTGACGTCGAACTCGCCCGCGCCGGTCACCGGAAGAGTGGAGGCGCAGCTGCCGGCCGGCTGGCAACGCTCCGGGCCCAAGGAATTCTCGCTCGCGAAGAAGGGGGACCGCGCCCTCGTGCGCCTCGAGGTCGCGCCGGGCCCCCGCGCCGGGACCGGCCGCTGGACGATCCCGGTGCGTGCCGAGCTGGCCGGCGGGGAGCGCTTCGAGCAGAGCGTCTCGCTGCTGGACTACGAACACATCCGTCCGACGCCGATGCCGACCTCGAGCGCCGTCGAGCTGACGGCGCTCGATCTGCGCCTTCCATCGCTGCGCGCCGTCGGCTACGTGCGCGGAGCGGCCGACCGCGTTCCCGAGGCCCTCTCCTCCATCGGCCTGCCCGTCACCGTCCTGACATCGGCTGACCTGGAGAACGGCAGCCTCTCCGCATACGACGCGATCATCGTAGGGCCGCGCGCTTACGAGACACAGCCCGCGCTGCCGCGGGCCAACAGCCGGCTCCTCGACTACGTGCGCACCGGGGGTCTCCTCATCGTCCAGTACCAGCAATACGGATTCGTCCAGGGCGATTTCGCCCCGGCAAAACTGGAGATCGCGCGACCGCACGACCGGGTGACCGACGAGACCGCCCCCGTGAAGATCCTGGATCCCGCGCATCCGATCTTCACGACGCCCAACAGGATCGGCGAAGCGGACTGGGAGGGCTGGGTGCAGGAGAGAGGCCTCTACTTCGCGCACTCGTGGGCCGACGCCTACGTGCCGCTCCTCGGCATGGCGGATCCCGGCGAAGAAGAGAAGAGAGGCGGCCTGCTCGCCGCGAGGATCGGCAAGGGCCGCTACGTGTACACGGGCCTGGCGTTCTTCCGGCAACTGCCCGCCGGCGTGCCCGGCGCCTACCGGCTCTTCGCCAACCTGCTCGCCTGGAAGTAGGAGTTGCCCAGTTATCAGTTCCTGGTTTTCTTGAGCTGAGACTGCTCACGCCACGACCGGGACGATTACTCGGGCACAGGAAAATCGAGAAGGACCGGCGGCTCGAGATTCCGGTCTTCCAGGATCGAGAGCGCGGCCTCGAGCACGGCGCGCTGCCGCTCGGGCTCGCCGGGCGCATCCAGCGGATAGCCGTGGCGGAAGGGGACGAAGAGCGCCCGCGGCGGCCGCACGCGCTCGGCGATCTCGCGCAGGAGCTGGATCGCGACGGTCGAGATGCCCTGCCGCTCCAGCTCCGCCGCCGCCAGGCCCACGGCCTGGCTGCACATCGGTCACACCGGCACGAGCAGCGCCACGTCCACGCCATCCTCGGCCAGGAGCCTCGCCGCCGCGGGCGCGGTCTCGCGGACGAAGGTGCCCGTGGCGGTCAGAGAGCCCATGAAGGAGAAATGGCGCCGGTTGACCCGCCCGATCCGGCCGGACTCCGAGAGCTCGCGCAGGCGATCCAGCGGAAAAACCAGATTCGCGTCGCTCCGCATCCCGGAGTGGTCGAAGGATTGGCTGCGGTGCGTGTCCAGGAGCGTCGCGACATCCACCGAGCCCGGGATCTCGCGGAAGCTCGGATCCCCGCCGCGCTTCTTCTCGTCGAAGGGCTCCTGTCCCGGGAGAACGAAGCCGGCGCTCGACACCAGAGCGATACGGCACCGGGTGAGAGGTTTCGCGAGCGGCGTCCACGGCACCGGATCGATGCGCCGCCACCGATACGCCCTCAGGAACAGCCGCACGTTGAGCGGGAACTCCGACAGATCACCCATGACAGAGAGATAACCACCGGCCGATCGTTCGCGTCTGATGCAGACGACTCGGCCGCCGTTGGCTCCGCTAAGATCGGGGCCGTGGAAGAGGCGAACCTGCGAAGTGCCATGACCCTTCCCATCCTTCCATTCCCCCTCGAGGAATCAGGCCCGAATGACGTCCCGGCATCAATCCTGGATCAGCCAGGGGCAAGGGGAGACGGGATGCTCAAGATCGAGGTCGCCGGCGAGAGTTCATCGGAAACGCGGGCCATTCTCAAGGGCGGTTCCTCCGCGGCAGGGACCTCGCGCAGGGAGCGGGGCTGACCAACATGATGCGACAGCTCGGCGGCTCCTTCGGCGTGGCGCTGATCGTGACCTACATCCAGAAGCGGTCCTGGTCGCACCGGCAGAGTCTCTTGCAGCACGTCTCGATCTACGACATGCCGGTTCGCGAGCGGTTGAACGCGATCGTGCAGGGTCTCGTCGCCAAAGGCTCGACGCTGATCGAGGCCCGGCGCCAGGCGTACGGAGCGCTCGAAGGAATCGTCGTCAAGCAGACCTTTCTCCTGACCTACATGGACGCCTTCCGGATCGTGGGGATTTTCTTCCTCTGCTGCATACCGCTGCTGCTCCTCTTCAAGCGCCGGCGCGGAGTCTCCCCGGTCACCGCGCCGATTCATTGAGAAACGGGAGCGCGGGGTCGGCGCTTGCCCGGGCGGAGAAGAGGTCGCCGCACCCGGCCGGGCGTGAGATCCCGCGCCACGCCGAGCAGCTACCCGCTGCTATCCTTCGCGCCGTGACGCGGCGTCTCTTCCCGATCGGCTTGCTTCTCGTCGCGCTGCTCCCGGCGTGCCGGCGAGACTCTCGAACTCCCGTGGTTCTCTACTCGCCGCACGGACGCGACCTGCTCGGCCTGGTCGAGAAGACCTACGAGCAGAAACACCCGGACGTGGACGTCCGCTGGCTCGACATGGGATCCCAGGAGGTCTACGACCGCGTCCGCTCCGAGAAGGCGAACCCGCAGGCCGACGTCTGGTTCGGCGGCCCCAACACCATCTTCGCGCGCGGCGTACGCGACGGCCTCCTCGAGGCCTACCGGCCTTCCTGGGCGGCCGCGATTCCGCCGGACAGCCGTCAGCCGCAAGACCTCTTCTTCGGCGCTTATCGCACTCCCGCGGTCCTCGTCTACAACTCCGGCGCCGTCGCCGCCGGGCAAGCGCCGCGCGACTGGGACGACCTGCTCGACCCGCGGTGGAAGGGAAAGGTCCTGATCCGTTATCCGCTGGCCTCGGGAACCATGCGCGCGATCTTCGGCATGATCCTGGAGCGGTCGATCTTCGAGACCGGCTCGACCGACCGCGGTTTCGAGTGGTTGAGACGCCTGGACGCCCAGACCAAGGAGTACGTGATGAACGCCTCGATTCTCGTCGAGAAGATCGCGCGGCGCGAGGGTCTCCTCACGGTCTGGGACCTGCCCGACGTCCTGCTGGAGATGCGCCGGAGCAAGGATCTCGCTTACGTCTTCCCGTCCAGCGGCACGCCGGTCATCGACGACGCCGTCGGCCTCGTGCGCGGGGCGAGGCACGCTCGGGAAGCGAAGGCGCTCATCGAATGGATCGGTGGCCCGGAGGGGCAGCTGCTGGCCGCGGACAGCGCCTACCGTCTTCCCGCCCGCACGGACCTTCCCGCCGGCGAGCTGCCCGAGTGGGCGCGCGACGTCGAAAAGAAGATGACGCCGGCGAAGATGGACTGGGACCTGCTCGAGCGCGAGGGCCAGGCCTGGATGGCAAAGTGGGATCGGGAAGTGAGAGGGAAGGGGCATTGATGATTGATGATTGACGATTGACGATCGAAGATCGGAAGCGGATCCCAATCGACAATCGACAATCGACAATCGACAATCGACAATCGACAATTAAATGATCCGCCGGAGCCGCGCGCTTCTCCATCATCCCGTCGTCCGCACGCTTCTCTTCGAGAGGTTCCTGATCACCGGGTCGGCGACGCTCGCCTTCGCGGCCGTCGCCATGGGGCGGGTCAAGCCGTCGGAGATCCCGGGACTGATGGACTCGCGGATCCTGACTCTCTTCTTCGTCCTGACGGTGGCGGTCGAGCTCGGCAAGGCCTCCGATCTCTTCGACCGGCTCGTCGTCGCCGTGGTCGAGCGGGCGCGCACCTCGCGGGGCCTCGCCTTCTCGATGATCGGCGTCACCGCCCTGCTCTCGGCGATCCTGACCAACGACGTCGCGCTCTTCCTCGTGGTCCCGTTCACGATGCTCTTCCGGAAGGTCGAAGGGGTCACGCGCGCGCCGTTCGTCGTGCTCGAGGTGCTCTCGGCCAACCTCCTGGGCGCGGTGACCCCGATCGGCAACCCGCAGAACATCTTCCTCTACGCTCGGGGAGGATTCACCCCGTCCTCTTTCTTCGCCGCGCAGCTTCCCTTTGCGGCCGGGGCGGCCCTGCTTCTGGCGGCGAGCGTCTTCTTCTTCGTGCCCGCCCGGAGGCTCGAGGCGCCCGTCGCCGCGAAGTTCGAAGTGGATCCGGTTTTCGCGGCCGGCTTCTTCGTGCTGATCGCCGCCGAGACCGCCGGGCTCTTCGGCCTCATCCCCCACCAGGTTCCGCTGCTGCTCTCGATCCCCGGCATCCTCCTGCTCGGCAGGCGGGTCTTCGAAGCCGATTTCTCGCTCGTGCTCGTGTTCGCGCTCCTCTTCATCGGGATCCCGGGGCTCGAGCGCGGGCGCCTGTACCATTTTCTGGACCCGGAAAAGATCTTCGGACACGGGCCCATCGGGCTGCTCTTGTCCAGCGCCCTGCTGTCGCAGGCCGTCTCGAACGTGCCGGCGGCCCTGCTGCTCGCGCCGGCGGCCGCGACGCCTCACGGATTCCGCGGATTGCTCTACGGCGTCACGGCGGGCGCCTGCGGAAGCCCCGTCGGCTCCGTCGCGAACCTGATCGGCGCGCAGATCTACGTCCGGGAGGGGGGGCGCCCCCGTTTCTTCTGGAAGCCCTTCTGCGCCGTGTCCGGAGTGATTCTCGTCGTTCTGGTTCTGTTCGCCGGCGTGCTCCTGGCGCTCGAAAGATAATCGGCTGCAGGCCATGCCGTACCTGACGCTCGACCGGCTGGACAAACGTTTTGCCGGGCTGCACGTGACACGAGATCTCTCGCTCTCGGTGGATCGGAGCGAGATCGTGGCGTTGCTCGGGCCGTCCGGCAGCGGCAAGACGACCGTGTTGCGCCTCGTCGCCGGATTCGAGACGCCCGACTCCGGCGGCGTGCACGTCGAGGACGAAGACGTGACTCGGTTTCCCCCGGAGCGCCGGCGGTTCGGGATGGTGTTCCAGCACTACGCCCTCTTTCCGCACATGAGCGTCGGAGAAAACGTCGCCTTCGGACTGGAGGCGCAGAGGATGCCGCGGGAAGAGATGGAAAGGCGCGTCGCCGAGACCCTCGCGTCCGTGGACCTGGCGGGGTTCGAGCGCCGGCGCATCGCCGAGATCTCCGGCGGCCAGCAGCAGCGGGTGGCGCTGGCGAGAGCTCTCGCTCCGCGGCCACGCGTCCTGCTCCTGGACGAGCCGCTCTCCAACCTCGATCCGACGCTGCGGGAGCGCACGCGGCGGGAGTTGAAGCGCATCATCCGGCGCGTCGGGATCACCACGCTCTTTGTCACGCACGAACAGGAGGAGGCCTTCGACCTCGGCGACCGCGTGGCCGTCATCAATGCGGGGCGCCTCGAGCAGGTCGGGCCGCCGGAGACCCTCTACGAAGAGCCCGCCACCCGGTTCGTGGCGACGTTCATCGGGCGCTCGAGCGTGCTTGCGGGAACGTGGACGGCCGGCGGGGCGCGTCTGGAGCAGGGAAGGGTCTGGCGCACATCCGGCGGGGAGGTGCTCGCGGAGGGCGCGGCTGTTGACCTCGTGGTGCGGCCGGAGGGAGTGCGGCTCTCCGCCGCCGCGGCGCCGGATTCTCTCGCCGGGGAAGTCGCGGGCCGGCGCTATGCGGGACGGGTGGCGCTGTTCGACATCGCGCTCGATGGCGGCGGCAGCGTAGAAGTGCTGGGAGCGCCGGACGCCGCGCGGCCGGGAGAGAAGGTGTTCGTGGTGCCGGATCCGGCCGGGCCGCGCCCCCTGGTGTTCGCAAGGGAAGGAAGTTGATCGGGCGGCGGCGGGAGGGGATCCTCGCGGGGGGGCTTCTCGCTCTCCTGCTGGCGTGGCTGGTGTGCTATCCGCTCCTCCTGACTTTCCGCGAGGCCCTGGGAGCGCCGGGCTGGAGCCTGAAGTTCTTCGCCGAGTTCTTTCGCCGGCCCGACGAGTGGCAGGCGCTCTGGGCGAGCCTCTGGATCTCGCTGGCGACGGTCGCGCTCTCCGCGGCGATCGGCATTCCTCTCGCGTTTCTCTTCGAGCGGGCGGACTTTCCGGGCCGGCGCGCGCTCGGAACCCTGATCGCCCTGCCCGTCGTGCTGCCTCCGCTCGTCGGCGTGGTCGCGTTTCTTTTCCTCTACGGAGAGAGCGGGTTCTTCGCGCGCGCCGTGCAGTCCGTCTCGGGATCGAAGGAGCCGCCGTGGCGGCTCTCCGGCGCCGGAGCGATCCTCTTCGTCCACGCCTACTCGATGTACGTCTACTTCTATCTCTTCACGCGGGCGGGTCTCGCCCGCCTCGACGCCGCCTACCTGGAGGCGGCCGCCGCCCTCGGGGCGAGGCCCGGACGCGTTCTCGCACGGGTGACTCTGCCGCTCCTGGCGCCCGCGCTCGCCGGCGGAGCGCTGCTGACGTTCATGACGTCGCTCTCCTCTTTTTCGGCGCCGTATCTCTTCGGCGGGACGTTCCGCGTGATGACGACGCAGATCGTCTTCTCGCGCCTGAACGGCGACAACGAAATGGCGATGGTCGAGACGACGACGCTCGCGGCGCTCGCGCTGTTGGGCCTCTTCTTCCTGCAGCGCGCGGAGAAACGCCGGGAGGTGGCCGGTGCGATCCGGGGCACGCCTCCGTCGCGGCGGCGGCTTCGCCGCGGGACTCTGGTGGCCGCGCTGGCCTGGCTCCTGGCGGCGGTCCTCCTGCTGCCGCACGCCACGCTGCTGCTCGTTTCCTTCGTGCCCCCCGGAACGTGGACGATCGAGGCGTGGCCTCCGGTCCTGAACTTCTCCAACTGGGGCTCGGTCCTGACGCAGACCGAGCGCCTGCGGCCGATCGTCAACTCTCTCTGGATGGCCGTGGTCTCGACCGCGGGCGCGCTCCTGCTCGGGTTCCTCGCGGCGTGGCTCGCGGTGGTCCGCCGCAACCGCCTTCGCGGAGCGCTGGAGACGCTCGTGGCGGTGCCGTGGGCTCTTCCGGGGACCGTCTTCGCCGTGGCGCTGGCGGCGACCTTCTCGCTCCGCGCTCCCTGGGCGGGCCGCTTCGTGCTCGTCGGCACGGCGGCGATCCTGCCTCTCGGGTATCTCGTCAGGAACCTTCCCCTGACCGGCCGCGCGGCCTTCGCCGGGCTGCGCCAGCTCGATCCGTCGCTCGACGAGGCGGGCGCCTCTCTGGGCGCGCGGCCCGCGAGGCGCCTGACGCGGATCACGATCCCGCTTCTCGCGCCCGCTCTCCTTGCCGGCGCCTCCCTCGCGTTCCTGACGGCGCTCGGCGACTTCGTCGTCTCGATCGTCCTCTACACTTTCGAGACGCGTCCGATTTCGATCGAGATCCTCTCTTCGCTGCGCATGCAGGACACGGGCGCGGCGGCGGCCTACGGCGTGCTCCTGGCGGCCCTCTCCGCCGCCGCGTTCCTCGCCTGGGGACGCCGGGCGGCACAGCAATGACGCGCGGAAACGTCAGCCCGGCGGGCGCGTGACGACGCGGGGACCCGGGCGCGGGCGCTCGGGCAGGACCGGAGTCATGCGAGGGGCTGCCGGCGTCGGCGAGGGCGTGACCGCCGGCACCACGCGATAGAGCCTCCCCGTCTCGGTGCCGAGGTAGATCTCTCCCTCCGCGTCCTCGCCGAACGTCGTCAGCTGCGGCACGTTGGGCGAAAGCATGTGGCCGTTGCCGAAGAGCCATCCGAAGCAGTAATCGCCGTAGAGATAGACGCCCGAAAGCTGCGGAGAGGCCGCTCCCCGATAGACGTATCCGCCGATGACAGTGCCGGTGCAGCCGCCGCTGCCGGCATGGCCGTACTCGTAGAGCGGGGACTGGAAGCTCGGGGAATTGCAGGGAGGCACGCCGCCGGGACAACCGGAGCTGCCGCCGGCGCCGCAGAGCGTCCCTTCCATGATCTTCCAGCCGTAGTTCTCGCCGCCCGCGCTCGCGCGAGGCTGGAAGTCGATCTCTTCGCGCGCGCTCTGGCCGACGTCGGCGAGGTAGAGGTCCCCGGTGATTCGATCGAAGGAGAAGCGCCACGGATTGCGCAAGCCCTTCGCCCAGACCCGGTCGGCGGGCGGCCCGGCCGCCACGAAAGGGTTGGAAGCAGGGATCCCGTAGAAGGGAGGCGTGTTGACGTTCTGGTTGACGTCGATCCGCAGGAGCTTCCCGAGCAGGGTGTCGTCCCGTTGTCCGTTGCAGGAGGGGTCGTTGGCCGAGCCGCCGTCTCCTGTTCCGATGTAGAGGTAGCCGTCCGGTCCGAACTGGAGCTGTCCCCCGTTGTGATTGGCGAAGGGCTTCGCGATCGTCAGGAGGATGACGCCGCTCGCCGTGTCCGCGACGTCGGGGTTTCCTTCCAGGGTCTGGTAACGCGCGACGACGGTGTCGCCGGCGGAGTTGGTGTAGTCCACGAAAAAGAAGCGGTTGGCGGCGTGCTGAGGATGAAACGCGATTCCCAGGAGGCCGCGCTCGCCGCAGCAGGAGATGAGCGGCCCCAGGTCCAGGAAAGCCGCCGGCTGAATCTGCCCGCCGCCGAAGATCAGGACTCTCCCGGTCTGGAGAGCCAGGAAGAGTCGCGCGTCTCCCGCGTTCGCGATCGACGTGATCGGCCCGATCCCGGACGCGAGCGGGGCAAGGGCGATATCGGGCTCCGCCGAGAGGGCTTCCGGTTCCGGAATCGGAACACGAGCCGACATCGCGAGGGACAGGGCGGCGAGGGCGAGAAGGGTTCTGCGCATAGATCCAGCGGCTCGCGGCGCGGCAAGCTCAATCCATGCAAGGATCTGGCCCGACACCATCGGAACTCGATGGCTCCCTGGCTCGGAATGCTCCCTTCAGGCTATTTCGCTCGACTTTCGGACGGCGGCACCCAGACCCGCTTTTTGTGGTAAGGTCCGAAACACTGGGGGGTCTACCATGGATCTTCGAAAGTTCTCTCCTCTCTTCGCAATCGCCCTGCTCCCGCTCGCCTGCTCCGACTCATCGCCGACAAGTCCCATGACAAACAGCGCCTCCGGAGTACAAACCGCGGGCAACACAGCAGTCGTTCCACAGCGCGCGGCCGCGCCCCGCGCTCTGGATCCGCGGCAGATTCCGGAGAACGGAATGATCGGAACCTGGGGAGGCCAGCACGTCCGGATTACGATCGGTGGCGCGAGCTCCATCCTGGTGTACGACTGCGCGCGCGGCACGATTGATCAGCCGTTCGTCGTGGATCCGAGCGGGCGCTTCTCTCTCGTGGGAACATACATTCCCGAATCGCCGGGGCCGGTGCACCAGGGCCAGGCACCTGTCGCGCATCCGGCCCTCTACTCGGGCTCGATCGACGGCAAGACGCTGACGTTCACCGTGATATTAACCGACACCGCGGCGATCGCGGGGCCGTTCGTGGTGCTCCTCGGAGCTTCCGGCCACGTCGTGCAGTGCCTGTAGCCGCTACCTCAGCGTAATCAACCAGAGTCCCGCCAGGCACAACGCGATTCCGAGCACGTTGGCAGCGGACAGGCGCTCCGCGAACAGGAGCGCCCCCGTCGGGATGAGCAGAAGCGCGACCGCGACGCTGACGACGAGCGACCCGATGTTGATGTTCCAGCCCGCTCGATAGGCGAGCAGAAAACCGATCTCGATTCCCACGGCGGACACCGCGACGCCGAGCGTGGCCCAGTTGAGTCTTGCGAGACCCGCGAGCCTCGGCGGGCCTCCGGGAGACAAAGGCCAGAGCAGAAGGGTCAGGGCGAGCGCCGCCGCGTAGGTCACCGCGACCGAAAGAAGAGGATGCGCTCCGGCCGGGATGGATTTCTGCGACACGTGGTAGAGAACGTTGGAAGCGATCACGAGGGCGGCCGATAGCATGAGGAGCTTCGTCGAAGTCATGACGCCTCCTCCCGCAGGACGGCGTAGGCGCGGACGGGAAAGCTCCCGACGGCCCGAAACGGCGCCGGCGCGCAATGGAACCGGAAGCCTTCCGCGGGCAGCTGCGCCAGGTTGCAGAGATGTTCGACGATCGGGATCCCGGCCTGAAGGAGCAGCGTGTGCGCCGGCCGCGTGCCGTCATCCGTATCGTCGATATTGACGGAATCGATGCCGACCAGGGCCGGCCCCGCGGCGGCGAGGACCTGCGCCGCGCGCCGCGTGACGTAGGGATGTCCCTCGCCGTAGTCCGGCTCGCGCCAGTGGGCGTCCCAGCCGGACCTCAGGAGCACGGCCTTTCCGCCGAGCTCCGGCCCCTCGAAGAGCTCCGGGTCGAAGGCGCGCCCGGGACCCTTGTCGATGACGATTCCCTCCAGGTCCGCGAGCCGCGACAGGGGCAGACGCGAAATGTCCGCGCCGTCGGCGTAACGATGGAACGGCGCGTCCACGTAGGTCCCCGTGTTGGCGACCATCTCGACTCGGGCGATCTGAAAGGTCGTTCCAGGAGCGTAGCGGCCGCGCGACTCCTCGCGCGAAAGGAATTCCGTGACCGCCGGCCCGGGAAGGCCCGGATAGGTCGTCATCCCCGGCTCGATCGGGTGCGAGAGATCCACGAGCCGGCGGCGCGTCACGCGCTCCAACCCATTCGGTCGCGAAGGCTCGTGATGTGCGCGACGTGAGGCTTCGTCCTCACGAACGGGCCTCTCGGGTATCGCGGGTCCATCGTTCCCCCCTTTTCAGCGGGCGTGCTGCTTTCTTCCGCAAGGCCTTGAGCAGCTGGATCTGACCCGTGTGGTAGACGTCGTGCAGCGCGATCCCCGCGATCTCCCGCAGAGCGGTGCGGCGGTGCGTCCCCGGTAGCGGGCCGCCCAGGCGCCCGGGCGGCAGCTCCATCACCGCCTGCCGCAGCGCGCGGTGCTCGCGCTCGAGCAGTTCCCGCTCGGAGCGCCACGCCTTCTCGTCCCCGCCCGAGCGCTCGAACCAGTTGTTTCCCGCGATCGGGAAGGAGCCGCGTTTTTCCCCCGTCAGCCGCCGGCGCACGCGGTATTTCCAGTACGCCGCGTGCACCGCGAGCTCCCGGATGTTGTGCCGTCCCGGGGCCGGGCGCCACGCCGCCTGCCGCGCGGTGACGCCGCGAAGCGAGCCCTTGAGCGCCGTCCCGTGCCATGCGCGCCGGTCGTAAGCCTCGTCCAGCGCGTGGAGGAGGACGGCGATCCCGCCGTCCGGGCGCGCGGTTCTTCTCTTCTTCATGCCGCAGCCTCCTTTCGAGCGTGTTCCTTCGAGCGCGAGCCGCCGTACCGGATGATGAGGGCGACCGATCCCACGATCGCGATCGTCGCGAGCGCGATGCGCGGCGTCACGGCCTCGCCCGCGAAGAGCCAGCCGAGCAGAACGGCCACGACGGGGTTGACGTAGGCGTACGTCGAGACGCGCGCCGGGGTCGTCGCCCGCAACAGCCAGACATAGGCGGAGAACCCCAGGAGCGATCCGAAAACAATCAGATACGCGAGCGAGAGCAGCGAGCGCGCCGACACGCCCGCGAGGGCCAGGCGCGATCCCTCTCCCGCCGCGAGGCCCACCAGCCACAGGAGGACTCCGCCTCCGATCATCTGCATCGCCGTCGAGGTCAACACGGCATTCGGAAGCCGCGCGTGCCGCGAGTAGAGCGAGCCGGCGGTCCAGCAGAACGCGGCCAGGAGGAGCGCGCCCGCCCCGAGCAGGTCCGCGCGTCCGCTGCCGGCAAACTTCCCCGGAGCGACGAGGACGATGAGTCCCGCCAGGCCCGCGAGAAGCCCGGCGGCGACCGGAAGGCGCGGCCGGCGGCGCTGGTGGATGCCGTCGAGGAGCGCCATCCAGAGAGGCACCGACGCCACGATCAGCGCTGCCAGGCCCGAAGGGACGCGTCGCTCCGCCCAGGTCACGAGGCCGTTTCCGCCCAGGAGCATCAAGCCGCCGACGAAGAAGGCCGTCCTCCAGTGGCGCCCGTCCGGGCGCGGCTCGCTCTTGATCCGTGTCCAGAGAAAGAGGAGCAGCCCCGCGGTCAGGTGCCGCGTCCCCGCCATGAGAAAGGGCGGAATCGTCTCGACGCCGAACCGGATCGCCAAGTACGTCGATCCCCACAGAACGTACACCGCCGCGAACGCGGCGAAGAGCTTCGCCCGGGTCGGCGCGACTTCCGCCGCGGAATCAGGCACTCTCGGCCTCCTCGCCCTCGGCGACGCCAGCGGCGGCGAGCGGCAGCGCGGCAGTTTCCTTCACCGTCTCCAGGACGATCGTCGTGCGCGTCGAGGAGATGGTGGCGATCGCGCCGAGCCGTTCGCGCAGGAGCCGCCCGAGGGCCTCGGCATCGCGCGCGCGGGCCTTGACCAGGAAGCAGTCCTCTCCGGCCACGTGATGCACCTCGAGGATCTGGGGGATCTCCGCCAGTTTCTCGCCTGTCACGACTCCCCCCGGCCGGTCGCTCGAACGCACGAAAGTGAAGGCAAGCTGCGCGAGCCCGATCGCCCTGGGATCTATCTCCGCGCGATATCCGCGGATGACTTTCCTCTCCTCCAGCTTGCGGATCCTCTCGAAGACCGCCGAGGGCGCAAGCCCCACCTGCCGGGCGATCTCGGCATTGGAAACCCTCGCGCTCTCCTGCAGGATCTTCAGAATCTGGTTGTCAATTGCGTTGATCATTCTCATAAATTATGTTTTCAGAGAATATTCGTCAAGCGGGCGCTGCAGATCTCCAGTATTCAGTAGAAACCCGGGATCGTCCAGAAGGTTGCGCCGCCAGGATCGCGGGGGAATTCGGGCATGTGAGAAGCTGCCCGCATGGCAAGGAAAACACGGCACGCGGCCGGAGGGTCGGCGGCGAAGGAGCGCCCGGCGGCAGCGGCGGATTCCGCGGCGGTCGTTACCCCTCGCAGCCTCGCGAAGCTGTGTGCCCTCGGCGTCCTTTCGGGTCTCTGGTCTCTCTTTCTGTGGGCGCAGCTCGTGCTCGTGCGATCGGGAGGCCGCTCTTTCTGCGGCTTCGGCGGCAACTTCGACTGCGAGGCGGTCTGGGGCGGGGCGTTCGCCTCCACGGTCCACAGGCTCACGGGCGTTCCGATCGCGGGGTGGGGCCTGGCCTGGAGCGCCGCGGCGTTCCTCCTGCCGCTCGCCGCGCTGGTTCGCCGCGCGGAAGATAAGAGCCTCGGGCCGCTGCCGGCCGGCGTGCGTCTGGTCGGTCTCGGCGGGATCCTCGCGGTCGCCCTGATGATCGCCGAAAGCGCCATCGCGGGCGCCCTCTGCCTCGGGTGCGTCGTGACCTACCTGATCGTGGCAGCCTATGGTTTCATCGCTCTCCTGCAGTGGCGTCCCGCCGGATTCCGGCAGGCGTCCCGCGGGTTACTGCTCGCCGCCGGCGTCTTCGGGGGGGCCTTCCTGCTTCTTCTCTATCCGGGGCTGCGCACGCCGAAGTCGAGCGGGGAGGCGGGCAGGAAAGCCGTGTCGGAAGCGGCGGCCCAGGCCGTGGACGGCTCCCGACCGGCGAGCGGCACGGGCAACGCGCAGGCCGACAAGATTCTCGCGGATCTCGTCGCCTCGCTGGAGCCCCCGCTCAAGCAGACTCTCGCCGACTCCCTGGCCATCTACCGCGCGGCGCAGGCGCAAAGGCTGCCGCCGCCGCGCGCCCTGGTCGGGTCGGACCAGGCGCCGGTGCGGATCACGGAATTCACCGACATCCTCTGCGAGCACTGCGCCAGCCTCCAGGAGACTCTGCAGACGCTCCGGGAGAGCTCGCCGCCCGGCAGCTTCAGCGTAGACGCGCGGCAGTTCCCTCTCGATGGGCGATGCAATCCGCTCATGGGCCAGCCAAAGGGGGACGACGTGCGCTGCGCGGCGGCGAAGGCGAGGATCTGCATGGAACCGACCGGCAAGGAAGCGCAGTTTGCCGCGGCTCTCTTTGCCGCGCAGAAGGGTCTCACTCGCGAAAAGGTCTTCGCGATCGCGGCGCCCTTTATGCCCCGCTCCGACCTGACCGCCTGCATGGATTCGGCCGCGACCCTCGCGAAGCTTCAGGAAGACGTTGAGGCGGCCGCCTCCTTCGACTCCGACGGGACGCCGATCGTGGCCGTCAACGGGCGCAAGGGGACGAGCTTCGGCCCCTTCCTCTACGCGATGATCATCACTCGCGGAAATCCCGAGCATCCCGCCTTCGAGTCCCTGCCCCCCGGCGATCCGACTGCCCACCTGCACTGAGGCATGCAGCGGCCCCGTCGGCACGGTTAGACGAGATTGGCGAGAAAGACGAGGGCGGGGGCACAGCGGATGCCTTCGGGGCTGACATAGTCCTTCGATCCAATCGCGGAGACCTGCCAGGCGTCGGCGCCGGGGAAACGCGCCTTCAAATAGCGGAGGCTCCGGTCGATTTCCGCGTCGGCCCATTTGCATTCGACGAAGAGGAACGGACGGCGGCCTTCGACAACCACGAAATCCACTTCCCGGCCTTCCACGTCCCGGAAATAGCGCAATTCGAGATCCCGGCCCTGCGAGTCCTGCTCGAAATGGACCCACTTCAAGAGATGGCAGGCGACGAGGTTCTCGAAACGCGCCGGATCGGCTGGAATGACCGACCAGTCGAGAAGGTAGAGCTTCTGCTCTTTCTTGACGGCCCGGATGCGGGCGGCGCCCAGGGGAGGCAGCCGGAACACGGCATAGAGGCGCTCGAGAGCGGCGATCCAGCCTGCAACGGCCTTGTGGCTCACCTGGAGGTCTTCGCGCAGCGCATTGATCGAGAGCGGCGATCCCACGAGCTCCGGCAACCGCAGCACGAGCAGCTCCAGGTGCCCCAGATCCTCGATCCTTTCGAGCGACACGACGTCCTCGCGCACGAGCAGCGTCCGATGCTGCCGCGACCACCGGCGCGCCTCCACCTCGCTGCCCGAGAGATACGGCTCGGGAAACCCGCCGAGTCTCAGGAGAGCCCGCAATTCGGCCGGCTTCTTCAAGCCGAGCTCGCCGGCCGAGAAGGGATGGAGACGCAGGAGGTGGTACCGCCCCTGGAGAGAATCGCCGCCGAACCGGTAGAGGTCGAGCCGTCCGCTGCCGGTGACCAGGATCCGCTGGCCGCGGCGCCGATCGTCGTAGATCCCCTTCAGATAGTTGCGCCAGCGGCGATACTTGTGGATCTCATCGAAGATCCAGAGAGGTCCGGGTGGAAGCTCTCGCCTGAGGATCCGCTCACGATGCTCGGCCACGTCCCAGTTCAGATAGCCGGCCCTGGCCCCGGGAAGGCTCAGCGCGAGAGTCGTCTTCCCGACCTGCCGCGGCCCCGCGACGAAGACCATCTTTCGGAGGAGGTCGCGGCGGACCTGGCCGGCGAGGTATCGGGGGCGGGCGGCCATCCCGAGAGGCTACCTTTTTATTTGCCTGCTGTCAAAAATACATACTTGTATTTTTGACGACTGGCGAAACTCGAGGAGTGAGATCCTCGCCAGGGCAGATTCTTCGTCGCTGCGCTCCCGCCGTCGCCATAGCGGCTATGGCGGGTCGGCGACCTCAGAATGACAAGAAAAGACTCCTCAGAATGACAGGGGTTTGAGGAACGCTAGACCGCGTAGTAGCGGGCGTGAGGGTGGTGGACGACGAGGGCGGAGACGGAGGCCTCCGGGTCCATCATGAAACCTTCGGTCAGGTCCACGCCGATCCTTCCGCCGGGGAGGAGGCGGAAGATCGTGGTCTGGTCGGCGAGGTCGGGGCAGGCGGGATAGCCGGGGCTGTAGCGCTTGCCGCGGTAGCGGGCCTGGAAGCGGTCGGTCATCGTCAGGTCGGGAGGATCGGGGAAGCCCCAGCGCTCGCGGATGACGCGGTGAACCCATTCGGCTGCCGCCTCGGCGGTCTCCACGGCAAGCGCCTGCAGGCAGTGGCAGAGGAGGTACTCGCCGCGGGTCTTCAGGTCCTCGGCTCGCTCGCGCACCCCCTCGCCCGCCGTCGTAACGAGGAGCGCGATCGAGTCCGGCCGCCCTCCGTCCGCGCGCGGACCGATGAAGTCAGCCAGACACAGCCGCTCGCCCATTGTCTGCCGCGGGAACGCGAAGCTCGCGAGTTTCCGGCCTCCGCAGACCACGTGGAGCGCGTTGCCTTCCGAGTATGCCTCGAAGTAGCGATACATCGCCCGCGCGCGGATCCAACCCTCGCTCTTGACGCGCTCGACGACCGCCTCGAGCTCGGCGAGCTTCGGGTCCCCCGCTTCCTTGAGTTTCCGGTAACTGCCGCGCAGGCCCAGGTGCTTCGCGTACAGCATGTGGGGATTCACGTACTTCCAGATGTCTTCCACGTCGAGATCGGGCAGGACGTGCTCGGCCAGATCCGGCGCGGCGACCGGCTCGACGATCGAGACGTTCTCGCTGCGCACTTCCGGCGCCGCGAGCGGGTTTTCGGTCTCGACACTGGCCGCAGCCGCGGCCGCCGCGGTCGCGGTCCGACGGCGCTCCTCGATCTCCGCCGCGAGCGACGCCCGAGCCTCTCCGCCCGAGAGGATGCGGTCGGCCAGCGCGAGCCCTCGCATCGCGTCCTGCGCGTAAACGGCGAGGCCGCCGTAGGCGGGCGCGATCTTCAGGTCCGTGAACTTCTGCGACAGCGCGGCTCCCCCCACGAGCATCGGCGCCTCGACCCCGCTCGCGGCCAGATCCCTCGCCGTCGCGACCATCTGCTGCGCGCTCTTGACCAGCAGACCGGAGAGGCCGATGAGATCCGGTCGGTGCTCCCGGTAGGCCTCGATCAGCCGCTCGGGCGGGACCTTGATGCCGAGGTTGACGACCTCGTAGCCGTTGTTGGAGAGGATGATCTCGACCAGGTTCTTGCCGATGTCGTGGACGTCCCCCTTGACGGTCGCGAGGATGACCTTGCCCTTGCGCGAGTCGCTCTTCTTCTCCAGGAACTTCTCGAGATGGCTGACGGCCGCCTTCATGGCCTCCGCCGACTGCAGCACCTCCGCCACGATCAGCTCGTTGGCGTTGAAGAGACGGCCCACCTCCCGCATCCCGTCCATGAGCGGCCCGTTGATGATGTCGAGCGGGCTCATGCCTCCCTGGCGCACGGCCTCGAGGTCCTCGATCAATCCCTCCTTCGACCCGTCCAGGATGTAGCGCGGCAGGCGCTCGATCGGCGTTCCGCCTCGCTCGGCCGGTTTCTTCGGGGCCGAGCCCTTGGCCTTGAAGTGGTCCGCGAAGGCCGAGACCGGGTCCTCTCCGCGGTTTTCGAGCAGGTCCTCGGCCAGCCGCCGCTCCTCCTCGGGGATCGAGGGATACCGCATCACCTTCTCGCTGTTGACGATCGCGAGATCCAGCCCCGCCTTCACGCAGTGGTACAGAAAAACGGAGTTCAGGACCTCGCGCCCGGATTCCGGCAGCCCGAAGCTGACGTTGGAGATCCCGAGGATCGTGCGCGACCCTGGGAAAGCCGCCTTGATCGCCCGGATTCCTTCGATCGTCTCGACCGCGCTTCCCACGTACTTCTCGTCGCCGGTCCCGCACGGGAAGACGAGCGGGTCGAAGAAGATGTCCTCCGGCGCCACGCCGTACTTCTCGGTCAGGAGCGTGTAGCTCCTGCGAGCGATCGCGAGCTTCCTCTCGCGCGTGACGCCCATCCCGTTCTCCGGGTCCTCGTCGATCGTGCCGACGATCAGGGCCGCGCCGTATTTCTGCGCGAGCGGGACGACCGTCCGGAACCTCTCCTCGCCGTCCTCGAGGTTGATGGAGTTGAGAATGGATTTCCCCTGGCTCCACTTCAGACCCAGCTCCATGACCTTCCAGTCCGTCGAGTCCAGCATCAGCGGCACCTTGACCATCTTCGTGGCGCGCTCGAAAAACGCGTCGGCGTCGGCGGCCTCGTCGCGGTCCGGGTCCTGAAGGCAGACGTCGATGACCTGGGCGCCTCCCTTCACCTGCGACCGCGCGATCTCCGCGGCCGCCTCGAAGCGCCCCTCCGCGACGAGCCGCTTGAACTTGCGGCTCCCGAGCACGTTGGTCCGCTCGCCCACGAGCACCGGGCGGTTGTCCTCGTTGATCTCGAGCATCTCGATGCCCGAGACGAGCGTCTTGTCGTGGATCGGAACGCGGCGCGGCTTCTGACCCCGCGCCGCGGAGGCCAGCGCGCGGATGTGGGCCGGCGTCGTGCCGCAGCAGCCGCCCACGATATTGACGAGCCCCTCCTCCATGAAGCGCGTCAGGTGCGCCGCGATCCGCTCCGGCGTTTCGGGGTAGCGGCCATCGGAGTCGGGAAGGCCCGCGTTGGGATAGCAGGATACGAGCGTCCTGGCGAGCCCCGAGAGCGTGCGCAGGTGGTCCGCCATGAACTCGGGCCCGGTCGCGCAGTTCAGTCCCACCGAGAGGAGGGGCGCGTGCATGATGGAGGCGTAGAGCGCGTCGATCGCCTGCCCCGCGAGCATCGTGCCCATCGGCTCGATCGTGACCGAGGCCATGACCGGGACGCTCCAGCCCGCCTCCGCGAAGGCTTCCTGGACGCCGATCAGGCCGGCCTTGAGATTCCGCGTGTCCTGCGCCGTCTCGAGAAGCAGCACATCCGCGCCGCCGGCGAGGAGTCCCGCCGTCTGCGTCTTGTAGTGCCCGATGAGCTCCTCGAAGGTGACGCCGCCGGTGACCGTCACCGAACGGGTCGTCGGGCCCATCGAGCCCGCGACGAACCGCGGGCGCCCGGGAGTCGAGAACTTCGCGGCGGCCTGGCGGGCCAGGCGCGCCGCCTGCGCGTTGATCTCGAAGGCTTTTTCCGCGAGTCCATACTCGGCCAGCACGAGCGGCGTGCCGCCGAACGTATCGGTCTCGACCATGTCGGCGCCCGCTTCCAGATAGCTCTCGTGCATCCGTCGCACGACGTCGGGCCGGGTCAGGACCAGGTGCTCGTTGCACCCCTCGTACGCCTCGCCGCCGAAGTCCGCCGCCGTCAGGTTCTCTCCCTGGAGCCAGGTTCCCGTGGCGCCGTCCAGGACGAGGATCCGAGCGGCCAGGATCTCGTGAAGAGCCTCCGTCCGCTCCCGAGCCGACCCCGCCGTCTCGTCTTTCATGCAGAAAGCATTATCCGCGATCGGCCGCCCGGTCGAACCGCGGCGCCGGGGGACGCCGTATATCGCTGAAGGGGCTGGGGAATCTTCTTGCGGGTTCCCGGAGCCGTTATTAGACTCGCCTCACGCGGAGGGATGGAACCGGGTCATCGCTTCTCGGGAAGCGGCCCGGGAAGATTATGTCGGTCAAGGAAGACGTGGAACCCGATCCGGGGGGCGCACGTGCGCCGCAGCCTTCCCTGTCCGTCGAGGATGCGGCCTCCGCGGCGCGCCGGTATCTGCTCTCGATCCAGCGCGAGGACGGCCACTGGTGCGGCGAGCTCGAGGGGGACACGATCCTCGAGTCCGAGTACATCCTCACGATGCACTTCCTCGGACGCGTTGGAGAGGCCCGGGTTCAGAAGGCGGCCGAGTACCTGCGGCGCCAGCAGCTTCCCTCGGGAGGGTGGGCGGTCTACCCGGGAGGCCCGGCGGAAGTGAGCGCCTCGACGAAGGCCTACTTCGTCTTGAAACTCGTCGGGGACGATCCGGATGCGCCCCACATGGCCAGGGCGCGCCGCGTCATCGGCGAGCTCGGCGGGCTCGACGCCTGCAACTCCTTCACGAAGATCTACCTCTCGATCTTCGGGCAGTACGACTGGGAGAAGTGCCCGACCGTGCCGGCGGAGCTCGTCCTTCTGCCCGACTGGGTCCCTGTCTCGATCTACAGGATGTCTTCGTGGTCGCGCGCGATCGTCGTGCCTCTCTCGATCATCTCGGCGTACCGCCCGAGCTGTCCGGTTCCGGATCGGGCGTCCCTCTCCGAGCTGCGGACCCCCGCGGGCTCGCCGCAGCCGAAGCAGCAGGCGAAGACCCTGCGCGCGCGACTCTGGGGAGCCTTCTTCGGCGTCGTGGACCGGTTGCTCCACGAGCTGGAGACCCGGCGCTGGACGCCGCTGCGCCCGCGAGCCCTGGCCCGGGCCGAGGCGTGGATTCTCGAGCGTCTCGAGAGCAGCGACGGGCTCGGCGCGATCTTCCCGCCGATCGTCAACACGATCCTGGCGCTGCGGTGCCGCGGCTACGCGGCCGATCATCCGATCGTGAAGAGCCAGGTCGAGGAGCTGCAAGCCCTCGAGATCGAGGAGGAAGAGACCCTCCGCCTTCAGCCCTGCTTCCCTCCCGTCTGGGACACGGCGCTGGCTCTGGTCGCCCTGCGGGAGTCGGGCGTCGCGCAGGACGACCCGCGCCTGTTGCGCGCGGCGAGCTGGCTGCTCGACCGCGAGGTGCGCGTGCCCGGCGACTGGCAGCGGCGGATCCCGAAGACGCCGCCCGGCGGTTGGTACTTCGAGTACGAGAACGAGTTCTATCCCGACACCGACGACACCGCGGAGGTCCTGGCGTCCCTGGCCGCGGTGCGCTTTCCCGACGAGCGCGAGGAGCGGCGGCGCCAGGGGGCGATCGCCCGCGGCGTGGCCTGGCAGCTCGCGATGCAGAACGGCGACGGAGGTTTTCCCGCGTTCGACCGCGACTGCGACAACGAGGTGCTGACGTTCATCCCCTTCGCCGACCACAACGCGATGATCGATCCGAGCTGCGAGGACATCACGGGCCGCACGCTCGAGGCGTTCGACCGGATCGGCGTCGGGCGCGGCACGAAGGCCGTCCGGCGCGCCGCGTCCTATCTCGCCCGCAAGCAGGACGCCGACGGGACCTGGTACGGGCGCTGGGGCTGTAACTTCATCTACGGCACGTGGCTCGCCCTGCGGGGGCTCGCCGGCGCCGGCGAGGACCTTTCCCAGGAGCGCTATCAGCGCGCGGGAAGCTGGCTGCGGCGCCACCAGAACGAGGACGGGGGGTGGGGAGAGCTCCCCCGCTCCTACGACGAGCCCGGGCGCAAGGGGATCGGGCCGAGCACGCCGTCCCAGACGGCATGGGCATTGCTCGGTCTCTTCGCGCTGGGCGACAGGACTTCGACGAGCGTCCGCCGCGGTCTCGAGTACCTGCTGCGCAACCAGCAGTACGACGGCTCCTGGAAGGACGAATACTGGACGGGGACGGGGTTCCCGCGGGTCTTCTATCTGCGCTACCATCTCTACGCGACGTACTTCCCGCTCTGGGCCCTCGCGGTCTATGAGCGCGAGGCTGCAGCCGACGGTTCGCGCCCCGAGGCCGCCGGCCGGAAGGCCCTGGAAGCCACGGCGGACATGAGGACGAGCGAAGGAGAATCGAACCGATGAGGTTCCCGCTGCACATCACGACGGGCACGGTCAGGCATCAGATCGTGAACGCCCTGGCCGGAAACAAGCGCTACCCCTTCGTCCTGATGCTCGAGCCTCTCTACACCTGCAACCTTGCCTGCCTGGGCTGCGCGATCGAACGGCACACGGGGAAGCTCTCGGACCGTCTTCCCCTGGAGAAATGCCTCGAGGCGGTCAACACTTCGAAGGCGCCGATCGTCTCGATCTGCGGCGGCGAGCCGACGATCTACCCGGAGCTGCCGGAACTCGTCTCCGAGATCATCCGGAGAAAGCGCCACATCTACCTCTGCACCAACGGGCTCCTCCTCGACCAGAAGGTCTACGGCGTCATCCCTCCCGACCGGCGCCTCATGATCAACGTCCACCTGGATGGAATGCGGGAAACGCATGACAAGGTCTGCGACCGCGACGGCGTCTTCGACAAGGCCGTCGAGATGATCCGGGAGGGCGTGCGCCTGGGCCACCACATGATGGGCAACATGACGATCTTCAAGGAGACCGAGGTCAGCGAGGTCGAGGAGCTCTGCGCGCTGCTGACCGGCCTCGGCGTCGAGGGCCTCCTCGTCTCCCCCGGCTACCATTACGAGTCGGTCCCCAACGACATCTTCCTGACGAAGTCGGAGATCCAGAGGAAGTTCCGGCGGGTGCTGGAGATTTCCAAGAGATTCAAGCTGACCTCGACTCCGATGTTCCTGGAGTTCGCGGCGGGGCTGCGCGACTACAAGTGCTCCCCCTGGAGCACCGTGACCTTCACGCCCAACGGCTGGAAGGGTCCCTGCTATCTCATCGGCAAGAAATACACGCACTCCTGGGACGAGTTCTGGGGCGGCACCGACTGGGACTACTGGGAATCGCGCCAGGACCCCCTCTGCGCCAACTGCGCCATGCACTCCGGTTTCGAGGCCTCGGTCGTCAAGGAGCTGCCCAAACATCCCGGCGACATGTTCCGATTGGTCGCCTGGAACCTGACCGGCTGACCCCTCGGCCCTTCCTGTCATCCCGAGCCCCCCGCCCCTCCTGTCATCCCGAGCGCAGCGAGGGATCTGCTCCGTCCTGGCCCAACAGAGGTAGATTCCTCGTCGCGGAGCCTGTCCCGACTTTGAGCCGAACCGGTTCAATAATGACCAGGGCAGACTCCTCGCTTCGCTCGGAGTGACTAACGAGCGGAGGGGCTCCTCGGAATGACAGGGGAGGCAGATGGACTTCGTAACCGGGGGGACCGGCTTCGTGGGGGCGCACGTCGTCCGGGCGCTCCTGCGCCGCGGAGGAGAAGTGCGGTGCCTGGTCCGCGCCTCCAGCCGCCTGAGCAACCTCGAGGAGCTGCCGGTCGATCTCGTCTCCGGCGACGTGACGGACCCGCCGTCGCTGACACGCGCGATGGCCGGCGCTCGGACTGTCTATCACTGCGCCGCGGATTACCGGCTTTCCGTGCCTCATCCTCGCGAGATCTACGCCGCGAACGTGGAAGGAACCCGCAACGTCCTCGCCGCCGCCGCGGAAGTCGGCGCCGAGAAGATCGTCTACACGAGCTCCGTCGGGGCCCTGGGCCGGACGCGCGACGGGCGGCCGGCCGACGAGGAGACCCCCGTGGAGCCCGGCTCCCTGATCGGCCATTACAAGAAGAGCAAGCACCAGGCCGAGCGCGTGGCGGAGGATTGGGCGGCGAGGGGCCTCCCGGTCGTCATCGTCAACCCTTCCACGCCGGTCGGCGAGATGGACATCAAGCCCACGCCCACGGGGCAGATGATCGTGGACTTCGTCAATGGCAGGATGCCGGCCTACGTCGAAACAGGATTGAATCTCGTGGACGTGCGCGACGTCGCGGAGGGGCACGTGCTCGCCGGGGAGAAGGGTCGCGCAGGAGAAAAGTACATCCTCGGAAACCGCGACATGACGCTCAAGGAAATCTTCGACACGCTCTCCCTGCTGACGGGCATCCCTGCGCCGCGGGTCCGCCTGCCCCACTGGATCCCGCTCACCGCGGCCGCCCTGAGCACGCTGGCCTCCCGGGTCACGGCGCGGCCGGCGCGGGTGCCGCTCGAAGGCGCGCGAATGTCCCGCCACCACATGTACTTCGACGCGGGAAAGGCGGTGCGGGAGCTGGGCTTTCCACAGACTCCGGTCGAAGAGGCGCTCTCCCGCGCGGTCGCCTGGTTCCGCGAGCACGGCTATGTCCGCAACTAGGGGGTTCGGGGGACCGCAAGGTCCCCCGCCAACTAAACGGTTCGGGGGACCGCAAGGTCCTCCGTCGGAATTGCCGGGCCGGCGGATCCTCATCGTGACGGCCATGAAGGAAGAGCGCGACGCCATCCTGCGCCACGCGCAGGACGCGCGCGCTCGCAAGGGATACGTCGAGGCGCGGATCGGGTCGGCCGGAGTCGCCATCGCGGCGACCGGATCCGGCCCGAAAAACGCCCGGCGCGAGTCGGCCCGGCTCTGCGAGGCTCTCCACCCGGCGGCGCTCCTCGGCGCCGGCGTGGCCGCCGCGCTCTCGAGCGACCTCCAGAGAAGCGACCTGCTGGCTTCCCGCCGGGTCCGCGACGCGGGCGGGGACCTCGCGGCTCCCGACGAACGCCTGCTCTCCCGCGCGCTCGCGGCGGGCGCGCGGGCGGGCACTCTCTTCGCCGTCGAGCGGCCGGCGGTCACGGCGCAGGAGAAGGCCGCTCTCGCCGTCATGGCCGATTCCGGGGGACCGGCGGCCGCCGACATGGAGTCCTCGGCCTGGGCGGCCAGCGCCTCGGAGGCCGGCATCCCCTACCTCGTCGTCCGCTCGATCAGCGACCGCGCGACGGAGCCGCTGCCCGATTACATCGCCGCGAGCCTCGGCGAGGACGGCGGAATCTCCCGCGGCGCCGTCGCCGCCCGCGCCCTGCTGCGCCCGCGCACGATCCCCGAGCTCCTCCGGCTGCGGCGCCGCGTGCTCGAGTGCAGCGAGAACCTCGCGCTCTTTCTCGAGCGCTTCCTCGAAGAGACATCCCCATGACCCCCCTGGAAGACCTGCTGGAGAAAACGAGCCGCACCTTCGCGCTCTCCATCCCCGTCCTTCCCGAGCCGACGCGCCGGCAGGTGATGATCGCCTACCTCCTCTTCCGGATCGCCGACACGTTCGAGGACGCCGCTCACTGGGAGCCGCAACGTCGTGTCGAGGCCCTCCACGAATTCCAGGACCTGCTCCGCGACTTCTCTCCCGAAAAGGCGGGCCGGCTCGCGAGGAAATGGACCGCGGCCGGCGCTTCGCCGCACCCCGGATACCGGGAGTTGATCTCCGAGGCGCCTTTCGTCCTCGACGCCTTCTTCCTGCTCGACCCCGAAGCGGTCGCCACCGTCCGCGACCACGTCTCGCGCTCGGCGGCGGGCATGGCCGGCTTCGTCGAGCGGTCCCACGACGGCGTCCTCGTCTTGAAACACCTCGAAGACCTGCGCGCCTACTGCTACGCCGTCGCCGGAATCGTCGGAGAGATGCTCTCGGATCTCTTTCTCCTGAAGCGGGAAATCCTGGTCCCGGCCGCTCCCTACCTGCGCGCGCGGGCGGCCGGCTTCGGCGAAGCCCTCCAGCTCGTCAACGTACTCAAGGACGCCTCGGTGGACGTTTCGGAAGGCCGCAGTTTCCTGCCGGAAAGCGTCCCCCGCGCGGAGATCTTCGCGCTGGCCCGCGAGGGCCTCGTGGTCGCCGGCGAGTACACGCTCGCCCTGCAGCGCGCCGGAGCCCCGCGCGGTCTCGTCGAGTTCTGCGCGCTTCCCGTCGAGCTCGCCTGGGCGACGCTCCGCAAGGTCGAAGAGCGCGGCCCCGGCTCCAAGGTCTCGCACCTGGAGCTCTTCGCCATCCGCAAGCGCCTCGAGCGCGCGCTCGACCGCGGCGATCCCGCCGTGGCGATACGCCCGTAGCCGTCGCCCTGCCCGTGAATAGAATGTGGCGAAAGGAGACGGACGATGAGAATGCTTCTCCGCGTATCGATCCCTCACGAGAGGTTCAACGACGAGGTCCGCAAGGGCACGGCCGGACAGACGATCAACCGGATCCTCGAGGACACGAAGCCCGAGGCGACCTACTTCACGGAGATGGGCGGCAGGCGAACCGCCATCCTGATCGTCAATCTGGACGAGCCCTCGCGCGTCCCCTCGATCGCCGAGCCGTGGTTCCTCCAGTTCGGCGCCGACTGCGAATTCCACATCGTCATGAGCGGCGACGACCTCAAGAGGGCCGGTCTCGATGCTCTCGGCAAGAAGTGGGCCTAGCCTCTCAGAAGGACGCTCGCAGGCCGAGCCTCGGCTGCCTCGGAGGCGTGCGGGAGATCGGCTTCCCGTAGCAGGAGTTGCACCCCCGGGGCTCTGTCATCCTGAGGAGCGAAGCGACGAAGGATCTGCTCCTCGCTGCGCTCGGGATGACAACAGACGCTTGCTCGCGCCCGGCCAGCCGGCGGCGGGAGCGGGTTGGGAGGCCGCGGCGCGCGCGGGGGCGCTTCCCTTTTCGGAGTAGAAGGAGTACTCGCCGACGCCGGCCTCGCAGTCCCGGGCGAAGTGGATCAGGTGGTGGGCGACGAGGCCGACGTGGATGACCGCCTCGACGTTGCCGGATTTCAGAGCGGGGCGGGCCATGCGCCAGAAGGTCCGGCGGTAGTCGGAGCGGACGCCGACGCGCCAGAGGATGCGGCCGAGGATCTTGAAGCCGTTGGCCACGTCCCCTCTTTCGACCTTCCTCAGGGAGCCGGGGTCGAAGCGGTTGGGATAAGTGCGCTCGATCTGGTGCTGGAAGCGCCGGTAGAGCGGCTCGGGCCGGTTGGACTCGGTCACGCACCTCAACCAGTTCTTCCGGACGACCTCGCGCGGCAGGAGGAACTTCACGTTGGACTCCTCGCCGCCCGTCCCGTCCGACAGGATCCTTCCCTCCTCTTCCAGGCGGCGCCAGAGCGGCGTCCGGGGAAGCGCGTAGAGGAGGTTGATCGTGAGCATCGGGATCTTCGACGCCTCGATGAAAGCCAGGATGTCGTCCGCGGTCCGTTCGGTGTCCTGGTCGAGCCCCATGATGATCCCGGAGACGACCTCCATTCCGTAGGAGTTCAGGATCTCGACCGCCTCCAGGATCGGCAGGCGCAGGTTCTGGTCCTTCACCATTCCGTGCAGCGCCTCCGGGTCCGGAGTCTCGATGCCGATGAAGACGGTGTGGAAGAAGGCCTCGCGCATCAGCTCGAGGAGCTTGCGGTTCTGGGCCATGTTGAGCGTCGCCTCGCAGGCGAAGCGCACGCGGTAGCCGGTCCGGCGCTGCCACTCGATCAGGTGCGGCAGCAGATCCAGGGCGGCCTTCTGGTTGCCGATGAAGTTGTCGTCCACGAAATAGATGGCGCCGGGCGGGCCCGCGGCGACGATCGCGTCGAGCTCGCGGCAGACCTGCTCGGGAGTCTTCAGCCTGGGGTTCCTGCCGTACAGCTCCGGGATATCGCAGAACTCGCAGCGGTAGGGACAGCCGCTGGAGAACTGCACGCTCGCCAGGAAGTAGTGCTTGATGTCGATCAGGTGGTAGGCGGGCGTCGGAAAATCGGTCAGCGGTGTCCGGTCCGCGGTTGTGAAGCGGATCTGCTCGCCGGGTCGTTCGACGGTTTCGTCGAGACGGGCGTAGAGCGCCCGCGTCGCGTCCCCCAGCTCCCCGATGTGCAGGATGTCGAAATCCCGATACCACTCGGGCGAGGCCGAGACCGAGGGCCCTCCGAGCGCCGTGACCTTGCCGGCGGCGTGCGCCCGCTCGTTGACGTCGTTGATGCGGTCGCGCTGGACGTGCATGCCCGTGACGAAGACGGCGTCCGCCCAGGCGAAATCCTCCGGCGCCGCCGGCGACATGTTCTCGTCCACGAAGCGGACCTCCCATTCGGAGGGAATCGAGGCCGCGATCAGCAGGAGTCCCTGCGGCGGCATGAAGGCGCGCACCCGAGGCATCATCGGATAAGCGTGGTGCAGCGTCCCGAACGACCTCGCGTAACGGGGGAAGACGCAGAGGATCCGCCGTTGAGACTTCATCTCAGGACGGATTATCCACCGAGACCGGGTCTCGAGTCCTTCGGCTCTAGCGGCCGGCCGGGAGGGCGATCTCCGCGCCGATGCCCAGGCTCACTTCCGGGCCGCCGAGGAGGCGGGAGAGGCCCGCGCCGAAGACTCCGGAGCGCTGGATGTCGAGGCGGCGCGCCGGGAGAACGCCGGCCGGGTCGGTCAGGGTCAGGGTCTCGTCGCCGCTCGAAGAGCGCAGCAGCACCTTCACGCGGAAACCCGGAGCAAAGGTCTGCCGGACCGTCAGGTCCCAGAAGACCAGGTTCGAGCGCGACTCGGGGTGATAACCCGCCTCGAGGACCGACACCTCGGTGCCCAGGACGGCGAACGCCACGAAGGGGAGTCGCGAGCGGTCGTAGGTGGCCTGCAGGAAGGCCTCCGTGTTGCCCGCCGCGTAGCCGGCGCCGATCCGGTACGCCTCGAGCGTCGCGGTGGCGTTGGAGTCGCGGTGAACGAAATCCGGCTGGCTCTGCTCGTGCACTTCGATCGACCCGGTTGCCCGCTCGGCCAGGGCCGAGAGCGTCCAGCGTCCCCGGCGCGCCCGAGCCTCGAGAGCTCCGCCGTAGATCGGGCCCTCCGAGATGCGGTCCGTGGCCGAGGTCGTCTGGCTCCCGCTGGGACGCGCGTAGCGCGCCGACAGCGCCGCCTCGAGGCCGTTCCAGCGATGCCTCCAGCCGATCGCGACGTCCACGCGCTCGGCCGAGAGAACGCGCTGCTCCGAGAGGAAGAAACGCTCGTGGCCGATGTCCAGCTCGTCAGTCGCCTTGTGCGTGCGGCGGTCCCACGCGGCCTCGAGGGAGTCGCGGGGCGAGAGCGGGTAGCGGGCGAGGACCGCGAAGTTCTCGTATCGGCCGGTCCCAGTGCCCGTCGTGTTGGTCGCCGCAAACGGCGTCTGCTCCTGCTCGTCGTGAGAGGGAGCGAGCGCGACGCGCACCCTCCACTCCGCCTCGGGCGTGCCTGCGCCCAGGCCGGCCGCGGCGGCCCGCGCCCAGCCCAGCCCCACGAGGACGAACTTGGGCGTCACGTCGGAGGTGTCGTCCTGCCCGTCGGCGATGTGGCAGCGGCGGGCCGACGTGGCGTAGGAGAAGCCGGCCTCGACCGAGTATCCCGCCGGCGGAGGCAGCTCGAGCCCCAGGAGCACGCCCGCGCAGAAGACGCAGGCGCTGACGAGATCGCTACCCATCCGTCAGCCCGGTTCCCGGCCCCGGGGCAGCACCTTGACGAGGAGCTTCACCGCTCCAGGGACGAGAGTCGGGCGCAGCAGGCGCGAGTCGTAGAGCGAGAGGCGGCGCTCGTTTTCGGCCAGGCACAGCTCCAGGAACGAGCGCAGCTTGAAATCGCCGAAGGCGGAGTGGCTCTTCAGCGTGAATCCGTCCTGGGTGCCCTTCTTTTCGCCGCCGCCGTTGTTGCCGCCGCTTCCGCCGGCCATCTGCATTGCCCCCCTCACGCGGTCGAAGGCCTGCGCGGCGATGTTCCAGGCCCGCCGCGCGTCGAACGCCGGCCGCAGGGGAAGGGGCCTTCGGGCCCGCAGATACGCCGCCCAGTTCACGATGAAGAGGATGTGCCGCGCCTCCTCCTGCATGATCTGGTCGAAGAGAGCGATGAGGTCCTTGTGGAAGAACTCGCTCTTCCTCCCGATGTCGAAGAGGCCGAAGGCGAAGAAGGAGTCGAGGCACTCGCCGTAACCCGTGCGCAGGAAGGTCCACGTCGGGTTCTTTGGCTTCTCCGGCTCTCCGAAGGGAGCCGTTGCGATCCCGTAGGTCTTCGTCAGCAGGGCGATGATCTCCGCGTGGCGTCCCTCCTCGTACCCCTGCAGGGCGATGGCCTCCTTCAGGACGGGGTCGGTCTCGGAGTCTCCCAGGGTCTGCACCTTGACGGCCGTCGCGGCTTCGGTGCGAGCCGCCTCATCCCAGACGGGCAGGCCCCTCAACCTCGCCAGGCCCTCCTCGTCCAGCTGCGGCCAGACGATGTCCTCCGGCCGGAAAGGGCGGTGCGTCTGGACGAACGTGCCGCAAAAGAGACGGGCGTGCTCCTCCGATCCGATTCTGAATGCCTCCATGTCCCTTTCGAACCTCCTTCGACCCGTCCGCCGGAGAGGCGAACATTGCCCGCCCCCGCGGAGAATTGCAAGACTCGAGGTGTGGCTGAAACCCGAATGCTATCAAGCTGATATATTTAGAGCAGCGCGGCAATCGTGGCGTATCCGCTCGAGAAGGGACGCAACAAGGACGTCGACGCGCCCCGCGCGCAACGGCGGACGACGTCGAGGAGACTCATGGCACGACGGAAGAAGATCGAAAGTCCTCGGGATTTGAGGGCTTTGAGCATCGAAGAGCTGGGCGAGGTTGCCCAGGACTGCCGCAACATGATCGTTGAAACGATCACGAAGACGGGCGGACACCTGGCCTCCAATCTCGGCGTCGTGGAGCTGACGCTGGCCCTCCACCGCGCGTTCGACAGCCCCAGGGACCGGATCGTCTGGGACACCTCGAACCAGTGCTACACGCACAAGCTCGTGACGGGCCGGTGGGACCGGTTCCCGACGATCCGGACGCCGGGCGGACTCTCCGGGTTCGCGGAGCCTGCCGAGAGCCCGCACGACATGCTCGCAGCCGGACACGCGGGAACGGGCCTCTCCTACGCGCTCGGCATGTCCGTCGCGCTCCAGGATTCTCCGGAGGAGCCGTACGTCGTCGCCGTCGTCGGAGACGGGGCGCTGACCTCGGGGCCGAGCTACGAGGCCCTGAACAACATCGTGCATTTGAAGCCCAAGAGGCTCGTCGTCATCTTCAACGACAACGGATGGTCCATTTCCGAGAACATCGGCTGGCTCGTGCACTGGCGCAACCGCTTCACGCTTCACCCCAGGTACCAGAAGCTGACCGAAACGGGTCACAAGCTTCTCTCGAAGCTTCCGCTCGGCGAGGAGGCCTGGACGATCGCCCGCAAGGTCAAGACCTCCGTCGAAGGCCTCTTCTTTCCCAACCTGATCTGGGAGGAAATGGGCCTCCACTACCTCGGTCCGGTGGACGGGCACAACCTCGAGGAGCTGGAGGAGGCGATGCGGACGGTCAAGGAGGCCGCTCGCGAGGGGACGCCGGTCGTCCTGCACGTCCTGACGCACAAGGGAAGGGGCTACAAGCTCGCCGAGGACAACCCCTCCCGGTTCCATCAGCCGGGCACCCCGTCGGCCAACGCCGGCCCGGGCGCGCGCTACACCTACTCCCAGGTCTTCGCCAGGACGCTCCTCAAGCTCATGGAGAAGGACGAGAAGATCGTGGCGATCAGCGCCGCGATGCTGGAAGGGACCGCGCTGATCGAGGTCCAGAAACGCTTCCCCCGCCGCGTCTACGACGTCGGCATCGCCGAGGAGCATGCCGTCATCATGGCGGCCGGGATGGCGAAGGCCGGCTGGAAGCCGGTTGTCGCGATCTACTCGACGTTCCTGCAGCGCTCCTTCGATCAGTTGATCCACGACGTCTGCCTGCAGAACCTGCCGGTGACGATCTGCGCGGACCGCGCGGGCCTGGTCGGCGACGACGGAAAGACCCACCACGGGATCTTCGACATCACCTACACGCGCGCGCTTCCGAACATGGTCGTCGCGGCGCCCAGGGACGAGAACGAGCTGCAGCACCTGCTCTTCACCGCGATCGAATCCGGCGGCCCGTTCACGATCCGCTATCCGCGCGGGCTGGGAGTCGGCGTGGAGCTCGACCCGGTCCTGGAGAAGATACCGATCGGCCGCGGGGAGATCCTCCGCGAGGGCAAGGACCTCTGCCTGCTGGCCTACGGCTCGATGGTGTCGGTGGCCCTGGACGCCGCGCAAACGCTTCAGAAGCGCGGGATCGAGTGCGGGGTCGCAAATGCCCGCTTCGCCAAGCCCCTGGACGGGGAACTTCTGGCGCGCGTCGCGGTCATGGCGCCGCGCGTCCTGACGCTCGAAGAGCATTACCTCAAGGGCGGGTTCGGAAGCGCCGTCCTGGAGGCCTTCCACGCGGCGGGCCTCCCGGCCGAGAAGCTGAAGGTTCACGCGATTCCCGATCAGTTCGTCGAGCACAGTCCTCAGGCGATCCAGCGGGCGAGCTTGAAACTCGACGTGGCGGGCGTCGTCGAGACGGTCTTCGTCCTTTATCCCGAGCTGGCCCGTTCGGCCTCTCCGGCGGGGGAAAAGGGCGCGACGCCTGAAGAGACGCCTGAAGAAGAGAAGCTCGTGGAGACGGTGACATGGTCGTGACCGAGGCCGAGGCCGCGCCCGCGGTCCGCGTCGAGAAGCTCCTCGTGGCCGGGCTGCGAGGCTTCTGCGCCGGCGTCGTGCGCGCGATCGACGTGGTGGAGCGGGCCCTTCAGGTCTGCGAGGGCCCCGTCTACGTGCGCAAGGAAATCATCCACAACCGCTACGTCGTGGACGAGCTGCGCGCCAAGGGCGCCGTCTTCGTCGAGGAGGTGGAGGAGGTCCCCGACGGGTCGTGGCTCATCTATTCCGCGCACGGCATCGCCCCCACGGTGCGCGACGCCGCCCGGCGGAAACGCTTGAAGACGATCGACGCCACGTGCCCGCTCGTCACCAAGGTGCACCTCGAGGCGATCCACTACGCCAGGAAGAGCTACACGATCATCCTCATCGGGCACGAGGAACACGACGAGACGATCGGCACGCTGGGGGAAGCGCCCGGCGCGATCCGCCTCGTCGGGAGCCGCGAGGAAGCCGAGGCGGTGGACGTCCCCGATCCCGACAGGGTCGCGTACCTGACCCAGACGACTCTGTCGCTCGACGACACGCGGGAGATCGTCGAGGTCCTGAAGCGCCGTTTCCCCAACATGGTCAGCCCTCCCAAGGGAGACATCTGCTACGCCACGCAGAACCGGCAGGACGCGGTCCGGGCGATGGCGCCGCACGTGGACGCGCTGCTGGTGCTGGGCGCGCCCAACAGCTCCAACTCCCTTCGGCTCTGCGAGGTCGGCCGCGCCCACAACGTCCCCTCGTACCTCATCGAGCGGGCCGTGGACATCCGGCCGGAATGGCTCTCGGGCGTGCGCGCCCTGGGGCTGACCGCGAGCGCGTCCGCGCCGGAGATCCTGGTGCGGGAAGTCGTGGACTACGCGCGCGAGAAGTTCGGCGTGACGGCCGTCGAGGAGTTCGAGACGGTGCAGGAGGACGTGAACTTTCCCCTCCCGGTCGAGCTGAAAACGCTCCTCAAGTCGAGCCGTCCCGACCTGCTCTAGCCTCTCCTCCGCCTGAAGAAATGGTGACCAGCCGGCCGCAGCTCGAGCCGAACGAAGGGGGAAACCCGGACCGGACCAGCGCCGCCGGCAGACTTCTCGCCCGCGCTTCCCACAAGTCCGTGCGTCTCCTGCTTCTTGCCGCCGGCCTCGCGCTGTTCGCCGGGATCTTCTGGAGGGTGGGCTGGCCGGCGATCCTGTCGAACCTGTCGGCGATCGGGAGCTGGTTCTTCCTTCTCGTCGGGCTCTATCTCTTCGCGCAGATCGCCTTCTGCCTCGGCTGGTGGGTGGTCATCGAGCCACTTCCTCCCCTGTCGCGCTTCCCGCGCCTCTTCGGCGTGTATCTGGCCGGGGACACCGTCAACTACCTCTCGCCGGGCAGCTTCGCCGGCGAGCCGCTCAAGGCGCGCCTTCTCGGGAACATGCTGCCGGCCGGCAGCGGGCTCGCCTCCGTGACGATCTACAAGCACGCGGACATGGTGGCGCAGTGGCTGTTCGTGCTCGCCGGCGTCGCGGCGGCTCTCTGGCGCTTCCCTCTCACTCCCGCCGCGCGATGGGCCGCGCTCGCCGGCGTCGCCGGCCTGGGCGTCCTTCTCGGCCTGCTGACGTGGGCTGTCTTCCGCGGGACCTACGGCCCGATCGTCGCCCGCCTGTCCCGATGGAAGCCGCTCGAGGCGTGGGCGTCCCGATGGGTGGAGGACGCGCGAAAAGTGGACGCGAGCATCCGCGCCTTCTATGCTGGCTCCCGCGGACGTTACTTCGCCGCGGTCGGCTGGAATCTCCTCGGCTGGTGCGGCGGGCTTCTCGAAACGTACATCATGCTGCGCCTGCTGACGCGCTCGGAGGGGTGGTGGACGGCTTTCGCGGTCGAGGCGCTCGCGATGGCTTTGAACACCATGCTCCTCTGGGTGCCCGCGCGGGCCGGCAGCGCCGAAGGCGTGCGTGTCGCCGTCTTCGTACTGCTCGGTCTCCCCGCCGCCCAGGGCGCGGCCTACAGCCTCGCGCGGCGCGCCCGGGAGCTCGCCTGGATCCTGCCGGGTGCCTTCTACCTCGCGGCGAGCCCGCTTCGAGGAAGAGCCGCCGAGGCCGCGAAGCCTCCCGCCGCCGTCGCCGGGGGAATCCGATGAAGACGATTTCGGATTTCGAATTTCGAAATTCAGATTTGAAAGCCGTGCTGTTTGATTTCGGCGGCACGCTGGATTCCGACGGGATCCCGTGGAAGGAGCGGTTCTTCCGGCTTTGGACGAACGAAGGAGAGGACGTCTCCCGGGAACGGTTCGACAGGGCGTTCTATGCGGCGGACGACGCCCTCGTGGGAACGATTCCGAAGAAGCTCTCGCTCGCGAAGACGGTCGAACTCCTCTCTCGCGCCATCGGCGAAGGCCTCAGAGTTCGTGACAAAGCTCTGCCCGAACGAGTCGCCGCTCGCTTCTGCGAGGATGCCCGCGAGAATCTCTCCCGCAGCGCGGAGCTTCTCGAGGCGCTCCGTCCTCGCTACAGGCTGGGCGTCGTCTCCAACTTCTACGGCAACCTCGCGGAGGTCTGCCGGGAAGCGGGCATCGGTTCGGCTCTCTCGGCAGCGGTGGATTCGACCGAGGTTGGCTGCACCAAGCCCGATCCGGCGATCTTTCGGGCGGCGCTGTCCAGGCTCGACGCCGGGGCGGCGGACACCGTCTTCATCGGCGACTCCCTGGAGAGGGACATGGCCGGAGCGCGCGGCGTCGGAATGCGCCACGTGCTCCTCGGCGGCGAAACCGACCGGTCCAGGGTCGGGTGCTGTCCCGGAGATCCGGTGATTCGCCGCCTGGGAGATCTCCGGGAGATGCTCCCGTGAGCGCCCCGTCCCCGCGAGCCGGAGGAATCCTCGCCGCCGGAGAGGGCAGCCGCCTTCGAGAGGGCGGCTGGACGGCGGCCAAGCCGCTCGTGCCGGTGGACGGCGTCCCCCTGGTCGAGCACGTCATCGGGAACTTCCTCGCGGCGGGCGTCGAGGACCTCGCGATCATCTTCAACGCCCGCGAAGAGGACTGCGCGCGGTTCGTCCGCTCGCGATTTCCGAAAGCTTCGATCCGGATCCTCGTCAAGACGACGGCGTCTTCCTACGAGAGCTTCCGGGAGATCGCGGCGATGCTCCCGCCCGGCCCGGCCCTCATCTCGACGGTGGACGCCTGGTGTCCCCGCGAGGACTTCGTGGAGTTCGCGGAATTGGCCGCGCGGGCTCCGGCGGAGGAGACGGTGCTTGCCGTCACTCCTTTCGTCTGCGACGAGAAGCCGCTCTGGGTCGCGCCTCGACGCGGGCCGGATCACGAAGATCGGCGGCGACTCGGGCGACGCCGTAACAGCAGGGATCTACCTCTTCTCCGAGCGCGCGCGCAGGCTCCCGGCTCCCCCGACGATCGGCAGGCTCCGCGAGTACCTCGCCTGGCTCGTCGAGCAGGGAGAGACCATCCGCGGAATCTCCATCCAGACCGTCGTGGACGTGGACCGCTCCGAAGACATCCGCATCGCCGAAGCCCTCGCAAGAGGCCAAGCTCCGGCCCCGGCAAAACTATGAATTCGCCGAAGGCGAATTCATGGGGGGTGTACCGCGAGCTGGCGCATTCGCCGGGCCGCGAGACCGACGACGCCCGGATCCTCGAGGCGACCGCCCGGCGTCTGGAGGAGAAGGGCTTTCACGTTTCCTTGAAGACGGCCGAGGAAGCCGCGGCCGGCGCCGGGGAGCCTCCCGCGCTCCTCTTCGTGATGTGCGAGCGGCTGGAGATCCTGGCCCTGCTCGAGCGCTGGCGCCTGCGGGGGGTCTGCCAGGTCAACAGCGTCTCTGCGATCCGCAACACGTACCGGGACCGGATGATCCCCCTCTTCGAGAAGAACCGTGTCCCCTTTCCGGCGAGCGTCCTCGTCCCGACCGCAATGCCCATCCCGAGTGGGAAGTCCTTCCCGGAGGTCCCGACCGGCTGCTGGATCAAGCGCGGGGACGTGCACTCCACGCAGGCGGGCGACGTCGTCTTCGCGCCGGACCCCGGGGCGCTTGCGCGCGGCCTCGCGGCGATGGCCGGGCGCGGCATCGAGAGGGCCGTCCTCCAGGAGCACGTGCCGGGAGACCTGATCAAGTTCTACGGCGTGGGAGACGCCGTGTACGGCGGGACACCGGACGAGAAGGAGCAGCGCGGCTGGTTCCAGTGGTTCTACCACCGGGACCAGCGCCTGGAGAACCACCCGTTCGATCCGAAGGAGCTCGCCGCCGCGGCCTGGCGCGCCGCCGCGTCTCTGGGTCTCGAGATCTACGGGGGCGACGCGATCGCGACGCGCGAAGGGCGCCTCGTCATTATCGACATCAACGCCTGGCCGAGCTTCGCGCTGTACCGGGACGCCGCCTCGGAACGGATCGCCTCGTATTTGGCGGCGCGGTTCCGCAGACACGTCGAGATCGGAGTGCCGGAATGACCGATGGGGTCAAGAAGCAGAACGACGTCGGGCCGAGGTCGCGGAAGATCTTCGGCGAGGAGAGCCGCCATATGGCGCCCGGCCTCCAGTCCTTCGCGCTCTATTCGGGCCTCGCGATGGCCAGCGGCAGGGGCAGCCGCCTCACCGACGAAGACGGCAACAGCTACATCGACTTCATCGCCGGCATCGCGGTGGGCAGCGTCGGGCACTGCCATCCGCACTACGTCGCAGGCTTGAAGAAGCAGCTCGAGAAGCTGACTTTCGGGAGCTTCACGACGGAAGTCCGGGCGAAGTTCCTGGAGCTTCTGGCGAGCGTCACGCCGCCGGGGCTCACGCGCATCCAGCTCTTCTCCGGCGGCGCGGAGGCGGTCGAGGCCGCCCTGCGCCTGGCCAAGTCGGCGACGAAGAAACACGAGTTCGTCGGTTACTCCGGCGCCTTCCACGGCAAGACGGGCGGGGTGCTGCCTCTGCTCTGGGGCGACTTCAAGCACGGCCTGGGGCCTTTCGCGCCCGGGTATTACTCCGCCCCGTACGCCTACTGCTACCGGTGCCCGCTCTCCCTGACCTATCCCGACTGCGGAATCGCCTGCGCGGAAAAAACACGCGGCGTCATCAAGAACCAGACGGGAGGCGACATCGCCGCGATCCTCGTCGAGCCCATGCAGGGCACCGCGGGCAACGTCATCCCTCCCCCGGGATTTCTTCCCGCGATCCAGTCGATCGCCCGCGAGCACGGCGCCCTCCTGATCGCCGACGAGATGATCACCGGCTTCGGCCGGACGGGCAGGATGTGGGGGGTGGACCACGACGGCGTCGTCCCCGACATCCTGACGGTCGGCAAGGGCGTGGGCGGGGGCTTTCCCCTCTCCGCTCTCGTCTCGACCGGCGAGCTGACGTCCCATCCTCCCTTCTCCAACCCGAGCGGCAGCTCCTCCTCTTACGGCGGCAACCCGCTCGCCTCCGCGGCGGGACTGGCGTCGCTCGAGATCATCACGCGCGAGAACCTGGTGGCCAACTCCGAGAGGGTCGGCCGGGCGATGCTGGAGAAGCTCCTCGCGATGAAGGAGAAACACCGCGTCATCGGCGACGTCCGCGGCAAGGGGCTCCTCCTCGGCCTCGAGCTGGTGAAGGACCGGCAGACCAGGGAGCTCGTCTCGAAAGACCAGACGAAGGCTCTCTTCCAGGAGTGCCTGCGCCGAGGCCTCGTCGCGATGTCCTACACCCCTGTCATCCGCATCAACCCGCCCCTGAACATCGACGAGAAAACGGCGCTCGAGGGACTGGACCTCCTCGACGAGGCGATCGCGGCGGTTTTCGCATGATGATCAAGACTCCCGCGTTCCGAGGCGCGATCCTCGGAGCCGGCAACGTGGCGATCCATGGACACGTTCCCGGCTGGCTCGCGGTCCAGGCACACCTGCCCTCATCGCTGGCGCACTGGAACGTCGAGATCGTGGCCGCGGCGGACCCACGTCCGGAGGGGCGGGCGGCGCTGCTCGAACAGCTGCCGAGGCTTCGCTGGTACGCGTCGGCCGAGGAGCTGCTCGCGCGCGAGACGCTGGACTTCGTGGACATCTGCGCGCCGCCGTCCCTGCACGCACCACTGATTCGAGCGGCGCTCAACCGCGGCGCGAACGTCCTCTGCGAAAAGCCGCTGGTTCTTTCCGCCGAGGAGCTCGCGCCCCTGGCCGCCCTGGCGAGCGAAAAAGGGCTCGTGCTCTCTCCCGTCCACAACTGGCGCTACTCCCCGATCCTTGCCGCGGCGGGAGAGCTCCTTCGCACGGGATGGGCCGGCGAGATCCTTTCCTGCCGATGGGAGACGTTGCGCACGAGGCCGGCCTCCGCGGCCGACGTCGGCGCGGCCAACTGGCGATTGGACCCTTCGATTTCCGGGGGCGGCGTCCTGATGGACCACGGCTGGCACGCGCTCTACGTCGTCTGCGGGTGGCTTTCGGACGCGCCTCAACGTGTATCCGCCCGCCTTTTGACCCGCCGCCACCACGAGTGGCCGGTCGAGGACACGGCGGAGCTCCGCCTCGAGACGCCGTCGGGGGCGCGGGCCGAGATCCTCCTGACGTGGGCCGCGGACACTCGGCGCAATCGCGTCGTAATCGAAGGAACCCGCGCGACGATCCGTCTGGAAGAAGAAACCCTCGAATTCCAGCTGAGCGGCCCGGACCGGGCGGGGTTCCGACGGCAGTTCGCGCAATCCCTCTCCGACGGATCCCACCATCCCGAGTGGTTCGGGGGCGTCGCGGCAGAGTTCTTTGGCCACGTCCAGGCTCGCGGAGAGTTTGGCGGCACGGGCTCCAACCTGGTTGCGTCGAGCCCGGAGCTCGAAGAGGCCAGGCTTTGCCTGGAGGTGATCGAGGCCGCGGGAGAGTCGAGCCGCCGCGGCGGAGAAACGCTTGCCCTTTCGCCGCGTCCGCTCCCTCGGGCCGGGGAGCGCGAGGGGCGTGCCCACAGGATCGGAGACTTGAGCAAAGCGACTCTGTGGATCGAGAGCGGAGGAATGGTGGCCGAGCCGGGAATGCGGCTTCACGGTCTGTCGCTCCTCCGACAGGCGGCACTCGCCGGGACCCGGGCCGGATTCGAGCGGATCTTCGTCGAGGAGGTCCCTGGGCGGGATCTCTCGGCGATTCTCGCGAAGACGAGCGCTCGCGTCGTGACTGCCGCCGGACCGGATCCGGATGTTCCGGCCGGACGGCTCGTGGTCGTCTCGCCGCGGGCCCTCCCGGAGGCCTGGTGGCTGAAGGAACTCGTCCTGAAGCCGATCTACCTGGACCGGCTTGCGCTCGACCCGGGCCGCGCTGCGGTCCTCGAGACGCGAGACCACGGGTCGGCCCTCTCGATCCTGCGGTCCCGCGGGAATCAAGATGCGCTCGAGTCGCTCTCCCGACTCATCCCCCGGTCGGGATGCGAGTTGCCGGCGCGTGAGAGGAGTCTCGCGACGTGAACGAGGGGGCGGGGAGCGCGACGCTCTGGATCGCCTCCGGGTCTTCCGGGGTGGACCCGGAAACCTCCTTGCTCGGACTGCCGCTCGTCTCCCGCGCGGCGCTCGCCGGCGAGCGGTCGGGCTTCGCGCGCATCGTCGTCGAGGAGCCTCCCGGACGAAACTGGTCGGGCCTCCTCGCGGGGACCCGCGCGGAGATCCTCCGCGCCGGCGATCCTCAGCCGGCGATCCCTCCGGGCCGGCTCGTCGTGCTCCTGACACGGGTCGTCGCGGAGAAGAAGTGGCTGAAGGAGCTCCGGCAGATGCCGGCAGCGCCGGACCGGATCGAGATCGACCCCGGCTGCGCGGCGGTCCTCGAGACCCACGACCCGGCCCGCGCCGCCGCGCTCCTTCGCGGCCGCGGCGCGGAAAACGCGCTCGAGGCGGTCGCCCGCTCCTTCGGGCCGGCCGGCCGCCTCTCGAGCCCCGACCGCTTCGAGATCGCGGAGGCGCAGGACCTCTCCCGCGCCGAGAGGTGGATGCTCGCCCGGCTCGTCAAGGACACCGAAGGGTTCATGTCCCGCCACGTCGAGCGGCGGATCTCGCTCGCGCTCTCCCGCCGGCTCTCGAAGACCCGCGTGACCCCCAACGCGATGACGCTCGTGAGCGTCGGCGTCGGCCTCGCGGGCGCGGCGCTCTTCCTCTCGCCGTCGCCGTGGGCGCCGCTCGCCGGCGCGCTCCTGGTGCTCGCTCACTCGATCCTGGACGGCTGCGATGGGGAGCTCGCGCGGCTCAAGTTCCAGGAATCCCGCTTCGGAGGAGTCCTGGATTTCTGGGGAGACAACGTCGTCCACTGCGCCCTGTTCTCCGCGATCGCCGTCGAATGGAGCCGATCCGCCGGGCAAGGCTGGCCTCTGCTCGCGGGCGCCTCCGCCGTCGCCGGGACTCTTCTGTCCGCCGCCTTCGTCTACCGGCACACGATGACGCGAGTCCGGGAAGGTCCTCTGTTTACCTCGGTTTCGAACGAGCCGGGATCGGCCTTCTCCCGCATGGCGGACGCCCTGGCGCGGCGGGACTTCCTCTACCTGCTCGTGCTCCTGGCGGCGCTCGGGAGGGCCCGCTGGTTCCTGGCCCTTGCCGCGGCGGGATCGCCGATCTACTTCCTCCTGCTGCTCGCCATCGCCGGCGCCGGCCGGCGCCGCCATGCCGCGCAAAGCGCCGCGGCGCGGGCGGGAGCGGTCAGTCAATAATGGGGCGCTGCAAGGAGTCTCTATGAGCGACAAGACGTCTTATTACCCCGAGCTGGCCAAGGACATCGCCCCCCCGAAGGGCAAGCTCGGAGTCCTGCTGCCGGGTCTCGGAGCAGTCTCGACGACGCTCATCGCCGGCGTCCACCTGATCAACAAGGGGCTCGCGCGGCCCTTCGGCTCTCTCACGCAGATGCAGAAGATCCGCCTGGGCAAGCGCACCAACCCGCGGTTCGTTCCGATCAAGGAGCTGGTGCCGCTGGCGGAGCCGAAGGACCTCGTCTTCGGAGCCTGGGACATCTTTCCCGACAGCGCCTACGAGGCGGCCCGGGGCGCGGGGGTGCTGCCGCCCGAGATGCTGGCGCAGGTCCGCGCGGAGCTGGAGGCCGTGGTCCCCTGGCCGGGCGTCTTCGACCGCGCCTACGTCCGCAACCTCGACGGCAAGCACGTCAAGACCGGTCCCACCAAGAGGCACCTGGCCGAAGCGCTCATGCAGGACATCGAGGACTTCCGCTCCTCGCGGCGGGTCGACCGAGCGGTCGCCGTCTGGTGCGGCTCGACGGAGGTCTTTCTCCAGGCCGGCCCGACGCATCAGACGCTCGCCGCGTTCGAGAAGGGACTGGAGAGGAACGCGCCCGAGATCTCCCCCTCCATGATCTACGCCTACGCGGCGCTCTCCCGCGGCGTCCCCTTCGCCAACGGCGCACCCAATCTCTGCGTGGACATCCCGGCCCTGGTGGAGCTGGCCAGGGCGAAGGATGTCCCGATCGCGGGCAAGGACCTCAAGACGGGTCAGACGCTGATGAAGACGATCATCGCGCCGGGGCTCAAGGCCCGGATGCTCGGCCTCGAGGGGTGGTTCTCGACGAACATCCTGGGCAACCGCGACGGCGAGGTCCTGGACGACCCCGGCTCCTTCCGCACGAAGGAGCTCTCCAAGGTCTCGGTCCTGGACGCGATCCTCCAGCCCGAGATCTACGGAGAGCTGTACGGCGAGTACTTCCACAAGATCCGCATCGAGTACTACCCGCCGCGCGGGGACGCCAAGGAAGGATGGGACAACATCGACATCTTCGGCTGGCTCGGCCAGCCGATGCAGATCAAGGTCAACTTCCTCTGCCGCGACTCGATTCTGGCGGCGCCGGTGGCGCTCGACCTGACGCTCTTCCTGGATCTGGCGCGGCGCGCGGGCCTCTCGGGCATCCAGGAGTGGCTCTCCTTCTATTTCAAGTCGCCGATGTCGAGGCCGGACCTCAAGCCCGAGCACGACCTCTTCATCCAGCACCTGAAGCTCTCCAACACCCTGCGCATCCTGGTCGGCGAGGAGGTCCTGGATCACTCCGGCCTCGACTACTACGAAGGGGGCGCGGACGTCGAGGAGGAGATCCGGATGCTCCGGCGCTCGGGCAACGAGTGAGCGCGTTCCGCGTGGCATGAGGGACGAGCCCCAGTTCAAGATTCCGTGGCGGTGGGCGGCCGTCGTGGCCGTCCTCCTGGCCGTGATCCTGGCGATCGTGGCGTTCCGCGGCCCGAGCGGCGTGCCGGTCTCAACCGCGCGAGTGGCGCGCAAGGATCTCGTGGTGCCGATCCTCTCCGATGGCTCACTGGAGCCTGCCGCCGGGGGCGAACTGCGCGCCCCCGAGTCGGCGACTGTCGCCGAAGTTCCGGCTCGCGAGGGACAGCGCGTCGCCCGGGGAGCGCCCCTGGTCATCCTGCGCAGCCCGGATTTGACCCGGGCGGCCCTGCAGTCCCGCTCGACCGCCGCGCAGCTCTCCGAGGACAGGATTCGCGCGGTCGCGGAGCTCGAGCAGCAGAAGCGGGAGACGGCCCGCCTGAAGGAGATCTTCGACGCCGACGCGCGTCTTCTCAAGGAATCCGCCATTCCCCGGGCGACCTACGAGACCGACGAGCTCGCCTACCGCCAGGGGCTCGAACGCCTGCGCGTGGCGGAGGCGCGCTTCGACTCGCTGGCCGGATCGGCTGCGGGCCGCTCGCGCCTCAGGCTGGCCGAGGAGTCCGCCCGGGAGCTCGATCGCCGGGTTGCCGCGCTGACCGTGACCGCTCCGGCGGACGGCGTCGTCTACGGGCTTCCGCGAAAGATCGGCGAGACTGTCTCCGCCGGACAGGTCGTCGCAAGCGTGAGCGAGCCCGAACACCTGCGCGTGCGGGCGCGCGTGGACCAGCCCGATCTGCCCCGTGTTGCCGTCGGCCAGCGGCTGATCGTCACGTTTGACGGGCTGCCCGAGCGGCGGTGGGAGGGAAGAGTTCTCGCCGTCTCCCCCGGAGTGCGCGAAGCCGCCGGCCGCGAGGTGGGCGAAGTGCTCGGAGAGATCTCGGACAAGGCGCTGTCGCTTCCTCCCAACGCGTCGGTCAACGTGCAGATCGTGACCGGAGAGAAGCACGGCGTCCTGACCGTGCCGCGGGCGGCTCTCTTCCGCGACGGCGACCGCCGCTTCGTCTACCGGCTCGAAGACGGCCGCGCCCGCCGGCGCGACGTCTCCATCGGCCTCATCGGCTTGAACGATGTCGAGGTCACGAACGGCTTGCGAGAAAGCGATGTCGTCATCTTGCCCGGAACGGTTCCGCTTTCGGACGGTCTTCGCGTAACGACTTCGGACCGCCGTTCGTAGCGCGATGTTCACGCGGGAGACCTTCGAGACGGCGATGCACCGGTTCCGGACGCACCCCGTCCAGTCGGCGCTGACGCTCGCGGGGCTCGTCGTCGGGACCTCCGCCATCATCATCATCGTCGCGCTGGGACTCACCGGGCGCACCTTTGTCATGTCGCAGATCGAGGGGGTCGGGTCGCACCTGGTCTGGGCGAGCTACGAGGGAACGGTCACGTCCGGCGTGTCGCGGACGACCGAGGACCAGATCACCGACGGGGACGTGCGCGCCATCGAGGCGCGCTCGGACCTGTTCTCGGGCGTGACCCCGCTCGTCGAGCTGCACGGCACGATCTCCGTCCTCTCCCGCGCCCTGGACCTCTCGGTCCTCGGCACGACCCCCAACTATGCGGCCGTCAAGAAGAACCTTCGAACCCTGCGCGGGCGCTTCCTGGACGAGGACGACATCGCGCAGCGCGCCAGGGTCTGCGTCGTCAGCCACACGCTCTACCAGGACCTCTATGGGAACGACGATTCCTCCGACAAGACGCTGCGCGCTCTGGGGATGACCTTCCAGGTCGTCGGCGAGTTCGACAAGCCCGTAGACACGATGGGGCAGGGAGAGATCACGCCGTACTCGATCTTCATCCCCGTCACGGTGGCGTGGTTCTTCACCCCTTCCCGCCGCGTGGACACCGTGTTCGCCGAGGTGCGGGAGTTCTCCGAGATCCCGCGCGCCGCCGCGACGGTCGAGGAATTGCTCAGGGACCGCCACCACCAGGGCGCGGTCTTCAAGGTCAAGACCATGACGACCGTCATCAAGGTCGCCCGCACGATCTCCTTCGGCCTCATCGCGGCGTTCATCGCCGCGGCGGCCGTCTCGGTCGTCGTCGGCGGCGTGGGAATCATGAACATCCTGCTCGCCTCGGTCGAGCAGCGCACGCGGGAGATCGGCGTCCGGATGTCCGTGGGCGCGCGGCGGCGCGACATCCTCCGGCAGTTCCTGCTCGAGGCGCTGATGCTCGGCGCGGTCGGTTCCTTGATCGGCGTCGTCCTGGGTCTGGGTCTCCCGCTCCTCCTGCGGCCGCTCGTCAAGAGCGTCTCGATCCACGTCTCGGGTCTCTCCGCCCTGCTCGCCTTCCTCTTCTCCTGCGGCGTCACCGTTCTCTTCGGCGTCGCGCCGGCCGTGCGCGCCGCAAAGCTCAATCCGACGGAGGCCATCCGCCATGAATAAACCGGGTTTCGGGTTCCTGCTTCTCGCCGCTCTGCCTTCCCTCCCCGCCTCCGGCCAGACATCGGCGGGCGCGCTGACGATCCGGCGAGCGGCCGAGCTGGCCCTGGCCCACGCGCCCGAAACCGCGGCGGCGAGGGCGGCGGCGGTCGAATCGGCGAACCGCGCCCGCGCCGCCGCCGCGGGATTCGCCCCGCAGGCGTTCGCGACGACGACTCCCGGCTATTCGAGCGGGCTCCCCGTCGCCGTCGCGGGGAGGGTTCCCGCCGTGTTCGGGGTCGAGCTGCACCAGACGATCTACGACCCGTCCCGCCGCGCCGAAGCGTTCGAGGCGCAGGCGGGAGCGGAGGGTGTGGCGGGAGTCTCGGCTCTCGCTGCGTCTTCCACGGCGCGCGCGGCCGTCCTCTCCTATTCGCGCAACTGGGAGGATCGCCGCCGGATCGAGAACGCCCGGCGGGACCTCGAAGCGCGCGAGGCGATCCTGCGCCGCGCGACGGCCCTGGCCCGCGAGGGACGCAAGACGGACCTCGAGGTCGAGCAGGCGGGCCTCGAGGTCGCGCGGGCCAAGCAGGCGCTGGCCGACCGCGAGGCCGAGCAGGACCTGGACAGAATGGAGCTGGCCTGGCTCATCGGCTCTCCCCGCTCCGAGATGCTGGAGATCGCCGAAGACCCTCTCGCCGCCCTTCCCGAGCCCGCGGCCGGCGACCACCTCGCCGCCGCCCTCGCCGCCGATCCGCAGCTCGCTTCCCTGGAGCGGCAGGCGGACGTGCTCGAGCGCGCGGCCTCCCTTCAGAAACATGCCTGGCTCCCCACCATCCAGGCGGAAGGCCAGTACATGAGGCTCTCCAACTACAACAACTTCGACCAGTACTTCGTCAAGTTCAAGTCCAACGACTGGGCCGTCGGCGTCTCGGTGGCTGTGCCGCTCTGGACGGGCGGACGCCTGGCATACGGCCAGGCCGCGGCGCAGGCTCGCCTGGAGAAGACCCGGGCCGACCGCAGGGCGCGAGAACGGGATCTCGAGCTCGCCGTCCGGCGCGCGGAGGCGAACCTGGCTCGCTCGCAGGGAGAGTTCCGCCTCGCAACGCGCGCCCTGGCGGCCGCCCGCGACGGCCTGCGCGTGGCGCAGGCGCTCGCCGGCGAAGGACGCGGCGAGCCCGACGCCGTCGAGCGCGCCGAGATCACCGCGGCGAAGGCGGGGGACGAGCTCGGACAGGCGAGGCAGGGCCTGACCGCCGCGCGGGCGAGGCTCCTGGAACTGCGAGGGGAGCTGCCGGGAGCCTTGCTCGCCTCCACCACGGCGGCCGCGAGGTAGTCGCAAGGCGAAAAGTCATGAGGCCTCCTTGCGCGCGCGCACGACGTAGCGCAGCGGCCCGCCCGGCGTGACCGCCTCGAACGGATAGCAGGTCACCAGCGTCAGCGTCGCGTCCGGAGTGCTCTCGAAGAGTCCGACCTGCTTCTTGTCGGCGACGCGCCGCTCGAAGACCCGGTAGCGGTGCAGACCGCCCCCGGGAGTCTCCAGCTCGATCACATCCCCCTTCTCGAGCCGCCGGAGAAACGCGAACTGCGTGTCCCGATGGGCCGAGATCACGCAGTTGCCCGGCTCCCCCGGGCGCGCGCTGCCGTCCAGGTGACCCGGCCCGAAGGCGAGAGAGCGGCCCGAGACGCCGGCGAGCACGATGACGTCCTCCCGCAAGCGCGGCGCTCGAAGACGCGCGATGGGGAAGGTGTCGGCGGAGGGCCACGGCGCGACCGTTTTCCCTTCCGCGGCCGTCAGCCTCCACGCGCGGCGCAGAAGGACCTGAGCGACGGAGGCCTTGGCGTGGATCCACACGCCCTGGCCGAAGAGCAACGCCGCCGCCGCGAACAGGACGATCGAGGCGTCGCGCCGGCGCTTGCGCCGCGGCGGGCCGGAAAGGGTCGTGAACTGACCGGTCATGACGTTCCTCCCGATCCGGCGCGATGAAGAGCGGCCGCGAGCGCGCCGAGCGCCGCCGCCAGGAGCAGGAAGAGCTTCGCCGGCGTCGCCGTCTGCGGCATCTCCCCGAAGACGTGGCCGTAGTCCCATCCGGCCGGCAGGTGCACCGGAATGGCCCGCGAGGAGCAGACGGCGCCACGCGCGAGGCTCGGCGTCAGGTCCACCGCGACGAGGCTCGTGAAACGCGACACGAGGTGATGCCGGAGCGCGACCTCGACGACCTCGCACTGGACCGCCTCGCGGTCGCCGCCTTCCGTGATCCGGTCCATCAGCGCCGCGATCTTGCGCCGCGCCCAGAGGCGGTCCACTCCCCCCTGCTCCGCCGAGACGCGGATCGGGACCCGTTCGCTCCACACGGCGCCCGAGCGCTGGCCCGAGACCCGAACGCTTCCCGCTCCCGAGTTGAGCCGCGCGGCGACGAGAAGAGGTTCCCCCGCGTAGAGGTCCGGAACCCTTGCCGGCCAGGCCTCGGCCGCCGGGTCGTCCCATTCGACGTGCACGTCGGTCAGCACGGGGGACTCGAGCTTGCGGTAGAGGCTTCCCATCTTTTCGTCCACCTCGCCGGGACTGCCGATGTACGTGAACGTCCCCCGACCGAACTCGGCGGCCTTCGTCATGAAGTGGGAATTGGGGGCCGATCCGATGCCGACGGTGAAGAGCCGGCTTCGCCCCAGGTGATCCTGGATGTAGCGGAAGAGCTCCTCCTCGTTGCCGACGGCGCCGTCGGTGACGAAGACGACCTGGCGGACCTCCGAGCCTTCGTCGCCTCCCTCCAGCGCCGCGCGGAGGGCCGGGAGCATCTCGGTCCCGCCGTTCGCCTGGAGTCTCCCGACCCAATCCTTCGCCTCGCCCACAGTTTCCGGCAGGGCGCGGCGGCTTTCGCCGTAGAGCCGGCGCATCTCGTTGTTGAACTCGATGACGTTGAAGCGATCCTCGGGATGCAAGCGGTCGAGAGCGAAGACGAGAGACCGGCGCGCCTGCTCTATGGACCGCCCGTACATCGAGCCCGAGGTGTCGATGACGAAGATCGTCTCGCGCGGGAGCCGCGCGCCCGGCATCTCGGCTCCCTCCGGGGGCAGCAGCATGAGGAGCGCATACGCCTGGCCGTCGAGGCTCTCGGCAAAGACCGCCGGCTTCGGCCCGCCGCCGAGATCTGGCTCCCATTCCAACTCGAAGTCCCGGTCGGCGGCGAGGGCCCCCTCCGCCAGCGTCACGGCGTAGCTCGCCTCGCCGGTCGGGGCCGCCGCGAGAGCGTGCGTCGGGCTCTCGAGCCGGCGCAGCCGGACGCCCGTTTCGAGCTCGACGCGCAGGCGTACGGCGTTGACGCGCGTGTCGCCCGGGCGGAAGACCGCGGGCGAGATGCGGGCGGCGTCGCCCACCGGGGCGGGGTCGTAGCGCGGCGCGACGACCATGGGAAAGCGGAGACGGAACTTCCCCTCGTCGTAGCGGACTGTCTCCTGGTACTCGATCTCGACCTCCACCTCTTCGTTGGCGCCGATCGAGGCGACGGACGCCGTGAAGATGTTGGGGCGCTCCTGCTCGAGGAGCGAGGCCTTCTTCCCGTCGGCCTTTGCCTGCTCGTAGACCCGCTTCGCCTCGACGCGCTCCCGGACTTCCGCCTCGATGACGCGCTCGCCGATCCTCAGGCGCATCCGGTCCACCGCGGCGTTCTCCGGGAGCGGGAAGACGTAGACGCCCTCGACGCAGTCTCCGGCCGTGTTGGCGAAGCGCTGCCGGACGGCCGCGCGCGCGACGATGCCGGTCACCCGGATCGCGACGTCGGTCTCGAGGGCCGGCGCCGGGAGGAACAGCCCCGGCGTGCCGGTCGCGAGGAGCAGGCTTCCGGAATTGACCTGGTTGGCGCGCACGGGCGGGCCGAGATCCGGCAGAGTCTGGGCCTGGCCGTGCGCCGCCAGCCACAGGAGCAGCAGGAACCGCGGGATGACGCGCGCCGGGATTCTTTGAGAGCCTTCGTGAGCCATGACGACACCTCCACGGAGAGAAGACCTCGCCGGCGGGGAGCGGGCGGGGCGGCGCCGTGGAATTGCCGGGGCAGATTGTGGCGAAGATATGGCGGGCGCTTGGGGTTTCCGGCCGCGGCATGGCATTCTGCGGACGTGAAGGAACCGCGTGGCGAACTCGTCGCGGTCGTCGAGGACGAAAAGAACATCCGGGAGACGGTCGTCTTCGCCTTGAAGCGCGAGGGCTACCGCGTCAACAGCTACGCCGACGGCGCGGAGGCGTGGGACGCGTTCCGCCAGAGGCTGCCGGACCTCGCGGTGCTCGACATCCTGCTGCCGCGGATGGATGGCCGGGAACTTTGCCGGAAGCTCCGCTCGCGGTCCGAGGCGCTGCCCATCATCTTCCTGACGTCGAAGGACGAGGAGCTCGACCGCGTGCTCGGGCTCGAGCTCGGCGCCGACGACTACCTCTGCAAGCCCTTCTCCATGCGCGAGCTCGTGACGCGCATCAAGGTCCTCTTCCGCCGGGCGGCGCTCGCCGGCGATCCCTCCGCGCGCGACGAGGCGAAGATGATCCGCGCGGGCTCGCTCGAGATCGACGGCTTGCGCTACACGGCCCGCTGGCGAGGCGAAGCCCTCGCTCTCACGGTCACCGAGTTTCTCCTGTTGCAAGCCCTCGCGCGCCACCCCGGGCACGTCAAGACGCGCCAGCAGCTCCTGGAGGAGGCCTACCCCAACGACGCCTGGGTCTCCGAGCGCACGATTGACAGCCACGTCAAGAGGCTGCGCCGCAAGTTCGAGGCGAGCGACGCGGCGTTCGCGGAGATCGACACGGTGCATGGGCTCGGATACCGGTGGGTGGCGGAGGCGGAGAGTTGAGAGTCGGGAATTCCGGGCCGGGAGCGGGGGCACGGGGTCTCGCCCGACGCTCGAGACCTTCGTGAGGGCGCTCTCCCGCATCGGCGTGCGCCTGCTCGCCTTCAATCTGCTTCTGGTCTTCCTTCCCGCCGCCGGGCTTCTCTACCTCGATACGTACGAGAGGCAGCTTCTCGAGGCGCAGGAGCGTTCCATGGTCCAGCAGGGACGCGTCCTCTCCTCCGCCCTCTCCGGCCGCGGCCGGCTCAGTCGCGAGGAAGCCGAGCGCGTGCTCCGGCAGCTCAACCTCCGGCTGGACGCGCGGCTGCGCGTCGTGGATCGCGACGGCGCCGTGCTCGCCGACACGAGCCTCCTCGGGCCGCGCGAGAGCAAGCCGGCAGCTCCTCCCGCCCCGGCGCCGGCGCGCAAGAATCTCCTCTACCGGATCGGCGCCTTCCTCGTGGACCTGCCGAAGAGGCTCTCGCCTCCCGTCGAGCCGAGGCCCTCCGACCGCGAGGAGGCGCCGGGAGGAAGACTGGACGGCCGCGAAGTGCGCTCCGCGCTCTCCGGCCGCTACGGGAAAGCGACGCGGATCAGCCCCGAGCAGCGCTCGGTGACCCTCTCGAGCGCCATTCCCATCGAAAGCGGCGGAGAGGTGGTGGGCGCGGCCGTCGTCTCACAGTCCACCTACCGCATTCTCCAGGACCTCTACGCGATCCGGCTGCGCATCGCGCGGATCTGCGCCGCGTCCGCCGCCGTCGCGCTCGTCCTCTCGCTCTTCGTCTCGGCGACGATCGCGCGCCCGCTGCGCGCCCTGCGCGACGAGGCGGCGGCAATCCTGGACCGGCGCGGGAGGCTCCGGGGGACGTTCCGGGGACTCGCCCGCCGGGACGAGATCGGAGATCTCGCCAGGGCTCTTGAGGAGCTGACGATCCGCCTGGAGGACCGCCAGCGCGGCCTCGAGTCCTTTGCCTCGGACGTGGCGCACGAGCTGAAGAACCCTCTCGCCTCGATCCGCTCGGCCGCCGAAATGCTCTCGGAGGTGAGCGACCCGGAGGAGCGCCGCCGTTTCCTCGCCGTCGTCCTCGAGGAAGTCGCGCGGATGGAGCAGCAGGTCTCCCAGCTCGCCGAGGTCACCCGCATCGACGCGGGGCTCGAGGCGGAGGAACAATTCGCTGTCCCGTTGAACGGCCTGCTCGCGCGGATCGCCGAGCGCTTCCGGATGCGCGAGAGGGGCCGTCTGCGGATCGAGCTCGCGCTGCCGGAGCAGGTCGTCGCGGTGCGGGCCTCGCCGGCGCGGATGACACAGGTCTTCGAGAACCTCTTCGACAACGCGGCGAGCTTTTCTCCCGACGGCGGCTGCGTCCGAGTGACGCTCGAACGCTCCCGGGATGGGGCGGCCGCCGTGAGGGTGGCGGATGAAGGCCCCGGGATTCCCCCCGCGCACCAGGCGCGGATCTTCGACCGCTTCTTCAGCTACCGGCCCGAGAGCGAAGGCCCGCCCGGCCGGCTTCACACGGGTCTCGGCCTCGCGATCGTGAAGTCCATTGTCGAGGGCTACGGCGGCAGCGTCGCGGCCTCGAACAACCCGGAGCGAGGCGCAGTCGTCACCGTGACGATGCCCGCGTCCCGCACCGGAGCCTTTCGCGTGCCGCCGGGAGAAACCGGGTCAATGCGAGAGTTCCCTGGTCCCGCAGAGCTCGTGAGAAAGAGGAGAGGCCGTCTCTAGCTCTTGCTCTTGCCCGCCATTTCGATCTTGGAAACCGTGATCGTGTCGCCGGACATGTCGCCCGTCAGCTTGATGTTGTGCGCGGCGTGCTCTTCGAGGCCGGCGAAGTCCTGGTTGGAGATCTGGTAGATCTTGGCGCCCGACACGAAGACGTACTTGGCGTTGTGATCCTTGACGCAGGCGATCACGCAGTCATGGTCAGTTTGGCAGGCGGAGTCGGGCCCGAAGCCTCGGCTATGATCCTTCCCCCTTGAGACGATATCCATGACGACTACCCTCCCATCCCGGCTCTCTCCCTTCCTTCTGTTCGGCGCCGCGGCTCTTCTGGCCGCGCAGGCCTTCTCCGTCCAGGAGTTCCCGTGGATCTTGGGCAAGCCGCAGGGCATCGTCGCCGGCCCGGACGGAATCGTCTGTGTCGCCGAGGAGGACTCGGGCAAGATCGCACTGATGGACCGCGACGGAAATCTGCTGCGGGAGATCACGCTCCCAACCGGGAGCGCCCCGCATGGCATCGTCGTCGGGCCGGACGGAAGACTCTGGTTCACGGAAAGCGGGGCGAGCAAGATCGGCAGGATGGACCTCAGCGGGAGCTTCCAGGAGTTCGCCGTGGGAAGCCCGCCGGAGAGCATCGCGGTCGGCCCGGACGGCAACCTCTGGTTCACGGAAGGGAGCGCCGACCGCATCGGCAAGATGGACACACTCGGCCGGCTTCTGGGCGAGTTCCCGGTGCCGACGCCCGGGGGGAATCCCCGCGCGATCCTGGCGGATCCCTGCGGCGACGCCAGCCTCTGGTTCACGGAACAGATCGGCAGGATCGGCCGGATCGACACGGCGGGAAGGGTGACGGAGACCGCGAACACGGGCGTGGGATCGAATCTGCGGAGCATCGCCCGCGGGCCCGCCGACGACTGCAACCTCTACGTCGCCGACCGCGGCCAGGACTGCATCGTCAAGCTCAACTCGGCCGGGCAGATCGTCAACCTCTTCCTCTTCGCGATCGGCTCGGGTCCGACCGGCGTCGTCGCCGGCCCGGACGGCAACCTCTGGTTCACGGAGAACGGATTCAACAGGATCGGCCAGGTGACCACGGCCGGTGAGCTCAAGCAAGAGTTACCGATTCCCAGCCCCGCGACCTTCCCGGACGGCATCGCTGTCGGCCCCGACTCCAACATCTGGTTCACGGAAGCCGGAGGCGGCCGGGTCGGCCGGGTGTTCACCGGCATCTCTCCCCCACCCACTCCCATCCCGACGCCCGGCGGCCTGATTCTCGTTCCGCGCCACGGCACTCCCGCACCCAGGCCCTTTCGAACTCCCTGACACCCGGCGCCATGCTGCTAACGCAAGAAGGGTGTTCTTCCAACCAAAAACCAGCTCTGGCGCAAGCGCGAAGCCACGAGAGCAGATCCTTCGCTTCGCTCAGGATGACGGAGGTAAGACTGCCTCGAACAAAAGCAGCGACGTATCCAATAGACCGCCCGGATCCCGCCGGCGCTCGCGGCGCGAGGAGTCTCCCAGAGGGGAGGAGCCTCGCGCCGCGGGAGCGTAGCGCTTGCGCGGGATCTGGCGGACGGTCGAGGCCCTTTGGCCGAGCCGTCCGCCGGTGCGCCGAATGGCGCAGATTCCGCGCTAGCGCGGAGCGACGTCCTGGACCTGGATCACGTCCCCGGCGAAAAGGGTCGGCGTTCCCTGCTCGGCGGCGGTCTTGTTGAAGGCCGCGATTTCCGTCTTCGCCAGGCCGTTGAACTCCGCCAGATAACCGTCAAGCTTCTTGCGCCTCTGGGCCATGTCCTCCCGGAAGAGGTCGCCCGGCGTCCGGTTGTAGCCGGAGAGCGCCTGGTTCAGGCGCTGCAGCTGCCCCTGGAAGTCGGTGTGGTAGTGGATCGAGTCCTGGCCGACGTCGCGCTGGAGGTCCGGGTTGTAGACACGGTCGCGCAGGTCCTTGAGCTTCTTGCCGAGGTCTTTCGCCGCTTTGAGCACGCCTTCGTAATGGCGCGGGGCATGTCTCCCCTCCCCCTCGTCGAAGCCGCCGCGGAGGTTCTTCTCCAGCGCCGAGATCTGGTTCTGCAGGCTGTCGATCCGGTTGATCATCTCGTTCAAGGCCGTCACGCCGTTGCGCACGTCGAGGGCAGCCAGCGTCTGGGCACGGAACGCCTCCATGTCCGCCGGCATGCGCGGATCGGGCAGGACGGTCACCGTCTGCGTTTGCGTCTCTCCCTTGAGGGTCACCGCGACCTTGTAGGTCCCGGGCATGACGTCGGGGCCGCGGTTGGGTTCGAAGAACTCGTTGGGCGGGGCCTCCTTGGCCGAGGCGACTTTCTTGGGCCCGTCGTAGCGCATGTTCCAGACGTGGCGGTTGATCCCCTCCTTCGCCGGTCCCCACTGCGTTGCGACGGGAGCGCCCTTTTCGTCGGTCACGACGATCTTCACGGCGTCGCGGCGAGCCTTCTTCTGCTCCTCGGTCTGTTTGATCTCGGTCTTGACGTAGTAATCGACCGTGACGCCGTGGGGAGGATTCGGGGCCCGGAACCCGCCCGCGGCGAAGCCTCCCCGGTTCCAGGACTGGAGCATTGCCGCCGGGGGCGAGGAGAAGAGATGGAAGTCCTTGCCTTCGATGGCGTAGGTCCACTCCTCGATCGGCGTGATGTTGTCGAAGACGAAGAGCCCGCGGCCGTGCGTCGCGACGACGAGGTCGTGCGAGGCCTTCACGAACTTCACGTCCCACACGGGAGCGTTCGGAAAATCGGCTTTCAAGGGCTTCCAGCTCGCACCGGAGTCCGTCGAGGAGAAGAGCCCGGTGCCGGTGCCGGCCACGAGGAAGCCCTTCTTGTTCGGGTTCTCCCGCACGACGTAGCACGTGGCGTCGCCGGGGAGTCCCTTCGCGATCGAGGTCCACGTTTCGCCGTAGTTGGCCGTCTTGTAGGCGTAGGGTCGCCGGTCGTCGAGCATGTGGCGGTCCGAGACGATGTACGCGGTCCCGGCGTCGAAGGGGGAGATGTCGATCTGGTAGATGCGTCCCCACTCCGGCAGGTTCGGGATCTTCTTCGTGGCGTTCGTCCAGTTCTTGCCGCCGTCGCGAGTCACGCTCACCTGCCCGTCGTCGGAGCCGGCCCAGATCACGTTGGGATCGGTCGCCGCGATCTGGAGCGACAGCAGCGTGTCGTAGGTCTCGGCGCCCGAGAGGTCGTGGTGGATCGGGCCCCCCGAGACGACCTGCTTCGACCTGTCGTTGCGCGTCAGATCCGGGCTGATGACCGTCCAGTGCGAGCCGCCGTCGGTGGACTTGAAGACGACGTTGCCGCCGATGTAAACCTCGTTGGCGTCCTTCGCCGAGACGGCGATGGGGCTCGTCCAGTTGAAGCGGTACTTCAGCTCGGCCGGGCTCATCTCCGAGACCGAGGCGAGGTAGGGGCGGATGTTCTTCGACAAGTGCGTCTTCAAGTCCAGCCGGTTGATGTTGCCGTTCTGCGAGTCGGAGTAGACGATCGTCGGGTCGGAGGGAGCCGGCACGACGTATTCGCCGTCGCCTCCGGCCGTGACGTACCAGTCTGCCGGCCCAATGCCGCCCCGCGAGAGCGAGTTGGACGGCCCGCACCAGGCGTTGTTGTCCTGGAGTCCCCCGCAGAGGTTGTAGGGGACGCTCGAATCGGCCGAGACCATGTAGAACTGCTCGATGGGAATGTTGTCGAAACCCCGCCAGGACTTCCCGCCGTCGGTCGAGAGCAGGGCGTAGCCGTCGTTGCCCTGCAGGATCCGATCCGGGTCCTTCGGATCGATCCAGAGAGCGTGATGGTCGGGATGGATGCGCTGGTCGATCACGCGGAAAGTCTTTCCGCCGTCGTCGGACTCGACGAGATTGTACGAGCCGAAATAGACCTTGTTCTCGTCCGCCGGCGACACGGCGATCAGAGAGAAATAGAACGGGCGCACGTTGAAGAGCATACTGTCGGAGAGCTTCTCCCAGTGCTCCCCCATGTCCTCCGAATCCCAGAGGAGTCCTTTCTTCGTCTCGATCAGGGCATACACGTGGTTCGAGTTGGTCGGGGCGACCGCCAGGGCAATGCGGCCGAGCGGGCCCTCCGGGATGTCCTTCGTCAACTTCGTCCAGGTCGCGCCTCCGTCCGTCGAGCGGTAGATGCCGGAGCCCGGTCCGCCGTCCACCAGCTCCCACGGGAACCGCCGCACCTGCCACATCCCGGCGAAGAGGACCCTGGGGTTGCCGGGCGCCATGACAAGCTCGCAGGCCCCCGTCTGATCGTCCACGAAGAGGACCTTCTTCCAGGTCTGCCCGCCGTCGGTCGTGCGGTACACGCCCCGGTCGGGGTTGGGCGCCCAGATGTGGCCGAGCGCCGCGACGAGGACGGTGTTCGGATCGTACGGGTCGATCAGAACGCGGGAGATCTGCCCCACGTCCGCGAGCCCCAGGAAGCGCCAGGAATTCCCGGCATCCGCGGAGAAGTACACGCCGTGGCCGTCCAGGACGTCGTTGCGCGGATTTGCCTCCCCCGTTCCGACCCAGATCAGGCTCGGATTGGAAGGCGCGACCGCGATCGCCCCGATCGAGGACGGGTACTTCTCGAAAATGGCCTTGAAGCTGTTCCCCCCATCTACGCTCTTCCAGACTCCGCCGGCCGCCGCGCCGACGTAGAGGATATTCGGGTCGCCCGGGATGCCCGCGACCGAAGAGACGCGCCCTCCGCCAACGGCCGGACCCAGGTTGCGGAACTTCATGTTCTGCAGCGGCCCTTCGCTCGCCTCCTTCTTCTCCGCAGAGGCCGCGGGAGGGGAGGGCTTCGCCGCCGCAGCTCCCAGCGCGTAGGAGCCGTGCAGCGCCAGCAGGGCGGCGCCGATGACAGAGAGTACTCGCCTGACCTTCATCTCATTCGCTCCTCTCTGGTTCTGGTCGAGGAGGCGATTATTTCGCGCCGACGCTCCCCGAACAAGATTTTCCGGCTTGCCGGCAGCCCTCGTGTGACACTGTGAAGGCGCCGTGACCTTCCGCGACAAGAGTTTCGCTGCCGCGAAAAAGCGCGCGGCAACGCGGCTGGGCCGTATCCTGCGAACTCTCGAGAGCTTCTACGGAAAGCCCCGGCCGCCCGAGGTGACGGATCCTCTGGAGCAGATCCTGTTCGAGAACGTTGCCTATCTCGCCACCGATGCCCGTCGGGCGGAAGCGTTCCGCCTGTTGAGTGAGCTGACGGAGCTCAAGCCCGACAGAATCCTCGGAGCGTCGCGAGCGGCGCTGCGCGACGTCGGCGGGAAGGGAATCCTGCCTGCCAACACCGCCGAGGAGCTTCAGGAGATCGCGGCGATCGCGCTCGAGGAGTTCGGCGGCGACCTCTCCGAGGTTCTCCGCCGTCCTCCCAGGGAGGCAATCAAGGCCTTGAGAAGTTCCCCTCGATCGGCGGCCCCGGCGCCGAGAAGATTCTCCTCTTCTCGGGCGCTCTTCCCGTGCTCGCCCTCGAGTCCAACGGCCTGCGCGTTCTCCTGCGCCTCGGGTTCGGAACGCAGGACAAGAGCTACGGCCGTTCCTACCGTTCCGCGCAGGAGACCGCAGCCCGCCAGCTTCCGAGAGACTGCGATGTCCTGATTGAAGCCCACCGGCTCCTGCGCCGCCACGGCCAGGAGCTCTGTAAGACAAGCCACCCCCTCTGCGACGCGTGTCCTGTCCGACGGAGATGCGCGTACTCCCGAGCGCTCGCCGCCCGGGCCTCCACCGGAATCGGACGCCTCCGTACCGCCGATCAGCACCAACCCTGCGACTGCCAGGCCGGGAGGCCGAGCAGCTCAACCTCGGCCAGGACGGCCCCCGGGCTTGAACGACCCCGTCTTCTGGAAGCTTTCGCACTTCAAGGACAGCCGGATCCCGGCGCGCTCGCCCAGCTGCGCCGCCGAGAGAAGCGGCGTACGGTGGACCTTTCCCGCGATCCTCGCCGCCGCCGCGCGGATGTCTTCGATAGGAATCACGGTCTGAGAAGTCTAACCTCCGGCGTGTTCCTCACATCGTAGTGACCGTCTTCGAATGATTCGTCTGCTATACTTCGTGCGCCGCCACTCCCGCCAACGGACGGAAACCTTTCCCGCCTCGGGTCGCGTCGAGCGGCCGCCCCGGATGCCGCCACTGTCGCGAACACCATTGGACCCGTCTCCCTCTGCCGCGAAAGACTGGCTGGAGTCGCCTCATCTTCTCCGCATCGTATGCTTCATGGCGTTGCGGCATTCACTCTCAACGGACGATCTCCTGGATGTCCTTCAGGAGGTACGCTTCGCTCTGTTGAGAGTCGGGATGAACCATGAGATCAATGCGAGCTGGGTCTTCCACACGGCCGAACACAAGGTCGTGGATCTGAAAAGGCGGAGCCAAATCGGGGAACTCGACCTCAATCCGAACAGGCGATTCTCTTCCGACGAGCCGGATCCCGAGTTGCTGCACCTGCTTCGGGCGCGTGCGGCAGCTCTTCCGGCGCCGCTGCGTAAGTTCTACTCTCTACGGTACGAACAGGGACTCAGCCAGCGCGAGACGGCTCGGCATATGGGGGTCGGCCGGAAGTCGATCAGATTGATGGACGCCCGCTGCCTCCATTTCCTCATGGATCATCTTCACGACTGACCACTCCGCCCCTTCCCGAAAAATATTTCAATCTCCCTGGGCCCAGTTGGGCCCTTTTCTCCGATTATCTATGCAGGGAGTCGGGAAGGAAGGATTTCCCCCGAGTTCCCGCCCCGGATTTGCCCGCCGGTAGCCGGGGTCAGCGTGTTGGGAGTTTTAGCCGGTCTATTGGTTGCCGACATTGGGAGGACTCTATGAAGACTCGTACAAGGAGAAGAACAATCGTCCTTCTGCTGAGCATGCCTGCGACGAGTTTGGGCCGTCGCCGAGCAGATTCCGCTCAAGAACTGGCCGCGCCTCCCGCTGGTCGCCGGTCTAGCCGCACGGCGATGACATCGACCGATGAAGGCCCGCGCTGCAAGCAGGTCCCCTCCGTAGGCCCGCAAACTCCCCAGCTACAACAGAGGTGTCCCATGGATTTTCGTCGTTCCGCCATCCTGCTCTCGGCTCTCGCTGCGTGTCTTGCCTTATCTTCAGCAGCGCTGGCTTTTCAGCCGTCGCCCACGAGTCCCTACACGTTTGGTATCTTCAACCCGCCGATTTCTCAGGACATTGTGGGTGACGGCAACTGGCATGACAGCGCCTGCCAGCAGAGCGGTCCTCCTCTGTACTTCTGTCCGAATCCTCCGTGCCCGATCGGAGTCACAGGCGATGGAAGCGTGAAGCCGGCGATCACCCGTCCAATCGCGCGGATCGTGAACAACAGATTGGAAGTCGAGTACTTTCTCCGGAACGCGTATTGCAATCCACCAGCGGACGGCGGGACGATTTACGAACCCGCCAACATCCCCTACTACATAACGATCGTCAGCATAGGCGCTGGAGGCGTTCGCAGCCCCGTCATGAACTTCGATCCATACTGGGAACACGGCAAAGCCAGCAATCTTTTCACCGTCGATGCAAACCACTGCTATCAGGCGGTTTACATCCTCGCCACGGGGTTCCCTATAGTGTACACGTTCGTCAGCAGCCAAGCCGTCGGTCTGCCGGGAAGCCCCTGTCCCGGCGATCGCAAGGAATGCGGGGTTTCCGCAGGTTCGCCGATCAACGTCGGCTCGGGGAACGTGCGCTACGAGGAGCCCTTATTCTCATCCGCGGAGAACGCGTCACCGTTTGGCATCTCGATCGCGTATAACTCCCAGAACAAGATCGCTGGCCCCCTCGGCTACGGGTTCACGCACACGTTTTCCCAGACCCTGGCCTTTTTCAGCACGGATCAGAAGCTGCTGATCTGGACCAACGGCAGCGGCGAACAGAGCCTCTACTATTCGGGCGCACCGGGGAGCGCTCCCTACTCCGCCGTGTGGCCGGGTGACGCCAGGGAGACTGTCCTCTACAACACGAGCACCGCGCGATTCACGCTGACAGACCTCAACGGCACCTCGACGCTGTTCGATGCGTCCACAAGCCGTTGGCTTTCGACGACCGACCGGTGGGGAAATGCGACGGTAGGAACCTACACGGGAGCGAATCTGACCTCGATCGCCGACCCCGAGGGGCGCGTCTGGACGCTCGGGTACAGCGGCAGCTTCTTGAGCTCGATCCTCGACCCGGACGGCAATCAGTGGCGGTTTACCGTGGACGGCACGAGTCATCTTCAGAGCGCCTCTGATCCTCGGCACGGCGGCGCAACGGCCTGGCGGCAGTTTGTCTACGTGACGGGAAAGGTGGGCGACCCCACGGTTCTGGCCTCGGTCGCGGACGAGTCGGGGGCCGTGCTGGAGGGGCATGAATACGACTCGAATGGCAGGGGCGTCTCGTCGTGGTCCGGCGATACGGTGGTTACCGGTGGCGTACCCCACCCGGGTCCAAACGCCCGGAGCAAGGTCACGATCTCCTACGACTCTTCGACGCAGAGTACCGTGACCTCGCAGATCGACGCTACGAGCAGCCTGTCTTCTACCTTCACCCTCGCCTACGTGGCGGGCCGCTATCTGCCGACCTCGATCGTGGGGAACTGTCCCTCCTGCAGCGGCGGCGGTGATGACGCGCAGGCGTACACCTACGACGACGATGATCACCCTCTGACGAAGGTGGTTGGGATCGGAGCCGAGCAGGCGGAAACAGACTTTATCTACGACTACAACGGGATGGCCCTGGCACGGACCGACGCGGTCGGAGCGCCGCAGCAGCGCACGACGACCTATGTGTACGGCTACGTGTCTCCCGCCGGCCTGGCCTGGCCGGCGTTCGTGAGGTCCATGACCGAAGCCTCCGCGGCAAAACCGGGCCAGAACAAGGTCACAACCTACCTGTGGAACACGTCGGGCGCGCCCGAGACCACGCTGACGGCGCGGGTCTCGGGCTACCTGAAGCCCAGCGACGGCTCGGCCACCATCTACACGACGACAACGCTCTTCGATGCCAGGCACCGGCAGACCGAAGTGGACGGGCCCGCGACAAACCAGAAGACGACCTTCAGCTACTTCTCGGACGCCGACGCGACTCTCGACCGCCGGGGCCGTCCCCAGCAGGCCTCGGTCTACACCTCGGCTGCGGCGCACCTCGACACTCAATTTGATACCTATGATGTATTCGGCACGGCGAAGAAGGTCGTTGATCCGAACGGCGTCGAGACCGACAAGACGACGGACTCGAAAGGGAGGGTGACGAGCCTCGTGTCCAAGAAGCCGCCGGGTGATCCAAGCGAGCCTCTCGACTACACGACAACCTATACCTTCGACACTCGGGACCGGCTAACCGACGTGACGCTGCCACGCGGCAACAAGCTCCACTACGAGTACGAAGACGGCACGAATCGCTTGCTCAACACGATCCGCGCCGATTCGAGCGGGAACCAGCAGGAGCGCCTGCATCTGACCTTGAACGTCATCGGGGATAAGACGCAGGAGGACGCCCAGAGCTGCAACACGCCGGCCGCAACCTGCGCAGCCTGGACGACCAGGCGAACCGACTCGTTCTCGTACGACTCCCATAACCGCCTGGCCTCGGTCGTGCACCCCGACGCGAGCCACGACGACTACACGTACGACTCGCGCGGCAACCTTCTCAGCGTCAAGGACGAGCGGCACACGGCTGCGAACACCCTCTACGCCTACGATTTCTTGAACCGCCTGACGCAGGTAACCCAAAAACAGGTCCTGACGCCCGGGCCGGACGTCGTGACCGGCTACGGCTACGACGTCCAGGACAACCTGAACTCGGTGACAGACCCCAACGGCAACGTCACGACCTACGCCTACGACGATTTCCGGCGTCTGCAAACCCAGACGAGCCCGGTTTCGGGAGCGACGAGTTACTCCTACGATCCGGCAGGCAACCTGCTCTCCTCCACGGACGCCAACACAGCGGCGACGACAAGGATCTACGACGCCGCGAACCGGGTCACCAGCGCCGTCTCGACCCGGACAGGCTTCTCCACCGAGACGGTCACCTGGACCTATGACGATGCCACTGCGGGCGGCTATGGGAAGGGCCGTCTCGCCACGATGACGGACCCTTCGGGCTCGGCGACCTACGCGTACGAGCGACGCGGCTTGATGCGCTCCGAGGCGCGGACGATCCAGGGCTCCCCGTACTCCCTGACCTATCTCTACGACGCCAACGGCAACCGCTACGTGATCACGTATCCATCTGGCAACCTCGCCAGGTATACCTTCGACTTTGCCGACCGGCCGCGGACTGCCTGCGGGGACGCGAGCCCAACCTGCATGGGCTCACTGAGATACGTCACGGCGGCCCAGTACCAGCCGTTTGGCCCGGAGTCGAGCCTCTCCTACGGCAACAGCACAATCAAGACGGTGACCTACGACCTGCGCTACCGGCCGACCGATATTCAGCTCGCCTACGGCGGCAAACCGATCGCGGACTACGCCTACGCGGAAGATTCCCTTGGCAACATCACCTCGATCTGCGCCGCGCAGCCCTGCCCGACTCCTTCCGCTGCTTACGATCGCGTGTTCGGCTACGACGACTTGAACCGGCTGACCACGGCCAACTCGGGCTCCTCGCTCTGGGGCACGGCCACGGGCAACGGCTACGCCTACGATAAGATGGGCAATGTGACCGGCATCACCCTGGGCACCTCCCGGACGGCCACGTTTACCTATTCGGGGACGCTGCCCAAGCTCTCCTCGGTGACGGAGACGGGGTTTGGGACCCGCTCGGTCTCTTACGACGCCGCGGCAAACGAGACTGCCGTCGGCGCCTCGGCGTTCACCTACTCGACCCGCAACAACCTGGCGACAGCCGACGGCCTGACCTACACCTACGACGGCCGCGGGCTGCGGACGATCGTGCAGGACGGGAGCGGAAACAAGAGGTATTTCTTCTACTCGCCGGAGATGAATCTTCTCGAGGAGACGAGCCTGAGCCCCACGCCGACGACTGCCGGCGGTTACGACTACGTCTGGTTCAACGGTCATCCGGTGGTGGAGAAGGACGGCGGGACTCACTGGACGTTCACGGACCATCTGGGGACGCCGCTGATTCAGACCGATTCGGCAGGCGCGGTCTTCTGGCGCGCCGAGCATGAGCCCTACGGAAAGGTGTTCGCGCTCCGTACCGCCGATCAGCACCAACCCCTGCGCCTGCCCGGCCAGGAGGCCGAACAGCTCAACCTCGGCCAGAACGGCGTCACCGAACGCTCCTACAATATCTTCCGGTGGTACCGGCCAGGGTGGGGCCGATATACACAACCCGACCCAGACTGGGATGCAAGACAGCCGTCGGAACTGAACGTCTACCTTTACGCAAGAGCCAATCCGCTGACCATGATCGACCGTCTGGGACTCGTCAGTTGGAAGTGCGATTA